>NZ_CP043449.1:4800000-7565189 GCF_003286435.2 Mucilaginibacter metallidurans
AGCAATGGGTGTTTAGTAAACAGGCCGGTGCGGCAGCAAAATTTAATGACGAGCAGATGCAATGGCTGCGCATGATTAAGGATTACATTGCATCCAGCTTTCATGTAGAGCAGGATGATTTTGAACTCGATCCGTTCAACAAGCAAGGAGGGCTTGGCAAAATGTGGCAACTGTTTGGTAATAGCACCGGCGAAATAATTAATGAATTGAACGAAGTATTAGCGGCATAATGGATAAGAATATGGAATTGCCGGAAGGATGGAAATGTGTCAAATTAGGTAACGTTTGCAAAAAGATTATAGGAGGCGGAACTCCATCTACAAAGAATAATGAATATTGGGGTGGTAACATTCCCTGGATATCTAGTGCAGATATTCAAGGATTGAAAGAAATAGTCCCAAGAAAAATGATTACGCTAAAGGGGTTAGAAAATTCAACAACCAATATTTTACCAAAAGGAGGAATAATTGTAGTTACAAGAGTAGGTCTTGGTAAAATTGCTATTACGCCATACGATATCGCCTTTAGTCAAGATAACCAAGGTTTAGTTCTTGATGAAAATTTAATTGATCAAGCTTATGCATTAATTTGTTTGTCAAGAGCAGTTCAGTCGTTCAAACATCAAAGCAGGGGAACTACAATAAATGGGGTAACTAAAAAGCAATTAGTAGAGTTAGAAATTCCTTTGCCATCTATTAGAGAACAGATCCAAATCGTCCAAAAAATAGAAGAGCTTTTTAGCGAACTTGATAAAGGTATTGAAAATTTAAAAACAGCACAGGAGCAACTAAAGGTTTACAGGCAGGCTGTTTTAAAATGGGCTTTTGAGGGAAAGCTGACAAATGAAAATGTAAAGGATGGGGAGTTGCCAGAGGGGTGGGAGTGGAAGAAATTAAAAGACATATCCGATAATATTCAATACGGTTATACGGAATCATCTTCTCTAAATTTAATTGGGCCTAAATTTCTCAGAATTACAGATATTCAAGATGGAAAGGTTAACTGGAAAAATGTACCCTATTGTAAGATTAAAGAAGGTGAAAAAAATAAGTACTTACTAAAAGATGGAGATTTAGTTTTTGCGAGAACAGGTGCTACAGTCGGTAAAAGTTATTTAATAAAAGGAGATATTCCAGAGGCTGTATTTGCGTCATACTTGATTAGGGTGAGAGTTAGCAAACAGATAAATGAACGTTATTTGTCAGCGTTTTTCAATTCAAGTATCTATTGGTCTCAGATCACGGAGGGACAAGTGGGTATAGGTCAACCGAATGTGAATGGTACTAAATTAGGCAACTTAAAAGTACCTCTGGCTCCTATCTCAAAACAAGAATCAATTGTTCAAGAAATCGAAAGCCGCCTAAGCGTTTGTGATAAAATAGAAGAAACCATAACCAGCAGTTTACAACAAGCCGAAGCTTTACGGCAAAGCATTTTAAAAAAGGCTTTTGGGGGCAAGCTGGTAAAAGAGGATGAACAGACATTGCAGCCGCAATTGATAGGTGAATTGTAGACAAACTGCTTAATTACTCGTTATATTTGAACAAGAAGGTTTGTAAATGGATAATATAAAAATCAAGTCGTTAGGCCCCATTAAAGAAGCCGATATTAATTTCGGCGATCTTACCTTGTTTGTAGGCCCGCAGGCAAGCGGTAAAAGCATTTTACTGCAGTTGATTAAATTGCTGATTGATAAAAAAACTATTCGCCGTACCATTGAGCAATACGGGTTTGTATGGGGCAATAACCAACAGGAAATATTAGACAGGTATTTTGGCGAAGGTATGGCTGGTATATGGACTAAAAATACCCGGGTTGCTTTTGATAAAAAAGATTTTTTAGCCGAAAGCCTTAAACCCAAAACTAAATTAAGCAAAACTGCTAAAGACGAATTATTTTATATTCCTGCTCAACGTGTGGTTTGTTTACAAAACGGATGGCCCCGTTTTTTTAGCGAATATGATGATTCGGTACCTTACATTTTACGCGATTTTAGCGAAACCTTGCGGCAATTTTTAGAAAGCGGTATAAATAAAAGTGAAGAATCCATATTTCCGCAACCGCAACGAATCAAGCAACCGCTTATTGATTCCATTAACAACAGTATTTTTCATAATGGAAAAATAGTAATAGATAAAACCAATAAGAAAAGGTTAAAATTAAATATTGGCAATACCAGTATACCTTTTATGGCCTGGAGTGCCGGTCAAAAAGAGTTTATGCCCTTATTGCTCAGCTTTTATTATTTGTCGCCGGTACTAAAAACCAATAAAGACGGAATTAAATACGTAATAATTGAAGAACCGGAAATGGGGCTTCATCCGGAAGCGATAAAAACAGTGCTATTACAGATCCTCGACCTGCTTTCAAGAAATTATAAGGTTATCGTATCAACGCATTCGCCGGTTTTGCTCGAGTTTGCATGGGCATTTAATATATTAAAAGAAGCCGGTGCCGATAAACAAGCACTTTACGATCTTTTCGATGTAAAAAAATCCATCCAGTTGAACCGGCTTTTTAAAGATCAGCTTGAGCTAAAGAAAATAAACACCTACTATTTCGACCGGACTAAAGACGATGTAACAATAAGAGATATTTCCAGTTTAGACGCCGGAAGTGAGGAGGTGGCAATTGCCGAGTGGGGAGGCCTTTCTTCTTTCAGTTCAAAAGCAAACGATATTGTTTCAACAATAGCTGCTAATAATGGCTAAAATTGCTGTCAAAACTTACAAAGAGGCTGTTGAAGCAACTCCTGATGTTAAAAATTGTTTCCAGGCAGGTCTATCTGGATTAGGTACAAATAGTACGAAAGTAAATGCCGTTAACACACGTTTGTTCAACGGAAGTGTTAATATTGATTTATGTACCGCTACCAAATATGCAAACGAAAATCGCTGGGATTACAGCTTTGGTTATAATGATAAAGCTTACTTTATTGAAGTGCATCCTGCCAATACAAGCGAGGTTGATGTGGTTATAAAAAAACTGCAATGGCTAAAAAACTGGCTAAGCTCTCAAGCACCCGAATTAAATAAAATTAAGGCTCAAACTCCCTATTATTGGATCCAGTCTGGAAAAGGAGCAATATTACCCGGATCAAATCAGGCAAGAAAGGTAGCGCAAGCCGGAATAAAACCGATGCCCAGCCTTAGATTATCTTAAATTAAAAACAATGACTTCATCCGCAATCATATCCAAAGTTTGGTCGTTCTGTAATACTCTTCGCGATGATGGGGTTAGCTATGGCGACTACCTGGAACAACTTACCTACCTGCTATTTTTAAAAATGGCCGATGAGTATAGTAAACCACCCTATAACCGAAAACTAACCATCCCCGATCAATATAAATGGGATAGCCTAACCGAAAAGCGCGGTGCCGAACTGGAGTTACACTACTCGGTACTGCTGCGCGAGCTGGCGCAGCAAAAAGGGGTGTTAGGACAAATTTTCACCAAAAGCCAAAATAAAATACAGGACCCGGCAAAGCTGTACAAGCTGATTGACATGATTGACCGGGAAAATTGGATTATGATGGGTACCGATGTAAAAGGCGATATTTACGAGGGGCTGCTCGAAAAAAATGCCGAAGATACCAAAAGCGGCGCGGGCCAGTACTTTACCCCGAGGGCTTTAATAGCCGCTATGGTAGCCTGCATACGCCCCGAACCCAACAAAACTATCGCCGACCCGGCCTGCGGCACCGGCGGTTTCTTTTTGGCAGCTTATGATTTTATTGCCGATAGCGCAAATTACACGCTGGATAAAGAGCAAAAGGAGTTTTTAAAATACCAAACCTTTTTTGGTAATGAAATAGTAGCCAGTACCCGCCGCCTGGCTTTAATGAACCTGTTTTTGCATAACATAGGCGATATTGACAGTGATAACAACATTTCGCCCGCCGATGCGCTTATTTCACAAAGCAAGGATACTTATGATTATGTACTGGCCAACCCGCCCTTTGGCAAAAAAAGCAGCCAAACCTTTACCAACGAAGAAGGTGAGCAGGAAAAAGAAGATCTTACTTATAACCGTCAGGACTTTTTTGCAACGACAAGCAATAAGCAGTTAAACTTTATACAGCATATTCGTACCATGCTCAAAACTACAGGTATGGCTGCCGTTGTACTACCGGATAACGTTTTATTTGAAGGTGGTGCCGGTGAGTTGGTGCGTAAAAAGCTTTTGGAGACAACAGATTTGCATACCATACTCCGTTTGCCCACAGGTATATTTTACGCCAATGGCGTTAAAGCCAATGTAGTTTTCTTTGATGCAAAACCCTCGGCAAAAGAGCCATGGACAAAAGAAATATGGTACTATGATTATCGTACCAACATACATCATACATTAAAAAAGAATCCGCTTAAATTAAGTGACCTGCAAGATTTTATTGACTGCTATCAAGCAAGCAATCGCCACAAGCGCGTAGAAACATTCCACCCTGAGTCAAACCCTGATGGACGTTGGAGAAAATACAGCTATGATGAAATTATAGCACGTGATAAAACCAGTTTAGATATAACCTGGTTAAAAGATAAATCACTGGCCGATTTAGATAATCTCCCCGATCCCGACGAATTAGCGTTAGACATATTAGAAAACCTCGAGGCAGGTCTGGAAAATTTCAGATCAATTATTAAACAACTACAATAAAATAAAAGGTCAGCCAATCCGGTTGGCCTTTTTTAATGCCTTAAATTGTTTGACGCTCATTCCCCCTTCAGCATCCTGTTCACACTCCCCACACTCATCCCGAGCCGCTCCGCCACCTGCCGCTGGCTTAAACCTTCATCGCTTAATTTTTTAGCCTCCCGGTGCATTCGTTCGCGTTCCTGCCGGGAGGCATCGCGCAGGTGGTTTTTCTCGCAGTCATTGCCTGTAAAAACAAACTTTAAAAAGCCTTTATGCCGTTCCAGTTGGGCAAGGCATATATTGTCGGCACCATAAGTTTCGGCGGTGCTGCGCTGCTTAATCTGCTTTAAATACCGCTGGCCGGGTATGGAGTGGCTTTCGCCCATGGCAAAGGCACTATCGCAGAAATTGATGAGCATTTTACTCCCCTGCAAATCATTGCGGCTCAGCGGCAGCCGCGGGTTGCGCTTAGGCGTATGGGCCAATACCAGGATACTCACACCATGGCGGGTTTTAAGCTTTTTCAGTTCCTTCATCAGCAGCAGGGCAGCCCCGGCGCTCTCGGTTCCGTTGCGCAGGCAGGTAATATTATCAATGATGAGCACCCGGGCATCGGTACGCTTAATGCCCCGCGTTAAAGCCTCAATCACATACCTGTCCAGCTTTTGATAATGCGAGCTTGCACGGTTAAACTGGTTGTATTCGCCGCGGTAAAACTCGGTGGCAAACTGGTAACGGTTTTGGCCGTCGGTATAGCGTTGTTCAAACTGCTTGCCGGTAAGTTCAAAATCAATATACAACACCGGCGAGGCCTCGGCTCCAAGCGTAAAGGGAGCAATGGGTTCGCCCCGGGTAATGCTGTCGGCCAGCTGCACAGCTAACAGGCTTTTGCCCATATTGGTATCGGCAAACAGGATGCACAGCTCGCCCTCCAGCCAGAAGTTACCAAACAGCATTTGGGGAGTTTCGTGTTCGGTTTCCATGGCCATCCACTCATTGGCCGGGTAAATATCAAACAGCTCAATCACAGCATCCGGGTCGGAGATCATAACCTCCCCCTTTCGCCCAAGCTTAGCCGCCGCTTCCCGCACCTCATTTTGAATCATTTGAATAACCAGGGGTTTTTCTGCAGTATGGTCCATAATTTGTCGCGCCCCCTGTCCGGCCGCTCAAAAGCCCGAAACATCCATCGTTATTTGCCGCCAACCTGCCGGCAATCATGAAAGGCACTCAAATTTACCCACTAAAAAGCCCCCCAATGGTGACAGCATTTTGTCAGTGTTCAATTTTTAAAAACCGGGTGTTCAACGTTCAAAAACCAATTTACATAAACAACTGATTATCAAATACAAGTTGTTCAAATCCCGATTTTGAACAGATTTGTCAATTTATAAAACACTGATTATCAGGCGTTCAATTTTACGATAAAACACCAGGTGTTTACACTTTCAAAAATTGAACAGTACAATACAGGTAAGTGCCAATGCTCCGAAACCACCATTGCCCCACGACCGGACACCTCAACAAACAAAAAAGGCCCGCCAAACCCTGGCAGACCTTTTAAATTCTTCTACAAAGCCGATCACTATTCCCTGCTCTTCTTCTTAGCAGGTTCAACATATTTTTCGCCAAGGGCTTCAAGCGCGGCGATGAGTTTTTTGCGTTCTACGGCATTATCGGGCACGGTAGCCAGCTTCTCACGGCGGGCTTCCTCCACCTTGCGGATCTTCTCGTCAAAAGCCCTGTTGATCTTATCAAGCTCGGGCGTGGTATCCAGTTTTGCTATTTCTGCTTTAATTTGGGCTGCTAATTTTTCAAATTCCATGGGGCTATTTTTGGAAGCGCAAACATAAAAAAATGATTGTAAGTTATTATTACCACAATAAAAAGTATGTGTGTTAACGCGTATTTTTTTGCGGGGCTGAAGCGCGCTATGGAGAATATGACAGGCCTATGAAAAGGCCAATAACGCAAAAAAAAAAGCCTTAGTTATTAGCTAAGGCTTTTGCGATGTAGCACCATTAAAGGTGATAAAGGGTGGCACCGACCTACTCTCCCACGTTTTACCGCAGTACCATCGGCTCTGGCGGGCTTGACTTCTCTGTTCGGAATGGGAAGAGGTAGACACCGCCGATATAGGCACCTGAATTTCTTAAGTTAGTGGTTGATTATGTGAGTGGTTAAGTGGTTCTTGTCTGATTGTTTGTATGATGTGCAGCATTACAACTACTCACCCAATCAACCGCTCACCATTCACTACCATTAACATGACATATTATTGAAAGAAGTCATTGAATGTAGAGAAAACAACAGCGTGTTGTTTATCTGTTTGTTTTGTTTCGGATGAGTGATCAATTTCGTTTGCAGTCTTGCAACTACTCTCTCAATCAACCACTCACCTTAATCCTTCACACGAAGAAAGCTTCGGGCAATTAGTATTACTCGGCTATGATGTCACCACCTTTATACCTGTAACCTATCAACGTAGTAGTCTCCTACGACCCTCAATGGAAGTCTCATCTTGTGGCTAGTTTCGCACTTAGATGCTTTCAGCGCTTATCTATTCCCAACGTAGCTACTCTGCAGTACACCTGGCGGCATAACAGATTCACCAGAGGTTAGTCCAACCCGGTCCTCTCGTACTAAGGTCAGCCCCACTCAAACTTCCTACGCCCACAACAGATAGGGACCGAACTGTCTCGCGACGTTCTGAACCCAGCTCGCGTGCCACTTTAATGAGCGAACAGCTCAACCCTTGGGACCTTCTCCAGCCCCAGGATGTGACGAGCCGACATCGAGGTGCCAAACCTCCCCGTCGATATGAGCTCTTGGGGGAGATCAGCCTGTTATCCCCAGCGTACCTTTTATCCTTTGAGCGATGGCCCTTCCATGCAGAACCACCGGATCACTATATCCGTCTTTCGACCCAGCTCGACTTGTCTGTCTCACTGTCAAGCAAGCTTTTGCTATTGCACTCCACGTACGGTTACCAAGCGTACTGAGCTTACCTTTGAAAGCCTCCGTTACCTTTTTGGAGGCGACCACCCCAGTCAAACTACCCGCCAAACAATGTTCTCCTCTTTGAAGAGTTAGACACCAAATACAGAAAGGGTGGTATTTCAACGTTGACTAACCGACTCCTGGCGAAGCCGGATCACAGTCTCCCACCTATCCTACACATCCTGTATCCGATATCAATGTTAAGCTATAGTGAAGGTGCATGGGGTCTTTCCGTCCCGTTGCGGGTAACCGGCGTCTTCACCGATACCACAATTTCACCGAGCTCATGGCTGAGACAGCGCCCAGATCGTTACACCATTCGTGCAGGTCGGAACTTACCCGACAAGGAATTTCGCTACCTTAGGACCGTTATAGTTACGGCCGCCGTTTACTGGGGCTTCGATTCAATGCTTCGCCTTGCGACTAACATCCCCTCTTAACCTTCCAGCACCGGGCAGGTGTCAGGCCATATACGTCATCTTGCGATTTTGCATAGCCATGTGTTTTTGTTAAACAGTCGCCTGGGCCTTTTCACTGCGGCTGACATTGCTGCCAGCGCCCCTTCTCCCGAAGTTACAGGGCCATTTTGCCGAGTTCCTTAGCCATGATTCACTCGAGCACCTTAGGATTCTCTCCTCGACTACCTGTGTCGGTTTACGGTACGGGTTTTTATTACCTGAAGCTTAGCGGGTTTTCTTGGAAGTCTGATTACCTGAACTATCACATCCCCCGAAGGTTCTGTGTACTATCAGCTTTCAGCATAATCTGCGTACTTAACTACAGTTTATTTACCTACAGCCTTTAACGAACTATTCCGTCAGTTCGCGTCAGTGTCACTACTCCGTCACCGCATCGCAGTAATAAAAAGTACTGGAATATTAACCAGTTGTCCATCGGCTACGCCTGTCGGCTTCACCTTAGGCCCCGACTAACCCTGATCCGATTAGCGTTGATCAGGAAACCTTAGTCTTTCGGTGGGCGGGTTTCTCTCCCGCCTTATCGTTACTTATGCCTACATTTGCTTTTCTATTCCCTCCACAGTCAGTTACCTTCCTGCTTCTCCGACAAATAGAATGCTCCCCTACCAGTCACATTACTGTGAATCCATAGCTTCGGTATACTGCTTGATGCCCGTTTATTATCCATGCCCGATCGCTCGACTAGTGAGCTGTTACGCACTCTTTAAATGAATGGCTGCTTCCAAGCCAACATCCTAGCTGTCTGTGCAATCGGACCTCGTTAGTTCAACTTAGCAATAATTTAGGGACCTTAGCTGATGGTCTGGGTTCTTTCCCTCTCGGCCATGGACCTTAGCACCCATAGCCTCACTCCAGCGTATATTATAAAGCATTCGGAGTTTATCTGGATTTGGTAGGATTTGACTCCCCCGCACCCAATTAGTAGCTCTACCTCTTTATAACTCAACCGCCAGGCTGTTCCTAAAAACATTTCGGGGAGTACGAGCTATTTCCCAGTTTGATTAGCCTTTCACCCCTACCCACAAGTCATCCGGAAACTTTTCAACGTTTATCGGTTCGGTCCTCCAGTACCTGTTACGGCACCTTCAACCTGCCCATGGGTAGATCACAAGGTTTCGCGTCTACCTCCCCTGACTATACGCCCTTTTCAGACTCGCTTTCGCTTCGGATCCGTGTCTTAAACACTTAACCTTGCCAGGGAAGAGTAACTCGTAGGCTCATTATGCAAAAGGCACGCCGTCACCCGTTTCCAGGCTCCGACCGCTTGTAAGTACACGGTTTCAGGTTCTATTTCACTCCCCTGTTCGGGGTTCTTTTCACCTTTCCCTCACGGTACTGGTTCACTATCGGTCTCTCAGGAGTATTTAGCCTTACCGGATGGTGCCGGCAAATTCCCACAAGGCGTCTCCGACCTCGCGGTACTCAGGATACCACTATCCTATTATCTATTACCCGTACGCAGCTCTCATGCTCTATGGCCGGGTTTCCCACCCCGTTCCGGTTCTATTTAATATTCATGTTGTGGTCCTACAACCCCTGCTATGCCGTAACATAACAGGTTTGGGCTTCTTCCATTTCGCTCGCCACTACTCTGGAAATCACTATTGTTTTCTCTTCCTCTGCTTACTTAGATGTTTCAGTTCGGCAGGTTAGCGCATTTATGCAGTTATTCTTCAAATAACTAGGTTTCCCCATTCGGAAATCTGCGGATTAATTCATATTTGCTAATCCCGCAGCTTATCGCAGCTTATCACGTCCTTCTTCGCCTCTGAGAGCCAAGGCATCCCCCGTGTACCCTTTCTTACTTTCTTCTACTCTTGCGCCTTTTGCGCCGCAAGGTATGTCTTTATGTTAGATCAGTCGTATTTGTTCATTAGTTCATTGGTTCATTAGTATTGCTACTTATTTACCTTTGAAGCTCTTGATCAAGTACAACGTCTCTATCTGTTGTTTTCTCTTGTTTTCAATTACTTCTTCCAATATGTCAAAGAACGTTAGTTTTCATCTGTAGCGTAACCTATATTATAGTTACTGTAGAATACTTGGTGGAGAATAACGGATTCGAACCGTTGACCCCCTGCGTGCAAGGCAGGTGCTCTAGCCAGCTGAGCTAATCCCCCGTTGATGAATGATCAGAGATCGATGATCAGTGATTAGTTCCCTAACCTCTTATCTCTAACCTCCTTTCGCCTTAATAGTAGTCCCGAGCAGATTTGAACTGCTGACCCCTACATTATCAGTGTAGTGCTCTAACCAAGCTGAGCTACAGGACTATTTGTTTTTAGTTGCAGTTATCAGTTGCAGTTTGCAGGACTTTTCTGCCTACTGCTGCTGCCACTGCTTACTGCCACTTGTCCTGTGCTTACTTGCGTTTGCACATTCCACAGATGGCTTCATCTTCTGGGTTTCCTTTTGTCTTTTTGTTTGTGTTTTAAGAAATATCATGTAGCGAACAGTTCCGAGTCTATCAGAGATCCTGCTCCAGAAAGGAGGTATTCCAGCCACACCTTCCGGTACGGCTACCTTGTTACGACTTAGCCCCAGTTACCGACTTTACCCTAGGACGCTCCTTGCGGTTACGCACTTCAGGCACTTCCAGCTTCCATGGCTTGACGGGCGGTGTGTACAAGGCCCGGGAACGTATTCACCGCGTCATTGCTGATACGCGATTACTAGCGAATCCAACTTCACGGGGTCGAGTTGCAGACCCCGATCCGAACTGTGAATGGCTTTAAGAGATTGGCATCCTGTTGCCAGGTAGCTGCCCTCTGTACCATCCATTGTAGCACGTGTGTAGCCCCGGACGTAAGGGCCATGATGACTTGACGTCGTCCCCTCCTTCCTCTCTATTTGCATAGGCAGTCTGTTTAGAGTCCCCACCTTAAATGCTGGCAACTAAACATAGGGGTTGCGCTCGTTGCGGGACTTAACCCAACACCTCACGGCACGAGCTGACGACAGCCATGCAGCACCTAGTTTCGTGTTCCGAAGAACTGTGACGTCTCTGTCACATTCACTAACTTTCAAGCCCGGGTAAGGTTCCTCGCGTATCATCGAATTAAACCACATGCTCCTCCGCTTGTGCGGGCCCCGTCAATTCCTTTGAGTTTCACCCTTGCGGGCGTACTCCCCAGGTGGAACACTTAACGCTTTCGCTTAGACGCTGACCGTATATCGCCAACATCGAGTGTTCATCGTTTAGGGCGTGGACTACCAGGGTATCTAATCCTGTTTGATCCCACGCTTTCGTGCCTCAGCGTCAATCATACTTTAGTAAGCTGCCTTCGCAATTGGTGTTCTGTGACATATCTATGCATTTCACCGCTACTTGTCACATTCCGCCTACCTCAAGTACATTCAAGCTCTTCAGTATCAAGGGCACTGCGATAGTTGAGCTACCGTCTTTCACCCCTGACTTAAAAAGCCGCCTACGCACCCTTTAAACCCAATAAATCCGGATAACGCTTGGATCCTCCGTATTACCGCGGCTGCTGGCACGGAGTTAGCCGATCCTTATTCTCAAGGTACATTCAACTTCTTACACGTAAGAAGGTTTATTCCCCTGCAAAAGCAGTTTACAACCCGTAGGGCCGTCTTCCTGCACGCGGCATGGCTGGTTCAGACTTCCGTCCATTGACCAATATTCCTTACTGCTGCCTCCCGTAGGAGTCTGGTCCGTGTCTCAGTACCAGTGTGGGGGTCATCCTCTCAGATCCCCTAAACATCGTCGCCTTGGTATGCCGTTACCACACCAACTAGCTAATGTTGCGCATGCCCATCTTAGTCCTATAAATATTTGATATTAAAGCGATGCCACTTCAATATGTTATGCGGTCTTAATCTCTCTTTCGAGAGGCTATCCCCTGACTAAGGTAGGTTACATACGTGTTACGCACCCGTGCGCCACTCTCATTAGGAGCAAGCTCCCAAATCCCGTCCGACTTGCATGTATTAGGCCTGCCGCTAGCGTTCATCCTGAGCCAGGATCAAACTCTCCATTGTAAAATGTTTTGTTTAACCACTGACCCTATTATTAATTAATAGAATCTGTATTATATATCTTTATACAGTCTCTCTTCTTTTTTGTAACTCTTCAGCTCAGTTTAACCTTGGTTAGACCTTGCCTCCCGTTACGCTACATGATTTCCATTTCTTAAAAGAACTTTTTCGCTTCATCATCCGAATCAGCTATTATGTCGTCGCAATTTTCATCGCTTAACTTGTCAGTTTGTTTCCCCGAAAATCGCTTTCGGCTCTTTTGAACTACTCATTAACTATTGTTAACTTTCTTCCTTCTTTTATTGACTGAAATCGCTCAGCCTCAACTTCTTTCGCTCTCTCAAGCTCCCTTCCGTTTGGGTCTGCAAAGGTAGAAAACCTTTTCTTATTTCCAAAACTTTTTTATTTTTTATTTTTCAAAGTTTCAGACCCGCTTCACTCTCTTCTTTTCCTCTTTTGCGGGCTGCAAAGGTGTGGATTTTTTTTGATTCCCACAAAAAGATTTTAATCTTTTTTTCCTTTACTTTTCTATCCTTTTCAATGTACTAACCCCGCTCAACTCGCTTCCTCGTTTGCGGGCTGCAAAGGTACACCCTTTTACGCCTTCTCCAAATTATTTCTACCTATTTTCCTTAATATCTTCTTAACATACTATACATCAGATAGAAAAAGTTTATACTCTCGTTTAAAAACTTTACTACGCTCTTTATTTCTACTCCCAGCCGCTTACAAACTATCGTTTACCATTTGTTTATACTATATACAATAAGCCACTCCGAGCCAAAAACAACTCTAATACGTATACCCTATCTTTCTATTATTACATAGTGCAACGCTTTTATACTAATAATACACGCTCAAACTATGGATACACTGACATTGGAGCTCCTTTACTATATATACATTATTAGTTTGGGTTAGACGGGAAGTAAATATTAACGAAAGCGCGTTACTAATGTAGTATCCACGTTATGGATTGAAGCGGATACCGGCCAATGAGCGTAATGCCCGCAGGTGTATGAGCCCGCCGCAGGCAACGCCCAAATCTTATTTAATAGTAAAGCTGAAATCAAGCAACATTCACTACCACCAGCATGATGCTTAACCAAACTGCAGTTGTATGCCGCCGGCACACCAAAATATTTTTTCCGCTGCAACCCTTTTGCACCGCTGGTGCAGCCGGCCGATTCTTTAATTTATATACTTTTATTTTCTGTTATTTACTAAAGCTGGCCGTATCATCATCCAATGTCATCATCAAATTACTTAGAGAGATTTATAAGTAAAACCTTTTGTTCTGTATATGGCCCGCTGTCGCCACTTAACATTATTGAAACACGAAGCACTCGCAATCAATCTCACTGAATACATCATTAACATCGTCCAGACCGTATGGCTCTCCACTTTAATGAACTTTCAAAAACCGACCTTCATCATATAAGAAACAACCATTTTAATCCTATTAGTTTAGCAAGCACACCACATCAAAACCCGCAATCGTTAAAAGATGTTAAATACGCTTTATATATAGGCATCGAGCCAATACCTCGTTATATATTAGCGGCTAAATAAAAATTGATTGATTTATATTATTAACTATCTTTGCAGAATGTTTAAAAAGCAACTAACGTTATTAGCCAGTGTTTTAGCTATCGTAATTATTACGCTTGGCAGTTGTAAAAGCAAATACGAAAAGTTAAAAGCCAGTAACGATTACGCCAAAAAATACCAGGAAGCTATTAAGTACTATAACAAAAAAGACTATAACAAGGCTTTAGGGTTATTTGAGGTGCTGGTTGAACGTTACCGTGGCCGTGAAGGTGCTGAGGATCTTTTTTACTATTACGCCTTTACTTACTACAAACAAAAAGACTATACATCGGCCAGGTATCACTTTAAAACATTCGCCGATACCTATCCTTCAAGCCCAAGGGCTGAGGAATGCCGCTTTTTCTCTGCTTATTGCTACTACCTTGATTCGCCGATATATTCGCTTGACCAGGATAATACGTTAAAAGCTATCGACGCTTTGCAGTTGTTTATTAACCTTTATCCCAAAAGCGACCGTGTAGCCGAGGCCAGCAAGCTGATCCAGAACCTGCGTGATAAACTGGAAACCAAAGCTTATGCCAACGCGAAACTTTATTTAACTATCAGCGATTATCAATCGGCAGTGATTGCTTTCAACAATGCACTGCGCGACTATCCTGATACCAAATACGGCGAGGAAATGGAATACCTTATTGTTAAAGCGCAATATCAGTATGCTTACCATAGCTTTGAAACCAAACAGGAAGACCGTTTTAACCAGGCTATAGCTTATGCCGATCAGTTTGCCGAAAAATATCCTAACAGCAAATACCTGCACGAAACTCAGGCATATGTAAAAGACAGCCAGCAGGGCATAAAACAGGCGCAGCGTTTAATTGCCGAAGCAATGAGCAATGAAAAAACCGCAAAGAAACTTTTAAAGAAAGATACTGTAACAACAACATCGCCATCTGAAAAAAATCAGCCGCAAAAAATACCATATTAATTAAGATATATTAAAGAGTTTAAATTAAGATATGACAGCTAACAACAGTAATAAACCAGCAGCAGCCAGCAGCACTGTAACCCGCGATTTACGCGAGCTGGATACCAAAACAGAGAACATCTATGAGTCGCTTGTGATTATGTCGAAAAGGGCAAACCAGATCTCGAACAACATTAAAGAAGAGCTTCACCAGAAACTTTCTGAATTTGCATCATCAAATGATAACCTGGAAGAAGTATTTGAAAACCGTGAGCAAATTGAAATTTCAAAATACTACGAAAAATTACCTAAACCGTCATTAGTTGCCGTTCAGGAATTTTTAGATGGTAAAGTATACTACCGTAACCCAACTAAAGAAGTTTAGTCTCCCGGCTCCTAAAAAAGCAGCTTCGGAAATTTATTTATATCGTGAAAAACTCCCCTATCGGGAGTTTTTTCTATTTTAGCCTATATTTATCCTTTCGCCTATTGGCGAATCTGAGCTTATGCTTAAAGACAAAAACATTGTTTTAGGAGTTTGCGGCAGTATTGCAGCCTACAAATCGGCACTGCTGGTTAGGCTGCTGGTTAAAGCCGGCGCTAACGTTAAAGTGGTGATGACTGCCGATGCCACTAACTTTATTACACCGCTTACACTATCAACGCTTTCAAAAAACCCGGCGCTGGTTGATTATTTTAAGGCCGATACCGGCGAATGGAACAACCATGTTGAACTTGGGCTTTGGGCCGATATGATGGTTATTGCCCCCGCCACGGCCAACACCCTTGCTAAAATGGCTAACGGCCTTTGCGATAACCTGCTTAGCGCGGTATATCTTTCGGCCAAGTGCCCGGTTTATTTTGCTCCGGCTATGGATCTGGATATGTGGCTGCACCCGGCTACCCGCCAAAACGTAAGCAGGCTGCAATCATTTGATAACATCATGGTTGCGCCCGGTAACGGCGAACTTGCCAGCGGTCTGCATGGTGAAGGCCGGATGGCCGAACCTGAAGAAATTGTTGATTTTCTGGAAGCTGAATCAAAAAAAAAACTCCGTTTAGCCGGTCATAAAATACTGGTAACCGCCGGGCCAACTTACGAGGCTATAGACCCTGTACGGTTTATCGGCAACCATTCGTCGGGCAAAATGGGGTTTGCTATCGCAGATGAACTGGCCTTGATGGGGGCCGATGTTACTTTAGTGACCGGGCCTACTGCGCAAATCAGCAAGCAGCAAAATATAAAACGGGTTAATGTTATTTCGGCGGCACAAATGTTAGAGGCCTGCTTAACCGCTTATGGCAATGCGAAGGCTTGCATTATGAGCGCTGCCGTTGCCGATTATACCCCGGCTGATGTAGCAACTCAAAAGATCAAAAAAAAAGACGACGATCTCAGTATCGAACTGAAGAAAACCACCGATATATTAAAAACCCTTGGCGAGGCCAAACGGGAAGGACAAATTTTGGTTGGTTTTGCTTTAGAGACCAACGACGAGGAAATGAACGCGATAACCAAGCTGCAAAAGAAAAACCTTGACTTTATTGTACTAAATTCGCTTAATGACGCGGGTGCCGGTTTTGCAGGCGATACCAATAAGATAACCATTATTGATCGTGAGCTTAAGAAAACTACCTTCGAGCTGAAAAGCAAGGAAGCAGTAGCCCGCGATATTTGCAATAAAGTTGCCCAACTGATAAACGGATGAAAAGACTGCTGCTTTATACTTTACTGATGTTTCTTTGCTGCCGGACTGTAGCCCAGGACCTGAATGCACGTATACAAGTGTTATCGCCCAAGATACAGGTTGCGAATAAGCGCGTTTTTCAAACGTTGGAAACTGCCATGAAGGATTTCCTTAACGGCCGCAAATGGAGTGCTGATCCAATTTTGCCGCAGGAGAGAATAGATTGCAATTTTGTGCTGAACATTACCAACTGGGATGGCAGCAGTAATTTTACCGGCGAACTGCAGGTACAATCGTCCCGACCGGTTTATGGCACATCCTATACCTCTACCCTATTAAATCTTAATGATAAAGATATTAGCTTTAGTTATACCGAGGGCCAGACTATTGATTATACCGATCAAAATTTTCAGGGAAATTTAAGTTCGATCATGGCTTTTTATGCCAACATTATTATCGGTCTTGATTATGACACGTTTTCAAAATTTGGCGGCACGCCATATTTTTTAGCTGCACAGACCATCGTAACCAATGCGCAAACATCATCATACGGTGGCTGGAAAGCGTTTGATGGCAATGTAAACCGTTACTGGTTATCCGAAAACCTGAATAATAAACTATATAATCCGCTGCGCAGCTTTTTGTATGATTATCACCGCAACGGCCTCGATCTGATGGCCGATAATGTGAGCAAAGGCCGTAAAGCTATTGATGCCCTGCTACCTTTACTACAGCAAATAGACCGGCAACGTGTGGGCGCGATGCTTCCGCTTATATTTTACACAGCAAAAAGTGATGAACTGGTTTCCATTTACAGCAAGGCCGATAACCAGGAACGGTTAACTGCCATGAACCTATTTTTAAAGCTCGACCCTGCGAATGGGAATAAATATCAAACGTTGCAGAAATAATCCTTACTGTTAGTTTGAAAACAAATAAAGAAGTTGAGGAACGGCAAAGTAACCCCTGTTTACAAGAGCAGGCTTTTTAGTTTGGCTTATTGATAATTACAATTTGTAAGTTGACGATTATTAAGGTATTCTATTTCGATCAGTTTTATAACATGGGCGTTGCCTGCGGCCCAGGCTGTACGTTACAAGTGCTCGCGTTCCCCATTGCAAAGTCATTCGCACGCTGCGGGCTTTACACTTCCATCCCTAACGCGGCCCCGCACAGGCCCGCAATTACCAACCAAACTGTAAGCAGGACAAGCGTTGTCCATACCCTCCGACAAAGAATCAACAAAATGGATACCCCATTTTGTTACGGCTTAATAATCCGCCAGTACTATCAGCTTATCACAAATAGGCGTAATCCTTTCTTTACCATTCAAAAAACCAAGCCCCACTACAAAGGAAAAACCGGCAACTATACCGCCCATTTCCTTAATAAGTTCGCTGGCTGCAGTCACCGTACCACCGGTAGCCAGCAAGTCGTCATGTAATAATATATGCTGACCCGGTTCAAAGGCATCTGTGTGTAATTCAATAGTAGCGGTACCGTACTCCAGCTTATAAGCTTTTTGTTTTATAGTGAAAGGCAGCTTACCCGCTTTACGCACGGGTACAAACGGCACCCCTAATTTGGTTGCCAGTGTGAGCCCAAACAGGAAGCCCCTGCTTTCGATACCGGCCACCGCGTCAATACGGGTTCCCTGCAATTGCTCAACAAAAGCATCGATGATGCTTTCGCATAATCCGGGGTCTTTCAGTATGGGCGTGATATCTTTAAAAATAATTCCCGGTTTCGGAAAATCGGGAATATCCCTTATGGCTGCTTTAATTTGCTGGGCTATCATTTGAAAACTAAATAAGGTCCAATTTTACGCAAAATTCCGTCATTAAGTATTGCAATATTTTTCAGGTCATTCAGGGCACTATAGTTGCCGTGCTCATCGCGGTAAGCTACAATAGCATCCATTTGTTTGTAGCTGAGATAGGGAAAGCGCTTAAGCTCATTAAAAGTAGCTGTGTTAATATTCACTTTAATAATATGCCTACCATCAACAGCAATATCAACCTTGATCTGGTTATACTTCTCTTCGTCAATGCCATAAACCTCCTTCAACTGTTCTTTATTGTAAAACCCGCCTATCCGCTCCCGGTAATGGACAATACGTCGGGCAAATGCGGGGCCTATTCCCCTGATCATGGTAAGCCTCGCCGAATCAGCTGTGTTGATCTCTATCACTTCGCCTGGTTTGGCTTTATTTGTGTGATAAGCAGGGCCATCGGGCAGGATAATATAGGGCTCAAGAAGTTTATACTCCGCCGGGCTGATGCTGTACATTTTTTTTACATCGCCTTTAGTTAAAAACCTCCCGCCCTTTTCTTCATAATGCTTAATTACCTGTGCCTGGTGCTCAGTAAGACCAAGTTTTACCCAACCTGCAAGGGGTAAGTTATTGGGATTAAATTGAAAGAGATTGACGGGCAAAGTCGTTTCATTAGCCGTAGAAGTATTCTCATCAGCTATAATGCTGCCTGTTTTATCGGTTTCGGTTATCGCTTTATCAAAAGCCTTAAAATTTATTATATTATCTTTGTGGTTTGCCTGAAACAAATAAGGGGTCAGCAAAACCATTGCAATTAAAATAATCAACACTACCATTCCGTTCCACTCTTTTTTTGTGACAGACAGGTAGTTTTTAATTTGCGGCCTCATTTATGATATGTTCCAGGCGTTAAATTAAATAAAAATTTAGGATATTTATTTGTTAAAACATACTGCTATTAAAAACAATGAAAGTTATAACCACCGAAGAGTTTGCCAAAGCCACCAAACTGGATAAGTTGAAAATGCCGGGCCTGGCCGCTTTATTGATGGAACTAATGAAAATAAACCAGGTTAACGACCTGTTTGCCCAGGCACAGCCCAAGCAAGGCCCCGACTTTGTTGATGCCATATTAGAAGGTTGTGGTATTGATGTTGAGTTTGATGAACGTGAGCTGCGCAACATCCCTAAAGACGGGGCATTTATCGCTATAGCCAATCACCCATACGGTGGTATTGAGGGTATGGTGTTATTAAAAATCCTGTGCATGGCCCGCCCCGATTCAAAACTGATGGCCAACTTCCTGCTTAAAAAAATCCCCAACCTTGCCGACTATTTTATAGCGGTAAACCCTTTTGAAAATGTTGAACATTCATCAAGCATAAGCGGCCTAAAAAACACCCTTGAGCTATTGAAACAGGGCACCCCGATAGGTATTTTCCCCGCTGGCGAGGTATCAACCTTTAAAGTTGAGCAAAAACAGGTGACCGACCGTATGTGGCACCCGGTTGTAGGTAAGATCATTGCTAAAGCCAAAGTGCCGGTGGTTCCTATTTATTTTCATGGTAACAACGGCCTGTTGTTTAATCTGCTCAGCTTATTGCACCCTGCCCTGCGCACAGCCAAGCTACCGTCAGAGTTGTTTAATAAACACGGGCATACCATTAAACTACGGATAGGTAAGCCCATTAACGTAACGGAGATTCCGGAGTATACCAATACCACTAAGCTCCTTAACTTTTTGCGCGCACGTACCTATGCTTTAGGTACCGGCCTGGAAGAGGAAAAAAAAATCTTCAGCCCTCGAAACCTGTTTAAGATCAAACGCGAAGCCGAAGAGGTTTCTCCTGAAATAGATAGTGCCATTCTTGAAAAAGAAATTGAGCCGCTGCGCGAAACCTACAAAGTTTGGACTGAGAAGAACTACGAGGTGTTCATCGTTCCGACGTCAACCATTCCCAATGTGATACGGGAAATAGGCAGACTGCGAGAGATCACTTTCCGCGAGGTTGGTGAAGGTACAAACAAAGCTATCGACCTTGACGAATATGATATTTATTATCATCACCTGTTCATCTGGGATTTTGAAGCCAAACGGATTGTAGGCGCTTACCGCATTGGTTTGGGCGACGAGATATTTTACAGTGTCGGCAAAAAAGGTTTCTACGTAAACGAGCTGTTTAAGCTTAAAACCCAGTTTATACCTGTACTACGCCGCAGCCTTGAACTTGGCCGTTCATGGATCCGCAAGGAATACCAGACCAAACCACTCCCCCTTTTCCTGCTCTGGAAAGGGATCCTGAAATTCCTGATCGATAATCCACGTTACCGCTACCTGATAGGCCCGGTAAGTATCAGCAATTCCTTTTCAAAATTTTCCAAATCACTTATTGTCGATTATATCAACCGTAACCACTTTGACCATGAAATGGCTCAATATGTTAAACCGCGCAAAAAATTCAAGGTTGATTTTGCTAAAATTGATACCGACCTGCTCATGGCCGGTGAAGACAGCTTTAAAGGTCTCGACAACCTGATATCAGAGGTGGAAACCCGGAACATGAAAGTACCGGTATTGCTCCGTCAGTACATTGCCCTAAACGCTAAGATCATCAGCTTCAACATCGACCCTAAATTTGCCGACTGCCTGGACGGTTTCCTGGTACTCGATCTTGAAAAAGTACCGCAGGATATACTGGATAAGCTTGGTAAAAACTTGTAGTAAATCTTCAATCCATAGAAACAGAGAGACACCGGCTGGCCACCTCTTTTTTTATAGCGATATTAAATCATTACCCAAAGCAAAACGCCCCCAATATTTATCGGGGGCGTTTTTATTAACTATATGTTGTTTTACAATTACCAGCTGTAACGTACACCAAACTGCATTTGCCAGCGTGAAGAAAACAAATCAACTGAGTACGGCACACCAGGGTTCTGGAATGTGTAAGTTGGATAAGTGCTTGGCGCATTTGCAAATGAAGGAGTTGTTTTTGGAGATAAACCTACACTTGCAGTTGAGTTATAAGTATTAGCTGAGAAGTAGTAACGGCCCCAGTTTTTGTTTAACAGGTTAGTAAGGTTGATGATGTCATAAGTAAAAGTGATCACCTGTTTATGCTTACCATTACCAAATTTAAAGTCCTGAGTGAAACGGAAGTCAAGGTCGTTATTCCATGGAGTGAACGCACCGTTACGCTCAGTGAATTTACCACGACGGCCGCTCAGATATTTGTTACCGTCAATAAATGCGTCGAATGCTGCTGCTTGCTGAACTGCTGTTTGTCCACCAACAATATCTTCGAAGAATTTAGCTGTCTCACCCCTGTTAGGAATATAAGCCAAGCTAACTTGCTGACCTGTACCATCGATAGCACTTGGATAGAAACCATAAGTATATGGATTACCTGATTGCGCGCTAAAGAAGAAAGTAAAGTTAGCAGTATAGTTATGACCAGCATCCCAATCATGTTTAAAGTTAACGTTTGATACGATGCGATTACGGATATCAAAGTTTGAGTTAGCTAAACCTGGGTTGTTAGGATTTAAAGCTTGGTTAAGCTGCCAGTTTGACTCCATGGAATTACGGATACCATTGGTAACGTCTTTTGAGTGACCGTAAGTATAAGCAACTGAGAAATTCAAGGCGCTTTGTGAATCAAACTGAGTAAATTTACCTACCTGAGCTGTTGTGCTGTAACGGTAACCCTGATTTGTGTTTGATAACAAGTAAGCGTTTGTATATGTAGCATTAACACCTTTATTTACGAAGATTGGCTGTAAATGCTGGGTATCATAAGGATAATAAGTTACCTGATCAGTGGTATTTACTTGTTGGAATTTCAAGTCGTGGATAACTTTGGTATAGATACCTTCAACAGTGAATTTCCATTGGTTATCAGTTGTATAATCAACAGCTAAGCTACTCCTCCATACCTGTGGCATTTTGAAGTTATTATCAATCAGATCGACTTGAGTTTTACCCGCAGATGAGGTATTGAAGTTTTGCTGATTAACAAAATTTAAACCACCATTTGAAGGAGCCTGAACCGGATTAGTACCAGCTACAAAAGGTGTCTTTGATTTTGACGGCTGATTATCATAAGCACCATAAGTGGCACCGTTATTATAAAATGCGTAACCAAACCATGCGAAAGGAACACGGCCAGTAAAGAAACCGCTACCACCACGTAATACAACACTTTGATCGCCAAGTACGTCATAGTTAAATGAAACACGTGGGTTGATCTCGGCATTACCAAGATAGTTTTGTTTAATGTTTTTTGGCAGAGTATAAGTAAACGTGTTACCGTAGTTAGGGTCAACTGTAGCGTTAGTAGTTTTATCGCTCAGTGGTTGTTTGTTCGGTACGTCTGCATAATCCAGGCGTAAAGCTGCAGTTAATTTGAAAGCGTCAGTTATCTGGATTTCATCCTGTGCGTAGAAGCTGAACAAGTTAACTTTAAACTTAGCTGAAGGATTCGCTAAAATATAGTCACGTGTGTTGTTTGTATAGTTAAAGTTAGCACGTACGCGAGAAGGATTGTTATTCACAAAATTCTCGATGCTGCTATAAGATACACGACCGTTCCATGCATTTACGAAGTTATAAGTGATATTATAAAACTCGTTGTGAGTACCAAATGTAAACGTATGTCTTCCTTTTGTAAGGGTTAAGTTATCGGTAAACTCAGCAGTTTTTTGGTGCATATCAAAAATAGCTGCCTCACGGTCGGTACCCATAAATATGGTTGTACCAGGAGTACGGCCGGTGATTTCTATTTGTGGCAATGCAGGATTTGAATTAGGGTCACGATAATCGTGAACAGCAGAGTAGCCTAATACTACGCTATTGCTTAAGTTACCAGAGAACCTTGATTTTAATTCAGCGACAGTAGAAGTTGAGTTGTTGTGTGAAGTATAGTCAATACCGCTGAAACGGAAGTTCTGTTGGTCTCGCTCTAAGTTTGTAGCTTTTGAGCTGATAGTATTATTACGGATGGTTAATTGGTTGTGATCATCAATATTCCAATCCAAGCGGTTAAAGAACTTGTTTGAGTTAGAGAATATCGTAGTGTTGTTGTATGTACCGGGATCAAGGCCGCCCGTAAATGATTTGAATGCGGTAACCAATTTATCACCATCAGCCTGGCTTAAGATATTAGCCGAACCATTGTGATCCAACCCGCGGATAACTGGATCCTGCCTGCGGGCAAGCTCCTCGTTGGTAAAGAAGAATAATTTGTTTTTAATAATAGGAAAACCTAAACGGATACCAGTTTGGTAATCATGAAAATCGGTAAGTTTTGAACCGTCGCCACCTAAGTTTGCAGGCACATTGTTTTTACCAACCATAAATGAACCGCGACCGTAACCATAAACAGCACCGCTAAAATCATTTGTACCGCTACGGGTTACAGCGTTGATACTACCACCTAATACGTTACCAATTTTAATATCGTAAGGAGCAACATAAACCTGGATATCCTGGATAGCGTCGAGAGAGATTGGGCTTGTACGGGTACTGCTACCTACCTGACCTGAAGCATTGGTTTGACCACCTAATGAAGGGCTAAAACCGATCGCGTCGTTGTTGATGGCACCGTCAAGTGTTACGTTATTGTAACGGAAGTTGGTACCCTGGAATGAGTTGTTGTTGCTTTGAGGGGTATTTCTGGTTAAATCCTGTAAGCTGCGGTTAATTGACGGAGCAGTACGGATCTGGTTTTGGCCGATACGGGTACTTGCACCTGTTTTAGCTGGACCAGCAGATGCTTTTACTTTAACTTCCTGCAAGGTTGTCGTTTCATCCTGCAGTATAAAGTTTAAAGTAGCATTACCCAACTGGAGAGTAAGGTCGCTTTTTTCGTCTTTTTTGTAACCGATAAAAGTAGCAGTTACGGTGTAAGGACCACCCGGGTTAATGTTATTAACCGAGAAACGGCCCTCGCCGTTGGTTTGTGCACCATACCTGGTACCTGTGCTGGTATTAAGTACAGTAATGGTTACACCCGGAAGAGTGGTACCTTTTTGATCTGTAACTTTACCGGTAAGTACCGAGGTGGTGATCTGAGCGTTTGCAACGCCCCCAACCCCAATAATTATTAGTGTTAAAATAATAAAGTAGAGCTTTTTCATTTGTGAATTTTTATTGCACAAAATTGCCCTACCAATGTTAATTCTACATTAACATCAGATTATTATATTAACAACTACTTAATGATTTCTTTTCTACCTGATACAGGCCTCTGAAAACCAATAAAAAAATACTGATTATCAATAAAATACAAATAAATACCCCAAAGTATTAAGCTTCTATATATCGCCTATAGGAGATAAATTACACAATTATGTTCGTCACAGCTAAAAAATGCCCCTATTATATAGTATTTAAAGGGCAACGGTAACGAGCATTTTAACAAATACTTAATACGCAAATAATTAAAATCATTTTTTGATTCTCAACTTATTGAGCAATTGATTCAGCAAGTATGCGGGCGCTACAGCTAATGATTTAATGTTGAGTCCGTTTGCTGCAAACTGCGGCTCACGGCTATTGCCGATAAGTAACGCGCTTGCAGAGGGAATAAACGCAGAAACACATAATAGCCGCATAACGGGCCCTCCCGTTTGCTGCCAGGTTACAAGCTCCATTATACCGTAACTAAATCCTAATAAAATAAACAGGACGAAGTAAGATATAATTGGCGACAGCTTTAAATAGAAGTAGATGGCAATAGCTATAACAAAGGAAGCCCAGTTAAAATAACCATTGTAGGCTCCTAAAAAGCCTAAATGAGGAAAAGGAATAGCCCAGATCAATCCAAAGAGACTAAATGCCAAAGTTGGAATACAGACATAGTGTATGATTTTGTTAACCCTATCCTGGTGAGCATCTTCATATTCCCTGAAATAACGATCAACAGGGCGTTCATCAATATTTGCAGTAGCTTTAACTGCTGCCTTCTGTTTGTTATTTGCTTTTGCTGCCACGCTGTAAAAATAAAAAACCCCTTCGGTTTTGTGCCGAAAGGGTTTCGTTTAATTTTATAATGATTACTTGGCAAATGCTACCGAACGGGTTTCCCTGATAACGGTAACTTTAATTTGACCAGGATAAGTCATTTCTGTCTGGATCCGGTTTGAAATATCAGCAGCCAAAACTTCTGATTGCGCGTCGCTGATCTTTTCGCTCTCTACTACAACACGTAACTCACGGCCGGCCTGTATAGCAAACGTTTTTTCGACACCCGGATATGACAATGCCAGCTCTTCCAGTTCTTTCAAACGTTTAATGTAGCTTTCAACAACCTCGCGGCGTGCACCAGGACGTGCGCCTGATATAGCATCACAAGCCTGGATTATCGGCGATAACATTGAGGTCATCTCAATTTCATCATGATGGGCACCTATAGCATTGCAAACTTCAGGATGTTCCTTGTATTTTTCGGCCAGTTGCATACCCAAAATAGCGTGAGGCAGTTCAGGATTATCATCAGGTACTTTACCAATATCATGAAGTAAGCCCGCACGTTTCGCCATTTTAACGTTCAAGCCAAGTTCGGCAGCCATGGTAGCACAGAAGTTGGCAACCTCACGTGAGTGCTGTAACAGGTTTTGCCCATAGGATGACCGGTAACGCATACGACCAACCATCCGGATCAGTTCGGGGTGTAAACCATGGATACCCAAGTCAATCACGGTACGTTCACCTATTTCAACAATTTCTTCTTCTATTTGCTTTTTGGTTTTGGCAACTACCTCTTCAATACGTGCCGGGTGGATACGTCCGTCGGTAACCAAACGGTGCATCGCCAAACGGGCTATCTCGCGCCTTACCGGATCAAAACCCGAAAGGATGATAGCCTCGGGGGTATCGTCAACAATGATTTCAATACCTGTTGCAGCTTCAAGTGCACGGATATTACGCCCTTCACGGCCAATGATCCGTCCCTTGATCTCGTCATTTTCAATATTGAAAATAGACACTGTATTCTCAATCGCACTTTCGGTAGCAGTACGCTGAATAGTTTGGATAACTATTTTCTTAGCCTCTTTAGTAGCAGTAAGCTTAGCCTCGTCAACAATATCCTTGATCTGGATCATCGCTTTGGTACGGGCTTCCTCGCGCAGGGTATCAACCAATTGGTTCTTGGCATCATCGGCTGATAGGCCGGCGATAGTTTCCAACTGTTGAATGTGCTGATTTTTAAGGTGCTCTACCTCGTCTTGCTTTTTAACAACTATCTCGGTTTGTTTTTCAAGATTTTTGCGGGTGTTATCAAGTTCGCTCTCCTTGCGGTTAACATTTTCCAGGCGCTGATTTAATGATTGCTCTTTTTGCTTAACACTATTTTCGCGCTGGTTAACAGCATTGTTTTTATTGTTTACTTCCTGTTCATGTTCAGCTTTCATTTGTAAAAACTTCTCTTTGGCTTCAAGCAGTTTGTTTTTCTTTAGGATCTCGGCATTATTTTCAGCGTCTTTTAAGATCTTTTTCACTTTATTCTGAGCCGATGTTTCCTGGTCTTTAAAAAGCTTTAATAATAGGAAGCGACCTATGAGCACGCCAATGATGGCGCCTGCCAGCAGGCCGATGATGACGTATAGTAATATGTCCATTTTAGGTTTGGTGGTGTTATATATGTATGTAAATAAAAAAACCGCAACTAATTTTTAAGTATCATGTATTTAAAACCTCATTCCGGATATTGGGGACCATGGGTTGGTTAACGTTAATCGCAACTAACGCATGCCTCTTGATCCGCTTAATATTGAAGCGTTAAGTTTTTAATAGTGAAACCTAAAATTTAACTGCGGTTAAATCTTAATGTGCTCTTGTATATTTATGTAAAGAACGTTTATTACTTCGAAAAAAATTCGGTCAACAAATGATCTAAATGATAAACTTTTTCAGTCACCTCTGTATCCTCAACGGTAACTTTCTTTTCTGCCTTCAATGATGATGTTGCGTAATGCAGCACACACATTGAAAGTAAATCCTGCTTATCCCTAACCGCATAATTTTCCTGATATTCTTTTATCCGGTCGTTGATCAGCTTAGCCGCCCTGCGTATTATTTCTTCTTCCTCCATGTTAACCTTTAAGGGGTAAACACGGTCAGCAATATTTATTTTTATTGAGATTTCTCCCATTTGAGCTTTTCACTTTTTGTACTATTTTTTCAATAATACAATACACTTATCTATTTCCTGCACAAAGTCGTTAATTTTTTGCTTAATGTCAACACTTTTTTCATTTGTTTCAGAAAAAGACTTGGCAACTTTAACAACTTTTAATTTTTCTTCCAGTTCTTTTGTCTTGGCCTTACTGGCGTTAAGAGCTACCGTAAGTGCCTCACTTTCCAGTTTTAAAAGGTCATTTTCCTCCTGCAAAGCAGCGCACAGTTCAATCAGGCGCTCGGTTTTATCTACAATTTTATTTAACTGCTCTGCTAATGAAGGCATCTTCAATTACTGAATTATTGATTTATTGAATTACTGAATTTTAATTTCTAAATCCGAAATCGAAATTCCGAAATCCGAAATTACTTCCTGATCTCCGCTCCGGCTTCTTTTCCTAAATTATAAATTAATTTCTGCATAATAGAATCAATTGCCTTATCCGTTAATGTTTTTTCAATGTCCTGGATGATAAAGCTTAAAGCATATGACTTTTTACCCGCAGGCAGCTTATCACCCTGGTAAACATCAAACACATCAACTTCCTTTAGCAATTTACGCTCGGTACGCTGGGCAATTTGCTTTAACTGGCCAAATGATATGCTTTGGTCTATTAACATAGAAAGATCGCGCCTTACTGCCGGGAATTTTGAAACCTCCTGGTAAACGATTTTATTTTTACGGATAGCTGCCAGCACAAGGTCGAAATTAAAATCAGCATGAAATACCTCTTTGTCAACATCCGCCTTTTTTAAAGAAGCTGCAGCTACGGACCCAAATTTCACCAATTGCTTACCATTTAACATGTATTGAATGCCAAACGACATTTTTTTACACGTTGCATCCTCAACTGTAAAGTTGCTGATGCTCAGGCGCTGCAAAATACCATCAACCACAGCCTTGATATTATAGAATGATACAGGCTTGGATTTCTGGTTCCATTGTTCGGCAGTATTAGCCCCGGTGATGAAAATACTGAAACGTTGTGTTTCGATGTACTTATCATTTTCCAGCTTGTATACCTTACCAAACTCGTAAAATTTCAAATCCGGGCTACGGCGGTTCTGATTATAGGTTATGGCTTCCAAACCAGAGTACAGCAACGTTTGGCGCATTACATCCAGATCGCTGCTCAGTGGGTTCAGAATCTTAACAGCAGTATCCAGGTTATCTGAATAAGCGGATTTGGTAAGCGAGTTGGCCAGGATCTCGTTAAAACCATTTGCGCTGAGCAAATCAGATAACTGATTTTGAACAGTATCTTTCTCCGGACGAATGGAGTTATTTAGAGATGCCCTGATCTGTGTAGGGATCTCGATGTTGTTATAACCATAGATCCTCAGGATCTCTTCAACCACATCCACATCGCGGGTAACATCCACACGATATGGAGGCACTTGTAACGATAATGAATCCGCAGTTTCATTCACTATCTTAATATCAAGCGCCGTGATAATACCTTTGATCTCATCATGGCCAATCTTTTTACCAATCAGCTTATCAATGGTATTATAGGTGATTTCCACAGCAAACGGCGCAACCGGGGCTGGGTAATGATCAGAAATCTCTGACGACACCTCGCCACCCGCTACCTGCTGAATCAACAATGCCGCACGTTTCAAAGCAAAAACGGTCATGTCCGGATCGGTACCACGCTCAAACCTGAATGAAGCATCAGTTTTTAAACCATGCCTTTTTGAAGTTTTACGAACAGATACGGAATTGAAATAAGCACTCTCCAGAAAAATATTTTTAGTTGATTCTTTAACACCTGATTTAGCACCGCCAAATACACCTGCTATGCACATTGGCTCTTCGGCATTGCCAATCATCAGGTCATCGGCAGATAGTTTCCTGTCAACATCATCCAAAGTTTTAAATATAGTGCCTTCAGCATAGTTTTTCACCAACACTTTACCACCGGCTATTTCATCGGCATCAAAAGCATGTAAGGGCTGGCCAAGCTCGTGCAGTACATAGTTGGTAACGTCCACAATGTTATTGATAGCACGCACGCCAATAACAGCCAAACGCTCCTTTAGCCATTGTGGCGATTCCTTAACATCAACACCGCTGATGGTTAAGCCAGAATAACGCGGTGAAGCCTGTTCATTCTCTACAATAACCTTAATAGTACGACTGGTATTATCAACTTTAAATGTACTTACATCGGGCTTATTGATACCAATTTTCAGGAAAGCGGCAATATCCCTTGCCGTACCCAAATGCGAAGCCGCGTCGGCACGGTTAGGGGTTAAGCCTATCTCGTACATGTAATCGTCGTTCAGCTTAAAGTACTCTTTAACAGGAGTGCCTACAGGCGCGTCCTCCGGCAATACCATAATACCAGCGTGGCTGGATCCTAAACCTATCTCATCCTCAGCACAGATCATCCCGTGAGATTCTTCGCCTCTGATCTTTGATTTTTTGATAGCAAAAGGCTCGCCGCCGGTTGGGTAAACAGTAGAGCCTACCACAGCAACCACCACTTTTTGCCCAGCAGCTACGTTAGCAGCGCCGCAAACAATCTGCAGGTCTTCCGCACCGCCTACATCAACTTTGGTAACATGCAGGTGATCAGAATTGGCATGATCAACACACTCCTTTACATAGCCTATCACCAGGCCTTCCAGCCCGCCGGGAACAGCTTGTACTTTCTCCAGGCTTTCAACCTCCAAACCGGTACCGGTAAGGATGATGGAAATTTCCTGGGGCGTTTTATCAGTATCAATAAATTCTTTAAGCCAGTTATAAGATATTTTCATTATTCCGAAATGATAATCGGCAAAGATACGATTTAGGCTGAAAGGTTAAAGGCGAAAGGTAAAAGGTATTTTATTTAAAAATTGATCCAATTTGAAGATTTGAAAATGTTAGGTCAATTTCAAATCGCCTCATTTTCAAATCTTCAAATCAAAACTACATCAACCCTTCATCGGCCAAACTTAAGTAGCCGGCATCGGTAATGATTAAATGATCAAACACACCCATGTCCAGCATCCGGCCGGCGGCGCTTATTTTTTTGGTGAGCTGGATGTCTTCGTTACTGGGTTTCAGATTACCCGATGGGTGGTTATGCACCAGTATGAGGCCGCTGGCCTGGTATTGCAGGGCTGAATAAAAGATGATCTTCGGGTCGCATACCGTAGCCGACAAACCTCCTTTACTGATCAGCTCCTTCCCTAATACTTTGTTGGAACGGTTTAATAGTATGATCCAGAATTCCTCGTGGTTCAGGTCCATCAAATGACGGCGCATAATATTGTAACCATCCCTGCTTGACGTGATCACCTCAATGACACCCGATTCAAATTCATTACGGCGGCGACCGATCTCCAGCGCGGCAATAATAGATATAGCTTTGGCTTCTCCTATCCCTTTAAACTTGGATAGTTCGGCTATGGAAGCCTTACCAAGCTTGTTCAGGTCGTTATCATAATGGCGCAGGATGCGTTTACTCAGTTCAACCGCACTTTCGGTGCGGCTGCCCGAGCCGATAAGGATGGCGATCAGCTCGGCGTCGGTAAGGGCGCGGCGCCCTTGCCCGCTAAGTTTTTCACGCGGGCGGTCTTCCTCAGCCCATGATTTAATACTGATCTTGCTTTCGTAGTTTTCCACGGCATTAAAGTATGAAAAAGCGCCAAACAAAAAAAGGGACAGCGTTGGTACACTATCCCCTTCGGTATATTTTAAAAGCTGAGATTAGCTTAAGCCGTTAACAAATTTAGTAAGCTTTGATTTATTGTTCGAAGCTTTGTTTTTGTGAATAACGTTCTTTTTAGCTAAACGATCAAGCATTGAAATCACTTTACCCAACAGTGCAGAAGCATCAGCTTTGGTAGTAGTGTTTCTTAATTTCTTAATAGCGTTCCTGGTTGTTTTAGCCTGGTACCTGTTGCGCAGACGCTTCGCAGCATTTGCCCTGATTCTTTTTAATGATGATTTATGATTTGCCATCTCGTATAGCTTGTTATTCTTTTCTACTTATTTTAAGGACTGCAAATATAGGGCGATTAAATTTAATATGCAAGTGGTTTTTTGATTTATATTTTAGTGTGATTAGATTGATAATGTGAATGATTACCTGAACCCTTTGGGCTTGCAGACCTGCCAAATTAACAACCTGTTAACCCCGCATTCACGAAGTGTTCATGCAACACAATGATTTTTGCTGCGTTACTATTAATTAAAACTATTGCGTTTATGGTTACCAACAGCACCACCAGGTTCAGCAACCGGGTTGAAGATTATGTAAAATACCGTCCCGGCTACCCCGACGAACTTGTTAAGTTTTTACATGACGCTTACGGCTTAACACAGGATAAGCTCATTGCCGATATTGGTGCAGGTACAGGGATCTCCACCGCATTGTTCCTGAAAAAAGGCTACCGGGTAATTGCCATTGAACCAAATTTGGAGATGCGCGAAAAAGCTATCGAGTTACTCGGTTCATATAACGGCTTTATCCCCCGAAACGGCACTGCAGAAAATACCGGCATCGAGAGTAATAGCATTAATGCTATTATAGCCGGACAGGCTTTTCACTGGTTTGATGCCGTAAAAACCTGTGCTGAATTTAAAAGGATCCTGAAACCGGATGGCATTGTTGCCCTCATCTGGAATGAGAGAAAAACAACCTCAGTCTTTGAACAGGAATACGATAAACTCATCGTAAAACATGGCCGCGATTACGTAAAGATTGATCACCGCAATATCGATACCGAACATATCGCTGCTTTCTTTAAGCCGCAACCCGTTCGCCTGGAAATATTCGCCAATAAACAGGTATTTGATTTTGAAGGATTAAAAGGCAGGCTGCTGTCATCATCGTACATGCCTGCACGTGGCGATGAGGGGTACGAGCCAATGATCAACGATTTACAAGCACTTTTTGATAAATTTCAGCAGGATGGCGTTATCGTTATTAATTACGACACGAAGGTTTATTCGGGGAAACTGTAAGATCAACATTATTTCGTATCGGTGAAACAATTGCACGCGGGTATTATCTAATAAGCAAACACAATGGCTTATTAATACTACTTAATGATGATATACTGGATCACTATTATAATACTGCTGCCTTTTATATTTATTTTAATAAGCCATTTAAAAAGCAAAGCCCAACAAAAAAAGAAACTTACCGAAATAAAAGAACGCTGGGGCAAACCCATAATTACAGGCAGAAATTTCAAACCGATCAGCACCTACCTTACAGCTTATGGCGGCTCAAGCGGGATCTCTGTCGATACGGCCACCGACCTTGACATCGACAGCGTATTTGAATTTATTGACCGTACCAATTCAAAACCCGGGCAACAATATCTATATAAGAAATTACACTCCCCGCAAATTTCAGAAGAGTATTTTGAAACGCTTGAACAACGGATCGGCAATGTCACCGCCAATAAAGAATTGAGAGAGGCGGCCGAGCTTAAATTATCTGAGTTAGGGAACAATGATGCTTACTACTTACCGGAGCTTTTTAAGAAACCGCATCATTCCATATTTCCGGCAATTGGCAATTTTTATATCAGCATAGCGCCGTTTTTGATCATTGGAGTTGCATTTAGCCTTTTTATTGTTCCTAACCAGTTTATGCTCTTGCTATTGCTGGTATTAATGATAGCCAATGTAATTATTCATTACAGTAATAAAACCCAGATGCTGAACTACACACATTCGTTACCGCAGCTGTTGGTTTTATTCAAGGTATCAAACTGGCTTAAGAACCACACCCTACTCAGGGATGATGTACACACTCGCTTCAGTATGGTTAATATGAGCAAACTTAAAAAGTCGTTAAATTATATTACCCTGCAAAACAAAGCCGCTATTGACCCTACCGATATTTACTACCTGGTTACCGAATGGTTAAAAATGTTCCTGCTTATTGAGCCGCTGGTATTTATAAAATCCATTACCAAGGTAAACAAATACCTTAGTGACATTAAAGTTGTTTATGAAGCGGTGGCTGAGGTTGATGTCGCTATTTCCATCCAATCGGTACGTGATGGCGCGGCTCATTATTGCAAACCTCAACTTACAACCGGCAATACCCATATCATTATTAAAAATCTTTATCACCCGCTTATTGAAAACTGCGTGTCAAATTCTATTGCTATAGATAATACACAAGGTATTTTGGTAACAGGTTCCAACATGTCGGGTAAAACCACTTTTATCAGGGCTATTGCTATAAATGCTTTGCTATCGCAAACCATTAACACCAGTTTTGCTACAGTATACCAAGCTCCTCCGCTCAAAATATTTACCAGCATTGATATGACCGACGATTTGGGCGATAATAAAAGCTATTTCCAGGCCGAAGCTTTAGCCGTTAAAAATATAGTGGCACAAACCATTGCCAGCAAACCCATAAACAGCCTCGTAATCATTGATGAAATTTTCAGGGGTACAAATACCATTGAACGGATAGCCGCCGCGAAAGCCGTACTAAGCTATTTTATCCGCAATCAAAGCTTCGTTTTTGTGTCTACACACGATCTGGAATTGGCCGAATTACTGGGCAGCGATTACAAAGTTTTCTCTTTTGAGGAAGTGATTGGTGATGACCGCTTGGTATTTGATTATAAAATTAAAGAGGGATTGCTCAAAAACCGAAATGGCATCGCTGTTTTAAAAGGCGTCGGTTTCCCGGAGAGTATTATTGATGAAGCCAATAAGGTAAGCAGCCAATTAAGGGAGAAGTATAATTTAAAACTCCCCCTTTAATTGCATCTTTGCCTCATGAACCGCCGCATAATTTTAAGCATAACTGGTACCTGTTTAATCATGTTATGCTCATCATGGGGATTCTTTGCACATTATCGTATTAACCGGCTGGCAGTTTTCTCGCTACCGAAGGCCATGTCTGGTTTTTACAGGTCCAATATCGATTATATAACCGAACATGCCGTAAGTGCCGACAAACGCCGCTATGTTGACTCATCAGAAGCGCCACGCCATTTCTTTGATGCTGACCGTTATGGCAAAAAACCCTTTGAGGCTATGCCTAAAAAATGGAAGGATGCCGTTGCCAAATACTCAAAAGATACCATGGTTAAATACGGCATTGTTCCCTGGACCATTCAGTACCAGTATTACAGGCTGGTACGGGCTTTCAAAGCCCATGATACAACGGCTATCCTCAATGCATCTGCTTATTTAGGGCATTATATTGCCGATGCGCACGTACCGCTGCACCTAACCCAAAACTACAACGGCCAGCTTACGGGGCAAACCGGCATCCATGCCCTTTGGGAAAGCCGCCTGCCTGAGTTATTTGCCGATCATTATAATTACTACGTTGGCAAGGCCCGGTATATTGAAAACCCGTTGAACGAAGCATTCCGTATATGCAAGGCTAGTTACAAAACCGTTGATACCGTTTTACGTTTTGAGCGCCTCCTGAACAAAACCTACCCGCAGGACAAAAAGTACGCGTTGGTACAGCATGGAAAAAAGCAAATTACCGATTACTCCGTGGCCTATAGCCTGACCTATCACAAAATGCTGAAGGGGATGGTGGCAAGGCAAATGCGGGCATCTATTCTTTCCGTAGGTAGTTTCTGGTACTCGGCCTGGGTTGATGCAGGGCAGCCGGACCTGAGCAAGCTTATCGCACAGCCTTTAAGCATCGAACAAAAGGCAAAGCTTCGGCAAGAAGAAATGCTTTACCGATCAGGCAAAGCATTAATAATAAAATAGTTAACGATCAAACCCGGCAACCTTCCCCTGCCTTCTTTATATTCTCCGCATCAGCTCCACGAAAACAGCGAAAGGGCTAACACCGGTTATCACCTTTCTTATCTGAAACAATCGTAAAATGGCAGCATAATCAATCATTAGAAATTGCTGCCTCATCTGCTTCATTTCCCGGTATCATGGTATTTATACGCAATTTTTCCATTAGGTATTTATACGCTATTACCCGGTTTACAACCCTCCTAACTTAGTTAAATCAATCAGGAAGTTGATTTGACCTCCCCTTTTAGCCACAAGCCCTAAACCTAATAGAGAATTAAATAAACAGGAGGCCATATCGAGTGACTGGCGTTTTATATCACTGAATATTTACATCTATAAACTATCATCTTATGGCAAATTTAACTTTAGCACCACGATGGGCATCAAGTGTGCTGCAACTCGGAAACACCGCTTATGTAGATTGCGGTACACCAACCGTACTAAACAATTTAACCTCCTTTACCCTGGAGGCCTGGGTAAACGTGTCGAGCCTGAACGGATTTCAATCCGTAGTTGGCAATGTTGACAATGCGGTTGGCGGACAATACCAATTATTTCTTGAATCAGGTTATGTTTACGCCTATGTAGGCATCGCACCGTATCTGATCAAATCGACTTTACCCATCACTGTCGACGAATGGCACCACCTGGCCTCTGTATTTGATGGTACAACTTCCAGTTTATCGCTTTATGTTGATGGCGTGGCTGTTGCGCAAAGCACCTTTTCGGGAACGCTGCCTGCAAGCGGTACCAATATGCTGCTGGGGGCTGTAATGCAGCAGAGTAGCCCGATCTGGTACCTACAGGGCCAGCTTGGAAGGATTATGATCTGGAACAGCGTGCGTGATGCTGAGGATATCCTAAATGATTCGGTACAGGTAAATAATTATAGCGCTGTCCAAAATCCCAACCTTATATTTTACAGCGACTTTTCGGAAATGCCGGGGGTAGACAGTTCCGGAAATAATATAGCCCTTAATTTCAAAAACAATGTACAATACGCGTTCAATGTTCCATCTGTTGTACTGGGAGCGGATGGTTATGTTGATTGCGGCTCCTTTCCCGAATACAGCATTCCCGGAAACGCACCTTACACCATTGAAGGCTGGTTCTTCCCGGGCAGCAGCAGCAACGGTATCCTGTTAAGTTACGGTTTGAACGGCGCATGGGAATACAAAGTAAGCTATCAAAACAACCAGGTTATAGGCCAGCGTAACAGCGACAGTATTTCTTTAGCATCAGCAGCCTCGGTTTTGCCGCTAAGCTATTATCATTTTGCACTAAGTTATGATAGCGATGTTAAAGCCCTTAGCTTGTACGTAAACGGTAACCTTCAGGCTATCGATTATTTTCCTTCGCCGGTTACCGCGGTTCCAAACGGGCATGTACTCGTAGGCGCCCAATACGATTCGAACGGAAATATCATCGACAACTTCGGCGGTTCTATCCAAAACCTGCGCATCTGGAATGTATGTTTGGAACAATCAGAAATTGTTCAATGGATGTACAATGACGTGATAACCGATAACCGTTTAATTTCAAATTTTGATTTCACCGTTAACCCACCGATAGATACAACCGACAAATCAACCCTTGAACTGGATAATGGTGCCGTGCAGCAGCTCCAAACCGTAAACGTTTTAACCACTGAGCAGATTGCGCTTTTGGGCATCCCACAATCCATCAACGCTATTTATCTCAATCAAAACGTGGAAACTCCTGTACCGCCACCTACAGACATACTATTTGCCAGCCAGCCCAAAGTTTTTACCGAAGATCATAAAGAGGAAAGCTGGTCACAATTTAAAGATTGGTTCGGCAGTAAAAACGGAGGCCCGGCAACAGAAGGCTTTCGCCAGCAGTTTGATAACGCTTATGAAAAAGCCCGGCAAATGTTTGACGAAAATGCCAACCTGTCCCGCGTTTTTACCCGCACCGATACCAATGGAATAACCCGTATTATTTACCATGGTGTAAAAGCAGATATGCTTGTTTACGAAGGGGCTATAGGCGCCGAATCAGACTGTACGCTCTGGTGGATCCAATTCATCTTTGCGCTTACTGTAGGTTTCCTTCAGGCTGTGGGGCTGGCACCTACCACCGGCAATATCGCCACGCGTATTTATAACCTGCTCCGTGCAAACCAAACAGTAATGAACGCCATGAGCTCGATGGCCGGAAAAGCAATCAGCGCCACAGCCGCCATTGGTTTTGTAGGTGTAGTATATCAGCAGGGCTTAATGTGGACCATTATCAAATTTGTGCTGACATCCGCAGGATGGTATGCCTTATTCTGGATCCTTCGTAAAGTAATAGCCATAGTAACGGGCCTGGAAGCAGCCGCCATACTTGCCGGCTTTATTGTATGGGCTACTCAGCTTACCATACTTTCACTTAAATACAATACCGCATGCGGTCAGCTTCTCCAATCAACTAATGTTTCACCTTCTTTTAATTCATAAAGCCATGCCAACTTCAACACCTGTTGTCGCTATACCTGTGGTAGACACTTCATATAGCATGACATCTTCAAATTATGTCGCAATCACAGTCATCGATACCAAAGCTTTCCTGAACAATGCGCTCCCGGGCGATTATATTGGCGTTGCTTCTTATGACGTTAACGGAAGAGTAACCTACAATCTGACACTGGTTGACCAAAACCTTACCGTACCGGTTACAGCAGCTGCAGCTGTACAAAACCTAAGTTTCACCGGAAGCTGCACCAATATGGGCGGAGGGCTTCAAACCGCTGTAAATATGCTTTCAAGTGCTCCTGCCGGTGTAAATAAAGGCCTGGTGCTGCTTTCTGACGGTTATCAAAACTGCGGCACCAATCCCCTGCCATTACCTGCCGGCACCCCTCCCGTATATTCATGTGCAATGGGGCCGGCGTCTGACCAAAACTTAATGCAGCAAATTGCAACCCAGAGCGGCGGTCAGTATTATTATGCCCCCTATGTTTTCAACATGATGCAAATTTACAACCAGATCAGGGCACAAACTCCTGCTGCACAATTACTTGCAAACGGATACAAGGTAGCCCAGGCCTATGATTACCTGCTGATTCCGGCCACCGTATCCGCAGGCAACGACCTTGGACAGTTTTCGGTTGTATGGAGTGATCCTAATTATACGTTCACAAACGGCCAGCCCGGACTTAATCAATTAAGTGTAACACTTGTAACGCCGGCCGGCGTGGTAATTACACCAATGCCTACCTTACAGGGAGGGGCCTATGTAGTATTTAACATTCCTAACCCGGCGGTAGGCCTATGGTATATCCAGATCATGTATGGTGGTACAACCCCGCAGGGCCTGACAGGCGGTGCCTTTGAATATGCACCTTCAGGCAATGCCGCTCCGCTTCAGCTTACAGTTGATGCACCCTCTGTTGTGCGCAAAGGACAGCCTATTACTTATCACGCACATTTAACGGATGATGGAAAGCCGATAACCGGACAACAAATACGTGCTTTGGTTACCCGTCCCAAACTAAGTCAGCATAGTGCAATTAAAGCTTATGCATCGGACCTTAAAAATATAAAGCTGCCTGAAGAAACAATGGACACTATACAACATCCCGATTTGGCGAAGCTCGATCTGCTTTACAGGCAGCGGCTGACGGAGGAGGACCTTTTGCCGCACATAAAGGGCGGGAGTATCCTGTCAGCGGCAAAGCAAGGTGGATACGCCGGTACTATACATGAAACGCACGAGGCCGGAAGTTACACCGTAGAACTGGAAGTAACCGGATTTTCAGATAAATCCAAAACGCCTTTTTCCAGAAGTCGTCGCTTTAATGTAGTGGTTACCGATGGCGATTGAATAAACCACCATCCTGTTTAATAAACAAAAAGCCTGTGCCGGGAATTATATCCTGCACAGGCTTTTGATATTTGAAATATTGAAAAAGCTTTTTATTGCCCCTCAGAAACCTTGGCGCTACGGCCTTTTATAGCGGCAAAGATGGGCGGCAATATCGAGATGAGGATGATGATTACCCCTACCAGCGAAAAGTTTTTAGCTATCACCGGTACCTGCCCTAATTTGTAACCCGCAAACAGGAACACAATGATCCATGATGCACCGCCGACGATGTTATAAAGGCTATACTTTAAAAAAGGCATCCTGCCAACACCGGCCACAAAAGGTGCGATAGTGCGGATAATAGGCATAAAACGGCTAAAAATCACCGCCTTGCCGCCATGTTTATCAAAAAAAGCTTTGGTTTTAAGATAGTATTCGAGCTTGAGGATCTTATTTTCCTCTTTAAAAACTTTAGGGCCTAAATAGTTGCCTAAAAGATAATTCACCGTATTACCGATAAAGGCAGCGGCAATTAATATGATGCCCAGCAGCCAGATATCCAAACCCGAACTACCACCGGCTATTAACGCGCCAGCTGCAAACAGCAGTGAATCGCCGGGTAAAAAAGGAGTTACTACAAAACCTGTTTCGGCAAATATGATCAGGAAAAGGATCAGATAAGTCCATCCCTGGTAAGCGCTGGTTATTTGTACCAGGTGCTTGTCAATATGCAGTATAAAGTCGATTATGCTTTTTATTACTTCCACAGGCTAAAATTTTGCCCAAAAATATAAATATTAAACAAAACGCAGCTACTGAAGTGTCTTACTAAGCAGATTATTAGTAAGTACCCCCGCGCCAAAGGCTAATGAGTCGGCGCTGCCAACAATACCTTTGGTATAAATGGTGTAGGCGCGGCCGTCCTGTATAGTTACATTTTGCAGGGTTGTTTCTATTGTCGTGGGCGTTCGGGTCGTAGTAATGGTAAAGTTATAATTACCGGCAGTAAGTTCAACGTATTTAGATACCTTGTTAAAGGTAGTACCTCTAACCACAAGGGTGTCATTAGCCCGCAGATCCAGGGCTGAGGTATTGGGTGAAGTATGCACAAACCTTACTTTTCCTTTACCTATGGCTGGCAAACCGGTACTATCAGATAGTATAAATGAACTAACAAACGAACTATCCTTTCTGAAGCCGGTTATAAACATCGTGTATTTCCTGTTGGCTTTAAGCGTAGTATCAAATTGCAGCAAAATAACCGGCGCCGCGGTAGCTGTACGTAACTGTAACGGCGGTTCAAGTGTTGAAAGGTAAAAATATCCCGAACTGTTTGGATAAGTATAGGTAGTGGTATTATACCTGATAAAATGCTGATAAAGGTATACCGGCTGGATATCGGGACTTAAATTGACGATTTGAAACTGGGTATTGAGGCCTACTGATGATGCATTGCCCCCCTTACCGCACGAAGAAACAGCGCAGATGAAAAGTCCGCATAGCACAACTATAAAAAACGAAACCAGTACCTTGCTTTTATTTTTATTAGCCATTAATGTAATTATTGATTGATGAACAGGCCGGTTGCCAGGCCTGTGCTTTTATTACCAAAACCGTAGTAGGTATACACCTTTCCTCCTACAAGCTGCACTGTATCCCTTACAATAGTGCCCGAAAACGCCGCCGAATGCAGCGCCATATTGTGCTCTCCGGGCGTTACCAAATAAAACGTCGAGGTACCTTTAAAAGCAAGGTCCTTTACCTTTTCGGTATCTAAGGCAGCAGTTGTACCTTCAAAATGCACGCTTATATTCCCGGCATCCGGCGAAGCATTTACAAACCTGATTTTAGCAGATGGTACCTTATTTGTATCTGCAGCTATGATGTCGGTAGTTTTAAAAACCTGATCTGTTGAATTGCCGGCTATGTAAAATGAATACACCGAATCCTTACTTAAGGTTAGGGGTAGGCTAAACAGCGGATTGGGATTATTAGGCCCATCCAACTTAACCGAATAATTTTGTGTACCCGCTTTAACAGTAATATATCCAAGCGTACCTCCCGGATAAAAAGTTGTTGTATTGTTTACCCTTGTGCCATTAAGATAAACGTTAACATTGTTGAAAGTAGCATTAATAACATTTAACGATGATGTTGACGAATCAACCACATCGGGTTTATCGTTGTTTTTTTTGCACGATGCAAAGCAACCTGCCGCGGCTATCAACAATAAAACTTTAACCTTTATATTCATATACAATTATAAGCTATAACTGCTTACTGTAATTTTTGGTATTGGGTGTTGAACAAAAAAAGTCCGGTTTTATGTTACCGGACTTAGTTTTGGATTTATAATTTAAGTTTACACTTAAGCATAGCTATTGAGCATCACCGGCATAACCAGCATCAGCACATCTTCATTCTCATCTCCGCCTTGTGGCAGCAACAAGCCGGCACGGTTTGGAGTTGACATTTCCAAAGATACTTCTTCGCAACTTAAATTCTTCAACATTTCTATTAAAAATCTTGCATTGAAGCCAATTTCCATGTCTTCGCCCTCATATTGGCAGCTTAAACGCTCGTGGGCCTCGTTAGCAAAGTCAATATCTTCTGACGAAATATTTAACTCGCTGCCATTTATTTTAAGCCTTACCTGGTGCGTGGTTTTGTTAGCATAAATAGCCACACGGTTTAACGAACCCAGGAAAGTAAGCCTGTCGATATTTAATTTATTAGGATTATTTTGAGGAATAACCGCCTCGTAATCAGGGTAACGCTCGTCAATTAAACGACACACCAGGTTAATATTGCCAAACTTGAAGAAAGCACTGGTGGAATTATACTCAACAGATACATTTACATCATCGCTTGGTAATGATGATTTAAGCAGGGTTAAAGCTTTTTTAGGCAGTATGAATGATGTAGTGCTTGCAGCCTTTGCATCTTTACGGCGGTAACGAACCAGCTTGTGCGCATCGGTAGCAACAAATGTAAGTGCCGATGTTGTAAGCTGACAGTAAACACCTGTCATAGCCGGGCGCAATTCGTCATTACTTACCGCGAAAATGGTTTTGTTGATAGCTTCGGCTAAAACTGAAGCAGGCAGGTTTACCGATGAAGCGTTTTCAACAACAGGGATCTTTGGAAAATCCTCGCCGTTTTCGCCGCTCAGTTTGTATTTACCATCGCCGGCATTAATTTCAATGGCGAAGGTCTTATCATCAACCGAAAAAGCAACAGGCTGCTCCGGTAATGATTTCAGGGTCTCTAACAATATACGCGACGGGATTGCAATCCTGCCGTTCTCTTTAGCCTCAACTGGCAAAGAGGTGGTCATGCTGGTTTGCAGGTCGGTAGCAGAAATGGTCAAGTTCCCATCCTTTATCTCGAACAAAAAGTTTTCCAGTATCGGCAGCACAGTACTGCTGCTTAACGCACCACTTACTGATTGCAGTTGTTTGAGTAATGTTGAGGTAGAAACAATAAATCTCATATGGTTGTAATTAATCTATCAAAAATAGAAAATTTAACGGGCATACTTTTGTCTGCGTAAATAATGTTGAAAAATAGCACATATTAACACTAAAACCAGCGGCGCTATGGTATTAACCAACTGCCAGTACATTTTTTCGCTGCGGATACGTGCCCTATCCAGCAGGCGGATCTTGATCTCCTTGGTACGCAAGGCTATCAATCCCGAATCGTCGGTCATGTAGTCGGCTATGTTAAGCAGCAGGTTTTTATTGCCGTAGGTTTGGTGGGTATAATGATCGTAACCTAAAGGATATGGCGAGCCATCGGTACCTATCTGGTTCTTTAAAATATCGCCGTCGCTTATCACTATCATTTTGGTGGGCACGCTTTGCTGCTGTATAGCAACCTGCTCTTTAAGCCCTTCGGGAAGCGGGCGGTTTTGCCAGTCGCTTGTAAAACTGCCCTCCAATAATACGCCGGTTATTTTAGGTGTGCTTTGAAAATCTTTGGGATTTGGCTCCTGCTCCAAAGCCTGCAATGATAATATGTGCGGGGCGGTTAGCTTTTTATTATAAGGCGATGAGGTTAGCAGCACCGTTTTATTTACGTTTTTGGTATCGAGGATATCGATAGTACTTACAAACTCGCTGCTGATACCATCCAAATTTTTCACTACCGGGTGTTTGCTTAGCGGGATAAATACCGGGTAATACAGCCATGGCAGCATCTGGATCTGCGCCTGCCCGCCAACATTGCCGGTACTGATAGGAATTTGTGAGCAGTTCATATCAGCAATCAGGTCATAATTGATACGGATCCCATAACGGAAAAGCTGATCATCCAGGTTAAGCTGTTTGGGGAATGCCAGCTGCTCGCCGCCATGCCCTCGAAGGCTATCAAGCTCGGCGCTAACCTGGTCAATAGTCCACAATACCCGGCCTCCGTGCATGATATACTGATCAAGCTTGAATTTCTCTACCTCGTTGAATTTCTGATCGGGCTTGGCTATCACCAGCAATTTGATCTTTTGCAGGTCTGCGAAGGAAATGGCATTCAAATCAACCCGGCCTACCTGAAAACCATCTGCCAGGGTTTTCATAGCATCATTCAGTTGCAGGTCTGTTAGTTCATGGTGCCCTTCTGTAAAACCTATTTGCGGCCTGCCTCCGTTAACCGCCTTCTTTATAGCCGACGAAAACGCATATTCAAGGTTTTGGATAGAGTTGTTAAGCACCTCATCGGGCGAGAGGCCTATCCTGCTAAGTAATAATTTCACCGGTATATCTTTCCCATTTGCCGATACCAATGCCGAAGGGAAAATAAGTTTTTGCGTTACACCATTATCGGTTTTAACACTCAGGTTGGTTGGCTCAACACCTTCGGCAGCCATATTCTGGATCACCTCGTTTTGCTGATCGTTACTTAAACCCTTCAATGGATCACGAAACTCAAACTGAATTTTTCCTTTACTATAGGCCTGCAGGTCGCTCAGCATATCGCGGGTGGCACTCTGTAAACGTTTAAAGCCGCCCGGCAAGTTATCGCCCTGTAAATAAACTACCACTTTTACCCGTTCTGATAGCCTGCGCATGATCTTTGTACTTACAGGCGATATGGTAAAACGCTTTTCGGCAGTAAAGTCAAAGCGGGTAAAAGAAAAATAAGCCTGACTTCCAAGCGAAAAAAACACACAAAGCAATCCAACCATACCATTCGATAAGCGTTTTTGCCTTTGCCTGCCTAAAACAAATAAAGTAAGCCAGATAAAAATCCCCCCCGCTACTAAGAAGTAAATCAAATCGCGGGTATCCAACACCCCACGGCTTACCGAATCATAATGCTGGGTTATGCCTAAATTTTGCAAACCAAGGTCCTGCAGCGATAACAGCTGACTGATAGAATCAAACCCGCTGTAAAAAAAGAAACACAGGAAAACAGATATAGTAAAAGCAATGATCTGGTTTTTGGTGATGGACGAGGTAAACAAACCTATCCCCACAAATACAGCACCTAATAAAAACAAACCAATGTATGAGCCTATCACAGCGCCGGTATCAATATTACCCTGCGGCATCCCTAACGCACTTACCGAATAGTAATAAACCAGCGTAGGCAACAAAGCAAAAAGTACTATTAATAAACAAGCAAAGTACTTGCCCAATACTATCTCCCAATCTTTTAAAGGGCGGGTAAACAGCAGTTCAAAGGTTCCCTCCTTACGTTCTTCGGCAAGGGAACGCATAGTAATAGCCGGGATCAGGAACATGAACAGGTAAGGCGCAGTGCTGAACAAGCTTTCGAGCCCGGCATACCCGTACTCCAGTATACTTGAATCAGGGAATACCCACAAAAACAGGCCAAGCACCAGTAAAAACACACCGATGGTAACATAAGCTACCAGCGAACTGAGGTAGGATACTATTTCTTTTTTAAGGATGCTCAGCACGTTATATTATATTGTATTAAGCGCCGAAATTACAACAATAATGCGCCAAAGCAAAGTGTGCTCGGATATCGGGGATAGATATCGGATTTCGGATTTTCGATATCGGATTTAATTATTTTAAAATCCCTTTGCGGGTTTAAGCGTCCACGCTTACCTTAAACCGGAAAGCGTGGACGCTCCTTTTAAAGAGTAGTTCAAGCGAAGGACGCTTGAACTTGCCGGGGGACTCTTGAGCTTGTGGGGCAACACTACTGCAACTGCCACTAAATATCTGCTACTAAAGCCTCTGCCCGTCCGTTTCCAGAACCGGCCATCTGTGGCCAGAAGCCCGACAACTACAAAATCCTAAAACCTATACTTATATGCAACATTTAAACCCAGCTGACTGACAGGGCGATCGTGATCAACATTTTTATAACCTCTTTCAAACTGCAACCCAAAGTCAAGTCCGTGATGAGGGCCGATAGGCACAACAGCCCCTGCCCCTCCTGCATATATAAACGAGGTACGTGCGCTGTTATTGATGCTGAAAGCGCTGCCGGCTTCGGCATTTACATAAAAGTATTTTGCCCAGTAATATTTAAATCCGGCAGTTAATGGCAAATAAGCGTAAATGCTATGAAAGCTGTCGTCGTAAAAAGCGTTTGAGCTGTTGCTTGAATAACCTTGATTAACATTAAAATATAAATAACGCGGGGCTGACTCGGTAAACACCAAACCCGTACTTACTGTAAAATGAAAGGCAGAAGTTATCGGCTTTTCCAGCTTTAAATTTATGCCTAAACCTGTTTGAGGATAAAAGTCAGACCCCACATAACTGTCTCGTATCGGTATAATAGCTTCGGTGCCTACGCAACGATGTTTGTTTGCCCTGCTGTGCTTTGGCGGCAAATGAAAGTACAATAAATAATATAATTAACGTGAGTTCGGTTTAAGCAGCTAAAAGCAATTGATTGTCTTGTTCCTCGAAAACAATATTTAAGGAAGGTTTTTTAGGGAAGAAGTGGTAAGCGCAAAGGGACCCCATTATGTTCATTAAGAAGTTGTTGACGGAGCGGTGTCGGGTATGCTGAAGTTTGCAGATATTCTTTAATTCATCATAGACACATTCGATGATCGCTCTTTTTCTGAGCATGATCTTATCGGCTTGTGAAATATTGAAGTCCTTCATGTTTTTGCGCGGCTTAGTAATCATCTGGATACCATTTCCCCAAAGCAGATCGGCCAGCGCTTTAGATATATAGCCCTTGTCACCAAACAGTTTCCCGAATATTTCTTCTGTCATTGAAGTCATCAATTTGACATTGCGGTCATCTACATTGCCTTTGGTAAGATAAAAAGACAGTATTTCCCCTTTATCATTAATGATGAGGTGTAGTTTAAACCCGTAGAACCAACCTATGGAACATTGCCCCTTTCTGCTGTCGCTGCAAAGACTTTATGGTTATGAATGCGCCGGTTATGACATACTTTGATATGCGTGGAATCTATAAAATTGATGCCCCTGGAACGTCCAAGGCAGTGCGTTTTCAGGAATAACATCATCGGAACAGCTACCCGTTGCTGCAATTCAACAAAACGATTATATGACACCAGCCCGGGAAAGAAATCTTTATAGTGCGAGCAGATATGCGTTATATAGAAATGCTTGAGGTTGGTGAAGTGCCCACTGTGAAAAGCGATTACGATAGTAATGATCTCGCTGTCCGCAAGTGATGCTTTTCTATCTCTGACCTTGTAATTCCCTGCATCAAGCTTGTGTTTAGCGATTTGTTCTTCACATTCTTTGCAGAAGTCATCCACTTTAACGAAAATTTCAATAATTTTATCAGAAGTAAGCATAGATTGTTATCATTTAGATTCGACACTTAAATATAATAAAATATGCTTACTTATTGATATTCAATTTATTATATATCTAAATCTTTTCCATAATCTTCTTTTCGTTATCCCGAACTCACGTTAATTAATGTGATGCAGATAGGTTTATTAGTCATGTGATAAAAAGTTTAGCAGTGCTATATAACGATAATACGCCCTTTAGCAATATATCGCTGCATAAAATATATTATCTCCCAAACCGATACGCAAACCTGATAGCTGTTTGCTGCAAGGTATGGGCCGACCAGCTTTCATACCTCAAGCCCAATTCAAAACTGCGGTTATCGGTACCGGTAGGGATCATAATTGCCGGGCCAACAGAAAGGGCGAACAGTTTGCGCTCGTCATAATTAAGTTCGATGGCGCTGCCTGCTTCGGCCTCCAAAAACACGCCCGAACCTACATTATACCGTACACCTGCTTTTAGCGGTACAAAAATATCGCCGCCCGAATGGCCATTATTGAATGGAGAATCTTTACGAAAAAAACTGCTGAACCCCGCTGTGAGCGTTAGGCTTACCGGGCTTACAACAGGCTGCTCTAACTTTAGAGATGCACCAACACCTACATTGTACAAACTGCGCGAGGGAATACCAAACTCCACCCCGGCACTAAAAGCAGTTGAGGGTTTCGGTGTGTCCTGGGCGAAGGTTTTAAAAGCAGGGAGGATAAGGAACAGCAATAATAGTTTTTTCATATCGGGCCGAAAATACAATATTGCCCGGCTAATAATTATGAAGAAAAACAATAAGCCTGGAAAACTTTTCCCGGGCTTATTCTAAAGGTTAACAGTAGTTTAATTAAAACCTAAAAGCTACGCGTAATGCAACCTGGCTTGTAGTGCCGTTTTTTGACCAGGCTTCGTAACGTACACCAGCTTCCAGTCCACCTGCAAAGCTATAGCCCACACCAGGTGAGTAAGCAAACGCGGTGCCGGCACCACTTTCTGTACCAAATACCGCACCCAACTGACCTTCGGCAAAAAAGGCATCGTCAAAATAATATTTAACACCTGCTTTAACCGGGATAAAACCAGCTCCTGATTTACCAAAAAAATCTTTGATCTCTTTTTTATACAAGAAACGTGTGTAACCTGCCGAACCTGTTAAAAATAACTGATCGGCAATTGGATGATCATACTTCAATGAGCCGCCGATAGCGAAGTTTGAAATCTTGTGGGCGTCACCAACAGGCAAACCTGCATCAACACCAATACTGAATTTTCCGCCGTCTGAATTTGCTGATTGGGCATGGGCCGCGATAGCGGTAAAGCCTAAAAAGGCTAAGGATAATAATAGTTTTTTCATAACAATAATGTAATAAAGTTTGGCATGGCGGGGTACCTCCGCCTTGCCGGTTCGCCTATATAGATGTTACAAACCAGCTCTTCGTTACAAAAAATGTTAAAAAAATATTAAATGGACAATAAAAAGGCTCAAAACTGATATTTATTAAAATATCCGGGCACATTAAGCGATGTGCTTTTCACCACAAGTTTTAAATTTAAGCAATGCCTTTAATTATGCACCACAATGTTTTTGCAGGTGCACTGCGAGCAAAACACTTTTCTGTCAACTATTTGTGAAATCAATTATTAGTTAGGCTGATAAACACCTCCTCTAATGATTTTCCTCCATTGTTTTTACGGAGTTGCTGCAAGGTATCGTTGGCAACGATAGTTCCTTTATTAATGATAATCACCTGGCTGCACACAGCCTCTACTTCCTGCATAATGTGGGTTGAAAGTACGATGGTTTTGCTTTTACCCAAATCGAGGATCAGCTGGCGGATGCCTCTTAACTGGTTAGGGTCGAGGCCTGATGTTGGCTCATCCAGTATCAGCACTTCGGGATCATGCAGCATAGCCTGCGCCAGGCCTACCCTTTGGCGGTAACCTTTTGAAAGCTGCCCTATTTTTTTATGCTGCTCAGGACCGAGGCCTGTTTGCTCAATAATATCGGCAATACGTTTGACAGGCTCATGAATTTTATGGATGCCGGCAACAAAACCCAACGACTCCTTCACATACATATCCGTATACAGCGGGTTGCTTTCGGGCAGATAACCTATGCGGCGCTTAACCTCAAGCGGCTGTTTGGCTACATCAAACCCACATACCGATGCCGTACCCGATGTTTGCGGAATAAAGCCGGTAAGGATTTTCATAGTGGTTGATTTACCGGCGCCGTTAGGCCCTAAAAAGCCCAATACGCCTGGTTGGGCAGTAAAACTAATGCCATCAACAGCCTTCTGTACACCGTAAACCTTGGTTAATGCCTCAACACTGATACTCATGGCTGTAAAAATATGCTTTAGATATGAGATTTGAGACGGGAGATTGAGATTCATGCAAAGCGGAGAGTTAGTTCTCCGTCCCGGTATGACCCACCTCGCTCTATGGATAAAGACACCATTTCCTGTTCATGGTTGCTAACTATCGCAACACCGTTACTTCCCCATTCAGTTTTCCGCTGCTGCTCTTAGTATCAATTACATAGTAGTAGGCTCCGGCGGGTACCGTTTTGCCATTACTGGTACCATCCCAGGGCTGTTGATAACCTACCGAGCGGTACATTATAGCGCCATACCGGTTATAAATATTCACCGTGCAATTAGTGTACGACAATAACCCGGGGATAAACCAGGTATCATTATATCCATCGGCATTGGGTGTAAATGTATTAGGTACTATAATTTTTTCAGGAACTGTTACAGCAACCGTAATAACATTTGAATTTACGACAGGGTTAATTATGCATGTCCCTCCCGAAGCCATAGTACAACTAACCACATCACCATCTGCTAAAGTATTGCTGGTAAATGTGGCGCTGTTGCTGCCAACGGTTTGCCCATTAACATACCATTGATAAACAGGATTATCCTGCACGTTAGACGGTTGCGCTTTGAAAGTAACCGCAGTGCCTGCAGTTATGGTTCCACTAAACGATGACGTGATGGTTACCGAAAGTGTAACATTTGGATCCGCACTTAAAGAAGCCTGATTAGATACAGGAGAGGAAACGGGTTCACAACCATCGTTATTGGTAACTACGCAGGTTATAATATCCCCCGCGTGCAATGAGCTACTGGCATATGTATCTGAATGATTACCACTATTTTGACCATTTACCTGCCATTGATAACTTGGATGGATACCCTCGTTCATAGCATTAGCAGTATAAGTAACCTCCATGCCCTCACAACCGGCGTAGAAAGTAGGCGATATATTCACCGATGGCACAACCGGGGCAGTAACAGTTAATATTTGCGATTTAGGGGTAGCCGCGTTATACAAATCATTACCGCTTTGCGACGCAATGATGGTGGTTGAACCGGCCGCTATGATATGAATAGCTCCCGTTGCCGAAACCGTAGCAATGGCCGGGTTGCTACTTACATAAGTAAGCGGAATGGTTGAATTTGAACTTGTTGCCCCAACCAAAAAATCAGGATCACAGGTAGTTTTGGCAGCAATGGCAGGAAAAGTGATTACCTGGTCTTGAGTAATGGTGAACGTTCTTGGTACGGGTACAGCCGCCAAATACTCGTCATTTGCTGCTTGATAAGCTGTAATAACGGTTTGCCCAGGAGCTATTGCATGAATTTGCCCATCGGCACTTACAACAGCTACATTGGCATTGCTGCTTGTATAGGTAATTGGTGTTTCGGTATTGGTATTAGTGCTGGTAGCGCCGGGGTGCAGGATATTGTCAATACTCATATTAACTACTTCAGGAACCGGAAAGGTAATAACTGATGGTAACAGCGTAATATCCTGAACCACCTCTATACTTAAAGTTGTGCTGCTACTGCCGGTGGCATTCCAGGCTGTTACGGTGTAAACCGTTGGTGGAGATAAAACACTTGGCGTACCCGAAATAATGCCTGTTTTGGGGTCAAATACCAAACCTGCCGGTAAAGGTTTATCAATAGTATAACCCGTTAGCGTTATCTTTCTTACAAAAGCGCTTTCACCAACAAACAAATTCCCCTTTCCGTCCATTGCTAATCCAATCGGTCCGTTAAATATAGCGGCTACCCCATTGGCATCTTTTTTACCGCCACCGGCTATAATGGTTACTGTGCCGTTAGGGCTTATTTTTTTAATAGTGTTGCCGTATTGCTCGGCAACATAAACATTCCCAGTACCATCTACCCTAAGCTCGCGCGGAAAATTGAAGCCTGTTGCAAATGTGGAAACTACACCTGCAGGGCTTATTTTTCTAATAATACTATTTCCAGAATCCGAGACATATAAATTACCTGCAGCATCCAGCCCAACAGCAGTGGGTGTGTTAAACGAGGCAGAAGCCGCCGGGCCGTTATTAGCACCAACTGTACCATTGCCTGCATAAGTTGTAACCACACCAGCTGCTGTTATTTTTCTGATCACATTATTACCCTGATCAGCCACATACAGGTTTCCCGCATTGTCTATAGCTAAACCTCTCGGGTTATTGACCCCCGCTTCCGAGTCAGTTCCCGCAAATGTTGATACCAACCCTCCTGGTGTTATTTTCCGTATCACGTTATTTTGCTGATCACTTACATATAAATTACCCGCAGCATCTAAAACCAAGGCATCGGGTGCGTTAAAGGCTGCCGAGACGCCCTGTCCATCGGCCAAACCAGGAAATGAGTGCCCGGCAAACTTTGAAAGATTTCCTGATGGAGTTAATTTGAAAATTGTATTATCACCCCAATCTGCTACAAATACATTCCCTGCCGCATCAACAGCAACACCGGTTACTTTAATAAAAATTGAAATCGTGGGCGAACCTGCTATAGTATTTACCTGTCCGTAAATAGTAGCCGGTACTGCGCCTCCCGTATTGGTTGGCGCTAAAGTTGGTATAGGGTCGTTAATTTTATATTTATGGGGCGTTGTGTATTTAATAACAGGCGCCTGGGCAAATAAACCCGGAGTATAAGAAAATAAACACAAAAGTATGAGCGCTGTAATCCTTAAAACAGAAAGCCACCCGAACATTATTATTTTGATTGTATAAGTGATAAAGTAAAAGCTGCCGAAAATTAAGATTTTTAATTGACACTGTAAATCACTTTCAGGTTAAATATTTTGATGGGTTATTTACTTCAATTACCTCAAAACATGATTATTAAAGATGAATAAATTCTGAAATGTCCGTCCGTCTGAAGAAGCTGGCTATTTACAAACCATTCCGGATGGTAGTTTAGTGAATAAAAATCAGGAGATTGTTATGTACCCCAAAGGTTAAAAAGTTCATATAAATGTAATTCTGCAAATCTTTTGAAGCTACAGGGCAACATGTAGTTTGTAAAAAACGTATTACATTCCGTAGCTGATAAAATCTGTCTGCTTTCGTCCGCCGAAGTGTGATTCCCCGTGACGGAAGGACGACGTTACAGCTTTACAATGCTGCTTAATAAAAGGTGTTTTGCAGAGGCGCACCACATGTGTCTGTAATATGCAGGGATAACATGCAAGACAAAGCATAGAAGACCGCACGTGATGCGTCTCCGCATAAACTACCTTTCAAATACCACGGAGTCACTATTGGCTCCGAGTTGCCCTAATATGTCACTGAGCTCAGTAACCATCGCGTCAGGGCCGCATATATAAAAATGCTTTGAGAAATCTTTTATTTCAGCTTTCAGAAATTTGGCATCTATGCGCCGCTGATCATACATACTGTCCTTTTGACCAGTAATAGTAAAATGCGCATTTGCACCAAGGATGCTTTTCAGTTCATCCCTCAAAATGATATCCTCATCAGTTTTATTGGAAAAGAAAAGCTTATTATCGGCAATTGAACCATCTCTATTTAATTGCCTTAGTATAGCCAAAAAAGGGGTAATACCTGCACCACCTGCAATAAAGTAACCGGGCCCTTTATATTCAATAGCCCCCCAAACGTCGCGAATAATAAGCTCATCACCTTCATTAACCTTGCTTAGCCTGTTGGTAACACCATCATGGTCGGTATAAGTTTTTATGGTAAACTCAAGGTAATTATCATCGTTAAGGCAAGTAAAAGTAAAGGGACGTGTTTCATCACGCCAGCCCTCCATATTGATTGATAATTCAGTAGCCTGACCCGGAATAAAGCTGTAACCGGCAGGCTTTTCAAGCCTGAATTGCCTCACATTGTGGGTAACATATTTTGCGGAAAGTATTTTTACGATTTGTTCCATTTGTGATCGGTATCGTAGGCTTAATACAATAATAATGCAAAACAGCCAATAGTTTATAACTATTGACAATAATTGCAGATGGTTTACAAATTATGAGAAATGGCTGACCGAATATGCGGAATATATGAAGGTAAGGCTTCTCAAAAGTTAACACCCCTTAACGCATCGTTTGATAACAAACAATGAATGCAATCCGGTTTACTGGACTGGTTTGTATAGTTATGAAGGCTTTCTCAACACAAGTTCAGGAAAGAAAGTACGGCCAAATAAGATTTTATTAGCAGCAGCTTTTAAGAAAACGACGTTTTTAGGTAACACTTATCTCAAAGTAAATCCGAAATCGAAATTCCCAAATCCGAAATCAAAAATTATCTTTGCAGCTATTATGAGCAAATCAACCGACGAACTTTTTAAAAATGTTATATCGCACGCCAAGGAATATGGCTTTGTTTTCCCTTCCAGCGAGATTTACGATGGCTTAAGCGCAGTTTATGATTATGGCCAAAATGGTGCCGAACTCAAAAACAACATCAAAACCTACTGGTGGAAAGCCATGGTACAAATGAATGATAACATTGTAGGCATTGATTCGGCCATATTTATGCACCCTAAGATCTGGAAAGCAAGCGGTCACGTTGATGGCTTCAGCGATCCAATGATCGATAACAAAGACTCCAAAAAACGCTACCGCGCCGACCAATTGCTGGAAGACAAGATAGCTAAATACGACAGCGAAGGCAAAACCGATAAAGCTGAACAACTACAGCATGACATGGATGAGGCCCTGAAAGCCGAAGACCTGACCCGCCTGCGCGATCTGATCATTGAGCATGAAATTGCCTGCCCGGTAAGCGGTACCCGCAACTGGACAGAGGTACGCCAGTTTAACCTGATGTTCAGCACCCAGATGGGGGCAGTTGCTGACGATGCTGATACCATTTACCTTCGTCCGGAAACCGCGCAGGGGATCTTTGTAAACTACCTTAACGTACAAAAATCGGGCAGGATGAAAATCCCTTTCGGTATTGCGCAAATTGGTAAGGCTTTCCGTAACGAAGTGATTGCCCGCCAGTTCATTATCCGCATGCGCGAGTTTGAACAAATGGAGATGCAGTTTTTTGTTCGCCCCGGCACACAAAAAGAATGGTTCGACCAGTGGAAGGCAGCCCGCTTAAAATGGCACCTTGCTTTGGGTACAGATGCTGCCAAATACCGTTACCATGAGCACACCAAGCTGGCTCACTACGCCGATGCTGCTTATGATATTGAGTTTGAGTTTCCGTTTGGTTTTAAAGAGGTTGAAGGGATCCACAGCCGTACCAATTTCGATTTAAGTCAGCACGAGAAATTCTCCGGTAAAAAGCTTCAATACTTTGACCCTGAAGTTGATCCTGAAACAGGAAAGCCGTATGGTAATTACGTGCCTTATGTAATTGAAACTTCTATCGGCTTAGACAGGATGTTCCTGCTTACCATGATCAACGCTTACGAAGAGGAAGATTTGAGCACCGAAGATAAACAGGACAGCCGTACCGTATTACGCCTGCACCCTTGCCTGGCACCGGTTAAAGCCGCAATTTTCCCGCTTACCAAAAAAGATGGCCTGCCCGAAAAAGCACGCGAGATCATGGATAAACTAAAACTCGACTTCAATATCCAGTACGAAGAGAAAGATGCTATCGGTAAACGTTACCGCAGGCAGGATGCTATCGGCACGCCTTTCTGTATCACGGTAGATCATCAAACCTTAGAAGATAACACCGTAACTATCCGCCACCGCGACAGCATGGCCCAGGAACGCGTTCCCGCCGATCAGTTGGACAAGATCATCGGCGATCTGGTAAGCTGGAGAAATGTGCTAAGTTAGTAGATTTAACAAGTCATATATAATATACCCAAAGCCTGCATTTACCGTGCAGGCTTTTTGTTTAAAAGTCCGGGGAATGCGCGATTCCCCACAAGCTATCGCCCGTACCCAAGGTGGACGGGCACTACCCAATCCGATTAGCATCCCCCGGTTAATTATCAGCGAAGCAAACAATTGCTTATCTTGTTCCTTTCAGTGTAAAATCCTGCATCTATGCCTGCTGTTAAAGAATACCCCTTTTACCTTAAAAGTACCGTTATACTTTTTGGATTGATATTATTGGTTTATGTGTTTGCCCAACTGGCAGATGTGATGATCCCGCTTGCCTTTTCGGCTTTTATTGCAATTTTGCTTAACCCTGTTAGCAACTGGCTGCAGGAACATAAAGTGCCCAAAATTTTGTCTATATGCCTGGCTATGCTGCTTGGCGCTATTTTACTGACAGGGTTGTTCTATTTTCTTTCTACCCAGATCATCCAGTTTGGAGATTCGCTGCCCACGCTTAAAAAGAAGTTTGGTGAAATGTTCATCACCTTTAAAGACTGGGTAGCCGCCACTTTTAACTACTCAGTTCAAAAGCAGGATAAGCTTATCAAAGACGCTATGGATAACAGCCAGGCGCTGGTAGGCCGCACACTCGGTAATGTGTTAAGCACGTTTGGGTTGATATTTGTGGTACCCGTATATGTTTTCCTGGTATTGTTTTACAAAACCCTGCTCCTCAATTTTATTTACGAAGTATTTTCTGAAGAAAACTCCAAACAGGTTGCCGATGTTTTGAAAGAAACCAAATCGGCCATCCAAAGCTATATCCAGGGTTTATTGATTGAGATGGTAATAGTTGCTGCCATGAATTCGCTGGCCCTGATATTACTCGGTGTTAAGTATGGCATCCTGATAGGTGTAATAGGCGCTATCCTTAACCTGCTGCCCTACCTGGGCGGCATTATAGCCATCTCTCTTCCTGTACTGATGGCTACGGTTACCAAAGATGGTTACACAACGCAGTTAGGGGTGATCATAGCTTATCTTGTTATCCAGTTTATTGATAATAATATTCTGGTACCGCGCATTGTATCATCAAAAGTGCAGATCAACGCGCTTATCTCCATTGTGGTTGTGTTGTTAGGCAATTTACTTTGGGGCTTATCGGGCATGTTCCTTTCCATTCCATTTGTAGCAGTCCTCAAAATCATCTTCGACAGGATTGACACCCTCAAACCGTGGGGCAAACTCCTGGGCGATACCGTACCCACCAGGCCTAAAGGGGCCGGCTGGACTAAAACCAGGAAAAAAGCGGTGCTGCCGGAGGATGAGGTGAAAGGTAAAAGCTGAAAGGCGAAAGGCCAAAAACAAAAAAGGCGAAAGGTTAAAGATGAGCACAGATGCAGCTACCTTTAACCTTTCGCCTTTAACCTTTTACCTAAATTAGTGCATCACCGGATTATCTCCATTATGCAGTGTACCGTTAATGTACAGCAATTGGTTTACTTTTTTAGGATCGCCCTGGTATACCCATACAATATTGTTGATGTACTTACGGAAGGCGTTGCTCACATCATCGGGAGTGAGTTTCTTTACATCATCAACCAGGGTTAATGAACGTTTCCAGTTATCATGTAATACTTCATTTGCTGCTATTGATGATGCCTGGGCGCTGTTGGTTTCGTTTTTATAGTAGAAACCGGTAAGATAAGTAACCTTCATATCGGCTACATCTTCGGGTTTAAAGCCTTCGCGTTTAATTTTATCAACCAGCTTATCAAACACAGCTATGTATTTATCAGGCTCGGTTGTTGAAACAGAGAACTTGGCAGTTGAGGTTTGACCCGCGCTAAACCAGGCCTGTGGGGCATATGACAAACCGTTATTGGTACGTACCTCTAAAAAGTGCATGTTCGAGAAGATGCGCATGGCTACATTAAAAGCGTTAAAATCGGGTGTACCGGCGGCAGGACCACTGGCGATACCTTCCACATAATTGGTAGCCAAATCACGTTTTTCAACATTGATGCTGTTTTTATCGGCTCTGAAAGTTGATTTTTTAAACGCGAAAGCCGGACCTTGTTTAATACCGCTCAGCATACCCTTTACTTTAGCTTCAATAGCAGCCTGGTCAAGATCGGCAACCACCACAATTACCATGCGAGATTTGGTCAGTATGGACTGATAATAAGCTTTTGTTTCGGCAGGGGTTAGGGCTGTAACAATAGCTACGGTTCCACTTGGGTCTTTAGCGTAGTTGGTACCGGCAAAAGCTACCTTATCGGCATATTTATCAATGGCATTATCGGGCTGTGAATCTTCTTGTTTAATGTTATTGATGGCATCCTGCTTAATGCGGGCAAATTCCTTTTCATCAAATTTGGGCTGGGTTATAGCCTCAACATACAACGGCCAAACAATATCAAAGTCGCCTTTAATACAATTCATCCGTACTACCGAATAGTTTTTGTTGCTGCTGCCGTAAACGGTAGCGCTTACTTTATCCAGTTCATCTTTAAAGCTATTTTTATCATGCTTTAAAGTACCGCACTCGGTAAGGGCGCTCATCGCCAGTGATTCGATACCTGCCTTTGTAGCCGGATAGTTTTGCACACCGCCTTTTATGATGGTTTGCACTTCCACAATATCGTTGCCGCTTGGCTGTACAATAACCTTTACGCCATCTACCGTGGTTTCATAGGCCTGTTTTTGCGCCTTAGCTGTATTCCCTATAGCCGCTGCTACCAGCAGGGCAATTATATATTTTTTCATCATGATGAGGTAGTTTTAAATTACTTGGCTGCAAAAAATGAAGCTGCATTTACTGTTTTATTTAACTCGGGCGCTATGATCATACCGGCAGCATATGGCTTGCCAATTACGTAAGTATCCAGGTACTTTTTAATATCGGCACGGGTAACTTTCTGATAGTTGGCATCCAGGTCGGTATAAAAATTAAACGAGGTGCTGCACCATTGGTAGCTGATCTGACTTGGTAGCGACGAGGGCTTTTCCTTGGCATGAATATCGTTCCGGTGCAGGATAGCTTTAGCAGTGGCCATTTGTTCGTCGGTAAAATAGTCGTCCTTGTTCCACATGCTTACCTGGTTCATTAACTCGGTATAGCATTCTTTAAGCTTGTTAGGGTTAGGTACCACGAAAATATCAATAGGGCCTACATAACGGCTGGTAGTATAATTTACGTAAACACCGCTGGCCAAACCTTTATCAACCAATGCCTGCTGCAATTTTGACGAATTTAAGCCTACAATGGTCGAAAACACATCGGCAGCAACAGTTGAAGCTGAATCCGTTGGATATGAAGGCCCCTGCCAGGTAAACTCCATATAAGGTGTTTGTGCAATGGTTGCTTCCTTAACAAAATACTCAGGTTTGGTTAAAGGCTTAAATGCGGGGATAGGAAATTTGGTTTGCGGATCGAAACCGCTGTTGGCCCAGTCGCCAAAAATGCTTTCGGCCAGGGCAAAGGCATTATCATGCTTAACATCGCCGCAAATAGTCAGCAAGCTATTATTAGGGAAATAATATTTATCCTTAATGATCATCATTTTTTCGGGCGTAGCCGTGTTGATCACTTCATGCACTCCGATAGGGTTTTTGCGGGTAATGAGATCACCCCAAAGCTTTTGCTGCATGCCATACCAAAGCTGGAAACCCGGATCACTTTCGGCACGCTGAAATTCACCGTCAACCACCGGGCGCTCTTTTTTCATATCCTCCTCGCGGTAAATTGGGAAACGGATAGCCGCGTTCATGAACTTTAAACCCGCTTTAAGGCTGTCCCTGTCAAAAGTGAAGTAGTAATTTACGCGCTCGGTATTGGTGGTGCCATTCCAGATAGCGCCGAGCTCCTGCGTACGTTTCAAAAACTTCTCCTGGGTTGGATAATCTTTATTGGCTTTGAAAAACATGTGCTCAAACAGGTGCGACAAACCGCTGAACTCCGGTCCTTCGGTATAAGCGCCGTTTTTAACAGCTATTTCAATGGTGGTTAAAGGTACTTTACTGTTTTCAATCACCAGCACATCCAGGCCGTTTGGCAATGTTTTAAGGAAGTAGCCTTCCGGCAACCTCACCTGGGCATTAGCGATGCCGGCGCTAAAAACCGCGGCCACGCCTAATGCAAAAATTTTGATAAAATTTCGGTTCATATATTTACAATATTTTTAACACTATAAATATATCGGTATAATCTTAAACAAGTGAATGATTTAACCGCTTATCCCTGATTTTTCAAGACGAAATTAAGCCTGTGGTGATTTTGGCATATTTACCAACCAGTAATTAAATACCAGCTTTAATACTATTATAAGGCAAACCCATGTCATGAGCGGCGTATTGGGTAAGCACACTGTCTTTTATGGTAATATAGTCGCCTGCCTGGCTAACATGCAGCTTTTCAACACCATCCCGGTTATCCATGAGGGGAATGGTACGGGATACTACTGTGCCCGTGGTATCAAGCTCAATAATATAAGTTTCTTTTTTACCACCTGCCATATCAGTAAACGGAATAATAACAGTATGGTTATTATCATCAATAAACCTGCCTATGATATTTTTCCCGTCAAGGTCGGCAGGGTTTAAACCAAGCAGGTATTTTGCTTTTTCGGGCGACAGGCCAAGTAAGTTTAGCCTAACGGTATTGCCATCAGCATCTTTAGTGGTATCCTGCATAGTAACTTTATCTCCTTGTGGATAGCGGGCTACGGCGTAAAAGGTATTAGCACCGGTACTTTTATCATTATGACCGGGAAGCAAAAAGTTAAGCTGCAGGTTGCTCAGCTTAGCGCTATCGGCTTTAATTTGTGAGGTGATGCTCAGCAGTTCGGCCCATTTAAGCCTGCCATCTATTTTAACGGTTAACTGGGTGGCTGTATCTGATTTGGTAACCCTTGATATGGTGTAATGCGGCACATTTTTTTTAGTACAGCCAAAAGCCACAAGCATTATTATTAAGCAAGCGAAGATATTCTTGATCATGTGGCAAAGTTAAACCGTTGGTTTGAATTTGATGACGTTGATTTCGCTGATTTTTTTGCCCCGGTTATAATATCCATTTGCAGCAACACTGATCATGGAAAAACAGGCTAAGCCGGTCATTTAGCTCGCCTATTGTAAACAAACACATTTAAGCTACCTCAGCAAGGTTACATGCCCTTTTTGAACCTCAACCTGTCCATCGCCCATGGTATAGTTGCACAACCAGTAGTAAACACCCGTAGGCACAGGTTTCCCGTTATAATTGCCATTCCAACCATCATATATACTTTCCGACTCAAATAACCGCTGGCCCAGGCGGTTAAAAACCGTAAGCTTATACGCTATGGGATTGCTGCTTTGATTGGGCCTGAATAAGTCGTTTACGCCGTCGCCGTTGGGTGTAAAAGTGTTAAAAAACGTAACCGGCTCACATGAATCCTGCGTTATCATAATATCCAATTCCGTAATGATGCAACCCTGCTTATCCAGCAGGACAAAGTGGTTGGTGCCGGCGCTGAGGCCTCTTATTGTTTCATCGGGTGTATAACTTTGGCTACCATGCTTAATAGCGCCGATAGCTACCCCTTCTACATAGGTGTTAAACTTTACCTGCCCCTCTAATGTACAAATCGCGTTTTTAGCGGTATATGAGACATAGGGTTTGGTCAAAGTAAAATCGGGTACGGTAACTTGTTTTTCAGCCTGGGATCCGCCAGATGAAGTAATTACTAATTGATAGGTACCCGGTAGCACCCTGTTAAAAACGCCGGTAGTGTTGCTTATACCGTTTAAGCTATATGTATAATTATCCGGATGAGCTGCTGTGAGCACGGTAACATTTGCTTCGCCGTAAAAGTCACATTCGGGTTTGATGACAATATCATTTACAACAATTGGCGGGCATACTTCCTGTACGAGGGTGCAATCTTTTTCGTAAAGCAAACAGCCGTTTGGTGTTATAATTGAAAAGTGATAAACACCCGGGATTAAATCTGCGAAAACATGGTCAATGGGGTAAACCGCGTTGTTATATTTTATCCGGTACAACGCTTTATCGGCGTTTATTTCCAATTTAATCGACCCCGCGATATCACAAATCGGATCCGTTTTATTAAAAGTAACAACGGGGTCTTGTAGTGAAAAATCAGGAATAGTGAATGGAGATGTTTTAGGCTCCTCACCACCATTTGAGGTAATAGTAACCCGGTAATTACCAGGAAGCAGGTTATCAAAAATACCCGTTGTGTTACTTTCTCCGGTATTAAGTTTGTAAGTGTATTGATTTCCGTGTGGGGCACAAATAATTTCGGCCCGCCCTTTATTCACCACATTGCACTCCCGGGTCACATTAATGTTTTGAAGCTTAATTACCGGTATTTCACCTGTTTCAACAGTACTGCCGGCATCATAAACTATATAGGGCAGTGAACCGGCAATACCTTTTATAAACATATTTTTCAGGTCGAGTTCTACAAGCTCCGACCTGTTATTGTTTACACCAATAGCATATACCGTTACAGCCCCCCTGGAAGCTACCGATGTTAAACCATATACAATCCGGTCTGTAATAGGTATAACTAATTTACTTTGAGAGAGATCATCGAGAGAGACTTCGACAATGCCATTATAACTTGCCATATATAGCTTATCGTTATAAAACACAAGGTCGCCCGAAGCTCCGTACGGCATAATTCCCAGGTTAACAAGCACAGGATTTTTAGGATCGAGTTTGTACAGCGAGTTCGAGCTGGCCATGTACAGGATCCCGTTTTTATCAACCGTCATTGAACTTACGGGGGGCACCGACGCCAAATACTGGCAATTAGCTACCTGGGGGTATTACCTCCGGTTATATCAGCTACACTCAATCCACCGAAAGCCAGGGTATAATAGATCTTATTACCCCAAAGCGCAATCGAAAAATAACCCGACCCACAACCGTTAACATTTTTTGAAACCGCCCCGTTAGGCGTAATGGTTACTTGCTGTAAAATTCCCTGGTCGGTAGCGGCATAAAACTGCTGTCCATACACTTTAACAAAAGTTAAAAGTATAACATTAAACAGCAATGCAGCTCTTTTTAGTAAAAGGTTTAAGTTAATGATATGTTCAGGCACAATAGTTTGAACCAAATATACAGTATTACTAATATCTACACCATATTAAGTGTAATTAATAATTAGCATATTACAAGCTTATCCCAAGCCTTATTGCCGATTTTGCCTCAGTACCTCCATTGTATGATACGCCATACATCAAACGGATATTAAGATATTGCAATCCAAAACCCAGTTCGGTATAGTTTTTAAGCGTGGGAGTGTACAGGTAATTTACATCGACAATTTCCTGCAGTTTAAACTTGCGGATCAGCGGGATCTTATTGGTGATGAAACCAGAAAAGTTGTGTTCAAAATGCCCTTCAACGTATTTATCAGGCGTGCTGAAATCGTAGTAATCCAGTAAGAGAAATCGGTTTAACCTCGGCTTGTATGAAAGCACCTCGTTGCCTTCAAAGTGGAAATAATCGGGGAAGAATACGCTTTTAGCATTCAGGAACTTACCAGCTCCTATAAAAAATGAGCTGCTGCCATAAAACCCCATACTAATATCTGCCTTTGAAATCTCGGCGCTGATCTTATCGTAATTAACATCCGACCCTAATACATTGCTGATGCCTTTAGTATAGTTTAAACTGATGGTTGGATATTTGGATGGCAGATAGCGCCTGCCCGAAGGATAAGTTTCATACTTGTCACTAAAATCATAACTGGCCTGCAAGTTTACAGTGAGCGACTGATTTTCGGCAAACAACAGCGTATTATGATCAGGATCCAACGGGTTATTGGATGTAAACTGGTGGGCGTGCGGATCGAAAACACTGAATGAAGCCGTGTTTAATAACGATTTACGGTTAGCCCACTCAACCGATGCGCTACCGCGCAAACCGCCGGTCACTCTGCCCGAAAGCGATGCCACTGCAAACTGCTTCTGATACAATTTCTTAAAATTCTGTTGTGCCAACAGGCTGTGAACTGTATTCACAAAGGTAGACATGGGAGCCTGGTTATTCAGGTCAGCTACCTCCGAACCACCGCTTAAACCCAGCGTAAACCGTTGCATTACCGGGAAAGCCGCACCTGCCGAAGCATTGAACAAATGGTTGGAGAAGCCATAGCGCACCTTGCCGCTCAGCATAAAATAGCGGTTGTTTACGGTATCAGTCAGCTTGCTGTACGATGCGCCGTAATCAAAAGCCAAACCTTCTACTGTGTTATAAAGCAGGGAGCTGATGATTGGATCGTAATGAAAATATTCTTTTTTGTATCGATTGCGGGTATTGATGCCAGTGAAAAGCAGGTTTACCGGTTTAAATTTATTGTTGGCTTTATCCAGGGAGTCGAGGTACTCTTTTGATTCCCGTTTTTTGGCGAGTTTATCTTTATTGGTATAATCGGTAACCTCTTCGCCGGTAAGCGGAATAGGCCGGGCCTGATTCCAATAATTTGAGTCTTTGCTGATGCCTTTGGTGATCCGGAGCACTTCGTTAAAATCGGCTTTGTTTAATGCAGGGTCGAGGTTGTAGTTTTTGTAGATCGAAATAAAGTAACCTCCTAATTTAAATCCAAACAAACCTCCTGTAAATTCAAATTTAACAGAGGATGTCATCCAAATCTTTTCGCTAACAGGGAAAAACTGCTGGTTAATTTTAAGGGTATCAACAAAATTGATATTAGCCCTTTTGGTGATGTAAAGCTGCATCCCGTAAATGCGCCAGCTATCATCCAAAATATAAATATATCCCTCAAAACATGGGTCGTGCAATCGTTTAGGGCTTACCTGGATCTTGTTAATAGTTTCGCCATTTTCAACCGAAGTACCTATGTACCTGTAGTTATAATAAAACATGGCGTTATCAGCTACCGGCGATACCAGCGGGCGGTTGCTCAAGCCCCGCCAGGTTTCATAGTTCTGGTAAAAATTAACCGCCATATCCGATGCCCTGTTAAAGCTAAACGCCCGGTTACGGCCCGACACTTTTGACGACACCTGTTCCTCATGCACCTTATCGGGCCTTATAAAGCTATATTTTGATTCCGACTCAGAAAGGTAAACTATCCCGCGGCGATTTGAATCAAGGCCGGCTTCACTGGTAGCTTTTTGCACATCAAAACCCATAAAAGTTTTTGGGGCGGCCAATAGTTTTTGTAAGCCTTTGATGTAGATATCGCAGGTATAGGCTTTAACTTCGTTAAGATAGGTTTTGCGTTTTTTAATGGCCTTACGCATAATTGCATAAGCTGGATCTTCAGCTCCTGCATGCACAGTAACATCCTTAAGCTGGTAAGTTTCTGTTTGCAGGCTGATGTTGATAACCTGGTTAGCCGCAAGGTCAACAATTTTGCTTTGCTGGGCATAGCCAACTGCTTTATATTGAATTTCCCGCATGCCGGCATTTAAACGCAGCAAGTAAGTTCCTTCGCTGTTGGCAGATACTCCTATAGTAGTATTTTTTATAAAAACGGATGCAAAGGGGATGGGCTTACCTTCCTGGTTGGTTATTTTACCGCTAATGCTGAATTGCTGGGCATATGAAGAAAAATTGAATATTAAAAATAACGCAACTAAGGCTGGCTTCATTAAGCAGATGTTTATGCTAAGATGAAACTTATTAATTGATTGTTACAGCACTAAATTGTTAAATAATGTAAAAAGACATCCGGTTAGGATGCCTTTTTCTTTGATGTATCTTTGCTGCCAAGAGGCGGGTGTGGCTTATTTTTGATGTTCCAATCCTTAATATCAACCAGGCCTGGCTTTGTTTGATAATGCGATTTGCTTTTAGGGCACCTCACAATAAATTTACCTTTAACCTGTTCTATAACCGGCCTTTCGCCGCATTCCTTACAGGGTTCACAAAAGATATTTTCTTGTATATGTATAAATTTTTCCATAGTAAATTACTCGAACATTAGTACGTTTAATTAATTATGGGGCCCTTTCGGTAATACAAATAACGTAATTTCTGAGCTCAAAAAATAAAATTCATCACTAATAAACAAAAATAAACAACACAGGAATGCTTATTTTATCAGTGCAAGTAAATCTTCATCGCTGATAATAGGTATATTAAGTTTATTAGCTTTTTCTAACTTGGCAGGGCCCATATTTTCACCTGCGACCAGGTAATTAAGTTTAGCCGATATACTACTCAATATCTTGCCACCGTTTTGTTCAATGATATCTTTCAGCTCATCACGCGAAAAGTTGCCAAATGTTCCCGATATAATAAAGTTCATTCCGGCAAGCTTTTCACTGGCCAGCACAACTTCTTTTTCTTCGGCAATAAATTGCAGGCCCTGCTCCCTTAGTTTTTGTATTTCCTTCCGATGGATTTCACCTGCAAAATATTCGATTATGCTTTGAGCTATCCGTTCGCCTATCTCTTCGGCAGCCGTAAGTTCTTCAACCGAAGCTTCCATTAATTTATCTATCGATTTAAAATGGAAAGCCAGCTTGCGGGCCACTGTTTCGCCTACATAACGGATGCCCAAACCAAACAGCACTTTTTCGAAAGGCATTTTTTTGGATGTTTCAATACCATCAAGCATATTATTGATCGATTTTTCGCCAAAACGGCCCAACTGTTTCAATTCGGCAGCATGGGTATGCAGCTCATAGATATCGCTGATGTGGTTTATGAAGCCTCTGCTATATAAGGTTTCGATAGTTTCATCACCCAGCCCATCAATATTCATCGCTTTACGGCCAATGAAATGCTGCATCTTTCCAACAATCTGCGGCGGGCAGCCTTCATCATTGGGGCAATAAAACGCAGCTTCGCCTTCCTTGCGCTCAAGCGGAGTATCGCAGGCTGGACAGGTAACACGATAAACAACAGGCACGGCATCCGCCTTACGTTTTCCTGGGTTTACACTAATGATCTTTGGGATGATTTCACCGCCCTTTTCAACAAAAACTGTATCACCCTCATGCAGATCAAGTCGGATGATCTCATTGGCGTTATGCAGCGTTGCACGTTTTACTGTTGTGCCAGCAAGCAGTACAGGCTTTAAGTTGGCAACCGGGGTTACTGCACCGGTACGGCCCACCTGGTAAGTCACCTCAAGGAGCTCTGTCTCCACCCTTTCGGCTTTAAACTTGTAAGATATGGCCCAGCGCGGCGATTTGGCGGTAAAGCCAAGCTCCTGCTGCTGTGAGTAATTATTTACTTTAATAACAATGCCGTCAATATCATAGCTCAGGTTAAAACGTTCCTTATCCCATTTATTAATAAACTCCAAAACGCAATTAATATCCGCGCAAAGCTCACTATGCTCATTGGTATGGAAACCCCAGGTTTTAACAGCCTGCAGGCTTTCCCAATGGGTTTTAAATACAGTTTTTTCGGTATACAAAAAGTACAGGAAGCAATCAAGCGGGCGTTTGGCCACCTCTGCCGAATCCTGCATTTTTACTGTGCCTGAGGCAAAGTTACGGGGATTAGCATAAGGAACCTCCCCGCTTTCGATACGTTCGTTATTCAACCTGTCAAAAGCTTTGCGGTGCATGAACACTTCACCGCGGATGTCAAAATAACCGGGGTAGCCTTCGCCGTGTAAACGTTTAGGTATGGTATGAATGGTTTTAATATTGGTGGTAACCTCGTCACCCTGTACACCATCGCCGCGGGTAACGGCCCGTACCAGTTTGCCGTCTTCATAAGTTAGGCTCATGCTCAAACCATCAAACTTAAGCTCACACACGTACTCAAAGTTATCACCAATGGCTTTGCGTATCCGCTGATCAAAATCAAATAGTTCCTGTTCATTATAGGTATTGCCCAACGATAACATCGGCCAGCGGTGCCTAACGGTTACAAATTCCTTGGTTATATCACCGCCTACCTTTTGTGTTGGCGAATCAGGGTCAGCAAACTCCGGGTATTCTTTTTCGAGTTTATTAAGCAACTCCAGTTTTTTATCAAAATCAAAATCAGAAATGGTTGGCATGGCCAGCACATAGTAGTTGTAATTGTGCTGTTTAAGTTCGGCGGTTAATACCTCTATTTGTTTTTTTGTTTCAGCTGATGACATAGGTACGAAGGTAATAATTTAGTTTATTTCATCCTTTTTACCGAGGTAAATACCAGCTTTAGGTAATAATTTTTGTTGCCGGTAATAACAATAATTAGTATATGATATTGCATATAATACCAATAAAATAAATATGATAAATCTCTTTCATAAACGCGGCGCACATAGTAGATTTATCAAACAAAAACTACATCGAATGAAAACACTAAAAATCCTGATCCTGTCAGTATGGTTGATACCTTTTTTGGCAACCGCGCAAACAAAACCACTAAAACATGCCCACAACCCTGCTGCAAACCATCACAAACTGCCGGTACGGGGAATTACTTACGATGACTTTAAAAGTTCAGTAGCTGACTTTGCCGACACCAGCAATAAAAAAGCCCTTGCCGATTCGGCCTGGCTGCTCTGGAAAACCGAGAAATGGGACGCGCTTGAAAAATTCTTTACCGCCAACAACCTTAATGGCGGCTGGCCTCCAAATCGTGGCGCAGTAAATCTTATCATCATTACTCTAAAAAAGGGTGTGTTGATTGACCGCTATGGCGGTTATAGCGATTCTACCGGCACTTTTCAGGACAAAGGCACTTTTGTATCGCCAAAAGGCGTACCTTTCCCCATGCGTGCTTTGCCGGATAATACTCTCAGCAAGCCGTACAAAATTTACAAGATCCTGAAGCCTATCCCAAAAGTACGCGAAGGCAAAATCATTCCATGGTTTGGTAAACCGGGCTTAGGTATCCAGTATGAAGTACCATACCCTATCAATGATCTTAAACAACAAGGTTATATAGAAGAAGAAAAACAATAAAATAAAATATCGCTTATTATAATGTCGGTTTGATGGTATAGCTTTATGCAACCATTAAACCGGCATTTGTTTTTAATGTACTTTTTATGATCAAAAAATACGAGATAGCGAGAGCACTGCTTTTTGATAATACCGATGATACCTTGTTCACCAAAACCTTTAACCTGCCTCAAGGCGAGGTAAAGTTTGATGATTTTGCCAATAATAACTTCGAAAAATTAGCCGATGTTATTGGTACCAACGATTTTAAAAGCATTGTTGAAACCGCGGGTTTTAAAACAGACGGCGGCTTTTTGAACCTATATCAAGGCAGCGACAGGCTCAGGCTTTACTATGCCAAAAAAGGTGATACCGTGTATGTTTTTGCCTTCGGCGAGTTCCAACCCCAACGGTATAAGGTTTATCTTGAAGGGGTTTGGATATTATAATACCGAACCCACATAAACAAAATCCCCGCCGGCATGGCAGGGATTTTGTTTATGTGGGTTTAATTAATGATCGGTGGTTGAAGTTTCGCTCGTAATACTCATGGGGAAGGTTATACCGCCAGGTGCCTGCGGGCTATCTTTTATAGCCACAGTGCCGTCAATATTTTGTTTAACCTTTGAACTTGAGATCCAGCCGGTAGCCCTGTCAACAATAACATCCGACACCATGGTACCTTTCATGTTATACTTCATTGGTAAATTACTAACTATTTTATAATCGGCAGTATTATCGGTTTCTATGGTGGCATTGCCGTGGATCACAAAACTTTGCGGTGTTACATCCATCAGCTGATAAACTGAAACCATTTTGGCGCTCATTGCTCCCTGCAGGTTATTATTTATTGTCCACCTATCATTTTTCGATACCGGCACCTCCGGCAGGACGGACATAGCCATTTCGAGATTACTTTTAAGGGCCCCTGAACCAAACGACTGGCTCAGCTGGGTTTTTAACTGTTCTTTCTTCTCGGCCGGGACTTCCTTAAAGCCATCTATCATAGATGTGATCATATTCTCGGCGTTCTCTATCGACCTGATCCGGCCACTTCTGGTTAGCGTTGCCGTAAATGGTTTATTGGTTATGCCCGACATGATTCTGGCCATAATATTTGTGGTATCCTTATTATCAGAATCAAAAGTTACATTACCCGTAGGCAGCTGCATTTTCATACCCACTTTGGTATAGTTAACTTCCATATAATAAAGAGAATCATTAGCATTTAATACTTTGAATGACATTTTGCCGTCAATCGTCATATCGATATTATTAACCTGCCCGTTTATAGTTTGCTTCACAACAGAGTGTGCCGTGGTAGACAAGTAGTAACTATTGTCTTTAATTAGTTTTAAAGCCGGTTTTACCTTCTGCCCATAACCTGTTACCGCTCCTATAGCCAGTAAACCGGTCATCAAAATTTTCTTCATGATTGGTAATATGTAAGCGCTAAATATATTATAATATCTCTTACAAAAAACTCAAAATTCCTAACAATTAATTAAAAACAAATTCGTTAACTTTATACTGCGCTCGGCTCTTTAATTTTTCACACACCTAATTTAGCGGAAAGAGAGGTTTTTATGTTACAGCAGATAGCATTTATACCACAGCACCAGTTTCATGTGCTGATCAATTTTTCGGGAGAAGATGAACGTATTTTGGCAATTTTACCCAACGACGCAGGGAATTTCCGTGTGATTTACCAGGGTAAGACAATTGCCGAACTTAACCTGAATAAGGACGGCTGTACCTGCTATAAGGGTAAGCTAAAGAAAAACGTTATGGCCCAGCTTGAGCATCAGATAAAAAATCATTACGCGTAAGCTGTTAATAAAAAAGAATTTGATAGTTCATGGGAGATAAACCCATGGTTCATAGTCCATGAGTTTATACCCGTGGACTATCAATTAATTTCCGCTGGTTTTAGCCAGCATGGCTTCCCTGATAAATTTAACCGGTGCACTGCCGTAACTCAGGAACTTTTCGTTAAACTCTTTCAGTTTATATTTATCACCCATTTTTTGTTTATAGGCATCCCTCAAATCTATAATTTCTTTATAGCCGGTATAATAACTGGTAAGCTGAACACTGGTTACGCTAACGCGTTTCCATTTGCCATCAGCTTCGGCCTGTTGTTGGAAAGCTTCGCGGGTTAATAGCTTAATTGCTTCATCTTTGGTCATACTGCCGCTATGAACACTATAATCCAAAATGGTGTTACATACCGAACGCAGGTTCCATTTATACCACATCAGCATCATTTCCGGCTCGTTATTGCCAAAGCCGTTCTCCAGCATCATTTGCTCGGTGTATACGGCCCAGCCTTCGGCCATGGCACCGTTACCAAACACAGCTTTGATGATACTTGGGGCTTTATTGGAGTATACTCCCTGAACATAGTGCCCGGGCACAGCTTCGTGAATGCTCAGGATCTGTAAAATATAATTATTGTATTCACGCAGGTAGCTTTCGGCCTTTTCCTTGCTCCAGCCTGCCAGGCTGCCTACGTTATAGTACGAATTACCATTTTTATCGTACGGGCCAGGGCCGCTCATAGATGCGCCTGCCACACCCGCCATATAACCAGGCTCTTTACGAATGATCAACGGTTTTGACGGATCGAGCGTTAACAGGTCTTTAGCTTTAACAAAGGCATTAAGCTTTGGTATGATTTGTTCAATTGACGACTGAAAATCTTCAGGCTTTACATGCTTTGATGATAGAGTATCTATCAGCTGGCTTATCATCAGCAGGCTATCAGCAGGTGCGGCCTGTTTACCAAAGTATTTTGGCCAAAGTTGCTTGCTGATCTTAGTCATCTCACGGTGAATGTATTTTTTTCGTTCAACGGCAGCATTGTAGATTTTCTCGGCAGTGTTGGTAGCTACAATTTCGTATTTAAACTTATCCTCATATAAATCCTTACCCAGCCTGAAACTTCTTGGGTGATCATTTTTAAGAGCTTTAAGCCAATCGGCATAGGCTTTAATGACAACAACGCTCTGCGCAGCCCTGTCGGTCATTAGCTTTTGCTCAGCTTTGGGGATATTTGTTTTCTTAAGCGAATCGGCAAAGTCTTTTCCTATTACATCAAGCCCACCCAGATTTTGCTCAATAGCCAAACTGGTAAGTTCAGCTACCGGGTTTTTAATCTGCTTTTGGGCGTCTTTATAATACTGCGGAATAAACGACATGCGCTGATAAAAATGACGCAGACGTTTAGGCAAAGGCTCATAGTGCTCGTTCAGGATGTAAGCGAAGGTACCGATAACGTTATATGACGATGGGTCCCACTCATATTGTTTTAACTGGCGCACCTGCCATTGCAAGTATTCAAGCTGATTTTGCAGAATCTTGTAATCTATTTTATTAGCTTCAGACAAGGTATTTACCTCAAAGCGACTCAATGAATCAACCTGGTATTTGGCAAAGGTCACCAGCTTATCGCGGCTTTGCTCATTTGGAAGCACCATCAGGCTGTCGTATTTATGATACCCTGCAGAGGTAGCCCAATCGGGGTTCAACTTCCAGAAGTTATCCAGAAACGTGTTCTCGTATTTAATAAAAGCTTCATCATCCTTCCCTAACAATGGGCCGGTGCCGCTGCCCCCATCTTTTTTACAGCCGATAAAGGCAACCATGAATAAAACAACGGCGAGTGCTAATTTTAAGAATATGTTTCTGACCACAACTGATGAGTTTTACAATGAAGCATAAACTTAAAACTTTTAAGCCAAATAAATCAAACCGGCGACGAATTTGTTACTTTAAGCCCCCGGCCCCCTAAAGGGGGTGCGAGAATTAGTCGTTATAATTTGGATTACCTATGAATAATGAACATAAAGTTTTAGTAAATGAAATTGTGCATTTGCTGCAAGGCGGCAACGCACATGCTGATCTGAAAAAAGCGCTCGATGGTTTACCGTCCAATCTTCGTGGGGTTAAAGTTGATAAACTTCCTTATACTATATGGCAACTGGTTGAACATATCCGGATAGCCCAGTGGGATATGCTTGAATTTAGCAAAGACGGCAGCCACGAATCACCAAACTGGCCCGATGATTACTGGCCAAAAGAACTTGCACCTAAAGATGATGAAGCCTGGGATAATAGCCTTGAACAAATTGACAGTGATTTGGAAGAGCTAATAGAAATGGTGAAAAACGAGGATATTTATAAAAAAATTCCGCATGGCGATGGGCAAACTATACTCCGGGAAGCGTTACAAGCAGCCGATCATAACGCTTACCACATTGCCGAGATCATCATGATCAGAAGGTTATTGGCGGCCTGGTAATTATTTTCATGTCATTGCGTTACGCTTGCAATGACATGGATTTAGTGTTATTACCTTGTCGTCTTCAGCACAAAATTAGTTATAGCCGTTACAAACTCCGGTTTAAGCGGTAAATCAGGCTCATTATAAGTTGCCTTGTTCTTTTCCTTATCTGCCGGGGCTTCTTTCAGCACATGGTTCATGTTAGGGATAATATCAAGTATAGCGTCCGACTTTGCTTTTTTCAGCTTTTCGGCGTCACCAACAGTCACCTGTAAATCGGTGGTTCCCTGGATGATCAATACCGGGGCTTTTACCTTCCTGATCTCGCGCTGAGGGTTATACCTGAACCACGACATCAGGTATTTTTGAATACTTGGCCTGGCTATAAAGTATAATGCAGGGTCGATATTATCAGTTGTTTTTCCCCGCTTCAGGCTATCCAGCATACGGTTAAAGCCATCTGATATAAAAGCAGGCTGCGATTTCATTTGCTCGGTAAGGATCTTATCGGCCGAATCGCCGGCACCGGCTACAGATATAAAGCCCTTTATCGGCTCATCAAGCGAAGCCATCATGCCAACTAACGAACCTTCGCTGTGTCCAAGAATAATTATCCGTGAAAAACGCTCATCTGACGAAAGCATGTTAAGCAAGGCGGCGGCATCTTCTACATAATCCTCAAACCTGATCTCGTTTTCCTTAATGGAAGTTGTGCTTTGCCCAACCAGGCGTTTATCGTAACGAAGTGATGCTATGCCTTTTTTTCCCAGTTCATTAGCTATCATTTTATAAACATTGGCGTGAAGCCCCAATTTAGGACTGTTACCGTCCCTGTCGGTAGGGCCAGAGCCTGCAATGATCAATACCAACGGCACCTTTCCGTTAGCATCCTTAGGCATGGCCAATGTTCCGGATATTGAACCCAATAAAGTTTTAACAGTTACAGGCGACTCAACCAAAGAAGGATCGGTAGATATGCTTGTAGCCGCCGCCGTACTTGGCGCAGCAGTTGCAGCCGGCGCTTTGTACGGTGTCAATGACAGGCCTGTAAATTTATTATCGGCATTTAATGATAGATTTAATAAAAAAACACTTTTCTGAAATGTAGCTTTATAATGCGCTATCGGGGTTTCATAGCTTTCAAAATCAGCCTGTAACAATGAGCCCAATTGTGTTTTTAACTGCACAGTTGTACTTTTGAAATCGGCTTGTGAAAGTGCCTTCTTCATTTCTGGCCCAAACAAGCTGTACACGCTATCCGGCTGGTTATTGTTATATAGTTGTTTAAACTTATTTAAAGCCACAGCATAGTTGGCCGGTGGCATTTGGGCAAACAATTTCCCTGCAAAACAGGTAATTAATATAAACAGATACAGTTTTTTCATGTTATAATGTTCAATATACAGTGCGATGATGTATTGAGGCCGAAAATAAAGAAAAAATCATGTTGTTTTGTTTATTTATGCCATTGCGCGCGTTTTGGCAAACAATATTTAGTTGTAATAATGTAAACCCTTTTACCCGGCATAATCCATACTAATGTTGCAACATTGTTTGATATTATATCGTTAAAATACCAATACAATACATATAGTTTTATATATATTGTATTATATTGCGATACGTTTTATAATTTTTTAAACTATAGCAAACTTCTACATCTACTAATTAATGAGGGTTTTAACAGCAGGCTTTTTTTTTGCATTCCTGACAGGAATGTATTGTATTTCGTTTGCTCAAACAAAACCTTCAACAATACAGGGTAAAGTTTTAACAGAAAACAACCAGCCCGCCGATGCAGCTACAGCCATTCTCCTTGCGGCTGCCGACTCATCTATATTAAAATCAAACCTGGTAAATAAAAACGGACAGTTTGAATTTACCGGCCTGCAGCCCGACAGCTATTTAATACTTATCAGTAAAATAGGATACGTAAAAGTTTATACGGGGCCATATAAGGTTAACGCTGGTCAAATAATAACTGCCAATGATATTGTTTTAAAACTCTCGAACAACCAACTGCAGGAAGTTAAAGTAGTTGCCCGGAAGCCTTACATAGAGGTAAAGCCTGGCAAAATTGTATTAAGCGTACAAAACAGCATCCTGGCCGAGGGGAATTCGGCCTTTGATATACTGAGGCAATCACCCGGGGTACGGGTTAACAGCAACGAAACTTTAAGTATTAACGGCAGACAAGCAGCATTAATAACCATCGACGGCAAACCTACCAACCTTACCGGCGATGATCTTACCAGTTTGCTCCGCAGTATGCAAAGCAGCACTATCGACCAGGTTGAAATGATTAGCAGCCCGTCGGCCAAATACGACGCATCGGGCGGAGGTATCATCAACATCATTTTAAAAAAGGGTAAAAACCTGGGCACCAACGGTACGGTTACTGCCATGGCGGGTTATGGAAAGTATTACAAAAGTACAGCAGGCATTGTTTTCAACAACCGCACCAGTAAACTCAATATTTTTGGAAATTACACTTACGATAATAATAAAGGCACACGCACTATTACAACCAACCGTAATATTACTTATAACGAAACCCTGAGTAATTACGATGTTGATTATAACAATATTCAAAAAACCACTAACCACAACTTTAAAATAGGGGCCGATTATACCATCAACCCAAAGCAAACTATAGGCTTTTTAGTAAGCGGAATTATCAGGAGTGATGATTTTACAAAGCACAACGACCTGTACATCAGCAATCGGCATCAGCTCGATTCAATAATCAGGGCCCGTTCAAACCTTGACAGGGGCAGCAACTATTTAAACTACAATATCAATTATAACGCGGTGTTGGATAAAAGCGGCCGCAGTATCTCGGTAGATGGTAACTATTCAACCTACACCCGACACTCTAATGAATTTATTACCAATAGCTTTTTTACCCCGGCGGGCAATACTTACCGCGATGATCTTGAGTTGGAAAACCTTTCGCCGTCAGATATTCACATCTGGACATCAAAAGTTGATTTTGTTAACCCATTAAATAAAACCTCACGATTGGAGACAGGCATTAAATATAACAACACCCGCAGCAATAATAATCTCATTTTTGGCCCCAAAATAAACAACATATATGAGGCCGACCCCAATTTCAGCAACAGGTTCCTTTACACCGAAGCAGTGAGCGCGGGGTATATCAATTATGTAAATAAAATAGGTAAGTGGGATATTACCGCAGGTGTTCGTGCCGAAAACACTCATGCAACCGGCAAATCATGGGGATTAAATGAGCGGGTACCGATGATAAATACCAATAATTATTTTAACCTCTTTCCGCAGTTACAGATAAGCTATGAGGCCGATAAAAAAAACATCATCGGTATTGGTTATAACCGTGGTATTCACAGACCGCTTTATGAAGATATCAATCCATTTTTGTACTATACCGACCTGTATGATTATCGTGCAGGCAACCCTCAGCTAAAGCCGGAATACACCAACACTATACAGATTTCCCATACTTATAATCAAACTTTTTCAACTGAGCTATATTATACGGTTACTAATAATGCTTATGATTTTCCAGTATATCAGCAAAATGATTCGACTAAGGTTAACATAACTCTCCGTAAAAACTTCGGGCAGATCTTTGTTTACGGGGCTTCATTCTATGCGCCTGTGCAATTTACCAGGTGGTGGTCGGCCAGTTTTAATCTTGATGCTATTTATGTGCGTTACAAAGCGTACGCGCAAAACGGGGATTTTGACAGGGGTAAGCAGGACATTATTTTTGGCAGCACACAAAATTTCACCATCACCGGTACATTACTTGGTGAAATATCGGGCAGGTATGAAACCCCAACTATTTACGGCATCAATGAATTAAAAGCAAGCTATTCGGTAAACGCGGGTATCAGCAAGCAAATATTGGATAAGCGGGCCACTATTAAATTAGCACTAAACGATGTATTTAATACCGATAGGGGGCGCAACCATGCCAGTTATCAAAACATTGATCTTTCGGAGGTAAATAAACGCGATACGCGCATTGTAAGGCTCAATTTTACCTATCGTTTTGGCAAAAGCACCATTAAATCGGCTAACAAACGCAATACGGGTAATGATGATGAGCGCCGCCGCACCGGAAATTAATGATGTGCGTACCTAACCTTTAACTCGGGGTATTTGCCTTTTATACGGGTAACAAAAAAATGCCCAAGCGAATCGGAGCAAATAAACTTATTATAGACAGATAAAGGGAAACCGAAGTACTGCCATACACCGCCATTTTCCCGAAATTCAAGTTCAAGAATGCGGGCGTCCGGATCGTAGCCAACGCTGCTTAAAGCCGATGATTGTACTGTACGTCGTTGCATTTATTATATATACTATATTAAATACAAAAAAGTTTTTAAAATATCAGCCCGCGTGACCGCTTATCATACTGGTTAAAATGATAAGCAGCACAAGTACTGTAATAGCCGTATACAAGTAATCCTTTTCCATAATAAAACCAATAGCCGAAAATAACACCCGGATAACCGGTGTAGCTATCAGCAAAATTATCCCCGCCTGTATAATTGCCCGGCCGCGTAAAGTAAAGATACCGCGTATAATGCCACCAGGATTACTCACAAAATCGGGCACACCAACAAACTTGCTGTAATCAACATGGGTTTGCCCGTGCCTGTACAGGTAAATAACCCCGCCAATAAAAATAACGCTCATTGATACCAGCACTCCCGCGCGCAGTATCCAGCCTATCACGGCCTGCATATCGGTATCTTTAAATTTGTTCATTAGCTCAATTGTTCATTAGTTCATTGGTGGCTTAGTTCAAAAAGCATTCATTAAATCTGTCATTCTATACTTCAGAAAAGACCAATGAACGATTGAACTAATGAACCAGTGAACTATATAGTTCCTGTAATTCCTTTATATATCATTTGCGATGCCAAAAAAGTAACCACCACGGCAAAAACCACGCGTAGCCATCCTGATGAAGAGGTATGTACCAATATTTTTGATCCGCTTAAGGCACCTAATAAAACCCCTATGGCTACCGGCATCGAAAGCCCCGGATCAATGTACCCCCGTTGCAGGTAAACTACTGCACTTGCGGCTGCTGTAACCCCTATCATAAAGTTACTGGTAGTAGTTGATACCTTAAAAGGGATGCGCATAATGCCATCCATCGCCAAAACCTTCAGCGCTCCCGAACCTATGCCCAGCAAGCCTGATATTACGCCTGCAAAAAGCATCATGAAAAATCCACCGCCTACGTTCCTTACCGAATAGGTTACTTCCCCTATCGGGCCGGGGAAACTGCCGTTTAATTTCAGCTTTTCGGCCAGTACACTTCTTTGCTGATGGATTTGCTGCGATTTTTTCCGTAGCGACATTACTGCCGAAAGGATCAGGATCACTCCGAATAAAACTGCTATAAAATTAGTCGGGATATAAACCGCTATCAGTGCGCCAACCATGGCGCCAGCCGTTGTGGCAATCTCCAGGAACATCCCCAGCCTGATATTGGTGATTCCTTCTTTAACGTACGCTGCGGCAGAACCTGATGATGTAGCAATAACCGAGATCAGCGAAGCCCCGATGGCGTACTGAATATCCACCCCAAGTAAAATAGTAAGCAGCGGAATAATAACAACCCCGCCACCCAACCCGGTTAACGAGCCCAGCAAACCCGCCAAATATGACCCAACAAGTATAATAAGTGTTAGTACTGTTACCGACATAGGGTAATTGATATTTACTGGCTAAAGTAAGGATTTTATCATTAGGTCAGGGAGCCGACAAATCATTGCTTATGTTAATGGTAGTTTATTATTTGTAATACAACTATTGAAAATATCCTGATGACAATGAAATGAATCCTCCCAATGAACTAATTTCTTAATTTCGCCTTATGGGTTACTCAAGTTTACAAGCCTGCATTACCGATCTCGAAAAAAATGGCCACCTGGTTCGTATCAAAGAACAGGTTGATCCCTATCTGCAAATGGCTGCAATACATTTACGTGTATTTGAAAATGAGGGGCCCGCTATATTATTTGAGAATGTAAAAGGCAGTAAATTCCCCGCAGTATCTAACCTGTTTGGTACGCTCGACAGGTCGAAATTCATATTCAGGGACACGCTCGAAAAGATCAAGGTTCTGGTCGATATTAAAAACGATCCCATAAAGGCCATAAAAAATCCTTTTAAATATGCTGGTGTTGGCTTAACGGCTCTTTCGGCATTACCCATGAAAAGTGGCACAAGTGCACCAATTAAATTTGGAAAATGCCATATCAGTGATATTCCGCAAATTGTTAACTGGCCTATGGATGGCGGCCCGTTTGTTACCATGCCCCAGGTATATACTGAGGATGCCGACAAACCGGGCATTATGAATGCCAACCTGGGTATGTACCGCATTCAGCTGGCTGGTAATGATTACATCCCAAACCAGGAAATTGGTTTACATTACCAGATACACCGGGGTATTGGTGTGCATCAAACCAAAGCCAATGCCAAAGGGCAACCCTTAAAAGTTAGCATTTTTGTAGGCGGGCCACCGGCACATCCGGTAGCTGCCGTAATGCCACTGCCCGAGGGCTTATCAGAAATGACTTTTGCAGGCGCATTAGGGAACCGTCGCTTCCGATATTTTTATGATGCCGAAGGTTTCTGTATTTCGGCTGATGCTGATTTTGTGGTCACCGGCACAGTTATGCCGCATGAAAATAAACCTGAAGGTCCCTTTGGCGATCATTTGGGCTATTACAGTTTGGTACATCCGTTCCCGCTGATGAAAGTACATAACGTTTATCACCGTAAAGATGCTGTATGGTCGTTCACTGTGGTTGGTCGCCCACCGCAGGAGGATACCAGTTTTGGGGCACTGATCCACGAAATTACAGGTTCGGCTATTCCTAAAGAAATTCCGGGCTTGCATGCAGTTAACGCTGTTGATGCCGCCGGTGTGCACCCACTGCTCTTCGCTACCGGCAGCGAGCGTTATACCCCCTATCTTAAAGAGCGTAAGCCGCAGGAGATAGTTACTATCGCCAATCACATATTGGGCAAAGGCCAGCTAAGTCTTGCTAAATACCTATTCATTGCCGCGCAGGAAGATGACCCAAAACTTAATGTAAACGATGTTGGCGGTTTCCTGAAGCACATTCTGCAAAGGATAGACCTTACCCGCGACCTGCATTTTCACACCAACACCACTATCGATACGCTGGACTACAGCGGCGAAGGCCTAAACTCGGGTAGTAAAATAGCCATCACCGTTGCCGGCGAAATCAAACGTGAACTGTGGGCTGAGCTGCCCGATTGGTTTAGTCTCCCCCGCCCTATCAGCGCTTACAAAATGGCCATGCCTGGTGTGCTCATGGTTGAAGTACCCAAACATGTAAATCACAAGGACATAGATAATATTATCAGCATTATAGAATACAGCCTGCAGGATGAAGACCTTACCGGCTTGCCCTTAATGGTACTTTGCGATGATGCCGGTTTCGCCGCCCAAACCATTAACAATTTCGTCTGGGTAACCTTTACCCGCAGCAACCCGTCGCATGATATTTATGGTGTTGGCAGCTTTACCGAGCATAAACACTGGGGTTGTAAAGGTCCGCTGATTATTGATGCCCGAATAAAACCACATCACGCCCCCGTGTTGGAGCGGGTACCTGAGGTTGAAAAAACAGTGGACAAATTGGGCGAAAAAGGCGGATCGTTGTTTGGGGTTATTTGAGTCTGAACCGGGATTAAACAGATTCGGGGATTTATAGGATTTCCAATTCTGTTAATTCTTAAATCCTGCAAATTCTTATTCAGACAGCGTTAAGGATTGCAGCGGATACCGGCCATGTGGCTAAGGCCTGCGCAGTATGAGCGGAAAGCCTGGGCCGCAGGCAACGCCATTATTGATTTCGGATCTGGCATGTTCGATTTCGGATTTGAAAATATTATTGTCTTAAAAAGTCACAAGTGAGCCACGCACAATCAAGCGCGCAACACTTGCGCCAAAAGAAGAACATACATATATCCTCGTTGCCGTGTCCCCACGGCAACTTTTGCCTTAGCCGAGTATTTAAAGAGAGGCTCCAATCTATTCAAATTAGATACTTCAATTACTCAAAATCTAACTTTAAACGCAACCAAGGCACTTTTTCAAAAAATAAACCTCTAATAAACTCTTAATCTACAATCACTAATCACTATATTAGCATCCTTTTAATTTTAATCATGAATATATTTTACGGAACAGGGGTAGCTATGGTAACCCCTTTTCATGCGGATGGTCAAATTGACTACAACGGGTTGAGAAACCTGATTGAACATTTGATTGATGGCGGGGTGGAATACCTGGTGTCGTTAGGTACAACCGGCGAAAGTGCCACATTGAGCGAGGCTGAACGAAAGCAGGTTTGGGCTTTCACAGCCGAAGTGGTAAATAAGCGCGTTGGCCTGGTGGCGGGTATTGGCGGTAATAATACTCATGAAGTTGTTGAGCAAATAAAATCGTTTGATACAGAAGGCTATGATGCTATACTTTCAGCAAGCCCGCATTATAACAAACCTACCCAGGAGGGCATTTATCAGCACTACAGGGCTATAGCACAAAATACTAAACTACCTATAATCCTGTATAACGTACCAAGCCGTACAGGCAGTACCATCAGCGCCGAAACAACTGTACGCCTGGCAAAGGAGTTTAAAAACATAATCGGCATCAAAGAAGCATCGGGCAATTTCGACCTGTTTAACCAGTTGATGCGCGACAAACCCGAGGATTTCCTGTTTATATCAGGCGATGATCCGGTTACTTTGCCCATGATGGCTTTAGGCGGGGTTGGTGCGATATCTGTTATTGGTAATGCTTTGCCGCGTCAATTATCTGACATGGTTAGACTTTTGCTGAATAATGATTATAAAGGCGCGCACGAAGCACATTTTAACCTGATTGAGTTTACCCGATTAATGTTTGCCGAAGGCAGCCCTGCAGGTGTTAAAACTGCCCTAAAACAATTAGGCATCTGCGGCGATACAGTACGGCTACCATTGGTACAGGTAAGCGAAAAAACTGCAGATGCTATTGCCGTTGAGCTTAAAAAGCAGGCTCCGGTAGCAGTAAAAGCATAAAATACAAGAATCATCTACAAGCGTCATTGCTATGTACGAAGCAATCCCCTATTAGCAGGTATGCCCTGTAAAGTTTACGATTGCTTCGTACCTAGCAATGACGTTTTTTATATTCCCTGGAGGGCTTTTTTAGCCACATGTCGAAGCTTTCCATAAAATAAAAAACCCGGTCCATGGACCGGGTTTTTTATTGGAATAAGATGATAAAAATCTTACTAAGCCTCTTTATTCTTCGCCTCCTGAACTTCAAGGCGGATTGCCTGTGCCAGGTTTTTTAGATCCTGCATACCTTTACGTACACGTGTACCGGCAGCGCTGTTTCCTTTATTGTAGAATTTGTCGGCGTCGGCCTCTAAAGCTGCTACAAGCTCTTTTACTTCAGTAAATTTTTTCATTTAATTACTCCTTTTAAATTTTGAGGTTTATTGTTTTAATTAAAGCTAAGCTAAAATGTTTTTTGTTAATTAAAAACTTTTAAAGCCAAAAAATACGGCCTTGACAATGGTTTTTTTCCACATTTTTACCGTTTTTACTTTATTAGCTTTTGCTTATTTTTCATTAAAAAGTTCAAATCAAACTTATACTTTAAAATAAGTTTGATTAATAATTAAAATACAGAACATAAATTACTATAAATAATATTTACGGCAATCTATACACCCTAAACACAGTATTTAAATACTATTAAGTATTAATATATCCAGCGGGTTTAAAAAGTCTGCTGCAGTATATCAGGATAGTGCTGATGCACTTTTAGTATCAATTCGCCAAATAAAGTGTTAGCCCAGGCAAACCATTTGCGGGTAAAGTCCTTTGCATCGTCTTTATTAAAGGATTCGTGCATGAAACCGGTGCCTGCATGTGTGCTTTTCAGCCATTTGATACACTGTACAATCTCTGCTTTATCGGTTGATGTAATACCGCGCATAATGATTGCCATTGGCCAAATGTAGCCAATACCTACGTGCGGGCCACCAATACCTTCGGCAGCAGTACCTTTAAAATAGTAGGGATTGCTATCGCTCAGTACAAATTTACGAGTACTTTGGTACAGCGGATCGTCAACTTTTACCGAATCAAGATAAGGCAGCGCCAACAGACTCGGAACGTTCGAGTCATCCATGAAAAGTTGATTTCCATAACCATCAACTTCAAACGGAATAACCTGGCCAAATTGCGGGTGATTACCCACAGCGTATTGCTTAAGCGCTGCCTGAACTTCGTTTGCTAACGCTTTGCAGGCATCAGCGGTAGCACTATCATGAGCTATGGTGCTGTACATTTCGGCCATTTGGTTTAAGCTTGCAACCGCGAAATAGTTTGATGGGATCAGGAATGGATAAATAGTAGCATCATCCGAAGGCCGGAAGATAGAGCAGATCAAACCAACAGGTTTAATCGGGTTACCATAACCTCTGTTTGGTGCGGTATCACTTTGTGTCTCGGTTTTACGCTGGAAAAAGTATGGGCCTTTACCATCCTTACGTTGCTGTTCTTTGAAAGTAGCCAGGATGATCTTACCTGTTTTTTGCCAGCTCTCGTCGAAAAAGCTGCTGTCGCCACTTATTTTCCAATAATTGTAAGCCAGCCTTACAGGGTAGCAAAGTGAATCTATTTCCCATTTGCGTTCGTGCAATTCGGGTTTCATGGTAGTGCGGTCGCTGTCCCATTCGCTGCCGGTTGGGCCCTCGTTAAAGGCATTTGCATACGGGTCAATGATCACGCACTTAGCCTGGCGGCTCAATACACCCTGGATTAATTTTTTTAATGCCGGGTCATTTTTAATGAGTGGTAGATACGGCCAAACCTGTGCCGATGAATCACGCATCCACATAGCGTTGATATCGCCCGTGATTACGAAGGTATCAGGCTTACCGTCTTTTTCAGAATAGTTTACGGTAGTATCTAAAGTGTTTGGATAGCAGTTTTCAAAAAGCCAGGCAACTTCAGGGTCTTTGATGTCGGCCTTAACCTTTTTAATGATGGCTTCAACAGCCTTGCTGGTGAACTTACGGTCGGCCAGTTTTGGGCGCTGGCTTTCAAAGGCAGGAGCCACAGCCGAAGCAAATACAGGAGTTACACCTAAACCGATACCGGCAGCTGCAACGCTGTTAATTTTTATAAAATGTCGTCTGGTTAATTTCATGGTTTTGATATGGTAGGCGTAAAAATAGAAAAGGGTTTTTGTTAAACAAAAAAGCTTGCTAAAATAATTTAGAAACGTTTTATCAAGGATTTTTAAGGGGTAGCAATCTTCAACGTAGAGACGCATCACATACGTCTGCCCAAAGGGCAAAAGCTCCTCCCCATTTATTCACCATAGCGGCATTTCAAACTGGAGATGCATGTGATGCCTCTACATCAAATGCAAAAAAACAAAAAAGCCTCGGATCTCTCCGAGGCTTCTAAGTATTATCAAATGCGTTTAAGCAATCTCTAATTTATTTTCTTTGTAATAACCGGCCTTTAATTTTTCACCGATAGCGCTGTAAGCATCAAGGGTACGTTGTACATCCTGCAAACTATGAGCCGCTGTTGGGATCAGCCTTAGTACAATTAAGCCTTTAGGGATAACCGGGTACACTACTATCGAGCAAAAGATACCATAATTCTCGCGCAAGTCTCGGGTTAAGGCTGTTGCCTCAAAAAGATCACCCTTTAGAAATACCGGGGTAACCATAGTGTTTGAAGCACCCAGATCAAAGCCACGTTCTTTTAAACCTGCTTGCAAGGTATTTGCAATCAACCATAATTTCTCGCGAAGTTCTGGTTGAGTCTTTAACATTTCAAAACGTTTTTTCAAACCTAATACCATAGGCATTGGCAACGCCTTGGCAAAAGTTTGCGAACGCATGTTGTAGCGTAGGTAGTGGATAATATCCTGATCGGCAGCTACAAAAGCGCCAATACCCGCCATTGATTTGGCAAAGGTGGCAAAGTACACATCCACCTCGTCCATACAATGCTGCTCTTCATGCGTACCCGCACCGGTTTTACCCATGGTACCAAAACCGTGTGCATCATCAACCAGTAAACGGAAGTTAAATTTCTTTTTAAGATCGGCAACTGCTTTAAGTTTGCCTTGCGCACCCGACATACCAAAAACACCTTCGGTAATTAACAGGATACCGCCGCCGGTTTGTTCGGTTAGGCGAGTTGCACGTTCAAGCTGTTTTTCGCAGCTTTCAATATCGTTGTGCTGGTAAACAAAGCGTTTACCCATATGTAAACGTACGCCATCAATGATACAGGCGTGCGATTCGGCATCGTAAACAATAACGTCATTCCGGTCAACCAGTGCATCAATTATAGATACCATTCCCTGGTAACCGTAATTTAGCAAAAAGGCCGATTGCTTGCCAACAAAGGCAGCCAGGTTGTTCTCCAGCTCTTCGTGGTGAATTGAGTTTCCCGACATCATTCTTGCGCCCATCGGGTAAGCCATACCGTAATCAGCAGCAGCTTGCGCGTCGGCTTGCCTTACTTCAGGATGATTAGCTAAGCCCAAATAATTGTTCAGGCTCCAAACCAAATGCTCTTTTCCCTTAAACTGCATGTGAGGACCTATTTCGCCTTCCAGTTTAGGAAAAGAAAAATAACCATGCGACCACTTTTGATGCTGCCCTATCGGCCCACCCAAGCTTTTTGTTATTTTATCAAATAAATCCAAAATGAATTGTTTTTATAATTTTAGTTGCAAATATAGCCGTTAAAACACCTTTAAACAATAGCTATAACTTTTTAGAATAGCTTATAACCTACGGAAGAGAAACAAGAAACCAAGAGGTAAGAATCAAGAAAAGAAATATTCTTTGGCCTAAATATAAAACGGCTGTCATTTCGACGAAAAGAGTGATGGCCTGTGTGATCAGGTGAGGAGAAATCTTATATGCCCTGCAATTACTACATACAACGCGCCACTGCATAGCATACAAGATTTCTCTTTCGCCCCAACGCCCTCTGCCACCCCTTGCTCTATCTAAATAACATTTTTTATTTACTATAATAACAAAAAGGGAGATCAACTTTCAGATTTAATTCTTTTGTTGACCTCCCATTCAATTATTGTGGTTTTTATTCTTTCTTGCCTCTTGACTCTAAAAATCCTGACTCTCTTAGTCCGCGTTTCCGTGCAGGTATGAATTGTTATTCCTTATCTCTACGTTACCTTCGCTATCCTGCATCAGGGAAAAACGTGAGATCTGGCTTTCGTCAGATGCAGGCGTATCCTGCAATGCTATCTCTTTACGTTTGTAAGCCGGTACATTTTCCAATTCCTGGATATTACCTGTACGCAGTTTCATGCTCAGGTCTTTCAGTCTCATAATACGCTCGCGCGATTTTTTTAACTGCTCTTCTATAGATTCGTTGGTTTTGTTATCATCAGCCCCAACAGGTTGCGGTGCAGGAGTTGGCTCTGGTTCAGGCTCGGGCATACGTGACTGTTCCCTTACAGGCTGCTCATAGCTCACTGGCTCACTCATTTTAAAAGTGAAACCAGCAGTATCTGGTTCGTTATCTGCCTCCGGCTCTTCATTCATTAAGCTATGTCTTACAACGGCGGGCTCTTCCTGACGGCTGCCGGCAAACATATCAAACAACCCAGCTTGCTTTGCATCTTCTTTAGGTGCTTTAGCATATGGCTCGGCAGGAGCATCAACCTTAACTGGTTTAATAAATTCGTTAACCGGCCTTACCTGCTGAGGCTCTTCGGGAACCAGCATAGAAACTATTTTCTTGTTGCTGTTTTCCTTTTCGCGCTCATCTTTAGTTTGGAAACCGGTAGCAATGATAGTTACTGATAATTGCTCGCCCAGATTTTCGTCGATACAGTTACCCCAGATCAGGTCGGCAGCTAATCCTGCTTCTTCCTGGATATAATCAGTAATTACGCTGATCTCATCCATGGTAACCTCTTTAAGGCCCGAGCTGATGTTCAGCAATATATACCTTGCACCTTCAATCTCGTTATCTTTCAACAACGGCGATGCCAACGCGCCTTCAACAGCTTTAAGGGCACGGTTTTCCCCATCGGCGCTAAAGCTGCCCATGATAGATACACCGCTGTCCTTCATCACCGTGCGCACATCTTTAAAGTCGACGTTTATATAACCCGGTAAGGTGATGATCTCGGCAATACCTTTAGCAGCCGTAGTCAATATATTATCAGCCTGTGCAAATGCAGAGCTCATGGTAAGGTTACCGAAGATCTGGCGAAGCCTGTCGTTCGAGATCACCAGGAACGAATCGACATACTTGCGCAGTTCTTCCAAACCAGCGTCCGCCTGCATTTTACGGCGTTTACCTTCAAAAGAGAAAGGTGTGGTTATGATACCCACCGTCAATATATCCATTTCGCGCGCTGCCTTGGCAATGATAGGGCTTGCGCCTGTACCAGTGCCACCGCCCATACCAGCTGTAATGAACAGCATTTTGGTATTAACGCCCAACATCTGTTTAATATCGTCGATATTTTCAATAGCCGAATTTTTACCAACTTCGGGTATTGAGCCTGCACCCATGCCCTCGGTTAAACTGGCACCCAATTGCACCTTGTTAGGTATAGGGCTCAGCTCCAATGCCTGGGCATCAGTGTTGCATATTATAAAATCAACACCGGTAATTCCTTGCCTGTACATATGGTTTACCGCGTTACCACCACCACCGCCAACACCAATTACCTTGATGATTGACGATTTTTCTTTTAACATTTCAAAATGCATAATCTTCGTTTTCAGCTATATGTAATTCAACCCAACATTAGATTTTACCATCGTAATAATAACACTTTTTCAACAAGGTTTATCCACATTTGTGAGTAATGTGAATAAGTTTAACCCTTGTGAATAAATATTATTTCAGAAAGTCCTCATCCTTAATGTCATCCTTAATAAATGTGATGCTTTTTTTCAGCAGCCTGTCTAACAAGCCCCCCTCTTTACTTTTCGCATCGTATTTTGGCTTAGCCGTTTTCACTTCGGCAGGGATCGCTTCATTCATGTATTCCATTTTCTGGATACCTTTTATTAACAAACCAATACCGGTAGCAAAAGTTGGGCTTTGCAATTCTTCGTATGTTCCTTTTGGCAATACCTCGTTTTTAGCCAGGTGCTCGGTGGGATAACCTACACGGCAATCCAAACCGGTTACAAACTCAACCAGTTGACGCAAGTGTTTCAACTGGGCACCGCCGCCTGTTATCACGATACCAGCAATCAGCTTTTTCTCGTAGCCTGATGATTTGATCTCGTAGTAAACATGCTCCACGATCTCTTCCATACGGGCTTGAATTACATAAGCCAGGTTTTTCACCGAAATTTCTTTTGGCTCACGGCCACGCAAACCTGGCACACATACAATCTCATTTTCCTTGTTCTCATCGGCCAGGGCAGATCCAAACCTTACTTTCAGTTGCTCGGCAATGTTGCGCATTACTGAACAGCCTTCGCGGATATCCTCAGTTACACTATTGCCGCCGAAAGGGATAACGGCTGTATGGCGAATGATACCTTCATGGAAAATAGCTACGTCGGTAGTACCGCCACCGATATCAACCAAAACCACGCCGGCTTCTTTTTCCTCTTCGCTCAAAACAGATTCTGAAGATGCCAGCGGCTCAAGGATCAGTTCCTGGCTCTCCAGGCTGGCCTTGTTAACACATTTTACAATGTTTTTAATGGCCGTAACCTGACCAGATATGATATGGAAGTTAGCCTCAAGCCGAACGCCAGCCATACCTATCGGATCTTTAATACCGGGCTCATTATCCACAGTAAACTCCTGCGGTAATACGTGGATGATCTCCTCGCCCGGAGGCATCACCAGGTTATACATATCCTCTATCAGCTTATCAATATCCTTACGACCGATCTCTGATTGCAGATCGCGACGGGTTATTAAACCACGGTGCTGTAAACTTTTAATGTGCTGACCGGCAATACCCACGTTCACTACCCTGATTTCTACATTTGATTGCGAGCCCGCCACCTCCACCGCCTGATGAATGCCTTGTACTGTTTTATCTATATTTGAAACCACGCCGCGCGTCACACCCGCAGATTCGGCCTTGCCAATCCCTAAAACCTCAATCTTCCCATTCTTGCTCCTGCGCCCAACAATGGCACATATCTTGGTAGTCCCGATATCCAATCCTACTACAATTGGCGAACTTTTTTCCTGAGTTGAGCTTTTGTCCATATTACAATTTAATTTGAGATGTATCCCTTTTCGTCCTAAGCGAATCCTGTTTGGCAGTTTTAGCTGCCTTAATTGAATCTGCTTTTATATTTTCATTTTTTATACCAATAACCTGGTTGGTATATTTTACATTGATCACTTTATAAGTATCCCAGCCCACCTTTGGCAGCACCTGCTTGTAAAAAGCCTGCAGGTTGTTCAACTTTACGTTAAGCGAATCCGCGTTGCCGATCAGGATCCTTTGGTTACCTACCCTCGGAATCAGCTCAATCTCACGCTCGTTGTTTACATACATCTGCGCTATCTGTGCATCCCAAAGCGAATCCTTACGGATATAATCAGCCGTTTTAAACAAATCTTTAGCCAGGCGCGTATGTAACGAATCAACCCGGTTGGTAAACAGCTCTTCGATAAAACCATTAGCTACCAATACTCTCGCGGTAAAGTTTGATGATAGCGGAATCTTTAAGCCGTTTTGATCTACATAAAAATCCATATCATAATGGTTCATGATGCGCAATATCGGCTGGCGCTGGCTTACTTCAACCCTCAGTACACCGTCCATTTCGGTATAAACTTTAGCAAACTCAATAAACGGGTTCGCTTTCAATTTATCCTCCAGTTCCTGGATATTGATATTTTCGATAGGCCTGCCTACCAATGAGTGACTGGTAACTTCAATAATATGATCAACCTCCTGCTTGTCAATAAAATATTGCCCGCCGGGGATGCTCACGTTTACCGCGGTACACTTTACACCCGCTTTTTTTGCTTCAATAAAACTCATGAGCACCACAAGGCCACCCAGGCTTATTACCCAGGCACAACCTATCAACAGGCGCTTCCAAATGAGTTTTTTATTCATTACTTAATACTTGTTTTAATGGCTGCACCAGGGTATCAATATCACCGGCGCCTACCGTTAACAATAGTTCGGGCTTTTCGGCAGCTACAGCAGCAACGGCAGCCTCTTTACTCAATATCCTTTTATTTTGCAAATGCATACGGTTAAGCAGCATCTGCGAGTCAACACCTTCTATCGGCAATTCACGTGCAGGATAAATTTCCAGTAATATCAGTTCATCAACCATGCCAAGCACTTCGGCAAAGCCATCGGCAAAATCGCGGGTGCGGGTAAATAAATGAGGCTGAAAAATGGCCGTTAATTTCTTAGCCGGGTATAATCTTTTTATTGATGATATACAAGCCCTCAATTCTTCGGGATGATGCGCATAATCATCAATGTAGATATGCTCTGGCGTTTTAACTATGTATTCAAACCTGCGTTTAACCCCTCTGAAAGATGCTAATGCTGCTTTAATGTTTTCCGGTGATATATCCAGTTTCAGTACCGCTTCAATGGCAGCTACGGCGTTCTCCACATTGTGGGTGCCGGCTATGCCCATTTTTATATCCGTGATATTTACCGCGGCGCTGTTATAATCGAAATAGAAATCGCCGTCAATGATCCTCACGTTTGAAGCATGTGCATCAGCAGTTTCATCTTCGAAAGCATAGGTGTAACCACCATCCAAAGGCAAACCATTTTTGTGCACCAGCGTACCACCCGGTTTTATCTGCGAAGCGAACAACTTAAACGATTCGGTTAGATGCGCATGATCACCATAGATATCCAGATGATCGGCATCCATTGAGGTGATGATAGCAACATCCGGATACAGGGTAAGGAACGAGCGATCATACTCATCGGCCTCAACCACCATTACGTTGTTTTTGCCATACAGCACATTGGTTTGGTAATTTGATGAAATACCACCCAAAAATGCAGAGCAATCATTACCCGATGCTTTAAGCAAGTGCGCTACCATGGTTGAGGTGGTAGTTTTGCCATGTGTACCGGCCACAGCAATAGTAAATGAACTCTTGCTGATCAAGCCTAAAACCTGCGAGCGCTTGAACAACTCAAAGCCCTGATTTTTAAAATAATTTAATATGTGCGAATCCTTTGGTACAGCAGGCGTATAAATAATAAGCGTGTCGCTGCATGGTTTCTGGAAGCTCATGGGAATGTAATCCGCATGATCTTCAAAAACAACCTGGATCCCCTCATTGTGCAACTGGTTGGTTAAATCAGTCGACGTTTTATCATATCCGCAAACAATACAACCCAAATGATGGAAATAGCGTGCCAGGCCGCTCATACCGATGCCGCCTATGCCTATGAGATAAACTCTTTTTATGTCGTGCAGTTCCATTTTTAAATTTGTTTAAAAAAGGCCCTCCTCCCTTTGGAAGAGGAGGACCATCATTCTAATTGTTACTTATTATTTGGATAAGTTCCTTTGCTATAACTTCATCGGCATTTGGCATGGCCATTTTACCAATGTTATTGCTCAATTTCTTTTGCAGATCGCGGTCTTCCAGTAATTCAAGCGCCCTGTCAACCAGTTTTGCTTCGGCATCACGGTCGGCCACAAAAACAGCTGCGTTTTCATGCACCAGGGCCAAAGCGTTTTTAGTTTGATGATCTTCGGCCACATTTGGCGAAGGCACCAGGATCACCGGTTTTTTAATGGCACACAGCTCGGCAATAGTACCGGCCCCAGCCCTTGATATAATGATATCAGCCGCGGCATAAGCCAAATCCATCCGGGTTAAAAACTCCCTGATCTGCAAATCGGGGTGATAATTTTCGCCCAGCTTTTCGATGATACTTTTATAGTAAAACTTTCCGGTTTGCCATATCACCTGTACATCGGCAGCCAGCAGCTTATCTATACCGTTCATGATACTGTTGTTCAGCGTACGTGCCCCAAGGCTACCGCCGGTTATCAGTATCGTTTTTTTAAAGGCCGAAAGATGGTACAACTCCAAAGCCTGCATGTGCTTGCCGGCAATGTTTACCGCATCCTTACGGATAGGATTACCGGTTTTGATGATCTTATCGGCAGGAAAAAACTTCTCCATACCATCAAAGGCCACGCAGATTTTTTTGGCATGCTTGCCTAACCATTTATTGGTAATACCTGCATACGAGTTTTGTTCCTGTATGAGGTACGGTATCCCTTTTAACGATGCGGCATACAGCAATGGGCCTGAAGCATAGCCGCCAACACCTACTGCGGCGTCTGGCTTAAAATCTTTTATGATCTTGATAGCCTTCCGTACGCTATTGGCGAGCTTAACAGGGAACATCAGGTTTTTAACTATCGAACCACGCTGAATCCCCTGGATGTCCAACCCGATGATCTTATAACCCGCCGCCGGAACCTTATCCATTTCCATGCGGCCGTTAGCGCCCACAAACAGGATTTCGGTATTGGGATCAATATTTTTTAAAGCATTGGCAATAGAGATAGCCGGGAAGATATGTCCTCCTGTTCCGCCACCGCTTATGATGATACGCGGCGACGCCCCCCCGCCCCTGAAGGGGTGCTTTTGAGTTGCATCTTTCATATCCTTGCTTTTATCTGTCACTTCTTGTTAACTTTTATATAACCTTATCAATCATTCCCCCTTTAGGGGGTTAGGGGCGAAGCTTTACGCCGTCCTGATCTCTCCCACTATGATCTTATTAGGCCCTGTATTATCTTCTTTAATAGCCTTATCCTTTTTAGGTTCTTCAATATCTTTACTTACCGATAGTATAATACCGAAGGCAATGCTTGTAAACAATATCGAAGTACCACCCATACTTACCAACGGCAGCGGCACACCGGTTACCGGCCCTAAGCCTACAGCTACAGCCATATTGGCAAAAGCCTGTATGGTTAAACTAAAACTTAAACCACACGCCAGCAATGCCCCAAAGGCTTTTGGCGCTTTGGTGATGATCTTGATACATCGATACAACAGGAATACATAGATCCCCACTACGATTATACCTCCTACCAAACCATACTCCTCAACTATAATGGCGTAGATCTCATCAGAGTATGACTCGGGCAGGTAGTTTCTTTCTGTGCTGTTCCCTGGGCCTTTGCCAAATAACCCGCCTGTTGCGATGGCAATTTTTGCGTGATCGCTTTGGAAAGATTTATCGGCCTTTGCCAGTTCGGGGTGCATAAATACCTTCATACGGGATACGTAAGTATGCCTCCTCGGCCCTAAGAATATTACGCCCAGCAACAATATAAAACCTGCAGCACAGGTAATAGCTATTTGCCTGATACTGATCCGGCCGATGATTAACAGTAATATGCTAACCCCAAATAACATTAACGCTGTTGAAAGGTTAGCTAATGCAATCAGGATAAAAACCACGCAAACCGAGCCCATGATAGGCAAAAAAGATTCTTTAACATTCTTAATGTTTTCCTGCTTGCGCGATAATGTACGGGCCAGGTAAGTGATCAATGCCAGCTTGGCCAAATCCGAAGTCTGAAAGCTTAACCCTGTTCCCGGGATAGCTATCCAGCGGCTTGCGTTATTAATATGACTACCAAAAACCAATGTATATAGCAACAGCGGAATGGTAACGATCATCATTACCTTAGAGATACCAGCATAATAGCGGTAATCCAGCTTGTGCGAAAAATACATCAGCGCAATCCCTCCTACTATCATGAACACGTGTTTCATGAGGATGATCTCGACTCCCTTACCCTGCTTAAATGCCAGCGTACCAACCGAGCTGTATACCGCCAACAAGGATATAACAGAAAGCAGTATGACTATAAGCCATATCCAGCGATCTCCTTTTGTATTGTTTAATATCCTATGCATTCTGAACCTTGATTTTTAGGATTTTGGGATTAACCTGATCCTATATTTTGTGTTACTTACTCATTTGCAATCTGCACATCCGAAATCTTGACATTTATAATTCCTTCACAGCGTCCTTAAACTGCCTGCCGCGGTCTTCGTAGTTTTTAAACAGATCGAAGCTGGCGCAAGCCGGTGACAGTAAAACCGTATCGCCTTTGGTTGCCAGGTGATAAGCTACAGTTGCTGCTTCCTGGGCCGACGATGTGTTTACTATAATTTCAACCATATCATCAAAGGCTTCGTGGATGCGTTTGTTGTCCTTGCCTAAACACACAATAGCTTTTACCTTTTGCTTAACCAAATCATTAAGCATACTGTAATCATTTCCTTTGTCAACACCACCTAAAATCAACACTACATCGCTGGTCATACTTTCCAGGGCGTACCAGGTTGAGTTAACATTGGTAGCTTTTGAATCGTTGATGAAGCGAATGCCCGATATATTGGCAACAAACTCCAGGCGGTGCTCAATGCTTTTAAAGTTGCCCATGCTCTCCCTCATCGTTTCGTTGCGTAGCTCCAACACTTTTGCTACAATACCCGATGCCATGGAGTTGTAAATGTTGTGTTTGCCTTGCAGGGCCAGATCTTGAATTGACATTGTAAAATGTTCTTGTGTTGTGTTAATGACAATATTGTCGTTGTTATCCAGGTATGCGCCCGGTTCAAATTTTTGCTGTATGGAAAACGGCAACAGCTGTGCCCCGAACGTTCGCTCTTTCATTCCCTTTATTGTTTCCGGGTCATCGGCACAATAAATAAAATAATCTGCTGCAGTCTGGTTCTGCGTTATCCTGAATTTGGATGCCGCATAATTTTCCAGTTTATAATCATACCTGTCCAAATGATCAGGTGTGATGTTTAGTAGTACCGCTATGTCAACTTTAAACCTGAACATATCATCAAGCATAAAACTGCTTAGCTCCAGCACATACCAGTCAAACTTTTCGGTAGCAACCTGGTAGGCAAAGCTTTTGCCGATGTTGCCCGCCAACCCAACATTCATTCCCGCATCTTTTAAAACGTGGTAGGTTAAGCTGGTGGTGGTCGTTTTACCGTTTGAACCTGTTATACCAATGATCTTTGCATCAGTGTACCTCCCGGCAAACTCAATCTCCGATATTACAGGTGTCCCATTTTCATGCAGTTTTTTAATGATCGGGGCCTTATCCGGAATACCGGGGCTTTTGATCACTTCTACCGCATTCAGGATCAGTTCATCTGTATGCTGTTTCTCTTCAAAAGGAATATTCCAATCTTCGAGTTGCTTTTTATAGTTATCGGCAATGCCGCCAAAATCCGACACAAAAACATCAAAGCCCCGCTGCTGCGCAAGAAATGCAGCACCAACACCGCTCTCACCCGCGCCCAACACCACAAGGCGAGTCCCGCCCCCCCCTTGAACAGGGTGCTTTTGATTGGTCTCTTTGTTATTGTTGTCGTTCATTTTTATTTTCTTTTGGGATTTCACCGATTGTTTGATGATTTCACCGACTCATTTTCTTTCTTGTCTCCTTACTCTTGACTTCTTGCTTCTTTTCTTAACGAAGTTTCAGCGTTATCACCGTCACTATCGCCAGTATAATACAGATGATCCAGAAGCGAGTAACAATCTTTGCTTCATGGAAACCCTTTTTCTGGTAATGGTGATGCAGCGGCGCCATTAAAAACACGCGCCTGCCTTCGCCGAATTTCTTTTTGGTGTATTTAAACCATGAAACCTGGATAATCACCGAAAAATTCTCTACCAGGAAAATACCACACAGTAATGGCAGCATCAGTTCCTTACGGATCATGATGGCAAATACCGCGATGATACCACCTATAGCCAAACTACCAGTATCACCCATAAACACCTGTGCCGGGTACGAGTTGTACCACAAAAAGCCTACGCAAGCCCCGACAAAGGCACCGGCGAAAATTACCAGCTCACCCGAATTAGGAATGTACATGATGTTCAGGTAATCGGCAATAACCGTGTTACCCGATACATAGGCCAGTATAGCCAGCGTAATACCTATAATGGCAGATGTGCCCGTCGCCAGACCATCAATCCCGTCGGTAATATTGGCACCGTTTGATATGAACGTAATGATGATGATCACAAAAAACAGGAACACCACCAACGCATATTGCTCATAACCTTTACCCAAAAACTTCAGCACTTTGCCGTAATCAAACTCATTGTTTTTGTAGAATGGCATTGTTGTTTTGGTAGAGTGTACGTCCTGAGTGTAAACAGGAGTATTGCGCTTCATGTGAAACTCAACAGGAGCATCGTCTTTCACCGGAAGCACAACTTCCTGGCGGATGATGATATTGCTGTTAAAATACATTGTCCACCCAACAATCAGTGATAAACCCACCTGACCAATGATCTTAAACCTGCCCGCTAAGCCCTCTTTGTTCTTTTTAAATACTTTAATGTAATCATCCAGAAAACCGATAGCACCCAGCCAAACGGTAGTAATGATCATCAGGATCACATACACATTCTCCAGCTTGGCAAACAGCAGCGTTGGTATTAAAATACCCAGCAAAATGATGATACCACCCATAGTTGGCGTACCTGATTTTTGCATCTGGCCTTCCAAACCCAAATTCCTTACGGTTTCGCCCACCTGTTTAAAGCGTAGATAATCTATTAGCCGCCTGCCATAAACAGTAGTGATCAGCAATGAAGTAATTACAGCCATCGCCATCCTGAACGTGATGTATTGAAATACACCTACCCCGGGGATACTGTAATTTTTACTTAAATAGTTAAACAGGTAATACAACATTGCTCTTCTCTTTTACTATATAGTATCTTCTTAATCTATCCAGCCACTTTTATAATTGGCCCTTCTTTTACACCAAATCTTTGAACCGGTTCTCCAATTCTTCCATATCGTCGAAGTGGTTTTTCACTCCGTTTATTTCCTGATACTTTTCATGCCCTTTGCCCGCTACCAGGATAATGTCACCCGGATTGGCCAGCATACAGGCTGTTTTAATAGCCTCATGCCTGTCGATGATGCTTACCGTATGACGCTTAAATGCCGGGTCGACACCTTCTTCCATTTCCTTGATGATCTGCGCCGGATCTTCGGTACGCGGATTATCGGATGTCAGGATCACCTTATCGCTCCACTCACATGCAGTTTTGGCCATGATGGGGCGTTTAGTTTTGTCCCTGTCACCACCGCAGCCAATTACAGTGATTACCTTTTCATTACCCTTGCGGATATCATGAATGGTACTCAATACGTTTTGTACAGCATCAGGTGTATGAGCATAATCAACAATACCTACAACTTTATTTGGCGCTGTGATATATTCAAAGCGGCCTTCGGCACCTGTAAGTTTGCTCAGGCTTGTAAGCACTTTCGCTTTATCCTGCTCAAGCAGCATCGCGGTAGCGTAAACCCCTAACAGGTTGTAAGCATTGAATGTGCCCACCATTTTAAACCATACTTCCTCGCCGTCAATTTGCAGTAATAAGCCGCTAAACTGATTTTCGAGGATCCGGGCTTTATAATCGGCCATGGTTTTAAGACCATAGCTTTTTTTATGTGCTGCTGTATTTTGCAGCATTACATTACCATTTTTATCATCGCTGTTGGTAAGTGCAAAAGCATCTTTAGGTAAACCATCAAAAAATTCCTTTTTGGCATTCAAATACCTCAGGAAGGTTTTATGGTAATCCAAATGATCATGCGTTAAGTTGGTAAACACACCTCCCGCAAAAACCAAACTCTCGATACGTTTTTGCGAAATGGCATGTGAGCTTACTTCCATAAAGCAATAGTCACAACCGCTGTCTACCATTTCGGCAAGCAAACTGTTTAGCTCAACCGGATCAGGCGTGGTATGGGTTGATGGGATTACTTTACCATTGATCTGATTTTCGACAGTTGAAAGCAAGCCACATTTATAACCCAGATCGCGGAACAGCTGATATAACAATGTTGCGATAGTTGTTTTACCATTAGTACCCGTTACCCCGACCAGTTTCAATTTGGCGGATGGATTATCATAAAAGTTAGCAGCTACAATACCAAGTGCCACCGCCGAATCGGCCACCATCAAAAAGTCAACTTCGCCGGTAGTATGGGCAGGCAGGTCTTCGCAAACCACTGCTACAGCACCTTTTTTTATTGCCTGGTCAATATAATCGTGCCCGTCAACAACGGTGCCTTTTACAGCAACAAACATTGCTCCGGGTATCACTGCCCTCGAATCAAAAGCTATCGCCGTGATCTCCACATCAGCACTTCCCTGCAACTCAGTGAAGGCCAGTCCATCAATTACATCGCTTAAATACCTCATTGCAGTTCTATTAAAATTCGTGATCCTTTTGGTATTGCACTTCCTCCGGTAACCGATTGATTGGTAACTATGCCGCTTCCGCGTACGGTTACCTTATAGCCGGCGTTACCCATTACATACAACGCATCGCTAAGCCCCATGCCTGTTACCGCAGGCACGGTGCCATTTTTATACTTTACTTCCTCAAACGGGATACCATTGCTTGTATCAACCGTGCTGTTTGCCGATGCATACAACGGTTTAACGCCCAGTTTTGAATAAACCTTTTTCAAGGCTTTCATATTTCCTTGCTTCACCTGCGGCATTACAGTATTGCCTACAAAATGCGCCTGCGAGGTTTGGTTAATATCTAAATCGTTAGCATAAACCCTGTCGGCCACTTCCCTAAACACCGGACCTGCAACCTTTGCAGCCAGGTAGTCGCCCTGGGTTGGGTTATTGATCACCACAATCATCGAATATTTAGGATGATCGGCCGGAAAATAACCGCAAAAAGAGGCCTGGTATTTTTTATCCTTATAACCTTTTGTTCCGTTAGCCACCTGTGCTGTACCGGTTTTACCCGCCACACTGTAAAGCTTATTTTTAATAACATTTTTGCCGGTACCATTAAGTACTACACCTTCAAGCATACCACGTACCTTACCCAGCGTAGCTTCCGAACATACCTGTTCATTGATTACCCGGGCCTGGAATTGCTCGATAGGGTTACCCAATCTTCTGATCTCACGAACCAGCAGCGGGGCTATCATTTTACCATTATTGGCCACTGAATTGTAATAAGCCAGCATTTGCAGCGGCGTAATATTCATTTCATAACCATAAGCCATCTCAGGCAAACTGTAATTTTTGTTCCAGCTGCGGTTTGATGGATTTTTGATCACCGGCCTGCCTTCGCCGGGAATTTGTAACTGAAGCTTTTCATTCAAATGGTAGCTGTACAATTTATTAATGTACTCCCAAGGGTTATTGTGGTAAAACCTATCAACCAATTTTGCAGCCGCCACGTTTGATGACTCTTCAAAAGCACGCTTTACCGACATTTCATAATTGTCATGCTCGGTATCAGTAATTGTCGGCCCTTTCGGGAATTTATATTTACCACCCTCAGCATTAACTATGGTGCTGGTATCAATCTTATGCTGATCGAGCATAGTCATGTACGATGCCAGTTTAAAGGTTGATCCCGGATCGATAGCGTTACTGATAGCATAGTTCATTTGCTCTTTGTAATCGCCGTCTTTAGTACGGGTGTAGTTAGCAATAGCCCTGATCTCGCCGGTAGATACCTCCATAAGCACAACGCAGCCATGATCAGCCGCACTTTTAACCAGTTGTTTTTTCAATGCATCCTGCGCCACATCCTGAAAGTTTACGTTGATGGTTGAAATAATATCAGCACCATCTTTGGGTGCAATTTCATCATCATCGTCAACAGGCATCCAGATACCACCCGGAATGCGCTGCATTAAACGCCTGCCGCTTTCGCCGTTTATATAAGCCGAATAAGCACCTTCCAAACCCACCGGGTTCTTTACGTTTTCGTTTTTATAACCGATAGTACGTGCCGCCAGCGACTGAAATGGCAGGATCCTCCTGTTTTTTTGAATAACAATTAACCCTCCCTTATATTTACCCATGTTAAACACAGGGAACTGCCGGATCTTTTTCAAATCCTGGTAAGATACCTTACGCCTGATCAACACATAACGGGAGCTATCCCTGCGTGCTTCACGCAATACGCGTGAGTATTCTCTTGCCGACCTGTCTCCAAACATACCCGATAGCTTTGCAGCCAACAGATCGATATTGTTGTTAAACGCCGTATCCGATGCAATACCACCGGCCAGCATATCCATATGCAACTCATATTCGGGCACCGAAGTAGCCAGCAAACTTCCATCCACAGAAAAAATATTACCCCTTGCCGCTTCAACAGTTTGATATTGAGCAGAAAGATCGGCAGCCATTGCTTTCCACTTATCGCCCTGAACATATTGCAGGCGGCAAAGCTGAACCACAACAGCAATGGCCAAAAGCAAAACAAGACCGAAGGCTAAATAAACCCTGGCCAGTATGTTAGTCCTAATTCCCATCTGCAACCTCCTTCACTGTTATTTTTCCCGGTGGATCAACGGATTGACTTAAGCCTAATGTATCTGCCCGCTTGGCCACTTCGGTAAGCGTACTTTTAAAAGCCATATCGGCCTTTGTCGATTTATAATCCCAGCCCAGTTCCTTAACCTCTTTGGTAAGCGCATCAATTTCACGCACAGATTTTTCGGCATAGTGCATATTTCCTATATACACCATCCCCAAAAAGGCTAAAAACAAAATAAAGGGCAAAGCATTGGTGGCCTTCTCGGTTGTAAGAAAGCCTTTGGTAAAAAGTTGCGTAAAAAAGTTATCAGGCAGCTCCCTCGCAGGCCTTTCCTCAATTACCTCTTCAACTTCTTCCTCCTCCTGAATTTCTGTACGTAAACGATTGGTCATTTTTTTACAGCTATTCTTAATTTAGCGCTCCGTGCCCTGTTATTATTGGTTATCTCATCTGCCGATGCCGTTATAGCCCCGCGGCTTACAGCATCAAGCGGTTTATTATCATTTCCATAAAGGTCCTTCTCCACCTCGCCGCTGAATTTACCTTTGGCAATGAAGTTTTTTACCAGCCTGTCTTCAAGCGAGTGGTATGACATGACTACCAGCCTGCCCCCAACGCCCAAAACCTCGGCCGATTGCATTAGAAAATCTTTTAATGCCTCTAACTCCTGGTTAACCTCTATCCTTAATGCCTGGAACACTTGCGCCAGGTATTTATTTTCTTTTCCTTTCGGGATGCGGTTACTGATCACATTTTTCAGATCCGCAATAGTAACTATCGGCATATTCAACCTTGCAGTAGCAATGGTTTCGGCCAATGATTTTGCATTTTGAATTTCTCCGTAAATGCCAAAAATCCGGTGCAGATCGGCAACCGAATAATTATTTATCACATCCTTCGCAGTTAGCTCGCCCAACTGGTTCATACGCATATCCAACTCGGCATCAAACCGGATGGAAAATCCGCGGTCGGCCTCATCAAACTGGTGCGATGACACACCCAAATCGGCCAGAATACCATTTACGGGGATAGCCCCATGTAAACGACAAAAGTTTTTGAGATACCTGAAATTCTGATCTACAAAAACAAAACGCTCATCATCAATAATATTCCGCTGCGCATCGGCATCCTGATCAAAAGCAATCAACCTGCCTTTTGGCCCCAAATGCTTCAAAATCTCGCGCGAATGCCCGCCGCCTCCAAAAGTCACATCCACATAAATACCGTCCGGATCAATATTCAGCCCATCAATACACTCCTTCAGCATTACCGGTACATGGTACTCACTCATTCCTGCTCCTTACTTTTATTACCCATCACCTTTTTTGCCAATGCACCAAAACTTTTTGGCTCATCATCCATCAGTTTACGGTGAGCTTCGGCATCCCAAACCTCTATTTTATTCAACTGGCAAGCCAGCACTACATCACCTTTTATACCCGCATATTCCAACAGGAATTTTGGCAACAATACCCGCCCGGCAGCATCAGCATAAGCTCGGTAGCCCACGGGTAAAATATCGTATAAAGGCTATATTATCCTCTTCATATTCATTAAGTTTGCTCAGTTCTTCAAGTCGTTTATCCCATTCCTTTTTAGTGTATATAACAAGGTATTTTTCAAACCCGCGATTGATCACCAGGCCTTCAGATTCCAGTTCAGGAAGCTTTTTTTTAAGGCCAGCCGTATCATCATCCTAAATTTAGGATCAAGCTTACACTCAAATTCACCGGTTAAAAACGACATTGTATGACTTGGGCAATTTTGTAACGTAAAAGTAAATACTTTTACCACTTCTTACCACTTTCCCCCACTAAAAGTTTTCAACAATTTTTAGGCGGGTCTGTTTTATATTTTTTGAAGATTTTCTAAAACTCCAGGCACAATAAAACCGACTAATAACCAATCAGTTAAATCACATTTCAGTTATAAATATTGTATTATTAAAAAGTGGGAGAAAAATCCATTTATTGCGGAGGCATTACTTTGATAAACCTCTGCTATCTGACTGGCCTTGGGGTACTAATATTTTGTATATTAAGCTGTTGAACATAACAAACCGCATGTACACCTATAAAGTATAAAGACCCGGGCTTCGCATTATACGAAGCGCTCATCCTGCCGCTTTTTGCATAGGAATGTTACGGGATATTACCGACAACGAGCGGAAAAGCTGGAAATATTGGTAAGATATAAGAAAGTATGGGAGCCCTTACCGGCCTTATTGGATCATGGTTGGGAAGCCGGTGAGATGAATAGTAAGTATTGATACCACATCCGTGATTGCAAGGTGCGAAGCAATCATCGACTTAAATGGCGAACCTGTAGAACCCTTTCCATCACGTCACCGCTTCGTACCCTATAATAATATTGTAAAAACGAGATTTCCATTATAAGCCCGAATGATAAATCCCTAATGATATTGTATTATACCTTTGCCTCAGCAGATACCACTCTCATTCTTCCACGAACCGGTTTTTCCCTCTTTTTCCTTATCCTGTTTAACCACATCATAACCCCGGTTACCGGGAAGATCAGCGAAATCAGTGTAACAAGAAAAGCTAAAGCCTGCGTAGGCCAGCCATAAATTGAGCCCGTATGGATTGGTTTAATAACCCCACGGATACGCTGACCAAGGCTTTTATCAGCATATAAAGCAGAGCCCGCAAGCTTGCCGCTGTATTGATCTACATAATAAGTATCGGTAGCCAGTTCAACAGAACCTTTTTTGAGCACATTAAAAGTATAAACCGCTGCCGTATCGCGCGGATAACGGATAGTGTAATTTTCGGCGTCGGTTATTTTGTTGCCTAATACGCTAACAGCAGCATCTGGCGAAATGGCGGTAATACCCGGCTGATAAACCGAAAGCGGGGCTTTGATATCTTCTTTGGCAACCACCTTTGAACCTGTAAGGAAAAACAAAGTATTATTTGCCCACTTAAAGGTCATTACGAGGCCAGAAGCACAAATAATGATCAAAAATATAGAGGTATAAAAACCGGTAACAATATGCACGTCATGTGTGAGGCGCTTGCTGCTGCCGTTCCATTTTATCTTAAGTCGCTGCTTCATAATGGCCTTGGTTTTAGGCCACCAAAGTATTACGCCCGTTACCAATATTACCAGGAAAAACAAGGTTGAGAGACTGATCACCCAATCGCCCAGGCTATTTTTACCGCCTAATAAATAGCGATGAAACATCTCTACCGAGTACAGGAACGTTTGCCTGCGGTTAAACTGATCAACTATTTGCCCGGTATAGGGATTTACAAAAGCAGTAAGATTTGATCGCTCGGCGTCTTTTGGTTTCGCATCCTTTTTTGGATGAACTCCGGAGTGCTTTTCTGTTTTAGGCGCATCCGCTGGTTTCTTACCTTTTTTTTCGGGCACTATTAGGGCTACTTCTACCGCACGCTCAGGATCATCATAAGCCATAACCGTTGCCAGCTTTGATTTAGGGATTTGCTTTAATACTCCTGCTGTTAAATTAGCAAGCGGCAACCTCTTTTCCTGTGGTTCTACAAAGTACCGCCGAGGATGAAGCGCCTGCTGAATTTCTTTTTCAAAAACCAGCATTGTACCTGTTAAACACGAGCAGAAAATGATTACCCCGGCTGCAAGGCTCAAATAAAGGTGAATGGTGCGGAAAAATACTTTCATTGGTTGGTATAAGCATAAAAACCGGGCATGTTTCCATGCCCGGTTTGTTTAATTAATTAAAATTTATAACTCAACGTAGTTAAAAACTGTCTTGGTGGTATAGGGTTAATACTATAGTTTTCGTGTACATTGTAATTAAGTACGTTGCCTATGTTAGAGATCTTACCAATAATAGAGATCTTTTTATAGGTATAACCTACCGAGGCATCAACCGTGGTAAAGCCTGGTACATACACCAACTTCGACAGCGTCTGGGCCTGACCTACCAAATTAGCATTACCCGCAACACGGTTACCCAGGTAATAAACAGATGCACCTACTTTAAACCCTTTTAAATCGCCGTTGTAAAAGGTATAAAACACACTGGTGTTGGCGGTATTCTTTGGCGTATTCAGCAGAGGCTGCCCTGCTATGTTACTGCCTTGTGCGGTTCCTGTTTTAGTATATTTAGCATTAGTATAACTGTAACCTGCCAGTACATCGAGCCCTTTAACCGGATGGCCTGCGATATCAAGTTCTACGCCATCGCTCCTTGTTTCGCCACTCAACACTTTGATATTGGTATTGGTGTTCTCTTTCCCATCGAGAGTGAAAGGCGCAGTCTGGGCCAGGTTATTATTTTTAATACGGTAAGCCGTTACATTTACCGATAGGTTGCCATTCAGGAAATCGTTCTTAACGCCAACTTCATACTGGTCAACTATCGACGGATCAAGCGGTTTACTATTAATATCAGAGCCTGTATTTGTAATAAACGAATTAGAGTAGCTTGCAAACAAGGCAGTATTAGCTATTGGTTTGTAAACGACCCCAACGCGCGGTGAAAACGCTTTATCTTCTTTCCCGGCAGCTGGTTTGGCTGGGGCAATAGTACTGTAATTAGTAACTGTAGTAGGCGCTACATACTGGTATGACCAGCGAATACCCGCAAGCACCTTAACTTTTTCAGATAAACTGATCAAATCGTTAGCATAAGCGCCAAAACGATTGGTAGCCGTTAAAATGCTATAAAACGGGTTCATCTGTGGTTTATTAGTACGGAGGATATACTTATTAAGGTCAAAAATGTTGATGGTATCATAAACCGCTTTTTGCTTAGTATTTGTTTGGTCAAGATAAGTCGAAACCCCATCTACGGTGGTAACGTAGGTATAAGCATTATTGCGGTACCAATCGGCATCAACACCGGCCAAAATATTGTGTTTTATAGCACCTGTATTAAATTGTCCGGTAATATTGAACTGGCCGGTGTAATAATCTTCAAGCGTTTTAGCCCGGTTCAGCGTGCGGCCCCAGTCACCATTGGGGATAGGCAATACACGTTCGGTGGTTTGGTATTGGCGGTTAAAGTGCTGGTATGAAAAACCGCCGCTTAACTGCCAAAGGCTATTAAGCTGATGGTTAATGGTTGCCGTTGCGGTAGTTTGTTTGGTATTACCGGTTGACCATGACGCGCCCAAATACCGGTTACGAGGAACGTTGGCAATAACGTTGTTGATTTGCCCGGTTCCGAAATCGGGGGTAAAATCATAGTTAAGGTAATCGCCTTCAACAATTAAAGTTGTTTTATCACTTATTTTGTACAGGAATGAAGGATTGATGTATTCTTTTTCTGATTTTACATTGTCGCGGAAGCTTTTGGCATTTTCATAGGTACCATTTACGCGATATGCTAATTTGGAAGATATAGGGCCGTAAACGTCAAACGACGGGCGGTAAAGATCATAGCTGCCATAGGTCATTGATACCTGGCCACCCTGCGTAAATAAAGGTTTTTTAGTTACCATATTTAGGATGCCTCCGGGCGCAACGTTTCCGTATAACAACGCGGCACTGCCTTTCAATATTTCAACACGTTCCAGTGAACTGATCTCCGGCACAACGCCCGAGTTAACCCTGAATCCGTTTTTAAAAATGTTATTGCTTCCAAAATTATAACCACGGGCGCCAAATGTTTCCTGGGTATTGCCACGGCCGCTATAAAGGTACACACCATTCACATTTTTGATAACATCGCTTAAGCGTATTGACTGTTGCTGATCAAGCACATCGCGGCCTATTACAGTAACGCTTTGCGGCAAGTCCATTGGCGATACGTTCATTTTGCCGATGGTTAACTTTTTACGGTTGATGGTTTTAGTTGATGAAACTACAACCTCATCTAACTGGGCCGAGCTTTCGTTAAGCTTAAAGGATACAACTGTTGTTTTATTTGCGGAAACTGTTACAGTTTGCTCTTCGGTTTTTGTACCAACGTATGAAGTAACCAGGATGTAGGTACCCGGTTTAACGTTATTGAAAGCGAATGATCCGTTATCCGTCGTTATAGTGCTTTTGTTTAAGCCTTTAATGGCAACATTTACAAACGAAGCCGGTTTATCATCGCTGGTTTTAACAACACCGGTTATTTTACCATTATTGCCTTCATCATCAGCTTTCAGGATTAATGTATTTGCAAACAGGAATAAAATTAAAAATGGGATTGTGCGCAGGTAATTGTAAAGGTTATTCATTATTCTATTTAGATTAAGTCTAATTAAGCGCAAAAGTATAAAAAGACTTTTTATCTGCAAGCTTTATTTATAATTAGTTTAAATAAGCGCAAATATAAAGGCCGCAATTTTTCTTTGCAGCCTTTTCTTGTAGGAAAAAAATGTATTAGTTAAGCACTATAGTACCCGGACCGGATACTTTAGCTACATGGCAATTACATCCACCCGAAATTTTAAACAGCGCGGTTTGAGTGGCACCTGTTTGGATATTGGTTACAGTAAGCTCCACATCATCGCCTTCGGTCGAGAACTCATTTTTATTATTATCTGTAGCGATTGTGTACAAATGCGGGCCTACAGTTGTTGAAGGAGGCCCCGGGTTTCCTTTAGCTATTATGGTTTGTTTGGTACGTAAGTTTACAATCCTTACATCTTTTCCAAATGCCATTTGACCATCCTTATCAACAAAATTCACATATAACGATGCGAAATTCAGCGTGCAGGCCTGGCTTGGACAGCCGGTTTGCTGATTATGTTTTTTACAGCCCAGTAAGACTGAAGCTATCATAAAAAGGATGATGTATTTATACATGGTTATAGGTTTAATTACTAACCGTTACGACATCATGGTATAAAATGCGACAGCCCCATGCAAATACATGAGGCTGCCGTGCTTAGATTGCAAGTATTTTATTCAACAACCCTAACCTTTAAATAACTTGGATTAGCTTTTGAGGTATAAACCTTATGTGTGGCTTTTTTAAAGTCGGTATCTTTAGCTTTCATGATATCCTGAAACTGCTGTGTATTTCTGTCGATAAGCGGGAACCATGTGCTTTGTACCTGAACCATCATACGGTGCCCTTTTTTGAAGGTGTGCAGCACATCCTGCAGTTCAAAATTAACCGGGGTTACTTTACCAGGCACAAAAGGCTCTGGCTTATCAAAACCATTACGAAATTTACCTCGCATAGCCTCGCTGCGTATCATTTGCTGATAACCGCTCAGGTATACGTCTTTACCTGCCCATTTGGTGTTTTTGGTAGAATCAGGATAAACATCAATCACTTTAACCACCCAATCGGCATCGGTGCCGGTAGTTGATACTTTAAGATTGGCCCAGATATTACCGGCAATAGTTATATCATTATCTAAAATATCAGTTTCATAAGCAAGCACGTCCGGGCGTTGCGATGCAAAACGCTGATCGGCGGTCATGTATTCGCGTTTCATGTCCATATCAATGCTGTTGATAAACGGCACCGGCTTATTCGGGTCAGATATAAATTCGTCATGGCTATCGGCTACGCCTGTTGGAGCGGTAAATGATAGTTTTCCGCCCGGTAGCAGGTACAGGTTTTTTTCTGCCGATTCTTTCGGAGGCCAGGTGTTATAGGTTTTCCACTCGTTAACACCGGTTTCGAAGGTAGATACCGGCTTCAGGTCGAAATCAGCAGTACCCTTTAAATAATGACTAAAAAACGCAAACTCAATTTTTCGCGATAAAACGGGCCTGTAGAACCGCCGAAGCCAACATCACCTAAATGATCTCCTTCACCACGTGCCCAACCGCCGTGTACCCATGGCCCCATGGCAAAGTAAACCGGGTTTTAGGGTTTTCTTTTACCAAGGTTTTATAGGTATTGATAGCTCCGTATAAATCTTCGGCATCGTACCAGCCACCGGTTACCAGTACTGCTGTTTTTATATCATGCAGATGATAAAGCACATTACGATCTTTCCAATGCTGATCATAGTTAGGGTGATCAAGCATTTCGTTCCATAAACGGATAGTATCCTTATAATATTTAGTGTTTGAATTTTTTACCGAACCCATCTTCAGGAAAAATTCATACCCATCCTCTGTGCCGGCATCAAACCTCCCACCGCGGCGTTGGGTTGGTTTATCATCCTGCCTGTTGGTAAACCCAGGGTAAAAACCAAAGTTAGCAACCAGCATGAACGCGCCATTATGAAAAGCATCATCGCGGTACAAGTCGGCAATTGGCGCCTGCGGCGATGCAGCTGCCAGGGCCGGGTGACGGCTTAACAAAACAGTGGTGGTGTAAAAGCCGGGATACGAAATACCCCATACTCCTACCTTGCCATTGTTGTTGGGAATGTTTTTCAGCAGCCAGTCAATAGTATCGTAAGTGTCGGTGCCCTCGTCAACATCCTTATTGGTTTTATGATCTTCTTTTTCGGGAGTCATTTCTTCGTAAATGCCTTCACTCATCCAACGTCCTCGTACATCCTGGTAAACAAAGATGTAACCATCATGCGTAAATAACGACGATGGGCCAAGGCTGCCTTTATACAGTTCGGTACCGTACGGCGCCACACTGTACGGGGTCCGGTCCATCATGAAAGGATATTTTTTAGATTGATCCTTTGGCACATATACCGAGGTGAACAGCTTTTTACCATCCCGCATCGGGATTTGGTATTCATATTTCTGATAATTGGCTTTGATGTACTCAGCATCGGGCGCTTTGGGTTGCGCATAAAGGCCTGATGCCGAAAGCAAAAGGCAGAGAACGAAAAGTAAATTTTTCTTCATAAATTTTTTGTCAGTCAATCAAATGTAACCGAATAAAATAAAAAGGGCAACTAACGATACGGCTATTTACAAAAAGCCTCTTTTTTGTTACAGAACAAAGGTTTTTATTATAATTAAAATCAAGCACAATAAGCACCTTTATTAACCATAATAATATTTTTATGAAATAATAATTAAAACCTGTAGGCAATTATACTCGTTTAATGGTCTATTACTTTGAACCAAATAATACCGGAGCGAGGACCTAAGCGCCGGCAACCTAAAATATTTAAACAGTTTTTTAAGAGATAGTGACTATCCCTGGCTATGCCATGGGCCGGCTTTACGCAAACCAGTTATGCTAAAACAATTTATCTTTTTATAAACAATTTAACAAACACACCAATTATGAGAACAAACCTTAATCTGCCACTTACAAAAACACTAACCGCTTTATTCGGCGCAGTTGTACTGCTCACATCCGCCTGTAAAAAAGAAAAAGCTGCACTGCCTACCGATACCGGCAACACCCCGTCAAAGTTAAGCACCAACGCCATAGGCGTGGCCGGACCTAAGGGTGTTTGCTATGTGGAGGTAAATAATAATGATATCCGCAATGTGGGTAACTACACCCTATCAACCGGGGAGCAGCTTTTTGATATTGCTATTATATTTGCGGCCAACATCAACTATGACACCGGCACGCAAAAAGCAGTGTTGTACTTTAACCCGCAGGTAACCAACGTACTCAACAATAAAGCTACTTACATTCAAAGCCTGCAGGCTAAAGGTATTAAGGTATTGTTGTCTATTTTGGGCAATCACCAGGGCGCGGGGATCTCTAATTTTCCTTCTCAGGCTGCCGCAAATGATTTTGCTCAGCAATTAAGCAACGCCGTTACCACTTACGGACTGGATGGCATTGACTTTGACGATGAATATGCCGATTATGGCACCAATGGTACCGGCCAGCCAAATGACAGCTCATTTGTTTACCTCGTTACTGCCCTGCGTAACCTGATGCCTACCAAAATAATTTCATTTTACTTTTATGGTCCGGCAGCGTCAAGGCTGAGTTACAATGGAGTAACGGTAGGCTCAAAAGTTAACTATAGCTGGAACGCTATTTATGGCACTTATTCTGTCCCAAACGTTCCGGGACTCACCGCCGCCAACCTTGGCCCGGCCGCTATTGATATTCAAAGCACCAGTTCATCAACCGCTGCGTCGCTGGCAACCCAAACCGTAAATAATAATTATGGTATTTATCTGTATTACAATTTGCCTAATAGCGACGTTCATACTTACCTTTCGAGTGTATCAAACGCGTTATACGGCAAATCTACAGTATATACGGGAACCAGTACTACGGGGGTAACTTTTTACCAGGACATCAATTACGGAGGCACAGTTACCAGCACCATACCTAAGGGCACTTATACCCTGGCACAACTGCAGGCTTATGGCTTTGTAGATAACTGGGCTTCATCGGTAAAAATCCCAACCGGCTGGACAGTGACCATGTATGCAAACGATAACTCTACGGGCACATCATGGACACGGACATCGAACACATCTAATTTTACCACCCTATCACCAAATGCAAACGACGTGGTGACTTCGGTTAAAATTCAATAAAACAAACGGGGCGGGATATTCTTGATGTCCCGCCCGCTCTTATTCATTCTTCATTAAAAAATAATCACCTAAAGCATCACTGCCTTCTTCCATAATTTCCCAACCCAATGCTTGATAAAACTGAAACGCCGCTTCATTTTTAACAAGACACTTTAACCTGAGCGGAGACGGATAATTTTGAGCAGCCAAAGCCAACAGGGCTTTTCCGATGCCTTTTCCTCTGTATGCAACGTGCACATATAAATGATGAACAAAAGCATCAGGAGGCCATACAGCCATAAACCCAACTGTCTCATTATCGCAGGTTGCTACCCATATATCCTCATCGTGCGTATGAGCATCAAAATCACTTAATGTAAGCAAATTACTGTCCATCCAATGAAATGCCTGTATGCGACAAAGCAGGTAGATTTCCCTAAGTTTATCACGATCTGCTTTATTAATTGGATGGATAAGTACGTTAGTTGATTTCAACACAGTTACGATACGATCCATTAATCGTTTGACTTTGCGGTTGCAAACAGTTCCTTTAAATTATCATTTTCGAAAACAATCGAAGCAAAATTATATATTGTTTTTCCGCAATTCATCTGCCGCGTAATTTGCCGCCCTTGCAGTTAGGGCCATGAAAGTTAAAGATGGGTTTTGAGTACCGGTAGATGTCATACAAGCACCATCGGTTACAAATACATTGGGGCATGCATGCAATTGGTTCCATTTATTTAGCAATGAGTTTTTAGGATCGGTTCCCATCCTCACTCCTCCCACCTCGTGGATATCTAAACCAGGCGCCTGCTTGCTATCGTTAGGGACGATGTTTTTACATCCCGCCTTATTAAGCATCTCGGCACCCTGCTGCAAAAAATCGTTCAGGGATTTTACATCGTTATCATCATAATCTACAGAAACGGATAATAATGGTATTCCCCATTCATCTGTTCGGTCTTTACTCAGGCTCACCTTGTTTTCGACCTTGGGAATGGTTTCGCCCTGCATCATCATATATACATTCCAGTTGCCTGGTTCAGAGATATTTTCCTTATAGTTAGCCCCAATCTGATCGCCATCAACAGCATGCCCCCAATTGCTCCTTGTAGCGCTATAAAACGTCATATACCCTCTTAAAAAGTCGGTTTCCTGTTTATAAACGTTTCTAAAATTTGGCATCATCACCGCAGCCGGCCTCCGGCCATAGTAATAGGTATCCAGATAACCATCAATGGTTGCCGTTAACGATCCGCGATAATTATGAAATGCAATATACCTGCCAAGCAAATCATTATCGTTTCCTAAACCGTTTGGAAACCTGCCTGATTTTGAATTGAGTAAAATAAGGTTAGAATTTAACGTAGCTGCGTTTACAAAAATAATACGGGCATAATATTCGGTAACCGATTTAGTGTGTGCATCTATTACCCTAACGCCTGTCGCCTTTCCTTTTTGTTCGTCGTAAATAATTGAATGTACTACGGCATCGGGCCGGAGGGTAAGATTACCCGTTTTGGCCGCCCACGGCAAGGTTGATGAATTAGAGCTAAAGTACCCCCCAAACGGACAGCCGCGTTCACATAAGCTCCGGGCCTGGCATTGCCCCGCCCTGTTGTAAATGAATTGGTTGAGGTTGGGTTAAATGTGCGCACCTGCCGATAACAACATGCCTGTCCTTATAAGCATCCATGATACCTTTTTGAATGTGTTTTTCAACTACATTCATTTCCCATGGCGGTAAAAACTCCCATCCGGCAGCGTTTCCAATCCATCCTTGTTACCGGCTATGCCAGCAAATAACTCTACATGACTATACCATGGTGCAATATCTTTGTAACTTATAGGCCATGCTGTAGCAAAGCCATCTCTTGCCGGGCCTTCAAAATCAAAACTGCTCCAGCGCTGGGTTTGCCTGGCCCATAACAACGACTTACCTCCCACCTGGTACCCGCGGATCCAATCAAACGGCTTTTCCTGAACATACGGGTGTTCTTTATCTTTAACAAAAAAATGAGTTGTAGCCTCGCTAAATGCGTAACATTTTTCGGCAATCGGATTTTCGCTTTTTATACTATTAGGTAAATGTCCCCGATGGGGAAAATCCCAGGGATTTTTAGTTGCGGTTGGATAATCTTTTAAATGGGTAACATTCCGGCCACGTTCCAGCACCAACGTTTTCAGCCCTTTTTCGCACAGCTCTTTGGCAGCCCATCCGCCGCTGATGCCCGATCCAATCACAATGGCGTCAAACGTGTGTTGAGCCTCTCCTCCGGAATTAATGTTAATCATATTTAATAATTGGCTTAAATGCAAAAATCGATTTGAAGTTAAGATAATTATCAGGGAATAAATTGATCGGCAACGGCTTTAAACAAAAAAAGCTCCGTCACCGGGGCTTTTCCTGTTTGTTTTAGTTCTTATTAGTCGTTGATTGCTTTTACACCTGGCAATTCTTTACCTTCCATGTATTCAAGCAAGGCGCCACCACCGGTTGATACGTAGCTTACTTCGTCGGTCATGCCAAATTTGGCTACCGCAGCGGCAGAATCACCACCACCTATCAGCGAGAAGGCACCGTTTTCAGTAGCTTTGGCCACAGCTTCGGCAATGGCTTTGGTTCCGCCTAAAAATTTCTCCATTTCAAAAACCCCCATCGGGCCGTTCCATAAAATGGTTTTTGATTCTTCAACTACCTTGCTAAATAAAGCAACCGTTTCCGGGCCGATATCAAGACCCATCCAGTTATCTTTTATTTCGCCGGTTTTGGCAACATCCGTGTTAGCATCATTTGAAAATGCATCGGCAATGATGTTATCTAAAGGCAATAACAGGTTTACACCTTTTTCTTTAGCTTTTTGCCTTAGGCTGATTGCCAGATCAAGCTTGTCCATCTCAACCAGTGAGGTACCAATGTTACCACCATCAGCTTTAGCAAATGTATAAGCCATACCACCACCAATAATCAGGTTATCTACTTTTTCCAGCAGTTTTTCGATAAGCTCAATTTTGTCAGATACCTTTGAACCGCCCATAATAGCTGTAAATGGCTTAGGTGCATTGTTCAGGATCTTTTCGGCATTGTTTAATTCGGCTGCCATCAGGTAACCAAAATATTTGGCATCAGGAAAAAACTGAGCGATGATAGCAGTTGAAGCGTGCGCGCGGTGAGCGGTACCAAAAGCATCGTTCACGTATACATCACCTAATTTCGAAAGCTTTTCTGCAAAGGCAACATCACCTTTTTCCTCTTCTTTATAAAAACGCAGGTTCTCTAATAATAAAACCTCGCCGTTACCAAGCGCTTTTGCTTTTTCAACAGCTTGCTCACCAATGCAATCATCAGCAAACTGAACCTGCTGACCAAGCAGATCAGACAAATGAGATACGATATGTTTTAATGAATATTTTTCTGTAGGACCATCTTTCGGTCTGCCCAGGTGCGACATCAGGATAACTTTGCCGCCATCTTTCAATATTTTTTTTATGGTTGGCAAAGCTGCCGTCATACGGTTATCGTCGGTAATATTGTAATTCTCGTCAAGAGGCACGTTAAAATCAACCCTGATGAGGGCTTTTTTACCTGCAAAACTAATTTGATCTACTGTTTTCATATCTATTAAAGGGTCATTTGTTATGAACGGGCGCAAATTGAGCATTTTAATTCAAAATACTGAACGAAAAACAAAAAAAGCTGTTTTGATCCGCCAAAATTTCATCTTATTTTAACATACATTACATGATGAGGACCGATGCCCGGCACCTCAAACTCGGGCGAAACGATTTCAAAACCAAGGCTGTTGTAAAAGCGCACCGCTTTTTTTCGGGCATTACACCACAGATAATCCGCCTTTTGCCCTCGCAGGTATACCAAAGCAAAGTTAACCAACTGATTGCCGAAGCCCTGCCCTCTATATTTTTCGATAGTGGCCATACCCCTGAGTTGGTATCCCGTACCTTTAAATTCGCCATAACTTTGCGGGTGAAACGAAGCAATACAAGCCAGTTCATCATTAACAAAATAGCCAAGGTGAAAATTACCTTCATTATTATCTGACGGGAAACGGCATTCGTCAAGATTGAGCCTGCCCTCACGCAGTACCTCATTACGCACATGCAGCAGCTCATCAACTTTTATAAACTTGATCATGCAGCAAAATTGAAAAAATTCATGGAACAGGAAATTTTAATTCCATTAAATTAAAGCAGCAACGCTTATTTCACGTATTCCGGGAGCTACTCAAATTATACAGAAAATAACTTATACTACTGTTTAGGCAGGCTGTTTTTTAAATTCGGCTATTCGTACTACCAAATCGGCCAGCCGGCTGCTGTATCCCATTTCATTATCATACCAGCCAACAACTTTTACCAGGCCACCCACTATTGATGTTAGTTGGGCGTCAAAAATGCAGCTGTGCGGATTATCCAATATGTCGGTTGATACAATAGGGTCTTCCGTATATTCCAGTACATTTTTCATTGGCCCGTTTGCAGCTTGTTTAAATGCTTCGTTAATTTGAACTATGGTTGGTTGCTTTTTGAGACTGCAGGTAAAATCAGTTAATGAACCGTTAAGTACCGGTACACGAATTCCTGCTCCGCCCAAACGGCCGTCCAAATGAGGGAATATAGCGGTTATTGCTTTAGCAGCACCCGTAGTAGTGGGTATAATAGAAGCCGATGCGGCCCTTGCCCGCCTAAGATCTTTATGAGGTGCATCATGCAGGCTTTGATCGCCGGTCATGGAGTGAACGGTGGTTATGTAACCATCAATGATGCCCCAGTTTTCATCTAATATTTTTACCATAGCGGCAACATTATTAGTTGTACATGATGCGTTTGACAGCACAGGAGATTGTAGGTCAACCTCCCGGTCGTTTACACCAAGCACTACAGTTGGTACATTTTTATCGGTTGATGGTGCAGATATGATAACCTGCCGTGCCCCGGCGGTTAAATGCGCCTCAGCACCACCCCTGGAAGTGAATTTACCCGTAGATTCTACTACGACATCAATATCCAGAGCCTTCCAGGGCAGGTTAAAAGGATCGCGTTCGGCAAATACCCGTATACGCTTACCGTTAATAACAAGACTGTTATCATCAAAACTCACCGTACCCTTAAACCCCCGATGAACAGAGTCATACTTAAATAAATGAGCGAGGGTTTGCGTGTCGGTAAGATCATTTATAGCTACCACCTCTATCTCGGGATGCAATAAAATATTCCTTAAAAATACGCGACCAATGCGGCCAAACCCGTTTATAGCTATCTTCATGGTGTGCTGATAAATAAAGCATCAAAGTTAATGAAGATGAATGGTTAATTTGTTTATTTACGGTATTACTACTTGCAGGTTACAATTGATTATTAGTCGCTAAAATTCCGGACTACCAGGGCTTCACCTTTTTTTGAACGGATAAAATAAGTGATCATCCCGTTAAAAGATATCGACAATAAAAATATAAAGGCAATAAGCCAGGAGTTATTTAAATTATTAAACACCAGTACCATTACTATCGAAACAAGGTTCAGGCATCCTAAAACAAAAGTAGTTTGCAGATGCGTTAAACCCATTTTTAACATACGGTGGTGGATATGGTTGCGGTCTGCATCGAAAGGGGATTTTTTGTTTAAGATCCGGATAGTAAAAACCCTGAGCGTATCAAAAACAGGACCTATAAGTACTGCTATAATTAAAGCCGGAGCAGTATATATAAAAGGTAATTTAACAGTCGAAACCTTGCTCAATTCAATAAATCGAATAGCCATTACTGCAGATACCAGGCCAATAAGGAGGGCACCGGTATCGCCCATAAATATTTTGGCGGGGGTTATGTTAAAACGCAAAAAACCAGCCACCGCTCCAACTATAGCAAGCGAAATTGCCGCAAGCTCATATTCGTTCATATAAATAAAAAGTGTCGCAAAAGTGCTATTGGCAATAATACCCGTGGTTGCAGCCAAGCCATCTATACCATCAATAAGGTTAAAAGAATTGATGATGAGCATAATAACCAGTATTGACAACATTACGCTGGGTATATATGGCAAGGCCGTAATATTAAAAACGCCATACATACTGCTGATCCTGATATCTCCGGGGATAACAAGTATGGCAGCAACCACAAACTGGATCATGAACTTAGTGCTTGAATTAACCCCCGAAAGATCATCCTTTAACCCCATGGCAAACAAAATTATACATGCGGTAAGCAGGTAACTAACGGGCAACGACTTATCGATAAACAGCAAAACTGTAATAGTAAAGCTTACAAAAATAGCAACACCTCCCAAGCGGGGAATACCATGATCATGCTGTTTCCTGAAATGTCCAACATCGTCATATAAATGGCGGGCACGTGCAACATGTAATATTGAAGGGATACATAATAATGTTATAAGGGTTGAAAATACAACTATTAGCACATTATAAACAAAATGATAAGAGCGTAGAAATTCAAGCATATGCTATAAATATGTTAGTGACCGGCTTATTCATTTATAAGTACTTGTACGAAGCGCAACACAAAAAGTTAACTAAAAATTAAAGGAATTGAAAAATCTTTCTTACGGGTTTCAGCACAATTGCCAAAACGGGTAAAAACACATTATTTTTACGCATTGCTTTCAAATCAAATGACCACGCCTTAAACCTGTTCATTAAATTGCTGTTGCTTATACCCCCTACCTGCATTTTAACCATAACTTTGTTAAGATAAAAGCTCCTTACCTGCCACTTATGCAGAAACCTCGCCATTAATTCATAATCGCCTGCAGAACCGTATTCAAGGCTGTAAAAACCGTATTTATCAAACAAGATGCGCTTACAGTAAAAGGTAGGATGTGGGGCATAAAACCACGGTTAAAGGAATTTTTTCCACATTTGTGACTTTTCCATTTACGGGTGATTTTACCTACAGAATTTATATAATCAAGGTTTCCGTAAACGATCCCGGCTGCGCTGTCTGAAAAAGCCTGCGCTAATGCTGATATAACTTCCTGATTAGCAAAAAAATCGTCGGCGTTAAGCGTACCAACTATTTCGCCTGTTGCTAAACGGATCCCCTTATTGACTGCATCATAAATGCCCTGGTCAGGCTCAGATATCAAAACTTTGATGTGCGATTTATATTGGTTAATTATTTGCAGGGAACTATCTGTTGAGCCGCCATCAATTATAATATACTCAATGTTGTTGTAATTCTGGCCGATAACAGAGTCGATACATCTTTTAATAGTATCCTGAGCATTGTAAACAACAGTAATAACCGAGATCTTCAACCTTGCAACTTTGGGAAAAATACAACGTATTAATACCCCGAAATTATGTAATTTTGACTTTGCAGCCTAATTATCTTAAATATAACTTGGAACTTTATAGCTGAACATGCGCAACTATACATCTATCTGCCTGATAATTGGGATACTTTTATTGTTAACCTCCTGCTCAAGCAAACAATATCAATATCTTTTTGACCAAAAGTATAATGTTACTGATACCGCATCAAAAGGAAGCGATGCAGCAGTAGGCCCATACCGTATTAAAGCACAGGATATACTGCAGATCAGGAACCTGCAAAGCATAAAGTATATAGTTGACGAAGCGCCTGCTACCAATGCAGGGGGCAGCGGAGGTGGCGGTGCTGCCGGGCAAACGTTTCAGGTTGAAGACGACGGCACTGTTGCGCTGCCTGTTATCGGCCATGTAAAAGTTGCTGGTCTTACCAGGCCGGAAGCAGCAAAACAAATTGAGGAGCTTTACCGTACAAACCTGCTGAAAGACCCCATAATTGAGTTGAAGATCGTTAACCTTAAGGTAACCATACTTGGCGAAATAAAGGGGCAGGGGAACTATACGTTAACAAAAGACAGGACAACTTTGGTTGAAATGATTGGCGAAGCGGGAGGCCTGACCGATAAGGCTAATGAAGCAAATGTAAAAATAATAAGAGGCGATCAAAAAAACCCGCAGGTTACTGAAATTAACCTTCGGGATATCCAATCAATAAATGATCCCCGTGCTATTCTTCAAAGCGGAGATGTTATTTATATAGCACAAAACAAGCGCGCCGTTCGCAATGATAAATTGCAAAACCTTTCGGTAATAACGCAGCCGGTTTTACTGCTGCTTAATACTGCCTTGATTATTTTTACGCTTTCTCATCGGTAAATGGAAGAGTTAGAAAAAGTACAAAGAAAGCTGCCCAACCAGGAAATTGACTATTTTAAGATCGGCAAAATACTCCTCAGCCGCTGGTACTGGATATTGGCATCCGTCGTTATTACATCAGCTATTTCGTACACTTATTTATGGTATACACCCAAAACATATGCCACCGGGGGAACACTTAAGGTAGAAGAAAAAAAATCAGAAATTTCTGACATTATCAGTGTAATGACCACGCCCGAACGCGGCCCGTCAAAAATTCAAAGTATAACTTCGGTATTAACCAGCCGTACCCTCATCCTAACAGCAATAAAAGACCTCGACTATCGTATCAGCTTTTATATCTCGGGCAGGGTACGTACCTCCGAAACCTATCCGCAAAAACCTCTCGGTATTACTCTGGTAAAGTTTGATAGTCTTAATTTTTTCCATAGCCTGATAACTTTTAAGCCGGTCAGTGCTCAAAGCTTCAATCTTACCTATAGCATAAACGGTAAGGAGATCCAAAACAACTACAAATACGGCGATATTGTAACCATTGGCAATACCAGTTTCCGAATTAAATACCCGGGGTTAATTCCATCCAAAACAATTTATTTATTTAAGTTCAATATCCCCGAAGATTTTATCGGCCGGGTACAGGGTAATTTATATGCTGGCGAAACAGCAAAAAACTCAAATATAATTGCCATCCAGCAAACAGATTCCAATCCGCAGTTTGCAGCAGATATACTTAATGCGATTATGAACAATTATGTGATTTTTGACCGGAACCAAAAGGCGCAGTCAGCTTCACAAATGATCGATTTTATTGACAGCCAGCTGGATTATCTGTCGACTGAAGTAAAAGGCTCTGAAAACTCGATAGAAAAATACAGGAAAAAATCCAAGATACTTGACGTTACATCCGCATCAACTACTTCAGTAACCAAGGCAACCGAGCTTGAATCAAACAAATCGTTATTAAAAATACAATTAATAGCGCTCGACCAGCTTAGCAGCGAAATAGCCAAGGAAAAAAACAATGTAACCTTAAACTTTAATGTCGGCAGCGCTAATCTACCGTCGTTAGAAGTTATGGTAAGCCGCCTGGACAACCTGATTACAGAACGGGCAAGTTTATTAACTACCTATAATGCCGATTCGCAGCCTATTCAAAACATTAACCAAAGCATTATCCAAATTAAAACCACCGCTTTAAACAATATAAAACAGATCCGGGCTGGCATCGAAAAAAATATTCAATATCTTGATAATCAGCTTGGCCAGGTTAACTCAACTATAGCGGCATTGCCTGCCGCCCAGCGTGATATGGTGAGCCTGCAGCGTGATTTTGATATTAATGATAAGGTATACTCTTTTCTGTCCGAAAAAAAACTGGAAGCGCAGATCAGCCGTGCCGGGATTTTGCCTGGTGCAACTATTATTGAACTGGCTCAACCAAACTATAATCCAGTTTCGCCCAATGAACATAATATCCACCGTACTGCCACTATATTAGGTCTGGCTATAGGCCTGGGGCTTATCATTCTCATCAGGATATTAAACCCCTATATTTATGATAAGGAAACCATTGAAAGTCTAACCAGCATACCTATCCTGGGCGTTATCCGAAAATTCCCGTATGCCCTTGACGAAAGTAGCGAACAAATCCTTGCTATCAGCAAACCCAAATCAATTTTTGCCGAATCGGTCCGTTCTGTACGTACTAATCTTAGTTTCCTTTCGTCAGAAAAAGCAAGCAAAGTTATTTGTATAACCTCGGAAGTAGCCGGCGAAGGCAAATCATTTGTTGCCGTAAATTTGTCAAGCACGCTTTCACTTATTGATAAAAAAGTAATATTAATAGGAGCCGATTTACGTCGTTCAAGGCTACATAAAACTTTTCATGTGGCCAATGATATTGGCTTGACCAATTACCTTGCACACCAAACTGAAATTGATGATATCATTCATCACTCTGAACAGGAAAACCTTGATTTTATAGTGTCGGGGCCCGTACCGCCTAACCCATCAGAGCTACTACACAGCAAAAGGATGAACGCTTTAATTGAAACACTTAAAACAATGTATGATATAGTGATGATTGATACCGCTCCGATCGGGCTGGTATCAGATGCTATACCGCTTATCAGGATAAGTGACATCAATGTTTTTGTGATCCGGTCGGGCAAATCAAAATATTATGCCGCAACTGTGCCACAGCGCATAGCGCAGGAATATCACCTCGATAATACCGTGATAATTTTAAATGCATTCGAAGAAGATTTGCTGCATTCAAGATATTACACTACCAAATTTACCGGCGAAAATGCAGGCACACGATATTACTATTATTCAGATTACAGCGGCTACGAAGGTTCGGGCTATTATCTTGATGATGAAAAGAAAAAATGGTGGAATTTAAAACGATGGTTTAAATAAGCTTGTTTATTTAAAAAGATTGTTACTAAAATCAATATGGCAGTAAACAAATGGTACCCGGTTTACACCAACCCACGAGCCGAAAAAAAGGCATATGAAGCATTAGTGAGCAAAGGCATTAATGTTTACCTGCCCCTGCACCGTCAGCTTAAACAATGGAGCGACCGCAGAAAATGGGTTGAGGAACCATTGTTAAAATCATACCTGTTTGTAAATATTGCCGAACAAGAGCAGGCCGAAGTGTTAATGACCAAAGGCATTGCGCGGTTCCTTTATTTTTCGGGCAAGCCTGCAGTTATGCCTGATAAACAGATCCATGAACTTAAATTACTCATGGCAAGCCCATATGAACTGGAGGTAACAGAGGAAAACCTGCAGCCGGGCGAGAAGATTATCATCAGAGCAGGTGCACTAAAGGGCATGACAGGCGAAGTTGTATCACGCAGATCGCAAAAACAACTGATATTACGCCTGGAAAGTATTGGTTACTCTATTATCGTTAATGTTGCTGCATCGCTCATTGAGCGGTTTTAAAATAAAGGAATTGTTTGGACAACAGATAATATTTCATTATTTGCACCGAAAATTCAATAAATAGACAGCTTGTGCCCCGCAACACAAGTAATTAATAATTAATTAGTTACAAGATATCAATGTAACTTACGGGGCGAAGCTATGAAATTTAATGAAGAATGTGCCGTATAGCAGGAATCGTTTCTAAAAAAATATCCCAGAACGAGATCAGGAATAGCGTAAAATTAATGTGCCACGCGTTACAGCATGGCGGGCCGGATGATGAGGGCATATTTGAAGATAAAAAAGCCTGCCTTGTTTTCGGTCACCGCAGGTTATCAATTATTGACCTCAGCAGCAACGGGCATCAGCCCATGGCAGATGTGGGCCAAAATGCATGGATCACCTTCAATGGCGAAATTTACAACTACCCTGAATTAAAACAGGAATTGCTAAGATCAGGAGCACAATTTAAGTCAGGCACTGATACCGAAGTTATACTCCAGGCCTATCTTAATTGGGGCACTACAGCTTTTGCAAGGTTCAGAGGTATGTTTGCTTTTGCCTTGTATGATGTTGGCAAAGCCCTTACTTACCTTGTACGTGATACTACCGGTATAAAACCGCTATATTATTCGGCTGTAAACAACGAGCTTTGTTTTGCATCCGAAGTACGGGCATTTAAACAGTCGGGACTGAATATCGAAAAAGATCCGGACTGGCCGGTAAGACTACTGGCATTTGGCCATATTCCTGAACCCTATACCACATTAAAAAATGTATTCAGCTTGCCTAAAGGACATTTTTTATGCTGGGACCACAGGAGTGCAGGGTATACTTTAAGCAAATATCACATTGATGGTTTGCAAAATGTAATAACCGATAAAAACGAAGCCCATCGGATAATCTACAATGCACTTAGCCTATGCGTGCATCGGCAATTAATTGCCGATGCACGCATAGGTGTATTTTTAAGCGGGGGGATTGATTCAAGCCTGCTCACAATGCTGGCCAATCGGCAAAAAAAAGAGCAACTTAAAACCATTTCTATATTTTTTGATGAAAAAAGTTATGATGAACGCAGCTATCAAAACATCATTAACAATAAAATAAATGGCCAAAACTTTTCACACCTGGTAAAACAATCAGATTTTGAAGCGTTTTTTTCGCAAATCATGGGTGCTATGGATATGCCTACCACCGATGGCATTAACAGCTGGTTTATAAGTAAATATGCCCATGATGATGGCTTGAAGGCCGTATTATCAGGTGTGGGCGCCGATGAACTTTTTGGTGGTTATCCCTCATTTAACCGCATAAAATATCTTGGCTATCTGCGTAAACTGCCATCATGGATGTTAAAGCTATCCGGTCACTTTTTGCCTGATCATTATAAGAAATTGGCATTCCTCGCTGTTAACCATCCCGTAGCTGATTACCTGGCTTTGCGTGGATTGTTTTCATTGGCTGATGTTTCTGCTCTACTGGATACGAGCATTGATCATATTAATGATGTATTGTTCGGCACAGCTTTGTCGCCCGCACCACACGGGTATAATAACGAACATGCAGAATGGTTTGAAACGCATTTCTACATGCAAAACCAATTGCTTAGGGATACCGATATAATGAGCATGAATCATGGCCTTGAAGTCAGGGTTCCGTTTTTGGATGAAGATTTTAACCGTGCAGCCCGGAATATCGCGCCAGCCATCAGATTTAATAAACGCCAGCCGAAAAAACTTCTTATTGAAAGTTTCAACAACTTTATTCCGCCTGAAGTTTGGAACAGGCCCAAAATGGGTTTCACATTCCCCTTACAAAAATGGATGAAGGGGCACCAGCTAATTAGTGATACTGATAATTACAAAGGAAAAGCGGCACAAAATGTTATAAAACAGTTTAAAAACGACAGCATTCATTGGTCAAAGGCTTTTGCCTTGTACCAGGTTCAAAATGATGGCTAAAAATGTAATTCTTTTTACTTTACAAACATTTAGTACTACCGGCGGCATCCAGAAAATGACACGCACACTTGGTCATTCCTTGCATCGTGCTGCCTTAAAAAACAATTGGAATTTTGAGCTTTGGTCGGCTTATGATAAGCAGGATGACCTGATGGCGCAATATTTACCTTCTGCAAATTTCAAAGGGTTTGGCATAAACCGGGCAGGTTTTGTTTTGGAAACCATCGGCCATTCCGCAAAGCCCCATGTTGCTATATTAAGCCATGTTAACCTGGCCATCATTGGCCTGTTAATTAAACTAATTAATCCGAAATGCCGGTTATGGCTTGTAGCACACGGCATTGAGGTTTGGCGTCCGCTTTCGTTTTTAAAGCGGCTGATGCTTAAACACTGCGACTGCGTAATTTGTGTAAGCAATTATACCAAACAGCAAATGATAAAAAGGCATAACCTGAATGCAGATAAATGCATTGTGCTGAATAATGCAATTGACCCATTTATGCGTTTGCCAGATATCTTCGCAAAGCCACAAAAACTGTTGCGCCGTTATGGTTTAAACCACGATGATTTTATCATATTTTCGTTAACACGCATGGCATCTACCGAGCTATACAAAGGGTATGACCAGGTAATTAGTGCCCTGGGCAGCCTTAAGTCACAATTTCCGCAAATTAAATATATACTTTCGGGCAAATATGATGAGCAGGAACACATCCGTATAAAAGAATTAATAGCGGCGCATGATGTAACGGAACGGGTAATTTTAACCGGCTTTATTGATGAAGCCGAACTCACCGACCATTTCCTGCTGGCCGACCTGTTTGTTTTACCAAGCAAAAAAGAGGGATTTGGCATTGTATTTATTGAAGCCCTTGCCTGCGGCTTACCCGTTATTTGCGGTAATGCCGACGGTAGTATTGACGCCATCCGGAACGGCGAACTGGGAGAAGCCATTGACCCGGACAATCTTACCGAACTTAACAGGGCAATAACAAAGCATTTGCAAAAACACTTAGCTGCTGATACCCGCAAAAGCTTACAGGAAAAATGTTTAAGCCATTTTAACGAGCGCGATTATATGACCAAACTTGAGCAGCTGATAAATGACTGATTTGCATCCGGAAAAATGGGACATTGAAATAAATGCCAAAGGCAGCTTGCTCGACCTTAAGCTTAAAGAGGTGTGGCATTATCGCGACCTGCTTGTGCTACTCGTTAGGCGCGATTTTATTTCCTTTTATAAGCAAACCATTTTGGGCCCGGTGTGGTTTTTTATTCAGCCGGTTATTACTATCCTGTTTTATACCCTGATATTTGGCAATTTGGCCGGCATCCCGGTTGATGGCCTGCCCAAGCCACTTTTTTACCTGGCCGGCATCATCATTTGGAACTATTTTGCCGATTGCCTGAACAAAACGTCAACTGTTTTTAAAGATAATGCCGGTATACTTGGCAAGGTATATTTTCCAAGACTTATTATGCCTCTAAGCATTGTACTTTCAAACTTGATCCGTTTCGCGGTTCAGTTTCTACTTTTCATAATCCTGTACATCATATTTATCTTAAAGGGCGAACATATTATTCCCAATATAGCAGCCTTGCTGCTGCCATTACTCATTATCATGATAGCATCACTGGGTTTAGGCTTAGGTATGATCATATCGGCTGTTACCACAAAATACAGAGATATAGCGTTTATAGTGGCCTTTGGCGTACCACTTTTAATGTATGCAACAACGGTTATATACCCTTTATCGGTGGCACAGGCTAAATATCCTAAATACAGCTGGCTTATTAAGTTTAACCCCATTACGGCCATAATTGAAACGTTCAGGTATGGCTGTTTAGGCAAAGGAAGCTTTAACTGGGAGCTGTTAGCTTACAGTATCGTTAGCACTATTGTAATACTGCTTACAGGCATAGTAATATTTAATAAGGTTGAAAAAACTTTTGTTGATACTGTATAAATGAGTAAGGCAATAAAAGTTGAAAACTTATCAAAAGCCTACCAATTAGGCGATTTTGGTACGGGCACTATCTCCCGCGACCTGGAGCGTTTTTGGGCACGTCTGCGGGGTAAGGAAGATCCTTTTTTAAAAATAGGCGAAGTGAATGATCGTACCATCAAAGGCGAAAGTGATGTGGTATGGAGCTTGAACGATATTAATTTTGAAGTTGAACAGGGCGATGCTGTTGGCATTATAGGCCGCAACGGAGCAGGTAAAAGTACCCTGCTTAAAATTTTAAGCCGTGTTACCTCTCCTACTACCGGCTCGGTAAAACTAAAGGGCCGGATAGCCAGTTTACTCGAAGTAGGCACAGGTTTCCACCCGGAATTGAGCGGGCGGGAAAATATTTACCTCAATGGTGCCATCCTTGGGATGCGCAAGGCCGAGATCAAACAAAAGTTTGATGAGATCGTGAGTTTTTCGGGGGTTGAAAGATACATCGATACGCCGGTTAAGCGTTACTCATCGGGAATGTACGTACGGTTGGCCTTTGCGGTGGCTGCGCACCTTGAAAGCGAGATTTTGATAATAGATGAAGTACTGGCAGTTGGCGATGCCGAGTTTCAGAAAAAATGCCTCGGTAAAATGGGACAGGTAAGCATGAACGAAGGGCGCACGGTTTTGTTTGTAAGCCACAACATGGCCGCTGTGAAAACATTATGTAACCGGGGCATTGTGCTTGCAAACGGGCAGTTGATATATGACAACAAACAGCTCGAAGCAGTAAGCTTTTATCAAACCAATAATAATACCCGGGCAACATTTGAGCATCATGATGATCTAAGCTCAGCGCCGGGAAATGAAAATATAAGGGTGCTTAAATTTATTATCCGCCCGCTTACCGGCGACAGCATCTCCATTTCGACAGGTATTAGCTTTGAGATGATCTTCTTTAATCAAAAAACGGGCATTAATCTCGATGCAACCTTTGAATTAAAAAATAGTGATGAAATCCCCGTATTTCATAACGGCGTGCTTATATCAACCAATAATGATTCAAAAACCGGGTTTTACACGGTTAAGTGTACTATCCCGCCTAACCTGTTGAACGCCGGCAATTATTCATTCAAGTTGATTTTTGGCGAAAATCAACGTTACCAATTATTTGGTGCTGATGATTTTATCGGGTTTGAGGTTGAAAATGAAAGTAAAGGAAGTAACAGCGCTTTAGCTCCGGGTGTAATTCACCCTAAACTTGATTTTGATATTAGTTACCAGGCATAACAGCATATGGAAGCCCCGCGCATCATACAATTGCCCAAGTTTTTAGACGACCGGGGGAACCTTTCTTTCATTGAAGAAAACAACCATATCCCCTTTAAAATTGAGCGTACCTATTGGATTTATGACGTACCCGGCGGCGAACGGCGTGGCGGCCACGCTTATTTAAACCTGCAGGAATTTATTGTCGCTATTAGTGGCAGCTTCGACGTTGTGCTTCATGATGGCGTAAAGGAAATGCGGTATAGCCTTAACCGTTCATATTACGGGCTGTATGTTCCGAAAATGATGTGGCGGGAGATTGAGAACTTCTCGACCAATTCACTTGCCCTGATCCTGACCAACGGCAAGTATGATGTAAATGAATATATCAGGGTTTTTGATCAATTTGTGAGCTGCAAACATGGAAGGTAAAATATCAACTGTTTTTGATTGTAACATCATCCACCTTAACCGTATTCACAACCGGGCCGGTAACATCACTCCTGTTGAAAACAATATCCATATCCCCTTTGCTGTTAAACGGGTATATTATTTGTATGATATCCCGGGAGGAGAATCACGCGCGGCGCACGGACATAAGCAGCTTGAACAATTTATCGTAGCAGCCAGTGGCAGCTTTGATATCACTATTGACGATGGTATCAACAAAAAAACAGTACAGTTAAACCGCCCGTACATAGGGTTGCATATCCAGCCCGGCATCTGGCGCGATATTTCAAATTTTTCGTCGGGGGCTATTTGCCTTGTATTAGCTTCCATGTTGTATACAGAAGCCGACTATCTAAGAGAGTACAAACAGTTCAAAGATTACAAATCATTATAAGTGGAGTTCCCTTTTTATAAATTTGACTTAATATTTAGATTTGTTGAGGAAAGCGATGCCGAATTTATTTTAAGTTTAAGAACTGACCCGGTGCACGCCCGGTACCTGACACATACCGACAATAATTTGCAAAAGCAAATTGAATGGATTAGAGAATATAAAAAGCGGGAAAAAAAACGACAGGAATATTACTTTTTATTTTCTGACCATGACTATCAGCCGCTCGGAGTTATAAGATTGTATGATATAACAGCTGATACCTACACCAGTGGCAGCTGGATCGTAAAACCCGGATGCGATGAATTTGTAAGCATAAAATCAGATCTGTTTATTTCTGAATTTGCAGCCAGCGAATTAAAAAATAAAAGATGTGTGTTTGATGTAAGGAAAGACAATAAAAAAGTGTTACGGTTTCATAAAATGTTTGCAACAATAACAGGTGAAGACGAACTCAACTATTATTTTACAATAGATGAGGAGAGCGTTAAACGCAAGGTTAGTTTTTTAATAAGTATAATACAACCTAAAACTTAACTATGAATATTGAAAAATTTATAAGCGAATTTGCCGATCAGTTTGACGACTTGGATACAAGTTCTTTTACTGCCGAAACATTATTCAAAGAGAATGACGAGTGGAGCTCTATGACAGCACTTTCAGTGATTGCCATGGTAGATGACGTTTACGCAGTCAGACTGACAGGCGATGACATTCGTAATTCAAAAGTTATACAGGATATATACAATATTGTATTGAAAAATCAAATTCGTAAACCCAGGCACTGACGTTAATATCCTATGGATAACCCATTCTGTTTAAAAGGTAAAAAAATTTTGGTTACCGGAGCCTCATCAGGCATAGGCAGGCAAATTGCTATAAGCGTTTCAGGAATGGGAGCCGAAACTTTTATTACCGGCAGAAACGAGCAACGACTGTCAGACGTTTTTAACTTGCTGGAAGTACCCGGCACCCAATATGTTGCCGATCTTGATATTGAGCAGGAACAGGACAACCTGATTGAGTTAATGCCGAATTTAGATGGCGTCGTATTATCTGCCGGGATTGTAAAAACTTTGCCTTTTAAATTTATAAACAGGAAAGACCTGGATTCGATCTTCGAAACAAATTTTTTCTCCCCCGCTATTTTGATCAATAAGCTGTTAAAAACTAAAAAGCTAAACAAAAATGGATCGGTAGTATTTATATCATCCATTGCCGGCAACAATGTTGGAACCGCTGGTAACGCGATGTACAGTGCCTCAAAAGGCGCCATAAATGCTATGCAAAAGGTATTAGCTATTGAACTTTCCGCCCAAAGGATCAGGGTCAATAATATCTCTCCGGGCATGATAAAAACCGAACTCATCTACGATCCTATATTTACAGAGGAGCAGCTGAAAGACGATGAAAAAAAATACCCCCTGGGATTTGGCGAACCAATTGATGTTGCCAACGCGGCTATTTACCTGTTATCTGACGCCAGTAAGTGGGTAACCGGAAGCACCCTGATAATAGACGGAGGATTCACCATACAATAAATGCAGGCCTTTATAAAAGCTATTTCATATCATTTGCCTCAAAATCAGCTTACCAATGCTGAGCTATCGACCCTGTTTCCCGAATGGGGAGTAGAGAAGATAGCCAACAAAATAGGTATCAGCACCCGCCACGTTGCTGCCGAGGATGAGTTTGCGTCAGATATGGCGATAGCCGCGGCACAAAAACTGTTTGCCGCGCATAACATCAATCCAACTGAAATTGATTTTATATTATACTGTACCCAAAGCCCAGACTATTTTTTGCCTTCAACAGCGTGTATTATACAGGATAAGCTGAGTATCCCGGTTAAAGCGGGGGCACTTGATTTTAACCTGGGCTGTTCGGGCTACGTGTACGGCCTTGCTTTAGCCAAGGGTCTTATAGCGGCAGGTATAGCCACCAATATCTTGCTGCTCACGGCCGAAACCTATTCAAAATTCATACATCCTAAAGATAAGGGAAACCGTACCATTTTTGGTGATGCCGCCGCCGCTACCCTCATCAGCACCGAAGGCTTTGCGGCTATAGGTAACTTTGAATTGGGTACGGATGGTAAGGGTGCTGAAAATCTGATGGTAAAGCAGGGAGCTATCCGTTACCCTGAAAAAAGTGCCGATACCGTACATGATGACTATGGGAATGAGCAATCATTAGGAAGTTTATATATGAACGGGCCCGAAATATTTGCTTTTACCTCTAAAGAGATTCCTGCTTTAATAACAGATACCCTAAAAAAAAATGGTGTGCGCAAAGACGAAATCGGGCAGTTTATCCTGCACCAGGCCAACCGGTACATGCTGGAGCACCTGCGTAAAAAGATGGATATAGCTTCCGAAAACTTTTATATCTATATGGCCGCTATTGGTAACACGGTATCATCATCGGTACCCATTGCACTTGATGAAGCCATGAAAGAAAAACAGGTTACTCCGCAAACAAAATGGCTTTTGGCCGGCTTTGGTGTTGGCTACTCATGGGCCGGAACCGTAATAACATTTATTTAAAAGCAGAAAGCCTAAGGCTCAAAGTTGAACCGATGAATATTCCGTTTTTATCTTTAACCAGTCAGAATAATTTAGTTGAAGCAGAGATTCGCGCGGCGTTTGAGCGCGTTTTTCAAAATAAATGGTACATACTTGGTAAGGAAGTAAGCGATTTTGAAAATGCTTACGCTGCCTTCAATAACGTACAACACTGCATTGGGGTAGGCAACGGACTTGATGCCCTGTGCATTGCGCTACGGGTGCTTGAAGTTGGTGAAGGCGATGAAGTCATCGTACCTTCAAATACGTTTATAGCCACCTGGCTCGCCGTATCGCAGGTAAGGGCTACCATTGTACCGGTTGAGCCCGATAAGGATACTTATAATTTAAACCCGCGTTTGATTGAGGCAGCCATCACCCCAAAAACAAAAGTTATCATACCCGTACACCTTTACGGGCAGGCCTGCCAAATGGACGCTATTATGCAGATAGCCCATAAGCATAATCTTTTTGTGATAGAAGATAACGCACAGGCGCAGGGCAGCACATACAACAACAAGCTTACCGGCAGCTTCGGCCACGTTAACGCTACCAGTTTTTATCCAACAAAAAACCTGGGCGCGTATGGCGATGCAGGGGCTTTAACCACCAACAATCCAGGCCTCGCACAAAAAGCAAGCCTGCTGCGTAATTATGGCTCCGAAAGAAAATATTACAATGAGGTTATAGGTGTAAACTCAAGGCTTGATGAACTGCAGGCTGCTTTTCTTTCGGTAAAATTGAAATATCTGAATGGATGGACAACTGAGCGGCAGACCATAGCTTCTGCCTATACTCGTCAACTTAACGGAATCGACGGCCTTATCTTACCAGCTTCCTCCCCAGGATCATCACATGTATACCATTTATATGTAATCCGTACTGCAAAACGAAATGAGCTGGAGCAACATTTAAACAACAATGGAATAGGCACCGGGATCCATTATCCTGTACCCGCCCATTTACAAAAAGCGTATGAGCACCTCGGTTACCAAAAAGGTGACTTCCCGATAGCTGAGGAATTGGCAGAAACGAGCTTGAGCCTTCCGCTGAATCCGGGCATGAGCAGTGAGGAAATTGAGTACGTAACTAAAACTATCAAAAAGTTTTATGCGTAAAATTTTGATAGTGAATGGTGGCCTGGTAATTGGAGGTGCTGAGAAGCTTGTTCATGAACTTGCTGTTTTTGCCCAGCAAAACAAAATTGCCCCAACTATACTGATCCTTGATAATTACAACCAGGAATATTACGACCTGATTTTTAAACAGAAGAAAATAAGGGTGGTAAGAACCCGGCTTGGCGTAATAAAGAACTTCAGAGCCCCTTTAAAAATGTTGAGATCGATATACTGGAAGTTAAAATTAAAATTTCTTGCCAACAGCATATATGAAAGTGTTCATGTGATCGGCTTGTATAATATTTACAGGGTAAAAGACACAGTTGATCATGATCACCGGTTTTATTGGCATGTAACCAATGCGGCGCAAGGTACCTATAACTTTCCCGAAACATACTTTGACAACCCGATGACACCCTGATTTGCATCAATCAATACCAGTTAAACGAGCTCGATACACATTACGGGAACGCCGTATTTAAATGTAAAAGAGGCTTATTTCCACTTTTTTTGAATGATTAATTTAAACGTTATATCAAGAATAGCTGAAGACAAAAATTACTTCCCGGATCTGGTAAAAATACTACACGTGTTAAAAAACAAGGGGATCACTGATGTCCAGATACTATTCATAGGCACGGTATATAGCCCGAAAGTTTATCAAAACATTATGGATATGGCCAGCCGGCTTAATGTTTCCTCAAACATCGCATTTACTGAAAAATCCATTCCTATGAGTGAACTAAGCGATGAAATAAAAAACGGATATTTTATCAACTTCACCATCGGTGAATTTACCGGCTTCTCAGGTTTGGAAAGTATCAAAAACGGGTTTAAAACAATTTTTTATAACATTGATAAATCGCTTAAAAACAAGTGCGATAATGTAATTGCTTACTGTCACACGCTTGATAAATTGACGGATCTGATAATAAATATAAGTCAAAATCAAGCGCTGATGAATGAAGAAGTTACAGCTTGTAATCAGGAAATGCTTAACAGGTTTATATTAAATAGTGTTATGAAGCGGGAATTGCTTGCTATGATGCTGCCAAAATCAAATCGTTCTGATAAACTGGTTTGATCGATCGTCTTGTAGTTTTATGTTATCCAATACCTCAATAACTTGAGTACCGGCATATCGGTTATTCTTTGCTGTTATAACAGCAGCGCGCGGCTTCCCTTAACTATTAAACACCTTGCCCTACAAAAGGTACCGGGAAGTGTTGGATGGGAGGTTATTATTGTTGACAATGCATCAACAGATGGCACAGCGGCCACAGCCAGGGCCGAATGGGGAAAACACAATTTAGCCAATGTTCCTTTCACCGTTGTGAGCCAACCCATTGCAGGGCTAAGTCATGCGCGGGATATGGGTTTAAATCACGCCCGATATGAATACCTTCTTTTTTGCGATGATGACAATTGGCTTTTCGACGATTATATTGAGCGTGCCTTTAAAATCATGAACAGTGATAGCCAAATAGGTGTATTGGGGGGATGTGGATTAATAGAAGCTGAACAACCGGCCCCACTTTCCGAAAGCCTGCTGAAATTTACTACCGTTTGGGGCCCCCAAACTTGGGCAGTCGGTAGCCATTGGGTTTATGGTGCCGGATCTGTTTACCGGAAAAGTATACTGCTTGAACTGAAGAACGCAAATTGGCGCCAGGTAACAACCGGCCGCATAGGCAAAAAGCTGGTTTCGGGCGAGGATGTTGAAATATGTTTGATGAGCCATTTAATGGGCTACAAAATAATAGCCGATGATAATCTGAAATTTAAACACTTTGTTCCGCTTAAAAGGCAAAATATCACTTATATATTAAAAGCGGCGTTTTGGCTAAACTATAGCAGCGCTTTGCTCAATGGCTATTTCGCACTGGTTAATAATAAACCATCTATCGAACAAATCATAAATCAAGATCTGCTTTCCACAGCAAAATCCTTAACCAAGTTAACGGTTAACTTGGTTTATCAGAAGACTATTAAATTCCGGACTGTTAGTATCGAACAAAAAATTTTATACTATCAAAAATGTGGCCAGCTCAAATCGCTGTTAACTAACAGGCAACTGATAAAAAATCAGTACCAGCACATAAAACAATTATTAAAAATTGTAAAAACAGCCCAGGCTTTCACAAGCTATTAAGCTTATGGGATATTCCGTACCGATACTTTTTTTAATATTTAACCGCCCGGCTTTTACAGAAATGATTTTTGAAGCTATAGCTGAAATTAAACCTAAATACCTTTATATAGCTGCTGACGGACCAAGGCCTGATAAACCCGATGATATCGACCTGTGCGCCAAAACACGTTCGGTAATTGAGCGCATAAACTGGGATTGTGAAGTTAAAACATTATTAAGGGATAAAAACCTCGGCTGCAAATCGGCAGTTAGCGAAGCCATCAACTGGTTTTTTGAAAATGTTAACGAAGGAGTCATTTTAGAAGATGACTGCCTGCCCGATAGAACATTTTTCCCCTTTTGCGAGGATCTGTTGACAAAATACCGTTTCGACGACAGGGTAATGTCAATATCAGGTTCAAATTTACTCACCGATGGCTGGAAAAAAGATGCCCAATCATATCATTGGGGGCATGGCGGTATCTGGGGTTGGGCCACCTGGAAACGTGCATGGAACCTTTATGACATAGAAATGAAAGACTGGGCCAAGCAGCAAACAAAGAATAAGGTTAAAATGCAGCTTGGCACTACCGACTGGTACCATAGTTATTACGGCATGTTTGAATCATCCTTTAACAAATCATTAAATACCTGGGATATTCAATGGTTCTATAGCATTCTGATCAACGGTGGCATGGCAGTTAATCCTTGCATAAATCTTGTAAAAAATATAGGCTATGGAAATGGGACACATATGCATTCGGCAGATGATGCTATTGCCGATATACCATTGGGCACAATGATATTCCCACTACAGCATCCTAAAAAAATGCTTCTGGATACCGCTTATTTAAAACAGGTTTACGCCCGGCTTAACAAAAAATACAAAATTTCTGTTATACACAGGGCGCTTAAATTTTTTAAGATAGCATAATGAAACAATTCATAAAACGGTTATTGCTTGGCCTTTTTGAAAAAATAAACCTTGTCCATTTAATTTACCTGCTTAATGAAAAACAGGCAAAACGCAACATTCAATTAAGCATTACCGATCTCGGGGCCACTTTTTATCCGGAGGCGGTAGTTTCGAACTCGCTCGACAAATCGAGAATAGTGGTTGGCAAAGGAACCCATATCCGGGGGATGCTCAATATATTTAAGTACGGCGGTAAAATTGTGATTGGCGAAAACTGTTACATTGGCGATCACACCAGGATCTGGTCGGGCGAAAGCATAACCATTGGCAATTTTGTGCAAATCTCACATAATGTAAATATTATGGACACAAATGCGCATGAGCTTGAAGCCATTGAAAGGGCCGAACGGTGGATGGACCTGGTACACAACGGGCACTGGGCCGATAAAGGCAACGTACACACTGCACCGATAATAATTGATGACTACGCCTGGATCAGCCTGAACGCTGTAATTTTAAAAGGCGTTACCATTGGCAAAGGTGCTATCGTAGCAGCAGGAGCAGTGGTTACTAAAAATGTTGAACCATTTACTATGGTTGCCGGCAACCCGGCACAATTCATAAAAGCATTACCACAGCAATGAAAATACTTGTCATAGGCTCCAAAGGATTTATCGGTTCGGCCTGTTACAACTATTTTAAAAATCAGCCCGGCTATGAAGTTTATGGCGCTGATGTGGTGGTAGAATATGACGATCCCAACTACTTTTTAATTAATGCCACCAACGCCGATTTTAAGAAGGTATTTCATGAGCAACAGTTTAATTGGTGTATTAACTGTGCAGGGGCTGCGTCAGTGCCCGAATCATTCAATAACCCTGAGCGTGATTACTTGCTAAACGTTCATCACCTTGTGAGCATCCTCAATGCCATAAAAGAAGGTAATGGCAATTGCAGGCTCATCCAATTGTCAAGCGCGGCAGTTTACGGTAATCCGCAAATGCTACCTATTACAGAGTCCCATACGCTTAATCCGCTCTCACCCTATGGTGTGCATAAAAAACAAGCTGAAGAGCTCTGCCAGCTATATCATGCTCATTTTGGCTTAAATGTTCATATCTTCCGTGTGTTTTCCGCATATGGAGCCGGTTTGAAAAAGCAGCTGTTTTGGGATCTTTACAAAAAATCGCAGACCCAAACAAATATCACATTGTTCGGTACCGGTAACGAAACACGTGAATTTATTCATGTCACCGATATTGTAAGCGCCATGCACCTGTTTATCAATGCCGATAGGCCAGGGTTCAGCGTTACAAACATTGCCAATAATAATACCGTCACTATAGCAACAGCAGCCAAAACTTTTTTGAGATATATAGGCTTTAGCGGCGGTTTGTCATTTACAGGCACCAACCGCGTTGGCGATCCGCTATACTGGCAAGCCGACAACAGCCGGCTAATTAGCCTGGGCTACCAACAAAAAGTAAATTTTGACGATGGTATTAATACCTATTGTAAATGGCTAAAAGGAAAAGAATAGGGCTAAGCTACACCTACAACGAAAACTGGATCGGCGGCACTTACTATATCGAAAACCTGATAAATGCGTTAAACGCCCTTAATGATGAGGAAAAGCCGCATATTGTTTTGCTTACCGATAGTTACGAAAGTTTTTGGACGGCGCAGCAAAAATTCAAATATCCTTATATCAGCTTTCAGTTGGATTCAGGCGAAGCAAACAAAGGTTTCCAATTACTAAACAGGATAACAAACCGGCTGTTTAAAATTCGTCTGTTTAGTCAGAAAATTAAAGCCCTTGATGCTGTTTTTCCTTATTATAAAAGTGAGCAACAATCGGCTGCTAAAAAGAAAATATATTGGGTAGCTGATTTCCAGGAACATTTTGCCCCTGAGTTTTTCAGTGAAGATGATATTGCCTCGCGCCTGCAAAGCCAGCAGGAAATTCAAGCCTCGGCCGGGCATTTAATTGTGAGCAGCAATACTGCGCTCGGACATTTCAAATCCATTTTCCCTCAGCATACAGTTAAAGTAAGCGTTCTGCCTTTCGCAGTAGCGCATCCTCCGTATCAGGATATCAACATCAAATTACTGCTTGAAAAATATCAGCTGCCCGCACGTTATTTTATCTGCCCAAACCAGTTCTGGAAACATAAAAATCAACTGGTAGTTCTAAAAGCAGTTAAAGAGCTAAAGGCGGAAGGCATTGAAATTACCGTAGCTTTTACCGGTAATACCAACGACTACCGAAACCCACATTATTTTACAGAGATGAAAGCGTTTGTTGAAGACAATAACATCGGCAACAACGTTAAGTTCCTGGGTTTTATCGACCGGCGTGATCAGCTTCAATTGATGAATAATGCCATTGCCATAATACAGCCATCATTGTTTGAAGGCTGGAGCACTGTTGTGGAGGATGCTAAACTAATGAATAAATTTTTACTGGTTTCAGATATTGAGATCCACAGGGAACAGTTGGTTAACAGTTCGGCACGCTTTTTTGATCCATATAGTGTTAACCAGTTAGCGCAACTGCTTCAGCAGTTCAGTGAACATCAAAACCCTCCCCCGCTCTTTGAAAATAACACTTATCATGAATGTGTTGAAAAATTTGGCCGAACATTTCTGCGGATAATTGACTGAACAAAAACATGAACCTTCCGGATCTTCAGTCTTACCGTTCAAACTTTATCAATAAAGGCGTTCAATTGCCCCTACCCATAGTATCCGGTACCGAAAACGGACTATTGCACCAGTTGCCCCCGCCTCCGTTCGGCAAAACCGGCTGGCCCTGGGATGAGCAGGTTGCACAAACAGTTTATGATAATAAAATAAACTGGCCTAAGCTTACCATCGTAACCCCATCATATAACCAGGCCGGTTTTCTGGAGCAAACCATCAGGGCTGTGCTTTTGCAAAATTATCCCAACCTGGAGTACATCATCATCGATGGCGGCAGTACCGATCAATCCAAACAGATTATTGAAAAATACGCCCCATGGCTTAGCTATTACCAAAGCGAAAAAGATAATGGCCAAAGCCATGCCATTAATCAGGGGTTCAGTCTTTCATCGGGCCGGTACCACGCCTGGATCAATAGTGATGATTACTATCTTAAAGGCGTTTTCCATAAGGTGTTAAATAAATTCATGAGCACCAATGCAGATTTTATATACGGTTACGGGAACGACTACAATGTGGTGTCCGGCAAAACAACCACAACGCGGGTATTACCTTTTATTGATTATTTTATCAAGATTCCGAGCCTTGTACAGCCCTCCACTTTTTGGAGCGCCGCCATTCATGAACCCGTTTGGGAGGAGCTTCATTGCTCCCTTGATTTTGAATTATGGCTCAGGCTGGTAAAAGGACACAGCAGGGCATTAATCAAAGAGCCGCTTTCCGTTGCCAACGTGCATGACCAAGCCAAAACTCATTCGCCAAAAATGAAGGCGCAATGGGAGGCCGATCATCAGAAAATATGGGCGGCAGATGCTCACGGCACCGTTTATGAATGGAAGAAAATTATTTTTTTTAACAGGATTAGGATCAAATTATATAAGGTATTTGGATATTATTCATGATGTTGCTAAAAAGAAGTATAAACAAGATCCGGAGGATGTTATTCCATTTCTTTAACCAAACGTCCCTTCCTTTTAAAAGTAACCGGATTTTAATTGTAAGACTTGATGCTCTTGGCGATTACATTCTTTTCAGAAACTATATAAAATGTATCAAACACGCACCAAAATTTAAAAGCTATAAACTGACGCTCCTTGGGAATATAGCATTTAAAGATATAGCCGAGGTATATGATAAAGATGTCATCGATGAATTTATCTGGATAACGCCATCAATAATTTATGATATAAACAAAAAAATAAGGTTATCATTTGCCATTAAAAAAAAGGCATTTGATATCTTAATCAATCCGGTTCATTCAAGAGTATTGCACACTGATGAGTTTATATCCCAACTTGGAGCCAAACAAAAGATTTGCAGCAGCGGGGATGATACTAATATGGAATCATTAGAAGAATTAAAACGCTCTTATAAATTTTATGACAGCATTGTAGATGTTCCCGGAACTGATTATTTTGAATACCTGAGAAATCACAAATTTATTGAAATCCTTACTGGTCAGAGAATTGATACCTCATTAAATTTGCCAACCGAAAGTAAGTCAACCAAAAAAAGGGCTTTGCAATTGGTAATATTTCCCGGTGCGGGCCAGGAGTATAGAAGGTGGGGAACAAACTTATTTGCAACAGCAATTGATTCCATAATGGCAAATTCAACATTTAAAATTACTGTTACAATTGCGGGCTCATCTGCAGATTCATGCCTGGCTACTGAAATAATATCACAATCAAAAAACAAAGAAAAAATTGAAGATAAAACCGGTAAAACTAATGTTGTTGAATTAATTGAACTTATCAACAATGCAGATTTACTAATTTCAAATGATACCAGTGCTATACATATTGCTGCAGGTACACAAACCACCGCAATTTGTATCTCCAATGGCAACCATTTCGGTCGTTTTGTTCCCTATCCCTTAACCATTGCAAACAATATATACACGTTTTATCCTTCTGAAGAGTTTAATAATAAAGATAATTATCCGTTACTCAACGATTTATACAAGCGCGGCTCCAACCTGGATATCAACAATGTCGATCCTATGGTTATCAGTAATAAGGCAATATCAATTCTTAATAATGCAAGCTAAACCAGGCGCTGACGTCAAAATTATTGTAAACTAAATTATATATCTGCTTTTTTAAATGCTTTTTAACTCCCTGTTGTTCCTTGTATTTTTTGTAATTGTAACCATTGCATATTACCTGCTGCCACATAAATTAAGATGGATGTGGCTTTTAGCCGCAAGCAGCTATTTTTACATGTACTTTAAGCCGGTATACATCCTCATCATTCTGTTTACCATTATTGTTGATTATTGTGCTGGTATCCTGATAGAAAAAGCCACAGGCAAAACCCGCAGGTTTTATCTCATTTTAAGCCTGATCACCAATATTGGTGTACTGGGATTTTATAAATATTTCAACTTTTTGGCCGCGAACCTGAATTTGCTATCTGACACATTCCATGGCCCGCAATTACCATTGCTTGATTTTATATTGCCTATTGGCTTATCGTTCCATACATTCCAGGCTATGAGCTACACTATCGAGGTTTACCGGGGCAATCAACCCGCCGAGCGTCACTTTGGCCTTTATGCCTTGTACGTAATGTTTTACCCGCAAATGGTAGCAGGCCCAATTGAACGGCCCCAGCATATTTTACCCCAGTTACACAGGGTGAACAATTTCCGAAGCAGTAACTTGATAACTGGTTTATTTTTTATGGCGATGGGCCTATTTAAAAAAGTGGTGATTGCCGATAGACTGGGCCTTTACGTCGACCCTGTTTTCAATAATCCGCATGGTCATTCGGCACTTGAACTGCTCGTAGCTACCTATTTTTTTGCATTCCAGATCTATTGCGACTTTAGCGGGTATTCGGATATCGCGGTTGGCACGGCCCTCGTTTTGGGTATCGAGCTAATGCAGAATTTTAACTTGCCCTATCTCGCCTCCAATGTTTCTGATTTTTGGAAACGCTGGCATATCTCACTTTCCACCTGGTTTCGTGATTATTTGTATATCCCGTTGGGGGGCAGCAAGATTAATTTCCGGGTAACCTGCATTAACCTGCTTATTGTATTTATGATAAGCGGCCTGTGGCATGGCGCCAACTGGAAATATCTTGTTTGGGGCCTGATTCATGGTTTGCTGCTCGTTGCTTACCAGTTATTCAACAAGTACGATATCGGGATCAAAGGCTTTACCTTCCTGAAATGGCTTTTCACTTTTAACCTGGTTTCTCTTGCCTGGGTGTTTTTCAGGGCAGCTACGGTATCCGATGCTTTTTATATTTTAAGTAAAATATTGGCCGGTAAAGGATTTACCTATTCGGCCGGTAACTTGATGTCTGTCCCTGAACTTTGGTATTGTGCCTTTATTATCATTATCCTGCTTTTAGGCGAACGTTATTTGCGAAAAGCGAAAGATTATTCAAACACAACAAAGGCGGTCATTATAGGCGGGCTTATCCTTGCCTGTTACTTTTTAGGGATCTTTAACGAAGCTCAGTTCATTTATTTCCAGTTTTAATGCGTAAGGTTACCAGTTTATTCATATTGCTCATTAGTGTTGCGTTGCTGCTTAGTTCCATGAACCGGTCATTCATCAATAAATTATATTTTGACAAATATTTCAGCCACATTTATTCCAAAACAACAAAGGAAACCAACTGGTACAAAGCCTTTTTTTCCTATTCGGACAAGTGGCGCTATGGCGATCTTTACGGCATGTCAAATCTACCTCAATACAAATTTGAACTCGAACTTTTTAAACACTACAACCCCAAACCCGGCAGGCAAAACACCAATAGGGTATTATATATTATAGGCGACAGCTTTTTGGCAGATAAAATACTTTACGGCGCTTTTGATGCATTTGATAATGTAATTTTCCTTGATCGTCGTTTTGCCTTCGGTCCAATTAAACTGGATAGTACCAAACAAAACTATCTCATAATGGAATTTGCCGAGCGTAACCTGATCACCTATGATATCAGCAAAACAGATGAAACAAGGTGGACAAGTAATGAAATTAAAAATGGCTTAAATTTTAGTAATGCCCCCCGGTTGGGTAACCAACCGCCGGCAGCATCTATTTTTGAACGGGTAGGCAATATCATCTTTAATAAGGCACTAAGCCGCAATCTCGAACTAATTCTTTTTGATAATAAACTGGCAACCTCTTTCAAAGAGGTCAAAGCATCACTCAACTATAAACTTTTTAATCGCGTAGCCAAAGAGGTAACGGAGAGTACCGATAAAAAAAGGCTTTTTTATAATACTACCGTCGATACCGCCAGTTTACAGTCAGCATTTAGGCCTAAAACCAGGGCCGCTTTAGATTCTATAGTCCGCAAACTGGATATTGCACGCGATTATTATCGGGCTATTGGCTTTAAAAAGGTTTTCCTTTCAGTGATCCCAAATGCGGTTTCAATCTATGACGATAAACGGATGCCCTATAATCATCTGTTAGAAAGAGTTGAGCAAAAAACTGATCTTCCTGTAATACCACTATACAAAACTTTCAAAGCCGAGAAGCGCAATCTATTCTACCGCAGTGACACACACTGGAACCCGCAGGGCTTGGATACCTGGGTAAATGAAGCGGACAAGGTATTAACATCAAACCTCAATTGAAGCCATTTTTTTCCATCGTCATGCCGTTGTATAACTGTGAGGGCACCTTACAGCAGACATTAGATAGCATCAATTGCCAGGCTTTTAAAAACTACGAACTGGTTTTGGTTGATGGTGGTTCAAATGATGATACACAGTATATCATCAGTAATTTAAAAAAAACAGGTAAGGTTAGTATCCAGTTCATTTCTGAACCCGACAAGGGCATTTATGATGCCATGAACAAAGGAATTGATATGGCGAGCGGTCAATGGCTTTACTTTATGGGGGGCGATGATACTTTCAACAGCTCCGCAGTCTTGGATCAGGTTTATCAGGCCATACAAAATGATCCTGCCGATCTTATATATGGTAATGTAACAGGTGCTACATCAAAAACAAAATATGCGGATGATACTATTAATAAAGTATTATCACGCGGCATCCATCACCAGGGCATTTTTTATAAACGCGGGATATTTAATTACACCGGGAAATACAACATAAAGTTTAAGGTGGCTGCTGACTACCATTTAACATTGAAAGCTTTTTGCAACCCAGTATTTAAAACCCGATATATCAATCTGGATATCGCGCGTTTTGGCGAGGCGGGTTTAAGCTCATCAACTTATGATTATCGTTTTTTCAGTTATCATTATAAGTTTCTGTCAACACATAAAGCCCTTGGCAATATCAATGATACAGCCACATGTTTGCAGCAATCAATTTACTGCTGCCTGTGGCTGGCGAAGGAAAAACAAAGCATAACTTTTGCCTGGTTCAATATTTTATACTACATAACTGGGTTAAACGGGCTGAGCATTCCATTCAGGTTTAAAACCTTTTTAAGAATGATGTACTGGAGTATGAAAAGGTAAGATGATAATACGCTTAGCTGTTGGAAGCCTCAAAGCAATATTTTGAAAAACCGAATTAAAACTATAAAATCAACGCTGTTTTACTTTTATAAATACGGTATACCATCCTATATCATTGCTTTTGGCGAATCACTGGGCGATAACCTGCTGCTCACTGTATTAAGCCGGGAGCTCTACGGGCGCAGACATAAAAATATCTGGGTAAAAAGTAACCAACAACAACTCTTTGAGCATAATCCGGATATCAAACTTATTTTACCTTTTGGGGCATTATTATCGGGTATGCTTCTTAAAGCCTTCAACGTAAAAACTGTTTTTCCCAAATACACAGTTTATCACCCGAAACCGACGGCGACGAAATACCCGAAAAGCATATCATTTTAAAAATGGCCGATGATTTACAGCTTAAAGGTAAAATAGATCTTAAGCCCGTTTTAATTTTAACTGTTAATGAACTGAAAGCCGCGCAATGGGCAAAAAACCATATCGTAATAACAACATCCGGCTCGGCAGCATTGTTCCCAATGGGTAACAAAGAATGGGACGTTAAAAAATATCAACAAGTTGTTGATCTGCTTTGCCAAACCCACAAATTCATCCAGTTAGGCTCTCAAACAGATGCGCCGCTAAAAAACGTTATCGATCTGCGCGGGAAAACTACGATCCGGCAAACAGCCGCTATATTAAGTAATGCCGCCCTTTTGGTATCACATGTAGGGTTTATGATGCATTTGGCACGCTCAGTCGACTGCCGGTCGGTAATCATATATGGTGGGCGCGAAAGGCCAGACCAATCGGGGTATATCAGTTTTAAAAATGTATATTCTGCAGTTGAATGCTCACCATGCTGGTTACATAATACCTGCCATTACGATAAAAAGTGCATGCAAATGATTTTACCTTGCACTGTTGAGGCGGCTGTAATAGAACAGTTGGCTTTAATTAACGAACCTTTGCCTGCCGATATCTTATATAATGGCTAAGTTAAGCGTAATCATCCCTACTTACAACCCGGATACAGCAAGATTCCGGCAAACGCTTTCGGCCTTAAGAAGCCAATCACTGCCTGCCAACCAATGGGAGTTAATCATTATCGACAATAATTCATCCAACAATTTCCGGCAGCAGCTTAATTTAAGCTGGCATCCTGACGCCCAAATTGTAGATGAAACAAAGCAAGGGTTAACCTATGCCCGGCTTAAGGGTTTCAATGAATCAACAGGTGATATTATAGTAATGGTTGATGATGATAATATGATTGAAGGCGGCTATCTTGAAAAAGCCCTTAGTATATTTGGCCAAAATCCCAAAATGGGCGCTATAGGTGGTAAATCAATCCCATTGTTTGAAACTAACCCTCCCGAATGGCTGTGGGAGTTTTACGGGAGCCTGGCCCTGCGCGACCTTGGCGATATCCCCGTCACAGCGGCATGGAATAATCAATATCCAATAGCTGCGCCCATAGGTGCAGGGATGGCTATAAAACGCGAAGCGCTATCATCCTATTTGGAAAAAATAACACAGGGCAAAAACAACATAAGCGACAGGGTGGGTAACTCCTTAAGCTCCGGCGGCGATAACGATATTGTGCTTGAGATCCTTAAAGGCGGCTGGCAGGTTGGTTATTTCCCTCAGCTTATACTACAACATATTATTCCTGCTCAACGCATGCACGCAGGTTACCTTGCACGTTTGCTTAACAATACCAATAAATCATGGGTGCAGCTACTGCAAAGCCACGGTATAAACCCATGGCAACAAATCACAAAATCGGGGGCTGCATTACGGAAAGCTAAAGCCTGGTTTACCTACAAAGCATGGAAAAACGCTGCGGCATATATAAAATGGCAGGGCGCATGCGGTATGTATGATGGGCTTATAAAGAACAACCATGCTAAATAAAATAAGCAATTCACTGGCTTATCGCTTACCAGTACTTTACAGGAGCTTACTTAAATATAAGCCCCTTGTTGTAGGGGAGCCCAAAGCATCATCGGCTTATACTGTACTTATGATGACAGGCAAAAGCATCATAGATATGACGCGCCTGGCCGTATATTCTATTGCAAAATATTGGGAAGAGATTCCTAAACTGATCATCGCATCCGACGGATCGTTATCTCCGGAAGAAATCAAAAGTAAATTTAAGTTTTGGCCGGGTGAGCTTATTGTTAACCACTGGCAACAAAGCGCGGTATATCATCAGGGCAAAAACAGGATCAATCTTTTAAACTATGCCGAGAGCCATGTGCTTGGCAAAAAATTGGCTGTGATACTTCACCAGGCCGAGATCCAACCTGTAATATGGATAGACAGTGACATACTTTTTTACGAGGATTTTAAAAAACATATTCCCCAACATAACGGGTTTGTTTGCGGCGGAAGCCAGGAGGGACACTCAACTTATGATGATCGCGTTTTGAATTTCTACGGTAATAACCTCTATGATACTTATACCTTCAGTTCGGGCTTATTAATTATTTATGGGCCCAGAATTTGCGAAGACTTTCGGCTGGAGGAATTATTGTTTCACGTAAGTAACTATGTGCATTATTTTACCGAACAAACTATTTTTGCTCATATAGCAAGTTCATCAATTGGAATACCCTGGACAACAAAGATTATAAAAAACGATCACCAGGATAGCCAACAGATTAAGCCTATGAAAAAAAAAGGCATCGTGGGCAGGCATTATACTGCAAACGTCCGACATTTATTCTGGCGCGACTCGTTGTTTAATTTATAGCTTTCCTTGTTACAACAAGTCATTAATTTTTTATACCGCAATCCGCGTTCACAATTACAAAAATTCAGGCGTTTTGGTGGCTATTTCAATTACCGAAACATAATGAACGGGCGTAGGGAGATGGAACAGCGTTCGCTTGAGTTGCCCCCGGTAGTTTCACATACTAATGGGTTGCCGATTTACTTTTTAACAGGTAAAAACTACCTGTACCAAACGCTTTACTGCATCCAATCGTTAATTAAGTCATCTGCTGCGCAATTTAAATTCATATTGGTTGATGACGGCAGCTTTAATGCTGCACTGATGGAGAGGGTAGCAAAACAGCTGCCCGGCGCACAGGTAATTACAGTGGAGCAAATCAGTGAAAACCTGCAAAACACGTTGCCCGAAGCACGTTATCCGTACCTGCATAAAAAAAGAGCAGTATATCCTCACATTAAAAAACTAACCGATGTGCACACCATCCCAGGCGATGACTGGAAACTGGTACTGGATTCGGACATGCTTTTTTGGCACGCCCCCAGAGAGATAATTACCTGGCTTTACGCCCCGCAACAACCTTTGCACATGATTGATTGTACAGAAGCTTATGGATATTCTCAGCAATTAATGGAACAACTGGCCGGAGCACCTGTAAAACCGCTGCTTAATGTGGGGCTATCGGTTTAAAAAGTGAAGCTATTGATTGGGACAAGCTGGAAAACTGGGTTAAAACACTGGAGGAGCAGGAAGGAACTTCTTATTATTTAGAGCAGGCGTTATCGGCCATGATGATAGCCGACACTGATGCTGCTGTTTTAAAAGCCGGAGATTATATTGTTAACCCCGGCCCGGATCAGATAAAAAACAAAACAGGCATTCTTCATCACTATGTCGACCTTTCAAAAGAAAGTTATTTTAAACAAGCCTGGAAACATTTTTTATAGCCCGTGTCATTAGGTAAAATAGCATACAAGTATTTTTTTAAACCAACCTTTTCGATAAGGTATCATATAAGTCATTTTGGGCTAAAGGGTTGGCTGAACATGCAGCGGGGCGAGCAGCAAATGGAAAAAGCTGCCTTAAAGTTATCGCCGCTTAATTTGTCAAAACACAAAATCCTGAATGTAAGCTTCCTTACCGGAGCAAAATACTGGCACCAAACCATTTTTTGTGCTTATACACTTGCCCACTTTTCGGATGGCGAGATAGGGATCAGGTTATACTCAGACGGAACACTTACCGACGAGCATATCGGTTTTATAAACCAGGTATTGCCAGGTATTGAAACCATATCCGAGCAGCAGGTGTTACAACATCTCAACCTTGTTTTACCACAACATACATTTCCAACGTTACGACATTTGCGTAACTGGCACCCCTTTTTCCGCCGGTTGATTGATATTCATACTTCGCCCTCATGGACAATCCACATGGATAGTGATATGATTTTTTTCGGCAAACCTGTTCAAATCATAGAGGCTTATCAACACAAAACGGCAGTTTACATGAAAGAGCAGCTGGCAGACTCCTATTTTGTAGACAGCGAGGATGTGCTGCGTGATAAATATGGCATTAACTGTATAAAAAAAGTAAACGGTGGCATTGTTGGTTATGATAATGATAAGGTTGACTATACCGATCTTGAAGAAAAAGCCAAACTGTTGCTGTTGCATTATCCCAATGCAGGCCCGGCACAAATTGAACAAACACTCATGAGTTATGTGTTGTATCATCAAACCGCCGTGACACTTGATGAAAAATTATACCGCATCTTTTACGACGACAAGCCCAACCTTGACAGGACCGACGTAGTCCATCATTATATTTTTAAGGCCAAACTGCCTTATCTTACTTCAGAGTGGAAAAAAGTAATCCTTTAGTTTCCGTTTGCATGCCGGCATATAACGCGGGTAAATATATTGCCGAAGCCGTTCGGTCTATAGCTGAGCAAACCTACGCCAATTGGGAGCTCATTATTGTTAACGATGGTTCTACTGATGATACATCCATTGTACTTAGGCAACTTACAGATCCCCGCATCGGTATTTACCACCAGGAAAACAGCGGGCAGTGTGCGGCTGCAAATAAAGCCTTCAGTCTTTCAAAAGGCAGGTTTATCAAGTTTATGGATGCCGATGATGTTATCTCGCCCGGTTATATTGCAGAACAGGTTAAACGGATTGGAGATAACGATGATGTAGTAGCCTCAGCTGCCTGGGGCCGTTTTTATCACGATGATATTAGCTCCTTTAAAGTAAATGAAGACCTCATCAGGGAAGATTGTAAACCCATTGACTGGCTGGTATCGTCCATGGATGGCAAACAAGCCATGATGCAATGCGCCTTATGGCTAATGCCAAGGGCCGTACTTGAAAAATCGGGTTTATGGGACGAGCGGTTAAGCCTTGTAAATGATTTTGAATTTATTACACGCGTGTTGTTGCAAGCAAGTGAGATTCGCTTTGCTCAAAACGCGGTGCTGTATTACCGGAGCGGTATAAGCAATTCGTTGTCTGCGTTAACTTCCAGGCGAGGAATTGAGTCGGCTTTTACCTCTATTTATGAAGGTACAACATACATGCTTCAGCATGAAAATAGCCCAAGAGTAAGAGCTGCCGTTGCCGATTGCCTGCAAAACTTTGTTTATGCATATTATCCCAACTATCCTGATGTTATAAACAAAGCCCAACAACGTATTGATGAGTTAGGCGGTTCACCAGCTAAATATCCGGCAGGCGGTTACACAAAAATGCTAAACCGGATTATCGGCTGGAAATTAACACAAAAATTTAAAGCCTTATTTGGCCGATAGTTTATCCATGCGCATACTCCTTTCATTTTTACAGGATCAAGTAAGCAAGCCCCACCCTGTGCCCTCCTACCGTTTTTGGCAGCATTATGTTAAAAACGGCATTGCTGAGGCAGGGATGAGCTATATTGAAGTACCGGAGGTTGACTGGGCCGAAGGACTGGTTTATGAGGAAGGTTCGGTTGCTTTGCAAAACTGGCAGGAACGGAGCTGGCAGGCAACCCTCAATTATATCAAAGCCAACCGGCAAAATATAGACATTTTTTTAAGCTACCTGTATCCCAAACAAATACTTGCAGAGCCAATAAAACAAATCAGGAAAATGGGCATTCCCTGTGTTAATTTTTATTGCGATAGCGTACGGGAGTTTAAAGCAGTACCGGAAAAGTTCAGGATCTTCGATTTGATTTGGGTGCCTGAGCATGAGGCTTTATCTATGTACAGGGAGGCGAGGGTCAAGCATATCAACTTGCCGATGCCGATGTGGGTTGAACCCCAATTAAGGTGTCGTACCCTGCTTCATGAAATATCGGGGGTATCATTTATCGGTTCAAAAGACATCCTGCGGGAAAACCTGTTAGGCCAGGCCATTCAAAAAGGTTTGCCGGTAAGCGTTCGTGGAGCCGGATGGTTAGCACAGAGTGCAGCTCCGGTATTTGTTCCTGGTTTTGTGTATCAAAAACTTATTAACCAGATTAACTTCGTAAAACAGCAGGGGTTTTCCGGTTTAGCAATTAAAGGGCTTCAGCAACTGACCAAATTTCCTGTAGTTGCGATTGCCTACGATCATATATTCCCGAGCCCGGATTTTGACGAGTATATCAACATCACTCAAAGCAGCATGGTTACTTTGGGGATTAACCGGGTGCCAACTTTTAAACGTACACATAATAAGCCGCTAACCTACTCACGCTTGCGGGATATAGAAGCGCCCATGCTTGGCGCCTGCTACCTCACCGAATATTGCGAAGGCATTGAGCAGCTTTATGATACTGATAACGAAATTAACGTTTACCGCACGGTTGATGAATTGGTACAAAAAGCTACAGAACTGCTCAACAATAAAGAAAAAAGGGATAAACTAAGGATCAACGGGCAGCAAAGGGCCTTGAACGATCATGCGATCCCGTCATCATTAAAAAAAATAAAGAGTGTCATTTTTGGCATCTAAGCTTACCGTTATGCCGGTGTACCCAACAAATTGAAATTGAAAATAGCCATTATAGTAAATCCGCTGATCCCGGTGCCTCCCGAGCAATACGGCGGCATCGAACGCATTGCTTTTATGCTGATCCAGGAACTTAAAAAAAAAGGCCACGATATTACCCTGTATGCCAATGAACATTCGCAGCCGGGCTGTAAACTCGTTAGCTACCATGAATCGGCAAATTATGGCGTTAAAGATCTGGTGAAAATTAACCGGCTTACGTCAAAAATTGCTTTTCAGCATTTTGATATTGTACATACCTTCGGTCGCATGAGCAATATTGCGTTGTTGATGCTAAGCCGAATCCCAAAAATCGTATCCTATCAGTTGCCCCCTACCGTATCGCAGGTAAAAAAGGCAGTAAGTATCGCTCATAAAAACACATTGAAATTTACCGCTTGCAGCAATTACATAGCCAATCAAATCAATGCGTTTGCTGATGTAACTACTATTTATAACGGGGTGGATTTAAACGACTACGATTTTAATGCAGGTGTTCCCAATGATGCCCCCCTCGCTTTTTTAGGCCGGATCCAGCATGAAAAAGGGACAGCTATTGCCATACACACGGCAAAAAAAACAAATCAAAAACTGGTAATAGCAGGCAATGTACCCAATGAGCCAATACACCAGCAATATTTTAATGAACAGGTAAAACCCCATATTGATGGCGATCAGATCAAGTACATAGGCCCGGTCAATAACCGTCAGAAAAATGACTTGCTTCGTAACTCAAAAGCTTTCCTGATGCCGGTAACCTGGGATGAGCCCTTTGGTATTGTAATGGCCGAAGCACTGGCCTGTGGTACACCCGTTATCGGTTTTAATCGCGGCGCAATACCGGAGATAGTCATTAACGGGTCAAATGGCTTTGTATGCGCCACAGAAGCCGACATGATAACGGCGATTAACAGTATTGGCTCAATCAGCAGGGCCAGCTGCCGGAAGGTAGCGGAACAAAAATTTAGTGCCGGTGTACTGGCCAAACAATACGAAGAATTATACCAACTGGCACGGGACAAAGATTGAAGAACGTTACTTTTATAACTACCGGCCAGCCAACTACTAACCCTCGCCTCGTGAAGGAAGCCGAAACTTTGCACAAGCTTGGTTATAATGTTAAAGTGATCTGCTGTTTTTACCAGCAATGGGCCCAAAAAACCGATGAAGCTTTAACAGGCAAATATCCCGGTATGTACATTTATTGCGGAGGCGATCCGGTGATACAAAGAGCAACTTACCTTAAAACCCGCATTCGCCAAAAGTTAAGTACGCTGCTGTTTAAATATACCCGGCATTTCGATATACCTGAGAACGCTATCAGCCGCACACATACCGAAGCATTGTCTATAGCTAAAAAAATAAAAACAGATCTTTATATCGCCCATAACCTCGGCGCCTTGCCCGCAGCCATACAGGCAGCAAAACATTACAACGTAAAAGTTGGTTACGATGCGGAAGATTTGCATTCGGGACAGTTTGCATCAACTCATAATGAAGGTTACAAACTCAATAAATACATTGAAGAAAAATATTTTCCCCATGTTGATTATTTTACTGCCGCCAGCCCGCTCATTGCAGAATTTTATCAACGCGAATACCGCTATTTAAAACCTGTTGTAATAAACAACGTGTTTCCTAAAACAGCGCTGCAAATCAGCCCTAATTATAGGGCTCACGAACCATTAAAACTGTTTTGGTTTTCGCAAACGGTCGGCCCCGAACGAGGATTGGAAGATGTAATTAAAGCGATGGCCGCTACAAATGGGCATGTTCGGTTACACTTGTTAGGCGGTAGCAATGAAACTTACAGATCCGCATTGTTGAACCTTGCCAAAGAACTTAAATTAAATGCAGACCAGTTATGGTTTCATGAGCCCATTGGAGCGGGCGAGATTTTCGATTTCGCGAACCAGTTTGATATTGGCATAGCCACCGAAACAGGCATTCCTTTAAACAGGGATATCTGCCTTACGAATAAAATTTTTACCTACATACAATGTGGACTGGCAATGATAGTGAGCGATACGCAGGCGCAAGCCTTATTTATGGAGCAATATCCGGATACGGGAAAACTATACCAAAAAAGCAATCTGCAATCACTAACGGATTGTATCAGCTTTTACCTCCAAAACCCGGATATTTTATACCAAACCCGTTTACAAAACTACCAGCTTGGCCAAACAGCATTAAACTGGGAAACCGAAAGCCGTACCTTTTTAAGTCTTGTTCAAAAAGTATAACAATTGAATAAAAAGCTGCTCATTATTTCGCCATACTTCCCGCCGGTAAACGCGGCAGATATGCAGCGCGTGAGGATGAGCCTCCCTTATTTTGCAGCCTGCGGCTGGGATGCCGAAGTGGTGACCATTGATGCCCAGTATGCCGACCTGGCAAAAGACGAATTGTTGTTGCAAAGTCTCCCTCCGGGCATTAAAGTTCACAAAGTGAAAGCGCTCAGCAAGGCACTCACTTCAAAAGTTGGGTTGGGCAGTATTGCCATCCGCTCGTTATGGTATTACCGCAAAACGGTTAACTGCCTGCTGAAGGACAACAAATTTGATCTTATTTATTTCTCAACCACACAGTTCCCGGTTTGTACGTTGGGTGCTTACTGGAAAAAGCGATTCGGGGTTCCCTACGTCATTGATATGCAGGACCCCTGGCATTCCGATTATTATATCAACAAACCTAAAAGCGATAGGCCGCCAAAATATTGGTTCGCTTACCGTTTAAATGAATACCTGGAACCCATCGCCATAAAAAATGCGTCCGGGATTATCAGTGTATCTGCCGGTTACATTGATCAGCTCAAATTACGTTACCCGGTAATTCAAAAAGTTCCGACCGCTACCATAACCTTCGGGGCATTTGAGCCCGATCTGCAAATAGCTAAAACTAACCAAAAAAATTTTGCAGGGTTGCTTCATGACGGCTTTATCAATGTGGTATATATCGGCCGCGGAGGGAAGGACCTTCACAAGGCCATTAGCCCGGTGTTCGACGCATTAAGAACCGGATTGAATACAAATAAAGAGCGGTTTGACAAAATCAAACTCTACTTCATCGGTACCAGTTATGCCCCTTCCGGGCAGGGGATCGCTACTATCCTTCCCCTGGCAAAACAATATGATATGGAAGAACATCTTGTTGAAATTACTGACCGTATCAGCTACTATCAAGCTTTGCTCACACTGCAACAGGCCGACGCGCTTTTTATACCTGGGTCAGATGATCCTAAATACACAGCTTCAAAAATATTCCCATACCTGCTCACAAAAAGGCCTGTTTTGGCCGTATTTAATGCAGCAAGCTCTGCTATACCTATTATGCAGCAGTACGGTGTAGAACATGTTTACAACTATGATGACGTTACCTCCGAAAACCTATTTATATTTTTTAAGCAATTAATTAAGGGTAATTTCCAAACTGTTGAATATAATGCTGAAGCCATCGAAAAATATTCGGCACATGAAATGACACTGGCGCAGTGCCGGTTATTTGATAAAATTATTTATGAACGCCATTAAACGAACTGTCGGCTTTATTTTAAGGCATCCTTTGGGAAAAAAACATCCGGCAAAAGCCTTATGGCGGTTTGCCTGGTGGCAGGTACAGTCAAGGCTTTCAAGGTCGAAGTTCATTATAAAACCTTTTGTTGGTGATGTTAAGTTTTATGCAACCAAGGGGCTGAGCGGTATTACCGGTAATATATACACGGGGTTACATGAATTTAATGATATGGCCTTTCTGCTTCATTTTTTAAAGCCGGACGATATCTTTTTTGACATTGGCGCGAATGTAGGTTCATATACACTGTTGGCTTCCGGCATAGCCAAAGCTAATAGTGTTACACTTGAACCTGTTAAAGCAACTTTTGATATTTTAAACAGCAATATCGAGCTTAATTATTTGCAGAGCAAAGTAAAGCTCATTAATGCCGGCGCCGGCGCAACAGTGGGCGAGATCAGATTTTCGGACGATGAAGATACCGGAAACCATGTTATTACTAAAGATGAGAAAGGCAAAAACACTGTTATCGTACCTATAATCACTATTGATTCACTACTGGAAACATACAAACCCGCTCTTATCAAGATAGATGTGGAAGGTTTTGAGACCGAAGTGCTTAAAGGAATGGGATCTACCCTTGATTCGCCTCTGCTAAAGGCCATCATCATTGAGCTTAACGGTAGCGGCGGCCGGTACGGTTTTAGCGATCAGGATATTCACAAGTTGTTACTGTCAAAAGGTTTTAGGGCCATTGCCTATGATCCTTTTAAACGCGTTTTAACCGGGTTAGATACCTTTGGTGCATACAATACTATTTACTGCAGAGACATTGAACTGATAAACCATCGCCTTCAAAATGCAAAAAGTGTTACTATAATGGGCGAGACCATCTGAATGAAAAATTTGGCCATAGTTATCACTCATCCCATACAGTATTATGCACCGGTATTTAAGCTCCTGTATGAACGGCAAAAAATAAACGTCATGGTATTTTATACCTGGGGCGAGGGCGGTGTGCAAAAATTTGACCCGGGCTTTGGCAAAACTATCACGTGGAACCTTCCGCTCCTTGAGGGTTATCGTTATGAGTGGGTAAAAAACATTTCGGCCGATCCCGGCTCGCACCATTCAAAAGGGATTGATAATCCTGATCTTATCAGTCAAATAAATAACTGGCAGCCCGATGTTATTATGGTGTACGGCTGGTTTTACAAAAGCCATCTCAAAATCCTCAAATATTTTAAAGGCAGGGTACCTGTTATTTTCCGGGGCGATTCAACTTTACTTGATGATAAAGGCGGTATCAAATCCGTATTGCGAAGCCTGTTTTTAAAGAGGGTTTACAGAAACGTTGATTGTGCGCTGTATACAGGATCAAATAATAAGGCCTATTTTAAAAAAAACGGATTAAAAGAAACACAATTGTTTTTTGCGCCTCATGCGGTTGATAATACTCGCTTCGCTATCAACAGGACAGATGAAGCCCAAGCGTTGCGCAACCGGTTGGGGATAGCTAATGATGAAAAGCTTTTGCTTTTTGCAGGCAAATTTGAAAGAAAAAAAGACCCGCTATTACTGCTTGATGCTTTTATTGATGTAAACCAGCCGGGCACCCACCTGCTGCTTGCAGGAAATGGTATTTTGGAGATAGAACTGAAAAATAAAGCAAGCTGGCATAAAAACATCCACTTTATTGATTTCCAAAACCAGCATTATATGCCAGTGGTTTATCAGGCATGTGACATTTTTTGCCTCCCTTCAAAAGGGCCCGGTGAAACATGGGGGCTGGCCATAAACGAGGCTATGGCCTGTGGCAAGGCCATATTGATATCAAACAAAGTAGGCGCGGGCACCGATTTGGTAAAGGATTATGAAAACGGACTGATCTTTAACGCGAACGACGGGGTTGATCTAAAAAGCAAGCTAAAAACATTGCTACTCTATGATAAAACCGCTTTATTTACAATGGGGCAACAGTCAAGGGAAATTATTGAAGGTTGGAGCTTTGTCAAACAGGTTGAAGCGATAGAACAATTGGTGTTAAGTCAATAGTATTAAATCTTAACTCACAAGTTTGGTTTCTGACCTTTTTTTACTTATAACTTATTACTTCGAACTAATGGCAAAAAACAATTTATCAATAACATAATTAATAAATGCAGCAAAGCAAATCGATAGAACGATATATTGTGTTGTTTATACCATGGCTGCTGGCACTGGCATGTAAAAGTGATAGCGTGTTATCCTATTTTATTGCATGGGGGGGCTCATTTTTTATATTCCTGATAACACTTACCGGCTGGGTACGTCCAATCCCCAACGACCGCCCCATGGCCGAACAGTTGATGAGGCCCTTATTTATTATCCAGATAATTTTTGCGGGGTACATGTGCAGTACATCCATCTTTTATTTTATGAATACCCTCGGCTATGAAAATTTCAAGCACGTGTTTATTCACACGTTAAAGGATAAAGACACTCTGGGCTTAATTGCCCAATGCCAGCGCTATTACTGCCTTGGGCATGCTTCATTTGTGATGGGCATACTTATTTTCATGAATTATCCGGTAACTAAAAAATACTACGTCGAAACCGAAAGGCTGGCAAATCTGCTCATGACGTTGGCAATTGTCAGTTTTCCGCTTTCGCTGTTATTTCTTAAGATACCGGGCCTTTCCCAATTTTATTACCAGTTTAGCTCATTGAGCTTTATTGCCGGTACATTGGCGCTGGCCTTTGCCATACCACTAAAAAAAGGGGCCAATACGCTCATCTGCCTTTTACTATATGCCTTTAATTTTTATCAGGCGCTTACATCGGGGTTTAAAGAACCTATTATTATCAGCGTACTGGTTTTAGGGATCTTCCTATATCCTACCTATAAAAAATTAGTAACCATCACTTTTGTCCCTATCATTGTTTTATTATTTACGGTTTTACCCACATATAACCATATTTTCCGGGCCAATGCATGGAATGGAGATGCAGATAGCGACGAAGCATCACAACTGGCCCTTGACGCAGCATTAAATAGTGATAACAGCGATGTTGACGAAACTAACTGGGATTTTTTGGTATATCGCTTAAGCGAGATCGATATGTTTACCCGCTTTGTGCAGTCGACACCTAAAAATGTGGATTTTTATGGATTGGATATTGTTAAACAATCGGCTATTGCGTTGGTGCCGCGGATTTTCTGGCCCTCCAAGCCAATTACCGAAGCCATGATCATGCAGCGCGTTTATGATGCCGGGTGGTTAACCGTAACTCTACCGTATCAGCCAAACCCGCCTACATCGTTGATGCGTATCTTTCAGGAGGTGATTGGGGGATCTTTATTTTCCTTTTCGCTTACGGCGCCCTCGCACAGCTAATAGCTGTTAAAGCCGAAAAACTTTTTGGGGGATATATATTAGGCACAGCACTTATATTTTCGGGCCTGTTTCAGATCATGTGGCGCGGCATCAGTTTTGAGTTCCTGTTCAATACCATCTTCTGGAGCTATATCAGCATGCTGCTCATTCATAAGGCATTGTTAAATTCTAAGATTTTAAAAGAGATTTGAATTACGCAACCGATCGATATGATTTTGAAAGAACTGTCTTAATGAAAAAATATAAAAATGTGGATCCGCAAATAACCATCGCATGAGCGCTTATAAAGATTACGATTATCCCGATGCAAGCCCTTGCCATGTATTTAAGGAGCTCGAGAAACCGCTTATGTCGTTATTAAATAATGATAACAACACCAGTATTCTCGACCTTGGCTGCGGCAATGGTCACCTGGTAAATTATTTATTGGCAAGGGGATTTAACGCTTATGGTATAGATGCATCTAAACCAGGCATTGCTATTGCCGATAAAATAAATCCCGGCAGGTTTTTCGTTCATGATCTTTCGGTTGAAGGGGTACCGGAGCCATTAAGAGCTATACAGTTTAATACCATTATATCAACTGAGGTTATTGAGCATTTGTACGACCCCTACGCGTTTATACGCCTTTGCCGGGATGTTTTAAGCGAATCAAAAGGTGAGCTCATCATCTCAACGCCTTATCATGGTTATTTAAAAAACCTGTTTTTGAGTATTTTAAATAAATGGGATAATCATATCAGCCCTTTGTGGCAGGGCGGGCATATCAAATTTTGGTCGGTTAAAACGCTGACACAAATCCTCAATGAACATGGATTTGAGGTAACAGCATTCAGGGGCTGCGGCAGGTTCCCGTATTTTTGGATGAGCATGATCATTAAAGCCAAACTTAAGTGAGCGAGAGCCTGGATATTATTATCTTAACTTTTAACGAGGAAAAGAACATTGACGACTGCCTGCAAAGCGCGGCGGTGCTAAAAGCCAATATCTATATTGTTGATTCAGGTTCAACGGATACCACACTGGCTATTTGCCAAAGGTACACGCAAAACATCTTCAGCCATCCGTTTGAAAATTATGCAACCCAGCGTAACTGGGCTTTGAATAACCTGCCTTTAACAGGTACCTGGATACTTAACCTGGATGCTGATCACCGGGTAACACCAGAGCTTGCCGCCCAGCTTAACGATATTTTCTCCAAGCCCATAGATGCTGAAACAAACGGCTTCCTGATCAGCAGGCGTACCCTATTTATGGGCAAATGGATCAAACATGGCGGCCACTATCCAACATACCACGCCAACCTGTTCAGGCGCGGCTTCGGGCATTGCGAAGAAAAATTCTATGATCAGCATTTTAAAGTTACCGGTAAAACGCAGGTACTTAAAACTGATATCATCGATGTAATTACCGATTCGCTTACCAGTTTCATTGCCCGGCATAATCATTGGGCAACGCTGGAGGCGCAATACCTTGTTGAGCAGCAAAACGCCCCGATTATTGACGATAATGGTAAGCTGGTACATCCACGGTTATTTGGTAACCCGATGGAGCGCCGCCGGTATATGAAAAAACGATATGAGTCGTTTCCTTTATTCGTAAGGCCTGTAATTTACTTTACCATAAGATACTTTATAAAATTGGGGTTTTTAGATGGAAAAACCGGACTGGTATTTCATTTTTTACAAGGTTTTTGGTTCAGGTTTTTGATTGATGCCAAAATCTATGAGTTACGAAAGGAGAGCAAAAAACAATGAAACAACCTGCTTTTTTAAATAACCCGGCGATACGGTTCATGATGTTGTTTGTATTGCTGTTTGCCATATTTTATAGCTTTAACATTTTCTTTTTCGGTATTACTAATCCCGGCGGGAATTATAACGCCTTTTTAGCCGAACACCTGAATTATATTGCGGCTTTGAGACAGGTTTTATTGGATTGCAGTGTCATGATCCTGAAGTGGCTTGGTTACGCTGCCATTGATAACAATTCCGAGTTACTGGTTGCGGGTAAAGGGACACTGGCTATCGTATACAGTTGTCTCGGCTTAGGGCTGGTCAGCTTCTTTTCGGCATTTGTGCTGGCCTATCCGTCTCCGTTGCGGTCAAAATTGGTATTCCTCATTTCGGGCATTTTAGTTATCGAATTTTTAAACGTGATTCGTTTTGTTTTACTGGCCATCTTCTGGTCGAAAAAGGCAAACCGGATAGTTGATCACCATACCATTTTTAATATACTTCTTTACATTATTATAGCGTTTAGCCTGTATATTTGGATCAAACGTAATGATAAGCTTACCGGCGCTGATGTTCAGAACTGACCTTTCAAATTATAATAATTATCCTTATCATCCGGGCGGCAACGTTTTAAAACGCGTTTTGTGGTACTACTGTAATGCCATATTCTTTAAAACAAGCATTATACCCTCAAGTGCGTTCAAAGCATTTTTGCTGAAGCTATTTAGTGCCAAGGTGGGTAAAAATGTAACTATTAAGCCTTGCGTAAACATCAAATATCCATGGAACCTGCATATCGGCGATGAAAGTTGGATAGGTGAAAATGTATGGATAGATAGTTTAGTGCCCATCCATATCGGCGCGCACGTTTGCCTGTCGCAGGGGGCTGTGCTGTTAACGGGCAGCCACAATTACCAAAAAACATCCTTTGATTTGATAACCAAAGGCATAATTTTGGAAGACGGCGTGTGGATCTGCGCCGGGGCTATGGTAAATCCGGGCGTGACGGTAGCATCGCACGCGGTATTGACCAGCGGTTCTATCGCTACAAAAAACATGGACGCGTACGGCATCTATCAGGGCAACCCGGCGGTAAAGATCAGGGAAAGGGAAATCAGTTAAACTTAAACATCATCTGCTTAAAATAATTATATGCTGAAACAGAAACTACAAACCCACCAAATCATTTTATTGGTTATTAGCGGGATTGTTTTCATTATGGGCATTATGCTGATCATAGCCCCAGCCGCCATTTACCCCGACCCCAGCAAGGGCTTTCAGGTAATGCGCTCAATGGAACTGGGTTCGGCATTTAATGTCATGGTTAAACCCGATCAGAACGATATCAGCAAAAACACGTCAGAATTCCTCGCCTGGTGGTCGCCGGGGCAATACCTGGTGCCCTATTTCTTTAAACTTATTTTTGGCGTCAACACAGGTCGCGCTTCTTCAATAGTAACCCTGCTATTTTCGTTATCTGGCATTTTCGGCTTTTACTATTTCTTTAAAAAAGCAGGGTTTACACCAATGATCTCGGCTTTAAGCGTACTATTCATCGTAATTCAGTTATCTTTTTTTACACCTTATGTATTTTACAATGGTGGCGAGGTACTACTTTTTGGTTACACCGGCTGGTTTTTATACGGGTGCATAGCCATTGAAAAAATAACCTGGAAACTGGCCGTATTCCTCTTTATAGGTGGAATATTAGGCTTCATTTGCAAATCGTCATTTTTATGGATGTATGCTGCCACTTGCTGTTTTTTATGGCTTAGGTTTTCTATGGGAACAAAAGACATCATTCGCTGGATAAAAAATGGCATATGGATAGGAGTCCCTGCGGTATTATCCTTATTTATGGTCTATCATTTTTATCTTTCAAAAGGTGCTAACCCCTCGTCGATAACCGGAAGTATGAAGCTGGTTTGGGAAACTTTTGGCTTTCCTTTGGCCTCGCCAATATTAACCGCTTTTTCGGTAGATGACCTTACAAACGGCCTTTTGTTTCATGATGACCCTCCCATGTTTACTTACTTTTGGGGAGTGATAATTGTGCTGATCTGTGCAGTATTAAGCATTTTATTAATTTGGTTTATTGTAGAAAAGGCGCCTCACAAAAATTATGCGCTGCTACTGGTGGTTTTTTATGTGGTATCGGTGTTGTTTTTCGGACAATCATTTTTGAGACAAGCCAATATTTCATATGAAGCAAGGCATTTGAGGCTCATCGGGCTCATTGCTGCACCCGGCATCATTTACCTGGTAAGCAGATTGCAAACTGGTTATAAATACCTGTTTTATTTTATATGTTTTGTAATAGCTTACTCCAGCTACAAATACTTTGTGCCAAGCTACTTTCAAAATAAAAATATCGGCGCAAAGGGATATTCGGGGATAGCACAGTTATTTATCGATCAGCCATCGCTAAACTATATCCGCAACCTGGATAAGCAAAACAACAACGCCATTTTTGTATTTAACAGCCCTGATCTGAGCCTGGAAATTGAACGCAACCGCACTATAACCGTTGAAACCATTGGCGCTGAAGTGGCTATCGATTATGATGACTATGTATATAATGGGCACGCCGGACCACTGTACATAGTTTTGCCCGCCGATTACATCGGTCCAAAATCAACTATCATGCGCAAATGTTTTCCTGGCTATACCGGCTTTAAAATGACGATGCTTAGTAATGACTACATTTTGTGGGAGGCTAAATAACGCTGGCGTTGATCTCTTTCCAAAGCAGGTCTTTTAGCTGATCGATATTTTTCTGGGCCACAGATGATATAAATATAGAGGGGATTCCATCAGGGATCTCCTTTTTCATTTCAGCCTGCAGTTCATCGTCGAGCATGTCGGTTTTGGTTATGGCCAATACACGAGGCTTGTGCATCAGTTCGGGATTATATTCTTCCAGCTCATGCAGCAGGATGCTGTATTCTTCTTTTATACTGCGCGATGTATCGGCAGGCACCATAAACAGCAATACTGAATTGCGTTCAATATGTCTCAAAAACCTAAATCCTAAACCTTTGCCCTGTGATGCTCCTTCAATAATGCCCGGAATATCGGCCATTACAAATGAACGGCCGCCACGGTATGATACGATACCTAAATTAGGCACCAGTGTGGTAAAAGCGTAATCGGCAATTTCGGGCTTGGCAGCCGATACCACCGAAAGCAGAGTGGATTTACCTGCGTTAGGGAAACCTACCAAACCAACATCAGCCAGCACTTTTAGTTCGAGGATATTCCAGTCCTCACGGCCATCTTCGCCGGGTTGGGCAAAGCGGGGGGTTTGTTGGGTTGATGTTTTAAAATGCCAGTTGCCCAAGCCACCGCGGCCACCGGGAGTAAGGATCTTGGTTTCACCATCTTTGGTTATTTCAAAAAGTACTTCACCGGTTTCAGCATTTTTCACGGTAGTACCAAGGGGCACTTCCAATATTTCGTCGCGGCCGGTTTTGCCCGTACGCAATGAGCTGCCGCCCGAATCGCCATCACCGGCAATTACGTGTTTACGGTATTTAAGGTGCAGCATAGTCCACAGTTGGGCGTTACCTTTTACAATAACATGGCCTCCCCTGCCGCCGTCGCCACCATCGGGACCGCCTTTTGAAGTTAATATATCACGATGCAAATGGGCAGAACCAGCACCTCCGTGGCCTGAACGGCAACAGATCTTCACATAATCAACAAAATTTGAACCCTGCGACATAATTTTTGATTTAGACGGAAAGTCCGAAAGTCAGTAAAGTCCGAAAGTTAAGAATTTTAATCTTCCTACCCTGCGGACTTTACTGACTTCCGGACTAAAGACTTCCGAACGACTATTTTTTATACTCTTCAATTACATTAACAATAGCATCGAAGATTTCATCCACCGAACCTACGCCGTTAATGCTTTTAAATTTATTTTGATTTTGATAAAAACCAGCTACAGGAGCAGTTTTATCATTATACTCTTTAATGCGCTTGCGGATCACCTCGGGATTGGCATCATCTGGTCTTCCAGATTCCTTACCACGCTCTAACAAGCGACGCTCCAACTCATCATCGCCAACTTCAAGGGCAATCATACCCGAAATTGCCGATTGCTTTGATTCCAGTAACTCATCCAAAGCTTCTGCCTGAGCAACTGTACGCGGGAAACCATCAAAAATAAAACCTTTGGCGTCTTTATTAGCATCAAGCTTATTGCTGATCATGCCAATAACCACGGCATCCGGAACAAGCTTCCCTTCATCCATCAGTTTTTTAGCTTCTAAGCCCAACGCTGTACCTTGAGTAATCTCGCCACGTAACAAATCTCCGGTTGAAAGATGGATCAAATCGTATTTTTCAATAAGTTTTTTCGACTGAGTACCTTTCCCGGCTCCGGGAGGGCCAAACAAAACCAGATTTAGCATGCTCTTGATAAATTAAAAGCCTTTCGGTAATACAACAGAAAGGCTTACAGTTAATTTGCACCAGCGGTGGAAAAATTCCGGACTGCAGTGCTTTGTTGTGCACTCGAAGGGAGTCGAACCCCTAACCTTCTGATCCGTAGTCAGATGCTCTATCCAATTGAGCTACGAGTGCTTTCCGAAATGGAATGCAAAGATAGATTTTTAAACTTTCGCTGCAAACTTTTATTCAAATTATTTTACAATTTCGGCAATAGCCTCAAAATTGGGCAGTTGACCGGCATCTTCAAGCACCTCCGCATAAATGATATTCTGCTCTTCGTCAATTACAAAGGCGGCACGCTTTGAAACACCCTTAAGCCCCATTACAAACTGATCATAAATAGCACCGTAAGCCGTTGATACTTCTTTATTAAAATCAGAAAGCAGGTCGAACTGGTAATTGTTCTCTTCTTTAAACTTAGCTAAAGTAAAAGGCGAATCAACAGAAATGCCCAATATAGTAGCGTTTAAACCATCATAGTATCCAAAGCTATCGCGCATGGTGCAAAGCTGCGTGGTACAAACACCTGTAAACGCTAAAGGGAAAAAGTGGATCACGACCTTACGGCCTTTAAAATCGGCTAATGAAACGCTTTTTAAGGCCGATGATATTAAAATGAACTGAGGGGCGGGCTGGCCAATCTGTAATGACATACGTATTTGTTTTATATTGCAAATAAATCGTATTTAAGTCTCACTTTCTAATTTTGCCGACAATTATAATGTCAATTTATATGAAAACTACAAGCAGAAGCACAAACTCTAAAGCCGAAAGAACACTTATAAATACTATTTAATTACTTTATGTAATATCCAATATATAGACAGTATATCATTCCCTGAAAACTACGGGTGCCTTTTACTATTAAACAAACATTCAAATCTTTATAACGGTTACTAATACTGATATTTAATCCATGAAAGCAATAGTGATCACTCAACCCGGCGGGCCCGAAGTCTTGCAGCTGACCGATAGACCAAAACCTGTTATCGCCAACGATGAAGTGCTGATAAAAGTAATGGCGGCGGGTATTAACCGGCCTGATGTTTTTCAACGCAAAGGAAACTATCCGCCGCCAGCCGATGCCCCGGCTGATATTCCCGGACTGGAAGTAGCCGGTACTATTGCCGAAGTTGGCGAAGCGGTTACCCGTTGGAAACCGGGCGACAAAGTTTGCGCACTCGTTACGGGTGGTGGCTATGCCGAGTATTGTAACGCATCGGCAGATCAATGCCTGCCCATTCCCGCTAATCTAAGCTTCCCTGAAGCTGCATCACTGCCTGAAACCTTTTTTACCGTTTGGAGCAATGTATTTGACCGAGGCAATTTGCAACCCGGCCAATCATTGCTGGTACATGGCGGATCGAGCGGCATTGGTGTTACGGCTATTCAAATGGCCAAAGCTTTAGGCAGCTCCGTTTATGTAACAGCCGGATCTGATGAAAAATGCAGTTTCTGTGAGCAGCTTGGCGCGGATAAAGCCATCAACTATAAAACGACTGATTTTAAAGACGCGATCAAATCGCTTACCAATGGTACAGGCGTTAATGTGATCCTGGATATGATTGGCGGCAACTATATGCCTGGCAATATTGATTCGCTGGCTGGCGAGGGGCGGCTGGTCATGATCAACGCAATGAATGGCCGCGAAGTACAGCTTGATTTGGGCAAAGTGATGGCCAAAAGATTGATCATTACCGGATCGATGTTACGCAGCAGGGAAACAGCTTTCAAAGCAGCCATCGCCCAAAACCTCGAACAAAAAATTTGGCCCTTGTTAACATCGGGCAAAATCAGGCCCATAGTGTATAAAACTTTTGATGCTGGCGAGGCTGCTGTAGCCCATAAACTGATGGAGAGCAGCACTCATACAGGCAAAATTGTATTGACTTTCGTGCAATAAAGGCAAACTATTATCAATGTTGAAATTATCCTTCAAAAATGTTAAAACACTATGTAAATAATTGAATAGAAATCTTAACTTTGCGCCTCTGAAATAGCATCTTATACATTCCTGTTACAAATGATGTATGTCGCTGTTCAGTAAAAGCATTTTTTAAAAAACACCAGGTTATATATGCCAAACATTGGAAAAATTTCAAGGATCATTGGTCCGGTAGTCGACGTAAGTTTCGCTGATGACGCTCATCTTCCTAAAATTTATGACGCATTAGAGATCACGAAAGACAATGGCCAAAAAGTTATTTTAGAAGTTCAGCAGCACTTAGGCGAAGACCGTGTACGTGCTATCGCGATGGACTCGACCGACGGCTTGTTACGCGGAATGAAGGTTTTAGATACCGAAGCTGCTATCAAAATGCCGGTAGGCGATAATATCAAAGGCCGTGTATTTAACGTGGTAGGTGATGCTATCGACGGTATTGCTGATCTTGACAAAACAAATGGTCGTCCTATTCACGCAACCCCTCCAAGGTTTGAAGACCTATCTACCGAAACTGAAGTACTTTTTACAGGTATCAAAGTTATCGACCTTTTAGAGCCTTATGCAAAAGGTGGTAAAATTGGTTTGTTTGGTGGTGCCGGTGTAGGTAAAACAGTATTGATCCAGGAACTGATCAACAACATCGCGAAAGCTTATGCAGGTTTATCTGTATTTGCCGGTGTTGGTGAGCGTACACGTGAAGGTAATGACCTTTTACGTGAGATGCTTGAATCAGGCATTATAAAATATGGCGACGCTTTCATGCATTCAATGGAAGAAGGCGGCTGGGACCTATCTAAAGTAGATACCGAAGCCATGAAAGATTCAAAAGCAACATTCGTGTTCGGTCAAATGAACGAGCCGCCGGGTGCACGTGCACGTGTGGCCCTTTCAGGCTTAACTATTGCCGAGTACTTCCGTGACGGTGATGAAGATGGTAAAGGCCGTGATATCCTTTTCTTTATAGATAACATTTTCCGTTTTACACAGGCAGGTTCAGAAGTATCAGCGCTTTTAGGTCGTATGCCATCAGCAGTAGGTTACCAGCCAACGCTGGCAACTGAGATGGGTACCATGCAGGAGCGTATCACTTCAACCAAACGTGGTTCAATCACTTCAGTACAGGCCGTTTACGTACCTGCGGATGACTTGACTGACCCGGCACCGGCTACAACCTTCGCCCACTTAGATGCTACTACCGTACTTTCACGTAAAATTGCCGAGCTTGGTATTTATCCTGCAGTGGATCCATTGGATTCAACCTCACGTATCCTTAGCCCAGCTGTTTTAGGTGATGAGCACTACAATACAGCTCAACGCGTTAAAGAGACTTTACAACGCTACAAAGAACTTCAGGATATCATCGCCATCCTTGGTATGGACGAGCTTTCTGAAGAAGATAAGTTAGTTGTATCACGCGCTCGTCGTGTTCAGCGTTTCTTGTCACAACCATTCCACGTTGCTGAGCAGTTCACCGGCTTAAAAGGTGTACTGGTTGACATTAAAGATACCATCAAAGGTTTCAACATGATCATGGACGGTGAAGTTGACGAGTATCCTGAAGCAGCTTTCAACTTAGTTGGCAGCATTGAAGATGCTATTGAAAAAGGCAAAAAGCTGTTGGCTGAAGCTAACTCTTAATAAGAAGCAAGAAAATAAGATTTAAGAATCAAGAACAGGAAAAGCCTGTTCTTGATTCTTAAATCTTGAATCTCAAAAAGCATGACATTAGAAATTCTTACTCCCGATAAAAAAGTTTACGAAGGCGAGGCCACCTCAGTAACCTTACCTGGTGCTTTGGGATTATTTGAAATACTGAACAACCACGCCCCTATTATTTCCACCCTTCAGGATGGCAAACTTACCGTACGCGGTGGTGCAGCTAAAGAAGAAGTGTTTTTTATTAAAGGCGGTGTTGTTGAAGCATTAAACAATAAAGTAACTGTTTTGGCCGAAGGTATTCAGCACAAATAGGCGCTACTTTATAAATTTATAAAGCGCCCGGGTATCATTATCCGGGCGCTTTTTTTGTGGGATGATTTTGATTACAGACATAGGTTTAAGCATCCGCTCTTAATCGTGTACACACCTTTATAAATGAACCTCTATTTTCAATCATAATCGACCTTCCTCCCATTTCAGGCAGAAAATCGACAACTTGCTATGCATGCATAAAAAACATACCGAATACCGTTTTAAACTTTGGTCTATTTTGTAAAATATTTTATATCTTTATAAACAAATTTTACAAAATTAAATTCTATAAAATCAAAATAATTAAAATTAAATACTTATTTTAAAAAATCAGAAATGACTATTGCTATTGCATGATGCTATGGCTACCTTACATATATTGATTTTCGATACCAAGTAAACCAGTATCATCAACAAAAATTAAATACTAAAACTGTCTACATATCTAATAAAATGAGTTCATCATCAGATACCACCAACGCTATAGAATTGAACAAGTATAGCAAAACATTTACCCAGGACCCAACACAGCCTGCCGCACAGGCCATGCTTTACGGGATCGGCTTAACAGACGATGATATGCGCAAAGCACAGGTCGGCGTGGCCAGTATGGGTTACGATGGTAACACTTGCAACATGCACCTCAATGACCTGGCTAAGCTGGTTAAACAAGGTATCTGGGATGAAGACATGGTAGGCCTGATATTCCATACTATTGGCGTAAGCGATGGCATGAGCAACGGTACTGAAGGTATGCGTTACTCATTGGTGAGCCGCGATATCATTGCCGACTCAATTGAGGCTGTAACCGGCGCTCAGTACTATGATGGCTTAATTACCCTGCCGGGTTGTGATAAAAACATGCCGGGTTCCATCATGGCTATGGGCCGTTTAAATCGTCCTTCAATCATGGTTTACGGTGGAACTATTAAACCGGGTCATTGGAAAGGCGAAGATTTGAACATCGTATCGGCATTTGAGGCTTTGGGTAAAAAAATTGCCGGCCAGATAGACGATGTTGATTTCATGGGCGTTATTAAAAATGCTTGCCCAAGCGCCGGCGCCTGTGGCGGTATATATACAGCGAATACCATGGCTGCCGCTATCGAAGCATTGGGTATGAGTTTACCGTATTCATCATCAAACCCTGCCCTAAGCGCTGAGAAAAAAGCAGAATGCCTTGCCGCCGGTAAAGCTATCAAGGTATTGTTAGAAAAGGATATTAAACCATCAGATATCATGACCCGTGAGGCATTTGAAAATGCTATCGTTGTGATCATGGTACTGGGCGGTTCAACCAACGCGGTATTGCACCTGATTGCAATGGCAAAAAGCGTTGACGTTAAATTAACCCAGGATGATTTCCAGGCTGTAAGTAACCGGATCCCGGTACTGGCCGATATGAAACCAAGCGGTAAATACATGATGGAAGACCTGCACAACATTGGCGGTGTTCCGGCTGTAATGAAATACTGTTTAGAGCAGGGCTGGTTACATGGTGATTGCCTTACTGTTACCGGTAAAACCATTGCCGAAAACCTTGCTGAGATCCCGGCCCTGGAGTTTGAGACTCAAAAGATCATCAAACCGAAAGAAAACCCGATTAAAGCTACCGGCCACCTGCAAATTTTGTACGGAAACCTTGCCGAAGGTGGCAGCGTTGCCAAAATTACAGGTAAAGAAGGTGAACGTTTCACTGGCCCCGCCCGTGTATTTGACGGCGAGTTTGAACTGATTGCCGGTATCCAGAGCGGCCGTGTTAAAAAAGGTGACGTTGTGGTGATCCGCAACGTAGGCCCTAAAGGCGCGCCAGGCATGCCGGAAATGCTAAAACCAACCTCAGCCATATTCGGTGCCGGTTTGGGTAGTTCAGTTGCATTAATTACAGATGGACGCTTTAGCGGCGGTACGCATGGCTTCGTCGTCGGTCACATCACACCCGAGGCTTACGATGGCGGGTTTATAGCGATGGTAAAAGACGATGATATTATTAATATTGATGCTGTTGCCAATACTATAAACGTTTCGCTACCGCAAGAAGAAATAGCCGCACGCCGTGCCGCATGGCAAAAACCGGCGCTGAAGGTTACCAAGGGTGTGTTATACCGTTACGCTAAAAACGTGACTACCGCTGCCGAAGGCTGCGTTACCGACGAATAATTAATAAACAAAATGGCTTATTATAAAAGCCATGAATAAAGTGAACACAAACTAAGCCCGTTCATTTTAGCAAATTAGAGACAGATAGAATAAATCAGTTTAGCACCAAAAAGTGCTATGAATATAAAAAATACAGGTATGGAAACTGCACAAGAAACCTTAACCGCGCCAGCCGCCACCGAAACCGTAAACGTTTCTGGATCGGTAGCATTATTGGAAGCATTGATAGCCGAAGGTACCGATACCATTTTTGGTTACCCAGGAGGCGCTATCATGCCCATTTATGATGCTTTGTTTGATTATAATGATAAACTGAACCATATACTGGTACGCCACGAACAGGGCGGCATTCACGCCGGTCAGGGTTATGCACGTACATCGGGCAAAGTGGGTGTGGTATTTGCCACCAGCGGCCCGGGCGCTACCAACCTGGTAACAGGCTTGGCCGATGCCCAGATCGACAGCACCCCGTTGGTTTGTATTACCGGTCAGGTTTTCGCGCATCTTTTAGGTACCGATGCCTTCCAGGAAACTGATGTGATCAACATTACCACTCCGGTTACCAAATGGAACTACCAGGTAACTGATGCCACCGAAATCCCGGAAGTTATTGCCAAGGCATTTTATATTGCCCGTAGCGGCAGGCCAGGTCCGGTATTGATTGACATTACTAAAAACGCGCAGATCCAGCTGTTTGACTTTGCAGGCTACAAACCTTGCGATCATATCCGCAGCTACAGGCCGAAACCAATTGTTCGTCCGCAATATATTGAGCAAGCTGCTGAGTTGATCAACAGTGCTAAAAAGCCATTCATCCTGTTTGGTCAGGGTGTTATTTTGGGCGGTGCTGAGCAGGAGTTTAAAGCCTTTGTTGAAAAAAGTGGTATCCCTGCTGCCTGGACAGTACTTGGTGCAGGCGCTATCCCTTCAGACCATCCGTTAAATGTAGGTATGCTGGGCATGCATGGCAACTACGGCCCTAACGTTTTAACTAACGAGTGCGATGTATTGATCGCGATAGGTATGCGTTTTGACGACCGTGTAACCGGTCGCCTGGATAAATATGCTAAACAAGCAAAAGTTGTTCACTTAGATATTGACCCTGCCGAGATCGACAAAAACGTAAAATCAACCGTACCGGTTTGGGGCGATTGCAAGGAAACACTTCCATTGCTGACCAAGGCCATCGAAAAGAAAGAACATACAGAATGGTTAGCTAAATTCAATGATTACACCCGCCAGGAAGTTGAGGCCGTTATCCATAACGAACTTAATCCAACTACGCCTGAAATGACTATGGGCGAGGTAATCAAACAGCTTAACGAGATTACCAAAGGCGAGGCAGTTATCGTTACCGACGTAGGTCAGCACCAAATGGTAGCATGTCGCTACGCTAAGTTTAACAATACCCGCAGCAACGTAACCAGCGGTGGTTTAGGAACCATGGGGTTTGCATTGCCTGCTGCCATAGGTGCTAAATTTGGCGCTCAGGATCGTACTGTAGTAGCTATTATTGGCGATGGAGGTTTCCAGATGACCTGCCAGGAATTGGGTACTATTATGCAAAGCGGTATCGATGTAAAAATTATCATCCTTAATAACCGCTTCCTGGGCATGGTAAGACAATGGCAGGAATTATTTAATCAGCGCCGTTACTCATTTGTTGATATTCAAAGTCCGGATTTTGTGGCATTAGCCGCAGCATACCGCATCCCGGGCAAATTAGTTGATGACCGTGCAGATTTGACTGCAGCATTAAATGAAATGCTAACCGCACCGGGATCATTCCTTTTAGAAATAATGGTTACCAAAGAGAATAACGTATTCCCGATGGTGCCACAAGGATGCAGCGTAAGCGAGATCAGGTTAAAGTAAGCCCTCTAAAAAAACAGAATCATGAGCGAAGCAGAAAAAAAACAGGAATTTAACATCACCATATATACCGAAAACCAAATTGGTTTATTAAGCAGGATAGCTATTATATTTACACGCCGTAAAATCAATATCGACAGCCTGAATACTTCTCCGTCGGAGATTGAAAGTATTCACCGTTTCAATATTGTAATTAACGAATATGAAGAGGTAGTACGTAAGCTTACCCGCCAGATAGAAAAACAGGTTGAGGTGTTAAAAGCATATTATCACACCAACGAAGATGTGATTTGGCAGGAATTAGCGTTATATAAGGTATCAACCGATGTAATTGCCGAAAAGGTTAGCGTTGAGCGTTTACTACGCGAAAACGGTGCTCGCGCGGTAGTGATCCGTAAGGACTACACCGTGTTTGAAACCACCGGTCACCGCGAGGAAACCGATAACCTGATCAACATACTACAACCTTACGGCCTGATTGAGTTTGTACGCAGCGCCCGCGTCGCTATAATTAAAGATAGCGAAGGCTTTAACAGCAAACTGCGCGAATTTGAAAGGCTTGAACCAGGTGAAGAGGTAATCGAAAATGAGTACCTTAACCAGGGCGAGAAGGTGTTTACGATGTAAGACCGCCAAAGGCAGAGAGATTAGTGATTGGAGAATAGAGATTAGTTGAGTTGGTTCATGGTTGATAGATCATGGTTCATAGCCGTAAGTCTTAATCAACGTCATCAAAACCCGTCAACGGTCAAAATCGGTGTAATCACCCAATAATCAGTGTAATCAAGAAAAATAAATTACTCAATACAAATAAAATCGGTGAGATCACCACTGTTCGGTGAAATCACAAAAATCAAAAAACAATGGCAAAACTAAATTTCGGCGGCACTGAAGAAAACGTAGTAACCCGCGAAGAGTTCCCTTTATCAAAAGCTCAGGAAGTATTAAAAGATGAAGTAGTAGCGGTAATTGGCTACGGTGTACAAGGTCCGGGCCAGGCCCTGAACCAAAAAGACAATGGTATCAACGTAATTGTTGGTCAGCGTAAAGGCACTAAAACTTGGGATAAAGCTATCAGCGATGGTTTTGTACCCGGCGAAACACTTTTTGAAATTGAAGAAGCCTTGCAAAGGGGAACTGTGATTTGCTACTTATTGAGCGATGCAGCCCAGATTGCGTTATGGCCAACTGTTAAAAAACACTTAACCCCAGGCAAAGCTTTATATTTCTCTCATGGCTTTGGTATCACTTTCAACGAGCAAACTGGCATCGTACCTCCTGCTGATGTTGACGTGTTCCTGGTTGCTCCTAAAGGTTCAGGTACTTCATTACGCCGTATGTTCCTGCAAGGCCGTGGCTTAAACTCAAGCTACGCTATCTTCCAGGATGCTACTGGTAAAGCATTTGATCGTGTTATCGCTTTAGGTATCGCTGTAGGTAGCGGTTACTTATTCGAAACTAACTTCAAAAAAGAAGTATATAGCGATTTAACCGGCGAGCGTGGTACGTTGATGGGTTGCGTTCAGGGTATCTTTGCTGCTCAGTACGATGTATTGCGTAGCCATGGTCACTCTCCATCTGAAGCATTTAACGAAACTGTTGAAGAGCTTACCCAATCATTAATGCCACTTGTTGCTGAAAACGGTATGGACTGGATGTACGCCAACTGTTCAACTACTGCTCAACGTGGTGCGCTTGACTGGTGGAAAAAATTCCGTGACGCTACTAAACCAGTATTTGAAGAGCTTTACGAAAGCGTTGCTACAGGCAAAGAGTCACAACGTTCTATCGATTCAAACAGCCAGCCAGATTACCGCGAAAAACTGGATGCCGAACTGAAAGAATTACGCGAAAGCGAATTATGGCAAGCAGGCAAAACCGTACGCAGCTTACGCCCTGAGAACCAGGTTGTAGAAGCGTAATAAATTAGGTGAAAGCCGAAAGGTAAAAGGCGAAAGGCCTTAAAACAAACTCACCAACACGTCATTGCGAGGCACGAAGCAATCCCAAACTTAACAGATCGGATCTGCTAATCGGGGATTGCTTCGTTCCTCGCAATGACGTTACTAAAGAAAAATAATAAAAATGGGACAAACATTATTTGATAAGATCTGGGATGCACACGTCGTCAGCAGCAGCGAGGGGTTCCCGGATATTTTGTATATCGATACACATTTCATTCACGAGGTAACCAGTCCGCAGGCATTTGATGGCTTGCGTCAGAGAGGCTTGCCCGTTTTCAGGCCAAAACAAACTGTGGCCACTGCCGATCACAACGTTCCAACCATTGATCAGCACTTACCCATTAAAGAAGAACTTTCACGCTACCAGGTAGATATGCTCACCAAAAACTGTAAAGAGTTTGGTGTTGAGCTATATGGCTTAGGCCACCCGTACCAGGGCATCGTTCACGTTATAGGCCCCGAGCTGGGCATCACCCGTCCGGGTGGTACTTATGTTTGCGGCGACAGTCACACTTCAACTCACGGCGCTTTTGGTGCTATTGCCTTTGGTATAGGCACTTCGCAGGTTGAGCAAGTGTTGGCTACCCAATGTTTACTTCAGTCTCGCCCAAAACGCATGAAAATTGAAGTGAACGGAAAACTACAAAAAGGCGTTGGCGCCAAAGATATTATCCTTTACATCATTGCGCAGATCTCGGCTGCCGGCGGTACCGGTTATGCTGTTGAATATGCAGGCGACACCATCCGCTCGTTGAGCATGGAAGGCCGCATGACCATCTGCAACATGAGTATTGAGATGGGTGCACGTTGCGGACTGATTGCTCCCGACGAAACCACCATCAACTACGTAAAAGGCCGTGAATTTGCTCCTAAAGGTAAAGAATGGGACAAAGCAGTTGCCTACTGGAAAACTTTATACTCTGATGCTGATGCATCTTTTGATGAGGTATTATACTTTAAAGCTGAAGATATTGAGCCGATGATCACTTACGGAACAAATCCGGGTATGGGCATCGGTGTTACACAACATGTTCCTGAAACTGCTTCATTTGAAGCCAAAGAGCAGGGATCATATAAAAAAGCCCTTGATTACATGGGCCTGCACGATGATGAAACGCTATTGGGCAAACCAATTGATTACGTCTTCATCGGCAGCTGCACCAACTCGCGCATTGAAGACCTACGCCAGGTTGCCGAGTTTGTAAAAGGCAAACACAAAGCCGATAATGTTACTGTATGGGTAGTTCCCGGCTCAAAACAAGTACAGCAGCAGGCTATTGCCGAAGGACTGGACAAAATATTTGATGCCGCAGGCTTCCCACTTCGCGAACCAGGCTGCAGCGCATGCCTTGGTATGAACGAGGATAAAATCCCGGCAGGTAAATATTGCGTATCAACCTCAAACCGCAACTTTGAAGGAAGACAAGGGCCAAACAGCCGTACATTCCTTGCAAGCCCGCTTACCGCGGCAGCAAGTGCTATAACAGGTGTGGTTACGGATATAAGGGAAATGCTATCTGAATCAGAATTTTCAGAATTAAAGAATTAACAGAATAAAAATAAAACATAGCTGTAAATTCTGATTAACCCTCATGGAAAAAGATAGGCTAACATACGATATCATTGGTTGCGCAATGCGGGTCCGTAACACACTTGGCAATGGATTCCAGGAAGTGATATATCAAAAATGTCTGGCCATCGAACTTGAAAAAGCAGGGATAAGCTTTGTAAGAGAACTCGAACATCCTATATTTTATGACGGGATTGAAGTTGGGAAACGGAGAGCTGATTTTGTAATTGAAGGTAAATTGTCCGTGGAGATAAAAGCACTCATTAATTTGGAGGATGTGCATCTGGCACAAGCAAAAAATTATACGGTTGCCTATGATTTTCCTATTGGGCTATTGATAAACTTTGGAAGTCAAAGTCTTCAATACAAACTAATCTTCAATCCAAAATATAATATCAAATTAAATTGAATGTAAAGACAGTGAATTTAGGATTAACAACATTCTGCAATAACATGAGCATTCTGTAAATTCTTAAATTCTGTAAATTCTGATCACAATGGCAACTAAAATATTTAAACACGTCCAAACCTCAGTGGTGCCTTTACCTATCGAGAATATCGATACCGACCAGATCATCCCTGCGAGGTTTTTGAAAGCCACTACCCGCGATGGTTTTGGCAATAACTTATTCCGCGATTGGCGTTTTGATGAGAACGATAACCCTAAAGCTGATTTCGTACTTAATCATCCGACTTTTAGCGGTAAGGTATTGGTAGCAGGCAAAAACTTTGGTTGCGGCAGTAGCCGTGAGCATGCTGCCTGGGCTATATCTGACTATGGTTTCGACGCCGTAGTGAGCAGCTTTTTTGCCGATATTTTTAAAGGCAACGCCCTTAATAATGGCTTGTTACCTGTACAAGTAAGCGATGATTTTCTGAAAAAAATCTTCGATGCCGTTTATGCCGATCACAAAGCTGAAGTAGAGATCGACCTGGAAAGCCAGACTATCACCATCTCATCAACCGGCGAAAAAGAAAGCTTCGAGATCAATCCTTACAAAAAAGCCTGCCTGATAAACGGCTACGATGATATCGACTACATTTTAAGCCAACAAGGCAAAATTGAGGAGTTTGAGTTAGCAAGATAGACCATAGTTTATAGTCCATGGACCATAGATTAAAACTAAGTGGGCTATGGACTATGGACCATCGGCTATGGACAAACAAATGAACTAATGAACCAACAAAAACATATTCAGCGAGAAGGTAAAGGTACCGCCAAATTATTCGACGAACGGAGTTTAGCGAACGATTATGCAACCCTTGCCCCCCTGCTCAGGCCGGGCCTGAAGGTGCTGGATGTTGGTTGTGGTACCGGCGCTATCTCTAAAGATATTGCAGCTTTGATTGGCGAAAGCGGTCATGTTACAGGCATCGATAATACCGAATATTTTATCCAGAGCGGCAAGGAAACTTACGCTTCGGTTCAAAACATGGAGCTCATCTATACCGATCTGTTCAGCTTTGACCCGGAAGAAAAGTACGACCTTATTGTTTCGGCAAGGGTATTACAATGGTTGAGCAACCCAGTTGAGGCTTTAAAGAAAATGTATTCGCTGTTAAAACCCGGTGGCACAGTTTCCATTTTGGATTATAACCACGAGGCTTTACAATGGCAGCCGCAGCCGCCGGCAAGTATGCAGCGTTTTTATGCTACCTTTTTAAGGTGGCGGGGCGACGCAGGCATGAACAATCATATTGCCGAAGACTTGCCCGAATATTTGCAGGAAGCAGGTTTTGAAAATATCGAAGTATTTAACGCTGATGAGGTTTACCAAAAAGGCGAATATAACTTTGAAGGCAAAGCAGGCATCTGGGCAAAAGTAGCCCAGTCAAAGCAAATGGTTGAGGAAGGCTATATTGACGATGAATCGCGCTTGCTGGCTATTGATGAGTACACCAACTGGGTGGAAAATGAAGCCGAGCAAATGGTGATGAAACTAAAAGAAGTACGCGGCGTAAAACCCGAATAAAATAAACATCTATAAAACAAAAAACCGCTGCCTCAGGCAGAGATTAGGGTTATGGGAATTAAAAAATACATATTAGTAATACCCGGCGACGGGATAGGCCCAGAGGTTACTACCTGGGGTAAAGCAGTTTTAGAAAAAATCGGTCGGGATTTTGGCCACGAATTTACTTTCGACGAAGCCCTGATGGGCCATGCAGGTATCGAGGCAACCGGAAATCCACTACCTGATGAAACGCTGGCTAAAGCTAAAGCAAGCGATGCTATCCTGTTTGGCGCTATCGGTCACATCAAATATGATAATGATCCTTCGGCCAAAGTGCGTCCGGAGCAGGGATTATTAAAGATCCGTAAAGAGCTTGGTTTATATGCCAATCTCCGCCCTATTATGTTGTTTGATGAGCTTTTGGATGCATCAAGCCTTAAGCCTGAGATATTGAAAGGTACTGATATCCTTTTCTTCCGCGAACTAACCGGCGACGTTTATTTCGGTGAGAAAAAACGCAGCGAAGACCGTAACACGGCTTCAGACCTAATGATTTACTCACGTTACGAAGTTGAGCGCATTGCGATTAAAGCATATGAGGCAGCCCGAGTACGTGGTAAAAGGTTATGCTCTGTTGATAAAGCAAATGTATTGGAGGCTTCACGCCTATGGCGCGAGGTGGTACAGGAAATTGCCAAAAAATACCCTGACGTTGAAACCGAGCACATGTTCATTGACAACGCAGCTATGCAGTTAGTTAAAAACCCTAAAAAGTTTGATGTGGTATTAACCGCCAACCTTTTTGGCGATATCCTTACCGACGAAGCATCACAAATTGCAGGTTCAATGGGGATGCTGGCTTCGGCTTCAGTAGGTGATGGCACAGGATTTTTTGAGCCAATCCATGGTTCGGCACATGATATTGCCGGTCAGGATAAAGCAAATCCGCTGGCCTCTATTCTGTCTGTGGCGCTGATGCTTGAAATAAGCTTCGGCCTTAAAGAGGAAGCTAAAAAGATAACTGATGCTATTGATAAAGCGCTGAAAGACGGTTACCGCACCGGCGATATTGCTGATGCCAATACTGATAAAGTGAAAATTTTAGGCACTACGGCAATGGGCCAAAAAGTGCTGGAATATTTGTAGGTAGAGATTAGAGACCGGAGCTTGGAGATTAGGCAATGTATTGATAGAATCACCATTCCCCTTGTAATCCCGGCAAAAAAACAAAATCTGTGAAATCACCTTAATCAGTGAAATCACAAAAAAGGAATAACATGAAATGGAACGCTGATTTATACGACCAAAAGCATGCCTTCGTATTTAAATACGGAGAAGACGTGCTTGAGTTTTTGGATGTGAAACCTGGTGAGCGCATCCTTGACCTGGGTTGCGGCACAGGCCATTTAACTAAACTAATACAGGACAAAGGTGCCATCGTAAAAGGCACCGATTATTCGCCCGAAATGATAGCCCAGGCTAAACAGCTTTATCCTGATGTTGACTTTTCGGTGGAGAACGCGGCTGATTTTCACGCCGAAGAAAAGTACGATGCTGTATTCTCGAACGCTGCGCTGCATTGGGTGCTTGATGCCAATGGTGCTATCCATAGCGTAGCCAAAAGCCTTAAACAGGGCGGCAGGTTTGTTGCCGAAATGGGCGGCCAGGGCAATGTTGAACGTTTGATTGAGGCTACCAAACTGGTACTGCATAATCATGGTTACAATGAAAAAGCTGATACCAAAGTATGGTATTTCCCTTCGGTTGGCGAATATGCTACCAAACTGGAAGAGCATGGTTTCAGGGTTACCTACATGATTCATTATGATCGTAAAACCCCGCTGCAGGATGGCGATCAGGGCGTAGCCAAATGGATTACCATGTTTGGCGCACAGTTTTTAGAAGGCATTCCCGAGGATGAGAAAGAACAAATCCTGGCTGAGATCACTAAAAAGCTTGAACCCTTTTATAACGATAACGGCCAATGGTATGCCGATTATAAAAGGTTAAGATTTATTGCCATTAAAAAATAGATATGAGACGTGAGATTTGAGATATGAGATTTTTTTCTCTAACTTGAATACTCGCTTCTTCAAAGAGATATGAGACGTGAGATATGAGATTTCTTTATATCTCAAATTATACCTCTAACAAAAAATAAAAGAAACAAAAAATAACAATATAGATGATTAGGCATGAGTCTCAAATCTCATATCTAACATCTCAAATCTAAAAAAGATATGTTACACGATCCCAACCGCGTTTATGTTTTTGATACCACGCTCCGCGATGGCGAGCAGGTACCGGGTTGCCAGTTAACAACCCCCGAAAAGATTGAGATAGCTAAGGAACTGGAACTACTGGGCGTGGATATTATTGAAGCAGGTTTCCCGGTTTCAAGCCCGGGCGACTTCCAAAGCGTTGTTGAAATTTCAAAAGCTGTTAAAGAACCTACCGTTTGTGCGCTTACGCGTGCCAACAAAGGTGATATTGACGCTGCTGTAGCATCTCTGCAATATGCCAAACGTCCGCGCATCCATACCGGTATCGGTTCGTCTGACATGCATATCAAACATAAATTCAACAGCACCCGCGAAGAGATTTTGGAGCGCGCTGTTGAAGCCGTTAAATATGCCAAAAAATCTGTCGAGGACATTGAGTTTTACGCCGAAGATGCCGGCAGGGCCGATGTGGTTTACCTGGCTCAAATGGTTGAAGCTGTTATCGCCGCCGGTGCTACAGTAGTAAATATTCCAGATACAAATGGTTACTGCCTGCCAGATCAATACGGCAGCAAAATCAAGTTTTTGAAAGAGAACGTTAAAAACATTGATAAAGCTATCATCTCTGTACATTGCCATAACGACCTTGGTTTGGCTACAGCCAACTCAATAGCTGGTTTGCAAAATGGCGCGCGCCAAATTGAGGGTACCATCAACGGTATCGGCGAACGTGCCGGTAATACTTCTATCGAAGAAGTGGTGATGATCCTCAAAACGCATCACACCCTGGGCCTGCATACCAACATCGACTCAAAACGGTTCTATGAATTGAGCCAGATGATCCGCACACAAATGCGAATGCCGGTACAGCCCAATAAAGCTATTGTAGGTGCAAATGCCTTTGCGCACAGCTCGGGTATTCACCAGGACGGCTTCCTGAAAATGCGCGAAAACTATGAAATCATTCGCCCTGAAGATGTAGGCTTTCCGAGCGCCACAATAGTGCTAACCGCGCGCAGCGGCAGGCATGCTCTGAAATTCCATCTGGAGCGTTTAGGATATACGCTGGATAAGGAAGAACTTGGTTTTGTTTACAATAACTTTTTAACGCTTGCCGATAGCAAGCTTGACATAAATGACCAGGATTTGCAAAGCCTTATGGCGCACCGACTGGTAAAAAATTAACAATGGAAACTGATACAAAAAGCCAGCTTAATTTCGAAGCGGCATACCAGCGGATAAAAGACGTTGTGAAACGTACCCCGCTGCAATATAACGCCGGTCTTTCGGCAAAATACGAGTGTGAGGTTTATTTAAAACGCGAAGACCTACAGGTTGTTCGCTCATATAAGTTGCGCGGTGCATACAACATGATCAGTCAGTTAAATGACGATGAGTTGAGCCGTGGAGTAGTTTGCGCCAGCGCGGGTAACCATGCCCAGGGCGTAGCCTTTTCGTGCAATAAAAAGAATATTAAAGGCGTAATTTTTATGCCCGAAATTACCCCCAAACAAAAGGTTAAACAAACCGCCATGTTTGGGAACGGCAATATAGAGATTGTACTCACCGGCGATACTTTTGATGATTGCCTGGCAGAAGCCCTTGCCTACACCGAAAAAAATCAGATGACCTTCATCCCTCCTTTCGATGACTACCGCGTTATTGAGGGCCAGGGAACCGTAGGTGTTGAAATACTGCAGGACCTTCCGGATATTGAAGTAGCGATTATGCCTATCGGCGGTGGTGGCTTTGCATCGGGAACAGGTACTTATCTTAAAAACAATGTTCCAAACATCCATCTGATAGGCGTTGAGCCTGAAGGTGCCCCATCAATGCTGGGCGCCATAAACCATGGTAAACCCATTACATTAGATGAAATAGACCGCTTTGTTGATGGCGCCGCTGTTAAACGCGTTGGCGCATTAACTTATGATATCTGCAAAGATATCCTGGACGATATGCTGCTGGTGCCCGAAGGTAAAATTTGTACCACCATACTGAAACTTTACAACGAAGATGCTATTGTGGTTGAACCCGCAGGAGCGTTATCAGTAGCCGCACTTGATGCCTGTAAAGAGCAGATCAAAGGCAAAAAGGTAGTTTGTATCATCAGCGGTGGTAATAACGATATTGCCCGTATGCAGGAGATCAAAGAAAAATCATTACTGTACGAAGGCCTGAAACATTACTTCATTGTTCGTTTCCCGCAGCGTCCGGGGCATTGAAACTATTTGTGAACAGTGTATTAGGTCCCGGTGATGATATTACCCGTTTCGAGTTCATCAAAAAGAATGAAAAAGAAAACGGCCCTGCACTGGTTGGTATCGAACTAAAAAATGCAGAGGATTATCCGGCCTTGTTACAGCGGATGCATGCGCACCGTTTCAATGTTATTGAACTTAATAAAGATCAAACTCTGTTTGAGTATTTGGTGTGATACACTAAATACTCAAAAAAAAGCGTCATTGCCTTTAACAAAGCAATGACGCTTTTTTTTGTATATCCAATGAAGCTAATTTAGTTAGCTTCTTATTATCTTTATCTAAGATAATCACCTTCACCATTCCTATCGCTAACATGAAAAAACTATTCTTCATCCTGATTGCTGCCTGCTTTTGCGCATGCAAAAATCCTTCAAAACCAGCGGCAGATACCGCAACTGAATCATCAAACACTCCTTACGAAATAAAAACCGGCGGGAATAAGCTCATTAAAGTTGCCGGTAAATATAACGTATGGACGAAAAAAGTTGGCGACGGTAAAATAAAAGTGTTACTGCTGCATGGCGGTCCAGGTTTTTCACATGACTATATGGAATGCTTTGAGGATTTTTTGCCGAAGGAGGGCATTGAGTTTTATTATTATGATCAGCTTGGCTGTGGTAATTCGGATGCGCCTGCCGATACCTCATTATGGAACATTCCACGTTATGTTGAAGAGGTTGAAGAAGTGCGTAAAGGATTAGGGCTTGATAATTTTTACATACTCGGACATTCATGGGGCGGTATGCTGGCTATGGAATACCTGCACAAATACCAGTCGCACGTTAAAGGGGCGGTATTATCAAACATGACAGCCGGTATTAAAGGCTATGTTGCCTATGCCGCTGAGTTGAAGAAGAAGTTTTTTACGCCGCGTGATATCACTGTATTTGATTCATTAGACAGGCTTAAACAATACGACTCGCCTCAATACAACGACTTGCTGATGAATAAGCTATATACCCAGGTGATCTGCAGGCTTCCATTAGAGAATTGGCCCGAACCTTTATGGCGTGCCTTTAAAAAAGCGAATCATACCATATACATACAAATGCAGGGTGTTGACGAGTTTCACGTAACCGGCAATTTTAAAGGATGGGAATTTTGGGACAAACTGCAGAATATAAAAACGCCTACCCTTGTTTTAGGCGGCGTACACGATGAAATGAACCCCGAAGACATGAAAAAGGAAGGCCGTTTATTACCCAACAGCCGCACCTATTTATGCCCCAACGGCAGCCACATGAGCATGTATGATGATCAGCAAAATTATTTCAAAAACCTCATCGCTTTTTTAAAGGACGTTGACGCGGGTACATTTAACGCAGATAAAAAGTAGCACACCAATTCTAACACAGCGTTTTATATTCCACCACCATTAAAACCGTAAATCATGAAAAAGTTATTTACCTGTATCATCACCACGATGATCTTCACTGCGGTAAATGTTTATGCGCAGTTAACGCCGCAACCCAGTTCAACGCAAAGTATTGTGCAGGATTTTGGCCTCGGAAAAATCAGTCTTGTTTACTCCCGTCCGGATGTAAGAAGCCGTAAAATATTTGGAGGTATGGAACCTTACGGAAAAGTTTGGCGCACGGGGGCCAATTCGGCCACGGTAATTAAATTTACCGATGAGGTAAGCATGGAAGGCAACAAGATCCCGGCGGGCGAGTATGGGCTGTTCAGCATCCCCGGCGAAAACGAGTGGACCATCATCCTCAGCAAACAACCAAAGCAATGGGGCGCCTATAACTATAAGGAAGCTGATGATTTTTTGCGTTTCAAAGTAAAAACAGAACACCTTAAGGCTTTAACAGAAACCATGACCCTCGCATTCAGCAATGTTACAGCAACCACCTGCGATTTGCAGATGATGTGGGAGCACAGTGGCTTCACAATTCACATGACCACCGATATCGATGTCAAGGTAATGGCCAGGATCGACTCGGCCATGAATACAGATAAAAAGCCATACTATGAAGCTTTGATCTATTACTATAACAATAATAAAGATATGGACAAGGCCTTAGCCTGGGCAACCGAACTGGAAAAAGACAAAAACTTTCCGCCGTTTGTGCCTAAACTATGGAAAGCCCGGATCTTATTGAAAAAAGGTGATAAAGCTGCAGCCATAGCAACAGCCCAGGAAGGTGTAAAAATGGCTACCGATATGAAGACGGATGAATATGTACGTTTAAATAATGAACTGATTGCACAGGCGAAGAAGTAATTTTTGATTCATTTATCGTTGTTAAACAAAAGACCTTGCCAGTGATATTGGCAAGGTCTTTTGTTTAACAAATCCAAAAAAAGGACGGGTTTGCGCGATTCCCCTCTTGAGAGGGGCGAAGGGGTGTGTTTCTGCTTTGATAAGTCTACAGCAGCCCCCCTGCTACCGCTCATTCCTCCGCACCCCCTCTCAAGAGGGGAGCCTTAGAAATCGCTTAGTTATTAAAACCTTGTATAAAAAGCCAGCTGTGCTACATGGTTTACCACATAGGCATCGGCTTGTTTAATGTACTGGTTAAGATACCCGGCCTCCGCATCAAATGATTTGCTAAAGCGGTAGCCAACCGCTACGTAAGCACGGTTTTGATCAAAAAAGTGTTTATTAACTTTATTCTTATTTTGAACGTTTACAAAGGCCTCGTTTTGCAGGGCGACGAAAGTACCTTCTGTAAATACATCCGAATCCGGTTTCATCGGGATCACTGCACGGGCAAAATACCTGAAACGCTGAGCAAAATACCGATCGTTTTTATTATCGGCAGTATTCCCTAAAAAGCGCTGCTCTAACCTAAAACGATGTGCCAATTGCACATGTTTGGTAAGCTTATGGGTATATGTGTACTGCTGCCAAATGCGGTGCTCCGGGCGAAATGTTGTTTCGTTACTTGGAGTTCGGCCATAAGTAGCTATGTAGGCATAACCCAAGGCCCCTACCTTGTTTTTGGCAAAATAATAATTAACCGAAGGACGGAGCAGGATATGCTTTAGGTAACTCACTTCATCATGCGAGCGCAATTGCCCGTCGAACGAATAACCCCAATGTTCGGATAATTTTTGGCTGTGAAAAATAGCCGCCCAGCCCGAAAACTGGTTGTCTTGCGCAAGCAGCCTTGCAGGTGCCGCGAGCAGTAGTACTGCGAAAATTAATAGTTGCTTTTTTAATTGCATGGATGATATATGTGTGTTATAAAGGTTAACATTTATTGTAGAAACGCATTACATGTATCTCTTTTTGCGACAGAAATTTGCAGGATCTGTCGTTTTATTAAAGGCAAAGACGCATGTAATGCGTCTCTACACATAACTTCACTAATCCTTAAACCTCACCAAAGTCTGTCGGCCCAGGTCAACCGTTACCCTGAAGGCTTCCTGGTTGCTGCTGTATCCCGGTGTTTGGTGCAGGCTTAATATAAACTGTCCCTTTACACGCTTGTATAAAAACGGCGTGTAAATAATATCCAAACGGTTATAAGTTTTCTTTTCAAAAAACGCGTCGCCGTAAATAATATGGCTGCCCTGGCCTTTGTAAAATTCGTCAAATAGGGCAAAACGTTTCCAACTTAAATAAGCATTAGCTACAAAGCCGGCGGGTTTATGAAAACCATCAACACCCCTAACCCGCTCAAACGACATCATGCCGCCTGCTTCAATAGATAACGAATCTAAAATGGTTTTATGACTTAAGTCGAGCCCTAATCTTATTTGTCCGCCGCCGTTATCCTGGATGTGGTCGTTTGGTAAAAGCACCTCAGCCCCTGCATCATGCATCAGCAAAAAATAGTGCGAAACATAAAAGGGCCCGGTTAAGGATGGTCGGTATTTACCCGAAAAACCGAACAGGAACTGCTCACGATCGGTAACGGTTTGGCGGCTTACCCAGTCAATCCAGGCGGTTTCGGTAAAGTGGGCATTATGAAAACGAGTAAGCAAACCCTCAACATTGGGGCGGTAGTAGCGTAAAGTGTCGTTCAATAAAGCCCGTGGATAATCATCCAGCAAACCCTCGCGCGGGAAAGCACCGGCATTGAACAGCCAGTTTTTGCCGGTGAAGCTGTAATAGGCAACGGGGTTAACTTTTAAAAAATATGGTTTTGCGCCAAACTCGTGAATACCGTTAACACCTACAATGAAGTGGTTTAAGCTATCCACATTAAGGCCCAGGTCAAGCGTGGTACGTACGCCTGAATAAGTACGCGAGCGGGCCACAAAATCTTTATACTCACGGTTATCCATAAAACCTAAACCGTTAAAATGAATATCGAGGCTGCCCTGTGCAAGGGCGGCAGTGGCGGTTATGATCGAAAAAAAGACAAAAAGGTATATCCGTTTAAACATAGTCGATTTATTATTTTACTGTAATGTTGATGCTCTTGCTGTTTCGTCCGCCAAAAAATGGTTCGGTACGCAATGAAAAAATGAGTTGATATCTGCCAGGCTGCTCCGGTGCTGTTACGTTAAATTTAAAATGAGTGCTTTCGCCCGGCTTTAGGGCAATGTTATAGAATGAATCATCTGCGTTTTGATTGGAGATCTGATCAGTCTTTTTAAAGAAACAGGCTTCAAAAAATACAGGGTGCTTTTGATTTTTATTACTGAAATCAATGGCGAATGGATAAGGGTTTTTAAGCGTTAGATCGAAATCTATCTTTTGCCCCGGACTAACAGTCTCCTTATGAGCCTTCGTTTCAAATTCAACTCGCTGATAAGTGCGTGTGTCATTCACCCAACCGCCATACCATTTACCGGCAAATACGTTAATGGAATCGGTTGTTACACCGGGCAACCAAACATCCAGTACATAATAAGTTTTTTTATGCTGAAGGCTGTCTTCTATAGGCCAGATATCATACTGGGTACGGCGATAATGGCGTGAATCATAGGCAAGCCCACGGGTGGTATTATTATAAAAATTGTATTTGGACGGGTCCTGAAAACCTTCATAAAAAATCACATAATTGTCGCCAGCCTTTTGTTTGATCTGATGCGCCCAATCCTTAAAGCCGAAAAAGCTTTTCATGGCATCGATCTTTAGCAAGAAGGGAGGCCCCCAGATAATACAGATACGTACAAGCAAAATCAGGCTGACGTTTATCACAGCCAAACGGTTAAACCAAACAGGTTTGCCTCCCGGCCTGGCAAAATTGATAAGCACCAGCATGCTCAACGGTACGTAAGCTATAAGCGTCCAATGGAGTTGTACCTCACCTTTAAACGAGGTAAGAAAAAAGAATGCCAAAATACCTATGCTGTTTACGAGCAAGGTTCGGGTGAAAACATCTTGTATCTTAGTTGTAAACCCTTTATAAAAAAGGAACCAGCCAATCAGCGGCCCGGCCATTATCAATTGCCCCAATGGATATAAATAGGTATTATCCAACTGGTAGTCGTCGGCCGAACGCTCGCTAAGGTGATAGCTTATTGAAGGATAATCGTGGTTTACCTGCCACAGGATATGCGGTGCATACAAAGCCAGCGCCAGCAGCACAATGCCATAAAAAGCCCCCCGTCTGAGTAATTTTATATTAGATACAAGCGTGAAAGCAACCAACAAAATGCCATGGTACTTGCTATACAGCAGACAGGCTATCACCACGCCCAATATAATGGCAAGTTTTAAGCTATCTTCTTCAATATATTGCTGATAAAAATACAGGAACAGCACCGTGAAAAACAGCAAAGGGGCATCGGGGGTGGTAGTAAAACCATAAATATGGAATACAAAGATGCCTGAAATCACCAGTATAAAGTTAATAGCATCTACCCTATAGCGCTTTAGCATCATCCACATCAGGTATAAAGATGCGGTTGTGCTGATCACTGTAAAGAGCCTCGCTCCAAATTCATTATGTATGAGGCTGTAACCTGCTTTAATGAAAACGGCCACCATAGGCGGATGGTCATAATACCCCCAATCTAAAAAACGCGAATAAACCCAGTAGTAAGCTTCATCGGCATGGATTTCCAGGGTAAATGCCTGTACGGCATTTAGCAAAGCCCACAACAGTAAAAAATAAATTATTGGCTTATTATATTTTACCGGCGCGCTATTTAAAGAGGTATCCTGCATTAAAATGGATGAGTAAATGAATGGGCAAAGGTATGATAAAAGATATAAGCCATAAAACGTTGGCAGCGGCGATGTGATAATTTGACGAAAAACATACCACAATCTTCATAATTTAGCGCAGCTGGAAAGCCTTAACCCATCCAATATAAAATGAAACAAGAATTTGAGGTTATCAAAAAACCGCGCCTGATGCTGTTAAACGTTGTTAAAGATCTTAGCCCCGAACAACTTAACCACATCCCAGCGGGGTTTAATAACAACCTGATCTGGAACCTGGCGCATATGATTTCCGGACAACAAGGTATTTGCTATACACGTGCAGGCGTACCTATTGTGGTTGATGACAAGTACTATACCCCCTACCGTCCCGAAACAAAGCCGCAAAGTTTTATTAATGCCGATGATATTGCTGAGGTTAAAGAGCTGCTTATTTCAACTATTGATAAAATGGAGGAAGATTACCAGACACGTATTTTCTCAAACTATCAACCGATGACCACCCGTTATGGTGTTACCTTGAGCAATATAGAAGAAGCAATCCGTTTTTTGCCATTTCATGATGGTTTGCATACCGGTTATATCATGGCTTTGAAAAGAGCGGTTTTGGAGGAGATGAGTAAGCTTGTTTAGTATACAATCTTACTAAACGGGATCCCTACCGTTAACCCGATTGCTGTTTTATTGTAAGGCAGTCGGGTGTTTTTTAAGGAATTATTCATATCCTGAAGCAAAAGTTGTGCTTCAAAATTTATGGTTGGGACTCCCTTTTTATCGATCAATACAATAGGAATGCCGATAATAGAATTGAGCGCCTTATAAGTCCCCCAATTTTTTTCAATCCGGAAACTAATGCCAACATGCGAGGTTCCGGGGATATACACTAACTTACCTGCCGCAACGGGTGTTATAAAGTTTTTATATTGGCCTATGTACCGGTCACCTTTATTTATGGTGACGATGTTGATCCCATCTGCTCCCTGTGCTCCCGTTACATCAGCACTAAATAAGGAACCGCTTTGTACCGCGTTATTCACAAAGCCTTTACTGGCAAAGGTTAAAAAGAACCGGCCCAATTTGGGGCTTTCCCAGAAACGGGTATGACTTACAAATAATTCGAGCGGGTAATTGTAGTATCGGTTAACCTGCGCCTTAACATCATTGCTTACCATAAATTTTTGTGGGATAACCGGGATGTAAACGCCCAGGCTTGTCCAGTTATCGGCTATCAGGTCATAACTACCTGTATTTACCAATAGTTCTGATTGCTGTTCAGAAAACTGTTGCAAATAATCTGCCCGAAGCGAAGCGTAAAAAGTTTTCCGGAGTTTGCTTTTAACCTCATTGAGATTTTGTCCCGGCACCTCCTCCTGTTTTAAAGCGTTAAGAGATTGCTCAAACTCTTCAGCTTTTTTGTTGATACTTTGAGCGATTGTATTTACTATTAATGCCCGGGCAGCATCCATCTCCTTTTTGAAATCACCATTGGCTGCGTAATAAGTTCGCGGTTTTCCCATCCAGGTTTTTTGAATGGTAAAACCCAGTTGATTATCATAATACCTGTTAGCACTTTTTGCCGAATATGCATTGGCAATATTTACCCTTGCTCCTGCTACAACAAATGACCGTACCCAATCATCACTATCAACCGGTTGGTGAAAATTATGATTGATGCTGATCATCCCTTCCTCAGCGTTGATATTAACATAATTTTTATACAACGAAAGGTCTTCATTACCGGAGAGGTAGGAGCTCACCTTATTGGACAGGAAGATATTCATGCTTTTATTAGAGATCAGCATCCCATGGCCTGTGCTGTTAGAATAGTTAGTCACTTTGCTGTTTATCGCCTTTATCTCATTGATGATCTGTGTAGTGGTTTGAGCTTTAGATTGCAAGAAGCCTGAACAGAAAAAGAGCAGACCACTTACTATGATTTTAAGCCACGCTGTATAGTTTCTCCGGTTAATATATGTTAGGCCAGCCCCCATTGCTGCGTAATTTGATTGGTAAAAACTTTTTGACAATCAGCATTGAGCATGGTTTTTCGGGCGTTGATCCACCGGGTAGCTGCATCGCCGTACATTCTTTGGATGCGTTGCGGGGTAATTTCGTTGGCTTTGCCCCAATGAAATGTAAAGGGGATATTTTCATGCTCAAGCATCAGCCAAACCTGGGAATAAAAGTTATAAGCTTTGTCTGATAGCGGTGCATCCAACTCCATAATGCAGGTATGTACAAACCGGGTAAAGCCCAATGTGGCTTTGGTTTGCTTAACAAACCTGAATGAAAATACACCGCTGAAAGGGCCGATATCTTTATTGATCTTCAACATCAAATCGGCAACCCTTGGCGAAAGTTCTGCCGGGAAACCGATGGCAGAGCTCAATAGTTTTCCTCTTAACGTAGTATTGCTAAAAATTTCGCCCAGCGTACCAAAATGAGGATCAGTATTAGTTGTCATGCTGATATTTAACACCTTGGTAACTACAACCGGAACCAAAGCGGGCACAGCATCCGTAATAGTACCTATAAAACTGGCAGCATCATCTCCCGGACCGATCCCCGCCGCATTATCAACCGGGGGCTGATAGTTGGTACGATACGGCCGCTTATACATAGTGGTTACAAATGCCCCTTTATCCAGATCGTACGGATTAAGCAGTACCGAAAAATGGAAAGGGCGCTCATTACTACAGGGCAGCTTATCGGTATCGCTAAAATCAAGTGTTGCCATCATACCCTGCAGTTCGGTATCGTAGGGCAATCGCTGTACATAAGTTTCTAATAAAAACAGGGGTTCTGTTTCCATTAGTACGCCGTGGATAATACCGAAGCTCCCAAAACTTACTAATGCGGCATTGAAAAGTTCATCATCCTGTACCAGCTCGGTCTGCAGCAGATCAACAAACCGTTGTGCCACAACGGGCGCAGAAGCCCTTTCCAGCCAAATGTGCCTGTCGGGACTTACTACAATATGGAGCCCTACTACAAAATCAGGTGTGGCACCAAAATCAAACGCTGAGCCATGAGTTCCTGTACTCACTGCACCGGCTATAGTTTGCCTGTTGCTGGCACCGGAAGTTTTGAGTGACAAGCCCCTGTTTTTCAAAAATGCGCCGAGCTCCCAAATACCGTTGCCACTTTGTGCAAAAAGCAGGTGGTCTTTGTTCCCAGCGTAAGCCGGATTAACCGCAGTATCAGCAACAGTAAACCTGGTGTTAAGGGGTTTTGTATCCAGCATTACACCATCTTTAACCGTTGCTATTTTTGTCCACGACCAGCCAGCGCCCAATGATCGTAATGGGGTACCGGTCTCAATAGCTTCTTTAATCAGGTTTTGAAGCCCTTTGGTAGCGTCATTATAACCTTCAAGGGCATCAAGATTGTCTTCGTTGCCTAATTCATACAGATCTTTAATTTGCTCGCTAAAAGTTTCGTGCCGGTTTTCCCAACTGCTGACTCCTGTTTTAATAACTTTCATAGCCGCTTATTTGATTACGCCATCTTTGGCGCAAGGTTTACCGCATTTCCACTCTACCCTTGCAGGGCTCCAGATACCTAAGGTTACAACAGTAAGCAAGGAATAACCGAAATTATTCTTCACCGTAACTTCGGCCATACCATTGGAGCCAAGGGAATCACATATAGGAGTAACGATTCGCTTGGGGCTCTGGATAGCTCCCCAAAAAAAGAAGTTTACATTCTGGTGCGATACCTCTGACCCAGCCTGCGCCTTTGTTTCGACACGGGCCGTGTAACAACTGCACAGCATTAATGAGATTAAAACAGCAGGGATAAGCTTCCTGTAAAAATGCAGGAGCCTGTTCAAACGTGATGGCAACATATTGTAAGTATTTGGGAAATTTCCTAAAATACAATAAAGTAAATCCAAATACTTGATTTTCAATTAAGTAAAAACACGTTTATTGAATACGTACTTTTACGTCATTTATTTGATAATGAAAAAGAAGGGGGCTTATCTTATTGATTTGTACAATCCCAGATGCTTTGGTTTAGTTAAAACGATATGCCATAAATGGTTTTTTCTTGAGCGGAAGGATGCAGCGCTGGCACTAAGATAGTAGCGCCACATGCGGTAAAATGTATCACCATATTTAACGTTAAGCTGCGGCCAGCTTTGCTCAAATTTTTTACGCCACTCCATACAGGTTCGGTCGTAATATACGCCGAAGTTATGCCAATCTTCCAAAATAAATAAGCCCTGCCATGCTGTTGATAGCTGTGCTGCAGATGGCAGCATACCATTCGGAAATATGTATTTTGCAATCCAGGGATCGGTAACTTTAGTTGAGTAATTACCGCCTATTGTATGAAGAAGGCAAATACCGTCATCTGCTAAATTTTCGTTCACCCTTTCCATAAAGATGCGATAATTACGATAGCCAACATGTTCAAGCATCCCCACAGAAACTATCCTGTCGAATTTTTCATGTACATCGCGATAATCCTGCACCCTGATCTCCACAGGTAAATCTTTGTTAATCCCCTTTGCAATAATGGCCTGCTCTTCTGAAAGGGTTACGCCTATTCCTTTTACGCCATACCTTTCGGCCGCATATTGAAGGAGGCCGCCCCATCCACAGCCTATATCAAGTAAGCTCATGCCTGGTTCCAATTTTAACTTACGACAAATCAGATCAAGCTTAGCTTCCTGGGCCTCATCCAATGTTTGTGCAGTTTCCCAATAGGCACAGGAGTATATCATCCGCTTATCAAGCATCAACTCAAACAGGTCGTTGCCAATATCATAATGCTTGTGTGCAACTTCTTTTGCCTTTGATTTGGTTTGCTGATTACTAAATTTTGCCTTGAGAAAGTATTTAAGCGTATTTAAGTCGCGCGGGATCATTTTATCAACCCGGTGATACTGGACGCGAAAAAAAAATTCGTCAAGCGCTTCACAATCCCACCAACCTTCCATGTAGGCTTCCCCAAAACCTAAAGACCCTCCTGCCAGCACACGATCATACAATTTAGGATTGCGTACCTGTAAATCCCATGGGTTATTGCCATTCACGGTAATACCACCTGAAGCAAACATATTTGTAACAATCTCTTTTGATGATCCCATAGCTTTTTCCGGTTTATGCGGTGATAAAGATATTCTTTTTGCGGAAAAACAGGAACAATTGCTAACATAGTACTGCCGCGGGTTACACTACGCCAATCCCGCGGCAATTTTACAAAAAAAGCCCCCTTACAGGAGGCCTTCTTATATATTCATTAAATCACTTTAAAGATCAGTATAATCCCAATTATACTTCTTCCATGCTTTCGCCGGTTACCGTTTCTTTGATCTTATTTTCCAATTCTTCCTGTAGCTCTGGGTTATCAAGGATCAGTTGTTTAACAGCATCACGGCCCTGGCCTAAACGGGTTTCGCCATAGCTAAACCATGAGCCTGCTTTTTTAATAATGTTGTATTCAACACCGAGGTCAATGATCTCACCGGCTTTTGAAATACCTTCGCCAAACATGATGTCAAACTCGGCTACACGGAACGGAGGGGCAACTTTATTCTTAACGATCTTAACCTTTACGCGGTTACCGGAAACCTCATCGGTGTCTTTAATTTGGGAGATACGGCGTACATCCAAACGTACCGAAGCATAAAATTTCAATGCATTACCACCAGTAGTGGTTTCAGGGTTACCAAACATAACACCGATCTTATCGCGCAGCTGGTTAATAAAGATACAGCAGCATCCTGTTTTGCTGATAGTGCCGGTTAGCTTACGTAATGCCTGAGACATTAAACGTGCATGCAGGCCCATTTTTGAATCGCCCATTTCGCCTTCTATCTCGGCTTTAGGAACCAACGCTGCAACAGAGTCGATAACCAAAATATCAATAGCGCCCGAACGGATCAGGTTATCGGCAATTTCCAGTGCCTGTTCACCATTATCAGGCTGGGAGATCAGCAGGTTTTCAACATCCACGCCTAATTTCTTGGCATAAAAACGATCGAAAGCGTGCTCCGCATCAATAAAGGCGGCAATACCACCGTTCTTTTGCGATTCGGCAATGGCATGGATAGCCAAAGTTGTTTTACCTGACGATTCAGGCCCGTAGATCTCAATGATCCTTCCTTTAGGCAAACCGTTAACTCCCAAAGCAATATCAAGCCCCAATGAGCCGGTTGATATAACTTCAGTTTGTTCAACTACGGATTCGCCCAATTTCATGATGGTACCTTTACCGTATGATTTTTCCAGCTTATCTAACGTAAGCTGTAATGCCTTCAATTTATCAGCGCTATTTTTATCTATGTTAGCCATCGTATTAATTTCTTCAACAAATATAATTACATTTTTTAAAAATACTAATTTTTTTAGTAATTTATTTTTTGCGAGTGGTTGATTGGAATGTATTAATTAAGTAAATATAATAACTACTCACTAAGTCATCTATCCACTTAGTCAACTAATTAATCACACTTCTCTTCTTCAACTCCTTATCTATAATATTAAGGGCCTTTTTCTTTTTAGCTTCTTTGGCCTTCTTAAGTTTTGCAGCTTCAAGCCTTTGCAGCGCGGCTTCTGTATTATTGCGCTCATAATAGCGACAAAACCACGTAAGCGGACAAATATCGCATTTAGGGCTGCGCGCCAAACAAATATACCGGCCGTGCAATATAAGCCAGTGATGTGCAACACCTATATATTCTTTAGGAATATTTTGGACCAACTGTTTTTCAACCGCCAACGGGGTACGGGCATTATTAGTTAAGCCAATGCGGTTGGCCACCCTAAAAACATGTGTATCAACAGCCATGGCCGGTTCTTCAAAAATAACCGAAGCGATCACATTGGCTGTTTTACGGCCTACACCTGGTAATTTTTGCAGATTTTCGATCCCCGAAGGTATTTCGCCATTAAAAACTTCCATCAGCATTTTGCCCATGCCTACCAAATGTTTGGCTTTATTATTAGGATAACTTACTGACCGGATGTATGCAAAAACTTCGTCGGATGTTGCGGCAGCCAGATCTTGCGGAGTAGGAAAACGCTCAAACAGTGCCGGCGTTACCTGGTTAATCCGTTTATCAGTACACTGTGCCGAAAGTATAACGGCCACCAATAATTGGAATGGGTTATTATAGTGCAGCTCAGTAACCGGGTTAGGCTGGTTTTTAGAAAAATAATCAACAAAATGGCGATAGCGTTCGTCTTTTAACATTTTTAGTTCATGGTTGATAGTTCATGGATCATGGTTCAAGCACCCAGCTTAACGCAATGGCAATCCTGTCCAAAAGTATAGATATTCACAACAATAAAAAACCATGAACTATGATCCATCAATCATAAGCCATCTTAAAATAGAAAGGTTCATAAATCACTTATTGGGTTTTGGTTTTTCGATTCGCATCGGTAACCTTTTCAACAATTATGATCTATGAACCAGTGGGGGAATCCGCAATAAATACTAACGTAAGCTTTTTGAATAATCCAGGATCTGGTGTATGGTTTGCACTTTAGGTTTCCTGATCAGCAGGTCCAAATCAGCACGAATTGAATTGTAAAAAATCACTTCGTCGGCGTCCAGATTTTCTTGTGCATTCCTGTTCATTTCAGCTTCGTTAGCTAATGCATTTAACGTTTTTGTAAAGGTTTCATCCATAAGCTTATTTTACTATAATTTTTATATGGTTTATAACGGTGGCTTAAAGATAATATTTTGTTAAATGAAAATTAAATGAAATTTTTATTTAAAGAAATTAGCTGCCTGACGCTATGAATTACGTTATTGCAACAGTAAATAACTTTATATCAGCAACTAATGAAACAATATCAGAATTTTATACAAAAAATAAGGTTAGAATATTATTATCCGGTTTAACCTAAACAATAATATCCTAACCTTTTATCGGCAATCTCTTATACTAAAAAGCTAATTTTTCAGGCTAAGCTCTTTGCTCTGCATCATTTTGCGGAGGTTATTAAGGGCATAGCGCATACGGCCAAGGGCGGTATTGATACTAACATCGGTAATATCGGCAATCTCTTTAAAACTCATATCGCCAAAGTGGCGCATAATAAGCACCTCCTTTTGTTCGGATGGAAGCAGCTGGATCAGTGCTTTAAGATCTTTATGGGTTTGATCCCTAACCATCTTGTCCTCGGTACTTTCGTCATAATTACCAAGCACTTCAAAAATATCGAAATCATCGCCATTGCTGATCATAGGCGCACGTTTTTCACGGCGAAAATGGTCAATCACCAGGTTATGTGCAATCCGGGTTACCCAGGGCAAAAATTTACCTTCTTCGTTATATTTACCGGCTTTAAGGGTGTTAATCACCTTTATAAATGCATCCTGAAAAATATCTTCAGCAAGGTATTCGTCTTTTACCAGCAGGTAAATAGAAGTATATATTTTTGATTGGTAACGCCTTATCAATTCTACTAAACCGGCTTCGTCGCCGGCTACATATAGATGGATTAGATCCTGATCACTCTTCAATTGAAAATCCATAGAAAGTACTACTTAAAACTTAATTTTTAGTTAAAACCTTTTAAAGTAAAGTATATTCTATAGCGTGCTCCTTAGGGGTTAAAGATTTGTTCGCTCAAATAAAATAAATTATTGGCAAAAAAACAAATAAAATTTTTTTTTTCGCGTCCTACTTTACTATTAATCGGCATAATTACCTGTAAAACCATCATTTATTTGGTACGCTTCCGTTAGACTTATTTTTAATACCGAAGGTTTAATCATTCGCCAAAATAAATTTTTTAAAAAGTAGTTGTTAAAACAACATTAAGTTTTAAAAAGTCAGCAAACTGTAAACTCCAATATTTCACGTAGTTTAATCCAATAAACAATCAAAACTCATTTGGATTCTGCTAAATTTTTTAGGATTTTTGCATTCGCAAAAAGTTCATGGTTAATAGATCATGGTTCATGGTATAAATTTTGCCACTAACCTGCAAAGCATACTACTATGATCCATCAACCATCAACTATGAACTAATTCAATAGAATGAGTAAAGAAGCAGCAAAAGATCCGCAAAAGCATATTATTATAAAAGGCGCAAGGGTGCACAACCTTAAAAACCTTGATGTGGCTATTCCCAAAAATAAACTGGTGGTAGTTACCGGCATGTCGGGTTCGGGCAAATCATCGCTCGCTTTCGATACTTTGTACGCCGAAGGTCAGCGCCGCTATGTGGAAAGCCTTTCATCATACGCCCGCCAGTTTTTGGGCCGTATGAACAAGCCCGATGTTGATTATATTAAAGGCATTGCACCGGCTATAGCTATTGAGCAAAAAGTAATTACCTCAAACCCACGTTCAACCGTTGGTACATCAACCGAGATCTACGATTATTTAAAACTGCTTTTTTCACGTATCGGTAAAACGATATCGCCCATATCAGGCAATATCGTAAAAAAAGACTCAGTGACCGATGTGGTTAACTTTGTGCTTTCATTGCCTAACGAAACCCAGGTAACCATTCTTGCTCCATTGCACCCGCACAACAACCGGAGCCTTAAAGAAGAGCTTGCAGTACTGATGCAAAAAGGTTTTGTTCGTGTTGAATACAATGGCAAACTTTCGCGTATCGAATCTTTATTAGAGGATGAAACAGTAGAGAACGTTCCTTTAATGGCGGCTGAACCAACAGTCGAGATCAAAAAAACAAAGACAAAAAAAGCAGCTGCAGAAACTACCGAAATTGATCAGCAAATTGTAGTACGCATAGTTGTTGACCGCGTTACCAAGAATGAAGAAGACGAAACTATTAGCCGCTTAGGCGACTCTATACAGACTGCCTTTTTTGAAGGCAAGGGCGATTGTTTTGTTCGCTTCCAGCAACCTGACAACGATACCGAGCATGAGCGCTTTTTTTGCGACCGTTTTGAGTTAGACGGATTGAAGTTTGAAGAGCCTACGCCAAACTTCTTCAGCTTTAATAATCCGTACGGCGCTTGTAAAAAATGCGAAGGTTACGGCAAGGTGATCGGTATTGATGAAGACCTGGTTATCCCCGATAAAAGCAAATCTATTTATGAGGGGGCCATTGCCCCCTGGCGCGGCGAAAAAATGCGCGAATGGAACGATGCACTGGTAAGACATGCCTTAAAGTTCGACTTCCCTATCCACCGTCAATACAATCAACTAACCGAAAAAGAGCAGCGCCTGCTCTGGACCGGCAATAAGTTTTTCCGTGGCCTTGACGAGTTTTTCAAGGAAATGGAAGAACAAACGTATAAGATCCAGTACCGTGTTTTGCTGTCGCGATACAGGGGCAAAACTACCTGCCCGGAATGTAAGGGCAGCCGATTACGAATGGATGCCTCGTACGTAAAGATCAATGAAAAGTCGATAACCGATGTGGTACTGATGCCGCTGGATAAAGCCTTTGAATTTTTTAAATCGCTTGAACTCAGTGAAACTGAGGCCAAAATCGGCAAACGCTTGCTGATGGAAATAACCAACCGCCTTAGCTTTTTAAACGATGTGGGCTTGAGCTATTTAACGCTCAATCGTTTATCAAATACATTATCAGGTGGTGAGTCGCAGCGTATCAACCTCGCTACGTCATTGGGCAGCAGCCTGGTAGGTTCCGTGTATGTTTTGGACGAGCCAAGCATCGGTTTGCACCCGCGTGATACCCAAAGGCTGATCAGCGTATTAAAATCCCTCCGCGATGTGGGTAATACCGTATTGGTTGTTGAGCATGAGGAAGAGATCATGAAAGCTGCCGATCATATTATTGATATTGGTCCGGAGGCTGGTACCCATGGTGGCGAGCTGATTTTTACCGGTACTTATAACGAAATTATAAAAGACGATAAAAGCCTTACCGGCAAATACCTGAGCGGCAGGGAAGAAATAGCTATCCCCGCAAGCCGCCGCAAATGGCATGATTTTATCGAAATAAAGGGCGCGCGCGAAAACAACCTGAAACACGTTACCACCAAATTTCCGTTAGGCGTGCTTACTGTTGTTTCGGGCGTATCCGGCTCGGGCAAAACCAGTTTGGTAAAACGCATCCTTGCCCCTGCCGTTCAAAAAGCATTAGGTAATTATTCGGGCGAACAAACAGGTTCATACGATGCTATTGATGGTGATTATGGCAAAATTGAACAGGTTGAACTGGTTGACCAAAACCCAATAGGCCGTTCATCGCGCTCAAACCCGGTTACTTATGTTAAAGCCTGGGACGAGATCCGCAACCTGTACGCCGCTCAGCCGGCAGCAAAAGCCGCAGGGTTGAAACCATCTGCGTTTTCATTTAACGTTGAAGGCGGCCGTTGCGATGTTTGCCAGGGCGAAGGTGAAGTTAAGATAGAGATGCAGTTTATGGCCGATATCTTCCTTACCTGCGAAACTTGTGGTGGTCATCGTTTTAAACAGCATATTTTAGATATCCAGTATAAAGAAAAAAATGTGTCGGACATCCTGAACATGACTATTGATGAAGCTGTTGAGTTTTTTGCTAAAGAGCCTAAGATCATCGCCAAAATAAAACCTTTGGTTGATGTTGGTTTAGGGTATGTGCATTTAGGTCAATCGTCAAATACGTTATCTGGAGGCGAAGCACAGCGCATTAAACTGGCATCATTCCTGGTAAAGGGGAACAATACTAGTAAAACTCTTTTCATTTTTGACGAACCCACTACCGGCCTACATTTTGCCGATATTAAAAAACTGCTGAAATCATTTGATGCCCTCCTTGATCATGGCAATACCATTATTGTTATTGAACACAACATGGATGTGATCAAATGTGCCGACTGGGTTATCGATATTGGCCCGGAAGGCGGGGACCGGGGCGGTAAAGTAGTATTTGAGGGCGTTCCTGAAGAACTATTAAAACAAAAAGACAGCTATACCGGCAAGTTTTTGAAAGAGCGGTTTTAATTTAAAGTGCTCGTATAACAAAACGGGCACTTTAAAATTTGCTTTATAAACATATTCCTACTTTAGGCCTTTCTCAACCAATGCCGGAATTGCCCTGAAAATCCCGGCCCAACTCTTTGAATATCAGCCTTGGTATTCCAAACGTGAATATTTATATTTACCTAAGTCTTCCATACCTTTTTAATCTGAAACATCCGTTTACAGCAATTAATTTTATTACTAATACCTAAATTTCATTATCATGCCAGGTACAAAAGAATTTTATGACACTATCCGTGCGTCTGTATTTAAAGGCCACATTTTACAAAGCCAGATTGACGGTATCGAAGCCATTTTAAAGGCCGCAGCAGATGCCGGCGTTACCGATCAGCGTAAAGTAGCCTACATGTTAGGCACCGTTTACCATGAATGCGCAGGTACTATGCAGCCGATAACTGAATTTGGCAAGGGCAAAGGTCATCCTTATGGCGAAAAATTTAAAATGGGCGGGGGGCCAGGTCACCGTATCCCTTATACAACGCCCGATCAGCTTTATTATGGCCGCGGCTTTGTGCAATTAACCTGGTACGAGAACTATGACGCCATGGGCAAGCATTTACATCTCGACCTGCTTAACCATCCCGAATTGGCGCTTCAACCAGATATAGCTGCCAATATTATGATTGAAGGTATGACAAAAGGCATGTTTACCGGCGTTGGCTTAGGCAAATATTTTGACACCACCCATGCCGACTGGATCAACGCCCGCCGTATTATTAACGGAAATGATCACGATGTGCTGATTGCAGGTTATGCCAAACATTTTTATAAGGGATTGACCGGTATTGATGCGTAGTAAAGTTAGATTCAGTTGCCAGGTTTATCGGTGCCAGACAACTGAACCACTATATAAAAACTTATAAGTATTTTCGCGTTGTTGAAACGATGGAAATAGTTAACCTGATAGAGAAATATAACGACCTTGGCATAGCCGATGTGATTGACCACAACCGGTTTAACCTCATTTCTATTGACCATCACTCTACACGGATTGAAGGCTCAACATTGACAGAGGTAGAAACACAAGTGCTGATAAACGAAGGGCGCACGCCCAATGGCAAGCCATTGGAAGAAAGCTTGATGGTAACTGATCATCATGCAGCGCTTCTTTTCACCATTGAAAACGCAAGGGCAAAAAAAGCGCTATCCGTTTCTCTTTTAAAGGAGATTAATTCTTTGGTGATGAAGAATACCGGCAAAGTATACAATACTATGCTGGGTACCGTGGATTCCCGAACCGGAGCATTTCGGAAAGGCAACGTCACTGCAGGTATCTCCTATTTCCCGAATTTTGACAAAGTAGAACGGTTGACGAGCGACCTGGTAAAAAGGCTCAATGAATCCATCGGTTCCGCCTTATCTGTTGCTGAACAGTTGAATCTTTCCTTTGATGCACATTTCAATCTCGTAAGTATACATCCTTATTATGATGGCAATGGACGCACCTCGCGATTATTAATGAACTACATTCAGGCATATTATAATCTTCCATTGGCAATTGTGCGAAGCGAAAATAAAGCGGCTTATATTCAGGCATTAATTGATACCCGTCAACAGGAAAATATTGAAGTATTTCGTGAATTCATGGCAGGTGAGTATTCTTTTTTGCTCAATCAGGAAATTGAAAAGTTTGAAGAAATGAAAAAGCCATCCGAAGGAAATGGATTTACTTTTCTATTTTAATTTTAGCCATCGCCGGCAATCAATCATCCCCGCGTAATAATCAGCTATTCATTCACACAGCTAACGCAACATTTAATATATTAGCTTAAATGAATAAGCTGATCACTTACCTTTTTGTACTATTCTCCATTCAGCTTTGTTCCTGCCATACGGATACTTCTCCCGATCAGCACAAAACCGTTTTTAATATCAATCTTGAAGAGGGCCTTACCTCGCTTGATCCTGCCTTTTGCCGTAATCATTATACCATTTGGATGGACAACCAGCTTTATAACGGCCTGGTACAGATCAATGATAGTTTAAAAACCATTCCCTGTATAGCCAAAAGCTGGGAAACATCAGCTGATGGTTTATTATATACCTTCCATCTGCGTAATGATGTATATTTTCATGACGACCCTCATTTTGCAAATGGTACAGGTCGAAAGGCAGTGGCCTCAGATTTTGCTTATAGCTTCGGTCGTTTGATCGATCCTAAAGTTGCTTCATCCGGGTCATGGATCTTCAGTGATAAGGTAAAGGACAAAAGCGCCTTCATGGCACCTAATGACAGTACTTTCCAGATCAGGCTTAAGCAGCCTTTCGCTCCCTTTTTAAGCTTACTCACGGCACAATATTGTTCTGTAGTACCCAAAGAAGTGGTTGAGTTTTATGGCAAGGACTTCAGGAGTCACCCGGTAGGTACCGGCCCCTTCAGGTTTAAATACTGGAAAGAAGGCGAAGTACTGGTGTTTTTAAAAAACGAACATTACTGGGAAAAAGACGAAAAAGGCAACCGCCTCCCCTACCTGGATGCCATCCGTTCTACCTTTATTGCTGATAAGCAGACTTCGTTCCTGGAGTTTGTAAAAAAGAATATCGATTTTTTGAATGATATCGACGGCAGCTATCGCGATGATATCCTCACCAAAGCAGGCAAGGTAACGCAAAAATATAAGGGTAAATTTATACTCAATACCGCTCCTTACCTGAATACCATTTACCTGGGCATGCTGGTTGATACCACTTTGCCCATTGTAAAAAAATCGCCCTTAAAAATACTTAAGATCAGGCAGGCCATCAACTACGCCATCGACCGCGAAAAGATGATCAAATACCTCCGCAACAGTATGGGTACACCGGGCTACGGAGGTTTTGTGCCCGAAGGCATGCCAGGCTTTAACGGCACCGGGGTAAAAGGTTATATATACGACCCGGAAAAAGCCCGTTGCCTACTCCGAGACGCCGGTTATCCCAATGGTAAAAACATGCCCGAAATTACCCTGGCTACCACCGTTGGTTACCGCAGTTTAATTGAGTATGTACAAGGCCAATTGGAACGCATTGGTATAAAAACAAATGTAGAGATAACCCAGGGTGCCAGCCTGCGCGAACTGATCTCCAAAAATGGCATCAACTTTTTTTACGGCTCCTGGATAGCCGATTATCCAGATGCCGAAAACTATCTTTCAGTTTTTTATTCCAAAAATAAAATCCCTTTCGGCCCCAATTACACCGGGTTCAACAACAAAAGGTTTGATGAGCTTTTTGAACAAACCTACCAGGTAAAAGATGATGAAAAACGCTTTGCCATCTACCGCCAGATGGATAATCTGATGATGGAGCAATCGCCCATTGTGGTATTATACTACGATAAACTGGTAAACCTCTATCAAAACAACATTAGTGGCTATAGCCTTAATGGTCAAAATTTATTGGTACTTAAGAGGGTAATCAAGCTTTAGAGAGAGATTAGAGGTTGGAGGTCAGAGATTAGGTTTTTACAGAAGTCGTCCAACTGCTTTGTTATTCTGCCGATTCATGATTTGATTCTAACATCTCGATAAAATACGAGTCACAAAAAAAATCCCGGAGGGAAAACCTACCGGGATCTCTTTTATAAAGTTTTTGCAGGGTTATACACCTAACAACAACCTTGCAGGATCTTCAAGCAATTGTTTAACCCTTACCAGGAAGCTTACCGATTCGCGGCCGTCGATGATGCGGTGATCATATGACAGGGCAAGGTACATCATCGGGCGGATCACAACCTGTCCGTTTACTGCTACCGGGCGCTCAATGATATTATGCATACCTAAAATAGCCGATTGCGGTGCATTAATGATCGGCGTCGATAACATCGAACCAAACACACCACCATTGGTAATGGTAAATGTGCCGCCGGTCATTTCAGGGATAGTCAGTTTATTTTCACGGGCTTTACCGGCAAGGACCACAATGGCTTTCTCAATTTCGGCAAGGCTCATGCTATCAGCATTGCGGATAATCGGAACAACCAAACCCTTAGGGGCAGAAACAGCGATGGAGATATCAGCAAAATTGCTGTATACGATCTCTTCACCCTCAATACGTGCACCAACAGCCGGCCAGTCTTTCAAAGCCTCGGTAACAGCTTTGGTAAAGAACGACATGAAGCCTAAGCCAACACCATGTTTCTCTTTGAATTTATCTTTGTATTTACCGCGTAATTCCATGATCGGCTGCATATCAACCTCGTTAAAGGTGGTAAGCATTGCCGTTTCATTTTTAACCGATACTAAACGTTTAGCAACGGTTTTACGCAGTGAGGTCATTTTCTCGCGTTTTTCGTCCCTGGCGCCACCGGTTAGATTTGCAACCGGAGCGGTAGCAGCAGGCTGAGCTGCCGAAGCAGTTGGTTTAGCTACCGGAGCTTGCGCGCCAAGAGCATCACCTTTAGTGATACGGCCGTCAACACCTGAACCTGATACTGATTTTGGATCAACACCTTTTTCGGCCAATATTTTGGCGGCAGCCGGTGATGGCGTACCTGATGCATAAGTTTTAGCACTTTCGGCAGCTGCACCACCACGCGGCGATTCATCGGTAGCGCTAACTACAGCCGGGGTTACCGGGGTAACTGCAGGTTGTGAAGCACCCGCACCTTCAATAGTACAAACTACAGCACCGATAGGCAATACATCGCCTTCTTTAGCAATAGTTTTTAATGTACCTGCTTTTTCGGCAGTAAGTTCAAAAGTAGCTTTATCTGATTCCAGTTCGGCAATGGCTTCATCCATTGCAACAGCTTCGCCATCTTTTTTGATCCAGCGTGATAAAGTAACCTCGGTGATAGATTCACCTACAGGCGGCACTTTAATTTCAACAGTTGCTGATGCCGCAGCCGGGGCGGCAGCAACAGGGGCCGGAGCAGGTGCGTTCGCTACCACTTCTGGCTGCGGTTGTGCTGCAGGAGCAGCAGTTTCAGCGCCTCCGTCTTCGATATTGGCAACAACAGCGCCAATTGGTAGTACATCGCCTTCATTGGCAACGATTTTTAAAGTACCGGCTTTTTCGGCAGTAAGCTCAAAAGTAGCCTTGTCTGACTCAAGTTCGGCAATAACCTCGTCCATTTCAACGTGGTCGCCGTCTTTCTTTTTCCAGCTCGAAAGGGTTACTTCTGTAATTGATTCGCCTACGGTAGGCACCTTAATCGCTAAGCTCATATTGTAGTATTGTAGATTTTATATTTTTAATGGACAGCATCGGGATAATTAATTAAAAATCAATCAGCCCGGCATCAGCCATTTTCTTTGTTGTTTTTTTAACAGCTTCTTTAACCACTTTACCGGCAGGGGCCTCAAAAGCTTTTGAAACTATGTATAACTGCTGGGCTGCATGCTGTTTAGCAAAACCGGTTGCGGTACTGCTGCCTTCTATCCTTGAAATAACGCTCAGGTTAATTACCTTATCATTATGGAATTTACGGCAAATGTACGGCCATGCTCCCATATTTTCAGGTTCTTCCTGTACCCAGATAAATTCGGCCTTTTCATATTTGGCTTTGATCTTCAAAATTTGGGTAACCGGAGTTGGGTAAAGCTGCTCAACACGTACTATAGCCACATCCTTGCGGTTATCGGCCTGCTGTTTGTCAAGCAGGTCATAATAAACCTTACCTGTACACAACAGCACGCGTTTTACCTTTTTAGGATCAACATAAGTATCGTCTATCAACTCGTGGAACTTACCGTTGGTAAAATCTTCAAGCGGCGAAACACATTTAGGGCTTCGCAACAAACTTTTTGGTGTAAAGATGATCAGTGGCTTACGGAAATCGCGGTGCATCTGACGTCTTAAAATATGGAAAAAGTTGGCAGGTGTAGTACAGTTGGCAATTTGAATATTATCATCGGCACAAAGCTCCATAAAACGTTCAACACGTGCAGATGAGTGCTCAGGGCCCTGACCTTCATAACCGTGAGGCAGCAACATTACCAAACCATTACCACGCTGCCATTTAGTTTCGGCACTGGCAATGTACTGATCAACGATGATCTGTGCACCGTTAAAGAAGTCACCAAACTGAGCTTCCCAAATAGTTAACGCATTAGGGTTTGCTAAAGCATAGCCATATTCAAAACCTAAAACACCATATTCAGATAATAAAGAGTTATAGATACTCAATTTAGCTTCGGGGTTAATGGATGCAAGCGGTGTAAATTCATCTTCCGAATCAACCAGCGTCAATACCGCATGGCGATGCGAGAAAGTACCACGTTTTACGTCTTCACCACTTAACCTGATAGGGTAACCTTCTTTTAACAAAGTTCCGTAAGCAAGCAATTCGCCCATGGCCCAGTCAAACACTTTGGTTTTGTTCACCATGGCACTGCGGTCTTCAAACAGTTTCTCAATTTTCTTGAAGAACTCTTTGTTTGGCGGCAAAACAGTGATCTTATTACCAATCTCTAATATGGTTTCTTCGACTACAGAAGTATCAATAGCTTTTACCAATTCTTTATGGCTTGCCAGGTGCAATCCGCTCCAAGCGCCTTCAAACATGGCAATGGTATCAGTAAACCTTTCTTCAGATTTTACTTCGTCAAGCTTTTGCTGTAACTCGTCTTTAAAAGTTTTCTCGATAGATTTCAGGTATTCGCCATCAATGCTTCCTTCATCAATCAGCTTTTGGTTGTAAATTTTAAGCGGATTAGGATGCGCATCGATAGCTTTGTACAACAGTGGCTGGGTGAATTTAGGTTCATCAGCTTCGTTGTGACCATAGCGGCGGTAGCAAAGGATATCGATAAATACATCCTCATTAAATACCTGCCTGTATTCCATAGCCAGGTTTACTACATATGCCAAAGCTTCAACATCATCGCCATTTACGTGGAAAACCGGCGAAAGCACAGTTTTAGCAACGTCGGTACAATAAGTACTTGAACGGGCATCTTTATAGTTGGTGGTAAAACCTATCTGGTTGTTAATAACCAGGTGAATGGTACCGCCTGTACGATAGCCATCCAGTTTTTCCATTTGTAAAACTTCATATACTATACCCTGGCCTGCAATTGAAGCATCACCATGGATCAGGATTGGAGCGATCTTTGAATGATCGCCGCCATATTTAAAGTCGATTTTTGAGCGGGTGATACCTTCTACAACCGGGTCAACTGCCTCCAGGTGCGATGGGTTAGGGCAAAGGCTCAGGTGAACTTTTTTACCGCTCTTGGTAAGCACGTCGGTTGAAAAACCTAAGTGGTATTTAACGTCGCCCCCAAAAGGTGATTCAGAATCGTAATTTTTACCTTCAAACTCAGAGAATACCTCTTTATAGGTTTTCTCCATGATGTTGGTCAATACGTTCAAACGACCACGGTGGGCCATACCGATGATAAACTCTTCGATACCCAGATCGGCGCCTTTTTTAATTACCGAATCCATTGATGGGATCAACGCTTCGGCACCTTCCAGTGAAAAACGTTTTTGACCAAGGAATTTGGTGCCCAAAAAGTTTTCGAAAGTTACCGCTTCATTCAGCTTGTTAAGCATTTCCTTCTTTTCATCAAGGGTAAAAGAAGGTGTATTACGACGGCTTTCCATCCGCTCTTCAAACCATTTTATTTTAATGGGATTACGGATGTATTTATATTCCGTACCTATTGAACGGCAGTAAGTATCCTCAAGTAACTGGCGGATATCGCGCAATTTAGCGGCACCTAAACCAACTTCAACACCGGCATTAAAAACGGTATCAAGATCGGCTTCGCTCAAGCCAAAAGTTTCAAGCTCCTTGCCTGGGTAATAATGGCGGCGTTCGCGAACGGGGTTTGTTTTTGCAAACAAATGTCCGCGCGATCGGTAACCATCTATCATGTTTAATACATTGATTTCTTTTAAAAAATGTTCAGGAGTAGCTTCGCCAACGGCAGCGGGCGCAATTGCTCCGGCAGCATCGGTATCTTTACCAAAATCAAATCCTTCAAAGAATTTTTGCCATCCAAAATCAACCGATTCCGGTTCCTGTTTGTACTGTTCATATAGGGAAGATATGTAGGCAGCGTTTCCGCTATTTATATAATTGAGACGATCCATGTGAAACTGATCTTTAAAACGGTACAAAAGTAAGCATATACCCCTATATACTTCATAATTAATTGTAAAGAAATTTAACCATTATTAGGCTTATATTACCCCTTGGGGTGAAAACTCAAATTATGGCGTGTTGTTTTGAAACGGATATAAAATATTTTGATACAGATAATATTTAAGCGCTAACCAAATCCCCGGCCTCATCAATGGATGATGGCTGCCAGGTATTCACAAAATCGGTTTTGGCTTCAAGCTCTTTGGGCAGTTTGGTAACTATAGCGTATTTGCTTTCCTTAGCATCGTTAACACCGGCAATAAAGGCCCAGTTGCCCCAATTGCTGGCCGGCGAATAATCAATAAGCTTTTCTTCAAAATAAGCAGCACCCTGTACCCAGTCGGCTTTGAGGGTGTTTACTAAATAGCCCGCTACTACCTGCCGGTTTTGATTACTGATATAGCCTGTAGCATTAAGTTCATGCATTGCTGCATCAATAAGGGGCACTCCTGTTTCGCCGTTTTTCCATTTTTGGAGCAACAGGTCGGCGTCCGGTGCAAGGTCAGTGCCCTGAGCTTCGTCTTTAGCTTTGATAAATTTTTGGCCGTGTTTTTTAAACATGAACCTGAAGTAATCGCGCCAAAGCAATTCAAGCTTTAACATGTTACCATTACTGCCATATTTCTGAATTTCCCAGTAAACCTGCCTCGGCGAAATACACCCTATCGAGATCCAGGGAGAAAGTTTTGAAGAGCAATCAGAGCCGTTACGCCCATTTTTTTGTTTCAGCAGCTGATCTGCATTGGCAAAACACTTATGCATTTGCACCAAAGCCGCTGTTTCGCCCCCCTGAAAATATTCGGTAGCGCGCATATCGTCAACAGGTTCATTTAAACCTAATTGTTGCAAGGTTGGCAATTCGCCGGCATCGGTAACTTCCGGAACACTGATATGATCGGGTTTGGGTACGCACGGGCGAACATTACTGTCACGTTCCACCTTCTTTTTAAAAACCGCGAAACTATCCGGGATATCCTTAATCGGGAAAGGAAGATCTTCCTTATGATACATGGTATGACCGATGAAATGCTTGAGGTTAAGCCTCATTTTCCATAGCGCAGTTTCAACCTGCTCGGAGATATTGGTTTCCTCGTAAGCTACCTCACGGTGATGATAAACTTCATTTACCTGGTATTCCTGGGCAAGCTGCGGGATCACATCGGCAGGGTTACCAATGCGGATGATCAATTCGGCACCAAAACCCTGTAAATTTTTGCGGAGATCAGCAACGGCCTCTAAAAGGAACCTCGCCCTGAAATTCCCTGTTTTTGAAGCCCCCGTTTCGGTATGTTGAAAATAATAAGGATCGAAACAATAAACCGGCAGTATTTTATCAGCCTTGCGTACAGCTTCTAACAAAATTTCGTTATCATTTATGCGCAAGTCATTTCTAAACCAAACCAGAATAGTTCTATCACTCATAGTTAAACAGGGGTTAACTGAATAATAATAATGCAGTATGCAAATTTGCAATTTATTTGCGCTTCATGCACATTTTACCACAAGATTATGACATCACCCAAACATTCAATTATTTTATTAAACTAAGTAAAATGCTGTAGCTATATAAAATAATTACACCTATAGGGGGGATCAGCGTGTAAATATACGTAAATACAGGCAATTAAGTTATATACCTGCCCGGGCGGCTATCCCCGGTCAATCGTTACAGATCGGGAGCTCTATTGATCGGCTTTGATCCTCGCCCTGATCACCGAATCTTTTTGGGCAGGACTAAGCTTGTAATTAAACCGGAACAGTGCCCCCTCAAAATCACCATATGAAGGATTGGGAATAACAATATACCTTTTGCCAAATTCCGTTTGCAGCTTTTGTGTAATGGCTGTCCTGTTTTCTTCAGCCGGGTGATTATCATACAGCAAGTCAAAGTCGGGCAGGTTGTCGCCGCAAAGCAGCAGGATGTTATGTGTTTTTAAAACGTTAAGACGGCGCGCTTCCTTGCTCGATGAAGTAGTTTTCAACTGCAGGTGTTCATCATCGGCATTAGGCAATCCATACAACTGCAGATTTCTCAACGTACTTGCCCGCTCATTTTCATTACGGTTGGTGATGTAAAATATCGTGATCCCTTTTGATGCAGCGTACTTAAAAAAAGCAGGAGCTCCCGGCACGGTATCGGCTATGGCTTTGTCTGTCCATTGTTTCCAGGTGGCATCGCTGTAATCTAAGTTCTGTAAGGCGCGATGGGCATCATAGGGGCTATTATCCAGCACGGTTTCGTCAATATCGGTAACAATAGCCAGCGGTTTATCACCGGGCTTCTTAATCCCTTCGTCAACCCTGAGCTTAGCTATATTATAGGACTGAAAGCATAATGCTTTGTACTCTGCCGCACGCTGCTGCCATAATGAAGCCCAGATCTTACCATCATTGGTAATGCTGGGATTAGGATTGGCTGTTTTTTTAACAGATGAGCAGGCGCTGAATAACAACAGGCCAGATAGTAGATAGCTATAGCTTTTTTTCATATGGGTTGATTAAAATGGGCTGACATGTTGAGTGTTTAAATCCTGGGCTCTGAAGGCGAAATGACATCTCCACATCCGTCATGCTGAACTTGTTTCAGCACCCCACTTGCTAAGTATACTTCATGCGGCTTGTCTTGTGGGGTCCCGAAACAAGTTCGGGATGACGCCATTTTTTAACGTATCATGGGCAATTTATCTCAGCACCTCATACATCCATCGGGGACTTAGCAAGTGGGATCCCGAAATAAATTGGGGATGACCACCGTGTGCTTATAACAGCTCCGGCTTTATTTTATCCTTAAACTCCTTTGCAAATTTATTGAGTTTTGGCTGGATAACAAACGCGCAGTATGACTTGTTAGGATTATCGTTGAAATAATTCTGGTGGTAATCTTCGGCGCTGTAAAATGTACTTGCCAGGGTGATTTCAGTTACGATTGGATCGTCAAAAACCTGCTCATCTGTAAGCGTTTTGATCATCGCTTCCGAAGCCTGCTTTTGTTCATCTGTATAATAAAATATAGCCGAGCGGTATTGTGTGCCCACGTCATTGCCTTGGCGGTTAAGCGTTGTTGGGTTATGGGTTTTAAAGAAAACCAATAGTAATTCATCAAACGAGATCACGTCGGCGTCATACTCCAGGTGAATCACTTCGGCGTGACCGGTAGCGCCTGTACAAACCTGCTCATAGGTTGGGTTTAAAACTTTGCCGCCCATATAACCCGAGGTTACTGATGTTACACCTTTAAGAGATTGGAAAACGGCTTCGGTGCACCAAAAGCAACCGTTGCCGAAAGTTATTTTTTGAATGTTCATATGTCCTGTTTTATCAAAAGTAATGCCTGTTTAAATAGTTAGCTATGAGGCGGATTTGAATATGTCAATTAAATTACTAAACTTAGTGTTTAACCTTATATTAAACCTATTAATTATGAAAATTGCAGTATTAATTGCCCGCGTTTTGCTGGGCCTGGTCTTCGTGGTGTTTGGTTTAAACTTCTTTTTCCAGTTTCTGCATATGGCCCAACCGCCCATGAGCGATAAGGCACAGGCATTTAGCGGCGGGTTATTTGGTTCAGGTTATTTTTTTCAATACATGAAGGTAATTGAAATAACCAGTGGCCTGTTTTTAATTATCAACCGGTATACGGCACTGTTTGTGTTATTGCTGCTACCTATTTCATTAAATATATTCCTGTTCCATGCCATTTTGGCACCGGCCGGTTTGCCAATTGGACTGGCAGTTATCGTTTTAGAGGTATTTTTGCTGTTTGCCTATCGCAAGTATTATGCGAGTATTTTTACGGCCACACCAACAGTATAAGCACCCGGTGATTCTACAGGCTTTATTGGACAATATCCAATGTAACAAATAAGGTGTCCCAATTTTTTGATTCTCCATAAAAAAATTAAAAATTGCCGGCGTTTCTTTTTTTGCAAATAACAAATGTTCCATTTTTCGAGAGTGAAACAGCGGAACGGATTAAAAATGAAACACATTGATAATCAGAAATTTACCGTTTTACCCGAAACACTGTTAAACATTTGATTATCAGCAAATAAACCTTTTAAGCGTATAAATTCAGCGTTTCAGATCCGGGCATTTTTACCTGGATCTTTTTGTTTGTTTTTTGCGTTTTTTTGGAGTTTTTGAAAACACACGCTGCTGATGATCAATGTACTGGCAGTACATTGTCAGCATTATTTTAATCTGGAATTAGTAGTAAAAGCAGCAAAATAAAAGCATAAATTGGCCTGTAAACCTTATCTTATGAACAGATACGCCGCCTTAATTATTTCCTTGGTTTTTATACTTTATTTCGATCATTCATCCGCACAAGATTGGTTAAAAACGGCTGAGGCAAAAGCAGCCAAAAGAGACACCAAAATATATCATCTTACATCCATCGATGGTAAAAATCAAACGGTGAAGATCGTTCCTGACTATGCAAACCATGTGCTTAAAATGATTTGCCTAAAGGATATTATTACAATAGAGGATTTTTGGGGAGAACCTCCTGACATTAGGTTATTGAATAAAAACTTTATTGAGATTAACTATGCAGTAAGAGGCGGATCGGGGGTTGGGTTAGGAAATACTCTGATCATCTGCGTGGAGGGCCAACATCTATACAAGGCCATGCATGTTTTAAGATATCTTACCGGGGAATCCGGCAAACAACAGGAAGAATACCGCATTAAATTACGTTTGATTGGCAACAGTATTAACAACTGCAAATTAAAAGTCAGTGTACATGATTTTGTTGATTCAAAACCTCGCCCTAAAGAAAACTATGCCTATGACAATAACACAGTTTTAGCCTTCGACATGCAGCAAAATGTCTTTTACAGCGTTAAGCAAGACATATACGATCACTTTATCACAACAAGAAACAAGACCAAACAAAAAATTTCAGGTAATTTCCCTATAATCATTTTAGGTAAGGAAACTTATTACTTTATAAATGACAGATGGTATTCCGGCAATCTTAACAAAGAAATGTTTGAGTTTCGATAAATCACATGGTCTTCTTTTGCCACGGCGGCCACAGGCCGCCTTGATAGTTGCCACTCGCCAGAGGCGAGCGGCGGCGATTAGAAGCTTACACCATCTCCCGCTCAAAAATTTCCTGGATCATAGCCACCTGCTCCGCGTAAATGGATTTTTTGCGGGTGCCGAAGTACAAGGTGTTCTCAATTAAATTATATCCTTCCCAAAGCAGTTTGATATTGCCGCTGTCCCGCTCCTTTTTTGAAAGAAAATCAGGGATTACGGCTATACCCTTACCATTACTCAAACAACGGATAATAGAGCCCATGTTAGGGACGATGAAATTAGGCTTAAAATCAGGCCGTTTGCCAAAGTTAATATGCCAGAAGCGCCGCAGGTGTTCCATATCGCCCGATGAGCCGTACCAAGTTTGGGCTTTAAGCCAGGCTTGAATCCGGTTAAGGTCTTTAGTTTTCAACAGTTCATTAAATTCGTCGGTTGGCGTTTGCGCCCCGGCAAGCACCACTATGCGTTCCTTAAAAAAGGGTTTATACTCCAAACCTTTATAATCGCCCTTATGAGGCGTAACGATCATATCGAGGATGCCATTGTCCAGGTCGGCCAGCATTTCGGGGTATTCGCCAAATTTAATGATCACATTAAAAGGCAATGTGGGCAGGTAGGATTCAAGCGTAAACTGAAAAGTTTCAAAGCACATGCCTATACTTATGGTAGGCACGTCCTTTTCGGTGCTTTTATGAAAATGTCGTTCGGCATCCTCCAGTTTACAAATTGCCTCCAGGATATAGTTGTATAAGATCTTACCCCGCTCTGTCGATACCATTTTGCGCGAAGTACGGTCAAACAATTTGTAGCCCACATAACTTTCCAATGAACTTAAATGCAGGCTCACCCCCGGCTGCGAAATAAACAGCGCTTCGGCCGCCCCGGTTAGCGACCCGGTTTCATAGATCGCCTTAAACGTACGGAACCATTCAAAATTAACCATAGTCTATCTATTATAATTATGATACAAATGTATAAATTAAACTATTTTAATAATGAATTAAGCCGCTGTAATTTTGATGAAAATTAAAACAGAAAATAAATGACAAACATATTTGTAATAAACGGCGGACAGATCTTCGGTCACTCCGGCGGAAGATTTAACAAAACTTTATTGGATGCTACCGTGCAGTATTTTACCGGTCATCCGGATTTTGAAATTCGTTCAACCGATGTGAATAACGCTTATGACCCGATGCAGGAAGCGGAAAACTATAAATGGGCCGATGTGATCATTTACCACACCCCGGTTTGGTGGTTCCAGGTGCCGCATGCCTTTAAAAAATATATCGACGAAGTTTTTACCGCCGGGTATCAAAACGGCATTTACCGCAGCGATGGCCGCACCGCCGAAAATCCCGGTGTTAATTACGGCACAGGCGGCTTAATGCAGGGCAAAAAATATATGCTTACCACATCATGGAATGCACCCGTAACTGCATTTACCCTGCCCGGCGAATTTTTCAATGAGCACAGTGTTGACGAAGGTCCGATGTTTGGCTTTCACCGCATGAACGCCTTTACCGGTATGCGGGCTTTAGAAAGTATTCACTTTTATGATGTGATGAAAAACGCTAATATTGAGGAGAACCTGCAACGCTACCAGGAACATTTAAACAAACTATTTACCCAAAACAACCCAAGCCATGAAAATTTACTTAACAGCCTTAGTGAAGTGTAAGGCCGGCACCACTGCCCAAATGAAAGATTTTTTGGATAAGCTGGTTGCAGCATCCCGCCAGGAAGAAGCCTGTTTGCAATACGAGCTATACCAGTCGACAACAGATGAAACCCAGTTTGTTTTTCACGAAACCTGGACCAGCCAGGAAGGGCTTGATCAGCATGTTAAGCAGGAGCATTTCCAGCTGTTCAGTAAGCAGATTGTTGATATTATAGATGGGCCGCTTGGGATATATAAAACCGATAGGGTACATTAAGCGCAGCTCACCATCACCTCATGTCATGAGGAACGAAGCAATGGCACGGAGGCAAATCCGCCCTGTATAGTTCGCGATTGCTTCGTTCCTCGCAATGACGGGTGGACTATACTATAACAAAAACAGCCTCCCGAATTTCATTCGGGAGGCTGTTTTTGTTTACTTACTGCACGTTTTATTGCAATCGCCGCTGGCCTTACAGCTTTTGCTGCAATTATCCAAACACGTTGGTTTGGTGCATGACTTTGCACATTTGGTGCAATGGTTCATCTTGTTATTGCAGCAAGGTGTATTAGCAAACGAAATATTAAATATGGTAAACAGCATCACAGTGGTGATGAAAAGAAACTTTTTCATGATTTTTAATTTGAATTTTTAATAAAAAGATACACTATTGAAAACAGGCAGATGTCTTTTTATCAAGCTTTCGGAGGGTTCCAGCAGGTGTTTTCGTAATCGGATAAATTGCCTGCGAGGTAAGGCAAAGGGGCATTGCTACTAATAATAACGGCAACAGGCCCGGCTTTGACAGGTTCAACTTTTAAAAAGCAGCAATCGTTGCACGATAGCATGGTCATGCACATACCACCGTCACATCCCTTTTGACCGCCATGCTGTTTCTGCGGCATATGAGCCATATGACGACAGCAATTTTTGGTCATGCCATTCATAGGCTCCGCCTTCCCGGGTATAGTGGAAAGGAGCACCATAAAAATTAACATGATAAAGGCGATTGCTTTCATTGAATCTTGAAACGTAATGTTGAAGCAAATAGTATTAAATACCAAGATGCTATTTAATATTTTACATATAATTTAGCATAAGGCGCTCTCCCTGGTTAATTTACACTATTCCTTTGCTTTTAGCCTATTATTTATAATTTAGTGTCCAAAATACATTTAATCCCAAACGATATTATGTCATCAATAAAAACCCACCGCGCCGGGGCTTATAAGTTTGCATGCATCCTTGCCGTCCTGACGCTGGCCGCGTTAAAACCTTTTGCCCAAAACCGGCAGAAACTTGATTTTGATAAAAGCTGGCGCTTTAACCTCGGCGCTGTCGAAAACGGCGAAAAAACAACGCTGAACGACAGCAAATGGCGCGTGCTCAATTTGCCGCATGACTGGAGTATTGAAGGTAAATTTTCAAAAGATAACCCGGCCACACCTGAAGGCGGCGCCCTGCCCGGCGGCATTGGCTGGTACCGTAAAACTTTTACTGTTCCGGCTACATCAAAAGGCAAGCTGGTTTATATTGATTTTGATGGCGTATATCAAAAAAGTGATGTATGGATCAACGGCCATCACCTTGGTTTCCGGCCAAACGGCTATATCTCTTTCAGGTATGAACTTACTCCTTATTTAAACTTTGGCGGCAGCAACGTTATCGCTGTTAAAGTTGATAACTCGGTGCAGCCAAATTCGCGCTGGTACTCAGGTTCGGGCATTTACCGCCATGTTTGGCTGGTTACCACCAACAAAATCGCCATCGATCATTGGGGCACTTATGTAACCACGAGCGATATCAGCGATGCGTCTGCCAAAGTAAATGTACAGGTGCAACTGCATAATAATGAGGTTTCACCATCATTATTTATTAGCACTAAACTTTATGATGCCACCGGTAAAATTGTTGCAATCAGCAAACAGGCTACATTGTCAGCACGGGTTAAAAACGCTGTACTAACTACTGACAATACGCTCACTGTGAAAAACCCGGTGTTATGGTCAGTTGAGAAACCTTATTTGTATAAAGCGGTTACACAAGTTCTGGAAGGCAAAGATGTGATTGATGAATATACCACTACCGTAGGCATTCGCTATTTCAATTTTGATGCAGATAAAGGTTTTAGCCTGAACGGGAAGCCGATGAAGATCTTAGGTGTTTGTAATCACCATGACCTTGGCAGCCTTGGCGCAGCCATTAACAACCGCGCGTTGGAGCGCCAGTTGCAGATGCTCAAAGCAATGGGCTGTAATGGTATCCGCACCTCGCACAACCCTCCGGCTCCCGAACTGCTCGACCTTTGCGACAAAATGGGTTTTATTGTGATGGACGAAGCCTTTGATTGCTGGGAATGGAAAAAGGCCACTTACGATTACCACCTGTATTTTAAAGAATGGCATAAACGCGACCTGGAAGACCAAATCAAACGCGACCGCAATCATCCAAGCATCATGATCTGGAGTATCGGCAACGAAATCCCGCAACAGGCGGATACCAGCGCGTTACGCATTGCGCCTGAGTTGGCGGCTATCGTTCACAGCCTCGATAAAACCCGCCCGCTCACTACGGCTAATGACCGTCCGGATAGCACCAACAAAATTATAAAATCGGGTGCTATTGATTTGGTTGGTTATAACTATCACCAGTTTGATTACGCTAAGTTTCATGACCGTTACCCGGGTAAAAAGTTTATTGCTACCGAAACTACTTCGGGCCTGGAAACGCGTGGTTATTATGAAATGCCTTCGGATAGCATCAGGGTTTGGCCGCCAAGCTATGATAAACCTTTTGTAAGGGAAGGCAACAATGTTTCGGCATATGACAACACCCGACCACCATGGGGATCAACACATGAAATGACCTGGAAGGTGATGAAAAAGTACGACTTCCTTTCGGGCATGTTCATCTGGACGGGCTTTGACTATCTGGGCGAACCAACTCCATATTCATGGCCATCGCGCAGCTCCTACTTCGGGATTATTGACCTGGCCGGCTTTCCTAAAGATGTATATTATATGTACCAAAGTGAGTGGACCAATAAAAATGTGCTCCACATCTTCCCGCACTGGAACTGGCAGCCTGGTAAAATGATCGACATCTGGGCATACTATAACAATGCCGATGAGGTTGAACTTTACCTGAACGGGAAATCATTAGGCATCCAAAAGAAAACCGGCGACGACCTGCACGTAATGTGGCGGGTAAAATATGAGCCGGGAACGCTGAAAGCTATATCACGCAAAAACGGCAAAACCGTGTTTACCCGCGAGATCCATACCGCCGGGGCTCCTGCTAAAATTGAGCTGATTGCCGACCGCTCGCAGATTAAAGCCGATGGTCAGGACCTGTCATTTATCACCGTAAAAATATTGGATAAAGACGGCAACGTTGTACCTGATGCTGATAACAAGGTAAACTTTAAGATTGCCGGCGATGGCTCCATTGCCAGCGTTGATAACGGCGATCCGGTTAGTCATGATCCGTTTAAAGCTGATTACCGCAAGGCATTTCATGGCCTTGCGCTGGCCATAGTACAGGCCAAAGAAAAAGCCGGCACGATAACTTTAACCGCCTCGGCTGATGGTTTGCCAAGCAGTACATTGGTATTGAAAAGCAAATAGACCTCACCCCGGCCCTCTCCAAAGGAGAGGGAGTTTGGACGTAAAAAAACGCACCCCGTCTCTCTGTAGATGGGGTGCGTTTTTTTATAAACCGAAGAGCCTTTAAAACGGAGGGAAAGTTTTTTGTAGAGACGCATAATTGCGTCTCCCGGCGGACAAGCCAATTCAAAAAGCTTCTGATTTCGTTCGAAATTGCATGCGGGAGACGCAATTATGCGTCTCTACATTTAAAACAATCAAAGTCAAACGGTTTCTAAGTTTCTGCCGACATTTGCGCCTAATGACACTTTGATTACCAATTACAAGCCCCTGCGTAAAAATGTATCATTGTTCCCCACTTCTGTATAAATCGCCCGGCTCTAATCAAGCTAATTTTGTCTTATCATTTAAAAACAATAACAATGGCAAAGACAATTTTCATTACCGGCGCATCACGTGGTTTCGGTAAATTATGGGCCGAGGCATTACTGCAAAGAGGCGATAAAGTAGTAGCAACCGCTCGTAACCTGAGCACTCTGGATGATCTGGTAAATAAATATGGCGACAATATTTTACCGCTGCAACTGGATGTTAATGATCGCGCTGCAGATTTCGCAGCTATCAACAAAGCAAAAGAACACTTCGGCAGTATTGATGTGCTGATCAACAATGCAGGTTACGGTTTATTCGGCAGCGTTGAAGAAACTACCGAGCAGGAAGCCCGCGAGCAGATGGAAACCAATTTTTTTGGACTACTATGGTTATCACAGGCAGTGTTACCTGTAATGCGTGAACAAGGCTACGGCCATATTATCCAGCTTTCGAGCGTACTTGGCCTCGTTACTTTACCTGTGCTGGGGTTGTATAACGCTTCTAAATTTGCGGTAGAAGGTTTAAGTGAAACCCTGGCCGCCGAAGTAAAAGGCTTTGGAATAAACGTTTCCCTGATTGAACCTAACGGCTTTGCAACTGATTGGGCCGGCGCTTCTGCCGCGCAAACCGTGGCAATGCCCGAATATGACGCTGTACGGGCGGCTTTCCAGGCTGGCTTAAATGACACCGATATTTTCGGTGTACCGGAAGCTACTACAGATGCTGTGCTGAAGCTGATTGACACCGAAAACCCTCCGTTGCGTTTATTCCTGGGTAAACACGCACACCCGTGGGTTAAACAAACTTATGAAGGCCGTGCTGCTGAGTGGGAAAGCTGGAGCGAGATATCTGCCGCTGCGCACGGTAAATAATATCCTACAGTATATTAATTAATCAGACCATGCTTTAGGCTTTAAGCATTCAGCTTCTGATATAAGGTATTATTTGATATAATCTACGCCGCAATTCGGCGTAGATTTGTTTATCTTTATTCATCATGCAGCATTTTAAAAATTTGGCCGATATGCACCGCTCCAATGGTTTCCCGATGCCGGAGAACCCGCTCTTCAGCCTGTACAGGTGCACCCACACCTGTGGGTTTGGCGAAAGAGAGTTTACATCTGATTTTTACATGATCGGGTTTAAAAAACTTAAAGGAGGTCAGATCATGTATGGCCGTACAAAATATGATCACGATAACGGCAGCATGATGTTCATCAAACCCCGGCAGGTGATCCAGTTTAACAGCGTGGAGTATGATGAGGATGCGTTTATCATGTTCATCCACGAGGATTTTCTGAACGGCCACTTTCTGCATAACGAAATAAGCAAATATGCTTTTTTTGACTATGAGGCAAACGAAGCCCTGCACCTTTCGCCATCGGAAGAGCAGATTATGTGGGACCTTTATTACAAGATAGAAGCCGAATATCACAATAACACCGATGAGTATAGCCGCGACATTATACTTACGCATATCGATTCTATCCTGAAATACTCGCAACGGTTTTACAAACGCCAGTTTATTAACCGTACAGAGCTTTCGGGTAAAACAGTATCAAAGTTTAATGAAGTATTAGCAGCTTATTTTACCAACGGCTTATTGCTAACCCAGGGACTGCCCTCTGTTAACGCGCTGGCCTCACAACTTAATTTATCACCTCGTTACCTAAGTGATATGCTTAAGCAGGAAACAGGAAAAACTGCTATTGAACTGATCCATATTTACCTTATAAACGAAGCGAAAAACCGTCTTAAAAGTGATTACCAAAGCGTTTCTGAAATAGCATACGAACTTGGCTTTGAGAACCTTCCATATTTTTCACGATTGTTTAAAAAAGAAACGGGTATCAGCCCTAACCAGTTTAAAAAACAGTTGGTAAATTGATAAACTAAGGCACTTACGCGGAAAAGTCCAATTTATTTATATTAAGTTTCTGTTAACAAGCCTTTCGGAAGAAAACGATTTTGTAATTTTGATTACAATCGTTTTCTTATGAAACTAAAACTCATCGCCGGCATTATTCTTTTATGTGCGGCATTACAATCCTTCGCTCAAACTCCGGGAAAAATTGAACAAACAGGACAGGTACTATTACCCAACGGCTGGAAGCTTAGTCCCGCGGGCAGGTCTTTACCGCTTGGCGATCTGCCGCTGAACATGCAGCTTTCTGTATCGGGTAAATTATTAGCTGTTACCAACAACGGCCAAAGCACCCAGTCGGTACAGCTCATCGACCCTAAAAATGAAAAACTGCTTGATGAGGTAGTGGTTAAAAAATCCTGGTACGGGCTGGCTTTTAGCCGTGATGAAAAAAAACTATACGCATCGGGCGGTAATGACAACTGGATCCTGGTATTTAATATAGCCGGTAACAAATTAGGCACCCCGGATACCATCAAATTAGCACCGAATGCCTGGCCCAAAATAAGGTTTGCCCTACCGGCATGGTAACTAACAAAAGTAACAGCCGCCTGTATTCGGTGACAAAGGAAGACAGCACTCTTTATATTATCGATCCTGATAAAAAGACATTCTGAAACAGGTAAAACTGCCGGCCGAAGCTTACAGCTGCATTTTATCGCCCGATGAAAAAACGCTGTACATCTCTTTATGGGGCGGCGATATGCTTGGCTTTTACAACATAGCTACGCAAACACTCAGCACCATTAAAACCAGCAGCCATCCTAACGAACTACTTTTAGATAAGAAAGGGAAATTCCTGTATGTGGCCGATGCGAACGACAATGCGGTATCCGTAGTAAATACTTCAACTCATAAAATAATAGAAACCATTTCTACAGCGCTTTATCCTACCCGCCTCACCGGTTCAACCAGCAACGGCCTGGCCTTATCGCCAAACGGGAAAACACTCTATATAGCCAACGCGGATAATAACTGCCTTGCTGTATTTGATGTCACTATGCCGGGCAGCAGCAAAAGCAAGGGCTTTATCCCGGTAGGCTGGTACCCAACCAACGTAAAGGTATTGGGCAATAAAATCCTGGTATCAAACGGCAAAGGGTTTTCATCAATGGCCAATCCTAAAGGGCCGCAGCCGGTTAAAAAAACCGATAACAGCGGTTACAAGCAAGGGGCCATCAACAGCCGGGAGCAATACATAGGCGGTTTGTTTAAAGGCACGCTATCATTCATCAACAGCCCGTCGGATGCCGAACTGAAAACTTACACCAAACAAGTTTACGCCAATACACCGTTTACTGCTAAAGTTGAAAAAACAGCCAAGGGCGAAGAAGGAAACCCCATTCCACGCCGCCTGGGTGAAAAGTCGCCCATTAAATATGTTTTCTATATTATTAAAGAAAACCGCACTTACGACCAGGTTTTAGGCGATATGCCGCAAGGGAACGGCGATACTTCGTTGTGCATCTTCGGTAAAAAAGTAACGCCTAACCATCACGCTATTGCCAATGAATTTGTATTGCTTGATAACTTTTACGTTGATGCGGAGGTAAGCGCCGACGGCCACAACTGGAGCATGGCTGCCTATGCTACCGATTTTGTAGAAAAAACATGGCCAACCAGTTACGGTAGCCGCGGTGGCAATTATGATTTTGAAGGAACCCGCAAAGCCGCCTATCCGCGCGATGGCTTTATATGGGATTATTGCAAACGCGCCGGTGTAAGCTATCGTACTTACGGCGAGTTTGTGAGCGATGGTAACCCCGGCAAAGCAAACTTAAAATCGCTTGAAGGGCATTTTTGTATCAAGTCGCCGGGCTTTGACCTGAATGTGAAAGATGTTAAAAGGACTGAGATCTGGGCCCATGACTTTGATTCGTTACTCACTATAAACGCGGTGCCGCATTTTAACACCGTGCGCATTTCAAACGACCATACCAGCGGGCAGCGCAAAGGCGCCATATCGCCCATCGCCGCCGTGGCCGATAATGATCTTGCCATTGGCCAGTTCATTGAGCATTTATCACATAGTTCGATCTGGAAAGAGTCGGTGGTTTTTATTTTGGAGGATGACGCCCAAAACGGCCCCGACCATATTGATGCCCACCGTTCACCGGTGTTTGTAGCCGGTCCTTATGTAAAACGCAACGCTGTGATCCATGGCATGTATTCAACCTCGGGTGTTTTGCGTACCATCGAGCTTATTTTAGGCTTGCCTCCAATGAGCCAGTATGATGCAGCCGCTATGCCGCTGTATGATTGCTTTACCAGCAAGCCCGACCTTACGCCATATACTGCTAAGCCGGCACAGGTTGATTTGGAACAGCGAAATATAGCGGTAAACGAGAGCAGCAAACGCTCGGAACTGTTTAATTTTGCCAGGGAAGACGCCGCACCCGATATCGACCTGAATGAAGTGGTTTGGAAATATGTAAAAGGCGAAGCATCGGTTATGCCTGCACCAAAAAGGAGCGCTTTTGTAATTTTAGAACCTAAAAAAGAACAGGATGATGATTGATTTGTTAACTTCGTTAAACCGGAAGTTATCCAATTAACGAATCCTTAATATATTGGTTTAAAGCCCGGCCGTTGTTTATAAAAGCCGGGCTTTTACATTAATTATACATCTATGATCACTCATTTAGAAAACGACCACATTAAAGTAGCTATCGACACCAAAGGCGCTCAACTGAGTTCATTTATCAATAAAGCCACAGGTATTGAACATATGTGGCAGGCTGATGAAAAAATATGGCCATGGCATGCCCCCAATCTTTTTCCGGTAGTAGGCGGCCTCATTAATAATGAACTTTTGGTTGATGGTGAAAAATATGCTATGTCGCGCCACGGCTTTGCACGTCAGTCGGAGTTTTTTTTATTGGAGTCGGATGAAACATCGGCAAGCTATTCGTTACCTAATTGCGAGAATACGCTTAAAGTTTATCCTTTTAAATTTGATTTCCAAATCCTGTATCATCTTATTGATAACGCGCTCCGCATTACCTATAAAGTGATCAACCTTGATAAAAAATCAATCTATTTTTCTGTTGGCGGGCACCCGGCATTTAATGTCCCTTTTAACAAAGGCGAAAACTACGAGGACTATTACCTGGAGTTTGAAACCGAAGAACATTTTAACACTCACCTTTTATCAAAAGATGGCTTTTTTAACGGCATAACACATCCGGTACCAACTCCGAATAAAAAGCTCTATTTAACCCGTGATCTGTTTAATGACGATGCACTGGTTTTTAAAGATCTGAAATCGCGCATGGTAACTATTAAAAGCGATAAACATGATCAAACCTTAGCGCTTGAATTTCCCCATTTCAATTATCTTGGTTTATGGGCCAAACCGGGGGCTGATTTTGTTTGCATAGAACCATGGCTTGGCTGCGCCGATACCGAAGGCAAACACGTTGATATTAAAGATAAAGAAGCTATCCAAAAATTAAGCGTGGGGCATGTTTTTGAATCGGCCTATTTTGTTTGCTTATAACATTTGGGTTACAATAATTTTATACTTCGGTAAAACATTTTTCGCACTTTTTCTCTTTCATAGAAAGAATCACTTAAATATTAAAACTATGAAAACTAAAGTTTATTTATTAGCCCTCACCATGCTGCTGTCATTTACGGCGTTGAACACCTTTGCTGCTGATAGCCACGCGCTTACCCCGCTAAGCAAGGAAGAAATAGCAACCATGACAACCGAGCAAAAACAAGCCCGTGTTGAGGAGATCAAGGCCCGTGTAAATGAGATCAAAGCGATGGATAAATCGGAGCTTACCAAAGCTGAACGTAAGGAATTGCGTACCGAATTAAAATCAATGAAAAAAGAAGCCAATGCCCTTGGCGGCGGCGGTATTTACCTTTCAGTAGGTGCTATCATCATCATTATTTTGGTATTGATCCTGATATTATAATTTGAATCGTCTTGTATAAAAAACGCCTCCGACGAAAATCGGGGGCGTTTTCTTTATGTCCGTTCAGGACCTTTCAGAGATTTAAGTTACCCTATAAAACTAATGCTCATTTGGCTATTACCAATTGAGTAATCAGCTGAGTTGAACCCCTCTGGGGTTCAGATAAAGTAGGATGCTATTTCTACAAACATTTTCTCCCTCCGGGAAGACTTTTACGATTTAATAAACATATATTAATTGCTTATAGACAGGTGCACCAGAGGTGCAAAAGGTTTGTAGCATGAAAAATAGAAGTATCCTTTGCCCCAGAGGGGCAAAACAACACGCCTTGCTGATTAATTTTGTGAATTAACTTAAATCTCTGAAAGACCCGGATGGGACAGAAATTCCTGGAAAAAGAAAAAGCCCTGAATATATCCAGAGGCCTTCAATATATCTTAATTGATTATTTATTATTTTTTGCTGCTGTCGGCTTTAGGAGCTGCCGGTGTAGCAGATGGCGTTAATGCCGGAGTTGATGAAGGAAGCGCGTTGCTTGGTTTTGAAGCTTTTTCAATTTGCTCACGCAGTGCCGGGTTATCATTGCTGCTTGATGAGCCACCTTTTACAGCAACGTTAATGGCCAATGATAACACCATAAGGGTGATAGCTAACGCCCAGGTACCTTTTTCTAAAAAGTCGCCGGTTTTTTGTACACCCATTAATTGTGATGAGCTTGAAAAATTTGATGCCAAACCACCGCCTTTAGGGTTTTGGATAAGTACGATAAGCCCTAACAGAGCGCATACAATTACGGTAACAATGATTAAAACGATATACATTTCTTTATATTAATTAGTTTTCTTCTCTAACTCTTCAATTTGGCTTGCAAAGTAACGGCTTTTTTCCGGGAATTTCAACATCAATTTTTTGTAAGTTGCAATAGCTTTGTGATATAACATCTGGTCGATGTAAATCTGGGCTAATGTTTCACTTACCAGGTCATTTCTGTCTTCCGAGCTCTTCTTTGCTTTGTTCTCATTATCGAGCTTATCAATTGATGGCGGCCTGATCTGGGGCTCCTCTTTAATAAATTTCTCAATGATGATGTCTTCCTTTCTTTTTATCTCCGGCACATCGGGCTGAGGGGTTTTCTCCAGCTCCTCCAGAGATTGCGAATGGAAGATATTTTCATAATACTGGTGCTGTAATGCATCAGCAGTTTGGCTATCAGATGCTACAGTTTTTTTTGACTGTGCAACCGTTTCAATATTATAAGGCTGATAAGTTGATGCATATTCCTTACGGGTTTTATCTAACCACCACATAAAGGTATAAGGCATTTTCTCGTCGTTGTACTTTGATAAAACCTCCTGCTGTTCAGTAGCTTCAATTTCTGCCGGCTGCAGAGCCGACTCCTGCGATATCGCCTTATCATCATTCCTTGTGTCAACAACCGAGTTATCAAACAAAAAATAATCCGTGGATGCGATATTACCGATTATCCATTTTTCAGTTACATCGTCCCTTACGTCTTTAGCTTCGTCAACGGCAACCGGCGCCTCATCGGCCACCTCTGTCTTATCGTTTATCGCTGCATCGGTATTAACATCAGCAGCAACAGGTTCATTCACATTAGCCTGGCCTATACTTATATTCTCGATCCCAACAATTTCATCGTAAACCTCATCATCTATATCATGCGTAGATGCAACTGATTCCCCGTTGGGCTCATTTGCAACTGCTCGCGGATCAGCAACCTCCATTACCGGTTCTGCATCTGCAATTTCAGACTCAGGATCATCGATATTGATAAAATTGAAACTGCTTTTATCCTGATCTGTGTCTGCGGCTAAATCTTCGGGCAGTGTATCAGCCAGGTCATCAACAGCGGGACCGATATTAAAATAGTTTTCGGAGGCTGATGTATTATTTACCGGAATACTATCAAGCAGGTTAATTACCTGTGATGAATTTACCGGAGAAAGGCCTTCGGGCTCCTGAATTAATTTATGCAGTAAAACGGGTTTGTAATAAACGGCCGCGCGCTGTATATCCTTATTGGTACCGGCATGGGCAAGCAAAGCACGCAAAATACCGCTTTGCGGGTAGGCATCAACCAGTTGCTGCAGGTTATAACCATAAAAAGAACCTGTTTCGGCCGGGTTGGCCAACAGTTCATCTAATATTTCGTATTGCCTGCTATTCAAATATTGATCCACGTGGTTGAAAATACAAATTGCCTACCAATTAGAAAAGGCCGCGTTAAAAATATCATCAATTAATTGCTTATTAATTTGCCGTATCAGGTTCTGTTCCTGCGAAGAAATGTCCCCCCGGTAGTCAGCAAACTTAGTAAAACTTTGTTCAAAACTGAGCTTTTTATCGGCGGGTGTTTTCGCCGCATCAAATGAAAACTTAACCCTTACAGTGATAGTAAGCCTGTTAGCATCAGCAATTGGGGCCACGTTATTTGCGGTAGCCTGAATAGATGCCGGAGCGATAGAATAACCGGTAATAGCGCCCGACATAGTTGCATCGGCCTCGCCGCGGACTAAGCTTAGGCTGGTTTGTGTACGGATCCTGTCTTTTAACGCTTCGGTAAAAGTTTGGCTTAGGTTATTTACAACCAGCGGCGCGTTGTTTTCAAAAAACTGCACATTGATGGTCTTCAAACTGGGCGGGATTGATTGATTTTTGAGCGTGTAACATGATTGGCATATAAGTAACAGCACACACACCGAAATAATCCCCAAAAGTTTTTTCATCAATTTTATAAGTTTAGTTCTTTTATTTTCCTGTATAACGTACGTTCAGAGATCCCCAGTTCATTAGCGGCAAGTTTGCGTTTACCCTTATGTTTTTTCAACGCCTTACGGATCAGGTCTGATTCTTTTTCAATCAGCGATAATGATTCCTCCACTTCTTCGGCATCATGTGTTATATTAAAACCGTCGATAGTGTTGCTATTACTGCTATTGTTTGTAACGGTATTAACGGGTTGTTGTAAAGTAAATTGTGGTTCGTTATTACCATGCAGCTCAATATCGCGGTAAAGCTGATTTAAGGTTTGCGGATTATTGGCATAATGTGGCGAAACACCGCCATGCTCAATAATATCGGCCACCAGTTTTTTCAACTCTACCATATCCCGCTTCATATCAAACAATACTTTATAGAGGATGTCACGTTCAGAAAAATCCTCTTTAGGCTGATTGTCCAAACGCATTGGCAGGTTACGCGCGCCGGCCTCGTGCGGGATATAGGTAAGCAGGGTTTGGGCGGTAATAATCCTGTCGCGCTCAAGTACAGCCAATTGTTCGGCCATGTTTTTTAACTGCCTTACATTACCCGGCCACGAATAGTTGGTTAATACCTGCTGCGCTTCTTCATCAAGCTGGATGGGCGGCGTACGGTATTTGTCGGTAAAATCAGCTGTGAACTTGCGGAACAGCAGAAACACGTCTTCCTTCCTATCGCGCAATGGCGGAATCTTCAGCGGTACCGTGTTTAAACGATAGTAAAGGTCCTCACGAAATTTGCCGTTCTTCACCGCGTCATACACATCAACATTGGTAGCCGCGATAACGCGTACGTTAGTTTTTTCTACTTTCGACGAACCTACTTTGATATATTGTCCCGATTCGAGCACCCTCAGCAAACGGGCCTGGGTACCCAGGGGCATTTCAGCAATCTCGTCTAAAAATATGGTACCACCGTTTACGGTTTCAAAATAACCTTTACGTTCACCAACGGCGCCTGTATAAGCTCCCTTTTCGTGACCAAAAAGTTCCGAATCGATAGTACCTTCAGGTATGGCGCCGCAGTTAACAGCAATAAAAGGCCCATGCTTGCGCGGGCTCATCTGGTGTATGATGTGCGAAAAAACCTCCTTACCACTACCACTCTCGCCGGTAATCAATACCGAGATATCAGTAGGTGCAACCTGGTTTGCTATAGTTATAGCCCGGTTAAGCAATGGCGAATTGCCAATGATCCCGAAGCGTTGTTTTATTTCCTGTACTTCCATACCCCCCGGCCCCCTAAAGGGGGAGTTATTGTAAATGTTTATAATTCTTGTTTATCATAATCCCCACATTTTTTGTTACACCCCAAACCATCAGGATGTAACTCCCCTTTAGGGGGTTTGGGGGATAACTTTACCTATCAACGTGGCCGTAGTGCTGCGTTCAATCAATACGTTTACATATTGCCCCGGCTTGTAATTTTCACCAACCGGGAAAATCACCATCGCGTTTTGATCGCTGCGGCCACAATAGTCTTTGTCTGATTTTTTGGAGAAACCTTCTATCAGTACACGTTCTACCCTGCCTATGCGGGCCTGCATCCTGTAAAAAGAATACTCCTGCTGCTTGGCAACTATTTCGGTTAAGCGCTTCTGTTTTACATCTTCAGGGATGTCATCGGCATAGCGTTTTGCCGCTAAAGTGCCCGGCCTTTCGCTGTACTTAAACATGTAGGCAAAATCATACTTTACGTAATCCATCATGCTTACGGTATCCTTGTGCTCCTCATCAGTTTCGCTGCAAAAACCGGTGATCACATCGGTTGATATAGCGCAATCAGGGATGATGCGGCGGATAGCGTCGATCCTGTTGATGTACCATTCACGGTCATAAGTGCGGTTCATCAGGTCAAGAATACGGCTGTTGCCCGATTGTACCGGCAGGTGGATATAATTACAGATGTTATCGTATTTATTGATGGCATGCAGCACCTCATCGGTGATATCCTTTGGATGCGAGGTTGAAAACCTAACCCGCAGATCAGGATCGATCAGTGCTACCATTTCCAACAGTTTGGCGAAGTTCACCCCTCCAACCTCCCCTAAGGGGAGGCTGGAGTCATTTTCAACGCCTGCTTCAATTTGCCCTTCTAAAGCCCTCTCCTTTGGAGAGGGTTGGGGTGAGGTCCACTTATATGAATCTACATTCTGCCCTAATAAAGTAACTTCCCGATAGCCTCTGTCAAACAGGTCGCGGCATTCGGCAACTATCGATAAGGGGTCGCGGCTGCGCTCGCGGCCACGGGTAAAAGGTACCACGCAAAACGAGCACATGTTGTCGCACCCGCGCATAATGGATACAAATGCATTGATGCCATTGCTGTTTAAGCGTACCGGGCTGATATCGGCATAAGTTTCCTCACGGGAGAGCAGTACATTAACAGCCTTTTGACCATCATCTACCTGGTTAATGAGGTTCGGCAGATCGCGGTACGCATCCGGACCAACCACAACATCAACTAATTTTTCTTCTTCCAGGAATTTTGATTTCAGGCGTTCGGCCATACAGCCCAATACACCTACTACCAGGCCCGGATTTTTTACCTTGGCAACGGTAAACTCTTTTAAACGGTTGCGTACGCGTTGTTCGGCATTTTCGCGGATAGAACAGGTATTGATGAAAATAACATCGGCTAAGCTATAGTCGGCAGTGGTTTCAAAACCGCTTTCGGCCAATATCGATGCAACTATCTCACTGTCAGAAAAATTCATGGCACAGCCGTAGCTTTCAATATAAAGTTTGCGGCCATTGTTTTTAGCTGTTTCGGCTTTTAACATTAACGCCTCACCCTGCCTGCTCTCATCATGTGTTTTATCCGGAATAAGCAAATCCATCATTTATATAAAAAATTAGTTTGCAAAAATAAACAAAATTTAAATACCTAAATGACATATTGTCAGTATTAAATAAAATCTCATTTATTTCAAAAAAAACGGGTAACACTTTCGCGTTACCCGTTTATCCCATTCAAATAAGCCGTTACTTATTGCGTTAAAGCTAAAGTGGTGGTATTATTGATTTGCCAGATAGCTGCACCGGGCGTAGGGAAGCTTACACCCTTGGTGCTACCTTTAACACCATTGTCCTGGCCAAAATAGTAAAGTGGATGCCCTTTGTACACCAGTTGTGTTTGTCCGAATACGGTTATCACATCAAAGTCGGCTTTATTTAAAATAGAAGGAACACTTTGAACCGCCGTTACCGCATCGATTGGCCAGTTAGCGTCATGCGCCACCACACCGGTGCTGAATTTATTTGTCTTAAACGTATCCTTGGTAAATAGGTACAAAGTACGGCCATTGGCATCTGTGATATATTGTGAATTTTCAGTACCGGCGATACCTTTGCTTGTGTATTGGTTACCATCATGCCCTATCAGTTGCGCGTAGGAAACCATAACGGTGTAATCCGGCTTGGCTATAAACCATGATTTGCCAACACCGTCGCCGTTAACGTCTGTAGCAGCAACGTCTTTTGAATAGTAATATAAAGGCCAGCCTTTATAAGTAGTTTGCTTGTTGCCGTCGGCATTGGTGATAACGCCGAAGTCGGCAGCTGCCAGGCCGGTACCTATAGATGGGTTTTCTTTATAAAAGGCAGGCCAGGCTACAGCGCATCCACCGGTACAAGTTGAAACGTTTGCGGCATCATCAGAGAACAGGTACAACGTACGGCCGTTATTATCCGTTATGATACTACCAAAAGTTGCGTTTGAGGTAAGCTGTACGCCCGTAACAGCTTTAGGTGTGGTTGGATTGTTGTCGTGATTTTTTTTGCACGATGCCGCTAATAAAGTTAGGGCGATTGAGCCTGTCAGGGCTAAGTACATTTTTGTTTTCATCGGGGGTCTTTTGATGTTAGTTATGGATATTTATAAACATAACGCCCTGAAATTCCCGAGGGTTGCTTTGCAGTTAAACAAAACCTTTATTTGAGTTAAACGCCGGCATATAATCCCGCATTAACAATGATGAATTAAGTATGAGTTTTAACAAAAAATAACTTATCCATCCGCTACGCTATAACAAAAGTTGCTACCTTGCTGTTAAGCATTAAAACACAAGTAAAAGTAACACCGGTAAATGGCACTCAATTTTCTAAAGCACCAGTGGCAAAAAAAAACGTTCAAATTTGTGCTGATACCGGTTATAGTGATATTGCTGCTGGCTGTAGTAGTAAACAGGTATTGGTCGCCCATTTTGGCCGCCAAAGTAAAGGATGTGGTATTAAGCAGCAGCGACAGCCTTTATAAAGCCGATTTTTCGGATGCGGAACTTCATATCTTGCAGGGTAAAATCATTATTTACAATATAACCCTTAAGCCCGATACAACAGTTTATAATCAAAAAAAGCGTTTACGCCTGGCGCCAAATACACTTGTTGAACTTAAGGTAAAACGACTGGTGCTTAACCATGTGCATCCATTTAGCCTCTATTTTCAAAAAAAGCTTAATATTGGCCAAATCATCCTGAACGAGCCACGCCTGAATGTAAGCTACCAGCTAAACCATACCAGGGATACTGTTGTTAAAGATCGCCGCACGGCCTGGCAGCGGATCTCCAAAAGCCTGAAATCGATCCATATCGGCAGCATCCTCCTTAATGATGTTAACCTGAACTATGAAGATTACTCGGGCAACAAGGTGGCCATTTCCAAACTCAAAGAGCTAAACTTAAGTGCAAACGACCTGCTCATTGATTCGGCTACACAATATGATAAATCGCGCCTGCTGTATTGCAAAGATATTATCACCGAATTGAACAATTACACCGGGGAAACATCAAGCGGCCTGTACACCTATAAGATCAGGCATCTTAAGCTCTCCACCCTTACATCACGGCTAAATATCGAAGGGCTTGTTATGCAACCCGCCAAATCAAATGTTTTTTTTGATAAAAGTAAAAAAGACCGCCTGGGCCTCACGGCCGATTCTGTGCAGCTAAACAATTTTGACTACCTAAATTATCACAAATACCGCACAGTTTCTGCTTCAAGCCTAACCATGATAAATGGCAAGATAACAGCTTTCACCAACCCGGGGAAGAAACCAGATCCTATAACAGATAAGGTTAAAACGTTCCCCAATATGATGATCAGGAAATTAAACCTTGATTTAAGGATCGACACCATGAAAATCCGGCACGTTGATGTGGTTTATAACGAGTTCAATAAAAGATCTCAAAAAACAGGCACCGTTACCTTTAATAATACCAGCGGGGCTATTTATAATATTACCAACAATCCATCGGCCATAGCCAAAAACAACATTACCCTTGTTGATCTGACAACCTATTTCATGAACCGCGGCCGGCTCGATGTGCAATTGAAATTCAATTTAAGTGATGAAGATGCCGCCTTCAGTTATAAGGGCACATTAGGACCAATGGAATTTGGAAGGCTAAATCCAGCTACCATGCCTTTGGCTATGGTAAAAATGACATCGGGCAGTGTAAAAAAATTCAGCTTTGATATCCAGGCCAACAGCAAGGTATTTAAAGGCAAGGTTGATTTTTTATATAACGATTTAAAGGTGGTATTATTAAAACCAGATACTGCTAACGACCGCTTTAAAAGGAAATCAATCATGTCGATATTTGCTAACCTTTTTGTGATCAGGCGTAGTAATCCTGATGATAAGGGAAAGCTCACTTCGTCATTAGTAATATATAAGCGACCTAAAGATTCGCCTTTTTTTAAAACGGTTTGGAAAACCTTACTTACCGGAATCAAACCATGCATCGGCCTTGATGAAGAAAGCCAAAAAGCCACTAAAGACCGCATCGACGAGCACCTCAAAAACAAGGAAGAACGGTTAAAGAATAAGGCACAACGCCAAAAAAGAAAAGCAGAGCGAAAAAAGCTGATGGACCAGGGGAAGTTTTGATTTGAAAATTATTCAATTTGAAGATTTGAAAATGGAGCCCCTCGAGTTTTCTTCCGCCGCTGTTGGTGTTGTCACCAACAGCCCCGTGGCTCTTGTAAGCCTTGAATATCAGGGGGGCTAAAAGTAGTTGGTGACAACACAACAACTGTTCGGAAGATTTTTTAATTCCCTCCCTTGGGAGGGGTGTGGTTGGAATGCGTAGTGGCAGGGAGGGGTTTATCCGCTATTTCAAAAAAATAGGTAAGGCGATGAAACCCCTCCCTGCGCCCTCCCAGGGGAGGGAATCGCTCAATGCCCCGGTTTTTTTATTTCTTCCGAACACCTATGGTGATAACATCAACAACGGCGGGGGATTTCTAAACTCATCTTCTGATTAGCACATCTCTAAATCCGGCATATGAAGTTAGCCCCCCCTTCATCGGCTTGCTTTAACGACTCTTTAACTCCTTTAACCACATAATCAGGATAGGCCTCACTTTTTTGTTCAAAAGATATTTTCATAGCCTTCATAATTGCCTTTAAAGCCTCCATCTGCTCCTTATTCTCAGGGTAAACAATTAATGCGTCCATATAACAAATATATCCTTGCTTTTGTAAACACTCAATATTCAGTTCCGGACATTATTCGCTTTTCGCATAAAAGTTTTTGATGACAACACAAGCAATGGCGGGTAGATTATTATTTCATTTTCAAATCTTTAAATTAACCCATCTTCAAATCAGCCTTATTGCAGCAACAACTTCAAATTAATCCCAAAATTGGTAAATGATGTATTAAACGTTTGCGAAGTATAGGGCTTGGTAAGGTTTGAATCATAAAATAAATTCAGGTTAAAACGCTGGTTGATCACGTAATCAACAGATGGCCTTACGGTAATATTTTGTGCACCCGACGAGATCTCAGCCGATTCAACGTCGGCACGGTAAATGAGCGTTTTATTATCGCGCAATGAAAAATCGAGCTTAAAGTTCACGTCCTTATGCTGAATGCCCTCAAACCAGCCAAACGGAAAATGGAAATCTTTGGTGTGGTAACCAAAACCAAAAACAATGATCTTTTCATTTTGCTGTGCCAACTGGCTGTTAAGCATACTTAAGCTGAGCGAACGGCTTTGGCGATATTCGGCATTGGCGGTCATGCTGTTTTTGAAGCGTACGCTTGCACCCAGCAAAGGCACAAACTGCTCAAAAATGGTGACCTGCGAAAACTGGTACAACGGCAGGAAATCATTATTTAAATCGCGCGAAGTGGCAGCGCCGTTGGCCTCGCGGTATTGCAGCAACGAGGTAAAGCCGCTTACATTATATGATGAACGGTAACCATGGCTCAGGTCAAACGAATCAAAAATATCCTGGAACCAGGAGATCTTACCTAAGCCATTGTACGTTACCTGCCAGTTAGGAATAGGAATTTTTGGGAATTGCGACAGGTTACTGCCCGAAGCATTTTTACCTGCATATGCTGCCAGAAACGCCGGCACCAGCACATTTTGCGAATTTGGCCCGTAACCATCGGCATAACCATCAACAACCCCGGCCGAATTTGGATTGGTATGCCCTAATCTTTGCGATATTACGGCGCGGGCATCCAAAAATTTCTGGAAAGTAGATGATACATTGTTAATTCCCTTTGCCGATTCAAAGGCGGTACCAATGGTAAGGAACGATACACTGTAGTTACCCGATGTAACCGGGCTTAATGTTTCGATACTATTGCTTGATGCCAGGTATTTAAAATTGGCCTGGTAATTATGATCCTGGGTTTTAAATGCACTAAGCTCAATCCGCAGATCTTTAAATGGTTCAATAATACCCCTGAAGTGCATATCCTCGTTTAACGATGTGGTATACAACTGATTTTGCAGAGTATCGGTGGTGATCCAGCCATTAGCGACAGCCCTGGCCCGGATATCTGCCTGGCTACCTAATAAAAAGCCTAACCCGGGGGCATTACCATCTGCACCAAAAAAGCCCGACTGCGGTAAGTATCCCGGTAAAAACGTTCCCTGTGTACGGGTATAGGTTGCGCTCAGATTTTTAACACTGGTTAGCAGGCCTATCAGGATGTTGCTCTTTTTATTGGGATTATTGGCCTTACGGATAAAAGGGAATTTGTTATACAGCGAAACCATATTCAGGGTTGGGTTAAGCTGGATTGCCCTTGAGTTTTGAATACTGTTACCAACATCATAAGCGGTGCTATTGATAGCAAACAGCGGCTGTGTTTGCCAGTTAAAGTGTGTACTGTAACGAGCTACTGCCGATATCCAATCCAATCCCGGAATTTTGTTAATGGGTACCGTATAATTAAAGTTGATAGTGTGGTTATAGTTGGTTGTACGGCCCAGCTTTTTCAGGTTATCCCAAAGGGTATCGCGCTTTAAACCATTGATACGGCCGGCGGGTTCATCCACAACCGAAAGATTGGTAGCGTCAATATCCATTTGTAATGATTTTGACAGGTTCCAGCCTATGCCGTATACACGGGTTATGTTGAAATACTTGTTGAATGTAGTTGTCGGGATAGGAATATAGTTATTAGGATCATTATCGCGCAGCGTATTCTCCGAATAAAAGCGGTTAAAATTGATGCTAAAATTCAATCGCGACGGCAGCAAACTAAAGTTAAGGTCCCGGAACAGGGCCAGCATATTGCTTTTGATGATCCTGGCAAATGGGCTGTAGTATTTGGGCTGATTGGTATAGTTATAAGCAAGTGTGAGATTATAGGTTTTCTCCACATCATTCTGCGTCACAAAATCATGGTGATTGTATTCGGTGTAGGCATAAGTGGCATTAAAGTTTTCAATATCCCAAATATGGTTAAGAGCATTTTGGTTTGTACGTGCCTTATGTACGTTGGTAAAGTTGATGCTTTTGCGGGTGGTAATATCAATAGCCGCGTTCCTGATAGAGTCGCGCTCTTTGGTGCTCGTTGCCGCCGCCAGCGATGCCTTCAGCTCAACATCCGGCGCTCCGGGATGATATTGCGGCATGCTCCTTTGTGATGACAAATTGATGTATGCCGGGATATGGATGCCGCTTTTATCCGGAAAAAACTTGCCCAGCTCAACATTGGCCGATACGTCATAGGTTTGATCATCACTCTGGCTCCGGTCGTTCAGCCTTGAATCAAGGGTACCGAAACCAATAGTTGTTTTACTGCCCGATACGGTAATATCGGCAAAGTCGGCAAGCTTGGCATCAATCCTCGCGGTAGCGGCCCATCCCCCGCGCTGATCAAAATCGGTAAGGCGCAGCTCATCATACCAAACAGTTCCTGATTTATCCAACCCATCATCGGGCAAAACATTTGTGCCTTTATATGGATTGCGCACGCCAAGCATAATGGTACGCAGCTTGCTTAAATCGGGCTGGCCCTTGATATAAACTACCTTATCACCCTCGGTGTATTTAAAAAGCTGGTTGTAAGCCACGTTGGAGTGATTACGTGCAAGCTTCGCCCGGATCAGCAAATCAAGCTCCAGGTCCATTTCATTAACATCCGGCCATATTGCTCCTGCATCGCTGGTACCCGGCTGGGTTATTTTTAAAGGCAATTCGTATTCATAATAGTTATCCTGGTAATCAACCCCGAGGCGGATAAACGCGTTCAGGTCATTATCCTTCAAATAATCACCCTCGGCATGGATAAACATCTGCATGCGTTTGTATTTGCGCAGGTCATTATAAAAAGTACGGAAGGCGGCCCTTGAATATCCATCGCGCAGGCTTTTTATATTAAGGGACAGTGATTGCTCGTTGAGCTTGGTATTGGTTTGCAGGTTATTGTAATTACGCTGGCGGTTAATACCGGGCGGCACCACATAAGGTATAGGCGTGCGGTTACCGTTCTCTTCAATATTTACGGCTTGCACGTCGATGGTCGAATTATCTATCGGCGGGTTTTGGATAGCCGGATCGGCAATAACATTCAGCGGATTTTTTTCGGTATTGAAAGCACGCCACTCGCCGCGCACCAGTTCCAGGGTCGCAAAACGCAGTACTGCAGTATCGGCAAAGTTGGTCATGAACATCCGCATAAAACGGATTGCCTTAAAATCCTGGATATTGCCCACTTTTGATTGATAATCTGAGATTGGGATGCGGAACTGGTACCAGTTAACTGCCTGTGTTGTGCCGTTGGGCAGTTTTACCTGTGCGGTAACTTTATCGCTGATGTAATTTTGCCCTACAACCATATCTGCCGGGCGCATGGATACTTTATATTGAAAATATGAATCTTCCTGGCTCATGTTGTTGTCTCGGTTAATATCCTCGCCATCGGGCAGGGATGTTGAAGCCGAGTTTTGCAAGCCAAGCTCTGCCTGCGATTGCTGCGCCGTTTTCGAGTTACCGTCGGTGCCGTTGTATTTGCTATAACGGTCGAGGATGCCGGCACGGGCCTGGTCGAGCGCCGCGCCCTGGTAATACTGATAATCATCTGACGAAGGGTCGGCAGCGATGGTAGTCGCGGCCTGCGCGTTCAGTTGTCCTTTTATCTGCTGAACAACCGGGGCAAATTTGGTTTGCTCATCCTGGTCGTTCATGCCGTCCAAACCAACGTCCTGCAGTTTACGGGCATCGGGGTTGTTATCAAAAGCATTAATAACCGGCTGTAGTTTAGACACCCGCCCCCAGCTGGTTTCATCCACCTTGGTCAGGTCGCCGTCAACAGGCAAACCATTTTCCAGGCTTTTACGCCCATCTTTCAAAATATCTTCCGATATCGAGCCTAAGTTAAAGTACAAGTCGCCACCAGCCGAGTTTGGTTTGTATATGAACGGATCGAGCATCCAAAATTCGATGTAGGATACGTTCAACGATTCAAAATCATTTGTTTCCAGCTTCCTGAACATACCACCCCAGCGTGTTTTAGGGTTTTGCAAGGTACCATCGGGATTAATGCCGGTGGTAGCATAGTTGTACGGCCCACGGATACTTGGATAAAAAGCCATGTTGAGCGTAGCCAGGCTAATCGGTTGCCCGGTAGCCGACTGCTTGTAAGGAAAAACTTCCTGCTCAATCACCTGCCTTACATAATGATTGGAAAGCTCGCTTCTTGATATGGGGATGGAACCTGTATTGGTATAAAATATCGGGTCGATATTATAAAATGCCAGACGGGCACGGTTATAGCCATAGCTCAGGTTATCAAACAAAGCCGATTCTCCAAACAATTGCGGCGTTCCTGAAATTTGCCAGCTGTTAGCTCCTTTAATATCTATTACCGATTGACTGTTTTCAAAATCGTCAAGATAAGATGTGCCGTGTTTGGAGCCTGCAAAATTCAATGCACCGGGACTGCCAGGCATCAGTTTGGCAAACTCGCCGTAAAAATTAATGGACGATGGCACTTTGGTATGGATGCCGGGGATCTTATCAACCAACCTGGTTAAAAACCTGGAATTTGAACTGTAATTGGCATCAAAACCCCAAATGGTATTGGAGATGGATTCTTCGCCGGCAATTTCATTTTGGGTGATAGGCTGCTCGGTAAGGTGCATCAAAGTAGCACCTAACTGAAGTTTATCGCTGGCATGATAATCAAGCCTGGTGCCGTACAATGACTTTTGCTGCACGCCAAACAATTCATTATTCTCCAACTTTACAGTAATAGGCTGACCGGAAGATAACAGTGCCTGGTTCAGGATCCTGATCCGCCCGGAATTGTAGTCAACCGTGTAATCGTTGCCCTCCTGCAATTTTACCGTACCAGCGGTTACGTTTACCGATCCCTGCGGAATGTTAACTGCATTTAGTTGGTACTCTGAACCTCCTGTTGAGGTATAAGTCCCCTTAATTACATACCTGTTTAATGCCGGGAAATATTGCTGCGCGATAGTTTTGGTTGAGTCATACAATGGTTGATAAACGTATCGTTTAACCAGGTCAGTCTCGCCCGGGGTAAATTTGGATGCCAGGTCCGAACCAAAAGGCTCCACCACCGGGAACGAAATCCGCCCGTTTTGCGAATCGATGGTGATTCCTTCTAAAAAGTCAAAGTAGCCATCCGGTTTTTTATCGCTTTGCTGGTTGAGGTTATCAAGCCCTGCTACCTGGAGCCAAAGTTTGCCTTTTAGGTTTTGCCCCTCTTCCATTACCGTTTTTTCGATCCCCGTTTTATCATCGAGGCGGGTTACAGTTAGCTTAAAATTGGTAGGGGCTATCTGGAAAGCACCGAGAGAGTAAATGTTTTTCATCATCAAATCCCAGGTAGGCAGGTTGGTTTTCAATAACTCGCCTTTCAGCAATTTCACAAAAAGCACATTAGGCGTATTGGGATTAACCGCAACATCGCTGCTAAATTCACCCACCTGGTATTGTACACCGTTAACAGTATACTGGTAAGCAACCGCCAGCACCTCGTCGTTATTTAAGGGATAATTTAGGGAGATGTAACCTAACTGCGGGTGCAGGGTATATTCCTTATCAGTAAGCTTGCGGGCGTAAGTTAGTTTTGAATAGTTATCCGTATTGCCCGATCCCTGGAAAAAGCTGGCGACATCATTGGAGTTGGTGAGCCTTGCATTTTGCGGCAAAACAGATAACAGGTTGTTTGATTGCTGGGCGAAACCTGGCCCTTTAAAACCCGCAGGCAGAGCGCTGCCGCCGCCTACTATCCTGGTTTTATTGTATGGGTTATTTTCACCAAGGTCCATGAAAGCCAATATATCGCGCGAATCGGTAGTTACATTGGTACGGTTGGTTGTCCAAACCTCAATTTTAGTAATGTTTACATTGGAGCTGATGATTGGGATATTGGCAAGCGCCCTGTTATAATTATTCCTGAAATATTGCGACAGGAAGAAGTGCTTGTTGGCCTCATAATCGGCAGGGGTCAACCTAAATTCACCCTGTTGCGAACCATTGGTAATAGTTATCGTTTTTGACTGTGAGCGTTGCTGCGAAAAGATACTGGTAACATCCAGCCGTCCGAATTTCAACTTGGTTTTAACACCAAAAAGCGCCTGACTACCGGTGATCAGCGTGGTATTAAGCGGCATACTAACCGTACCGGCTTCAATTTTCTGAATGATCTCGTCGGGCGAGCCTGTATAATCCAGCTTGATCTGGTTTTCAAACTGGAACTGCGCGTCGGTGTTGTAATTGGTGGTGATCTTTAACTTATCGCCTATATTACCGGTTACGTTGAGTTGGATGCGCTGATCAAAATTAAAGTTAAACTGGCTGCGCTGGCGGGTGTTAAAAAGCGGGTTCTGATTTTTATTTATCTGCCCGGCCATGATCATCTCTGCTGATCCTTGCGGACGGATATCAATCACCGAGCTGCCAAAGATCTGCTCAAACGTACGGCTCCTGACCTTTATAGGCGGTATAAACCCCGGCTGCTGCGAATCATAGGCATAATTATCTGCCAATTGCTGAAAATAGCCACGTTGGGCCGATCGTTCTTTAAGTTTTAAATATTGCTCAAACGTAAGATACTGCGGCGGGCGGTAAAGCAAATTACCTACCCTTTCGTATAAAACATAACGGTTTGTGGCCGGATCATATTCAATGGTACGTACCAGGCCTGCCGGGTCGGTATTGAAAATACCTTCCCTCATCCGCTGGCTTCGTGGCGCGGTCAGGTTTATTGGTGCATTTGATTTGGTTGTATCATTTTTAGCCGCAGGCGAGGGCTTTTGTTGTGCATACACATTACCCAGCCCCCCGAACACCACAATGAACAACACACTTATAAGTGTCTTATAAGTAAATACTTTGATCAAAAGTTAGTAGATATTTATCCGTAATTATAGCGTTTTTAACGCGAACTTAATTAGTTCTTCAACCGTTAGTTCACCATTATTTTTCTTGATCTCCTGGTCTAATACCTTTTCGGCAACGTTACGCGCAAAGCCCAGCATTACTAATGCAGATAGTGCTTCATCCTTAACCGTCTGGCTCACCGGCACAACAGTCAAGGTATCGGGGCCTTCCTTACGCAGCTTATCCTGCAGCTCCAAAATAATCCGCTGAGCCGATTTTGGCCCAATTCCTTTGATCCGCTGGATCAATGAAACATTACCGCTCACAATAGCAGCCTGGATCTCGGCCGGGCTTATGGACGATAACATCATCCTTGCCGTATTTGGCCCGATACCCGAAATAGAGATCAAATGTAAGAACAACCGGCGTTCACCATCTGTAGCAAAGCCGTAAAGTGTGTGCGCGTCCTCTTTTACGTGTAACCATGCAAAGAGTTTACATTTCTCGTCGTCACTAATGCCCGAATAGGTATTTACCGAAATATTAATATGATACCCTACCCCTCCCGCGTCTATCACTACATATGACGGGCTTTTGAACATTAGTTTCCCACTAATATAATCATACATATATTATTACTTTATTAAGTTTATTAAACAATGATGTTAATGGCAAACAGCCTTTACAGTGATTATCCAAAGATAAAATTCCGGCGTCATTATGTTCATATAATGACAAACAAAAAGCTGAGTTATACTCACCTTAAAAAATAAAGACGCTAAGCATTTAAATACCAGCGTCTTTATCAAAAGTGTATTATTTATTACTTTATATATTAACTATTGGCTGCTGCTTTTGCCTGTGCATCAACCACAGCTATGGTAACCATATTTACAATTTCACGTACCGAACTGCCCAACTGCAGCACATGCACGGGTTTCTTTAAGCCAACCAATATCGGCCCGACAGCTTCGGCGCCGCCTATTTCCTGCAAAAGTTTATAGGCAATATTACCCGACTCCAGGTTAGGGAAAATCAGTGTATTGGCCGGTTTACCATTGAGTGTTGAGAACGGGAAGTTATCATCAAGCAAATCTGCGTTTAGCGCAAAGTTGGCCTGCATATCACCGTCGACAACCATGTCGGGGTATTTTTCGTGCAGTATCGCTACTGTTTCCCTGGTTTTTTCCGGTATCTCCCCTTCGTTCGAACCAAAGTTGGAGTATGATAATACAGCTATCCTCGGGCTGATATTAAATTGCTTTACCGAGCGTTCGATCAGCACGGTAATATCAACCAAATCATTCACACATGGGTTTACGTTCACCGTTGTATCGCCAAAAAACACAGGGCCTTTAGCGGTGATCATCATATACATGCCCGCAACACGGTTAACACCTTCCTCAGTACCGATAATTTGGAGGGCCGGTTTTACTGTGGTTACGTAGTTTTTGGTTAAACCTGAGATCAGCGCATCAGCACGGCCAAACTGCACCATACAAGCGCCGTAGTAGTTACGGTCTACCAATTGTTTTTTAGCCTCGTACAGGGTAATCCCCCTGCGCTGGCGTTTGTTATACAGAAACTCGGTATACTCATCCATATGCTCACATCCTTCCCGCGGATCGATGATATGAACGTCGCCCAAATCAAGGTCATTATCATGGATGATCTTTTTGATCCTGTCGATATTGCCCAGCAAAATAGGGGTGGCAATACCTTCTTCTTTCACTATCTGTGCCGATCTTAAGATCTTATAATTATCGGCCTCGGCAAATACAACGCGCTTAGGGTTCTGTTTTGCTTTAGCGGTAAGGTTCCGCAGCAGCTTATCATTAGTACCCAGGCGCACCCTCAGCTCCTCTGCATATGCATCCCAATCGGTGATCACCTTACGGGCTACACCTGAAGCTATGGCCGCTTTTGCCACCGCCATGGATACCTCGGTGATCAACCTTTGGTCCATTGGTTTCGGGATGATATAATCCTTGCCAAATTTCAGATTAGTAAGGTTATAAGCGAGGTTAACGGCTTCCGGGACCGGCTTTTTAGCCATTTCGGCAATGGCATGCGTAGCGGCAATCTTCATTTCCTCGTTAATAGCAGTAGCCCTTACATCAAGTGCTCCGCGGAAAATGTAGGGGAAACCCAGCACGTTATTTACCTGGTTAGGAAAATCGGAACGGCCGGTTGCCATAATAATATCATCGCGTGTGCCGGCTGCAAGGTCATAATCAATTTCGGGCACCGGGTTGGCCATAGCAAAAACAATGGGCTTTTTAGCCATGGTTTTCAGCATGTCGGGGGTTACCACATTACCTGCCGAAAGACCGACAAATACGTCGGCATTTTTCATAGCATCGGCCAGTGTTTTAACATCTTTGCGGTCAGTAGCAAACTCCATCCTGATCTCGTCAAGATCGGTGCGTTCCTGGTTTAGCACACCATTGATATCAAACATCACCAGGTTCTCTTTTTTAACCCCTAATGACAGGTACATTTTTGAACACGATACCGCGGCGGCACCTGCACCGTTAACTACCATTTTTATCTTATCCAGCTTTTTCCCCTGTATTTCGCAGGCATTCATTAAAGCTGCACCAGATATAATGGCGGTACCATGCTGATCATCATGCATTACGGGAATATTCATTTCGGCCTTCAGCCTGCGCTCAATTTCAAAGCAGGTTGGCGCCGAGATGTCTTCTAAATTTACGCCGCCGAAAGTGGGCTCAAGCGCTTTTACAATGTTTACAAAGTCATCTACACTTTTGGCGTTCAATTCAAGATCAAACACATCAATATCAGCATAAATCTTGAACAGGAGACCCTTACCCTCCATTACAGGCTTGCTGGCCTCAGGGCCGATGTTGCCCAGGCCAAGTACGGCAGTACCGTTGCTGATCACGGCTACCAGATTGCCTTTGGCGGTATATTTATAAACATCTTCGGTATTGTCAGCAATCTTTAAACATGGCTCAGCCACACCGGGCGAGTAGGCCATGGTTAAGTCGCGCTGCGAATTTGTTGGTTTGGTAGGTACAACTTGTATCTTTCCGGGACGGCCTTGCGAGTGGTAATTCAGCGCGTCCTGTTTTCGGTTAGTTTTATTCATTTTTTTCAAATTGAAGCGCCCAAAATTACAATTCTTTTTATGGAACAAACATAAAAAAGCCCCTTTTTGCGATTATGTTAAAAAGAGGATAAAATACGGTTAAAGTTTTGATAAGATGTGTTTAAAAGAACGGATTTGGCAATGTTCTATTTTTTCTTCTTTGCCTTCTCCAAATTTTTCTGAACCCTAAACTTTACAATTTTGGTGATCAGATCGAGGGGCATAGGCTCATCAAGCGGAAACTGAACCGAACCTTTTGCCCCTTTATAGCCCGAAAGCTCTTCTTTAAATTCTTCCAAACCCTGCGGTGCCGGATAAAAACCGATGTGATTTTTAAAACCGCCGAAGTGTACCAGGTTACCGTTAAGAATAAATGTTGGAATGGCGTATTTAATAGCTTCTTCGGCATCGGGCGCGGCAGCCCTGATGGTGGCACGTACCAATTGCAGTTTTTGTTGAACATCCTCCGGGAAACCGGCTATGTATTCATCAATATTTTCCTTTGGCTTTTCCATGTTAATGAGTGGTTAGTTGAAATAAATCTACGAAGCTTTTTTGGTTTTTGGAATTACGTTACATATACATCAGGGGCCTCGGCGAGTTTAAGTTTCCCCATAAAATCAATAGTCAAATTGGTTAATCTTGATAAGTTGAACCCCTCTGGGGTTCGGGTAAGGGTGTGACGTTATTTCTACAAACCTGTTCCCCCTCTGGGGGACTTTTACAATTTAATAAACATGTATTAATTGCCCAAGGACGGATGCACCAGAGGTGCAAAAGGTTTGTAGCTCGTAAAGTTATAGAATACCCTTTGCCCCAGAGGGGCAAAACACGACGACTTGCTGTTTAAACGACAAGTAATCTTGTGGATGAACTTAAATCTGCGAGACACCCTGATGGGACATAACAGCTAAGTTACTTTGCCCCGGCGGCCAGAGGCCGCTTGATAGTTACCACTCGCCATGATGCGAGCGGCGGCGAGGGGGGTTAACAGGGTTAACACTTTTCGCAATTTGTCAATATAAAATCTTGATAATAAGATATATAATAAAAACAGGGGTTACACTAACAATCCGCTAAAAGTACTTTGTTTGCGGTCGCTGTACCACTGTAGCCGTTAACCGGGCGGCGATTGAAGAATTTACAATAGTAAAAGACAAGTCCGAAAGCTGAATCTCAACTTTCGGACTCCCGGACTTCGGACTTTCCGATTAAAAATACTTGCGTATATCAGACTTTCGGACTAAAAAAATTAATTCTTTGAATACTGGCCGTCATCCTGTACGTTGGCAGCAACTTCCCCTGCCGATACTTTTAACATCGCCCCTATTGGTGCTTTATTAGTCTTTAGATGGTTCCAAACTTTAAGGTCAGACACTTCACAACCAAACATATCCGCAATTGAGGCAAGCGTTTCGCCTCTTTTTACTTTATGATGTGTGGGCATTCTGCGTTCGGCTTTTGCAGGGCTGTATTGAACAGCGGCATACGTGGCAGCCGGCCTTGCAGGTGTTGGTTGCACAGGCGCATCAACGCCATTTAATACATTATATAATGCAGCATAATGATCTTTTGCAGTTTGAGGAATAATAAGCCTGCGCGGTGTTTTAGGACTTCCGTTAACTACCGCCATCCTGTACGATGGGTTAAGGATCGTAATCTCTCTTAAACTCACATCAAGCGCCTGGGCAACATTACTTAACGGCACTACCCTTTTTACCATCACCGTATCGGTACGCGTAGAGAAATTGCAGGCTTGTGCAACAATGTTATGTTTATTAAAATAATGCATCACATAATTCATGGCAATGAAAGCAGGCACATAGCCACGGGTTTCAACAGGCAGGTACTGGCGGATGCTCCAAAAATCGGTTACACCACCGGCCTTTTCAACAGCGCGTTCCACATTGCTTTTACCGCAATTATAGGAGGCAATGGCCAGTAGCCAGTCGCCAAATTCCTGGTAGGCATCCTTCAGATAGGCAGCCGCGGCATAGCTCGACTGGATAGGGTCACGGCGTTCATCAACATAGTTATCCATGTTTAAGCCATAAGTTTTTGCCGTGGTACCCATAAACTGCCAAAGACCTGTGGCCCCTACCCTTGATACCGCGTTTGGATCAAGTTTCGATTCCACAATCGACAGGAATTTTATTTCTTCGGGGATCCCGGCTTCGCGGAAAGCCTTTTCGTATATAGGGAAGTAATATTTGGTTAAGCCTGCCACCTGGCCCATTTCATCGCGGTTATGCATATACAGGTCGATATAAGCCTGTACATATTCATTATAATCAAGCTGGATATCCTTACGAATGGAATCTAACCTGCGCTTGTACAAACCGCCGTATGTACTTACCGGCAACGACTGGTTAAGCACCGGTAAAATAGTAGTGTCGGTGTTTACAATATCGGGGTTAAATTTGGTTACCCGGTTTATTTGCTTAATTGACTTTACCGAATTGGTTGTGTTTGTTTCGGCTTGTAAAATTTGGAGTGATAAGAGGCAAATGGTCAGCGTAAATAATCTCTTCATTTATTCAGGGATTTGATTAATTTATAATGCCCAAAGCATCAGCATTTTACTAAAATATCATTTTTATTACAGATCGAGAAAATATTTGGCAAAATCTAACAGTTGCTGTTCGCCAAAGTGCTTTGTTAATAACTGTAAACCTAACGGCAAACCGTTGCTGTTATTGCCCGTAGGTATTGATATGGCCGGCACACCGGTTAGTGAGGCTTGTACGGTAAATATGTCAGAAAGATACATTACAACCGGATCTTTCTCTTCCTTACCTATGTTAAAGGCCGGTTCGGGTGCCGTAGGTACCAATATAAAATCATACTCTTCCAGTATCTGGTTAGTTTTTTCCTGTATCAACCTGCGTACTTTTTGTGCTTTTGCATAGTAGGCATCGTAATAACCCGCGCTCAAAACAAAAGTGCCCAGCATAATACGGCGCTTTACTTCCTTACCAAAACCCTCAGAACGGGAACGTTTATAAGTAGACTGTAAATCTGTAGCCAGCGGACTGCGATAACCGTAATGCACACCATCGTACCTTGCCAGGTTTGATGATGCTTCGGCCATGGCCAGGATATAATAGGTTGGCACCAGATAATCCAACAATTCAAAAGCTATCGGGGTAACTGTGTGCCCATCGGCACGCAGCTTATCGATGTATTGTACAAGGTTGTCTTTTACTTCGGTGTCAACACCAGGGCTTGATATGGCTTCCTGCAGGTAAGCTATCTTCTTTTTTCCCGGCTTTTGAAGATTAGTATATGATGCAGGCGGCGGAGTTTGTGACAACGTACTGTCATATTCATCCGGACCTGCGAGTACTTCCAGCAATAACGCAGCATCTTCTACCGATTTAGTGATAGGACCAACCTGGTCAAACGATGAAGCATAAGCGATAATACCATGCCTTGAAATTGTTCCGTATGTTGGCTTTAAACCTACAACACCGCAAAATGAAGCTGGTTGCCTTACCGAACCACCCGTATCCGTACCTAAAGCGGCATGGCACATCCCTGCTTGTACGGCCACAGCCGAACCACCCGACGACCCGCCTGCAACTTTAGTTTCATCGGCATGATTTTTTACCGGGCCAAAGTATGATGATTCGTTAGTGGCGCCCATAGCAAATTCATCGCAGTTACAGCGCCCAATGATCACCGCGTCTTCTGCCAGCAGGCGTTCAACCACGGTTGATGAAAAGATGGAAGTGAAACCGGTTAAGATTTTTGAGGAGGCACTAACCTGGTGCCCTTTATAGCAGATATTATCTTTAATGCCGATAACCATACCGGCTAATTTGCCGGCGGCTCCATTCTTTATTTTGTTGTCAACGTTTTTTGCAGCAATCAGCGCTTCATCAGTAAACACTTCATTAAAAGCATTTAAATGAGCATTTTTTTCAATTTCAAGCAAATAGCCTTTTACAAGACCTTCAACAGTAATTTCTGCACGTTGCAACCCGCTCTTTATTTCGGTTAAAGAGGAATAAATATTAGCCATGGGGCTAAAATAAAAAACTTATCCGTTGAAATAAGAAATAAATCAACAGATAAGTTCATATGCTCAATAAAAATGGCATTAAAACCTAATCCCTGTTAGGGTATTAAGCTTTTTTTTCTTCAGATGAAGAAGCTGAGCCGTCGCTGTTTTGCGCGTCTTTAAATTCCTTAACGCCTTTCCCTAAGCCTCTCATTAATTCAGGTATTTTTTTACCGCCGAATAATAAAAGTATCGCAATGATGATCAGAATAATTTCTGGTGCGCCTAATCCACCCATGATTTTAAGTTTTATGTATGATTAATATTATATTATGATTTGTATTCTTCTTCTTTTTCGGTATCCAAATGACTGCCGGTAATGGTCTTATCTAAATTGATATGACTTTGGTGTTCCGGCTCGGCCGGGGTATTTACATGATAATCACTGATAGCGATTGTATTTGGAACAGTATTTTCAACAACCGGCTTTTCGTGCTCAGCTGCAGTTTCCGGAGCTTCTGAAGCTTTTTCATCTAAAAGAGGTTTTTCTTCTTCTACTTTAGGTGCAGGTTTCTTTTCCTCGTAATTATTGATCTGGTTATTGATCTCACGTTTAACATCTTCAGAGGCATCTTTAAAGTCGCGGATACCTTTACCCAGGCTCCTTGCCAGGCCGGGCAGCTTTTCGCCGCCAAATAGCATCAATGCTGCAAAAAGTATCAGTACCATCTCGCCCGTACCAATATTTAAAAATAACAAAACTGAACTTAACATAGCATTCTGTTTAAGGATACAAATATATACAATTAAAATTTCTTATAGTTCATAACTAATTAGTTAGGCGCCAGCCAGATCTTGGGGTTAACCGGCGTTGCTCCCTTATAAATTTCAAAATGGGCTTCAGTTTCACCTGTCGACGGATCTGTTGCCACCACACCTATGGATTGTTTAGTACTTACTTTTTGGCCTCTTGCCACACTAACCGAACGCAAATTACTGTATGCAGTAAAATACTCTCCATGAACTATAACCACCAGGTAGGTACCGCTCACATCCATTACTTTTACAACGGTTCCATCAAATACCGCTCTTACCGCGCTACCCGAATTGGTGCGGATATCCCAGCCGTTACTTTCACTCCTGATCCCTTCGGGTGTGGTATAAATACCAAAGCCCTGGGTTGGGATACCATTAGCAACCGGCCATGGCAAACTTCCGCGGTTACCTAAAAAGTCATTTGACAGCTTAGCGGCCTCGGGCGTGGCGTTCAATACACTTGATGTACTGCGCGCGGCAGCCGGCTTAGCCGGAGCTGGTGCAACAGGCGCTGGCTTATTTTCGGCCTTTGCTTTGGCTGCGGCCAGTCTTGCGGCTTCTTCAGCCCTGCGTCTTTCTTCTTCAGCAGCCCTGCGCCTGGCTTCCTCAATTTCCCTGCGGATAGCCTCATTAATGGCACGGGTTGTTTTAACGATCTTAGCTTGCAGGTCCTTCTGTTGTTTTTTCAGGATCCCTTCATGCTGCGACAGATCGCTTACCACCTTAACCTGGTTATTACGTTCATTACCCAGTGTTTCTTTTTCCTTTTGCTGATCTTTTAAAAGATCATTTTTTTCATTCTTGGTACGGTCAAGCTCATTAATTTTAACATGCAGCTCTTTTTGTGTACCCTGAATATAGTTTGCCTGTCGCTCGCGGTAGGTACCAAACTGCTGTAAATATTTTAAACGTTTATAGGCCTGGTTAAAGTCTTTTGATGCAAAAAGGAACATCATCTTATTATAGGCGCTCTGGTTGCGGTATGCAAACAGGATCATGGCTGCGTACTCCTTTTTAAGCTGATCTAACTGCGACTGTAAGCTACGTACGTTATTATTACTCTCAGAGATTTGGTTATCCAATAATCTTACTTCAGAGTTGATATTTTCAATTTTTTCCTGCCGCAGGTTTATCTGTGCCTTTAGTATGCTTAGCTGCTTTAATGAAGCCTTTTTATTGTTTAAAGTTTCATTGTAATCTTCATTTAATTGTTCAAGCTCTTTATTCAGCTGTGCTTTACGACGTTTCAGTTCGTCACTGCTTTGTGCGTGTACATTAACTGCTGCCAGTACCAATAATAAAAAGAAAACTGCTTTTATAAACTTCATCAAATAAACATATTAATTATTTGCCAGGCTCGTACCCGTCAGGAATGCTGAACGGATAGTTTTGCTGTACTTCAAAATCGGCCTTAGTATAATGCAAATTAACTTGTATTTTTTTATCTTTTACTACTGATGCGATATCTATTTGTGCCGGCAATACCCGGTTTGTCGCTTCGATAAAGGTATTATTGGTAACCTGTAATGATTGCGCCTGGCGCTGGTTATCTAAATTGGTTTGCGTAACCTTATTATCCGGACCGAGTATCAGCTTGTAAACCAGATCGTTCAGGGTGCCGCTTAATGTTGTGTTGCCATCGGCATGGTCAAAGGTCGACTGTTCGTTCAGCAGTTCGGGTACCGCGTTGCCAATCAGCAACGACTCGAGCGTTTTATAATTAACCTCTTTGCTGGCGTAAGTATATATATAGCTGAATGGCTTTTTAATGTAAACGTTTTGCAAGCGGTTAATGATCATAATACTGTCGGGGGTTATCACGGCGCGGGCCGCTTCAATTCCCAATACTGCTGTAATAGAAACCCAAATCCTTTTATCTTTTGCTATCCTGATATTCAGGGTAACATCATTGCTGTTATTATTGATGCTAAGCTTGGTTTTTGCCTTGCCCGCAAATGTTGTAAAATTTACCTGGTTTGCCCTTATGGCAGCCAGTTTGCCGGCAATATCACTCGTCCTTGCGGTCGAATCTGCCTTACGGGTAACCAAAACTTGTTTACGCGCTTTACAGCTTAGCATTACCAGCAGGCAGCAAGCTATAAGTAAACTATTCGCTATATTTTTTTTCATTTATCTTACGATCTAAAACAGGTGACTGCTCACCAAAGCCTTTCGCCTTTTTCCAGTTAGTTACGGCAGCATCAGTATTCCCAAGGAAAAACAATATATCGCCATAATGTTCATACTTAACCCCGCTATTGTCTTTATCATGCGTGAGGGCCTTCTCCATCCATTCTTTTGCCTGGGTATATTTTTTTTGTTTAAACAGGATCCAGGCATAAGTATCTTCAAACGATGCCGTATTAGGCTGCAGCTCGTTGGAATGTGCCGACATTGCTGCCGCCTTTTCCAGCTGCTCATTCCTTAACGATAAATAATAAGCATAATTGTTTAAAGTAAATGCGTTATCCGGATTGTAGGTTAAAGCTTTCTCATAACTTTCATCAGAGCTTTTAATATTCTTCAACTCATGATAGCAATCGCCCAATAATGAAAAACTTAACGAAAGTAGCTCCTTATCCTGAAGTTCTAATGAAGTAGCATTTTTAAGATAACCAACCGCTTTATTGTTATCCTTTTTTTGTGCCCAGGCCACACCAACAAGATAGTTCATCCAGGCCTGGTTCGGAAATAATGACAATGCGTTTTCACCATCTTTAATAGCGGCATCAAGGTCATTGTCGCCTAAATCCAGGCGCACCACCTGTTCCTGAACATTGTACACCTGGTTATTAAGCTGGGCCGATTTTTTAAGTACTGGCTTTGCCTCTTTATATTTGGTATTCTGGATCAGCATATCGCCGTAAATAGCATAAGCCCTGGCGTCGTTAGGATGGGCAACGGTCAGGATCCGGCTTAATTCAAGCGCGCTGGCTTTAGCATTGGCCTCCGGAAACTTAGGAAAGTATCCCGATATAATATTAATTTTTTGATCGATGCCGATTTCCGGAATGGCAAATCCCTGGGTAAGCTCGTTAAAGCTGGCTTCGTTATTCTTTTTATCGCGATAGATATCGGCCAGCGCGAAGTGCACCATACCATTTCGCGGATCAAGCTTTTCGGCTTGCTGCAATACTTTAAGCGCCTTATCGGCAAATCCGTTCGAGTTGTAAACTTCGCCAAGGGCCAGGTAGTAACGGATCTCTCCGGGATTAGCGGCTATCTGCTTTTCCAGTTCGGAAGTGGCCTGATCAATTTTTCCCTGCTTTAAATAGATTTTTTGACGATTGGCTAAAAGATCATCACTCGGGCCGTTCAATTTTTCAATCTCATCATATACCTTAAGGGCATCATCGTACCTTTTCAGGATGGTAAAAGCATTGGCCTTGTCAAAATAATATGCTGATTTATCCGGGTTAAGCCTGATCAGCTGGTTAAAAACATTTTCAAGCTTATCAATGGTATTGGTTTTTTCATAGCTATCGGCCAATGCCGCCCAATACCATTCGTTATCCTTATTTATTGCTACAGCCTGCTCTAAAAGAGGCTCAGAAGCTGCAAAATCATTTTGCTGCCTTTTAAGGTTGGCCAGTTCATATAAGGAAGCATCATTTGCAGGGTCGGCCTGTAAAACGCGCTCAAACATTTCGGTGGCAAGCTTATAGTTCTCAACTGTTTTTTCGCGCAGGGCCGAAAAGAAAAGCTGCTTAACCATAGCGCTGTCCTGATAACTCATCACCTTACCTGCCGATGCCTGTGTTTTATTATCGCCGTTCTTTTTATGCTGAGCCTGAGAATTTAGAGGCAAGATGGCAAGAGGCAAGAATAAAGATGCAAGAAAAGGCGCAGAAAACAGGTGTGTTTTCCGTGTACTTTCTAATTTAATATTGCTTTTACCAATCTTCATTCTTCTTGTTCCCTGACTCTAATGGTCTTGACTATATTTCTTTCTTGCTTCCTGACTCTTATAGTCCCGACTCTAATTACTTCCCTGTGTGTCCGTAGCCGCCTTCGCCCCTTTGGGTTTCGTTCAGTACTTCTACCTGCTCCCAGTTAACACGCTCGTGTTTGGCAACTACCATCTGGGCTATCCTGTCGCCGGTATTGACCTCAAAATCTTCTGTCGAGAAATTGATTAGTAATACCTTGATCTCTCCGCGATAATCGGCATCAATAGTGCCCGGCGAATTAACAATACCGATACCATGCTTAAATGCCAGGCCGCTTCGCGGGCGGATTTGCGCTTCGAAACCCTCGGGCAATTCAATATATAAACCTGTTGGAATGAGTTTACGTTCCATTGGTTTAAGCACTACCGTGGTTTCTACATCGGCACGCAGGTCCATGCCTGCCGCATGAGCAGTTTCATAAGCCGGTAAACTATTTTTTGATTTGTTAATTATGCGGATGATCATCGTTTAAATATAGCTTTTAACTCCTTGCGTTCAAAGTAATACGCCCCGGCCGCAAATAAAAGTAAAAGCCCGTTACCAACAAAAATATTACGTTTAAATACCGAGAACGACAGAAAAACAAACAATACCGAGACAATTATATACGCAAGGTTCTTTTTTAAGTTATACGGGATGGGGTAATTTTTTTGCCCCCACAGGTACGAGAGCACCATCATGGTAGCATAGGCCGCGAACGAGATCCACGCCGAAGCCATATAGCTGTATTTAGGAATAAGCAGCCAGTTTAAAATAACGGTTAATACCGCTCCTATACCAGATATATATAAGCCATACCGGGTTTGGTCAGACAATTTATACCACACCGAAAGATTCATATAAATACCAAGGCTCAGGTAACCGAACAACAAGGGCGGTACAACGCCAAGGCCCTGCCAAAACGGATTGTAAACTATATGATGTTTCACCTCATGCGTTTCCTTTCCTACTATAACAGTAGCCAGTATATCAACATTGGCAATAAGTGCTACACATATAACGGCCACCATAATTACAAAGTACGTCATGATGCGGGCATAAGTTTCGCCCGAGTTTTTGTTTTTTGCATGGCTGAAGAAAAACGGTTCGGCGCCTAACCTGAAGGCCTGCACAAAAATACTCAGAAATAATGCAATCTTGGCGCAGGTGCCATAAATGCCCACATGCGTATCGGCGATACTTTGGGGCAGCATTTGCTTCAGCATCACCTTATCTAATGACTCATTGATGATGAATGATATATTGGCTATCAATATAGGCCAACTGTATGCAAACATTTCGCTTAACATGGCACCGTCAAACTTCAGCTTCATTTGCAATATCTCGGGCAACAGCAATAATATGGTAAGCCCGCTTGCTATTGCGTTAGCTAAAAATACATATCCTACCCAATTGGGCCTGTACCAACCTGCCATCCATGCTGCGGATGGCAAATGGTGATTTATTATAAACGGAACGCCGAACAGAAAAAACAAATTGAGCATCATTACAAGGCCGATGTTTGAGCATTTGATAATGGCGTATTTTATGGGGCGGCCTTCTGCCCTGATACGGGCAAAAGGAATTACGCAAAAAGCATCAAGCACTAAAATTACGAGGAAGCACTTTACGTAAAAAGTATAGTCGGCATGATCTTTAGTGACGCCGGCCTGCATGTAATTGACAATAGGATTTAGAAATAGTACACAAAAAACCAGGAATATTACTGATACCATTATAACAACACCAAACGCATTATTATAAACCTGCTGTTTGTTATCTGAACGTTTTTGCAGGTACCTGAAATAGGTAGTTTCCATACCAAAAGCCAAAATGGCATTAATGATAGAAGCACTTCCATATACCGATGTAAAAACGCCGTTAGCATTTACCGGCAGGGTACGGGTATAAATTGGAGTTAAAACAAAGTAAATCATCCGGGAAATGATAGTACTTAAACCATATATAGCAGTTTGCCCGGCGAATTTTTTTATAGTAGACAATGGAGATATTCGATTTAATGGGTTTGTATTTAGTTACAAACGCCTTTTAACAACCTCAAAATTACGATAGTTTTTCAATTCGCCTTCATGGCTTTCAACGGCATTTACTTCGGCATGTTCAGGGCCCTCATTACACCATTCTAAAAACATATCAAGAAAGGTTTCATCAGCTTCAGCTTCGATGTAAACATCACCATTAGGCTCATTCAATACAAAACCCCGTACACCAAGCTGATCAGCTACGGCCTTTGTTGATTTACGGTAAAAAACGCCGTGCACTTTGCCTTTAACTGTAATATTAAGATGTTTTATCATCAGTTTTGTTGGATATTAGATACCGCAAAGTTAACTTTTTTCCGGCTAAGCAACCCGTTTTACTTAACAAGCGTAATCACTACAAAACGCATTGCATTTTATTTTGATTGATATAACTCTAAAAATCTATTTTATGAAAAAAATCATTTTTTCTGCCCTGATCATTGCTCTTACAACCTTTTCGGCTTTCGCTATTTTGGGCAACTGGAAAGTGAAAGACGATGAAGCCCAGGTAACTTTTGAAGGCCACAGGGTAAGCGGTTCATTCAGCGGCTTAAAAGCCGATATAACATTTGATAAAGACCATCCCGAACAAGCTAAAATTTCGGCAACTATCGATGTTACAACCGCAGCAACCGGTTTCTTTATTAAAACCAGCCACGTAAAATCGGCCCTGGGTGCCGACGATTATCCAACCATTAAATTTGAATCAACCTCGGTATCAAAAAGCGGTAACGGCTACGTTGCCAGCGGCAAGCTAACCATGAAAGGCAAAACCAATCCCGAAGCCATCCATTTTACGTTTGACGAAAAAGGCAGCGAGGCCGTGTTTAAAGGCGATTTTAAAGTACTGCCTCCTAAGTATGGCATCGACAGAAGCGGCACGCCGCCCGAGGTTACTATCCATTTAGTTGTGCCGGTGAGTAAAGGATGATATCTGCACGAATCCTTGTATAGATTACTTATAATTTAATCGAATTACACGAATGTTTCCTTGACGTTATTCGTGTAATTCGATCTAATTTGTGAAAATTAGTGTCAATTATATTAGTTTCTTTACTTTGGTTTCGGGTGTGATCTTAAACCCATCAAGGCCGCTGATCAGGTTCAGGCCCGGGGTTTTGCCTGCTTCAAGCGTGCCTTTTTCATCGTCGATACCCAGGTATTCGGCTCCATTGCGGGTACCCCATTCAACCAGGCGCGGTAAGCTTATGGAAGGGAACTTTTGTTGAATAGCTCGCATCTCGCTCAGTAAACATAATTTGCTGTTTGATGCAAGGCTATCAGTACCAAGGGTAATATTAAAACCCTGGTCAACAAAAAGATCAATTTTAGGTAAACGCCCCTCAATATAAAGATTGGCATTAGGGCAAAAACACCAGTTTATCTTCCTGTCAAATCGTTTTATGAAATAAATATCTTTCAGGTTGGTACAGGTATTATGTACCAGCAAAACCTTTTGTTTGTTAGAGAGCAGCGGGATAATAGATTGTACAGAGTTACGGGCCTGTGGCTTGAAATAGGATATGTCCATACCAAAATGCTCGTACAACTCTAAAAAAGCACCAAGCTTATACCGGTAAAATTTGTTCTCATCCTCACACTCCTGGTTATGGATACTGAGCAGGTTTTCATCGTTGGTATCGCTGTGCTTTTTAATCAGCTTAAATAACTCCTTTGATACCGAATATGGTGCATGCGGGGTTATAGAACATGAGCCGGGCTTAAATTCATTGAGCAGGGCCAGCGCTTTTTCAAAAACTTCAGCAGCCTTTTCGGGCAAAAAACCAAAAGTTTCAACAAAGGTATGATAGTATAATTTGCTTTGTTTTTTCATCGCAACACTGTTATTAGTGTTGGAGATATCACCAACGGCCACAATGCCGTTATCATACATTTCCTGATCAGCTTTAGCTATGGCATCAAGAACCTCCTGCTGATCGGTACTGCGTAAAGATTGAACGTCTTTTATAAAATTTACCAGGCCGCCTTTGGGCTTTACTTTATCTTTTAAATGAGAAAGTTCGGTGTGGCAATGCGTATTAATAAATCCGGGGCAAATAACTCCGCTTACTTGTTGCACATGCCCGCTGGGAGGCTTGTTACTATCGGTAACAGCGATGATCTTACCCTGATCATCAACAGTGACTATACCATTTTTAATCGGATCGGCATAAACAGGAAAAACGTAATCGGCTCTAAAACTTTTCATTAAAATTTAAACTTGGTATCGTAACACATAACGTTTTTCAAAACAATCTGTCCTGCAAAATAAGTACAATTAACTTTTAGTTATTGTTTTTTATTAGCCAAAAAGAATGACTTTAAAAAAAGATAGATTTTTTTAAATTTAAGTACTTTTGCACTGTGAACAATACAAAAGATAAAATCGACATCCGCAGCCTGAGCCTGAATGCTTTACAGGAGCATTTTATCCGTATGGATGAAAAAGGCTTCAGGGCAAAACAGGTGTATGAATGGCTTTGGAAAAAATCTTGCTTTTCTTTCAACGAGATGAGCAATATTTCAAAAGAACTCCGTGCTAAACTGGATGCAAATTTTGTAATTAATAATGTAAAAATTAATTCTTCACAGGTTAGTGCTGATAAAACTATAAAAAATTCTTTTATTTTACACGATAACCACTTAATTGAGGGCGTTTTAATTCCAACTCCCGGCCGTATGACGGCCTGTGTATCATCGCAGGTGGGTTGTAGTCTTACCTGTAAATTTTGTGCCACCGGTTATATGGAGCGCAAAAGGAACCTCAACCCCGATGAAATTTACGACCAGGTAGTTTTAATTGATCAGCAGGCCCGCGAAAACTACAATCAGCCTTTATCAAATATTGTTTACATGGGCATGGGCGAGCCGTTGCTCAACTATGCCAATATGATGAAGTCGATAGAGCGCATCACCTCCGAGGATGGGCTTAACATGGCTGCCAAACGCATTACCGTATCAACAGCCGGCATTGCCAAAATGATCAAAAAACTGGGCGACGACCAGGTAAAATTTAACCTTGCCCTTTCCCTGCATGCTGCAAACGACGAAAAGCGTAATACTATTATGCCCATTAACGAGCAAAACTCGTTAAAAGCCCTGGCCGAGGCATTGAAATATTACTACGCCAAAACCAAAAATCCGGTGACCTACGAGTACATTATTTTTGATGGTGTGAACGATGGCATCCAGGACGCTATGGAGCTGGCTAAATTTTGCAAACACCTGCCCTGCAAGGTCAACATCATTGAATACAATCCTATCGCTTTTGCCAGCTACATCAATGCTGGCGAAGATAAAGTTGAAGCATTTGCTGATTACCTCACCAAACAAGGTATTAACACGCATCTCCGCCGGAGCCGCGGCAAGGATATTGACGCCGCCTGCGGACAGCTCGCCATCAAAGAAAAAGATAAACTGGCCGAAGTTTAAAAAATCCGTATTAAATTGAGGGCATGAAATTACTGCGTGCCTACTTTTCAGATTTTGCCGCCCTGCTGTTCCCGGAACTTTGCCCGGCCTGCCAGGCCAGCTTGGTAGCAGGTGAGCGTATCATTTGCAGCGATTGCCGCTTTAATTTACCCTTTACCAATTTTCATCAGCAGCCTGCTAATATTGTAGCCCAGCAATTTTGGGGTAAAATTAATGTTGAAGCTGCCTACGCGCTCTATTATTTTCATAAAGGAGGAAAAATCCAAAACCTGATGCACCATTTTAAATACAAAGGCATGCACCAGATCGGCAATCTGCTTGGCGCCATAGCAGGGGCACAGCTGGCCGCAAATGATATTTTTAATACGGCAGATGTAATTATTCCGGTGCCGCTCCATCAGCGCCGCCTGCGCGAACGTGGCTACAACCAAAGCGCCTGCTTTGCTCATGGCCTTGCCGAAAAGTTAAAGGCGATGGTTGATGAGCACAGCCTTGTACGTACGGTGGCCACTAAAACGCAAACTCAACGATCACGCTTTGCCCGGTTTGAAAATATGCAGCATGTATTTGCTGTTAAAGATGCGGCTGCACTTGAAGGCAAACATGTATTACTGGTCGACGATATTGTAACTACCGGCTCAACGCTTGAAGCCTGCGGCGCGGAGTTATTGAAAGTTCCTGGTTTGAAGTTGAGTATAGCTACCATAGCCTATGCGGTGTAGGATCATAATCGAATAAGATTATACTAATCATGCCATTGCTAGGAGCAACATAGGAATAAGTCAGGGATGCGACATGCAATCGCATACTACACAGGGCGGTCATGCTTCCATGCGATGGCCGCGCTATCGCAATAACACCTGTTTTAGTACCGGGATTTAAACAAACTAACCTCTAATCTCCAGTCTCTAATCACTAACACCTACTGCTGCTGGTACCTGCTTAATTTATCGTAAAGCACCCTCGGGTCAAAGGGTTTAAGGATGTAGTCATTCATTCCGGCATTGTTAATCTCGCCCATTTGGTTGCTGAGCATAGAGGCCGTAAGGGCAATGATTGGTAACTGCTGGAAATAAGCTTCTGTTTTAGCGCGGATAATGCCTGTCGCTTCCAAACCGCCCATTTCGGGCATGTGGATATCCATCAGCACTACGTTGTAGTTGCGGTTGGTTTCAACCTTTTCAATAGCTTCAATGCCGTTTTCGGCAAAATCAGCGCTGGCACCCCATTTCTTTAATATCTTATTAATGAGCAGGCGGTTAATCTGATTGTCATCTACTACTAAAACATTTATTTTAAGTCCTTCTTCCACGTTATTACTATTTCTGTTCGACTGGTAGTCTCCTTTTTTAAAGCCTATGGTAAACCAAAATGTTGATCCCTGTCCTGGTACGCTGTCAACATTTATGCGCGAGTCGTGCAGTTCAATTAACCGCTTGCTGATAGCGAGGCCAAGGCCGGTACCTCCAAACTTGCGTGTAGTATCCAGTTCGGCCTGCTTAAACTGCTCAAATATAGTACCCAGTTTATTTGCTGCAATGCCTATGCCGGTATCAATTACTGCAAACCTGATGCGCACATCCTGTTCTGATTGCTGAATCACTTTCAGATCGATGGTAACTCCACCTTTCTCGGTAAATTTAATGGCATTACCAACAAGGTTTAGTAATATCTGGATAAGTCGGGTGCGGTCGCCCAAAATCACTTTGGGTATAGCCTCATCAATGCTTTTGCTAATATATATATTTTTTTCGGCGGCTTTATACTGCATGGAGCTTGTTATGCTTTGAACAAGCTCGGTTAAATCAACCCGCTCCTTCTCCAGCTCAACATTCCCGGTTTCTATCTTGGCAAAATCAAGCACATCATTGATCAGTGTCATCAGGTTTTCGGCCGAGAATTTCAGGATGTTAAGGTTTTCCTTTTGCCCATCAAGCGGATCATCCTCTAGTAACAAATGCGACATACCAATTACGGCATTCAGCGGCGTACGAATCTCGTGGCTCATTACCGATATGAACATATCTTTGGCGCGACTCAGCTGTACAGCTTCCTCCCGGGCATTAATGAGTTCGATTTCAGCCTTCTTTTTAGCAGTTATGTCAATGATAACCTCTATGTATTTATCAACTTCGCCCTTACTGTTAATAATCACCGAGTTGATCACCGAAATCCACAAAGGCTGCCTGTCTTTCCGGTAAACCAGCAGGTCAACCTCAAACGATTGTTTATTGCGGGACAACTCCCGTGCCTTTTGGATAATAGATACGTCCGTAAGCTCCCCTTTTAGCACATCGCCAAGATGGTTGTCTTTCACATCAAGCAAAGTATAGCCGGTTATTTGCTCAAACGCTTTATTGACCCACTCAACCTTACCATCGCTGTTATTAATTACCACGCCACTGGCAGTACTGCTGGCCACCAACGAAAGCATGTTTACCTGCTCTTCGGTTTTCTTACGTTCGGTGATGTCAACCATTACAGCTATCTGTCTTTCAACACTGCCTGTTTCATTAAATAAAGGGCTATTTGACAGAAAGATCCAGATCGGGGTTTTGTCCTTTTTATAAACTTTTATTTCAACTTCATATCCCCGTTTTTCCTCTACAGCTTTTACTGCCGCCTTAAACACATTAAGGTCGGTATCTTCACCAACCAGCATGGTACCAAACATTTTACCACGCATTTCGTCAAACGTATAACCTGTTATATTCTCCAGGGCTTCGTTCATCCAGATCACCTCGCCCGTATTACTGCGGATCAGGATGCCGCTTGGCGATTTACGGGCCGCGAAGGACAGTATCTCCAGTTCCTGTTCTATTTTTTTACGCTGGGTTATATCAATAATAACCCTGATAAATTTATCTGTTTGGCCGGCACTGTCGCGGATCACCGAGTTAAATACCGAGATCCAAACCGGTTCACCACCTTTTTTATCTATCAACAAGTCTACTTCGTAAGATACCTGGTTGCGGATGGCTTCATCAAGCCGTTTTACAGCTTCGGCATCCAACGGTACACCTTTAAGCACATCGCGCAGGCGCCGGTTTTCTACATCGGCCTGGTTATAGCCGGTTATTTGCTCAAAAGCTTCATTGGTCCATATCACCTCATCTGCCGCATTGCTGATAACCACACCACTGGTAACCCTACTTGCCACCAATGATAATAATGCCAATTCATTGGCCACCTTTTTTTGATAGCTGATATCGCGCCCGCTGGCAAACCATTTATCACTTTTAAAAGTTACCGACCAGCTGATGCATTTAATATCGCCCGACGGTGTTATAATATTTGCTTCTATTTCGAAATGGCGTTGCTGCCTGCCTAATCCTTTTTTCAGGGCCGACAGCGATTTAGCCCGCTCTTCTTCCTGGAAAAAGCTCCAGATAGGTTTACCTATAACCTCAACGGGCGAATAGCCTAAAACAGATTTGGCAGAACGATTGATTTGCTCAATGATAAAATCCCGGTCCATAATGCAATGGATATCAGGAGAACTGTCAAAAAGATTATGAAACTCCTGATGGCTTTTCAAATTTTTCTCCAATTCAAGCTTCTGTTTCCGGAGCAGCAGGTGCGACATGACCTCATCGGCCAGCGTGCGGAGCGCATCACGCTGTTCGGCTGTGAGCTTACGCGGCTTTGTATCAATCACACACAATGAGCCAAGCCTGTGGCCATCCGGGTCAATCAACGGCGCGCCGGCATAAAAACGTACGCCCATTTCATTGGCTGCGGGATTATCCTTAAACTCCTCATCTTCTTTGGAGTCGGCTATTTCAAGAAGTGCATCAGATTGGATGGTGCGGTTGCAAAAAGCGTCGGCGCGGGGTGTTTCCCCCACGTCGACGCCGTATGCTGATTTAAACCATTGTCTTTCGGCATCAAGCAGCGTTATCAACGCTACCGGTACCTGGCATATGTAGGAGGCTAAACGCGTAATAGCGTCGTACTCCTTTTCGGGCATGGTATCCAAAACATTGTATGATTTAAGCGCTGCTAAGCGCTTATCTTCTATGTTTGATGGATCTTCCTGCCTTAGTGTCATTTTTTACTCTGAGTCCTTATCTCTGTACAACGGGAAGTCGTACATTAACTTGTGAACCCTTTTACGGATTTTCTTGATAGAATGTTCATTTTCAGGATCAGAAATTACAGCATCTATCAATTCAACAATATGCTCCATATGTTTTTCCTTCATCCCGCGGGTAGTGATAGCCGCAGTGCCTACACGGATGCCTGAAGTTACAAATGGCGATTTATCATCATATGGCACCATATTTTTATTCACGGTGATATCGGCAGTTACCAAAGCATTTTCGGCAGCTTTGCCTGTAATATTTTTATTACGAAGATCGATCAGCATTAAATGATTATCGGTACCGCCAGATATGATCTGATAGCCCAGCTTCACAAATGCTTCGGCCATAGCATCGGCATTCTTTTTAACCTGCACAATGTATTTCATGTAGCTATCGCTCAAAGCCTCACCAAAAGCTACTGCTTTAGCAGCTATGATGTGCTCCAACGGGCCTCCCTGTGTACCTGGGAACACGGCCATATCCAATAATGACGACATCATCCTGATTTCGCCTTTTGGAGTTTTGATGCCGAATGGGTTTTCGAAATCCTTACCCATCATAATTAAGCCGCCACGAGGGCCGCGTAAAGTTTTGTGGGTAGTAGTAGTAACGATGTGGCAATGTGGCAGCGGATCAGTTAACAAGCCACGGGCAATTAAACCTGCCGGGTGCGAAATATCGGCCAGTACCAAAGCACCAACCTCATCAGCCACCTTACGGATAAACTCATAGTCCCAATCGCGCGAGTAAGCCGAAGCTCCTGCGATGATCAGTTTTGGTTTTTCGCGCAGGGCTACTTCTTTTAACTGAGCATAGTCAACCAAACCGGTTTCTTTACTTACACCATAAAAATGAGGTTCATACAATTTACCCGAAAAGTTAACAGGCGAACCATGCGTTAAGTGACCACCATGTGAAAGGTCAAAACCTAATATTTTATCGCCCGGCTGCAATACAGCAAGCATAACTGCCGCGTTTGCCTGTGCACCAGAATGAGGTTGTACGTTAACCCACTCGGCATTAAACAATTGCTTAGCGCGCTCGATAGCTATGGTTTCAATTTCGTCAACCACCTGGCAGCCGCCGTAATAGCGTTTGCCCGGTAAACCTTCGGCATATTTGTTGGTTGCAACAGAACCCGCAGCTTCCATAACCTGCCTGCTTACAAAATTCTCAGATGCTATAAGTTCAATGCCCTCTTCCTGGCGTTGCTGCTCTTCATCCAATAGCTTAAATATCAGTTTGTCTCTTTTCATTGTGTGTTTTTAACGGCGCTAAGTTACACAATTGATATAGATTTGAGATGTGAGATATGAGATTTGAGATACCGCAATGTTAAATTTTACTCAATAAAAAGTAAACATAATATTATTTGCTATTCAGGCTTTTACAGCGAATAAATCAATAGAATTTCATACAGCTACAATGACTATAGATTACTCATGCATTGCAGGTTTAGAATTTAAGTTTATCCGGATCAAGCCGATTATCCCAAAACATTAAAAGCTCGATGATATTATTGGCTTTTACACGATAAAACAAGCTTACCTGTTTTACAACGACACATTTATGTGTATCACTTTGTTTAGAATAGGGATAAAGTAACGGGGTATTGGATATGTGACCGATCACTTCATTGGTACGTTTAACAAAGGCTATCACCTCTTTAACAGTCCAGTTCTCATCAAGATATTCCAATATCTCATAATAGGTAAGTTCTGCAACAGGCGACCAAATGACAATCTCGCGTTGCATCATTTATTCAGAAAACGAGATTGTATTTTAGCCATTACCTCTTTGTGGGGAGTACCTTTACCTTGATCAAGCTGATTTTTTGCTTTATTAATAGCTTGCTGAACCGGTGTTGGAAGATCTGACCAAAAATCATTTTCGGATAAGCCCAACAATGAGTTTATTTCATTAAGTATATTATCATCGTTACTCTGAATTATCTTTTCTACTATTTTATACTTTAATGCAATATCCATAATTTGAAACTTTATTATAAAGTTAATAATTTTGATTTTAACTTTCCACTTTCGGCGAAATCCAAAAGTTATTATAACCCAACCCAATCTGGATATCTATCAGCTCCTGTTGCAACATTTCAAGCACCGCCAAAAAGTTATATACAAAATGAACTTTGTTTTCAGATTCTTTGGCGATTGCTTTAAAATCGAGCATTTTATTAATCTTAAGCAGATCAGCAACTGCCTTCTTTTGTTTTTCAATGGTGTAGGGATACTGTACTACCGTGTGTTTAACCTCCTCGCTGCGCCTGGTGAAATTGCGGATCATCCGCTCATAAACAACCATAAGGCGATAAAGGGTTAATTCGGATAACTCTTCGCCGGGGACGGCCACTTTTTCAACCTGTTCAAGGTCATGTTTGATATTGCCGCGCTTTTCCTGTTTAAATCGCTCATCTTCCATGGGCCTGATCTCTTCACACACCTCTTTAAACTTTTTATACTCGATGAGCTTCCTGATCAGGTTTTCTTTGGTGTCCGGGTCATCGCCGGCCTCTTCGGTGCCGTAACGCGGCAACAGCATTTTGGCCTTAATGCGCATAAGTGTTGCTGCCACGAAAATAAATTCGCTGGCAATTTCCATATTGAGGCTTGACATCTGGTGCAGGTAGTTCAAAAAATCATCGGCAATTTTGGCTATCGGGATATCGTGGATATTCAGCTCATCACGCTCAATGAAAAACAGCAGCAGGTCAAACGGGCCTTCAAACTGGGGTAACCTAATGGCAAAACTATCGTCGGTCATAAAATCCGGTCAAAAATAAACATTTCGACCGGATTCATCGCAGTAAGAATTAAGCTGCAAAGCACAGACTTTCAGGTTTAAAAACAAACAATCCACTGCCTCTGTTAATCATCATAATATGCCTTAACCAAACTGTTTTGTTTGGCATATCCTGTTTGTTAAGTAATTTAATATCTTTATATACCCTGAATGTAACAATAATTAGTTTATTTTGCAGGTTAAATATCCTTACGAATGTCAATGCAGGTACCGGCCGGGAATTTATTACAAAAAATAAATTATCCATCTGATTTAAAGCTACTTAATGAAACAGAGCTTGAACAGGTATGCAAGGAACTACGCCAGTATATTATTGACGTGGTATCAGTTAATGGCGGGCACTTTGCCGCCAGCCTGGGTGTGGTTGAACTTACCGTAGCGCTACAATACGTACTTAATACGCCATATGATCAGTTAGTTTGGGATGTTGGGCACCAGGCTTACGGCCATAAAATACTTACCGGCCGCCGTGATGAGTTTCACACCAATCGCATTCATGGTGGCATCAGCGGCTTCCCCAAACGTTCGGAAAGCATATATGATACTTTTGGTGTAGGCCATTCATCAACTTCTATATCTGCCGCGTTGGGCATGGCTGTTGCCTCTCATTATAAAGGCGAAACAGACAGGCAGCATGTAGCCGTAATTGGCGACGGCTCGATGACCGCAGGGATGGCCTTTGAAGCACTTAACCATGCTGGCATTGAAAACTCCAATCTGCTGGTGATTTTGAATGACAATAACATGGCCATCGATCCTAACGTTGGTGCATTGAAAGAATACCTGACTGACATAACTACGTCAAAGCCATACAATCGCTTCAGGGACGATATTGCCCACGTACTGGCCAAACTATCATCCATTGGCCCGGATGCCTTTAAAGTAGCCCAAAAACTCGAAAAAAGCATTAAAGGCACCCTGCTTAAACGCAGCAACTTTTTTGAAGCGCTTAAGTTCCGTTATTTTGGCCCTATTGACGGGCATGATGTTAATCATCTGATAAAAGTTTTGAAGGACCTGCGCGATATTCCGGGGCCTAAATTACTGCACTGTATCACGGTGAAAGGTAAAGGCTATGCCCTTGCCGAAAAAGACCAGACCAAGTGGCATGCTCCGGGCTTGTTTGACAAGATCACCGGCGAAATCAAAAAAACTAAATACGACAAGCCTCAGCCTCCTAAATACCAGGATGTGTTTGGGCATAGTATCATTGAACTGGCCGAGCAAAACCCTAAGATCATGGGTATTACGCCGGCGATGCCATCAGGTTGTTCATTAAACCTGATGATGAAGGCCATGCCTAACCGTGCATTTGACGTAGGTATTGCCGAGCAGCATGCGGTAACTTTTTCTGCCGGTTTAGCTACCCAGGGGCTCGTTCCGTTCTGCAACATTTACTCCAGCTTTATGCAGCGGGCTTATGACCAGGTGATCCATGACGTGGCCATACAAAAACTCAATGTAGTATTTTGTCTTGACCGTGCAGGATTTGCAGGGGCTGATGGCGCTACGCACCATGGCGCCTATGACATGGCCTACATGCGTTGTATCCCCAATATGGTGGTATCTGCCCCCATGAACGAGGAAGAACTGCGCAACCTGATGTTTACTGCCCAGCAGGAAAACATGGGGCCATTCGTGATCAGGTATCCACGTGGTAATGGAGTTATGGTGGACTGGCAGCGTCCGTTCAAAGCCATCCCCGTAGGCAAAGGCCGTAAGGTTTGTGATGGCGATGATGTGGCTATCCTGTCTATCGGTGCTATCGGCAACGAAGTAGTTAAAGCCACTGCCGAACTTAACGCCGAAGGTTATAACCCCGCCCATTATGATTTGCGTTTTATAAAACCGCTTGATGAAGCTTTGCTACATGACGTATTCAAAAACTTTAATAAAGTAATTACTGTTGAAGACGGCTGCATTGAAGGCGGCATGGGTAGCGCGGTACTTGAATTTATGGCCGATAATGGCTATACCAATATCCAGGTTAAACGCCTGGGTATCCCTGACAAATTTATTGAACATGGCGACCAGCCCGAACTATGGGCCGACTGTGGATTTGATGCCAACGGTATAGCCAGGCAAGTACGTAACATGGCTGAGAAACGCAATGTGAATACGATAGCCTCGTAATGCAAAATTGTCATTACGTACAAAACATAAAAAGCGACTGATGGTCGCTTTTTATGTTTTGTTAAAATTCTTTAATCACGCAGAGCCCCAACTAATTCGCTTTATACCTCGCCAAATCATTGTATATAGCACGGAATGAACTGCGGATACCAAAGGTTAACATTGATGTTTTATCATTAAACTGACTGTTCTTTTCACGGCGCACAAGGCCGCCAAGCTCAAACCTTAAGTTATATTTAGGGTTAATTAAATAGGCCACTTTTCCCTCAAGGTAAACCATATTGGTGGTTAAGCCCTGCCCGGTGTAGTTGCCATATAACCTTGCCGGGTCACGATAACCCTGAAAGGGGTCCTTACCATAGTTCAGACCATTCATATCAAGCCCGTAATGGCCATAGTCGAGCTCTCCTGAAAAATCAAACCTTTTATATGAATAGTTAAGCAGTCCAACTACTTCGCGGAAATTGGCGCCCCAGGGATGTCCTATCGGCTCGCCATTTTCAGTGTAATTGATTACCGAAGAACGCTCTGAATAGGTATATGGTTTAACATTATTTGTCTCGAGCAAATAGTTTAAGCCTTTAACATTAAACAGGTTAGCCCCCCTTACACCCAATTGAAATCCGTATTTATTGCGTGAGCTACCTTTACTTGAAAAAAAGCTTGAAGACTCAAACTCGTCAAGCGAAAACTGACCATAAGCGGTGATGCCATCAGTTAGCTTATATTTAGCTGTAAATCCTATCAAAGCGTTATCGGGTGAGCCATTTGAAGCTTCAACAGGCCTTAAAAATATCACCGGGTTGATGTAAGTAAAATCAAACCCGCGTTTATGCCCTAAATCATCCTTAGCAGCCCATATCACCGCATCAAAGAAACCCAGTGATAACCGGTTAGATACGTTCCAGTCTAAATAGTGAAATACACCAAATTTTTTCCTGTCCCCGTTATCTACTTTTACCGAAAGCGGGTCATCAAAATAAGTCCACATTGCCATATAACGTACATTGCCCAGCGTAGCCGTTAGCTTGAAAAATGGATATGGTGACGCATAATCAGATAATAATAATGACCGGTAGCCATCGCCAACAAAGGTTTTATCGCGCCCCGCGCTGATGTTCAAAAACTTTATCGGTGTATACGAAACGTTAGCCGTGATATATGACCAGCGGTATTCATTGCCGTAAATACCGGCGTACGCCTGCCCGGGGGCTATACCAACCTGGTTAACGTAGGTTTGTAAATAATTAGGTAATACCGCACGGTTTTCATATCCGGCCACATTATACGAAAAGTTTTTTCCGAAGGTACCGCCCAACTGGATCCCAAGCGTACCAAAATTGGTATTCTTTTTCCCTGAGAAATCACGGCTTAGATTAAAGTCGGGCAATAGATCGGCATAGAAGGTGGAGTTGCTGCTCTTAACATCAATCTGATGTTCATTAAAAAAACGCCCTTTAAGATCGTTTAAGTTCATCAATGAGTCATAGTGAACTTTCAAAAGTGAGTCATCAACCATAAATGGTTTTAATGAACTATGTACTCTTGTTTTGGTTGAATAAACATCCTCATTTAGTTTCTGATAAAACTGGTAGTTATAAGGTTGATATATTGACTGGGTCTTCGCAACCCCACTTATCAAAAGCAGTAAAATAATGCTTGTAAATATTCTCTTCATATAATGGTTTATATGGTTTTATACTTGGTTATTCAAAATAATTAGGCGTGTTAAACCCACCTTTTTTCAGATATTCATCTTTTTTTACCAGTTGCAGATCTGCCAGTACCATATCCGTCACCAATGCCTGCAGGTCATATTTTGGTTTCCAGCCGAGCTTGTTATAAGCTTTGGCAGCATCTCCAATTAACAAATCAACCTCCGTCGGCCTGAAATACTTTGGGTCAACTTTTACAACAGTTTGCCCAAACCTCAAAGCCTCCAGGTTCAATCCAAGCGCGATGGCCCTTTCCTCATCAATATCAATAATCACCCCACGCTCGTTCTCATCCTTTCCGCTAAATTCAACTTCGATACCCAACTCCATGAAAGCCATCCTGATAAAATCGCGGACGGTGGTTGTTACGCCGGTTGCTATTACAAAGTCTTCGGCTGTTTCCTGCTGCAGCATCAGCCACATCGCCTCTATATAATCTTTGGCATGCCCCCAATCGCGCTGTGCCGAAAGATTACCTACATACAAACAGTTTTGCAGGCCTATGGCTATTTTTGATGCTGCCCGGGTAATTTTCCGGGTAACAAAAGTTTCGCCCCTTACCGGGCTTTCATGGTTAAACAAAATCCCGTTGCAGGCATACATACCATAGGCTTCGCGATAATTAACTACAATCCAGTAGCCATATAGTTTTGCCACCGCGTAAGGTGAGCGTGGATAAAAGGGAGTGGTTTCACTTTGGGGCACAGCCTGTACTAAGCCATACAGCTCGGATGTGGAAGCCTGATAGATGCGTGTTGTTTTAGTGAGATCAAGAAGCCTTACTGCTTCAAGAATACGTAGTACACCAACACCATCGGCATTGGCGGTATATTCGGGGGTTTCAAAGCTCACTTTTACATGGCTTTGTGCTGCAAGGTTATAAATTTCATCGGGCTGAACTTCCTGGATTAGCCTGATCAGATTTGTTGAATCGGTGAGGTCGCCATAATGCAGACTGAATTTAACACCCGACTCATGCGGGTCATGGTATAAATGATCTATCCTGGCGGTATTTAATAAGGATGAGCGGCGTTTAACCCCGTGTACCTCGTAGCCCTTCTTCAGCAAAAATTCTGCTAAATAAGCGCCATCCTGACCCGTTATGCCTGTTATTAAAGCCTTTTTCATTAATTATGACCGTAGATATATTAGGTAGTACAATAATATCCAATTTTATTGTAATTACTCCTATAACGCTCAATATATAGGTTTAGGCAAGGCGTTATACTACAGTTTAAGGAAAAAATATCCGGCTTAAAAAATTTTACAAAAGATTAAATCCCGGCAACGGTATCTTCCAGTTCCCGGTACCAATCTGCTCCGTATTTACGGATGAGCGGATCTTTCAAAAATTCGTGAACGCGTACTTTCAACTCATCCCCAAATGAACATGCAGGGCTGCAGATATTCCAACGGTCATAGTTTAAAACATCAAACTCGGGATAAGATGTTATGCGGATAGGATATAAATGGCACGAGATGGGTTTTTTCCAATTAACGGCACCTTCTTCATACGCTTTTTCAATGCCGCATTTAGTAATGCCGTTTTCCCATATTACATAGGCGCATTCTTTGTTGGTATCAACACAGGGCGTAGTATAATCCCCTTCAAAATCGGTAACGTAAACCCCTTCCTTTTCAATGGTTTTGATCCCTTTGGCGGTAAGGTAAGGCTTTACTTTGGGATAGATCTCTTTCAGGATATCGAGTTCATCGGCATTAAGCGGTGCGCCCGAATCTCCTTCAAGGCAACAGGCACCCTTGCATTTATTTAAATTACATACAAAATTCTCTTTTACCACATCCTCGTGCAGTAATACATTGCCAACCTCAATCATTATCTTTTTTTAAATCAATCTTTTATAGGGTTCAAAGGATATTTAAGTCCCGCAGCCGATTTCAGGTCCATTGTTACGCTGCCTATCAGCACTTCAACGTGGGCCTTTACCGGGATCCTGTTCTTATCGTTGGTAACCCAAAGGTACAACTTGCTGTTTTTCCGAAAAATGCGCCCCGGAATAATTGCAGGGCTAAATTTAAGACAATTAAACTTACCAAGCGAACACTCAACCGTTTCAGTGCCAACATAGGTTATTTGCATACTGTGAAACCCGTCTTCCAGGAAATATTGCAGATCAAAAGTATCGCCCTGTTGCAGCTTTGAAACATCAATGGCCCGCGCAAAATAATAAGCCGATACAAAATCAAAGGATTCGCCTTTATACCCGAATGTTCCTTTATTTGCCGTTACCTTCTTGTCTTTCTGATCAAATGTAACATTGTCGGTATGCCTGTACTTACCTTCGCGCCTGTTTTCTGTATAAAAATAGGGCATCAGTGTTGTCTGATCTACATATGATTCATAGCGGTTACGTACCTTGTAAAACAGGTCGAAAGAGCCGGCGGTTTTGCCTTCGGCCACGAGATGAAATGTAGGGCGGTCATTATATTTCTTATCGCTGGCCTCTACCTTTATGGTAGCTTCGGCAGCAGTAAAAAAACCGTATTTCATCTTGTAGTCCAGTTGTTCACCTGCTTTAAAGATCGACTCGTTGATCTTTTTCAGTTCCTGGGCAAATCCGCCCTTGCAGCAGGCTATAAAAATCAGTACAGTAAAAAAATATTTATTTATCAGCAGTTTCTTCATTGATTAATAGCCCTTTTTAGCCGGGCTTGTGATATGACAACTGCTATTATAAATGGTTTAAACTTGTTTTTATTGCGCACTGCCGCTTAAATACTTAATCCTTACGCTTATAGATAGGTACTGTTGAGCAAGGCTCACCAAACATGAGGCTTTTAACCACAGCACTCAGCTTTTTAGTCAGCTCAACATAAGCAGATACCGGCACTTCGGTATCGCCGCAACCTTTCAACACAATCCGCTGCCCACGGTATTGTTCAAAATCCGCTTTGGCTATTTCCTTTTCAAAAAGTACAGTTTCCAATACCTCTTTATCCCCAAAAACAATTTCGCGGGCGTAAGGGGCCATCCGGTTGGCCAGCAGCATATATGCCCAGGCTGGTACAATAGCATCGGCAGTGCAGGTGATACCTACATTTTTACCCTCATATTGTGCCCAGTCATGTTCCTTTATAAAGTCCCTGAAATCTTTCTCGCGAAGGATCAGGCCATGGAACAGGTTATCTTTAATATCATAAATAACGCGATCTCCGGCAGGATAAAAAGAGGCCGGGTCTAAGGTAACGAGGCCGCTCTGAGCCACCTTGTTTATTATGTTTTCCTGGATATCCATATCTTTTATATTTATTAAAGCTAAAAGCCTAATGCACAAAGCCTAATGCTCCCTTAGCCTGATAATCAATATTTGTACAAGCTGAAAGCAGGATATACAAAGCTTAAAGCTAATACTACTTAATTGCTTTATATAAAAGCTTAACAGACTGTATAAAAAACAAAAAATCCGGAAACGGCTTAACGCTGATCCCGGATGCAAATTTACTTTAAATTTTGTTTAGAAGAATTTAGCCCTGTTATCTTTTACAATTGCATTATCTTTTAATGCATCCAGCACCTGGCCTTGTGAACGTTGTAAAAGCGCCTGGTTAATTTGTTCTTTTTGTTTAATAGCATTGGTTAGTGCCGGCGGGTTAGTGAAACCATTAACCACATATACATATACACCCTGTGCACCATCAACAGGTTTTGAAATTTTGTTGATTGCCGAACCAAAGATTGAACCGATAACTTTATACTCTGCCGATTGACCTGGGATAATAGGATTGGCAAATACAATGTTTTCAACCGGAACTACCTTGCTGCCTACTTTTTGGGCAACCTGGTCAATTGAAGTACCGCCGCTAAGGGCTGTGTCAAATTTCTCTTTCAATTGTTTAGCTTTAACCTCATTACGTACCATTGGCTCAATTTGCTTTTTAACAGCCTCAAGAGATAACGTACCTTTAGGTTTAATTTCGGTAAGGCGGCTTACTATATACTGGTCGCCTACGGTAAATACTTTATCGGAAATATCGCCTTTTTCGGCTTTGTAAGCCCATCTAACCACGTCACGCGCGTTATCCAGGCCAGGAAGACCAGAAGCTATCGCGGTAACATCTTCGGCGGTACGGGGTTTCAAACCTTCTTTTTTAGCTTCTGCCTCAAAATTATCAGGTGTTAATGAGGCTAAGAATGCCTGGGCTTTGCTGTAAGCTACAGTTTGGGTTTTGCTGCTTGCAGTTAACGGCTTATCAACTACACCAACTTTAACCAGTTTAACAGAACCTTTCTGATCTTCAACCTGGATAACGTGGTAGCCAAATTGTGATTTCACAACAAGGATATCGCCTTTATTTGCTTTATAAGCAGCATTGTAATATTCAGGAACTAAATTGCCCTGACCGCCCATTGAGCCATTGGCGTCAAATGAAGGAATTTCACCGCCTTTTACCGCGCTGCCTTTATCGGCAGAGAAGGCTGTTGCAAGTTCGGCAAATGATTTACCGCCCTGGATTAATTTTTTAATTGAGTCGGCTTTAGCTTTAGCTTTTTCTTCACCGCCTGCAGATGCAAGGTCGATCAGGATATGCCTGGTTTTAACCGAATCGAAAGTGGTTTTGGTATCAACCAGCTTAGCTATTTTGTAGCTGCCGTTTTCAAGGTAAGGACCATAAACAAAACCTTTAGCCGCGCTAAACATGGCAGTATCCAGTTTAGGGTCAAGGCTGCCTTTACGCTGGTAAGCCAAAGGCGCTTTGGTTTCGGCATTGATTTGCACAAAAAGCGAATCGTTAGGAGTAGTTTTGAATTCATTGGCTAATTTATCAGCTTGTTGTTTAACTGCCGCCGAGTCTTCTTTTGAAGGGGCCGCGTTAAAACTAACGTATTCAAAATTCCTTAACTCTTGCGGAGTTTTAAATGAAGCTTTGTGTGCATCATAATATGCGCTGTAATCAGCATCGGTTAAAGTAACCTTAGCATCAGGGATTGAAGCATAATCAAGCGATACATATTTAAAGTTAGCCAGCTTGTTTTTTGCTTCGTAATCATCTGTAGCTTCAAGCGAGTTTACATACAGGCCGTTGGTAACCAAAGTCATGTATTTGGTGGCTTTTTTAGCTTCTATCAGGTCGATCACAAAATCACTCCAGGCTTTTTTCTGAGCAGGGTCGGCTTTGCCTGATTGCAGGTAGGCTTTGAACTGATCATACCTGCTGCGATCAAACTGACCGGTTTGCTGATCGGCAAACTGGCGGGCTATCTGCGGGTCGGGATTGTTATCACCTATCATTACATTCATTTCATCATCACCAACGGTAAGGCCAAGTTTTTCAATCTCTTTGCCTATCAACAACTGGCTTAAATACTGGTTCCAGGTAGTTTCCTGCAGATAGCTGGCTATCTGCGGAGAAATACTTTGTCCTTGTTGTTTAAACTGTGCAGAGTTTTGCTCCAGCTTTTCGTTGAATTTGTCATAGGGCACTTTTTCGCCGTTTACAACGGCAAGCTCGTTACTATCGTCCCTGAAAAAGGAACCGCCCGATCTTACAACTTCGCTCACAATAAATGCAAGCAGCGCGAAACCAATAAAGAATGCGAGAATCTTCCCCATCCTTTCGCGCAAAAAACCCATTATACCCATATTACATTTATAATTATTCTATTCTTTTTAAGAGGGCGCAAGATACAATTTTTAACAAAATTCTATAACACAAAATTTTCGTTAAAAAAAGTCATTATTGTGTCGCTTTTTCATCAACATGAAACAGCCCGGTGCTGCTTTTAAAGGTAGGGTTCAAAAGCTTATCATCACTTTCAAAGGTATTGCCGTTCATGACATTACCGCCGCTAAGTGTGGCCTGGACGGGTTTGTTAGAATAAACCCGCTTGGTTACCTGGTCCCAAAATAATTCGTTTGATTTAAAGGTTTCGCCTTTGGCGTTGGTTGCAACTACGTTGCCATGAAATTCTATCAATTTTTCCTGCTCACGCTGGATACCTGTGTCGGCAATGATATCACCGGCAAACTGGCCAGTTCCCCGATCATAGTAGTCGATCTTTACGCCTTTAGGCATAATTTTATAAGGCTTCTTGATCTGGTATTCGATCATCAGCGGGGCGGTAAGATGGATCTCCACTTTGGCCGAATCGCTCATGATCAGATCAAGCCCTGTAGTGCGCCGGGTTACTGTATCAACCTCATTAGCTGAAATTTCCCTAACCTTTTTCAGGTCATTTTCGCACGAAGACAGGAAAGCCGCCATTGGCAACAGTAACAGGCATAAAGCCGGTATATTAACTGCAGGGCGGCTCATGACGGCGAATTAGTCGAATTTATACTTGGTAAACCACTTATCGTTAAGGGTAAAGCCAAGGTGAATGTTAACATAGTTTTCTTTAACCAAACCGTTAACCAACGAACCGCGCTGACCTATTTCTGCCGCGATATTAATTTTATAGTAACTGCCGTTATTTGAGCGCAAAGGCAAGCCAACACCTACAGTACCGGCATAACGTTTAATAGTAGTACCGTTAATGTGCATGTAGGTTTGATCATATATAGCACCTATGCGGTAATCAACAGTGGCAAGATAGTTTCTGATGGTTGCGATGTTCGGGGTATATGAACCACCGATATTGAAAGTTTTGCTATCCTGTAAACCCTGGTTTACGCCGGCGATTGACAAGTCGGACCATTTACCCATGGAGTAATCTGCACCAACCAAAAATTTACCATCACTTTGGAAAGAGATCCCGAACCTGTTGATCTGCGGTAATTTTAATTTTGATTTAGGCCCGGTTGTGCTAACCACGCTATCGGCAGCTATGTCCTGGTTTCCGTTTGCATCGTTAAAGTACTGGCTAACAATAAAGCTGCTTTGCGTGTGCAGCTTTGTACCTGCAGATGCCGAATAGCCAAATACAAGGTGCTTGGTTTCAGACAAATCAAATGAATACTGCAAGCCGTAATCATAGTTGATACCTCCAATGGCATTGCTCGATTGAATTTTTGAGTTGATGGCACCTGCCAGGCCAGGAATTTCGGTAGTAGCGATATCTTTAATATTACCAAATATGTACGATACGTTTGCACCTAATAACAAATGCTTACCGATGCCAAAACCATATCCCAAATATGCTTTTGATAAACTACCATCGCCGCTATAACTGTAATTTGTTACGTTGGTATCGGCAGGTGAACCCGAGGTTCCTAATTTATTCACCGTTTTTTTAAAATTATAGCCGCGCTCACTGTATGGCAATAAACCAAAACTCAATGCCGAACGTTTTGAAGTAGGGATGGCGAACGCGATGTGGTTAAGCCTGAAATTACTGTTTTTTTGGCTTGCCGAACCGGTTTGCGACAGATTTAAAAAGTTTGCATATAAGCCAACATCAATGGTTGTAAGATTAATGGCACCGTATGAAGCCGGATTTATTACGTTGATATTGTTAAAAAGGCTTATCCTGTTTGTAGCTACAGCTATACCGCCCATACCTATGTTTTGGCCCATCAGTTGAGGATCAATATCACCAATACCGTAACGTGAATATGGAGAGCTTGAAGTTGCCGTTGATTGCGCATGTGCTGAAAAAGCGGCAACAGCCAATAAAAGTGTTATAAAAAACCGGGTATATTTAATCATTATGCTTTTGTATAGCTGCGTTTAATCCTTTTAAAACCAAATATGGTTCAATTTTTATGTAGCGGGCAAAGATGCTATTTTTCAATAGAGTATCAAAAAAAATGCTGTCACCCCCGCTTAGTATAATGTTCAGTTGCCCCTCGCCGGTTTTATAACTTTCAATAAAACCGGTAAGCTCATATTTTACTCCGTTTTGTACTCCCGAACGGATGGCCGTGGTTGTATTGTTTCCGTATGGCGTATCAAAACCGGCATCGGGTTCAATAAGCGGCAAACCTGCCGTATAATTGTTCAAAGCCTTATAACGCATATTTAAGCCCGGCGATATGCTGCCGCCAAAATAATTCCCTGCGGCGTCGATACCATCATAAGTAATGGCCGTGCCCCCGGTTATTACCAGGCTATTTTGCCCCGGGAATATATGATATGCACCAATAACAGCTGCCAGCCTGTCGGGCCCAAGGGTTTCAGGGGTTAAATAATGGTTATTTATTCCGCTTGTCATTAACGTATTAAAATGCGTCAGCGGAATTTTTTGCCCCAGCCCGGCCTGCCATGCTTCTGTATTTTTTTTTACCGATGATATGATTGCCTTAACAGGATGGTATTTGTTAAGCAAAGCATCCAGTACCGGCATATCAATGGTTTCATATTGGCTAACCTCAAGTATTTCGTCCAGTTTAAAAACCGCGATTTTGATGAGCGTATTACCAATATCGATAACCAGGCTGGTCATCAGGCCCTAACTATTGATAATATTGATTCAAAAATAGCTAAACCATCTTCATTGGCTAATAAGCCGTCGGCAGCACGTTCCGGATGCGGCATTAAGCCAAATACATTCCTGCCTAAGTTTGTAACACCTGCAATGTTTTCCAATGATCCGTTAGGATTTGAGTCGGCAGTAATATTGCCGGCCTCATCGCAGTACCTGAACATTACCTGATCGTTATCGTTAAGGGCTTTGATCACATCTGCATCAGCAAAATAGTTGCCTTCACCATGTGCTATCGGGATCCTTAAGGGTTGCTGCGGATCAAGCTGAGCGGTAAGTAATGATTGAGTTGTTTGCGGTTTTAAGTAAATGTTGCGGCAAATAAATTTGCGATTGGTGTTGTGCAATAGCGCACCTGGCAACAAACCGGCCTCGGTCAATATCTGGAAGCCATTGCAAATACCCATTACATAACCACCTTTGGCAGCAAACTGGATAACCTCCTGCATAATTGGCGAAAAACGGGAAATAGCGCCCGAACGCAGGTAATCGCCAAATGAAAAACCACCGGGTAAAACAACAAAGTCAACACCCTGCAGGTCATGATCTTTATGCCATAACCTTACCACTTGCTGACCCATCACTTTCTCTAATACATATATGATATCCTCATCACAATTAGAACCGGGAAATATAACTACTCCAAACTTCATCAGAATTATTTTTTAAATTGAGGTTGAACCTAAATAGCTTATTATATAGTTTCAGGCTACAAAACTAACATAACCGCCGAAATAAGGACGAATGTAAAAGTTAAAATTTGTTAAACTGAAAGTAAATGATGCTGATAAACAACAACAAATACAATATTTCATAAAACCAGCGCTTGGTTGCATACAAAAAATAATAGGCAAAAAACACCGTTACCGGCACTGCACAAAGCAAAAAATGGCTCAGGCGAAATTCCGAATTGAGATAAAATGAAAGTGATGTGATCAGAAAAATAAAAAACAAAAGCTGGAATGTTTTACGGATCTGCACGTAACTTTTAAAGAAATTTTGCTGCAGCTTAAAAAAACAAAGCACTAATATTACAATAACCGGCACCAGCAACAGGTAGTTATAGGAGTTAATACTGATATGATCGGGAAATTTTTTGCCTAAGGGCGACCAGATATGGCTAAACCGGGCAGCATATCATTCATAAAATAAATAACCGCAAGGAAAAAGAACACGGTTACATAACCTAATATCGAAATAACCCATTCGCGCCAGTTAAACGGCCTGAATATCATAAGCGCTATCCATATAACCAGGAACAAATAAATAAACGGGAAATAAACAAGCGAACCCACCGCTACGATCAAACCCAGATCATAAGTTGTTGACTTAACATCCTCCCCCTTATACAGGTTGAATAATTTAAACAACATCCAGATGAGTAAGAAATTACATAAAAGCGGGGCACTTAAAGTTAAAAATGGCGTAAACAAGCCCGAAAGCGTGATATACATCAGCGCCGGCAAAAAGGTTGGTTTGCCTAATAAATTATGATGATTAATTAACGAATTAAGCAATAAAGCCTGGATAAATACAAGCCCGCCGGCCAGTATCACGTTAAGCAGCGGCGAAAACGCGTATTCATATTTTACGGGTACCAGCAGCCGTGCAAAGGGTTCCACAAAAATAAACTCAACCTTTTCGGGAACCTGCACCATGAAACCTATCCGGAGCACGAACAGCAAAATAGCCAGCCATATAATATTAAGGGGATTATAGTTCCTGAAAAGATTGATCATATGTGCGGCCGTGTTTGCGGTTGCAAAATTAGCAGAAAAACCGCTTAAGTTGCAATGCTTTACTACCTTGTATACTGCTTTACCAGTTTATCAACAATAGCGGCGGTTTCATCCGGAAAATCAACTACAATCTTTTTACTGTCGTTTATCCAGTGGTTTAAATGGCCGTTAAACTTATCGTTTATTTCGCTCACCACCGGAACACCCAACCTGGAGGCCGAAAGCGCGTTACACTGCTGTTCGTATTGCCCTTTCATGGGTATCATCATTACCTTTTTCTGTAAAAACAGGGCCTCGGCGGGGCCTTCAAAACCGCCCCCGGTAAGCAAACCTGTACAGCTTGCCAGGCTTTTGTTAAAAGCTTCATTATTTACGGGGAAAATCTCCACATTTCCCGATTTGTAGGCCTGCTTTTGCCGCTTTGAAAACACCTGCCATTTAACCTCTCTTTCGGCACTTAAATATTTCAGCAGTGTTTTGTCATCATAAGCCGGCAGGTAAACTGTATAATGGCCCAGGTCGGAGGTTTCCATCTGCCTGATCTCGCTCCGGATTACAGGGGTATTGATAAAAGTATCATAACGCTCAAAATGGAAGCCTACATGATAGGTAGTAGGCGAATAGTTTTTTAAAAGCCATTGTGCAAAAGGATCTTTTTTTTCGGGGCGCGGTGTTTTAGGTGATACAAACGAGCACTGGTGACTTAAAGATACCGACGGTACACCCCGTAATTTACAAGCCCAGGCACTTACGGGTTCAAAATCATTGATGATGAGGTCATATTGTTTCAGGGGAAGGCTCCGCAGATCGCGCTGAAACTGGCGCAGGTTCATGATTTTCCAGGTAGCCCAGTTATCCACGCCGCCATTGGTACCAAATACAAAGCTTACACCATGAAAGCGATATTTCAGGGGTTGTGATAATGATACTTCGGCTTCGGTGCCGCTTACCAGCAAATCAACTTCGCCGTATTGTTGCAGTAGGGGCACAATTTCCCTTGCCCGGCTTATATGCCCGTTACCTGTTCCCTGTATACCAAACAGTATCTTCATTAAAATAAATTGTTTTCAAATAGGATGATGATTGCGCCGCAGATACAACGGATGCACTGATTTATCCGCACCAATATTCAGGGGCTTAATTTAGTAAAGAAAAATGTTTTCGGTAAGTAATTTAATCGTGTTCGTGCTTAAAGCGCTCCAACAAGTTTTTAACATCGAGCATAGCGTTCAGATCTTCCGAATCGGTTTTATCATCTTCATCAGCATCTGTATTGAAATCATCCGGCTTGTATTTAAACACTTCCCATTTGCCATTGTGATATTCAAGAGCGCTTAAACTTTCTACCCAATCGCCCGAGTTGAGGTAAAGTACCGAGCCTGTATTTTGTGTAGACGTAATTTCCCTGATTTCGGCATGGTGAATGTGACCGCAGATCACGTATCCGTATTGTTTATCGACAGCCAGATCGGCTGCGGTTTGCTCAAATTGGTTAATGAATTTTACTGCTTCTTTAAAACTGGCTTTCACCTTTTGCGAAAAGCTCATTTTTTGCCTGCCAATAGCGGTAAGGAACCAGTTTACAAAACTGTTGATCAAAATCAATGTGTCATAACCAACCGCCCCGAGTTTAGCCAGCCATTTGGAGTGCTGCATGGTAACGTCAAACACATCGCCATGAAAGATCCAGGCTTTTTTGCCATCGATATTTAACACAAGCTTATCAAGCAGCTGAAAAGTGCCCATGTTAAAATCGGTAAACTTGCGCAGCATTTCGTCATGGTTGCCGGTTAAATAATAAACCGGGATGCCATCGGTAACAAACTTCAGGATGCGGCGCACCACTTTCATGTGCGCCTCGGGCCAGTATGATTTACTAAATTGCCAAATATCAATAATATCGCCGTTAAGGATAAGGATTTTGGGCTTGATGCTTTTTAAATATTTAAGCAACTCTTTTGCGTGACAGCCGTAAGTACCAAGGTGCACATCAGATATTACTACAATATCAACTTCGCGTTTTGCCATTAAATTAAGGGGGCTATTTTACAGGCCGGCAAGATATGCCGGAAAACAACATTTTCATTAATAAAGCAACGATTACTCGTCGTCCTCATCTTCGTTAACAGTCAATTCATATGGACTTGCATAGAAGCAGCCGACCAGGATCAGCAACCCTATAACTACCAAATAAGCATACTCAAAATTCATCACAAAGATTTTTACAAATGTCTGAAATTTAACATTATCCTACTGTTAAGACTACATTAAATATAAAAGGTTACTTTGCTGTATTAAATTTATTTTTGATCCTGTTAAGTTGTTTCAAGTGGTGCTGTAAATGAATGCGGATAAACTTAAACCATTGCCTGGCATTAAGCATTCCCATACGCGGGTGCTTGTATCTGTTAGCCGGCGATGATTCGGCAATGAGTGGCATAGTAGTTTCAATCCGTTTGCGGCATTTGATGATCAGGTTTTTGGCATCTTCCTTACTGATCTTATTGGCAGCCATTTTATCGCTTACCGCATTGGGGACTGTTGTTTTAACCGGTGGAAATTTACCTAACAACAGCAAGATCCGGCCTTCCCAATTAATGCCTTTTTTAGTTGGCTCGCAATTGCCGTGGGTGCAACGTTCAAGCGCGATTGATGAACCCAGCGTAGCCTGCATAATATGGCTGTAAACCTCGGCAAACGACCAGCCGCCATCCTCCGGAGTAACATCAAACAACACATCGGGGATAACATCCAGTTGTTTGCGGTATTCATCAAGGGCTGCATCAATAGCTTTACGTTCTTTGGCGATACTCATAAAAGTAAAGTTAACTCTTTTAAATGAGCAATCTGTACGGGCACATCCTGAGGTTTTTCCGCATTAAAAGGATTAAAATAAATGGCATCTATCCCAAAACCAAGCGCCCCGCGGACATCAGCTTCGATGCTGTCGCCGATCATCACACTTTCTTCTTTCGATGCCCCGGCCAGGTCAAGCGCGTGTTGAAATATGGCTTTGTCCGGCTTGTTAACGCCAACATCTTCGGAGATGATAATGTTCTGAAAATATTTTGCAAGATCGGTCCCCGCGATTTTTATCCGTGTTGAATCTTTAAACCCGTTCGAGATCAGGTGCAGGGTATATTTTGATTGCAGGTATTGCAGTGTTTCGTGCGCATGCGGAAACAAGTTGGTTTTGGTGGGACAAAGCTTTACATAAGCGTCCTCAAAATCAAGCGGCATCAGGTCGGGATGCAAACCAAGATCAGTAAAAGTTGATTTGAAACGGGCCTCGCGCAGTTCATCTTTAGTGATCTCGCCGATATGATACTGTGCCCAAAGGCGATGATTGTTACGGGTATAAGTTTCGATGAACAACTCGGCAGATTGCAAACCAATTTCGCCAAGCTGGTGAATAACATATAACTCATGCAGGGCCTCTTCGGCATTTTTATCAAAATCCCAGATGGTATGATCGAGATCAAAGAAGATGTGTTTGTATTGTTTCATGTCGGATTTCGGATATTCGATTTCGGAATTTTTTTATTTCCTATTTATAAATCGAAAATTCAAAATTAAGAATTTCAATATTACTAAATCCGAAATCCCAATTCCGAAATTCGAAATCAAACTACACTTTTTCCCCAAATGCCAGGTCGCCCGCATCACCCAGACCAGGTACAATATAAGCTTTGCTGGTCATTTCGTCATCAACAGCGCAGAGCCACAGCTTGGCTTTTGGGAGATTGGCTTTAACATGCGCCACGCCTTCGGTGCTGGCAATTACAGCGGCAATGTGCAGCTCCTTTATTTTATACTGAGCCATCAACTCCTTACAAACCGATACAATACTTTGCCCGGTAGCCAGCATGGTATCGCACAAAATAAAGATCTTATCATCAAGGTTAGGGGTTGAGATATGATCCACCTGGATCAAAAAGCTGCCGTTGCGTTTCACCTTGCGATAAGCTGTGATAAATGCAGAGGGCGACCGGTCAAAAAACTGCATAAAGCCTTGGTGAAAAGGGAGCCCGGCCCGTAATATAATACCCAGCACCGGTTCGTCGGCCGGCATATTAACACTGGCTGTACCCAGCGGGGTTTGAATTTCTTTGGTTTCGTAATGTAATGATTTGCTCAGCTCATAAGCCAATATAACTCCTAACCTTTCCTGGTTCCGCCTAAAACGTGCCTTATCCTGCTGAATAACGGCATCCCGTAATTCGGCAAGAAACTGGTTGGCAATGGTATTGGTTTTATTGAGGATGAAAATCATGCTTAAATTTAAGCGTTTTTAAGCAATAATATCACTATTTGTTTATTAAATGTCATACCGCACCATGGGAAGGATAATAAATTTTGAATATATGTAGTTAACTACGTAGATTTGTACATAAATATTAAAATCATGGATACTACACCTGTTATCAGCTCACTCAACAATACTTATTGCCAGCAGATCATTGATATCATTTTACCAATTCAGCAAATTGAATTTAATGTGCCAATCACGCTTGAAGCCCAACCCGACCTACTTGATATTGAAAGCAATTACCACCAAACCGGCGGCAACTTTTGGGGAGCGATATATAACGAACAACTTGTTGGCACCATAGCCCTTATTGCTTTTGATAATAATGCGGCGGCCATACGCAAAATGTTTGTGCTTAAAGAATACCGCGGCAAAGAGCTGGGTATTGCACAACTATTGCTGGATAACCTTATTGCTTATTGCAGGGAAAATAACATTGCCGACATTTATTTAGGCACAGTTGAGATGCTGAAAGCCGCTCATCGCTTTTATGAAAAAAATGGCTTTACCCGCCTTGCCAAACAGGATTTGCCTGAATCATTCCCGCTTATGGCTGCGGATACTATTTTTTATGAGTTACATTTGAACAATTAACAGCGGTATAATGAATGTTATTGACGAATCGGGAATTTTAGCAATTTCAACAAGGTTGCAGCGCCTGGCCGAGCAGCTGCGCAAGGAAGGCGTACTTATTTATAAAGCCAGCAATATTGATTTTGAACCCAAATGGTTCCCTGTTATTTACACTTTACATTTTAAGCCGCTTTTAAGCGTAGTGGAAATCGCCGCTGAAATTGGCTACACCCACCCTTCCACCATCAGTCTGTTAAAAGAATTGGAAAAAGAGAAATTGATCCGATCAAAAAAGGACAAGGCCGATGAAAGGAAGCGGCTTATCATGTTAACAACAAAAGGCCAGGAACTTATTGTGCGCATGAAACCCGTTTGGGAAATTATGAAAGCGGCCGCCGCGGAAATTGCCGACACCCAAAACAACCTGATGAAGGCTATTATTGAAGCCGAAGAGAAAATAAAGCAGCAGAGTTTTTTGGATAGGGCGCTACGTTTAAAGGCGGAAATGTAATTTATTACCCCCGGCACAACAATGTTGACATACGGTTGTCATTACCATGTACTTATTTTGATTTGCAAACCCTGTTTCTGGATTATTTGTATTTTTACATAACAACATGGATTTTCAATTAACATCTCAATATAAACCAACCGGCGACCAGCCTGAAGCTATAAGGCAGCTGGTTGAAGGTATAAATAACGGCGACCCTTATCAAACCCTTTTGGGGGTTACCGGATCGGGCAAAACCTTTACGGTTGCCAATATTATAGCACAAACACAAAAACCTACGCTGATCCTGAGCCACAACAAAACATTAGCGGCACAGCTTTATGGCGAGTTTAAGCAGTTTTTTCCCGAAAACGCGGTGAACTACTTTGTGTCGTACTATGACTATTATCAGCCGGAGGCATTTATCCCTACAACAAATACCTACATCGAAAAGGACCTGCAGATAAACGAGGAGATAGAAAAGCTTCGCTTACGTACTACTTCGGCTTTAATGTCGGGCAGGCGCGATGTGATCGTGGTATCGTCTATATCGTGCATTTACGGCATGGGTAACCCCGATGATTTTGCCGATTCGGTTTTCAAATTTGCCGTAGGTACGCGCATCAGCAGGAATGCTTTTTTACATCGTTTAGTTGAAATTTTATACGCCCGCACCACTGCCGATTTTAAACGAGGGACATTCAGGGTTAAGGGTGATACAGTGGATATTTTTCCGGCTTACCTGGATTATGCCTACCGCATCTCCTTTTTTGGTGATGATATCGAAGAGTTAAGCGCCTTTGATATCGGCACAGGTAAAACCATCGAAAAAATGACACACATGGTGGTTTATCCGGCCAACCTGTACGTTGCTCCCCGCGAGCGTTTTTTACAATCCATCTGGGCTATACAGGAAGAGTTGGAAACCCGCAAAAAACAGTTTATTGATGACGGCCGATTCCTGGAAGCCAAACGGCTGGAAGAAAGGGTTAATTATGACCTGGAAATGATCCGCGAGTTGGGTTACTGTTCGGGCATCGAGAACTACTCCCGCTTTTTTGACGGACGCAAGCCCGGTGCAAGGCCGTTCTGCTTGCTTGACTATTTCCCGGAAGATTACCTGATGGTGATTGACGAAAGCCACGTAACCGTTCCGCAGATCAGGGCGATGTATGGAGGTGACCGTTCGCGCAAGATCTCGCTGGTTGACTATGGCTTCCGCCTGCCGGCAGCTTTGGATAACCGTCCGCTTAATTTCCAGGAGTTTGAAAATCTTGCTCCGCAAACCGTTTATGTAAGCGCCACGCCAGGCGATTTTGAACTTGAAAAATCAGGCGGTGTGGTGGTTGAACAGGTGATCCGTCCGACAGGATTGCTTGATCCGGTGATTGACGTTCGCCCGGTAATAAATCAGGTGGATGACCTGCTTGACGAAGTAGATAAAACAATTAAAAAAGGCGACCGCGTACTGGTAACCACCCTTACCAAACGTATGGCCGAAGAACTGGCCAAATACATGGACAGGCTGGGTATTAAATGCCGTTATATTCACTCAGAAGTAAAAACACTGCAGCGCGTGGAAATTTTACGTGGCCTGCGCCTTGGCGAATTTGACGTATTAATAGGTATCAACTTACTGCGTGAAGGATTGGATCTGCCCGAAGTATCCTTAGTGGCTATTTTGGATGCTGATAAAGAAGGGTTCCTTCGATCAGAACGCTCATTGATCCAAACCATAGGCCGTGCAGCACGTAATGACCGTGGCCGTGTGATCATGTATGCTGATACCATAACCGATTCGATGCAGATCACGATGGATGAAACCAACCGCCGCCGCGAAATTCAGATTGCATATAACACGCAACATGGCATTACACCGCTAACGGTTGGCAAAACGCGCGAGGAAATTATGGAGCAAACATCAGTGGTCGACTTTAAAGGCGGCGTACAGCAGGCTTATGTGGAAACCGATACCCTGACACTTGCCGCCGATCCGATAGTTCAGTATATGACCAAAGCCGACCTGAAAAAATCAATCGACAACACCAAAAAAGATATGCTCGCCGCCGCCAAAAACATGGATTTCCTGCTGGCTGCCAAACTACGCGACGAAATGTTTGCTTTGGAAAAAATGATGGAGGAGAAGTTTTAATTTGAAAATTTATTGATTTGAAGATTTGAAAACGACAGTCCCCGCATTTTCAAATCTTCAAATCGCTTTATCTTCAAATTAAAATAGCATTAGCTATCCTCAAATCATAATAAAACATTTTTACCGTTATATACCTTATATTTGTAAGCTCAAAATTAACAGTATGATTCTTATTCGTTTCCTGATCATATCTATCTGTGTATTATACATTATCCGCAGCCTGGCGCGTTACCTGCTGCCGTTCCTTTTTGAAAGTGTTGTGAATAAAGCCCAGCAGCAATATCAACAGCAACAACGTAACTACAATGAAGGCCCAAAACCTGATGGAAAAATCAGGATCGACCATATCCCGCAGCCAAAAAAAGGCAGTGTACCCGACAGTGAAGGTGAATTTGTTGATTACGAAGAAGTAAAATAAACCTAACCAATAAATCATGGACACCAACCCTGTATTTAGAAGGCGTCAAAATCATAACAACACGCCCGAGTCAATTACGCTGATTATCACCAATGTCATCGTATTTATAGTGGCCACTCAAATTTTTGCCAATTGCACTAAGATTAGCACTTTTTACTGGGTGATCATGAGTGCGCTGGGCGTTTACAACTTTTTCAACATCCGTAAATACCGCGAAGATTACGGCAAAGTGCAGGTTATTGCTTATGTAATATCTATCATTGTGCTGATTGCCATGTTTTTCCTGCTGCGCAGCCGTGCGCAAACCTGTTAAGTTATTCCTTAACAAAACTTATAATTCCTATTCTCATTGTAATTTCTATTTTTGAGGAATATAATATCCATTTCAAAAAACTTAAATGAATAACTGGTTTAAGCGTAACGGCATTCATTTTGCCATAGCTGCAATTTTTTTAGTGATCTGCTTTATATTTTTAACCCCGGCTTTCCAGGGAAAAACATTAGGCGGTAATGACGTTACAAGGGCGCAATCAACCCAAAAAGAAATTAACGATTACAAAGCTAAAGACACTACGATACTCTGGACCAACCAGATCTATGGCGGTATGCCCACCTACCAGATATGGGCGCCTTATAAAGCTAACTTAACATCATGGGTTGTAACCGGTATAAACTATACTTTCCCTGCTCCGGTTGGTACAGTATTAATGTTTTTATTAGGTACCTACTTTTTATTTATAGTGTTAAAGGTTAACCCCTGGCTTGCCGCAGCGGGTGCGGTAGCATTTACTTTTTCATCGTATAATATTATCCTGCTAACTGCAGGACATGCCAACCAGGCGTTCGCTATAGCATTTTTTGGGCCGATACTTGCCGGGATTATCCTTACCCTTCGCGGTAAATATTTATTAGGTTTTTCTGTAACGGCTTTATTTCTCGCCCTGGAGATCAGGGCTAACCACGTGCAGATGACCTACTACCTGATGCTGGCCTTATTGATCATGGTTGGCATTGAACTTTACCATGCCATCAAAAACAAAACCTTAAATGCCTTTTTAAAATCGTTAGGTTATATTGCTGGCGCAGTTCTATTGAGCGTAGCAGTGAACGCCTCTATCCTTTGGAGCACGGCCGACTATGGCAACGAAACTATCCGTGGCAAATCAAATCTTACTCAGCATACTGCCGAGCCAAGCAACGGCTTACCTAAAGACTATGCTTACGAGTGGAGCCAGGGTGTTGGTGAGTGTATCACCTTCCTGATTCCAAACGCTTATGGTGGTGGTGAACAAGGCTCAACCGATCCTGATTCGCATGTAATTAAAGCCTTAAATGCAAGTGGTGCCGACCCCAACCAGGTTACAGGTATTTCAGCTAATTACCTGCCGCTTTATTGGGGTAATAAACCATTTACTGCCGGTCCATTCTATTTTGGTGCTGTAATTTGCCTGTTGTTTGTATGGGGCTTAATGATAGTTAAAAACCGTATCAAATGGTGGTTACTTGGCGCTGTGGTTTTAACCATGCTGCTATCTTTCGGCCGGAACTGGCCTTATGTATCTGATCTTTTCTTTAACTATTTCCCGCTTTACAATAAGTTCCGCGCGGTTGAATCAATACTGGCAGTTGCAGGTTTCTGCTTCCCAATCCTTGCTGTGTTGGCAGTTAACGAGGCTATTGTAAATGAGGACAAAGCAAACCTGTTCAAAAAATTAAAAATCGCATTTTATATTACAGGCGGTATTGTATTGATTGTAGCTGTGGTGCCCTCACTGCTTTTGTCTTTCAGCGTAAGTGAACAGCAGGCTGGTGTTATAGCACAAATAGGCCAGGCGCTTAAAACTGACAGCTCAGCCCTTACCCGCGCTCTAATTGCCGACAGGGAATCGATAGCACAAGCAGATGCTATCCGGTCACTTATATTCATTGCTATAGCATTTGGTATTGCATGGGCATTCCTTAAAAAGAAGATCAATCCAACTGTTGCATCGCTTGCTTTCCTGGCGCTGATCCTTGTTGACCTTTGGGGTATTGACAAGCGCTATTTAAATCACGACAGCTTTGCGCCGAAACAGGATAATGAAACGCCACAGCCGCGCGAGGTTGACCAGTTTATCATGAAAGATAAAGACCCGGATTTTCGCGTATTTGACGCTACCCAGTCACTTAAGGGTGATGGCCTTACCCCATTTTTCTACAAGTCATTGGGTGGTTACTCGGCAGCAAGGCTAAAACGCTGGGAAGAGCTTGTTGACAATCAATTAAGCAAAAGCATTAACCAGGATGTTTTGGATATGATGAACGTGAAGTACATTATTAATTCTGATCCAAAAACACAAAACGTAGGCATGCAGGTAAACCAAACAGCCTGTGGCCACGCATGGTTTGTTAAAAGTATTAAATATGCCGACAATGCAGACCAGGAGATGGTAGCCATCAGCAGCTTTACGCCAAAAGATGAAGCTATTGTTGATAAACAATACAAAAGCATTATCGACGAAAAAACTTTGGGAGCAGGTGCCGGCGAAGGCAAAATTGAGCTTACCAGCTACTCGCCCGACCATATGGTTTACACAAGCGGTTCTACCGCTTCACAAATTGCGGTTTTCTCCGAAGTATACTACAACAAAGGCTGGAAAATGTATATCGACGGTGTTGAAAAACCTTATTTCCGTGCCGATTATCTATTACGTGCAGCTCAGATCCCAATCGGTAACCACAAAATTGAGTTTATTTTCCATCCGGCTTCATACTACACCGGCGAGAATATTTCATTAGCAGGTTCAATCCTACTGGTGCTTGCCTTAGGTGGTGCCGCTTATACCGAAAACAAAAAGAAAACTCCGGCTGCAAAGCCAGCTGATAAAAAAGCTTAAGCAATTTTATATTCAAAAGAAAAGCGATGGGCAGTGTTCATCGCTTTTTTTATGGGATTTTAAATGCATATGCCACTTTAGCTCTTATATTAGTGCAAGTCTTGAGCGGAGAGATGTGCGATTGCTGACTTGTGCTTTCCGACCACACAGGCACAAGTGAGTCTTGCTCAATCAACCGCACAACACTTGCGCCAGAGAAGGACACACAGGCACAAGTGAGTCTTGCTCAATCAACCGCACAACACTTGCGCCAGAGAAGGACGCCAGAGAAGAGCATATTATTGCATTTGATTAATCATTCGTCCTTCTATTCTTCAACCAGTACCAGCCCAAATTAAAGGCGATAACAAAATGGTTAAAAATAGTGGGGATCAAGCCATAATTTTGCTTCATGATCTCAAAACGCTCCATCAAGCTTTGGCGGTGCCTTTTCTTCGACATGCCCCCGACCAGGTATTTGGCCACGTAACGGTTAACGTTCACGATCTTTTTAGCTTTTTTTGCCGCGCGGATTATCCAGTCGATATCCGAACTCAATTGATATCTTGGGTCATAGGGTTCTGCCAGCGAACGCCTGATATAGATAGCCTGGTGACTAATGCTCATGCCATATTTAAAACCGCGCCAGGTAAACTTAGCTGGTGCTTTGTGACGGCGCTGTCCTAAACTGCTGCCGTCATCAGCTATCATTTCTGTTTCACCATAGTAGATATCAGCTTCATCCGCCGCGGCAAAAACAGCGGCAACGGTTTCGTTATCATAAAACTCATCGCCCGAATTCATGAAGATCACATAATCACCTGAGGCAAGGGCAAGGCCCTTATTCATAGCATCGTAGATACCTTCGTCTTTTTCGCTGACGAGTTTAGCCACACGGTTTTTATATTGTTCAATAACCTGCAAGGTACCGTCGTTAGATAAACCATCAATAACAACGTATTCGATATTGCTATAAGTTTGGTTGATTACCGACTGTATGGTACGTTCAATATCGCGCACATTGTTATAAACAATAGTAACAACGCTTAACCGGGGACTAAACATCAGCACCTCCCCTGTTTAAAAGTTGATTATAAACTTCGATATGCTTTTTAGCGATCACTTCTTCCGAAAAACTATCCATAATGGTTTGCCGGGCCTGCTGGTTAAGCTTGTCCCTTTCAGGATGTTTAATGATCCATTCCATCCCATCAGTAAAACTTTCGGATGAACGATAGGTTGCCAGGTAACCACTATGCTCATGCCGCACCATATCCGGGATGCCACCTGTAGTAAAAGCAATTACAGGTGTACCACAGCTCAGGCTTTCCATTACAGTGTAAGGTAAATTATCCTCAAGGGAAGGGATCAAAAAAGCATCAGCGGCTGCATAATGTAGGGCCAGTTTCTCATCGTTATTGATGGTTCCTAAAAAGCTGGTTTTAAAAGGAAAGCCAGGCAGGTTTTCCGTACCCCGGTTGCCGAACACCACCAATTCTATCTGATCTGTCTCTGCACCTAAACGCAGTCTTAGCAATTCCATACTTTCCAACAGGTATTGAGTGCCTTTATGCAGATCTTTACGCGATGGCATAAATCCGCTTAAAAAGATAAATTTATCCGTCGGCAGGCCCGCTTTGGATTTTGCTTTCTTTTTGTCTATCGGTTTAAAAACATCGGTTTCCAGCGTATTTGGAATATTGCTTGCGGCTTTGCCCCGCATCAAACTGCTTTTCTTTACAGAAGCTTGCATCCATAAACTTGGGGTGATAATGTTGAAGTCGAGTTGTTGATAAGCCTTATTTTTTTGCTGCCAGATGCGGTGCGAAATGTCATCATCGGCAGCGTTGATCAGCAGCGGGCAGTTACCGCATTGTTGCTGGTAATGATCGCAGGTATAGCGCACATGACAACCACCGGTAAAGGCATTGCTGTCATGAAAGGTCCACACTACAGGCTTGCCCAGCTTTCTAATTCCGGCTATATGTTTGGGATCCAGAAAGCCGTGATTAATCCAATGCAGGTGAATGATATCGGCATTTCTAACATCGGGATGTTTGATTACCGAACGGCCAAACCAGGTAAAGGAAAAAGGTGTACGGCTATCGGGTTTTAGAAAACGTTTAGCCAATATCCGCTCCAGAATAATAGTTGCGGCCGTATATGATTTTTGGATAATATTACGGTTAAAAGTCTTGATATCAGGATTATTTCCAAATTTATAATGTACTATAATTTTAGAATCGATATTTTGGCTAAGTAATGCCCGGTTAAGACGCATGCAGGCCCTGCCCGCGCCGCCATTACCGTCATACGTATTGAGGTGCACCACTTTTAACATGGCTCAAAAATACATTTATTCATAAAACTTAAACCATATGAAGAAACTATACATCGTATTGTTTTTGGCAGCACTGTGCCAAACCAGCCTTAAAGCCCAAACAACCGGAAGCTATTTTACATCTAACCCAACCCTAACACCCGATGGCAAAACTGTAATTTTCAGTTACGAAGGCGATCTTTGGAAAGCCGATATCAACAGCCCGGCAGCCACAAGGCTAACCGCTATGCAGGGCGAAGAAAGTAACCCGCGCGTATCGCCCGATGGGCAATGGCTTGCCTTTTCATCAAACCAGTTTGGCAACAACGATGTATACGTAATGCCCCTTGCCGGCGGCGATATCAGGCAGCTTACCTATAATGATGCCGGCGATAATGTGGATTCCTGGACCTGGGACTCTAAATCCATTTACTTCAATTCTTCCCGTTATAATGGCTTCAGCGAATATAAGGTAATAGCAACCGGAGGTACGCCTGTCCGGTTGTTCGGTCATTATTTCAATACCATACACGGTGTTGTTGAACATCCGCAAACAGGCGAGCTGTTTTTCAGCAATACCTGGGAGAGCATTTATTTCCCAACCCGTAAGCATTATAAAGGCGCTTACAATCCCGATATTCAATCATACAATCCTAAAACCAAAGCCTATAAAAAATATACCGATTGGCAGGGAAAGGATTTCTGGACTACTATCGACCAAAAAGGGAATATCTATTTTGTATCCGACGAGGGCAATGAGGAATATAACCTGTACACTTTTATCGATGGCAAAAAAACTGCTTTAACCCAGTTCCCGACATCCATTAAACGCCCGCAGGTTAGTGCCGATGGCAGCAAGGTTGTTTTTGAAAAAGATTACCAGATTTTTATGTACGATGTGGCATCCAAACAAACGCAGAAGCTTAACTTAAATCTTTTCCGCAATAATGTACTGCCCAAAGAGCAATCGTTTGAAACAGGCGGTAAAATTGATGGGGCAGCATTATCACCCGATGGCAAAAAGCTGGCTTTTGTATCCCGCGGCGAATTATTTGTAAGCGATGCCGAAGGTAAATTCGGCAAAAAACTGGAGCGCAATACCAGCGAACGGGTTACCGAAGTAAGCTGGATGAGCGATAACAAAACCCTCATTTTTGGTCAAACCCTGGGTGGCTATCCTAACTGGTATACCATAGCAGCCGACGGCAGCGGTGCCGAAAAACAGCTTACCACAGATAAAGGCAGCAATCGCCTGCTGAGTATGAATAAAGACCGCACACAGGCCATTTATCTGAGCGGCCGCAACGAACTGAAGCTTTTAGATACGAAAACACTCGCTTCAAAAACGATTGTTACCGATGAATTTTGGGGATTTTACAATCCTCCTCCACACTTTTCGCCCAATGGCGAGTACGTGGTATACAATGCCTACCGCAATTTTGAGATGGACGTTTTTGTTTACGAGATAAAAACCGGGAAAATCACCAACCTAACCAACAGTGGTGTTACAGAGGCGGCACCATTCTGGTCGCCGGATGGTAAGTATATTTATTTTACATCATCCCGTACACAGCCCGAGTATCCTTACGGCTCAAAAGATGCCCACGTTTACCGGATGCCTTTGCAAAAGTATGACGACCCTTTTAAGATGGATAAGTTTACGGCCCTGTTTAAAGAAGAGAAAAAAGACGACGATAAAAACAAAAAGGATAAGGACAAAAAAGCGTCTAACAAAAAGAAACCTTTATCCGAGCAGCCGACGCCTAAACCGCCTGCCGATATTGTGATAGATACCGAAGAACTGATGAAAAGGTTGGAACGCATCAGTCCGGAGTTTGGCCAGGCCCAGGGACCTTATGTGATTCAAAAAGGAGATAAAACATTGGTATACTATGCCTCAAACCATAGCGAAGGCAAAGGGGCACTTTACCGTACCACCCTTGAAGCTTTTGAAAACCCCAAAACTGAAAAAGTTGGCGGCGGCGACTTCGGCAATTACGACATTTTTGGCAATGGCGATAAATATTTTGTACTGGCCGGAGGCAATATCTACACCCTAAACATCGATGCTAACAAAGTGGATAAGTTAGATATCAATTACAGCTTTACCCGTAACATGGCGGGGGAATTTACGCAGATGTTTGACGAAACCTGGGCCGGCCTGAATGAAAACTATTACGATGGCAATTTCCACGGGGCCGACTGGAAAAAGGTTCATGACAGCTATAAAACATTTGTCCCTTATATTAATAACCGGGCCGACCTGCGCCTGTTGCTGAATGATATGCTTGGCGAGCTCAATTCATCGCACCAGGGCTTTTACTCAAACGGCAGCGAGGAAAAGAAAACCATCTCCTACCGCACCATGGAAACCGGAATTATTTTTGACAATGATTCACCATACAAAGTGAGCAGCATAGCTATCCACAGTAACGCCGATAAAGCAGGTATCGATGTAAAACCGGGCGATATACTGAAAGCGGTAAACGGTGTTGTTGTAAGTGAAAAACAAGACCGTAACTATTACTTCAGTAAACCATCACTTGATAAGGAGATTGAGCTAACCTTTAACCGAGGAGGTAAAGAAATTAAAGTGAAGCTTCACCCCGAATCAACCGGTGACCTGTCGGGCAATCTTTACGACGACTGGATCAAGACCAATGCTAAAACAGTTGCAGAAAGAAGTAAAAACCGCATCGCCTATTCATACATGAAAAACATGGGCGATGGCGCCCTGGAAGATTTCCTGGAAGATATGGTTGATGATGCTTATAATAAAGACGCGCTCATCCTCGACCTGAGATATAACACTGGTGGCAATGTACATGACAATGTTTTAAAATTCCTCTCGCAAAAACCTTATTTACAATGGGCTTACCGCGATGGTAAAAAAACACAGCAATCAAACTTTGCACCGGCGGCCAAACCGATCATCCTGCTCATGAATGAGCAAACCCTTAGCGACGGCGAGATGACCTCACAAGGCTTTAAACAACTGGGCCTGGGCAAAATTATCGGCACCGAAACCTACCGTTGGATCATTTTTACCAGTGGTAAAGGTTTGGTTGATGGTTCTTTTTACCGCATTCCTGCCTGGGGCTGCTATACGCTTGACGGCAAGGATATTGAAAAAACAGGTGTAACACCAGACATTTATGTAAAAACAGATTTTGCCGACAGAATAGAAAATAAAGATCCGCAATTGGACAGGGCTATTGAGGAGATTTTGAAACAGTTGAAGTAGCAATGGCAGTTTTTAGTTGCAGTAACAGCTCGAAGTAGCAGTTGTAGTAGTGTATGAACTATGCAACTGCTACTATCACTTCAAAACAGCAGCTAGGTAATCTCGGCAGCTCCAAACTAAAACTGCTACCTAAAAACTGATACTAATCGATTCCGACTGCCACTGCTACTAAAAGCTGTTACCAACCAATCTCTAACCACTAACCTCCAATCACTTATTTAGAACCTATCCAAATAACATTTGTATAAAGCACTAACAGCTTTCAAATGTTATTTTTTGTAAATTCGCCGCTCTAAGGCCGGATAACGGGCTTAACGTCAATTTCTTTTACTTTTCACCTAAAAATCAAATACAAATGGCTTTTGATTTAGATATGATCAAAAAGGTTTACGACCGCTACAGCACCCGCGTTGAGGCTGCCCGTAAAGCGACCGGTAAACCCCTAACTTTAACCGAAAAGATTTTATATGCCCACCTTAGCGAAGGCGATGCCCAAAAAGCATTCGGTCGCGGGGTTGACTATGTTGATTTTGCACCAGACCGCGTAGCTATGCAGGATGCTACTGCTCAGATGGCCCTTTTGCAGTTTATGCAAGCCGGTCGCCCGCAGGTTGCTGTTCCATCTACCGTACATTGCGATCACCTTATACAGGCTAAAATTGGCGCTGTTGAAGATTTAAGCACCGCTGTTGACGTTAACCGCGAAGTTTATGACTTCCTGGCTTCAGTATCTGATAAATATGGTATCGGTTTCTGGAAAGCCGGTGCAGGTATCATTCACCAGGTAGTGTTAGAAAACTACGCTTTCCCGGGTGGTATGATGATCGGTACCGACTCACATACTCCTAATGCAGGTGGTTTGGGTATGATTGCTATTGGTGTTGGTGGTGCCGATGCCTGCGACGTTATGGCCGGCCTGCCATGGGAGCTTAAATTCCCTAAACTGATCGGTGTTAAATTAACCGGTAAACTTTCTGGCTGGACTTCAGCAAAAGATGTTATCCTGCGTGTAGCTGGTATTCTTACCGTAAAAGGTGGTACCGGTGCTATTGTTGAATACTTTGGTGAAGGCGCACGCTCAATGTCCGCAACCGGTAAAGGCACTATCTGTAACATGGGTGCAGAGATTGGTGCTACTACCTCTATCTTTGGTTACGACGAAAAAGCTGCTGCTTACTTAAAAGGTACTAAACGTGCCGATATCGCTGAACTTGCTGATGCTATTGCTGAGCACTTAACCGGCGACGAAGAAGTTTACGCTAACCCTGAGCAATATTTTGACCAGGTTATCGAAATCAACCTATCTGAGCTTGAGCCACATGTAAACGGTCCGTTCACCCCGGATTTGGCTTGGCCTATCTCTAAATTTGCTACCGCTGTTAAAGAAAACGGCTGGCCTACCAAATTAGAGGTTGGTTTGATTGGTTCATGTACCAACTCATCTTACGAGGATATCACCCGTTCGGCTTCTATCGCTAAGCAGGCTATCGATAAAAAATTAAAAACTCAGGCCGAGTTCACCATCACTCCGGGCTCTGAGCAAGTACGTTACACTGTTGACCGCGACGGTTATCTTGATACTTTTGCTCAAATGGGCGGTGTGGTATTGGCTAACGCCTGCGGACCATGTATCGGCCAGTGGGCCCGTCATACTGACGATCCTACCCGCAAAAACTCTATCATCACTTCGTTTAACCGTAACTTCGCTAAACGTCAGGATGGTAACCCTAACACCCACGCTTTCGTAGCTTCACCGGAGATTGTTACCGCTTTCGCTATCGCAGGTGATTTAACTTTTAACCCGCTTACTGATACGTTAACCAACGAAGCCGGCGAGCAGGTTAAATTTGACGAGCCTCAGGGTATCGAATTACCGGTAAAAGGTTTCGCGGTTGAAGATGCAGGCTACCAGGCACCAGCCGAGGACGGCAGCAAAGTTGAAGTTATCGTTTCTCCAACTTCATCACGTTTACAGTTACTTGAGCCATTTAAAGCATGGGAAGGTACCGACATTACAGGCCTGAAACTGTTAATCAAAGCTAAAGGTAAATGTACTACCGACCACATTTCGATGGCCGGCCCATGGTTGAAATTCCGTGGTCACCTTGACAATATTTCAAACAACATGCTGATCGGTGCTATCAACTACTTTAACCTTACTGCCGATAGCGTTAAAAACGAACTAACCGGCGAGTACGGTCCGGTTCCGGCTACCCAACGGGCTTACAAAGCAGCAGGTATAGGTTCGATAGTAGTGGGCGACGAAAACTATGGCGAAGGTTCATCACGTGAGCACGCGGCTATGGAACCTCGTCACTTGGGTGTACGTGCCATATTGGTAAAATCATTTGCCCGTATTCACGAAACCAACCTTAAAAAACAAGGTATGCTGGGTATCACTTTCGCTGATCCTAACGATTACGAAAAAATCCAGGAAGATGACACTATCGATATCACCGGCTTAACTACTTTTGCCCCAGGCCAGCAGTTAACCGTTGTATTACACCATAAAGATGGTTCAACCGAATCATTCCCTGTAAACCACACTTACAATGCTCAGCAAATTGAGTGGTTTAAAGCAGGCGGTGCGTTGAATATCATCCGCAAACAAATGGCATCTTAATTTCGGATATCGGAATTTTGATTTCGGATTTAATATTTGAAGGCCTTCCCGTTTTGGGGAGGCTTTTTTTGTTTACACTGGTTGAAGTTTAGCGATAGCATAACTTCGACCAGTCACAGCTTCCTTAACCTGGTGCCGCAGCAAGCGCTTCACTTTAAATTTAATGCATGTTTGTTTGGCATATACCATCTTTCAGGAAATCCAAAGCATAATCCTAAAACAATAACAATTATAGCAAGCAAAATAAAAACGAGCGTAACAATTTTATCAGCTTCCTTATTTGTTTTTATTTCTTCCGCACTTATTTTTTGCGCGGCTTCTTTTTTCAGATCTATTGATCTAACTTTAGTTAACCGTCCTCTCATTCCTATAAATATATAAATAAAAAAGGCCACACGATAAATCGTGCGACCTTCAACATGTAAATACTTTACTTAGAACTTATACCTCACAAACGCCTCCATGGCCTCATATTCGGCAAGGCCAAGGCGGTCATAACGTTGAGCTGTATCGCGTGTACGATCTTCTGCACGTACCCAGAACTCCCTTGCGTCATCACCTGGGAACACCGGTGTATCCTTTTGCGATTGGTGTTTGAAAATAGCGTTACGCTTCCTGATCACCTCCTGTGGCGATAATGGTACGGCCATCTCTATCTCATGTGTTTCAAACTCATGCCATGCGCCACGGTACATCCACAGCCAGCAATCTTCAACCCAGGCTTCTTTACCTTTCAATCTTTCCAGTGCCGCTAAGATGATTTTGAAGCATACCAGGTGGGTACCATTAGGGTCTGCAAAGTCGCCCGCTGCAAAGATCTGCTGTGGTTTTACTTTCTGAAGCAGGTCGATAGTCAGCTGGATATCTTCCTCACCTACCGAGTTCTTTTTGGTTTTACCGGTTTCGTAAAACGGCAAGGCCATAAAGTGGATATGATCATCCTGTAAGCCTGCATACCTCGCACCTGAAATGGCTTCCGTTTTCCTGATAAAGCCTTTTACATTCCTGATCTCCTGAGTATCGATCTCGTTCGGTTGTTTGGTCGGGAAAAAGGCCCTCATATCTTCATATGATTTTTGAAGATGAGCTGTGTCTTCACCGATACTTTTTGTAAAATCTATCGCAAATTCCATGTACCTCAACACATCATCATCCCATACCGCTGTATTGCCCGAGGTTTGGTAAGCTACGTGTACGTCATGTCCTTGATCTACCAAACGGATAAATGTTCCGCCCATTGAGATCACGTCATCATCCGGGTGTGGTGAAAAAATGATACTTCTCTTTTTAGCAGGCAGTGCCCTTTCAGGTCTTTGCGAATCGTCCGCATCTGGTTTGCCGCCCGGCCAGCCGGTGATGGTATGCTGGATCTGGTTAAAAATATCAATATTGATATTGTATACCGGGCCCTGCTCTACCGCAAGCTGCGCCATGCCGTGATTATTGTAATCTTCTTCTGTTAGTTTCAGTACCGGTTTGTTAACCTCATTCGCCAACCAGATCACGGCCTTTTTCTTTAACTGGTTATCCCACACGCAATCTTTTACCAGCCATGGAGTATCAAACCTGGTTAGTTCTGACGCTGCATCTGCATCCAGCACAAACTCTACATGTTGTGACAATTGCAGGTAAGTGGCAGGTACTTCGCCCGAGATCTCCCCTTCTACCGCTTTCTTGATGATCGGCGCTTTCTTCTTGTTCCAGGCCATCAGGATGATTTCCCTGGCCTTGAAAATAGTACCGATTCCCATCGTGATCGCTTTGGTTGGCACATCAGCTTTACCACCAAAATCGCGGGCAGCATCACGTCTGGTCAGGTCGTCAAGCGTTACCATCCTGGTACCTGAATTTGGTGCAGAACCCGGCTCGTTGAAACCGATGTGGCCTGTACGACCGATACCCAGGATCTGAAGGTCTAAGCCACCCAATTCTTCTATCTGCTTTTCATAGGCTAAACAGAAGGAAACAACTTCGTCTTTATCCAAAGTGCCATCCGGGATGTGCACATTGGCTTTATCTATATCAATATGGCTGAAAAGGTTTTCGTACATGAAAGTCACGTAGCTTTGTGCAGCTGTGGGTTTCATCGGGTAGTACTCATCCAGGTTGAAAGTGATCACATTCTTAAAGCTCAAGCCTGCTTCTTTGTGCTGCCTTACCAGTTCGGCATAAACCCCTATCGGGGTTACACCGGTGGCAAGCCCCAATACCGCTTTTTCGCCTTTGGCTTGTTTTGCGCGGATCAGATCTGCTATCCGGTTCGCTACCGCCACTGAGGCTTCCTGTTGGTTGTTGTAAACGCTTACCGGTAACTTCTCGTAACGTGTCTCTTCCAATAAATTTAATCGTGCCATAATTTTCTCAGAACCTATATGTTATATGTTAAAGTTTAAAAAGTCGCTATACAAAAAACCCCCGCCAAGGGCGAGGATTTTTATCAAACCAATTAACAAAAATGTTTATCCTCACCGACATGAGGGTAAAGTAAAGTGCGTATAATAATATGCTGTGCATTATCAATACAAACTTACTAAAACAAAATTTGAATTAAAAGAACTTTTTAAATTTTTTTAATAAGTATTTTATCCTGTAAAATATCTTTCAGTGTCTATTTTGGTTAAAATATGCATCCTTGATTTCTCTTCCTCGCTTTAAAAAATTGTCATTTCGATAGAGCCAAAAGGCTTGAGCACCGGGGCGAAAGAGAAATCTTGTACGTCCTACGAAGTTGCCCCATAGTTTTAAAAGCATGTCGTACAAGATTACTCACTCGTTCCTCGTTTCGAAATGACATTTTGTTTGTTAAAAATTGAGTAAAAAGGCAAAAGAGTTCCTGATGGGCAGGAATACTCTTTTTGCTAACCAATTATAAAACATAAATCATGAGATGAGAAGAGATGCAGGGGTGGAATCGAACCATCCATTTGCTGCCGGCCAGCACCTGCCATTTAGTTTAAAAATGAACCCCATTTGCAAACTAATCTGTTGCAAATATATAAATATTCTATTAAATCTATATATTTAGTAGAATTAATTTATAAAACATTCGATTCGCTTAAAACATATTGATTATTAGTTTCTTTAACTTACTAACTAACGCTGATCAGACTTATTGGAGCAGATTTTTTCGAAAGGAACGGGATACTCTTCGCCTAATGATTTCTCATATTCGGCGCTGAACTCTTCATAAATTTTGCGTGCATGTTCAATGCCTTTTGTTCGGCGCAGTGCCTTGAGCTTAAACTTAATCCCGATATCATTAAAAGGATCGATACTTAATACGATACGTGAAACTTCCAGTGCTTTTTTATAATCCGCGGCATCGTAAACCTTTTTTATCACCGGTAAAATAACCGGCATCAGTGCTTCCTCATACTCCTGTTTAAAATCATCGAGCCATATTTCGGGGATATACTGTAATAAGCCGCCGCGGGCTATCAGGTCAAAATGGTTAAACACGGCTGATTCGCTGCCATTACCTTGTTTAAGTGAATCCCTTACTACAAAGTAATCGCAGTAAAAACTTTCAGTAATAATAAAACTATAGGTATCATTCAAAAAAGCAAGTTCCAAACCGTCAATATCCGAAAGAATGTTGCGAAGGTGATTGATAGTTACGCCGCGGATATTCTTAGTTTTAACCACATCCTTATCGGGCCAAAGCGTAGTAGAGATCTTTTTTGATACCACCCCATTTTTTTCCCGGCTATTTAATAAAATAAGGATAAATAGCTGTTTGATCTTAGGGCTAAACAGGTAAGTGATGTCCCGTTTATTTTTATCGTAAACAGTAAAATCGCCTAACAGGTAAACTGCGTTGGCTTTATTATCCATTTCCTTTTCTTCAACCTCTTCAATAACTTCCGCTTCATTTGCAAGCGGTATTGGCTCTTCGTCATCCCTTTTCCGTCTCAGGAAAAACGTCACAATACCAAATAACAACACCAATGCGGATGCTCCTCCTATAATCCTATATAATGTAAAGGATTGTTTCCGGGGTTCATGAGCAGCCATATAAGCTTCCTGGCTTACAGGTGGTGCAGTAAGCGCGAAGATTTTTATGGTAGATCGCGATGGGGTTTCAAACTCCTGTGTTGTACAATAAAACACATCCTGTTTGGCGTTGTAAAACAGGTTATGATCCGTCTCTATCCGTTCGGATATTACCGGAATGGTACCGCTTACAACCTGGTACGAACCGTCTTTTATTGAAAACTTGTATAGTCGCAAACTCGTTTTAGGCCGTTCGTGCGGGTAACATAGCACATAAAAAAACTGCTTATCTTTTGATACAATGAGATTATTGGCTGGTACAAACGCTTCTTCATCCGGCTTGATCTCCCAGAGTTTTTTAATGTTATGCTTATCCAGGTTAACCCGGTAGAGGTCATAATAGTGCATCCCGCCTACTACCTGGTTGCCCGACTGGTTGCCGTAGCCGCCAAAAATGTAAACATCGTTGTTTTGGTTGGCGGTACTTGCAGCCGAAAAGAACCGGGGATTGATCACATCGCCGGTGAAGCTTTGCTTTTGCCAGGTATCTGCAGCTTTATTGTATTTAAAAAAGTTATTATAGTATTTAAACGACCCGTACCCGCCAAACAGGTAAAAGTTATTAAAGTCTTTATCGTAAAAAATATTATGATGATGCCTTTGCTCCATTATGGTCGATTTGCCATAAAAATCCCAGTTAAGGCTGTCGAGATTAAAGGAAGCGATACTTGGAGCAGGCTGCGGGGCTCTGAGCACTTCATATATGAAACATTTATTTTCTTTAAGGTTTACAATACTTTTGCCCAGGTGCAAGGGTACTGCCAGTTTATTTTTGAATGGTTTTGTTCCTACTGCATCCCGCCCGGCATCATAAAACATCAGAGAATCACTCTTGAAGATGAAGAACTGCTCATTTTTTTCATTAAAGTTGATCCCCGCAACCTCATTAAAAGTGTGTATGAATTTCTGTTTCCAAAAGTATGACTCGTTAATAAGCCATGCAGGGTTATCAACATGCCCCAGGTTATCGCCACCGGTAGTAAAAACATCGTTCCCCGTCCACTCACTAAGTGGAAAGGTGTAAGTTTTATCGTCGTTACTAACAATAAGGTTCTTGATGGCCATGTTGGGAACATCAGAGTAGTGCTCGTTTTTGCCAAAGGTGATCCTCGCGGTTATTTTACCGGTAAAACCCAATCCTGCTGCCCGGTACCATTTTCCGTTTATGGATATGCCTACTTTATCGCCTTTGAGATCAAGATCAACTATCACCTTAAACCATTTACGCCGTTTCAGCATAGTATCGGCAAGGGGGATGCTGAGTTTATTACTCCGGCTATCAATATTGAAATTGAGGAACGAACCATGATTGTAAATCGCACTCAGGCTGTAGGAGTTTCCCTTATCATCGGTTAAGTTTAAAATATAGCCGAGGTGCTGATTATCCCACAATGAAAGGTCGAAACCAATCACCAGCTGATCATGAAAAGTTGGCAGATCATCCTTAAAAACCTGGTAAGACGTGCGCTTGCTCATCAGGCTGTCATTTGAACCAAACTGCACCCCCTGCCCCCTGCTCTCAGTTGCAGACAGCAGTATAATAAAAAGCAATACAAGCTTACATGCCCTTTTTGAAAGCATTAAAACCTTACTTTTTCCCACCATTTATAATACATGTTTAAACTTGCTGATCAGGACAGCGCTACAGGTTAGAATAATGTGCTAAATTATACATTTTTTGAGTACCTCAGGTGGGGGATTTTCATCATTTAGGCCGTCTGTTTGCCGATCAATGTGCAATTAGACCAAACCGGGCAATAATCTTATTGGGGACCATCCCGATCAGTATTATCGTCGTCATTATTGGCCCGGTTAGTCAACGCCTAGGCACAGCCTCCCATATTTAACATATCCAACCACGACTAAATGTTAAATTTTGGCGATGAAATGTTAAATCTACAGTATAAAATGTTAAACCTCTTGCACAACTAACTATTTAGTTATATTTTGGCTTTCATAATCAACCTTATGAAAATCACAATTATTGGATTACTGCTATTTCTTGTGGGCACAGTAAACTTATCAGCCCAAACCAATTACAGCATTAAAGGAATTATAGCCGATACCGTTTCTAATTCTAAATTAGCCAACGCAAGCATCAGCGTTATAACTGCTAAAGATTCTATCCTGCAAAAATTTACGCGCGTTAAGGATGACGGTACTTTTACCATTAACAATTTAAGCAAGGGCAAGTACATTGTACTGGCAACCTACCCCGGTTATGCTGATTTTGTAGAACGTTTTACGTTAGATTCGGCGCATAACACGCAGAATTTCGGCCGCATCAGCATGCTGCTCAAAGAGCGCCTTTTACAGGAAGTAATTGTAAAAGGAAAAGCGGCAGCCATTAAAATTAAAGGTGATACCACCGAGTTTAATCCTGCAGCCTACAATATCCAGCCTAACTCAAAAGTTGAAGACCTCCTGAAACAGCTGCCAGGTATCGAGGTGGATAAAGACGGCAAGATCACGGCACAGGGCCAAACGGTAAAAAAAGTGTTGGTTGACGGCGAAGAGTTTTTTGGCGATGACCCTACCCTGGTTACCAAAAACCTGCGCGCCGATATGGTGGATAAAGTACAGCTTTACGACAAAAAGAGCGATCAGGCTGCCTTTACGGGCATCGATGATGGCGTAAAGGATAAAACCATCAACATTAAACTTAAGGAAGATAAAAAGAACGGTTACTTTGGTAAACTTGACGGCGGTATAGGTACCGATGGCTATTACCAGGGGCAGGCCTTGTTTAACCGTTTTAAAGGAAAACAAAAATTTTCACTTTATGGCACCCTCGGCAACACCGGCAAAACAGGTTTAGGCTGGGAGGATAATAACAAATATGGCGGCGGCGGCAATATGGAATTCGGCGACGATGGTGGTATCTATATTTTCGGAGGAGGCGGTGACGATTTGGATAGTTTTGACGGCAGGTACAACGGAAAAGGAAAGCCTGTAGCGCGTACAGGCGGCGCGCATTATGACACCAAATGGAACAGTGATAAGGAATCGTTGAACACCAATTATAAAATAGGTTCGCTAACCATTGATGGTACAAGCAATACTCAACAGCAAAATAACTTCCCGGGTAACATATCAAACAGCAACAGCGATCAGCGCAACCATAATTATATGTTCCGCCAAAAGCTGGATGTAAATTACCAGGTAAAGCTCGACTCGATGCAAAACCTGAAGATCACTGCCGACGGTACGTTGAAGAACAGCAATACCAGGAGTAACTTTGCTACTCAAACCCGCCGCCTTGACGGTAGCCTCATCAACAGCAATGACCGTGAAAACAGCGCCGAGGTTGACGGCAAAGTATTTAACGCCAACGCCTTCTACACCAAAAAGTTTAAAAAGAAAAGCCGTACGCTTTCTGTAAACTTTAAAACCGCTTTCAACGAAAGCGACTCTAAAGGCTTCCTAAAGTCAAACACGCGGTTTTATGACTCGGTTGGTACCTATATAAGCAAAGACACCATCGATCAGTACAAGGTAAATAAAACCAAAAGCACCAATATCAATACCAATGTAACTTATACCGAACCACTGGCCAAGGATTTTACCCTCGCCGTTAGCTATGCCCTATCGGTAAACAACGCTACTGCCGACAGGCGCACGTTCAATAAAGATGCAGGCAACGGACCTTATAATATACTCGATAACATTTACAGCAGCGATTATAAACTGAATCAATTGTCAAACCAGGGGGGCATGGTATTTAATGTACAAAAACAGAAATACTCGTTCAACTTTGGTACAAAAGTGGCTGGAGTAAGGTTTAAGCAGGTTGATGAATTTGGACGGATGGCCGATTTGGTGCGTAACTTTACCAATTGGTATCCCCAGGCTTCCTTCCAGTACAAATTCACTAAACAATCAAGCTTAAGGTTGAACTACAACGGGAATACCACACAGCCCAATATTGACCAGATCCAGCCCGTACGCATAAATACAGATCCGCTGAATATACAGGTAGGTAACTCTGGATTAAAGCCGTCCTTTACGAACAGGTACAACATCAGTTACAACTCGTACAAGGTGATCAGCAACCAATATATCTGGATCAGTGGCTCATACTCAACTACCAGTAACCCTATCGTGAGCAATGTAACGCGCGATACTACTACCGGTATCAGCACTTATCAATCGTCAAACCTTAAAAACAAATCAACCAGCAATTTCTGGGTTAATAGCTATTTTGAGAGAAAGATTCCCGGTCTGGACATTAACGCAGGTTTTGAATTGTCCGGCAATGGTAATACTTACTATAACCTTTCAAACGATGTGCTTAACGAAACTAAATCATATAGTTATTCGGGCAATATCAGGCTATCTAAATATAAGGAAAAGAAATTTGATGCCTGGATCTCGGCAGGGCCTACTTATACCATTAACTCTTCATCACTTAATACGGTCCAAAACAATAATGGCCGCGGGTTTAATGCTAACGGAGGATTCAATATCTATCTGCCCGGCAAATTCCAGATCGGCTCGGATGGCAACTATACCTATAACGCGCCAACCAAATCATTCCCGCAGGATTTCAGAAGGTTCCTGCTGAATGCTAACATATCAAGAACATTCATGAAAGATGCTTTGAAAGCTACTATATCAGGCAATGATCTGCTAAATCAGAATACTGGCTATAACCGCACAGGATCGGCCAATGTGCTTACCCAGGAGCGTTATACTACTATCAGGAGATATTTTATGTTTTCCCTCACCTGGGATTTTAACAAAGTTGGAGGCGGTGCACCTAAAAAATAACCTATCATGAAAAAGATTTTAACCTTAACAACCATACTGCTATCAAGTGCGAACCTTTTGCTTGCGCAGGGCAATAAGCATTTTACTTTTCACGGTACCATTGAGTATAACAAAACCTCAAATGTATGGGCAATGTTGCAAAAAGCCATTAATAAAGATAACGAAATGTGGTACCAGCCCAGGTATGAACAATATAAAAAAACCAAGCCCCAGTTTAAGGTGTTAAAAAGCACCTTGAAGTTTGGCAATAACCAAACGCTGTTTATGCCTATTGAACCGGAAACACCAACAGCAGGTTACTGGAGTGAGCCAATGATGACGGCTCAAAACAGCACCATATTTTCTGATTTTAATACAGGAATGAGCACCAGCCAAAAAAGTGTATTTGAAGAAACCTTTTTAGTGAAGGACACCACCCGTCATATCAAATGGAAACTTACCGGTGAAACCCGTGAAATTGCCGGCTATCCATGTCGCCGGGCTAACGGGCTGATTCTTGATTCGATTTATGTAGTAGCCTTTTATACCGAAGAGATCCCTGTTTCGGGCGGTCCCGAATCATTTAATGGCTTGCCGGGGATGATATTAGGCGTAGCTTTGCCGCACGAAAACGTAACCTGGTTTGCCACTAAAGTTACTGAACAGCCTATCGACGAAAAATCATTAACAGCACCTAAAAAAGGCAGAGCAGCTACTAACAAGAGCTTCATGACTGTATTGCAAAACGCCATGAAAGATTGGGGCACGGAGGGAAAAGAGTATTTAAAGGGATTTTCGTTATAGAAGATACTAATTCTAAACATGTCATTGCGAGCGCAGCGTACCAATCGCATACTATACAGAGCTGCTATGCTTCCGTGCGATTGCTTCGTTCCTCGCAATGACATTTTATTTTTTACGCATTAGCCAGCGCCCTGTCTAAATGTACATAACCACCATCAACATAAATTAACTGTCCGGTGGTATGGCTTGATACCGGCGACAATAAAAATGCAACGGTATTGGCAATTTCTTCGGCAGTAGTCATCCGGTTGCCTAATGGAATCTTTGCTTCGATCTCTTTCAGCTTTGCCTGAGGATCGGGCAAGGTCTTGATCCAATTAGCGTAAAGCGGTGTCCAGCATTCGGCTACTACCAGTGCGTTAACACGGATGCCATATTTTAACAGTTCAACCGCCCACTCGCGGGTAAGCGCGTTACGGCCACCGTTTGATGCTGCGTAACCTGAGGTATTTCCCTGCCCGGTATCGGCAGTTTTTGAAGTAATGTTGAGGATGGCTCCTTTTGATTTTTTCAATTCGGGCAGGGCATGATGTGCCATCAGGTAATAATGCACCACGTTTTTATGCAGAGAGGCCATGAACCCTTCGTAATTACCGCTTTCCAGGCCAACCCCATCGTTAACACCGGCGTTGTTTACCAATCCGTCGATACGGCCAAATTTTGTTATTACTTCATTCACTGCGTTTTCGCATGCTTTGGGATCAGTAAGTTCGGCCACTACCTGGTACGCCTTATGTCCTGCTGCTTCTACAGCTTCAACCGTTTTCAGGTTATCTGCCTCACCCCGGCCTATTATAACCGGGATAGCGCCCTCAGCGGCTAACACCTTCACTATGCCTTCGCCTATGCCCTTGGCACCGCCGGTAACTATAATTACCTTATCTGTAAGTTGTAAATTCATTTTATTTATGATAGATAGATCAAATATTAATGCGAACCTGATAAGGTTAGCTTTTTAACTTTATGGTTGTTGATAGCAAAGATCAGGATGCCAAAAAAGCAAATACCCGGAACAACATAAGCCCACTGAATGCTATGAGTGGCATCAGATACCCTACCCATGATTACCGGGAAAATAGCGCCACCTACAATACCCATAATTACCAGCGACGAACCTAATTTGGTTTTAGCACCAAGTCCACGGATACTTAACGAGAAAATAGTTGGGAACATGATCGACATAAAGAACCAGGTACACATTAACGCGTAAACCGCTACTTCGCCTTTTAGTGTTACGGCCATAGCTATCAGGAAAATGTTAATAATCGCATAAGTGATAAGCAGTTTAACCGGGTTAAAATAACGCATGAGCAATGTACCAATAAACCTGCCTGCCATGAAACCCGCAGAAGCGATAGTGAGATAAAAAGAAGCTGGTTTTTCGGCAAATCCGGCTACTTTTTCTGAATAGCGGATAAAGAAACTACTTATACCAGCCTGTGCCCCTACATATAAAAACTCAGCAAAGATACCGGCCCTTAAACTTTTCACGTGCAGCAGCTCGCTTATCCTTACACCAAGCGAACGATTGTCGTTAACTGCCTCTTCACTGGTTTCTTCAACAATTGGCGGGAAGTGCGTACGATAAATTAAGAATGCAACTACAAGCACCACTGCGCCGATTACCACAAAAGGAATTTGTACAGACGATGCTTCATGATTAAGATATTCATTCAGCTGCTCGGGCGACATTTTGCTTGATTCCGCATCTGTTAACACTTTGCCCGATAAAATATAATTGCCACCTACAAGCGGAGCTAAGGTAGCAGCCAATCCGTTAAATGATTGTGAAAAGTTGATCCTTCTTTCAGCACCAGCCGGATCACCTAATACCGTTATGTAAGGATTAGCGGCTGTTTCCAAAAAGGCCGCTCCCGAAAATACGATGAATAACGCTGCTAAAAAGAACGCATAGTTACGCACCGCAGCAGCAGGGAAAAACAGGAATGCTCCTGTTGAAAAAAGTATCAAACCTAAAATGATCCCCCCCTTGTAGCCATATTTTTTCATGAATTGCGCGGCCGGAATGGGTAATATGAAATAGGCTATATAAGATGCCGAATCGATCAGTGAGGATTGCAGGTCATTAAGCTGACAGGCTTTTTTTAAGTGTGGAATTAGTATCGGATTAAGATTGAGCGCAAATCCCCAGATAAAGAATAGGGAGGTAATTAATGCTACTGCGAACAGGGCGTTGTTTTTTGACATTGAGTATTTATTGGTTGGTTGTATATTGATCTATTATTTAAATGCGGTCGCGATCTCATCTAACGAAATCCCCAGCGTTTTTAATGCTATTTTATTTAATGCGGCTTTATTACCGGTAAAATGGAATACACTATGTTTATGTATAAGCTTTTCGCCCGGCTTCAGGAACGCGGCGGGTGATACGCTTTCTATCTCATAAAAGGGCCCCATTTGTTTACCATTGGCCAGTGGGCCATCGTTATAAGCATTTACCGCGTCGCCGCTGTAAGGCGCAGTATCTGTTTTCCATTCCTGGTTTAGGTAGGATGCTGTACTATCCACATCAAACATGGTTATGGTTAAAACATCGTTCTCGGCATCGTAACTGCCAGCCATATTTTTTGCCCGATGAGGAGGAATACCTAATTTCCCCCTGCTTTTACCATCGGCCTTAAACAGCAGAATGCCGCTTTTATAAGTGATCCTATCCTTCGGAATCTCGCCGAAATAATTGGTAGTGGCTACTTTCCCTTTCGCATTTTCATTATAGGGAACTACAATCACCACTTTGGGCGAAGGGGTAAACATATCTAAATTCCATAAACAAGGTGCGCCTGTTGCTTTATCCCAAGCTTTATCTCCTGCATTAATGAGGGAATTTACAGTATTAAAACCAACTGATTTTACAGCTGTATCCGCATCAATACTTAATACTTGCTGAATTGCATTCGGCTCCATGATCTCCACATCACGCTCCAGCTTTATGGATAATTCGGTTCCGGCATAATTTTGCAGATGCGTGCTTTTGCTCATGGATACCTTTTTATCCGAAGCTGAAATGAGTTCCCAGCTTTCATTATCAACAGCAGCCGGCGTATGCCAATTGGCAAACTCCATTTTGGTGCCGGGCTTAAAGAAAAGCGAGAATTGCCCGCCTTCCGGCCCAAGCCACAGGCGATCTTCGCCGCCAAAGGCATTCATATGCGGGTCGGGCTGTTTCTGGTCGAACGTTTCATATTTGATCCATCCGAAACTTCTGCCGTTTAAGCCATCGGCAGTTGAGGTAAAAACCTTTGCCTGGTATTTTGGCGATACGATCACCTGGCCCAAACCGCTGTCATCTTTTAAAGTAATAACACTATCCTTTGCTTTTAAAAAATCAAGATCTGATCCAAAAGTTCCTTTCATGGGTAGTTGAGGGTTGCGTATGGTACACGGCGCCAAACCGGCAAGCAGCAAAACTAATGATGACTTTTTTAAAAGCTGCACCATACTGCTTATTTATGTTTAGGGTTTAAACCGATAACATTTACCATAGTACCGATATGGTCAATACTGATTTCCACAACATCGCCGGCTTGCAAAGTAAAGCTTGGCGGTGGCACCAGGCAGGTGCCCGTCATTAAAAAGCAGCCGTAAGGAAAATCACATTCACTGTATAAATAACCGGTAAGTTCCGTAAACGAACGTTTGATCCGCGATACTGTTGTTTCATCTTCAAAAACCAACTCGCCATCACGCTTAATATTCATGCTGATCACCGTTTCGCCGGGAATGGGCGACGAAGTAACATATAAACAAGGCCCAAGCGCGGCGCTCTTTTCATATACTTTAGCCTGCGGCAGATATAAAGCATTTTCGCCCTCTATACTCCGCGAGCTCATATCATTGCCAATGGTGTATCCCTGGATATTACCATCGCTATTCACAAATAGTGTAAGTTCAGGCTCCGGCACATCCCACTCCGAGTCTTTGCGGATGTAAACCTCACCGTTATGCCCGGATACCCGGTGAGCAAGTGCTTTGAAAAAAAGCTCAGGGCGCAGTGCATCATAAACCTTATCATACAAACTCGCGCCGGTTTCTGATTCCTCCATGCGGGCATCACGGCTACGTAAATAAGTCACGCCGGCGGCCCATACTTCCTGGGTACCAATCGGCGGCAATATTTTGCCGCTTAGATATTCATTCTCCACCTCGGCGCTTAAAGCCGTAGTATCAGCAGTGATCGTTTCCAGGTAAGCCGCTAAACCATCCCTGTTGATCAGTTTATCCCATTCATCATCAATAATATATGACGAACCGTTATGTTGCAATAGGCTGCCTTTGGCAAGTTTATATAATTTCATTAGTTTACTTCCAGTTCGTCTTTTGAGGGAAATTTAGGGAAAGGGCCGTGTTCGCCGGTTTGATACCAAAACACTGTTGAAGCGATATCGTCCTGCAAAGGCATATAACGGCCGTCGTGCCGCCAGCCTAAAGCTTGTATGGTAACTTTTAAGCTTTTTTCAAAGCGAATGGGATCAACGATATGCCAGCGGTACATGCCGAAACGTTGCGCAATATTATAATGTCCGTCGCCACGGATCACCTGCGGCAAGCCGCTGTAGGGGCTGCAAAATTCGGTGTATTCTGTTCCGGGTTTCTCTTTGCCGTCGGCATCCTTATGACGGGTATCAAAATCATATGATCCGCAGAAATAATCCTCCGTACCAGTACCGTTTATGGTAGGGAATTTGGTATCGCCATCCATAAAAAACTTGATCTCACCTTCGCCCCACCAACCATTTTTGTTTGAGCCATAAGCTATGTAAGTACCTACGTATTGCCCTTTGCCTTTAATGCTATCTACCAAAACAAAATCTTTTTTATATGGCAGCGGATTTATCCTGCGAAATTGCGCATGAAAATACCCGGCATCCTCGGGTACATCGGTCAGGGTATAATCAACCTGGTAATATAGCACCATGTCTGCATCGTCGATATTTTCCATAGTAATGCGACATTTTTTTCGGAACGGCATTGGCCAGTAACAATTGAATGCGCTACCAGGGTTTACTGCAACGGCAAGGGAACTTACCGGCGCATATTTACCCCAACCCATACAAAAAAAGTCGCCCACGGGCACCTCCACGGATGGGGTAGTTTCGTCATCCCAATAAAAGCGGAGTATTGAATATCGCCAGTTGCCAGTGGGGGTCATCCAGATATGCTGAATAGCTCCCGAACCATTGATTTCGGCAACGGTAAAAGTTGTATGCTTTTTGATAACAACACTGGGGCTTACTTTCCAGGTCTGGCCTAAGTCGCGGGATGCGTTGGCGCCAGTGCCTGTTGTGGCCATACCACCTTTGCCTTTTTCACCCGTGAAATTCTCAGGGCTAATAGACCGTGTTTTGGCATCAGATGTACGATAAAGGTTGCCGAGCCCAACATCAAGACCGTTAAATTTTTGTTGCGCATTAGCAAACGAAGCAACAATAACACACAGGCAGATCGTTAAAAAATAATTTTTCACCATAAAACTTATCTTTAAAATCATTTAACGCAGTAATTGGTAATGCGTTCCAGGTTTATTTGTTTATGCTTCAGGCCTTGGTTAAAAAGCCATTCACAATCATATTGATAATTTTTTGCTATCCATACCGCTTTATAAGCATAACATGCGCATATTTTGGCATGGCTTACCTGCGGTTGATAAAGCTAATTTAAAAATTATTAAATAATGCCCTGTACCTGTAAAAAACAGGATAGATTAATTGCCCATTCTTCGGTAAATAAGCTAAATAAACCACATTTTTGCATATGCCGCTTAATTTGATACTTAACAATCTCGAAAAACACATTCACCTAACCCGCGAAGAGCAGGAAATTTTTACGGCTTATTTACAGCCAAAAAAAATAAAACGTAAACAATTTTTGCTTACTTATGGTGAGGTGTGCAAATATTCGGCATTTGTAATAACCGGTTGCTTGCGGGGATATACGGTAGATAAAAGTGGAATTGAACACGTGTTAAGTTTTGCTCCGGCTGATTGGTGGATAGCCGATATGTATAGTCTAATTTCGCAAAAGCCCGGTATCCAGAATATCGAAGCGTTGGAAGATACCGAGGTACTGCTGCTCTCGAAAGCAAATCAGGAAAAGTTATATACTCAAATACCCAAGTTCGAGCACTTTTTCAGGATCCTCACCGAAAATTCTTTGGTAGCAAGCCAGCAACGCCTGATTGATAGCCTAAGCCTAACCGCAGAAGAGCGTTATAATAACTTTTGTAAACGTTACCCCACCTTAATTGATCATCTGCCGCAAAAACAAATAGCATCTTATATCGGTGTAACCCCCGAATTTTTTAGCCGGATGAAAGCTGAAATGGTGAGGAAACGATAAACACAAATTTCACCAATGACGACGAATTACACGAATTAATTGAGAACGTAAATCTGTTTTATTCGTTCTATTCGTGTAATTCGTGTCATTCAATTTTCTTAACCTACATCAAGTGCCATCATTAAACGCCCCCTTAAATTTGTATTATAATTTAAAGGAAACACACAATGGCACAGACCGTTTTACATAAAGCTAACACCCGCGGACATGCAGACCACGGATGGTTACACAGCTACCAATCATTTAGTTTTGCTGGTTATTACAATCCTCAACGGATGAACTTTGGCGCGTTGAGGGTGTTGAACGATGATACCGTTGATCCGGGTATGGGTTTCGGCAAACACCCGCATGATAACATGGAGATTATATCCATTCCGTTGGAGGGTGATCTGGAGCATAAGGACAGCATGAACAATGTAGCTGTTATCAAAAACGGAGATATCCAGGCTATGAGCGCCGGCACCGGAATTTTTCACAGCGAGTATAACTTTGACCGTACCAGCGAAGTTAAGTTTCTTCAAATCTGGATTTACCCTAACAAACGGAACGTTGAACCACGTTATGATCAGATTTCATTAAATCTTGAAGACCGTCATAATAAATTACAGCAGGTATTATCTCCCAATCCGGATGATGCCGGTGTATGGATCCACCAGGATGCCTGGTTTCATTTAGGCAAATTTGACAAAGGGGTTAGTACCGAATATAACCTCAAGAAAGAGGGCAACGGAGTTTATGCGTTTGTTTTAAACGGAGAAGTAAATATCAACGGTCAAACATTGAGCAGCCGGGATGCTTTAGGTATCTGGGACACCGAAAAGTTCTCTATTGAAGCAGGTACCGACGCCGAGTTTTTATTGATAGATGTACCGATGAAATTTTAAGATCATGGAAAAGACACAGATACTGGTGGTTGGCCGCCATCCTGAAATTTTAGCTACCGTAGTACGGCTGGTAAACAATAATCCTGACTGGAACGCAACAGGCTGCCTCAGCGATGAGGAAGCCATTGCGGCATACAAAGCGCAGGACTTTAAAGTGGTTTTGTTAGGTGGCGGCGTTGATGAGGTTTCAGAGGGGAAATTGAAAGATTACTTCATTAACGAAAAGCCGGATATTAAGATAGTGCAGCATTTTGGCGGAGGAAGTGGATTACTTAGTGCGGAAATATTTGAGGCATTAAGATAATATCTTAAACCACCAGATGCCCCCTTTTTGCTAACTCATGTAATAACGTATCGCGATCCTCCATTTCCGGTTGTAATCTGATCCACCCTTTTCCACTCCACCTTCGCGAAAAATTAGAAACACGATTGTCACAAAGATCAATAATGCCATTCCTTTGCTCCCTTACTTCAAGGTATTGCCATGGAATGCTTCTATAGGGCATCATTTCGGCTTTAGCCTCAACTCCCTCAATATTTAAAACCAACTTGAAACTTTCATAGGTCCTTTTGAGTCTTTTCCTAACTCCTAACGTCATTATAAGTATCAAAAGGGTAGTGCTAACACCAAACGAAATAATAAGTAAGCCCCAGTTATTTCTTGGATACAAAAGAGATTGCGAAACAAAAACAGAAATACCTATTATAACTGTTCTATTAAACGCAGCCATAAGCATGCGTTTAATTAGATTATTGAGTTTTGATTGGTCTATTATATAAGTTATTGTAGTATCCATTGCAATAAAATAGGTGCAGCAAAGTAAATATATAAAAAGTACGGATCAATGCCCACTGCTACACCCTGAAGATGAGCATCCTGAACAGCCGCTGCCACACCCACTGTGTCCGCTACAGCCGCTGTGGCAGCCGTGCTCTGAATGGCCGTGGTGCCCCGAATTACAACCATCATTTACATTGGCACCAGTAGTACCACAACCACTGCTATTGTTATCTCCGCTATAATCGCCTCCTCCTCGTTCCCATTTAAAAACAGCTATCAAAAGCACCACTAAAAAGGCCAAAAGAGATAAAATGAGCAGATCACCATTTCCCCCCTTTAATGCCATTATGAATATAGCAAAAGTCCAAAACAATGATATAGACAATACCTTATTGCTTCTGGGCTTACGAATTATCCAGTTCCGCCGCTTGTTCACCCTCTCAAAATCGATATCTGTAAAACGTTTAGCATTATCAGGCCATATATCCGCAGGTAGTAACTCGCCGAAAAATTGATAATATAAATAACTTGTATCTATGTAAAACTCATCGTATTTATTAGCCTCATCCGTCCCTCCTTTTGTCGGATTGTGATGTAACTCCCGACCAAGGGCGTCACGACAAAGATCAATCCAATACGATCTCGTAAAAGTTAAATGCAAATGCCACGCCTGGTCAACCGCGTCAGACGGGGTAACGCCTTTATCAGATATACAACAAAGAAAAATGAACTTTCTATATTCGGCTATAACACGGAGAGCATAGTGGATATTCCAACCGTTTTCACGGGCAAGGCGTTCTGAAAATTTAAAAGCAGCTTCCGGATCATCCAATTGAAAATCCAGGATCTTTTGCCAAAGTACGGCTTGTTCTGCTGTAAGCATAGCTTAGGTATATGCCTTAAAAGTAGTAAAATAACGTGAGTTCGGGATAACGAAAAGAAGATTATGGAAAAGATTTAGATATATAATAAATTGAATATCAATAAGTAAGCATATTTTATTATATTTAAGTGTCGAATCTAAATGATAACAATCTATGCTTACTTCTGATAAAATTATTGAAATTTTCGTTAAAGTGGATGACTTCTGCAAAGAATGTGAAGAACAAATCGCTAAACACAAGCTTGATGCAGGGAATTACAAGGTCAGAGATAGAAAAGCATCACTTGCGGACAGCGAGATCATTACTATCGTAATCGCTTTTCACAGTGGGCACTTCACCAACCTCAAGCATTTCTATATAACGCATATCTGCTCGCACTATAAAGATTTCTTTCCCGGGCTGGTGTCATATAATCGTTTTGTTGAATTGCAGCAACGGGTAGCTGTTCCGATGATGTTATTCCTGAAAACGCACTGCCTTGGACGTTCCAGGGGCATCAATTTTATAGATTCCACGCATATCAAAGTATGTCATAACCGGCGCATTCATAACCATAAAGTCTTTGCAGCGACAGCAGAAAGGGGGCAATGTTCCATAGGTTGGTTCTACGGGTTTAAACTACACCTCATCATTAATGATAAAGGGGAAATACTGTCTTTTTATCTTACCAAAGGCAATGTAGATGACCGCAATGTCAAATTGATGACTTCAATGACAGAAGAAATATTCGGGAAACTGTTTGGTGACAAGGGCTATATATCTAAAGCGCTGGCCGATCTGCTTTGGGGAAATGGTATCCAGATGATTACTAAGCCGCGCAAAAACATGAAGGACTTCAATATTTCACAAGCCGATAAGATCATGCTCAGAAAAAGAGCGATCATCGAATGTGTCTATGATGAATTAAAGAATATCTGCAAACTTCAGCATACCCGACACCGCTCCGTCAACAACTTCTTAATGAACATAATGGGGTCCCTTTGCGCTTACCACTTCTTCCCTAAAAAACCTTCCTTAAATATTGTTTTCGAGGAACAAGACAATCAATTGCTTTTAGCTGCTTAAACCGAACTCACGTTAAAATAATATTAAAAGAAAAGTCGACTACTCTAAAGTAGCAACGATGAATGATTGTAAATAAAAAAAGGCGTCGAATTTGTTAAAAGCTTAATGACAGTTTTCATTAGGGCGTTGCCTACGGCCGGGCTATGCGCTCATAATGCACAGGCATTAGTTACAGCTGCTATCTAACGCGGGGTTGCGGCGAGTGGCTGATTGGGGGATGGGGAGAGGTTGACTTCTGCTTTCCCGATCAGCACAAGCGTATGTCGGCCTAAAAACCTCTCTGTTACTTCATTGCGAGGCACGACGGCACCGACCGAAGGGAGCTCATTAATACCTATAAACAACAAATTATCGTTATCAATAATCCCCAATGAGCAGAGCAGCTGTGCAGATTGGCCCTGTAAAGTTGGCGGTTGCTTCGTGCCTCCCAATGACGTGATGGCGAGTTTGGGGTGGGAAAGTTGTAACCCGAGAGTGGCATTCCCCCAACAGAACTTATAAAAAAAGCCCATAAACTTTTGTTCCCGATCAGCACAAGCGTATGTCACGCTAAGAGCAGAAAAACGGTGAGTGCCCTGCTTTCCGTCAAGTGTGTACCCACCTAAATGAATAGCTCTGCGTCTTAGCGCCTTTGCGAGAGTAATCTGTACGATATTCAAATAGGTACCAACGCAAAAAGCCTTAGTTATTAGCTAAGGCTTTGCGATTATTACACTATTGAAAGTGATAAAGATTGGCACCGACCTACTCTCCCACGTTTTACCGCAGTACCATCGGCTCTGGCGGGCTTGACTTCTCTGTTCGGAATGGGAAGAGGTAGACACCGCCGATATAGGCACCTGAATTTCTTTAGATTTGAGATGTTAGATATGAGATTTGAGACATATCTTCTTTCCAAACCATTTATTTTTTATTTAGATCTGAGGGTTAGATTTGAGTATTGAGATTTTTTATCTCACGTCTCATATCTATCGTCTCATATCTAAGACAATTATTGAAAGAAGTGATTGAATGTAAGAGAAAACAACAGCTTTTGTTGTTTATCTGTTTGTCTCGGATTAGAGGCAGCGACTAATCTCTTAATCTCTAACCTCTAATCTCTGCTTTGAAGAAAGCTTCGGGCAATTAGTATTACTCGGCTATGATGTCACCACCTTTATACCTGTAACCTATCAACGTAGTAGTCTCCTACGACCCTCAATGGAAGTCTCATCTTGTGGCTAGTTTCGCACTTAGATGCTTTCAGCGCTTATCTATTCCCAACGTAGCTACTCTGCAGTACACCTGGCGGCATAACAGATTCACCAGAGGTTAGTCCAACCCGGTCCTCTCGTACTAAGGTCAGCCCCACTCAAACTTCCTACGCCCACAACAGATAGGGACCGAACTGTCTCGCGACGTTCTGAACCCAGCTCGCGTGCCACTTTAATGAGCGAACAGCTCAACCCTTGGGACCTTCTCCAGCCCCAGGATGTGACGAGCCGACATCGAGGTGCCAAACCTCCCCGTCGATATGAGCTCTTGGGGGAGATCAGCCTGTTATCCCAGCGTACCTTTTATCCTTTGAGCGATGGCCCTTCCATGCAGAACCACCGGATCACTATATCCGTCTTTCGACCCAGCTCGACTTGTCTGTCTCACTGTCAAGCAAGCTTTTGCTATTGCACTCCACGTACGGTTACCAAGCGTACTGAGCTTACCTTTGAAAGCCTCCGTTACCTTTTTGGAGGCGACCACCCCAGTCAAACTACCCGCCAAACAATGTTCTCCTCTTTGAAGAGTTAGACACCAAATACAGAAAGGGTGGTATTTCAACGTTGACTAACCGACTCCTGGCGAAGCCGGATCACAGTCTCCCACCTATCCTACACATCCTGTATCCGATATCAATGTTAAGCTATAGTGAAGGTGCATGGGGTCTTTCCGTCCCGTTGCGGGTAACCGGCGTCTTCACCGATACCACAATTTCACCGAGCTCATGGCTGAGACAGCGCCCAGATCGTTACACCATTCGTGCAGGTCGGAACTTACCCGACAAGGAATTTCGCTACCTTAGGACCGTTATAGTTACGGCCGCCGTTTACTGGGGCTTCGATTCAATGCTTCGCCTTGCGACTAACATCCCTCTTAACCTTCCAGCACCGGGCAGGTGTCAGGCCATATACGTCATCTTGCGATTTTGCATAGCCATGTGTTTTTGTTAAACAGTCGCCTGGGCCTTTTCACTGCGGCTGACATTGCTGCCAGCGCCCCTTCTCCCGAAGTTACAGGGCCATTTTGCCGAGTTCCTTAGCCATGATTCACTCGAGCACCTTAGGATTCTCTCCTCGACTACCTGTGTCGGTTTACGGTACGGGTTTTTATTACCTGAAGCTTAGCGGGTTTTCTTGGAAGTCTGATTACCTGAACTATCACATCCCCGAAGGTTCTGTGTACTATCAGCTTTCAGCATAATCTGCGTACTTAACTACAGTTTATTTACCTACAGCCTTTAACGAACTATTCCGTCAGTTCGCGTCAGTGTCACTACTCCGTCACCGCATCGCAGTAATAAAAAGTACTGGAATATTAACCAGTTGTCCATCGGCTACGCCTGTCGGCTTCACCTTAGGCCCCGACTAACCCTGATCCGATTAGCGTTGATCAGGAAACCTTAGTCTTTCGGTGGGCGGGTTTCTCTCCCGCCTTATCGTTACTTATGCCTACATTTGCTTTTCTATTCCCTCCACAGTCAGTTACCTTCCTGCTTCTCCGACAAATAGAATGCTCCCCTACCAGTCACATTACTGTGAATCCATAGCTTCGGTATACTGCTTGATGCCCGTTTATTATCCATGCCCGATCGCTCGACTAGTGAGCTGTTACGCACTCTTTAAATGAATGGCTGCTTCCAAGCCAACATCCTAGCTGTCTGTGCAATCGGACCTCGTTAGTTCAACTTAGCAATAATTTAGGGACCTTAGCTGATGGTCTGGGTTCTTTCCCTCTCGGCCATGGACCTTAGCACCCATAGCCTCACTCCAGCGTATATTATAAAGCATTCGGAGTTTATCTGGATTTGGTAGGATTTGACTCCCCCGCACCCAATTAGTAGCTCTACCTCTTTATAACTCAACCGCCAGGCTGTTCCTAAAAACATTTCGGGGAGTACGAGCTATTTCCCAGTTTGATTAGCCTTTCACCCCTACCCACAAGTCATCCGGAAACTTTTCAACGTTTATCGGTTCGGTCCTCCAGTACCTGTTACGGCACCTTCAACCTGCCCATGGGTAGATCACAAGGTTTCGCGTCTACCTCCCCTGACTATACGCCCTTTTCAGACTCGCTTTCGCTTCGGATCCGTGTCTTAAACACTTAACCTTGCCAGGGAAGAGTAACTCGTAGGCTCATTATGCAAAAGGCACGCCGTCACCCGTTTCCAGGCTCCGACCGCTTGTAAGTACACGGTTTCAGGTTCTATTTCACTCCCCTGTTCGGGGTTCTTTTCACCTTTCCCTCACGGTACTGGTTCACTATCGGTCTCTCAGGAGTATTTAGCCTTACCGGATGGTGCCGGCAAATTCCCACAAGGCGTCTCCGACCTCGCGGTACTCAGGATACCACTATCCTACTATCAATTACCCGTACGCAGCTCTCATGCTCTATGGCCGGGTTTCCCACCCCGTTCCGGTTCTCTTTAATATTCATGTTGTGGTCCTACAACCCCTGCTATGCCGTAACATAACAGGTTTGGGCTTCTTCCATTTCGCTCGCCACTACTCTGGAAATCACTATTGTTTTCTCTTCCTCTGCTTACTTAGATGTTTCAGTTCGGCAGGTTAGCGCATTTATGCAGTTATTCTTCAAATAACTAGGTTTCCCCATTCGGAAATCTGCGGATTAATTCATATTTGCTAATCCCCGCAGCTTATCGCAGCTTATCACGTCCTTCTTCGCCTCTGAGAGCCAAGGCATCCCCCGTGTACCCTTTCTTACTTTCTTCTACTCTTGCGCCTTTTGCGCCGCAAGGTATGTCTTTATGTTAGATCAGTCGTATTTGTTCATTAGTTCATTGGTTCATTAGTATTGCTACTTATTTACCTTTGAAGCTCTTGATCAAGTACAACGTCTCTATCTGTTGTTTTCTCTTGTTTTCAATTACTTCTTCCAATATGTCAAAGAACGTTAGTTGTTAGCGGCAGTCTTTAGTTGCAGTGGCAGTTTCCTGCTTCTACTACTTATTACTGTTACTTACAAAGTGTGGAGAATAACGGATTCGAACCGTTGACCCCCTGCGTGCAAGGCAGGTGCTCTAGCCAGCTGAGCTAATCCCCCGTTGATGAATGATCAGAGATCGATGATCAGTGATTAGTTCCCTAACCTCTTATCTCTAACCTCTTTTCGCCTTAATAGTAGTCCCGAGCAGATTTGAACTGCTGACCCCTACATTATCAGTGTAGTGCTCTAACCAAGCTGAGCTACAGGACTATTTGTTTTTAGTTGCAGTTATCAGTTGCAGTTTGCAGGACTTTTCTGCCTACTGCTGCTGCCACTGCTTACTGCCACTTGTCCTGTGCTTACTTGCGTTTGCACATTCCACAGATGGCTTCATCTTCTGGGTTTCCTTTTGTCTTTTTGTTTGTGTTTTAAGAAATATCATGTAGGTAACAGTTCCGAGTCTATCAGAGATCCTGCTCCAGAAAGGAGGTATTCCAGCCACACCTTCCGGTACGGCTACCTTGTTACGACTTAGCCCCAGTTACCGACTTTACCCTAGGACGCTCCTTGCGGTTACGCACTTCAGGCACTTCCAGCTTCCATGGCTTGACGGGCGGTGTGTACAAGGCCCGGGAACGTATTCACCGCGTCATTGCTGATACGCGATTACTAGCGAATCCAACTTCACGGGGTCGAGTTGCAGACCCCGATCCGAACTGTGAATGGCTTTAAGAGATTGGCATCCTGTTGCCAGGTAGCTGCCCTCTGTACCATCCATTGTAGCACGTGTGTAGCCCCGGACGTAAGGGCCATGATGACTTGACGTCGTCCCCTCCTTCCTCTCTATTTGCATAGGCAGTCTGTTTAGAGTCCCCACCTTAAATGCTGGCAACTAAACATAGGGGTTGCGCTCGTTGCGGGACTTAACCCAACACCTCACGGCACGAGCTGACGACAGCCATGCAGCACCTAGTTTCGTGTTCCGAAGAACTGTGACGTCTCTGTCACATTCACTAACTTTCAAGCCCGGGTAAGGTTCCTCGCGTATCATCGAATTAAACCACATGCTCCTCCGCTTGTGCGGGCCCCCGTCAATTCCTTTGAGTTTCACCCTTGCGGGCGTACTCCCCAGGTGGAACACTTAACGCTTTCGCTTAGACGCTGACCGTATATCGCCAACATCGAGTGTTCATCGTTTAGGGCGTGGACTACCAGGGTATCTAATCCTGTTTGATCCCCACGCTTTCGTGCCTCAGCGTCAATCATACTTTAGTAAGCTGCCTTCGCAATTGGTGTTCTGTGACATATCTATGCATTTCACCGCTACTTGTCACATTCCGCCTACCTCAAGTACATTCAAGCTCTTCAGTATCAAGGGCACTGCGATAGTTGAGCTACCGTCTTTCACCCCTGACTTAAAAAGCCGCCTACGCACCCTTTAAACCCAATAAATCCGGATAACGCTTGGATCCTCCGTATTACCGCGGCTGCTGGCACGGAGTTAGCCGATCCTTATTCTCAAGGTACATTCAACCCGGTTCACGAACCGGGGTTTATTCCCCTGCAAAAGCAGTTTACAACCCGTAGGGCCGTCTTCCTGCACGCGGCATGGCTGGTTCAGACTTCCGTCCATTGACCAATATTCCTTACTGCTGCCTCCCGTAGGAGTCTGGTCCGTGTCTCAGTACCAGTGTGGGGGGTCATCCTCTCAGATCCCTAAACATCGTCGCCTTGGTATGCCGTTACCACACCAACTAGCTAATGTTGCGCATGCCCATCTTAGTCCTATAAATATTTGATATTAAAGCGATGCCACTTCAATATGTTATGCGGTCTTAATCTCTCTTTCGAGAGGCTATCCCCCTGACTAAGGTAGGTTACATACGTGTTACGCACCCGTGCGCCACTCTCATTAGGAGCAAGCTCCCAAATCCCGTCCGACTTGCATGTATTAGGCCTGCCGCTAGCGTTCATCCTGAGCCAGGATCAAACTCTCCATTGTAAAATGTTTTGTTTAACCACTGACCCTATTATTAATTAATAGAATCTGTATTATATATCTTTATACAGTCTCTCTTCTTTTTTGTAACTCTTCAGCTCAGTTTAACCTTGGTTAGACCTTGCCTCCCGTTACGCTACATGATTTCCATTTCTTAAAAGAACTTTTTCGCTTCATCATCCGAATCAGCTATTATGTCGTCGCAATTCGCATTGCTTAACTTGTCAGTTTGTTTCCCCGAAAATCGCTTTCGGCTCTTTTGAACTACTCATTAACTATTGTTAACTTTCTTCCTTCTTTTATTGACTGAACTCGCTCAGCCTCAACTTCTTTCGCTCTCTCAAGCTCCCTTCCGTTTGGGTCTGCAAAGGTAGAAAACCTTTTCTTATTTCCAAAACTTTTTTATTTTTTATTTTCTAAAGTTTTGCAGTGTTATATCTCTCCTCTCTTTCCCTCTTCAACACCGATTCTTCTACCCTTTGTATGAACTACCGCTCCTGTTTGAAGCGGCTGCAAAGGTGCGAATTTCATTTTGATTTAGCAAGTGAAAAGTTCACTTTTTTTCAATCTTTTTTTTCGCCCTTAATTTCAAAAAACAACGCCTCTTTTTCTAAAGCGGTCACAAATGTACACAGAAAACCAGCTACCAACCAAGATATATTTTCAAATAATTAAACCTATTTTACAACTGCCTGTAAGTTAAGGCAAAATACATCTCCAAGCACCCTCATAATTAAGTAAAGGCAGGCATTTAGCTAATGTGTATATTTGAAATGTATATGAATGAGCATAATTTCCCTCCGCATTTCATCGCATCATTGAGCGCGGAAAACGGTTTCGATGAAGAAAATTTTGTAAAAGCGCACCGGTTTGAGGAGGCTCCAACCTCTATAAGGGTTAATCCTTTTAAACCATCTGCCTTAAAAAGCACACAAAATGTACCCTGGTGCGCCAACGGATATTACCTTGAAAGCCGCCCGTCGTTCACTTTTGACCCGCTCTTTCATGCCGGCTGTTACTATGTGCAGGAAGCATCATCAATGTTTATTGATCATGTTTTTAAAACAATCAACCAAAATAATGATGATGCGGTAAAAGTACTTGACCTTTGCGCGGCACCCGGAGGTAAAAGCACCCTGCTTAATTCGGCCCTGCAACCTGCCGATTTATTAGTGGCAAACGAGATCATTAAAACACGTGTACCTATATTAACAGATAATTTGAACCGGTGGGGTACGGCCAATACCATTGTCACCAATAATGACCCTAAAGATTTCGGGAGGCTGAAAAGTTTTTTTGATATTATACTCGCTGATGCCCCCTGCTCGGGCTCGGGCATGTTCCGAAAAGATCCGGACGCGATGAGCGAATGGTCGGAAGGGAACGTGAACCTTTGCCACCAGCGACAGGAACGCATACTGGCTGATATTTACCCAGCCTTAAAAGAAGATGGGTACCTTATATATAGTACTTGCTCCTACTCACACCAGGAAAATGAAGATATCCTGGACTGGCTTTGCACCGAGTTTGAGCTGGAAAGCATCCGCATACCTATTAATAATGAATGGGGCATTGTTGAAACCCAGTCGCCGGAGAAAAAAGCCTGGGGCTACCGTTTTTACCCGGGTAAGATAAAAGGCGAAGGCTTATTTGCCGCCTGCCTGCAAAAAAAAGAAAACAGCGGCGATCTGGCCTCCTTTAAAAACAACACCCAGCAAAAATTGCCGGGCAAGGAGCTCGACCAGGTGCGCTCATATATTAATAACCCCGACGACCTTTATTATTTTAAGGTAAATGACGACTGGATGGCTATTAACCGCGCCCATAAAGAAAGCCTCAATATACTACAGCGACAGCTCTATATAAAAAAATCAGGCGTAATTATAGGTAAGCTTGCCGGTAAAGATCTGATCCCCGACCATGAACTGGCGCTAAGCCTTATAATTAATAAAGATGCAGTTTTGGAAACGCCCCTTAATAAAGATCAGGCTATCCAATACCTGCGCCGGGACAACATAGAACTATCCACAACAGATAAAGGCTGGACGCTCATGACCTATGAAGGGCATCCGCTTGGCTGGGCCAAATTATTGCCAAATCGGATCAATAATTATTATCCTAAAGAAATAAGGATCCTCTCGACGCATCCTCCGAGGGAATGGTAATATTATGCCTTTACGTTAGGGATTGAAGCGGATACCAGCCAATGTGGCTAAGGCCCTGCGCAGTATGAGCGAAAAGCCCGGCCGAAGGCAACGCCTAAATAAATAAAGATCGAACTTAAACTCACAAAAAAAGCTAAGCCGCAAAGTTTTGGAATCTCTTCCCCCTTTGCGGCTTAGCGTATTTGCATAAAAGTAAATGCTACATTAAAGTAGCTGTGATCAATTACCGTACTCCATTAGTTATTATTGAAATTTAAACCCTAAACCAATTTGCCAAACCTGGTTACGGTAATCGGGCAGGTTTTGATCAGCATAAGGACGATTTTCGCCAAGGTCGATATTATAACGGCCGCGGATCTCCACATTGCGGTTAATATCAAAGCTTACACCAACTACGCCGGCTACGTAGCTATGACTGGCATCGTTATCAATATGATCGACACTGGTGCCCAAACCGCTTTCGTAAGTGTTTTTGGTTGAAGTTAAAAAGGTAAGCTGTGGACCAACCAGCAGGTTAAAGCCCCGTACCACCCTAAATTTAGCCAGCAAAGGCACATCAATATAATTGGTGCGCTGTGTAAATTTCCCGTCCCGGTCATTCACCTCATATCCTTTTTGCGAAAACAATACTTCGGGAGCAAATGACAGCGGGTAGATAATAGGCACATCAAAGGTTAAACCTGCGTGCCAGCCCGCAAGTGAACTCGAACTATAATTGCTGTTATAAGCATCAACCGTGTTTGAAACGTTTAAACCAACCGCCAAACCAACTTTGGGGGTGTAAAAATCATCATAACGGCGTTGGGGCTGAGACCTTTCAACAACCCGGCGGGCGGGCGGCGATGACGCGGTCCATAGTAATACCCCTGCGCACTAACTGTCCCTACGGTAAAGAGGCACATTGCCAAGAAAAGTAATTTTTTCATCGTATTTGTCTGTTTTAAATAAGTGGCGGAAAAGTCGTTAGCCCGTTAGTTACCGGTTACCACCGGCTTTTCCTCGTATGTATGTTAATAACGTGATAGATTAATAAAAAACACAAAGGTTTATTAGCGGTTTGATTTTTATAATAGTTATAACATCATTTTCATCAAAAATTCAGAATAACGCTACATTTGGCCTATGCAAGCTTCTAAAACCCGCATTTTCTACCCGCTGATTATCATCTTCACATTTTTCACCGCCGATGTTTTTGCACAAAAAGAAAGTTATATCCAGTTGTTAGGCAAACAAAACCGCTGGGTCGATTCGGTGTATCATAAAATGAGCCGTAAGCAGCGGGTTGCACAATTATTATTTGTACGGGCGCATACCAATAAAGGGAAAGCCTATGAAGATTCGGTTGGGCAGGTGATTAAAGAGCAGCAATTGGGGGGCGTTGTGTTTTTTCAGGGCGGACCGGTGCGCCAGGCCAACCTAATCAATAAATACCAGAAACTGGCCAAAGTACCTTTAATTATAACTATGGACGGCGAATGGGGCCTGGGTATGCGCCTGGATTCTACGATATCATACCCATACCAAATGACCCTCGGTGCCATACAGGATGATAACCTGATTTACAAAATGGGCCAACAGGTAGCTTATGATTTTAAACGCCTGGGCATGCAAATGAACCTGGGGCCAGATATGGATGTGAACAACAATCCTAATAACCCGGTTATCAATTACCGCTCTTTTGGCGATAACATGTATAACGTGGCCAAAAAAGGCATTGCTTATTTTAAAGGCATGCAGGATGCAGGCTTGCTTACTTCGGCCAAGCATTTTCCGGGACATGGCGATACCAATGTCGATTCGCATTTTGATTTGCCGCTGCTCCCTTATAGCCGCAGTCGATTAGATTCATTGGAGATGTATCCCTTCCGCGAAGCCATCAATGCGGGTATCAGCGGGGTAATGATCGCTCATATGGGGATCCCTTCCTTAGATAATACGCCAAAACTACCCTCAACCCTTTCGCGCCCTATTATTACCGGAATCCTGAAAGATTCGTTAAACTTTAAAGGCCTGGTGATATCCGATGCGATGGAAATGAAAGGGGTAACCAAATATTTCCCCAACGGTGAAGCCGATGTAAAGGCCTTTATTGCAGGCAATGACATCATCGAGCTGTCTGAAAACTCCGACCGGGCCATAGGCCTGATCCGTAAAGCCGTAAGACATGGCAGTGTTAGTGCCGCCGAATTTGAGGCGAGAATCAAAAAGATCTTAACAGCAAAATATTGGGCAGGGCTTAATCAATACAAGCCAACTGCTTTAACCAATTTAAGCCAGGACATTAACAGCGATGCAGCCAAAGCACTGGTACAACAACTAAGCGATGCCGCGGTAACCCAATTGAAGAACAATAAGGTAAAGCTCAAGCCATTTTTAAAAACAGCCATCGTGAGTATAGGCGTAAGCTCGCCAACGCTTTTCCAGATGGAGGTTGTAAAAAGTTTCCCGAACAGTCGCATTTTTATAATTAATAAAGATGCACCGGCGATTGAAGTTACCAATATCCTGAACTGGCTTAAACAGTACCAGCAGATTATTGTAGGCATACATGATACCCGCCTCCGCCCGCAGAGCAAGCTTGACTACAGCAGCGATGTAAAACTGATGATTGCCGACCTGGCATCACGCAAAAACACGGCATTCAGTGTGTTTGCCAATGCTTATACTATAGCGGGTTTGCCGGGGCTTGAAAAAGCTGGCAGTTTATTGGTTTGCTACCAGATGTCGCCCGACTTGCAACAGTCGGCAGCGAAAGTGCTTAGCGGTCGGTTAAAGCCTACTGGTAAGCTGCCTGTAAGTGTAAATGCATTTTTTACTACGGGGATGGGATTGTAGGAAAGAGATTAGAGACTGGCGATTAGAGGTTAGGTGCGCCGCAGTTATAAATAATCTAACAGCTCATAACTGTTATTTAAACTGGCTTTCGGTTAATACTTTTTTACTTTTCATAACATTCAACAGGTATTGTGCCTCTGGCTCATAAAGATCTTCTCCAAAGCAGAAGTTTCGCATGCCGTAATCAAATGCTATAGTTCCCTTTTCTTTATTCCGGTAATAAAATACGAACCAGAATTGCCTGTCAGATTCTGATTCTATTTCCCTGATCCCAAACTCCCTGCATTCATTGAGATCGTAAATTTTTTCGCGGGTAAAAAGATCATTTTTACGATTGATGCTGAAGGTGCCCATTCCAATTTCGATGATCTCCTTGCCCCAAAACAACCAAATTATCGTTTTTACTGCCATAACTCCGCCAAGGGCCCAACCGCTTATCCATAGCAACATGAATACGCGGCCAAATTCGTTAGGGGAATTGAAAAGTTCACCAAATGCAGATGCTCCAAAATATCCCCAAAAAGTTACCCAGCAACAAATCCATATAATGGAGATATAATTTCGTTTTACAGGAATAGTAATTTTGAGATACTCGAAATTATCCTCAACTATCGCCCGCCCCTGATAAGGTTTTTCCATGGTTAATATTATAGCCTAAATATCATATTTATTATCCTGTTTGCAAATGCAGCAGCATCCTTTTTTATCTTTACTAAATATTATGCAATCTACATTCAATAAATATAACGCTAAATTTCAGGAAGCCTTAGCCGGTTTAAACCCCGAGCAATTGGCCGCGGTTAACAAAATGGACGGGCCTGTGCTTGTAGTAGCCGGCCCCGGTACGGGCAAAACCCAGATCCTGGCAGCGCGGATAGGAAAAATCCTGACCGATACAGACGCTTTACCCAGCGAAATCCTGTGCTTAACGTATACCGATGCCGGCGCAGTAGCCATGCGCAAACGCCTTTTTGAATTTATCGGCCCTGATGCTTACCGTATTAATATATATACGTTCCATGCGTTTTGTAATGAGATCATCCAGGAAAACCTGGAATATTTCGGCAAACTGAATTTGGAGTCGCTTTCTGATCTGGAATCGGCAATGTTATTCCGTGAGCTGGTTGATGAGTTCCCGAACGATCACCTGCTGAAGCGTTTTACGGGCGATATCTATTACGATGTTCCCCGGCTCAAAAGCCTGTTCAGCACTATGAAGCGGGAAAACTGGAACGCCGAAATGATTGAGCAGGCGGTAAATGACTATCTTGAAGACTTGCCTAACCGCGAGGAATTTATTTATAAACGGGCTAATGCCAAAGCGGGCATCAAGATTGGTGACCCGAAACAAAAAGATATTGACGCCGCGCATGATGTGATGAAAAAACTGCTGGCTGCTGTTGGAGAGTACCAAAACTATACAGAAAAAATGAAAACGCGCGGCCGCTATGATTATGACGACATGATCATTTGGGTGTTGCGCGCGTTCCGCGATAATGAAGAAATACTTCGTAAATACCAGGAGCGTTATCAGTATATTTTGGTTGATGAGTTCCAGGATACCAGCGGATCGCAAAATGAGTTACTGCGTTTCCTGCTTAATTATTGGGATACCCCGAACGTTTTTGTGGTAGGTGATGATGATCAGTCGATCTTTAAATTTCAGGGGGCCAATATGAAAAACATCCTTGATTTTGCCAATGACTATGTAGATACACTATACACGGTAGTGCTAAAACATAACTATCGCTCCAGTCAGCAGATCCTCGATATTTCAAAAGCGCTTATCGATAACAATTTTGAGCGATTGACCAGTCAGCTTAATTTAGATAAAGCTTTAAAATCGTCGCACTCCCGTTTTAATAACCTGTTGGTCGGGCCGGTGATCCGGGAGTACGAGAACCCTGATAAAGAACTGGTTGATGTATCGCTGCAGATAAAACAACTGGTTACTGACGGTGTACCTCCGGGCGAGATAGCGGTAATTTACCGCAACCACAACCAGGTTGAGGAGATGATCAAATTTTTGGATGTGCAAAAGATCCAGGTAAACACCAAACGCAAGATAGACGTGCTTACCCAACCCTTTGGTGAAAAGATCATTAATATCTTGCGTTACCTTGCCATGGAGCTCGATTCGCCATATAGCGGGGATGAATTACTATTTGAGATCATGCACTATGATTTCTTTAACATCCCCCCTATTGAAATTGCCAAGGCAAGCGTTGCCGTGTTTAAAGAAAACTTTGGTACCCTGGCTTACAATCAGCCTAAAACTTCTATCCGCCGTTACGTAAGCGAGATGAGGCCACCCAAACAAGCAGACCTTTTTCACCCCGACCAGCAACAGGAGATGCGGTACCTCGTAAGCAATATTGATTACCTGCTCAAAGAGTCGGTTAGCGTTACGCTGCAACAGCTTTTTCAAAGTGTGATAGCCAAAATGGGCATCCTGAAATATATTATGCAACAACAGGATAAGGGCAGCTACATGCAAATGCTTACCAGTTTTTTCGATTTCCTGAAAGATGAAAGCCGCAAAAGGCCAGACATCAACCTGCCTGATTTGATCTCGACCATCGAGATGATGAAAAAACATCAGATCCGCCTGGAACTTAACCAAAGTATCTTTTCGGAGAATGGTGTCAACTTCCTCACGGCACACGGTTCAAAAGGCCTTGAGTTTGAATATGTGTTTTTTATTGGCTGCGACAAACGTACCTGGGACAGTAAAGGCCGGAACAGCGGTTTCAGCTATCCCGACACACTCACCCGTTCCGCCGCTGATGAAATTGCACAGAAAGAGGAAGCGCGCCGCCTGTTTTATGTGGCGGTAACGCGTGCCAAGCAGCACCTTACGATCTCATACGCCGCTAAGGACAGGAAGGACAAAGACCAGGAGGCAAGCCAATTTATAGGCGAGATATTAGCCAGCACCAATATGCAGGTACAATACCCTAAAGTGGATGCCATGGATATGATCGAGTTCCAGGCAACCCAATTCAGCGAAGCCGAAAAACCAAAAGTTGAATTACTGGATAAAAACTACATCAACCAGTTGCTGCAAAATTACACGCTATCAGTAACCCACCTGAACAGTTACCTGGACTGCCCGCTGCGATTTTATTTTCAGTGTTTGATCAGGGTGCCATCGGGTAAAAGCCCGGCGGCTACTTTTGGGCAGGCAGTACACTGGGCGCTCAACAAAACCTACAGGCAGTTGAAGGATAATGACAACGAGTTTTTAAGTACGGAAAATTTCATGCGCGAGTTTAGATGGTATATGGCCCGCAATCGCGATTCATTTACTAAAGACGAGTTTAAACTGCGCTCGGCCTACGGCGAAAAGATCCTGCCGACATATTATGAACAAAACGTACCGCATTGGAACAAGATAGCTGTTACCGAACGATCTATAAAAAACATTGAAATAGCAGGTGTTCCTATTAAAGGTAACCTGGATAAAATAGAGTTTGACGGCAAGCAGGCTACCGTTGTTGATTACAAAACAGGCAAGCCTAAAAATGCGAAAGATAAGTTGTTACGACCAACAAACGACGCGCCAAACGGGGGCGATTACTGGAGGCAGGCCGTTTTTTATAAAATACTGATAGACCATGACCGCACTACCGACTGGCAGGTGATCAGCACCATTTTTGATTTTGTTGAACCCATAAGCGATGGTGAATATTACCGCGAAAAATTTGTGATAACACCGGAAGACGTAGAGACAGTAACCGGGCAGATTAAGGACACTTATGAGCAAATCATGGTCCACAATTTCAGCACAGGTTGCGGCAAAAAAGAATGCGATTGGTGCCATTTTGTAAAAAGCAATTTTAAACAAGCCGATGAGATTTTAGGGATAGTTGCGGAGGAGGAAGGAGAATAAAAGATGCTGATGTAGAGACGCATAATTGCGTCTCTCGCAGGACAGGAACAATTGCATTATAATCCTTACAATATAAATGGAAGAAAAATATCAAAATAAATATCGCACCTCATCACCTCGTTTAGCTGGATGGGATTATGGGGCTCATGTTTTATATTTTGTAACCATCTGTACCCTTAACCGTGTACCATATTTTGGAGATATCCTCCCAAATGAAAATAATGAAGCTCTATTTCTGCAATCCTCAATTATGGGTGAATTCGCTCATATCAACTGGTTAAAAATTCCAGAAATTAATCCATTTGTCGAATTGGATGAATTTGTGGTAATGCCAGACCATTTGCATGGGATATTGTTTTTAACAAGCCTGATAAAATCAATTGGGAAGCAAATAAATTCGGTGTTCAAAAAGATAGCCTGGCTTCTGTATTGCGTGGCTATAAATCATCCGTTAAGAAATATGCGAATGACAACAGCATCGATTTTGCTTGGCAGCCTCGTTATTATGATCGGGTAATTAGAAATGATCGTGAGTACAATAACATAAAGCAATACATTCATAACAATCCCAACAACTGGTTTACTGAAAGAGATAGGTTTGAAAATTTACATATCTGACCCAAATCATCAAGGTTGACCTGTATGGTCGGAGACGCAATTATGCGTCTCTACGGGAAAAAACAACATCATCATATGAAACACATTTTCTTATTCCTCCTCCTCATCCTGACCTTGCCTGCCACTGCCCAAACCATCATAAAACAGGACGCTGTCATTAAGCAAATGGTTGATGAGGTATCGGCCAAAAACATTGAGGCTACCATCCGCAAACTGGTTAGCTTTAAAAGCAGGCACACGCTGAGCGATACAACCAGTAAAACCATGGGCAGCGGTGCAGCGCGCAACTGGATCAAGGCCGAAATGGAGAAATATGCGACTGAGTCAAACGGGAGGATGACCGTGCAGTTTGATACGTTCACACAGCCTAAAGGTACACGTATCGATAAACCCATTAAACTCAAAAACGTACTGGCCACACTGAAAGGTACCGATCCGAATGATACACGGGTGTACCTGGTATCGGGACATTATGATTCACGCATCAATGACGTGATGGACGCCAACGGAGTTGAACCCGGTGCCAATGACGATGCTTCAGGCACTGCACTTTCGATGGAACTGGCCAGGGTGATGGCTAAAAGATCGTTCCCTGCCACTATTATTTTTATGACTGTGGTTGGCGAAGAACAGGGGCTTTACGGATCTGCCAACGTAGCCAAACGGGCCAAAGCCGAAAACTGGAATGTGGATGCCATGCTGAATAATGATATCGTTGGCAATACTTACGGCATGGAAACCGACCTAAAAGATAACCGCAGCGTACGTGTTTTTAGTGATGGTGTACCTACGGCAGCTACCGATAAACAAGTGGCAGCTTTGAAATCATTGGGAGGGGAAAATGATAGTCCGTCAAGACAACTGGCGCGGTACACCAAAGAAATTGGGGAGCGTTATGTCGATCAACTGGATGTGAAACTCATTTACAGGCGCGACCGTTACCTCCGCGGCGGCGATCACCTGCCATTTTTAGAGCAGGGTTTTACTGCAGTAAGGTTTACCGAAATGAACGAAAATTTTAACCGTCAGCACCAGAACATACGCACGGAAAACGGTGTTGAATACGGCGACCTGCCCGACTTTGTTGATTTTAATTATGTGCAAAAAGTAGCCCGCATGAACCTTGCAGTATTGGCTAATCTCGCTTCAGCCCCGGCCGGTCCGCAGAATGTAAGCGTGATCACCAGCGACTTAACCAATAAAACTAAACTAAAATGGGAAGCTCCCGCTACCGGCAAAAAGCCCGCCGGTTATTATGTACTGATGCGCGAAACCATCAGCCCCTATTGGGAAAAGAAATTCTATGTAACCGATACTATAGCTACGTTGAATTACTCAAAGGATAATTACTTCTTCGCGGTACAGTCTGTTGATGCTGAAGGGCACGAAAGTTTGCCGGTGTTTCCGAAGCCGGTGAGGTAGATAATCAAAAGATTATAGGTTAGATAATGGACATTAGATTTTGCACTCAAGAAAAATGAGGATTAACTAACCTCCAGCCTCCAATCACTAAAAACTACTTCACGCTCTTACGCTGCACAATAAAATATCCAGCAATAAATACCACAAGAGCAATAGCCATACTTACAAATACATCTTTAGTAAAAACATCTATTTGTAACCGGTTGGATGGATCGCCATGATTGTTTTTTAACATGCTGCTGATGGCGGCCATGGGGTGTGCATATGGAAACAGGTAGCTATATTCCCAGCCTTTTGAAGCTGCCGCAACTCCGACTATAGTACATACAAACCCTATCCCCATCGGCTTCAAAAAATCAGCCCAAAATAAACTCAGTAAAAACTGGATGGAGAGGATACCTAATGATGATAAAAACAGTTTGAAATAGATCTGTGCCAGTTCTTTCTCCATGTGGAAATCGTCGAACCGTAACTCCGGTTTTACTATGCTTAACAAATTGCCGAAACCAATGGTAAACAGCACAAACAATGCAAGACAAACAAATACAAGGAAAACCGCATAAAAAAATTTAGCCGCATAAACCGACCAGCGGGGGATTGGCAGATTAAACAAGGTTTTCCAGGTATCGGCCCGGTGTTCGATACTGTTTACGGAGTATGCTATAAATATGATATACATTGGCAGCACCAATGAGCCCATGATACCCAAAATAGCACCAGCAAACTGTAGCCAAAGCATCATCGGCGGCATTGACACCAACTTTTCACTTTTGGTATAAAACCCTACGAACAACAAAACACCTATAAATAAAGGAAGCATTACCGAAGCCCAGAAACCAAGCGTTTTACGGCTTTTGTAAAACTCCGAACGGAATGACAGTATAAATCCTTTCATGGCTTAGGCTCTTTGGGTGATATCTAAAAATAGTTTTTCCAGGTCTTTTTGCTGTTTACTGATGCTGTAAACCATTTGCCCGTTTTTATTGAGCAGGGCGTTGATCTCGCCCATTTGTTGTTTGGAGATGTAGGGTACCAGTAAATGCTCGTCGGTTACTTCGGTAACGTTAATATGGTGGCGGGTTAACAGGTTGGCGGCGTCAACGGTATTTTCGGCATCAACGCGCACCAGTGGCTTGCTGATGGCCTGCAGGTCGGCAACACTGCCCTGAAAAAGCATTGCGCCGTTATTTATAATGCCCACATGCGTGGCCATCCGTTCAATCTCACCAAGCAAATGGCTTGATATAAAAACAGTTTTGCCATGTTGGGCTACAAGCTTTTTCAAAAGCTCGCGGATCTCGATGATACCGTTTGGGTCGAGGCCGTTGGTGGGCTCATCTAAAATTAACAATTTGGGATTAGCAAGCAGGGCCAATGCAATACCAAGGCGCTGTTTCATGCCTAATGAATATTGCCCGGCCTTTTTATTCGCAGCAGCGGTTAGCTGTACCAGATCAAGCATATCTTCAACGCGCTGAGCAGGCACCTGCAATAATAAGGCCCTGTTCAATAAATTTTCCCTCCCGGTTAAGTGCTGGTATAAAGCAGGCTGCTCAATAAGCGAACCTATTTGCGAAAGTATGCTGATGCGGCTTGTTTTGATATCCTGCTCAAAAATGTGGATGTTACCTGCATCGGGTTTTAACAGGTTAAGCAGGAGTTTGATGGTAGTGGTTTTCCCGGCACCGTTGGGACCGAGAAAACCATATATACTTCCTTCTGGAACTTGCAGCGCGAGTGATTTAACTACCTGCTGCTTACCAAAGGTGAAGGAAAGCCCTTCGGTTTTAATTACCATATATTATTTTTTGCTACTGAGCAAACGGTTTTAACCATTACAAAACCTTTGTGAAACAATGAGGTAGCATGTACTGCTGTGCGGCCAATTATTGCTGTTTCCTTTCTTTGCTCGAACTGGTAGCTTACACCCAAAATAAGGGCAAACATTACCGGGATCAATAACATGATAAAAGGATTTGAATTTTTGATAAGCGTTTTCATTGTGAGTGGTGATTTTATACAACAAAGGAATATTAAAAAAATAACCTGCTAAAATCATTTAGACCAACACACTTTGTTTATAGATGAACGCTTTTCTGCACCTTTTAACCGGTTCATCGATAATAAAAGCCAGTTCATCGAAAAAATGGGCCGCTATATATAAATAACAGACCGATATCATTATCAAAATATTAAATTAGATGCCACACCCGTAAACATAAAAGGGATTTAAAAACACCGAATGGAGGCTTCATTACCATTACCTAAATCCAGAACCGGAATAAAAACCGCCTGGATAATTTTTTGGCACCTGTTTTTCTGGGCAGCCATTATATCCTTTTTTGTTTTTTTGGCCCGGCTTAATGATGCCATGCTTAGTACCAAGGAGTTGCTGGTGATTTTTTTGCTTTATCCTACTATTAATATCAGCTTATTTTATCTTAACTACCTGGTTTTTATACCTAAATTTCTAAATAAAAAACGCTACTGGCAATACGCCACCTTTGTGCTTACAAGCATCATAGTTTACGGCGTAGCCAAATACGGCGTGGGGCTTTTATTTAAAGATATTGTACTGGTGCATCAAAAAGGTCATGTCACCAGTTTTGCTACTTATTTCTACAGCAGTATTTTCACCAGCCTCATATTTGTATTTTTGAGCACTGCACTAAAATTCAGTACAGACTGGTTTCTGAACGAACGCATCCAGCGCGACCTTGAAAATCAGCGCCTCATTGCCGAGCTGGCTTTTCTAAAATCGCAGATCAACCCGCATTTTTTATTTAACTCCTTAAACAGTATTTATTCACTGGCTTATCAGCGCTCAGAAACTACCCCCGAGGCTATTTTAAAGCTTTCGGAAATTATGCGTTATATGCTGTATGAATGTAACGAAAACAAAGTTGACCTGAGTAAAGAACTCCAGTACCTGCAAAACTACATCGATCTGCAAAAGATCCGCTTTGGCAGCAAGGCATTTATTGATTTTAAGGTAGATGGCAATATCACCGATCAAAAAATAGAACCTTTGCTACTGATCGCTTTTATCGAAAATGCTTTTAAGCATGGCGTTGCAAATGATATCAATTCGCCTATAAAGCTACTTATTAACGTGGCGGATGGTAAACTGCATTTCTACATCCAAAATAAAAAACATAACAATAACCGTGATGCTGTAGGTGGAATCGGCTTGATAAATGTGCAGCGCCGGCTCAACCTGCTTTACCCCAACAGGTACTCTTTAAAAATAAGGGATGAAGAATATACTTACACCTGCGAATTATCAATAGATTTATAGTTATAACCTATTATAACCATGACCTGTTTGAAAAAATTGCTCCCAGCCCTGTTTCTTGCAGCATCGGCCATTACCGCATCTGCACAAACCGATCCTAAAGCAACCGAAGTTTGGGACCCTGAGCCTGAAGTAGTTTTACCGGGCGCCGGCAACAAGCCGCCATCTGATGCTATTATTTTGTTTGATGGCAAAAATTTGGACAAATGGACAGATCAGAAAGGTAACAAACCGAGCTGGATAGTAAAGGATGGTATTGTAACCGTTAAGCCGGGCAGCGGCTCTATCATCACCAAACAAAACTTTGCAGATTGCCAGCTGCATATAGAATGGCGCACACCAGCTGTTGTTAAAGGCGAAGGACAGGAGCGTGGCAACAGCGGCGTAATTATGCAAAGCCGCTACGAACTGCAGATCCTGGATAGTTATAAAAACCGCACTTACTCAAACGGGCAGGCCGGCTCTGTTTATAAACAATACCTGCCACAGGTAAATGCCTCGCTTAAACCGGGCCAGTGGCAAAAGTATGATATCATTTATACTGCCCCGCGCTTTAATATCGACAGCTCGGTTAAATCACCGGCTTACATTACCGTATTACACAATGGCATACTGGTACAAAACCATGTAGCTATAAAAGGAACAGTGGCGCATGTTGGTCAGCCCAAATATCAAAAACATGCCTTCGCCTTACCCCTGTTGCTGCAGGAGCATGAGTTTCCGGTATCGTTCCGCAATATCTGGATCAGGGAGATTGGGGTTCAAAAATTGTTAAACGGCAAGGATAAAAAGGGTTGGTATACCTACCTGGATACGTTAGGCAAGGATAATGATGTACATAACAACTTTGCCATTGAAAATGGTATGGTGCATGTAATGGGCAAGTATTTTGGTTATATGGCCACCAAAAAATCGTACGATAATTATTACCTGAAAGTAGTATTTAAATGGGGGAGCAAACAATATCACCCGCGCGAAAAGGGCGTACGCGACGCAGGTATTTTATATCATTTTGGGGAGGGTGATAAAGATATCGTATGGCCAAGATCGATAGAATGCCAGATTCAGGAGGGTGATTGCGGCGATATTTGGTGCGTACAACATACTAATGTGGTTACGCCCAATAAATCGGCCATTGAGTGGGACCAGCAGCGTGTTTACCGCACCGCCAATTTTGAAAATCCGCGCGGCGAATGGAACACCATCGAAATTATATGCAACGGTAACCAGATTGAACATTATGTTAACGGGCATTTGGTAAACTGGGGAATAGCCTCATTATCGCACGGTCGCATCCTTTTACAATCTGAAGGGGCCGAAATCTGGTATAAATCTGTTGAATTGACGCCGTTATAACAAAACAGCACATTAAAAAATTTAGAATAACCATTATTACATTATTTTTACGCTATGATCAGATGTTTGGTAGTTGACGATGAGCCTTTGGCGCTGCATATTTTGGAAGACTATATTTCCAAGATGCCTTTTTTGCAATTGGTTAAAGCCACAACTAACCCCATCGAGGCGCTTACCATGGTACAGGCCGCCGAAGCCGACCTTGTGTTTTTAGATGTTCAGATGCCCGAGCTTACCGGCATTCAATTTTTGAAAATTGCTAACGGCAAAGCCAAGGTTATTTTAACTACAGCCTACCCGCAGTACGCGCTTGAAGGCTATGAGCTTGATGTAGTTGATTACTTGTTAAAGCCAATCGCATTTGATCGCTTTTTTAAATCGGTACAAAAAGCACAAAGCATTATCCAGCCTGTTGCAGCCAAACCACAGGTAGTGATGCAGGCCGAGCCCGTGCAGCAGGATGATTTTTCAACCGATTTTATCTTTGTAAAAACCGAACATAAGATTCAAAAGGTATACCTGCATGATATTATGTTTATTGAGGGTTTAAAGGATTATATAAGCATTTTTACCTCTGCAGAGCGGATTATTACCCTGCAGGGCATGAAAAAAATGGAAGATGCCTTGCCCGAAAAACATTTTGTACGTGTACATAAATCATACATTGTAGCCCTCAATAAAATAGACAGTATTGAACGGAGCCGCATCCAGATCGGCGACAAGATCATCCCTGTAGGCGATACCTATCGCGATGAGTTTTTCAGGATGATTGAGAATAAAAATATTTAGGGGTAACTTTCATTCGCAAATCATACCAACACCTATAAAAACATGTCATTGCTGAGCGCAACGTTGCAATATCGTGGCCAATGTATGTGCGCCCTGTATAGTTTTATATCTATGAGATTGCCACGTCGCTCCGACGCTTTTCTACCTCCGCTCCTCGCAATGAGATGTTTTATTTATTCGGAAAGTAACTCCTCCCCGCATTTGCTCGTGGTCGGTATTTCCATCGCCTCACTTCCCTAATTAACACGGTACTGTGATAAAACCAGGAATGGGCTTAATGACATAGTTTTATTAACAATCACCTTTCCTCTCAATCCTTACAACTTACCTATTTAAAAAATATATTTCATAAAAGTGTATTTTTTGTATTTTACGCGGTCATTCATCCTATCAAAAAACTATGAGCTACCAGGTAGACCTGACCAATTGCGACAGAGAACCAATACATATCCCGGGAAAGATCCAATCGCACGGTTTCTTGATCGCTGTAAACAGCAAATCTTACAATATTTCCTACATCAGTCAAAACGTTGAAAGCTATACCGGTATCAACGCAATCGGACTCTTAGGCAAAAATATTAGCGAACTGGAAGAACAATTAGCCATAGCAAATGATACCGCGTCATTGCAGCAGTTGTTAAAGTTGGCTAAAGGTGCAAAAAGTTCAGACACCATCAATCCGCTGGCTATTGATGTAAAGGGAACTAATTACAATCTTATCATCAGTCACTCGGTAAATGACCTGGTACTGGAGTTTGAGCCAACCGAATCAGATCTGGGTGGTGACATTCAAAAAACTATAGGCCGTTCGGTAGCCGAGATCCTGAGTGGTAAAAGCTTATCCCTTCTACTGCAAAAGGCTGCTTCTGAAATAAAAAAGATCATCAATTATGACCGGGTAATGATCTATAAATTTAACGAGGATGGTCACGGCGAAGTGACCGCCGAAGTGAAGAACGATGACCTGGAGCCGTTTTTAGGGCTGCATTATCCGGCATCGGATATTCCTAAACAAGCCCGCGAGCTTTATAAGATCAATCTTACCCGTATTATAGCCGATGTAAATTCAGAAAGCTCGGCTATTATTACCTATGAGGAGGGAGCCGCACCGCTTGACCTTACCCATTCGGTATTGAGGGCTGTGTCGCCTATCCATATCCAATATTTAAAAAATATGGGCGTCGACTCGAGCTTCAGTATCTCGCTTATTGCCCATGGCGAACTTTGGGGACTTATCGCCTGCCATAATTATTCGCCAAGGTTTATCGACTATAAATCGCGTGATGCATCGAAACTGATCGGTCAGATCCTTTCATCAGCATTAGAGTACCGCCAGGACGAGGAAGAATTGGCAAAACTTCATGAACTGGGCGAAGCTGCCAATACCATTGCCGATTATATTAAAAAGGACACTGATTTTACTTTCGCCTTAACCCGCAATAAAGTTACTATCAAAGATATTACCACGGCTACGGGTGTGGCGCTGGTGTACGATGAAGAGATAACTACCATCGGCCAGACACCCACCGAAGAACAAATAACCGAGATAGTTGAATGGCTTAAAGTAAATATGGTTGATACCATTTACAGCACTTACCGTTTCCCCGAAATATATCCGGCGGCAAAAAATTACAGTGATGTTGCCAGCGGAATTTTATCCTGCAGTTTATCGCGCGAGCTTGGGGAGATGATCATTTGGTTTAAGCCCGAGCAGGTAAAAGCTATCAACTGGGCGGGCAATCCGGAAAAGCCGGTTGAAGAAACTGCCGACGGCCTGTTGCAGCTCTCGCCACGAAAATCATTTGACAGCTGGACACAAATTGTTAAAAACACATCCGAAAAGTGGAAGCATGATGAGATCGCCGCGGTTTTAAAGGTTCGTGAAGATGTTATTTTTGCCATCAACCGCAAAGCCAACGAAATCAGGATCCTGAATGAACGTTTGCAATTGGCCTATGATGAGCTGGATACCTTCAGCTATACCATATCGCATGATCTGCGCACCCCGCTATCATCAATAAAAAATTACTCGGAGCTATTGCTGGCCAGTAATAAAAGCCTGGATGATTCGGCAAAAAAAATGCTCGAAAGGATCATCAAGGGCACCGATAAAATGCACATGCTCATTAAAGAGATCCTGCATTATTCGCGCGTGGGCCGTACCAACATAGAGGCCGCCCCAATTGATATGGGCCTGTTACTAAATGAAATTAAAAGGGAAGTACTATCGGCCCTTAAGCCCGAAAGCATTGAATTTACCATTGGAGATACCCCAGGTATTGACGGCGACAGTGTAATGATAACGCAGGTTTTCACCAACCTGATTAACAATGCTGTTAAATACTCTTCAAAATCAACGCCATCAAAAGTTAAGGTTGAGGGGATAGTTAGAAACAATGAGATCGTTTATTCGGTATCCGACAATGGTGTTGGTATCGACGTAAATTATTATAACCGCGTGTTTGAACTATTTAAACGCATGGATAACGCGCTCGAATTTGAAGGCACAGGGGTTGGCCTGGCCATTGTAAAACGCATTGTTGAAAAACACAAAGCGCGAATTTGGTTTGAGAGCAAATTAGGATTTGGCACAGTTTTTTATATATCTTTTAAAATTAGTTAGTTGTGAGTTCGCCTGATATTTTGTATGTTGAAGATGACGAAGATTTTGCATTCATAATGCAGCATGCCGTACGCGAAGTGAAAGACGGGCTTACGGTAAAGATCATTGATAATGGGAAGGATGCGCTTGAGCAGTTAAAACAGCTTACCGAAGCAAGGGTAAAACCGAAACTTATACTGCTCGACCTTAACCTGCCCGGGCTTTCGGGGCTCGACCTGGTAAAACGCATTCGTGAAATATCGTTTTTAAAATATGTTCCGGTGATATTCTTTTCAACGTCCGACAATCCAAAAGACGTTAAAGCATCACTTGAATTTGGCGCTAATGCTTATTTAACCAAGCCTGCGGGCTATTTAAACCTGGTAAATTGCGTTGAATCACTTTATAATTTTTGGTTCACTAAAAATCTGAATGTCAATTAAAACGCTGAAAAAAATATTAGTCATCGAGGATGATGGGGATATAGCCGATATTATGGGCATCGCATTATGCGATAAATATGAGGTTGAAGTAAAACGCGACGGCTACGAGGTTGTAGCGCAAATTGAACGCTTCTCTCCTGATTTGATCATACTCGATAACTATATTGGCCAGCGCCAGGCCCGTGAAATAATCAAAGAGATCCATGAGGTTGATGACCACAGAACTATACCTTTTGTATTATTTTCAGGCCATGACAACATTATGCAGCTTGCTGAAAATCTTAATGCTACATCTTACCTCGCAAAACCATTTGCACTTGACGAACTTTATAAGTGTATTGACGGTATTTTAGCGGCGTAAAAACGCACACCTATGCTTCATGAAAAAATAAAACAAGCCACAGCACACCTGCATGATCAGCTTGAACAAAAAATGTTTACCGGTCAGATCATGGATGGCTCATTTACCTTTAAACAATATCAAACCATACTGACAGTAAACTACGCTACGCACCTGGCGGTAGAAGATTTTTTATTTAACAATCTCAGCGATGAATTATGTCAAAAACTGAATATCGAAGCCAGGATAAAATTACCAGCGCTGCTTCGTGACCTTGAGGAGATTAACTCATCTGTAAGCAGCAGTTTGCCGGAAGCCCCCGAATATATTGACTTAAACAGTGACGCATCCATTCTTGGTGCAATGTATGTATTGGAAGGGGCAACACTTGGGGGCAACGTAATAGCAAAACGCCTAAAAACTAACGGGCAGTTGTTATCATACAATCTGAGTTATCACTATTACCAGGTTTACGGCGACCAGCTTGGCTTAAAATGGAAACAATTTTTAGAAGTACTCAATGCCATACCTGAGGCAGAACACGAAGCGGCGATAAAAAATGCTGTATGCTTGTTTGAGCACATGGCAAATACTGAAGTAGCAAGTACTACAGTAATACTTGTACCGCCGGAAGTATAGTTAAAAAAACATGTCATTGCGAGGAGGGACGACGAAGCAATCGCACAGAAGCAGGGTCGCCCTGTATAGCAAGCGATTGCCGCGCTTCGCTTACAGCAATGACATAAAATATTCTAATATCTTAATCCAGCGCATCGGCGGTATCCTTCTCTCCAATCTGCTGACGCCACATGGCGTAATACAAACCTTTTTGGGCTATCAGATCGGCATGTTTACCGCCTTCAATAATGCGGCCTTTTTCCAGCACATAAATACTATCAGCATGCATAATGGTTGATAAACGGTGAGCGATCAGGATGGTAATATGGTTTTCCTTTTCGGATACATTACGGATGGTTTCTGTAATCTCCTCTTCAGTGATAGAATCGAGGGATGATGTTGCTTCGTCAAATACCAGGATATCCGGTCTGCGTAATAGAGCTCGCGCTATAGACAGACGCTGTTTTTCACCACCCGATACTTTTACACCGCCCTCACCAATTACAGTGCTCAAACCTTTATCGGCCCGGGCCAGTAAGGTTTGGCAGGCTGCACGCTGTAACACATCCATACATTCTTCATCAGTAGCTCCGGGGCGAACGAACTGCAGGTTCTCGCGGATGGTACCTGAAAACAGTTGTGTATCCTGGGTTACAAAACCAATTTTCTCACGGAGCTGATCAAGGTCTATTTCTTTACTTAATGTGCCGTTGTATAAAATATCTCCCTGCAAAGGCTGATATAAACCAACCAATAATTTAACCAGTGTAGTTTTACCCGAACCTGACGGACCAACAAACGCTATCGTTTCGCCCGAATTAGTTTCGAAGCTGATATGGTTAAGGGCATTACGATTGGCTGTTAAATGCTTAAAGGTAACATCGTTAAAAGTGAGGGTTTCTACCTTTTCAAGCAGCACCGGTTTTTCTGGCTTTTTATCGATAGGAATGCTTAATATCCTGTTGAAGTTACTAAGGGAAACCTCAGCTTCACGCCAGGAAAGGATTACGTTGCCTAACTCCTGCAAAGGATTAAATAAGAAGAATGAGTAAAATAAAAAGCTGAAATATTGGCCCGGAGAGATAGTGCTTTTAAAAATGAGCATCAGCAGAACCACCACCATCACACTGCGCACAAAGTTTACAGTAGTACCCTGTACAAAGCTCATGCTGCGTACATACTTCACTTTTTTCAGTTCCAGGTCGAGGATTTTGTAAGTGGTATTATTCAACCTTGCTATTTCCTGTTTTGCCAAACCCAAACTTTTTACAAGCTCGATATTCCTTAGCGATTCGGTTGTTGAACCTGCCAGCGCTGTTGTTTCGGCTACAATTGTCTTTTGGATTTTTTTGATCCTACGACTCATGGCCATACTCACAAAAGTAATGACAGGTATCGCAGCGAAATATACCAGGGTAACTTTATAGCTTACGCTCACTGAGTAAACGATAACAAATACCATCCCGATAAGCGACACAAAAAGGATTCCGATAAAGGAGGTAATAAACTTTTCGCAATCTAAACGCACCTTTTGTAATATGCCTAAAGTTTCGCCGCTCCGCTGGTCTTCAAATACCTGGTAGGGCAACTCAAGCGAGTGCTTTAAACCATCGGCATACATTTCGGCCCCAACTTTTTGAGTAATGATATTGGTAAAATAATCCTGGAAGTTTTTAGCTATACGCGATACCATGGCAACACCAATAGCAGCGCCAACCAGCATCAGCACCTGGTTAAGGTATGCGTCATATTGTAGCTTACTGCGTTGTTCAATAACACGGTCAACAATACGCCCGGTTATCCATGGGTCGAGCAGTGAGAAGCCTATATTCATCGCCGCCAGGAAAAGTGCAAATACAACTATCCAGCGGTGTTTTTTTAAGTAAGAGATTAATACATTCATGTTTCAACGGCAAACATAAAAAAAGGGAATGGCTAAGTAGCTCATTCCCTTTTAATTTGACACAAGGTTAATATTAAACCGTCATGATATCTTTTTCTTTAGCTTCTGAAAGCTGATCAACCTTAGCAATGTAAGCATCAGTAAGTTTTTGAACTTCAGCTTCGCCTGTCTTTATTTCGTCTTCAGAAACACCTTCTGATTTTAATTTTTTGATCTTTTCGTTAGCATCTTTACGGATGTTACGAACAGCCACCTTACCGGTCTCAGCCTCGGCTTTAGCTTTTTTAACCAAATCACGGCGGCGCTCTTCGGTAAGCGGCGGTACATTAATACGGATAATGATACCATCGTTTTGAGGGTTAACACCTAAATTAGCTTCTTTAATGGCTTTTTCAATAGGGTTTAACAATGATTTTTCCCATGGCTGAACAACAATGGTACGGGCATCAGGGGTGTTAACACTACCTATCTGGCTTAGTGGTGTCGGGGTACCATAGTAATCAACCCTGATATCGTCAAGTAATGAAGGGCTTGCCTTACCTGCACGTATTTTATTTAATTCGCTATCTGCATGGTCAATGGCCTTTTCCATCAAGGCCTTTGCATCGTTCACTTGTTTTTTAATGAGTTCGCTCATCGGTTTTTAAATTTTCCACAAAAGTAATAAAATCTATCAGTTTATGGCTTTGGTATTTGGGTTCAATTCAAAAGCATTTAACATTTAATAACATTATTTAACATTTAAATATTATTGAATGATAGGTATATTAGTATAAAATAGTATCACCATGAAAAAAACCTTAATCCTTGCTGCTATCATAGCCTGTGCAGGCCAGCTTAAAGCACAAAACCTCAATAAAGCACCTAAAAACAATAACGCTGTCGATAAACTTTTTAATTTGAAACCATTACAGGTTGACAGCAACTTGTCTAAACTAATGCCGGTACTTCCGAAAAACGGACTTTTAAATGATAACAGGACATTGCTAAATACCCGTGAACTTGTTGATAATGTGACCGTTTATAGCCGGATGCCTGTTGTTAAAAATTACCCGAACGACAATATGCCCGTTGTTAAAACTGACGAACCCGGGATAAAATACCATATGCTGATTAAAAAAACAGATATAGTGAATCCAGATTCTGTCGGGGTAAAAAAGGAAAAAGTTACTCCGTAGCCAACTCGTTTGGCAGTAGTTCGCCGTCTCCTTTATACTTCACCTTTTCGCGCTTTTCAACCACCTGTTCAAAGCTCTTTTCATAATCGGGATGATTAGTGCCCATTAACCTGTCCCATATGTTGAAATATAAACCATAATTGCATTTTACCAACCGGTGGTGCATATTATGATGCGTTGAAGTATTGTGCCATTTAAACAGTTTATGCGTAGTAAACCCCTGGGGAAAAAGCTCATAGCCCAGATGACCGGTTACGTTTAATAACAACGAATACAAAGAAAATATAGTGAGTGCTGTACCGTGATAGGGAATAGTAAAGGCGATGAGCGGTACAATCCCAATCTCCACTACGGCCTCCAGCGGATGGAAAGCATAAGCGGCAAATGGTGTCGGATTAGTTGACAAATGATGCGTTTTGTGCATCAGCTTAAACAAAGGCTTCCAGTGCATAGCCCTGTGTGTCCAGTAAAAGTAGGTGTCGTGCATCAGGATCATCAGCCCTATACTCAAAAAACAATAAGGATATCCTTTATCGCTGATATTTAAATAGATCCTTGTTAAATGCTGCTTACTGGCATAGATCACCAGCATGATCACCGCACCAAATATCAATATGGTGAAGAATGAATAAACAATTTCCCTAACGAGGTGCTTATTTGCGGGATAGCGTTGCTGAATTTTTGCATACCAGTAAGCTCTTTTTCGCCACACATAGAAAAACAGGTAAAACGCACCGGCAAATACAAGATAACGCACTGCTATAGAAAGCAGAACCCGGGAAATTTCTGTTATTTTATCGATGGAAGGTTGCAGTGGCATTGTTAATTTAACGCTGATTATTTTAATTCCTTAGAGGGCACAAGTACGCCCCGCTCCTGCAACCACACAATACTTGCGCCAGTTAAAGGGCCAGTTAAGGTATCCCGTCTTATTTTTATCCGATTAAAAATCCTTATTTAAAACTTTTTCCAGCTCTGCGAAGCTGATATTCATTTTAATTCGGCCTTGTTTGGCATACGAGATCTCACCAGTTTCCTCAGATACAATGATCGCCGTGGCCTCATTTGCCTCTGTAACACCAATACCTGCCCTGTGGCGCAGGCCGAACTGCGCCGGCAGATCCGTTTTTTCGGTAAGCGGCAAAATGCAACTTGCCGATTTAATCTTATTCTCCGAAATCACTACCGCACCATCATGCAGCGGACTGGTTTTCTGAAAAATACTTTCCAATAATCGCTTTGAAATTTTGGCCTCCACCACCTCGCAACTGTTTTGATAAAACTGTTCGTCATAATACTTGGCGAAAACAATGAGCGCCCCTGTGCGGGTTTGCTTCAGGCTTTTGCAGGCATCAATTATTGGCTTGATCCTGGCGTAATTATTTTTCTCAACTTCCGATTTTCCGAAGAAATATTGCCACCAGGCTTTATTGCGTTGGAGTGAAGCATTTTTACCTACCAATAATAAAAATCGCCTTACTTCCTGTTGAAAAACCACGATAATGGCAATGATCCCCACATCAACAAATTTGCCCAGAATAATGGTAAGCAGCTTCATATCCAAAGCCTTCACCACAAAATTGAGAGCAAAGATCACTGCAAACCCAATGAAGATATTAGCTGCAATGGTTCCCCTGATAAGGTTATACAACTGGTAAATGATCAAAGCCACCAGCAATACATCAAGAATAGAAAAGAAACCTATTTTAGGGAAGAGGGATTGTATGGACTGCATTTACGAAGTTAATAAGTTTACCCGAACATAAATGCCGGAAGAGCAGTAATTATGATGTGCGGCCCTTGAACACCGGTCATTTTACATACGCGTTTTATTATTTCAGGGAATGTATGGCCCTCCCGGCACGCCCCAGCCCCATTTCGGCATAGGCGTATCCGGGCTTTCTGTAGTATTATCTGTTTGGGAGTTCAGCACTGCTATCCGCGTACCCCACTCAAGGTAAGCCATAAAAGCTGAGCGAAATTCCGGATCATCGGGCAGTGACAGTTCATCGGCAGTTTGCAGCAACAGTTCAATCCAGCGCTTGCGGTGCGCTTCGGTTAAATGCTTTTGCAAATGTTTATTGATCATGGCATAATGGCTGCCTTCAGTTTCGCTATAGGTTTTTGGGCCGCCAAAAACTTCACTTACAAAATGCGCCACATGCATCCGGTGCTGGGGCGACATATGCTTAAATACGGGTTCCAACAGTTCATCGTCCAAAACCTTATCATAAAACTCGTTGAAAAGCAGTTCAAAAGCAGGTGTACCACCCGCCCATTCAAACAATGTAGGGATTGTAGCTGTCATAAGTGTAAAAATCGGTTGTGATAAAGATAGGGAGTGCATCTTTAAAAAACCAGTTATTTATACGCAGCAATAAAATTGATTATTTGTCCCGTTCGGTAGTAAACCTAACCAGTTGCTCCAGCCCGCGGTGCGAATCACTGTCGGGGAAAGTGTTCAGGATTTCGAAAGCCTCCTCCTGGTACTTTTTCATCTGGGTTTCGGCATATTGTAAGCCACCGGTATCTTTCACAAATTTAATGATCTCAGCAATCTTTTTAGGGTCTTCATTATGGTTCTTCACCAGGTTGATCACCCTCTTTTTTTCTGAACTGCTGCAATTGGCCAGGGCGTAAATAAGCGGCAGGGTAACTTTTTTTTCTTTGATATCGATACCTAACGGCTTACCCACATCATCAGTGCCGAAATCAAACATATCATCCTTGATCTGGAATGCGATGCCTATTTTCTCGCCAAAGAGGCGCATTTTTTCAATCACCTCGTCACTGGCCCCTGCCGACGCAGCACCGCAGGCGCAGCAGGATGCAATAAGCGAAGCGGTTTTCTGCCTGATCACTTCATAATAAACAGGTTCACCAATATCCATGCGGCGCACCTTTTCAATTTGCATCAGTTCACCCTCGCTCATTTGCTTAACAGCATCCGAAACAATACGCAATAATTGAAAATCGTTGTTATCGATAGAAAGCAGCAAGCCTTTTGAAAGCAGGTAATCACCCACCAAAACGGCTATCTTATTTTTCCATAAAGCATTGATAGAGAAAAAGCCGCGGCGCTGATAAGAGTTATCAACCACATCATCGTGCACAAGAGATGCTGTATGCAACAGCTCAACCAATGCCGCCCCGCGGTGCGTAGCCTCATTGATGCCCCCGCAAATACTGGCCGAAAAGAACACGAACATAGGACGGATCTGCTTGCCTTTACGCTTTACAATATAATGTGTGATGCGGTCAAGCAGCGGAACGGAACTTTTCATTGAGTTCCTGAATTTCTCCTCAAACGCATCAATATCAGCAGCAATAGGTTTTTTAATGTCGTTGATGCTCAGCATTGCAACCAAAACAGTATTTTATGTTAACCACCGCCATGTGACAGTGCGCAGCAAACATAAGCTAAAATTATGTATCTGCATTGCAGCCTAATATTTTTTACTCAAATTAAACCAAAGCACACCATAACTGTCATACTTGCGCGAGTGCAATTTTTATAAGTAGAGTTAAGTTTTTGTGAAAGCGAAGCTGGTTAAAACGGGCTTCGCTTTTTTATTGATAGTAAGGGCAAATATTTTACCTTTGCAATCCGCATTTACTCGGAGAGGTGTCTGAGTGGTCGAAAGAGCACGCCTGGAAAGTGTGTATACTCCAAAAGGGTATCGAGGGTTCGAATCCCTCCCTCTCCGCCAAGTATTATTCAATTAGGATCAAAAGCGCTGTAAATGAATTATTTACGGCGTTTTCTGTTTTAGCCCTCACCAAAATAAACCAATTAATCGCTTTGGTCTGGTGCCCCGTGGGTGACCTTTTTCAAGGTAATCCTATCGGTCACCGGAATGCTTATAAGTCACTGTTATTGAGCATGTTCACTATTTAAACATCTTGATTTCAGCAGGATATGTAACTAATTTTATTCACTTAAAAGCTTCAGCGATGAACAAATCTTTTAACCTGCTCTTTTACGTAAAGAGATCAAAAACAAATGTCGAAGGCCTCGCCCCTGTTTATCTCCGTATCACTGTTGATGGCGTACGCATCGAAGTCTCCTCTAAACGCTATGTCAATCCCGACAAATGGAACACAAACGGACAAAAGTTAACCGGCAACAGTGAAGAAGTAAAAAGTATCAACGCTTACCTGAAAACTTTAGAACACCAGGTTTATGATGTTCACCGGGACATGATAGAGCGAAAGTTGTTGATCACTGCGACTAATTTGAAAGACAAGCTTCTTGGCGGCAAGCCTTCACCCGGAAAAATGCTGGTACCGATATTTCAGGAACATAACAGACAGGTTGCCACGCTTATCGGAAAAGAATATGCAAAGGGTACGCTTGACCGCTATGAAACAAGCTTGAAACATACACAGGCTTTTTTGCTTTGGAAATACAATTCGACAGATATCGACATCCGGGCAATTGATCATGAGTTTATCATGGCTTACGACTTTTATCTGCGCTCAGAAAGAAGCTGCAATAATAATTCGACAGTGAAATACCTGAAAAACTTTAAGAAGATCATTCTGATCTGTATCGCAAATGGCTGGCTTGATAAAGATCCATTTGTTAAATACAAACCCAAAGTAAAGGAAGTTAAACGCGATTTTCTAAATGCCGAAGAGCTGGAAGTAATGGCAAACAAGAAACTGGTTAGCGACCGGGTATCTCAGGTAAGGGATATTTTCCTATTCAGCTGCTACACCGGCTTAGCTTATGCCGATGTCAAGAAATTAAAGCGGACTGAAATCGTAACGGGCATTGACGGACAAAAATGGGTTTATACAAGCCGTCAGAAAACGGATACTTCTTCCCGCATTCCTTTATTGCAAGAGGCGATGGAACTAATGGTTAAGTATGAGGAGCATCCTCAATGCGTTAATGATGGCTTATTACTTCCCGTATTGAGCAACCAGAAAATGAATAGCTATCTGAAAGAAATCGCGGACGCCTGCGGTATCAATAAAGAATTAACCTATCACATAGCCCGTCATACATTCGCGACTACGGTAACACTTGCAAACGGAGTTTCCATAGAAAGCGTATCAAAAATGCTTGGCCATACCAATATCAAAACAACACAGCATTATGCTAAAATCCTTGATATGAAAGTGGCGCAGGACATGTCTAAGCTAAGGAAGCTTTATTAGACCGCCTATTTACACAACCATAGAGCCACCGTTGGCTCTATGGTTAATTATTACATTTTAACTAACATAAATGAACAATACAACTTCAATATCAGACGATATCATCATGACCAAGATCTATTATATCAGGGATCAAAAAGTAATGCTTGACAGCGATCTGGCTGAACTTTATCGCGTAGAAACACGGCGCTTGAACGAACAGGTAATCAGGAATATGGATAGGTTCCCGAATGACTTTATGTTCAGGTTGAATGAATCGGAGTTTGAAAGTTTGATGTCGCAAATTGCGACATCAAAACGTGGGGGAAGGCGAAAACTCCCCTATGTGTTCACTGAGCATGGCGTTTTGATGCTTTCAAGCGTATTGAATAGCAAACAGGCCATCCAGGTTAATATTCAGGTTATGCGGATATTCAACCGGATACGAAACATGTACCTCGATAATACGGAACTCCGTTTGGAAATTGAACAAATCAAAAGCAAACTGATCAGGCACGATAAAAGCCTTGAATTGGTATTCGGTTATCTCGATGAACTGATCGAAAAGAAGTCGCAGCCAATAGATAGAAAAAGAATCGGTTATATGCCGGATACTGATAGCTTTTAAAAAACAGACATCCCATTTATCTTTACGTATTTCAGGAACACTGGCGTGTAAATCCAAGCCAGTGCATCCTTTATTTTATCTATGCATCAATTGTTATCGTCTTGCCGCGATCAAAATTGCTGTGCTCATCCTGGTGTACATATCCGAGTTGATTAGTCAACAGCTTCGTTTTCCCGATATTAAATTCAGGAGTAGCATCGTGATGATGGCCGTATATCCAGTAATCAGCACCGCTATCCTCAATAAAAGCATCTAAGTCGGTTGCAAAAGCTTCATTTAAAACGCTGTCTGAATATTGTTTGGGATAATGCTGAAATGTCGGCACGTGATGTGACACAATGAGGTTCCTGACATCCTCATTCCGGTTATACCCTCCAGCATCTAATGCAGTTTCGAGAAATGCCAGGGCGTCAGAATGCATCTGGTTATATTTTTCCACCGAAAACCACTTCCCTTCATTTTTGATTACCCTGAAATCCATCATCCCGCGTTCAATATAACGGGCTTTGTATTTCGATATTTCCGACCATAGTGTCGTAAAATGGATTCTGATCTGGTTCAGTTCAATAGTAGAATTATTAAGCAGCGTCACATTGGATAGTATCGATTCCCGAAAAGCGCCCGACCTGTTGGCTATATCGAAATGGTAAAATTCGTGATTGCCGGGAACCCAATAAGTATGCTCATAATTGTCTGCAAGCAAACTGAAAAAATCACGATGACGGTCAATATCCTTCAATGGTATTATATCCCCCGCCAATAAAAGAATATCTCCATTTACCTGCAAAGGGTTTAAAGCCATATAATTCCGGTTTTCCGGGAACTCCAGGTGAAGATCAGAAGATATCTGTAATTGCATAATTGTAAATGTATTTAGTATTTATTTAACGATGGCACACTAAGGCTTCAGAAATCATTCTTATCCGCATCTTTCAACCATTCAACATTGCCCGGATCATAAGGGTCGAGCCAGTCTGCTTTGGCATTCGCCCAGGCAAACCATTGTGGATCAGGATCCGGCACGGCCAATGTATAATCACGGATCAGCTGAGCTCGCTTCCAGCGTTCGGCATCCCTCATCAATTCTTTATAAGCATCTTTTTCCTGCTTTTTTCGGGCATCAAATTCGGCTTTTTCTTTTCTTTCACGTTCCCAGTTTGCCTGCCAGATCCGGGCTTTTTCCAGGTAAAGTTCTTCCTCTTTTGCGGCCAGTTCCAGCTTTGCCAGTATTTTGGGTAATTGCTCTTCCAGCAAAACCGCTTTGAGGTCCTGCCATTCTGATTTCAGCCTCGTATCAATTCTGAAAACAACTTTCCCGTTCGGGTGCCATTCGTAATTACGATATGATTTATCATATACCCTCACCTTGGTTGTCCGCTCCCGAAATGTCACTTTTAACCTGATATCGCGTATCACCACATAATTGCCATCGTCATGCAGTTCAAAGAAATAGCCGCGTACCCTCACGCATTTGATCAGCGTAGGCAGCACCGATAGAGGTTTATGTGGTTAACCTTCAGGAAAGTAAATACAGGTTCTAGCTGTTCTTTTTCGTAAGCCAGATGGAGTGTTGCCTTGATTCTCCTGGATTCTGTTCTTTTTGCGGCCTGCAAATCCTCGTCGATCATTCTTGAAGCGAGATTAAAAAGTATGTTCAGCTCCAGCCGCCTGTTCATGTAATATGTTGCGGAAGAGCCGAAAAGCTGTAAGAACTCTTCAATCCTGGAGGTGGTCAATTCGCGGATCGACATTTCACGTCCTTCCGCTCCAAGGAACTCCATAAAATGGTTAAAGGCGTAGCGTAAATTGTTTTTGTGGTGCTTGCTTAGATCGGATTCGAGCTTTTTATTCAAGGCCTGCTGGAATAGCAGGCCGATTGAATCATTTTTTATTTTTTCGTTCATTAAGCAAAGTCTTTCACCGACAGTCAAAACGGCAATCACAGTGAAGCTGGCAGGGCCGTGGAATAATCCACGACCTCTGCCCGAACTTCAACTGCGGTCCTAGCGGTGCCCTGTGCGGTTTCTTTTTTTCCATCGGCAAAAAGATTAAGAGACTTAATCTATGTACACAACCGATCTGACTCATGGTCAATTTTTATTATCTCACAAACTTTTTTGTTTTGCTGGTCTGTAGGTATATGTAGTCTTTTTATAAGCCAGAAGCATTTATCGCTACATCATTTGCCGACATCACAAATGTCACTTAATTATATGTTCTAAACTATCCTTAAACTTTCTAAACTATTCTTCATCAAGAGCCAAACGACAGGTTTACTTTCTGACAAGAAACGCTCATCTTATATATAAGCATACAGTTACATCTTCTGCAAAAAATCAAGGGGAGCTTCAAAACCGTATCTTAGAGCCTTTTCTCTTCTATCAATGCTGTGTAAAGATCCCTAATAGCGGCATTTTCCCTTTTTAGTATATCAATTTCATGATAAGCTGCGTACAGCTCTTGGTGCGCCATAAGAGCCTCAGTACCCATTGCTACCATTTTAACGTGTATTTCTGGTGGCAAAAGCCCTGCACCCGGAAGTTTTAATAAAGATAAAACATCTTTCATCGTGTTAGCTCGCAGCGTAGCCTCTCTTTTTATGCTTATATAAAAATAATCCGCGGGAATATCAAAAATTTTGCGAAGCTTAAGACAGGTATCTTTATCCAGCAGTCTAACTTCGTTTTCAAGTTCTACATAGGTTTTTTCGTCCATGTTTAATAAACGTGCAAGCTGCCCTTCGGTAAATCCCTTAGCTTTACGTGCTATATATAATACGCTATTCATGATTTTTTTTACAAATAAGACGAGTTTGGAGCGTATATAAAATTCAGGAATGTGCTAAAATATTCTCTCACTATGTAATGAATTGGAGGTACCTCTCATTACCGCCCTATCTTTTAGGAGCTATCGTATACTATAATGTAGTATGAAAAGAATAATGTATTACTTTGTAAATCAGATGAATACCTAAACGGAAGGGCGATATATTTATCAAAAATTAGAGAATCTACATCTTAAGAGATCACGTAGTCATCAACTATTATTTCTATATTAGATAAACCAAGGCTTTTTATTATTTTGTTTACATTTGACCGAACTCTACATACTAACTTATGAACACGACTGATACACCAAAAAATATTCATCAAGGCCGTAACGTTAAACGCTTCCGTGAAATGCTGGGGCTTAAACAAGAGGCTTTGGCTATCGCACTTGGTGAAGAGTGGAGTCAAAAAAGGGTTTCATTACTGGAAAGTAAAGAAACTTTGGAGCCTGAAATTTTATCTCAAGTGGCGAAAGCATTAAAAGTGCCGGAAGATTCTATCAAAAACTTTGACGAGGAGGCCGCAATTAATATTATCAATTCAACATTTACCAGTAATGACAACTCAACGTCGATTGCATACCAGCCCAATTTCACATTCAATCCTATCGACAAACTTGTAGAATTGTTTGAGGAAAACAAAAAGCTCTATGAACGACTGCTACAAAGCGAACAAGAAAAAGTAGAGATTCTCAAAGACAAGCATAATAAATAAAGCTCTTTTGCAGCTTATAATTTTATTTTCTTAAGCCTTTAGCTAAGCAAACTGTTACTTCATCCGTAACCAACCTCGAACGCCATGAAAGTAACTATCAGAACGCATGCCCTTACCAAGGGTCGTCATCGCCTGTTCTTGGACTACTACCCCTAATCGTAAATCCAAAAACTAAAAAGCAAACCGGATATGAAAATCTCAAACTCTTCGTATATGACCATCCGACAACACCTGCGGAAAAGAATCATAACCGGACAACTATGGAGCTGGCAAATACCATCTGCGCCAAACGTCAACTCGAATTACAGGCTCAAAAGCATGGAATGTCGCCCAGTTTCAGGAAACATGAAAGTTTTATTACCTACTTCAGGAAACTTGCAGATCAGCAACGTGGCTTAAATTGGCACAATTGGGATAGCAGTGTCAGGTATTTCCAGCTTTTTGCAGATGGCGCAGATATTAGTTTTGCTGAACTTGACCTGTCTCTTTGCGAACAATTCAAGCGGTTTTTATTGGACGAACCTAAACTGCGCGAATCAAGGCGTGGTATCGGGCATAATAGTGCGCTAAGTTATTTCAATAAATTCCTACAGCACTAAAACAAGCCTGGCGCGAGAAACTGATCAGCGATGACTTACACGCGTTGTCGCCGGGACTTAAGGAAATCGAGGCGGAAGTTGAGTTTCTAACGATGAGTGAAGTGCGCCAGATGCTTACCATTCCAATAAAAGATGATTTATATAAAAGGGTCGTGTTGTTAGAATTTTAACGGGACTTAGGTTTTGTGATATAAAATACCTCAACTGGAAACAGGTTCGCGGCGAGCAGGATAATTACTATCTCCAATTTCGACAGCGTAAAACCTATAAGCCCCAACTCGTTTATATCTCTAACCAAGCCTTTTATCTCTTAGGCGAACGCGGAGATCCTGCCACACTTGTCTTTCCAAAAGTTAATTACAATTACACCAGGGATCTTTTAAAAGTCTGGCCTAAACAAGCCGGTATAAATAAGCATCTGACTTTTAGTTGTCTCCGGCATACCTATGCTACTTTACAACTTGACCACGGAACAGATATTTATACTATATCAAAGCTATTAGGACACCTGCACCTTAAAACCACGCAGCGGTATACCCGTGTTATGGATAAAGCAAAAAAAGAAGCCGCAAACCGGATCGTTCTCGACTTGTGATCTGCGCACACTATGTCATATCACCGCTTAAACAACCGGAGCTGTTAGCAGGAAAACTGTCAAGGGTCCCGATCCTATCATCGGGATTTATATACCCTTGACGGTTTTCCTGCGTAGCTAATTTTGTGACTGCGGTGCTGTGACTAACCTACAACTCGTGCGCGGGAAAGGCAGGTGTGAGGAACGAATACACTCCTGCGCGCGCGGCGGCAAGGCTGGCGGCGTAATGGAACCCGGAGCGAAGCGCGTGGTGCAATGGAGCCGCCTGCCGCAGCCGTATGGCCGTCCCCTCTCTCATCTCATAAGAAAACGAATAAAGGTTAATCACTTAGCCAATATTACTTTGTTCAGGTTATCCCTAGCCGTTTTCTGATCCTTGCCTGCCTGATCGGCAACAGCTTTAGCGGCAGCAATTGCCTGTTGTTTCTCCATTGCCTTTTCAGCCTCGGCAATAAAAGCACTCGGATCATCCTTTAATCTTGTAATAATTGTTTCGGCCGTTTTAGGATACATCGCCCTGACCATCCAGAAATTATAAGCTTCCTCGTTTAGCCGGTCATTTTGATAATTTAAATATAAAGCAGTACCAAATGATCCGGTCGTAATAACAAATACAATGACTATCCCAATGATCAGGCTTTTTGACCATGCCCCGAAATGATGGCTATTTTTGACACCGATCACTTTTGGTACTCTCGAAACTACATCTTTCAATTCATTGATCTGTTGCTGGATTTTTTTATCATCATAACGTTTATTGGCCGTTTCAATCCTGCCAGCTATCCGGTCTAATGTTTCCTTGTATTGATTTAAGAAACCCTTTAAAAATTCCGGCATTTCGGTTTCTACTATGGTTATCCTTTGAATGAACCCCTGTATCAGTTCCTCCAGCATCGTTACTTTTTCTTCCAGTTCTTCCTGTTGCATAAAACTTAGTTTTAATAATTAAATAATCTTTTTTGTTATCACGCTACCTGCTTATTCCTTGTGACTGGGAATGCTCCGCTTCATGTTTCTTTCGTTTCCTTCGAGCAATATCCGCATCTCCCATCGGGTCAGGCGGCCCGGCAACAAACTGCGGTTCCAACAAGGTTTCCAAGATGCCTTTACCGTGAATTGGAAGGTGTAACTGATCAGCCTGGCCATGCTGTCGGATCGCCTCCCTTAACTGATCGGCTAATGAAAGCGAATCTGGTCTTCTTATTTCTTGCTGCTGTTGCATCTGGCGATTGACTTTAAGCTGCGTATTAATCCCGGCATAACTCAAACTTCTGTCAATGGCAGAGCCTTTCATTTTGATGTCTCCTTTTTCAAAAGAGATACCCTGTACCTCGGTGCTTCCACTACGAAATTTATAAGCAATGCCTATACCCTGTTTATGCAGCTTCGCTTCCAGTTGTTTCCAGTCTGTTGATTGTTTAAGCGTTGCTTTAATAATATCAAAAAGTTCATACCGGGTTTTCTCCGTACCTTTTAATGCCTGCCTATTTACCTGATCCTTACCTTCACCTAAATGATAGCCATACTTCAGTGTGATCTCCTTACAGGCTTTCACATTCTTCGCAAAATTATTTTTATCGGTAATGGTGTTGCCATTATTGTCTACCCTGTTATAGATCACATGTAAATGCGGGTGTTCCCTGTCATGGTGACGGACGATAACAAATTGCGTATTACGGATACCTATTTTATCCATGTATTCTTTTGCTCGTTCCACCATAATTTGATTAGTCAGTTTGGTCAAGTCTTCTTTACTCCAGCTTAAAACCAAGTGACCCACCGCTTTACCTAACTCCGGCCGCATCTTTCGTTGCAGGTTGAAATCATGGGTGATCGTACTTGCATTCTGCATCCTCACTCCTTCACTAGCAATGATCTTTGCATCCTGCTTGTTTACCACATAGTGGACACAGCCGCCAAAGCTCCTCCCGGTAATTGGTTTACCTATCATTCCTGCTGATCTTAGTTAATAAATCTTCGATCTGTTTAAGCATAGCCTGACACTTAAAAGCCAAAGAAAAAAGCCCGGCCACATGGGCAAGGTGTGTTAGTTGGTTAAGGTTATTGGCAAGCCCCGCCAGCATCCTGAACCAACCGGTTTCCTCTACAGTAAATCGCGGGAAGACTTTGGCGCTTTTGGCAGCCCTGCGGAACCATTCGCTCGATCTCAAGCCAGCTTTCTTTGCCCGCCCATCGATCAAAACACGTTCCGTCGGCGTAAGCCGCACCATCAGGAAATCGCTTCGGCTTACTGTTTTCTTCGGTCTGCCGGGCACCCTTTTTTTCTGTATTTTCTCTTTTTCAGTGGATCCTGTCATAAAATTTATTTCCTAAACCTTCTTCCCAAACCGACCAACGGGAGCGAGTTACCGGATCACCCCGGCGGGGTGTATCCGGGTTTTTGTGAAGCAAAAACATTAACTCGCTCCCTTCGGGTCTTAGATTTCTCCACCATATATCCCGTTATCTGTATTTGTTCTGCATATCGCTCGCGGTATGCGATTCCAATGTTGCAAAACGAAGTTTTGCGGTAATTTAGACGGTATCCTTTTTCGCCGCTGCTTCTGCTTCCGGCCAGTAAACCAGGCTGCCCTGCTTGGGATGATAAGATGGCTGATACCGGATATAACTATACTCATCCAATTCCCTAATGCATTTGTGGTAAGTGGCAATTGATGCGACCTTGGAAAACGCCATAAGCGTTTTCCGGGTCACGCTAAATGGGCTGACAAAGCCGTTCCGCTGCCAGCAGACAAACAGACCGGTAAACAGGCTAAGATGGGTTGGCAACAATCGATTATCCTTTTCCATGCATTTAAGCAAGCTGGCATAGGCTGCCAGCTCCTTAACATATCCCTAACAGCTTTCTTACCTCCACACTCTTCAGCCATTGCTTGGTACTGGCCTGCCCCGGCTGTATGATCCTTTTGATCTCGTTTAGCAGATCGCTTTTAAATTCCAGTAAATCCCCTTTGGTGATCAGTTCCACATTCATCTGTTCCTCCTTGTTTAATCGTTAATGGTTTGTTGCATGGCATTCAGTACTTCACTTTTTCTGAAGTATACCCTTTTATGCAGGCGCAAATAGGGTAAGCCTTTTTTCATCCAGTCAGTAAGCGTAACGAGAGACACGCCGAGTTCAGCGGCAAGTTCCTGCTTGGATAAAAGTTTTTCTGAGTTGGGCAGCTGGCTGCCGCCCGTTTTAAAATGTTCCTGTAGTTTCGCCCTCACTGCCTGGCGTATGCACAGGCTAAGAGCTCCTTGATCAATTATCTGCATAGCATTTGTTTTGGAACAAATGTGTGCTGTAGAGAACAGATTTCTTGACCATGCAGAACTGCATGGTTAAAATGGAGTGGTTTGGAGAAAGCTAAAAGTCAGGGCTGACGTATAAGAAACGGTAAAAATGAGTAGTGTTACCAACAAAATGTTGGTAAAGAGGGAATAAGTTTAAATGTTCGGGGGGGGTAAAGCCTTTTAGAATTTTTTCTTTGTAAAAAGAATATGACAACCTCACTCCATGATCATTTCAGATGGATACCCGATCCGCGCACGGGCAATAATAAGAAACATAATTTACTGGAAGTAATAATCCTATCGGTATTGGCGGTTGTATGCGGTGCGGAAAGCTGGTACGAAATGGAGGAGTTGGCAAGGAAAAAGAAGACTTTTTAAAACAGTTGCTACCGCTTGAAAATGGCATACCGAGTCATGATACGATCAATCGCGTTTTTATGATGATCGATGCGGATGTTTTTGAACGCTGTTTCCGCGCCTGGACGGCGGAACTTGGCCAGAGCCTTCAAACAACAGGTACATCTGGCGAAAGGGAACTGATTGCTATCGATGGAAAGAGCGTCTGCAATAGCGCCTGCAAGCATCAGGGATTGGGGCATTACATTTGGTAAGTGCCTGGTCAGGCCGTAATCAGTTGGTACTTGGGCAACAAAAGGTGGCTGACAAGAGTAATGAGATTAGTGCCATCCCGGCATTACTATCTTTATTGAACATTAAGGGGCAGTAGTCAGCATCGATGCGATGGGCACCCAAAAAGCAATCGCTGAAAAGATTATCGAAAGTCAGGGGATTATATCCTGGCCCTGAAGCAAAACCATGAAACGTTTTATGACCAGGTAACCAACCAGTTTAACTTCAGGGAAGACAGTTACAGCCAGCATCTGGATAAAGGGCACGGGCGGTCTGAGATCAGAACCTGCAAGGTCATACATGAACTTAACTGGATTGACGAAAAGGAAAATTGGAAAGGAATAAAGAGTATTATCAAAATCACCTCCGAACGCATAATTGGGACAGCCGTACTACACAAAATCGTTATTACATCTCCAGCCTTCAGGCAGACGCTGCCTATTTTAACAAAGCCATCCGCACACATTGGGGAATAGAAAACCAGTTGCACTGGCAACTGGATGTTGGTTTTGCCGAAGATTATAATACCACACGAAATAGTCAGGCTGCACAAAATCTTGCTGTAGTCAGAAAGATAGCTTTAAATATTCTAAAGGCTGACAAAACCAGCAAAGCCAGCATAAAGGCCAAAAGAAAAATGGCTGGGTGGAATCACAAGTTTCTCCTAACACTTATAGCTAACAAAAATTTCTAATGCGTCGGCCCTGAGCTAAAAGTGCTTATAAGATACTCATTGACAAATTGATGCTATATTTGCGAATAGCTAATTACGTTGCCAGCAAAAGAAAAAGTTAACTCCTCTTTTTTGCAGGATTTATCGTAAAAAGCTTTGATTTTGCAGGAATATCGGCGTGTTTATCTCCAGGGTCACGCTTGTCACTTGGGAAATACCTGCGTATGGTTTCGTAATTGATCTCCTTATCCCCTTCGCGAAAATACTTGCAGATCATTTTCATCCAGACACTTTGCGTTTGGGAAAACATGAGTTCTTTGCCTTCTGGAGTTTTAAGTTCCTGCATTTGCAAATGCAGATGTAAAACCGCATTTCGGTAGCCTTCCGGAATATTGATATAACCTTCGGTTTTAAACGCTGTAGCTTTCCTGAGATCGGCTTTCAATTTCGTTACCTCTTGTTTAAGTGCTAATATTTCTGACTCCTGCTGCGCTATCACTGCATCATTGGACTTGTGTATATTCCAGCGGTCATGCGTGATCAGCATTGCTGTAATTTTTTGCAATCGCAATATTTCCCGCTCATTCCTCAAATGATTCTGGTCATAGACATCTTTGCCCAACAAAACTTTCAACTGCCTTTCAATAAGCGACCAAAAATATTTATAGAATATTTCTTCTGTACCATCAGTATGTTGAGACAGATAATAGGCCAGGTGGCGTTGGTAAAATTCATCTATCTGATCTTCTCGAATGGCAAACACTCTTTTGAAAAAGTGCTTTAAAAAATGTGACCTGTCCCATTGTAATGGATTGCCGATATCCAGTGTATCGTTTGCAAAATCAAATCGATCATGCGGTTTAAAATATATTACACTCATAGGTAAGGTGATTTATTCAAAAATAAGCGTTTCGAGATTGGAAGAAAAGCATTTGGACACGTCCCCTTTTATTCAACTATTTGGAAAATCAAAAATAGCTATTCTGAACATTTTTGCTTCTTTTGATAGTTATAATTAGCGTCCTCCACGTTGATCGTCAAACAATGTTTTCCCTGTTTTCCAAATAAGTGATTCTTCTTTCTCAAAACATGCTTACCTATTTGATTTATCATTTCATTAAGATTTAGCTCCCGTTTAAAGCGCAATGTGGCGGTCACTATTTTGGTAAAAACAGATATCAAAATCTGTATACACATGCGATCGAAACGTTATAAAGTTCGCGGTAACCATATCACCGTGGCAAGTCTAAAGGCTCATCAGCGCATTTTGCAACCTCCTGAAAACTCTATTAGCCATATTAGAAAAGAAAGGTATGCAAAAGCATCGCTGATCACGGAGTTTTCGCTGGCTATCCGTCCTTCCAGGACAATACAATTATTATTATTTGCATACTTGCATTTTGAATTTCTAATGTTATTTTTATAACACCAAATAATATAAACTCATAATCTCAATTGTCGCTAGCTTTTGCTGTACTGTATTTTCCTTTTGGAAAACTATCTTTCAGTAGTTGCCTGCGGCAGAACAGATTACTTGAGTTTATAAACCTAAACAGTCCGCAGAACTCACACTACTTATGCCAGAATGTATTGTTTTATCGCTTCCCCGTAATGTACAAGAAGGGGAGAAACATTTATTCGCCTCATTTCTGTCTTTCAAAACTCCGCAAATAAAGGTTAAAAATTTAAAAAACGTATTTGTAACAAACAGCGGTTTTTGCCTTAACGGCAGGGGCCTCGTTAAAGAATCACATCACGCATATCCAGCACACCTTGATAAATATTTGAAAGAGGCCAGTTTCTATTATTACGATGCACTTCACAATCCAGATAAACTTGTATACCTCGAAAGTGAGGATCGCTTTTTAATGATTCACCATCCCTGGTTTATGTATTACCATTGGCTATGTGAGTCAATATTCAGACTTTGGGCGGTCAAAGACAATCTGTCACAGCTCATACTTTTATTGCCTGAAGAATACGCAGGCATCGATTTTGTGGACAAAACCCTGCTACCTTTTGGCGTCGGAAAAATCTTTTACATTCCCAAAGGGAAAAGCTTAATGGTAAGAAATTTATGCCTTCCGCAAATCAAGCCGTTTATAGAATCTTATGATTATAAACTCTTACTGCAGGTCAGGGACTTCTATCTGAATTATGTGACCAGTAATTATGCCTATAACTTTAATCTCGGAGACCGACTTTATATAAGCAGGGAGAAGGCAGCGAGAAAAAAGATCATTAACGAACCCGAATTAGTCCCGGTTCTGAAAAGATATGGTTTTAAAATCATATATAACGAAGATTATGACTTTTTTGAACAGGTAGCGATTTATTCCAGGGCGACATGTGTAATCTCTATCCATGGCTCCGGTTTGACCAATATGCTTTTTATGCCCCCAGGGGGCGTTGTTTTTGAGTTCCAGAAACGACTGACAAATAGCAGGGATTGGCATAGCGTTGCTTTTTGGAGCCTATCTGAGGTATTAAAACATCATTACTACCACCAGATATGCGAACCATCAGATGTACAAGCAGACTATTTTACTGCCAATTATATCGTTGACATAAACCTTTTCGAAAAAAACATGGAATTATTAGCTTTGGATTTGAAATAATTTTTTTTGTTTCTTAAAACAACCCACCAATGAAAAAACTTTACGGACTATTACCGGCGGCCGGGCATGGTATGAGGATGCGCCCCTTTAGATATCCTAAAGAGCTGCTTCCTGTTTATTATGAATCTGTCAACCAGGATGAATATGTGCGCCCTAAACTACTTATTGAACATTCGCTCAATGCATTTTCGTTGACCGGAATCCAGGATATATATGTCGTTGTACCTGAATGGAAACCGGAGATCATGCGATACCTCGAAGATGGAGAACAATTTTATCACCATATCGCCTATTTATACAACGGTAAGGCAGCAGGTTTAGCCGACGCGCTGTTATCCGGTTATCCCTGGCTGAAAGATAAATATACGTGCTTTGCCATGCCTGATACGCTATTTTCTCCGGCGAATGGATTTGAAAGTTTGCAGCAAATGATGGATGAAAAGAATGCCGATCTCGTATTAGGAGTTTTTCCCACGAACGAACCGCAACATTTCGCCCCGGTGGAGTTCACTAGCGATCAGCGTGTCATTGGCACCGAAGAAAAACCGGCGTCTACCGCATTTAATAACACTTGGGGAATTGCCTTATGGAGTCCTGCTTTTTGGGAATTTTTTAAAAATGAAAATAAAGACCTTGAACATGGCATATCCGTTACGCAGACGTTTGATAAAGCGGCCAAATCTGATCTAAGGGTATATTGTGTCTATTTTGAGCATGGTTGGTACAAAGACGTTGGGAGAATTGACAATATAACAATAGCTTAATGTGCAAAAACCATTTCAATTTTCTTCATGTATAAAACCATTAACAGACTTCAAGGGAACCTTCACGCACAACCTGAGATAAAGCAATTAACAGGCTCGGATTACTGCTGAGGAGCAGGATGGCGGTACCGTCTGCAGCCGCGACTTTATTTGCTGCAGCGTGTGTGGATGTTAAAGCCTACATTCTAAAGATCCGGGATTCTCACGAGTTCCCGGATTTTAGAATAAAGATGAAACTTTAAAAAACGACGGAGTTGCAAGCAGAACGGAACTTAATCGAACATAACGTATAAATTGAGAAATATCGCGCATTTAGATCCAACTGAGATACAAAACCGAAACTGCTCAAACCGTAGTGCATCGGACATATGACTTCTATAATATACAAGACAAGCTAGTTATTAATGCTCATCATATCTGCTGGTTACATCTCATTTGCCGAATACAGAGGTCGAAACAAAATGGCATAGCAGTTCCATTTCAAAAACAGGCAGGCTCAAGAAATTATTACCGCAATAAAAGACTTTTCACGTCAACAATATTCAGTAAATGGTAGGTATTCTTAAACGTGCATTTTTCAGCTACCGATCATTGATGTTAATACTGTTCAGCAATTCGATGCAAAACTGGAGCAGATCAGTGCGAAATCAGACAGTATGAACAAATCGTCCGGAGCAAAAAAAAAAGTGTACATTCATTTTGATAAAAACATTTACGCTACCGGCGATACGATTGGGTTCAAATTATACATTTTTTATGCGCCATCACTGAACCTTTCAGCGCAAAGCGTGATCGTTTATTTAGATGTATATCTTATCATTATTAAAAAAATTAAAGTGACAGCGTGATTGATATACCGCTTGTTATGTGGCATAACACTCCTGCCATATCAGGCTAAGCAGTTTAATTTAAGGCTGGCCAACCCCGAAACAGTTGCCGACTTCCATTAGTGCGGGCAACTTTTTCTTTGTCCCTGAGTCAGGTTACAGAAAGATGGGAAGTTTTAAGACATATATTCATATAATGCCACGGCAGATAATCAAGATTGGCGAGAGTGTCGCCAGAAATGACCGATCAGGTTTAAAACATACAACTTGGAAAGTTCGCTCAAACCGATCTGATAACAAAAGGTTTCTATGAATTTTTTTCCTCCTTCGCCGGAGATTAGTTTTTGTCCCTGTATCAGCCAAGTTGATAATATTATTTGATCTTCCAATGATGATTCTTCATCAACAGTATTATATGCGCAAAACGATAGTAAAATATGCTTATTATGAGTTGCGGCTTCTGCCGAGTCTTCTAATACTTGGTCAATAGTTTCCGAATCGCTGGACGCCCCCAAATCGTTTATAAGCTGCTTTACCATGGAATCAAAAAAGGCGTTAGTTTGTGTGTCAACATGGTTAGAGATCAATTTAAGTAACAGATGGGTGGCCAAATTAATGATGTCTTCCATCTCTTCAATTTGCCCGCTTAGAAATTGATTTAGAATCATACGCGACGTAGCCCTGGTAAAATCTAATAAAGGGCTTGCATCGGTTAAGAAATAAGTATCATAATTGTTGATTTCAAAGGAATTATTAGCGTAATTCATCCAGATACTTTTGCCCGGCGTGAACCTGATTGATGGTTCCGAGGATGGCATCTCTGCCAAAAAGTGTAAGACCTGGGTTCTGAAGCTATTGATAAGAGCTGTCTTGTACCCCTTCTCCGGTTCCAGGATTAACTTAATATGATCCCCACGGTAGTTCGACAGGAATATATAGAAATGTGCGATAAAAGCCTGGTTTTGTTTCAAAAAAGGAGCGATAACATTTTTGATCAGTTCCTGCCAGGCTTGATCTGCATAGTAGATGGAAAATCGAATGAGTGTCCGGTTAGTCATTATATTTCAGGAACAAGCTCCAATAATTCACCCTGTCCGTACCCTTCCGTATTCACCGAACTTCTGTTGACATAGCTTTCATGAAAAAAACATTTTCTCCGGTTATCTATTTCTGATTTATTAATGATCAATTGATCAAATACATTACGATCTGACACTTCAAAAAATATTCTGTCCCGGTAATTTACGGCACCTTCAGCAACTTTAACCATCTTCATTAACTTTTGCATATTGCCGGATAACAAGTAGTTTTCCTCCTTTAAAAGCCAGGAACCTGACTGCCATCCACTAAGAAGTGAAATCTCGTTATCTTCGCTGCCTCTGAATAGTTTCCTGGCTTTAATTAATTCACTGTCTAATATCCGGCCTTTTTCATAGCGGCCGTCATTAAAAAAGAATATAACTTCTGATAAATAAGGCTTTAAATAAGCAATGTAAATTTTTTCAATATGCTTACCTAAAAATTCATTCTGATACCGTTCTATGTTGGGATGGCTGATGGCATTTAAGAACTCCGGATGCTTATCGATAAATCCATGCAGTAAACCTTTCGCTTCAAGGCGTTTATAAATATCCATATCATCATATCCGTATCCTTCCAGATGTTCATTGAAACCACGTACTTCAGCAAAGTCAGTTGCCTTTACGCACAGACGCCCCATGACGTCTCTGACACTATAATCAGGTGTCAAAAACGCATTAGGGTTTGACTTGAAATACTCACCGATGTACTGTGCAAAAAACGGTCCGGTGAAATTGTCCGCATCGATATTACATAAAACATCACCACTCGCTTTTTTGAAAGCCATATTTCTTGAATGCGAACGATTAAAATAATGTGGTTGATTGGTACGATAATACCTGACCAAACCCGTGCTGAGTTCCTTCCGGAAATTGGTGGATATCCATTCATACAATCCGTCACTTGAATTATAATCGACAATGACAAACTCGACACACGGATATATTCGGTTATCGGAGATATTCTGAGGCAGGGTTTTACTTAAATGATGTAAACGGTTCATGCAAACCGTACAGAAAGATATTTTCGGGTCGTTATGTTTCATAAGATAACCTTGTGCACTTCTATGTTGTACATTTAAAAGGAGAGCCTATTGAAGATTCGTCGTAAAAATGATTCCTTCTTGATGACAATTTCCATGTTGACCACAGCCCCCTCCTGATATTGCTTCGATATTTGAAAAAGATCATCCGCCCTCAGCGAAATTGTCAGAACAAGGATGGCATCGCCGGGATTACCGGATACGGACGATACCTGCGCCGGTAAACGTACTGTGCCGTCAGATTGAAGATTCCTGCTGAGGATGACAAGCTCCTGACCGACATTGAAATTTTTAATTTCACCGGATCGTATTTGAAATTCGAGACAATTGCCTTTAATACTCATCAGCTTCAATTTTGCCGTCACGACTTGAGGATATTGGATAGCAGACGCGGCGTAGAGGGCAATCGCTACAATAAAAAATAACAACGTAGTTCCCCATTGAATTAGCCACTGTGGCTGCGATTCAATAATATCTGCGATATTTTTTGTATGTCTTTGGCTGGCAGACGGTATAGGTGTGTCAATTGTATCTGTTTGCATTCCTATGCTCCTAATTCTAATTGATTTTTGACCAGGCTGTAATAACGACCTTTAGAATCGGTAAGTTCCCTGTGCGTTCCCTGTTCTGTAATAACTCCCCGTTCCAATACAATTATGTTGTCTGCATGGCTGACCGTACTTAGTCTGTGAGCAACAATAAGCACCGTCCGTCCCTTGAAAAAGGCTTTAAGGTTTTCATTGATGATATGTTCATTAGTGGCATCCAATGCATTCGTAGCTTCGTCAAAGAATATATAATGGGGATCTTTATAAACAGCACGGGCGATGAGAATACGCTGGCGTTGCCCCTGACTTATTCCGTTTGCTTCCGGTCCTATCCTCGTGTTCAAACCAAGGGGCAGCCCTTCTATAAAATCTTTAAGATTGGCCACATGAATGGCCCGAACAAGCCGGGTCAGGTCAGGTTTGCCACTTCCGACCGCAATATTCCGTTCTATGGTATCAGAAAAAATAAAACCATCCTGCATCACCATTCCACATTGTTCCCGCCATGTTTTAAACTTTATCTGGTTAATAACTTCATCGCCAATGGTTATCGTGCCGCTTTCCGGTTCATAAAACCTCGTTAGCAACTTTAATATCGTAGTTTTACCACTTCCGCTCATTCCTACAATCGCAGTGGTCTTTCCTTCAGGTATATACAGATCTATATTCTTCAGCACGGCTTCATTGCCGGCACCTGGATATCTGAATGTCACGTTGTTTATGCTGAGACTTTTATCAGTGGGTAAATGAGATATCCACTGCTTTTCTGCAGTTTCTTCATCCTGCATTTCATGAATTTCATTCAATCGTTCAAGACTAATCCTGGCATCCTGAAAATTTTGAACGAATGCCAGCAGGAGATCGACAGGATTGCTCAGTTGCCCAACAATATATTGTACGGCAAGCATTGCTCCAAGGGAGATTTGGCCATTGATAACGGCGGTGGCACTTAAAAAAGTAATCAGGAGGTTCTTCCCCTCATTGATAAAAGTTGTACCTGCCTGCTGATACTGGCTAAGTGCAATTTTCTTTACACTAAAATTAAAAAGCTTGGCCTGGATTTCCTCCCATTCCCACCTTTTTTCCTGTTCACAGTTATTTAATTTGATTTCCTGCATACCGGTTATCATCTGAACCATGCAGCTTTGATTTTTTGCGGCAATTTCAAAGTTCTTGTAGTTAAGCACCCGTCTTTGCCTCAAAAATAAAGACACCCAAAATGTGTATAATAAACTGCCGCCGGCAAAAACATAGAATATGCTTAAATTATAAAAGGCCAATACAACCGAAAATATAATTAAATTAAATACCGAAAAAACGGTCGTCAGCGCCGAACTGGTTAAAAATGTCTCAATTTGCTTTTGGTCATTCATTCTTTGCATTATATCCCCGGTCATTTTCGTATCGAAGAAACTCATCGGCAGTTTCATCAGTTTGATCAAAAAATCCGTCAGGATTGCAATATTGATTCTTGTACTTATGTGCAGGATTATCCAGGCGCGAATGAATTCGAGGCTAACTCTACCGACGATCAAAGCGGCCTGTGCCAGTAAAATCGTATTCAGATAGCTGATATTATGGGTATTGACACCGATATCAATTATTGACTGTGTTAGAAAAGGTGCTATCAATTGCAGCAGACTACCAATTAACAGACCTAAAATTAATTGAAACAATAGCTGTTTATATTTGATCAGGTATCTGAATATAAACAGCCATTGCACTCTTTCTTTTTTTTCGCCCTGTTGCTTATAAAATTCAGGGGTTGGAAAAAGAAGCAACGCTATTCCTTCTTCCTTTTCGTCATTTAACCAGTTATTTTTAAAATCGTTTTCGTTAAGCGTTATTAATCCAGATGCCGGATCTGCCAAATAATATTTGTCATTTTCTATTCTATAAAGCACGACGAAATGACTTTGCCGCCAATGAAGAATAACCGGCTTTTCAGCAAAATTCAACTGCTGTACCGTCATTTTAACACCCAGGGTCTTAAAACCGATTTTTTGTGCAGCATCGTTAAGGCCAAGCATCGAAACGCCGTCTTTATTGAAGCCACAGATATTGCTCAGTGTGCGCAATTGAAATTTACGTCCATGATAACTCGCCACCATACGCAAACACGTAGGCCCGCAATCCATACTGTCAAGCTGCTTATAGAATTTAAACTTCATTGCAGAAAAGAGGTGTTTTGTGATGACGGATTTTCGATGGCCCTATGCTAAAGCCCGCAGTGGTAAATTGAGGGGCTCGTGATGGCGGATCTTGCTTTTTAAAATAAATCAGGTGATACAAAAGTATTTCAAATCTATTTCGATAGTAGAGCTTTCCGTTTCTCCAGTGCAGCCTACCGGGAGTTCCTTCAATAATGAACAGGTCAAAAAAAGGTTTTATCTGGTGATTTGCGGCTGCCCTTTGCACCACATGCATCATGCTTTCAATATCTGTGTTGACTTCGTAAAACATCTTTCCCGCAGAAAAGGCGTCATGGGCGAAGTTGGTTTCATCGAAACAAAAATGCTCCCTACTAGTAAATACCCGGATATAATCTTTGCTTTGCATAAACAGTCTGTTTATATGGGGTACGTTTTTATAAAGTAAAAAGCAGCCGGTCAACCAATCGGGTCTCACACTGATCAAATCGTGCGTAGTCAATAGCTCGTCGCTGATGAAATCGCGGATTTGACCAAAAATGATATCAATATCTGTATGCCCCCAAAAATCATATCCTTCAAGATAATCAGAGAATATGATACCATAAGCAGGTTTAAAATCACACAGTTTATAACCGTTAAAAAGCGCAACCTCCAATTGAAGTTTACTGCTCACGATGGCCCTGATTTCTTTGATATCCTGCCTAATGATCTTCAGGTTTGAAGGCACCGGGCTATCGTAGCTTTCATCGTCCGTTATTATAAAAAAATCAATATCCGGATTATACGAGCAGGAGTGAACAAAGTAAACAAAATACCATGGTAATTTACCAATATAACAAGCAACAAGGCCGATACTTATTTTGCTGGATATCATAACTTAACTCGTAAGGTCGAATTTATAGCCGCCCGAAGTCAGGCAGCTACTATAATTATAGAATGAATTATTCGATCAGCATTTACGTGATCAACATTAGCATCCAGCGATTTTATATTATCCGTTACACGCAGTTCTGTACCTCCTATAGTGTAAATTGCGTTGCACTACCTGAGCAGAGATCGAAGCGACGGGAACAAATGTGAACGGGGCTGCTTTCAATCATGATCTTTATCATTGCAATGCAATTAAAAGCATTGAAATGCTTCTAATTGCATTTTCTTTATTCCTCTGAAATTCAACCATTCGTTGGTTTCGAATTCTTTGGGTTTTAGTCGAATGAACGACTAGCTGGATCAATTACATTAATATCCGCAGCCTCCGCCAGATTGTTCGCATCCCCCGTTACATACAGTTCCACAGTCAGACGTGGTTTCAATTCGCTTGGTCGCCCCTGTGCAGAGATCGAAACAGATGCAACAAGTTCCTTGTCCGCTTCCTGCCATAATTTTTTTCATCTCCGACCGGCTAAGCACACTTTTAATGTTTTTCAGGTTCATTTTTTTCATTTTGTTAAAATTTAAGTTTATAGGTTAAAATTGATTTAAATTTCATGTTTGGATAAAACGATCTCATTCCGAATTCATGTCATGAAAATTCAAGCATGTATTTAAGGTCTGATACTTTGTACTGCTGCGGCAAATATGCCCCGTTCAACAACATTGTAGGTGTACCTTGTACCTTAGCAATATCGCACCATTCCCGGTGCTTTTCGATTTCCCCTTGTTCGTCACCTGTTAACTCGACAGGGTAGTTCTTCGCCCAGAGTGCGTAATTTTTTTGCTTTTGCCCGTACCAGTCTTTCAATGCATTTTTGACTATCGTTTTGTCAGCCAATTTACTTAGTGCCATCAGATGGCTTCCGACGGGAGTTGCAGGGTTTATGTCTTTCGATATAAAAACGATTCTTGCCTGTAAGTCCTTGCGTTGTTCCAACAGTTCATGTAACAGCTCATGAGCCGCAGAACAGGGCTCGCAAAACGGATTAGTAACCATCGTGATGGTATTGCTTGCTTCAGCATTTCCGAGGACAATCGACCATTCCTGATTCGGCATGATATATTTAGGTTGTTCACCCAAAATGGAACTAAAAGTATCGGTGTTATATTTAAAACTCCTCAATTGATCTTTAAGCGTTGATGCCTGCCGGGCCTCCATGAGCAACGGTTTGGTCATTATCCATAAAGCTGCGGGTAGTATTAAACAAATAAAAGCGGTGACAAATTCGCTTGTTCCGGGTAAAGCAAATGATCGTATCGGAAAAGGGGGCAAATTGGGTATCAGTTCTATCCATAACAGGGCCTGTACAGTGCAGCACAGCAAACACCATTTTTTGATTTTAGCCTGATAATAAATCGAATAAAAAGTGTAAGGTAAACCCGCGATGTTCAGTAAAACGATAACCTCTCTTATAAAGGGCGTAAATCCTCCAAATAATAATAACAGGAGAGTCCCGGAATAATAGAAAAAGCCAACTTCACTCCATGACAGATTCGCCGAGATTTTAGCCGCGGGTGAAGATAATATAGCGTCGCAATCTACTTTTTCCCCACTCTTACATATTTTTTGTATTAGTGGATTATTGCTATCGACGGTTTGGATTAACAGTAATACCGAAACCGCCAGGCCGGCGCTTTTAATCAGTGTCAGGAACAAAGTCTGCCAGGTCAGGTCGCCTCCAAAAAAACCGGATTTAAATATTACCCCGGTTAAAAATATACTTAACAAAAGTAGCCCACCTGCCTGTGGCGAAAAGACTTTGTCAAGAAGTGATTTTCGGGTTGAGATTGGACATCACCAGGTTCTTCAACTATTAAAACAACCCCGGTAAAATGTTTTTTAAACTCTGTCAGACTTTCCTTCCGTCTGTTCCATTTTCCTCCTGATAAAGCTACCTTGCCTGACTCCATCCCAGTCACCAGCAAAAATTGACTATCCGGGTAATTGGTATGCGCTATAAATGGCAGACTCAGATCGGACAGGTCATCAAAACTTACGTTGGCCGCGGCATTTTCGACACCCAAAACAGTCAATACGTCGCTGACTGCGAGTAAGCTGGCATATTCAGGGTGTTTCTCCAGTTCTTCAGCAATCAATGACTCGTCAATGTTTTTTTTGAAATAGTTAAACAGTTCAAAAATCACCGACACTGCGTTGGGACGATTTGTGAGATAAAGCATGAATAGGTTTATAATTAGTTACAAGGTTTTTAAAAATAAATATTAAGTATCAAAAAACAAGAAAAAAAATATTATTTTTTGTACAATGTCAGGCAATAATATGGAGTAAGCCGGAAAAACAGACTTCTTCGGAGAAATTCTGCCTGATGAACCGATAAGCGGCAGCGCCCTGTGATTTCCGTAACTCATAATTATCGATCAATTGTACCACTGCATTTACAAATTCTTCCGGTTGATCCGCTATTTTGATAATATCTGCAGGAATTTTACCCAGTCCGGAAGCACTGTGCGAAGTTGTTACAAGTGGCAGACCATTACCAAGCGCTTCTATGTTTTTAATTTTAAGTCCCGCTCCGAACCGTACCGGATTGATAATGATGTCAGCATCGGCATAAACATCATTCAGGTTTGCAGCAAAGCCCTTTATCATAATGTTTTTCTCAGGAGGGGATTGGAGCTTTTCACACACCGTTCCAATGACATTAAGCGTGACATCATATTTTGAGCGGATAGCGGGCCAGCAGTTTTCAATAAAAAAGCTTATACCATCAACATTGGGCAGATATGAACTCGCGATGAAGGTTATATTGCTGACAGCATTACGTAGTTTTTTCGGAGTGGTGACTACCGGATGAGGACTAAGAATTGTACGCTCGGGCCCTAAAACACCGGAAACTATTGTTTGATCATTGGAAGAAAGCACCATTACATGGTCATAACACTGAAACAGGCGGTATTCATCTTCTTCATTCATTTCGTATAAAACGCCTTGATAATTAAAAGCGGCGAACTGTCGCGCACGTTCACTTACAATGTCATGTGCATCCAGAATCATCCTGACGTTCTCTGGAAAACAATTTAAAAAATAGCTGCTGTGCACATACTCTATAATTATCGAATCAAAGCTCCTGTTCTTTATCACAGAACGGAGTCTCCGGATGTAAGCGGTTGAGTTGAGAATCCTGTCACACTCTAAAATAATGAACTCTGCCTGATAGCGGTCTGCAAGATAGGTTTGCATATGTTTAGGCGCGGGTCCGGTATTAACGACAGTAAGTTTCACGTGTTTAGCAATATAACTGATCAGCGCTTCGATCCGCGCCCGGTTTCCAGAACACTTTTCCCAAAAGTTTACATCTGTTATTAAAATTACGTTTTTCATTCGGTGTCCGTTAGCTGACAGCTCTAATGGGGATTTTTAAGGGTGGTAAATCTCGGCCATAGCCTCCATCGTTGCGAAAACCTTAAAGTTCCTTTAAGATAGCGTGCTCTATGGAGTCATGCCTGAAAATATAAACTTATCCCTGTCTAAATAACATCATGATAAGGCTGGCTATTAATTGGTTTAATTGTTATAAACATATTGAAAAAATATCATATAAAACAATTTGTCGCTATTTATTTATCTTCATTATCAATGCGATAAAGGCTGCTTTGTACTAAACCAATATCAGTCACCTTTATATTTTATATAGTGTTTTAAGAAAAAAATTATTCTTACTTTGGATGCAATAAACCTAATCCAATCTTTCATGAAAACTAAGATCTCTTGCTTAATGATTTGCTTTAATAATCAGCAAACAATTAATCAAAGCATCGACAGCATTTTAAATCAACACTTTAAAGACTTTGAATTGCTCATTATCGATAATGCATCAGCGGACGATACCCCTCAAAAATTGAAAAGCATCGATGATGAGCGGGTAAAAATCATTTATAATGAGGAAACTCGTAACATATCCGATTTGATTAACAAGTGGTTGCTTGATAATAAATCCAAGTATGTTTGTTTCAGCGAGCCTGATATGACTTACACAAAGGACAGGCTTTTAAGACAATTTGAATACATGGAAAGCGCTCCCCGTGTTGGCGCCTCCGGAACGCAGTTGATCTTCCAAAATGTTGCCCAAGCATCGTTTGATTTCTTATGGAAGTCAAATTTCAAGAAATACACTAAAGTAGTACTTCTACATCACAATCCATTTTCATTTTCTACCATGATTTTCAGAAGATCGTCTTTAATGAAATATGGCCTGCTGTTCGATTCGACCTTCAAGAACTTATCATTTTATAATTTTATAGATGAAGCATCGCAATGTTTTTCGATAAGTTTATTGGAAGGAGGTTCGGCATCGCCAGTTTTAGGCAGAAAAAAACTCGGTGAGTCCGTTCCTTCCGGGGACTTAAATGATTTGAAACGAAAACAAATCGGACGGATACTTGAAAAATACACTATAAGAGAATGGGAGGCTTATCTTAAATTATACGGTGGCAGTGTTATGGCAGACCATGAATTAAATATCGCTTGTGATTTTATAAACAATATTATATGCGCCAATCAAAAGCATAGAGTCTACCCAAGGAGCGCGCTTTATAAATTCTTCAGAAGTCAGCTCATTAGTGCAGCTGCCAGACAATTCAATTCTTTGAACGGAATAACAAGGAGTCAGCTTATCAATTTGTTGATTCAGAAATTCAGCTATACATCCTATCTCGAAATCGGCACTTCAAATCCAACTCAAAATTTCGACCTGGTTCAATGTCCAAATAAAACTGCCGTTGACCCGGAGCCATTAAGAGAAGACATTATCGGCTTAACGTCAGATGCTTTTTTTGAGAACTTACCTGCTGAAAAGAAATTCGATCTTATTTTTATCGATGGCCTTCATCATGCGGACCAGGTTACAAGAGATATTGACAACGCGATAACGCACCTGGCTAAAAATGGAAGTATTGTCTGTCACGATATGCTTCCGGAAACCGAAGAGATGCAAATGGTACCAAGGATATCCGCCAGATGGATGGGGGATTGCTAGAAATCCTGGGCCCATTATCGAATGCATAAAACTGATCTTCAAATGGTAGTTATCGACAGTGATTGTGACCTTGGTATTATCAGACGGGGGCAGCAGGAATTATTTCCGGCGGAAGACGACGTTGATTATGCGTTTTTTGAAAGAAACAGGACAAAACTCATGAACGTAATCAGTGTTACCGATTTTTCAAAATTGTTAGAAGATGAATCTACCATCCATGTGTTATAACAGCTACAAACTCATTTTTTTTATTAAGTGAAAATCGCCAATCCTATGCCATCAACCGTTACAGTACCATTTCCCATAAATTTGAAAAACGAAAACAGGCATCTGTATGCCTCTCGTTTGACTTTTGAGGTGGCCCCGTTGAAAGTCAAACGCCTCAAAAACATTTTCGTATCCTTTACTGGTTTTTGTATGAACAAAAATGGACTGATAAAAGAGAGCCATCACGATTACGCAAACCAGCTAAAAGACTACCAGAGTGAAGTAAGCTATTATTACTATAATGCACTTGACCATCCGGGGAATTTAATTGAGCTCGATGGCTCTCATACTTATTTAGTGATACACCATCCCTGGTTTAATTATTACCACTGGATTTGTGAGTCAATTTTCAGGTTGTGGAGCGTTCGCGACAAACTCGATGAGTTGATATTGGTTCTTCCTGAACACTACAAAAATGCCGATTTTATTATGGGGTCACTTGAGCCCTTTGGAGTAAAAAACATTTACTTCATTCCCGATGGCAAAAGTCTTTGGGTAGAAAGTTTGTGCCTTCCGCAAATCAAACCCATTTGTGATTCTTACAGCGCCACCGAACTAAAACAAGTCAGCAGCTTTATTCGCAATTATGTGAGGAATTCAAAAAAGATATTTTTCCAAAAAAGACCAAAACTTTATGTCAGCCGCGAACTTGCCGGACGTCGGAAGGTGATAAACGAAGAAGCCGTCCAGGAAGTTGTAAAAAAGTATGGATTCGCAGTCTTTTGCCCCGAAAAGCATTCGTTTTTAGAACAAGTAGCCATTTTCTCAGAGGTCAGGTATTTAATCGGGACACATGGTTCTGGACTTACAAATCTCCTCTTTATGGAAAGCGGTGCTGCTCTTTTGGAGCTGCATCAGAAGAATACAAACGAACTTGACTACCCCAGCCCTCTGTTTTGGTATATGGCAGAGTGCCTCAAAATAAACTATTATCATCAGATATGCCAAACATCCGGAAAGGAAGACTACTTCGAAGGGGATTATTATATTGATCCGGTTTCGTTAGAAAGCAATATCCGGATAATGCTTGGATTATGAGATTGAATACCGACGACAATCAGCTGGAGGCAGAACTCATGGTTTGTCCAGCAGACATTATTTCCTGAATTCCTGTTAAAAGTTACGGCCGGGCCCTTGTTGCCGATAGTCACATTTATTAACCAGTTCCTGGCAATGATTGGTCCTCCGCCCGTTCCGGGCGGAGGACCAATTAAATAGATCAAAGGCAGCCGGTGTAAAGCGTGCTGGAACAAGGACCATTGCAGGCTTGCGCGCAATTGCTGCTGACCACTTGCCATCCTGTACTAGTACAAACGTTGTAGCAATAACAGCAATCACTTCCACCGCTTCCAGCCATTACTTTTTTCATTTCTGACCTGCTCAAAACATTTTTGATGTTTTTGAGACTTAATTTCTCTGATTTCATAAAGTATAAATTAGATAAATGATTAACAAATAGTTATCACGGAACAACCGGCATTATGAATAAGGAAATGCATCCTACTTTGCAAAGTGCTTTTTTCAAAATCGAATTCAATAAAACTAAGGTCCTGAAATTGATATAACTAATAAATTCAATTCGATCTACCTGGCCATATAATGAAAGACCTGATATTCAAGATTACCATTTTCATCTATTCCCTCAATAACAATTCTATATCTTCCTTCGCCGTCAGCGTTAAAATATCTAAAGCTTGCTTGGCCATCTCTATTCGTTTGCAATTCAGGTTCCCAGAAAATGTACTACGCAGATATCCTGACGGCTGCCGCTCTGACCAGACGTCATTTGGAACGCATGCATAACAGCAGACCGGCGGTGAACCGCCCGTATCAATGCCTCCAATGCCACATGCTATATATGTAACACAGCCACCACCTCTACTACCAGCCATAATTTTTTCATCTCTGATCTGCTCAGAACATTGGCGATGTTTTTCAAACTTAGTTGCTGATTTTTCATAAAATTTCAATTAAGGTTTAAGCCAACTTAGCTATCACGTAGCAAGTGGTAGGCAATAGGTGCATACAGCCTCTCTTTGCAAAGCATTTTTACGGGCGAGCAATGGTACCTATGAATCAATACCTGCGTGATAACTCATGATGTATACCATCAAAATCATCAACTGGTAAACACTCACCAGATCATTTCTTTATTCCAAAAATTTGTAATTTCAGTTCTTTAACTAGAACTAATGATAATTTTAGATATTTTCAATTCAGTGTAAGGTATTTGGTTTAAATAATTGGTTGTTATAAAAGTAAAGATTATTTTTTTATTATAAAAACTATCAATCAAAAAACAATAATAAATATCCATATCGTCTCTCAATTTCTAAACCAACAAGATAACAATCACTATCAAGTAACCTAAAACCGTATTAACTGATCCGTTTATAGTTGCGTACGCTCCCGGTTATGATCGTGTGCATGCTTGTATTGCCTTTTAACAGCCTTTTCCGGAAAATAGGCCCTGGTAAAAAATTCCCCGCATAAAAAACAAAACGACAATTATAGGGAATCAATATCGGCAATTGGTTGATGATCTACACATGGATATTACTCGATCATTGATTCGATACCTATCCGTGTAATAAATATTATCCAGGTCGACCTCTGTGACGTTGGTGATATCCAAGCTGCTTCTTCGCGCATTAACATGAGCGCCGTGAGAGGCCAGCATATCTATTTTACAACAAACTAATGATTGTATCCTTGTTATCTGCAATGTATTTAGGCTGTATATTAAAAAAGAAGATCGCCTAACTCAAAAGTTGTTGCTTTTTATTTTAAAATACTTACTATTACTCATAGTTAACCAAGACCTAAAACACAATATGAATAGCCGTAATATTTTCTCGATTATTTACAAATGCCTAAAGTCGTGCAATTCCGAATTTAATGATGCCAGGCAGGTTTCCTAACTATTCATCGAAATTATTGGAATTATAAATAGGTGAAAGCAAAGAAATATGGTCGAATTATGGCAGATCGATCCTTTAAACTGTCGCTAAAAATACTTTGCAAAGTAAGGTTGTATGCCCTTAATTGCATGCCGGTAGTCACGTGATAGCTAAACCAATTGTAAATCTTTTTATATTTTATGAAAACTGAAAAACTAAGTTTAAAAAGCATCAAGAATGTTTTGAGTAGATCCGAAATGAAAAAATTATGGCTGGCAGTGGCGGTGGGGGTGGTGGATGTGGAAGCAGTCACTTTATTTGTAGCGGTTTTTTCGGAGTGGCATGCTGCTCTGGATTGACTTGTCAGCCGTCACAAGGTGGACAAGATCTTTGCTTGTAAGGGAATCGATTATTATTTAATTCGAATTAAGCTTTATTAGTATTAATCACTTAGTTAATATTAATAAAGCTTTTACTAGTTCATGTTTGTTTCTTAATCAAGAACGAAAGCTGAATACGTCTTGACCCATATGGAAAAATATTATCCTGAAACAGCATTTCAATATGAATTCAACATTTGTTTTATTGGGGGGGCAATTAAATTGATACTTCCGAAATTTTATGGTAGAAAAATATTGACGTTTATTTGTTTTTTTTGTAGTTGTATCCAAAAAATTGCTTGCCAAACCAATTCATTAAATCATAATTTAAAAACAAACATGTCAGGTAGCTTGACAAGGCTATATCCATCTGAATGATTATATTTACAGTTTGATAAAACTAATTACACAAAAGGTGATACCATACGATTCAAAGCATATCTTTTCATTCACTGAGTTTGGCTTTATCAGCAAAAGTGGTGTTTTATATATCCAGATATTGAGCGATTATAAGGGTGTTATAAAGCAATTTATTCTTCCTACTAAAAGGGGCTTAGGTAATGGTGATCTATAATTTACTGACATTCCGGTAGGCAATTATGTTCTATATGCATACACATCTAAATGCGAAATTTTGGTTTAGGCTGTTACTTTTATAAACATTTTATAATGGCCAACGAATTTGGGAACAATAAAAACTTAAGTAGTGATATTAAGGAAAAACCCTTGCTTGTTGAAAATAGTCAGAAAGTGGTAGGCCAAAAATTTGAGGAGGATGCAGATGTGCAATTTCTGCCGGAGGGAGGAACTTTTAGAACAGGGTTGAAGTCTCTTGTGCTTTTAAAGCTATCGGTATAGATGGGATATTGCGGCAAGATCATCGTTCCTGCTGATGAGCACAATGAAATGTATCAGGCTGATGGCAATTATACTCCAGAACTAACTCCGGCTCGGTACCCAGCGCCGGAGTAGAACCAGCATGAGTTCCGATAGATAGTTGAGACCAGGGCGTCTGTCAATTCCTTCATCTTAGAAGCTGTTTAAAAACGGTAATTTAAAAATGTTATAGGGCATTTTGTAGACATTCAAGCTTAATATTATGTGACTTTTCCCAATCAACGCCGCTGTAAGCTGCTTAATTATCCACCAAAATCAGCTATAATATTTTTACTAAATCAAATTTAAACAGCTTCTTAGATTTGGGAGCATTATATTTAGAAATAGTTCTATCTTTGCTCAATAAGCACAAGCGATTTGATTATTTAAGGGTGATCTATTAGGTGACCTCCGATTGAATAAGAACACAAAGTATTGATTTATAGTGAGAATCATAAGGATTATTGTTCCCTCCCTCTCCGCTACGCAAGAGGTTCGCAAGTTGCGAAAGATTTTAAGCCCATCGTTATAGTTTAACAATGGGCTTTTTCTATTCTCAATAGTTAACTTTGAATAACATTTGTAAATAACCATATAAATCAACTGTGGGGCACAAAAAAGTATGTTTATCGTGCAGGTTATGTCTGAACAGAGAAATTTGTTTCGACCCTGAAAAAGTGTTTTTCTGTCCACAATGCGGGAAGCCAATGAAACTTTTACCTCATCGTTTCAGGCCCCCCAAAAAGGCTGATCTAAAAGGATGGCAGTTGGTAAATTTTCTTATTGATAATGGGTTTACATATCAACATATTTATCAAGTTGGGAAAAGCGAATTAGTTAAAGGTAAATGCGATAACTATACACCGTATCCAAAAAATTTAAGGGATGCGAAAGAATTTATAGAGCAATATAAAAAGTACGCGAAGTTTCCTAAGTCTTAGTTGAGGTTTTAAACAATTTTATTTTCAATTATACTTCTCACAATTACCAAAATTCCTTCCAGGTGTTCTAATAGATTCCCATTCACCCCGCTGATTTTGATATTCAATTATTCAAAAGACTGTAAATCAAATAATTGCAGAATTTTGCTTTTATTTCAAATACTCGAAATCGCCATCAATTCGCATCAAAAGAGAGCGATAAGGTGAGTAAACCTGATATTTTTATTCACTCACCGAATCAAATACATCATATTGAATGTCAATGAATTAAATAATTAACCTCTTTGTGATTAGTTGCAAACTTAGTTTTGTTTCACTTTCTAATGTTATTTAACATGAAAACTAGTTTCAGCTTGCTCTTCCATTTGAAGAAACCAAAGAACTACAATGACGACCCGGTACCAATTTACATGCGCGTTACAGTGAACGGAAAACGGGCGGAAACCACAGCATCAAGAACCTCTGAACTCTCGCAATAGAACAGTAAAGCAGGTCGCTTAAAAGGCATAAAGGAATCTGTCCGGGTATTCAACGCATATCTGGACACTTTGCAGGCAAATGGTTCATGCAGCTCACGAAAGCCTGCGATCACGTTCTGTCTTTTCGCTCGGATTAAACCGGCAGTTTTTTAAGTTAGGCGCCAGTTTTCCTTGTGCTGATCTTGAAGGGGTAATACAATGGACAAAAACTGATAAACCCTGTTAAAATGAAGATAGCGGCAAGGGCCAGCAGAATAATTGCAAGCGTCCCTGACAAAACACCCGTATAATATAAGATCGCTATTGCAAGCGCCGCAAGGATCCGTAAAGAACGGTCAAGCGTACCCATGTTCTTTTTCATAGCATTAATTTTTTAATAAAATTAACCTATATAAAAAGGCTGGTAGGTGACAAATGTTACATAGAAAAGTGATCCTGGTCTTATTTAAATAAAATGTCGGGATCTGCATTACGATCAATGTTGGGCTGGAATAATTAAGCGTCGAAATTATGTAGTAACTTGATCTCGTTACGATATAGTAAAATCTTCCCGTTATTTTCAAGGATTTTTAGGAGGCGTGAAATAACTACCCTGGAAGTGGCCAGCTCATCGGCAATCTGGTAGTGGGAGGCTCTAATCAGATTGGAACCTGATAATCTCTTCTTTTCTTTTAAATAAGCGATCAGTCTGTCGTCCAGCTTATGAAACGCGATACTTTCTATCGATTTTAACAATTCTGAAAAACGCTCATTGAAGCTCCGCATGATATAATTTTTCCAGCTGGGGTATTTGCATAACCATTCATCCAGCTTGTTATGCGGAATGGCTATGATCTGAAGGTCACCTTCAGCGATGGCTTTAACTTCGCTCTTTTTTTCTTCCAGGCAACAACTGTATGCCATAGAGCAGGTTTCGCTGCTGGATAGATAGTATAGCAATATCTCATTGCCATTATCATCCTTTTTCAATACCTTTAATGTACCTCTTACTACGAGGGGCATCATACGGATGTATTTTCCGTAATCCATAATGATATCACCGTCTTTGAATGAGCGTAATTCACCAAACGTCTCAATTTCTTCTATCAGCGCAGGTTCAAACTGAAAAGCAAAATTGGCAGATTCATCCATGTAGCTAAGTTAACAGTATTGCGCTACATTATTCCAGTTTCCGCCATTGATGACATTGGTTATACCGTTTTTTTCCAATATTACTTTTGCCTGCCCGCTCCTGCCTCCGCTTTGACAGCAAACAATGATGTTTTTCTTATTCCTGAACCTGGAAAGTTGTTGCGGTAACTGGTCTAAAGGAATATTGACAGAACCTTTAGCGTGGCCGCCCGCAAACTCGCCAGGAGTGCGTACATCAACTAAAAATGCGCCATCTTTGATTAGACTTCCCAGGTCAACAGACGGCGAGCCGCCAAATAACTGCTTAAATAAATTCATATTAATTTTTTATTTGTTTGGTGCCATTGTCGTCGGTTGGAGTTTCTATTATTTTAGGAGAAAACGAACACAAGCCGGTTGAACACAGCGTTTTGTTAAATACCCCTATCCCGGTATAAATCAGGCCTCCGATAAAGCTTACTAAATCTTTTTTGAAAATCCCTTCCGTAATAATCACTAAGCCGATAATGACCCAAAGCCTGCGGCCCAAGGTCCAATTGTACAGTATCGTATTTTTCATAACCTCATATTAATGACCGGCACTTAAATCCGGATGATAATGGAGGCCTGGAGTCAACCAATGGAGCAGGATAACCCTTGAGTATCTCATGTTGAAAGGGGCAAGCAGGCCAACAACACCTAATAAAACGATAATGTACAACCAGGGGTTATCGCTTCCTGTTATGATGGATGTACCAATAGCCAGGGCTACCAGTTCGGCCACGATAAAAGCGTAACTTACATACATAGCACCATAGAAATATCCCGGTTCCCGCTCATAGGTCATCCCGCAATGCGGGCAATTGATGTGCATTTTCTGGCCGCTTAAACTATATAAAGGGCTGGTATAAATATCTCCGACCCGACATTTAGGGCATTTGGCTTTGACAATGGCCGGCCACATCGCCAGCGCCTTTTCTTGCTTCTCTTCCATTTTAATGATGGTTAAGTATTTAATGATCACACAAAGATCCCTCGAATCAGCTTTAGCAACGGTAACAAATGTTACACTCGATTTTCAACGACTGTCTTTCTAAGATTTACTTCATAGTTAAAGGCACTAATATTTTTTTACAGAACGGTATGATCGCCAATCATTTCACTTAATGCCAGCCCCCATTGCGGAATTTTCCCGCCCAGGGTATAATACATTTGCTTAAAGCCCATTTTCAGGGCGTAAGGTGTAATGCCCATCTCCAGGTGGCTTTCTTTACCGCCCCACCATTCATTGGTACGCATGTAAAAACCTTTTATGCCACCCATATCACCCATGCATAGCAGTTCAAATTCCATAGGTTTAATATCTCCCTTAATGGCGCCTAATTCTTTCGCTATAGTGTTAGCCAATACTTCGGCTTCCATGTGGCCCAGTGACCCGATCTTAGGAACGGTAATTGCAGCGGCGTCACCAACCGCGAAAATATTCTGATAATCGGGATTGCGCATATACAGATCGGTGACGACAAAACCCATATCATCTGTAAAAGGCAATTCCTTTAAAAAGGGATGTGCCTGCCAGTCGGGGAAAATGATAGATACCTCTGCTTCCTGTGACGAACCATCGTTAAACTCAATACCGCCGTTATAAACCTTTTTGATACCATTTGTATTTGCCTGGTAATGGTAGCCCATTTTTGCCATCATGGGTAATAGCTGATGCAATATCGTTTCTCCTGCATCTTCCGCAATTACTTTTGCAGGAGTTGATAGATAAATTGTTTCGGCATTGCCTTTTTGATTTTTTTCCAGCCAGTGTGCCAATGAAAATGCAAGTTCAACAGGCGGGCCTTCGCATGCAGTCATGGCTATAGGCAAGCCGGACGGCAGCTTCCAGCTCTTACCCTGGTGAAAAACATCAGAGGTGAGCGCTATAGGCCCCCCTTTGTATTCTTTATGCAGGTAATTTCTCAGCCGGTTACCCAAAAAAGCGTCCGTAACGCTATGTCCGTTCTCATTAAAACCGTCCACCGCATCGTAAGCCAGGCGGTTACCCAGCGCAACAACCAGGTAATCATATTTTATTTTTCTTACCGGGTGACCGGGCCGTTCGTTCGGCTGGTAAAATACGGTGTTGGCATCGGCATCAATGGTAGTTACCTCTGCCTGGATAAATTCACTTCCGTCATGTTCCAGGTACGACATGAATTTATATTGCAGGTCGATTGCCGGGTTGATATTGGCCAAAACCTGCATAGGGATATTGGGAACAAAGGTGAGCAATGCTTTACGATCAATGATGGTAATGTTCGCTTTGTCCTTTACAGCAGCATGAATATATCTGGCTGTTGTAAGCCCGGCAAAATTGCAGCCGAGGATAATGATATGAGGTTTTGACATACAAGTTAATTTAAATGTTGAGAACTTTGATTAATGGGGTCATGATGATCTTTGACCTGACTGAATTGGAGATGAGACAAGCCGTTTCTGATTTTTGCAACACCCTTTCGGCTCTTTCCCTGTCTTTTTCATCAGCGATGGTTACCGTGGGCTCAAGAATAACCTCGGTCATCATGAATTTCCCGTCCACCTGTTCGAGTTTCCCTTTTGAATTGCAGCTGAAGCTCACAAATGAGAGTTTCGAATTTTCTGCAATGGCTAAGAAGGTGGTCATTAAACAGCTACTCACGGCGGCCGTGAACAAATGCTCGGGCGACCAGATCCCGGGAACCCCTTTCGGAAACTCGGGGGGTGTCGCAACTTCGATGCAACTGCCGGCATCCCGGTTTAACTCGGGGGAACACATCATGCCTTTGCGTTCTGTATTCCAGTTAACTTCTACTTTATAATAATGCGCTTCCATCGGTTGTTTCCATTTTGTATTGATCAGAAAGCCAATTTACCTTTGTTATAATAAACAAATAATGACCGTCAATAGCCTCATTCATGATGTTCATCACTTATCGGGCGCTTAGCACTAACGGGGGGCAAACTTGAACGATCCGTTACAAACCTTCCCGTTATCAATCTTTGACGCCTACTGCCTTTAAGATCAATTCCAAAGGACAAAACCTCGTAAAAGCGGACTGGACTAAATTAAGTCCGACAAATGCCCCTAGCCAAAGCCATTGGATATTTACTGTGTACGCTAATATTATACTGGTTAACACCATTGTACCGGCAACGGCACGTACAATTCTTTCTTTCATCTTCTTTTAGGTTATAGAAATTTCTCTACCGGCATGATGAATGTCCTAACCGGAAATTTTTCATCATGCGTTTCGTTATAAATTTTAATGAGTTCCATCCCCTGTTTCGCATTTGCCGACGGCGTAAACGTGAAGATCATCATTGACTCAACTTTTTCATCGCCGCTGGCAAACCAATCTTCCAAAAGATTAGTGCCTTTACCTTGCTTCTGTCCTATGATTTCGCTGGTACTAAAAACATCAATGTTTGCCTCTTTAAATATTTTTGAAATGTCGCCCAGGCATTCTTTTAGACAAGTTACGACCAATAGTTTCATGACGCGGATTTTTTAGGATTAAGATGAGTTTTACGCATCATTTTGAAATATAATAAGGGCACCACGATCAGGGTTAGGAAGGTGGAAGTGATCGTACCGCCCATCAGCGAGATAGCAAGCCCCTGAAAGATCGGGTCGAACAGAATGATCACTGCGCCTAAGGCCACTGCGCCGGCTGTTAGTAATATAGGCGTAGTCCGTACCGCACCAGCTTCGATAATGGCTTGTTTGAGCGGGATGCCCTCATCCAGCCTGATATTGATAAAGTCGATCAGTAAGATAGAGTTACGCACCATCACACCGGCGAGGGCTATAAAACCAATCATGGAGGTTGCGGTAAAATAAGCGTGCAGCATCCAGTGGCCTAACACAATACCTATCAATGAAAGCGGTATCGCAGCAAGCATCACCAGCGGCACCGTAAAATTCTGGAACCAACCTACGATCAGGATATAGATCATGATGATTACTACGGCGAAAGCGATACCCAGGTCGCGAAATACTTCAAAAGTGATCTGCCATTCTCCATCCCATTTCAGGCTGTAATTATCCTCCAGTTCCGGCTGATGAGTGTATTCCTCTTTTAGCGAAAAGCCTTTGGGAACTGTCACCGACTTCAGGTGGTCAGAAACATCCGAAATAGCATAAGATGGACTTTCCAGGTCACCGGCCATATCACCCAGTACATAAACTACTTCTTTTTGATTTTTACGGTATATGCTTTTAGGTTTGGTCTGCCGCGTTACGGTAACCAGGTCCTTTACGGGTACTGCGTTCCCCTGTAATCCAATCACTTTTAGGTTCAGCACATCATCTATATTGCTCTTATCGGCGTCGCTCAACTGTAGCTTAATTGCGGTTTGGTTATAAGCAGCGGGCTGGGCTGTATTGCCAACCGGCATGCCCGACAGCCCGGCGTTAACCGTTGCAGCTATTTGTGCCGTAGCGATACCATAACGCATTGCTTTTTCCTTATTCACTTCAATATGATATTCCGGCTGGTCGTCTTCGACCATCCAGTCAACGTCTACCACATTGGAGGTTTTATTCATTAAAGTTGTTACCTGCCTGGCCACTTTGATTTGCTCCTTATAATCAGGCCCGTAAATTTCAGCCACCAAGGTTGACAACACCGGCGGACCCGGGGGAACTTCCACGATCTTCACATTGGCATTATATTTTTTGGCAATTTCCTGTATTGGACCACGCATTTCTTTGGCGATGTCGTGACTTTGGATGCTGCGGTCATTTTTATCAACCAGGTTAACCTGTATATCGGCAACATTGTCTCCCCGGCGCAGATCATAATGGCGCACCAACCCGTTGAAGCTGATCGGGGCAGAAGTGCCGATGTAGGTTTCATAATTCCTGACAAGTACTTGTCTGGATACATAGGATCCTATATCTTTTGCTACGGCCTGTGTCTTTTCGAGAGTGGTTCCTTCCGGCATATCAACCACTACCTGAAATTCATTCTTGTTATCAAATGGCAGCATTTTAACGGCCACCGCCTTGGTGTAGAACATCGATAACGATGCGAACAGGATCACCACGATGCTTAGTATAAATGCCCAGCGTTTCCAGCGGGTTTCGAGTAAAGGCCGTATAAATGAGCGGTATATTTTATAGATGCGGGTTTCTTCCAGTAGTTTTGGTTTGCTTTCTTCGTCAGCGATACCATGCTTCTCTTTCTCACGTAAAAAGATGTAGCCCAGGTAAGGGGTTAAGGTCAAAGCAACTATCAGCGATAAGATCATAGCGATTGAGGCTCCGATAGGCATTGGGCTCATATAAGGCCCCATCATACCGGATACAAAAGCCATTGGCAATACAGCTGCAATTACAGTGAAGGTTGCCAGTATGGTAGGATTACCAACCTCGTTAATGGCATAGATGGCGGCCTGCAATGGAGGCAATTTTTTCATTTTAAAGTGCCGGTGCATATTTTCGGCGACGATAATAGAATCATCTACAACGATACCCGTAATAAACACCAAAGCGAACAAGGTAATTCGGTTAAGCGTGTAATGCATAAAGTAGTAGGCAAACAACGTAAGCGCGAAGGTTACCGGCACAGAAAGAAATACAACTAATCCACCTCGCCAGCCCATCGCCAGCATTACAAATACAGTTACCACCACGATGGCGATAAACAGGTGAAGCAGTAATTCACCCACCTTGTCTGACGCGCTTTCGCCATAATTACGGGTGACGGTTAGATGCACATCATCAGGCAATAAACTTGCTTTTAAATGCTCCACCTTACCAAGGATCTGTTCAGACAATTTCATGGCATCCGCGCCTTTCTTTTTGGCGACAGATAGGGTGACAGCCGGGTAATTCGATTTAAAGGCTTGAACGTTTTTAGTATCCGCTTTCCCATAATCAAACAGCACATACTGATTCGGCGTTTCCGCACCCTCATCAACTTTGGCTATCTGTTTCAGATAAACCGGCTGCTGCTGGTTAATACCTACCACCAAATTGCCAACATCATCTGATGAAGTGAGAAAATTCCCGGTTTCGACGGAAAAGGCAGTATCTTTTTGCAGCAGCGTGCCGCCTGGTAATTGCATATTACTACCCTGAATTTGTTTGCTCAGCGACAAAAAGTCCACATGGTTTTCGGCCATCTTATTTTTATCCAACAATACTTTTACCTCGCGGTTACGGCCGCCGATGATATTGACATCAGATACATCGTTGATCTTCTTGATCTCGTTAGCCAATTCCTGTCCCACCTGTTTCAGCTGGTAATCGTCATATTTATCACTCCATAACGTTAACCCTAATACCGGCACATCATCAATGGCCCTGGTCTTGATCAATGGCAGCGTAACGCCTTGCGGCATTTTATCCATATTCTTCAATAGCTCGCTGTAAAGCTTTACTAATGAACGTTCTACATCTTCGCCCACGTTAAACTGCACGATCACCATGGCTTGTCCCTGCATAGAAGTTGAATAAACGTATTCTACGCCTTTGATATTCGAGATCATTTTTTCAATTGGTGCCGCAACTTTGGTTTCCACATCTTTTGGAGAGGCGCCGGGGTACCCGATAAAAATATCGGCCATCGGTACCTGTATCTGCGGCTCTTCCTCGCGCGGAATTAAGAAGGTGCTGTAACCACCAATGAGTAAAAAGGCGATCATCAACAGTATGGTTAATTTCGACTGTATAAATGCCTTAGCAATATTTCCTGCAAATCCGTCTTTCATGTTCTTATTTTATTTTAACAGCTACACCGTTATACAATCTGCCTTCTGCGCTGACAATAAATTGCTCATTTAAAGCCAGTCCGCTTAATACTTCTACCTGGTTACCCTGCGCTTTGCCCAGCCTTACCCAGCGAAGCAAGGCGGTATGGTTACTGCCAATGGTGTATAAGCCAGTTAATTGGTCCTTATATTCGATAGCCGATACCGGAACCATCAACTGACCACCAGTATTGTTGGTTTTTATTGCCGATGGTAACGGGATGGCCACATTGGCGTACATGCCGGCAAACAAGCCTTGCTTTTCGTTATCTGGGATATTTACTTTGATCATATACTGGCCGCCGCTGTTTTCAGAAGACTGGTTGATTTGCGTTATTTTGCCATTAATCACTTTATGAATGGCATCGACATTTATCGTTACCTGCGCATCTTTTTTTATTAGGCTGATCTCGCTTTCAGGCACAGTTGCGCTCACCTGGTAGCTCCCGCTTTGTTCAATGGTCAATAGTGGCATTCCGGGGGTGGCCATGCTACCGGCATCCATCATTTTCTGAGTTACGGTTCCTGAAAAAGGAGCGGTCAGGCTGGTGTAACTGAGCGTGGCGTTTACCTCATTACGTTGTTGTTTTGCTGCTTCCAATCGTGCCTTTGCCGAACTGTATTGCAGTGTAATATTGTCGAGTTCCTTAGCTGAAGCACTTTGCTGTTTATACAATGCGGTAAAGCGGTCATAGTCCTTTTGTGCGTTCTTAAAACCAGCTTCAGCTTCTGTTATCATCGCATCGGCCTGGGCCCGTTTCGCCAGGATATCGTCATTGCTGATAGTCGCCAGCGTTTGCCCTTTATTCACCCGGTCGCCCACTTTAACATTGATCTTCGTGATATAGCCCATGACCCTGGTGCTGATATTGGCTGTTTGACTGGCCTCTACTTGTCCACTTACCGTCAATCCCTGGTTGGCATCGGCCGAAGGTTGGCTTACCGTAACAAAAATGGCGGTATCTGCACCAGCGTGTGTGTCTTTTTTTTCGTTGGAAGAACAGGAGCTAATAAGCAGCAAACCTATCGTTGCAAATAGCTGTAAAGTCCTGTTTTTATGGATCGGCAAGTTCATATCTGATGGTTTATTTGGTGGTCGTTGTTGTTAATAATGTGATATAGGCGTTAGTCACATCTGCGGTAAACCGCGCCTGTGCAAGCGAAAATTTCAATTGGGACAACTGCGTATCTGCAGTCAATATATCTGTGGTATTGACCAGCCCTTGCTGGTAACGGTTCTGTAAGATTCTCAGGGCCTCGGCTGCCTGTTCTATTGCGGCCTGGTCCTGGCCCATTTCAAATTGTGCATCGGACAGGTCACGGTAAGCTTTGTCAAGCTCCAGTTGGCTCTGGTCTTTTTGCTGAGCTAACTGCATGGTAAGTTTGTCACGCTCCAGTTTTTGTGCGGCAATAACATGTTTGGTCTTATTCCCGTTAAAAACGTTCCACGATAACTGTATACCGACCAGGTAAGCTTTAGCACCGAACCCGGTTAAACGGCTGTCATTATATTGGTAATTGCCAAAGGCATTCAGCTTTGGCAGGTAACTCATCTGGCTCGATTTGATCATCAGGCTGGATGCATCAATTGCTTTCTGCATGGCCATAAAGTCTGACCGGTTAGCGAATATCTTTTGCGTGCTGTCGATAACTGACAAGTTTGTTTGCGGCTCATCAGCGATGCTGTAAATTTTCCCGGTCGGCTGCCCCATTAACAGGCTGAGGTAATCAGAAGCGTTAAGGATACTGCTTCTTGCTTTTGCCAGGTTACTTTCAACCGAGGTTACATGCACCTGGGCATTCAATAAGTCCGACTTTTGGATCAAACCTTGTTTGAAGTGATTTTCGGTGAAGGTATATACAGACTTTGCTGTTTGGCTTGCTTCCGTCAAAACTTTCTCCGCCTGATAGGCCAGTTGCAGCTGCAAAAACGCTTTTGTGATTTCGAAAGTAATGTACTCCTGGGTGCGCTGTGTTTTATACCGGTAAATTTCGGTTTGTTTTTCGGCACCTTTACGCATGTATAGCATATCAATGTTGAGCAGGTGTTGCTTGACCTCTACTTGTGCCATATAATCCGGTGTTGCAGAAGGATGGTTTAAAAGGGCGGGATTAAAATCGTTTTGCGCAATGCTGCGCTGCTGCAGTTTAAAACCAAAAGCGCTGAGCGGATTGTTTGTGCTCATAGCTGTATAAGAGAGATCAACCTGCGGCAGGAAGATCGCCTGGGTCTGGTTGAAATTTGACTCCGCAATACGCTCGTCCAGACCGGCCACTCGAATAGCTTTGTTATTAGCTAAAGCTGCCAAAATGGCCTCATTCAGGCTTAGCTTTTGATGGATGTCCTGCGCTTGTGCTATTGCGAGGAAGCCTGGTATTCCTATATAGAGGATCAGTCCCCATTTGATCAATTGCTTTATTTTGTTCATCAATTTAGTTTTTAACAAAAGTAGTTTCAGCAAAAAAGTTAAACGGTAACATTTGTTACCTACACTGCCTGGTACAGGTATTTACGCCCCAGCGGGCTCTCATCTCGTTTTGACCGGTAATGTTAAATCAAAAAATAGAATTGGAAATAGCATTCAATCTGGTGTACTCATTCTCTCCAGCATCTGGCAAAAACAAATGATTCAGTTAATCTGATTATAAAGTTCAGGGCGATTAACTATTAAATAAATGCTCATTATCAGAAATTAAGATGATTTTTGTCTTTAGGTGAACTATGGACGTTAGGATTGAGGCCGGGTGGTATAAAGGTGTATAGCACTCATCTGCCATCCGATTGCTGTCAAAACGAGGTAATATACCCTGCATGCTGGCCGTGATCATGCTGAGCCACTGATCGGGATGATTATAATACAGCGGAATGACCGTTTTTACAACAAGTTGTACAGGTTATGGGCATCGGTTTATCCCGTTGAAATTCATGTTCATTAATTTGAGTGTTAGGAACAACAAAGCCATTCACTCTATCCACAACGAATTCCGGAAACCAGCAATCAGGAATCGAAACATTAATACATCCGTTCATTGCCGCCGACATCCCGCTCGTACCTGAAGCTTCGTGGGTTAGCCGCGGCGTGTTGAGCCAGACATCTGCCCCTTGTTTAAGCAGTCGTGATAAACGCAATTCATACCCGACTAAAATCGCGCAGTTTGGGTAATACTTACCTAAGTTTACGATCTTATCAAAACTGGCTATTGCCTCATAATCCATTGGATAAGGTTTTCCTGCCCATATCATTTGAATCGGCATTTTGTTGTCGGTCAGCAGTTGCCATCAATTCGCATCAATAAGGAAAGCGATGAGGTGAGTAAATTTAAAGTTTTATCTTACCCACCGAACAGCCGCCTTAAGAACCAATGCGGGCTATCCACATTGCTCCACAACCCTGAAAGTCAGATAGAGTGTTTATTGATGATTACTATCCGGGCGGGGCACATGATTTGCTTTTGCACGTATCGCGCATAGGGAAAAATATTTATACAAGTACAAAAAAAGCCGCCCACAAACGTGGGCGGCTCCTCAATCAACTATTATCTGGTATCTCATTTTACATCCCAGAAGATCTTTGTTGTACGGGTATCTTTTGCTTTTACATCATTATAATGACTGTTAAGACCTGTTTCGATACTTGGATATACTAACCTGTTTGGCGGAGTAGTGTAATTGGCCAATTTACCTGTACTTGGGAAATTCAATACTGGATATTTTGTACGCCTGTATTCGCTCCAGGCCTGGGTGCCTTGCATAAAGCCAAAATGCGCCCATTTCTGTGTCCATATTTTTGCCAGTTTTTGTGTTTGTGTACCTGTATAAGCTACTGAAGCCGAATTTAATAAAGTAGAAATATCAGCTGTGTTTAAAGTTGGTTTACTACCGGTGCCCAAGCTGTTCAAATAAAAATAATAGTAAACAGATTGGCTAACCGCAGTTTCGTATGCTGCTTTAGCATCACCACCGCCCCAACGCTCAAAAGCTTCAGCTTTCAGGAAATTAACCTCAGGTGCGGTTATTACGATACCCGGAAGTTTGTTGTTGGTTAAGAAAGTGGTTGAATCAACTACCGAATATTTCGCAGCTTCAGATGAGGCCTGTTCGCTTGTAAAAGTTACCGGCATTGCCTGGTAGGTTTTATTACCGTTTTTATCGTATAATACCGGGATCCTTGGATCATTAGCTGGCAACAATACGGTATTTAACAGGTAATCTGGCGCATAGTTACTACCACCTTCGGTAAGCGCGTTTTGCAACGATCCGGTGTAAGTAGTTAACGGTGTTAATAAAACGTCGGTTGCCGCCGGGCTGTAAGCCGCAGTATTGCCACCATCAATCAATGGATATGATGTTGGATCAGCAAGCATTTTGGCTACTTCGGCTTTTGAACCAGCTTCATCATAAAAAGACATACGCATCAGCATACGCAAACGGATAGAGTTAGCATACCTTCTCCATTTATCAACACTGCCACCTAACAAGATATCCTGTTGTGTAAATGCCTTGCTTGACTGGCCCGATAGAGTGGCTGTTTTAAAATATGTTGAAGCGGCATCCAAACCTGAGATGAAGCTTTTGTAAAGCGCTATCTGGTCATCAAATTTAGGATTTTTCACAGCAGCGCTTGTCTCAAGGCTTCCTGCCTCGCTGAATGGGATATCACCCCAGCAATCAACCATTTCTGATGCCTGATCAAATAAAACCACCCGGGAAGCATTCATGAACACGTCATTAGCAGCCTTTTCAGCAGCCGCCATCTGGTTATAATTAACTTCCATTGTGCGATACAAAGCCATTACGCCATTGGCCGAACCATTTGGATGATAAAAATCTTCCCAACGGTTTCCCATATAGCCATCATTAGGCTGATATACAGTATTGGTATTCGGCAGGAAACAGGTTTGTGAAAAATCCGCTGTTGCAGTTAATACAAACGTTCTGTAATGCCAGTATTCAGCCCTTACCCTGGTGTTGTTCAACATGCCAGTAAACATATAAGGAATAGTCACACGGGCTGTTTGTTCGGGGTTGTTAAATTTTTCGTCGATGCTTTTTTTGCAGCTTCCCAATGATAAAGCAAGCAAAAACGCGTATCCTATATATTTGAAATTCTTTTTCATAATCAATGACTTATACTATTAAAAATTCGCGTTTAATGAGAATCCAAAACTCCTGGTAGCAGGTGATGAACCTTCATCCACACCTTGCCTGTACCATGTGTCGCCAATAGGGGCTTCAGGATCAAGGTTTTTAAGTGTGCGGTATACATACAGTAAGTTTCTTCCTACTAAAGAGATTCTTAAATTGTTCAGATGCAGCGCCTTGCTTACACTTACAGGCAATCTGTATCCAAATACAAGTTCACGCAATTTCACGTAGTTGTTTTTAAACACCGCGTTTTCGTTTACAGAGTTTTCGCCCCAATCATAAGTATTCAGATAATATGAAGCAGCATCAACAATGGTTGTGTTTTTCTGTCCGCTTTCATTTACACCCGGTAATATAACACCGTCATTATAGGTTTTGCCACCGTTTGGTGCAGTCCCTAAGTGCTTGCCACCATTGCCGTCAATATAATAAGCCAAACCACCGTGGGCAGCATCACGATATTGTAAAGTGCTTTCGTACATACCTGCAGCTGTACCGTATTTTAATGGGTTTGATACCATTTTACCGCCCCAACGATAATCAACCAACACATCAAGAGAGAAGCCTTTGTAGTTGAATGTGTTAGCAATACCACCTACAATTTTAGGTTGGATATTACCAACATTAACATATTTTGATTTATCAATTGTGTATAAACCATCGCCGTTTACAATCTTGTTGCCATTAGCATCTTTAGCAACCGGGTAAACCAGGATATTACCTATAAGCTGGTTGGCCTCGGCTACTACTGCTAATGCAGACTGATCACCGTAGTAGAATGTAAGCTTGTCAAAACCTGGCGCCAGGTTGTTTGTTTTGGAACGGTTTATAGCAAAATTTAAACGAACATCCCAGTTAAACTTACCTGTAACAGGCTTACCGTTTAAAGCAACCTCAAAACCATTGCTATGTAAAGTAGCGGCATTAGCCAGTAACTTGGCAGCTCCAGTAGATGGCGCAACGCTTAATGCCATAATTACGTCTTTAACCTGGTTGGTGTAATAAGTAAAATCAAACCCTAAACGGTCTCTCAGGAAACGGGCTTCTACGCCATATTCCTGCTCATATTTCATTTCGGGCTTTAATTGCAAGTTACCATAAGCAGCCTCATAGGTTAGTTGTGTAACAGAACCGAGTTGCGTTTGCAATGATGATTGATTGTACAACACGTTTGCCACATACCTTGGCGCCCTGTTGCCAACCACACCATACGATGCCCTTAATTTTCCATAGCTGATAAATTCAGGCATTTTAAACGCATCCGAAAATACAAAGCCCGCGTTTACTGATGGATAAAAATAGGTGTTGTTTTTTGTTGGAAGCGTTGAAGCCGACTCATTACGCGCAGTGCCCTCTAAAAACAAATAATTTTTATAATTAAAGTTTAAGACACCAAAGAAAGCCTGGCTTTTTAAGGCCCCACGGGTTGCGCTTGTATTTTGCACGCCGTATGAGTTTGATAAAGAAAAGAAGTTTTCGGTTACTAAACCGCCATTGGTCCCTGACGACTGATCACGATAAGTTTCGCTGCGTGAGGTATACGCACCGCTAACAGTCATACTCAGGTCTTTAGTAAGTTTTGGCGAATAGGTTAATAATAAGTCGCCGTAAGTAATTGAATACTGAGCTTTGGAAACACCGTAATAACCTGTACTTGACGAACCGTTAAAAGCAGTAGAGTATTCATTGTATTGTTGCGAGTCGGTGTTGCGACCGGTATAATCACTACCTATACGTCCACGGAACTTTACATTTTTCAGCACATCCCAGTTTAAAGTAGCGCTGGTGATTAAGCGATTTTCGGTTTCATCCTCACTATTCTTTAACTGTGTCCAGTAAAAGTCCATAATATCCGCACCGCTCATATTGTATTTGAAAGCCTCAGCCGGGTTTCTGGCAGCGTTAGCAAGCGTTACGTATTTATAACCTTCCGATGTTTGATAGTTATCCAGCAATACACTCGCTTTTTCCGAACGGTTTAGGAAGCCACCAAAGTTGGCTAATACACGACCCAACTGATACGGACGGTTATGAGTTAAAGTATTTACGTAGCTCGCAACGATATCCGCGCTTATCTTATTGCTTAACTTAACAGTGGTATTTAAGTTAAACGAGTTTTTTTGTTGTTTTTGACCGCGCTGGATACCGGTATAATCTAAACGGGTTGCCGACAAACGGTAATTAACGTTGTCTGTTTGGTTTGATATAGCTATGTTGGCATTTGAGCTATAGCCCGTTTGAAACAGGTCTTTGTAGTTGTTTGGCTGTGGGCTGTAATCCCTGATCTCGCCATCCCACCACCTGATCTTTTGGCCTTCCATTTTAGGGCCGAATTGTGCATATGAGCTAAAACGCGGCCTGTAACCGCTTGGCGAATTGGCATCAGCTAACCAACCGTCTTCGGTAAAACCACCTGCAAGGTTGGTAGCCCTGTCATAACCAGGACCGTAAACGTTTTGGAAGTTTGGTGTAAAGGCTACCTGCTCGGCAGTACCTACATAGTTGAAATCAACACCAAGGCCTCTTGATCTTGAACCTTTTTTGGTGGTAATCACGATAGCGCCGCTCATAGCATCAGATCCGTAAAGCGCTGTAGCACTCGCACCTTTTAATACGGTAAGGGTTTCGATATCCTGTGGGTTGATATCCAGGATACCGTTACCCCTGATCCGCTGATCAGACCAGTATCCACCGTTATTTGAACCACCAGCGCCTGTCTCGCTGTTATTACGGATAATAACACCATCTACAACGTACAGGGGTTGCGTGTTATAGTTAAGCGAGTTGATACCGCGGATCTGCACGTTCACAGCGCTGCTTGAACCGCCTGGAGCAGTAGTGATTTTAACACCAGGAGCTTTACCATACAATGCTGAAGCAAAGTTAGTATTACCGGCCTCTGTTAATTGCTTCGCTGTAATGGTGGTAGTAGCATAACCCAGGGATTTTTCCTGGCGTTTGATACCAAATGAGGTAACTACCACTTCATTTAATTCGCCTTTACCTGCAGCCAGTGTTACGTTGATCACAGCATTGTCGCCCACGGTAACTTCTTTTGGTGTATAGCCTACAGATGAAAATTTAAGCACTGCACCCTTAGCCACTTTAATGCTGTACGCACCGTTTATGTTGGTTTGTACACCGGTTGTTGTACCCACAACTAACACGGTTACACCCGGTAAAGGCCCGGCATCATCGCGCACCACTCCCGTAACATTGGTTTGGGCAAATAAATTTGCCGAGATAAAAAGGGGCAGTAGCAGGACCACCCACCTTTTCAAGTTTAGATAAAATTGTTGCATGAAAAATTGATTAATTGAGTTAAAAAAAGACCTTGAATATGTTTATGTAGGCTCAGAAATATTGGCCTGCGGATTAAGTTTATATAGATTTTCAATCACTGTGGTTACGCCTCCTAACAGTTGCGCGTTATTGCCCAGATTTGAAACCGCTAATTGGGTGTAGGTGGTTAAGTGGGGAATGCAGTGCTCGTTCATGGCCTGCTGAATAGGGCTGAGCCATAATTTACCGATAACGCTCCCCTTCCCGCTTAAAATGATGCTTTCGGGATTCATTAAATGCAGCAATATGGCCAGGCCCTGGCCAATAAAATAAGCAGCCTCGGCAATGATTTTTATTGCAAAGGCATCACCTTTAAGTGCTTCATCAATGATATTATCTGCCGATACAGTATCGTACTTTAGGAGGCTGCTAACCTGCCCCTGTTTCAGGCCCTCAGCAGCTTTAGCTTCAATAGCCAGCAAAGAAGCTTCTGTTTCCAGGCAGCCCTGCTTACCGCATGAGCATAGCTTTCCGTTTTTATGAAGCGGCAAATGGCTAAACTCTCCCGCAAAACCGCTGTGCCCTTTAAATATCTCTTTATTGATGATCATCCCCAAACCAACCCCCCAGCCCAGGTTAATGATCATGGAGTTATTACGGGCAATGGGAAGTCCAAATTTTTGCTCAGCCAGGGCTATGGCTGTCGAGTCGTTTTCAATAAATACAGGTAGTCCGGCGTGTTTGGCAATGTAGGTTACCAATGTTTCTTCCGGGACTTTAAGAAAGCTCAGGTTATTACCCAAAAACGCGTCAATAAATCCAGGCATGGTAATCCCTATAGCTAAAAACTTATCTTGGGCTAATCCTGAATTAACAACCACAGCCTTGATACAGGCTATCAATGAATGGATAGCATCCTTGTTATCGCCCAGTTTTAATTCAAACTCCTGCACCTCTCCCACAAATTCATTATTCATATTGACAATTACAATTCTTGTCAAAAACTGGTTCATAGCTACCGAAAGGATAAAACCGGTGTCAGCTATCAAAGAATAAGTTGCGGGCTTTCTGCCCCCGCTTGACGCCCTTATACCTACTTCCTTTACAATATCTAACTTCATCAAATCGGCTATCCCTTTGGTCACATAAGGAATGCTTCGGCCAGTATAAATACTCAGGTCGTTAAGGGAAGCTGTTTTATTGTAATAAAGTCCTTTAATGAGGTCAATATGCTTAAGAAACATGTAGCAGGGGTTTATATCTGCATATTTAAATAAATTAATTTAATAACAAAAGAAAACTTTTTATTTTTTTTAAAAAGTATGATATAGATTTATAAAATCAATAATTACTTTTGAAAATGAGAAGAAATCTATCACACCTTTTCATGGTATTTTATACCATGCTATACACCGGTTACGCACAAGCGCAACACCGTGTAAATCCTGATGAGATCAAAGAAAAAATGCAATGGTTTGCCGATGGTAAGCTGGGCATATTTATTCATTACGGCATTTATTCTGTAAAAGGGATAGATGAAAGCTGGAGTTTTCATAACAAAAAGATCAGCTACCCTGATTATATGAACCAGCTAAAAGGCTTCACGGCAAATCAATATAAACCGGATGAGCTGGCACAACTGATTAAAGAAAGCGGTGCGCGCTACGCAGTAATGACCACCAAACACCATGATGGAGTGGCTTTATGGAACAGCAAATACGGTCCGCTGAATGTAGTAAAAAAGACTCCCGCCGAAAAAGACCTGTTAAAACCATTATACGATGCCTTGCGCGCACGTGGTATAAAAGCAGGCGCCTACTTTTCGCTGATAGATTGGAGCCATGCTGATTATCCGGGCTTTTTGAAAGACAGCAGCAGGTACCAGGTAAATGCACAGCCAGCGAAATGGGCAAAATATTTAACCTTTATGAACGGACAGCTGGATGAACTGGCCAAACAATATAAACCCGACCTTTGGTGGTTTGATGGCGATTGGGAACACAGCGCCGATGAATGGAAAGCATCAGCCATCAGACAAAAACTGTTAAGCTACAATCCCAACGCGATCATAAACGGACGCTTGCAGGGATTCGGTGATTATGATACCCCTGAGCAAAACTTCCCGGTATCACGGCCTAATTACAAATGGTGGGAACTTTGCATGACTATCAATGACAACTGGGGCTATCAACCACAGGACACGAATTTTAAAACCCCTTATGAAATCATCAGCATTTTTACTGATGCCGTAAGCTACGGTGGAAATTTACTACTGGATATTGGTCCTAAGGGCGATGGCAGTATCCCTCCGCAAGAAGTGAATATACTTAAAGAACTGGGTGCATGGAACAAGAAAAACGGCGAAGGTGTTTTTAATACGGTAGCCGGTATGCCACAAGGGCATTACTATGGTGCAAGTACCCTGTCAAAAGACTCAACCACCGTATACTTGTTTGTTCCGGCTAAAACAAGCGCACCGGTATTGGTGAAAGGTTTAAAAAACAGCATCAAAAAAATAACCGTTCTCGGCAGCGAAACACCGTTAAACTATAAAATCGTCGGCAAAATTTCATGGAGTGCGGTACCGGGCTTATTGTACATCCCAATTCCCGAAAACCAGCAGGATAAATATATGTCGGTAATAAAAATTGAGCTTAACGGCAAGCTTGACCTTTATCGTGGCAAAGGAGGATTTCTCACCAATGAATAACAGGAAAACCGAAAGTTAAAAGCAGAGGGCCGAAAGCCTGTATTGTCTGCACAACTCCTGCTTTCCTTGATATCATTTTATCAAAAGCCTGTAATCAATTGCAGGCTTTTGTTTTTATGTTGATCTCTACTCTTAATCGGGCTCCAACCCGCCATTTATTATGCGGATAAACCGTATCAGGGAAAAAAAATTAAATTTTTTTTCCCATTAAAACAGCTCCCCCAATCACGAAGTACTATTGCGAATCAAGCGTATCGACACAATTACATCTTGCTTTTAATCAATACTTTACAATAATTTTGTTTCATCAAACCAATTATCCGGCATCTTCTTAAAACAACGGTAAAACCTAATTCAAGGCAATAGCGCGCCTCGGTAACGTTAAGCTCTTTGTTTTATAAGCTATACCGGTGAAACCAATTGCAAACTAAAAACCAATTTATGAACAGCAAACCAAAAACTACCTTTGCAACCCTGCTGGGCCTGGCCCTTTTTATGGCGTTATTTTTTACTTATTGCACTAAAAAACAAGTCTCGCCGGCGGCGGCAAGCAATGATGCTACCTCAGGGGCATTAAAAACCCAGGCTACCGGCTTTATCCATCCCGGCATCCTCAACACGCAGCAAACGCTTGATTATGTGGGGCAGCAAGCCAATTCAAATGATGCGAACCGGCTTGCGGCTTACCAGTTTGTACTCAACTATTGCAACAACCACAGCCCCAGCGGCGCCTACAAAGCCACTGTACAGGTTGCCGGCGGCGTTACCACGCCCGATGAAATTGCTTTTAAAGGCGATGCCTTGCTAAGCTATGCCCTGGCACTACGCTGGGCTAAAACCGGTAACGCTTCATATGCAACTACCGTAAAACAAATACTCGATGGCTGGGCCAATAGCTTTCAAAACTTCAGCGTAACCGGCTCACAACCTAACCAGGCTTCGCTTGAGGCTTCGTGGGCTGCGCCTACCTTTGCTGCGGCTGCCGAAATCATCAAATATTACATTCCGGCCAGCGGCGTTGGCGGCGGCTGGACCACTGCCGAAAACACCCAGTTTGTAAACTTTCTGAACAATATGAAAGACAATTACATCAATAATGTCCCCAACTTTAACAACAACTGGAATGTATCTGCAGGTTACGCAAAAATGGCCATCGGCGTGTTTGAAGACAGCCAAACCGTATATCAAAACGGCGTGACCGCTGTAAAAACAGTATTGCCTAACGTAATTGCATCAGACGGCTCGATGGACGGCGAGATCTGCGGATCGCACAATGATTATGTACATTATCAGTACTCACTTACAGGATTGAGCTATGCCGCCAACATCGCCGGCATCCAAGGTGATCTGTCAATTTACTCGGCGAGCAGCAGCCGCTTATTAACCGGGTTTAATTACCAGTACAAGCTCATGCACGGCACCGTGTCGCCGCCATGCACACCTAACGGTAATGTAAACAACCCTATCTGGCCGGGAATTGAAGTGGCCAATCGTCATTACGGCACTACCGAAACCAGTTATATTGCAAGCCACTATGTATGCGACAGTAACGGCTTGCCTAATGGTGATATAGGTTTCCTATGCTGGACAAACTATACGCATAACAACGTGCCAACTACTTTTTAACAAAGTATTTACTTAATAAAAATTCTGTCCCGGCTGCTCCGTTTTTGACTGACCTCATTTAACGGAGCTGCTTTTTTTGCGACGAATTCAAAAAGAGCTTACAAGAATATCAAGGCATTATAAAAATGAATAATGACAATTTGAAACATATTTGGCCTTGTACCTATTATCCATTAGATGCAACAGAACAGCATAACACTTATATTCCCACATCAATTATTCAAACACAATCCCCAGATAACCCAATTAAGACCGGTTTATTTGGTGGAGGAAATACTGTTTTTCAATCAATATAATTTTAACAAAAAAAAGCTGGTACTTCACCGTGCGTCGATGAAGTTTTACGCAAGCCATCTTTCCGATCAGCATATCGTGGTGAAGTATATTGATGCTCAGGATCAACTTGCTGATGTTCGCCGGCTGATTACGTCATTGGCTAAAAAGGGCGTCAAAAACATTTATTACACCGACACTGCAGATAACTGGCTGGAAAGCAGACTAAACACAGCGTCTGCTGAAAATGAAATTAAGCTCATCAAACATCGAAGTCCCAATTTTCTTAATAGTCCTCACGAGGTTGCCGATTTCTTTGATAAAAAGAAAACCTACTTCCAAACCGATTTTTACATAAGCCAGCGCCGGCAGCGAAATATTTTAATTGAACCAGATGGAGCGCCCATTGGTGGAAAATGGACCTATGATAGTGAAAACCGGCTCAGGTTTCCGAAGAATGGGGTAGTGCCTCTGCTGAACATATCGCCGGAAAACGATTATCTGAAGGAAGCCCGGCTTTATGTAGATACTCATTTCGCCGATAATTATGGTAGCACCAAATCTCCTTTTGGTAACCTGGGCGGTTTTTATCCAACTACCTATGAGGAAGCAGAGCACTGGCTGGATGATTTCTTGCAACAACGCTTTCGGGACTTTGGCATTTACGAAGATGCTATGGTGGCCAACGAAAGTTTTTTATATCATTCGGTGCTAAGCCCTGCGCTCAACATTGGCCTGCTTAATCCGCAACAGGTTATTGATAAAGCCCTTGATGTGGCCGCCGATATGGATATTCCGCTAAATTCTTTAGAAGGATTTGTAAGGCAGGTAATGGGCTGGCGCGAATTTATCCATATTGTATATGAGCGCGAAGGAACCAGGCAGCGCACTAAAAACTACTGGGGATGTAAACGCCGCATTCCTCATTCGTTTTGGAAAGGCAATACAGGCATTCACCCCGTCGACGTTGTGATAAAAAAGGTGCTGGCTACCGGGTATACCCATCACATTGAGCGCCTGATGGTGATGGGTAATTTCTTTTTGCTGTGCGAATTTCATCCCGACGATGTGTATCGGTGGTTTATGGAAATGTATATAGATGCCTATGATTGGGTTATGGTGCCCAATACCTACGGTATGACCCAATTTGCCGATGGCGGCCTTATGATGACAAAGCCCTACATCAGCGGCAGCAACTATTTGCTAAAAATGGGCGACTGGAAAAAAGGCGATTGGCAAGATACCTGGGATGGCCTCTTTTGGCGTTTCATGCACGTACACCGCAATTTTTTTCTCCAAAATCCGCGTTTGGGCATGCTGGTGAAAACTTTTGATAAAATGCCGGCAGAAAAGCGAAGGGCACATTTAAATAATGCGGAACAATTTCTCGAAAACCTTGACAAACATGCAGTCCGGATATAATTGAACCTCTCATTTTTTCGATCCCTACATTCGTTAATACTATCGAAAGACCGGGCGATATTGGCACTTACGGAAGAAGCTACGTTAATCAGCAACCACGTAAAAGATGAAACATATCAACAGGCGGCCAAGGTACTGGAAGAAAAATATCTGGCACAGGTTATCTTAGCTATTATAACCATTAACGCCTGGAACAGGATCGGCATTACAACCAATTTGATGCCCGCATAACATTAGTTGAGTGCTTAAAGGCTCTAAACCGCGGAAGGTGCTTAAAAAACATTTTCCACGGTTTTTAACCTCTGATCATTTATAATTATAAAGCTTAATACGCTGTATCCCGTATTCCCCTACGGGGATTCTCAAATGTCTTCCCTGGTGATCCTCATCCCCGTTTAAACGACGCCCGGGTTGCCATTTGCCGTTTACAAATACCCCTTCATCCACCTGCAAAACACCAGCACGCTCCCCATCTTTAACAGATTTAAAGCTGATCACCAACCCTGTACCCCCTACATAAAACTCATCATTACCTAAAGCAATGATAATCCCTCCGGTTAATGGCCAGATTGCATCTTTAGTTTTCGGTGACCAGCCCAGGGTTAAATCATGCGAAACTGTCAGGACATACCCCCCCATTTGCAACCGAAGCGTATCTGCATCCTTGCTTAACAGTACGCCATCTATAGTCCCCTTGTGTTTGGCTTTACTGATTTCACCGGCTAACTGCTGAATGACACTGTAAGATTGGCCAAGTGGCTCACCTGCCGTTTTGTTATCTGTTTCGATAGAAAAGGGTGAAAAACCCAGCGCCTTGTAATGCCCAATGGCATAAAAAGCTTTCGCATCTACCCCATCTTCAAAACGATGTTCGGGGATAAACAACGCGTTATCAGGCCGCGTATAACGGTCATTCCAATACTTAAAATTTGGATTGTAAAAATCAGGCGATAGAAAGTCAATATCCGGTGCTGCCGCTTTCCAGATATCAATTAAATGCGGCAAGGGGCCTGCGGAAGGGTATTGTCCCGGCTTTTTACCCGGAGCGTTAAGGGCTGCGTTCACATACATCGGCAGCGGGTAAACGGCCTTACCTGCTTTAGCCACAGCGTTAGCGTATCCGGCAAAGTACCAGACCATAAACAGCTCGTCGGTAGCCGGGCTTTTGCCAAAAACTGATTCCCAGTTACCTGAAGTTTTATTCCCTCCCTCCTGCCATATTTTTTGCATCTCGGGTACAAGCTTGTCTTTGTGCGAATTTAACCAGGAGATTAGCTTTGTCGGGACTGGCCGGTTAAAAGCTTCATCGGCCAGTTTCGAATGATCGCGGGCATCCGGCAGCATGCCTATTTCGTTTTCAACCTGTACCATTATCACAGTGTGAAACTTGCTATCAGTTTCTTTAATATGCCTCATCAGCGAACTGAATGCTTTGCTATCGGCAAGTAAAGCCTCTTTGGAAAACGGCGTAATAATCTCTTCGGGGCCGCCGGCACTATTTGCCACACGCGGAAAACGTTTTTGATTGGTTTTAACCCAGCCCGGCGCATAACAACTCATACTGTTTTTCCAGGTACCAAACCAAAGCAACACCAGTTTCATATGATGTTGCCGGGCACTTTTTATCAGGTCATCAACCAGCGTAAAATTAAATTTACCCTCTTGTGGTTCCAATAACTCCCAATAAACCGGTGCAATCACGGTATTGAGGTGCATTTTTTGCAGTTTGGGCCAAATCGGGTTCATGTATACCGTGCTTGAGGCACTTGAGTTTCCCAACTCCCCACCTGTCATTAAATACGGCGCTCCATCTACCAATAACTCTGCATTGCCGCCATAATACTTTATTTGGGGCATGCCCTGCGATAGATTTTGCGATTTAGCTTTAAGCGATATCAAACAACAAAAAACAAATATTAATACCGGTGACTTCATAGCTATTTATTTTGATGTAAATAGAACCCTGTTATTTGCGCGCATATGCCCATGCCAAAGCCTTGAGCATGGTAACAGGTTTGCCTGATAAATGTGTAACATCCTCAATAATGATATGCTTAAAAACAAGGTTTTCATAATGACGGCTATCCAATAACGCCACCAGCTGTTTGTTAGGCACAACCTGTTCAGGCGTTTCCAGTCCGCCTACTTCAATAAAAACATTTACGGGCAAGCTTTTATGTTTGTCAGCATATTGCTTTTCCGTTTCAAATATCGCCCCATTACCATAACCTAAAGCCGGACTGCCTATCAGGATATTTTTAAACAGCGTTGGTTTTTCAAACAAGGTATAAGTAGCAAATAAGCCGCCCATTGAATATCCATAAAGCGTACGGTTTGCTGGGTCTGTTTTTAAACCGGCATCTATCGAAGGGATCAATTCCTTTTCAATAAAAGCTAGGAATGCGGGCGCACCGCCGCTTTCAGCCACATTGGGAAATGCAACCGGTGTGAAATCACGGTTACGTTTGTTGCCGGGCGTACCAATCAGGCCGCCGTCGCCAATGGCCACCAATATAGGCTCGGGAATATGGTATTCGGCCATCGATAATCCTAAATACTCCAGCGATGGTGAAAAGTCGTTATCACCATCAACCACATACAATACCGGAAATTTTTGTTTGGCGGTATCATAACCGGCCGGGTAATGAATATAAATATCATAATCATTACCCGCCAGTTTAGAGTGCATTTGCCGGTGTTCGGAGCTGGGGATGGTAACCGGCTTAACCTGCTGCGCAAAACCATGCGTCCCCAACAAATCAAGCAATAGCAGTAACAGGGTTAAAGCTTTAAGGATTTTCATAACGATGAGATTACAAAAACGGATCGATCAGCTTGATAGAACCATCGGCATTATGCAGCAGTTCGGTTACCTTCACGTTGCGCAGGTGTGTTTTGCCCGATAGCTGGGTATCGTGGTAAAATATGTACCATTTGCCTTTTATTTCGATGATGGAATGGTGGGTTGTCCACCCCTGAACCGGTTTCATAAATACGCCCTTATAAGTAAATGGCCCAAGCGGACTATCACCTATCGCATAGCAAAGCAAATGCGTATCGCCGGTTGAATAGGTAAAGTAATATTTACCGTTGTACTTATGCATCCATGAGCCTTCAAAAAAGCGGCGGTCATGATCTTTGGTCAACAGCGGCTTGCCAAGGCTGTCTACAATAACTACGTCTTTCGCAACACCATCAAAGGTTTTCATGTCAGGCTTTAGCAGTGCTACCTTACAGCTTATGGCTGGGGCATTTTCCTGTTTCGAATCGGTCTTTGATCCATCTGTCTCGTATTTACCGGAGATCCAGCGCTGAAGCTGACCACCCCAGATCCCACCGAAATACATGTAAGTTTTACCATCTGTATCCGTAAATACAGCAGGGTCAATACTGTAACTTCCTGCTATTGGTTCAGGCTCGGCTTTGAACGGGCCAACCGGGCTTGCAGAAGTTGCCACGCCGATATGGAACACATCTTTTTTATCTTTTACCGGGAAGTACAGGTAATAAGTACCGTTTTTATAAGCAGCATCCGGTGCCCACAGCTGCCGACCAGCCCAGGGGATATCCTTGATATCAAGTGCCACACCATTATCTGTAACCTTGCCGCCAATACTATCCATCGACAGGATGTGATAATCTTTCATGGCAAAATGGTCGCCGTTATCATTTTCGGGGATGCCCGCATCGATATCATGCGATGGATAGATATAAATTTTGCCGTTAAATACATGGGCCGATGGGTCCGCTGTGTAAATGGAACTGATGAGCGGCTCAGAAAGATACTTTACTTTTTTGCCGGTATCTGTTTTTGTACTATCGCCTGCATTAGCTGTCTTTTTTGTTGATGAGTCACATGCACTCAAAATGCATAAGGATGCAAAAAGTGCTGGGACTAATTTTGCTGTGGTAAATTGCTTGCTCATTGACGTTTGGTTTATGGTAATGATTAATTGGTCATGTAGTTATTGCCTCCTATGCCCGGCACATAATAAAATTTCATCTTTTTATAATAATCCAGCGAGTGCTCCGGCCTGGGGTAGATAGCCGGGACAGGCATTTTTGAAAATGTTTGGAAATATAAAACACAGGCATCGCGCCATGTTGTAGCCTCATTTAACTGAACCTGCATTAATTGTTTTACTTCCGTAAAACGTTCGGCATCTATCCGGCCCTGCATTTTATTCCAGGTAAGGCCCATCTGTTTAACAGAATCGGCCCCCATATAGTAATGATGAACCAGCTCATCCCACAATGACCTGCCTGAGCGCATTTTATAGGTCCAGCTTAAATGATGAAACCATAGCAGGTATTCATCAGGGCAGGTTCGCAGGTTTTCCCAGTGTGCCTTAACTTCAGGTGCATATTGCGAGAGTGCATCGCTGCCCGCGCCTGTACGGTCAAAGCCTATCCCAGCCGAATCGGCTTTATGGTAATAAGTGGCATTCCAATCAGGACGACCGGCATTATCAACCCAGGGGCCGGGGCCATAGTGCGTTGATATGCCCATAATATGGTGCAACCCGAGTGGTGTCATGTAGTTAACTGTATTTTCCCTCGATTGCAGCATGAAGTTTTTTACCGGCGATACAAAACTATCGTCGTTACTAAAAGTCATTTTGAGCCAGTCGCCGGCAATTACCGCTGATGATTGATCCGGGTTCCATGCCATACGACCGAAGGCATACCAGTTAGCCTGAGCAAAGGGATGACCGCACCAGTTTAAATCAGTGCCGATGTTGGCTACACCCGCCATGCCAGTTATCAGTTTTTTATTGTAATCACCTTTAATAACCCGCGCAACCGTTGAACCTATGCCATGTGTGTAAGTATCTGATTGCAGGCATTCGGCAAACAAAGGCGCTTCAAAAACCAAATGGGTTGAAAAGCCAAGATATTCCTGGGTAAGCTGGAACTCCATCATCAGCGGAGTATTAGGCATAGCCCCAAACAATGGGTGAAATGGCTCCCTCGGCTGAAAATCTATCGGACCATTTTTTACCTGGATGATCACATTATCCCTAAACTTTCCATCAAAAGGTTTAAATTCATTATAGGCCTGCTTAAAGCGATCGTCGGGTACCTTATTATCATAAACAAACGCACGCCACATCACTATGCCATGATGAGGAGCTAAAGCATCGGCGAGCATATTTGCTCCATCGGCATGGGTACGGCCATAGCTTTGCGGACCGGGTTGTCCCTCCGAATTAGCCTTCACTAAAAATCCGCCGAAATCGGGAATGTAGCGGTAAATTTCATCAGCCTTATCAGCCCACCATTTTTTTACCGCGGGATCAAGCGGATCGGCAGTTTTTAGGCCTCCAAGCTCAACCGGGCTGCTGAATTTTACCGACAGGTAAATCCTGATACCGTATATTCTGAATACATTGGCCAAAGCCTGCACTTTTAACAAATATTGGGGCAAAAGGATCAGGGCATCGGCATTTACATTGTTTACAACTGAGCCATTGATCCCTACCGAAGCATTGGCCCGCGCATAATCAATATAACGTTGGTCAACCACACCTGGCAGCTTGTGCCAGTTCCAAATGGATGAGCCCGCGTAGCCCCGCTCCACGGTACGGTTCAGGTTATCCCAGTGATCCAGTACCCGGTACATCATCCTTGGGTGATCTGAAAGATCAAGTTTATTAATAGATTGATGGGTTTGGATCAGCTTTAAAAAATTAAAAACACCGTACATAACCCCTGCATCGGTGTTGGCCGTTATGATGATACATTTCTTTTGATTGACAAGGGCAGTTTTGATAAGATACCCTTCGCTGCCGATGCTATCGGGGGCAGTTATCGAAAAAGCCTTTAGTGATCGCGGCGTACCTATTATAATAGTTTGCCCATTGGTTATGCTTTTAGTATCTCGTGGCTTTAGGGCCAGCATTCCATCAAGGCCAGTTAAGAGCTCGGCCTTTGCAGCTTTAAGCTGATCAGACTGTGCCGGGAAGATCATATATTGCAATTGTTGCCTGTAAGTAACGGCCAATTGCCGGTTGCTCACCTTATTATATTCAAGCCATAATTTATAGCCATTATCTGCATACACTTTATTTATCGCTGCCATGAAAAGCAGTACCAGTAAACACCTGTTCGTTAATGAATATTTGGCCATGACGTTATTAATTCCAGCTTTATAAACCCATAAGCGGTTTATAAAAAAACACAATTAATCTGTTGAAAAACTTATGAATGAAATGGGTTAAGATCCCGCTTCATTTAGTATGGTTTATAAAGTTTTAGCTTTATGCAATCGATTGCAATATAAAAACTTTTATGACTTTTGGCAATAGGAATTTAATTATTGATTCCTTATTTAAGCTACCTTATTTATTGCAGCTATTGCTCATCGTATAGTATTCGTTTAATCCCCATCTCCAATCCGCGTAACTCGGCCAGGCCCTTTAACCTGCCAGTTACCGAATAGCCGGGATAGGTATCATAATTAAAGTCATCAAGTAGTTTATGCCCGTGATCAGGTCGCATGGGGATAGCCATATCGCTCCGGCCTGCATTTTTACGGGCCATCTGTTCATTGATAATAGCTTTCATCACAGCATACATATCAACACTGCCTGTTAAATGATCGGCCTCATAAAAGCTGCCATCCGGCTGCCGGGCCACGTTGCGCAGGTGTAAAAAGTGGATCTTATTACCCAGTCGACTTATAATTTCAGGAAGATCATTTTTGCCCGATGCACCTAACGAGCCGGTACAAAGCGTGATACCATTGGCAACTGAAGGATAACTATTTACAATATCAATAAGATCATCTAAGGACGATGCTACACGGGGCAGCCCCAGGATAGGAAACGGGGGGTCATCAGGGTGGATACACATTTTAATGCCCAGTTTTTCGGCATATGGGATTATAGCCCGTAAAAAATAAAACAGGTTTTCCTTTAATGCTTGCGCGTCCACCTCACTGTATTTGTTAAGGTGTTCTTTAAACTCCGCAATGGTAAAAACCTCATCTGTACCGGGTAAGCCTGCCAATATTGTATTGGTTAACAGCGTTCTGTCTTCGTCACTCAGCCCATCAAAGTAATGCTTTGCAGTTGCCTGTTGTTCGGTGGTAAATTCGTTAAAGGCATCTTCGCGCTTTAAAATATACAAGTCAAAAGCTGCTAAAGCCGGAGCGTTGTAAAGCAATGCAGAAGCACCGTTTGCTAATTGATAATCAAGATGCGTACGGGTCCAGTCCAATACGGGCATAAAATTGTAACACACCGTAAAGACTCCCTCCGACGCTAAATTTTGCAGTGTTTGGATATAATTATCAATATACTGGTCACGTTCCGCACTACCAATTTTGATACTTTCATGAATATTTACACTCTCTACAACTACCCAGTTAAAGCCTGCGCTTTCAATTACCGCTTTCCGCTGCCTGATTTCTTCACGGTCCCAAACGTCCCCGCAAGGTATATGATGAAGCGCGGTAACTATCCCGCTTGCTCCCGTCTGTTTTATTGCGCTTAAAGTTACCGGGTCGCCGGGGCCAAACCACCTGAAAGTTTGTTTTAAATCTGGTACCATATTATTTAAAAACGAATTGATATCAATGCGATAAATTTATGCAATCGATTGCATAAATTTTAAATAATCTGTAATAATTTTATACTTTTATCCCTGAACAATCTGGCTGCGGTTATTACCGAACATGCAACATCGTTTATGTATTTTAAATTAACTATATGCCGGACAGCGGAAAAGAGATAACCATATATGACATTGCCGAAAAATTAAAAGTTTCGGCAGCTACGGTTAGCCGTGCGCTCAAAGATCACCCGCGGGTTAATAAAAATACCAAAAAGAAGATTATCAAGGCCGCCGAAGAAATGGGTTACCGCTCCAATTCGTTCGCCAGCAATTTACGCCGTAAAAACAGCAACATCATCGGCGTTATTGTGCCGCGACTCAACAGCAGTTTCATGTCGGACGTTATTGCAGGCATCGAAAAAGTGGTGAACGACAATAACTACAACCTCATCATCAGCCAGTCGTTAGAAACGATGAAGAAAGAGATCAGCAACGCCAGGGCCATGCTGAATAACCGGGTTGACGGCCTGTTGGTTTCATTAGCTTATGATACAACCGGCATTGAGCATTTTGAACCTTTTATCAAACGCAATATCCCGGTGCTGTTCTTCGACCGGATAGTTGAGCATGAGCAGTACCCTCAGATCTATATCGATAACTTCAAAGCCGCCTACGAAGTAACCAACCACCTGCTTCAGCAAGGCTGCAAACGGATAGTACATATTACAGGCAACCAATTGCGCAATGTTTACGCCGAACGCCTGCGCGGGTATAAAAAAGCTCTTGAAGAACACCAAATTGATTTTGATGGGCAATTGGTGATCATCAACGACCTGAGCGCTAAAGAAGCTGCGGTAGCGGCAGAAACCATTTTACAAATGGATCCCCTGCCCGATGGCATATTTACAGTTAACGATGTAAGTGCCGTAAGCTGTATACAAGTACTGAAAAAGGCAGGCATCAAAATTCCCGAACAGATAGCAGTTGCGGGCTTCAATAATGACCCGGCAGCCTGTGTGATTGAGCCCAATCTCACTACAGTAAATTATAAAGGCTATGAAATGGGTGAGGTTGCCGCCAATATGCTTATCAATCATTTGGCAAACAGGCAGGACCTGCAACAAACGCATAGCCTCATCCTCAGATCGGAATTGATAATACGTGAATCCTCCAGAAGAAAATAACTTAAAAAATCCATGAACTCAAAGACCAAACTTGCTATCGTAACCGGCGGTGCCTCGGGCCTTGGCCTTGCTACCACCAAAAAATTCACAGAGGAGGGCATCAAAACCATTATCATAGGCCGCGACGAGGCAAAACTTATTGCGGCAGTAACACAGCTCGGCGATCTTTGCAGTTACAGGCAATATGATCTGAGTGATACCACCGGTATACCGCAACTGATAGCAGAAATTGAAGCTGAATTTGGCGCACCTGATATTTTGGTTAATAATGCCGGCATTAACCATAAAAAAGCTTTCGCCGAGGTAACCGATGAAGAGTTCGCCAGAGTGATCCAAACCAATCTTACTTCGATATTTGCTATAAGCCGCGAGGTAGTAAAAATCATGTTGAAAGCTGGCAGTGGGAGCATAATTAACATCAGTTCGATGGCTGCACAATACGGCATACCGTATGTTATTGCCTATACCGCATCTAAAACCGCCATCGAAGGTATGACAAAAGCCATGGCAACCGAACTTTCACCACAGGGCATCAGGATTAATTGCGTTGCTCCGGGCTTTATAGCTACAGATATGTCGGCAAAGGCGCTGGATAATGATCCGGCCCGCAAGCAAAAGGTAATGGGCCGTACCCCAATGGGCAAATTAGGTGAACCTGCCGATGTGGCCGAAGCCGTTTATTATTTAGCGACAGATACCGCCAAATACGTAACCGGGGTTGTTTTACAGGTTGATGGTGGAAATTCGATAGGGTTTTAATAAATTCGGCATGACGTGAAGGAGACGTCATTTCCCGCTTCCATCTTTACCATAATGCATTAACTTATTGGCCCATGCAATAAAATATTTTACGTTTGGGGCATCGGTATGCCCACCATCATGCTGACGCCAGGCGAGCTCGCCGTTAAGCAAACCTGTATTAACCGGCGGCATTTTTTCAGTTTTGTAATCGTTTGAAACGCCTATATCTTTTGCGCCGAGCAGTTTAAATACAGAACCCGCAGCTACCGTTGCCATATAGCTTCCCTGCTGATCAAGCCATTTGGCGTCGCCCTGTTCCGGCACGCCATAGCTTATAAAAGTAAACCTCGGCGCACACAAGGCAATAAGTTCATGCGCATCTACCGGAAGGTCTTTCGCGGTTTTAGCACCGAATACAGCATCTGATGCACCATATTTCATAAAGTTACCGGCCATCCAATAATATTCGCCACCGGTAAGGCTTTCAACCGCTTCCCCAAAGTTCCGGCGATGCAACTTGGCTCCTCCCTCACCGGACGAGCCTATCAACCCCATGGCAAACCTTTGTTCAAAAGCAAGTGTCACCAGCGCTGCCTTTCCATAGCGGGAAACACCTTCAATACCTACATGTTTGGCGTCAACCGCAGGTTCTGTTTCCAGGTAATCCAATGCGCGTGCCGCTCCCCACGACCAGGCACGTAAAGCTCCCCAATCCTCCGGCTTACGGGGCTGGCCTTTGTTCACCAAACCGATGATCCCTTTGGTTAAACCTTCGCCATTATCTGCCTGGATAGACGACGGATCTATAAGTACATACCCCCATCCATTGGCAATTAGTTGCGTGGCAGTCGGTGGGTCGCCTTTCATCACTGGAAAACCACCGGGACCAAAGGGAGATTGTTCGGCAATAGGATTATAAGCGGGATATTGCTCAAAAATAGTTTTAAACTCGGGATGTTCTTTTAAAAGAAGTTCTTTCAATGCAGCGTTGATTTTTTCCACATCAGCAGCGGGGGGCTGCGCCGGCGCCGGTAGCGCGCTCCGACCAAACATCATCAGTACAGGTACCGGCCCCTTAGCATTTGCTGGAATTACAAGCGTCATTTCAATATTGACGTTGATAAGCGGATAAGCCGTATTATCAACATGGCCTATCAGTTGTTTGGCAATCACCGGATAAAAGCCAACCCGCTCTTTATCGGTTATTTTAACCGTCCAGGTTACTTTGGGTACATTAGCAGGGATGCGGCCATAAACCTCACGCTCCATATCCTCCACAATTTGGGGGCGGCGCTGTTTCCACCATATTTCGGCTGTAGTTACCTTTTTACCATTCTTTAGCGTAAGGGCGTCAGGCAAATCAGGATAAGGGTTAGCCAGCGCTTCATCATAATTAGCATGATTAGGGGCCGATTCATCGCCGCTCGGCCCGTTACGCAAGGTTTTAATTCCTAACTGCTTCATCATATACTGATGGTCCTGGTCAGCAGTGAAATTTACCGGGGTCAGGGTTTGCGCTTTCGCAGCAATGGCCCATGTTAGTAAGAAAAAGAAGGCAGTACTTTTCATCGTCCCTGGTTTTAAGATGATTTATGGTTATTGCAGTTTTCCGGTTTGAAACGGTGATGCCGGCAAGCCTTCTTTATTATACAGATTCGCGCCATCCGGGTTATCGGCCCAGGCATACCTTACGTAAAGCGGTGCAGGGATTTTATCACTCCAAACCAGTATCTTATCTCCTTTAATAATAGCCTTTGCCCAAACAAACTTTTTATCGGCCCCAGCTATAGCGAATTGCGATAGTTCTTCGCCATCCTCAGCAATAAGTCCAGCACCTGTATTTTTAAAAGTAATCTCAATCTTATTCCCCTCAATTTTAGCCGATTGGTAAATCGGTCCGGATGGTACTACATTCATATCGCCATAAGCAACATTTTCGGCGGCGCGGGCAAGCCGCTCACCCACTGTTTTTTTATTAAGAGGATGGATATCGTTCCATTCGCCGGCCTCAAGGGTAACTGCCATGCCTGTATTGGGGATCTCAAGAGCACTTAGCTGCCCGTCGCGCAATTGGGCCAGGCTGCTTTCGGTTGGCGAGTATTGCACCTCGTTAAAGTTCGGAAGCTGGGCGTAAATAAAAGGAATGCTACCCTGCTGCCATTTGTTGCGCCAGTCGGCTATAAGGGCTTTTAGCAGCTTGCCATACTCAAATGCGCGGGAAGTATTGCTTTCGCCCTGGTACCAAACTATACCTTTAATAGTATAATTGATAGCGGGTGCTACCATGGTGTTGTAAAGGCCGGTCGGCTCATTCTGGGCCGAAAATTTCGGTTTCATCCTAACGGGTTCAAACACCTGCCCCACTTTGTATTGCCAATCGCCGCGAAGGTCAATAGTATCACCGGCTATCGCCAGATAGTAACGTTTATCGGGCACAAAACCACCTTTGCCTGATGTATTGGTAATGCGTACCACAACAGTATTTTTACCCGGCTTTAATAATCCGGCAGGCAATGTATAGCGCCTTGGAGGGTATTGATAAGTAATGTTTCCTACCAACTTCCCATTGAAATAGGTTTGATCGGCATCCACTATCCTGCCTAAATACAACTTAGCAGTCTTGCCCTGTACCGATGCGGGCAAGTTTATTTCCTTCCTGAACCATACCACGCCATTCAATCCTTTTACTCCCTGATCGGCCCAGTAGCCCGGCAGCCAGAAACGGTGCCAGTTATGCGGCTGATAGGTGGTATCACACCATGGTTTAGGCTCATTTAAGCCTTTATCTGCGTCAAGCGGTTCCACTGGTTCCGGGTGCTTTTTTAATACACTATCCATAAATGCCGTATTGCTGAACCGGGCAATCCTGTTATGATATGATTGAATGTTTTTTAAGCCCTCGCTGCTGATCCATGCCTCAATAGGCGTGCCGCCCACACTTGAGTTGATGATACCTATAGGCACATGATATTTTTGATAAAGCTGTTTGGCAAAAAACCATGATGTGGCACCAAAACCTAAAACAGTTACAGAATCGGCCTTAACCCATTTACCAGGTAACAGATCCGAATGTTGCCTGGTTACTTCAGATTCCGTTTTAACGAAAAAATTCCTGATCTGCGGATAATTGGCTTTTGCTATTTCATCAGGATATTTTTCCTTAACCCGCTCCATAGGCAAAACCATATTCGATTGCCCCGAACAAAACCATACATCGCCAATTAAAATGTCCCGGATAGTAATACGATTATTACCGGTGATTTCCATAGTATACGGCCCCCCGGCTTTCATTGGCTGAAGGGCAATTTTCCAGGAACCGCTTTCGTCAGTAACGGTGCGGTATGTTTTATGCTGAAAATTAACGGCGATCTTTTCTCCTGCATCGGCCCATCCCCAGATCTTTACTTTGGCATCGCGCTGTAATACCATGCCATCCGCAACCAATTGCGGCAGGCGCACTATTCCATAGCACGGTAATATCAAACAAGCGAGCAGCGCGACAAGTAATAGCTTCACCGACCTCATAACTCCGAAATATTTGTTGATGGTTTATTTGACTAAGTAACAAATAAAAAAAGATTTGTGCAATCGATTGCACAAATCTTTTTTTATTTTAATTACTCTTTAGTCAGCAAACGATCATAAATAGGCCCGCAAACCTGCATTGCAGTAGTAAAGAACATTTTTTTATTTAAAATCGCATTTATCAAACTCGGAGATGGCTAAAACAAGAAATATCAAACCAGAGCAAAAGATCTCATTCAGAGAGCGCTTGTCGGCATTAAGCAATCTCCCTGGGTTTTTCAGGCTGGTATGGCAAAGCAGTCCGGGTAAAACAACAGCAAGCTTTTTGTTACGTATTATACGTTCGGCCATGCCGGTAGCTTTGTTATATGTAGGTAAGTTGATCATTGACCAGGTGGTATTGCTCAACCGCCACGGCGGAAGCCAGCATGAATTATGGAAACTGGTTATTATCGAGTTTTTGCTTGCGGTGGCAACCGACGGCCTAAACCGGATGATCAGCCTGATGGACAACCTGCTGGGTGATCTTTTTGCCAACTATACCTCCATGCGCATCATGCGGCATGCGGCCACGCTGGACCTGGAGCAGTTTGAAGATTCTGTTTTTTATGATAAACTGGAGCGTGCCCGGCAGCAAACCGTTGGGCGTACCGTGCTTTTATCACAGGTGATGAGCCAGATCCAGGATTTTATATCAATTGCTTTCCTGCTTACCGGTTTGCTGACTTTGAACCCCTGGTTGATCCTCTTGCTGCTTATTTCTATCATCCCTTCGTTTCTGGGCGAAAGCTATTTCAACAGCCAGAATTACGCGCTCACCAGGAGCCAGACACCCGAACGAAGAGAGCTGGATTATGTACGCTACCTTGGCGCGAGCGATGAAACAGCTAAGGAAGTCAAGATCTTTGGCCTGTCTGATTTTATTATTAACCGCTTCAAAACGTTATCAGATAAATTTTATGCCGATAACAGCAAACTGGCTGTGAGGCGCTCGGCCTGGGGTACCTTCTTTTCTGTTTTAGGAAGTATTGGCTACTATGCCGCGTATGGTTTTATTATTTATCAAACTGTTACGGGCAAGTCTTCTGTAGGTACGCTTACTTTCCTGGCCGGTTCATTCCGGCAATTGAGCAGCCTGATGGAAAATTCGCTCAACCGGTTTACATCAGTTTCACAAGGGGCTATCTACCTCAACGACTTTCATGAGTTTTTTGAGATCAAACCAAAGATCAAAGTCACCGATTCTGCTTTACCATTTCCAAATCCAATAAAGCAGGGGTTTACTTTTGAGGATGTTGGATTTAAATATAACAATGCCGAATCATGGGCCAACAGGCACCTGAACTTCACCCTGCACCCCGGCGAAAAGATTGCGCTGGTAGGCGAGAACGGAGCAGGCAAGACTACGCTTGTAAAACTACTGGCCCGCTTATATGACCCAACAGAAGGGCGCATCCTGCTGGATGGTGCAGATTTGAGGGATTATAACCTCACCGAACTTCGGTTAAACCTGGGCATTATTTTCCAGGATTATATCCGTTACCAGATGAGCTTTTCGCAGAATATTGCGGTCGGAAACATTGATGAACAGGGCAATACCGAACTAATCCGTAAAGCTGCCCGGGAGAGCCTTGCAGACGCGCTTGCGGCCAAACTTCCGCTGGGATACGAGCAATGGCTGGGCAGGCGATTCAACGAGGGAGTTGAATTATCGGGCGGAGAATGGCAGAAAGTAGCACTGGCAAGAGCTTATATGAAAGATGCACAGGTACTCATCCTTGACGAGCCAACTGCAGCGCTCGATGCCCGGGCGGAATACGAGGTATTTCAGCGCTTTTCATCATTAACCCAGGGTAAATCGGCTGTGCTTATTTCACACCGGTTTTCAACAGCAAGGCTCGCTGACAGGATCATCGTGTTAGAAAAAGGCAAAATCCTTGAAGCCGGCACACACCAGGAACTCATGGCAAACAATGGCCGTTACGCCGAGTTATTTAGTTTGCAGGCTGCGGGGTATCAGTAAAAAGGGAGCAAATGATCATCTGCTCCCCCAATCTAAATTATTTTAATCAGTAACTATTTTTTGCTGATTAGCTGGATCTGGTAGCTAAAACTTGCATCTTTTGCGTAAACCCTGTATTGTTCCAGTGGTTTAGGGCCGCATCCATATGAGCCAACGCCCAATGTTTTATGGCTGATGCATAACACAGTGCCTTTGCTTTTTGGCAAATCTATCTTGTATTCCACATCGGTCATTTCCTCATCGCTGTATGGCAGTGCAGTTACCTGGAATAGCTCACCTACCTGTTTAACAGCAATGCCTGTACCTTTAGCGGTGCTCACATTAGCCCACCTTACATCCTCGTGGTTACCACAGTCCATCGGTTTTTCATATGGAGTTTGCTGTTGCGCTATGCTGCTTGAATAACGGCCAACATCAAAGCCGCTTTTCCTGTCGGCATAATTTTCCATCGGCCCGCAGCCAAAATATTCAAATTGATCAAGATCCTTTTTCAGGAACAAACGTACACCCAGCCTGGCCAGTACCAGTTTAGGATCGGCATTAAAGCTTACATTATTGTCTGCTTTAATAGTACCGGTGCTGTTTATGGTATATGTTACCTGATGATGAACAACAAAATCGTGCTTACCGGTGCCGGTGAGGTTTACTTTGATCTCTACCTGCCCTGCTGACAACTGCGCACTTTTCACCGCATCCGTTTTCCAGCTGATCTCTTTCAAACCATATTTTACCCAATCCTCATAAGCCCACATATCATCTTTGCGGTGAGGTGCACGCCACAGGTGCAGCATAGGGCCGCCGGTATTTTGCAAAACGTTTTCCCCATCTTTCTCCATTTTTGAGAAAGTGCCCTTTTCCTTGTCAAACTCCAGGCTAAAACCATCGCCTTTAACCTTGATCTTATTACCGGCATCTGATAAAGATAGTTTACCCGTTGCAGATTGTTCTTTGGCGGCCGGAAGAGCAATTGGTAATTCCAATTGTTGAGCCGCTACTTCAAACCCTTTTTGGGCCCACATTTTATCAGCCGCCAAACCGAATGATATCCGCAGGAAATATTCTGCACCGGGTTTAGGTGTAACCTGGTACGGAACTTTTACATCAAGCTCTTCGCCCGGTTTAATTTCCTTAAGCGGTAAATCGCCTGAAGATATGGTTGTACCATCCTCCGTCACTACCCATTTGGCAGTTAAACCGTTTAGGTTAATAAACTGGTAACGGTTTTTTATTGTCACCAGGCCATTTTTCAAATCTTTGGGATGAATGCTGATCCATTGGTAGGCATGTTTTAATTCGGGATAGTGTGGTTTCAATGAGCGGTCTGAAAATACAACGCCTTTGTGAATGAAGTACTGATCGTTCGGATACTCGCCAAAACCACCGCCAAAAGCAGTTATTGGATGTTTAGGGTCGCGGTTATTATAGATGCCCTGATCCTGCCACTCCCAGATAGCGCCACCTAATAATTGGGGATATTTATCAAACAAGTCATTATAAATATCAACCGAGCCCATGGAGTTGAACATGGCGTGTGCATACTCGCACAGGTAAAACGGTTTGGTCAGGCTTTGATCGTTGGCATGTTTTTCCAGGTTCTCCACATCGGTATACATTTCACTGTCCATATCCGCAGGATTGTTTTTGCCTATACCAAAGCCCTGGTAATGTGTTGGGCGCGTATTATCAATACCTTTGATCACTTTCAGGATAGTCCTGAAGTTTGAGCCTCCGCTGCCGCATTCGTTACCCAGGCTCCAGATAATAACCGAAGGATGGTTCTTGAAATTTTCTACGTTGGCCACGTTCCTGTCAATCAACGCGGCTTTAATCCTGGGTTCTTCATTAAATTCATCCCAGGCACCGTGGCTTTCCAAATTAGCTTCCGCAACAAGGTAAATTCCATACTGGTCGCACAGTTCATACCACCTCGGGTCGTCAGAATAGTGGCAGGTACGCACGTGGTTGCAATTGGCTTGTTTAATCAACACAACGTCTCTAATCATTTGCTCTTCGGTAACAGCATGACCATCATTCGGCCAGTTTTCATGGCGGTTTACACCTTTCAGTTTAATAGGCACGCCATTAACCAAAAACAATCGGCCTTTAATTTCTATATTTCTGAAACCGGTTCGCGATGACAGGGTTTCAATGGTATTGGCGCCATCATCAATTTTTACAACTGTAGTATAAAGCTTCGGCGTTTCGGCTGTCCATTTCTGCGGATTGTTTACATGGAAACTTGCCTCAACTGTTACTTCTTCGCCAGGTTTTAGGGCCGGGATAGCTTTTTTAACGGTTGCCCCCGGAACAGGTACCGAACCATTATATAAAGCCACATCCAGCAAACGGGCCTTAACAGCTACTGTACCATAGTTTTTTATTTTGGCCGATACCAGCACATCGGCATTTTTGTATTGCTTATCGAGATTTGTTTTCACAAAATAGTCCCTGATATGCTCCTGCGGACTGCTCCAAAGGGTTACATTCCTGAATATGCCGCTTAAACGCCACATGTCCTGATCTTCAAGGTAACTACCGGTAGTAAAGCGGTACACCTCGACGGCTAAAGTATTTTTGCCCGGTTTAACGTATTTGGTAAGGTCAAACTCGGCAGCATTACGGCTATTTACACTGTAACCAACTTTTTTACCATTTACCCAGATAAAAAAACCAGCATCAACCCCATCAAAGGTGATAAAAATGCGGCGGCCGTTCCATTCAGCAGGTACAGTAAAATCACGGCGGTAACTGCCTACCGGGTTTCTTTCCTTATAGGCTGTATATTTCACCGGCGGGGTGCTCATCACCCTCGGAAAATCTTTCTGAAAAATATAAGTAAAGTTACTGTAATACGGAGTGCCGTAACCTTCAACCTGCCAATTGGATGGCACTTTGATATCCTTCCAGCCCGTTACATCATAGCCGGGTTTATAAAAATTAACGGGGCGTTTCTGCGGCCAGTCCACCCAGTTAAACTTCCAAAGCCCATTCAGGCTGCGGCTAAAGGTTGAAGCACGTCTGTTACCGGCCAAAGCCTCTTTTAAAGATGCATAAGGCATAAGTGTAGCATGGCTTGCCTCCTTATTGATGCCGATATTTTCAGGGTCTTCAATCTCTTTCGGAACAGAAGCAGTATCTGATTTCGATAATCCGTTATCTGCCTGCTGAAAGCTGAAGCCTGCTTTATGGCTCAAAACGAAAATGAAAAGCAACAAAACCTTAAGGAGTTGTTTGTTTAAATGAGATTGGCGCATAGGTATATATTTGGTTGAAATGATTTGATTTTTATATCGCAGATCCGGAACAAAGAAATATAAAACTCAAATATAACAACTGTCAGATATACATATGTACAAAAATGCTAAAACCTTTTATCTATTTGTATCGTATTATTTTATGACTTCTTTTGCCCGCTCAATTTAGTGACGACCAGGTTGCCAACCTTGTTCCCCTGAACGATACCATTATCAATAGCATCCATAAAATGAATGCCTCCCCAAAATCTTGAAATAGCAGCTTCTTTAGCAGCCTGCGTAAACGAGTTGAAATGCCTTGGCGGGATACCATAACTTACTTCCACATCATCGGTATATTTAAAATTATCGCCCAGGTAATGCGTAAGGATAACCGCAGCCGTTGTTGAAACCACCGAATGCCCGCTGATATATTCTGGGAACGGAGGGGTTTGCAACAGGGGTTTCCAATGCGGGTCAATATACCTGCGAATGGCCGTTTCGGGCCTGATGCGGTTGGTGCGGTATTTGTCTTCCCAGCAGCAAATGAAACCATCCAGCAGGCCTATAGCTACAGCGGTATTGATCTGCACCGTTTTAGAGAAACCGGTTTTGGCCTGCTTACAGGCAATAGCCGTTATCCCCATCCAGTGTGCCCCCGGCGAGATCTTTTTTAGGCCAATAAGCATGTGCCCGTCATTTTGAACGGCAAAAGGGTTACAATCCCAAAAGTTGGCAATATCTTTTTCTTCCTGCTTTAAAGCATTGCCACTTTTGGCGTAGCTCATCTGCAAAAACTTATAAAAAAGCGAATTCTTATCGGTTGAAAAAGGAATAGGCGCATCAGGCACAAATTGCGCGGCCGAATCAAGCGTCATGGGCCGGATAGTGTTAAAATATGGCTCGACAGGTAGCATATAAGCAGGCGGGGTAAGGTCCCAGCTACCGGGTGTTTGCTTAAGCTTATAGCGTGGATAGTTACTTATTTTCCGGTAACCATCGGCCTTGGCATAAGCCAGGATCTGTTTACTGATTGTTTTGGCATAGCTTTTTGAGCTGTCGATCGCCTCACTGCTGAAGCCGACGTTCTTGCACGAATCAATAAAGGAAGACTCGTAGCCCAGCATTAAGGTACCCGATGGCAACAGCTTGGCAGATGTTTCAAACATGGCCAGTACTGCGCTTAGCTGATAATTATAATCGGTATTTTGTTTGGGGTGTTTGACATCCGGATATTGATTCAGTACACCGCGCATACTATGGATCTGTTTGTCGTTTTCGGCAACTACCTCATACCCGGCAAGGCAGGTATAAGCAAAAAAACGGGCGGCCAATGGCGGGTTAGTAACATCATGGATCATTACGCTGGTCATATGGCCAACAACTTTGCTCACGTCCTGGTTGGTTAGTTCGGGTTGCTTTTTCGGGCTGCAGCTTATCATCGCAAATAAGCCGCAGGCAGGTATTAGCATTAACAGTTTTTTCATTGCCTTTTTATTATTGCTTATATGCCTTTAGTTTGCCTTTATCAAGGGCAAATAGTAAAACATTATTTAATTGAAGCACGCTCCTAACATCTCCCCGAATGCTGAAGCCCGATTGCTGCTGGTTTATGTATTGGTAATTACCCTTGCCATCACCCTTTAGCAATACGCCATAGTTAGCATCATATTTACCAAAACGGATGCGGGCCTTGTTGATATTGCCGCAAAGCAGAAGATCCTCCTTGCCATCATGATCGTAATCAAATGAAGTAATGGTAAAAACCGGCGAATACTGGGCCTGTAAGGGTAATACCGCCTGCTTTAATTTTCCTTGTGCATTACTGACAAAACATGATGTAGCCAGTTCATTGGCTGTCAGTTTTTTTACATCCTTCATTTCTTCGGCAGTAAAAATCTTGTCCATTGTAGCATCGGCATAGCTTTTATAATCGGGGAACCGGCCGCGCATTACACTCATCTGGTCAAGCAATTCATCACGGCTTACAAAGGGGTAACTTTTATGCTGAATGTAAAAACAAAGCATCGGGTCGACGGAGCCGTTATCATCAAAGTCTTTATAAAACATTTCCGCAGGCTCGGCATCGCTTGCTTTACATTGCGTATTTAAACCAATGTTTCCGGCTATAATATCCGGATGGCCGTCATGGTTGATGTCGCTTACCTGTAAACAGTTCCACCAGCCGGCATATTTTTTATCAAAGTATTTTGTTGTGGCATCGGTTAGCTTAGTGACGCTATTTTCAAAAACCGTAATCGGCATCCATTCGCCGGCCAACACCAGATCGGGCTTTTTATCACCGTTCATATCAACCCAGGCAGCATCGGTCACCATCCCTATGTTCTTTATTGCCAGATTATATTTTACGGTTTCGTTGGTAAAATGCCCCTTGCCATCATTGATCAAAATATAGCTTTCGGGTGCTTCGGGATACTGCCCGGGTATTACCCTTCCGCCAACAAACAGATCAGGAAAACCATCTCCATTGATATCGGCCGCTTTTACACAGCTTTTACTGCTGATCATTTTGGGCAAGGCACCATTAGCTTTGCTGAAGTTTCCTTTACCATCGTTAAGGTATAACCTGTCCTGCAGCAGCGCGTCATCCGGTTTATAATCGGCATAGCCACCAGAGGCTACATACAGATCGGGCTTGCCATCGCCATTGGCATCAAAAAATAAAGCTGCGGCATCGGTACTGTTTTTATCGGCTTCAAAGGCGGCAACAGCCTTGCTTATAAATTTCCCATCTTTTTGCTGCAGGTATAAAACACCGGCTTTGCCATCATGTGCACCGGCATAAATATCCTCAAGCCCATCGCCATTTGCATCGCCTTTGGTAAGGATGGAGCCTGAAAACGATATGGAGTTAACCATTAACGGCTGCCTTTTAAAATCATTGGTGGTATTATCGCTTTCGCTGCCTGCGATAGGGGCAGGCACCTCTTTAAATATTGGATTGATCTGTTTTTGTACAGGACTACCATCCGTGGCATCCTTTTCATTTAAAACAAGCTGTTTATCGGCTTTTACTTTTTGAAGCACCAGCGATTTGCCGCTTTGCCAGGTAATCCTTAATGAATCAACCTGCTTATCTTTCCCCAGGCCAAAATGCAGTATCGTTGAAACTGACGACTGATAGCCCCGGTTAGGCATTTGCTCCAGATACTGGGTTTTATTACCCGAATAAATGCTAACCTTAGCTCCTACTCCCTGGGTATTTGCGCCGCCGCCATTTAATTTTACAGCTAAATAATGATTGTCATTTTGTTTAGCGGCCTGGTTTTCATAAACAAAAGCCGGCTGATTGATATTGTTTACCACCAGATCAAGGTCACCGTCATTATCCAGATCGGCATAAGCGGCGCCGTTACTGTTTGATGGCAGCGTTATGCCCCATTGTTCACTTTTATTGGTAAATGTGGTATTACCATTATTTTTAAACAGGTAACTTTTCATTTGCGATGAAGGCATCTGGTTAACAATATCCAGGAGGTCTTGCCGCATTACACGTCTGTCTTTGATGTTATCGCCCATAAACTTTAAAAAGTCCATGTTGGTATAGTCGCGGGTATATCCGTTACTTACAAACAGGTCTTTCCAGCCATCATTATCATAATCGGCAAAAAGGGGCGACCAGCTCCAATCTGTATTGGAGATGCCTGCCAGCTGTCCTATCTCGCTGAACGAGTTATTGCCATTGTTGATTTGCAGCATATTACGCATATACTGGTAATAAAAGCCAACCCTCAGGTTCAGGTCAAAAGCTTCATAATTATCAATGCCGAACAGCAGTTTTTGCCGTTTGTTATCTTCGGGAAGCATATCCAGGGTGTAGATATCGGGTTTGCCGTCGTTATTAATATCGGCTACATCATTCCCCATAGAATAAAACGAGCTATGGCCTATTTGTTTCTGGAGCTCATCGGCAAAACTGCCCTTCCCATTATTAATGTACAACCTGTCGGGAATACTATAATCATTGGATACATAGATATCCGGCCATCCATCGCCGTTAATATCGGCGATACCTGCTGCAAGGCCGTATGACAGTGGTGTATTGATAATGCCTGCACCGATGGTAACGTCAGTAAAATGATTATTGTCATTCCGCAGCAGCCTGATCCCCGATTCGTTATCCCTTTTGGCCGACATCTCCTTAACAAAGGCATCATCCATAATACTGATCCGGCCTGGGTTGTGGTTAATTAACAACAGGTCGAGATCGCCGTCCCGGTCATAATCAAAAAAGTATGCCTGTGTACTGAATGATGGAAAATCGAGGCCAAAATCAGCGGTCAGATCTTTAAACATGGGTACACCTGCAGCGTTGTTTCCCTGGTTTATGAACAGTTGGTTAACCCGCTTCTCGGCCCGTACTTTACCCGAATAACATATGTATATATCCAGCTTACCGTCACCGTTAACATCGGCCATGGTTACACCTGTTTTCCAGGGACCGGGCCGTCCTGCTACACCGGCATCAGCGGTGATATCCTTAAACTGCATATTGCCCTGGTTCAGGTACAATTTATTATCGGTCATGTTCCCTGTAAAATAAAGGTCCTGCAAGCCATCGCCGTTTAAGTCGCCAACAGCCACGCCACCACCATTATAAAAATACTCATACATCAGCACGTTGGTGTTTAATCCTTCGGTTAAGGTATTGGCGAAATCAACATGGGTTTGTTCCGGCTGCAACAGTTTAAACAAGAGTTGTGGTGAGTTGGCAGAGGGTTCATGATTACACCCTGCAAATAACATCAGCGTACATACAGCAGGAAACATCAAAAACGATCGTTCTTTTCGCGTTTTAAGCGGGAGGGGGCACCGGAATATCTTCATTTTGGTTTATTGTGGCTGCGATAAATAGGCATCGCAAATTTGATGTCAATATAACAATTATTCTACATGCAAAGCATTTTTAGAAAAATCGCTTTAAGAAGCTACATATAGTGACTCTGCAAATTGGAATTGCCTGTACTTATCCTATGATAAAGCCAAAGCGTATCATGATCCTCCTATTCAAGGGACAGCCGAATATGGTATTGTTTACTAATGCTGTCATAAGTAGCCATATGCGCATTAATATTTCCCTGTTTATCAACAAAGGTTTCGCCCCAGTTAAAGGGCTCCCAAATAAAAGTGCCTTTAACTTTATTACCAGGTAACGAAAAAGCTATATCATTTACCTCGCGTTTGCGCTGAGAATATTCCACCACTATCACATCCTGTGTATAACGGGCGGCGAGGTCGGTAAGGTTGTTGCGTAAGCTATCCGGTGTGCCATGCCACTCGGGATAATATGATTGGCCAATGATATCGAAATTAACGCCGCGTTTGAGCATGTTATCTACAAAGTATCTTGATTCTGCATTTTGCCCGCCGCAGGCAATATGCAGCATTACCCTGATGTTGCTGCTCACGCTTTTGAAACTGTTAATGCCAGCCTTTAAAAAGCCAGCCAGGGTATCCAGGTTTTTGACACGGCCGTCGGGCCATAAAATGCCGTGGTTAATTTCGTTACCTACCTGCACCATATCGGGCAGCGTGCCCTGCTTTTTTAGGGCCAGCAAGGTAAGCCGGGTAAATGCCTTTATAGAATCCTGCAGTTGCTGGTTGTTGAGCTTTTTCCAGGCAGCAGGTTTGTATTGCTTACCGGGATCGGCCCAGTTATCACTGTAATGAAAATCAAGTAAAAAGCCCATTCCGGCTTCTTTAATACGCAGAGCCATCTTTTTGGTATCTTCCAAACCACAATAGCCTTTTGCCGAATACCCGCTATCGGCCTTAGGATTATTGAATATACGAAGCCGTACATAATTAAAGCCATGATCTTTCAAAATAGTGAGAGGGTCCTTGTTTACGCCGTTATCATAAAACTTATGCCCTTCAGCTTCCAACTGGGGTATAAATGAAATATCGGCGCCCATGATCTGCTTAAACTTAACCGGAACGTTTTTGGCCGGCGAATATTTGTAGGACGATAAAGCCCCGGTGCATACCAGGCTAATTGCTATTAATAGCAGTTTGTTTATTTTAATTTTCATGTACCCCGCTTTGATAATCAAAAATACATAGTATATTAATCATAGCCCGGTAAAGGTTATCGAAATTAATCTACATCAACAAAATTCACACGCACATTATTTAATTTCATATCGTAAAAGGAATTGCCATAAATGGCGCCAAATGCAATTATTATGGATTTCACAGCATATCAACAGCTATTTTTCGATATTTTGAATACCCCTAATCCGCCGACTCCGTACGACAACCCGGATTATTTAAATTATACAAAGCTTAATTGGTCGCGCCAGCAGCGCTGGCTAAAGGTTGGCGTACTGAACCCGGATTTGACAAATGCCATCGAAAAGATCAGCAAACCACAGTTATGGACGGTTATTACCGAGGCCTGGTGCGGCGATGCTTCGCATACTATACCGTTCCTGCATCGCCTTTCGGAATTGAATCCGCTTATTAAAGTTAATTATCAGTTAAGGGATTCGCCGCCATTTTTGATTGAAAGTTACCTTACCAATGGCACCCGCTCAATTCCGAAGATCATTATTGCAGATGAAAATAATCAAGACCTTGCGACATGGGGGCCGCGGCCGGCTGAGTGCCAGCGATTATACCTGCAAATGGTGAAAGACCATATTGAAATGAGCGAAAAAAAGATAGCATTGCAGAAATGGTATAACGAGGATAAAGGTGAAAGTTTTCAGCTGGAGTTTTTAGATATTATAAATAAGCTATTATGATTCTGGTAAAAACAACTTTCGCCCCAACCCTATCTGAAGGCTACTGTGTGTGTGTACATATTTAAAAAATGTCATTTCGATAGAGCCGGACGGGCATGAACGATGAGGCGAAAGAGAAATCTTCTACATTAAGCTTTGCAACTGTGCTTGTAAAAGCAGGGCGTAGAAGATTTCTCCTCGCCTCCAACGCACAAATACCACCAAGAGCTCGTCGAAATGACATTTTTTTTAATAGTAAAATAAAAAAGATATGGCCACACGAGAGTTTTTTGTGCTACTATTTTACCTTAAGTTCTTTGCCCGCTATGTCTTCTCAGCGGTAATAGTGAAAAGTTTTATCGGTACTCATTACCACAAAAATGCCATGTTTAAAGGTACCATTTAAAGGAGTGGCGGTTATGTCACTGCCATCACTTTGTCTGGCGGCAACGTTGGCTATTTTCAAAAGTTTATGTTCAAAAGGGTTTGCTTTTGTGCCTTCCCTGCTGAAAATCTGGAAGCGGTTGGCGCCCTGATCAGATACCAGGATATAGCCCGTAGTGTCGGTTAATTTATAAATTGAGATCCCTTCATGGTCGGCATTAAGCCTGCGGTGCCGAATATAGCCAGCTCCTGGTCGCCTTTTTCGGGGTCGGCATAATACTGGCGTACACCTACCTGCTCTTCGCACAATCCTCGCTTCTATTTCTTTCACAAATGAATTCGCCAGTCTGCTCAACCCGCTTTTATTCTTCTTCCTGCGTTTCTTTCAGCTCATCTTCTTTTTTGCCTTTGCCCAAATGGATAATAGGTTTATCCTGGGTACCGGTGATAGTCATCGGGATGCCGAAGATACCGAAGGGCGGCAGCCCCAGCCTGAATTTCAGGTTCAGTTTGCCATCCAAACCCACCTGTCCTTCAAATCTTGGCCTGAAACCTGCAATCCGCATTTTGGTTCGTTCTATAGTCATGATGTTGTTAGCTATAGTACTTTTGATATCAACCTTTTTCACATCACCGTGGCCAACACTGTCATGACCGGTTTGCTTGCCAACCGCGCTTAATAATTTCAATCCGTATACTTTTACTTGTTTTACAGAAAGTACGCCACCGCCTTTTAATGATGGATAAACCGGTTTCATATCGCTGTTTAGCTTACCCGCAAGCTTATAGTCTAAAGATACAATACCTTGTACATGCTCGGCCGAAGTTGCCATATCATGAAACAACTTGATTTCGCGGTAGGCCCTCTGAATATCAAACTCTTTCGCGTTGATGTGATAATCAAAAAATGCTTTTTGCGGATTGATGCTGCCATAAGTGGCGTCCATCACTACAGGGGCACCTATCAGGCTGAAACCAGTTTGCTTAAGTACGATCTGCCCGTTGGTAACATTCATTGCGCCTTTGGCGTCACTGATATCCAAACCGTTGTATTTTACTTTTTTAACGTCAGCAGCAAAATTAAGATCAAGGTTTGCAGGCACCAGGATCACGCCAGATGATTTGGTTGGTTTGGCAGACGCAGGCACACCGGCAAAGGCCATGAAGTCATCGGCAATGATCAAATCACTCTTTAGATTAAACTCGCCTTTCAATGGCGAATTTGGCTGCATGGCATAGCCTATCACATTAGATAAAGCACCGTCAAGCACCACAATCGATTTACCGTAATTAGCCTTAAACTGATCAAACTTCATTTTGTCCTGATTAAAGCTGAATACGCCGTTGGTGATAAAAAATGGTTTAGGGAACAGCTCGGTAGTAAGCTTGATGTTCTTCACTTTCATGCTGCCCGAATTGTCCAGCTTATCATAGTGGCCCGAAGTAGCATCGCTTTGCTTGCCCTTCAATTTAAAGTTGGTGCTTACAAAACCATTTACATCATATCCTTTTACCGCAAATACTTTATAAATTTTGCCCAGGTCAAGGCTGCCGTGCGAGGCTACGTTGTAATCAAGGTCATCAAAATTGCGGAAATTGGCCCTCAGTAAAAATGGCTGCCCTTCAAAACTGAAAGACACCGGTTTAATATCCACCTTAAGCCCTTTTAGCGAGCCGGTGTTGTTAAAAATATTTACGCTAACCTGCACATTTTGCATGGGGTGCGGATAGTATTTGGTTTGGATATATCCGTTTTTCAGGTTGATCTCCGCATTGGTAACCGGGAAGATGCGTCGGGCCGGAATATACCTGCCTTTACTTTGCAGGTTGGCATCAAAATCACCGCGGAAATCAATACTATCAACCGGATAAAACTGCTTGATATCATCTAAATGGAATTTAGCATTCAACCCGGCATCAATCAATGCACCGGCTTTATTGCTTAATTTCAGATAGCCTTTTATGTAATTATTAAGTGCATTAATGTTTAGGTTGCGCACATCCATAGTGGCATTGGCAATATTATGATCCGGACAACCGGCATACAGGTCAAAACTGATATTGTTGATGGACTGCGGCAGCTTGCTGTATTTAAAATAGCCATTCCTGAAAGTTGACCTGAGTTTAAATTGGGGAATACTGGTTATCACGGTATCGACCTTTTGCCTTAGTCCTGTTTTCCTGATGCCGGTGGTGTACTTACCCTCGGCCAGTAAATGCAAACCATACCTTCCTTTTACCTGGAACGGCTTAATGCCAAACACCTTATACCATTGCTCCAGATCAATTTCGGTGTTCACTTTAGCATAAATGTATGGAGATTTGATTCCCTTTAATTTCAGTACCGAACCAAAGTAGTCCTTACCAATATTAAAATAAACCGAATCAATATTAACTTTTAAACTGTCGGGGTTGAGGCCAGGTAAACTGGCATCCATATTCAAGTACAGGTTTTTAACCGGCGCGGGGGTACTTTTGTTAACGATGGAACCGTCGCGCACTTTCATGCTGATACCCAGGTTAGGCATAATATTTTTTGAGGCGATGTACTTTCCGCTAAGATCAAGCTGGATGATGCCATTACCGCTGATATCCATGTTATCAACATATTTGGCGTATTCATCGGGGATGGCGGTAAAAACATCACCAAGGTCATTCTGATCGCTCCTGATCTTGAAATCCATATCATAACCATCTTTCAGGAACTCAAACCGACCCTTAAATTTAACCGGGAGCTTGTTAATAAGCAGGTCGTTTTTTTGAAATGCGAAGGCCAATGATTTGGTATTGATACTAGTTACGAGATCTGCATTTACTTTTTTCTTGAGCACGTAGGCCTTATTGCCGTAATAAAAATCTACTGACGCCGCGTCCACATGGCTATAAAGGTCAAAGATGTCTTTGCTTAAATCGCCGCTGCCTTTGTAGTTAAGTTCCCGCGCGTTGATCTGCATGGGCAACGAGCGATCGTCATAAACCAGGTGGCTTTTGTCTATCAGGATCTGTTCAATCCCTAATGATGCACTGGCGGTATCAGCTTTATTATCCTGTTTTGGGGGCGATGATTTGTAAACATTATAATTGGCTTTACCGGCACTATCAACCTGGATGTTGATCAACGCGTGATCAAGATAGATCCTGTTTACATTGATCTTGCTTTTAAAAACCGACGAAAGATCAATAGCCAGCGAAATTTCCTTAGCCGAAACCAAGGTATCATTCTGAAAAGGTACGCTGCCATTCAGCACAAAATCATTCAGTGTAAGCGTTAACGACGGGAATTTTTTAAAAAATGACAAGCGTGTACTCGAAAACGAAAGCTTGCTGTTTACGCTGCCTGCGGCCCATTGCTTTATCTTTTGCGTTACCGTTTCGGGAAAAAGATAAGGCAAAAGGAACATCAACAGCAATAAACTAACAACGGTGACAGCGCTTATTTTAAGCGTTTTAACCAATATTTTTTCCAAGGGGAGCGGCATAGAAATTATTATAGCTAACGAGCCATGAAAATAGTCATAAAACCTAAGTATTGGATATCAAATTATGATGATTGTAATGTTAGGGAAAGATGAGGGGAGTAATACGAACCACAAACTGAAGATTAAAAATCAACAAGTTTATTCTTACTTCTTTGCTGAAAATATCTAATCCAGGCTAACAAAATAGACATGCTAACGCCAATCGGCAATAACGTAAGTGGCATACTTGTAAAACAGAACCCAAGAATTACTAAAACCGTAATTATACTTAAAACGAATAATGTTCGCTTCCTCGCAAATATCGTTTCTAAGTGAATGATGTTAGCTTTGTTTTGGGCGTTATAACTATCTATAGCTAACTGAAAATCGGAGAGAAACTCTTTTAGCAACTTGTCGTTGCAGAAACTTTTATTAGCTTCTACTTTAAATTTTGTAGCATCCCCGAAGCCCAGGGTAAATACAATTCCATTTTTTCCATCGTAAATGTAATAGTACTTTAAGTCGCTAAAAGGAATATTAATTACTTGATCCTGTTCTATTGTTAAGCCATTTATAGAGAGCTTTGCGATCCCGGTTCTTTTAATTTGATGCTTGTTTAGCAAAAAGAACGCTATACCAGATCCTATTAGTACTATTACCGCTATACCAAGTGGTATGATATCCTTAAATAAAATACAACATAGGGATACCCCAAAAACTACAATCGCGAATGATAATGCAAACAAAAGATAAGCAAAACCTTGCCTGGTGTATTCAAATGTGTAATCCTGCATTTATGTTGTAACAGTTAAGGTTGAATGGACTAAAGATGCTAATTTACAGCGAGTTTTTGGAATTTCTTTTACTGGTCGAAGTTACGCTACCGCTAAACTTCGACCAGAATCGTTTTCAAACAACTAAGGGCCCGCTAATGCAGGCCCTTGGTCAAAATCAAAGGATCATCAGTTGCTTATTTAGCCGCCAACTTATCCCTTAAAGTTTTCATGTAATAACCGCCAATCACACTACGAGCCTGGAAGCCTACCATTTTACCATTGGTAGTTTCGTGCCAGTCACTTAACGGTACGCGCGATGAAGTTTCGGTAGCAAATTTGTAAACCGGTGCTACCAAAGCATTGAAATCAGCTCGGTTATCAGCCATCGCTGCAGTCCAAAGGATCCAATCGCTTTTGGTGTAGGTTTTACGGCTATCCAACGGTAAACCAAATTCGTTTTGATGTCCCAAATAGTATTTAAGCTCCTTATCGTAAACTTTTTGCGGGAACAATTTCAAGCCCAGTACTTTATCCCAAACCATGTTGTATTTCTGGCTCCAGGTATCTTTGCTGTCAAACACCAGGCCGTAATGGTCGCCGGCGTTGGCTTTTTCTTCCCATTTTTTGGCCATATCTTTAGCCATCGCTTTGTACTTTTTAGCGGTTGCGGCATCACCTAACATACCGGCTAATTCGCCGTAGGCATCAATGGCTACGATAGCTTTTACTGATAAGTTGGCATTATGCGCGAGGTGACCGGCAAAGTCATCAGTACACAATTGGCTACCCGGATCAAAACCTGATTTGGCAAGGTACTCAGTCCAGATAGTTAATGTTTTCCAGTGTTTTTTAGCATAGTTGGCATTGCCTTCAACTTTTGCTAAAGCAGCGTTAAGGATGATCATATTACCGCTTTCTTCAACCGGCATGTCCTCGCCATAAGTTTGGCCGTTAGCCAATGGATAAGTACCTAAATCGTGCGATGAGTAAGGTTTATTCCATTTACCGCTTTCGCTGAAATAGAAGATGCCGTTCATCATGCCCTTCAACAAATCAGGATTGTATAGCAGATACATTGGAGCCGAAGGGTAAGTAATGTCAACCGTATTGATAGAGCCATTGCTAAAATTCTCTTTAGATAAGAATAACAATTCGCCCTCCGGGCTTTTAACCAATTGGTGTGCGGCAATACTTTGACGATAAGCCATTACACATAACTTAGCATATTTTTCACCGCCGGCTTTAACAGCGTCGGCCCAGATCTTAGCATCTGTTTTTACACAAGTGCCAATTACTTTAGCGTAAGCTTTGGTAGCATCGCTCAGTACGCCTTCAATAGTAGCACCCGGAGCGTTCCTCCACCATGGCCTTAAATTGGTTTTAAAGTATTGAATAGCATAAATATCATCATACCCAACCGAAATAAATTTAGAGACCGGCGCAGCAGTCACTTTACCAAATGGTAATACTGTGCTTAACATGAATTGTTTACCAATAACCGTAGCTTCACCTTTTTGGGCGCCCAGGAATGATGATACCGCATCGCCTTCGGGAGTGATGTATTGTTTAGCACCTGCTGTTGACGAAGCAACATAAACATAGCCCCAGTCAATACGCAGGTTATCACCTTTTTTCTGTAATACCGGTTGTTCCACAGTACCAGCTTTTAAGAGCTTAAGGCCGTTTTGACTGTATTTTGATGCCGTAACTTCCTGTGATGGTGTATTCGCAGCCAGATTGCTTGATACCCCCTGATAGATCTGAACATCATGAGCCTTCCCATCGGTTGATTTCAATTGGTAAGTGATGTATGATACCGGGGTGGTAAGTAATTTCAAATCGCCCATAACCAATGGCGAAGTGAACGTAAGTTTCAGGTTTACCTCACCTGCTTTAAAGTTATATACGGTTTGGGTAGCTGTAACTTTAACGCTGGTTTGCTCAGCCAGTTTAACGGCTTCGTCATCCTTGCTCAACACTTCTTCAGCAAGACCGGCATCAATAAACGAGCCTCCGCCGGTGTTTTTGCAATGAATAGCCAAAACGTTTTCACCTGCTTTCAGATTCGATTTTGCACTGGCAGGCAACGCAACAGTTTCAAAATCGCCGTTAGCGCCACCTTCGGCAGCAATCTGCTGGCCGTTCAGGTATACTTCGGCTTCATCATCATGATAAACTTTCAGCATTAAACGGCCTTTCGGTAATTCGGCAATATTGAATTTACGACGAACCCAAATGTCTTTACCTCTCCAGTCGGTGCCTTTGCCTGCACGTTCGTCGCCAAATGGCGCAGCGCTGCTTTTCCAGGCCTGATCATTAAAGCCCGGTTTTTCCCAACCTTCTGCCGGGGCAGTTTCGGCCAGGTATTGACTGTTGTACGATTTTTCGTCGGTAGCTGCTAAAATGGTTTTATAATTAACGGCCGATGCGCCCATAAAACGGTAGTAATTGCCATCAACCTTAATGAGGCCCAGTAACGATTGGTCTTTCCCGGTCCAGTGTTTGGTGGTTGATTCATTTAACTTATCGGTGTTTGACCAGATGCTGAAATAAGTGTTGTGCGTGATCAGCGGATAAGACGGCATCTTATCTTGTGCCAGCGCTGTTTGTGCAACAAACGATGCTGCCAGTCCGGAAACAAGCAAGTACGTTTTTTTAAAAATGAGGTTCATAAACTACGTTTTACTTTTGGTTTTAATTTATTGTTGGTTTTTTATTATTTACTCTTGTTTCCCGGCTTTGGAAAAACCTGGTGCGTATTTGCCCAGATATGCCAAAGGCTATCCAGTTGGTGCACTTTTTCCGGGTATTTCGATTTCAGATCGGCAGTTTCGGTTTTATCCCGCGACAGATCGTACAAATGCCAGGTAGTATCATTACTCAGCGATACCAGCTTCCAGTTTCCTGAACGCGCATACCTCGCGCCGAAGTGCTCGTTAAACAAATCCTCATGACCGGGAGTATGTTTGCCTTTAAAGCTTGGCACCAGGCTGATACCTGTATTCGGTGGAATATTATGTCCCTTATATGTTTTAGGATATTTGGCCCCGGCCAGCTCAACAAAGGTACTCATGAAGTCCATCACATGACCTACATGGTCATTAAAGCCACCTCTATTAGCAGTAATTCCTTTTGGCCAAAAGGCGATCATCGGTGTATGGATACCACCTTCATATGATTCGGCTTTCCAATATTCATACGGCGTGTTGGCTACGTTTGCCCAACGCGGCCCGATTGACGAATAAGTAGTCTCCGGGCCCGGCAAAGCTTCTTTCTTTGTGGCATAAACAATTTTCCGTCCGTCGCGGGTTTCATTAGGGCGATCAAAACCCGGACCATAAGCAGCGCAGTTTTCAGCACTTGCCCCATTATCCGACAGGAAAACGATAAGGGTGTTATCCAGCTGACCCGTTTCTTTCAGCGTTTTAATAATGCGGCCTATTCCCTGATCCATCCTGTCGATCATGGCGGCATGAACAGCCATAGCCATGGCGTCCCATTCTTTATCAGGATTGTTTTCCCATTGCAGATCGCCTTTCCAGCGATCGGATAGCTTTGTTTTTGCAGGATCAATAACACCAAGCTTCACCATCTTTTTGTATCTCGCTTCGCGGATTGCCTGCCAGCCCGCTTTGTAGGTGTCTTTATATTTGGCAATATCCTCTGGCTTTGCCATCAGCGGCCAGTGCGGTGCATTTTCGGCAACGTACAAAAAGAACGGCTTTAACGATTTAGCGTAGCCTTTGATATAAGCTACCGCTGTATCGTTAATAGCATCTGTATGATAGTAGTTTTTGGGGACGGTTTTAATGGGCTTAGTACCGCTAACCAAACTAAAAGGATCGTAAAAATCGACCACGCCCCAAATGGTTCCAAAAAACTTCTCGAACCCGCGGCTGGTTGGGTACTGGCTAATGGGCGAAAAATCGCCAAAGTCTTTATGATGGTTTAACCAGACCATCTGGTCCTGCGCGTTAGGCTGTCCGTTGGTGTTGGACACATGCCACTTTCCCGACATGGCGGTATGGTAACCTGCGGATTTCAAAACTTCGGCAAGGGTTACCGCGTTGTCTGTGATATGACCGAGATAGCCGGGTTCGTCTTCGGCATCGGTCATTTTGCCTATGCCTGCCTGTTGATTGTATAAACCGGTAAGTAAAGATGCTCTTGTTGGGCAGCAACGCGATGTGTTATAGAATTGCCTGTAGCGGATACCATTTTTAGCAAGGTAATTGATGTTGGGGGTATTCACCTCACCGCCATAACAGCCCAGATCAGAAAAACCCATATCATCGGCCAGGATCACGATAATATTCGGGCGTCTCCTTGCCTGCTCAGGTTGCTTCACGATTTTAGTTTGCCACGCAACTGAAACAAGCGCTATTGCACCGGCACCAACTAAACCGGCATATAGTTTATATTTATTCATAGGTGATCAAAATACCTGCGCCAGTTCGGTTAAATTTACGTTTTAATAAAGCAGGAAGGTTAAAAAATGACCGAGGCTTTTATGCCTGAACATATAGCACTACGGACAGTTTTACACATTCCAAATTAAAGCAATCATTTTACACAAAACGGCTCAATCATTGGTAAAATCGTATCATTTTTGTGATGAATTTTTAAATTAACCGTAAGGCATATGAGCTTATATACATCACTCTCCGAAAGACTAAAAACCCAGCATCTTACCATAGAACAATTGGTTGCCTATATAAGCAACGATAAATTAATTACGCCACCGGTACCCGGCAAATGGAGCGCTTTAGATAACATAGCCCACCTGGCCCGGTACCAGAAAATATTTACAGACCGTATACACCTGATATTGAATGAAGATACGCCTGTTTTTGATCGTTACACCGGAGATCTCGATCCTGAGTTTATACCTTTCAAATCAATGGGTTTAAGAGAACTGCTGGACATGATAAATACGGACAGGACAACAATTATCGATCTGTTGTCGGGCCTTAGTGACACCGAATTGTCGCGCATTGGCGTACACCCTAAATATGGCAGGCTAACTATCTTAAAATGGGCCGAGTTTTTTGTATTGCATGAGGCCCATCATTTATTTACCATTTTTCAGTTGGTTAACGGTGCCGAATAATTTTATCTAACAAAAAAGGCAGCCCAATGAGCTGCCTGTGGTTTCCATTGAAAATTTTTATTTACTGTGCCAGTTTAACCTCAACACGACGGTTAAGCACACGGCCATCTTCGGTAGTGTTATCAGCTATCGGTTTGCTTTCGCCCCAGCCTTTTACAGTAAGGTTATCGCCGTTAACACCGCTGTTTACCAGGTACAATTTTACAGAGTTTGCCCTATCTACAGATAATGACATGTTATGCTCGGCAGTACCTTCGGCTGAAGCATTGCCATTTAAAACGAATTTCGCCGACGGATCTTTTTTCAGTTCTTTAACAATATGATCTAAAGTTTGGTACGAAGCAGTTTTTAACACTGCTGAGTTAAACTCAAACTGGATATTGCTGAAATTATAATCTGGTTTCTCCGGTGCAGGAGCAGGTGCCGGCGGAGGGGTTGGCGCCGGTTTTGGTGCGGGCGGAGGTGTTGCAGCTTGTTGTGTTGGCTGGGCCGGTGGCGGTGTTTGCACAACCGCTTTTTTGGTTTTGCAGGCTTGGGTAGTGATAGCTAAAACAGCTATTGCAAGAGCTAATAAAGGTGTTTTTAGAGTTTTCATATCTAATGATTTGCGTAAACATAAAAAACGTTGGCATAATGTTTATAGTGCCTAACCATAATTTTATGGCTGGATAACGCTTTTTACATACTGATGTAGATTATTTAATCAATAGTTATGCCATTTGCCAATTATTGAGTTGAAACTTTATTCCCCTTACTGTATTTAGATTGTTGTTAAGTATATTGTTAAACTTATCTGCACATTATAACGAGTTATTATGACCAAAGCAATCTATCTTTTTGAATCAATATCCGATGTTATCAATTATTTGAAAAGCCATTTAGATGAAACCGACATTACGTTATATGAGGGTGCAACCGATCAACAGATAGCAGAGCTTGAAAATAGTGCAGGTGTTAAGTTGCCCAACGATGTTAAACAATTTTATAAGTTTAGTAATGGTTTTATATCCGACGAGGACCAGTTTCGTATCGTTCCGCTTAATGAACTTTTATCTCACGACAGAGGGCAAAATATATTATACATTGGCGAATATTTGTGTTATTGTGACACGTGGGCATTGATCATCAATCCTGAAAACAATTGTTATCAAATAAACCATCCGGACGAAAGGGGTTTTGTGCTAACCAATTCTTTTTCCGAATTTCTTTCAAGGTTTTTTATAGGAGGCGTATTTGAACAGAATGGCCTTTATGATTGGCGGGATAAGATAAAATCAAAAGAAACCGAATAGCGCCCCTTCAAATCCCCTATACTTCAAAAACAGCTACCCAATTTCATTGCCTATCGTTATCTTGTCGGCACCATTATAAACCATCGCCATGAAAAAATTATTTGCTGCAATTTTATTTGCTGCCATAACCTTAACGCAATTTTCTTTTACTACAGAACAATCAAAACGCGATAAATCACCCACAGAGAAAATCGCCGAACAAACCCTGAAAAAGCAAATAATGACCGAAGCTGCCTGGACCATGCAACAGCAGCCGGTTACAGTTACAGCGACATCTTCACCCAGAAGTGCGGGCGGTAAACACGACTTTTTTTCAGAAGCCGATTATTTCTGGCCGGATCCTAAAAACCCGGACGGCGCATACATCAACCGTGATGGCATGACCAACCCGGATAATTTTGTAGAACACCGCAAAGCCATGATCCGCTTTAGCAAGATCATCGGCGCTCTGGCATCGGCCTATAAAATAACCGGAGATGTAAAATATGTTAACCAGGCTGTAATCCACCTTAAAGCCTGGTTTATTGATCCCGAAACGTTGATGAACCCCAGTCTTTGGTTCGCCCAGGCAGTTAAAGGGCAGTTTACCGGCCGTAATTATGGTATTATCGATACTATTCACCTGATGGAAGTTGCGCAAGGCATTATCGTGATGGAAAAAGCTATGGACGCCGAAACTACAGCCGCTGTTAAAAAATGGTTTACCGATTATACCAACTGGCTCATGACCAGTAAACCCGGTATGCAGGAAAGGGATGTTAAAAATAACCATGCCACCTGCTGGGCTATGCAGGTAGCTTCCTTTGCCAAACTTTGCAAAAATGAGGTTGTGCTTGATTCGGTGCGCGTGCGATACAAAACGATATTGCTCCCCCGCCAAATGGGCACCGACGGCAGCTTCCCCTTAGAGATGGCACGTACCAAACCCTATGGCTACTCTATTTTTAACCTCGATGCCATGACCATGCTGTGCCAGATCCTTTCAAGCCCGCAGGATAATTTATGGAACTTTGAAACACCGGATGGTAAATCCATCAAAAAAGGAATAAGTTATTTATATCCTTTCGTGGCAGATAAAAGTAAATGGACTTTAAAACCCGACGTAATGTATTGGGACAACTGGCCTATTGCGCAGCCTTTCCTGCTATTTGGCGCTAATGCCTACCATGAAAAAGCATGTTTAACAACCTGGCAAAAACTGGATCATAACCCTCAGGTTGAAGAAGTTATCCGAAATTTACCCATCAGGCACCCGCTTATCTGGTTTTAAATCGGGTAAGCGATTTTCCCACTCAACGCTTTTTCCCGTCTATAATAATATATAAACTGTGAGTTAAGCGTATCATCAAAATATTTTTTTGTCGGGAAGGCGGGTTTTCTCCGTATATCATCACACTACAAAAGCACTACCACGCTTGTGATCGAATCGTATTGAGGTTATTATAAGGTATTTATAATAAGATGTTTATATAATTTTACCAATACAAAAACATCTATTATACCTATTAACGTGCCTTTCCTGGTATTAGTATATGATATTCATAAGTATCATGAATTTGGTTAACAGGTTTGTGTTTTATTGCCCGGCTTATTTATAAACCAAATAATACATCTAAAACCACTTAACAAATTTAACTTATGAGATCGAAACTTAACTCTTACCTCCTTGGCCTGATCCTGGCTGCACTCGCCGTGCTATCATCCTGTAAAAAGGATAACATGAACCAGTTTAAAACCGGCAGCGATTCAAACACCGATAACAGCAGCAAGCCGGTCTCTGTTAATAATGCTGTACCTGTCGCCTCGTTTAAAGTAATTGGTTACCTGCCCAGCTGGCAGGGCGATGTAAATGCTGTTCAATACAGCAAACTGACCCACGTTAACTACGCCTTTCTTACCCCCACCAATACCGGAGGGCTGAACCCGCTTGATAACCTTTCAAAATTCACCAGCCTGGTATCAAACGCACACAGTCATAATGTTAAAGTAATGATATCTGTAGGCGGTGGTGGTGGTGGCGATGCCTTCCATCCCATTGTTGCCAATGCCGGTTACCGTACCACTTTTGTTAATAATATGGTCAACTTTTGTAACCAGTATAATGTTGATGGCGTGGATATCGACTGGGAGTTCCCATCGGCAGGTACTGAAACCAGTAACTTTTATTTATTACTGCAGGAATTATCTACTGCCATGCATAACAGCGGCAGGTTATGTACCATCGCCTCCATCTCGGTTGGGGCTACTTACGTTACCAACAATATGTTCTCTATCCTTGATTGGATCAACATCATGGATTATGACGACAACAACTTCCAGCACTCTACCTACCAATCGGCTGTTGATTGTTTAAGCTATTGGGCAAACCGTGGTTTACCTGCAGCCAAAACTATTCTGGGGGTTCCGTTTTATGCCAGGGATAACCGGTACGATTATTCGACCATGAACTATGTTGATGTTTTAGCGATAGGCGGTAGCCCTAACTCGGATACCTTTCAAACTTTTGGCTATAACGGTATCCCAACTATTAAAAGCAAAACCACCCTGGCACTTAACCAGGCAGGCGGTATGATGATCTGGGATTTGGGCGGCGACGCTTCTTCAGGTGCCAACTCCCTGCTTTCGGCCATGAACACTATTATTACCGGCGGAACTACCAATCCTCCGCCAGCTCCTCCAATAGGCACTGTAATATCGCTTAAAGGCTTTAATGGTAAATATGTAAGCGGCGAAAACGGCACGCAGGCTATGACCTGCAACCGCACCGTCGCCGGCGACTGGGAACATTTCACCGTTCTTGACGCAGGCAACGGCAAAATCTACCTGCGCAGCATGGGTAAATATGTATCATCAGAAAACGGCACACAAGCCATCACCTGTAACCGCACCACGCCAAGCGACTGGGAAAAATTTGACTGGATAGTTACCACCGATGGCAAGATCACACTGCGCGGAAACAACGGCAAATTCATCTCAAGCGAAAACGGAACGCAGGCCATGACCTGTAACCGGACCACCGCTTCAGGATGGGAAGCATTTGGGTTAAATCAATAAACTATTAACTGCTTATACCAAAGGCCGGGGCTATGATTTTAGTATCATAGCCCCGGCTGTTTTTCAGAGGATTGGTATATTCTTTTAATGTATTTTACTTCGCAAACCTCGGCAGCAGGTTAGTCGCGGCACCCATCATTTTTATTTTGTAGCGATAACCACCTCCAAAAGAATCCTCCTCTTTTAAAAACTCATGGTTCTTTTTACTGATCCAGTAGGTTTCGGTAAAATGGCGGCCATTGTAATCGCTTTCGTTATATAGCTTCCAGCAATCAACTTTGTTACCATCCAATGTGGTAATTAACTCACTGCCGGTTACTTTGTATAAAACATAAAGCGGTGCAGGGATCCCGGCCTCATAAAAAGGGATAGCAAAACTTTTGCCTTCGGCAAGCGGTAACATCTCGAAGGTTTCAATGTCTAAATTCCAATTGAAGTTGGCGAAGGTAAAATCAAGCTTAAAATTCTTAGCCTCGTTATTGGCAATGGTATCGGCACTTATCACTTTATCGGCAGCCCAGTTAAAGGCTTTTGTTTTTTTGCCGATGGTTTCTGAATGATAAATCGGCGCGAAATCAGGTACTTTATTAATGGAATAAATGGAACGGTATGATAAGCTATCGCTTCCATACCAGTGCTGGGTTATGGTAAATACCTTTTCACCGTTACGGGTTTCGAGGTTTATATCGCGCAGCCAAAGCCAAAATTTCAGGCTCCGGTTGTCCTTTGTATTTTGAAAATACACAAGGTATTGCTTTAGCCCGGGTTTAAGCGCAGATGTAAGCAGGCGTTTGTCTTTTACACGGATGGTATCAGTTTGAGCAAATACTTTAGGCGTATGCGATAGCAGCAGCAACAAGCTAAGGCTTACAGCTACTAATTTTTCGGCTAATTGTTCGGTTTTCATGATAATTTGATGGTTTGATAAGGATACTTTTCTGTTAACAATTCAAAACTGTCTTTTATCAACCATCCGATGAAACCGGTTAAACCGCTGCCGCGTTCTTTTTAGCCTACTACTGTATTTATTCAATAATATACCTGCAGACCAACTTATTGAACATTTAGTGCCATTTATTGAATAAATGCCGGCAACTATTTAAAACCGGCATCCACAAACAAAAAGCTTAGTAATTTTAAAAATGCAACTATTTAAAACCCGCCCATCCATTACACAACTCCAGCTCTTGATATGGTTAGCGGTGTCGCTGTTGCTATTTTTTTCTTATCTGCCGATGGATGGAGCAGGCCAATCGGCTGTTTATACCATTGTTAACACTACGTTTTACGCAGCTATCATATATGGTAACATCCTCTTCCTGTATCCTGTATTTTACCAAAAGGAAAAATATGTTTGGTATGTATTACTTGTCATCATTTTTTTAGTGGCAACGGGTGTGCTCCGGGGTTATTCAACCCTGCTTATTTATAATACCTTTTTTGCAAAAACACCAGAGCATATCAGTCAAAAAGCCATCATTAATTATGTTTCGGGCGGAGTGCTCATTTTCATTATGAGCCTGATCTTTCGCATAGCGATAGCTTATTTTAAGCTAAAGCAGCAAACGGAAGAGATTATGATTCAAAAAAGCCAGGCCGAACTAAATCTACTTAAATCACAAGTGCAGCCGCACTTTTTGTTCAATACACTTAATAATATTTATTACGAAGCTTACCGCGAGGCTCCCCGTACCGCGGCATTGATTGAGCGGCTTTCGGACATTATGCGCTATTTTGTTGATGAAAGCCCCAAGGATGATGTAGCCATCGGTACCGAAGTACAGTTTATTGAAAACTATATCGCATTAGAAAAAATCAGGATCAGGCATGAGGTGGTTGTTTTTTTTGAAAAGAATTTCAATTCGGATCTGCGCATCCCGCCTATGCTGCTCATGACCTTTGTAGAGAATATTTTTAAGCACGGCATCGACAAATCGAGCGAACAAAACCTTATTGGTATATCTTTGGTTCAGCAGGGTGATTATCTTTTTTTTAAAACCAACAATGCTATCCATGCCGAAGTAGCAAGCAAACGCGCTGCCGGTTTCGGCATTGTCAACTTAACCAAAAGGCTAACCATGCTGTACGGTTCAAATTTTGACCTGAAAATTGATAAAAGTAACAACACATTTGCCGCGTTTTTAAAGATCCCGATAGCATGAATTTAAGCTGTATCATAATTGATGACGAACCTAACGCGGTTAACCTGCTGGAGATGCTGGTGCAGCAAAGTACGCAGTGGCAGCTTAAAGCCAAATGTTATAATGCGCTTGAGGCACTGGCCTTTTTAAAAACCAATAAGGTTGATTTTATTTTCCTGGATATCAACATACCGCAATTAACGGGCATGGAGCTGGCAGGCTTGCTTCCACCGCAAACCAAAATTGTGTTTACCACTGCCTATTCAGAATACGCTGCCGAAAGCTATACCTATCAAACTATTGATTATCTGCTGAAACCAATCACACTGAAACGTTTCCTGGCAGCCATGCAAAAAATTGAAGGGTATTTTGGCAAGTCCGAACCGGTGATGCAACAAACCCCGGTTAATGATGAGGGCTATTTCTTTATAAAATCGGGCAAAGTATTACGCAGGATCCTCCTGGACGAGATCTTATACTTTGAAGGCGAAAAGGAATATGTACGGCTTGTTACCAGTCAGGAACAGTTATTAATTTACCGCAGGCTCAAGGATATTGAAGAGCAGCTTTCGGCTCCCTTTGTGCGGGTACACAACTCTTATATTGTAAATACCAAACAACTGGTAAAAATTCAGGACAACCATATTTATATCGCGGATAAACACATCCCTGTAAGCGAAAAATTTAAAAATGGCTTTATGAAACTTATTAATAGGAGGATATTTTAAATCTTACATGAACATCTCCGCTTATTAACCAATCCAGACTTACGAAGTTTTTAAAACTTCGTAAGTCTTCAAAGGCCTCGCGTTAAAAATCTGTCAAATTTTCATATTCAGTACAACACTAACCGATGAATTTACGATACCGTAATCTCGCCTCTCAAATCCGTTTCCAGCCATTCTTTTACCTGCAAGGGATCATCGCTTTGGCCCAGCAGGTACATCATTTTGGTAACAGCCGATTCAAAGGTCATGTCATAGCCGTTGGCTACGCCGATATCTTTGAGATGTTTGCTGGTTTCGTAACGGCCGAGTTCAACCGTACCTACCTTACATTGCGAAATATCAAGGATTACCTTACCGCTGTCGATAGCGCTTTTAAGCAAATCGATAAACCAACTGTCGGTTGTGGTATTACCGGCCCCGAAGGTTTCCATTACTATACCCCGCACGTCGGCGCTTAAAATGTTCTCAACCACTTTAGGGCTTATGCCCGGGTATAACTTCAATACGCCAACATCATTCACCAGGTTATTGTGTACAATCAACGAGCTTTCGTCTTCTGGCAGCCTGATATCGTTCGCGCTAAAGCGTAAATGAACGCCCGATTCGGCCAATATAGGATAGTTTGGCGAGCGAAAAGCCTCAAACTTTGATGAATTATATTTAAAAGCCCTGTTACCACGGAACAGTTTATAATCAAAATAGATACAAACCTCGGGCACGCGGGCACGGTCATTCTTTTTGGCTTTGGCTATTTCAATAGCCGTCATCAGGTTTTCCTTTGCATCAGTGCGGATGGCGCTTATCGGCAGTTGCGAGCCTGTGAAAATAATGGGCTTGCCTAAGTTTTCTAACATAAAACTTAATGCAGATGCGGTATATGCCATCGTATCCGAGCCGTGCAAAATCACAAAACCATCATTATCATGATAGTTTGACTGGATCAAACCAGCCAGCTCGCTCCAGATTTCGGGGTTCATGTTTGATGAATCAATGATCTCATCAAACGAGTGTACTTTGATACGGCAGTTAAGCTTTTCAAGCTCGGGCACGTTATCCATTATTTGCTCAAAGTTGATAGGCTTGAGCACCTTTGTAACCGGATCACTCATCATACCTATTGTCCCTCCGGTATAGATGATCAAAATTTGGCTCATTAATTAAGTTTATGCTGTATATAAATATTAAACAATTTTAAATTCCGAATACAAGCCTGGAATTTTCGGTAGTGACCTCTGCCACTTTTTCAATGCTTGTTTGGTGAAGCTCCGCCACCTTTTGGGCTATATATACCAAGTACGAGCTTTCGTTAGGTTTACCCCTGAACGGAACAGGCGTAAGGTACGGAGAATCTGTTTCTAAAACGATATGTTTAAGGTCAATTTCCGGTATTACTTTATCAAGCCCCGAGTTTTTGTAGGTAACTACCCCACCTATGCCCAGGTAAAAATTAAGGTCGATCACTTTTTGGGCTTGCTCAACAGTACCTCCAAAACAATGAAAAATACCCCGTAACTTTTCATCTGCTTCCCCCTTCAGCACTTCGTACACTTCATCAAAAGCATCGCGACAGTGGATCACAATGGCCAGATCAAGGCTTTTGGCCCAGTTGATCTGTTTTACAAACGCATCTACCTGTTCCTTTAAATGCGTTTTATCCCAATACAGGTCAATACCTATCTCGCCTATGGCATAGATCCTGTTTTGCTGATGGGCATTCATGATGGCCGAAAGTTCTTCTTCCCAATTCTCCTTTACATCACAGGGGTGTAAGCCCAGCATCGGATAGCAATATTGAGGATACTCATTCGCCAAACCATAAACCAACGGAACGGAAGCCGCATCAACATTGGGTAAAAACAAACGGGTAATGTTATTATCGATACAACGCTGCATTAACGCGGCGCGTTTTTCAGGAATGGTTTCGTAGTATTGATGGGTGTGCGTGTCGGTTAAAACCATGCTGCAAAAATAAACCTTGAATACTTAATAACGAATTTATAGCGGTAAAGTATAAATCACTTTAACTAAAAATTACGCCTTATAAACAAAAAACCTCCCGCTTTTGGCGAGAGGTTTCTTTTATCAGTTCTTTTTAGTAGCCGGTTTCTTTGTGCCGGCCTTTTTTAGTGGAGCTTTACCAGCAGCCGGTTTCGGGGTAACCGCGGCATGTTTGCCTGGTTTTACTTTTACCAGTTCGATATCGAACACCAATGTGCTGTATCCTGGGATTTCCGATCCGTAAGGACGTTCGCCGTAGGCAAGATTTGAAGGAATGATGAATGTTGCTTTTGAACCTTCATTTAATAAAAGCAAACCTTCATCCCAACCTGATATTACCCTATGCTCGCCCAAAACAACGCTTATAGGCTCATACGGACGGCCTGGTTGTTGTATACCTGCCGCTTTGGCGTTAGCTTCAATGCTGGTATCAAACAGTTTACCGTTAAGCAACTTTCCGGTATAATTTACCAGCACGGTATCGCCGTTAAGCGGCTTTCTTTTGGTTGTTGGGCTGGTTATCACGTATTTTAAGCCTGAAGCTGTAGTAACAGGTTTAAGACCATGTGCCGTAATATAGCTTTCTCTGTCGGCTGTTTCAGCTTGTTTTAGTTTTTCAAGGCCTGCATTCCTTTCGGCAATGGCATCATTTAACGATTGAACCTTCTCTATCTTCAAAATAAAAGTAAGAAAGCTGCCTTTAGGTAAAAATGGCGGACGGGCTTCTTCATGACCAACAAATACCGAATCAGTTGGAATTTTAACCAGGGCACTGTCTTTTGCTGCAAGCAGCGGGAATATTTCCATCAGGTCGCCTACATTTTGCGAGGCCTGCACCTGGGCTTGTACGGGATGTCCTGCCTTATAACTACTGAACAGTACTGAATCTTTATCGGTTTTCTGGATAAAGTTAAAAGTAAGCACATCGTTGATCTTAGCTTTGTTGCCCGGGTTAGCAGTATAGATCTGGTAAAGCGCGCCTTTAGCGGTTTTCTGCAAACCAGCCGTTTGCGCACCTGCGTTTAAAGCAAGCGCAGAAAGCGCCGGCAATAAAAAAGAAAAAATATGTTTTTTCATAAGTTATAAATAAAAAAGCCTTTCCTGCTTTGAGCAGGAAAGGCCTTATAAAACATAATAATTATTTCGTTGTCGGGGTTGGCATTTGCATTTGCGGTGCAACCGGTTTTGGTGCATTTGGATTTGGGTGGATGATATTTACCAGCTCAACTTCAAATACAAGCGGCGTATAAGGCTGCATTTGCTGGCTTCCCTGATCGCCATAACCTAATGATGATGGAATAACCAACATCGCTTTAGTCCCTTTATTAAACAATTGAAAAGCTTCGTCCCAGCCTTTGATCACTTTACCTTCACCTACCGGAATACGGATTGGCTGATAAGGGTTCATCGGGTTGATCTGCATCTTTTCTTTTACAGCTACTGCTTTAACACTTGTTTCCAAAACTTTGCCAGTAACAAGCCTTAAAGTATAATTGATTACTGCTGTATCACCTACTGCTACGTTAGCACCACTGCCTGGTGTAGTAACGGCATAATTTAAGCCTGATGTAGTTTTTACAAATTTCAGGTCTTTATGTGCATCCAGGTAACCCTGGATCTTAGCAGGCTCTTTACCTTTAAGGGCGTCGGTTTGACCTTTCATGTATTGGGTAACGCGATCGCGGAAAACTTGCTCGGTAAGTGCGCCCTTAGCAACTACCTTTTCAATTTTAATAGTATAAACCAGGTACTTACCTTTAAAGCCCGGTGGGCGTTGCTGACCGCCTTTAAATACCGAATCGGCAGCTATTTTAAATGTGGCGCTATCACCTTCGCCCAATAATGCTAAGCCAGAAACAATATCACCTTTCGTTTGGGGTTTAGGCATCAGCGTTGGTATAGGCTGGCCGTTATCATAAGAATTATTGATAATTGAATCCTTATCGGTTTTGAGGATCATGTTCAGTGTCAAAAAGTCACCTTCCTTAACTTTAGGATTGCCTTTTGAGGTGTGGATATTATAAAGCAAGCCGCCTTCGCCCTGCTTAAACCCACCGTTACAACTTGCAAATCCAATAGCCGCAAGTGACAGAAACATCAGTTTTCTTTTCATCATTACTTTTTTACTGTATTAATAGTTTTTTATATTCGGGTAAAATTTGTTTAAATTGTTGTATAACCTGTTCAAGGCTACCGTCAGAATGGCCGCCGGCTGCATTGCGGTGACCGCCGCCATTGAAGTATTTTTTGCAAATCTCGTTGGCCGGGAACTCGCCTTTTGAGCGTAATGAAAGTTTCACCCTGTCGCTTCGTTCAACTATGAAAGCAGCCAAACGGATGCTTGCCATTGATAATGCATAATTTACCACACCTTCCGTGTCGCCTGTTTCAACATCAAAACGTTCCAGGTCATGTTTGTTAACTGCAATTATAGCTGTATTAAACTCAGGCAATACCTCCAGGCAATTAGCCAGGCAATGACCTAAAAAGCGCAGCCTGTTTTCAGATGCGCTATTATACACCAGCTCATGAATGCGCCAGTTAACCGCACCGGCATCTATCAAATCAGCAACTATGCGGTGAACTCCGGATGTAGTGTTGGGAAGCCTGAATGAAGCCGAATCGGTCATAATGCCTGTATAAAGACAGGTTGCCACATTTTTATTTACAAGTTCTTTGTGGTGAAGCTCGTTTACTATAAAATCGTATACTAACTGCGCAGTAGCACAGGCATTGATATCCCAGTGCCTGTAATCGTCAAAATCGGCAGGCTCCAGGTGATGATCGATCATGATCTTGTAGGCATTACTCTCGCCAACCAGTTCGCCCATGTCATTGATACGGCTCAGCGCATTAAAGTCGAGGCAAAATATAAGTTTCGCATCTGCTATCAGGGCGGCAGCTTCTTCGCGGTGCTCGGTATAAATAATAACATTCTCGTTACCCGGCAGCCAGCTTAAAAAGTCAGGATAATCTGTAGGGGCAATAACCCTGGCATGATGGCCCTGCTGTATCAAATAATTATATAAGCCTAATGACGACCCCATAGCATCACCATCGGGTTTATGATGGGTAGTGATCACTATTTTTTGAGGTTTCGTTAAAAGGTCAGTAAGCGAAGCTAAATCTAACATCAATTCTTAAAAAAAGAGTTGCAAAGCTAAATAAATAAATGAAATACAAACCATCTAATTTAATTCAAAAAGCTTTATCTTACAGTTACAAAAGCCTATTTTTGCCGCAAATTTTAAATGTTATCATAAGCATCAGTAAGCTTATGTTTTAAAACCAACGTAACAAAGGCATTTAATCTATTAATAACCCAAAAAAGAAACAATTATTTCAATGAAAAACAACAGAACATTTACCATGATAAAGCCTGATGCCGTTGCAGACGGGCATATCGGTGCTATTTTAGACATTATTACCAAAAACGGCTTTAAAATCGTGGCGCTTAAATACACTAAATTATCTGCCGAAAAAGCGGGCCAGTTTTATGAAGTGCACAAAGAACGTCCTTTTTATAACGGATTAGTTGAGTTTATGTCATCGGGACCTATTGTAGCAGCTATTCTTGAAAAAGACAACGCTATTGCCGAATTCCGTAAATTGATTGGCGCTACTAACCCGGCCGATGCCGCTGAGGGTACCATCCGTAACCTGTATGCAAGATCAATTGGTGAAAATGCCGTTCATGGCTCAGACTCTGACGAGAATGCCGAGATTGAAGGAAACTTCTTTTTCTCGGCTTTTGAAAGGTTTTAAGTAACCTATTTCGGGTGTAATTATATAAACCAAAGTTACACCCGAAATTTTTACGTTTTTTTTGTAATTATGGTTACGTTTTTTGTAACTTTACATTATTCACCTAAACATTATTACATAATTTAATCAACCAATAATATCACAAAACATGAAACCATTATTCAAATACATATTTTACGTACTTATATTGGTGATGTTGGTTATTGGATCGATAATGCTTTACAGAACACACCCCGAAGCCCAGCTTGCGCTTACCATTCCCGGCCTGTTCATTCTTGCTTATTCAAAGCTTACGGATGATATCAAATTAAAGCATAACAGCTTACGTATGCTTAGAGGAAGATAATTTCCTCAACAAGCACACTTTTAGCTTCGTTATTAATCTTTTCAATTATCTGGCTGCGCATCAGCATCAATTCATTTTTTATTACTGATGATTCTATCCGCAGAAATAATTTCTTATCGCGCACAAATAACTCTTTGGTGCGATTGGCTACTGATTTGCCTACCAGGTCGGGCCAGGCGGTAATAACACCGGTTTCGTCAAAACGCCGCTTGATCTTATATACATTAAGCATTTGCTCAATAGCTTCTTTCAGTGTTTTGTCGTTGGTTTTACGCATCAATCGCTCCTCCTTTTACTTTAAATAGTTTAACAGGTATCCCTATTTTATTAAAAACGGTTTCAACCCGCTCAACCCCGGTATCGGTTATAAAAACCTGACCAAAATCATTGTTCGATACCATCTGCATTAATTTGGTAACCCGGCCATCATCAAGCTTGTCAAAAATATCATCAAGCAAAAGCAAGGGTTTAAATCCTTTTTGCTGGTATAAAAAAGTATATTGTGCAAGTTTAAGGGCAATTAAAAATGACTTTTGCTGTCCCTGCGACCCAAACTTTTTCATGGCCATACCATGTATATTGAATTGCAGATCATCTTTGTGAATGCCCGCCGTGGTACGCTCCAACGCCCTGTCTCGGTCAAAACTCTTTTTTAATAAACTATCGAAATCATCGGCAAGCAGTTGCGATTCATACACGAGGTCAACATGCTCGGCATTATCGCTCAAAAAACTGTAATGCTTATTAAATATAGTAACAAAACCCTCCATAAAGGCCCGGCGCCTTTCAAAAATACGATTGCCCGAAGCGTTCAATTGCCCATCAATCACTTCAAATAAGCCGGCATCATATCGCCCTGTATCCGCTACCTGTTTTAAAAGCGCGTTACGATTGGTAAGGATTTTATTATAGGTGATCAACTCATCTAAATAATGGTTATCTGTTTGCGATATCACATTATCAATAAACTTGCGGCGTTCTTCGCTCCCTTCGGTTATGATACTGGTATCATTTGGTGATATCATTACAAGCGGTAACAATCCGATATGATCGGCCAGGCGCTGATAATCTTTTTTATTGCGCTTAAACTGTTTCTTTTGATTACGCTTTACAGAGCAGGCAACAGCTTCGGGCTGATTGTTTTTATTAAAGACGCCGGTGATGATAAAAAAATCGGCACCCTGCTTAATCTGCTGGCTGTCTATCGGGTTAAAATAGCTTTTGCATAAGGACAGGTAATGAATAGCATCAAGCAAATTGGTTTTGCCGGCGCCATTATTACCTGTAAAAGCGTTAACCCCCTCGCTGAAAACCAGTTCGGCCTCATCGTAATTTTTAAAGTTAATAACTGACAGCTGTTGCAGGTGCATGGGATGGCAAAGTTACGTTTTTTTGAGTTGTTCATGGTTCATGGTTAATAGTTCATAGTAATCTTTAAATCTATTAAGCATTAACATCCTTTTTAACGTGTAAAGAAGCTACCAGCGGCTATGAACCATGAACTATTAACCATGAACCACTCTCTTTAAAGATTTAATACAAAAGGTATTGCCAGTAAATTTGAAAACCGTATTTTTGCAAACTTAATTTTAGAACAACAATGTCAAAAACCCAGGCGAACACCAAAGTTGCAGCACCAGAAAACAATTTTGGTCAGAGTGGCAAATTTGTACGCGAGAACCAGAAAAGCTTACTATTTATTGTAGGGGCCATTATTGCCCTTATTGCTATCTATTTCATTTACATTAAATTATACTTAGGTCCACGTGAAGTTACTGCCGCTAACCAAATGTACAAAGCGCAGGATTTTTGGCAGCAAAAAAACTGGGACAAAGCCATTAAAGGCGATGCCGGCTTCCCTGGTTTTGAAAAGATCATCAGCGATTACAGCAATACCAAAGCTGCTAACCTTGCTTATTTTTACCTGGGCACTGCTTATTTAAATAAAGGTGACTACCGTAAAGCCATTGATAACCTAACCAATTACCGCGGTGACGACAATATGGTAGCAGCCGAAGCTTTTGGCAGCACAGGCGACGCTTATGTTGAACTGAAAGATTACGAAAAAGCAGAAACTTATTTCAGCAAAGCTGCTGATAAAGCAAAGAATAAATTTTTATCACCGCTTTACCTTAAGAAGTTAGGTTTAACTTATGAGGCTCAAAAAAACAATAAAGAAGCTGCTGAAGCTTATAAAAGAATAAAAACCGAATATCCTGAAAGCGCTGAGGCTCAAAATATCGACGAGTATATAGCCCGTGCCGAAGCAAAACAATAATTTTAATATCGGATTTGAGAATTTCGATTTCGGATTTATCTGGTTTTAAATACCTTTAAATTCGGAATCGATTTTTTTTATAGGCAGATTTTGATCGCTGATCACAACACTTAACAAAATCCGAAATCGAACCTCCGAAATTCGAAATAAAAACATCCGAAATCAAATGGCGACCCATCTTAAAAACCTTTCCGATTTTTCAAATACCGAAATACCATCAGCAGCACCGTACCGCTTCGGTATAGTTGTAGCCGAGTGGAATGCCGAAATTACCAATGCGCTTTACCAGGGTGCATACCAAAGCCTGATAAGCAATGGCGCACTGGCCGAAAACATTTTTTCATACCAGGTACCGGGCAGCTTTGAGCTTACATCGGGAGCAGATCTGTTATTAAAAAAAGGCAACCTTGACGCGGTAATTTGCCTGGGATGTGTAATACAGGGCGAAACAAGGCATTTTGATTTTATTTGCGACGCGGTAGCAAACGGAGTAAGTAATGTTGCCATAAAGTACTCAAAACCTGTTATATTTGGTGTATTAACTACTGATAATCAGCAACAGGCTATTGACAGGGCCGGCGGCAAACATGGTAATAAAGGCGATGAGGCAGCTATAACCGCTATTAAAATGGCCGCCCTTGCTGAAACATTAAACAGTTAAAACCCGTTAAAGCAATTAATTTTAGCTCAACATGAAAAAATTAGTTTACATAGCACTTATAGCCGCGGCAGTTTCAACAGCATCATCCTGCTCAAATAAATTATGCCCGGCTTATGGTTCATATCCTAAAACAGGCCGTTAACAGTTAATTGTCATTTTTAAACCTGTTTAAACACACTACACAGTTTTTGTGTTATAATTACGTTATAGCATTTTAACTATTAATAATATGAACTGGATTTCGTTGGAGACGGCCGATCAGCTAATGGCGATCAAACAACAAGAAGGATATAGCCTTATATTTAAACATAGCACGCGCTGCTCCATCAGCATGATGGCCAAAAGGCGTTTTGAGCTTGACTGGGATAATCTTCCCGAAAATATGCCCCTTTACTTTTTAGACCTGATCAAATACCGTGACCTGTCAAACCAGGTAGCGCAATTGTTCGAGGTACACCACGAATCGCCCCAACTGTTACTCATTAAAAATGGCGAATGCATCCTTGACCAATCTCACAGCGGCATCTCCGTTGATGAAACTTTAGAAGTGCTGATTTAGATTTTGTTAATGGATCATAGTTCATGGTTCATGGGTTCACAAAGTATTTTTAGTATTAATTACGTTGCTGCAAATGCTCATGATCATTTTGCAGTCATTTGCTGCTATTATGAACTATGAACCATTCCCCATCAACTAAATATTTAACTACATTTGTACCATGATTGAATTGCCGGTAGTTCCTGCTGTTAGCCAGCCTGTCCGTAAGCCTGATTGGCTTAGGGTTAAGCTTCCTACAGGAAAAGAATATGCTCACGTACGCAGCCTTGTTGATACACATAAACTGCATACTATATGCGAAAGCGGTAACTGCCCTAATATGGGCGAGTGCTGGGGCGCCGGCACAGCCACTTTCATGATCCTTGGTAATATTTGCACCCGTTCATGTTCGTTTTGTGCAGTTGCAACCGGCAGGCCTTTAGCTGTTGATGTTGATGAGCCAAACCGCGTAGCAACTTCTGTAAAACTAATGCAGGTAAAACATTGCGTTATTACCTCTGTCGATCGTGATGATTTGAAAGACGGCGGCTCCATTATCTGGGCCGAAACCATCAATGCCATTCGTCGTGAAAGCCCCGATACTACTTTAGAAACCCTGCTGCCCGATTTTAAAGGCAACTGGGATAACCTTGCCCGCGTTTTGGAAACCAGGCCTGAGGTTGTATCACACAACCTGGAAACTGTAAGGCGCCTTACCAAAGAAGTACGGATCCAGGCAAAATATGACCGCAGTCTTGAAGCCCTGAAACATATTTCAGAAGCGGGTTTGCGTACAAAATCAGGCATTATGCTTGGCTTGGGCGAAACCGAGGAGGACGTTTTAGAAGCAATGGATGATTTGCTGGCAGCAGGCGTTCATATACTTACACTGGGGCAGTATTTACAGCCTACACGTAACCATCATCCGGTGATTGACTGGATCCATCCCGATCAGTTTGCACGTTATAAGGAATTTGGCCTTCAAAAAGGGTTCAGGTATGTTGAAAGTGGGCCGCTGGTACGCTCATCTTACCATGCAGAAAAACACTTGTTTGAAATGTGATAATTCCTTTATATCTTCATCAGGTTGAGTAAGAAACGAAAAATATCGATGTCAGAAGAAGAACTGGTGTTGTCATTACGGCACCGGGAAAAAATTGCCGTCGAAGCTTTATATGATATGTATTCGGCCTCGTTATTCGGGGTTATATCACGCATTATAAATGACACCGCTATAGCCGAAGATGTTTTACAGGAAACTTTTGTAAAAATCTGGCATTCCTTTTCAAGCTACAGTACGGAAAAAGGCCGTTTATTTACCTGGATGGTTAATATCGCGCGCAACCTTGCAATTGATAAGACCAGATCGAAAGATTTTAAGAATCAGAATAAAAACCAGGATATTGAAAATAACGTAACTTTCATTGACGAGCAACGAAACACGGTTTACAAACCTGAGTTAATGGGGGTTAAAAATTTAGTGCAAACACTAAAACCTGAGCAACGACTGATCATCGAGCTGGTTTATTTTAAAGGCTATACCCATGTGGAAGCTGCCGAAGAATTGGGCATTCCGTTGGGAACCATTAAAACCCGATTAAGAATGGCTATCCTGGAACTCAGAAAACATTTTAATTGAAGTGGAAGATTTAAAAGCATATATTGAAACAGGGATACTGGAGCTTTACGTATTAGGGGATGTTACCCCTGCCGAAAAGCTACAGGTTGAAGAACTGGCTTCAAAGCACCCTGCTATTAAGGCAGAGCTTGCCGAAATTGAACGCTCAATGGAATTGTATGCCGGAGAAAACGCGATTGAACCATCTGAATATTTACGTAGCCGCGTATTGGGAAGTTTACTAACTAATTTTGGCGACGATAATGACTTTCCTACACAAACCCATACAGAACGGGAAAGCGTTGTGGTTACACGGCCCTATAAAGAAAAAGAAATTAATTTTTATAAATACGCATTTGCCGCATGCCTTGTTCTATTGTTAGCAAGCGCAGCGGCTTTGTATAACCTTTACAACCGTCTTAATGATACCAATACCCGGCTAAATGCCATGCAGTTGCAAAACCAGCATTTTAGCACCACGGTTAGCGCAAAGGACAGCGAGCTGAACCTTTTAAGGGATACCTCATTTAAACTGATCCGTCTGAAAGGAACAGAAAAATCGTCTGAGTCGGTGATGACCGTAGCCTTTAGCCCATCCAAACAAAAAGTGGTGATTGACATGGAAGGCCTTAAATTGCCTGCAAATGACCAAGCGCATCAATACCAGCTTTGGGCACTGGTGGCCGGCAAACCTGTTGATTTGGGTGTATTTGACGCCACAGCAGATTCAAGCGGATTCAAAAATATGAAAGCGATAGCCTCGGCCGATGCCTTCGCGGTAACGCTTGAGCCAAGAGGCGGTAGTGAAAGTCCAACACTATCACAAATGGTGGTAATGGGTAAATATTAAAGCGAACACGATCTCCCAGAGCTTAATAATGATTAAAAGCTTACATTTTTTCGGATTTATTCAGAAATGATGTAAGCTTTTCGATTTTTATACGTTAATTACTTGTATTTTGTGTAAACCTAAACTACACTGGGTTAATAATTTAACATTTTTTTAACGAAAACCAAAACCAATTATTAGTTTTTTTGTAACTAATAGGAACGTGTAAACGTCTTATGATTAGTTAGGACATAAACGAGAAACAGTGAACCTGATAACCCTAACCCCCGGATTTGAGTATTTAGTTCTTTATAAGATCAGTTAATAGTTAATTAAAACGGCTGTATGATACTTGCAGCCGTTTTTTTATGCCCTTAACTTTGCCATAGTAACAGGCAATTGCGCAATGAGCTTACCGGGCAAAACTACATGCATCCGGTTTGGCAATGCAAGTTCATCGCCGGCCTTACCGTGAATATAGGCACCAATGATGCAGGCTTGATCCGGCGGATGCTTTTGCCCAAGCAAAGCAGCTATTACACCGGTAAGTACATCGCCCATACCTCCGCTTGCCATAGCAGCATTTCCTGATGAGTTAAAATATGCTTTGCCATTGGGTGCTGCGATAATGGTATAATCATTTTTCAACAGGATACACAGGTTTAACTCCTTTGCCTTTTTTATAGCGGTTTGCAGCCGTTGCCACCAACTGGTATGTTCGCCAAAAAGCCTGTCAAACTCTTTCATGTGCGGGGTTAAGATGCTCCCCGCAGGTAGCTGGGTTAATAATGCCTTATTTTCTGCAAGCAGGTTCAATGCGTCGGCATCAATAACCAGCGGTTGGTTATAGTTTTTGATGATTGCTTTTAATAATGTTAAGGCCTCGGCATCCTTGCCTAAACCAGGTCCCACAGCTATCGAACTAAATTTATCCCAATCAATATCAGGCTGCTCATCACCGTTCCTAACTATGGCCATAATCTCGGGCTGATAACTGTTTAGTGCGGGTAAGCCACTTTCGGGGATACAGGCAGTCGTCAGGCCGGCACCTGCGTGTGCTGCAGCTGATGAGCTTAATAGCGCCGCTCCCATGGTTTTTGCCTGTCCTGCAATAATCAGCACATGACCAAATGTGCCTTTATTGCTGAAACGACGACGTGGTTTTAGTATTTGTCTCACATCTTTTTCTTCAACAAGCTGATACGGTGAACTTAACGACTTGATAAACTTTTCATCTATGCCAATATTCACAGCTTCCCAGCAATTGATATAAGGTGCCGATTCCGGTAACAGGAAATTGATTTTAGGCTGCTGAAAAGTAATTACAAGGTCGGCTTTTATAGCAATGGTATCCCTGACTACTTCCCCTTCCGAAAAAAAACCTGTGGGTACATCAACAGCAACAACTATTCGGCCCAAATCATTAATGAACTTAACCAGCCGTTCATAATTGCCGGTGAGCGGTTTGTTCAAGCCGCTGCCAAGCAGGGCGTCAATAATTACCGGGCTGCTATCCGCCGGGATCTCTTCATCTTTGGCAAGTTCCTTTATAGATACGCAAGTTTGTTTTAGCCTTTCAAAATTGATGTTAAAATCCTCCGATGCCTTATCAGAAAACCGGGCTATTACGACGTTGAGCTTATTATAATGATGATCACATAAAATACGCGCAATGGCAAGCCCGTCGCCGCCGTTATTCCCCGTACCACAGTAAAAAGTTATCGGCTCGTTTTTATCGGGGAAACGGTTAACGAACCAACCCACAAACGCTTTTGAGGCGCGTTCCATCAAATCAATAGAAGCAACAGGTTCATTAGCGATAGTATAAGCATCACCCTCGCGAATTTGTTCGGCAATTAATAAAGGAAGCATATATCCTAAAGTAAGGATTTAATGGTTTTGTTTTAAGAGAAATTATTAGCAGATCAACCGAACTGCACAACAAATAATAATATCCAAAAATCCTGCTGCAAAATTATTTTAACAGATGGACTGGCAAGCTGTTTTACAATAATAAAGTGGCCGTTTCACGAGACTTTAGTTTATTATAAATACCGGTATTTAACCTTCTTCTTTGTTTTCATATTAGTTGCTTTTATAATCCAGTCCTTGCGAAATATTTGAATAGATAAAATCAATATTTATTACCTTTACATAGCATTTATCTATATTACATGACTATCACACAACTGGAGTATATTGTAGCTGTTGATACCTATCGCAGCTTTGTTTTGGCAGCCGAAAAATGTTTTGTTACCCAGCCAACATTAAGTATGCAGGTACAAAAACTGGAGGATACGCTTGGCGTTAAGATCTTTGACCGCAGCAAACAGCCCGTTGTGCCTACCGAAATAGGGATTGAAATAATTACGCAGGCACGTGTAATGCTGTCTGAGAGCGAAAAGATCAAAGAAATTATATCCGACAGGCAAAAGGAACTTTCGGGCGAATTACGGGTAGGCATCATCCCTACCGTTTCGCCCTATATATTACCTAAAATCATCCATGGCTTTATTGAAAAATATCCACAGGTAAAACTGATTGTATGGGAACAAACTACCGAAGAGATCATTCAACAGCTAAAACTCGGTATGCTTGACTGCGGCATCCTTTCTACCCCGCTTCATGAAAACAACCTTACCGAAATCCCTGTATTTTATGAAAATTTTGTAGCCTATGTATCCAAAAACAGCAAACTTTCTAAAAAGAAGAATATTGTGCCGGATGATATAGATATGGAGGAGATCTGGATCCTGAACGAAGGTCATTGCATGCGCGAGCAGGTTTTGAATATTTGCCAGCGACGGAAATCAACCCGTGGCTTTCAGCATTTTGAATACAATACCGGCAGCGTTGAAACCCTAAAACGCATGGTCGACCAAAATAACGGGGCTACCATCCTCCCCGAGTTGGCCCTGTCTGAGCTTAGCGAGAAACAACTGGATAAGGTACGCTATTTTAAATCGCCCGAACCCGCCCGTGAGGTAAGCATTGTGATACAGCGCAACTTTTTAAAACGCCGCATGATTGAAGCGCTGAAAGCTGAAATACTGGAATTTGTGCCAAAGCGGATGAAAAGCAAAAAGAAAAAGGAAGTGATGGATATTTAGTAATTGCCTATCTATCTACCAGCCTTACAAAGTTTGGGAAACTTTGCAAGGCTTCATTAGGTGATGACAGCCTTCAGGATTATAGAAGGCCCCCATTTACATGATTCTTAAATTTAACTACTCTTTTCTGAATAATTTCGGTGATATTGCTTTCACAATCCCTTACCGGATTAGCAATCCTCCATTCTTACATACACAAGTATCTGAACAACAAGTATATTAAGTGTACTATTTAGATTTATTATAAATAATTTGCATCATAACACTTGCCTGGCTACTTTTGCGCAGTTATTTATATTTAGTCTAAATAAAATGAACCAATCCAAATCATCTTTCTCAAAAATCTTTTCGCTTTCATTTATAGTGCTACTTATCGGCACCATCCCGGCCCTTGCCCAGCAAGCCAGGGGAATCCTTAAGGGTAAAATTGTCACTATAAAAAATGGCCCCGCCGAAAACGTTTCAGCAGTACTTAAAGGCACCAGGTATGGTACCATAACCGATGAAAACGGCTTATTTGAAATTAAAGCCCTGCAAGGAAATTATACCCTTGTAGTATCCGAAGTTGGCTCAAAAGGACAGGAAAAATCAGTAACCGTAACAGCCGGGCAAACAACTGTACTGCCTGTTATTACTGTTGACAATACTATTCATGGTTTGCAGGAAGTAAATATAAATGCCAATAAAACCAATAAATTTAAACGCTCACGCAGCGAGGATGTTGCCAAAATGCCTTTAAGCAACCTCGAAAACCCACAGGTTTATAATACCATAAGCAGCCAGCTGATGCAGGAACAATTGATATTTTCTGTTGATGACGCAATTAAAAATGCCCCAGGGATCCAAAAAATGTGGGAAGCTACCGGTCGTGGCGGCGATGGCGGCGCTTATTATAACAGCAGAGGTTTTATTGTACAAAGTACCATGCGTAACGGCATTGCAGGGATTATAACTAATGGCATTGACGCGGCTAACATCGACAGGATTGAAATTATTAAAGGCCCTTCTGCCACTTTATTCGGAAGTTCTTTAACCTCATATGGCGGCCTGATCAACCGTGTTACCAAGAAACCTTATGACACATTTGGCGGAGAAATAAGCTTATCTGGCGGCAATTTTGGTTTTTACCGGGGCAGCGCCGATATTAACACTCCGCTCGATAAAGATAAAAAGGTACTCTTCCGTTTAAACACCGCTTTCTATCATGACGGCAGTTTCCAAAACAACGGCTTTTCGCGGAATATAGTTATTGACCCAAGCATTGTTTATAAGGCTTCCGACAGGTTAACCATTAGTGCCGATGCTGAATTGTCATATGGTACCAATATCGGAAAATCTATTTTCTTTTTCCCTTACGGACAGACCATCGATGCCCTGGGTTACAGTCGTGCCGATCAGCTCAGGCTTGACTACAAACAAAGCTATCATGGAGATGACCTGGCTCAAACGTCACAAAACAGGAATTTTTATGGAGAAGTAAAATATAAGATCTCCAACGCCTGGACAACGCGAACCAACCTGAGCCTCACCCATAGTTATTCGGACGGCTTTGGCCCTTACTACTACCTGTTGCCGGGTGATTCTATTTCCCGTAACGATCAGTCAACCCGCAAAAGTAAAGATGACATGATGGAGATCCAGCAGAACTTTAACGGCGACTTCAAAATAGGTAAATTCCGTAACCGGTTTGTAGGCGGCCTGGATTTCTTCAGGGAAAACTCGCAGCAATATTTTTTTGGCAGTACACTCGATACTGTATCTCTAACCGGCAATCAAAACTATAGCAATTTCAACAAAGCGGCGATGGACACCCTTTATGCTACCGGCATTTATGGTTTTACCTACCCTTCCATGTTTAAACGGAATACCTACAGCGCTTATCTCTCTGATGTGTTTAATATTACGGATCAACTGATAGCATCGGCAGGTTTACGCGTAGACAGGTTTGACAATAAAGGCAACTACGACCCAACAACTCAAACCACTTCAGGGGCATACAAACAAACCGCCTTTTCGCCAAAATTTGGTTTGGTTTACCAACCCGTTAAAGACCACATATCGCTGTTTGCCAATTATCAAAACAGCTTTAACAACAAAACCGGTACTACCGAAAACAACCAACCGCTTAAACCCGAGCAAGCCAATCAAATTGAGGGCGGCGTAAAACTTGATCTGTTCGATGGTAAATTGAGCGGTACCGTAAGCTACTATGATATCAAAGTGAAAAATATCGTACGCCCTTCCACCATAAATCCCATTCTTTCGGTACAGGATGGTACCCAATACAGCAAAGGCTTTGAAGCCGAAGTAATAGCCAACCCAATAATCGGCCTTAACATCGTAGCAGGTTTTTCATATAATGATTCAAAGCTTACCAAAAGTGCAGATGCCAGCGTTGAAGGTCTTCGGCCTGCAACCGCCTCATCGCCATACCTGGCAAATTTTTGGGTAAGCTACAAGTTTCATCAGGGTGCGGTGAAAGGTTTTGGTTTGGGTTTCGGCGGCAACTATGCCAGCGATAACAAGATCGTAAACAGCCGGACCATTGGCGTATTTACCCTGCCGGCTTACACTGTATTAGGAGCATCAGCATTTTATGATACTAATAAATACCGGCTTGGTGCTAAGCTTGACAACCTTACCAATGAAAAATACTGGATAGGTTACACCACTATTAACCCTCAAAAATTAAGAAGTTTTGCATTAAGCGCAACCTATAAATTTTAAAACAGCCATTAAATAAAAAGCAGGAGTGTATTACAGTTCCGGCTTTAAGTTAACAACCAAATCATTCCTGTTAATCCTGAATAAAATGTCAAAATCCATACACTCTTTCTGTAAACTTCCTCCTCTTTTATTATGGGCAGTTTTGCTGCTCTTCAATATAAAACCCGCGCTGGCCGAGGTAAAACCCGGCATCATAACAGGCACAATCACGACTGCAGATGGCCAAACCGTTCCCGGTGTAACCGTAAGCCTTAACGGTAATGGGATATCTGCCGGCACGGTTACCAGCGAAAGCGGAAGGTTTACTTTCAACAAAGTAAAACCGGGCAGCTACACCATTAAAGTAACGTTTGTGGGCCTGGCTTCTGAAGAAAAAGCAGTTGAACTGGCCGATGGACAACGCGTTACCGTAAACTTTATGCTGCGCGAAAACGCCAACCAAATTGGAGAGGTATTAATTTCGGGCAGGAAACAAAAATATAAGATCGATGATCCCTCAGCCAGCCTGAGGCTAAACGAGCCTTTACTTGAAGTGGCACAAAACATCCAGGTGGTATCTTCCGACCAGATTAAGGACCAGCAGATCTTTAACATGCTCGAAGGCGTGTCGCGCAATGTGAGCGGCTTAACCATGCAGGAGCATTGGGGCAATTATGCCCGTGTAAATGCCCGCGGCGACAGGCTTGCACCTTTCCGCAACGGTATGAACATCGAAGCTACCTGGGGCCCGCTAACCGAAGATATGTCATTTGTTGACAGGATTGAATTTGTAAAAGGCCCTGCTGCATTCATGCTGGCCAACGGCAACCCATCGGGTTTTTATAACGTAGTTACTAAAAAGCCTACCGGCACTACCGGCCAGGCATTCAGTTTTACTGCAGGCAGTTTTAACAGCTACCGTGCCACTGCCGATTTTGACGGCGTACTTACTAAAGACGGTAAACTGCAATACCGTCTCAACCTGATGGGTCAGCTTTCAAAATCATGGCGCCCGTATGATTTTACCAACCGTACGGTTATCGCTCCCGTATTACGCTACAAATTCAACAGCAAAAATACCCTCACTGCCGAGTATACCTACCAGTACCAGCGCATGAATGCCTTTGGTACCGCGTACCTGTTCTCCACTGATGGCTATGCAACACTGCCGCGCAACTTTACTAATGCGCCATCAAATTCACCATCATCGGGCATCCGGGACCAAAGTGCATTTTTAACTTATGAGCATACTTTTAACAGCAAGTGGAAAGTTACCGCGCAGGGTGCTTATTTTTATTATAAGCAAACGGCGTACAGCTATTGGATAAACAGCATCAGCAGCAACGGCGATGTTGACCGTAACCTTGGTTTATGGGATGCTGTTAACAAAAACAAATTTGCCCAGGCTTTTTTAAATGGCGAATTTAATACAGGCAAAGTTGTTCACCGCCTGTTAAGCGGACTTGATATCGGCAACAAGTACTACATTCCGGATTATTTTCAATCAGGTTCGCTTGATCCTGATCCTGCAAACCCTTTCAATATCCACAATCCGAACAACGGGCCTGTTACTTTACCCGTGTTTGACAGGTCGGTCCCGCTTAGCGAGCGCGGCAAAAACGCTGTAAATACCGAAAAATATCGGTCATTTTATGTACAGGATGAGTTGGGCTTTTTTGATCAGAAATTGCGTTTAACTGTAGCCGGTCGTTACACCCATGCCACTACTACCGATCCTTATGCCGGCGATACTAAAGGGCATAAATTTACGCCCCGTTTTGGGTTAAGTGTCAACATTGATCCTACTACAACTGCCTATGCGGTATATGATCAATCATTTGTGCCGCAAACAGGTAAAATATACAGCGGCCAAAAAGTTAAGCCTATTACCGGCAACAACATGGAGCTCGGTTTAAAACGCGACTGGTTTGATGGAAAGTGGAATACTACCTTATCTGCTTACCAGATCCTTAAAAACAACCAGTTGGTAACCGACCCCGACAAACATGGTGAATCTGCCGCAAATTACGTTTTGCAATTAGGTCAAACTAAAACCAAAGGGATTGAATTTGACGCCCGCGGCGAAATCATAACCGGCCTGAGCCTGATGGTTAACTATGCGTATACCGATTCGAAGATCTCTAAAGATACCAACCCTGCAAATGTTGGCAATCCTGTTCCCGGCTTTGCAAAACATGTTACCAATGCCTGGTTAACATACCGTTTACAGCATGGCAGCTTAAAAGGCTTGGGCTTTTCAACCGGCTATCAGTGGCAGCTTGACCGCCTGCCATGGAGCCTCGGCACTGGCACATCAGATCTGCCAAACTATTTCCGTTTAGATGCAGGCGCATCTTACCAGGTCAAGAAGATGAGTTTTGCGTTAAATGTAAATAACGTGCTTAACAAATACCTTTATTCAGGTGGGCACGAGGGGTTGAGCACCGACGGCAAAACTGTTTACAGCTGGCAGGCAGAAGCACCAACAAACGTACGTTTAAGTATCGGCTACAAATTTTAATGAATGACACCTTTTAAAAAAACACTGTTGTTTATACATCGCTGGCTCGGATTTATATCCGGGCTGGTAGTATTTATAGTGAGTATAACCGGCTGTATCTTCTGCTTTCAGGACGAGATCCAGGATGCGATACACAGTTACCGTAAGGTTGAAGTACAAGATAAACCCTACATAGCACCGTCAATACTTAAGGCCGAAGCACTGAAAAGCCGTAAGGGCGCTGCGGCCAGTTATGTTTACTATTACGGTACCGGTCGGCCTGCGGGGGTGTTGGTAACGGACAAGAAAGAGGGCCTCCTTTTTGTATATCTGAATCCTTATACAGGTAAGATCACCCATACCGAAAGCCCCACCACGAACTTTTTTATTATCGTTGAATATATTCACCTGTACCTGTTACTTCCTGCTAATATAGGCACCCTGGTAGTAGGCATATCGGTAATAGTTTTTGTGGTGCTGATGATCACCGGCATTATACTCTGGTGGCCCAAACGTAAAAGCGACCGCAAACGCAGCTTTACTATTAAATGGGGTGGCCGCTGGCGCCGCGTTAATTACGACTTGCATAATGTTTTGGGCTTTTATGCCACCAGCGTGGCCATCATATTGGCCATAACAGGTCTGTCAATATCATTTGACTGGATGCGTGAAGCTATTTACACAGCCGCTAATTTGGGCAAAGCACATCCCGAAGAAAAGGTAGTTTTCAAGTCCGATTCGTTGTTGAACGGCAAGATGGATACCACCCAGGTTATCAACAAAGCATATTTATCAGCCAAAGCCGCCTCGCCAACTGCCGAAATGTTTTTGATTTATGACGATGCTGCTAAAGCCGGTGCCATAGGCGTAACCGCATACGCACAGGCCCTGCACTACTATAAAAGTGATAGCTATTCCTTCGATAAATACACCGGCAAATTATTGAACCGTACCGCGCATGAACAAAAAAGTGCCGGCATGAAAATGAATAATATGAATTATGATGTTCACGTAGGGCAAATCTTAGGCCTTCCCGGTAAGATCATTGCTTTTCTGGCCAGCCTTATTTGCGCAAGTTTACCCGTCACCGGCTTTATCATCTGGCTGGGCAAACGCAAAAAATCCAAATCAAAAAAGGTAAAAACGGTGGTGCACAGAAGGACGGTAAGGCAGCATTTGCCAACCGACCGTTGATTTTTGATATACTGATTACGTTGATTGTTCTTTCGCTTCCTGGTATAAGTCCCCCTTTTAGGGGGCTGGGGGGCCAATAACCACCTCATCATCCAAGGGATGCCCGGTGCAGGTCAAAATCCATCCTTGTGCAAGATCCGCTTCAGTAAGTACATCATTTTTCACCATTTCAACTTTGCCGCCGGTGCATTTAACCATGCAGGTAGAGCATATTCCTCCCCGGCAGCTATAAGGTAAAGGGATATTGTTTTGCAGGGCAGCCTGCAGTATGGATTGGTTTTCGCCTACTACAATATCGTGCAGCTCGCCCCGGTATTTTATTTTGATGTTTTTGGGTGGAAAATTAGTAAAGCTGCTTGTTACGGCAACTGTTTCGAGCACAAAATTTTCGCGGCGGATCTTTGCCTGATCAATCCCCATATACACCAGGTCGAACCGGATCATACGCATATAAGCGAAGGGCCCGCAAAGGTAAAACTCAGCATTTGCCAGGTTAAAGCTGGCGTATTGCTTCACCAGCTTTTCTACCTTATCGGGGTTGAGGCGATTCCCTTCGCTGCTAAGCAGGTAAATGATTGTCAGCCTTTCAGGGTGTTCGGCTGCCAGTTTATCCAGCTCATCTTTAAATAAAATGGAAGCCGCATTTTGATTACTATAGATGAGAGTTAGCCTGCTTTTACCCTCCCGGCTCAAAATATATTTCAGTTGCGAAAATATAGGGGTAATGCCGCTGCCGCCCGCAAATAAAAACAGATCCTTTTCCTGCTGATGGTCACTGATGGTAAAACGACCGGCAGGGGCTAATGCTGTTAACTCATCGCCTTCCTTTATTTTAGTGAGCATAAACCTGGAGATTTCACCGTTGGTAATGCGCTTAATAGTTATTGCAGGGTATTGTTCATCGGGCGACGAGCTTAACGAATACGAGCGCCTGATCTCTTCCTGCCTGTGGTTAAATATCAGTGTGATGAACTGCCCTGCGGTATAAGGGATAAGATTACCATCTATACTGCTCAAATAAAAAGTAGCAGTATCTGAGGTTTCCCATTTTATGCGTTCAACTTTTAGTTTTAAAATCTCTTCGGTCATCAATTGATAGCGTTATTGTTTATCTGCAAGTATTTTGCGGATAACGCTGTTCTTTTTGCCGTAAGTATAGTAGATAACCAAACCAATTGCAAGCCAAATGACCAAACGCAACCAGGTATCGCCGGGTAGAAACGTCATCATGGCAAAACAGGTCAGGATACCCAGTACCGGCACCAATGGTACAAGGGGTGTTTTAAACGGCCGGTGAATATCAGGCTGCTGCTTCCGTAAAATAAGTACACCGGCGCAAACCATAACAAATGCAAGCAGGGTACCAATGCTGGTCATTTCACCAACCACGCGTATCGGAACAAATGCGGCAAAGAGGGCTATAAAAGCGCAAAGCATAATATTCGATTTCCAGGGTGTGCGAAATTTGGGATGCACTTCTGAAAAAACCTTAGGCAGCAAACCATCTTTCGACATAGAGAAAAACACACGCGATTGGCCTAACAGGTCGACCAAAATCACCGAGGTATAACCTATTAAAATAGCCAGCACAATAGCTTTACTCAACCACTGGTAATGCGTTTTTTCAATGGCGATGGCAACCGGTGCGCCTGAACCTATAAATTCCTTATAGTTGGCCATTCCGGTCATTACGTGCGCAAATACAATAAAGAGTACCGTACAGATCAGCAGGGAGCCGATGATCCCGATGGGCATATTGCGCTGTGGGTTTTTGGCCTCCTGCGCCGCGGTTGATACAGCATCAAACCCAATAAATACAAAAAACACTAATCCCGCCCCTCTCAATATGCCCGACCAGCCATAATCGCCCCAAACACCGGTATTTTGCGGAATATAGGGGTGATAGTTTTGCGGGTTAATAAATGACCACCCAACCGCGATAAACACCAGCACCACGCCCACTTTCAAAGTTACAATAATGGCATTAACCAATGCCGAACCTTTTGTACCCCGGATAATGATACTGGTAACCAAAATCACAATGAGCGCAGCAGGCAAATTAATGATCCCGTTAATAATATTGCCATTGGCAGCCTTAGCTGTTTCAAAAGGCGAAAGCGTAAGCTGTGGAGGCAAATACAGATCAAACCAGGATAAAAATTTAGTAAGGTATTGCGACCAGCTAATGGCCACTGTTGCTGCGCCCACGGCATATTCAAGCGCAAGGTCCCAGCCTATGATCCAGGCAAAAAGCTCGCCCATGGTAGCATAAGAATAGGTGTAAGCGCTCCCCGCAACAGGTATCATGGCCGAAAACTCGGCATAACAAAGGGCAGCGAAAGCACAGCCAATAGCAGCAATTAAAAAAGAAATGGTTACCGCAGGCCCCGAATGCTGGCCCGCCGCTATACCGGTTAACGAAAATAAACCGGCCCCTATAATGATGCCTATCCCAATTAAAATAAGGTTAATGGGTCCAAGCGAGCGTTTTAATGAATGTTCCCCCTCCTCCTTCGATTCGCTGAGCAGGGTTTCTATGGGCTTTTTGATCATGATATAAAAAAGTCCACAAAGTTAGTAGATTATTAGAGAGATGGGTAGCCAGTATATAACGCGGGCGTAAAATATGATCTCAAACTATATCATTAGCAATGACATTTTTGAGTCTGTTACCAATAAAAAAGCGGCAGGACCATCAGATCCTGCCGCTTTAAATTTATGAGCTTAAATAATATTAAGCGGTTGCTTTTGCGTAAAGCTCGGCAACGTGGTTCCAATTGATCACATTCCAGATAGCTGCTAAGTAATCCGGACGACGGTTTTGATATTTCAGGTAGTAAGCATGCTCCCAAACATCGATACCTAAAATTGGGGTACCTTTAACTTCAGCGATGTCCATTAATGGGTTGTCCTGGTTAGGAGTTGAAGTTATAGCTAATTTTTTATCAGCAGAAACAATTAACCATGCCCAGCCAGAACCAAAACGGGTTGCACCTGCTTCAGATACTTTAGTTTTGAAATCGGCAAATGAACCGAAAGTGCTTTTGATAGCATCAGCTAAAGCGCCTGTAGGCTCGCCGCCACCGTTTGGTGATAACAAGGTCCAGAACAAGGTATGGTTGTAGTGGCCACCGCCATTGTTACGCACAGCAGCGGGGAATTTAGAGATATTTTTAATGATATCGTCGATATTGCTTTCAGCCTCAGGCTTACCTTCCAGAGCTTTGTTTAAGTTGGTAACATAAGCCTGGTGGTGTTTGCCATGGTGAATTTCCATGGTCAGTTTATCAATGTGCGGTTCCAGAGCATCAGTAGCGTAGGATAACGCCGGTAGGGTAAATGCCATAATTTTAGTTGTTTATTTTAAAGTTTACTATTTGTTGTGACGTAACAAATATAAGCGTTGACGGAACTATTTGTTCTAAATAATTGTCATGTTTTTGATCAGGATTTTCAGAATTTAAGAATTAGCAGAATGCTTATCATCAAACCAATTCATATTCTGTAAATTCTAAAATCCTGAAAATTCTGATTCAGACATCCTACTTTTTCCTCTTCCCCTTAAAAAAATCTTTCACCAACTGGCTGCATTCAGCTTCGCGGATACCGCCGGTGATCACTGTTTTGGGATGGGTTATTTTTTGGTTGATGCGGCCGAACCCGAGTTTGTTATCATAAGCCCCAAAAACGATCTTACTTACCTGGAACCAGTACGAAGCCCCGGCACACATTACACAGGGTTCCATAGTAACGTACAGCGTACAGCCTTGCAGGTATTTACCTCCAATTAAATTAGCGGCCGCAGTAAGGGCCTGCATTTCTGCATGGGCCGATACATCGTTAAGCCGTTCGGTAAGATTGTGCCCTTTTCCTATAATGCGGCCATTGTAAACAACAATCGCCCCTATCGGGATTTCATCTTCCTCCAATGCATAGCGGGCTTCTTTTAACGCCTCGCCCATAAAATATTCATCGGGCGACATAGAGGCCTCATCCTCAAAACTGATATATCTCATTTAAATAAGTTTGCTGCCGTTTGGCACAGGCTTTTCAACAGCGGTTAACACAATGTCTCCGTTCTCGTCGGCGAAACCGGTAACCAGGAACTCCGACATGAAATTGGCGATCTGCTTTTTAGGGAAATTTGTTACACCCACTATCTGCCGGCCAACCAATTCTTCTTTGGTGTAATGCTTAGTGATTTGTGCGCTCGACCACCGGATGCCGAAAGCCCCAAAATCAACCCTCACTTTAAAAGCCGGCTTACGGGCCTCGGGAAAATCGACCGCCTCCAATACAGTGCCTACGCGCAGTTCTACTTTTTCAAAATCATGCCAGTTGATGGTTTCCATACGGGCAAAGGTAAAAAAATATGTCTCTCGCTCTTCTTCAAAAGCTACCCTTGCCCCAATTTTAAGTAAAGGGTTTGATATGGACATTAGTAAACAAAATCAATGCGTCATGTATCATGAACTAATGAGTTATAACAATAAAACGCGACAATTCTGCCATTAAGGCCGGATGTGAAAGTCCTGTTCCAAACCGCTTAGGCTTAGCCGTTGCCTCTAACTGCGTCAATTAATATTCGTCCCGTCCTTCACCTCATCGCTGGCATTTTTAAGAATGATATCGTTGGCCTTCAGGTTCCCAAATACTTCGGTTGAGTCATGTCTGGATAATCCTTCCTTTATATCAATTAATGCTGCCTTGCCGTCTTTTACGGCTATTACATATTCCCTCTCGGTTGACCGGATGATGGCATTGTTGGGCACTAACAACGATTTGGCGCCCGAAAGCATCGGGATCTTAACTTCGGCATACATCCCCGGTTTTAGTATTCCATTTTGGTTTTGTACGTCTATTTCAATAGCTTCAGAACGCATACTCCCTAAAGCATTGGCCGAGCGACTGATTTTGGCTGTTTGTTCCTGCCCCGGCATAGCATTAAAAGTGAATTTTACCTGCTGCTTTAAGTCAACTTTGTCTACGAAATCTTCGGGGATGTAAACCTCTAAACGCAGCTTGCGGGTATCCTGCAAAATAAGCATCGGCAGGTCTGTACCTTTACCCGGGGCTACCAAAGCTCCCGGAGATACATTACGCTGAATGATCATGCCATCAAACGGTGCACGAATGTTCAGGTAATCCTGCATGGTGCGTACAGATGCCACGATAGAGCTTTCTGAGCGGGCCATTGCGTCATCAGCTTTCATTTTTGCTAAAGCGTTATCCAATTCAAGCGGAGAAACTGATCCAGGTTCTTTTGCAGCCTCTTTTAAACGCTGATACTTTTCTTTACTGGCAACAGCATTTTCCTTAGCCTGCATATACCGCGAATCGGCGGCCTGCAGTTGCGATTCCATTTCCGGCGCTTCTAAGGTTACCAGTAATTGTCCCTTTTTAACCAAAGTACCACGATCAACAAAAACGGTTTTTACAAACCCGTTTACTTTCGGAAACAGGTTTACCTCGTTATAAGGCTTTAACTGGCCCGGAAGGCGGGCTTCGCTTGACAGTGCTTTTTCCGACACTTTGCCGGTTTCATATCCGCTTGCTTTTTGGTTGGTTTTTTTGGTTTCTGTGAGGTCCACCGGCTTTTGATTGCCGGCGCAAGCGGCCATTAAACTGATACTGCTTAGCAGTATAATATATTTTAGTTTCATAATATTAGCTATTGGAGGTTTCAAGTTGTTGAGGATCATTAACATTTACGTCCTTCATTAAGGACGGTGAATCATAAGTGGTTTTTTGCTGTACCCAGGCAAATACCTGCGGTAGTATAAACAGCGCGGCTAATGTTGAGGCAAATAAGCCGCCTATCACCGCGCGGCCCAATGGCGCGGTTTGCTCGCCGGCTTCACCCATCCCTGATGCCATCGGGATCATACCTGCCATCATGGCCAAACTGGTCATTAGGATTGGTCTTAACCTGATGGACGCACTGGTAATGGCTGCCCTTGTAGAGTCTTTATAATCCAGTCTCAGGGTTTCAGCATTGGTTACGATCAGGATGGCGTTTGCCACCGATACCCCTGTAGACATGATCATGCCCATATAGCTTTGCAGGTTAAGTGTTGAACCGGTAAGCAGTAATGCCGTTAGCGATCCCAATATTACTGCCGGTACGGTAGATAGTACTGTAAGGGATAATTTAAACGATTGGTAATTAGCGGCCAGCAATAAAAAGATCACCAAAATGGCAAACATCAAACCGTTCTGCAAGCTGTCGAGCGTTTCTGTCAACAAGCTCGACATACCCTTAACTTCAGCAATCAGGCCTTTAGGCGGCGCCCCGACAGATTTGATCACCTGCTGCACTGCGGCAGTAGCCGTACCCAAGTCCTTTTTATAAATATTGGCGCTCACGGTTAAGAAGCGGCGCGGACCGGTACGGTCATATTCACCGGGAACGTAATTAACCTTAAAGCTGGCGATATCACCAAGTACAGGTGTACTTTGGCCTTTCACCAGTGGGATCTCTTTCAACTCATCCATTGTATTCATCACATACTCTGGAATTTGCACCTGCACCTGGTAAGTATAGGCCGATTTATCATCAAGCCAAAGGTTTTTCTCGGTAAAACGGCTTGATGATGTACTTGCGGTAACCGAGCGGGCAACATCTTTAATATCCAGGCCTAATTGAGCAGCTTTCAACCTGTCGAGCGTTATTGCCACCACAGGAAACTTTAAAGGCTGACTGATCTGCACATCCCTCAGGTAGCTGATCTTTTTAAGTCCGGCCAACACTTTGTTCGAGTAGCCTTCTATCTGTGCCATGTCCTTACCCGCTACCCTTATTTCGATAGGTGTAGATGCCCCCTGGCTCATGATCTTTTCGGTCATGTCGATAGGTTCAAAAGTGATGCGGAGATCGGGCATGCGCGATGCTATATTTTTACGGAGCGCATCTTTAAGCTCATCCATATTGATGTGATAATCTTCATCAAGGTTAACCTGTAATACCGCTTCATGTGTACCGGTATTAAATACATAAAGGTTGCTGGTGCCATAGCTGCTTGGCACAATACCTACATAAGCCGATGTAATAGCTATATGATGGTTCACCGTGCTGTCGATAATTTGTAACACCTGTTTCAGCCCGTCTTCCGTACGTTCAAGTCTTGTGCCATCAGGCTCTTTGATCCTGATCTGAAACTGGCCGTTGTTGAGCTTCGGCATCATATCTTTTCCAATGGTCACAAAACAAACACCGGCCAACCCCAAAACAACCACGAGATAAATAGGCACTATTAATTTTTTGTTTGGCATCCAGCGTTCAATGATATACATAAAACGGATTTTTATCCGTTCAAACAGGTCGTTCTTTTCGGGATGGTTTTGCTCCTGTTGCAGGTGATGGTTTACCTGCCCTTCTTCGGGCCGGTCTAAAGCTTCGCCTGCATGGGCATGCAATTTCCCATGTTCATAATGCTGATAAGTTTCGGCTTTGATAAGCCAGTTTGATAAAATAGGCACCAGTGTTTGCGCTATGATGTACGATACGATCATCGTTAAGCCAATAGATAGCGACAGTGGTAAAAACATCGCTTTAGGCACACCGTTCATCATAAACGATGGCGCGAATACTGCAAGGATACACAGCAGGATGAGCAATAGGGGGAACGAGATTTCCTGGCAGGCATCATAAATAGCCTGTGCTTTGTTTTTGCCCATCTCCAGGTGCTGGTGAATATTTTCGATGGTTACTGTAGCCTGGTCAACCAAAATGCCTATGGCGAGGGCAAGCCCGCTCAATGTCATGATATTGATGGTTTGGCCGAATAAGCCTAAAAGTAATACACCTAACAAAATGGATACCGGGATAGTGATAACCACGATCAAACTGCTTCTCCAGTCGCGCAAAAACAATAATACCATCAGCCCGGTGAGCAACGCGCCCAGACCGCCTTCTGTCATAAGGCTTTTTACTGCGTTTATCACAAATATGGATTGATCAAACTCATATGAGATTTTAACGTCATCGGGTAAAAGGCCTTGAATTTCCGGAATCTTCTTTTTCAAAGCCTGTACAACACTCCAGGTACTGGCATCGGCGGTTTTTACTACCGGCAAATAAACAGAGCGCTTGCCATTGATCAATGCATAATCAACCGTAACGTCGGTAGCGTCGGCAACACGGGCTACGTCTTTTACCAAAATGGGTACGCCGTTTTTGGTAACTACGGGGATATTGCCAAATTCATCTGTTTGGTTAATTAACGTGTTAACCGTAGTTACAAACATCGTGTTGCCTAACCTTAAATTGCCCGAAGGCGACATCACATTGAACTTAGCCAACGCACTTACTACCTCATCGGGCGTCAAGCCGTAACTTCTTAATTTGTTTGGATCAACATTTAGGGTGATGGACCTGGCGTTTGAACCAAACGGCGGCGGGGCCGATAAGCCGGGAACAGTAGCAAACATAGGCCTCACTTTAGTAGCAGCCATATCATAAATATCCTTCAGGCTGCGATTGGGGGCGGATAGTACCAATTGCCCAACGGGCAACGATGAAGCATCAAACCTTACAACCTGCGGTGGCAGTGCTCCCGGCGGGAAAAAGCTCATCACGCGGCTTACCTGCAAAGCCACCTGGGCCTGTGCTTCGGCCATGTCTGTACTCTCGTAAAAACTCAGTTTAACCATAGTTAAACCCTGAATGTTTTTACTGGTAATACTTTTGATGCCGTTTACATACAGAAACTGGTCTTGCAAACGGGTTGAAAAAAAACCCTCCATTTGCTGCGGCGACATACCGCCATATGATTCAATAACATAAATGGTGGGCAGGTTTAATTTGGGGAAAATATCTATCGGTATTTTTATAGCACTAAGCACTGCAAAGATGAGCAGGCTCAAGGTAACCACCACCGTTGTGATGGGCCGTTTAAGTGCGGATGTGACCATTGACATAGCTAAATTATTTTAAAAGGTTTAATACAGTATTTACCTGGTTGCCGGTAACGGCCTGCTGGAACAGGGCATTTGAATAGGCATATTTGGCCTGTACATAATCAGTTTCGGCGCGGTAAAGGATATTGAGCGCGGCGTTAAGCTCAATGATATCGGTTAGCCCATTTTTGTATAATGACAGCTTTTGCCGGTACCCATCAGAAGCCGCTTTAAGCTGATTGGGGATCTCAACCAGGCGTTCGCGGGCGGTTTGCAGCTCTACGCCCGACCGGTTGGCATTGATGGCCAGCAGTTGTTTTTGCTCATCCAGCTTCCGGAGTGTATAATCTGTATTGGCGCGTTGCGTTCTTAGTTTCAGTTGCCTGCGGCGCAAATCAAACAGGTTGTAAGAAATGCCTATACCTACCAGGTAATTATTCCTGTCGAACCCCCATCCGCTGCTGAGGCTGTTAAAATGATCGTTAGCATCAACACTTGATCCCCTGCCCCAAACGGCGCCTTCCAATAATATTTTAGGATTGTAGCTTTTTTTAACGAGTGTTTCCCGCTGCAAACTGTTTTGATATACCGATTTATAATAATTGATCAAGGGATGATCGGTGGTGTCGATAACCAAGGGGTCGAGGCCGGTTGCGGTATTGATAAGATTTGTTTCGGCAGCGGTATCGGGTACTATTGTCTGATAAGGTAAGCCGCTGACAGCCGAAAGCTGTAACTGTACCTGCTTCACCTGGTTGTTAAGTTCGATATAGTTCAAACGGGCTTTTGACAGTTCGGCCTCGGCAATGCTGGTATCAACGCCTGCCCTTACCCCACTTTTGGCGAGCGACTGTACCGACCGGCGGATCTCCTGATTGCGTTTTATGTTCCGCGCCTGGATGGTGAGGAAGTTTTCCAGTTCCGTCAGTAGGAGGTAATTGCCAATGGCATAAGCCTGCAACTGATATTTGGAATCAGCAAACTGGTTTTGCTGTACCTGAATATCAGAGTTGGCTACTTTATTTTGAGCACCATAGGCCCCAAAATTATAGATCTCCCAGTCGAGCGCGGCTACCCCAACGTTGGCTGATACGGTGGTAGTATTGCTTTCGGGCCGTACGCCCCTGGAGTTTGAAGGAATAATACCAAAGCCGAAATATGGGCCTGCAACATTGTTATTGGTGCCATAATCTGCCTGGTAATTTAGTTTCAGGTTAGGGAGCCAGCTACTCCTGGTTTCAGCGGCCTGGGCTTGCCTTACTGCAATAGCTGCCGAATCGGTTAGCAATGTGGGTGCGTTTCGGTTTACGCTGTTGAGCAGCGTTTTTAAGCTAACCGGTGTGTTACCTTGTTGCTGCGCATAAGTACAGGCTGTTATTAGCAGGCCTGTAAACAGGCAGCAGAACTTCTTTGAAATTCGCATATCTTGATGTACGGAATATGCTTACCGGGAAATGCCCGCACACTGATCGCTACAGATCAGTAAGCACTGCAAAAAATGCCGGTAAACGATGGATAATTAATTGAAAAAATGATCGATGATGTATCTAAAGGCAGAGCGCCTTTAATCATTCAAATCAAATGCGAAAAGTGCAAAGGGAAAGATAGGAGTATCGATACCCGGGTATAATTCTGAAGTTTCGGATTAATTGCTTCGGATTTAATTTCCATAGCTGCAATGCAAAAAACAGCAGGATAAAACTACCTACAACAGCGCTGATCAAATCGGTAACAGACTTTTTCTCCTCAAGGGTTGATTTGTCTGGTCTTTGAACGTAGCTTGATTCGCTGAAGCTGCTGTGCAGGTTCTCCATCTTTCGTTTAAAAACCGAATTGAATCCTGTTGAACGTGTACGGCCCAGTTGCGTTAAGCGGGGAAGGAAAAAAACATGACTGCTCGCGATGACCAAATAAAAGGCCATTACCGATAATATCCGCAACGATCTCAAAAATTCAGAATTTCGCTTATTCAACATATTGCTTATGCTGTACAAAAATGAAAAAAATAACCTAATTGTTTTGCAAAAGTATTGTTGCATTTATATTCCGTATATCAGGATGAGAAAACTTCACTACTATTAAGTCGAAGCAGCCCCCGCCAGGTAATTATCCTCCCCTTGATAGCGAACCAAACCTCAAACTTATTGCAGGAATGCGGTTGCATCAACCCTGACTCAATGCGGTTTTATTAACTGTAGTGTGCCATCTCGAAAGCTTATTCATCAGTTCATCAAGCTTTACAGGCTTACTCAGGTAATCATTCATACCGGCCTGCAAACAATCCTGTTCATCGCCGGCCATGGCGTTGGCTGTTAAAGCAATGATAACAGGCTGCTTAACGTTTTCTTTACGGATTACACGGGTAGCTTCAAGCCCATCCATAACAGGCATCTGCATATCCATTAAAATAAGCTCGTAATCGTTCTGGTACAGGGCCTCTATTGCTTCGAGCCCGTTTTGGGCCATACCCGGCTTATAGCCCATTTTGTTTAAAATGTGTTTAATAACGTGCCGGTTAACCTCATTATCTTCGGCAATAAGGATACTGAAGGGATATTTATCACTAAAATCAACCGAAAGCTTGCTCTTAGTTTGTTTATCATCGTTTTGGACCGGTTTATTCCTGAGTGCCATAAAAACCTGTTTGCCAAGCACCTGTTGTTTTATCGGCTTGCTCATAACAGAGGTAAACAGCATTCGCTGATCTTTTATAAATTCTTCGCCAACCGAGCTTAGCAGTATAATAGGAATGTGGCTGTACCCTTCCCTGATGATGCGGGCCAGCATAACCCCATCCATTACGGGCATGTTCATGTCGGTAATAACCAGGTCAATGTCTTTGTTTCTCTGCAGGATCACTAAAGCCTCGGCGGCAGACTCTGCCGGTACCGATTTAAGGTTCCAGTTTTCAAACTGACGGTTTAAAATAGACAGGTTGGTATGGTTGTCATCAACTATAAGTATCTTTTTGCCGCGCAGTTCCTCAAGATCAAAACTGGCAGGCTGCCGGTGGGAGATCTCGCCGGGATAGGCGTTTATGGTAAAGAAAAACCTGGTACCGGCACCGGGCTCACTTTCAACGCCTATACTGCCGCCCATTAGGGCAACAAGCTTTTGGCAAATAGCCAAACCTAAACCGGTGCCCCCGTATTTGCGTGTGGTAGATGAATCGACCTGCGAAAATGCCTTGAACAGCCGGTGCAGCTTATCATGCGGAATGCCTATGCCGGTATCCCAAACATCAAATCTTAATTTCAGCAAGCCATCAGATTGTTTGTCAACACAACTAACCTTAATGCCCACCTCACCTTTCTCCGTAAATTTTATGGCGTTGCTTACCAGGTTTATGAGCACTTGTTTAAGCCGCAGCGGATCGCCGATGATACCCGGCGATATATCTTCGGCAATTTCATAAACCAGGTCGAGCCCCATTTGTCCGCCTTTGATGGCAAACATATCCATCACATCTTCAATACATTGCCGTAGGTTAAAATCATCCTGTTCAAGATCAAGACTACCTGCTTCTATCTTTGAAAAATCAAGAATATTATTGATCACATGGATGAGTGTTTCGCCGCAGCTGATGATGGTTTCGTTAAACATACGCTGCTCATCGTTAAGCGCAGTTTCATTCAATAAAGCCGACATCCCGATAACCCCGTTCATAGGCGTACGGATTTCGTGGCTCATGGTGGCCAGGAAAATACTTTTTTCCTGGTTAGCCTGATCAGCCGCGAGGCGTGCCTTTTGAAGTTCCTGGTTTGAATAGTTTAGTTCCTGGTTTGCAGCTGCCAAAACTTCCTCATTATGTTTGCGCTCGAGCGATAACTGGGCTTCCCGCTGCAGATCGGCCATTTGCAGGGTTTGTACTATTCTTAGTTCATTATACTTGCGCAACTGATAGGCCCAAAGCCCGCATATGAACATGATAACCCCGGTAAGCAACACATGTATGATAAACGTTTGAAGGTCAAAGTAATTGAGCTGGGTAAAAAATATGCCGCCATAACCAATATCCTGCAAATAACTAAAAACAGCATGGTGTACAATAACAACTAAAAGCAATGGCAATTGTAGCCTCCAGTTTTGGTAGGTGATCAGCAGCGCACTCGAAATAAAAGCAAAAAAGTGCATCTCAAACAAGCCGTGCATCTGGTAAATATACTGGGCCATAAAAATACCTAATACAGCTGCCAGCACATATTGGTATAAGGAAGAATTAGGCAGGGCTATTTTAGCAGTATAGTACGCCAACAGGCACAGGCCGCCAACGCCAAAGGCAATAAGCCATGTATCATAAAAATAGGCCAATGCTAAACCAACTACAAAATGCACAGGCAGGAAATAATCCATCAACCTGTCTGAGCGGTCTTTGATCTCGGTTTGAAAATTAATGTTTTGAACTATGTCTGCGGTCACAATGATTGATATTTAGGGGTAATATTAATTATGACAGTCGGGCAGTCGACAGCCGTATGACGTTAATGCAAGTTTATTAAATGTTAGGCGTGTATTGTCGTTCAGTAAACCGTTGATAGCTACTTTGGCGAAGCTTGTTTTTTCGTCGGTACAGTAACGGCTTACATTATAATTGCCGCGGTAATACAGCTTGCTGCCTGTATCAATAAGGGCAGCCTGGGGTGTTGAGTAAACCCCGCAGGCCTGAGCAACCGAGGGATCAAATATCACGGGGAGTTTCATCCCAAACTTGTCCTGGATTTCGCTTTCGGTGAAGTGTTTACTGCTCATAATCACAATGGCAAAATTCACCTGTCTGCGATATTGCTGGGCAATAGCCTTAAACTGTTTGATATTAAATCTTGAACAGGGACAATCCGGATTAAAAAAGTGCAGAAACAGCGGTTTACTGCGATCCTGATAGTGCCTGGGATTGATGGATACTACCGTACCCTGCTTTACTGCTTTATAGTTTTTCGGTACAGGAGTAGGCAACTGGTATTGCAGCTCATTATACCAAAACAAAGCGCCAACGGCGATTAAAAGCATCACAAGCCAACCAATAACTAACGTTTTTTTCATTGTACCAAAGGCTGGCATACTTCAACAGAACAACTGGAAATCAGCACAAAACCACTTGTAAAAATAAATATTTTCAGTGTACAAACAACACTTTTCCAGCATTTTAAACATACAGGTTTTAATTTAACCGTCGGCTAAATCCTTCCTTAATCTTTAATTAAGCCAACGAATAGCCATTCGGTTTATTTAACAGCCTGTTTTTTTCTTCTTTCGGTTAGGTAACGCCGTAATGGTACATCGTAACCTGCCATAACCAGGTAAGCAAACGCTACCAGTACAATTAAACCGGGTATAATGATATATGCCAGGTGAACAGCATCGGGTTTATTTGCGGCATAATAATTACCAAACATCCACATTACTGCGTAATGGGTCATGTATAAAGGATAGGAGATATTCCCCGAAAAAACACATATTTTACGTAAGCCGTTGTTAAGAACAGCACCTGCTCCCAGCGAAACCATTAACGGGAAATAAATGATAACTATAAAAGGCTCGGTAAGCCAGTTCCATGTTGAGAACGGAGACAGGAAAGCCAGCATCAATAAAATAGAAAGACCTATAAAACCAAGCTTATTTTTGACGATAAGGTTATAACGGTAAACCAGCAAACCAGCAGTAAAAGAATAAGCTATACGTACACCTCCATCCCAGAAAGTTCCGCCACTCCAGCCGCCCATTAAATTACCTGAGTGAGCTGCCACATAGCAAATACCTACAGCAGAAGTTGCACCAAGGACAATCAGGTAGCGCCGCTGAACGCGACAAAGCACAAGTGCATAAACAATGTTAGCTACATATTCCCAAAACAATGACCAAGCAGGTGCATTAAACCCAAACAAGTTAAAATACCGTTCACTCATTGTCGGGTTAGGAATCATTAATATGGAGCTGAGAAATAATAGTAGTATACTACCCATACTCTGGGTTACAGCCCGGCTGCTAAAAGGATCAAATAGAAAGCTTAACAAACCCAATACTGACCCCATAACAACAAACGGGTGCAGCCTGATGAGCCTCGACTTAAAAAACTCCCTAATGCCCATTTTTGCAATGCGGTCGTCATAAGCATAGCCAATAACAAAGCCCGACAGGCAAAAGAAAAAATCAACCGCTAAAAAGCCATGACCTATAAAATCCTTACTGTAATCGGAATAAGCAATCTCCATAAAATGGAAAGTAACAACTGCTATAGCAGCTATGCCCCGCATACCGTCAAGAATTTCAAAATGCTGTTTGGTTTTAAGGATGGCGGGGCTTAGTTTTTCCATGCACTATATCGATTTACCTGTATGCCGGTAAAGAAAGGAAAATTTAACCGTATGTTCAAACTATGCGCTTAACAGCCAAACTGGGTGAGGTGATGGTCAATATGTTTATAAAACATATTGCTCCATTCGGTAATGGTTAAGGAGCCAAACGAATGCGACTCGCGGCCATCAAAAGCTTTTTCGCCCAGCCGCTGTGTTTTTTGGATGTAGGCTATCAACCTGTTTTTTTCGGTATTGAAATCCCTTTCGTCGGTAATGAGAAATGCAGGCGCTGTAGGGTTGTTGTGTTTATATGGTGTTTCGCTCACCACCTTGTTTTTAACCAGCGTTTTCAGGATGAGTTTCATGAACAAGCCGGGTTTGGGGTGCTTATCTTCATACACCATTTCGTACGTTACACAGCAGTGTGCCAACATTTGTGCCACGTTCATTTTACCCCACCCCGGTGAGGTTTGAGGCGTGAGCTTGTTGATCCGGCTGATTACATCATCAGCTACCTGTGCAGTGAAAATATTGGGTAAGGCCATGAGGGAAAGATAGGTATTTTTATACAGAGACGTATTACATGTATATGTAGTTTAAACCGGAAAATCTGCGAAGCGGGCGATGCATTAGATGCCGCCCAACAAAAATTCCCGATATGAATTCCGATCTTAAAAAAAATAAAAAATATTTTTTCATTTTGTCCAATCTGCCAGGCACGGTTGTCATTGGGTTTTAACAACATAAATTTAAAACAAAATGGAACAGAGAATCAGCATGTGGGAAAAAGGCCAAAACGCCTTAAAACCATTATTCGGTATCAATACTTATCTTAAAAAGTCGCCCCTTGAGTTATCCCTTCGTGAGTTGGTAAATTTCAGGGTATCACAGATCAATAAATGCGCTTATTGTCTTGACATGCACTATAAAGATGCACGTGCCAAAGGCGAAACTGAACAACGTTTATACGGCCTGAGCGCCTGGGAAGAATCACCTTATTATACCGATCGTGAAAGGGCCGCCTTCGCCTGGGCCGAAGCCGTTACCGCCTGCCATGTAACCGATGAGGTATACAACATAGCCAAGGCGCAGTTTAGTGATGAAGAACTGATAGACCTTACGCTGTCCGTTACCACCATTAACACCTGGAACCGCATCAACCTATCGTTCCCTAATACTCCCGGCACATACCAGGTTGGCCAGTTTGCATAAACAGCTTATATTAACGCCATTAAAACATAGCCTTATGAATGAGTTTTTGTTAGTGATCCACAGGGATCTGAAAAGTAAAGATGCCAGTCCCTCGCCCGAACAAATGCAGGCAGCTATAAAACCTTTCCAGGATTGGATAGGCGGCATCGCGGCCCAAAACAAACTGGTTGGTGCTCCCAAACGCTGGGACGGCGATGGCCGGACAATTAAGCAAAATACCGTGATCAATGGTCCTTATGCCGAAATTAAGGAATCGATAGGCGGGTTGTTTATGATCACGGCCGAAGATTACGATGAGGCCGTTGAAATTGCCAAAGGCTGCCCGATATTGCAATGGGGGGCCGCCGTTGAAGTACGAATGGCTGTGCCTGCCGTATAAAATAAAATGCCTTTGTACTTTTGCAAAGGCATTTTTATTTTAACCTATGCAACCCCAAGAACTTTTACCTCACCTGTTCCGCACCGAGTACCGGAAAATTGCAGCAGTGCTTTGCCGCCTTTTTGGTATTGAACATATTGAAATTGCCGAAGATATTGTGAGCGACACCTTCCTTTCAGCCACTGAAAATTGGAGCCTGAAAGGTTTACCTGATAATCCGACGGCATGGCTTTATACCGTTGCAAAAAATAAAACCAAAAATTACCTGAAACGGGATACGATTTTTAAGCAAAAACTTTTGCCCGAAATAAAATATACTACCGACAGCACAGGCGAAATAGAGATCGACCTGTCTGCCAAAAACATAGCTGATAGCCAGTTGGCCATGATCTTTACGGTTTGCAACCCGGTTATTTCGGCCGAGTCGCAGGTAGCGCTTGCCCTTAACCTGCTTTGCGGTTTTGGCGTACAGGAAATTACCGATGCTTTTTTAGCAAACAAGGAGGTAATATACAAACGGATAAACCGCGCAAAGGAAAAACTGAAAGAAGCCGGAATCCGGATCCAACAGCCAGGCCTTAGCGAGATCGGCAACAGGCTGGAAACTGTTTTAACAACCATTTACCTGCTGTTTTCTGAGGGATATTACTCAATCTCCCAAAATGTTACCCTCCGCCGTGATCTTTGTACTGAAGCTATGCGGCTTAATTACCTCCTTATTGAAAATCCAGCCACCAATACCCCTGCCGTAAATGCACTTTTTGCGCTGATGTGTTTCCACGCGTCGCGGTTTGAGGCCCGCAGCAATGATCATGGTGAAATGATCCTTTATGATGATCAGGATGAATCACTTTGGGACAGGGACCTGATCAACAAAGGTATCCATTACCTGAACCAGGCTTCAACCGGAACTTCAATAACTAAATATCACCTCGAAGCCGGCATTGCTTATTGGCATACCTTTAAGGAAGATGCTGCCGAAAAATGGGAAAATATATTACAGCTATACAATAGCCTCCTCATGCTGGAGTATTCGCCCATCGCCGCGCTAAACCGGACATTTGCCCTTGCCAAAGCCAATGGAAAACCGGCTGCAATAGCCGAAGCCGAAAAACTGAACCTAAGCAATAACCACTTTTATTATTCGCTGCTGGGCAACCTGTATACCGGCATAGATAATCAAAAAGCCTTACAGCATTACGAAACAGCTATGAACCTGGCTACTTCTGCAAATGATAAGGCAACTATGGCGGAAAATGTTGAGCGGTTAAAAAACTTGCAGGAATAGCCTTTTCACAATAGTTGAAAGGGTATTGGTTCATGCATACCGCAAAGCTATTGGCATATTTACAACGATAGTGAATTTAAAGCCGACCGGAAACCGACTGAATAATTGTCGTCATTTATGAGCTTTTAAAACCACACAATCCTTTTACAAAACAAACTTTGGTAAAATTCAATTAATCACCTATTTTTGCTGCAATCATATACATAACATCATGGGACACCATAAAGAAGAAAAAGAAAACTTTGATTACATATACTATTTGGTAGGATTAATCTCTGGCTTATTTGTAGGCGGTATTATTGAAAAAGGCTTTACCTGGATTTTTGTAGGTGGTGTTTTAGGGTTGTTAACTGCTGCTGCATATATCGCCGTGTTAGTTCGTGGCCGTAATGAAGAGGCCTGATCCTGACCTCCCTTCATTTATAAAAAATTGGAACCAGTTTTACGGCATTGTTGCCGCATGGCTGGTTTTTTTAGTTTTAGTATTCTGGCTCATTACCAAATTCTTTGAATGAGTTTAACCGACTGGATTGTTTTAGGCCTTACCATATTTTCTATAGTGCTTTATGGCATATGGAAAAGCGGCAATAATAAAAATATCGACCAGTTTTTGATGGGCAGCCGCTCATTGCCCTGGTACCATGTGGCTTATCGGTAATGGCCACCCAGGCAAGTGCTATTACCTTTCTTTCGGCACCGGGCCAGGCTTATTCAGACGGGATGCGTTTTGTGCAGTTCTACTTCGGGCTGCCCTGGCCATGATCGTACTTTGTATCACCTTTGTCCCCATTTTCCATCGCCTTAAGGTTTATACTGCTTACGAATTTTTGGAACAGCGTTTTGATCTGAAAACCCGTGCACTCACATCGTTCCTCTTCCTGGTTCAGCGCGGCCTTTCAACCGGCATTACCATTTATGCTCCGTCTATCATCCTCTCAACCATATTAAATATTAATACGGTTTACACTACACTGTTTATAGGCGGGCTGGTAATTGTTTATACTGTTTATGGCGGTAGTAAGGCCGTGTCATATACCCAGCTATTGCAAATGAGCATTATTTTTACGGGGATGTTTTTGGCAGGAGTACTGGTTGTTTACCTGTTGCCCGGCAATGTAAGTTTCATGAGTTCGCTCAAAATGGCAGGTAAAATGGGCCGCATGAACGTGATAGACTGGAAATTCGACCCCAATAACCGTTATACCGTTTGGAGCGGATTGATCGGGGGCTTCTTTTTACAGCTTTCCTATTTTGGTACAGATCAAAGCCAGGTAGGCCGTTATTTAACCGGCAGCTCGGTGGGGCAAAGCCGCCTCGGGCTAATCATGAATGGCCTGATCAAGATCCCGATGCAATTTCTGATCCTGCTGATAGGGGTACTGGTTTTTGCGTTTTACCAGTTTAACCGCCCGCCAATGTTTTTTAACCAGTACGAGGTTAAACAAATTCGAAAAAGCGTTTACGCTGCGGAATATGACCATCTCAATCAGCAATATACCCAGGCTTTTGAGCAAAAAAAAACCAAGGCTAACGAGTTGATAAAAGCCATCAACAGTAAAAATGAAGAGGGGATCAGTTATGCCAAAGATCAATTAAAGGTGGCCGACACTAAGGCCCGCCTCATCAGGCAAAACGCCATTGAACTGATGAAAAAAAATAACCCCAAGGCCGATGATAACGATACCAACTACGTATTCCTTAGCTTTGTTACCCAGTATCTGCCTAAAGGCTTGATAGGATTACTGATAGCCATTATTTTTCTCGCCTCTATGGGCTCAACCGCCAGTGCTTTGAATTCCCTGGCTTCAACAAGCGTGGTTGATATTTACAAACGAATTGTTAATCCCAACGCCACAGATAAGAATTATTTAAATGCATCGCGCCTGGCAACGGTGTTCTGGGGCCTGGTTTGCATTGGGATGGCCCTTTACGCCAGCCGCATAGGTAACCTGCTCGAAGCCGTGAATCAATTGGGCTCCTATATCTACGGAACCATCCTTGGAGTGTTCATAGTGGCCTTCTATCTTAAAAAAATAAAAGGGACTGCGGTATTTATAGCGGCAGTTATAACGGAAGCAATTATTTGTATCCTGGGCTATTTTGATGTAATCGCTTATTTGTGGCTCAATGCTATCGGTGCACTTCTGCTGATAGTAATTGCGGTGTTGATCAGCGTGGCAGCCCCCTCTAAATCTCCCCCGGTTGGGGAGACTTTCTGAATATTATCAATTCATAAAAGAAAATCGCCATTTCCTATAAAAAACAGCGATTTTCTTTTTAAAGCCCTCCCCTTCCGGGAGGGTTGGGTGGGGCTTAGGGCTATCGCTTAGCCTGATCCAGGGCTTCCTGGTTTAAGCGGGCGTATTCTTCATCTTTGTCGGCGTTGGCTAAGGCAATACCGGCTTCTGCAGCTGCTATAGCACCGGCTTTATCACCTTTACGCAGTAACAAACGCGACTCCCATAGCTTATACCACGGACCTTTAGGCTCAATTTTTTCGGCTTCGTAAACCCAGCCAAGGGCTTTATCAACGTCTTTATGGTTTTCGTAGTAGTATTGTATGGCGTTGAAATAGTATGGTTTGCGGTCGCCTTTCATCAGCTCATCAATATTAGCTGTAATTTTGGCGTCGTCATCAGTTTCCATGTGGATATAGGCCGCGGTCTTGTCCCAAACCAAAACAAGGTCGGTTGATTTGGTAGTTGTATTAACAAAAGCCATAGTAAATGTTTCGCGTTTTTCGCTCACGCGGATTGGCTTGATGTTAAAACGTAGAAAATCCTGATCTTGCTTGTAGCTGTATGCGCCCCATTGTTTTACCACTTTATTAAGTATAATGGTCCACTCGCCTTTATTAGGGATACTGAACAGGGAATAAGTACCCGCAGGCACAGGGTTACCTTCAATAACAACTTTTTCGGTAAAAGTAATGGTTGTTGCCGCGTTGGCGCCGGTACGCCAAACTTCGCCGTAAGGGATAATACCCCCGAATATTTTGCGGTCCTTAACATTTGGACGGGAATAAGTGATGGTTATTTTCCCTAACCCGAAATCCTGGATAATGGTTTGAGTTGAGCTGGCCTCAGGTATGCGGGGAATCTGGGCGTATGATTTTGAGCTAAAACAACAGCACGCTATCAGCATACTGAACAGGAGTACGTAGGTTTTTTTCATGATTATAGTTTTCGAATCTAAGATACCAAATGTTTTAATGCAGATATTATTGTGTATGACCTAAAAATATTTTCAAGGTTTAGGCACCTTCAATGTAAATACGGAATAAATGAAGGCCGCGTTGCTGTAAAGCTAAAATTGCCAGCGCTTTATTACCTTTGCACCCATGATTGACGTTATATTAAAGAAGGGTAAAGAAAAAGCCGTATTGCAAAGGCATCCCTGGGTATTTTCCGGAGCAATTGAAAAAGTTAAGGGCAAGCCTGCCAATGGCGACGTGGTACAGTTGCTGAATGCTCAGGGCGAATTCATGGCCTATGGCTTTTATAACGATCAGTCGAGGGTTACTTTACGTTTGCTGGAATGGAACAAGGATGTACATGTAAACGAAGCGTGGTTTCGCGAAAAAGTAGCAACCGCGGTTAAAAGCCGTGCTAACATATTGGCTAACGGTACCAATACCTGTCGTTTAATTTTTAGTGAATCGGATTATCTGCCGGGGCTAATCGTTGATAAATATGCCGGCCATTTGGCAGTGCAGGTACTTACCTCGGGTATTCAAAATGAGATGCCTGTTATTATTGATGAACTAAAAAAACTACTGAATCCCGAAAGTATTTCGGATAAAAGTGATAATGCTTCACGTGCCCACGAAGGGCTGCCCGAAGCTGAGAATAAAGTACTTGCTGGCAGTCCGCCGCCTGAGCTGGTTGAGGTGTTAGAAAACAACGTTATTTACGGTATCAATATCACCGAAGGCCAAAAATCCGGCTTTTATTGCGACCAGCGCGATAATCGTCATGTGTTGGCTGTACATACTAAAGATAAAAAGGTACTGGACTGCTTTTGTTATACCGGCGGCTTTACGTTGAACAGCCTTAAAGAAGGCGCCGCATCAGTAACCAGCGTAGACAGCTCGGCGTTAGCTATTGAAACGCTGGCCGAAAATATCAGGCTGAATAAACTGGATGCAACCAAACACATAGCAATTAAATCCGACGTGAATGTACAGTTACGCAAATTCAGGGATGAGGGCGAAAAGTTTGATGTAATCGTACTCGATCCGCCTAAATATGCGCCGTCACGCTCGGCGCTCACCCGTGCTTCGAGGGCTTATAAAGATTTGAACCGTTTGGGTATGCTGCTGCTTAACGAAGGAGGCTTGCTGGCTACCTACTCCTGCTCGGGTGCTATGGATATGGAAACCTTTAAACAGGTAATTGCCTGGGCCGCGCTTGATGCGGGTAAACAGGTTCAGTTTATCTACCAGTTCCATCAACCCGAAGATCATCCTGTCCGTGCTTCCTTCCCTGAAGGTGAATATTTGAAAGGTTTGCTTTGCAGGGTGTTTTAGCCCCCTAACCCCCTAAAGGGGGAACGTTAGTCGAAGGCCTGTTTTTGCGTAGCAAAACGGGCCTTCGGCATTTTATCGTATTTATGCTACCGCGGGTTTTCAAGTACGAATAAAAAAATGTCATTGCGAGGAGCAGAACGGGAATGAGCGAGGGCGCGACGTGGCAATCGCATGCTATACAGGGCGACCCTGCTTCCGTGCGATTGCCGCGCTATCGCTTAATGACATGACTTTTTTTCATTTCATAAATTGGCTACAATCTACTAAAGGTTACGCTATCGCTAAACCTGCGGCAGTTTTTCTTTAATTAGCCTATCTCCGCTTAAAAAAGCGGTTAATTTTTGTGCGGTTAATAAAATTTTTGCCGAGTTAACCCCTTTTTTAACCCCCGTTTTAATACCACCCGCTATATCATTGCTGTGCCAAATGGAAAGCATGATATGTATTGAACGGGTTTAACCATCCCTGTTTAATGGTTTTTGCTTCCCTTTTGGCAAGAGTTATAAACCCATTAACCAATTATTTATGTACGAAAATTTTACCAATTATGATGGGTGCCATCGCATCCGTTATCGTGCTAAAATTAAAGGGATGCTTCAATGCTGCATAACCACCCTTTTATTTTTAGCCATGTGTACTTCGGCTTTTGCTCAGGGTAGCAAAATAACCGGTGTAGTAAATGACGAGCATGGGCAGCCACTGCCCGGTGTAAGCGTTAAGCTTAAAGGTACGCCTAATGGTACAACTACTAATGTTAACGGCCAGTTTAACATCAATGCCGAACCAAGCCAAACGCTGGTTTTCACTTTCCTGGGTTACGTTGCACAGGAAGTAAATGTAGGTAATCAGAAAAGCATCACCATTAAGCTTCAGCCAAACGCCACCAACATGAACGAGGTGGTAGTGGTAGGTTACGGCACCCAGCGTAAGGCAACGGTGACCGGATCGGTTGCATCGGTTACTAACAGCGAGATCGTAACCACCAAAAACGAGAACGTGCTGAACATGCTTGCCGGTAAAGTGGCTGGTGTTCGTATCACCCAAAACACATCTGAGCCGGGCTCATTCAGCAATGCTTTTGATATCCGTGGCTTTGGTAACCCGCTGGTGGTAATTGACGGGATTCCCCGCGATAACATTAGCCGCCTTGACCCTAACGATATCGAAAGTGTTTCGGTACTGAAAGATGCTTCTGCTGCCATCTACGGTGTGCGTGCTGCAAACGGTGTAGTTATCGTAACTACCAAGAAAGGTAAAAAAGGTGCGGTTGACCTTAACTACTCGGGCACTTATGGCTGGCAAATCCCATCGTACATGCCAAAACCTGTTGGCGCTGTTGATTTCATGACCCTGGTTAACGAGCAGTTATTGCACAACGTTAACGGCGGACAGGTAAAATATACCGATGCTGATTTTGCAGCTTACAAAAACGGCACAAAAACCAGTACCGATTGGTATAGCCCTGTTTTTGCTAACAGCGCACCGCAGCAACAGCATAACCTGAATGCAACAGGCGGTACCGATAACAGCAGCTACTTTGTGAGTATGGGTATTACTGATCAGGACGGCTTTTTCAAAAGCGGCGATCTGAACTACAAAAAATACAACTTGCGCTCAAACATCACTACCAAAATCAATAAAAACCTTACCGTTGATGTAAACCTGAGCGGTACCATAGAACAGAAAAATCAACCTTACCAGGATGCCTGGTGGATCATCCGCTCGTTTTGGAGGCAGGTGCCTACCCAAAGTATCTATGCCAACAACAATCCGGCTTACCTGAATAATGGTGAGGTGGACGGTTCAAACCCTGTCGCAATGGCCGATGCCAATGTTGATGGTTATAAACAAATTGCCAATAAATGGTTACAGTCTTCGGTATCTGCAACGTACAATGTGCCTTTTGTACCAGGTTTAAGTGCTAAGGGCTTGTATAACTATGATTACTATTTTTCAAGTAACAAGATCTATCAGCGCTCATATAACCAGTATAATTATGATGCTAACAGCAATTCTTATCAGGCTATAGCTAACCAAACACCGGGTTCACTCACCCGTCAGTTTTATGAAAAGCCAAGCACTTTAATGCAGCTTTCGTTAAACTATGCTAAGCAGTTTAAAGGTGGGCACAACATTAGTGCGTTAGCGCTTTATGAAGAAGGTGAACAAAAAGGCGACAACTTTAATGCGCAACGTCAACTATCGCTTCCTGTTGATCAGCTATCGGCGGGCAACGCTTTAAATCAAACCGCAACGGTTGATGGCGGCTGGCCTTATGATTATGTAAACAAATCATTTGTTGGTCGTGTAAACTACGATTACAAATCAAAATACCTGGTTGAGTTTAGCTTCAGGGATGATGGCAGTTCCAAAAATTCTCCGCTTAAGCGTTGGGGCTTTTTCCCGGGTGCATCTGCAGGTTGGAGAATCTCACAGGAAAACTTCTGGAAAAACACATCAGCTCTTTCTTTTATCGACGACCTGAAGATCCGTTTATCATATGCTAAACTGGGTGATGACGCAGGCCTTAACGCTTACCAATATCTTACCGGTTATAACTACCCTGCCACAGGCGATAACAACAGGTTGCCTCCGGGATCAGTATTTGACGGTACTTTTGTTAACGGTGCACAGAGCCGTGGTATAGCTAATCCTTACATTTTCTGGTATGTTGCTAAAACCTACAACGCAGGTATCGACTTACAGGCCTGGAACGGTTTGTTAGGCTTAACTGTTGATGCCTTCAGGCGCGACAGAAGTGGCCTGCTTGATACTCGTGCCGATAACCTGCCGGGTGTAGTAGGTGCAGGTTTGCCACAGGAAAACCTTAATAGCGACCGTGCTCAGGGTTTCGATATCGAGATAAACCATCGTTACCATATAGGTAGCTTTAACTATTTTGTTAAAGGCACATTCGGGTATACCCGTACACAATGGATTAGCAAGGTTCACTCTGCTTACGGTAACTCACAGCTTAATTGGCATAATAATAACGACAACCGCTATAACAACATATTCTGGGGTTTTGGTGCCGATGGCCAGTTCCAAAACTATCAGCAGATCCTGAACAGTCTGCAGTTTGTATCACGTAACGCAGTAGTTGGTGATTACATTTTACAGGATTGGAACGGCGACGGCGTGATAAACGACCAGGACGTGCACCCAATAGCACAAAACGTAAGTAACAACAATTACAGCGTACCTTCAACTACATTTGGTTTAACACTGGGCGGTTCATACAAAGGCTTTGATATCAATACTGTATGGCAGGGTGCAGCAGGTATCAACGTATCCTACATCGAACAGTTGAACATCCCGTTATGGGGTGGTGGCAGCGCGCTATCTATGTTCATGGACAGGTACCACCCAACTGATCCTAAAGCCGATCCTTATGATCCAAACACTGTATGGACTCCGGGCACTTTTGCCCTTACCGGTACAACAGCCAACACCAACTCACTGTCAAATATCCACAGTGCGGCTTATGTGAGGTTAAAATCTGCTGAGATTGGCTACAGCATTCCTGCCGCAGCCGCCAAAAAGATTGGTATTAAAGGCGCAAGGATCTTTGTAAACGGGTACAACATTTTAACCATTACAGGCTTGAAATATCTTGACCCTGAACACCCATCGGCCAACTACGGTTATTTATACCCCTTAGATAAAATTTATTCAATCGGTGTAAATGTTAAACTATAATCCATTACAGATCATGAAAAAATACACATATACAATATTGGCTTTTTTACTTTGCTGGACAACGGCATGTAAAAAGCTGGATACCCTGCCCCCAAGTATTGTTAAGGATGATGACGTTTTTGCAACTGCTGCGGGGATTCAGGCCTACATGTCACGCATGTACAGCGAATTGCCTATTGAAGACTTCAGATATTCGCCCGAAAGAGGCTTGAATATGTTCTGGATCATCAGCCCTACAAGCGCTACCACCGGCGAAGCTTTAAGTCGCGACCAGAATGGCTCTATGCAGGAAAACACAGGCCTTTCAACCTGGGGCGATTGTTACAGGGTTATCAGGGATGCCAACTATTTTGCAGAAACCCTGCCTAAATATGCAAGCAACTTCACCAACGATCAGGTAAATAACTGGTTAGGTGAAGCAAGGTTTGTACGTGCTGCTACTTACTTTGCACTGGTTAAACGCTATGGCGGTGTGCCGCTTGTTGATAAAGTACTTAACTACCCTGAGCAAAGTATTGAGGAGCTGAAAATACCTCGTTCGTCTGAAGAAAAGATCTATGATTTTATCGGTACCGATCTGGATTATGCTTACACTAACCTTCCTGAAACTAACCAGGCGGGCAGGGCCAGCAAATATGCAGCTGCCGGTTTCAAATCAAGGGCAATGCTTTACGCCGGTACAATAGCTAAATACAACCAAATTACATTGGTTGATGGCAGCGGAAACAGGCTTTGCGGTATCCCGGTTGCAAAAGCGGTTACTTACTTTAAAGCAGCTTATGACGCGGCGGCATTGCTTGACGGCAAATACAGCTTATACAAAAAAGCATGGGCTGCGGGTGATAAAAATGCGCAGTACCTAAACTACGTGAACATGTTTTTTGATGCATCCAGCCCCGAAAACATATTTGTACGCCAGTATCACTACCCCGAATCGGTACATGGTTATGATGCCTACAACGTACCCCGCCAGTTAATGGGCGCTAATGGTTACTCGTCTGAAGTTAACCCTACGCTGGATTTTGTGGAGCTGTTTGACGGTTTTCCTAAAAATGCTGATGGTACCATCAAAACTACAACCGGTGGTAAATACGATCTGTACACCAACACCATGGATATATTTGCCAATGCCGAACCAAGGTTAAGGGCAACCGTAGTTTTGCCGGGTGATGTAATGAAAGGTGTAAGCATCGAGATCCGCAGGGGGATTTATACAGGCCCTTCGGCAGGTGGAATCAGTCCGCTGTTGCCTGCAGGTTCGACTGCTCATTATCCTACTGATAATATTGTTCAATCGGCCAACGCCAGCCAAACGCCATACAAATTGCCAAATGGTACAACTATGAACCCTGCCGGTTTAAGCGGTTATTTCACAGGCGATGGTACCAATTCTGTTTCAGGCTTCTCTATCCGTAAATATATCGTACCGGATAAACCAACATCCGAAGTATTGGAAAACCGTTCTGATCAAACCTGGATAGAATTGCGTTATGCCGAGGTATTACTTAACCGTGCCGAAGCTGCTGTAGAATTAAATGCATTAGGCCAGTCGGATAAAAGCTACTTACAGGATGCCTTTACCCAGATTAATGCTATCCGTGAGCGTGCGGGTGCCGACCTGTTAACCGGTACAGCCAATTTAACTATCGACGTAGTTCGTAAAGAGCGTAAAAAAGAGCTTGGTTTTGAAAACAAACAATACTGGGACATGCGCCGCTGGAGGATTGCTGATAAAGAGCAAAACAGTACAATCTATCGTACGTTGATGCCTTTCTATTCGGCTAATGATGGTAAGTATTTCTTTGATGCCCGGTTAGACGAACGTAACTCAAGGTACACTTTTGACGTGCGCTGGTACTACGAGCAGATTCCACAGGGCGAGATCCAGAAAAGCCAGAATTTAATTCAAAATCCGGGTTATTAATTTTAAGAGAGAGATGAAAAAACTATTTTATAGCATAGCATTAAGTGTATTGGTTGCCGCAGGCAGCTCATGCAAAAAGGTTGATAATTATGCCGCTCCTAATGTTACCTTAAAAGGTACGGTGACCGATGCAGGGAATGGCAAAAGCCTGCAAACCGAACAGGGTTCAGGCACCCGCATTAAATTATTGGAGATAAGCTGGAGCTCAAATCCTACTCCGTTTTATATATCCTCTTTTCAGGATGGTACTTATCAAAACACCAAACTGTTTGCAGGTAAAAATGTAATTTCGGCCGAGGGCGCTTTTGTTCCATTGGTGCAGGTTGATAACACCGGCAAAACCATTGTTGATAAAAGCCAAACGGTTGATGTTAAAGATGTAACCACCGTAAACTTTTCGGTTGAGCCATTTTTACGGATAGAGTGGGTTGGCGATCCTGTTTTAAATGCTGATGGCACCATAACTACCAGCTTTAAAGTTACCCGGGGTACTGCCGATCCTAATTTTCAGCAAAACGTAAGTGATGTGGCTGTATTTGTCAATTCAAACAACTACGTAGGCAATAATAACTACGATAATCGCTACACACCTAAGCTGAGCGGTAATGATGCAAATAACTCGGTTGGTAAAACTCTTAGTCTTACTACACTTGGTGGTGCATTGCCGGGTAAAAGGAGCTATTTCATCCGCGTAGGTGCAAGGGTTTCCTATGGCCTTAATTATTATAACTATACCGACGTTAAGGAGGTAAAGGTTCCGTAAAAAGAAATAAATACCTGTGTGAGGGGGGAGCCGGCAGCGGTTCCTTCCAACACAGTTTTATAAAATATAACATCGCTAAGCCAATAGTACTTTTCGCAAGTCAAAGTCTTGTTTTTTGACTTTCAACTAAAGACTGGGGATTGAAGACTGAACGGCATTATTATTAAAACTACATTATGAAGAATACGCTGCTTTTTTGTTGTGGACTTGCCCTTGCTGCCAGCGCCTATGCGCAGGATTCTAACCCTAAACCGGCTTCCCTGAAAGAGAAAACTGCTTTTCAAACCAGCAGTCCCTGGAGGCCCGAAATTGATGTACGATCGGACATTGCCATTGTTTATGGTACCAACGATCATCCAAACATGACCTTTGAGCAACGCGTTAAATCATGGCGCGACCGTGGCTATGACGTAAATTTCATGACCGGCATTGCCTGGGGCGATTACAAAGATTACTTTTTAGGTAAATGGGATGGTAAAAACCACCTTGGCGTAGGGCAGGTAACTCAAAGAGGCGATACAATTTTCCACGGGAAGGATATGCCTTATGTTGTGCCCGATGATTCGTTTATCGAATACATGAAAACCGCCGTAGTTAAACGGGTGATAGACGTTGGTATCACCAAAATTTTTTTAGAAGAACCAGAGTTTTGGGCCCGTGCCGGGTATAGCGCCGGCTTCAAAAACCAATGGCAAAAATATTACGGCTTCCCATGGAAACCGCAGGACGCATCTCCTGAAAATACTTACTTATCAAACAAGCTAAAGTACAATCTGTATTATGAAACTATAAAACAGGTATCATCATACGCCAAAGAGTACGGCAAAAGCAAAGGCATGAACATTAAGGTGTTCATTGCTACACACTCACTGGTAAACTATTCATCATGGCAAATTGTAAGCCCGGAGGCCAGCCTGGCATCTTTACCGGGTATCGACGGATATATTGCCCAGGTATGGACAGGTACTTCGCGTGAGCCTACTTATTTTAATGGCAAGGAAAAGGAACGGGTATTCGAGAATGCGTTTCTGGAATACGGTTCGGTAGTATCCATGACGGCCCCAACCGGGAGGAAAGTATTTTTCCTTACCGACCCGATTGAAGACCGTGTACACGACTGGAGCGATTACAAACGTAACTACCAGGCTACTTTTACCGCCAAACTGTTGTACCCGATGGTTGCCGATTACGAGGTAATGCCATGGCCCGAAAGAATCTATACGCACCCCTACCCGGTATTGGGTACTAATGAAAAAACACTGATCCCCCAGTTTTATTCAACGCAGATGCAGATCATGGTAAACGCGCTGAATGATATGCCTGTTTCAACCAACAAAGTATCTGGTGTTAATGGAATCGGTGTGCTGATGAGCAATACCCTGATGTTCCAGCGTTTCCCTACACATAACGGCTTTGAAGATCCGCAGTTCTCTAACTTCTATGGTCAAACGCTGCCACTGGTAAAGCGCGGTGTGCCGGTACAAACCGTACACATGGAAAACCTGGGTTATGCCGCATCGCTTAAGGATATTAAGGTTTTGGTGATGAGCTATTCGAACATGAAACCTGTATCAGCCGAAGTTCATGAGCAACTGGCTGCCTGGGTTAAACAGGGCGGTGTATTGATTTATGTTGGCAGGGATGATGACCCTTACCAATCGGTAACGGAATGGTGGGATACCAAAGGCAATAATTTTAAAGCGCCATCACAGCACCTGTTTAAACTGCTGGGTATAAACTCAACCGGGAACGATCAGCGTTTTGCTGTTGGCAAAGGTACGGTTTATGTACTGAGGCAAAACCCCAAAGAGTATGTAATGCAGGCTAATAATGATGATAACTTCATCAAAACTGTAAAGCAAGCTTATGAAAAAGATGCCGATGGTGGTAAGCTAAAATTTAAAAATAGCATGTACCTGGAGCGTGGCCCGTATGATATTATTTCGGTAATGGATGAAAATGCCGATAGCAAGCCATATATGGTAAAGGGCCCGGTTATCGATCTGTTCGATCCGCAATTGCCGGTACTCGCCGAAAAAACGATCAATCCAAATGAGCAAGCCCTATTGTATGTAGTTAAGCGTGTTGCGGATAAAAAACAGCCAAAAGTATTGGCATCGGCCTCAAGGGTTTATGACGAAGCAGTAACAGAAAACAGTTACAGTTTTGTAGCCAAAAGCCCGATTAATACATTAAACAGCGCCCGAATCTTATTGCCGGCGCAACCGAAAGAAACAGTAGTTACCGATAACGAAGGAAAAACCATTGCTGATGTAAAATCCTCGTGGGATAAATCATCAAAAACCCTGTACCTGGGCTTTGCCAACAGTCCCGATGGTATCAAGGTGAGCATTAAATGGTAAAAGAGTCTTTTTGAGAGAGAGTTGATTTATGCTTCCGTACGTGAAATTTCACGTGCGGAAGTTTTTTTGAAAAGAGATTCCGTAATTCGCTCAAAAAATTTGTCCTTGTATTGATAACGGCTATTCGGAAGATTTTTTAATTCCCTCCCTTGGGAGGGGTGCGGTGGAAAGTGTTGTGGCGGGGAGGGGTTTGTAGGCTTTGCTAATGAATATGCATGGTGATTAACCCCTCCCTACACCCTCCCGAGGGAGGGAATCGCGCAATCCCCGTTTTAAATTTCTTTGAGTACCGATAATACTGTATTGATTTGAAAATAAAGTCCCCAAATAATAAATGAAAAAATTACTTCTCCTGGCGTTTGCCTTTTTACCGGCAGCACTTTCGGCCCAAGAAAAGGCGCCGTCACCTGTCGATCTGATCAATCCGCTCATGGGCACGCAATCAAAGCCATCGTTATCTAACGGTAATACTTACCCGGCAGTAGCCCTGCCATGGGGTATGAACTTCTGGACACCGCAAACCGGTAAAATGGGCGATGGGTGGCAGTACACTTATGAGGCCGATAAGATCCTCGGTTTTAAACAAACCCACCAGCCATCGCCCTGGATGAATGATTATGGTATGTTTTCTGTTTTTCCGGAAACAGGTAAGTTAAAACTGGATGAAAAAGATCGCGCCAGCTGGTTCTCGCATAAAGCTGAAACAGCGAAACCTTACTATTACAGCGTTTACCTGGCCGACTATGACGTAACAACTGAAATAACGCCAACCGAACGCGCTGCCAGCTTCCAGTTCACTTTCCCTAAAAGTGATAGCTCGCACATTGTGATCGACGCTTTTGATAAAGGCTCATATATAAAGATCATTCCCGGCGAACAAAAGATTATTGGTTACAGCACTAAAAACAGCGGAGCGGTACCTGCCAACTTTAAAAACTATTTTGTTATTTATGTAGATAAACCATTCGCGCTGGCTTCAACATGGCACGATTGGAAGCAGGATGCAGGCCAGTTGGAATACACTGGCGACCATGCCGGCGCAGTGATCACCCTGAAAACTGCTAAGGGCGAAAAAGTTCATTTAAAAGTAGCTTCGTCATTTATCAGCGTTGAACAAGCTGAACTGAACCTGACACGCGAGTTGGGCAACGATAATTTTGCTGCTACCTGCCAAAAAGCAAAAGATACCTGGAACAAAACGTTAAGTCGTTTAGATGTTGAAGGTGGTACTATCGACCAGACCCGTACTTTTTACAGCAGCCTTTACCGTATGCTGTTTTTCCCAAACAAGATGTATGAGGTTGATGCCAATGGGCAAAATATACATTACAGCCCTTTCAACGGTAAAGTTGCGCCGGGTTACCTGTTTGCCGGTACCGGTTTCTGGGATACCTTCAGGGCATTGTATCCTTTCCTGAACTTGGTTTACCCGTCTATCAACAAAGAAATGCAAGAAGGCCTTATCAATGATTATAAAGAAGGTGGCTGGTTGCCAGAGTGGTCGAGCCCGGGCTACGCTGATTGTATGATCGGTAACAACTCTGCATCGGTAGTTTCTGAAGCTTACCTGAAAGGCCTACGCGGTTACGATATCGAGACTTTATACCAGGCCCTTAAACACGGTGCCAACAACGAAGGGCCTAATGCTACCGGTCGCCGGGGTGTGCAGTATTATAACACTTTAGGCTATGTGCCATACAACGTAAAGGTCAACGAAAATGCCGCCCGTACTCTTGAGTATGCTTATGACGATTTTGCCATTTACCAGTTGGGTAAGGCTTTGGGCAAGCCTAAAAAGGAAATTGAGATCTACAAAAAACGCAGCCAGAACTACCGCAATATTTTTGATCCGCAAACTAAACTGATGCGCGGTAAAAACCAGGATGGTACTTTTGAAACGCCATTTAATCCGTTTAAATGGGGCGATGCCTTTACCGAAGGTAACAGCTGGCACTATAGCTGGGGCGTGTTCCACGATATTCAGGGTTTAATAAACCTGATGGGCGGCAAGCAGCAATTTGCAGCCAAGCTGGATTCGGTGTTTGAAATGCCGCCGGTATTTGATGACAGCTACTACGGTGGTGTGATCCATGAGATCCGTGAAATGCAGATTGCAGGTATGGGCCAATACGCTCACGGGAACCAGCCTATCCAGCATATGATTTACTTATATAATCACGCTAACCAGCCATGGAAAACTCAGTACTGGGTTCGCGAAGCTATGAACAGGCTGTACAGAGCCACGCCGGATGGCTATTGCGGTGACGAAGATAACGGTCAAACCTCTGCATGGTATATCTTCTCGGCCATGGGCTTTTACCCGGTTACCCCGGCCAGCGACCAGTATGTTTTAGGTGCCCCGCTGTTTAAAAAAGTAACTGTTAATTTAGAGAACGGCAAAACCATCACCATTAACGCGCCAAAAAACAGCGCGGATAACAGGTATGTAAATACACTTACTGTTGATGGTAAACCATACACCAACAACTGGTTAAGCCACAAAGGGTTATTAAACGGTGCTGTACTTGACTTTGATATGCAGGCAACTCCGAACAAAGACCGCGGCACCAAAGATGCCGATGTGCCTTATTCAATGAGTAACGAGAAGTAAACACCCCTCCCAACCCTCCCCAATAGGGAGGGCTTTTTTGTAGAGACGCATCACATGCGTCTCCCGCCACGCTGATCAATTAGCTATGACGGGAGATGCGGGTTATGCGTTTTTTGTTTTAGATATTCCATCTAAAAGTTTTGTTTTACCTACATTTAGCAATTAACACTAAACCATGAAATATCTTTTACTTTTCGTACTTATCACAACTACCTGTATTGTTAAAGCGCAGGATTTTCCGGCTTTAAAGGCGGGACAATCAAAGGCCGAACAGATCATATTGAATGGTGAAGACGGGAAGGTGATGATGGCATTTTATAATCCCAGCGCCAACAAAACTCAAAATAAACTTATTGCCTCTGTGCAGGCCAGCGCCAATAAACATATCCCTCCGGTATTATTTACTATGGCTATGGTTTTATTTGGGCAGGAAAAATATAGCGATGCCTGTTTTTGGTTTTATGTAGCGCAATTAAGATCAAGATACGATGTAAACCGCAGTGTAGATAAAACGGTATCGGCAGCCAATTGGAACGGCCCAATCGGGATGTCGATAAACCAATATGCCTTTGAGCATCTGGATACCTTAGAAAAGGTTGTTCCCCAGGTTGTAGCCTATGTAACTGCAAATGACGAGTTATATGATCAGCGATGGATCAACGTTTTAACAGCACATGATAAGGTAAAAGACGAAGACATAGATAAGTTAAGCGTTGATAAAAGCCTTTGGCCAGGTATCAAGAAAGAAACAATAGATTCTTATTATGCCGATTTTAAAGAGGTTGTGAATAAAGCCAGGCAAAAGCAATAAAGAATATGGTTTTAATTAGCTATTTAGGTTTGTTTACTTTTGATTGGTGAATTTACTTTTATCTTTTTTGTAACTTGCCTTATCAATGAAAAGCCAAAAAAGACATTATTCAGTACTAATCGCATGTCTTTTGATACTGCCTGTGGTCTTTGCTTTTTCTATGCGTCCTTTCGGCAAATACAATCTTGATTTTTTCACTACCCACAACCAATTTTACCTCTGCGATTCGGCCTTTACCGGTACCACCGGTGATACTACTTTTTGGAACAGCGACGCCCAAAATGCGCGCTTAGGAACTACTGAAGATATCATCGGCATAAAAACAGCCAGTTACGGCCACATACGGGCCGAACTTAATGTGCTGAACACGGCAGACCCGGAAAAAGATTTCAGCAAATATGATCACGTTGTTGAGGGCAGTGTAAAACTAAGTTCGGGCATTATGGAAGTCCTGAATTTTCCGGATACCAAAATTATCCTGAAAGCCATTGTTACCCCGGCAAGATATCGCGTGCGCATTTATTCGTATGCTGTAAAAAACGTGAATCCCGATGAGGACGAAGGTACCGATCACTATAAGATTACCCTTTGGCCCGGAGAAGGTAGGGAAAGGAAAGTATTGAAAGCCTACAGGGCGGACTAATCCATTTATGCCCGCCCGAAACAAGGTACATTAATCACGCACTATTTATCGCTGATCATTATCGGGTTACCTCCCTTTCCGCCGCCAATAATAATCACCTTGGCATTGGGCGAAAGCGCTATTTCTTTTTGTGCTTTTATGGCTTCGTATTGCAGTTGCTTATCCGATAACCCGGTTGAAAGGATGCGCTGATAGTCGGCAATACCCTGTGCTTCCACTCGTTTCCGCTCGGCTTCCTGGCGTTCCTTTTGCAGTACGAACTCCATTTTTTGGGCGTCCTGCTCGGCATTGATCTTTGATTCGATGCTGGCGCGTACCGAGGCTGGCAGGGTAATGTTGCGCACCAGGATCTGCTGCAGCTCAAGTCCGCGTTTTTCAAAACTGGCGGTGATGTAACGGTTTATTTTATCCTGGAACTCCTGCCGCTTAGTCGAATACAGATCGACAGCGGCATAAGCAACCGCGTTATCGCGGATGGCCGTGCGCGAAACAGGGCGAACGATCTTATCCACATAGTTTTCGCCAATGTTCTGCATAATGTACGGGGCTTTATCGGGTTTCACTTTATACAGCACCGAAAGGTCGATGGTAACCTCCAATCCATCTGATGAAAGCACGCGGATAGCATCATCACCCTCCTTTTGGCCTTCGTTATTTACTGCACTCATGGTATAGGTTTGCGTTTGGATATCGAAGGTTGTGATTTCTACAACTGGGTTTACAATGTGCAAACCGCTTTCAAGCACCTGGTCCTGCACCTTGCCAAAAAGGGTTTGAACCCCTACCTTGCCCGGCTCAATAACTTTAAATATATTGAGTAATAAGCCAAGTACCACCATGGCGATACCCACCGCGGTTACCACGCCGTTAAAGCGGCCGGCCGGTTCGGGCGAACGTTTGAGCACTATACCCACAATGAGTACAATAACTCCTAATACTGCTATAAACATGCAATGAAGTTAAGCTTTTTTTGCATGCTGCAAGCTTATTATAAGAATGTTTTTTAGGGGATTAAGGCTGTTATTGCCGGGAATTAGATGGATGCGAAAGGGGGGTATTTTTTTTGCCGACTTAGCATAACGGCACAAGTTAGCCGGCGCTTGTTCCCTTTACACAAAACTTGCGCCATTAGAAGTAGGGAAGACTTACGAAGTTTTGAAAACTTCGTAAGTCTGGGAACCTAATTAATATCGGGTTACTTAGTCCCTTTGCCTTTTTTATTTTGCGGGGCTTGCTGGGTCTCTTTAACCTGTTTCAAAAGCCTCAGCTTCATGAAAATCACAACTACGCCAACAATCATGGCACCGGCCATGATCAGGTAGTTTTTTTCGGTAAACATTTTATAAGCTACAATAAAGCACAAAGCTACACCCATGGTGTAAAGCACATTGAGCACCAGTTTAAAGCCCATTATTAGTATACGTTTAATTCAGGGTCAATTTCGGCCTGCCATGCAAGGATCCCTCCTCTTAGGTTTGACAGATTGGTAAAACCCTGCTGCTCCAGTTGCATAATAGCAGCCGCGCTGCGTTTACCACTGCGGCACATTACTACAACCGGCTTGTCTTTACTTATCTTTTCCGATTCTATCAGCACTCCGCCAAGCGGTATAAGCTGCCCGCCAAGGTTTGAAGTTTCGTATTCAAAATCTTCCCTAACATCAATCAGTTGAAAATCTTCGCCTTTGTCAATTTTCTCTTTTAGTTCTTGTACGGTTATCTCGTTCATGTTAAATGTAATTATAATTCAAAGGTAGTTTTTTTCTTAATCAAATATTTAGGCTTGTTATTTGTAACAATCAAAGTATATGAGCGTTTCATATATGTTTACACAATAATTACTTAATGAAAAAAGTTACACGCTTTTTCTGGTTCTGTTCAGGAGCACATATCGATACCTTAAAAAAGTACCCAATTGAGCATAATAAGTATGTTGGTATTGGGGCAACTATATTTTTCACTGCGCTGTTTGCCGCGTTATCCGGCGGTTATGCCATGTACTTTGTTTTTAATGGCGATGCATTTGCTGTAGGTTTTGCTATACTATTTGGTTTACTGTGGGGAACGGCCATTTTTAACATGGACCGCTACATTGTATCCAGTATCAACAAAGAAGGCACAACCAACCAGCAGATCCTGCAGGCATCGCCCCGTATTTTGCTGGCTATTATGATAGGTATTGTGATATCCCGCCCGCTTGAACTCAAGATCTTTGATAAAGAAATTCGCCAGAAACTAAAAACTGCCTATTTAAAAGGGCAACGCAGTAAAATTGATACCCTCGAAAAAACCTACATGCAGAAGTATGCCATGGAACTGGGTAAAAACACCGATCTTAAAAAAGAAAAAGATTCGCTTGAACGGGATATTAACCGCTCACGTTATCAGCTTAACCAGGAAGTTTTCGGCGATAAAACCAACCAAACATCGGGCATTACCGGTTATGGCACTTATGCAAAGCAAAAGCAGGCCATACTGGAAGAAAAGGAAGCCCGGCTTAAATCCGTTACTGATAATTTAGGGCAGATGGACCAATACCTGAGCGCCCGTAAAGATTATGAGGGACTGAACAGCACCCGTTTGTTTACCGAGCATCAACTGGACAGCCTGGCCAGCATAGCCGGCTTCTCCGACCGTAACTGGGCATTAGGCCAGCTCACCTACACTGAAAACGGCAAGCGCGACCTCGATACGTATCTCGCTATTTCGTTTATCGGCTACCTTTTCATTTTGTTTGAATGTTTGCCGGTATTTGTAAAGCTGATGTCGCCCAAAGGGCCTTATGATACGGCTATCGCCAAAACAGCCGAAGCCAATATCCACCTTGCCGAACGGGATAAGGAACGGGATATAGCGGTTACGGATAATATTTACGATCACAACCTGGATACTGATATCGAGCGGCGAAAAAAGATCATTACCTCGCAATCTGATTATGATTTTGAGCGGCATAGTTACGAGTAAAACCCTGCATTTTTCCCGTAGAGACGCATAATTGCGTCTCCCAACTATGCAGGGCCGATTTATAGGCGAAGACGCAATTATGCGTCTCTACAGTGGAATATTTTGCAATTACCAACCCAATCTCCCATCTTGCAAAACATAATATCAACCTATGTTTGAGCAATTTTCACATTCAAACTATCATTCCATTTGTGATCATCTTGCAGCTAATGATCCTGATCTGGCCCTGATCATTCAAAATCATGGCTATCCACCTTTATGGTCGCGCCCAAATAGTTTTGAAACACTGGTGCATATTATCTTAGAACAGCAGGTGTCCCTGGCTTCGGCATTATCTGCCTTAAATAAACTCCGCGAGGGGGTACAGCAAATTACCCCTGCACGGGTGCTACTGCTTACCGATGAAGAATTCAGGGCATGTTATGTAAGCCGCCAAAAAACCATCTATATAAAATACCTTGCCGAAGCCATTGTAAGCGGGCAGATCAACCTTGCCGAAATGGAACAAATGCCTGATGATATTATCCGTACCAAACTAACCTCCCTCAAAGGCATTGGCAACTGGACGGTTGATGTTTACCTGATGTTTGTATTACAGCACACCGATGTTTTCCCTATCGGGGATCTTGCCGCAGTGAATGCCCTTAAACGGGTAAAAAATCTGCCAAAAGATATTACCAAAGAAGAATTGTTAGCGGTGACCGAACAATGGAAACCATACCGAACGGTAGCGGCGATGATTTTGTGGCATTATTATCTGAGCCAAAGAGTACCGGCCCCACCCAAACCCTCCAGGCAAGGCGTTAAAAAATAAAGATATTCGGAGGCTTAAATTTAATAACACTAACCGCAAGCTGAATATCTTTATCACATCTTTCGCGTAACCCCTATATTTATTAAACAATTGATATTCAAATCATTGCACCGAATAATTCGAAATTGTGTTAACCCTGTTAACCCCCTGTTGGTGCTGTCCATGGTTGGTGTTATTACACTTTAACCTGCAAAAGTATATAAACAAAAAATGCGCTGGCTTCGCCAACGCATTAAAAATATGCTTATCAAAGCCCCCCCTTTAGGGGCTGTCAAACATTAAATAGCCCATTCCTCTCCTGTTCCTGGTAATCCTGTACGGTTTCAATGGCATTATCAACCACATCGCTCAGGGCGGTAATGAATGTTCCGGGGCGGGCCAGGCTCATGGCGTGTTTAATAGCGTCAACTTCTTTAGGCACTACTTCAACCTGCTTGTTAGGATCAACTGATTCAATTCCCTCCCTGAGTAAACCAATAATATTTTCGGCGGTGCGGCCGCGCAGGTGTTTTTCCTGGCGCAGGATGATATAATCAAACATTTCGGCCGATATTTTACCCAGTTCGCGGATGTCGTCATCCCTCCTGTCGCCGGTGCCGGCTATGATACCTATTTTAAGCGGCGAATCGATATGTCTTAAAAACTCCTTGATGCCGGTGTACCCATCCGGATTGTGGGCAAAATCAATCATGAAGCGGAAATCCTTAAACTCAAAAATATTCATACGGCCAGGCGTTTGCGATGCCGATGGAATAAAGGTTTCGAGCGAGATCTTGATATCCTCGGTTTTAAATCCCCATAAAAACGTAGCCAGTGTTGCTGCAAGCACATTCTCAATCATGAAGGGCACAGTACCGCCAAACGTAAGCGGGATCAGGATAGTACGCTGTACGCGGATCTTCCAGTCGCCTTTTAAAATGGTGATAAACCCGTTTTCGCAAATAGCGGCGATGCCCCCTTTTTTGCAATGCGATTTAATGATTGGGTTATTTTCATTACGACTAAAGTAGGCGATGTTACATTCGGCCTTTTTGCCAATGCGTACGCAATACTCGTTATCGGCATTTAAAACGCCCCAGCCATCCTTCTTAACCGAGTTAAGCACTACGCTTTTCACGCGTGAAAGGTCTTCCAATGAATGAATGTCCGATAAGCCAAGGTGATCTTCCTGGATATTGGTAACTACCCCTATATCGCAAAAGCCAAAACCGAGGCCCGAGCGCAGGATACCCCCGCGGGCTGTTTCCAATACCGCGAAATCAACCGTTGGATCTTTTAGTATAAACTCCGAGCTTACCGGGCCGGTTGTATCGCCCTTCAGCATCATATTGTTTTGTACATAGATCCCATCCGAGGTGGTGAAACCTACCCGGTGACCGTTATTTTTAACAATGTGGGCTATCAAACGGGTGGTAGTGGTTTTACCGTTAGTCCCGGTAATAGCAATGATAGGGATGCGGGCCGATTTACCGGCCGGGTAAAGCATATCAATCACATGTCCGGCTACGTTGCGGGGCAAACCTTCGCTTGGAGCAATATGCATCCTGAAGCCCGGTGCGGCATTAACTTCCAGTATCACTCCACCTGTATCGGTAAGCGGCTCGGTAAGGTTTTGCGCCATGATGTCGATGCCGCAAATATCCAGGCCGATGATTTTAGAAATGCGCTCACAAATAAAAATATTTTGCGGGTGCACATGGTCGGTAACATCAACAGAGGTGCCGCCTGTACTTAGGTTAGCAGTTGATTTTACATAAACCACCTCATCTTTTTCGGGAACGGTTTCAAGCGTGTAGTCTTTTTTTGCCAACAGATCGAGGGTGTCACGGTCGATAGTTATCTCGGTAAGCACATTCTCGTGCCCGTAACCGCGGCGCGGATCGGTATTTTCAAGGTCGATCAATTCCTGGATATTCAGCCTGCCATCGCCGGTAACATGTGCCGGTTTACGAAGGGCGGCAGCAACCATTTTATTATCGATCACCAACACCCTGAAATCAAAGCCGGTAACATATCGCTCTACAATTACCCGGCGCGATATTTTGGCGGCGTGCTCGTAGGCCTCAATGGCTTCTTCTTCGGTTTTTATGTTGATAGAGATACCGCGGCCGTGGTTGCCATCAAGCGGTTTAAACACCAGCGGGAAGCCCACTTTGCGGATGGCATCCGGCACAGCCGATGCGGATGAAATAGTTACGCCTTTAGCAACAGGGATGGCCTGCTCCTGTAAAAGTCGTTTGGTTTCTTCCTTGTTGCTGGCAATATCAACGGCAATGCTGCTGGTTTTTTCGGTCATGGTAGCGCGGAAACGTACCTGGTTTTTGCCGTAACCCAACTGCACTAACGATTGGTTGTTAAGCCTGATCCATGGGATATCCCTCGCGATCGCTTCTTCCACAATTGACCCGGTACTTGGCCCCAGACGGGTATTTTCCCTAATCTCGCGCATTTGCTGAATATCAGCATCCAGGTTGTAATCCTCGCCTTTTATCAAGGCTTCGGTTATGCGTACGGCCGATTCGGCTGCAAAAACGCCAACTTTTTCTTCCAGATAAGCAAATACTACATTGTATACACCTTTGGTTTTGGTTTCGCGGGTGCGGCCAAAGCCGGTATCCATACCGGCAAGGGTTTGTATTTCCAGAGCTATGTGCTCAATGACGTGTCCCATCCAAGTGCCGGCAATCACCCGCTGAAAAAAACCGCCGGGTACACCGGGCGAGCAGCGGTGGCTGTATAACGATGGTAACAGCTTTTCAAGCCGTTCATAAAAGTCATCAATTTCATTAGAGGGGCGGTGCTCCATCTCCTGCAGGTCAAGCCGCATTTGTATTAATTTTTTGCGCCTGATGCTCCAAATGTTGGGTCCGCGTAGTACCTGGATATTCTCGATCTTCATTATGTAGGATGCTATTTTTTTGTCAGTCTGATTTTCCCCTTAAAACTATAAAACATAACACGGGAATAAAATTTTTGATGGCGAAAAGCCATTATTTATTATTAGTTCCTGTGTTTGTGCATGTTTTTATCGTAATTTGTATATAGTTGTATTAAGATAGTGTGAAATAATCATGATTGTCCCGAAAGGTAAGCTAATAATTATAGGCGGCGCGGTTGATATGGGGAGCAATGTTACCCTCCAGGAACATATTTTGCAGCCCGATTATATCAAATTTTTTGAACAAGGCATATTAAGGCGCATAATTAACGAATCTGCTAAGCACGAAGGCTCACAAATTGAAGTGATCACCACCGCCTCTCAAATCCCCGAGCTTGTCGGCGCCGAGTATATCAAGGCGTTTGGCCAGCTCAACGTTACCAATGTGAACGTATTACATATCAAAAGCCGCGAAGATGCGGGGAACAAGGCATACTTAGACAGGATCCGCAAAGCCGATGTAGTGATGTTCAGCGGCGGCGACCAGCTCAGGCTAACAGCCATTTTTGGCGGCACCGAATTTTTACAGATCCTTAAACAACGCTATCAAAAAGAGAATTTCGTTATTGCCGGAACGTCAGCAGGCGCTGCAGCGGCTTCTACACATATGATCTACCGCGGGCAAAGTAACGAAGCCCTGGTTAAAGGCGAAGTGCAGATAACCGCCGGCCTTGGCTTTATCGATTCGGTTATTGTTGACACTCACTTTGTACAGCGTGGCCGCATAGGCCGGTTAATGTATGCCGTGGCAACTAATCCCGGTATTTTAGGGATAGGTTTGGGCGAGGATACCGGACTGCTCATTACCGAAGGTTATATGATGGAAGCTATCGGCTCGGGCCTTATTATTTTGGTTGACGGACGCAACATCGTATCAACTAATATATACGATGTGGAGCTTGGTTCGCCAATATCTATCGAAAACCTGCGGGTGCACGTCATGTCGATATTTGATAAGTACGATCTGGTGCAGCACCGTTTAATCATAAAAAAGAGCGTAAAAGTTGAAGAAGGTGTTTTTATAAATGCACCAGGCAGCAAACTTCTACAATAATTTAAACTGCATAAAGTTCTTATAAATACCCTGGCCTTATTTATGCAGTACATCTACTTTAATTTATAATTATGAAAATAATTATTCACGGCGGTTTTTTTAGCGAATCGCATACCAACCAGGAAGTAAAGCTGGCCAAACAGGAAGCCCTGAACGGCATAGTGCAGTTAGGATACAAACACCTGCAACATCACACTGCTGCCGAAACGGCCGTTTATACCGTAAGGCTGCTTGAAGATTGCGAACTTTTTAATGCCGGAACGGGATCACAGATCCAGAGCGATGGCAAGATCCGCCTCAGTGCCTCTTTGATGGATGGCAAAACCCAACGCTTTTCGGGCGTCATCAACATTGAAGATGTTAAAAACCCTATCTGTGTAGCCGAAAAACTTCAAGCCTACGATGATCGTGTATTGAGCGGCAAAGGAGCATGCGATTTTGCTATAGAAAACGGTCATAAATATTATAACCCCGAAATCCCGCAGCGACGTCACGAATATGAACAAAAACTAAGCGATTCCATCAGGCTTGGCACCGTGGGCTGCGTTGCATTGGATGTGCATGGAAACCTGGCAGCCGCAACGAGTACCGGGGGCAAAGGTTTTGAAATTCCCGGCCGTGTTAGTGATTCGGCCACTACTGCAGGAAATTATGCCAATGAGTTTGCCGGCGTTTCATGTACCGGCGTAGGTGAAGATATTGTAAGTGGCTCGGTAGCTGTTAAAATTGTTACGCGAGTAACCGATGGCATGCCCCTTATGGCCGCTACCGAAAAAACCCTCGATGAAATGAAACCTTACGACGGCTTTGCCGGTGTGATAGGCATTACTACTGATGGGCAGATCTATCACTCAGACACCCACCCTTACATGGTATGGGCCCTGCATGACGGAGATATTGAAGTTTTTAACTAAAACCTAAATTTATTTTTCCCGTAGAAAGGGTATAAGTTAAGCACCTGTAAAATAACGGTGGCCTTTAGGCGTTTACGTATTTACTGCATTTTACGGGTATTGTTTTCCCGTTAACAAATAATTACATTTGTTAAGCTGATTAATTTAAAAATAAACAGTTTAAACCCAGGAAAAAGATTAGATGAGATATTTCCTACTTATTATTTTATGCGCTGTTGGGTTCGATGCATCAGCGCAATGGTATTACAAGCCATTCAATAAGCGTACCCGGTCTCCGCAAATGGCTTATGCACAAAGCCACTCTATTAAAAGGCTGCCCGCTCCTATAGTGGCTAAAGTAAAAATCCGCCCGTTTACTATTGAACATACCCCATATGTACTGGCCATGATCGAGGAATCGGTTATGAAAACCGCGCAGCACAATATGCGTTTTCATGTGTACAATGCCGCCAGCTACAACTTTAGCGACCTGGCCCAGATGTATATGAAACAAAACCGCCTGGCCGAGGCCAAATGGTTCCTGCTGCAAAGTATTACCATATCGCGCCAGCAAAATGACGACAGGCACACCATAGCCAACCTGCTCGACCTTGCAACTGTAAAAGCTGATTACGGCGATTACGCACAAGCTAAACAGGACCTGGCCGAAGCCCGACAACTGGCTGTTGCCCGCGGTTTGACTTTTGACCTGGCTACAGTAGAGAAAAAAACGCGCTATTTACAGGACAATAAATTCAACACGCTGCATACCGAAACCCATTTTGCCGAAACCGCCGATGCAGGTACAATTACCAAACCGGTTAACAAATAGTATTTTTTTGTAACAAAAACGTAAAATGGTGTTGCCTGCATACTATTAGTAAAACATAATCGTATTATTGTTATTAGTAATTAAGAGACAGCATATTGACTGTCTCTTTTTTATTTTACATTAGCAAATTAATAATAGGCACAAGTATTGATGTTTTACACCAACCCCGATTTAACTACAGTAAAAGATATGTTTAAGAAAGTATATTTGTTATTGGTGCTGGGCGCAGCCCTCGCCTGTAAAGCATCACCATCCAAACCTGTTAAAGTAGCAGGTTCAAATGATTTACAGCCCGATGAACAGCAAAGCCTTGTTTGTAAGCAGGTAGCATCATTAATCTCTAACTACAACTATAAAAAAGTTCCGCTGAACGATTCAGTATCCGCCATCATTTACGACCGGTATATCAAATCGCTCGACGAGAACCACAGCTATTTTTTAGCATCTGATATCAAGGATTTTGAAAAATATAAAACCGTACTTGATGATGACATTAAAGCCGGCAACCTGGCCGATGCTTTTTATATCTTCAACGTTTTTCAGAAAAGATATATCGAGCATGTAAAATATTCGCTTGAGCAGATCAATAAAAATTTCGATTTCAATAAAACTGAAACCTTTGTTTATGATCGCGATAAACTGCCATGGATTGCTTCGCAAAGCGAAATGGATGCCATGTGGACCAAGCGCGTAAAATACGATTTGCTAAACCTGAAACTGGCCAATGCAGATATGGCCAAAAACAAGGAAACACTTAAGAAACGTTACGAAAACCTGTTAACACAAACCAACAAGCTATCAAACCAGGACGTTTTTCAATACTTTATGGATGCCTTTACAGAGGCTATTGATCCGCACACCAACTACTTTAACCCGTCAAACGCAGCTAATTTCAATATCGAAATGTCGCGCCAGGTTGAAGGGATCGGTGCTTCACTACAGGTGGAAAACGAGTATGTAACGATTAAAACCATTGTACCGGGCGGCCCTGCAGATAAAAGCCACCAGATAAGTGTCGATGACCGTATCGTTGCAGTAGCCCAGGGTAAAACCGGCGAATTCCAGAACGTGGTGGGATGGCGTGTTGATAATGCCATCGCTATCATCCGCGGTACTAAAGGCACAACGGTAAGGCTTGAAATATTGCCTGCCGGTGCAAATGCATCAAGCAAACCCAAAGTGGTTGAAATGGTACGTGAGAAGATCATCCTGAAAGACCAATCGGCCAAAAAAGAGATCCGCACTTACAACAGCAATGGTAAAACTGTTAGGATAGGTGTAATATCTATCCCTGCCTTCTACATTGATTTTAATGATTATAAAGCAGGCAACCCTAACTACAAAAGCACCACCCACGATGTTAAGGCAATCCTTGACTCGTTAAAGAAAGAAAATGTAGATGGCCTGGTGATCGACCTTCGTGAAAACGGTGGTGGTTCATTGATGGAAGCTATTGAGCTTACTGGTCTGTTCATTAAAACCGGCCCTGTAGTACAGGTGCGTGACACTAAAGACCAGGTGGAAATTGATAAAGACGAGGATGCGGACATCACCTATAGCGGCCCTATGGCGGTACTGGTTGACCGTTTTAGCGCTTCGGCCTCTGAAATTTTCTCAGGCGCTATCCAGGATTACGGCCGCGGTTTGATATTGGGTACCCAAACTTATGGTAAAGGCTCGGTACAAAGCGCTATCGATCTTGACCGGGTGATTGGTTCTTCACTTCGTGAAAAAATTGCAGGCGTTGTTGGCGGTTCCAAAAAAATAACCTCAACGGGCAGCCAAAGCACTTACGGACAACTTAATCTTACCATAGCTAAATTCTATCGTATCAGCGGTAATTCAACCCAGCACAAAGGCGTAACACCTGATATTTCATTCCCGTCCGTTATTCCATTGGATAAATATGGCGAAGATACCGAACCATCAGCAATGCCTTTTGACATCATTGCCAAAACTGATTACACCAAAACAGGCGATTTTACCGGCGTACTGCCACAGCTAAAAAAACTGCACGACCAACGCATGTCCGGCAGCGACAGCTATAAATACCTGCTTGAAGATATTGCTGATTTCAAAAAACATGATGCCGATGACAGCGTATCGTTAAAAGAATCTGATTTGAAGAAACAACGTGACGACGATGAAACCAAAGCGTTTGAACGTAACAATCTGCGTCGGGTAGCATTAGGTTTGCCAGCCCTTAAAAAGGGTCAAACCAAACCTAAAAACGAAGACCTTGACTTTGTAAAACGCGAAGCCGGCCAAATCATGACCGATTATATCAGCCTTGACAATAAGTATACAAGCGTATCGCAACCGGCTAACTAAGCAAATTATTAATAATATTGAACGCCCGGCATCTTTCAATGCCGGGCGTTTTTATTTAAACACGAATGCTTTGCATGTGAAGAAATTAAATCGAATTACACGAATTTGTATTTAGAAACCTTACAGAGAAAATAAAACTTATGTGATTCGATTTAATTCGAGGAATTAGTGTCATATTATAAAACCCTCTCGGCTAATAACCTTGCATTTTGTAAATTTGGCCTCTTATTAAAAATCAATTCAAGTTGAAAAATAATATTCTAATTGTTGATGATGTGCACGCCATATTTATGCACCAGGCCGAGGCCAAGGGTTACACCTGCGATTACCGCCCCCTGATTAAGCCTGACGAAGCCATGCAAATCATAGGCGACTATGCAGGGTTGGTGATCCGCTCAAAATTCAGGGTGGATAAAGCCGTGCTTGATGCTGCCACCAACTTACAGTTCATAGCCCGCGCCGGCGCTGGTATGGATAATATTGATGAAGATTATGCTATTCAAAAAGGCATAAAACTCATCAACGCACCCGAAGGCAATTCGGATGCCGTAGGCGAACATGCCATAGGTTTACTGCTGTCATTAATGAACAACCTGAACCGCGGCGACGCCGAAATTCGCGGGGGGAAGTGGCAGCGCGAGGCTAACCGGGGTTACGAGCTAAAAGGTAAAACAGTGGGTATTATTGGCTACGGCCATATGGGCAGCAGCTTTGCCAGGAAACTTTCGGGCTTCCAGGTAAATGTTATTGCTTACGATAAATACAAAACCGGCTTCAGTGATAAATATGCGCGCGAGGTAAGCATGGAAGAAATTGTAAAGCACAGCGATGTACTGAGCTTACATATCCCTTTAACTCCAGAAACCAACGGACTGGTGGATGATGAATACCTGTTCCATTTTAAAAAGCCTATCTTTTTCTTAAACACCTCACGCGGCAAAACTGCTAAAGTAAGTGCCGTGCTAAACGCCATACGCGAAGGCAAAATTTTAGGGGCAGGGTTGGATGTATTGGAGGTTGAAAAATTCCCAGCCCTTGCCGAACAACAATGGTTTGAGGAATTAAAACAAAGCGGCAAAGTGCTGTTAAGCCCTCACGTTGCCGGCTGGACATTTGATTCATACCGGAAGATCAGCGAGGTAATGGCCGAAAAGCTGCCCGATTTGAAAGGATAGCAGGTTATCGGGACCACACATATCTTTAATAATTACGACAGTGTAAGAAACTCCCCTGTAAATGACATGAAGAGAAATCTCCTGCACTATGCATACTTTATAAAGCATGCATAGTGCAGGAGACTCCCATTTAGATACATTTCCGGGCTGGGTCGTAGAAATGACAACTGTATTGTTTGAGATGTTCGTTACGCCGTTTCCTTGTACAATACCATGCCGGCATGGTAAAACACCCCGTCCCTGAAATCACCTTCGGCGGTAAAGCCTGTATCGTCAAGATATTCAACGTGGTTCCCTAATACGCTGTAATAACCTGTGTAGGCATTTTGTTTGTCGCCACGGGCTTCGGTATAACGGCCGTTAGGCAAAAATTCATGACGTATAAACCCATCGCGGGTAACCCATACACCTATATAATGATGAGCATTTATTGTTGTATTGCTGTTGAAAGTGTTAAATCTTTCCATGTTGCTAATTCGTTTTGAACGAAGGCAAGCTTCTTTTCAACCAGACCGTAAGCATCCTCGCCCAAAAATAAATTTAGCGGTGGGTTAGCTTCGTTAGTTATGCTGATCATAGCCTCGGCTGCTTTTTCAGGGTCGCCAGCTTGTTGCTTGTCCATGTCGTTTTGGTGAAAATTTACTGTATCGCGAACGTTTTGATAGTCGGCTATCTGGTTTTGAGGTACCGCCAATGAACCGGCCGACAGGAAGTTGGTCCTGAAATAACCCGGCTGTACAATGGTAACCTTAATACCGAATGGTGCTACTTCGGCTGATAATGTTTCGGAGAAACCATTAACGGCAAATTTGGTGGCACAGTAAATACCGGCGCCCGCAAACGCACCTGTGAATCCGCCTATCGACGATACATTTAAAATATGACCTGATTTTTGAGCACGCAAATAAGGCAGCACTTTGCGGATCACATTCAATGATCCAAATACGTTAACCTCAAAGTTATCACGGGCCTCGCGGTCGGTCAATTCTTCAATACCGCCTAATAATCCGTAACCGGCGTTGTTGACAATAACGTCAATTTTCCCGAAGGTTTTTACAGTAAGCTCAACGGCTTCCTGCACACTGTCTTCGCTGGTCAAGTTAACGGCGAGGGGTAAAAACTGCTCGTTTTGCGTGTCAACTGCTTTGGTCAAATCGCTTAAATTGCGCGATGTAGCGGCTACTTTATAGCCTTCATTCAATAGTTTTTTTACTAAGGCAAGTCCCAGTCCTTTTGAAGCACCAGTTACAAACCATACTTTGTTGTTTTCCATATGTTGTATTTGATAGATTTTGATTTTACTTGTTACTATTTCAATGATTGTTTATGATTTTCACCTATTTTGTCTTTTGGGATTTCACCGATAGGCTATGATTCCACCGATTTATGATGAATTCAACCTGCTCTATCGTGTTTGTCCGAGCGGCCGTACCACCACCTCGTTAACGGAGATATTATCCGGCTGGCTTATAGCGTAAATCACCGCGTTGGCTATAGCCTCCTCATCAAGTTTTGGCATGTTGGCAAGGTTGCCGTACAAGCCCTTAATCTTAGGGCTGGTAATATCATGTCCTAATTCGGATTTAGTTGCGCCGGGGTAAATGGTGGTTACCTTAATGTTTTGGGCAACTTCCTCGCGCAGGGTTTCCATAATAGCCTTAACCGCGAACTTGGTACCGCTGTAAACGCCAATGCCCGGCGACGTTTTTAAACCGCCAACCGATGACGTGGAGAGGATATGCCCCTGGCCGCGTTCAAGCATGTGGGGCAGCACAGCATTAATCCCGTACAATACACCCTTAATATTAATGTCGATCATTTTGTCCCATTCATCAACATGACCTTCTTCAAAAAAAGAGATGGGCATGATGCCGGCATTGTTCCACATTACGTCAACTCGGCCAAATTTGGCTATGGTCTGCAGAATGACGTTATCCAGATCAGTTCGCCTGGCAACATCGGTTACTACATAAATTGCATTTTCGCCAATTTCCTGTGCCAGGTTTTTCAATTGATCTTCTCGGCGGGCAGCCAAAACCACTTTAGCGCCAAGTTGTGCCAGTTTGCGGGCAGCAGATGCGCCGATGCCACTGCTGGCACCGGTTATTACAATCACTTTATCCTTGATACTTTCCATTTGGTGTTTATAGGTAGATATAGGGTAAACGGAATAAAATTTAGAAATCAGTTGAGCAGGTTACATCCTCCCACTGCCTGATTTCATTGTGTAAAGTATCAAGCTTTGCCAAAGCACGATTGTATGCATCGCCACCTAATAAAAGGTACAATGGCGGGTTCTCTTCATAAACTGTGTTGATAATAGCAGTTGCAGCCTTTTCCGGGTCACCGGCTTGCTTGCCGTCCATTTTGAGGTATTTGTTATGAATGGCACGCACTTCTGTATAATCATCAATTTGGTTGTCAGTAATTGAAAGCGATCCTGCAGTAAGAAAACTGGTGCGGAAAGCGCCGGGAGCGACCACGGTTACCTTAATACCCAATTCCTTAACATCCGCAGCAAGCACTTCCGAAATACCGATCACGGCATATTTGGCCCCTGCATAAATTGCCCAGCCGGTATTAGCTGTAATACCTGCGATAGATGAAATATTGATAATATGGCCTGAGCGCTGTTTGCGCAGGTATGGCATTGCTGCACGGATTACGTTCAGCGTACCAAATACGTTTACATCAAATGCCATACGGGTTTCGGCATCACTAAGTTCCTCAATAGCACCACCAATGCCATAGCCGGCATTGTTGATCACTACATCGATACGGCCAAAAGCTTCATAGGTGTGTTGCAATGCAAGCGATACACTGCAATCGTTTACCAGATCGACTTGTAGGGGTAAAAAATTATTGCTTGTTGTATTAACCGCAGCGGTTAATTCCTGTAAATTTCTGGAAGTAGCGGCAACAAGCTGTCCTGCATCCAGTAGTTGTTTTACTAAGCTGAGGCCAAAACCTTTCGAAGCCCCGGTAATAAACCATACTTTGTTGTTGTCCATAAAAATTGTTTGCTTTGTTTATTTGAGATAAAACAAAGTTACAGCAGCAACAAAGGGGGCACATTACATTAATCAAACCAAAGGTTACAAAATTCAAACATTTCGGAACGAGCTTGGCGTTTGTTGGGTTTGTTTCTTGAAAAAGTTATTAAAATGTGTCGGCTCCTCAAAGCCCAGGCAATAACCAATTTCAGAAATGTTCCAGTCGGTATGCCTTAATAATGATTTGGCTTCGCTCAGCAGCCTGTCGGCAATATGATCGGTAGTGGTTTTGCCGGTAGTTTCGCGGATTGCCCTGTTCAGATGGTTTACATGCACCGAAAGCCGTTGTGCAAAATCATTGGCCGATCGCAATACAAACCGCTGTGAAGGGGTTTCAATAGGGAACTGCCTTTCAAGCAGCTCGGTAAATACTGATGTTATGCGCGATTTGGCATCAACATGCTTATAAACATTTTCGGATGGTTCCGTTTTAAGCGCATAATAAATTACTTCTGTAACATAATTACGGAGCAGATCATATTTAAAAGCATACTCGGTATTAATCTCAGACAGCATTTTCTGAAAAAGAGCGGTTACATAAGCGTCCTGTTCATCATTTAAGGCATAAACCGGCTTGGCATTAAGGCCAAACATCGGAAACTCGCTTAAGCCTGTCCTGAATTTCTCCAGAAAAAACTCCTCAGTAAATATACAGAAGAAGCCTGTGCGGTCATCAGACATGTGCTCAAATGTATAAGGTACCATGGCACTGAAGAACATCAGCGTTGAACCCGAAAGCTTGATACTTTTATCGGCATAATGAATGATGTTATCGCCGCGCATCAGGCTGATCTTATAAAAAGTACGGCGGCTGTAGGTTACTTGCTTTGCGTTAGGGCCAATACAATCCTCAATCCTGAATACATTAAAGTGACCGATGCTTTGCTGAAGGTTACCGGGCAGCCAGTTAACCTTTCTTTGATAAAAATCTTGAAGTGTTTCTGCTTTCGACATAAAACAAAGTTACAAAAATCAAACCAAGGCTTCAAAACAGGAATAATTTAATATTTTGAGGCAAACAAAAAAACCTTTAAATCATATGATTTAAAGGTTTTTGAACATTTTTAAAATGCTTCTTAGCGGAATGGACGGGACTCGAACCCGCGACCCCATGCGTGACAGGCATGTATTCTAACCAGCTGAACTACCACTCCTCCCGTTTGGGGTTGCAAATATACAAACCTTTTTGATCTACACAAATTGTAGAACTTAAAATTAAAAAAGGTTAAAACACAAAAAAGCCCTACTTTTCAGTAAGGCTTTTAGCGGAATGGACGGGTCATGAACATCGTTCATAACTGCCTATATTTCAAATAATTATATTTTCAAAAAATCAACTACTTTACGAATCACGCAATGGATAAATGATTCTAAATCGTTGGTTAAATATAGTAAATATTAGGATATAAACGAAAGGTTTAATAGCCTTCTAAATAATTATAAGAAGGGCTTGATGTTGTCGAATTTTTGATTTGCATTTTACTACGGATAGTGTAGTGTTATGCAAACTTAGTATTAAGATTGAATTTGCAATAGGTTATCGTTTATTTGCGAACAGCTACGGTTTTCGTAGTGGTTCGCAAATAAATAGCAGTTTTGCAATTATAAAACATATAAAAATGGGTTATTAAGCGATAGGGAGTATGGAAAGTTACGGCGATAAAGACTTCCATTAACAATGTCCTGGCTAACAGTTAATTGTGTGTCTTGGCCGTTATATAATAAATTAACAACCTTTTAAACCCACCGTCCCATATATTGAAACGCCTATGTCAACAAGGCGCTTTGAAATAAAACCAAATTAGCTGAATTGAGGAGCTGACATACCTGCTACGCAATATTGGCCTACAGATTTTAACACCTTTAAGGCTAATAAATTTTGTTAGATCTAAATTTGACTTCGATAAGTTATATTTGTGTTGTGAAAAACAGAGTGTTTAGCTTCTTTCTACTCCTGGCTGGTATTATTTACCTGTCATCTGTATTAGAATTTGACCATGAAGAAAGCAAAGCCAATTTTAAACAGGAACAACAATTTAAAATTGCAATAGAAAAGCCAAATGATGTTCAAGTCCTTGTTCATTTAGCTCTCCTACCTTTGTTATTTGCATTTAGCATCATTTCATTACACTACTGCACAGAAACTAATCCTAAAAAAATCTTTAATCTTTCCCGGTTTCTACCACCCGAAAGGTTGTTTCTGCAATACTCCGTTTTCCGTATCTGATTTTTGATTTCCTGCTATAATATGCGCTTGCCGTTCATACGGCAGGTATCTTCTGGAAATCTTAAAATCATCCTCTATGTCAGATTCAATATTTCTGCAATTATCTGCTGACGCGGGTATTGCAGCTACAATCATATTTACCGTCAATTACCTGTTCGGTATATTGATCAGTACTTCTTATCAACGGGCAACTCTTTATCAAAAACTACCAAAGGCCTTAAAAAGCATCAGTATTTATAACTGGCATAATTGGACAGCCTACATCGCATTATCCATTGTATTACTGCACCCGGTTTTATTGCTCTTTGACCCGGCAACAAAATTTTCGTTTGTTAATATTGTTTTTCCTATTCATGCGCCAACACAAAGGTTATATGTGGCGTTAGGCACTATCTCCATGTTTGCTATTGTTCTGGTTATTTTGACTACGCAAAAAGCTATCAAAAACCGGCTTGGTTTTCGCGCCTGGAAAAACATCCATTTAATATCTTATGCAACCGGGTTGCTTTTTATTATACACGGTATCGTGATGGACCCGGAATTAAAGAATAGGCCGGTTGATTATTTGGATGCGGAAAAATTGGCCAGTGAGGCCTGCTTTTTAATTTTATTGGCGGCAGTCTATTTCAGGGTTCGTTACGTGATCAAAAAAAGACAAACATCAAAATTTTATAAGCTGCGCATTTCAAAAGTAATTAGCGAAACAACCGATGCAAAAACATTTGTTTTGGAGATACCTGAGAACCTAAAAAATGTATTCAACTATATCCCAGGTCAATTTATACAGTTAGAATTAACAGTGAACGGTGACGAGTATAAAAGAGCTTATTCGCTTTCAAGTTCTCCTTTCACCGATGACGGCCTTTACTTTACGATCAAACGGGTTAAAGATGGCATCGTTTCTAATTTTTTAAACGATACTATTACGCCTGGCGATGAACTTCTTGTGCTTCCGCCATCAGGTAATTTTTTTAAAGAATATTCTTTAATCGCCCCAACCCATTTTGTATTTTTTGCTGGCGGAAGCGGTATTACGCCCATATACAGCATTATCAAATCTCTGTTACATCAACAGCCCGATTCCCACATATCCCTGATTTATGCAAACCGGGATTTAGATTCTATTATATTCCAAAGAGAACTTGAACTGTTAGAAGCGTCTTATCAGGAAAGATTGACTATCACCCATGTTTTAAGTGCCGCCTCTGTGGGATGGAGTGCACTAACGGGTAGGCTTGACCAGGATAAAATAGTTCAATTTATGCATAAATGGAAAATCATGCCGGTTGCGAATACCGTCTATTATGTGTGCGGGCCTTCGCCATTTATGGAATTAGTTGAACAGGAATTAGCTTACCATAAAATACAGCCCTCTAAAATTCATTTGGAAAAATTCATATCCATCAGTAATGCCGAAGATCTGTTAAAGGCAGGTACCGGCTTAGAAGATATTGATACCGTCGGAGCCAGTTTAAACGCGCAGTTAGATGGAAGCAACCATAAAACCAGTTGTAAAAAAGATCAAATCCTATTAGATGTATTATTAGCGAACGGGATCAACGCGCCATATTCCTGTAGAGAGGGTATTTGTTCAAGCTGTAAGGCAAAGCTCGTTGAAGGGATGGTTATGATGAAAAAGCACACATCTCTAAGCGATACAGATATTAAAAACGATCAAATTTTGACTTGCCAGGCCTTTCCACTGTCTGCAAAGATCAGGATTGATTATGACAACCTAAAATAATGGGAAGGTTCAAATATTGGATAGCAGTTGTGCTTTCGGTCCCCTTGCTATTTTTTAGTCTGCTGCTTCATGCGCAAACGGCAGATACTACTAAAAAAGTTACTTTTACTGATAGCGCAACCCGGCCACATCCTTTTCAATACGATAAGGATTCCGGTTTGCAGTATAAACAGGGGGATTTTACTTTAACAACCTGGGCTTATGCTGAAAGTTTGTTTTCACCTGGTGATTATCCCGCATTCAGGCGGGTAAGACAGGGTATGGAGTTTAAACTTCCGGCTTATAACTTTCGGATCAATGGCGAGAAGTATAGAACGGTATTATTTTATGAGGTGGACTTTACCGACAATAAGTTCTTCCAGGCGACCAAACGTTTTAAGGATTGGGAAAATTTATTTATTTCTTTTCAAAATGCGGACGACCCCAATAAATTCAGAATACTTTTTGGTGAAAACACGCACATCCTTTCTCGTGAAGATAACCTCTCGTCAGGCAATCTTCCCACCATTAATAGAAGTCTGATCTTAGAAGAACATGGCTCCGTAAATAATTTCGGCGTGCAGTGGGGCTTGCAAATACAAAAGCAAATTAATCCTACTATGCTTCTGCAATTTGCCATGCAGGATAACCGGGGTTCAATGAACACGGATACGCCACGGTACCAGTTTTGGAAAGATATAGCCGTTAAGGTAACAAAAACCTTAATCACCCCAACGGGTAAATGCCCCGAAAGATTAAACGTGGGTATTGCCATTGACCGGACAGCTGATATTACCAACAGAAGTTTTGTTTTTGCGTCCGCAATAAACCAGGTTTCGCTTGGGAGCACACCCGCTACCGGGAATAAATTCAGTTTTGAAAACAATTTGGATTATACCAATAGCCTTGGCGAGCATTTATATACGTTTGAATATGAAACGATTTATTCCCGTTATTCAGATCAGGGTTTAAATCTTGCAGGCGGCTATGCGATGCTGCAATTTCAGCTCTTTGATAAAGAAAGTACAGGCGATCTGGTTCCCTTTGCCATGTATGACCTTGTTAATTTGTCAAATAGGGTCCAGACCGCTACAGAACAGGCAATCAGGTTAGGATTCAATTATAACTTGCCTTTTACACATAAATTGGTAAACTTCCATGTCGAATACGCCAAACACTTTTTAAACGGTTCTTCACAAATAATTAGTCCGGGCCAGCGAAATTTTGATGAGTTTCGTTTTGAATTCCGGGTGAACGTTGCAAGATATTTAAGATTTTAAATTTATACCAAACGTTATTTGGATACTATCGCGCCTCACTTACTGCTTTTCCTTTGAATGAAGCTTTTTCGCCACTCAAAGCATATATAAATTATTTAATAAATTACTTACGGATTTATGAAACTGAAGTAAAAATTAATTTGATAATTGAATTATTAATCGTAATATTGCAATATAAAGTATGGGCTTAACTAAAACAGAAATATTCACCGAAAAACAGAACAGGTTAGCAGTGATGCTTAAAGCTATCGCGCATCCTGCCCGTATCGCTATCTTACAGGAGATCATTAAATCTAATACCTGTATTTGCGGCGACCTGGTAGATGAGCTGGGCTTGGCGCAGCCAACCATTTCGCAGCATTTAAAAGAACTGAAAAATGCCGGACTGATACAGGGAACGATTGAAGGCGTTAGCGTATGCTACTGCATCAACCCGCCGGTTTGGAATGAACTGCGTGAACAGATGAGTGGTTTCTTTGCGGCTTATGATCTGAAAGCGACCTGCTGTTAAAAAAATTTGATTAAATCCATCGCAATATTGCAATAATATAATAACCATAAAGCCATGAATAAAGTAGAAGCGATCAGCTGGAAAACCTTCAAAGACACCTTATCACAGCATCCCGACCTTGACCTGCAATTCCAATATGCAGAGGGCAAACTGGTAGATGCAGCCTATCATATTACCGAGATCAAACAAGCGCCGATCACTTCAGTAGATTGTGGTGGTGTGATGAACGCTTGGACGGAGATCATTGTGCAGTTATGGGTACCAGAGAATGCTGAACAACAGGAACGCTCCATGAAAGTAGGTAAGGCTTTGTCTATTGTTGATATCGTAGAAAAAATGTTGCCGCTTAATCCTAACGGCACGGTAAAGATCGAGTTTGGTAATTCAGCGTTTGATACCCGCCAGATGTTCCCAAATGAAATGATAATCGACGGCAACGCGTTGACTGTTGACCTGCGCCCTGATGCGGTACAATGTAAAGCTATCGGTCGTGGCGGTAGTTGCGGTACGACTGAAAAAGGTGAAGAGTGCTGCACACCTGCGGTAGTGGAAAAACCTAAAGTACAATTAGTCAACCTTGCTGCACCAGCGGAAGCTTGCTGCACACCGGGAGGGGGCGGCTGCTAAATATTATAAAATGATCATCGACAAGGCCCAACCCTATAAAGAAAAAATGATCGAATTGCTGGCGGCTGAAAAGCTGCCGGTAGCCGACCTACCCGAAAAGCTGGATAACTTTATTGTTGCCATCCAGGACGGTATAGTGGTTGGTGTAGCCGGTGTAGAAGTTTATGGAAATAACGGATTACTGAGGTCTTTAGCTGTGCATCCTGAACACAGAGGTGCCGGGATAGCAGGTAAACTATTAGCACGGCTGAACAGCATAAGTAAAAAGAATAGCCTTACAGCTTTATATCTGCTCACAGAAACCGCACCAGCTTACTTCGAGCGAAAGAAGTATAGCAAAATAACGCGCGAAGAAGTACCAGTCGAGGTTCAGCAATCATCCGAGTTCAGCCATGTTTGCCCGGTATCGGCCATTGTTATGAAAAAAGAATTATGAGTAAGAAAAATATATTAGTACTCTGCACCGGCAATAGCTGTCGCAGCCAGTTAGCCGAGGGTTACCTACATTATTTTGCAGGTGACAAGGCCAATGTTTACAGCGCGGGTATTGAAACCCACGGTGTCAATCCAAAGGCGATTCAGGTGATGGCCGAAGATCATATTGATATCTCGAAGCACACTTCTAATTATGTGGATGAGTATATCGCCATCCCATTTGACCAGGTGATCACCGTTTGTGATAACGCGAATGAAGCCTGCCCGTTCTTTCCCGGTAAGGTCGAACGCTTTCACGAGAACTTTCCCGACCCGGCCAAAGCTACCGGCACACCCGAAGAAGTAATGGCCGAGTTTCGCCGGGTTAGAGATATGATTAAAATTTACGCAGCCAACTTTGTAGCCGAACACGTTAACTAACCCTTTTTTACTCTTATATATCGTTAAATAGCAATAAACCAATTAAACCATAAAACTTAAAATCATGAAAAACTTATCCCTATTTTTCTTAGCAGGCTTACTGGTTGTAAGTTCGGCTTTCGCACCTGCCGGTGACCCTATTTATGCTGAGCTGGCACAGACTTTCAAATTGCTCAAAAAAAATACCCCTATTACAAATGACCGTCAGGATGAACTCGGTGGCATCCAGCAATTGGGTATTGTTACCAAAGGCAAAAAATTGCCGGTGATCGTCGAGTTTGTGGGCAATGATGGCTTTAGCGCACCTATTGCCAAGGCCGTGCTAAAAGCTGCGCTGGCTTCTTACGGTATAAATGATGTGAAAATCTTTGTTGTTGGCGCAGCCGCGTCTCCTAAAGTTGCACCGACACTCGCAAAACTCGGCTTTAAAGTAAGCGGCGATGAAGCCAAGTATAACGACCAGGGTGGTTCGGTTACCTTAGAAAGTTCGCCCTCAAATCCGCAGGCAATTCATATACTGGCACAGGAAAGCGCGGCATCGCTGCTGGCCAGCCCTGATAAGTTCGCCGTTAAATTGAAATATTCGCCCATTTCAGCAGGTGCGACCGATGAGCAGTACGAGGTACAGGCCAAACTGATCACAGCGGAAATGCTTTTTGCCGCTTCTAAATTCAAAGAAAACTGGAAGTAGTTTACACTCTATTCATATTAAAACACGATATACGCAATAAATTATGTCAGCAAACAACTGTACCCCGGTTGCCGAACGCAAAAAACTCAGTTTCCTTGACCGTTATTTAACGCTTTGGATATTCCTGGCTATGGCCATTGGTGTTGGCGTAGGTTACTTTATTCCCTCATCATCTGGCTTTATCAACTCGTTTTCCAGCGGAACGACCAATATCCCTTTGGCGATTGGTTTGATCCTGATGATGTACCCGCCATTGGCAAAAGTAAAATACGAAAACATGGGCGAGGTATTCAGGGATACCAAAGTATTGAGCGCCTCGCTCATCCTTAACTGGATCATCGGGCCAATACTGATGTTTATTTTGGCAATCACTTTATTACGCGACCATCCGGCTTATATGGTTGGATTGATCTTAATTGGCCTTGCCCGATGTATCGCCATGGTCGTGGTATGGAATGAATTGGCTGAGGGCAACCGGGAATATGCCGCAGGACTGATCGCATTGAACAGCATCTTTCAGGTATTACTATATAGTGTTTATGCCTATGTATTTATAACTGTGTTGCCGCCACTGTTCGGACTGAAGGGTTTAGCGGTGAACATCACCATTGGTGAGATCGCTAAAAGTGTCGGTATTTATTTGGGTATCCCTTTTGCCGCCGGTGTGATCAGCCGTTACTCTTTAATCAAACTAAAAGGCGAAGAATGGTTCCAAACGAAATATGTGCCTTTTATCTCACCGATAACACTCATCGCTTTATTGTTTACTATCGTGGTGATGTTCAGCCTGAAAGGCAACCTGATCGTTCAGATACCGTTTGATGTACTCCGTATCGCAATACCATTGGTGATCTACTTTACCATCATGTTCGTGCTGAGCTTTTTTATCGGCAAGTCGTTTGGTGCAGACTATTCCCGTTCAACATCGATAGCTTTTACAGCTACGGGTAACAACTTTGAACTGGCCATTGCTGTTGCCATTGGGGTGTTCGGCATCAATTCCGGCGAAGCCTTTGCCGGTGTGATCGGCCCTTTGGTGGAAGTACCTGCCCTGATCGCTTTGGTAAACCTCGCTTTTTACTTCCGAAAGAAATATTATACCGCTAAAACTTTAACGCCTGTTCAATAATGAAGATCGCCCTTTTTTCAGATATACATGCCAATTTACCGGCGCTGGAAGCTTTTTTTGCTGATGTTGAATTACAAAAGCCTGATGCCATTTATTGCCTCGGTGACCTGGTAGGCTATAACATCTGGCCGAATGAGGTTATTGATGAGATCCGTAAACGCAATATACCCTGCATCACCGGCAATTATGACTTCGGTATCGGACGACACAGCGATGATTGCGGCTGTGCTTATAAAACAGACGAGGAAAAAGCTTTAGGCAAAATATCTATCGCTTATACCAACGAGGTGGTGAAAGATGAGCAGCGGGCTTATTTGCGCACACTGCCAGCCCATATCCGTTTAGAGTTCCAGTTGAACAATGATAAATTGAATGTGCTTTTTGTGCATGGCAGCCCCCGCAAAGTGAATGAATACCTGTTTGAGGACAGGGATGAAAAAAGTATGCTACGCATTATGGAGCAGGCCGATGCGGATGTCGTGTGTTTTGGCCATACACACCAACCTTACCATCGGATACTGGAGGCGAACGACCAGTATTATCAGGCCATTAATATCGGTTCGGTAGGCAAACCGAAAGATAAAGACCCGCGCGGCGGTTATGTATTATTAAACATCAATGAAAGTAGCTCAAAAATGGATAAGGATAGCATACAGGTGGAATTTATGCGCTTTGACTATGATATTGAAAAAGCCGCCAAAGCGGTTGAAGATAGCCCGCTACCCAATGAGTATGCAGATATGTTAAGGAACGGCTAAGATGAGGATCGCACTTTTTTCTGATATACACGCCAACTTACCGGCGTTTGAAACATTTCTGGCTGATCTGGACAGCCGAAAAGTAGATGCGGTTTATTGTTTAGGCGATATGATCGGCTATAACATCTGGCCTAATGAAATCATCGCCGAAATACGTAGGCGCGGTATCGCTACATTGGCGGGTAACCATGACCAAAAAAGTAAAGGCTATGCTTATGAACTGGTATCGGCAAATAATCGGCAATATCTTAATACTTTACCGTCGCATATCAAACTGGAATATCAGCTCAACAATGACCAATTGAATATTGTACTGGCGCACGGCAGCACCCGCAGTATCAATGAATATGTCCTGGAGGATACAGACGAAGCCTATGTGCTGGATATGATGATCGAAGCCAAAGCTGACATTTTATGTGTCGGCCATTCCCACAAGCCCTACCACCGCATCATTGGTGAAAAGCATGTGATTAATATTGGGTCTGTTGGCAAACCTAAAGATGGAGATCCCCGCGGCTGTTATGTGTTGCTGACTCTTGAAAATGACATCCAGGTAGAATTTGTCCGATTCTGCTATAACATAGAAAAAGCGGTAAAGGCCATTGAAGGTAGTCCATTAGCAGATGATCTGGCTGACAGATTACGTAAAGCCAATTAATACACTTTTTAGGTAATCTCACCTCTTTATTTTACACATCATTTCCATTTTTGAATATCGCTTTTCTGTTCAACAAGTAAGCACCATTGAACCATGTGTTATAAACCTACTTCTGATCGTTCATATATTCGGTAATAACAGATTGTGAATGTTCACTCAAGAGTATCGATAAAATTTAGGGCATCCGCTTTTACGGATACCCTAAATTAGCAAAGTTTAATAGATCGCAGTGTTTTTGGCAAAGTAAAGCTTTTCTATAGATCCCTTACCGCTTTTATTCTTCTAACGATCTCTCCAGTTAGACCATCCTGGATGATCTCCCCGTTTACAATCTTATAATCATCTTCCTCGAAAACTTCCAAGTGAGCAACGATGGCTCCGTTGATATGAATGTCAAATCCTGGCCCATTCTGTACGATCCCGATCACGTTATCATCAGGGCCGAACAGGAAGTAAGGCGAGATATCATATAAGGGATGTTCCATGATCGCAGCAAGCTGCGCATCGCTCATGTAAAAGGCACTTTCCGGGTCATGCAGATCTTCTTCCTTTAAAACCGGTTGGTTATCTGCTTGGTCGAACCACTCTTCCACATGATCCTGAATGATCTTTACCAATTGCGCAACTTCCAATTCCTCAAGGATTTGTCCATCGTACCGCCACTCGAAAAAGTTTTCGTTAAAGAAGGTAATAGCGCCTGCAAAACCCATGTAAGTATCCATATCTAATTCTGCCGTTCTTGGGTTGCCATTGGAAAGGAAGTAAAACAATTGAAAAACGCCGGTGATACTGGTCCGGTTATTGAAACCGGGTATGGTTACGGGTACAATTTTGATCGCGGCAAGCCCGCCTGATTTCTTTTGAATTTTATAAACAATGTGCTGATTCATACTCCCAGGCAGTAGTTAAGGTTCGACCATGGGCTACTGCCGTTAATTAAAGAATATAAACGAGGATAATATACAGTTGCATCAGTTATATTTTTCCCAACTTGTTTTAAAAACGCAGGTATATAGGGCCAATTTTCCAACCGGAAATGAGCCGCAATTAAAATTAAATGTAAGGTCATGATAATAATTCAAGCTAAAAAATGAGATAATAGGTATCCTGGCCGGGAGCCCGGCATTAGCTTGGATCAGATCAAAAGAGCTTTGTTGGAAATATAGATCGGTTGGCTGTGCAGAAAAGGCGGCCCTGTGGGCCTTGGCCAGCTGATCCTACTCGTAATATGTAATGGGATATACAGAGCGGTATCAGCTTGCAGAATTGCAGTGGCCACATCTGCAGGTCGAAAGGTAAAATGAGCATGGGCTTTTGCATTTTCTTTGACTACATAGGTGCCATGGTGATAGCAGCAATTACAATCGCCCTTTTTGCAGTCCTCATCACTTTCCTTTTCATCATGAGTATGATCGTTGCCCGAAACAAACGCTTCACCATTCTTTGCTAATTGAACATAAAAATAATCCGTCGCGCAATGGAGCAGACATGCATAAGCGCCTGTTGAAAGCAACAGGTAAAATGATGTCATTATTAAAGCACAGATCTTTCTCATGAAGTACTTCCAGGCTAAAGGTATAAAAAAACAAATTCAGAATTTGATTCGTCGCACTTTTCGTTTTTAAAAGCTATGCCCTGTTGTTAGAAATTAAGAAATTTCATTCCATTTAGCAAACTCCCGGGAACGAAACTAAATGTGATATGGACAAAGCACCTGAATTTCCGCATAATAGCGTTGCAGCTTCCGCAATTTCATGTGTCTCCGCTTGTATTATCAAATGTTAAAATGAACTGTTTATTTGACGACCGAAGCTGAAATTCTGTTTAGCTTAAATGGGCTTTTCGGTAAGCAGAGGCGGTTTGACCATGGTTATTCCTAAACATCTTATTCAAATGGCTCTCATCTGTAAAGCCCATTTCGTCAGCAATTTCAGAAACCGTTAAACTGCTGTAACGCAGACGCGATTCTATAAGATTTAATCTGTATTGATTGATGTAAGCTTTTAATGTGTATCCGGTTTGCTGTTTAAAATTGCGGTTCAAATGATCAGGTGTTTTATGAAATGCTTTGGCCAGCATTTCTATTTTAAGCCGATCCTTATCATAAATATGTTGCTGAACATACGTTGTAACCTCATGAACAACATTCTTTAAACCTCTGTTTTTTAGTTCGCCCGCAATATTTTCCTGTATCCGCCTTGCGATCAGGTTAAGTAGTAGAAAAACGATATTCTGAATAATGATGCCACTATAAATTCGGTCGTGTTCTTTTTCAGCAGTAAGCTGGAATACCAATTTTTCGGTTAGCTCCGCTTCCTCGCTCGCCATTTCGATATGGCCTTTCGTGTTCTGGTGATTATGAAAAACATATTCCATATTGATAAAGAACTCACCAATTTCCGCCCGATCCATCTCCTTGCGCTTTCTTTTGGAAAACAGTTCTTTGGTGAAGTCTATGATACAACAGTATGTCCTTGTCTCTATTTTGAAGGTATGCGTATCCTCCGGCGTTAGCAGATACAGGTTTCCTTTCTGGTATTGATAATGATTATCATTGATGGTATGCACCCCGTTACCCTCCATGATATACAATAACTCAAAGTAGTGGTGACGATGTATCGGAGAGACTGATGAATGTATCTCTTTTGATATTATTTCTATATCCTGAAATAGTGGCATCAACAAAAGTACCGAAAAAAGCCGGTTTTTTACCTATGTAGGCATTTGTCTTAAAGATAATTTTGTACCTGTAAATTACATGGAAGAATCAATACAAACACCTTACGATACAAGACAGCTTAATGAGATCATTAAGCACAGGAGAAGTATTTATCCTTATCAGTACATTAAAGGCAAACAGGTGCCCGAAGAGATCGTCAGGCAGATATTAGAGAATGCTATTCGCGCGCCTAACCATAAACAGACCGAACCCTGGCGCTTTAAAGTGTTTTCAGGTGAGGGTTTGAAATATTTCGGCGATCTGCAGGCCAGCCTTTATAATCAGTTTGCCGGAGAATCTTTCAACGAGGACAGGCATCGTAAAATGCGGGAATATCCTTTGATGTCTTCTCATGTGATATCCATCGGTATGCGACGGGACGATACCGGAAAACTTCCCGAGAATGAAGAAATAGAAGCCGTTGCTTGCGCTGTGCAAAACATGTTCCTTTCTGTGACCGCCTATGGTTTAGGTTCGTATTGGACAAGTGCAGGTATCACTTATTTCGAAGAAGCCAAACCGTACTTTGACTTACAACGCAAAGATAAATTGCTTGGTTTTTTTTATATCGGATATCCTGCTAAAACCATAACTGGAGTATCGAAAAGAAATCCTTTGGAGGTTAGTACCGAATGGATTAGTGATAACCGGGACGATTTGCAGGAATTGCTGGCAAGGAACGAAACAGTGGCCCATACAAAATCAGTCAAAGAAACAATGGATGTACATGAGCATACCATAGACTATGAAAATACCAGCCGATGGGTTGTTTACTTAACGGTAGCTACCATGTTACTGGAGATCGGAGTCGGATACTATGCCAATTCTATGGCACTGACAGCCGAAGGCTGGCACATGTCTACCCACGTATTCGCCATTGGGCTTACCTGGCTCGCATACCTTTTTAGCCGCAGGTACGGGCAGTCGGGAAGGCATAGTTTCCAGCAAGACAAGGTGCTGTCACTTTCAGGGTTCACAAGCGCCATCGTTTTACAGATCATCGCCATTATTATGGCTATCGAATCAATTGACAGGTTGATACACCCGGTGCCGGTAAAATTCAGTGAAGCTATCATTGTCGCCGTGATCGGTTTGATCGTAAATGCAATTAGCGCTAGAATGTTGCATCAGGGAAACGGGCATCATGACGATAATATCAGGGCCGCCTATATTCATGTACTGGCGGACGGATTAACCAGCCTAACGGCTATTGTGACTTTGGGGTTTGGCTGGTATTACAATTTATATTGGCTTGACGCGGCAAGCGGATTGATCGGCGCTATCGTTATTACCAGCTGGGCTGTACAGCTAATCAAAAATTCCGGCGGCAAATTGATCGATTACGCCAAAGTCCTTAAATAGCCTGTGTTATGAACAAATATTTCTTTTACGCAACGAACCATATTTTGCCGCCTTTAGCCAAACGGTGCGATATATACTATATTTGTGGTATGAGGCTTTGGATCAGCAGATTTTTCTTAATGACAGGACTTGTCCTGCTGCTGTATCATAATATTTGTGCACATCATCATAACGAGGATCATCATGATCACATCGAACATCATGATAACGATGTCCTTGAACATGCGAAAGTAGACCATATATTTTCTTCCCAAACTTATCATTTAGACGGTCTACAAGCCCTCGTGCCGGTATTGATCTTTAAGCCGGATTTGGTTTTTGGAGGATTTCCGCTGACCCTGTATATCCAGCCGGTTGTCAGCCCCGATGAGCCTTACCCTCCGGGTTGGGTGACTAACGAAACTATACTTCGCGGCCCTCCTGCAGACTGTTAACATACGCTGTTTTTACAGCGAAAGGCTATGCCTTGTATTTTTTTCCGACCATTAACAGTAATCTTTTTCTAAATGTTAAATAAAATTATTGAGTTTTCCGTACGGAATAAACTCATCGTTGGCCTTTTTATATTCGGCCTGATATGTTTTGGTATCTACGAAGTGAAACGCTTGCCGATAGATGCCGTACCTGACATTACCGATAACCAGGTACAGATCATCACCCGTGCCCCCGCATTGGGCGCACCTGATGTGGAACGCTTCATCTCCTTTCCGATTGAACAATCCTGCCGTAATATTCCTGATGTAAAAAAAATCCGCAGCTTTTCCCGCTTCGGCCTTTCGGTGGTGACCATTGTGTTTGATGAAAAAGCGGAGATCTATTGGGCAAGGCAGCAAGTCTCCGAGCGGCTTAACGATATTGCCAGCCAAATCCCAACAGCATATGGCAAACCGGAAATGGCACCCGTAACCACTGGTTTGGGTGAGATTTACCAATACTCCGTCCGCGCCAAAGCCGGATACGAAAAGAAATATGATGCGATGGCCTTGCGCACTATTCAGGACTGGATCGTCCGTAAACAGTTGTTGGGCCTACCCGGCGTTGCTGATGTGAGCAGTTTTGGCGGCTACCTTAAACAATATCAGATCTCAGTTGATCCGGCACGCCTGAAAGCAAATAATATTTCCATCGGCGAAGTGTTCACGGCTCTGCAAAAGAACAACAACAATACGGGTGGTGCTTATATTGAACGCGGACCTACAGTGCTATTTATCCGTAGTGAGGGTTTAGTCAGTTCATTGGAAGATATAGGGAACATTGTGGTGAAAAACCTGCCCAACGGCACACCGCTGTTAATCCGTGATATTGGTGAAGTAGGTTTAGATCATGCGACACGTTATGGTGCAATGACCTGGAACGGCCAGCAGGAAGTGTCCGGTGCCGTCGTTATGATGCTGAAAGGTGCGAATAGCAACGAAGTGATCAAAAACATTAAGGATAAGGTAGTGCAGATCCAAAAGACTTTACCGCAGGGTGTCGTGATCGACGCTTTTCTTGACCGTACGAAGATGGTAGATAATGCCATTGGTACGGTAGAACATAATTTGTTAGAGGGTATTGCCATTGTACTAATCGTACTGATCATCTTTCTGGGCAATTTCAGGGCGGCTCTTATCGTAGCCTCAGTTATCCCGCTGGCCATGCTAATCGCGGTTATTTTGATGAACCTCTTTGGCGTATCGGGTAACCTGATGAGTTTGGGCGCACTTGATTTTGGCCTGATCGTCGATGGTACGGTCATTATCGTGGAAGCCATCATGCACGAAATTCACCTGAAAAAGCGGGCCGCGGTCAGTCATGAAGAAATGGATAACGACGTGATCAGCGTTTCGGCAAGGATGCGCAACGCGGCCATATTTGGAGAACTTATTATCCTGATCGTTTATATACCAATTTTCACCTTGCAGGGTATTGAAGGCAAGATGTTCAAGCCGATGGCACAGACAGTTGCTTTTGCTTTAATCGGGGCCTTTATCCTTTCCCTGACCTATGTACCAGTAATAAGCAGTTTATCTTTAAGCCGTAAGCAAAAGAATACGATGAACTGGTCAGATCAGATGATGAATTTTTTCCAGCGGCATTATCATTACGCGTTAGTAAGGGTTGTCAAACACCCTAAAATGACCATTGGCATTGCCGCTATTGCCTTCATCGTATCAGTATTTGTACTGACCCGATTAGGCGGTGAATTTATACCTAAACTTGAAGAAGGAGATTTTGCGGTAGAAACCAGGGTATTGACCGGCAGCGGACTACAAACTTCGGTGCAGGCAATTAAACAAGGTTCTAAAATACTGCTATCCAAATTCCCCGAAGTGGAACAGGTGGTCGGTAAAACGGGCAGTTCGGAGATACCAACTGACCCGATGCCCATTGAAGCCAGCGATATGATGGTGATCCTGAAGGATAAGAGCAAATGGACAAATGCCAAAAGTTTTGATGAACTCACCGAAAAAATGTCGAAGGAACTGGAAGCAGTACCTGGTGTTACTTTTGGTTTCCAATACCCGGTACAAATGCGTTTCAATGAATTGATGACCGGTGCTCGCCAGGATGTGGTCTGTAAGATCTTTGGTGAGAACCTCGATACACTGGCCATCTTTGCTAAGAAGTTGGGCACTATAGCCGGGGGTATTAAAGGCGCACGGGATATTTATGTGGAAGCGGTTACCGGTATGCCCCAGATCGTTATCCGTTACAAACGTGCCGCTATTGCCGAATACGGGCTGAATGTAGAAGACATTAACAGGGTGGTTAATACCGCATTTGCAGGACAAAGCAGCGGCACCGTTTACGAAGGCGAAAAACGATTCGACCTGGTCGTAAGGCTGGCGGGTGAACAACGTAAGCAGTTAAGCGATGTGCAGGATATGCTGATCCCTACACCCACAGGCAGCCAGGTGCCTTTACAACAGGTCGCCGATGTAAAGATCGAAGAAGGCCCGAACCAAATTCAGCGCGAAGACGCGCAACGGCGGATAATTGTCGGCTTTAATGTTTTGGGACGGGATGTGCAAAGTATTGTGGAAGAATTGCAACAGAAGGTAAACAACCAGATCAAGCTGCCGCCGGGCTATTATACCACCTATGGCGGTGCTTTCGAGAACCTGAACGCAGCCAAACAGCGTTTGATGATCGCCGTACCGGTGTCCTTATTGCTCATTTTCCTGATGCTATATTTCGCGTTCGGTTCGATGAGACAAGGGCTGCTCATCTTCTCCGCCGTGCCTTTATCGGCAATTGGCGGGGTGATCGCATTGGTAATAAGAGGAATGCCGTTCAGTATCAGTGCCGGCGTGGGTTTTATTGCCCTTTTTGGCGTAGCTGTATTAAACGGATTGGTGCTGATATCTGAATTTAACCGGCTTAGAAAAGATGGCTGGGATAATTTACGAAACATTGTATTTGAAGGTACAAAATTACGCTTAAGGCCGGTTTTGATGACCGCCGCGGTGGCCTCTTTAGGTTTTCTTCCAATGGCATTAAGTAATGGCGCAGGTGCCGAAGTACAACGTCCTTTAGCTACGGTAGTGATCGGCGGTTTAATAACCGCGACGTTCCTGACCTTATTCGTGCTGCCTATTTTGTATATCCTGTTTGAAAAAGGAAAATCCATGAAAATACCTGTTAAATCTGCGGTGATCGTCTTACTCACTTCTTTAGGGTTGTTCGCCGGAAGCACGAAAGCACAAACACCGATCAGCCTGAAGGCGGCGATAGATACCGCCTTTAAAAATAACCTGAACCTGAAAAGCGAACGGCTGAATGCTGATTATTTGAAAAGAATTACCGGTACGGGCGTTACGATTCCCAAAACCAATATTACTGGCGAATACGGCCAGATTAATAGCGCTTATAATGACAACCGCCTATCGGTAGTGCAGTCTGTTAATTTCCCTACGGTTTACACCCGGCAAAAAGCTTTGCTCCATGCGGAATACCAGGCCGGGGAACTGAATGTAAATGTCAGAAAAAAAGAACTGGAACGGCAAGTTACCGAAAGCTTTTATAACATTCTCTACCTGAAACAGAAATTGAGTTTGTTATTAAGTGCAGACAGTACCTATGCGCTATTTGTTAAAAACGCCAACCTACGCTTTGATAAAGGGGAAAGTAATATCCTGGAGAAAACAACGGCTGAAACGCAACGGGGACAGATCGCCCGCCAAACAGAAATGGTAAACGCCGATTTGCTAATTGCTGATGACCGTTTCCGTGTACTGCTCAATACAGCCTCGGATTACCAGCCGGAAGCCAGGGAACTGAAACTGCCCTTACCTTTGGCAACAGATACAGCATTTAGCAACCATCCGCAGGTATTGTTGTTAGGCCAGCAGCAACAGGTCAGCAAGGCACAAACTGCTTTAGAGCGTTCAAAACTCTTGCCGGATCTAAACATGGGTTACTATAACCAAAGCTTTAACGGTATACAAACCGTAAACGGGATAAACCGGACTTATGATGGTAGCAATCGCTTTTCATCCGTTCAGTTAGGTGTTTCGGTGCCTTTGTTCTTCGGTGCGCAAAAGAATAAAATCAGTGCGTCCCGTATTAAAGAACAACAGGCACAGATAGATTACCTTTCGGGATTACAGGCTTTGCAAAACCGCTATAAACAGGCGGCGGCGGAAGTCGTCAAATACCAAAAGTTGACCGCTTATTATGAAAAGACAGGTTTGCCCAATGCCACCCTGATCTTAAAAACGGCCAACCTGCAATTTACGGCCGGGCAGGTCAATTATCTTGAATATACCTTGCTCATTAACCAGGCAACAGCATTACGCAGTGAATACACTGATGCGGTCAATAATCTTAACCAGGCCATTATTCAAATTAACGCTCTTCAAAACAGAACCAATGAAACCAGCAACTAAAACATACCTTTATAAGACTACGGCGCTCATAGCAGCATTAGCGCTGTTTTCCTGCGGTGGCAAAACGGTCGACAAAACGGCAACCAAAACCATGGAGAAGCCAAAGACCGAAAACATGACCACTGTTACGCTCACCGACGCGCAGATCAAAACCGCCGGCATAGATACCGGCCACGCAGGTAATCGCCCGGTAGCGACCTCATTAAAAGTTACCGGTGCCATTGATGTGCCACCACAAAATATGGTAAGTATCAGTTTCCCAATGGGTGGCTACTTAAAATCAAGTAAGCTGTTGCCGGGTATGCACGTAAGCCGTGGCGAAACTATTGCAATGATGGAAGACCAGCAATTTATCCAACTACAGCAGGATTTTTTAACCGCCAAAGCCAAACTGAATTTTGCGCAAAAGGACTTTGAGCGCCAGCGTGATCTGAACGTCAGCAAAGCCAATAGCGATAAGATCTTTCAGCAGGCACAGGCGGATTATGAAAGCCAGAAGATCATGGTCAGTTCGTTGGCGGAGAAGCTGCGTTTAATCGGTATGAACCCGGCTAAAGTAACAGATGGCACTATTACGAGAAGCGCAGCTATCCATTCACCTATTGATGGCTTTGTGAGCAAAGTGAACGTTAACATTGGTAAATATGTTAATCCGAGCGATGTTTTGTTCGAGATCGTTGACCCAAGGGACATCCATTTAGCTTTGGATGTGTTTGAAAAAGATGTAACCTTATTGCACCAGGGGCAAACCGTGATGGCTTATACCAACAGCAACCCGGAAAAAAAATACCGCTGTAAAATTGTACTGATTGGCAAAGACTTGACCGATCAGCGTAAAACGGTGGTGCATTGCCATTTTAAGCAATATGATAAAGACCTCTTGCCGGGCACGTTCATGAATGCCGAAATTGAAATTAATGCCAATCGTCCGTTGACCCTACCGGAAGATGCCATTGTAAACTATGAAAACAAAAGTTACGCTTTTAAGGTAAAGGGAAAGAACGCTTATGAGATCGTAGAAATAAAACCGGGGATAGCTAAAGATGGCTATGTAGAATTACTGGCGAATAGTTCAGAATTGCGCAACCAGACCTTTGTAATCAAAGGAGCTTACAGTTTATTAATGAAAATGAAGAATACCGGGGAAGATGAATAACAGCAAAAGCCGTAACTGGCTCTCGGCTTTTGCCGACACTTTCGTGGCACTAAAGAATAAAGTATTCGCAGGCTTGTACTTCGCCCAGTCGGTCAGTTTATTGGGTGATGCGGTGACCTGGGTAGGATTAGCGTTGTTGTCTTACCAGTTTGGAAAAGAAAAATCGGCGATCATTTTGGCCAGCGCTTTGACATTGCGGGTAACCGCATTTATTATTTTCTCTCCGTTCGTCGGTGTTCTGGCTGATCGGGTAAGCCGAAAGACTATATTGGTCACGACCCACTTTATTCGTATGGGTATCGTAGCCAGCCTGCCATTCGTACAAGCCGAATGGCAGATCTATACCTTAGTATTTGCGTTAAACGTGTTCAATGCCTTCTTTACACCAACTTACCGCGCGGTGATTCCGCAGGTGGTAGACAAGGAACATTATCGGCAGGCTGTAGGTTTATCTACGGCAACTTTCCAAATATTAGGTGTATTAGGGCCCGGCCTAGCGGGCATCCTGGCAATTTGGTTCGGCGCAAGGGAGATTTTTTTTATCGATGCGGGTTCATTTATTATAGCTGGCGTATTGATCCTGATGCTGCCTGCAGGTAAGCTGCAAAAGAAAGTAGATAACACCCAGAAGACGTTTACTGCCTGGCAGGATGTAATTAAAGGGATAAAACTGCTATTCGGCAATCCTATTATACGCTTTGCGCTGATCATTGAGTTTGTTTCTGCACTTGCCGGTGCTCAAATACTGGTTAACTCGGTCGGTCACATCAAAAGCGGCTTGCATTTAGATGATAAGCATTACGGTTGGGTGATGGCCGCATTTGGCATTGGTGCCAGCATCGCGGCATTTGTAGCAGGAAGCCTGGACAAAACAAAGACAAGGCGCATATCCCTGATCTTAGGGGCCTTAATCTTAGCGATAACGATCTCCATTACGAATTTCGTTAGCTTTCCTATCATGATGGTTTTATGGGTCTTTGCAGGTTTGGGGCAAAGTTTGGCGGAAATGCCATCAGAAACACTGATCGGTGAAAATACCGCAGAAAATGAGCAGGGTAAAGTTTACGGTTCACATTTTGCGTTTTCCCATTTGTGGTGGGCTATTGCGTACCCTATAGCAGGCTACACCGGCAGCCATTTTGCAGGAAAGGATTTTTTATATGGCGGTCTTATTTCTATAGCATTTTTAGCGATAGCCCTGTTTTTTATGAAGCGCCATAAGAAAGATGGCTAATGAAAAAACGATGTGATTAAACTATTAAGAGCATTATTTCATGAATTCTTTCATTTAAAATTTATTTATGATTGATAAAAACGGCACGCTTTATTTCAAATAAAGTGCGCCGTTAATGATTAGATAACTATTGCCATTTTTTCTTAACTTTCCGCAGACTGGCGGCAACCAAAGTTGAATAACCAGCAGTTAAAAAGATTCAGTTCGATTAGACAATCTTTCGCTGTTGATTCCTTATTCGAGATTACATTTTCATACCAGCCATATTATCGCTACCATTTTTAAAAATAGCTTCACTATTCAACAAATAAGCACCCTGTGTAACGACCCTATCACCAGGATTTAAACCTGAAACTATGGGTAAATAAGTTTGGTTTCCCGAACCTGTTATAATCATTTTAGGTGAAAAACTGCCATCCGTATTTCTGACCCATACTTTGCTGCCCTTGCCATCAGTTAAAATAGCAGAAGCAGGTATAGCTAAAGAACGGTTACCTGTCCCGCCAATAGTGATATAGGCCAACATACCAGGCTTTATTAAGTCCTGCGGATTAGGAATACTGATCCTGATCAAATCCACTTTGGACGCATCAGATAATTCAGGGTTAATAAACTCAATCTTACCGGCAATAACCTGTCCTCCCAGGTCAGGAAATGAAACACTAACCTGGTCATTCACCTTATAATTCCCGGCTTCGCCAGCATACAATTGCGCTTCTACCCATAAGCTGTTTAACGCTTGTGTTTTGAGTATGGACATCCCTTCGGTTACATAATCTCCCTCATGAACGGCTATTTCACTAACGGTGCCGCTAATTTTACTTAAAATTGTTGTCGTCGCAGAAACTTTTCCGGGAGCCGCTAAGTTCCTGATCTGTGCGGGAGATAAGCCCCATAGCTGTAATTTATTTTCGGCAGCACTGATCAGTTGCTGATAATCCACATCCGGATTATGCAGTACTTTTTGCTGTTGTTTCGCCAATAGGTATTCCTTTTCGGCTTCCAGCAGGTCTTCGCTATAAATGGAATATATAGGCTGGCCCACCGATATTTTTTCGCTGGTAGTTCTCACAAATAATTGCTGTATCCTGCCTGCAATCCTGGCGCTCAATTCTGCTGCTGTATTTTCATTGGTGGTTACCGTCCCTGTCAGCGTTTTTTCATTTCCGACATTTTCATCCCGGACCGTATCTGTCAGGATACCGGCCAACTGGATCTGCGAAGCAGTTAACCTAATCGTGTTCATGTCGGTACTGCTATTGCCCCCGGCAAGTTCTACTTTGATCAGCTTCATCCCGCAGATCGGGCAATTGCCGGGATGATCTTCGTGTATCTGCGGGTGCATGGAACAAGTGTAATAAGCCTTACTTTGCGTTTTTGCCACCTGCTGGGGTTTTTGTTTACAGGCGGTAAACAGCGCAGCTATCAGCAAGGAAAAAGCTAACAAACGCAATGCTTTTAGCCATATATGTTGTTTGATCCTGTTATTCATTGCCTGATGTTTTAATAAAACTTTCACTGTCTGTTAAATATTGAGCATCTGATGCCAGGCTATCTGAAACAGATAAGCCTTTTACAATTTGTACTTCATTGCCATTTACAATCCCCGTATTTACCTGATGAGCCTTAAATAATGCGCCTTTTTTTAGCCACACTACCTGCGTTCGTCCCAGGTCTAGTAATGCGGATCTTGGTATCCATAAACCTTTTATTTCCCCGGTTTGTATGTTAGCTGTAACCAGGCTGTGTACCTTCAACGCATGATCCATATTGTCAATATAAACCCGAATGCTGGTGGTTTTATCACCGTTTTGCAAGGTTGGTTCAATAAAATTGACTTTGCCCCTAATCGTTTTTCCTGGCATATCCGGCAATGTTATCGTGACTGGCTGGTTTAATTTTAAGGCGGCAATTGCAGAGCGGTCGATCTTAATGATCGCCCATAACTGATGAGGGTTAACAACATTAAAAATGTTCTGCCCTTTTTCTACATACATACCTTCTTTGATGGAAAGCGGAGGATTGTTAGCGAAATCTGATGGAGATTCTGTACTTGCAGTATCTGTCATTTGACTATGCGGCATATCGTGTACGTGTCCGTCATAAGGACTGTACACCGGCAGACTATAAAACGGCCTACCGCTTTTGATGACCTGTTCCACCTGTGCTGTTGTCATTCCCAGTAACAAAAGTTTTTGCCTGGCCGCATTGATCAAAGCTGTTTCCTGGGATGAGTTCTTTATCAGGTAAATTAAGTCCTGCTGCGCGACAACCATATCCGGGCTGTAAATATCAAAGATCCGCTGACCTGTATGGATTTCCTGGAAAGCATATTTGATATAAAGCTTTTCGATACGTCCCGAAAAGCGTGCGGCAATGTTATTAAATGTCCTGTTATCAAAATCAAGATATCCCTGGGCCGCGATTTGGGTTGGGATTAACTTTTCTTCCGGGGTAATGGCAGTAATATTCGCTATTACGGATGAATTAACCGGTTGCAATACCGTATTCATGCTGATGCCTGCCTGCGCACCGGCCTGACCTGACTTTTTAACCAGCGCCATGCCGCAGATCGGGCAATTGCCCGGATGATCTTCGAGGATCTGCGGATGCATGGAGCAGGTATATTTAATATCGCTTGTAACCTGTACAGTAGCTGGGACCTTCTTTTTATCCGAGCAGGCACTGATCAGCATCGTAATTAACAGGAGGCCGGTCAATATGATCCTAATGGGTTTCATTTTCTTTTTCATAAGCTACCTGTAATTGTAAAAGTTCCTGTAAACGATCTAATGCATCCATCCTGGCCAACTGTAAACCTTTAATACCGTCCAATACTGATGGCAGATCGCCGGTATTCTGTTCATAAGCGAGCAAGGATGTTTTATAGGTATTTTGCAAGGCAGGAATGATATTTTGGTTATAGTTTTTGAGTTGTCTTTTTTTGCTGCTCATATCCGTTCTTAAACCGGCCAGCTGCCCTTCGGCCTGGTTCAGCATATCCAGTTTCTTTTGCTGTAATTCAGCTACCTCATACCGGATACCTTTCAGGTTGGCCTTGTATTCTTTGGATGCCCAGGGAACGATAGGTATGGTGACAGAAGCCATTAAAATATACTGGTTAGCCATTCCTCCGTAGCTAAACATATGCCCCGCCTGGATACCAAAATCGGGTTTGCGCTTGCTGTATTCCATTTTAGCATTCAATTGTTGTAAATCAATATTCCGGTCGATCCCTTTAATGTCGCTGCGCGCATTTGCGAGACTTGCCGTATCGGTAACGTTAGTTTCATAATCTTTCAGAACGACAGTAGTATCGACAGTAAACACCGTTTGCTTATCACGGTTCATCAGCGTGTTGAGCATAATGTTTTTTTGGCTGATCTCATTGTTTAATTGTTCTCGCGTATTATCCAGCTGATATAAGTCTGCTTTGGCTTTGTAAATATTCGGCAGCTTTTCCTTACCATAGGTGAGCCGGATATTCGCATCCTTGAGCATATATTCCAGCAGGCTTTGTGTGTTTTGCAATAAAGCCAGTTTTTTTTCCAGCACAACTCGTTCATAATAATATTGCCTGGCCTGGGCGATCAATTGATTTTTCATATAGTTCTTGTCTTCGGCGGTTACTTTAGACATTCCCTTCATGTAATTTTCTTTGGCCCGCAGTTTGGCCGGGTTAGTGAACATCTGCTCCGCCTGGATCATAAAGGACCCCGTGTTCGGATTGATCTGATAAGGGGTTTGGTATTGGCCTGCGCTGATCTTTGGTGCATCTAGGCTTTTCGCTCCTGTAGCATACGCATCCTGTGCCCTGATTTTTTCATCATACGCCTGCAAAGAAGGATTAGCAGCTATACGCGCCAGTACGCTGTCTAAAGGCAAGCGCTGAACCTGAGCTTCTGCTGTCAGGCTTGCAAAGCAGATAAGCACTATATAGGTGATGTGATATTTCGTTTTCATAATTATTCCTTTACCTCCAATACTTCCAGCTTGCCATGTTTCCTCAATTCGTATTCTTTGACCATCAGGAAGATCAATGGGGTAACCAGTAAAATATGCGTGGAAGAAGTTAATACCCCGCCAATCATCGGCAGCACGATAGGCAGCATGACATCGGAGCCGGTACCGGTTGCCCAAAGCACGGGTACCAGGCCAAACAAAGCCACACAAACCGTCATGAGTTTAGGCCGTAAACGTTTTACCGCGCCGTTCATCACGTAAATCCGAAGATCTTCTTTGGTTATGGTTACCTTACTATTTCCTTTCAATACGACCAGTTGCTGCATGGCATCATTGAGATAGATTACCATGACGATACCCGTCTCTACCGCTATGCCAAACAGGGCGATAAAGCCCACTGCTACTGCTACCGACAAATGCACGCCAAAGAAATACACCATGTAAGCGCCCCCGATAAGCGCAAACGGAATACTGATCAGGCTAAAAAAGGCCTCCCGGATGGAGTGAAAAGCAAAATACAGGCAGCCAAAAATAATAACCAGTACAATAGGAAGAATAAGCTTTAAGGTATGTTCAGCCCGGATCAGGTTTTCATATTGGCCGCTCCACTCGATAAAGTAACCTTTAGGTAAGCTTCTCACCATCGTGTTCAGCCTGTCCTGTGCCTCTTTTACCGTACTTCCCATGTCACGGTCACGAACATTAAATAATACCGTACCGCGCAATAAGGCATTTTCCGACTGGATCATTGCCGGCCCGTCGCTGATCTTAATATCTGCAACGGAAGACAGCGGTATCGGGCCATAATTCATCGTTTGAACCAAGGTGCGCTTGATTTCCTCCAGGTTACTCCGGTAGTCTTGTGCCAGTCTAAGGTTAACGCTGAAGCGCCTGCGCCCTTCAATCGTTGGTGTGATATTCATCCCGCCCAATGCGCTTTCTACAACCTCGTTCACGTCATCTACGCTTAGGCCATAACGTCCTATGGCATCTTTGTTGACTTGTATATCCAGGTATTTACCACCAGTGATCGGATCAACATAAAGATCCTTCACACCATTAATACCCTGCAAAGCCTGTTTCATCTGATTAGACAAAGAATAGATCGTATCCAGGTTCTGACCGTAAACTTTTAATCCCACATCGGTTCGGATACCGGTAGAAAGCATATTGATGCGGTTAATGATAGGTTGTGTCCAGCCATTCACTACACCCGGTATTTGCAATTTTCCGTTAAGTTCATTGATGATATCTTCCTTTTTGATGCCTTTGCGCCATTCACTGGTGGGTTTTAACAAGACGATGGTTTCCACCATATTTATCGGCGAGTTATCGGTTGCTGTATTCGCCCGGCCAGCTTTTCCTAGTACATTCTTTACCTCCGGTATACTTTTAATGATCCGGTCCTGTATTTGCAGCAGTTGCTTGGTTTCTGAGTTGGACACATCTGGTAATGTAACCGGCATAAACAGGATCGTTCCTTCATCTAACGGCGGCATAAATTCGCTACCAAGACTCAATAAGAGCGGTATGCTGATCAATAGCGCGATGATGTTGATACCTATAGTGGTTTTGCGCCAGGTAATGCACCAGTTGAGTATCGGCCTGTAAACGCGTTCCAAAAATCGGTTCAATGGATTACGGTCGTCTGAACTCAGCTTTCCTTTCAGAAAAAAGGAAATCAATACCGGGGCCAGCGTAACCGCAAGGACCGCATCTATAGCCAATATGAAAGTTTTTGTCCATGCTAAAGGGCCAAACAGTTTACCTTCCTGTCCTTCCAGCATAAATACCGGGAGAAAGGAAGCGACAATGATCAGCGTGGAAAAGAACACACCACGGCCCACCTGTTTACAGGATGCTTCTATAATTCTAATTCTTTCTGCTGTAGTCATGACTTTTCTTTTTCTTGTGCAGCGGATAAATTCCGGTGCGAGTTTTCGACCATAACGATCCCGTTATCTACGATCACCCCGATAGCTAATGCGATACCCGTTAACGACATGATATTGGAACTAATACCAAAGGCATTGAGCAGGATAAAGCTGGCCGCGATGGTAATCGGGATTTGAATAATTATACTGAGCGCACTTTTCAAACTCAATAGGAACAGGATCACAATGATTGACACCGTGATCATTTCCTCGATCAGCGTATGTTTGACAGATCCGATTGCGCTTTCGATCAATTCACTCCGGTCATAGGCAATTTTAAATTTCACGCCTGGAGGAAAGCCTTTTTGTATATCGGCCATTTTATCCTTTACGGCATGAATAACCTTATCGGCGTTTTCGCCATAACGCATCACGACAATTCCACCAACCGCCTCACCTTCGCCGTTCTGGTCGAATATGCCAAGGCGCAGATCGCCGCCCATTTGAACGGTCGCGACGTCTTTTACCCTGACCGGTACGGTTTTGATGGTTCCGATGGTAATATTTTCTACGTCCTGCAAGTTTTTTATATAGCCCAGGCCGCGGACGATATACCCGGTGCCGTTCATTTCAAACTTGCGGCCGCCCACATCATTGTTATTGCTTTTAACAGCTTTCAGCACCTGTGATAAGGGAATATTATAATAATTGAGTTTATGCGGGTCTATATTGATCTGGTATTGCTTTTCAAAGCCGCCGAAAGAAGCAACTTCGCTAACGCCCGGCACGGTTTGCAGCCCCAACTTAACATACCAGTCTTGCAAGGCCCGCTGTTCTCCGAGATCTATTCCTTTGGCATCGAGCGTGTACCACAGGATATGGCCAACACCGGTTCCATCAGGCCCCAATGTTGGGGTAATACCTTGCGGCAGCAAGCGCTGCGCATAGCTTAACCGTTCCAGTACCCGGCTGCGCGCCCAGTAAACATCCGTATTATCCTGGAAGACAATATAGACGAAGCTCATCCCGAACATGGAGGTGGCCCGGATGGCTTTAACTTTAGGAATCCCCTGCAGGTTGCTTACCAGCGGGTAAGTCACCTGGTCTTCCATGATCTGCGGGCTGCGGCCTCCCCATTCGGTGAAAACGATCACCTGGTTCTCGGATAGATCAGGAATAGCGTCGATTGGGTTTTCACGCACGGCATAAGTTCCCCATCCAAAAAGTGCGACGGCGACCAGCAATACGATATACCTGTTCTTTAAGGACAGGGTAATAAGTTGATTGATCATCTTAATGGTTTTAATCAATACTCCATCCTGATGGCTACCGGGATGGAGTATTGAAATGAATTACATCTTCATGGTTTCAGCTTTCTTTTTCGCCGGTTCTTTTTTTACCAGTTCCATGCCGCATTTAGGGCATTTGCCAGGTTTTTCACTTAATACATCCGGGTGCATACCGCAGGTGTATTGTACTTTCTCAGGTTTCGCTACAGGCTTTACCTTTTTTGTTTTAGTCGTGTCAGATACAGCTTTGACAGGCAGGCCAGCAGCAAACACCGTTGCACCGGAGAAAAGAATGGCCACAGCTATCAGGGTTACTTTTTTCATATATTTTTAATTCAAGATGGATAAATAGACGGGCATCCCTTAAGAATGATTGATTTTTGAGAGATAATAATTGATCCGGTACTGATGATGATAAGGGTCGTAAAAAAACAAATCATTATCCGTCCTAAAGTTGCCATCTATCAAGTCGAAAGCTTTACCGTCCCTGTATATATTTTTCAAATTTTCCAGGTTAAGCAAATATATCTTTTCAGAATCTTTCAAACTGAAGTAATAAGTTACAACGGGTTTAAAAAGATTTAGCTTACCTCCGGGCCGCTCACGTTCGTAAATGATAATGACGCCTCGGTCCACAACTTTATAATCAGCTAATTGATGCTGTTGAGCGACGGCAATAGCAGTATTATTGGAAAGAATTTTATTAGCATTGAAGCTATGAGCCTGAACAAGTGTTTTTGAAAACAACAATACAAGCAATGTTATTGAAAATGTGATAGTTTTCATTTTTTTAAATTTAAGTAAGTATCTCACTGCATGGGCTTGCAGCAAAATTTGATTAATAAAAAAAGAGATTGGTGGATTTAAGAGCTCTATGCTCAATTAAATCGAAAGAAATGAGGAGAAGGAAATCAGATTCTGTAGGTACAAAACAGCGTATAAAGCGCATCCCGAGTAGCTGGCGGCGCATGACTATTATAAGCCCTTGCATTTTTGATGCCTATACTTTCAGCAGGTATTTGGATAAAATACTCGGCAATTACTACGGCGAACTGTATATGCGCAATGGAACTTGCCTTTGCAAAAACATGATTGTCTTTTATCTTAAACTCTTGTTTAGTTGTTTTACAACAAGATGGATCGGACTTATTCGGACAATTCAGTTGTGTGATTTTAGCAATACTGACTGTTGAAAGTTGCCCGCAGCAATAAAATTTATTTACAGAAACCCCGTAAACAGAGATTGCATAAGCAAATACGAGCAATATGGAAATAATTTTTTTCAACACACAAATATAGATAAAGAATAAAAATATTGCCACACAATAAAGTAAAAAGTTTATACCAAGCGAACTTTTATGAAAGTTAATTATAGACGCACATCCGCTGAGCCAACTGCCAATTACACTGTATTTTTAATAAAACAATTGAGATGAACCAAGGCCATAAATGATTTTAAACTGGCCGCAACTAAACTATTTTTTGACCTGAACAACAACTATAAATAGCTTTCGTCAAACCGAGTGTAGCGGATTAACATCCATCGCACACGATTGGATCACACAATAGGAAATAAGATTACCCAAAAAATAGTCGAGATCGACTAGAAAGTCCGAGCTGAAGCGGCGAAAGGTATTATCACAAGACAGTAAGCAGAGATCAGATTAATGATAGCCAAGTTGAAAGAACTTAAAGACTCTCAACAATAGTGGTAGATAAAAAAGCCCCGTAAGCCGGGGCGTTTAAAACAGTGTTACAATTACATTTTCATTTTACCCATCGAGGTCCCTTTTTTCATTTTCATTGGCTTTTTTTTCTTATGAATAACTTTTTTCTTATGGGTTTGCAACACATCGGCTTTCACAGATGAGTTTATGTTTGGTTCCGCATAAACGCTGCTAAATGAGATTGCGGCTAGGGCAATCATACAACAAATTTTTTTCATGGTATTTTCAGTTTATTATTAAGGTAATCACTTATACAAACAATAGTCGTTCCAGTATTTAAGAATTTAACTGATAGGAATTTAAATAATCGTGTTAAGCTAATTGGCGATTTATTTGCAGGTAATTCTGGCTCACATTTAATGTTTAATAAAAGCCAAACTCTGCTGTCATTTAAATTAATATAAAAGGAATGGATGTGCCATTATTTCTATTACCGAACTCAGAAATACAAATCAATGATCCGGCAAATCTTTTTAGCAACATCAGGGGAATAAGTTCAACCTATATCAGTCAGGAAAGACAAACATTTGGAAACTTGCTTAAGAAAAGCCTGACGACAAAATGTCTATTTGATCGCTGATAAATTTTATAATGCGGTTATCAACAATTCCATCGTCGTTGTTATCGGCGTTAAATTCAAGCCGTAATAATATTTTTTACAAACAGGCTGTTTTGATTGGCAATTCCCCCTATCTTTTCTTTTTTGAAAATTGTTTTTTGGGCAACACTTTTTTCCTGTTGAGCAACAGGCCTTCCAGCCGAGCTATTGTCTTGTTTAACATAACAATAATGAGGAACGTAATAATCAAGGTAATAATTAGTGCAATAATTGGCCAGGTATTTTCTGCAGATAATTTTCTCTCACCGGTTTTTCCTTTACCTTGCATATCATTGTTAGCGGTTTGCATGGTTTGCCACTCGCTTCTTATATAGGAAATGATATCCTTAACGTCCTTATTCGTGAGGTTACTGAACACCGGCATCTGCTGCTGATTGAATTTATTATAAATCTTCAATGCCTCAGGGTTCTTTTTTTCAATAAGGGCCTGATTATTTTGTATCCAACTGATCAAATAATCTTCTTTGTGTCCCATTGTCACCATGGGGCCTAGAGCCGGCCCCACCATTTGCTCATCTATTTTATGGCAGGTGCTACAGTTGTTGGCTATGAATAATGCCTTACCTTTTACCGGGTCCTGCGCTAATGCAAATTTTATGGCCGATAGCAGAATTAAGTTAGTGATTAGTAGTCTACGGATGAATTGATCTGAATTCATAGCAATAGCTTTTAATGGTTTAAAAAGAGGCCGATGATATTGTACGTATTAGTTCGGCTATCATTTACTGAACTCAATGTTTACATCCCTATCGTGCAGATGAAAAATTATTTTTTCTATTTTCTGATCGGTCCATCGTACTGTCAATCCATAATCTGAATATCTACCTCCGCTCGGGTGAACCCCAAAACCTTTTAAGACGGTAATATATTTGTTGGTATGCACGATGCTCATAGGAATTGGCATGACAGACGTGTCTCCGGTAATATTCTCGTCAGACTTATTAATAAAAACACTATATCCCGGATTCGCAGGCATGTTAGTTTTGACCCTGATGGCTGTATTTTCTGCATGACGACCTGAGCTGTCCGTCTGGGGGCTTATTACAATTTGTTTGTCCTGATAACGAAGATAGCTTGAAGAAAGAAAATCTATGTCGACTGGCGGTTCAGCCCTCGCTTTTTTAAATAAATTGAAAATTTTTATCATTTTTATTTTAGCAAATAGTTAATGAGACAATTTAACTTGATGATCTTCTAAATCGACCGTAAGCTTTATAAAATTATTTTCGGCTAATCCAATTGCGATAAACCCACACCTTTTAAAAAGGGAAAGTGCAGGCTTATTTTCACTGTAAATTTTTGTGTAGAGGCGTTTTAATTTGAGATAGGAGAAGGCGTAGTCGCTGACCAGGGATAAGGCTTTACCCGCTATTCCTTTACCCCAAAATAGTTTTTCCCCGATAAGTACATTGCATTGTGCCTCTTGGTCGGTAATATTCGTTAATTCGATGTTCCCTATATGATGGTCAGGAAAATTCAGACATATGGCAAAACATTTATCTGTCGTATTTCGGAGCACATAAGACAACCAGGCGACTTCCAAATCCATAGATATGTATTTTTCCGGCCTTTCACCGGTTAATTTCCACAATTCCGGATCAATACTCCACTTCAAATTATTTTCCGCATCGCTGATCAGCAAAGGCCTGATGTAAATTGAATAATCCATGCCATTGTTCTATAATAACTTATGACTGTTTTACTTTTAGTAAGCTTGCATTAATGGCCACTACGACCGTGCTAACGGTCATCAATACAGCTCCCACTGCAGGGCTTAATACAATACCCTGGTTATAAAGCACACCGGCGGCAAGGGGCAAGGCCACCACATTGTAACCTGTCGCCCAAGCCAGATTTTGAACCATTTTACGATAGGTCGCCTTTCCAAACAGGATCAAACTAACGATGTCTTTGGGATTACTATTTACTAAAACGATCCCTGCGGTTTCCGCCGCAATATCGCTGCCGGAACCTACCGCAATACCTATATCTGCCTGAGCCAGCGGCGGTGCATCGTTCACCCCGTCCCCGGTCATGGCTACGAACTCACCTTTTTGCTGCAATTCCTTGATTTTATCTAATTTTTGATGCGGTAAAACCTCGGCAAAAAAGCCATCCATTTTTAACTGGTTGCTTACACTTTCAGCGACTTGACTATTATCGCCGGTTAATAGCAGTGATTTGATCCCGTTGTCATGCAGAGTTTGTATAGCTTCAGCCGACTCAGGGCGTATCGTATCTGATAAAGCGATATAGCCGTATAAAACCTCATTGATTATAACGAAGACCACCGTTTCGCTGCCGTTAGCCTCAAATCCCTCTGGTAAAGCGATATGCTTTTCATTAAGATAGCCGGGGCTTACTACCTTGAGGTGTTTACCCTCCACCATTGCTTCCACGCCCTTACCTGTTATCGCCTGAAAGTCTATTGCTTTGGGAACATCCAAAGAACGTTTCTTGATCTCGGCAAGAATTCCTGTGGCAATAGGATGCTCTGAATTTTGCTCCAGCGCGGCGACAATTCGCAGCATTTCATTTTCCCATTTTTGATGGTCATTGCTTTGATGGTCGATCACAAGTACCCGGGCCACTTCAAATTTTCCCACCGTAAGGGTTCCGGTTTTATCAAAAACAATCGTGCTGATCTTTCGGGAGTTTTCAAATGCGGTCCTGTTTTTAATGAGCAAGCCATGCTTCGCAGAAAGAGAGGTCGATTTTGCTACTACAAGCGGAACGGCAAGCCCCAAAGCGTGGGGACAGCAGATAACGATGACCGTAACCATTCTTTCCATGGCAAAGGCCAGGTCTTTACCATCTGCCAGCCAAAAGGCAAAAGTGCCGATACCTGCTATAAGCGCGATAATGGTCAGCCATTTTGCTGCTTTATCGGCTAATAGCTGCGTGTTGGATTTTGCATCCTGGGCATTTTTAACCAGGGTAATTACTTTGGACAAATAAGAATCTTCGCCACTATGAGTTACTCTTACCCGTAATGAACCGTTGCCATTTACAGAACCTGCGATGACGTCCTGTCCTTTGGATTTTTGCACCGGAGTAGACTCTCCCGTTAGCATAGACTCATTGAGGTAACTTTCCCCATCCTCAATAATGCCGTCAGCAGGAATTTTTTCACCCGGTTTGATTAAGATCAGATCACCCGACTTTAAACTATCGGTTTTAACTTCGCTTGTGTTTTTACCATCAATCAAATGCGCTTCAGCAGGCATCAACTGTACCAGCAACTCTAATTCCCTCGATGCCCCGGCAACTGAACGCATTTCAATCCAGTGCCCTAAGAGCATGATTAGGATCAGCGTTGTCAGTTCCCAAAAGAAGTCCATTCCTTTCAAACCAAATACGGTTGCTGCACTATAGATATAAGCTACGCTTATCGCAAAACCGATTAAGGTCATCATACCCGGATTTTTTGCTTTCAATTCACTAAACCATCCAGACAAAAACGGCCATCCACCATAAATAAAGACGACGGTTGACAGGCCAAACAGGAGGTAATTGGAACCGACAAAATGTAGATCAAGGCGCAGCCATTGTTGAATTTGCATAGAAAGCAACATTACGGGAATAGTTAACGCCAAAACAACATAAAACCGTTTCTTAAAATCAGCGATCATCATAGCGTGATGATCATGGCCCGCCATCCCCATACCGGCTTGCGCAGCGTGTTTGCCATGCCCCATAGGGTCTTTGTTTAATGTCGCTTCTGAGGCTTGATTTTCATGTTTATGGGGTGATGATATGTTATTCATATCCCCGGGATGATCTTTGTGAATATCTTTCATTGTTGACTTATTTTGTTAATAAACTCTTTAAATACTTGATAAAATGCTCATCGTTAAAGTCTAATCCCCCTTCTTGTTTGAAAACAATTTTGCCAGATTGATCTAAAATAACCGTTGCAGGGATTGCGTCACCTATAAAATCTGCAGGAATCTGAGTCTCTGCAACGTAAACAGGAAGCATCAATTGATTGCTGCTCATAAAAGCAAGAGACTTTTTCAAATTATGATCCATATCCACTGTGATGAATATTACGTTTGTATCTTCCTTGAAATGTCTGTACAATTTATCCAAGCCGGGCATTTCTTCTCTGCAAGGCGCGCACCACGGAGCCCAGAAATTAATAAGTACGATTTTCCCCTTTAAGTCGGTCAATTTTATCCTTTTACCATTTTTGTCTTCCAGCGTAAAAGATGGTGTTTCTTTATCTACAAAAGAATCTTTAAAGCCAGGTACCGGAAGGCTGTTTGTATATGAATAGAAAGGGCTAGCCGAACCATTGAGCGCAGCTGTTATTATCAGAAATAAGCCGATAGCTACAATTTTACAGGCTTTCATTTTCGTGATGGATGTTTGATGGCTCATTGTTTATTTGTTATTTAATATTTTTATATTTTGACCGCTATTAAGTGCCTATATTTTCAAGTAAACCCAATAAGTGGAGAAGCTATACTCAGACCATGACTTATAAAAATAATAGCCACCGCAGATACTGAACAATGTATCCGTGAACCTGTCGCCGTTAAATAAAAAATGCCGACTCATGAGCCGGCATTAGATAAAATTAATAAGTTACTGTTAAACCTGCACCCAATCCCATATCGCTATCATAATGACTCGATAAGGAAAAGTATTTGGTGACAATATATCTTAATCCTGCTGCATATTCCTTATCGGTATTGATCATGAAATTCATACGAAGGCGTTTTGATAATGGAATATCCTCACGTCCCAATTGGAACCGTAATTTACCATCACCGTCAATACGTGCATCCGCGATGACCAGCATCGGTAAGGTGTAGGCCATACCGGCTACCACTGTTCTACGGTGTTCCTTGTTGCTTACCTGTCCAAATAAGTTCTTATAATCGCTGCCAAAAATATTTTTTTCATCGGGATTAAATTGTTTATAATGGTAATCGAATCCTACATAAGGGAAAAACCATTGATTCCGCCCGATATAGCGACCAACCATGGTTTCACTTTCGTAACCCATCTTAGCATTTAAACCCAGGTGCCATATGGAGTTTGCTTTCCAACGGGTATTGGCGAACATAAGCTCTCCATCGGAGCCGCTACTTTCCAATCCGATACGCGCCATTGGGTGAGGCATTTGATCGTCAGCGTTTAAACGACGCTGAGCTAACTTAGGATTGGTGATGTCGGTTTTGTCAACCAGGGTATCCTGGTAGCTAAATACACGTCCCATTCCGCTCATCATGTGATACAGGATATGGCAATGAAAGAACCAATCGCCGCCCGGCTCGGTCGCGGCAAACTCGATAGTATCACTTTCCATAGGCATGATGTCCAGCACGTTCTTTAACGGGGCGTATTCGCCCTGCCCGTTCAACACCCTAAAATCATGTCCGTGCAGGTGCATGGGATGTCGCATCATCGTATTATTATATAAAATGATACGCACGTTTTCCCCCTTCTTGATCAAAATTTTATCCGCCTCGGAGACAACCTTATTATCTATACTCCAGACATAACGGTTCATATTACCGGTCAAATTAAATTTGAGTTCTTTTACCGGACCTGAACGTAAGGTTGTTTTTTCAGGTGCCCGGAGCATCGCATAGCTAAGGGTTACAATATCTGCATTGCTATTTCCCATATCCATACCAGCCATGCTTTGAGCCCCACCTTGCGGTTGCATTTTTTTGCTGCTATCCTTGGCCGGCACAGGGGATTTGTTCATATCACTGTTCCGCATATCCTGCTTACTTTTCATCGTGTCAGCAGGATTTTCAGGTCCCGAAATCTCCGGATACATGACGGTATTCATATCCATCTCCTGGTTTTTCATATCCATCCCGTCCATCTTTACCAGGTTGCCCTTCATGTCCATCATGTCATTCATCATTTTCATGCCGGCAAAGTATTTTAGCTTCGGCATTTTTGTAGCCGCAACCTTTTCGCCACTACCCAGCCAGAGCGAAGCATGTTTGGTACGGTCCTCGGGGGTCACTAAAAATTCATAACTTTTATTATCGGGTATCGTTACCACAACATCGTAGGTTTCTGACACCGCTATAATAAGCCTGTCCACTTCAACCGGTTCTACATCATTACCATCATTCGCAACCACGGTGATCTTACCACCTGCCCAGTTTAGCCAAAAATAAGACGAGGCTCCACCATTGGCTATCCGCAGCCTTACTTTATCCCCGGCCTTAAATTGCGACAGCGTCGATTGGTTTTTACCGTTGATCAGGAAATTGTCATAAGCCACATCGCTCACATCCATAGCGGTCATCCTTTTCCATTCATTGGTCAACTTAGTTTTCAAATGACCGGTACGAATCGCTTCAGCATAACTCTGAGTCGTTCCCTTAAGGATACTAAACCAGTCCGTTTGGTTGTGAAGACTTCTTTCCACTTCTTTAGGATTCATATCAATCCAGTCGCTTAGTACCACCGGGATCGACGGAATATTCCATTCCTGCCTTTTTTTCATAATGAAGGCTCCGTACATACCGATTTGCTCCTGCAATCCGGAATGGCTATGGTACCAGTGTGTACCATGCTGCACGATTGGGAACTTATAAAGATATTTGGTATGAGGCTTGATAGGCATCTGTGTAATGTAAGGCACGCCATCCATTTTATTGGGTAAAAACAACCCATGCCAGTGAAGTGAGGTTTCTTCATTCAATTCATTATGAACCCATATTTCCGCGGTATCGCCTTCGGTAAATGTCAGTGTGGGCATGGGGATCTGACCATTCACCGCAATGGCGCGCTTTGGTTTTTTTCCAAGCATTACCGTAGTATCCCTGACGTATAAGTCGTAACGAACGGTATGCGGAGGAGAAACAGCAGCAATCGTTTTTATAGGCCCTAAATTGGCCCTGGCGCTTTTAATTTCAGCCGAAGCAGCATCGTTATCACCCATTTTCATTCCCTCCATATTATCCGTTTTCTGACCATCGTTTTTCATGGACATGCCGCTTGATTTTTCCGGATTTGGGTTAGAATTTTCTTCACCCATTTTCATTCCATCCATACTACCTGCTTTTTTTGTAGTAGGATTCGCAGGCATTTGCATACCATTGTCCTTTTTTGCAACGGTTTTGTTTTTTTCTTTGACCAGCTTCATGCCGCATTTCGGGCAATTTCCCGGCTTTGAAGCATGAATTTCCGGGTGCATCGGGCAGGTATAGGTAACCGCTTGTTTTTTTTCCATACCAGCCATATTCTGCATATCGCCTTGAGCGAATGCCAGCTGTTTTAAACAAAGCAGTACCACAATTACTAATATTTTTTTCATCTTTACATGTTCATATTTAGGACAATATAGCCGGTCAGCCTTTCCGCGACTGACTGGCTATTTTAGTCATTACTTTATTCGTTGACTTTCCTGATCCAATTTTTGATCAAAGCCGTGTCTCGCGGGTTAAGTGCAGCATCACGGTGAATAATCAGGTATGAAGGCAGGGGCATAGTTCCTTCATCTAAACTTGTGCTGATTGCCCGCAACTTGCTTCTTTTCTTTCTCGCCGAATACGTTCCGAATTCATCGAAGTTCAATTCATCCTTGCCATTACGGACATGCCTGTCCAGCATAAGCCGCATTGGCTGCAAATGCGCGTAAAAGGGATAATTGGTGTTATTGCTATGGCAATCATAACAGTCTTTCTTTAAAATCGCCTGTACGTCCTGTGGCATACTATATACCTGAGCGATATTGTTCGCCGAGGTCTGTTTACTCTGGTTGTATTGCCCGGGTATGAACTGAATGACAATAAATAAAATGACGACGACACCCAGCCCAATTAAAACTTTACGCTTCATACTTTTATTTTAATTCTTCTTTGATCGAACCACAGGTAGGCATTGACGAACCCAGGTAAGGGTTTTTTATCTCTTTTGTTTCGCTTAGCCAGATTGCACCCTTTTTATCATTAAACATCGGGCAGCGGTCCACGTATAAAGGCATGCCCGCTCCAAATAATTTCACCAGATCGTACATATCTTTGCTCAGCATGTCAAAGTGTTCGCGTTGATGCGGTAATTTGCCTCCGCTTATGCCAATATGCTCAGCCATTTCTTTCGCGTCATCAGCTATGTCTGTATACGCCTTTTTTTGGTCTGCGGTCAATACCGATTTGTCGAGTTTTACGAAACCTTCCGATAATGCTTTGCCGGCAGTAGCCGCATCGTTAGTGTTGTCAGTGGTTAAAGCATTCTTCAGTTGTAAATAATTCGCAACCATCTCTTTAACCGAAGCACTCGTTTTAGCATCGACCCCGGATTTTGAAGAATTAGGTTCGGTAGTTGTTGCAGCTGCCGCAGCTGTAGTATCATTACCCGCTTGCGCAGTCGTTTTTTTTGAATTGTTATTACAAGCGGCTATAGATAAAGTGGTAAGGCCGATGGCCAAAACAATGATTATATTTTTCATATCGTTTAAATTGAAATTAAGATACACCCGGAACAAAAAAATGCTCCGGGTATATCAATTAAATAGTGGGAAATAATTTATTTATTTAAGGTTTCAGTAACCTTACCGCAGGTCAGCATCTGGCTACCGAAATATGGATTTTTGATCGATGCATCTGCAGACAACCAATAACTTTTCTTCATCGGGCAATAGTCGTAATAAACTGCCTGATCGGTCAGTTTTACCGCCTTGGCCAATTTAAAGAAGTTGGAAGAGAAGTTGGCGAAATGCTCGCGCTGATGGGCGATATCCTTACTTTCTGAAATATGCTTGGCATCGAAGGCTAACTTGTCCTGAAAGGACATAAAGGCATTCATATCAGCTGCGGGCAATGATTTCATATCAACAGCATTCACCGCTTTAAGAAAGTCAGCAGCATGTGTCGCTGCATCGGTGCTGTTGGATTTGATCAAGTCGTTCTTAACATCGTAATACGATGACAATAAAGAACCAAGTGCAGATGGCTTTGCGCTATTTTGAGCGAAAGTTTGGGTAAAAGTAGCTGCAACTAATGCAACTAAAAGAAATATTTTTTTCATTTTGATTTTAATTAATTTTTAATAAACAATTTGGGCATGGCTAACCATGTCAACAAGCAACTAAAATTAAAAAAAAATCAAATTTGAAAACTACGGATGATAAGCCGGATGCCCCGCGTCGGAGGCCGCTTTTGAGGTATCAGGTAATTGAAAGGCACATCCAAATCATATGCGGGTAGAAAACGGAAACCGTAGTATGATCCTGCAGAGATAAATGGAATTTGAATAGAAACCTTCTCAGTTTGCGGAATAAGCTTGGCCAGAGTCGCAAAATTATTGGACATTTCCTGACAGCAAGGATTTGCTTTTGACTCAAGTTGCGGACCATCGCTTTTGGGCCCTGGAGGAGCCATCATTGTCATGTGATCATGATGGGCGCCGTGCAAACTCTCTTCATGCAACATGCTTTTTCCCGTACCTTCCATATTCATATGGAGCGCACAACTGAACCCGGCAAGCGTGTTCAGTAAAAAAACAGTTAAAAGAAATAGTGCCTTACTTTTCATTTTCCGAACAAATCTACATAACTATTTTTATAAATGTTTACATAATTTGGTAAATAAATTACATAATTACCTCTGGTCACGCTTATTGCGATTAACAAACGCATTTCGCTATCTTTTTCATGCTATGATGATCCTCCCCTAATTTGCAGATTGCATCACAATATTGACGCAGATCAGAAAAACAGATATAGCTCATTTGCATATTCCCTTTCCGAATAGAGGGCCGCGAAAGCTGCATAATAACATCCTTTTCCCGCTGATCGGGGACAACTAAATATAATACTTCACCGCCGTCCTGTACACTACAGTTCAAATCTGTCAATCGTAATATCCCCGAATAAATACTTGTGCTCTTTTCAACTTCAAAAGCGGCGATCACCTTGGCCGTGCCTTTAGCGAACCACAGCACATCAATGAGTTTGACTGTGTTCAATACTTCTTTTTCAAGATTCAATCTCGGAAATTCTTCCAGGGAAATAAAAGTAAATTTATTTCCGTTCCATGATTTGGAGCGGTCATTAGAGGCGGCTATTACATCATACCCTAACGAATGCCCGATCTTGAGCAGGTGATATTGCATTTCGTTATGTAAATGTTCGTCCTCTGTCTCTGCCCTTTTGTCTTTGTGCCGCTTTTCAATTAATTTTTCCAGCCTGGTTCGTTCAGTTTCTGATAAATATTCATCCTTACCTAACAGCAGTTTTTGCGTTCCAATCTCAAACAACAAGCCGGCAAAAGCACCGGTGTCCATGGAAAGCTCATTACAATATTTACGGTTCATATCCATGATGACTTCCCGGATCTTCAGGTACTCGCTCCAACTTCCCAGTTTTTTTTTGTCTTTGAACAAATAATTAAATCCATTGATGATCGCCGTGTTGAACGGAGGAATAAGTGTTGGATGCAAAAAGTATAGGATACTGGCTACTGCCGGGCCGAGCCCTTTGATCTTTAAAGCATCCAGCTTTTCGATTTCCTGGATAAGTTGAATTTCATTCTTTGCATTGATACAATTTTCCAAAAACTGACCGAAAGCTACTTTATTAGCCTCGTTTTCGTAAATATCCGGTATTCGCAGCTTCGGTTTCCAATAAAAAGGATGCGAAGCACCTTCAAAAACTTGCTTCTGCTCCGTGATGCAACTCAACACAAATTCCAGGGAAGTGCCTTTAAAGTCATTGCCGAAACGTTTTCTCTTAATATCATCAATGACCTGCAAAACACCTCTGCGGATGGACCGGAATGCTTTAAGCCGATCTTCATTATTGATAAACCAGGTATTATAAACAGATTCCTGATCGTTCTTATACTGCGTAATAATAGATTGTAAATGTTCGCTCATGTTTAGAATTGATGCACTAAGATAGCAGAACTCTCTATTAAATGTCAAATGACATTATTCTTCTCAAAATATTGATCATCTTAATTGAATAAAACAAATGGGAATAGTGTTTACTTTAAGTAATAAGCGGTTTTTTGTATTGAACTAACACTTGATCATTACCCAGGGAAACTTGATCTTTTTAAACAAACGGTTGAATAATTTCCTGGGATTTGCTAAGATTTTATGATTAAATTCTAAGAGATCATTTATTGAATGATAATGGTAATGATGGGCCATTTCAGCATGTCCTAAGCCTGAAAAATATTTCTTTGATCTATTTGCAGCATCTGCTAGCTCGTCTGGCTTATAAAAAGGCGTATCTACTATGTGTATTTCACCACGCACTGTCAAACACTTAAATGCTTCATTTATAACCTCCGAAAAGCAGTTGAAATATTGTATCGAAGCTGCAAATACAATAATATCAAATTTCAGTCCTTCTAAATGCTCGGACGGAAAACGATCATATATGAATTTTAGATTTTTTTTACTAAAAACGTTTATCGCCTGATTGATTTCGACCCGATTAACATCTAAACCGGTTACTTCTGATTGTCCAATTTCTGATAACTTCGCAGAAAGCCAGCCATTACCGCAACCTACTTCCAGAATTTTTATGGGTTTTCTTTTCCTTTTAAGATAGGAGATCAATAAACTGCAGGATTGCTTTCTGATTTTCCACTCTTTATAGTGGACATGATCGCGAGCAATATGAGGTAACAACAAAACTTCTATATCAGAATAGATCCGTTTCTCTATTTGCCGCAAAGCGATGTAATTCTGCTCGAAACCTAAATTAGTATTCATGATAAGGTGATATCATCTATACATCCGGTTTGACTAATACTAAACAAATTGTAAAACCATTCACTTAAGGCAGGTTTGATAATCTGTTAAGTTGATTAGCAGTACGTAAAAATTATAGATTGGGTTGCTGTCGAACTAATGATAACTGTTGAAGTTAACGGCAACATTTTTTTATAAATAGGAATTTAAAAAGCCAAATAAGGCCGCTTTTAATCTTTTTCATTTCTATGGAATATATATTGAGACGTGTATTAAAGCTGTTTATTGTGCTTTTACAAGTTACAATAATTAATGTTTTAATTAATGAGATACCTGTTATAACTGCCGGGCATCGTTTCGTTTCGGAAGGATGGCCTCGGTAGATTATGAAACAATTTGTCAAGCCAATAGTTGTAACCAATTTTTACCTATGAATCAAGGAATTGAAGCCCCGCAAATCGTTGAATGGTTTCTTATATAAATTGTATCCAATACTAATATCTCCGCTGCCAAAAACGTATTTTTATGGAAAACCTATTATAGAGGTATTCGTTTTAATTTAATGGAGATGATATAAACTATTATTCAAAACACCATGGAAAATCATTTTTTTATTAAAGCGCCTTTATGTTTTAATACCTACTCCAAAACCCTCGAAATTAACCATGAAGGGGGAATATTTACGATTTCTTTGAATGGAAAAACCATAGGCGCTGTTACCAGTAATGAAGATAAAAGCTGGGACCTGGCAGGTGGAGAATTTGATCAGGAAACCGCAAATCTGATCGGGGAAGGCATTGAGAAATATTATGATGAACATTTCAGTTAATATTAGATTTTCAAATGCTTATTTCTATCTCGTCTCATGATTTAAAATTAGCTGTGAACGTGTTATGTCCCTTAAAAAATATATCTATTAAAAGTTCCATATTTCTCCTTTACCTTTCCTGTTGGTATACTTAAAACGATCAGTGCTACACCCGTGATGTTAGCATTCCAAAGTGGAAAAGGAGGTATGTACTTCATAAAATCCATGACTGTGATAAGCCATAATGCAAAAATAATATTTAACAACCTTAAAGCCCTACCAACTTCTGCCATAGAAATTATGGAAAAAGTGACCACTAACGCACCAAGCGTGGTAAAATAATTAGCGACTTTACCAGTTATATCAAAATTGCCCGGATAAAACATCCACCACAATCCAACTACTGTGCATAATAACAAACTCCAGGGCAAGTTTATTCCCCAGCCCATCGCCGGAAGCGTTTTGGAGATAGAATCTGTAAAAAGCGGGGTCCGGACATCTTTACTGCCGCCTTTGATGGTATCACCCATCCAGAAAGTACGCCAAAAAGGCTTTCCCCCTTTTACACGCTTACTCAAAAACTGAATCATAGCCACGACTTCATCCAAAGTAAGTGGTATCATTATGACCATAGCGATAGCAGTAACCAGGCAGATGGTACACCAGTGTCCAACCGAAACGGGCTGTAAAGTAATCAGCACGATGCTGACAACACCCAATGGAATAACCAGTATACCAAAGAAACTAACCATCCAGGGCATCGTTCGCCATCGGTTCGACATCCCCATATAACCCATGAGGGCTTCTATGGTGTAGGATAGGTTACCCAGCCCGGCATCAGAAATCGGAAAAGATTTGGAAACGGAGGAGGTTAAAACCTTTTCTGTTCCCATGCTAAAAAACGGGTCCCAGGCCTGATGAATATAACCTAATTGATAGGCCGTCAAATAGCGGGAACAAAAAAATCCGATCCAGCCCAATACAATGATGGGCGTGCGCTGCAGCCAGGTGGAAGGATTGTACGACCAGCCAGGAGGCGTATCTGGCCCGGATGGCATCGTCATCATCATTTGCATCATACCTGGCATTTCCGGAATAAGTACGGATAGGCCAATGGCGAAGATACCAGCTATGCTATCAGTTATATAAGCTGATGCGTCGGGTGACCAAAAAACCAACGGCGCGAACAGGAGCCATAAACCAACCATTGTAGAAGCCCATGGTGCCCAAAGCCGGAAAGGGTTAGCCGAAAGCAGACTAAAGACAATCAAAAGCACCCCGCTAATCAAATCGCTATAGGTCATTGCGGCGCTTTTATAACCAAAGGTAAAAGGCGCTGCCATAAGAAAAAACCCGAGCAGGACATTTGTAGCATGTGTCCAATATAAGTTATTGTAGTGTTCAACGATCATTTTTGTTTGATCTGCCAGCTGCTTATGGGAAAATGTTTCACCTTGCGGCGACATGGAAGAATGATCGTGCTGCTTCATATGATTAGTAATTGGTCAAAACTTATTGGATTTACTCTTTTAATTTATTTACCTTATAAAATTTCTCAGGGTCCGCTTTTAGATTTTTAACCATTTGTGGTAAAGTATTACGTAGTCCATTTTTTGGCCGCCAGCCTATCATTTTTTTTGCTTTAGTACTGTCCAGCTCGAAATGATCATCCGCCAAATCAATCATCCAGGGTTTAATAAATGCTTTGCCAAAAAGATTTAACATAAATGCGCCGGCTTTGGCAAACCACTTCGGTATATGAATGATTTCTGAATTTTTGCCATTAATTGCTTTACTGATAATATCCTGCAATTCCTGATAAGATAAGGTTTCGTCATCTCCGATATTCAGGATGACTTCTGGCGGCAACTCTTTCCTTTTGTTGATGACTTTAACAATGGAATCAACCAGATCATCAAGGTGAACATACGTACTGCCATGAGTTACATCGCCAGGGTAGAGCCGTGCACTGATCTGCTTTTCGTAAATGCGCTGTATCTGGTTAGTAATGGGTATTGAATTGCCCTGTTCATTATATACGCCGGCTATACGCATTGTCACGACCGGTATCTTGCCCCTTTTCTCATTCAGAACTTTTTCTGTTGCCACCTTTGATTTTGGATAGTCCCACTTGGGTTCAAGCGGCCATTCCTCGTCCATTTTTACACCAGGAGATGATGGTTTATATACAAGCATACTACTCGAAAATATAAACTGGTCTACCTTAAACTTCTGAAGGTTGTTTAACAACCTTTCCGTTCCCTTGACTGTCACTTTATCATACAAGTCAGAAGGCTTACCTAAAAAGTCGTAATACGCTGCCAGGTGTACTACAGACGCAATCCTGTTTCCGTAAGCATAGCGAATCCGGTCAAAAGCGAATTCAACGCTTTGGTCACTGGTAAGGTCAACACAGATACATTCAGCTTCGGCAGGTGGAAAAGGATAGCCGGCATTGTCTAATCCAGCAATAAGAAATTTTGAAGCCAGCTTTTCAATAAGCGCGGTACCTATCAACCCACTGGCACCTGAAACAACGATCAGTTCCTTTTGTATTCCGCCGGATTTGATTGCGGTTTCGCTTTTTTCCTTTTCCATTGTACTTCTGTTTTAAGTTTGAATAGGTTGTTCTTCAATTATGCTATCAGGTCGGGACAGAATTTGTTGACAGGTTTGCGCACATTGATAACAAGCTTTACTGCACTCACTGCAATATGCTATACCCATGCCGTCAAGCCTTTCAAGTTCTTCCCCGCAGGAGTTACAGATGAATGCACACACCTGGCATAAGTGTAAGGTAATGATGTCTTCCAGCGTCAGTTCTTCCGCCATTGCCTTGCAAACTGACGCACAATCCAAAGCCATGTGTATTCCCGTTCCCGTAACCCGGGAGGGGTCCTGCCCCAGATTTTGAGCAACATAGCATGCACAAAGCAGAGTACACCTTTCAAGCTTCTGAATAAATTCCTGTTGATATGGATTTGACATCGTTTCCTTTAAAAAATATGCTTTGCATCCCGGCAAAAGCTTATCCAGTTCATTTCGTTATCTCTGAAATATTTGCTGGTTAGCAGTACTCACGTAAGAATAAAATTGCTCACCTATTAAGCTAAAGGCGTGCTTCACAGCACACCTTTAGTTTAAAATTAAACGGCTGTAGCCATTTGTTCACAAGCTTCAGCGCATCTGCGGCAGGCTTCGGCGCATTCTTTACAATGCTCCATACCCATATGCGCATGTTTTTCGCATTCTTCGGCACAGGCTTTGCATGCATCGGCACAGATGCGGCACAGATGCGCGCTATATTCACTGCCTAAACTCATCAACTCGGCAGCTGACCGGCAAATGGCAGCACATTCCAGATCGAGTTGTATGCACTTAGATAGCATTTTGACATCTTCTTCTTTTAAACATTCGGTAGCGCAATGGCTACAGGAAACCGCACACGCTACACAAGCATCAATGCAATCTTTGAATTTTTGATGTGACATAATTTTTCGTTTATATAGTTAGTAGTTAGATTTATATGAATGATGGAGCTATTTGTTCCCATTTGCCAGCAACCAATCCTGGAACTGACTGATTTCTTTAGTTTGGCTGTCTATAATACTCTGAGCCATCGTCTTCATAGCACTTTCCGAGCCTTTCAAAAGTTCTAATCGTGCATTTTCTGTTGCCGTTTGATGATGCCCGATCATAAGGATGGCGAAATCGTGATCGATCCTTCCGTTAATGATCTGTAGATCGGCTTGTTTCATGCCTTTTTGCATATCCATCATTTGTTGCATGTCGAAATCCGGGTCGTTGCCGTGTGCCGGGTGTGATTTTAAAAACGATGTTAATTGCGCTATCTCTGCCTGCTGAGCTGTAATGATGGATTGAGCCATTTGTTTCATGGTCGCATCGGTTCCGCTTTGCAGTTCGAGGTTGGCCATATCTATCGCACCCTGGTGGTGAATGCGCATCATCAGCGCGAAATCATTATCCGGGTCTTTGGTCATTTTTAAGGTATCCATTTTCGCCATTGTAGCGTGCATGATGCCCATCATTTGATTTTGGTCATGCCCCTGTAGCTGCAATTGGTTACTATCTTTTTTACATGCGCTAAAAACGGCGACAAAGGCGGTTAAGATGGAAAGTTTAAATAGAATTTTCATGGTAGTGTATTTAAAATGAATTGCTGAATTTTATCCTTTATGATTGGTCTTCCACTGCTGAAACCCTTTGATATCCTGGCCTTGCTGTGGGATGGATTTTTGTGCCATCGAACGTAGCTTGTCTGTTTTGCTATAGGCTATTATACTTTTTGCCATTTGAATGCCGTCCGTATGATGTTTAATCATCATGTCTGCAAATTCATGGTCCACTGAGGACATCGACATATGGCCCGGTTTCATCATAGACATCATATTATCCTGCATCGCTTTTGCCGGTCCGGCACTTTTGTTCATAGGGTCATAGTTTTTGGGAGTGCTTTGCAACGAAGCGATTAACTGGTCCAAATCTGAAACTTCCTTCGTTTGGTCATCGATGATTTTTTGGGCCATTGCTTTCAACTTGGCATCTTTGCCGTCTTGGAGTTCGACCTTAGCCATATTAATAGCTCCCTGATGATGGATCTTTAACATAGACGCAAAGTCGAGGTCTACTATGCCTTTCATCGGCTGTGCCTCCATATCTTTCATCATCTTATTCATTACCTCCATCAGCTCCTCCCCATGAAAGCTTGTTTTGATTTCAGGTGCCGAAAAAATAATAACCGGTTTTGTTGCAAATGGACTGTTACCTGCAAACGCACCCTTAGTACTGTTAAAGCTAATGGCATTAGCTGCCAAAAGCGGGATCATTAAAATTGTTGTTTTCATAGCTTAGTTTTTATTTGTTTTATGTTAGATGTTAAATACTATAAGATGATGGTCAGGCCTCCGCCAAAACCATATTGGTTGTCGTAACTTGCCGAAACAGCGAAGTTTTTGGTAAGGATATAACGCGTATCGACCTGGAACTCATTATCTGTATTATAGGATGACCCCATGTACAGTCTCTTGGTCAACGGTATATCCTCCCGGCTGATCGTGAAGCGAAACTGCCCTTTGCTACTGATACGCGCATCTGTTTGTAAGAAAAGCGGAAGAAGGTAGCGCACACCGGCAACTGCGCTGTTATCCCCGTTACGACGAAACAGCCTACCTTTTTCTGTCTGCTCGAAGTTGCCGCCTACATAAGCAGCCAAATACTGGTTATTATCCAGATACCGCTGGAAACGCGGGTCAATTTCGTACCGTCCATCGTAGCTGAACCTGTAATTAGCGTTGAATTCATAACGGGTGTTCGATATGAAAATAGACCCTACACTTGTTTGCGAATGAAAAGAGGCCATACCCCAGGTATACCAGCGGCGGTCGTCTTTTAACAAGGGGTTATTTTTCTGATAGGGGGCAACCTCGTGGTTGCTTGGGTTATCTTCATAACGGACCACCCTGGCCATGCCGGACATCATATGGTATAAGGTATGACAGTGAAAAAACCAATCATGCGCTTCATCCGCTAAAAATTCAATGGTTTTTACCTGCATAGGCTCAATACTGACGGTATGCTTTAGCGGCGCAGAATCGCCCTTGGCGTTTAAAACCCGGAAAAAGTGCCCATGCAGGTGCATAGGATGCTCCATCATCGTGGTATTATGTAGAACAAACCTTACGATCTCACCTTTTCTGATCAATAATTTGTCTGCTTCCGATAAAGCCTTATTGTTGATCAACCACGTGTAACGGATCATACTTCCGGTCAGATATAAATGGTACGTTCTTACCGTATGAGAGCCTTCTATTACAGTTGAACTATTTGCCTGAAGCATATCGTAGGTCAGTATCTTCCCTTCACCACCTAATCCCAGCAACATGGAACCGCCCGGCCCCATCTTCGTGCCTTTGCCGTCATCAGTCATATTCATGCTTCCCATGCCCCCCATACCCATTTCGCCCATATCCATCTTACCCATGTCTTTCTGCTGGTCACCCATATCGGGTTTCATTCCTTTCACGGGCATTTTTTTTGTTTTATTGCCAGCCATGTTTTTCATGCTTGAGTCGCCCTTCATGTCAATTCCATTCATCTTCATTTCACTTTTATCAGGCGTAGGCTTATCTGCTTTTTTATCCATTTTCATATCACCCATATCCATGCCGTCCATTTTCATTTCGCCGGTACTCTTGCTGAACTGCAGGCCGTCATTTTTTACTTTTGAGCTGGGCACTGAATTCATAGGCATATTCATCTGGCTCATCATCCGGTTGAAGGTGTGGGTTAGTTTATAATAGGGTACGGGAGGAATGTCTTTAACTTTAACTTCAGCACCAGACCCTAACCAAGCCGATACTTTCCCTGATACGTCCTGATAGGTCGCGCGGAATTCGTATTTGCCTTTTAAGGGTATTTTGACAAGTACATCATAGGTTTCTGCTGTTCCGATCAGTATCTTGTCAACCGTCACAGGTTTTACTTCCAGGCCATCCGCCGCGACAACCGTCATTTGACTTCCCGCATAGTTCAACCAAAAATAACTGGATGAGGAACCATTAATGATCCGTAGTCTAACCGTCTCACCCGGTTTAAATTTGGACAGTTGCTGATCCGTGTAGCCATTAACCAGGAACCGGTCGTATTTGACATCCGCCAGATCCATTGCCGGCATACGCATCCAGTCCAGTTTTAGTTTGTCGCCCAGGTAACCTTTTGAGATCGCTCCGCCATAACTGAGAACGCTTCCTTTCTGAATGGAGAACCAGTCGGTTCCCCGCTTTAACATCCTTTGCACTTCTTTCGGTTTATAATCCGTCCAGTCGGAAAAAAGCATCACCTGTTCGGGGTAATCTTTGCTTTTTATTTGAGGATGTATTACAATGGAGCCATAAAGGCCGGACTGTTCGTCCAAATCTGTATGGGAGTGATACCAGAATGTTCCGGTTTGCCGGAGAGGTATAATAAAGGTATGGGTGGAATCCGGCATGATTGGCACAGTGGTGAGATAAGGAACGCCGTCGTACTGATTGGGTACTAAAACACCATGCCAGTGAATAGACGTTTCCGTTTTCATCCGGTTGTGAACACGGATATATGCTGTGTCTCCTTCCGTAAACGAAAGCGTAGGGCCTGGTATATGGCCGTTTATCGCCATCGCTTTTACCGGTTTTCCGGTATAATTTGCAATGGTATCCGTTATAAAGAGGTCATAGTTTACCCGTTTTCCGGCATGAATATAATGATCATTCAGGGTAGAGGAGGTACTGCCTATGGTGTCCTTTCCCTGTTTAGTCATCCCTTTCATATGCATACCCGGCATCCCTTCGCTCATTTTCATTTGATCTTTCATATCCATATGCTTCATACCGGTATCTTGCATGTTCATTCCAGGCATTGCAGTCTTTTCCTTCATATTCATTCCGGGCATCGTATTTTGTCCCGACATATCCATTCCGGGCATACTTTTCTTACTCATTTTCATTCCAGGCATTGCATTACTTCTTTTTTTAACGCCAGAAGCCTTAGCTGAACTGCCATCCATTTTCATCCCTGGCATTCCTGAGGTGTTTTTTGAGGGCATATGATGAGCAGCCGGAGTCGACTTGTTAGGTTTCTTCGTAACTTTCTTGGAGGCAGGCATCGGCATTTTCATGTGCATGGTGGTATCGGTCATGCGCATTTTTTTCTGCTGACAACTGGCTGAATGACTAAATCCAAGCAGACAGATGATTAATAGGTTAATGGTGATTTTCATGATGGTATTAAATTTTATCCAGTGGTTTCCTGTCATTTTTATCAATTGATTTATACTGACTGGGAGTCAAACCGGTAATGCTTTTAAATTGATTAGACAAATGTGCATTGCTGCTATAACCCATCATATGAGCTATTTCATTCATATTCAGCTCACCATATTGCAGTAGTTCCTTCACCTTCGCTATCTTTTGCTGTATAATAAACTTTTCAATGGTTACATCCTCGTGATCGGAGAATACACGGCTCAGATAAGAATAATCCATTTGCAGGGTTTCGGCAAGTATACTGCTGAGGGTTTGATAAACGCCGGTCAGGTCTGAATGGTGGACCAGCTTGATAACGGTGTTTTTAATTTTTTCTACCAGTTGGTCACGTTCCTTATCGATGATTTCAAAGCCCAGTATTTTTAATGAGGAGGCGATCTGTTGCATCTGTTCCTCATTTGGTTCGGGGTGAAATTGAACCTCGCCAAGGCTGATGTCAGAGACCAGAAAATTGTGATTATCTATTTGTTGTTTGACGACCATAATACAACGGTCGCAAACCATATTTTTTATATGAAGGATCATGTTCGAGTTTCAAGCGGTTAACGATTAAACATTAAAATACCATCCGCGGGGTGCGGCAGCTTGAACTCAAATGAGGATAGAACGATTTAAAATATATATAAATGGCTTTGAGGCATCAGGTGGTGCTTTAGCTATAGGCCATTTGAATTGCTCAGTAGTAGCTCGCACAACGCAATCCTGAAAATATATAATCTGATGAAGTTGAACTTTAAATACCTCTAACTGCAATTCCGTTGATCCATTAACATTTTCCTTGACCATCGACAAGTTTTGCTGGTTGCAGCAAGTGCAATGCTGACTTTTTATTTGAGAAGGGGAATCTCCCGAAGGCTCGTCACAGCAATGATCATCGTCACAAGAATCTGTTTTGGACAATGCGGAACCATGGTTAATATAACCGGGGCCGGCATCGGTACAGCAATGAAAAAAGCAGGCTGATACCCCTGATGTTAACATCAGGTATAAGGCCGCCAAAATCAATGCACTAAACTTTTTCATTATTATTACTACACAAAAAAGTTACAATTGTTCTTGACTAAATATTTTTCTTTAAAATTAAAATCCTGCTGGCATCGCAGCAGGATTTCTGTCTACACCTTTGCTAATCAATTCTTTGTGCAAAATAGCCTTTTGCCGTCACACTTTCGATGATCTGTTCGGCAGTTAAACCCTCTGCCTGTACGGTAAGTACCTTATCGCGATTAGCGGTATCTACCTCCCACTTATCTATACCCTTTAAATTGTCCAATGATGGGGTTACAGATGCTATGCAGCCACCGCAGTTAATATTGGTTTTGAATTTGAACGTTTCCATGTTATTTGATTTATATTAAATGTTAATTTTTGATAATTTCAGCCGGAGGCTATTGCTCACCACCGATACGGAGCTTAGTGCCATAGCCGCCCCGGCGATCATCGGATTCAATAAAAATCCGTTGATAGGATACAACAGTCCGGCCGCAATAGGTATGCCGATCAGGTTATAAACAAATGCCCAAAACAAATTTTGTCTTATCGTACGAACCGTTAACCGTGAAAGCTTTATCGCTTTAGCGATTTGCGTAAGGTCGGGGGATATCAACGTGATCTTCGCAACATCCATTGCGATATCTGAACCCTGCCCCATCGCGATGGAAAGGTTAGCCTGGGCCAGTGCCTGGCTGTCATTGATACCATCGCCAACCATAGCTACGACCTTTCCCTTGGCTTGCAATTGTTTAACAAAGTCTGCCTTATCTGAAGGTAATGCTTCTGCTATGACCTGATCGATCCCTGCTACAGCTGCAATGTTATTCGCCGCTTGCCGGTTGTCGCCCGTAACCATGTAAACTTCGATGCCTTGTTTTTTCAAATCTTCTACCGCCTGCGCGGAATTGCTTTTTAACTTGTCCTGTATACCGATGATACCTAAGACCGATGTATGGTCTGCAAAATAGATAACGGTCTTCGAGGCATTCTGCCACAAATCCTGCTGCTTTTTCAGATCATCCGGTATTTGGATGTTAATGCTGTTAACCAGCTTGGGGCTCCCGGCCAAATAAGGCTTTCCATCCTGCAAGCCTTCTACTCCGCGTCCGGTAAGGCTTTTAAAATAAGCTAAGGGAACAGGTTTTACGTCCATCTCTTTGAGGTATTCAACTACAGCCGCTCCCAAAGGGTGTTCTGATTCTTGCTCTAAGGACAGCAAAATTCCTGCAAGAAATGACCTGTTCTCTTCCGCCGGTTTTGTCCAGACCAGATCTGTTACTTTTGGTTTGCCCTCTGTTAATGTTCCGGTTTTATCGAGAACAACAGCGTTCACACGGTAGCCAAGTTCCAGGGCTTCAGCATCTTTAACAAGGATGCCGTTTTCAGCTCCTTTACCGATCCCGACCATAACAGCGGTAGGTGTTGCCAGCCCTAAAGCGCAGGGGCAGGCGATCACCATCACCGTTACCATAGCTAACAGGCCCTGGGTGAGGGCGTGCTGCCCGCCGAACAAAAGCCATGCTCCGAAACTCAGCAGCGCAATTAACATGACAACCGGTACAAACACGCCGGCAATTTTATCGACAAGTTTTTGAACCGGGGCTTTTGAACCTTGCGCCTCCTGAACCAATTGAATGATCTGGGCCAACATCGTTGCGCTTCCCACTTTTTCGGCCGTAAAGCGAAAACTGCCTTTTTGGTTTATTGTTCCGGCAAATACCTTATCACCTGCTTTTTTTTCAACCGGGACAGGCTCACCGCTGATCATACTTTCATCAACAAAAGAGCTCCCTTCAAATAAGATGCCGTCAACGGGGATCTTTTCACCTGGGCGAACCAGCAAACGGTTACCTACCTGAACTTCTGCAATCGGCGTTTCTATTTCTCCCTTGTCAGTGATGAATAAAACAGTTTTTGGTTGCAACCCGATCAATTTTTTGATAGCAGAAGAGGTATTAGACTTTGCCCGCTCTTCCAGAAGCTTGCCCAGCATAATAAAGACGATCACTACGGCAGCAGCTTCAAAATAAACGTGCGGCATCAGTCCCTGCCGATACCAGAATTCGGGATATACGGTATTAAAAAAGCTAAATGCAAAAGCGATTCCCGTGCTCATCGCGACAAGCGTATCCATATTTGCTCTGCCGTGACGGGCCTGTTTCCAGGCATTGATAAAAAAACTCCGGCCTGCAACGAATAATACGGGTGCAGTCAGGATCAGCATGATGTAATTTCCATACGGAAAATTCATGAAAAACATCCCGATCAATACAACCGGAACCGTTAATGTCCCGGCCCAAATGATATTCTTCTTTAATTTATTCAATTGACTTTGCTGGGCTTCTGCTTGTTTTTCCCGCCCGTTCACCGTATCAATGATTAAATCATACCCAACAGATTGTACAGCTTGTTGCAAGCTAAAGGGTTGTACTAAAGCCGGATGAAAGGCTACTTTTACCGACTGTGTAGCATAATTAACTTCCGCCTTTTCTACACCTTCCTGTGCATTGATCATTGATTCTACACTCGCTGCACATCCGGCGCAGGTCATGCCGGTCACAGGAAAAGTAAGTGTTTGGGTTGCTGCTGTCATTCTTGAATTAAATATATGGTTACAAAATTACGCCTCATTCTTTTATGACTATTACATAATTCGGGGAAAGAATTACATAATTTGTTAGGTACAACTCAATACTTATGTCATACCGCAATAAAGTGATGATCGGTGGAGTCTCGCCATGATCGGTACTGTTAATGCAAATGCGTATGGAATGCCGCCCATAAAACAGCAATAATACCCGCCAGGCTTAGCAAGAACACAAGCGTATAGATAATCTCTTTAAATATTCTGCCGGCTGTCCAGGGCTTTTTCTTTTTAGGAGCCGACTTTTTAATTCTTTGCTTTTCTGGAATTGGCATAGACAATAATTAAACTGGTAGTAATCTAAATGTCGGGCATTAGCTTTTAAGCCAAAAGCTGATGCCCGACGATGTTCTTGTCTGTTACTCACGAATGATACGCCATTAGAAATGTTCCAGTCTGTTTATGGCAGGCCTGCCGCTACGATGATAATAGCCTGATAATTCACCCATCTCCGCACGTAAATGCTTCCTGATCTTTTTGGCAAACGACCGCAGTTCCTTATCATTCCCATACTTCGATAATACCCTAATCATTTTTAAGCCTTGCTGATCGAGGTCGATCAGCAGCAGCACAAATTCCTCGTCGGTTGTTGGCCTGCTTGCGAAAGTCAGTTTTTTATGCTGGGGAAATGAAGCTATTTGGCGGCCTATGCAGCCGTCTTTATGTAAGGGATCGTAATTTTCCGGCAGATTCCCCTTGACCAGGAATTTATTTAATTCTAAAGTTTCATGGATTCGGACAGCAATCATTTTCCTGACATTCCGGACCAACCGGTCATTTTTTCCCTTTTGCATCTCCAGCATCTCCAACTCCACAGCACCAAGATTGATTACGATAATGGACATGACGATATCCCGGTCAGTATTGCCCGTCATGAGCAGCTGACCGAGTTGGATATTCATCTTATCAATAATACTGTTGAAACTTACCGTGGTATCGGGATTAACGAAACCCGCCGAAACGTAGCTATTCCTGCCATGACCATGAACGGTCACAGCATAAAATAGAAACAACGCAAAAAGTCCAGGTGTTTTGTGCATCATGGGGATTGATCTTTAGTTGGCTACATTCTGCCTGATTACCGGGCAAGCCCATTATTTCATGGTAGAATCCATTTTCATGAGGCTATCTGGTTTGCCGGGTTTAGCATGCTCCTTACCCATATCATCCTCTTTCATCAAATATCTGCCCATAGGCCCTACGCCGGCGATGTGCGTTAACCGTGCGCCGTGATGACCGGTAATTGATAAACAGATAGCAGCAAGAGTAGCCGATACCAAAACAACGGTATTATATGACCTGGAATAAAATTTTGCAAAAACGCCTATTGCCTTTAAAAGCAACGTGATGCCTGATAACCATAGTGTATACCTTGCATACTTCTCATGCGCTGCAAATATTGCCATAGCGGCCTTAGGCGTATTATCCGCCGGGTCAGCATGGAACAAAGTGCTGGCCGCTAATGCGGAAAGAAAAGCTGCGGCCATGATCGCCAATGTAGCCCACCTGATTTGATGCCATTGAGGTTTGGCTACAATTATGATCTGGAAGGCAAATGCCATTAAAATCAATACAATTGGAAAATGTATAATTAACGGGTGTAAAGAGGGAAATCCTGAAAACATAGTCTTAATATTAAAGATTTGATATTTTGACCGGTACAAAGCGATACCGAATTCCATAATAAACAAGCGAGGCATCGCTAAATGCAATGGTGCTTACCGATGACCTTTTTCCTGGCATTCAACAAACATTAACTGAGACCTGATGGACAGTAAAATGGCCAAAAACAGTCACGCGTCAATTATTCTTCGAATGATGAAAAGGAGAAAAAATATTGGAATTGATCAAATCTGGAAACGCTGGATAGCTATGCGCATCGTCCAGGATGGTGGCCATTGGGAAACCTTTTTACTATTCTTAATTGCTGGCAAAAAACTGGTAAACCTGACGATAAGTGGATTACAGGGAAAAAATATATTTTGAGGTGACTCAAATGAAACTTTGTTACCTTGAGGTGTTTCTTTGGCCAGCGAATTAAACCGGGCCGTACTGTTCTGACAGCATGCCTCATCCTCGTTTTGCAAAACAGGATGATTATTTTTTTCGGTTAAAAAGTGGTCAGCGTGATTACTATTATGCAGGGCATGAATTACAACTTCATGATCATTATGATGAGGCAGATCCTGAAAACTCTGGCGTAAAGTACAACCAAGCCCAACAAGAGAGTTGAGCAAAAAGATAAATAACAGAAATACCGCTTTTTTTCTCATTAAATATCTAAGTTAACATATTTTTTGTTTATGTTGTTTTTGGTCACATACAAAATTATATGTTAGCGGGTGCGTAACTGTAAGGTATAAAAATATAAGCAGCTTTTGAATTTACAACCATTTAGCCTCGCAGTTACGATATAAAAATTATTCTGAATCAGGATGAATTCATTTTTAATATGGTTAATACCTCATTCTTGTCATTATATTTTTTCATTTGTGCAATCCTTTTCCTACGCATCAATGATTTTCATGCACCTACTTGTGCGCAAATTTTACCCTCTTGTATTATATCGTATTGTTCAACGCTATCAGGGTAAAGGAATTGTTCTTAAAAACCACGCTGCTGGCCAGAAAAGAGGGGCTTTTATAGTTTTCAAAGCTTTGGTTTGTTAACAGGACATAGCTGACCCGGTATGCAGCAAATAATTTTTCAGCGGAAAGCGGCTGCGACGTAGACAGAAAGGAAAGCATATCATGCCGGTCACTTTCCCGCTTTTCATAGCTAATATAAGGATTGGAAAAGTATATCTCCACTGAAACCATTTTAATGCCGGTTGCCATTACCGGGAAAAGAGACTGATCATGGCCGCAAAGCATCACTTTATCGAGCGGTATATTCTTGCTGATGTAATTGTACACTTCTATTTCATCCGTCCGTTTTTCCTTAGCCAGCGCTTGCTGCCTCGGTTCAAGAAAATCTTTGCGCTTGCTGTAAATGGAATAATAACCAGGGCAAAAAGTAAAATGAATAATACCATCAAATTACTATAAAGGATCAACGGGTTTTTAACTGTGAATTTCCGTACAAGGAGGTCACTTAACCATTGAATGACCGGCCGGATAAGGCGATAAAACCAAAACCAAAGAAAACGGACTGCAGCGCTTTAAAGTAGAAAAAGTAATGGAAAGCCGGGATGGTATCAGGAAGCGTGATATGCAGCATGCGGTTCGCTGTAGGAAGAGCCGCCTCATACACATACATTATTAACGTAATCAACAATAAATTAAAAACTATCCGGCGAATAACAGGCTGCTGATACTTCCTATAAAACCATACAAACCCTATGACAGCAACAACCATAGAAAATGTAATATTTAGTTTCAGCAGTTCCAGGGTATTGTGCCTCGCGAAAATACCTGGTGCGCACTGTAAAATAACACGGTTGATAAAATGTAGGTGGTATTTGAATAGGACGAAATATAGAAAAGGGAAGCTCAGGATAAAAAACGGAATAATGGTTAACGCGCCCTGTAGGAAATAGGTGCCGACAGTACTAAATTGCTTGTTTTTTAAAGCCAATACCACTTTTTGGCCCTGCAAAGAAATCAGCAGCAAAATAATGATGATCGTCGGCGCGGAATGCCCCAAAAAGCTGATACCTAAGAAAGCGCCCAATACTAAGAACCAGTACATTTTCTGCGTCGAAAACGCCTTGTAGCAAAAGAAAATATTCAGATAAAATAAAAACTGTACGTATGAATCAGCGAGCGGCCAGGGTGAATAAGTGGCACCGCCCCAGCCGGCAGATTACCGGAAGCCAAAAATAAAAAGGACAATAATCCCGCGAGAGCAACTTTATAATCAAACAGCCGGATCATCATGAAAAAAAAGAAAACTGGGCCAAGGAGGTTGAGAAAGGCCCCGGCCCTTGCAACCACAATATTTACCGGCAGGCCGGTGACATAAACAATGGCAGTTTCAGATAGGTACAACAGGGGGTTATACCACATATACTCACCGGCTATATTGGGGTCGGAACCAAAGTGTCCATCCAGCGTACTCCTGATATAGCCAATATCCCGGTCGAAATCCGGCTCAAAGGCCCAATGCAGGTCATGAACTGTCCTGTAACATTGTAAAAAAGCCAGGATCAGCAGGATCACACCCGCTGATATATATTTAACGTTTTCCTTTAATTGCATGGCCAAATTCAATTTAGACGTTGTTTAACGCAATTGACGCTATATGGTTACATGCTAAGTTGTTAGTTATTTGTGATAGCCGCGGTTGATCCCGGCATTGAGCACCGTAGCCTGATCCATAAAAAATTATTTATATTTAACGTTTATTTTATAAAGCATGAAGAAAAAGATCCTTGTGATGGAGAATGATCAGGCCATAATCGAAATTGTGTCCTTGATACTGGAAGATGAAGGTTATGAAGTAAAAGCATTAAACACGGAGAGCAAAGTATTAGAGGTGATCAATGATTACAAACCGGATGTCATCATACTGGATATTATCAGACCAAGTGAAGAAGGCACACTGTTATGCCTTACGCTAAAGAAAAACGTGAAAACAAAACATATCCCCGTAATTGTATTTTCGACGCATCCAAAAGTCCTGACCGCTATCAAAGAAGTTTGCGCGGATGACGTTGTGCCAAAGCCATTTGATGTTGCTGAATTGCTCAACGCGGTTGAAATGCAATTGCAATTATAGGCATAGGCTGCTTATTGACACGAAAATATTAACCTGTCCGGCAATTCAATAGTTTAGATGTTTTTAAATTTGATCATATGATCCTGCTCCCAGACACAAATGATCTTGTTGTTTGGCAATATGGCGGATCTTAAGAAGCTGCCATTCCCTACCACTTGTGTTTTTTTGCTTTGTAGCGACATTAATTTTACGGTATCGCTATTTTGATACGTAATAAAGCTGCTGGTACCACTTATCGCGATAGCACAGCTTCTGCCATTGCCGATAAAAGTTTCAGGCTGGCCGGGCTGGCAGAAATATACCATACCTTTTCGCTGCCAGGTAGTTTGAACGGTATTCGTAGGATCAATGACAATGCCGCCGCCATCCATCGGGCAACCATTGAGTTTCCAAGTATCCAGACCTAATTTTTGCGCTGCTGCAAATGTCTGCCCGCCATTTAATGACCGGGTTACATAAAGGTCCCGGGAACCATTCAGCCAGTTCCTGAACATAATAGCTACGTTATTTCCCTGTACAGCTATACTTGGCTTACAGCATTCGCAGACATGTTGATCAGGCGACTGGTAAGCCAAAATATTTTTTGTCCACTTCATAGCTTTGCCTGGTAAGGACGCAAAATAGATCTGATTGTGCTTTCCGGTTCGGTTATCGAGCCATACCGCGTAAAAATTATCCTTTTTGTCTGCTGCTATGCTCATCAGCCCTTCGGGTGCAGAACCTGTCAAATCATTAACGACACCCATCGTCTTCCAGTGCCCCGTAGCGTGACTAAGCTTAAACCAATGGATATTTCCGGATTTGTCCATAGCCGTGATCACTGAATAATTAGCAGAGCTTGATAATTGAGGCCCTCTCGACATGCCAAGGTGCATATCAGGCACCCGCGCTACCAAAACCCGTTGACTAAAAGATTTTCCATGATCATTTGAGGTTGCGCAGAATATTTTATCCTCTGATCCAAAAACAACCCTGATTACACCCTTAGTGTCGACGCTAACCTGGGGTTGCTGACCAATCCCTATATTGTCGCTATTGACAGCAGAAAGCGATGACAACGACAGGAATAATACAGCGAGTAATAGGTAGGATAGTAACTTTTTCATGGGTTTAATTTAATATTTCTGGCAAATTAACCAAAAGGGATGACTTATCTGTTGATGACCGTAGGAAAGTGCGTTGTTACACTTCGTTTCTATGCAGGGCTATGTTTCTTTTTTTCAAATAGAGATAAGCAAGTGTGGCTAAAATTACCAGACCCAGTAAGAAGCCGCCAAGCACATCGGTTAACCAATGCGCGCCCAAATAGATACGGGAAAATGGAACGATGAATATCAATAACATACAAATTGAGCCAACTGATGCCCGGATAAATTTGGGGACAGCGGCAATCTCAAACATCAGCTGAGCCAGGAAACCGAAAAAAACGACATAAAAAATTACATGCCCGCTTGGAAAGCTTTGCTGTCTTGTTTTTTCAATGATCCTAACTAAGGTTTCTGACGGCCTCGGACGATTAACAATAAGTTTAACGATAGAACTGATTATACCGGAGATCAGGGTTGACAGCAGGAATAAACCTTCCTTTTTATATTTATAAAGAAAAAACAGCAACGCTGTACCCAAAACGATGATAACCGAATTTGGCATATAACCAAACCAGCTAACCATTTTCATCGCCGTGTCCAACTGTGGGTTTTGATGTTCCTGTGCTTCTTCTGAAAATTCCCGGTCTAATAAGAATACTGGCATGAAAAAAACAAATGCTGTGAGCGCCAGAAAACCAATCATCATGGTTACCAGTACATACAGCATTATTCGTTTTTTTCGATCAGATAGTTGCACTGATACTTAGTCTTTTTTCAAAAAGCTACCATTTTCATCAAAGATCAGGTCGCCACCCTTTATTTCGGCCTCATACATGGTTTTCCCGGCGGCATCAGTTACTTTTCCGGCTTCTTTAATTTTCGCGCCCTTATAGTGCGCGGCAACATAGGGCGCAACAGTTTTTGGCAATTCGCTTATAGATATGGCCTTCACAATTTCGACAAATGCACCTGCCGGTGTAAATGTAACGGAATTGTCTTCACCAGATTTTCCACCCCAATTAGCCTCATAATTTCCTTTTTCCTTTTCCCAGGTGACTTTGGTAACCTGCGGATATTTATTAGCCAGCGCGGCTTTAACAACGGAGGGCACAGCGGAGCTTTTTAAGTCCTGTGCCATAACATTGCCTGCGATAAGGAAGGCGATAACGCCAAACAATAATTTCTTTTTCATTTTTTAAGTTTATATTCAATGATAAAAAATCATTCTGTAGGAAAATTGTGTTCATCAACGTGATTGACTTTACCCTACTATCTCTATAATACTTAAATCGGAACGTCAATGTCACTGCATTTGTCATATTGATGATAATACTTTTCTTAGTCAAAGGATACCCATTACCCATAACAATCGCATCCCGAAATCTCTAAAGGGAAGGTACCAGAGCTTCAGCTTTTAATTTACCAGAATAAAAAACTTATGTTTGTATATGGGTAATAGTAAATATAACAATGCAAATGTATTGCTTCTTCTCGTGGCCTACTTGTTTGTAGTACTTACCCATATTTTATTCCTCCCCCCTCTCGGTCAAAGATCGCTCAATCCCCAAGGACATTATAACTCTATTTTTAAACGAAAGTTAGACAACGCCAACAATCACGCCCTCAGTTTGATGCACCGCACCGATAAGTCAGTTTTGAATAAAAATCAAAATATTCATCACTTATTTATTAAACTGGCTGGTTCTTTTTTTATCTTATTGTTGCTGGCACGAATCGGACGACGTGCAAAATTACTTACGCTCGTTCCTTTTCGGCGATACTTTTATCCTTACCCTCCATTCCGGCTCTCTCTGCGTATTTGATTTTCTAGACCATTTAATGCCTTACGAGCTGTAAAGCAGCGCTGTTTCTTTTTTTATTCTTCAAGAAATTCATCATGCATTTTTTATTATCAAAAAGTCTGAGCCGCCTGAGCCGTTTATATAGCCGCGCTATCACCAGGGTTCTTCCGGAACTTAAGTTCGAACATCATGCGGAGATCCTTCTCATCCTGGCATACACAAATCGCAGACTTACGCAAAAAGAGCTGGCAGAACTATACCAGGCCGACAAATCGCGTATAGCGGTATTGATCGAAGGGATGACTAGGGACGGGTTGGTCTATACCGAACAGAACAGTGCGGATAGAAGAGCACATTTCGTTTTATTGACCAGCAAAGGCGAAGCTATCATTCCCAAAATTCAGCAAGCGATTGAGCAGGTAAATTGCATGATCAATCAACAGTTGGATAAAACGCACCTGGATTATTTCTATGCAACGCTTTTTAAGATGCAATCTAATTTGGTTGAACTTCAGGTTTGACTGAGCAGGAGGGAAACTTTAACTTAAGGCGAGTCCTGCGGCCATTCTGAAAATTTTAACAGTCATTTATTATGTATCCAACACTCTCCGATCTCACTAAAGATATTTTTGGTTTTTCCATCCCATTACCTATTAAAATGTTCGGCCTGTTTGTTGCCATCGCGTTTCTTGTCGCAATGCTGCTCCTAAAGAAAGAACTAAAACGCCGTGAAAGTGAAGGTTGGTTACAGCCTTGCCGGGAGCTTACATGGGTCGGAAAGCAAATCAGCTCGTGGGAAATATTCTTTACAGGCCTGATTACCCTGTTAATGGGCCTGGCATTGATTGTTTTTGCCCGGAACCGCTTTTCGTTTGATGGCGATCCGTATGACGGCATTGTGCTGATGGATCTGGCCTTTGCGTTAATTCTTGCAGTGCTCGTCGCCTTTATAAGGTACTACTTCAAAAGCCTGAAAGCCGCAGGTAAGCCTGAATTGAAGGTAATTTCGCACTGGCCACATGAAAGAACCGATACCATTATCGGTATTGCCGCAGTCGCCGGCATCGTCGGCGCAAAGCTATTTGACGGATTAGAAAACTGGAGCAGCTACATAGCCCATCCGGCTGACTTCTTTGCTTTTAGCGGTTTAACATTTTATGGGGGACTGATCGTGGCGTCGATGGCCATTTTGTACTATGCACATCAAAAGCACATCGACAAATGGCAGTTGGCCGATAGCGCTGCGCCCGTACTCATGCTGGCTTATGGTATTGGCCGGATAGGATGCCATATGGCAGGCGATGGGGATTGGGGAATTGTAAATTCTTTTCAAAAACCAGTAAAATGGTTACCCGATTGGCTGTGGAGCTATACCTATCCGCACAATGTAAGTGACCAGGGTGTATTGATCCCAGGCTGCACAGGCGAGCATTGCTTTCAGTTACCTATTGGCGTATTCCCGACCTCCTTGTATGAATTTGTGGTATGCACCCTGCTTTTCCTGGTGTTGTGGAAACTGAGAAAGATTATTACTTCGCCCGGCAGGCTGTTTGGAATTTATCTGATAATGAATGGCGCCGAGCGGTTTCTCATTGAATTGATCCGTGTTAATAATAAATATGATCTCGGATTTGTAAAACCAACCCAGGCAGAATTGATTTCGATGGGTCTGTTTTTGACCGGCTGTCTGATCGTTTATGTGAGTTCGAGAAAGACAAAATATAATCCGGAATAAAGTACTAATAAATAATATAGTCAGTAATAGCAACACATTTATTGATTCAACTTTCTTGAGCAAGTGGCTGTTTGAACTTCCTTTTTCGGCCCTGATCATTGTAATCCTTATATTAATTTTAGGAAACGTAGTTGTCAGTCGACATAAATTTTCCAATTGATGGTTATATTAGCTCATCAAACCGATATGAGAGAAAATAAAAAAACACATTGGGAACAGGTATATCAAACCAAAAAACCGGATCAGGTTAGCTGGACACAATCTGTTCCTCAAACTTCGCTTGATTTCATTCATAGCTTTGATCTATCCAAAACTTCAAAGATCATAGATATCGGAGGCGGCGACAGTAAGTTGGTTGACTACCTTCTGCAAGAAGGGTTTGAAGATATTACGGTACTGGATATATCTACAGCCGCATTGCAAAAAGCACAAGAAAGACTTGGCAAAAAAAGTGAATTGGTCAAATGGATCATTTCCGATATTGTTGATTTTAAACCGGATGAATATTATGACCTTTGGCACGACCGTGCTACCTTTCATTTCTTAACAGGGCAAAACCAAATTGCTGCTTATTTGGACATAGCCGGAAGATCCGTTAAAAATTACCTGGTCATTGGCACTTTTTCGGAGAACGGACCAGAACAATGCAGCGGGCTGTCCATAAAACAATACACAGAAGAACAATTACAAAACCAGCTAACTAAAGATTTTAAAAAGATCAGGTGTATCCATGAAGATCATGTAACCCCGTTTCAAACCACCCAGAATTTTCTTTTTTGCAGCTTCGAAAAAAGTAGTTTGTAATATCTGGTACAATTTTATTTCATAAAGAGAATCTTTATAAGCTTCGCGGTACTCTGCAAAACATAGTAACTCTACTATCTTTGCGGAGATCTTAAAGCGAATCACCTGTTGTTTGTTAAAACTATAACAAGGGATATAAGGTAAAGTCTGATAAACAAACCGTATAAAACGTTGTTAAGTATTTGGTTATGGCAAAAGTCAAACTTATAAATTGTATTTTTAAATACTGATTTAATATCTTTGCACCGAAATGAAATGGATGTGCTTCATATTTGCCCTTTTTTTTCTTTGCCTGGACCTGGAGCCATGCAAGGATAAAGTCGGTGGTGTACCCGATGCATTCGCTTCATTGACTCTAACAAAGCAGCACCAGTCCAAAACCAACCAGGACCAGTGTCCGCCGATGTGCCATTGCAGTTGCTGTAACATGCAGGTGGTTATCCAAAGCAAAATGATCTTCCGACCGGTTGCCGGAACTTATACCCCTGTTGTAGCATTCATGATCCCTGAAAAGCCGGTTACCCGACCAGCTAACATTTGGCAACCGCCCAAGCTAAACGCATAAACTTTCCGAGTTCGCCGTTTTGCGTCATAGTTGACGCTGCTTTGCGGCAAGTTTATTATTTCATGTTTTACTTGTACCGGTATGGCAACAAACAGGATAAATCCTGCTAAGCGTACCTCTGTAACTCACAAGAAAAAAAAGAAGAAGAAATTCCAAAGGCCGTTATGGATGCGCATTATACGCACCATCGCTATCATCATCATGACCATTTTTATGGTCTTGGCAATGATCGGAATTGTACAGAGGTACTGTCATATCTTATCCAAGCATTAGATCATTTTTATGCTGAATAAGATCATTCATTTTTCCATCAACAATAAATTGGTGATCGGGATCTTCACACTCGGGCTCATTGCCTGGGGGATCTGGTCACTCAAAAAATTACCCATAGATGCCGTTCCTGACATTACGAATAATCAGGTTCAGGTGATCACGCTGAGCCCTTCACTGGCCACCCAGGAAGTAGAAAGGCTCATATCTTACCCGGTTGAGCAAACCATGGCGACCATACCCGAGATCGAGCAGGTGCGTTCTATTTCGCGCTTTGGCTTGTCGGTGGTAACTATCGTATTCCACGATGATGTAAATATTTATTGGGCACGTCAGCAGGTTAATGAAAAGCTTTCAGAAGCCAAAAATAATATCCCTGCAGGTTTAGGTAACCCAGAAATCTCACCCATTTCCACCGGGCTTGGCGAGATCTATCAATATGTTATTCATGCCAAGCCTGGTTATGAAAGCAAATACAACGCGCGTGAATTACGAAGTGTGCAGGACTGGATCGTAAGACGCCAGTTATTAGGCACACCAGGCATTGCGGAGGTTAACAGCTTTGGCGGTTTACTAAAGCAATACGAGATCGCACTTGACCCTGATAAGCTGCGTAGTTTTAACCTTGGTATCAACAATGTATTTGACGCGCTTGCCCAAAACAATCAAAATACGGGTGGCGCTTATATCGATAAAAAACCCAATGCTTATTTTATCCGAAGTGAAGGTCTGGTTGGTTCAACTGATGATATCGGCAAGATCGTCGTCAAAAACAATACGGATGGCACACCGGTGCTGATCCGGGACATCGCTACCGTCAATATCGGCAACTCTATCCGTTACGGCGCATTAACCCGTGCCTCTAAAGAGAACAGCGGCGAGGCCGTCGGTGGTATCGTGATGATGCTCAAAGGAGCCAATGCCAATAATGTCGTAACAGCGGTAAAAGAGAAAATCGCCCGCATCAACAAAACTTTACCTGAAGGTGTGGTGGTAGAGCCTTTCCTTGACCGCAGCGCTTTGGTGAGCCGGGCTATCGGCACTGTAGAAAAAAACCTGATCGAAGGAGCACTCATTGTGATCTTCGTTTTAGTGGTTTTCCTGGGCAATTTCCGTGCAGGATTGGTGGTAGCCTCCGTGATACCACTGGCCATGCTTTTTGCTATCTGTATGATGAACCTATTTGGGGTATCCGGGAACTTAATGAGCCTGGGCGCTATCGACTTTGGTCTGATCGTCGATGGCGCGGTGATCATCGTGGAAGCTACGATGCACTTGTTATATGCGAAACAACGTGCCAAAGCTTACACCCAGCAAGAAATGAATGAGCAGGTTGAAACTTCAGCAGTGCGTATGATGAGCGCTGCGGCTTTCGGTCAGATCATCATCCTGATCGTGTATTTTCCAATTTTGGCATTGGTAGGCATTGAAGGCAAAATGTTCCGCCCGATGGCTGAAACGGTAGCCTTTGCCATTATTGGCGCATTCCTGTTGTCACTGACCTATGTACCGATGATATCTTCGATGTTCCTGAGTAAAAAGCCAAAGAACGGAAAGAATATCTCGGACAAAATGATGGATGCCATCCATAAACGTTATGAGCCGCTTATCATTGGCGCGCTGAACCACCGTTTAAAGATCATTATCATTTCTGTGGTATTATTAGTGGCTGCTGTATTCACTTTTACCCGTATGGGCGGCGAATTTATCCCGACCCTGGAAGAAGGAGATTTTGCAGTTGAAACCCGCCTGCTAACCGGCAGTTCCCTTTCCCAAACAATTGATAAGGTTAACCAGGCTTCACAGATCCTGGTTAAAAAATTCCCGGAAGTAAAGGAGGTGATCGGTAAGATAGGTGCCGCCGAGATACCCACTGACCCGATGCCGATGGATGCCTGTGACCTGACCGTGATCCTGAAAGACAAAAAAGAATGGACCACTACCCACGACCGTGAAGAACTCGCTAACCTGATGGCGAAGGAACTGGAAAATGTTCCGGGTGTCACCTTTGGTTTTTCCCAGCCAATTCAATTACGTTCTAACGAGCTGATCTCCGGTGTACGTCAGGATATAGGTATCAAGATATTTGGTGACGACCTGCAAACCCTGGCCGACCTATCCCAAAAAGTAGGAAAGATCGTAAACAGTGTTTCCGGTGCGAAAGATTTGTATATCGAGCAAGCCACCGGTTTGCCGCAGATCGTAGTTAAGATCGACCGGGATAAAGTTGCCCAATATGGTTTGAGTATAGCAACGGTCAATACGGCTATTAATGCCGCGTTCGCCGGGCAGTCCGCTGGTTTGGTTTACGAGGGAGAGCGCCGTTACGATATGGTCGTGCGTTTATCAGATCAGAACCGCCAGGGCATTGATGATGTGAAAAACCTGTATGTGACCGCTCCTAATGGTAACCAGGTGCCGTTGGAACAGTTAGCCAGTGTGCAGTTCCAGGTTGGCCCGAACCAAATTCAGCGTGAAGATACCAAGCGCCGTATCGTCGTAGGCCTGAATGTCCGTGGCCGGGATATCCAATCAGTGGTGACCGAGATCCAGGGCAAGATCAATCAGCAGATCAAAATGCCGGCAGGATACTACGTAACCTATGGCGGTCAATTTGAGAACCTGAAAGAAGCTACTGCCCGCTTGTCTGTCGCTGTACCGGTAGCCTTGCTACTTATTTTGTTATTACTGTATTTCTCTTTCGGTTCGATCAAACAATCCATCCTGATCTTTTCTGCTATCCCGATGGCAGCCATCGGTGGTGTTTTCGCCTTACTATTAAGAGGGATGCCATTTAGTATTTCGGCAGGGGTTGGATTTATTGCCCTGTTCGGTGTGGCTGTATTAAACGGTATCGTACTGATCACTGAATTCAACCGCTTGAAAAAAGGCGGACTGACCGACCTGAAGAAGATCGTACTGGAGGGAACAGCGGAAAGGTTACGCCCGGTTTTGATGACCGCAACGGTAGCCTCATTAGGCTTTATGCCGATGGCGATTTCATCTGCCGCAGGTGCCGAGGTACAAAAACCACTGGCAACGGTGGTGATCGGTGGCTTGCTTACCTCCACCATATTAACCCTAATCGTTTTACCCGTGTTATATACCTATTTTGAAAAGTCCCGCAGTGACCGCAAGGGCGGTAAAGCGGCGAAGATCATAGCCACCCTGTTGTTATTCATGGGCTTCGGGCTATCGTCTGCTAAAGCGCAGACCCGTGTTGGAACAGGTGGCCCTATCAGCCTGGACCAGGCAGTTAACACCGCATTGACCAATAATTTCGGCGTGCGCTCTTCCCAACTTCAGATCAACCAGCAAACTGCCTTAAAAGGTAGCGCTTTTGATCTCGGAAAGACCAATATCAATCTGCAATACGGGCAGTTTAACAGCATTAAAAGGGATAACCAGATCAATATCCAGCAAAGCATACCTTTCCCCGGCTTGTTTAAAAGCCAGCGCCAGGTATTTGAGGCGCAGGAAAAAAATGCCCAGATCGGACTGACCTTAACACAGGCGCAACTGCGTTACCAGGTGCGACAAGCTTATGGGCAGTTATCCTACTTTACGGCTTTAAGCGACCTGTACCTGCGACAGGATTCTATTTATAACGAATTTTACCGGGCAGCTTCGGTTCGTTACAAAGCAGGTGCAAGTAATCTGCTGGAAAAAACCACCGCCGAAACGCAGTTAAATGAGATCAGGAATCAAACGACCCGCAATAACGGGGATATTGCTGCGGGCAGTGCCGAATTACAGCGACTGATGAATACTACCGATTCTGTGACCCTTTCCAAGGGCGCACTGAAAAGGGCCGTAGCCGAATTTAAGCACCTCGACAGCGCCATCAATCAGAACCCGCAGCTGGCCTACCAGCGTCAACAGATCATTCTGGCTGACCGCAACATTGACCTGGAGAAAGCGAAGTCGGGGCCGGATTTTACCATCGGTTATTTTAACCAATCGATTATGGGTATCCAGAATGTAAACGGTATTGACCGGAATTTTACCGGCGCAAATCGTTTCCAGGGTGTACAGGCCGGGGTTTCCATACCCCTGTTCTTTAAACCTTATGCGGCGCGTGTGAAATCGGCCCGTATTCAAAAGGAGGTATCGCAGACACAGCTGCAATTGTATGAGAAGAACTTATCCAGCCAATATGAGCAGGCCTATCACCAGTTACTGAAGAACGACCGCTCGGTGTCTTATTACGAAACCAGTGCCTTACCCAATGCTGACCTGATCCTTAAACAGGCGCAGATCGCTTTCCGGAATGGAGAGATCAGCTATGTGGAATTTGTCCAGGCCTTAAAAACAGCTTCGGATATCCGGCTGGCCTATTTACAGGCACTTAATCAATACAATCAATCTGTTTACGACTTGCAATACCTGACCGGTTTATAATTAAAGAAATGAAAAAACAAATCATAAAATTTACAGGGTTAATGATGATCGCTTCACTGGCCCTAACCTTCGGCAGCTGCGGCGGCGGTAAAAAAGAAACCCCCGAACAAGCTGATACAACCAAAAAGAAAGAAGAAAGTAATGTCGCTGAGATCAGCGAAGCGCAATACAATACACTCGGCGTGAAACTGGAAACAGTAAGCCCGAAAGCGTTGAGCGGGGTTTTGAAAGTGAATGGTTTTATAGACGTACCACCGCAGGACCTGGTTAGCATCAGTACCCAAATGGGTGGCATCGTTAAATCTATTCCGGTGCTGCAAGGCTCGGTAGTAAGTAAAGGGCAGGTGATCGCCGTTCTCGAAAACCAGGACTATGTGCAATTGCAGCAGGATTATCTAGATAGCAAAAGCCAGCATGACCTGAACTCGGAAGAATATAAACGTCAGCAAACACTGGCCTCACAGAACGTGACCGCGACCAAGGTCTTGCAGCAAGCCAAAGCCAGTTACGAAAGCTCGATGGCAAGAGAGGCAGCCTTGCGCCAGCGCTTAAAGCTGATCAATATTGATCCGTCAAAATTAACTCCCGCCGCTATCAGGAGCACGGTCAATATTTATGCACCAATTGGTGGGTATGTAACTAAGGTCAATACCAATGTAGGCAAATTCGTAAATCCGAATGATATCATGCTGGAGATCGTTAACAGCAACAACCTGCATGTGGAGCTCAATGTGTTCGAGCGGGATGCGGAAAAGGTGAAACCAGGCCAGAATGTCCGGTTCACCCTCACCAACGACTCTACCGAGCGCCGGGCCATCGTTTCGCTGGTTGGTAAAGAGATCAATACCGATAAGACCATCCGTATCCACAGCATCGCTAAAGGCAGCGTTAACTTCCTCCCGGGTACTTACGTTAAGGCATTTATTGAAACCGGCAAAAGTGAAACACCGGCATTGCCTGAATCGGCCATCGTAAATTTTGAGGGTAAACAATACGTATTTTTAATGTCAGGTACGGACACCGAAAAGCGTAAAGATGGCGACACCAAAGTTTATCGCTTTAAAATGGCGGAAATCACTACCGGCGTTAAGGAAGGCGGTTATATCGCGGTCGAATTACCGGCGGCGATCCCGGCGAACAGCCAGATCGTTACCAGGGGCGCTTATGACCTTTTGAGTAAACTAAAAAACAGTGAAGAAGAATAAAATCCAATAAACCATGAAAAAACAGGAAAGCAAAAACGCGGCGTCCCACAAAGGGCACAAGCACGAACATCCAAGGGTGGATATCAGCCGCCCGGGAGATAAAGAGGAAAAAAAGGGTCACGATCATGATGAAGAGGGGCATGAACAAGAAGAAGGTCACGACCATGAGCATGGTGGTATTTTCGGCAAGAATACCGAACTGATCTTTGCGATTCTCTGTGGTGTTGCGCTTGGTGCAGGCTGGGGTTTGCATTTCGTCAAATCGCTGCCGGAGTGGGCCAGTCTTTCCTGTTATATCATCGCTTATTTCTTCGGCGGGTATTTCACGGCGAAAGAAGCCGTGGAAACCGTCCTGAAGGGCGGATTTGAGATCGATTTCCTGATGCTGGTAGCGGCTGTCGGCGCGGCCATATTAGGCTCATGGCTGGAAGGGGCGCTGCTGCTTTTCCTGTTCAGTCTTGGCCATTCCCTGGAACATTATGCCATGGGCAAAGCCCGCAAGTCCATTGAAGCGCTGACCAGTTTAGCGCCGCCAACGGCCCATGTCATCCGTGACGGTAAGCAAACCGAAGTACGCATTGAGGAACTGAAACTGGGTGAGGTCATCGTGATCAAACCCAATAGCAAGATACCCGCTGATGGCGTAGTGGTCAAAGGTGAAGGCAGCGTCAACCAGGCACCGATCACGGGTGAAAGCGTTCCGGTGGAAAAGCGACCTGTTGCCGATATCGATAAGGATTATAGCGCTGAAAAAACCATCAAGCCCGAACACCGGGTTTTTGCCGGAACTATTAATGGCGGTTCGGCACTGGAGGTGAAAGTGATCCGGGAAGCTAAAGATTCCACCATTAGCCGCCTGGTTAAAATGGTGAACGAAGCGGAGAAGCAAAAATCGCCGACCCAGCTTTTCACTGACAAATTCGAGAAATACTTTGTTCCGGCGGTATTGGTGCTGGTTACCGCGTTATGTTTTGCTTTTTTAGTGATCGATGAGCCATTCAGCAAAAGCTTTTACCGGGCCATGTCCGTACTGGTAGCTGCCAGTCCCTGCGCTTTGGCTATCAGCACACCAAGCGCTGTTTTGAGTGGTGTTGCCCGTGCCGCCCGTGGCGGTGTGCTGATCAAAGGCGGTCGCCCGCTAGAAGATCTAGGTGAGTTGCAAGCCATTGCCTTTGATAAAACCGGGACTTTAACTGAAGGCAAACCTAAATTGACGCAGGTTATTCCTTTTGAAGGAACTACCGAGGAAGAATTACTGGAAACAGCCATAGCCGTTGAAAAGTTGAGTGACCACCCTTTAGCGGAAGCTATTGTTGTTGGTGGTCTGGAAAGGTTAAAGAGAAATCATAAAATACCGGAAGCCGGCAGCGTAAAAGGCATCGTTGGTAAAGGCGTTCAGGCCAAGATCGGCAGTCGTGAAATTCTGATCGGCAATCTCGCCTTATTTGGTAAAACCTTGCCTGATGAATTAAAAAAGCAGGTTGAAGAACTGGAAAAAGGTGGCAATACGACCATGACGGTAAAATCCGGGAAAGACTTTTTAGGCATCATCGCCCTGATGGATACGCCAAGAAAGGAAGCGAAGAACGTGATTGCCCAACTTAAAGAATTAGGGATCAAAAAAATGGTCATGCTGACCGGCGATAACCAACAGGTGGCAGAGGCGGTAGCCAAAGAAGTTGGTGTGACCGATGCCTGGGGTAACCTTATGCCGGAGGATAAAGTTGCCGCTGTTCAAAAACTGGATAAATCAGAAAAGAAAGTGGCGATGGTCGGCGATGGTGTTAACGATGCCCCGGCCATGGCGAAAAGTACGGTTGGTATCGCTATGGGGGCTGCCGGTTCTGACGTGGCTTTGGAAACGGCTGATATCGCCTTAATGGGTGACCAGTTGGAAAGCCTGCCCTTTGCCATCGGCTTGAGCCGCAAATCACGGGGTATCATCAAACAAAACCTATGCATCAGTTTGGGTATGGTCGCTGTGCTAATCCCATTGACCATTTTAGGTATCGCCTCTATTGGCCCGGCGGTTATTGCCCACGAAGGTTCAACCCTTTTGGTGGTATTTAATGCACTTCGCTTACTGGCTTACGACAGCGGTCACCATAATTCAGCAAAATCTAAAAAGAAAAAAGATGCTTAAAAAGGTAAAGAAATTTTTGGGGGCGCTCGGGCCTGGAATTGTGACCGGAGCGAGTGATGATGATCCATCGGGTATAGCGACCTATTCACAGGCCGGGGCTAAATATGGCTTAACTACCCTATGGACGGTGATCATTACATTTCCATTGATGGCAGCTATACAGGAAATGTGCGCCAGGATCGGCCTGATCACTTCTTCAGGACTGACCACCACACTGAAAGCGCATTACGGTAAGCCGGTATTATACCTGATGGTAATCTTTAGCGTTCCTGCGATCATCCTGAATATTGGTGCCGACATTGCTGCAATGGGTGCTGTGGCCAACCTGCTTCTACCATCAGTGCCCGCCATATACTTTAGCATCCTTTTTACAGGCCTGCTGTTATTTTTTATCGTTTACCTACCTTATCAAAAGTTCGTCGCGGTATTAAAATATCTCTGCCTTACATTATTGCTTTATATCGCTGTGCCTTTCTTTACGAAACCGGACTGGTGGGAAGTTTTGAAAAAAACCGTGGTACCAACCTTCCGTTGGGACAAGGATTTTATAGGTGTGCTGGTAGCCATATTGGGTACGACCATTTCCCCTTATTTGTTTTTCTGGCAAACCGCTATGGAAGCCGAAGATGTCAAAACGGTAAAGCGGCAATTGATCGTGAATAAAAGACGGCTGACCTTAAGCGATGCTTTCCCGGATAACGGCGAAAAAAGGGAGCGGAAATTATTGGGCCTGCTCATTCAAAAAATGAGTATTGATGTGAACCTGGGGATGTTTTTATCCAACCTGATCATGTTTTTTACCATCCTGGCTACCGGAACAGCTCTTTATTCGCATGGGGTCAGGAATATCGATACCGTTGAACAAGCTGCCAAAGCCCTTGAACCGGTCGCGGGCAGATCATCCTACCTGCTGTTTGCCGTTGGCATCATCGGTACGGGTTTTCTGGCGATCCCGGTGCTCAGTGGTTCACTATCCTATATCGTGACAGAAACTTTTGGGCTGAAAGGCAGCCTGGATAAAAAGTTCCACCAGGCTAAAGCTTTTTACGTGATCCTTATTATTTCCGTATTGCTGGGTTTAGGTATTAACTATTTTGGGATCAATCCGGTGGACGCGCTGCTTTATACAGCTATCCTTTATGGGGTTACCTGCCCGGTGATCATCGGGATCGTCCTGCATATCGCCAACAACGAAAAGATCATGGGTAGATACACCAATAAGACATTATCTAATGTGTTAGGGGGGCTTTGTTTGCTGGTGATGACGGCGGGAGCAGTTTTTTTGGTTTACCTCGAATTTTTCAGCAAATGAAATTGACCAAGTACAATTCCAGGACCTTCCAGATCGTGTGCTGGTCAACTTCGGTAGCCATGGTTTGCTTTTTGATTGCAGTTTGCTTAACTGTATTTCATGTCAATCTGAGTCAAATCAATGGTTGGCTGGAAAGTTATGTTCAGCGGATCAAATGGCTACCATTCATGGACCTGGCACCTCACCTGGTCAACGCGCCGTTCTGGATACCTTACTGGTGTGCGATTATTTTACTGTTCCTGTATAAAGAACGGGTCAGGTTTATGTTCTGGCTAAACCGCTTTTCCATGTTCGGCCTCCTATTGACCGCCATTCTGTTTGTGCTGAATCAAGCCATACGTTGGCTATGGCCGGAATTATGCGGCCGTTCCGATAACTTTCTGCATCCCCAACCTTATGAAGGCTGTTCATTATTTTTTGTCAGCGGGGCGGTAGTAGCCGGTATATGCCTGCTTGCTTTTCTTTGTCTACGCAAACGCCACTGGATGGTAAAGGTGATGCTGATCATTTGCGGCTTAAGCCTAAACCTTGCCGCGCTTTTACAGGCGAAGATTTTTCCGCTTCAGTTATTGGTTGCCATTGGAATAGCAGCTATCGCTGCCTCTATAGCTTATGTCCGTGTGGCGCTGGCCAATGAAGAACGGTTCCCTGAACTCTATAAATATTTAAAACCATGAACCATTTGAAGGAGGATGACCGGTTATGAAAACGAATACCTATAAGGCAAGCTATCTGATCATTGCCATCAACTTGTTCATCAATATCATAGGCTTATCAGCGGCAGTTACTTTCGCCTTTGTTAAAAGCATCTTTATCATCAACGCTTTTACCTATTGCTTACTGCTCTACGTAATTTATTGCTACCGGCAAACGGCATTGCATGAAACACGTGAACGTTTGGAGGATCTGCTTGATTTACAGCAGGACAATTTACAACGCCGTGATCTAAGTCATTATACTGAAAAGAACATCAATTTTCTGCTCCTGCAATATGCAGCTATGATGGATAATGTGTTGGTTCATCAATCGCAGTCCGGCATTGCTCCTGATCCAAAATTAAAAGACCAGGTTGATGCGCTGAACGTTTATTTAAAGGCACTTATTTAACCGTATAGCATTATGACCCAGTTTGAAAAAGAGATCCTGTTTACCCTAATCCCGGTTGTGTTATTGCTCGCAGGCGGCACCCTGGCTATTTTTCGAAATGCCAGCAGCGCATTCAAAAGTATGACCCTGCACTTCGCCGCCGGTGTCGTTTTTTCAGTGGTGGCCGTTGAACTGCTGCCGGATATGATCAAGATACACGACCCTATCATGATCGTGACCGGGTTCATTGTGGGTATCGCATCCATGCTGATCGTTAAGCGGGTCACAGAAAAAATAGAGGCGACCGAAGAAAATTCAACAAGCAAAGGAACATTGCCCTGGGCGGCTTTAGCTGCGGTGGGTATAGACCTGCTTATTGATGGTATCCTTTTAGGGATCGGGTTTGCCGCCGGGCAAAAGGAAGGCACTTTGCTAGCCTTCGCCTTAGCGCTCGAATGCTTTTCATTGGGCATCGCTGTAGTGACCACCATCAGGTCAGGAACCAACAGTAAACCTAAACTATACCAGATCTTGGTCGGCCTCGACCTGGTGTTTCTGATCGGTGCGGTCGCCGGTTTATTCCTGCTTCATAATGCGCCTGAAAAACTCATGGAATTTATTTTGTCGTTTGGAGCAGCCGCACTGCTTTACCTGGTGACCGAAGAATTGCTGGTAGAAGCCCACGAAGAAAAAGATTCACCGGTTTATACCGCCTTATTTTTTGCCGGCTTCCTGATCTTTTTGGTGCTGGGCATCATATTATAAAAATACCTATGGAAACAAATCATTCAGATCATTCACAAACCCCTTTAAAAGACCTGGAGCCTGAAGTTAAAGCTAAGGCATTGGAGATCGAAGGGCAGTTAAAAGACAGCGATATTCCCGAGGGCTGTACCCGAGAGGAAGAAGCTGTTAAACGGGCCCAGCAGTGGTTCTTAGACATGGAGGGGTGAGCCATGGATTTTCCCTTTAAGATTACCCAGGAAGCAGGTACCTACCAGTTCCTGCATGTTAAGGCAAACCCGGAACACCGGACGATCCAGGACAGTAATCTGCAATTACAGGTTTACCTGACACTGACGCGCAGGCTGTCGCTCGGGCTTGAGTGTTATGCGTTGTTGCCGTATTCACCAGTAATTTTAGAGTTATGGCCGGATGCGGTAAAGGTGGCCTTTGGTTACCATTTACTGGCGGATGACTTTAACGGCTTGGGCATAGATAAAGGTTTCCAGCCTGCAATAAATGACGGACCTGAGATGGTGCTGATTACTTTAAAAGATCTGATGACCCTGCGTAGTATACCCGAGGACAGTCTGGGCGAAAACGCTTCAGCGGTTTCCCTCTTTTTGTTACACCCGGGCCGGGAAATAGTATTAAAGAAACTTTTACAGGCGCAGATCGCCCCTTTCATGGCGCGTTTCCTGCAAAAAAATGAATTGTTCATTCACCTGACCTGTGGTAAAGAACAAGGGTATTATGATGGGATGCTGATCAGATCGCAAACGGACATTACCATGCATATCCAGGGAGCGATACAACTTACACAAACAGCCGGACTACTATGAGTATACTGATCATGATCGCACAATTTTTGGTTGGATTAAGCCTGCTGGTTTTTATTCATGAGCTGGGGCATTTTCTGGCTGCCAAGGCATTTGGGATCAGGGTTAAAAAGTTCTACCTGTTTTTCGACACTTTTAGTAAGCGGCTTTTCCGCTTTAATTACAAAGGGACGGAGTTTGGCATCGGCTGGCTACCGCTCGGCGGATATGTGCGTATGGCGGGAAGTATAGCTACGGCGGATGACAGTGATCCCGATGAAGATGCTGATGTACCCCCGGCTCATCGTTATGGCCATAAACCCGTGTGGCAAAGACTGATCGTTATGTCTGCCGGTATCTTTATGAACCTGCTGCTGGCATTACTGGTATATTGCGGGATGTTCCTGTATTACGGCAGGAACCAGGTTGCCGTATTTGGAAAAAATGCCATCATTCTACCGGGACAACTCGGTCTGCAGGCGGGCTTACAACCGGGCGACGAAGTGACCTCGATCAATGCGGACTCGGCATTGTATGAAGATGAATTACTGAGTACGCATTTGATGCACGGCAATACTGTGCTTTCCATTGTTCGCCGTCAGGGCAAAGAAAGGGTACACCTGCATGTGGCTGTTTCACCAAAGATTATGCAGTTGGTGGCAGATAAAGGGCTGACCCAATTCTTTTCCCTCAAAGCGGGGTTTCAGGTTGACTCATTTTTTACCAATGTCGATCTGCGCCGTAACCAGGCCTTTAAAAAGGCGCACATTATTGCCCTCAATGGGGATTCCGTGCGTTCCTACAATGATTTCATTATCCGGTTGAAAGAGAACGAGCAGCGGCAGTTATACCTGACTGTTATACATGATGGTAAAACCAGTACGATGCTGGCGCATAGAGATAAGGATGGCCATATTGGTTTCAGTTTGAATACCAATCTACCCGTGTTCAAACCTGAGCGTGTATCTATTGGTCAGTCACTGTCTGCCGGTTCCACGAAGGTTTGGAGCACCATTGCTCAAAACTCCAAAGGGTTGAGCCAGCTCGTTTCGGGTGAAGTGAAGGCAAAGGACGGGTTGGTAGGCCCGGTCCGTATCGCCACTTTATTTAGCGGCCATTTCGAGGCCAAACGATTTTGGGGGCTGGTCGCTCTCCTATCGACCGCGCTTGCATTACTCAATGTAATTCCCCTTGCCCCGATGGACGGCGGGGTTATGGCTGTACTGCTTTATGAAGCTGTTACCCGCAAACCTGTTAGCCGTACTTTCTGGGCCTTTTTTTATCTCGCCGGTGTGGTAGCGATCATGCTGCTTTCCGGCTATGTGCTATTCAACGATATCCGTGCACTTCATCAAGTTAGCTCATGAACGAACTTATCAAAAAAACCGAACAATATATAACCACGCTATTGACCGGAAAACTACCGGCAGGGATGGTTTACCATAACCTGGAGCATACCCGCCTAATGGTGGATGCTGTACAGGATTTGACTACGCACATGCTTTTTAATGAATGGGAACAAGACATCCTGCTGGTTGCCGCCTGGTTTCATGACAGCGGTTATTGTTATACCTACCATGGGCACGAAGCCATCAGCATGACATTAGCCGGGGACTTTTTGCGCAGCCTGGGCAAAAAAGAACTGTTCATCAACCCGGTGAACGATTGTATCAGGGCCACTCAAATGCCTCAGGTACCGCATACCCATTTTCAGGCGGTCATGTGTGATGCCGATATGCGCCATCTGGCGCTGTCTGATTACGCCACGCACGCTGAACGCCTCCGCACGGAATGGGCGAATGTATTACATAAAGAATATAGCGAAGGTGATTGGACCCGGCAGAACTTACAATTCATGACCGATCATTCCTATTTCACTGCGTATGCTAAAGCTCATTGGGAAACGGAAAAACAAAAAAACATTAATCACCTGCAAGCCCGGGTAATGGATCTTGAACAAAATGATTTTCCTAATGAACATTAAGCGTCTCCAACAACAGATGACCAGGGTAAAGGTGGCTATCGTATCCGGCTGCCTGTTAATAGCAGGCAGCCCTGTTATGGCCCAAACGTTGCCGGTTAAACGACAAGCGCCGAATTATATGGATTTGCTCCGGATGACAGCAGATTCCGTACTGCGCTTACCCGTTGAGAAAAATGCCCGGGAGTATTATTTTCGGGTTACCAGGACCATTTATAGTGAGGCATTGGTGATAACAAAAACGGAAGCGGCACACCAAAACGGCACTGTAAATGCCGCTTTTGTGCAAACGATGTTGCAACTGATCACCAAGCTGCGCAACGACCTGAAACCCCCAAGGGTCAACCAACCAACACTGCCGGTATCAACGTTCATCCAGCGAAATACGGATGCAGCGCTGGGAAATTTCCGAAGGTATCAGCAACCCGTTGGACTGGATCGTGAAAGGCAATACCTATGGGTAATGAACCAGGTGTTTGAGAACCTGAACCAGATCAACATCGGTTACCTGCAGGCCGGCCTGACACCGGAAGAAAAAAAACACGTTTGGCAACGCCTGCAAGTGCAGCAGCAGATCGCCTCCCAGTTAAGATCAAAGTATGAACCATAAAAAATGCTTGACATGACAAAACGCATGATTATCCCCGAAGCATATCCCCGAAACCCCATAGCCTGGCTATGGGGAGGGGTTTGCCATGTTATATTATTATCCCTTCTTTGCCTGTTCTTTCAGGCCAAGGGACAGTCCGCTGGTAGCGGGCAATATTCCCAAAAATATCGGCCAGCAGATTCATTACGGTCGGAAAAATTCCGGATAACCTATGCCATGGCCGCATTTCCTGTACGAACCACTCCGAGCGCTGACGGTCGTCTCTCCTGGATGAATTATGGGTTGCAACTTGGGGTTAATTATCGTTTACACCGAAACTTGTTTTTACAACTGGAGGGCGCAAAAAATTTCGGCACCGATCGCACCTATTATTCGCAGTATGGTTTGCATCTGGGTTATGATTATTATGTTACCCGCGAAACGAATGCTTTCATCATGACCCCATTTCTGGGCTATAATTTTTTCAACTTTCGTCAAAAAGAACGTGGTCTTAAAGGGCATGCCAACTATCTGATCGGCGGGTTGGGTTACAGCCTGGAAATCAACCAACGATTGTCCGTCTATGCTTCGACTGGTCTGAGCGATCTCAAACTTAGCGGTGACCCATTGTTATATCCGACCAATATTTCCGTTTCTCTTGGATTCATGGTTAAGCTGTTACCACATCAAAATTCTAAATGACAAGATCAAAAAAACTAAATATCAACCGGCTTGACGCCCACCATAAATTATACGTTGCACTAACGCTGGCGGCCATTTGCTGGATCGTGACAAGAGGCGAATTAGCTGCATCTACCCAGTTTATGGTGGTCTGGCTAACCTATGCGCTAATTTCATTAACACTTTCAGCGCTAACGATCTTCAACGTACACCCCGCTGTCATACATCAGGATGCCCACGCCCAGGATTCGAGCAAGACGCTGGTTTTCCTGTTCGCCATATTCGCTTCAGTAGCCAGCTTATTCGCCATCGTTCTTTTGCTTCGTAGCGGCTCGGGTAGCGATGCACGGCAGTTAACACTTCATGTGTTGTTGTCCCTGGCTTGTGTGGTCGCCTCCTGGGTATTGGTTCATACTATTTTTACTTTCCGCTATGCCCATTATTATTACTGTGATATAGAGGATGGCCAGGATTCTAAAACCTATAAACCTGGCGGCTTAGCCTTTCCGAACGAACCCAAACCTGACTACCTGGATTTTGCCTATTTCTCATTTGTTATCGGGATGACCTTTCAGGTTTCAGATGTACAGATCACATCCCGGAGAATCCGAAGGCTGGCTTTGCTTCACGGGCTGCTTGCATTTTCTTTTAACACCATTATCGTAGCCTTGAGCATCAATGTGATCGCAGGGCTGGTTCAAAAATAAACTTGTCTAAAAAACGCCCGAAATGAATACGAACGAACAAATGATAGCCGAGATGGAAGAGCATCTGTGTGCCGCGCAAGGACTTATGGGGCCTGAGTTTTTACTTAAAATAGAACAGGCAGCTCTTTTGGCCACTGATACGATCAATAACGGTAAAAAGCTATTGCTTTTTCGGTAACGGAGGCAGCTCGAGCGATGCCGGGACATTGCCGCTAAATTTACCGGCCGCTATGTAAAAGAATACTTCTGCGCTTACCGCGATCAGTAATGATTATGGATTTGCGTCGTATTTTCCCTTAAGGCGGAAGCGCTCGTCCTGGCCCTTGCACCTTTCTAACCCCAATTATGGCATCCCCTTCCGGGCCGGGCTTTCCGCTATATCTTCTATCGAAGGATGCCGCTCTAATCCCATGATGCGGAAAAGTGAATGGTGATCTTTTTGCTATTGTCTGAGATCATTTTTAGTTATTGTTTTTCCATCATTCCTGCTGCCGGAGATCTTTATCGCCTGCGGCTCCAATGGCATTTTTTTATTTAATCAATGAATATTTTAAACGAAACGGGTAAAAAGCGCAGCTAAAATCAAGCCCGGATCTGTCGTTGGGTTTGCAAAAGACTACGGCATAAACGGTTTCCTCCCCGCCTCTGGCGGGTCCCCTCCAATTATTCCGTTTCCTTTTGCCCGTTGCCGGGGCTTTAAGATTTGCTTTCTTTTTTCCCTTTTTCTTTTAAAAATAATCAATCAGGGCAAGGCGGCGAAAGGAAAAGCAAACAACAAATTATTCATTATTAAACATTAAAAATTATGCTATTCACAGGAAGATTAACCGCAAACGCAGAAGTAAATGCGGTCAAAGGGGACAAACAGGTAATCAATTTTACCGTAGCCATTAACCAAAAATGGAAAAACAAAGCGGGCGAAAAAAAGGAAAAAACCGCATTCGTTGACTGCGCTTACTGGCGCAACTCCGGTATTGCCGAATACCTCACCAAAGGGGCAGTAGTAGAAATTTCGGGATGGATGGAAGCACAAGGCTACCAAAGCAAAAAGGATGGTATCAAGGCAAGACTAATTTGTACCTGTGACACCATCAAACTGTTTTCATTAGTCGCAAAAACCGAAGCTAAAGCAGAACAAAAGGAAACCGCACCCTATACCACAGGCGCAGGGGCTGACGACGATGATTTGCCATTCTAACCGCTATTAACATTCATTTCAATTTTCAAAACAGCTAAAAAATAAAAATCATGGGACACAACTTAAATTATAACGAAGCAAATCAGGAATACAGCTTTTTCAGCGTAAAGGAAAGGGCATGGCACGGATTGGGTAAAATCGTAGAGCAATACCCGACCAGCGCCGAAGCCATCAAATATGCAGGGCTTGACTATTTCGTAGAAAAACGCCCTTTGTTTACCTATGACACCGAAAATCATACAGGCGACCCCGACAACGATATACTAATCCCTGAAATCGAAGTGCCTAATTACTTCGCTACCATCCGCACCGATAATGAGCAGGTATTAGGTGTAGTCGGCAAAGATTACGAAGTCATACAAAATGTAAATGCCTTTGAGTTTTTTGATGCCATCGTAGGTGGCGGGGACGGGATTTTATACGAAACCGCAGGGGCATTGGGCAGGGGCGAGCGCATATTTATCACCGCCAAACTGCCCGGCTATATCCGTGTAGGAAAGGACGATTTTATCGAGCAATACCTTTTCCTGACCACTTCACATGATGGTTTCGGTAGTATCACCGCAGCTTTTACACCGATTAGAATAGTTTGTAACAACACCCTTAATGCTGCTTTAGCCAACCATTCGGGCGCAATCAAAATCCGTCATACCGCATCGGCTAACGACCGCTTAAAACAGGCGAATACCTTAATGGGCATCAGTTCCAATTTAGGCGCAGATTTACAGGACGTGTTTAACAATTGGTCAAAGGTACGTATCACCGATAAGGAAGTGAAAAAACTAATACAGGTTGCTATGGCTCCTAATAAGGAAGTCCTTAAAAATCTCGAATTAGGCAAGGACGATGAACTTTCAACCACCTACACCAATATGGTTGACAAAGTATATGAGTATGCTTTAAGCAGTCCGACACAGCAAATGGAAACGACCGCAGGAACGGTGTTTGGTGCTTATAATGCCGTGACAGGTTACTTTCAAAATGTCCGCAACTACAAGGACGAAGAAGCCAAATTTAAATCCATTATAGAGGGAACAGCCAAACAAAGGGCGCAAACCGCCTTTAACCTTTGCCGTGATTTTTCCAAAAATGGCGCAAATGCCTTAATCCTTAATTAACCATCAGGGGGAGCAATCCCCCTCATTTAAAAAGCATAACATGACACGTTCAAATTTATATATCATCCTGACCAATGGCGAAGCGATAATTTGTGTTGCGGACAGTAGTAGCGCACCCGAACAAGGGTACATCGTTGAAAAACTTTTGCTCCCGCTATTATCACTCAACGATGCAGATGCGGAACTGGCTTTACTAACCGAGCATTGCGCACTAAACGAACTACGTACCAATGCGACCTACCGTTATGAAATCAATCTGCAAACTAAAAACGTAGCGTTTTTTGACGAGATATATTTCTTTAAAACGGACATCTTCCGAAAGGGCGAGAACCTGACCCGCAGGTACACCGCTTACCTGTCATCCATCGAAAACAAAACCTTGTAAAGCATGAAAACGATAACCTTAAAACTATACAGTTTTAACGAACTGGATAAGGAAGCCAAAGAAAAGGCATTGACAACTTACAGGGATTTGAATATCGATTTTGATTGGTGGGATGATGAACTGGAGGACTTTATAGAACTGTGTTCCTACTTAGGCATAGCGGTCAATAAGGATAGTATCAAATTCAGGGGTTTCTATTCCCAAGGCGATGGTAGCGGTTTCTCCGCAATAGTGGACATACCCAAACTGCTTATCGCAGTGGCTAACCAATCGTGGAAAGATTTTGCCCCGATGCAGGAGTTTGTATTTGGTATTCCAGAGATTAACCGCAGGGTGATTGCATTGGTCGCTAATGGCCTGTTGCCAAGCGAACCACAAATCATTTGCAGGTCAAGGCAGTTTGGCGTAGTAACGGATTTAGGCATTTCGGAAGTTATCAAGGACGGTAAAACGCACGACAACATCTTTGAGGAACTGGATAAACTCGAAGAATGGCTACGTTCGGTCGCTGAAATCCTGAACCGTCACCTGTACAAATCTCTCGAAAATCAATACGATTTTCTAACCAGTGATACCGCCATCAAAGAAAGCATTTTAACGAATGAATACCTGTTTACCGCAGACGGCAGGTCGGCAAACCACTTAATTGAACTCAATAAACGGACACCTAAAAATTAAAATCATGACAACGAACTTTTTTCAAAATATAGCAAGCCTTAATCTTCCCGGCACATGGAAGTTAGTCATTCAAACCGATGCAGACGGCAACATGACCGTATCTGAATTATTTAACGCTACCTGCGGGGATAAAGCGGTAAAGCTGATTATCCCTTATACACTCACAGGCACAGCGCAGGATTTAGACGAGGCATTTTTTACCAAGATTACCGAGCCTGTAGTAAAAACCGCCGAACTGCAAACCAATTTAGAAGCGCATTTAAAAAGCGTAGAACAGGCAAAAGCAGCTTCTAAATTGGTACAGGATGCAAAAGCTAAAGAAGCAAAAGATGCAAGAGAAGCCAAAACAAACACAGCGACTAAAAACACAGGGGATGCCGAAATTCCCGAACCAAAAATCAGCAAGGAGGACAAGAAAAAAGCTTACGATGAAGCGATGAGCAACGTAACAGAACTCATTAAAAAATTCAAGTTTTCCGAAGCCCTGACCATCCTGCCGAGCGTGGAAGAACACCCCAACAAAGAAAACGAACTAAAAAAGAAACGCCAGTATTTGGAGCAACAAGCCAACCTGTACGAGAAAGCATTATTGAATTACAACTCCTAAAAAAACACAGCCATGTTAGAAACGAAATTACTACCAAGAGTTTTTGTCCATACCGAAAACGGGCAAAAAATACACCTGACCGACCCTAACGAGGATTTTAGCCCCGAAGCAGTATGCAACTATTATGCGAACCTGTACGCCATTCTGACTACCGCCAAAATTTCAGGGCCTGAGTTTGTGGACGACTGCCGGGAATATGAATTTGTGTCCACCATAGGGGTGAAAGGATAGGCGATGACCACCATGAGCCTCCCAAAAAAACACATCGGCTCATGGTAGCTTCATTGCCATTAAAGAACAAATAATATGAATGAAAACACCAAAGAGAACAAAGGATTAATCAAAGAACGCAATCAGCAACAATGGAAACTACATCAGCAACTCGCACACTTCGTAAAAGACCTCGACAGGCTACCCGATGCGCAGGAAGCAAGGCTCAACCGCCCGAAATCCGCACCGCAGAACCTGTTACCAATGGTTTTTTAAGGCACAGCTTTATGCCCATGTACCAGACCGCAACAGACTTGCCAAAACAATCAGCAGTAGAGGGGGATTTTTTTAAATCCCTCTCCTACCTCACTAAACATTATGGGCTAAACCTGACCAAATACCGCCAGTTACCCTATCCCTATAATATCCTGATGGCGCAAAAGGAGGTCAACCGCCAACTGAAAAAAAAGGGCAGGTGTCGGGAACTGCTGATCGTGGAACAGGAAGACAATCATACCTGCCTGACCGTTAAGGAAACGTTTAATCAGGATTTTGGCTTGTTTTATATCCCGGTGATGCCCATTTATGACCTGTGGCAAAACCCTGAACATACCCATTGTGCCGAATTGATTACCGCCGTTTGCGCCTACCTGTATATCGAAGCGGATGTAACTTATTACCGGGACGAAGACACCTATATGTTTTACAATTATGAAATACTGGAAGAATGGATAACCGAGGGTAAGGACGACATGGAAGAAGACGATTATAACAGGCAAAAAACCGCTTATGACAACGCCCTGAAACAAGGGGATTTTATACAGGAAAAAATGATGGCAACAGGTTTCCGCCATAGTCTGGACAGCCTTATAGCCAACTTTAATGCCCTAAGCGATTTTGAGAAGGAATGCCTTACCGTTGCCCAAAAATGTTGGGACTTATGGCAGACCTTTCCCAAAATGAACCTTTTTAAACATGCCAGTTTACAGGATTATGAGGTGGAGGATTACGAGGATAATTATGTAGCCATGCACGAGTATTTCTCTTTTGTCGGGAGCGTGAACGATAGCGTAAGCGATACTTTGCGGGATATGGTGAACAACGATTTTAATGAGCGTGCCCGTTATCAGGAGCCTGAAGTCGTTACTTTTTTTAATCAGGCACAACCCCGCTATACAGATGAACTGGCCTATGAAGATAAGCTATACCTGCTTATCGATGATTTATGTACCCTTTTATACCACAAGCCATGAAAGACTTAACGAATACTTTTGGAAATTTATACCAGCCTGTAAAAGCCTTGCTTATCCTGCAAAAAACAGGCAATGGGCATCAATCCGATTTTTATATCGAAAGTTATGATATGGACGTTTCGGGTTGCCCCATCAACGGCCATCCGCTATCTATTCAGGAAAGCCATAAATTAGCAAAAGCGTTACAGGTAAATGAAAAAAAGGCGCAGGGTTTTTTAAACCCAAAAGGCTTGATGCCCGTTAACGTGCTAACCATCAATAGCAGTTCATCCGGCTTTGCGGTATGGCACACGCCACCCCAACAAATCAAACTGCTTTTCATAGAAAACCTCGGCATCCCATCAGAAATGGCGCATATCCCTGCAATGGTTTGGAAAGCAGGGAAAAATAGCCTACAGGTTTTTGTTATAACCGATACGGAATTTACAGAAAATACCCCTTTATATCATGCCCCGTTTTTTAATGTCTATCCTGACGGCAGGGTTTGCATGGGTAATGTGCGCATCAGCATCCCCAAAGATTGCGGGTTAGAACAGTTTATGGAACTATGGCAAAGCTATTTTTTCAATAGCTATTTCAGTCACCTGTTTAGCGGGCATCAGCCTGTAAAAGGAAACATCGTACAGCTATGGCAACACCTGACCAAAACAGGGGAGCAGTTCCCGACAGATGTATTGATACCCAATAAATTTCAAATTAAACACCTCATCAAATGAAAACATTAACACCCATACATATTACGGATAACTACCTGATAAACCCTACCAATCCTATTACCGTTAACCTTATCGGTTGCGGTGGTACAGGTAGCCAAATGCTGACCAACCTCGCAAGAATAAATCAGGCCATGCTTGCGCTTAACCATCCCGGTCTTATGGTTTTTGCCTATGATGATGATACGGTTAGCGAGGCCAACCTCGGCAGACAGCTATTTGCGGAAGCAGAAATCGGCTTGTACAAGAGCGTTGTATTGATTAACCGCATTAACCGTTTTTTTGGTACGAACTGGAAAGCGGTAACGCAACGCTATGATGCCGACTACGTGGAAGCGCAATCCAACGATGGCAAGGCCAATTTGTTCGTTACCTGCGTGGACAATGCCGTTTCGAGGTTTGAAATCGCTACAATATTGGAAGGCTTTACAGGCTACCAAAGCTATGAACGAAACCGCCCTTTATACTGGATGGATTTAGGGAACAGCAAAGACACCGGGCAGGTAGTTTTGTCAACAATAGGCAACCACAAACAACCAGAATCTAAGAAGTATGCACCCGTGGGAAACCTGCCGTTTGTTACCGAAACTTTTAAGGAACTGTTAGAAACGGCAGACGCTACTGACAACACGCCAAGCTGTTCCTTAGCCGAAGCCCTGACCAAACAGGATTTATTTATCAATTCTACTTTGGCGAACATGGGTTCATCCCTGCTATGGCAACTGTTTAAGGAGGGCTTGCTGTTTAATAGGGGCTTCTTTATGAACCTCCATGATTTCAGGACACAACCACTAAAAGTAGCCTAAACAGTCATGAAGATAGTAGATATTAACGGGAAAATAATCACCGTAGAAAATTTGGATTTAGCTATCCTGCAAGCGGACGATTACCGCCACTACAGGCATGCCAATCCCTCATTCAAATCTTTGGATGAGGGCTTACAGGCTTATTGGGAAGATGTTTATCAAAAATTGCTCAGGCTAAGAAACGAATAAAAATCGCGCCATCCTGCCACTTGCTGCTTTCATCCGCAACAGGCAGGATGGCGTGTTGGGTCGCCAGACTTTCATAAAATCAATCCTGCCTCCGGCTATCCTTGCTTTTCTGAAACACTGGCCTATTTCAAATTAAGATCATGGTAAAGATTAAAGAAGGCTATATAATGACAGCCCGTGAAAAGGCTGAATTTGACAGGGTAAATGCCTTGCCCCGTAAAACAGCAGGTCGAGTGGACTATTATTATAAACCGCAGACCAAATACCCGCCGCGTATTTATGTTTACATGCACGCCGAAACCTGGTGCGACCGTAACCGCAGGCCGATGGGCTTATTTTATGCGCACCCGTTTTTGTCCCGGCCAATGAACCGGGAGGAAATAGAATACCATCATTTTGACATCCGCCTTTGCTACCACCAATACGAGGATTGGGATAAACTCATTTATGCAGAGCAGCAGGAGGCGGAAGAACTGAATAAGGAATCAGCCGGAACTGGCAGTGATTTTTTGGAAAAGCTTATGGGCTATAGGGAAAGATATACCATTGGCAAGCAGGAAAATAGCAAACGGGTGACAAGGACAGAAATTCCTGAAAAGGAGGAAAGCACAATGATCCGTGACCTGATACAGCATGGTCAAAACTACAGCGTGACCGAAATCGGGGAAAGACTGAGAACGGAACAAATTGGGAAGAAAAGATTGGCTATCCTTATCCTGCTACGGGAATTATACAGAAATGCGTCGGGCGAATCCATCAAACTAACTATAACCGCCAGCGATATTGAGCGTAAAGTCTTTGTTTCACAGGAATGTATCAGGAAAAATTTTGTAAGGCGGGTATTTCAAAAGAACCCGCTGTTTGCAATCGAAGAAATACAAACCCGTTACCCCGACTTTAACGAAACGATGCTCTACCATGACCTGAACAGGAAAAAAGCGAAAAGCAAAAGAAAGAAAACTAAACCCATCGTTGACCTGCGCCGTTGCCAGTTGGAGAAACTGGCCCGAAAACTTAGTCTTGAAGATATAAGCGAACAGGACTATCAAAGTACCTGTTGCCGGATAGTCCTCTTGCAAAATGCCCATACACTCCGCCTGCCGATTCCTTTAACCGTAACCCTGAATAAGGATACGCTGGTTTATTCTTTCAACTGGCGAACCAGGGAAACCGTGGTAAAATCCTTTGTGGATTTAGCGAACACACAGGGCATGACACACGAGCAATTGGGTAAACGGTATCAGGAAATAACCGGTTCCAATTATAGTTTTTGAAAATCTTTTGGACGGCCCCGGCAGAGCCGGGGCCCCAACGCCGCCTGTTTAGGTATAAGTGAGGTTCCCTGTAAACAGGCAGCGCTTTGTTTTATAAATTAATTGAGTTCATAATGATGATCTGAAAACCTGTTGCCCGATGTCTTCTTTAGGTTTAGGTGTTTGATATCATCAATCACCTCATTAAGTTTTTTCATGTCCACGCCTTCCAGGTCATCGGTTGTTACCAAATCATCAAACTTGTTATCACCGATAAATTGCCCTTTTCTTTCCTGCCAGTCATTCCAGTATTTACGCAGGTCAAGCATTCCCAAATGCTCCCAGTAAATTGTTTTACCATTTTGAAGGTATATGGTAAAATCAGGGTGGATCTTGTATAGCAGACCGGGAATTTCTAAAGGGAACTCATATTTGAAGTTTAACCCGCTTTTCTGCAAGGCCTGGTAAATGATCAGTTCGATTTTTGAGGAAACGGTTATTCCCGGTTCCGGTGAGAATTTACCCACCTTAATCTCCGGTTTCCTGAAAATAGAGGTTCGCCGTGGCAAAAGCGCCGAGGTTTTTTTGGCTTTCATCAGCAGGTTTTCTCCGGTTTCCTGTATAAAAATGAACAGTCTGAATTTGGAGCGGGTGAGCGCAGTATACAAAAGCTCCTTGTTCAACAAGGCTGTCTTTTTGGGGATGATCATAAACACATTTCGGAAATCACTGCCCTGTGATTTATGAACCGTAATCGCGTAACCGAGGTCAAAGTTTTCCTGGTCATCTATGGAGTTCAAAATACGGTCGGCATCCCTGAAAAAGTATTGTTTTTCCTGTTTCCACCAGTTTTTAGTTTTTTTGTATTTATAATTCACTACCCCCATGGAGCCATTGGAAAGGGCAAGCCTGCGGTTTGTCCCATAGCCCCAATACCAGTTATTAAGCCGGATGATCTTTTCAGACTGCCTGAATACATCTTCCTCTTTTCCCCTGGTATCTACATAACGGTATTGTCCCTGAATAAGCCGGTTAATGCCAACTGTCCCGAAATAGTCGGTACGGTAAGGGGTCAGCACCTGGAAAGATTCCAATTGCAATACGTCCCGCCATTTAAGGTTCTGATTGTTCACATAGCCGCTGTCATACAATTTGAAAAGCAGGTTGAGCTTGGGAAAATGATCTTCGGGGATAGGAGCAGGTATTTCCAGTGTAAACACTTCCTCCAGTGCGGTGAGTACCTTTTGATGAAGGACTTCTTCATTGGGCCATTTATACACATATAGACCCTTGCTCTTTTTACCCTCCCGCTATCGATCAGGTTAAAAGCCTGCTCATAACACCTTGTTTTTTCGGTGAACGCTTCTGCCAGCTCTAAAATATTTTCATCATTCTCTTGTCTGCAGTTGGAGGTTAAATGGATATAGTATTGTGCAGCGAGCCGGTCATCAGATTTTAGGTAAGTGATCATATCGTGAAATGGCTTGCCCATGCCAATTGGGGGTAGCTGATTTTCATCACCCACCAGGATCACTCTTTTAGGGTATTGTTCATTAATGCAGATGATGGAAAACAGGATGGACAGTTTGTTAAGATCGAGCATGGAAGATTCATCAATAACGAGGTTATCGATCCTGATCTTATCTTCATCATCCAGTTCAAAGGCCGCATCCCAATTATCGTTCAGATATCCGAATCCTTTATGATAAATATAACTGTCAATGGTCTTGGCCTCAATACCCTCCAAAGTAGTATGTGCCTTTATGTTTTCCGTGAGTCTTAATGCAGCCTTACCGGTCGGTGCCAGGATGACTACTTCTTCCCCCAAAGAGTTTAAGTGCTCAATGACCTTACTGGTTTCATAGGTTTTTCCCGCTCCCGGCTTGCCGGTAAGCACAAAAAGTGCCTTCTCAAAAACGTTTTGGTAAAGCTGTTTTCTTTCGTTCGTAAAGATCTCAACCTGTTCCGTTGTTTTGACAATTTCGGCTAATTTGGCAAGACTGCTTTTGATATGTTTAGCAATATCAATATTGCCGCGGTAGGCTGTCTTTCGGTTCATAAGGGTGGTGATGGTTTCCTCCACATAAGCCTCGGCCTGTTTGACGATCTTCAGGTAGATGTATTTTTCTTTTTTGGATTCCTCGATATAGAGTTTTTCAAGAAAGTGGGCTTTATAATAATCATCCAGCAACAGGATGGCCTCATCGTCAAGTTTGATACCTGATTTGTAGATCAGTGGATATTCGTAAAGGTTATCTAACGTTTCTTTGGCCGAACTGTAACAATGGCCCTGGCTACTGATCTGCCATAGGTAATTAATGATTACCGAACGTAACCGCTGCGGGCTGTCCTCCTTTAAACGCTGCATCTTCCGGTGCCGGGTCATAAAGTTGGTGTCAGGGATCATACCCATATCCACTTTAAAAACATCTATGGGTTCATCCTGCATATCCGGGATGTCCAGGTTATCCTCATCAGGCTCATATTCCTCATAAAGGATATAAGGGTTTTCCTCAATGATTTTAAGCAACGGTTTATCCTTAATGATCTTATTGACCTGGTGCTCCGTTAATATAAATAGCGATAGCTTACTGAACGACTTATGATACTTTTTAAATTGCTGGCTCTCGGCCAGGTCAAGCAAAGTATCTTCAAAAGGCATCAGGTAGCCAGGGAAATCTTCTGCCAATATCGAATCGAAGATTTTTTGCAGGTCATAGTCATTGTTAGCATTGAACCGGATGATCTTCGCCAGCTCATCAGCTTTCTTTTTGTCTTCAATGAGGTAATTCAGCACATGCGCCAAGGCGGGATAAATGCCCCTTTTCTCCCAAACACCCCTGATCAGCTTTTCAATTTTTTCCTGCTCCGCTTCATAGTCGGTTTTAACAACGACCTGGTTATGATCCTGGATCTTCAAAATCGCTTTGCGGATTTTGTAGAGCAGGTAGAGGCATTTATCATCATCAATGTCCATGCTCACATACTTAAATCCTTTGATAAGTGATTCTTCATCTGCGACCACCTTGATATCTTCCAGTAAGCTTGCTGCATCGGGGTGCGCGTCAGTATAGGCCAGATATTCATGGTAAGGTAACAATAAGGCGCTCTCCGGATCATGGCTGAATTGCAGCATCCAGTTCATCGTAGGAAAGTTTTTCATGGTTTCATCATCCTGCCAATTTCCGTCCTTAAACTTCTTACCGGGTGCCCTCCAATCCGCAACCTCTTCATCACTTAGGTCATAATGTTGCGGTACGGGCAATTCGCTGACCAGGGAACAACCCAAAATCAGGTATTTCATATCATCACCTGATACCGGGTTATCATAGTTGGCGTAAAAAAACAGGACGGATTGCTTAGGAATGAATTTTTGGATATAATTATCAATCCGTTGGTCGAGGTCCGGCCAGTAATTACCATGAAGCGCCTTGCTTTCTTTGCCATGAACGAATGATAGCTTAAAGGGCCAGGTGATTACCGAGTATTTGCGCAGGGTTTCAGGTATCCTTTGTTCTATCGAATCAAAGGCGTGCTGATGTTCCACAGGGATATCCTGATCACCGAATGCATTAATGCTCCAATAACAGGGTGGGACGTTTCCGGGTGTAAAGTTTTTGGCGACATATTCCCCGCGAACACCATCGCTTTGCTCGTAGGTTGTGTTTTTTCGCTTCTCGATCCTGCCGGATAACAGGGAATGAACGCCCGTACAATAGGTATTGGATGCCGGGTCGCAACAAACTTTACCGTTCCATTTGTTGTCATGCCAGGCCATTCGAACAGTTAAATGCATAAGGACAAGGTTATTGAATAATATGGTTTTATATCCGGGTTAAATTAGATAAAAAAACCTTGCCGATAAATTATTATGGATTTAATTGAGGAATCTATACGCTTCAGCCGCGAGCTATCACAACTATTTGAGCCAGGCTGCCGGGAATAATTGTTAGTATCAGTAAGTAAGCAGAGAATTACAGCCCTTAAATACCTTGGCGTATCAGTAAACTTAAGTCCTGCTTGTAAACTTTACCCACTGGTTTAAAACCAAACTTACCCAATATATGTATCATTGCGGGTTTTCGGGTACTGGCAAATATGGCCTTATCATTTAGGTGCGGAAACATGGCAGTAAGCAACTGTTGGCAAAGCTTTAAGCCTTCGTAGTCAGAGTGCGTAACCACGTAGCCTAATTCAGCATTGTAATCATCTTTCATTTCAGGCACACCGGCATCTTTAAACACGCTATCCCGGTAAGAACTTAACGGAGTTTTGAGACAACATACACTTATGACCAGGTCTCCTTTAAGAATGACCGCTAAAAGTGCGGCCCGGTGCAGGCCGACTTTGATCAATTCGGGCTTAATCTGTCCGCCTTCCTGTATCAATTCCTGTACCTGCTTGATGATTTGGTTGGAAAATTCGGCAGGCTTATCGATAAGAAGATGTTCTTTTGCTGGTACCGTTTTTTCCATGAGTGGCAGATGATATAAGTAATATTAAAGATGCAATAAATAATTGAATATGCCCATGATCAGAACCCGTATCGCCGGTTAACTTTAAACTATATAACCATGATAAGTATGTTTGTATATTAGCGTGTCATTGCTTTTGCATGTAATTATAGTTATAATTGTTTAATCTCTATTCGATATATATTCGGTTGATAATCAGAGTTGTTTTAAAAAAAGACAGTGATGAAGAAATGGGGCATTGGTCGCGAGAAATACCTGACTGCAGCGGGAATTAAAGAGAGATTTTCAGACCAGACAATCTTTGCGGTTCTACTTCTGATATTGTGGTTTTTGGTTTTTTTATGGAAAGGTTAAAATTCATAAGCACAATTGGCCAACAAAGTTCTTTATCACTGTTGTTTACTATTTAGGCACTGCCATATTTTTTGTCGAGCCACTTCATAAAATCAAAACCCTTCCTGGGATTAAAAAACCCTTGAATACAATCCGGGTTCCGGATACAGATTTGTATATGGCTTTTCTCAAAAATGCCTGCACCGGTAAAGGCTGGCCCGCCCTCAGTAAATACGCCCCTGGTGGAATCAAACAGCTTGATCTCGCTGAATCCCTTAGCCGCAATTTCTGCCTGGTATTGTTTATATATCCCGGCATGCATGTACTCTATAGTTGTACAATCCAGCACTCTTAAAATCTTATCTTTATGAATATCGTGGGCGAGATCTTTATTTTCAGGAAGTTCCTCTCCGAGCGCGTGATATCGGCTGGCCATCAATCGGTAATGGAATTTTAACAGCTGAATATAGCGGCTATCTAAAAAATCACAACAATAATTTAAATGAAGAACAGCGCCAACAACTGCAGGGACTTTGATCTCTCCGCGCTTCTTTTTGTCTTTGGCCCATTGTAAGGCCCTGTCGTAGTTGTTTTCCCAAAAGTACATGCCATGACCAAGCCAGTCATAAGGCTTTTCACTCAACTGAATCGTACTGGAACTATTGATGAGCTTGTTCTTGATCTCTTCTTCGCAGCCGTGAAAACCAATGATCAGATTTGGCCGGGATTCATACATCAGGCAGATTTAACCAGTTTAGTTAAGATAGCATACGGCGCGGTGAACTCTCCTTTGTCGTTCTTGATGCCTGCCGAAATAAAGGATTGAAGCGCCTGTTCCTTTGTAGGAACGGTTTTAAGTTCTTCTTTAACCAGGTCGGTCAATTTTTTTAAATCCTTGTCGCTCATGATCGTAATGATTAATAACAAATATCGGCAAATTAATTTAATTACTCAAATCATTATTATACGTCTGATGCCAGGCCTGGTATAGTTACCGGCCAGTATATTACCGGCCAGATGCTCATCTTTAACTAATTATAATTGGACAGGTTATAGTTGGCATTGAGCCAGTTGATCATGCCGATCAGGTGTCCTTTTAGTTTTTGTGCAGTAGCGAATTCTACGTCGGTGGATTTTTTTTGCAAGCTATCCGGAGAAATATACAACGTGTTGGGTGTATAAAAGTGGCCGGCGAAAAATTTGAATAGCTCGCCAAGATTTTCCTTTGCCAGGAACCCTTTTTCAATTTGCATCCTGATGAACAGGCCAAACTGCGGAACCGGTAAATTGATCAGGAAGCGCGTATTTGTTTTTGCATTCTTAGTATCTCGTATAAATCTCCGCTGTAACTTAACCCTTTTTTTTGCGAAAGTATATTTACCGTTTACAAATTCACCCAGTTCCATAAATAGACTCCTGTTCTTAGAGGGCATGATCAATCCTTTTTCGGTCGTCAGGTTATAAAGCCTGTCCTTTTCTGCTAATAACATTTCTCGTTGTTCATGCAGGCCGGGAATGTCATCCAGGCGCTCCCTGAGCCGGTGTAGATAATAGAGGTAAAACGCTTGTATGTTAAAATCGTGAATGATCAGCAGGTCGGCCAGTTTTTTGTTGTCTAACTCAGAATCGTTTAACAGCAGATCCATCAGGGAGGAAATGTACCTCGTGTCATCCCAGGTGATGTCCTTTTTATTGATAAGCGCTGAGATGCCGGGTATTACAATATCCAATAGTGCTTTATCAATAACGAACTCATTAAAATGACCGCATAATTTATAAAACTTTTTTTTCAAGCCGGGGATAACATGTCGCAAATTTGCCTGTGATATTTTTACGCCAGCTGCCGCTCCCGGAAAGGATTCACCGAGCGACAACAGGAGCTCTTCCAATAGATTAAAGGAATAATAGTAATGTTCCCTGATAATCTTCGCCTGGGGATGGTTTTTTAGAAAAACGGAATTTTTTAAAATGTAGGAATTCAGCGTATTGCTTAAAATAACAATGCCGGTAATTAAACGCTCAATGTGCTTTGCATCATGCTCCTGTAGATTCAAAGGCCATTCTGAAACTTTAAGAAGTATAGCGGTAACTTCTTTTTTCAGGAAATTTTTCCATTTATTGAATTCTAAAGTAGTGATATGTTTGCCCGTAAAATTTTTAGGGTCTATTGACTCTTGTACAAATAGCCGCAGTTGGATAGATATAAAGTTCATAAATGATGCTAAAAATTTGTTTTTGAAACAATAAAATTTACTTCCAAAACTAAGCGGCCACCGAAGTGGTATAAATACTTATATCAGGGGTTTACGGTAACTAAATAGGGGTAGGTTTGATGACATACGGACAAATTCACCCAACCGGCAACGATTATTCTTCCAATTATGGTTTATCATTTAATATTTCTTTAAAAAATCCTATTTTTACTTATAAGGACTTCAAAGTAACCTATATGATAAGATGTATCGGGATAGATGATGAGTTTTCGTGCAATGAAATATTGACAGAGTATTGCAGCCGGATACCGTTCGTTGATCTTGTGGCTACTTTTACCGATCCGTTATTGGCATTGCCCTTAATTCAGGATGGCAAGCTGGATCTTATATTTCTTGATTTCTATATGAGCCCGATGAATGCGCCGGCTTTCCTCCCTCATGTTCCGTCTTCTGTTAAAGTTGTGATTACAACTTCCGAACGGCTGAGCCGCATAAAAGATTATCAATTGAATGTTGCGGAAATGATCAACAAACCCTACTCTTTTGAAAAGTTCCTGGCCCTTATGACAACATTCTATAAAAAACAAAAGAAACGCTGAAAATATCCCTTTTTACACTGACTTTAAAGTAAGTGTTGACAATCCGGAAAATACAGGTATATTTAAAAATCTTAGCACATTCCGTGCTATTGTGATAAGGTTTAGGTAAGAAAAGCCTGGCGCGATGCCTGGCTTTTCTCTTTTAAGACCGTTTTTGCATTTGAGAAAGCATCTTGGATTGTAACAATTTTGTTGTGTTATTCCACAACTACCATATTCCGGCCACCATAAACATCCGAAAACAACATAATTTGTGTTCAAAGGCATCTCTTCCGAATTGAGACTATTGGGATAGAGGATTGTTATTGAGTTTTTCGAGTTTCATCCGGCCCTGGTGCCACAGGTAAACCGCATCGATCAGCACGGCAAGCTTATCTCTGAACATTTCAAAATTCGGGCTATCCAAATTTTTGATATTGCTTCCCTTGTCAAAATAAGCGAACATCAGCCATCTGAAAAGTTCCTCGTCAACCTCGTTGAACGGCTCTTCTCCAAACAGATCTTCTATTTTTCTTTCCAAAAGCGATAATTCATTGCTCATTGTCAACAGTGTTTTTGATAAAGTCACGATAGGTGACAACATGACTATTATCAAAGTTAAACTTTGTTGTGATATGCCACAACAGCATTAACATTATATTATTCCAATTTCCCTAATCATTTACAAGGATAATGGTTAGCGATTTAGATAAGGGAATATTAATACAATTTGGAAAGCGTCTTAAGTTTTTAAGGCAGGCTAAAAACCTGACCCTCCGCAAAATGTCGCTGCTATGTAACGTAGAATATGCAGATATTCAGCGGTATGAAAGCGGAAAACAAAACATTACCCTCCTTTCTCTCGCCGAGCTGGCGAAAGCCCTCGAAGTTGAGCCCAAAGAATTGTTAGAGTTTAATCCGGAAGCTAGTCAATAGCGGTTTTCAACTCTTTTTTGCAATCCATAAATTATATTTTCGGGATAGACTGGTATAAATTCGGGAGATAAGTACATTTCCCCGTGGTAGCTATGTCGCTTATAAAATTAATTTTGTAAATGCCTGCTGAAGTGTTTGCCTGGCTTAAACCATATTTAACGCGGATACAATCAGGAAATGAAAAGAATCGATTTATTTGATAACCATCCAGTGTATAGCGTTTTGGGTTATCAGGTAATCGTAGGACTTATTCAACTGTTAACAGATGAAGGCTTGCTGGACGCTGAAGAGCGAAATGGCTGGTATATTAATTTCAGGGATTTTAGAGATAGCGCAGTGATGTTATATAGAGAAATGAACGATGATCAAAAAAAAGAGTTAATTAACTATCTACGGTATAAAGCCTATTTGGATAGTACCTGTAATAGTAATGAACTTTGTTAGATAAACCCCTAATCATTTGTTTGATTGTTATGATCATTAAGAAAATAAATACTAATCTTCTGCTCATGAGTAAGTGTAATCTTGTTTTCATAATTCTAATTATTCTATCCGTAAAATCAACTTTTAGTTTTGCGCAGTTACCCGTACAGGTCAGATCAGGGTTGATTGATATAAATGATGGTACGATTGGTAAGCCGAATGCCAATAAGTATTCCGCATTGACGGATAGCCTGGACAAAAACTTAAAAACTCATCCAAATGATACCTCCAGTTTGTTTTTCCGGGCAGTTCTTTATTTGAGTTTCAATAAGGTGATGGTAAATCCGGACCTGGGAAATAAAATCGCATTCAATAATTTGATTATAGCTAAAAACATGGCTGAAAAAGCGATTACATTAAAAATGCAGAACTTTTATTTAAAGGTACTGAGGGCCGAGATTTATAGAGAACTTAGTTTTAGATTAGGTGGCGATGAGTCGTGGAAGTTTAACAGTAAACAAATTGCAGACAGGAGAAAACAGTTTAACCAGTATAAAGAACTGGCCAATAAATATTATGATGAACTGGCCGTTCTTGATAATGGAAATGCTTATGATTATCAGAAATTAAAGGTGACCAATAAGTATCCATTATAAAAGTATATAAGGATTTTATTTTTTCTTTGTATTTCCTTTTCTGATCAGCTTTTTGCTAGTTTTTAAGTACAGATTGTTTCTGCCTTTTTTCTCCGAAACAAATAGCATATTTTCATCCACCAAACTTAAGAGAACCCCAGAAATCCTGGTTCTTATAAACGGGCTAATGTCTGTGATAACCTCCAATTCCAGTAACTTGAGTGCCACATCCCCTACTGATTGCTTCTGAGCAAAAAAATCGAAATCAGTATATAATTTTTTAATATTATAGGTTATAAAAACTCTGGATTGTTTCTTAGATGAAAGCTTGTATCTTGGACCATATGGGATGTTTATATCAAAAAATTCTGACAATGGATATAGCAAAGTTTGAGCATAGGCAATATAATAATTTATATCGACTGTTACCCCGTTTTCAATATCAACAATCGTTGAAGTAGAAAAACCTGTTAAATCTCCTGCGTCACTTAATGAATATTCAGATGTTATTCTTCGTTGCTTAAGTTTTTCTCCTAATATTTCGGTGGCGTTAGGAACCTTATATTTTTTCTTTCCTTTTTCTAAACGGAGGCTATCTTCTATCATTAATCAAATGAAGAGATATAGTATATACTTTTTTTAAGTTAATTAACTGTTGATTTGTATATATTAATCTAAATTGTTATATTTGATGTAAATTAAATGATGTGATTGCCTATAGATGTAAATTCAAATAGTTTATAACAACAATCTTAGGATTGAGTAAATACTACCGAAAGAACTTGTGGGGAAAAGTAGGACATTCAGAACACAAGAGTAGGTATGAACTCATTTCCTATGCTATCTTTGCATGGCATAAGGATTTGGGTCGCCTGCTTATTCTGTGTTCGGCCGTCTTCGGACGGTGGCCGTCCTACGCCTTCTCGGCAGAATAAGCACTAAAGGCGGCCCTGCCTTATGTTCATTTCTTTTGGTGTCATAAAAAGATATTAAAAGAAAATGAAGGTCATTCAAAAACAGATAAATTCATTGTTATTCTTCGATTACTATTCAAGTAATCGCTATCTGTTTTCTTTATTTATTACTCGAAAAATCACTTCCTTTTCACTCCAGAACCCGATCAAAAACATAATTTGTAGTCCCGAATAAATAGCGGGTAAAGGGCAGCCGATCAGTTAATAGTTAATCTCTGCATAAGGCTGCCGTTTCTTCTTTTCGTATTCATTTACGGCAATTATTATCAACTAACTCATTAACTGAATTACATGAAAAAAACTATACTAATAATAGTACTGGCTGTGCTTTGCCTAGATTTTGGAGCGCGTGCGCAGGACAAACCAAATATCACTGCTCTCAAAATCGGCGACCAAATTCCCGATATTACCATTAACAACCTCATTAATTATTCAGGAGCTGACGGCCAACCCGCTGCAAGCGTGAAATTATTCAACTTTAAAGGCAAGTTATTGATCCTTGACTTTTGGGCTACCTGGTGTGGTTCCTGTTTAGCGCATTTCCCCTTAACCGATAGCTTACAAAATGAATTTAAAGATGAACTGCAAATCCTTTTGGTCAATGCCCTAAACACAAAAGACACCAAAGGAAAAATCCTCACCACTCTGCGAAAGTTCGATAAATCGGGCATTTCAAAATTCAGTTTACCTTCTGCTACCGGGGACACGTTATTAGAAAAAATGTTCCCGCATTTTTCTATTCCCCATTATGTATGGATAGATCAAAATGGCATCGTAAAGTCTATTACTTCCGCCGATGAATTGACACGTGATAATATTATACGCTTTTTTAAAAATAATCAGGCACCTGTCCATCATAAAAGTGATTTTGATCCCACACGACCTCTTTATACAGTAAAAGAGCTTCCTACAGAACACCTATTGCAATTCAGTATGCTGCTAAAGGGGAAGATTGACGGGATCGGCGGTGGCGGGATGCGGGTTATAAATGATACGGCTCGCGGTATTATCCTGCACAACCGTAGCCTATTATCCATTTATCAAAGTGTCGTCGCTGGTATACTCCCAGGATTAAGCGAAAACCGGCTGTCGGTTGAAGTTAGAGATCCCTCCAAACTTTCTTTTAGGGCATCTAAAGAAAACAAAACCACCTGGGAAAGTGCAAACCTGTACAGCTATGAACTTATAGTTCCGCCAGATGAGATGGCTCATTTATATGACCGTATTCTGGAGGATATGAACAGGTACACCCCTTATAAAGCCCAATTTGAAAAACGGAAAATACACTGCTGGATACTGGAAAGATCGGGCCATACCGACCTAATGCATACAAAGGGAGGCCAATATATTGATGCGCTAACCGACAAAGTTAATCCCAGGCTTAACAATGCCCCCCTGCTCAATTTATGTATATATCTGAATAAGATTAGTAATAACGCCGTAATCCTTGACGATACGGGATATCTCCGAAACGTCGATCTGCAATTTAAGGATAGTGTAGTGGATATGGCTGCTATGAAAAAAAATCTCAGGCGATACGGTTTAAAACTTTATGCAGCATATAGAAAAGTTGAAATGCTGAGCATTAAGGATAAATAAAGAGGAGGAAATCAAAACTCAAATTTTAACAAATTAACGTATGAAACTAAAACTACTCATCATAATCATCTTAGGTATGTTCAGCCTGAATCTGTTCGGGCAGCAAAACACGAACGGCAAAATAATAAATCTGCAGACGGGAGAAGCCATTGGGGGTGCAACCATTAGATTAATAAAAAGCAAAATAGTAACGTCCAGCAGTGAGGATGGCTCGTTTAATTTTACTGCGGGAAGTTATCCTGATACTTTGGTTGTTAGTCATGTGGGATACAAAACAACACATTTATTTTTGGCTGGCTATACACAGGCGCAGCATTTAATAATCAGGATAGTGCCCGGCACAACGGCATTACAAGAAGTCGTTGTTTCTACAGGATACCAGACTTTGCCAAAAGAAAGAGCAACAGGTTCATTTACTGTAGTAAATAATCAGAAGCTAAATGAACAGGTAAGTACCGATCTACTGTCACGATTAGAGTCTGTTACCAATGGGCTTGTTTTTAACCGTACGACCAGTGCTACGCCTCAAATACAGATACGTGGTTTAAGTACGATCAATGGCCCAACTGCACCATTGATCGTGGTGGATAACTTTCCCTATGAAGGAGATATAACCAATATTAATCCTAATGATGTAGAAAGTGTGACCGTATTAAAAGATGCCGCCGCCGCATCCATTTGGGGGACGAGGGCCGGGAACGGCGTTATTGTCATCACCACCAAAAAAGCCAGGTTCAACCAACCACTTTCCGTTGATCTTAATGCGAACCTGACGTTTGGTAAAAAACCTGATTTATCCTATATCCGGCAAATGGCATCCAGTGACTATATCAATGTTGAACAGGCGCTTTTTAACAATGGTTTTTATGACAGCAGAATAACTGACCCATCACATCCCAGTTTAACACCTGTAGTAGAATTACTTTCAGCAGTACGCAACGGGACTATTTCAGCCACCAGGGCCAATGCACAGATCAATGCTTTAAGAAACAGCGATGTAAGGAATGATTTTAATAAGTATTTATATCAGCAAAGCACGAACCAGCAGTATGCGATCAGTTTAAAAGGAGGGTCTGCAACCCAGTCCTGGCTGTTTTCGAGTGGCTATGATAAAGATCTTAGTAACCTCGCAGCTGGCTACGACCGGGTGAATCTTCATTTCCTGGACTCTTTTAAGCCAATTAATAAGTTGCAGGTCAATACCGCCATATATTATACCCAAAGTACATCGACTGCCGGTAAGCCTGGCTTCGGCGATATTACTTCTTATAATGGCGCTTTGTATCCCTATGCAAAATTTGCGGATGTAAATGGCGATGCATTACCGGTGGCAAAAGATTATAGCTTATCCTATTTAGCTACGCTTCCATCGGCGCAGTTAGAGGATTGGAAATATTACCCGCTTACAGACTACCAGCAAATAAACAATAAGACCAATTTGCAGGACTTAACTGCTAATCTGTCTGCACAATACCAGTTGTTTAGCTTCCTGAATTTTAATATGCAATACCAGTACGAAAGACAGGATTCACATACCAATAATTTACAAGGCGCGGGTAGTTATGCAGCAAGAAACCTGATCAATGAGTTTACACAGATTGATGCTTCAGGCAATGTTACGAACATTGTGCCCGTAGGCGGTATTTTAAACCTTTCAGACCAGTTGATAGAGTCACAAAATTTACGCGGACAGTTCAACCTGAATAAAGGCTGGGGCAAAAACGAGGTCAATGCGATAGCAGGATCGGAAATAAGACAGGTGAACACGACCGGGAACGCGAACAGTTTATATGGTTACGATCCGAGCACCCTCACCTTTGGCAATGTTGATTTAACCAATACGTACCCAACTTATGTGACCGGATCATCCCTGTTTATACCGGACAACAAAAGTTTAACCGATACCAGGAACCGTTTTGTTTCCTTATTTGCCAACGCTGCCTATACTTATGATCGTAAATATACTTTCTCTGCCAGCGCACGGAGGGACGCGTCCAACTTGTTCGGGGTAAATACCAATAATAAATGGAACCCGTTGGCGTCTGCCGGCCTTGCCTGGGATATTTCTAAGGAAGGTTTTTATAAAGTAGGGTTTTTACCATACCTAAAACTCCGGGCCACTTATGGACTTAGCGGTAATGTAGATTTATCCAGAACAGCGGTAACTACGATCAGCTACCAGGGAAATTCACCTTATACACAAACGCCGTATGCGGTATATAATACCTATGCCAATCCTGACCTGAAATGGGAAACGGTAAGGATGTTAAACCTGGCCATTGATTTCAGTGCATTGAATAACAGACTATCAGGAAGCATAGAATATTATCATAAGAACGCTAAAGACCTTTTCGGCCTCGCGCCACTGGATTATACAAGTGGCATAGATTACTATATTGTTAAAAATGTAGCGGCAATGAAAGGTAATGGTATTGATATTACCCTAAACAGCATCAATACTATGGGTAAACTAAAGTGGACAACAGCGGTCAATTTCAGTTTGTATAAAGATCAGATCACCGCCTATTATCTGGGAGATCAAACAGGATATGCCTATGTAGGCAGTTCACCGGTCATTTCAGGAATTGTAGGAAAACCTGTTTACTCTGTTCTGTCTTTTAAATCTGCGGGGCTTGATCCATTGAACGGAAATCCGCGTGGCTACGTAAACGGGCAGGTCAGTGAAGATTATAACACGATTTATTATAATAGCCAGTTGTCTGATCTGAAATACAGCGGGTCAGCTTTACCCACAAAATTCGGATCAGTAGCCAACACATTTACTTATAAAAATTTATCCCTGACCGTAGCAGCCACTTATAAACTGGGATATTATTTCAGAAAGACCTCTGTTGACTATGGGCTTCTTTTCAATAATGGTCAGGGTAATGCTGATTTTGCCCTGCGCTGGCAGAAACCAGGGGATGAACTGCATACCTATGTGCCATCGATGGTCTATCCTGATATTCCTGCACGGGATGCTTTCTATGGCGGCTCCGAAAGTTTGGTAGAAAAGGGCGATCATGTGAGGTTGCAATATATCACCCTCGGTTATGAATTTAACCGGAAAACGATGCCCCGGCTACCTGTTAAGACTCTGCAATTATACACCAATATCAATAACCTGGGAATTATCTGGCGGGCGAATAAAGACCATATTGATCCTGATTACTACTATAGCGGCAATACGTTAAAACCTCCGCTTACGATAGCGTTTGGTTTAAGAACCTCATTTTAATTTACCGTATGCTTAATTCCAAGACAATTAAAAATCATGAAAAAATTCAATCCCATCATTATACTGCTCTTTCTTTGTATTATAGTTTCCGGCTGCAAGAAGTTTCTTGACGAAAAACCGGATGCCAAACTTGCGGTGCCGACAAGCCTTGTTGATTTTCAGGCATTACTGGATAGTTACCCGGCCATTAATAATTTCGATCCGGGATCTGGAGAAATATCAGCCGACAATTATTACCTCACGGACGCGGTTTACCTGGCCCTCCCACAGGAAACTTCCAGAAGAATGTACACATGGCAAAAAGACAATCTGTTTTTACCACAAAGTAATGATTGGTTTTATTCCTACAGGCCGGTATTCACGTCAAACACGGTTTTGGAAGGATTGCACAAGATAACCCTGACTGCAGGAAATCACAATGATTACAATAATGTAAAAGGACAGGCCCTTTTCGTGCGGGGGAAAGCATTTCTTCAGATCGCTGGCTTGTGGACTTCTGCCTATGATGCAAGCACAGCGACTACTCAGCTGGGTATTCCCATCAGACTAACGTCTGATTTTAATGAGGCTTCGGTCAGAAGTAACCTGCAAGAGACCTACAACCAAATCATCACCGATCTTTCTTCCGCAGCTGCCTTGTTACCCATAACACCTTTGCAGGTGATGCGGTCATCAAAACCTGCCGCGTATGGCCTATTAGCCAGGACTTATCTTAATATGAGGCAATATGACAAAGCGGGGCTTTATGCAGATTCCTGCCTGCAATTAAATCATGCTTTATTGGACTATAACACCCTAAATACTGCTGCAAACTATCCGATAGCACAATTTAATATGGAAGTGATCCATGAAAATAAAATTCCTGTTCCCGCACCATTGAGTAATTCAAGAGCAAAGATAGATTCTGCACTTTACCGTTCTTATATGGCAAATGATCTGCGTAAAACGATCTTCTTTAAAGCAAGTACTGGCGGAACTTACGCTTTCAAAGGTAGCTATGAAGGAGGAGGTAACTTATTCGGGGGGATAGCAACCGATGAAGTTTATTTGATCAGGGCAGAATGTTTTGCAAGAGCGGGGAAACTGACCGAAGCCGCAGATGATCTGAACATATTATTAAAAAACAGGTTTAAAACGGGAACCTTTGTGCCGATTAGTGCTTCAGATCAAACTATTTTGCTGACGGCCATACTGAACGAACGGAGAAAGGAGCTATTAATGAGGGGGTTGCGGTGGATGGACCTAAAAAGGTTAAATAAGGAGGGGGCTAATATTACTTTAACGCGAAAGGTAAACGGACAAACTTATACTTTATTCCCGAATGATTTGCGATACGCATTACCCATACCTGATGACATTATTCAGTTAACCGGAATGCAGCAGAATCCTAAGTAAAAGGAAGGCAGTGCTGATTTGCATTGCCGTTCCTTTTTTTGTTTGGTTAATCCTTTGTAGATATGGCCTGATCCCTGATCTGGGTGTCAGTGCGGGCATTTAACCAGGTTTGCAGATCTCCTGTTACGCTTACCACACAAGGCAAGGCTGTTCCGTCACAAGATGGCCCTGAGCCGCTGACAACGGAATAATTTGATGCGGTTTTATCCTGGGACAGCGTGGTGCCATTGAATTGGTATTGAACCGGTGGCAGAACTTTGATCTTATGATCTGGTGCTTTCATCGCAATTGCTGCGCCTACACCTAATACAATTGTAAACATGGCCACTATAGCCATAACTTTGTTTTTGAACAGTTTGGTGTTCATCATGATTGAACTTTTTATAATAGCAAAAAAGGGCTCCAAAAACTTTATATTTATAATTCGATTAATTCGGTTGCTCGTGAGGTGAGCCGCCCCGAAAAGGCTCGTCTGATGTGGCGGGTCTTTTCATGTATTACACGTTGCTGGTGCTACCCGGAAACAATGCAAACTTGCGGTTATGAATCGGACGGTCAAGGAATCTATTAGAAGAGCATGTGTAGTTAGATATTGATCGGATATTTACAATATCGTATCGTAAATATGACTTTATACAACAGAGGATAAAACGGATTGTATAAGTTGCGAAAACAACAGGTATTATCAATCCGCGATTGACCCAGCCCTTTATAAATATTAAGTTTCTCATAGGTTAAATAAGTAGTATAAAGCTACAACTGAATATTCTTATACGGAGTAAACCTCAGTTCAGAAATCAATTACCTTTTGTTCAGAAATGGGTTATTAAATGATAAGCTGCTTCCAAGTTATGGGTGGCCATTGTCCTTGATGAGACGACTGAGCGATTGTGGAGTAATACCGAGATAAGACGCAATGATCTCCTTTGAAATTTTTTGTTCGATTTTAGGGTGTTTTTGAAGTAAGTCCAAATATCTTTCCCAAGCTGAAAGACTAATCAGATCATGAGTTCTTTTTGTGTGATACGAAACATATTGCAGCATTAGACATCTGATAAATATTTCGGCATACGGAAACGCATCAATAAGGTCTGACAGTTGTTGCCTCGATATAGACAATAATCTGCTGCCAGGCATCACCTCAATATATAATTGGGATGGAGTGCGTTTTAAAAAGCTTTGAGGTTCTGTAATAATGGTTTGCTCATCCCATAAGCAGATAGTGTACTCTTTCTCCTTTAGTTCATCGTCATAATAACCCCTTGCCATCCCATTTTCGACAAAATAGAGGTGATCAGCTATCTGGCCTGGATTTAACAAAAGCTGACGATGGGTATGATGGCTAAAACCAATTTTTGAATTGATATAATTTATTAACTCTTTGCGATTTGCCTCATTTGTCAGTTCTTTCGGAAGCGGATTCATGCTGAAAAGCACGTCAAATAAACGATGTGTCTGCATAGGAATATTCTAGAAGGTGGAACTTGCAGGAGATCTTAACTCCTATAATCTGGGTCAAATTTACCGTGCCGGCGAGGTGATCTAAATACTCAAATCAGGGATATGGTATTACTAAATAGGGGTATATTTAATGACAAACGAGCGCAAAGTTATTGTTCGCGACGATTCTGCAGTTTATGAATTAACGCCGCCCTGTTATTTACTAAGGCTTTTCTGAAGATATTTTGAATGTGCTTTTTAACGGTTTCACTTGAAATAAACATGCTATCGGCGATTTCGCTATTTTTCATTCCTTTATACAATTTCTGAACGATTAGGATCTCTGTTCTTGTTAAACTGTAATGCAAGCAACTAGCCAGGAATTCTTCCGGGCTGATACCATCAATGGCCGATTCATTAAGTTTCCGATTAAACTCCTGTCTTGCATTGGTGACAGATTTAGCCAAATAAAGAACTGTGATTATGATGATTCCCGTATTCGTGCAAAGCACTTCTATTAACTGACTTTCTTCTACCAGGCCGAAGAGTGCTAATGCTAACCAGGGAGTAACCGCACAGTACATCGATACTTCCTCCAGGTATTCGTTCTTATTACGATTTACCTCATGCTTATGCCGAATCGCCGTAAACATAACCCAAAGCAAAACAATCGCATAAATAAAGGGTACAATCATCCCAAAACGGATATCTACATTTAACTTGCCATTTATCGCATAGACAATGACAAAGAATATAAGATAGGGAAGCATCAGGAACAATGGTACTCCGAACAGTGCGTGCCAACGCAATTCTTTCAGTTCAAATCCTCTATAAAAATAATATGGGAAATAAGAAGCCATAAGAAAACCAGTGCCGTAGGCAATCATTTCCTGGATGTTAATGGGGATATTAATTTTTGGATCAGGAAAGAGGCCGCCGGTGATATTGTATAACAGCATTAAAAACAGCAATAACAAATATCGGCCACGATTTTTATCTCCCGGCCAATAAAAGTAACTTGCCAACTGGAAAATGAACATCAAGATTTCAAGTCCAATGAATATAGCGGTTACGATATGAATTTGAGTTCCGAATACCAGCATAATATTACTTATCTGGCTCCCGTTTCAAAAAGAATAGGGTATACCCCAATTCCAATTGATTATAGGTGTGAAAACCAAGTACTTCATACCAGGGTATGTTCCTTAAAGTGGAAGTTTCCAGATATACCGGTAGATGTTTTCGGTTTGATTCAGCAATGATCTCTTTCATTAATTTGCTGCCGATGCCTTTGTGCTGAAATTCCGGATCAACACCAATAAACCATAGATAGGCTATATTTTCTCTGGGTTGCAATTTTTTGATTTTTTCCTCACGCTTTAATGCTTTGCTTATCCCGCTCAGGCCTACGGCTTGAACAATCAGCCTTATATCAAGCCATATTGACTTTAGCGTGGTACGTTTTTGTTGCGGATACAATATTAATGCACAGGCATTTTTATCATCAGATAACCATACTTCGCCAAATAACGAACATATCTCATAAGAGTAATCCATTAATGCTTGTATACGTCGCGCTCTTTTCTCATCCTTTCTGATGATGAAATTTACACTCTGGTTATCTTCAAATGAACTAATTAACACCTTTATCACCGTTGTTTTGTCAACAACTTCAGCCTTGATCATAGTTAGATAAATAAAGTAAATAGCAGCATTCTACTTCACATCTCAATTTATCTGTACCTGTATAAAATAACTTGCTACGAATATTTTTCAACAATGCGATAAGTCGAGGTGAATAAAACCGGATAAAATTAACTATTGTTTAATTATCGTTTACCAATTGGTAAGGTCAGTATCTCCCGAATATTTAGCTGTCTGTCCCGAAAAAGCCCTATTGTATAGAAAATGGTCAGTAAGAGCAGCTAACAATCATTCTTTTGAAGAAATAAAACGCATCAGGTTCAAAGCGAACTACCGCTACTATTTGATAAGAATGTACCATGAAGTTGAAAGTATTAGATATGCCCCTTTGCCGAACGCCTGTGTTCAGTGTAACAGATGACCTGAAGGAAAGATGGCAGAATTTGAAAATACTTATTAGCCAGGCATCACCTTCGTTTTATAAGATCATTGAAAATTTAGAATTTCACGAATTAGAAACAGGCGACAAAAAAATAAGCTTTTCCGTATGGAAGTATTTTAACAGGGCTAAATATAGGGCAACGCCTTTTGGGGGCTTAGCCGCGTTTACTATCCTTCCGTTTTCAACCGACACATCACCCTTAGTCTTGGATGGAGATTTGTTAAGCAAACACTTTGTAGACTGGCAGCAAAAGGATTCATATACAAACGATGTTACCAAAGTCGTCCATGACTCGGTATGGTTTCACACCAATTCTTCGGTTTATACGGTTGGGGATGAAATTCGCTTTATTCGTATCAAACATGGATGTTTTGAAATGGCTTCAGTAATAGGGTTTCCGGAACTTAGTGCTATTATAACCCTGTGTAAAGAAAAAACTACTAAACAGGAAATTTACGATCACGTACAGTCTAATTTCGATCTGCATATAAAATCTATTGACGGACTGCTCGAACAACTTTTAAACCTTCAGCTCCTTTTAACTGAGTTGTTTCCAAATGTAACCGGTGAAGATTATTTTGAAAGGTTAAATTTTGAAAAGTCTGCATTAACCAGTATGTACACTATTTCAGAGCGCAGATTTATCACAGGCGGTTTCAGCGAAAGAAAGGTCAAGGAATTTCCAGGTTTGATAAGATTTTTACAATTGAATTTATCCGATGCTGGTAATAGCTCATTGACTACCTTTCGTAACGCATTTCTTAAAAAGTTTGAAAAAACTGTTGTTCCACTCAATATTGTAATGGACCCCGAAATCGGGATTGGCTATGGCAACCTGGGCGATCAGTTGAAAGATCAGGTGCTGATTGATATCTTAGAAACTACACGACAAAACGAACGGTCTTTACAAATTCCTAATTCCAAATTATATCATTTTCTATTGGACTCGTTAATAAAGGGCGGCGATATCCGGCTGGAGGAGTTCGACGGGCCCTCAACTCAAGTCTCGAAACCTCTACCAAATACCTTTAGCGTCATGTATCGCTTTTTTGGCGATCAACCTGTTGTAGAAAATATGGGCGGCTGTACAGCAAATGCATTAATTGGCCGTTTTACTATTGCAAGCCCGGAACTTGAAAAACTGGGCAAGCAAATCGCATCCATAGAAAAAAAGGCAAACCCTGATATAATTTTTTTCGACATTGCCTACCAAGCTGAAAGGCAAGTCGACAATGTAAACCGGCGAAAACAACTTTATGACAACGAGTTGCCCATACTGACCTGGTCATGTAATCCGTCGCCGATAAGTTTTGACGATATTCTTGTTGGGATTAGCAATTCCGAGGTAATTCTTTGGTCAAAGAAACTTGGAAAACGACTGGTCCCGCGTATTCCATCAGCATACAACTATACCCGTTCAGATTTGGCTGTTTACCGATTTTTGTGTGATCTCCAACATCAGGGCATAAAGTCTGACCTGAGTTTTAAAATCCAGCAATTTTTCCCTAACCTCCAACGCTATCCGCGAGTAGTATATAAGAGTATAATTATTTCACCAGCCATGTGGCTGTTGCCAAAGGACATCTTACAAAATTTAGAAGCAGGTCACCAATTAAAAGCGCAGGCCGCTTTGAATTACTGGCTTAAAGTAAGCCAGATCAATTTTCGTCTTAAGGCAGGCTTTGCAGATCAAACTTTATGCTTTGACCCTGCTATAGAAGCAGATAAAATTGCTTTCCTTCATTTTTGCCGCCAGAACCAACAAAAGGCTATATACATTTCCGAAGCGTTAATAACAAACGAATTAGACATTACAGATGACAAGGGTAAACCATATGTAGCCGAATATATTGTACATTATGGACATGAAGGTAATATCTATTCTGGAAGTCAATATTTAACAAATTTCACGGAACATAATCGGCCCTTAAAAAGTATCTCTTTGCCAGGAGGTGATTGGCTGTATTTTGAAATATATTGTCTTCCTTCCAAAAGTAACGCTGTGCTGACTAACCAAATTGCTGCTTTTTTGAAAGAAGGTGAAAAAAACATAAAAAAATGGTTTTTTATCCGGTATGAAGACCCTAAACCACACCTTCGGTTACGCCTGCAATTAAAGGATATATCTCAAGGTTACCTTACCATTAGTCGCTTAAATTCATTAATGGAAGAAGATTGTTTAAGTGGATTAATTTCCGAAATTCAAATAAAGACTTATTTCCGGGAGGTGCATCGATATGGCGCTACGAGAATTGACTTTGTTGAAAGTTTTTTCTGCACCAATAGCAAATTGATATTGTCTTTGCTGAAAAAAAAATACACTACCGCGTATCTATATGCTGATACTTTAAGGTTAATGAAACGATTTTTAGAACTCTGTTATCAAGATCTAGCTGCCCAAATAGCCTTTGCCACTAAAATGGCAAATAGCTTTAGCGAAGAATTGAATATGAATCCGGAAACTTTTAAAAAAATAAATCAGTCATTCGAGAAGCACAAAGAGGCCAGGCAAGTGCCCCCAGTTAGTGGTAGGTTGGTTCGTTGTTGCGAAAAGCAATTTCTTAAAATCATGAATCGTTGTGATAACAACATTGATCGAGCTAGTATGCTAGGGGATTTATTACATATGCACGTCAACCGATTATTTTTGTCTGACCAGCGGAGTCATGAGGCAATATTATATCATTACCTGGTGAAAAACCTAAAGACTCACCAGGCCCTTTCAATTGTGAAAAGGGGATACCCAACTGAACTTTAAAATGATTGGTATCATCCGTATGATAGTAAAATGTTACATCATCGCCATAGGCGTATTTTAATCTATGTTGTATGTTGCTTAAGCCCATATGGTTTCCAGCAACCTTTTTTTTGTTGTCTATTAAATTGTCGGTTTCGATAAAAAGTGCCCCGTCTTTCAAATAAATACGGACCAATGCATCGTGTCCGTGCTCTGTTAAGTTACCGTGCTTAAAAATGTTTTCTACCATTGTCAGCAGTACTAAAGGAATTAAATGTATTTGCCGGACATCTTCTTCATACTGTAATTGAAAACCTAGCCCGTGATTCTTTCTGATTTGATTCAAATACAAAAGATTTTCTACCTGGTCTATCTCATCTCCTAAAGGAATAAAGTCACCCATTTTGTCAGAATCTATTGCGTAACGCATCATTTCAGCCAGCGTTATAACCGTATCAGCGGCAGTTGGGGAAAGGGATACAATATTGTGATAAATAAAATCCAACGTGTTAAATAAAAAATGGGGATTAATTTGTGCTTTTAGGAAAGCATTTTGGGCTTTAGTCAATTCCTGCTCGGATTTTTGCCGATAAATGATGTCATTTAGTCGCTGTTTTTCAAGCTCATTTGTCTTTCTTTTTTCTTTATTGTAAGTAATCAGAAAAAAGTAGCCTGTTGCAAAGCCAATAAAATAAAGATCTCTAAAAAAAGTTTTTAAGCTATACTGAAAGTTTAACACTAGAGAGCCTTTATTAATAAGAACGTGGATATTGATTAGCAATTTATCCACAAAAAAAGATATTAAAATAAAAACCAGTATTTCCAGCAATAGGACAAGTGGTAGTTTCCACATTATAGTTTTGCTGGTTTTCAATGCCCAGGGTAAAGACCAGTTGGCATGTAAATAAAAAAGGAAAATTATAATAACATAATGCGCAACATATGTTATTGGATTTCCAAATACGCCCAGAAGCCAACCGATTGTAAGCGATTCATATAGAATAAATACGATCCATATTAATATATGGAGCCTGTATTTTTTAAGCCAACTTGTAAAGATTCCTTTCATGATAAACCTCCTTTCTGAATAGAATTTTACCTATTCCAGATAACCATTTTCAATGCCGATTAAATTCACGATAAGTTTCATAAAAAAAGCTTATGAAACGCAAACAATTTAAAATTATCGACACCACACTTTTGGTGTACAAATCCTCTAAATCTTTAAAAAACATTACAGAAACAGAGGGTACTGATCCAACAACGAGCATGATCACAATGACAAAAACTGGCATCTTCGGTGCCGGCAATTCAAATTAATCCTTTAAAGGCAAGGCGTTAATCCTTACGCTTTGCCTTTATCAATTTTTCCGACATAAATGTTGTAAAATCCTTTTTATAATATTCTCCAATAGTAATGCTAAGGCCATTGACCATTTTAATAGTATTGCCATCAATAGAGTCAATATGATCCTTTCCAATAATATAGCTTCGCTGGAATTGCTCAAAGTTTGGGAATTGCCTGAATATTTTGGAAATTTCGGTCAACGACATATAGGTGAGTACTTTTTTGGTTAGCGTATGGATCAGCACATAGTTTTGTTTGCTTTCCACAGCAACAACCTCGTCATACCTGATTTTTACAATCTTTAAATTGTCGTCCTTGTTCTTTACAAAAAAATAATCATCAGGTGCCTTTATATCTGTTTGGGACTTCTCGTCTTTTGGAAAGAGTTTAGTAATGGTAGCGGCAAATTTGGATAGCGTATAAGGTTTCAACAAGTATGCATCAGCCTCCACTTCAAATGCTTCATAACCATATTGGGTATAAGAGGTTGTAAACACCAGCTTACGGGTTTTCTGCCGGATCTCCTTGGATAACTCTATCCCTGTAATTTTAGGCATGTCAATATCCAAAAGTATCAGATCAACCATATCGGCCGTAACCAGGTCAATTAAGGCCTGAACCGGATCAGTATAAGACTTGACTACACTCAAATTTGGAATCGAACTGATGTAAGTTCTCAGTCCCTCAATTGCATAGGGCTCATCATCTATGATAATGCATTTGTTTATGTCCATATAATAGCAACTAATTACGTTTAATCGTTATTCGTTCACATTAACACGTTATTCTTGTAATATGTGTTTTCCAAACGATAACGATGGCAAAAGGCATTAATTAATTAGGATCTTATATCGGGCACTTCTACAACGATAGCTATCTATTTTAGCACCTCCGCTTATCGCGTCAATCTTACAGTAAAGAAAACGAACCCTTCTATGTAGAAAACATCCCCTTTTGGGTAATTAAAGTGAGCTTTCTCCTTTTTACGATTAAATTAGTGAAATAGTTGTTTTGAGGCATGTCGATCAGGCCGAAATTATCGACATTGCTCATAATGAATGAGTTAAAAAAGATTGAATTGTATATTCGACGATAAAATTATTACACTTTGCAAAAGATTAGTTATTTTGTATTAAGTAAGTTCTATTTACACTGCTCTTATGGACAAATTTTTGATCGGCATAATATTAAGAACCTATGTTGAATTGTATTATTATTGATGACGAACAATTTTCTGTTGATGCAATTCTAAAATACATCGAACTTCTCCCAAAACTTTATGTTGTGGCAATTTACAATAACCCACTTAAAGCTTTAGAAAATGTTACCCTGGAGAATAATATCGATTTGATTTTTATGGACATAGATATGCCTTTTTTGTCCGGAATCGAATTAGCAAAAGCTTTAAGGCCTAAAACACAAAAACTAATATTTACAACGTCTCACTCTAAATATGCATTTGATGCATATGAAGTGGAAGGCGATGCCTATCTATTAAAACCCTTTAGTTTTGGGAAGTTTTCAATGACAATCAATCGGTTGTTTCCGAATGAAACGGTTGCCAAGATCCCAGAAATAAGCCACGGCGATGATTATTTTATGGTAAAAAATAAAGAGGAAGACTTGCGGATCGTAAAGGTTGGCTACAAAGAAGTTATCGCTTTTGAAAGTTCACAAAATTATTTGAAGATACACTTGGCAAATAATAAGGTCTTAACCGTTTATTTAACGATTAAAGATATTTTGGAACTCTTGGGATCACGTGATGAATTCAAGCAGTTTCACAGGGCCTTTGTTATTTCGACCGATTGCATAAATTACATAGAAGGCAACATTGTCAAAATGAACAATAATTTATCATTCACCGTTGGCGAAAGTTATCGCGAAAATTTTACATCCTACTTGTCCGGCAAGCTGCTTAAAACCTCAAGGAAGCGGTAAATTCAAATTCAGGTAATTAACAATTACAAGCCGGTTAGCTCTCAGGTTACGACTATTAGAAAACTGATTTTTTTCTAATAGCTGTCTTAATGATATAGCTGGTTCAGGTACTATTAAATGAATTGTTATCCCGATTTTTATAAAACAGCCGTTCTTCCGTACCAATATTCAGTTTACTTTACAAGTATAAAACTGTTTAAGAACCATTTTAAACGCCAATAGAAGCGTTGCCATGGTAACACTGGCTGAATTGTCTGATATCAACTACCGCAGCTTTCATACGCTCCGTTGGGCTAAACCGCCCCCTCCATAAGTACTTACTCAGCATTTTGCAAGAGCCTCGAAATTACTTTAGCTGAATTTATGGGTACTTAAGAATTAAACAACTAGCTCTTTATTAATATTTTAATTATTCTACTCTCCGAAAAACAGCTCTTTTCTGCACAGGGGTGAAAGCTTTGTTTCACCCCCTTTCACTGGTTACGCATATCCATATCCGCTTGCTTTGCCTACATGATTACCACAACGGTAATCGATCAACCGGTTTCGACTGGTGATCAAGCGAGCGTTATTTGACATGAGGGGATAAAGCATTATCCGGCGGGGAGCCGGAAATTTCGCGAAGGTGAGCGTAAAGCCGCAACAATCTGAAAACGCGAAGGCAGGCTGGCAGCCCGGATCGTAGGATCTGACGTGAGTAGTCCCGAAATATATATACCGGCAGAAGCGAATTTCTCGGGACCAATACCCGCTGCCGGTACACTACGCTAATCGTTAGTACGACACCTCATTTTCTTTGAACAGGTGTCTTTTTATTTTTTGCCGGTAACCGGCTTTCCGTTTAACTCAAATCCATTATTTATGTCAAAGTTATTAACCGCCAGGGAGCTGAAGGAACAAGCCTCTCTGGTAGACCTGTTAAGTCGTTTGGGGTATCAGCCCGTCCCTAAGCGTGGTCGTGAAAAAATGTACATTAGTATGCTGCGGGACAATGATAGCAATCCGTCCTTTAGTGTGAATGATGATCTTGGCGTATGGTTTGACCATGGAGCCGGAAAAGGCGGAAACATTATTGATTTTGGTTTGGCCTATTGGAAAAATTTAGGATTTAACGAAGTCGTTAAAAAGATACAGGACGTATGTTCTATTGAACCAACTGAACCAAGGATTTTGCGACCTCGAAAACCTGTCAAGGTCAATCATGTAGTGGAAAAGGTTAGGCCCTTGGGTGCACACCCGGCTATCACGGATTATCTAAAAAGTCGTGGCGTTTTCGAAGTTGCAAAATTTTACCTCAGCGAGGTCTATTATTTTTTAGAAGATGAGAATGATGTTCGTAAACATTATTTCGCGGCAGGCTGGCTCAATGAAAATAATTCATGGGAGGTCCGCAACCGGTATTTCAAAGGCTGTATGGGACACAAAGGAATTACCTTTATACCCGGCCACCCTAAAAAGGCGGCCTTATTTGAAGGCTTTCTTGACTTTTTGAGTTGGCGTTTTGACAATCCCGAGGCGGACCATAGCATTATCGTTTTAAACACGCTGACCTTATTACAACAAGGCATTGCCAAAGCAAAGGCCTTTTCCTGTCTTGACATCTACTTTGACCGTGATAAGGCGGGCAAATTGGCCAGTAGAGATTTCATAAAAGCATTACCCTATGCTACGGACCGTTCATCCGCATACGACGGTTTTAACGATTATAACGACAAAATTAAAGCGCAACTGAAACTACCAGTTGCGGAGGATGGAAAAAAGAATAATTTCTTCTCCAACGTACGGGTACCTTTTGCAAGGTAGGCGTCATGGATATTCCACTATCGCATTATTTAAATACAGTAATCGAAGGTGATTGCCTGGAAATAATGCATATGTTTCCAGATCGTTCTATTGATTTGGTTTTGTGTGATCTACCTTACGGAACCACATTAAATCCTTGGGATATCCCGATTGATTTCACCTTGCTTTGGTTACAATATAAGCGAATCATTAAACCCAACGGCGTTATTGCACTAACTGCCGCTGGCATTTTTACCGGCGCAGTTATCCTAAGCAATCCAGCTTGGTTTAAATATAAGATCGTTTGGATCAAATCAAAGTCCACCAATTTTTTAAACGCCAAAAAACAACCGCTCCGGCGGCATGAGGATATCTGCATTTTTTATAATAAGCAGCCACTTTATCAACCTCAAATGATACCCGGCAAACCTTATAATAGAGGGTGGCGGAGAAAGACAACCACAGGGTGCTATGGGGAGTACAAACCTTCGCCTATTTTAAGCACCAGCGGGGACAGATATCCTTTTGATATTTTGTTTTTTGATGAGGAAGAACCCGACGATTGGTTTTATTGTAAAACCTGTGAGCATGAAGAAACGAGGCCTTATCATCCGACACAAAAGCCGGTTGACCTTGGCCGCTACCTTATTCGGACGTTCACCACACCTGGAGCGGTGGTACTGGATAACGCCTGCGGTTGCGATTCTTTTTTGATTGCCGCTATCCGGGAAGCCCGGAATTTTATCGGCATCGAGAAAAATAACGGGGCCTATCATCAAAAGGTTAAACCCATAGATTTTGTTAAAATAGCTAGGGAGCGGATAGCGGCAGAGCCGCCGCCCAACTTCTTATTTAATGGGTGAAACTCCAAATTGATAATCAGGATTTCCGTTGCTTTTGCAACGGCAAGATGTCTTTTTGTTTCACAAAAAGTCTCTTGCCCTTCCAGGGGGGAGATAAAAAACTTCGCAACTCGTTTTTTCTATGGCTGACCTAAAGAAGTTAATCGGGAGACCAAAATTAGCGGAGGGCAAACGAACCAAGTTTATCAACGTCAGGTTTACTGAAGTGGAATATCGGGAAATTGCCGACCTCGAAAAAGAGCTGGGTATTTCTAAAACAGATCTGATCAGAATGCGCATGCTATCCGATGCGAAAAAAGTCGTAATCAATTCCCGGGAGTTAATTAGATACATTGACAGCGCCGGCGCTGAAATGGGAAGAATTGGAAATAATATCAATCAATTAGCCAAACATGCCAATACGCTAAGATTAAAAAGTGCATTAAACCCGGAGGTTATTACGCAATTCAACTTTTTGTTTGATGAATACATCCATGTTCAACAGCAATTTGAGGTGTCCCTTCGTAAAATCATCAGGGCAATGGGCATTTGAATTCGTGCTACCCTTGTAATCGCAAATTAATCCGGTATGTGTTATCGTATATTAAAACAAGCTATACGGATAAGCAAGTCGACAGATCACAAGATCGATAGATTAGAAGATTCGGAACTCGTAAGATAGCCTGCTTGTTAGTTCGGCAGATCGCAAGTTATGCTGATTCCCTGATCGGTAGCTTATTAGCTATTGAGATAAGCTGATTGGCTGATTTTAAGATTCGCAGATCAGGAGATCGTAAGATTACCAGCTCGTGAGATCGGTTGCTAAGTTGATTGCCAGCTACTAAGATTGCCTGATTGGTAGCTATCGAGATCGGTTCATTTAAAAATAAACAGATCGATAGATAGGTTTTCCTAACGCTGATTAATCAATGATCGCTCACATTCTTGAAAAGCCTTCCCGAACATTTGCCGGTGTGAAGTACAATACGAACAAAGTTGACCGGAATACAGGCGAACTGATGCTGATTGCCAACTTCGGTGCTATCCAGGCACTCAACAATCCCCGGCCACAGGATCTGGTAAACTATCTGTTAATGATTTCAGCACAGAACAAAGGCATTACAAACACACAATTCCATGCCGTCGTTTCGGCTACCGGCCGCAGTTATAGCAAACAGGAATTGACAAAAGCCGCAGTGATGTGGATGAAAGAAATGAAGTACGGCGAGCAACCTTATCTCATTGTCTTTCATAAAGACACAGATAATAACCACGTACATATTGTGAGTTCCCGTGTAGGAAAGGACGGAAAGCAGATTGACCGCGATTACGAACAGGTGCGGGCAGTCCGAAATATGAACAAAGTGTTAGGCTATGACTTTGCTATGCAATACCGGTTTAGTACTAAAGCACAGTTCTATCTGATACTGGAAAACCTACGCTTTCTTGGCCGGGATTACCTCAATGAGGAAAAGATTCAAAAGCGAATACAATCCTATAAACCAGACAAAGCACGAATAGCAGAATTAAAAGGATTGTTTATGATCCACAGAGCAGACACTGATTTTGTCCGGCAGATGAAAACGCAATATGGACTTGACCTTATATTTCATTCTTCGGAAGGTAAAGCGCCATACGGTTATTCGGTCATCGACCATTCCACAAAGCAGGTCTTCAAAGGAAGCGAAATCCTTAACCTTAAAATGCTTTTGGATGCGGACATCAATATTGGTCTGTTACAACACCCGCCAATCATTGACCTATACGACTACCTAAGTGAGAACGCAATAACCTATTATTCCGAACAGTCCACGGAACCAATCTACATTCAGCCGGTGATGATTGCCGATGATGTAGACGACCAGCAGGTGCTTGGCATGAAACGCCGGAGGCAAAGGAAAGCAAGAACAAATACCCGGTAAGGGATAAATCCATGAAAAATTATGATCTGTTTATTTGGCAACCAAAAAGGGGGCGTGGGAAAAAGTACGCTCACCGTCCTATCCGCGAACTACCTGAGCCTGGCTAAGGACTGGCCGGTGACTATCATCGATATGGACTACCAGCAATCCATTTCGCAAAAATTTGAAAAGGCAAAGGTGCTGGAAAATGAAGAGCCTTACGATGTACTGCCGGCGAACCTCGAAAGCTTTCCTCCTTTAATACCCGTCCTGACAAAAAATAAAAAGGATGCGATTTTAATCGACCTGCCGGGTAAGCTCGACGATGACGGGCTCATACCGGTTTTTACATCAGCTGACCTGGTCGTATGCCCGTTTGCTTATGATGAATTCACTTTCGAATCGACTGTTTTATTTACGGTCGTTCTAAAAAAAGTTAATCCGAATGTGGAGGTGGTTTTTGTTCCAAATAGAATCAAAGCCAACGTGAAGTTTGAAATTATGAGTGAGGTAAACGAGCAGCTTTCCAAGTTCGGCAAGATCACCATGGCGATCCCTGATCGTATTGACTTTCAAAGGATCACCACCTTCCAGACGCCCTTATCCCTCTACGGAATTATCACCCCTGTTTTTGAAGAAATATTTGCCGACCGCTTATGGAAAAAATGAAATCATTAGCCGACCAGCTACGCGAAAAAATGGTGAAGCCCGCCGAAAACCCTGGCAATGACCAGCCGGATACTGTAGCAGTTAAAAAAAAGGCGGCTGTATATAAAACCGACAAACCACCCGATGCACCCATATTAAAACTGTTAACCGACTATGATAACAGCGATCATAAGACCATGGTGCATTTCCGTTTTGACAAGCAGACGGTTGATTTTCTCAATCAATTTAAAATAGCGACGGGTGTGGACGCCACCAAATTTGTGGCCTATTCCGTCCGGCAGTTTATCAGTGCACATCCCGAGCTTAAAACAATAATCAAACATTTTATACAAAAATCCTACTTATGACACAGCTTAAATTTTTACTCAGCTTGTTCTGTACCTACGCGGCCTATTACACTATAGTTATTATTAAGGACCAAAAACGCCAAAAGCAAGTGGCAGGAACAGCAGTTGAAGATACGGTTATTGAAGTAGATGTTCCGAAAATCCAACCGTTGATCCCACCGGAGAGAAAGGTGGATAAGTTACTCGTTCATGATACCGTGGTGAGGTCACTATACGCCTACGACAACAGTGACCACAAGCAAATGGTGCATGTGCGTTTTGACGCGCAGACGGTTGACCTGCTGAACAAGTTTAAAATGGCTACCGGTACTGATATAACCAAATTTGTCGCTTTCGCGGTAAAATACCTTTTTGAGTCCAATCCTGAACTCAAAAACATCATCAAACTATACTTACAAAATACAAAATTATGACTTGGATTAAATTCGCATTATGGCTGCTCGGCGTCTATGCCGGCTATTACACCGTCCTGATTTTTTGGGATTACCTGCGCACAAACCGCGGCGAAACCGGAAGTGACAAACATGAACTCACTTTTGTTGAGGACATCCATCCCATTAAATCATTGGTGGAGGAAATAACCGGTTCCGGTAAGGAATCGGCTGTGTCTTTTTCCGGTGGTGTAAGCCTTAAACAGCTTTTCAATCTCGCCCGTGAGGAATCGGTCGAATACATCAAATCCGTTAGCTTCTAATGAATGAAATATCTCCTGTCTGTTTGTTGCTGCCTTATAAGCGCAGCAGCATTTGCCCAACCCGGGATTACCGAGATGCAGCAGGCTAAACAAGACCTGTCTTCCACCTTCTTTTCCGCCTTTGATTGCTGCATGGTTCTCGCCTGCATATTTGGACTATTCGGTGGACTTAGAGTTTACCATAACTGGCAAATGGGTAAGGATCGGATAGATTCGGCTGTTGCAGCCTGGTTTTTTGCATCTTTCTTTATGATCCTATCGGGTCCTTTTTTACGGGCATTGTTCGGAATCTGAATGCCTGTTTTTCTTTAATGCTTCTTTCCCTTGAAGCTGTAAAAGATTCCTGTCTGTACCTTCTTCAAAGTTTAAATCCTTCTTGGATTTGACCGGCAGTATTAGTCTGCTATCCATCCTGGGTGAAATAATCGGGGCGTGTTCGTGATCTGAACGCTCTTTTAGCATAACCGGCCTGCTCCCGGCAGGCTCTAAAAGATCTCCGCCTTTATTTTTTTCTCCAAATTAATGTTTTCAAAAACAAAAAAGTTATGGGCTTCAGCCGTATTGCTGGCCCTTTCGGTTCCCGTATTTGCCCAAAGCGGCGTTAACGGTCTGAACACTGCAACCTCTACCTTAAAAACCTACGTAGCCCCAGTAACCAACATTACTTTGGTGATCGGCGGCATCGTTGGTATCGTCGGTGCCATCCGCGTCTATTCCAAGTGGAACAGCGGTGACCAGGATATCAATAAGGAATTAATGGGCTGGGGAGGTTCATGTGTCTTTCTCGTTGTTTCCGCATTGGTGATCAAAGCTTTCTTCGGCTTGTAAGCATGGCCAGGAAGTATCCTGTTTATAAGGGGCTGCAACGGCCCCTTATATTCAAAGGCTTCAAAGGCAAGTTCATTTACTGGGGTCTTGCTTCCCTTTTAACCGGACTTGTATTTGGAGCTTTAACCATGTCACTGGTCAATATGTGGCTTGGTGCCATGGTCTTGATCGGCTTTATTGTCGGCGGTCTGCTTTTTACCGCCAGCAAACAAAAAGGCGGCCTTCATTCCAAAAGCCGTACCTCAAACATTTACATCCTTAATCATTATGGCCGTAAAAACCTTGTTTAACATTCCCTATGCGGGAGTGGATAAAGATGGTGAATACGATTTACTCATCGGCCTCAACGGCGAATGTTCTGTTGTCATCCAATTGGTAAACCCTGTCATCCGTTATTCCGCTTACCCGGCAGGTTATGAGGAATTCCACCACCTGCTTATTAATGTTGTTAAAATCTTAGGCGACGGCTATCTTCTGCAAAAGCAGGACATCATCAGCCGCTCCCCCTATAAGGGCCCGCCTTCCAGTGAATACCTGCAAAAAAAATATAATGCCCATTTTGAGGGGCGGGAATGCCTGCAGGTTGCCACTTATTTAACGATCACGCGCCAGGTAAAAAAAGGCGCGTTTTATGTTTACGACAGACGTGTTCTTCGTGATTTCAGGCAGGCTATCGGAAAAGTCCTGGATGTACTGCCATCAGCAAAAGCACTTATTGAAAGCCAATTGAACCAATTGGTCTTACAAATGCTGAGTATGGATTTTGGCAGGTCCAATATTGTTCTTGATAACATTGCTCCCTCGGAAACCGAGATCAGGATGGGCGAAAAGTCGCTACGCTGTATCAGCCTGGTCAATATTGACAGTATTGATCTTCCGCCCGACGTTTCTACACACATTGAATTAAATGATAAGGAGAGCATGCGTGGGTTTCCCGTAGATTTCATGTCATTCCTCTTTAAGGTGCCCGGTGTGGATGTGATCGTTTATAACCAGGTCATTGAAATACCAAACCAGATAGTGACGCTCAGAAAACTGGAGCAAAAAAAGAAAAGACATTCCGGGATACCTGACCCTGCCAACCAATTATGCGTGGAGGATATTGATCTACTGCTGAATGATGTAGCCCGCGAAAGCCAGTTACTCGTTAATTGCCATTTTAATATCCTGGTGGCTGCTCCAGTTGCCGCCATTCAAAAGGCCGTCAATTTTGTGGAAAGCTCGCTCTTCCAGTTAGGGATCATCCCCAGTAAAAATGCCTACAACCAACTGGAACTTTTTCGTACCGCGCTGCCGGGGAACGGCGTAGAGTTAAAGGAATACGATTGGTTCCTGACTACCTGTGATGCAGCGATCTGCTTTTTCTTTAAAGAATCCCTGCCAAAGGATGAGCCTTCCGATTTTTTGATAAAGTTTACTGACCGGCAGGGTATCCCTGTAGGCATGGACCCGGCCGATCTGCCCATGCGGACGGGCCGCATCAATAACCGGAACAAGTTTGTACTCGGCCCCAGCGGTTCAGGTAAAAGCTTTTTTATGAATGCACTTATAGAGCAGTACATGCTCTATAACATGGATATGGTGATCGTGGATACCGGCCACTCTTATTCTGGCCTATGTTCTTACTACAATGGGAAATATATCACTTACACCGATAAAAACCCCATCACAATGAACCCGTTCCGTATCACCGAGGCGGAATATAACATAGAAAAGAAGGATTTCCTCTGTACACTGATCGGGGTAACCTGGAAGGGTGCCGAAGGAACGCTAAGCCCGGTGGAACGCGATGTAATCGCAAATGTGATCTCAGCCTACTACAGCACATTCTTTGCTGAAAATGGTGATTTAAGCTTCAATACCTTTTATGAATTCGCACTGGAAAAAATTCCGGAGATCAAGACCGAGGAAAGGATCGTGTTTGATTTTGACGAATTTAAATATGTCCTTAAAAAGTTTTACAAGGGGGGTGAGTTTGCCCGGTTACTGAATGAGGACACCGATAAATCATTGTTTACCGAGCGCTTTATTGTGTATGAAATTGATTCCATTAAGGAAAATAAGACGCTCTTTCCACTCGTCACACTCACCATTATGGACGTCTTTATCCAAAAAATGCGTTACCGGTCGAACAGGCGGAAAGCTTTAGTGGTCGAAGAAGCATGGAAAGCCATCGCAAGCCCGCTTATGGCAGGCTATCTTTTGTACCTCTACAAAACTGTACGGAAATTTTGGGGTGAAGCCATAGTCGTCACCCAGGAACTTGGTGACATCATCGGAAACGTTGTGGTTAAGGATAGTATCATTAATAATTCAGATACCATCTGCCTGCTGGACCAAACTAAATTTAAAGACAATTATAATGATATTGCCGCCTTGCTATCCATCAACGAAACGGAAAGGCGTAAGATATTTACCATTAACCAACTGGACAACACGGAAAATCGGGGTCGGTTTAAAGAGGTATATATCCGTCGCGGCGCTGTTGGCGAAGTTTACGGCGTAGAAGTGTCGTTGCAGCAATACCTTACTTATACTACAGAAAAACCGGAGAAATCGGCGGTGGAAAGTTACACCAGCCGTTTCGGTTCTTACCCGGATGGCCTGGATGCCTTTATCCGGGACTTTAAAGGCAGCGGTAAATCTTTACCTGCCTTTATTTCACAGGTTAATCAAAATCAGCAACCATGAATAACAACCTATTTAAAAATTCATTTTTAGGCATTGTACTATGCGTTTGCATTTGCAATGCGCATGCGCAGACACTGACCGTTGACCCGGCCGTATCGGCTGCGATAGCTGTTAACGCAGGTGTGATCAACGGCCAGTTGAATACGACCAATAATAAACTTGACCTCATCCAAAAAGGCCAGTTGGCGGTAACCGGTCAGCTTGTTATCGTAAATGACCTTCAAAATAAGATCTACCAGGGACTGAGCCAGGTAGCATCAGTCATCAATAACCTGACAACCATCAAAGAGATCGCCGAATGCGGCACTGATATTATCAGCGATGTGGAGGCATCTGTAAAGCTTGCCAAATCCGACCCCGTATTATTGCTATTCGCAGAGCAGGGTGCCCGCGACTTTGAAACAAGGGCGGCAACCCTTGCTGCGGATGTGAGTGCCTTTGTTCTTAAAGGCGGAAATAACCTGATGGATTCCGGTGAGCGCGGTAAAATGCTGAACCATATAGCAGATGAAATGCGCATCCTGCGCGGTATAGCCTATGGTATGGACAGGGCGATGTACTGGGCGAAGATCAACGGTATTTTTCGCTCACTAAACCCCTGGGCAGAATGGCAAAATCAGGATGTCAGGATAGCCAATGATGTTTTAACAAATGCTAAATACCTGAAGCAATGAAATATGAATTATTCCTGATTTGTCCGCCCTGGAAACAATATAGGGCGTACAAAAGATCAAATAAGATCATGACCGACAGTATCCCTCCCAGTACGTGGCGGGCGCTCAGGGCCTTTAACTTTATAGAAACCTGTCTGGCCGAACTGGCTTTTCAGGAGCATGTCGTCCTGGTTTGGGTAACCGAAAAATTCACCGAAGAATGCCGTGAATATATAGGCCGCCTCGGATATCAGTATGACACTTACCTTATCTGGAAACGGCCAAAATGGAAACGCGGCAGCACAACGGAAGTTTTTGAGTACCTGATGGTATTCCAAAAGGACGGTTACAAAGTACCCGCAATTGATTTTCCAGACCCTTTGGAATCACCGTTTACAGGCATGGTTAAATGCAAGGGTCAAAAACCCGAAGACGCTTACGTCCTGATAGAAGCCTTATATCCCACACGGGCCAAGGTACAAATCTTTGGAAACTGCCAGCGCCCTGGCTGGGACGTGTTTCAGCGCAACGACACTTAATCAGATTTTTATGAAAAAAATATTAGCCATTTTAACCCTATGGACAGGTATGGGATTACCCGCTTTAGCACAGCAAAAGATACTTGACATCCCAGCACTCCACCAACTTGTTGCTGAGTCGGAATCTGAAAACAATCTTCAGGTAAAGGCGAAGAATCAACAGGCGGCGGCAACAGCAAACGAACAAGCTAACCTTACCCTGCTGGACAAGATGAAAAAAATGTACCGCACTTTGCAACAGCGATACAATACCCTTGGTACCGCCATCAACATCGCCGACATCGGGATTTATGCGACACCCATGGTGGAACGCATCGTTAGTAATCAGTCGCAGATCGTCCAACTGGTGCAGAAAAATCCTGCATTAATCGCCATCGGTTACCAATCTGCCTTGCAATTTGCCGGTCAGGCAAAAAGCCTGGTAGCTTATGTGACCGGGCTCAGCCTATCACTGGGTGATGTGAACCAGATGAAAGCCTCCGATAGAAAACTGCTTTTTGATTTTGTAATTTCTGAATTAAGCAACATCCAGGACCTTTCCGGAAACATGCTCAATATGATGCAGTATTCCAGCCTCGCCTCGTTGTTACGGGCCGCAAACCCATTTCAGAATTTTATAGATGCCGATAAGTCTATCGGCAGTGATATCATTCAAAATGCCAAATACTTAAAATGAAAAACTTATGGTTTGTCAGCGTGCTACTGATATGTTTCCAATATGTAAAGGCGCAGGAATACGTGATCGATTACCAGCACCTGATTGCTGTTTCCCAGAATGCCGCCGTAAGGAGCAGCGCAGAAGTGACCCATGACCAGTATCTCGGCAAGATTAATAATAACATCAATGACCTGAATACCAATGTAGGTTCCGTAGTCCTCGCGCAAACTATGATCTATAATGGGCTATCTAATGTCAATTCAGCTTTAAAGGACGGGCTTGCAGTAAAAAACATAGCGGTGATCATTGCTGACATGACGGGGTATATTAATCAGGCATTGGCGATGGCCAAAAGTGAGCCATACCTACTCGTCTTTGCCGGGAATATGGCTTCTGAAATGCGAACGAGGTCACTGGCATTGGTAACCGATGTTTCCGGCTATGTACTCAAAGAGGGCAACAACGTTTTGGCAGACTATAACTCCCGCGACCAGCTATTAAGCAAGGTTATTACTCAATTGCAAATATTGGACGGCTTAGCCTATGGTACCTGGAAAGCCATGTACTGGGCAAAGGAACGCGGCGTTATCGCTTCGCTCAACCCGTTTGCCAATTTCATCAGTCAGGACACCCGGATTGTTGATCAGATCATTCAAAACGCTAAATATTTACACCAATAACCATCAGTCCCAATAGTTGGATGATGCTTGAATACACTTACAAAAACAATTGAATCATGAAAAAATTCTTAATTCCACTGCCATTTTTAATGCTGGCGCTGATACATCATTGTTTCGGCCAGGCCGTTGCGCAGGATAAAGCCGTCCGATACCAGGAGGAACGTATGGTCTACCTGCAATGGGACCAGAATAAGTTTGAACCCAAAGCGGGATTTCTAAGTCTTAACCCGTATTACTGGCTCACCTGGGGGCTGTTTCATCCCAATTATCATAAAACAGACCTCCGACCACTTAGCGCAGCCGGACCACAAACACAACGCCTTGCGTTAGTTGCAGCTATGAATACAACAGATAATAAGTATAAACTCCAATCAGATACAGTTAGGAATACCGCATTATCCGAAATCGCCAATCAATCAGGACTGATTTCCGATGCAGACCCTTTATGGCAACTCTATTACAGCAAAGAGCTGAAACCGGTGCTTAATTATTCAATGGCGTCCATCTTAGCCGGACTCGCCCCCCAGGTCAGCACAAAACTGGTTTCCGAAGGCTTGTATAGCTGGTACAAAAATGAGCTGGACATGTTAAAGGAACGTATCAATGCAGCTCATACGACTACGATGGATCGTGGTGCGCGCATCCTGGCTTATCACCGCTACCTGATGGAATACCGCAGGCTGGCCGGAGTCTGGGCAATCCGAACCTCATCGGCGCAAGCCACGCTAAATATGACCGCCCAACAGCAGAAGTTACAAGCTGGACAGGTTACCGTCACCAACTGGACGCCACAAACAGACATCCAGATCGCAAATAAAGTTTTACAACATCTGCAATGAAAAGGAAAATAATTTTAGCAGTACTGCTATGTTTATGTATATCCGCAGTATTTGCCCAAACAACAACCAATACCGACAATACCAAAACTTTGCAGTTTCTACAGGGCGACGGGGTTTATGAAGCCGGTGTAATGGTTTTTTTAAAAGGGCTTAAAGATTCCGTATGGACGCATTTCGGCCTGTTTATTACAGATGCTAAAGCACTTGCCGCCATATTTATGATCATCTTTTTTGCCATTAAATCATACGAAATGATGGTAGGTGACAAGCAATTGGAAATTATGCCGTTGTTACGGCCGTTCGGTTTGGCAATGGTTATATTATGGTGGGGCGCGTTCACTAAGATGATCGCATTCCCTACTGACCTGGTGACTAATCAAACGGAACAGATGTTTAACAGTGAGCAAACCATTGTTGATAATTTGCGGCTAAACAGGTCAAACCTGATGCTTGCTGTTGCCAATTCCCTATATACTTATCAGGCTCAAACCGAGGTCGCTGAAAAAGAAAGCGACACCTGGTATGGACAAGCCTGGGATTCGGTAACCAGTACCGTTAAGGAGGGTATCAGCAGCGTTGTTTCTCCGTTACTTGAATTAAAGAACCGGCTTACCGTGGGTATGCAATTGCTCTTTACACAACTGCTTGAACTATTGGGCATATGGATCTTACGTTTGGCCGTGTACATCATTTTTATGATACAGATCATTTACTCCTCTATTCTGATTATTCTTGGCCCTTTCGCTGTAGCCGTGAGCATCCTGCCGGCATTCCGCGATAGCTTCAGCACCTGGATCGCCCGTTTTATTTCGGTTAACCTTTATAGCGGGATAGCTTACCTGATCATGTATCTTACCGGGCTAATGCAGGAATATGCCTTAACTTCAGAAATCAGCAAGTACAAGGAGCTGGTTGGTGAAAATGGATTGAGTGCCAATCTCGAAAAGATGGCCTGGTTTGCCGGTAATGGCATCTTATCCTTCGGTACGGTAATTATTGTATTTCTGATTGGCGCTATCTGCATGTTCACCGTGCCCAGTATCTCTACCTGGATCATCTCGACCTCCGGTATCAGTTCTGCTACCTCCACTTTTGGCCGCAGCGCAGGTACCGTGGTAAGTATGGCCAGGAAAGCAACCGGCAGCTTCTTTTAAAATCTTCATTTCTCTTTCTCCTTTGATGTCAGGCTGATCCGCAGGTGCGGGCCGGCCTTTTCTATTTAACGCTTTTAATAATGATCATAAAAAATATAGAAGCCAAAATAAGGTTAGCCACTTTCATTGCAGCCGGTAGCCTGCTGACTTCGCTCATCATTGTCGGTATAAATTGTCTTTATGCCTACAAAATGGTTTCCAATGCACAGAAAAGTATTTATATCCTGGATAATAATATCCCGATTCTTGCCCGCCAAACCGATGTGCAAATGAACCGCCCCGCTGAATACAGGGCGGATGTTGACCTTTTTCATTCCCTTTTCTTTTCCTTAACCCCGGATGATAATTACATGGAATACCAAATGAAAAAGGCCATGTATCTCGTCGATCAATCCGGGATGGAGCAATACAATAATTTGAAGGAAAATGGTTTTTTTAACTCTATCCTTTCTTCAAGTTCAGTACTAACCCTGCAAACAGATTCCATTTGGGTGGATTTTCCTAAACATTATTTCCGCTATTACGGCAAACTTAAAATTGACCGCCGCAGCTCTACGGTGGTCCGTTCCCTGATAACGGAGGGGTACCTGAAGGATATCCCGCGAAGTGATAATAACCCGCACGGAGTCCTGATCACCAATTGGAAAACCCTTGAAAATAAAGACCTGCAAGATGTGGAAAAGAATACATTCTAACAGAGATCCCAGGGATACTTTGTACAGCGAAATACATAAAGAATTTGATAGCTATTTCGCTATTGCCGGGAACGCAGCCAGGCGCCTGGCAAATGCCTACCCCAGGTTCATTATGGGTGCCATGATCTTCCTGATGGCACTATCATTCGTGTTGTCTTTTACTGTTTTTCGCAAATCCGAAAAAGCCAATATAACCGTTGTCAAAAAAGTTAACCCGGTGGAGGATGGCTTTCGCCAGATCTTACAGGCGACCGGCAATATCCGGGAAACCATGAAACTTAAAAAGCTGGTGGATAGCCTGACCGCCAAAAAACAGCTTTCAGCAGTAGACAGCACTTTACTGGATAGTGCCCTTGATCGCCTATCCAAAATTCACCAAACACTTAAATAGAAAACGATGGAAATTAATTTTAAGCAGCCTAAATATATGCTGCCGCTCATCCTGTTGCCCTTTTTATGTCTTTTCTTTTATGTCTGGCATAGCGGGTTTTCCAAACCAAAGCAGGCAGTTAGCGAAAAAGTCGGCTTGAATGGTTCTGTGGGTAACGTTTCAGCGGATGTCCGAAAGAAACAATTGACGGATAAGCTCGACGCCTACAGGAGCACCTACAAAGAGGCCGATGGCTTAACAGCCGTAAATGTGATCCCTCGTGAAAATTCAAGTAACCCCGCTTTTAACAATGACTATTCTGATCAGCAAAAGAAAAAGCTGGATTCTATTCAGCAAGCCATGAAGCTAAAGTTCGGTACAGGTAATTCTACGGGTGTGAGGCAAGAACAACCAACAGGCTTATCACATGACCAGCAGGTTGCCAAAGCAATTGAAGCAATGCAACACAGGCAGGCTAATCCCTCGCATCCGGTTGTTGCTGTAACGAAGGAAAAAGATCCGATGGAAGTTTTCAAAGCACAAATGGCCATCATGGATAGTATCAATAAAGGGAATGACCCGGCCTATAAAGATGAGTTAAAGAAAAAACAAGCTGCTGATAAAGTTGCCAAGCTAAAACAAAGCCAGGTCAAACTTTCGGTTGAAAAAGCTGATGCCATTTCCACGGACTTTAATACCGTTCTGCCGGATAAGGAGCCTGCTTTTATTAGTGCAGTGATCGACGAAAATGTGACCGGGTATGCAGGATCACGTTTACGGTTAAAACTGTTGGAAGATATTAAGGCAGGTAATAGCCTGATTAAAAAAGGCACTTACCTTTTCGCCCTGGTCAGCGGCTTTACAGAGCAGCGTGTTACGCTGTCGGTAACATCCATCCTGTATGACGGGAAGATCCTTCCTGTCAAATTGGATATCTATGATATGGATGGATTACCCGGCCTGTATGTACCATCATCTGCATTTCGTGACTTTACGAAAGATTTGGGTAGCAATTCCGTGCAGGGCGTAACCATAGATGGCAGTTCCGGTAATAGCCAGTTTATCATGAGCTCGCTGGATAAAGTATTTCAATCCACCTCATCAGCCATCGCCGACCTCATCCGCAAAAACAAGGCGAAGCTTAAATACAATTCCTACCTCTATCTGATCGACACCGACGCGTTGCAAAACGCCCAAAAGTCCTATTAACTGAGCAGTACTCATTTTGACTGTATACGATTATTAAAAACATAAATAAACATGAAAACGATCTTATTATATCTATTGGTGCTATGCGCCCCATCACTTTACGCCCAGAATAAACTACCCGTAGTTTACCTCCCGGAAAACCTGACCATACATTTCGTTTCTCCCGAGCCTATACAATATGTAGATATTTCAACCAAAGACCTGGTTGGTGATTTACCGCTGAAAAATGTGCTGCGGTTAAAATTGCGCGATTCTCTAAAAAGCTTTTTAGGTTCCGTGGTTACTGTCGCGGGCGAAAAATTTATTGCGCAATACAAGCTATTGCCGGGTTTTCCGGGTGTTCCCACAGAAATCAATATCGTTCCCGAGGATATGAGGCCGCTGGATATTTCCGGAATCGGCCTATCTCAAAACCAATTAAAAGGTTTAGCACTCAGCCTGATTGCCAAAAGCCCTGATAAGCGCATGGAAAAGGTAAAAGCCTTTGGCATCAAAGGTCAATTAAACCATGTTTATACGGTTGGCGATTATATTTTCCTGGATATCGGCTATCATAATAAAACCAACCTGAAATACGACATTGCTGATTTCCGGTTCAAGGTGGATGATAAAAAAGTGACCAAGGCAGCCAATAACCAATCGGTGGAAGTTAAACCGGAGTTCGTGCTGTTTAGTCCACCCGCCTTCTCCAAAAATTACCGGAACATCTTTGTATTTAAAAAGATGTCATTCCCCGGGAATAAGGTGCTCCACGCCGAACTGAGCGAAAAGCAGCTTTCAGGCCGCGTCGTGACCCTGAGTATATCTTACCAGGACATACTGGATGCAGATACGCTCCCTAATTAATTCCTTTATAATTTATTATGAATGATTCCATAGCCTACGATTATGTAAAGCTTGTGTTGGAAGAGGAGTTTATCAGGGCCTACCTGCGCTTTTCCAACCACGGGATTCTCCACTACGAGCTTACTAATATCCTCGAATTATGCGCGCCTTTGATCAAAGGCCTGGACGAGGACGACCGCTTCTTAAAATATGAAGTGATCGGCACCATAGCAGATTATTTACAGGAGGTGTGATATGGCATTTAATCCGGTTCGGAAGATGGCAGACAATATTGCGGCCATCCGGATAGCGCTGGACTTTTCCGGCCAGCAACTCTCGCTGGCAGATTTAGAAACACTAAAAAAATACGCCGGTTTCGGCGGTCTGAAAGCGGTGCTTTTTCCTCCGGGCGAAATAAAGGGATGGGAGAAATTCGGGGCCTCAAAGGCAGACCTAAAGCTATACCCCCAGGTCATGGAGCTGCACAGTTTGTTACAGGAAAAGCTGACTGCTAAGGAGTATAAGGAAGCAATAGATGCTTTAAAAAGCAGCTCTCAAACGGCCTATTATACACCAGATTACATCCCCCGGGCGATTTATGCCGCTATGCAGGAAAGCAGTATCGTTCCAAAGCGCCTATATGAACCAAGTGCAGGTGCCGGTGTTTTTGTTGACGAGGCGGTACAGGCCTTTCCTGATCTTGAAAAAATAAATGCCGTGGAGAAGGATATCCTGACCGGCAGAATATTGACCGCCATTAGTTCGGTGCATGATATCCCGGTCGAGGTGCAGATCAAAAAGCTGGAAGAAACTTCCGTTACTGAAAAAGCGCAATCTGACCTGGTCATCAGCAATATCCCTTTTGGCAAGATCGCTGTTCATGACCCTGCTTACAACAAAAGCGGTATCTCCGCCAAGGTGCATACCTACTTCTTTGCAAAAGGATTGGATAAGATCAAAGATGGCGGCATTTTAGCTTATATCGTAACCGATGCGTTCCTGAATAACCCATCGAACGAGACCGCACGCAAATATTTATTTACTTCAGCAGACCTGCTAACCGTCGCCGTGTTGCCTGCCAACCTGATGAAGGAACATGCCAATGTCGAAGTGGGTATGCACCTCATCCTTGTACAGAAAAATGACGCTAAGGATATACTTACCGAGGCTGAAAGCCAGCTGATCGAAACGGTGGAAGTAGCAAACCCCTTTGGCAAATATTTTCTGAATGCCTGGCTAGCCGATAAAAACGAATTGGTCTATGCCGACGAAGTTATTGAGGGCACCAACGCCAGGGGAAAAGCCGCAAGGATCGCCTGGCAAAACGGTGACATGCAGGACATCGTCCCTTTATTAAAGGAACAACTGATCGCAGGGTTTACAAACCTCAACTATGCCAAATGGGAGGCCATCTCTTTTGACCAAAAACAGGCACAACTTAGCCAGTTTACCTTTCTGCCGGTACCAGTCTTGGAAAAAAAGTCGGAAAAGCCCACATTAAACTTAGGACAGTTGGGTTTGTTTGATGCACCGGTAACTAAACCCGAGGATAACAAAGCGGTGGCATACCTCGACGACCTGGATAAACAATTCGTAGATGCCGGAACTGCACGAATTATCAGCACCATCAGGACTACCGGCAAGCCGCAGCATGACAGCATTGTCCTGGTGACCGCGCGCGCCAAAGCGAATAATAAGTATAGCTATAAACTTTTTAGCAACCTCTCTGAAATTTCATTTCCCGCAAAATGGATGACTGGGTTAAGCCTTGGTCAGGAACTGGACGCACTTTCACTAAAGCTAAAGCATTACGGTCATGATTACCGGTATGAAGGTGATGCTACTTTAGAGCCCGCTTTCAAATTACTGCCGGACAGGCCAAAGGCTTTTACAGACCTGAAGCCCTTTTATACCAGGGATACGCTGGTCATATTTCAGGGCAAGCTTGGTCTCATCGGTGAACCCCACAATTTTGAGGCGAAATTTAACCCGCTCGATCCGCAGCCAGAGCTACCGTTCTATGAGGATTATTTGACGCTGCGGGATATTTACCTGGAACTTTCCGGCTACGAAAATGAACACGCGATCCAGTTCCCCGAGCTGCGAAAGTCACTTAACTTTTATTACGATGCTTTTTTAGCCAAACATGGCGAGCTCAATAAAAATGCAAACCGGAACCGCATACTTAACGATGCGGCTTTAGGCTTTAAAACGCTGTCCTCGCTGGAAATAAAGGAGGGCGAAAGGTTTATCCGGTCGGATATCTTTTACGGGCCGCTTTTTCAGCAAAAAGAAATGCTGAAAACCGATGACCCCGCCGAAGCCCTGGCCCGCTGCCTGAATGATACCGGTCGCGTGGATCTTACGCTGATCTGCCAGATCACTGGGTTAACCGACGATGAGGCCATCATTCAACTCGAAAAACAAATTCTGTTAAACCCCGAAACAGGATCGTGGGAAACAACGGACAACTACTTGTCGGGCGATGTTGTCGCAAAAATGAAGGCTGCCGAAAACCTTGCCGAAGAGCAGCCGCAAAACTTACAGTTCGCAAGAAGCCTTGCTGCTATCCGGCGGGTGCAGCCGGAGCGAATACCTTTTGAAAGGTTGGATTTTAACCTCGGTGAGCGTTGGGTGCCTATCGATTACTATCAGCGTTTTGCAACCGACCTGTTCAAACTGGATACAACGATCAAGTACCTGGGTTCCTTAGATGATTATAAGGTAAGCTACGGCAAAAAAGGCAACACGATCACTAATGAAGAGTTTTCCGTAACGCCCAAGGAAAGCAATAAGGTTACCGGCCGCACCTTACTGGAATATGCGCTGCTGAACACGAATCCGCATTTTACTTACCCGGTAGAACAATACGGCAAAACGGTAAGGGTGCCCGACACCGAGGCCATTCAAAATGCCCACCGGAAAATCGATACCATAAGGACACGTTACCTGCTATGGCTGCTCGAACTTCCCAACGAGGACAAACAGTATTTAGAGAAGCTCTATAACGATACCTATAACTGTTACGCACTCCGGGAATTTGACGGCAGCCACTTAACATTTCCGGGGCTTGACTTTAAAGCCTTAAAGATCGCTGACCTGTATCCCTCCCAGCGAAACGCCGCCTGGCGCGTTATCCAAAATAATGGCGGCCTCATCGATCATGAGGTAGGCTTAGGTAAAACGCTGACAATGATCATTGCCGCCATGGAAATGAAAAGGCTCGGCATCGTGCATAAGCCCATGATCATTGCCCTAAAGGCCAATGTGCAGCAGATAACGGACACCTTTCGCCTGGCTTATCCCAAAGCCAAATTGTTGGCGCCGGGTGAAACCGATTTTGAACCGGCAAAGCGCAAAAGGATCTTTCACGAGATCAAAAATAACAATTGGGACTGCATTATCTTAACGCATGACCAGTTCGGAAAAATACCACAAGCGCCGGAAATACAACGGCAGATCCTCGAAATTGAACTGGATAACACCGAGCTTGATTTATTGGCCGTTCAGGATGCCGGTGAAGAAATAAGCAAGGAAATGCTTAAGGGATTGGAGATCCGCAAGGAAAATCTCGAAGCTAAACTCAAAGCCGTCATCGAGGCGATAGAGCAACGCAAGGATACCGGGATCAATTTCCGGGAAATGAACGTAGATCACCTGTTTATTGATGAGTCTCATAAATTCAAGAATCTGACGTTCACGACCAGGCATACCAAAGTTGCCGGTTTAGGCAATATCGCCGGTAGCCAAAAAGCCCTCAACATGCTTTTTGCCATTCGCACTTTACAGGAGCGCTTCGATACCGATCTATGCGCTACTTTCCTTTCCGGCACGCCGATCTCCAACAGCCTGACCGAAATGTATCTGATCTTCAAATACCTCCGGCCGCGCGAGCTGGAAAGGCAGCGAATTTCAAACTTTGATGCCTGGGCGGCAGTTTATGCCCGTAAAACCGTCGATTTTGAATTTACGGTAACCAACGAGATCAGGGCAAAAGAGCGTTTCCGCCACTTTATCAAAGTCCCGGAGCTGGCCATGTTTTATAACCAGATCACCGATTATAAAACGGCCAAACATATCAATCTCGATAAGCCGGATATAGAAGAGACCCTGGTGAACATTAAGCCAACGCCGGATCAACAGGATTTTATAAAGCGGCTGATGGCCTTCGCCAAAACTGGCGATGCCACCGTGATCGGTAGACGTCCCCTGACCAGGGATGAAGACAAGGGCCGCATGCTCATCGCCACCAACTATGCCAAAAAAATGGCGGTAGATATGCGCCTGGTCAATCCTGATAAATACGGTGACCATCCCGGCAACAAGGTGAATGTCTGCGCCCGTAATGTTGCGGAGATCTATCATGAAAGCACGTCGCACAAAGGCACGCAGATCATTTTTAGCGACATCGGCACCCCAAAGCCCGAAGAGTTTAACGTGTATGACGCGCTACTTGATAAACTGGTAACGGACTTCGGTATCCCGGCAAACCAGATCACCTTTATCCATAACTGGGCTACAGATAAGCAACGTAAAGAGCTCTTTAGAAAGATGAACGCCGGGGAGATCCGGATACTGATCGGCAGTACCGAGAAAGCCGGTACCGGCCTAAATGTCCAGGAACGTATCGTTGCCATGCATCATCTGGACATACCGTGGAAACCCTCAGAGCTGGAGCAACGCGATGGTCGCGGAGCAAGGCAAGGTAACTGGCTGGCCAAGAAATTTTACGGCAACAAGGTCAGGAATTTCATTTACGCGGTGGAGCAATCACTGGACAATTACAAATTCAACCTGCTTAAAAACAAGCAGATCTTCATCAGTCAGATGAAAAATAACCAGTTGTCTGTACGTACACTCGACGAAGGAGCGATGGATGAACAAAGCGGCATGAGCTTTTCTGAATACATCGCCATATTATCCGGCGACACTTCCTTACTGGAAAAAACCCGTTTGGAAAAGAAGGTTGCTGAACTGGAAGGTTATAAAGGCGCACATTTCAAAGAGGTTTCACGAAGCCGCTACCTGTTAGAGGATCTGGAGAAGAAAAGCCGGGAAACCGGGCAAACACTGGAACTTGTTCGTAAAGATGAAGCTATCTACAGGCAGGTATTAAAGCTTGACGAGGACGGAACAAAATTAAACCCCTTAAAGCTGAATGATGGTGTTTATTCAGATCCGGTTGCCATCGGCAATAAGCTGATCGACCTGTATAAAAACTGGCAGCCAACGGACTTCACCAAGCCTGAACTTCATTTAGGCGAATTGTATGGCTTTGACCTCTATATCAGGAAAAAGCTGCAAACCGTTGAAACCGGCTTTTCCAGCAGGATCGAACATGTTACCTCACTTTATGCGGAAAGCCGCGCCACAGGTATTAAGTACATGCAGAATGGCGGGGCACCAAATATCGACAACCCCAAACTGGCTGCGCGCTATTTCCTGGATGCCATCAATAGGGTTATCGGTATGGCCGAACGCTACGAAAAGGAAGTGGACGGTATCGATAAACAGATCCCCGAGGTCAGAGAACTTTCCCTACGGCCATTTGACAAGGAGTATGAGCTGGCCTCACTGAAAAGGGAAGTGGAAAAACTGGAGTTGGAGATCAGTCAAAAGATCGCCGAAAAGGAAAAGCAGGCACAGGCCGAACAGTTAAAGATCGAACAGGAACCCGAGGAAACTGAATCAGTAACGGTTGCTGTCAGACGCTGATAATCATTAAAAATCATGAATGAAACAGGTAACTATAGCGGCCCTTTCCCGGTAATTGAGCTGGAGGGCACTTCATTTTTTGTAAACGGTTATTTAATGGCGTTGGTCCAGGTAGACAAACCCGAAAATCAGCTCGATCTTTTCGACATGATGTGTTTGGAGGATCACTATGAGTTATGGTACGATACCGATAGCAAACAGGTATATGACGGCCCGCTAACCGGGGAGATACCTGAACAGGTAAAACTATTTTGGTTTTACCCCTTTGACGCGATGGACCCGCAGGGAAGAAATGCCAGGCTGGATGAAACACGGCCGGGCTGGCGCAAGGATTTTCCGACAGATCTTCCGGTGATACAGATCGCCGGAAAGGACTTCTTTGTTGACGAAAGGCGTAAAGCTTTTCGCGATATCGAAAACTGCTGGAACATGATCTATTTCGCTGATGTGTTTAAGCGGGATGGTAAAACGGGTATCTACATTGATACAACTGTCGTCCAGGTGCCGTTCCCGCATGAGTTTGATCCGTTCAACCCTCCGGCTGTTTTTCCTGAACATATCATTTTTGCCGAAGTGCCTGACGGCCATCAACTGGCTACTTTGCTGGACTTACATCAAAAGCAAAAACTGCTTAGCGATAATAATGAACAAAATGAACAACGAAAGATTGGGCGTTAGGTTCATCCATTATCACAAGCCACCGCAAGTTCCGGTGGCTTTTTTTATTTAATACCTTTTTATCATGGAAGAAACCAGGGAGCAGCAAAAACTGCATGGTTTTTTGCAGTGCGCCATTTACCTGTCCATAGCTTTAGAAGCGGCCATTTTTATTTATCATGATGCTCCTTTCTGGGGTATTTTTAATACCCCGCTCGACAAGATCAGCCGACTTGTTATTTACGCTGACCTGGTCTACAGCAAGCTGTCAACGTTTGGCTTGATCTGCCTGGTCAGCATTGGTACGCTGGCAAAAAAGAAAACAGACCTCGACCCTAAAAAACATATCATCTACCCGCTTACGGCCGGTCTGTTTTTGTTCTTCGGCAGCCTTGTTTGCAGGGGGCGTGCGTCCCCATTGGCATTCGCCTATACCAGCTGGTATGACCTGCTGTATATGGCCTGCTCATTCACGGGAGCGCTCCTGGTAAGCCTTTCGATGGACAATATTTCCAAGTTCATCCACTCAGGATTAGGCAAGGATAAATGGAATACGGAAGCGGAAAGCTTCATGCAACAGGTTAAGCGGATCGACACACCGTACTCGGTCAATATTCCCATGCTTTTTTATTACAAAGGCAAGGTTCGGCATGGCTGGATAAACATCTGCAATGTTTTTCGTGGCACGATGGTCATCGGTACCCCAGGATCGGGTAAATCTTTTAGCATCGTTAATCCCTTTATTCGTCAGCTGATTGCTAAAGAGTTTGCCGTATGCCTATATGATTTTAAGTTCCCTGACCTCGGACATATTGCCTACTATCATTACCTGCTGGCCAAACAGAACGGCAAGCTGAAAGGCTTTGCCTTTCATGTCATCAATTTGAACGACATCGAAAAAAGCAGGCGTATCAATCCCTGGCGGGCAGATTATATAAAATCACTGGCTGATGCCGCTGAAACTGCCGAAGCGCTGGTAGAAGCCTTAAAAAAGGGTGACCGCTCAGGCGGGAGCGACCAGTTCTTCACGCAGTCCGCGATTAATTTTTTGGCCTCCTGTGTGTACTTCATGAGCAAATACAAAGGCGGCATCTATTCCAGTTTCCCGCATGTGCTGGCGCTGCTTAACCATTCGTACGAAGACATCTTTAATGCCCTGACCTCCGAGCCGGAACTGCGTTCGCTATTGTCGCCCTTCATGACGGCTTATAACGCCAAGGCAACTGACCAGTTAGAAGGGCAGATCGGTACCCTTAAAATATTTATAAGCCGCCTGGCGACCAAGGAAACGTATTGGGTTTTCTCCGGCAATGACTTTGACCTTAAAATATCAGCCCAAGAAAATCCCGGAATGCTGGTATTGGCCAACGACCCTAACACCCAAAACATCAATTCGGCCTGCTATTCCATTATCATCAACCGAATAACCAAACTGATCAACACCAAGGGCAACCTGCCCTCCGCACTGATCGTGGATGAGGTACCTACTTTATTCGTTCACCGGGTCGAAAATTTAATTGCCACTGCCAGATCCAATAAAGTGGCTGTGCTGATGGGCTTGCAAGAACTTCCTCAGTTCAATCAGCAATACGGGAAAGATACTGCCGCAACCATTACCGCCGTGGTCGGAACCGTCTTGTCCGGCTCTGTAAGGAATAAGGAAACCCTGGAATGGCTGGAACGCCTCTTTGGTAAATCCAAACAGATCGGTGAAGGGTTGTCTATCGACCGCAACAAAACATCTACTTCGCTGAATGAAAAACTGGAGGTGCTTATTCCTGCGGGAAAGATAGCCTCTCTCAATTCCGGCGAGCTGGTTGGCGTCATTGCAGCCGATGCCCAGGAAAAATATACGGGCGCTTTTGAAACATCTGCGGTCAACTGCCGCATCAATCTCGATATGGAAGAGATCCGGCGGGAAGAAATGGGATATAAGTCCCTGCCCACTTTTTATGACTTCGGTGGTAAAACAGATGAAAAACTGCGCCAGAATTTCAACCATATCACCCAGCAGATACAGGAAATGGTATTGGCGTTCAAACCGCCGCCATCTGCTTCACCAGTTAAAGCATCCATGAAGAAATGAAAAAAGATTCAAATGAGATACAGCTACCCGATTACCTGTTGGTACACCCTGATCTTAAAGATGACCCGGCAAATAAACAGGGTGAGATCGGCTTTATAACGGCAGCGATCCTAGACACGGACGAATTTTATGTAGGTTTTGACGACCACGAGGTTGGTTTTTACAGTGCCAGTGCGCTGCTTACATTCAAAGAGCCCGGCGAAATCTACGATTTATTACACCAAAAAGCGCTGACACTATCCGTTGACGATTTTAAAGACCTTAAAAATATTGCCCTCTTATTGGATCATGGAACGGAAAAACATGTCCGCACTGCAATGGAGCTGGTTAAAAAGAACGGTGGCATTCATGATGCGGTAACCATTGGGTTAGACCAGTTTCTTGGGATAGACCAAACCAGGGGCCTGAAAAGATAAGCCCCTTAGGCCTTCCGGCCATTACAAAACCTAACAAAACATTTAAAACAATAACATGAAACAGGAAGAAATTACGGGTTTAATAGTCATGGTCAGCCCGGTCCTTTGGACTTCCGACCACGTTGGCCAGATCGGCATCATTGAACTTGCCGATTTTGAAAAAGATAAAATTTGGGTTGGATTTGAGGACGAGGAAGTAGATGCCTTCAGCCCGAAAACACTGTTTATCCTGAGAGCTACTGAGGAGCTGAATGAATTGGCAGAAACTTACAAATCTGTTCAATGGCCGCCTGTAGCTAAGAATTTACAAACCCTGGCCTTGCTTCAAGCATCCGGGTCGGCCGAACAACTGAAAAAAGCCTTTATACTCCTACAGGACGACCCAGAGCTTCATCGGGTGGCGATCATCCGCTTAAATGAGGCCCTTGACCTCACCCCAGCCCGAAAAATCGGCAGGTAACATCTTAAAACATTTTAATATTATGGAAAATCAAACTTTAGCCGGAACACTCGTTTTGGTGCAGCCGGATATGGAAAACGACCCTGACGCAAAGCGGGGACATATCGGTGTGTTAACACTTACCTTTTCGGAAAAGGAAAACTATGTAAAATTTCCCGAAGGCGGGGAGTCCTATTTCCCAGCAGAACAGGTGATGATGCTTAAAGATAAGCAGGCTGTCTTCAATGACCTGACGAACAATGGCTCATCAATGCCGCTTGATGATTTCAAGGCCATGTATAAAATTATGCTATTACAGGACAGGGGTACTTCCCAGGCCTTGTATTCTGCGCTGGCCATTGCAAACGATAATCCTGGCATTCAGGAGAGGGTATTAGAACCCATTATCCCAACCCAAAAACAGGAGCTGTCCAAAACCTACAGCCGATGAAATTACTGATCAGTCTTTGCCTGATCTGCCTGCCACTCAAACACCTGCAAATAAATTCCGATTTCGGATACCGTATTCACCCGCTAACGGGCAAATATGCCCTGCATCAAGGCGTCGATTTCAAAGCCCGAAGTGATACGGTTTATGCCATTCTTGACGGCTATGTCGGATCGATAGGATATAACAATGGCCTTGGAATTAACATTTGGCTGGAACATGGTGATGTTGAATCAATTTACGGTCACCTCAGCCAGATTTTGGTAACCGTTCAGGAAAGCGTGAAAGCTGGCGATGCCATCGGCATTACCGGCGCTACAGGCCGGGTGACGGGTCAGCACCTGCACTTCAGTATTTGCTACAGACACAAATACATCAATCCAATTAATTTTTTATATGAACTGCTAAAAAACCAAGAAAATGAGCAAAAATTTCAAAGCACTGCCGATCCAGCTTTCAGATAAGCTGGTTGCAGAAATTAAAGAGGGTAATTCCCTGTTTCAAAAACCGGTAAAAGAAAATGGCATGCCTGCCTTTGTCAAACCGGTGAATCCCATTACCGGCAAAGGCTACAGCGCAATGAATGCGCTGATCCTTGGTATGCAGCGCCATGACGACCCCCGTTGGATGTCAGCCGATGCTGCACGTTATGCCGGGAATTGGGTCAAAAAGGATGAAAAAGGCACGATGATCGAGTTTCCGAAAACAAGCGATATTCAGGCCATTCGTACTGCCGAGGGCAAGGTTATCAAAGATGATGCGGGCGTAACACAAACCAAAACTGTCGAGTTTGATAAGCCGCAGCGTGGTCAGGCTTTTTTGTTCAATGGAAGCCAGTTGAATGACTTACAGCCATTAGAAGAATTTTTGGCCAAGCAAAATGAGGGTCAAACCCTGTCATCCATCGAGCGTGCGGCCAAACTGATTGAAGACAGCAAGGCAGTGATCATCCATGGCGGCCAGGAAGCGTATTATGACAAACAGCGGGACGCTATCTTCCTGCCGGAGGTTGAACAGTTCGAGAATGAAACCAAATACTACCAGGCTGCCATTCACCAGCTGGCACATTGGAGCGGCCATGAAGACCGGTTAAACCGTCCGATGGAGGGCAAGTTTGCCTCCCTGGATTACGCCCGTGAAGAATTACGTGCGGCAATTGCAGGAATCCTGATCGGTGGTGAATTAAATATCGGCCACAACTTCGGGCAGCAAAAGGCTTATATGAGCAATTTTGCTAAAATCTTAAAGGATGAGCCTTTTGAAATTGCCAAAGCTTCCAGGGATGCGCAAAAAATAGCCAACTTATTATTGGGTGTTTCCCAAAAGCGGGAACAAAAGCAGGGAGCCGAGATGCCTGGTTTTAAGAAAGGCGACGAGATCGCTTATATGGATACCACCTATAAAGTGCTGGAAACCTACAAAACCAAGAGCATTAAAGTGGAAGATGGCGAAGGCGCGCGTAAAGTACTAAAGCCGGATTACGGACTTTATAAATCCTTACTGGAGGCGAAAACCAATCCTCGTGAACCGGAAATGGTTTTAGAGGAAGAACAGGGCCAAGCCGAGGAACAGGGGCAACAACAAAAAATAGGGCGTTAACATGAACCCGATAAAGTTTCACGAAGATGATCTCCCGGTCAAGGATCTGGAGACCATTGGACTGGCCTCAGGAGGTCAGCTCCTGTTAAACGTCGATGACCTGAAAGCCTTGCTTTCAGGTCGCCGCACAAGCTTAATGGAATTGCATGACCTCGAAGCCGAAAATATCAAGATCAAATCTATCAATGCGAAGATATCATTGAAACCTAATGAAAAGGGCCAGCTTGATCTTTTGATCCATCCGATTTACCGGGATGCGGAGATCCCTGATCTGTTGACCAATAATGAAGCCCTGCAACTGCAAAAGGGTGAGGTAGGCAGCGTACTAAGAATTACCCTCGATAACCATGGCAATAAAAAGGAAATGCTCGTTGAATTTGATCCGGAAACAAAAGAGTTTATCGTTTCGGATACGGAGAAGATCCTGGCCCCTGATATGGTCAATAACGAATTCCTGACCCAGGCTCAAAAAGAGAACTACCGGAAAGGCAAGGAAGTGCAGGTACCGGACGGCACCCGCTTCAGCTATTCGGCAATAGACAAGCATGGCATCCGCTCCAATAAACTGGCACTGGTTGCATCCATCCTGATGGATGGCGGTTTATCCTATATGGTTTTTAAAGGGCTGAATGCCTTATTCAACCAGAAACGTGACCAAAAGGCTGCTGAGAAATTGAGCCCCGGTTATTACCAAGCGATCAAGGATATTGAGAATCAGCACGGATTTAAACCGCATCAGTTTGAACGCTCCCAACATCGCAACGGCAGATAATACCAATGAACACCATGTTAACAAGGCTTGGAGTACCACCGGAACTCCAGGCCTTTTTTAATATTGACGATGATTTGGACTTTGATTATTGTGATGCGTATGAACATTGTGGCGAGGGCTTTCATAAGATTCCGACAACCCAAAATCTTTGGGTGGCTGGAAATAACACCGCCTCAACAGTGATCATTACCTATTCCGTAATGGAGGCCATCGCGTTTCTAACGCTTCACCGTCACCGGTATCCACGGTTGGAGCAATTGGCAGTCGTGGCCATTGGAAACAGATTTTATAAAGAACAGGCCAATTGGATCAGGGAGAACTTTCGCGGGAGAAAATTTGTGCTTGTTTTTGGTAAAGACCTTATTGGTCATCTCACCGATATCAAATTAACAGCCGGAATAAAGAATTTGAACATTAGGATATTTCATTCCGAAAATCAAATTTTGATTTACCGGGGTAATTTATTTCGGGCCTTTGATCAGGAGCGGATCTCCCTTCATGCTTTCCAGGAAGCCTTTAGTATTCGGCCACGTTTCCGAACCGGTAAGCCGGTACAATCATTAACTTTTTTAGATCAATTAAAACATGACGCAGAACGATGATATTTTATTAAAGCCAGCAATGCTGTTTGCATTCCTGAAGGCTTTGCCGCTGATGTTGCTGGCCATCACTTTTCTCTTACTGGCCTGGTGGCTGTCGCCTTATTTTATCCTTTTCAGCCTTGCGGTTTGCGGCGTAGCCTGGTACCGGCTGTTATACATCCGCAGTTTTCAATATTTGATCACTACGGAGTATATCCGCATGACGCGTGGTATATTCTTTAAGCGTGTTGACCAACTGGAAATGTTCAGGGTGAAAGATTACATAATTACCCAATCGTTTATTCTCCAACTATTTAAACTCATGTACCTGACACTGAAAAGTACTGACCCTGAAAACCCAGTAATCCAGTTTATAGGAATCCCTGAATCTGCCATCACCGACACCATCAGGGATAGGGTGCAACAGTCTCGTCATCACAATAATATTTACGAATTAAACTGATATATACTTGAAAATTGCTAATTTAATTAGTAATTTTAATCAATAAATTTGAGTTATGAAAGCCATCGTCCGAAACATTTTATTAGCCTGTTTAATATCCATGTTTGCCTTTTTCGGGGCAGTAGCCAGAAAGCACGCTAAGGATAAAATGACCAAAGCCCAGAAAGCTGAAGCCAGGAAGGAAACATTAACCTGTTTATCTGTGGCATTTTTAGCTTGTGGTGCCTGCGCCTGGCGCTGTAATATCCTTTATAAAAGGATCAACGAAGAACGGGAATACCAGCGCAGGTTCAATGAGTATATGCGTAATTCAGCATTTAACAGGGAGTATTGATACTCGAATTAAATTATCAGTTTGCAGCATCTTAAAGCGGACGTCTTGTCCGCATTCTGATATGGTTTAGGTTAAAAAGTCCGGCGGCAGCGCTTAGAACTTTTTTCTTTTTTAGACCTCTTATCAGCAACTCATTACTTTTTTAATAGCTGACAGCTCAACTGTAAAAGCATTTCCAACTACAAAATCATGGAACAAGAATTAGAGATCATTGCCTTTGGGGCGATCCCCTTTGTTATTGACCGGGAGAAACAGGAATTCAGGCAATTTAACAGGCCGGATAACGTCATCAAATTTGAGGATTTAAAAAAGGAGGAAGGTTATTACTCAGCACGTTTTGATAACAATGCCAATTATCTCTCCATCGCCCGAATGAATTTTGATTCGGACAAAACAGACATCAAGGATGTTTTGCTCCCTGCGCCGATCATTGATTCCCCGGAATTACTAACTGATAATTTCAAGCATGACCTAAATACATCGAGCAATCATCAGGAATGGGGTTTTTACCTGTCTGACCACGCTACGGCGCTACGCCTTTCAGGGACGTTGCCACATATTGATTTGGCAGGTACCGATTTTACTATCGATTGGCGGTTGAAACAATTAAGGGAGACAGAGGAACCTTGGAAAAATATTAGTCTTAAGGAAATGGAAATGTCGGACAGCGGGGAAGAATATCTCTGTTTTTTCAATACCGAAACTCACGAACTATTTGAACCCGATGAAAACCTGTTTGAATTACCGGATAAGGTCGTCGTACTGGAAATACCTTATGAAATAAAACTGGACCCGGTTGCAGTTGCAAGGGAATATGGGATAGGGGAAACGGATTTATTAACCGACCACCCCTTTCAGATGATATTAGTGGCCAAAGTTACACCGTTATCAGAAACCGGGCTGTCGAAGTTCATTGAAGATAATAATAAGAGAAGAAACGATCAACAAGATGACCGCGGCCCTAAACGCGGCCGATAATACATCTTGTAATAGTTGATCCGCAAACCCAGGGCAAGGGCCGCCCGCTCCACAACATCAGACCATGAAAAACAACAGTTTATTAAACAAAGATTTAGCACTTAACTACGAGCAATTTTCCGATGCCATCACCAACGATTTTATAGGCACGGACTTTATTGACCGCCTGGAATGGGCCATGCTCATGATACAGCAGAATTTTAATCAGATGCGTCTGGCGGAATACCTGCCTGCCGTAACACGCAACCATTTCGATAAAGCGTATCTAATGGCCGGGGGCGAAGATAGTTTAAACAATAATGTAAAATTTTTCAGGCCATTCACTGATTTGCAGGCAACACCTGATATCTTCCCTGACCTGAACATTAAAGTAATGACGTTCGAGGAGACCATACAACTTAACAAGGTCAAGCAACTGGATATCCGCACGAAACAAGCGCTAAGATCTAAACTTCATTACGCCTATGAGATTTCTTCCGCATTCTACAACAAAAAGACAGAGGCATTTTATGGTTGTAAAAATGGATACGAATTTAACAGGGGCTTTTTCTCTCTACGTACTAAGGTCGATAACGCGGACAAACTTTCTTTCAGCGAAATACCAAATTCTATTTCCCTGCATCCCAATTATACCATGCCGGCCAACGCGGTCACCTTATTGCCTAAAAAACAAATTGTTGACGTAATGAAGCTGATCGCCATGTCCTACCAGGTAGCTATGTCAATGTATTACGAGTGGTCCATCTATATCAAGGAATATGACAACATAGGGCTGATTGTGCCAATAGAACCGCAGATACTGTCTGAGCTATATAAGACGTCGCTCATCAAGTTTGAAAGCAAAAAACAGATGGTGCACTTTGTTAAGGAGCACTATCGGAGAAAGGTTGCTGCACCCGGGGAAGACTATACCGTTTTTATAAACCGTTATTTGCGCGGTGAACACCGGTTCAATTATCGGGGATTTTATGCAGAAGTTATCCCCCCTAAATATGACCTGGTGCGTGCCAGAACCAAAAAGAAATTTGTTGACGGTTCGAAATAAACCCTATGAATGAACTGATATATTTGTACATACCGATGGCTGCCAAAAGAAAAGTTAAAAATAATAACCCTGTAAAAAGAACGTTGCCGCGTTCCCAGCGCCTCCTCCAAGGCAAAAACTGGATTGGGAATTACAATGGTAAGAACATCGTTCGGGGTTACGCCAAACATTTTCGGGTCGATTTGCTATGCGCAATCAAGGAACTTAGGCTGCTCGGTGTAATCATAACCGAAAAGTATGAGGAAACAGTTCAGCAAGCTTTAGCAGTTCATGCCAGCCAAAAGAAACTGAGGGAAGAACAAAAAGCATCATCAGGTGCCAACGTGTTGGGCGATAGCGATGATAATTTTGCGTTTATCGTTGGCTATACGAACGGCGGCGCTCCTTATGGTGTTCGCTGGGATGACATGCCACCCGCTGACGACGATACAAATTAATGTGCGGTTAATCTCTTCTTCGCACCTATAAACCCGTTTGCCGGCTGATACTATTTTCTGTATACATGGTCTTGCTCAAACGCAGGATTATTCCAGGCTGTTGATTGTTCAATCAACAATACTCAATAACCCTAATAAAATACAATCTACTTATATCAGGTATTAATACCTGTCTCATAATAGCGTTCCGCAGTCGCCGGTTACGCATCCAACCTCTTGATTTATCATCATGGCAATAGAAGTAGTCACTAAAGACGATCTCGAAGCGTTTCGCCAGACGCTGTTGAATGATATCCGCTCATTGTTAGCCAACAATAAACCCGAAGCCAAAGAATGGCTCAGGTGTGCAGATGTCCGGAAATTGCTCAAAGTTTCGACTGGCACCATTCAAAATCTAAGGATTACCGGGAAACTAAAATCCCAGAAAATCGGCGGAATGCATTTTTATAAACTCACCGACATCCAAAATATGCTTAGCGGTAAAAATAATTGACGATGCCTGACACCTACATTATTTCAGAACTCTATGGTAAGATGTCTGAAGATTCCCGCGTAAGCGTATGGCATATCAGCCTTTATATCACCATGCTTATTTTATGGCAACAAAGCGGGTTCAAAAAACAAGTGAAAATTTCGCGGAAAAAACTAATGACGAAGGCCCACATTGGCAGTATAACAACCTACCATAAATGTATAAATCAATTATGTGACTTTGGCTACATTCTATACCAGCCTACTTATGATTGTTATGCGGGTAGCGTTATTGAAGTTATCACTTAGTTTATTAGGCAGCTTTCGCCTGACCCTTCCCTTCAAAATGCCGTTCCGGCGAACTTCCAATCCCTTTACAAACTATTTAAGAGGAGTATAAGACTGTACAGTCTTATACTCCTCTTGTTTAACTATGCTAATGCGGGCCTTTTCTTAATTAAACGCTTCTTCAGCATGTTCATGTCTTCACTCACCTTAAAGTCAAGTGTTTTTGCATAATGCTGCGTTTGCTTTATAGTCGCGTGTCCCAGCATTTTAGATACGGTTTCTATCGGTACACCGTTATTTAAGGTCACCGTCGTTGCAAATGTATGGCGAGCAATATGATAAGTAAGCTCTGTTTGAATGCCACAGCAGTCTGCTATCTCTTTAAGATAGGAATTCATTTTTTGATTAGTCAGTACCGGTAGAACCACTCCATTAACGATACATTTCGGGTGACTGTCGTATTTTTTTATAATGCTAATCGCTTCCTTTAACAAAGGTATTCTTGATAAAGCATTCGTCTTTTGCCGGTTAATAAAAATCCACTTCTCCCCGTCTACCCCTTTTTGTATATCACTCCGTCTTAAGTTTTTTACATCTATATAAGCAAGTCCGGTATAGCAGCTAAAAAGGAAGATATCCCTTACATTACTTAATCTTACGTTTTCAAAATCCTTTTCGGCTATCCGTTGAAGTTCGATGTCTGTTAATGCGGTTCGCTCCAGGGGCTTTCTCGTTAATTTGAAATTGGAGAATGGGTCGCCCGGCAACCATTTACTCTTCACACAGATCAATACGATCTTTTTAAAGTTTACTAAATATTTCATGGTGGTGTTGTGATCGCAATTCCTGACAGTCTTTAACCAGAAAGCATACTGTGAAATAAATTCATGATCGAGGTCCTTAATATCCCTGTCATCAGCTCCATACTTCCACTTTATAAAATCCCTGGTGTGATTATAAGAAATGTTGTAGCGCTGCATGGTGCTGGCGGCAAAGTCAACCCCTTGTAATGCTTTCATCTGGGCGTTATGCACACTGAATACTTCCAGGATCTTTTTACGCTTCTCGACATTGCCGGTAAGTATATCTTTTATCGCCTGTGCGGAAACTTCTCGATCAGCTTCGATCAGTGATCTTTTAGCCTGGTAAATTTGCTGTTCTAATGCATCCAGGTAATAATTTAATTCCCTGGCATCTTCCCTTGTGCCCACGGCTCTTGCAGCGGAAGAGCTCCATTTGGAGGCTTCCCATTTTCGCTTGGAAGACAGCTCAACTGATTTACCATCTACCGTAATCTTTAGGTAAATGTAAAGGGGGCCTTTTTTCTGATTTTTGGACTGTTTCAAATAAAAAAGAAGTCCGAAGCTTTTTTCTAACATAAACTAACATTTTAAAGGTTAAACAAATGTCGGTTTAGATCATCATCCAAACAAGATGTCCACGCGCTGGACATGCTCTATATCAATCCGTTATGCTGTTTTCATTGCGTCTTTTTTCGGTTTTGAAATGACGCAATGAATGACGCAATAGAATTATGTGTTTTAATGCGAGTTTTGGTAAAGTGCTGAAACAAAAAAGGCCCTTAATCTACGATTAAAGGCCTTTTTGATGTTTTTGATAACATAATCAGCGGAATGGACGGGACTCGAACCCGCGACCCCATGCGTGACAGGCATGTATTCTAACCAGCTGAACTACCACTCCTCCGTTTGGGTGTGCAAATATACAAACCATTTTATTCTACACAAATTGTTTTTTCAAAAAAGTTCATTATTTTGAAAATTAAGCACTTTTTTGCGCGGCGTGCCTTTTTTGGTGACTGTAAATCACTGATATTCAATATTAAATCAGGAAATCGCAAAATATAAATCCTGTAGAAATTTAATAGTAGTTAATTTACTTCAAAGCTAAAATATTGGCTTGCGATGTCACCTTGTAACGTAACCCCTTGTACAATTCCTATATATTTCCCTGTTTGATCAGACGTATAAAACGACAACTGATTTTTACCAGCGGCCGAAGTATTGATATCCGGCCCCCAATAAAGCAGGTTTCTGAAATCGGGTAACCTGTTTTTTACTGCCTGTTCAGTGTCATATACCGGAGAATAAAACTCACGCTGCAATTGCAGACCTTCATAATCGAGCACTACTGCCTTTGGGTCTATTTCAACACCGCCAAGATCGCCCTTATAAGTTGTAAAGCTTAAGATTCCTTCGTAAACAGATGGCCCCCAATAATACCGGTACGGAACATCTTCCAGTTTACGAACTTTCAACGGGTCAATACCCATAACCTTATCTATGTTAAAAACAGGTACGTCATCAAGCATCACTAAGGGGTCGCCATCTAAAAATCCATTACCATTCAATACTTTGATGTGATACCGTTTTTGCGATCTGTTAACCCAAACCTCCTTTACATACTCTCTCAATACCTCTTCCATTGTAGTAAAGCGGGTATAGTTATCCAAAAGGTAGGTTTTATAGGGGGTTGTATAAAAACCCGAACTATCAACCTGCGGCTCATAAAAGTGCTTGATCTTATTGCCTAAATAAATATTTTGAACCTGCGTGCTCAGGCTTCGTTCTTCAATGGCACTTTGCATGCCCCGGGTTAGGTTAAATTTTAATATTGGGGATTTTGCGAATTGTTCAGAAAAAGGGCTTAAAATATCAATATGATAGGTGGTATCCCGTTCTGAATTGGTTTGAACTACTATTTCGCCGGGACCATAAAGTTGTCTTGTATTAAAAATCAACCTGCCTGTCGAATCGCTTTTTGCGGCATACAGCTGTACCCGTTTTCCCGGGACACTTAAATAAGCTACTACATCTTTGGCAATACCACCGGTTTGCGTATTGGTTATTTTACCGGCAATCAGGTGCCCGTCATACTCTGGCAAAAAACTAAATGCCGCCTGTTTATTACCAAATACATTATCCCATTGAAACCTTCGCCACCCTTGTGTTAGCATGAGGTTATCAAGGGCCGTGTCGGCTTCAGCATCGGAATTTTTGAAATAGTAGCCTGGCGATTCAATATTTCCACGTAAATCTGACTTGAGCCACAGATAGCTGAATATTTCGCCGGCATCAATATTTTGTAATGAGTCAATCTTATAAACCGACATTGACAGGTTAGTAGGTTTTACGCGCCCCGAAAAATCTTTGGCAGCGATGTCCACACTTACCTTTTTACGGCGGGTATATGAAGGCTGATCAGCGGAGGCCTCGATAATGAGGTTTTGTTTGGGACGTTTAAAATAAAGCCTTTCGCACACGGGTTGTCTGGCGCTATTGAAAATTGTTAAGTGCGACACTCCTTCGCCCAATTTAGCTTTATCAAGCGTAAAAATGGCAGCACCGCTATTAAAGGGTGCTGTCATGCCGGCTTTAACCAATTGGCCTGTATGAGCAAACAGATATAATTCGCCAGCTTCAACGCCGGCGCCTTTTACTGTGATCTCCACCCGTGTGCTACCTCCATCTTTTACAGCCATTACGTAACCCCGACTTTCAACGGCAGGTAACTCTTTGGTAACAGCCGGGTTATTACCCGATTTAATAACAGCTGTATAAACATTCCCGGCTATCGGGGTAAATAAAAAGCTGCCGATACCAAATTTCAATGGCCGGAAACGTGCTACCGTATCGTGGTTCTGATCGACAATAAAACCTCTGCATTCACTTAAGCCTATGCCGTCCGAAGCTGTAACCTTAAAAGCAACTTTACTGTTAATGCCCGCGACCAAATTTCCCCCTTCCGGGAAAAACTGAACATCGTAGCCCGGTGACTGTGCTTTATTCGTGGCTTCGGGAGATTTTAGAGGATTAATAATGGTTATATTCTTTTCGAAATAATAATCAGGACTGAAATTTTTCATCCAGTTGGTATATGCCCTTAATTTATAATTCCCGTTGCTTGCCGATACGGGGATATAAACAGAACCGCTACCGAGGCCGTTTTTTATTTCTATTTTAGTTTGTATTATGGCATTTTGCTTGTTGTCCAACACATCAACATATACAACTTTGCTAAGGCCAAGCGGCTTATGATAAGTAGCATCAACGTTATATATTTTAAACCACAAAATTTCCCCGGTCATATATACACTTTTATCGGTGTGTACAAATATTTTTTCCTGCAAGGAAGTTTGGCCATATTTATTAAAGCTCTCGGAAATTTGGCTTATAGTTTGTGCCACCCCGTTCAATGACAACAGTAACATGCCGGAAATCATCGGAACCATAGCAAGTTTTTTAATTTCATTCATAGCCAAACCTTATTGATTTATTTTCATGGCATCATTCATAAACTTTTTTATCTCTCTATCCAAAATGAGGGAGTTTGTACTCGTCCCCTGATCCTGCAATCGGTACATTCAATTGATGAATAAGTATAACCTATTACATTCATTTTCTCGGTTATATCAAGCACAGGTATTGAATTACCATTAATTATGATGCCCAGTACATCATTTTGTTTGGTTTTGGGATTAAAAAAGAGTGCAGTATCAAGGGGACCGCAATCATATGGATATGTAGGCGCCCAATCGCGAGGGAGATCGGCATTATCAATAAATACCCTTTTCGATTGAATGTTGGTTACACTTATATAGCCAATAACAGGCTCAGCCGGATCTTTAAGATTGTGGATATTCCCTGTTAACTGCGATGGCTGGGCGTCAAATATACTTCCTAACTGCTCCGTGTTTTTCTTCATGTTTTCCCAAAACTGGTAAGCTTCTTTAGTTAAGGCATATTGCTTTAGTAAAATGGAATAACGGGTTTCTATTTTCTCGGATGTTGAAGCTATGGTTGTTACCGGCTGCTGATATATTACATCTTGCGACAGCTTAGCTGATGATCCTATCACTATGGTGCTTGATTTGCTCCCCGCGAAACAATAATAGCTGCTTTCACTAACCGGCCGAAAAACAACTGCCTTAAGCACCTGGTCAACCATGTATGCCGACTGATATCTTGAATGGAACCGCCAGGTTTCATCATAACTCCAACGATAATAACGGGTGCTATTTGCGGCATCGTGCGTATTCACATAAATCTGCACGTTGTTGTTTTTAATATTAAATCCTATGCTGTCAATAGGTTGTGTCTTTTTTACCACAACATAATCTGATGCATATTCTTTGCTATCTCCTGTAATAATATGCAATCGATATTTTTTTGAGGCATCCAGATTAAGCGCCGGTATAACATAAGTCCCACTTCCCCGGGGCGTAAGTGAATATGCTGCTCCCCCTTCGGCTTCAACAGATACCGCGCAATTATCAACTCCGCTTGTGCTTACATTGCCCGAAATTTTAACCGTTCTGCTTAATTTTATTATAGTTGAATCGCTGCCATTGTTTATCACCCCTTCAACAACCAGGTAATGATTAGGCGAATCCACAATTTTAGGATTATATGGCTTTTTGCAAGTACTGTAAATACCTGCCAGCAACAATAAAATCAATATATATCGTTTTCCTTTCATCTCTTTCTGTTAAAACCTGATATTGTAATTAATAAATGGAATAGGTTTAGCAAATATGGATAGTTTATATCCGTTAATGGCCCCGCCCTGTTCGGTAAAGAATGTTGAGTATGCGTTTTGCCTGCCGGTTAAGTTATATACACCTATTGTAAATGAGTTGTGTGTTAACTGATGTACCTTATGGTTCCCCTCTATGTTCATTGAAAAATCCGACCTGAAATAATCAGGGATGCGGTATTGGTTCCTGTCTGAATAAAATACCCGTTCGGAACCACCATATTCATACTTGGCAATAGGTAGCGTAATAGGACGGCCTGTGCTGTAGGTAAGATTTAATGAAACGCTGAACCTATGTGAAAACCTGTAGTTACTAATAAAATTAAAAGCATGTGGCTTATCAAAATTTGCAGGATAATAAGCCCCCCCATTAATCAAATCGCCTGCGTTAGGATCATTTTGTCTTAAAAACGTACGCGAATAGGTATAGCTGATCCATCCATTGGCTTTCCCGGTGGCTTTTTTAACTAAAAACTCAATCCCATATGCCTTCCCCTGTGTACCTACCACATCTGTTTCAATATGATGGTTTAATACCAGGTTGGCTCCGCTCTTGTAATCAAGATAATCCCTTAACCGTTTGTAGTAAACCTCGACCGACGTTTCAATGGTGTTTGATTTTAAATTATGATAAAGGCCTAATGATACCTGATCACCATATTGCGGTTTGATATTAGGATCGCTTAGTTGCCAAACATCAGTGGGAGATATGGCTGTTGTGTTTGATAACAGGTGAATATACTGCCTGAGGGTGTTATAGCCGCCCTTGATCGATAGGTTATCGCCAAGTTGATATCTGGCCGAAAGCCTGATTTCAGGCCCCGAATAAGTTTTAATAAACTTACCACTCGCGTAATAGGTACTATCCAACAGGTTGGCGCTTGTTTTAGGCAGATTAGGCGCATAATTATACACCGTTTGCGGCCCCAGGAAATTGTAGATTGAATACCTTACACCGCCGCTTATCGACAGGTCGTCGGTCACGTCAAACTTGTCGCCCAGGTATAGGGCGCTTTCCAGAGCCTGTTGTGTAGCGATAACATCAGGAGCTACCAATGATTGGGCGCCAAGAGGCTGAAAGTTGCCTGGATGCAGCTTATAATAAATGGAACTTAGCCCAAAATCGACAGTATTTTTGCGGTTAAGGTAATAGGTAAAATCCGTTTTAAAATTACTCTGGTTAATATCAAAATTCAGCTTGTAAGCATTTACCGGGTTATCGGCGCTTGAAACATCATATTGGTACTTGTCTATCCCGGCCGTAATAACACTGAATAGTTTGTTATTAAAATTATGCTTCCATTTTAGGTTGATATTCCTGTTGCTGTAACTGTAAGCAGTATCGCTATTAAGCCTGAATTTATCTTTGCTTATGTAGCTGGTTAGATACAGGTTGTTTTTATCATCAATCTGGTGGCTTATATCCAGGTTAAGATCATAAAATGAAGCCGAACTGTGCTTGTAGGCATCGGGCAGGAGTTTAAGGAGCCAGTCGGAGTAAGTGGTACGCCCCCCGAATGAAAACGAGGTTTTATTCTTAATGATAGGCCCTTCAACGTTAAGCCTGCTGGTGATTAAACCAATGCCAGCCGAACCGGTAAATTTCTTTTTATTACCCTCACGATTGGTTACATCCAACACCGATGATAAACGCCCGCCGAACCTTTCCGGGATACTGCTTTTATATAATTCAATATCCTTAACTATATCAGGGTTAAACGATGAAAAAAAGCCGAAGAAATGCGAGGGATTATAAATGGTGGCGTCATTCATCAGGATGAGGTTCTGATCGGCCGAGCCCCCGCGTACATTAAAACCGGTGGTAGCCTCGCCTACTGATTGAACGCCGGGCAGGGTAAGCACTACCCTTAATATATCGGCTTCGCCAAATACTGTAGGTACTTGTTTTATGCTTTTAATATCAAGCCTGTTCACCCCCAATTGAACATTACGCACGTTAGCCACTTTCTCGGCAGAGATCTTTACTTCTTTAAGACTGGTTACCTGTTCCTGCATCTCAATGATGATCTTACCGTCCGAGTAAAGCATGATCTGCCTGCGGGTATCGCGCATGCCAATGCCCCTAACGCTTAAAACCTGCCTGCCTTTGGGTAATTTGATAGTGAAATAGCCAAACTGATCGGTAGCTACACCCGTTTTGGTATTGGTTACATATATGCTGGCACCTGTTACAGATTCGCCCGATTTAGCTTCCTTTACATATCCCGAAAGCGTTGCCGTACCCGCCTCAATAGTGTTGGTTTTGATCCCTATTTCGTATAGCTTATTTTCGGTTGTTGCTTCGGGTATCTTTTTATCTTTATCAAGATCAGCATTAGCCGGGGATACACTCATATTTGCTGCAGTTGCATTGGCAGTTGTAATGCCAAAATAACCTACCGCCAGCCCGGTTTGTATTTCGCGCCCTTTAGTTAAAAACACCTGCTGTTGTTTGGTTATGGCGAAACTAAAACCGGTGTTTTTAAAAGCCTGGCTCAATATGGTTTCAATAGGTTTATTGGTTGCTTGCATAGTTACTTTCAAACTATCAAACTGCATGGCGTCGTAAAAAAAATGAAAGCCTGATTTTGCTTCCAGTTCTGTTACAAACTGCTCAATAGTAGCTTGTTGAAAGTTTACGCTGATTGATTTTACCGGACCCTGCTGGGCCTGGCACAGTTTAATTAAAATCAAAAAACAGAAACTTAAAAAGTAAATTTTTTTCATCCGGTTATTTTATTTCCTGCCTTACACATTTAATGCTATATCATTTTTTGCCTTGTTATTAAATAATAGGCACACCACATTAATTTGTTAAATGATCATAATAAGTAGTTACATCCACTATAGCCTGTTCCTGATTTTCGCGAAAGTCAATATGATTTGCTTTTATATATTGCCGCAACTCCTTCTTTTTATCCTTAAAAATATCTAACAGTCCGCCCTTTCCGCTAAAACTGAAATAGTTATCCCCTTTTTTAACATAATAGTCGCTTGTTTCGCTAAAAAAAGATTCGATGGTATTATTTCCCGTGTTGGTTTGGATGCTCTTGGCCCTTTTTACAATGATCCCGATCTTTTTTCCCTGGTATAATTGATCATAAAAACCGGTACCAAGGCGGGCCTGGCCTGTCGAATCGGTAGTAATGCGTATAAAATGATGGTTAAGCAGCCAAAACTCCGGCACACGCTCGCTTAGTAATGAAATTTTGGTAAAGTGGTTATAAAGCAGTATAACCACCAAATCTTTATTCAGATCATATAACATCGGAACATCGCGATAAACCGCGGTCCCGTATTTTACATCTCCAGCCGTAAATAACTTATTGTCAAAAACATATGCATTACCTTTTATTATGGGATCATAAAACTCATATTCGGGCCCATTATATAGGTGTGATTGTTGACCTATAGTAGTGTGATAATTAGCAATTACGAGGCCTAAACCCGTGCTATCGGTGCCCGCTTGTGCAGAAACGTGACCGTTTGCCGTTGTGCCCCAGGTGATAACTAAGGCCAGAAGTGATTTTTTTAACATTTAGGTTTTTATAAAAACGGAATTTACATGACTTTCACTTAATTACCAAGTGTCTTTCCCTTAATACGCTAAAGCAAGTGTATTAATCGTGTTACATAAAAAAGCGACTGGGGGACTACAACGTACTATTACGAATGAGCTAAAACAAATGCAACAACCATTGTTAAATAATAGCGTATTACGCAACTAAATTATCTCCCCTCTTCTGTAACAACCGCCCCCTGTCATCGTCTTATTTTTGTGTAGACAATTTTACAATATCACCTCAATAAAACATCTACCTTAGATTAAGCGTTTAATTGCCGGTTTGTCTCCGGCTCAATACCTGCAGCGCCGCGCAAACCCAATAGGCTACACAGGTTTTACCTAAAAATAACACATACTAAAATGGCTATTAACTTACAAAAAGGGCAGAAAATTGATATCGGCCTTTCAAAAATGACAGTTGGATTGGGCTGGAACCCAAACGAAGGCACAGGTTATGACTTCGATCTTGACGTATCGGCTATCATGATCGATGTTAACCGACTGGTACCCCAGGATGAATTTTTTGTATTCTATAATAATGTCGACTCGCCCGAGCAATCTGTACATCATACCGGCGATGACCCAACAGGCGGTAACAGCGATGGCGGCGATGATGAATCGATCACTGTTGACCTGACTAAAGTAGATGCCCGCATCCAGGAGATCCTGTTTGTGGTAACTATTCACGAAGCACAGGCGCGCCGTCAGAACTTTGGCCAGGTGCGTGACTCATACATTCGTATCTTAGATAACCAGACAGGTGCTGAGGTTTGCAAATATGAATTGGGCGAGGATTTTTCTATCGAAACAGCCATCGAGTTTGGCAGGTTATACAAACGCGGTGGCGCATGGAAATTTGAAGCATCTGGTGTGGGTTACAAAGAAGACCTGGCCTTCTTTTTAAGTAAATATTTTAAAGGGCAAATAATCAAATAAGGCAATGGCTATAAATTTGGTAAAAGGTCAAACAATTGACCTGCGTAAAAATGATAAAGGCGAAAGCTTCGACTTGTCGTCAGTAACTATAGGTTTGGGCTGGGACGTTAGGAAAACCCATGGCGGCTTTTTAGGCAAACTCTTTGGCGGTGCCGAAGAGGCAGAATATGATTTGGATGCGATTGCATTTTTGCTGGACAAGAACGGTAAAGTAGCGAATCGCGGCTATGCCAAACAAACCGCTAATGGGCGTACCATCAATATGTTCGAGGGAGATGTGATTTACTTTAACTCGATGCGTCATCCTTCGGGACACATCTGGCTTACCGGCGATAACCGCACCGGGGCCGGTGAGGGCGATGACGAGCAGATCATCGTAAAGCTTGATTCGCTCGATCCGAAATATGACCGCATTCTTTTCCTGGTAGCCATTTATCAGGGTCGTAAAAACAATCAACACTTTGGCATGGTGGAGAATGCTTTCATCCGCGCGGTTGACAGCCATGGTAAAGAGATCGCTAAATTCAGTCTCTCCGGTGATTCAACCTATAACGGTATGTGTTCGATGACCTTTGCGGAAGTATACCGCAAAGACGGCACCTGGAAATTCCGTGCCATAGGTGATCCGCATAGTACTGATAGCCTTTCGGAATTACTTCGGAACTATTAACATAAAAACATGTCATTGCGAGGAGGAACGACGAAGCAATCGCACGTAAGCATAGCCGCTCTGTGTAGCAAGCGATTGCCACGCTACGCTCGCAATGACATTTTGGTTAAGTTTAATTCTACCTAAACATAAATGTACCAGCACTATTCATTTGATCTGTGGCTCACGCTGATCAAGTCAAACCCATACTTTAAGATAGAACGCACTAAGATCTTTCACCGGGATTTTAACCCGGCGGGTAAAAGCATTGATGATGTGGCAAGGGCTTTCCGCCAGGTTGACCTCATGTGCAATGCAGTAAATGAGCGTACCGGCAAAAACATTGATGCTGATGAAATGTACCTGATGGTGATCAGCACGATCAACGATAACCAGTATCCGCTTGCCGATATTAATGTAGATAAGCTATATGCCGATATGGAAACCTTGCTGTTTTACTACCTGCCCGTGGTTTACTCGCCTGTAACAATTGAGGTGCTGCAGCATCTAAATCAAAAAGGTGATTGCTCATTGAGTATTTTAAGTAATACAGGCTTTATAAAAGGACAAACGCTCCGCAAGGTAATGGTTAAATTGGGGCTGGATACGTTCTTTAACTTTCAGATCTATTCGGACGAAGAGGGGATGTCGAAACCAAACGGGGATTTATTTAAGCTGATGGTGCAAAAAGTTAAAGAGTGTAATAAACCAAAGCAGATAGACCGGTCAGGTATCATACATATAGGCGATAACCCGGCGGCAGATATAGCGGGGGCTAATGATGCAGGACTCAATAGCCTGCTCATCAATTCAAACAACTTATCCATTTTAACCTTATTAAGTGTATGAAAGCTACCTACTCATTACATCATATCAACAGCGCAACACATTTTGGTTTCGATGCCGATGATTACAGTCGCTTTAAATTTGGCGATGGCGAGGTATCCCGCTACTTCGGCACTGATCTGGCCGATGGCTTTATCAGCGAAATCTTAACTAAACAGCCAATAGAAAAACAGATCGTAGTTATATCAAGCCCATACTCATTTATTCCTACGGCTACCTTCGCCATGAAAAACCACTTTGTGTGCAGGCTTAACCGTTGGCTGGCCCATCATGGTTATCCGGTTGTGCAGGAAACCAAGGTTCATCGTACCATAACCTACAAAGAAGATTATGGCGAGCTGGATGCCGAGCAAAGGATTAATTTAATAGGTAACGATTCGTTTCATATTGATAAGGATTTCCTTGTGGGCAAAACGCTGTTATTTTTGGATGACATTAAGATAACCGGAAGTCATGAACGCATGATCATGAAAATGGTGGACGAGTATGGCTTACAGAACGACATTTACATGCTGTACTTTGCCGAACTGGTGAACAAAAACATACACCCCAATATTGAGAACTACCTCAATTATCACCATGTTAAAAACATCTATCATTTAAATGATATCATTAAGGACAGCAAATTTTGTATCAACACCCGCATAGTAAAATATATTTTAAATTACGATCACGAAAGTTTTTGCATCTTTATACAAGATCAAGACAGCAATTTCATAAACTTGCTGTATGATATGGCTTTGGGTAATGGTTATCATATCATTGAAGCCTATACACCTAACTTAAACTTTATTAAACAAAACCTATTAATAAACAATAATAAACTAATTCAGCATGGCAATTAACTTGCAAAAAGGCCAAAGGGAAACTATTGGTGCCCCTAAATTTACGATAGGCCTTGGTTGGGATACAAACAGCTCATCAACAGGCTCGGCCTTTGACCTCGACGCTTCGGTGTTCATCATGGGCGATAATAAAAAAATACTGGCCGACGAATTTTTCGTTTTCTATAATAATTCAAAATCTCCGGATGGTGCTGTTGAGCATACCGGCGATAACCTGACCGGTGCAGGTGAAGGTGACGATGAGCAGATCATTGTCGACTTGTCAAAGATCGATCCGCGCGCTACTGAAATCTGCATCGTAGTAACTATTCATGATGCCGAGAGCCGTCGTCAAAACTTTGGTCAGGTACGCAACTCTTTCGTCCGCATTTTTGATTCGGCTACCAATGTTGATATTTTGAAATACGAGCTGGAAGAAGATTTTTCGATAGAAACTGCCGTTGAGTTTGGCCGTATCTACAAAAAAGACAATAACTGGAAATTTGAAGCTGTAGGCGTAGGCATGAAAGGTGGCCTGCAGGATTATTTAAACAAATACAACTAAAAACATGGCTATCAATCTTCAAAAAGGGCAACGGATCAGCCTCGAAAAAAGTAATGGCAGCAAATTGCAAAATGTATGCGTTGGGATAAACTGGGGCGCTATTGAAAAGAAGGGCTTATTTGGCTTTGGCACCACCAAAGAAGCTGTTGACCTTGATGCCAGCTGCATTTTATATGATGAAAGCAAACGTTTGGTTGATGTAATCTACTTCGGCAACCTGCGTTCAAAAGACCACGCTGTAAGGCACAGCGGCGATGACCTAACCGGCGATATGGCAGGCAACGACGGCCTGGACAATGAAGTGATCACCGTTGATTTTGCTACGCTGAGCCCAACCATAAGCTATGTAGCCTTTGTGTTAAACAGCTTCCGTGGCCAGGACTTTGGCACTATACCGTTTGCCTCTATCCGTATTTATGAAGGTACGCCAACCCGTGTTAACGAAATCTTCGCTACTTATGATATTGCGCACAGCAAGGATTTTGCAGGCCATGTATCTATGGTGATGGGCGTGTTTTACAAAAAGAACGGCGAGTGGAAATTTAATGCCATCGGCGAACCAACCCGCGACCGTAAATTGGAAGAAACAGTGAAAACTGTAACCGCAACCTACTTGTAAAAGTTTAATTCATTGATCTTAAGTATTAAGCCGGGTGGCGCTTAAGATCAGCTAATTAAGTACTACTAAATCATTAATAATAAGATTATGGAAAGTGCACCAAACAATGATGAACTAAATCTGAATATACCACCGCTGATCACTCCAACCAATCTGGATCTTCCGGCGGCAGCCGCACCAACCGGCAATGTGCCTATGAAGGTAGATAAACAAGGTAATGTCAACCTTGACGCTATACCAAACCAGGACCTCCAAAAATATGGAGAGATGGGTAAGGATATTAATCCTGCTGATGTTAACTCCATACTTAACTACGGCGTTGAGGTACAAAACTCCATGGAGAAATATAGCAATAACTTCCTTACTTCGGTACGTACCTATAATTCAGGCGAAGTAGGCGGGCTGATTAACGAGTTACTTACCGAGCTTAACTATATTGACGTTGACGAGCTGAACCAAAACGCGTTCACTTCATTTATATCACATATCCCGTTCATGAAAAAGCTGGTGGTTGATACCAAAAAGCTTTTCCAGAAATACGATACTGTGGTTAATAACATCGATAAGATCACCAATAAGATCAAGGCAGGCCGTGTTAATTCGTTAAAGGATAACAGCTCGCTGCAAACCATGTTTGACAGCAACGTTACTTATATCAAGCAAATGGAAGACCTGATCATTGCCGGGCAGCTCAAATACAATGAGCTTAACGAAAAACTGGCTGTGATGGACGGTAACCCGACAGGCTACCAGGACTATGAAATTGCTGATCTGCGCGATTTTGTGAACCGCCTTGATAAACGCCTTGCCGACCTGAAGGTAGTTCGCTTTATTATGCTGCAATCGCTGGCACAGATCCGTGTAGTGCAGAACAACAATACCACCATTGCCGAAAAAGCACAGTCTATTGTATCAACTACAATCCCGGTTTGGAAAAACCAGCTCACCATAGCTGTGGCCCTGAACCGCCAGAAAGAGAATGTGGAGATGCAAAAGAAGATTTCAGATACAACCAACACCATTTTACAAAAGAATGCTGAAATGCTGAAACAAAACAGTATTGATGTAGCCCGCGAAAATGAGAAGACGGTAGTATCGTTAGACACACTGAAAAAGACTACTTCATCACTTATTGAAACCCTTACCGAGGTAAAACGCATTCACGACGAAGGCACAGCTAATCGTCGTACGCTGAACACCGAGCTCCAAAACCTGGAAACGGAGTTAAAGAAAACGGTGACGAGCGTGAGTTAAAGAGCCTCACCCAACCCTCTCCAACGGAGAAGGCATTAATGCATTGGCGTCATTGCTTCGTTCCTTTACAGCAATGACGCTTTTGTTTTATACCCATTCTCTTCTCTACCTCAACCTGCCTATTCCCATACTTGTTTATAACCTCAGCCAAAATCAAATTAGGCACCCAGCTTAAAAAGGCAATGATGAGGTAATTATTATGAAAGTTTACGCCGTTACCCAAAACAGTAAACAGCCAGATATAAAACCGCAAAGTAACCGCGCCGAAAGCCAGCGCATAACTCCGGTTCATCATTTTAATATGATCATCAATTCGCCCTTTCTTAACCAATAAAAATGCCGCCAGGGTAAAGGCCACCCACAATGTATTCTGAAGTAAAAAAGATATAAATACGCCCGTACCCCGGTTTATAAAAAGCGTCATGATATAAGCGCCCGGTGCCGCGAAAAACAGCACGCCGAACACATACAGCTTTCCCAATGTCCGGTGTAGGGCTTTGTTATTATATACTTTTTTTGAAAACTGGAAAAAACCGGCTGACAGAATTATACTACTACCGATTATATGGCAATAAAAAGCAGGCAGGTACCATCCGGTTTCAACGGCTTTTTGTTTGATATGCAGAAAATAAGAATCATGATTAAAATCCCAGTACTGAACAAACGTACCGGCGCAGAGTACAAATACCCAGAAAAAGGCAAAATATCTTAATATGCGAGCGGTGATGCTCATTTTGCCGCAAGTACATTAGGCTTTATTGCCGGCAATCCTTTTAGCTTCTGATCAATCCACTGAATGTTATATTTATCTATCTCGGTTAATGAATCCTGAACGCTGAGGTTTTCTGATTTATAATGTCCGTAAAATTGTTGTTCGAACATTTCCGTCCAGCGTTTGTCTTTAAACCTATAATTATAATCGGCATAGATTTCGTTTTTCATATATCGTAGCACTTCTGGCGAAATTGCCCCACTGCTGGTCATTTCATATCGGCCATCGATCATCTTATAACAAACGTAACAGCCATCAATAAAATGGTTGTCCATTTTACGAAATTTAGTAAATGCAAAAACCCTTTTGGTGTTTCTCGTTTCCTCCACCTTGCCGTTTTGGATCTTTAACAGATGAAATACTGGCAGTTCATTTAGGTATGTGTTGTTATATAATTCAATACTTCCAACAGATGTTACTTTGACCTCCAGTAATGAATCGCTGAGCACATTGATGTTAAACTCATTGCAGCGGCCGCTGAATTCGCCGCCCCCCTCTTCGGTGTTAATGTCGGTATCGATCCTGTAACCATACAGTTTATTATTCTTGTTATCAATAAGTACCATGTTATTGCTGTCATAAAATTCAGAACGGCCACCTATAAAATAATCGCGGATTGAGTAATAAGCACTTTGGATCCAATTATCGCTGCTTGTTGCTGAACTGTTTACAGGCAAAGCTTTGGCTTTTACAATGTACTGACTGCTTGACTCTTCAAAATAAACATGGTTTCGCAACGGATTTTTAAACTGTTTAATTCCGCAAATTAAATTCAGATCATCAAGGTATGAAGGAGGGATGTAAATTGCACCATGCTGCTCCCTTGAATTAAACTCGGTAATGCCACCTACCGGGCTTTGCTTTAAAGTGAACGAAGCCGGTTGCTTAAGTTTACCGAAAATATCCTTCACGTGAATATCCGCCTTTTCCGAAACCGTATAATCGCTTTTCAGCCAAAAATAATCATCACCCTTCCTGATAGCTGCGACGTTTTCAGCATCGTTCAGAGGGAATATCTGGTCATATTCAACAGGTAATACTACTTTGCCGCTAAGGTCATAGAAGCCGCGTTTGTGGTCTTTTTCTACTTCAACAAGGTTAGGAAAAGTGCCGCCTATGGTATAAACAAGATCGTATTCGGCCGGAATTATCTCTTTGTAATCTGGACTTACTAAACCCATTTTATAGGTTTTAGCGGTATCTTTTTCCTGCTGAAATTGTTCTGAAAAATCCCATTTGCCTTTTACCACATAAAAATAGGTTTGAGCTTTAATGTGGCTAAACCAGATTATGCTATCGTATTTGGTCTTTAGGTTATTAGCATCGGCGAAAGCCTTTAAAGTTACCGGGCTGTAAATCTCTTTATCACTGTAATTTTTTTGCCAGGCACTGCTTTTATAAGCTATATAATCGGTCATGAAGCTGGTGCCATCAACCTGGTAAATTTTGTATCTGTTATTCTCTTCTTTTTCAATAGCGAACGTCAAACTACTTAGTCTGTTGCTGAGGTGGTCACCACTAAACGTTACCGGTACAACTGCAACCGCAAGTTCGGGGTTCGTAAAGCTGATTGTGCTTTGATCAACATTCAACTCAAGCTTAAACGAAGTTTCGGGATCTTCGGTTTTGTTGAGCAAAGCCGTGATTAGCCGGTTGATAGGTTCACTGTTTTGTTTATCCGGGAAATATGAAAGCAGTGAGTCGCGGTTACCTTTAATTAACTGTTGATTGAAGCTTTTTAAGAACTGCGTTATATCTTCTTGTTTTGGAGATGAAGCGCTCTTTCCTTTTAGTAAAAAGTATCCGCCTATAGCTAAAACAACAACCGTTACGGTAATAATGAGGATAGGTTTAGTTTTCATACAACCAAGGTAACGTATTTTTTTAAATAGCAAAAACAGGCTAAAACCCTTAAAATAACCCAATAAAAATCAACTATATTATACAATAATTATATAGTTAAAATCTATATAACATCAATTATTAGTATTCGGGAGGCGGTTTAAAATTTTTATATTTGCATAAACATTAAAAGAAATATCAAAATATGTTAACGATAGGACAAAAATTTCCCGAATTTTCTAAAACAGCAGTAGTAAGCCTTGAAAAAGGTAAAGAGTTTGAAACCCTTACTTCTGAGTATTTAACCAACGATGACAACGTTTGGACTGTAATGTTCTGGTGGCCAAAAGACTTTACTTTTGTTTGCCCTACTGAAATTGCTGAATTCAACAAAAACTTTGGCGAATTCCGCGACCGCGAAACCCGTTTGATCGGTGCTTCTACCGACTCTGAATTTGTTCACGCTGCCTGGAGAAGAGATCATGACGATCTGCGTGATTTGAAATTCCCTATGCTTGCTGATACTTCAAAATCATTAGCTGAAGACCTGGGCATTTTAGAGCCAACTGAAAAAATTGCTTACCGTGCTACTTTCATCATCGACCCACAAGGTATTATTCGCTGGGTATCAGTTAACGACCTAAGCGTTGGCCGTAACGTGAAAGAAGTATTACGTGTACTTGACGGTTTACAAACTGACGAACTTTGCCCTTGCAACTGGGAAAAAGGTCAGGAAACTTTAACTGTATAATTATACAACAGATAAACGTCCCCGTACTGTATTTCGGTGCGGGGATTTTTTACACCCTTTTTTAAGCTGAGGAAAAGCCAAAAGCGGAAGGCTAAAAGCCTAATGCTGAAAGTTGTTTTTTATATAGAGATGCATAATTGCGTCTCCGTAGGACAAGCCACATTGCATGGTGTTTAACCTCCTTAATTTGCATACAGGAGACGCAATTATGCGTCTCTACAATAAGAAAATCACCCCAAAAAATGAACGAAAGTACCGAAGTGATCCAGGAGATACTTGAAAGTATCGGATTAGATAAAAATTACCGTACAGCCAGCCTGAGCCTTTTAGAAACAGGCGAATCACGCTACCTGCGCGATCTTAAACTGAATTTTACCAGTACCCTTACTTCAGCACATTTAACTAATAAAGAATGTGCGCTACTTGGTTTGGCTACTGCTGCAAACAATAACAATATTCCGCTTACCAACTTCTTTACCAAATACGCTAAAGATAGCGAAGCTACCGATGCCGAAATTGGCGAAGCTGTAGGTTGCGCCTCATTGCTGGCATCAAACAACGTATTTTACCGTTTCAGGCATTTTACCCAAAAGGAAAAGTACACCCAGATCCCGGCACGAATCCGTATGCAACTCATGATGAAACCGGTAACCGGTAAAGAATTTTTTGAACTGGCCAGCTTAGCTGTATCGGCTGTTAACGGTTGCGAAATGTGTGTAAACGCACATGAGGATTCGCTTATAAAATTAGGCACTACCGAGGAGCGCATTTTTGACGCCGTACGTATAGCCTCACTAATTACCGCTACAGGTAAAGTTATATTTTAACAAGCTTAACTTATTTTAACAATGAAAAAGGCATGAAATAATAAAATTTCATGCCTTTTTCATAAATAGTATTTTATTGCCCAATAAAATTTGCGTTTATTAATTAAAATCCAGTAAATTTATACCTTAAGATTAAACAAACCCCGGTCGCAATATTCAAATATGTTGTTTATGCGGGAGGAGTTACTTAAATTTTAATTGTTAATTTTTTTTGGGGAAAGCCGTTCCGGTAATAGTGGAACGGCTTTTATTGTTTTAGTGCGAATCGGCAACAGCTTTCAGCTTTTTGAACGGCTGCAGATAAAGCAACGGTATCGAAAATAACATCACCAATCCCGATATCCAATAAGCATCATCATACGTTAACAACAATGTTTGCCTGGTAACCATACCTTCAATAGCCTGGTAAGCCATATGGGTAGCATCAATCACCGATTTACCTTTGGCCATAAAGCCTTGTGTAAGCATGTGCAAACGGTCATTAAACGGATTGTTATACGGATTGATATTTACAAGCAGATTATTGCGGTGCACACCCTGCCGTATATGGATGAGGGTGGTTAATGTAGCTATCCCGAAAGATCCACCCAACTGGCGCATCATGTTGTTCAAGCCCGATCCCTGGCCCAGTTCAGGACCTTTCAAATCGGCCATAGCCAATGTAGTAAGCGGCACGAACAATAAAGCCATACCAACACCACGGATCAACAGCGGTACCAACACGTCTTTTTCACCCGTGGCCAGCGTTGAATTGCTCAGCATATGTGTAAATACATAAAACAGGAACATGCCCGCTGTGGCCATAAATTGGGCCGGTATGCCTTTATTAAGCATCTTACCTATAAATGGCATCATCACAATGGTACATAAACCACCGGGGAACAACAGCTCACCGGTTTGCTGGGCGTTAAAGCCAAGCAGGTTTTGACAAAATACCGGGAACACGAACACCGATCCATACAAACCAAACCCAAGTATAAAGGATGTGAACATGCCCACAGCAAAACTTCGGTGCCGCAGGATGCTGAAGTTCACGATCGGGTGCTCTGTACTCATTTCGCGCCAGATGAACAATATGGTCCCTAATATAGCCGTGATGGTTAATACCAGAATATATGTTTTTGCAAACCAGTCTTCACTTTCGCCTTTTTCAAGTACGGTTTGCAAGCTGCCTACTGCAATAGCCAACAGGATAATACCCCACCAGTCAACAGGTTTACCTTTGGCATCCTTGGGTGTTTCCCGCACGAAGGTGTACGTACAAAACGCCGCCAGCGCCCCCACCGGGATATTCACGTAAAAGATCCAGGGCCATGAGTAGTTTTCAACTATCCAACCGCCAATGGTTGGGCCTACTGTTGGGCCTACAACCGCTCCCAAACCAAATAGCGCGGTTGCAGTACCTATCTGCTCACGGGGCCAGGTTTCAAGTAATATGGCCTGGGCTGTCGAAATCAAACCACCGCCGGCAATACCCTGAATAATCCTGAACAATACCAGCTCATCCATACTGTGCGCGTTACCACATAAAAATGATACAATGGTAAACACGATGATAGATGCCATGAAATAGTTTTTACGCCCAAAACGGCCGCCCAGCCAACCCGACATGGGCAATATGATCACGTTTGCTACCGCATACCCGGTAACTACCCAGGCCACATCCTCAAGGGTTGCGCCAAGGTTACCTTGTATGTGAGGCAACGCTACGTTAACGATAGTGGTATCAATCAGCTCCAGTAATGAGGCTGTGATCACCGTAATGGTAATGATCCACTTTTTAAAGCCAGTTTCAGCCATAATATTATTCTTTAATTACAGATACGTTTACGCTCATACCCGGGCGTAATTTTGCAAGCTCCTCTTTAGTGCCGTTGATTTTAATTTTTACAGGCACACGCTGTACAACTTTTACGAAGTTACCGGTAGCATTATCAGGAGGCAACAGGGAGAATTTGGCACCTGTAGCAGGCGAAAAATTGTAAACCTGGCCTTTCAGCTTCATGTCTGGATAAGCGTCAACTTCAATTTCAACTTTTAAACCATTTTTGATATTGGTAAGCTGTGTCTCTTTGTAATTAGCGGTAATGTAAAGGCTGTTATCATTCACTATTGAAAACAAAGTTTGACCAGCCTGTACCAGCTGACCTAACTGTACATTCTTTTTAGAGGCTAAGCCGCTTGCCGGAGATTTCACCAGCGTGTAACTCAATTGCAGCTTTGCATAATCAATATCAACCTGCCTTTGTGATACACCCGTGTGGGTAACAGCCAACTGGCTGCGGGTTGTACCAATTTGCTGAACAGCAGCTTTGTACTGATCCTGCGATGCCCTGTAATTAGCTTTTGCAACATCCAAATCGGCCTTGGCCTGGTCAAATTGCTGCTGGGTTACTGACCCATCTTTTACCAGGTTGGCGTAACGGTCGTAATCTTTCTGTACTTTTTCTAAATGGGCCAGATTTGATGAAACCTGGGCTTTTGCACTTGCAGAGTTTGCTTCGTTAGCAAAAATTTGCGATTGATTAACATTAATGCCTGCGCTTGCGCCAACTTGTGCCGCCTGAGCCTGCTCTAATTTTACTTTATAGTCGCGGTCATCAATTTTAACCAGCGGCTGACCAACATTAACATGGGTGTTTTCTTCAAAATAAATTGAATCAACGTAACCGCCAACGCGGGCAACTACAGGGCTGATATCGCCGTCGATCTGGGCATCATCAGTATCAATGTGTTTGCTAAAGTAGATGTATTCTTTTATACCGAAAATTACGCCGCCAATAAGTACAATGCCTAATATGATGGGGATAACTTTGTTTTTCTTTTTCGGTTGTTCCGGTGTTTCTTGTTCCTTTGCCATTTTATTTAAAGGTTTGGTATTGTTATTTGTTGATTTTTCCTGTTGATTTTTGTAGTGTATAGTAAGCCAGACCAGCATCGGCTTTAGCCAATTCTAAGTTGATCTGTGCCTGGTAAAGCAAGGTTTCTGCATCTGCCCTATCGGTTGCGGATGCTATATTGCTTTTGTATTTTGATTCGAGGATCTTGTTGTTTTCACCAGCCTGATCGATAGCGGTCTGTAAAAGTTTAACCTTTTCAAGCGCCTGGGTATAGTTCTGGTAGCTTTGGTTAACCTCATCTTTCACACGATCTGTGGTGATACTTTTATTGATGTCAACCTGCTGGCTCTGGATCTGGGCTTCCTTTACCTTGTTCTTGTTAGTCCACAATGAGCCGAAGTTCCATGACAGCGTTAAGCCGGCTGATAACGGAGTAATAAAATTGCCGCTTTTAGGTATAGGGTTGGAGTTAACATCTACATAATACCCCGCAACCGAAGCGCCTAAAGTTGGCAGCTCATTAGCTTTAATACTCTTGATATTGGTTTCGGCAACACGACTACGCAACGCGAATTGCTTAAACTCCGGGCGTACAGCCATTGCTGTATCAAGGTAAGCTGTCAACGGAGCTACCTGCCTGTCGGCCTCCTTAATCTGATCTATGTTTAACTGTGTACTTTCAGGTAAACCTAACAACACGTTAAGGTTATAGTTAATGATACGGCGGTTAGTTTCCAGGTCAACGCCATTAACTTCAATGTTTGAGCGTTGCAATTGAAAACGCAGTACATCGTTTTTAGTAACTAAGCCTTGTTCAAAAAAGCGTTGTGCCTGTTTAATCTGGGCATCAACAGTAGTTAAGTTTTGTGTTACTACTTTTTTGCTTTGCAATACTTTGTACAAGTTGTAGTATGAGCTGATTATATCGTAAACAATCTGGTCTTTATCATTCTCTACATCCAAACGGGCAACCTGTGTAAGCAAGTCGGTTGACTGGCGGGCATATTTCAATTTACCACCGGCAAATATGGTTTGGTTTAAAGTTAAAATGCCAAGGTAAGCATCAGCGCGGTTAGGCAAATTAAAGCTCGACTCGCCTAACGCAAGCCTGTTGGCCGGAATTTCAGCATGGTTATAGCCGTAGCTCACTTTACCTGTTGGCAGGGCTTCATCTTTGGCCTGGTTGTATTCTGAAACAGCCTGTTCAACCTTTGAGTTTGATAGCTTTAGTGTTTTACTGTTTTCAAGGCCGAGTTTAATGGCTTCGTCAAGTGTAATTGTCTTGTCTTGTGCGCTGGCAGCAAAAGGCAGGCTCAAAACTATGAGGGCGATACTGCCGCGTAAAATGGGCCGTAACACCTGCTTTAATAGCTTAAGGTGGTTGGTTTTGTTATTTTGAGTTGTCATGTTCTTTAACTAAATAAGCTTTTAAAAGTCTTTTCATGTATGTTTTAACACGTGGTTTCAGTTCATTTTCCATAAACTTTTCATCACGAATATCATGTCCCAATACTAATGATGATATCTGAGGCATGTTAACTATATAATTTTTTGTACCAAAGAGGGTTGCTATTACCAACGGTATATCGGCATCTGCATGAAACAGGCCGTTGTTTACACCTTCTTCCATAATTCTTTTTACCTCATATACATTTACCATCAGTATTTCGATGATCTTATCGGTAAGGTCGCCACGTTTGTTCATGGACACTTCCCTGTTAATGAGTTTTTGAAAACAGTTGTTGGCAATGATGCGTTCAACGTAATTGTCAATACATTTATCCAGTTTATCCCAGGCATTCATGCTTCCGTCGCTGCTAATATTTTGCAGCAGCGTACGGAACGAATTGATCTTGCGTTCAAAAACTGCCAGAAAAAGTCCTTCTTTTGATCCAAAATAGTAATTGAGCATAGCCATGTTTACACCGGCTTCGCCCGATATGGTACGGGTGGAGGCTCCGTCATAACCCAGGTCCGCGAACACCTTTTCGGCCACGTCGAGGATATGTTCCTTTTTATCTATTTTATCTTTTTCCATTGTTTTAACGGCACAAAATTAATCAAACGATTGATTAAGCGTATCGGATTGAAGCAGAAAAAGTTAATCAGTTGATTAAGATTACCATCGAATGACAGATTTGTTTGACAATGCTTGAAAAAATTGTAAAAATCAAAAGTGTTTGTTGAAACATTTAATATTTATCATCAAAAACTTTAACAGATTGATGGTCACCGTAATGGTTTTGTTATATTATTGATACAGAAAATACAGAATATCTATCTTTCAATATATTTGTTGCTATGAAGCGTATCCACCTCATTGCAATATTCCTGTTTGCAACTGTTTTTTCAAAGGCCCAAACCAACCCGCCTACCGATCTCGGCACCATTCAGCAAAACCTTAAAAAGCTTGATGTGCTTGGTAGTGTATTATATGTTGCCGCCCATCCCGATGATGAAAACACCCGGCTGCTGGCTTACCTGGCGCAGGAAAAACATTATCGCACCGGTTACCTGTCGCTCACCCGTGGCGATGGCGGACAAAACCTGATAGGCAATGAGCAAAGCGAATTACTTGGCTTGATCCGTACGCAGGAATTGCTGGCTGCCCGCCGGATTGATGGCGCCGAACAGTTTTTTACCCGCGCCAATGATTTCGGCTTTTCAAAAGGACCGGAAGAAACGCTAAAGATCTGGGATAAGGACAAAGTATTGGGCGATATAGTTTGGGTGATCCGCAAATTCAGGCCGGATGTGATCATTTGCCGCTTCCCAACAACCGGCGAGGGGGGCCATGGCCACCACACCTCATCGGCCATATTAGCGCAGGAAGCTTTTACAGCCGCAGCCGATCCAAACCGTTACCCTGAGCAATTAAAATATGTAAAGCCGTGGCAGGCCAAACGCCTTATGTGGAACACCTTTAGTTTTGGAAGTGTCAATACAACTGCTGCCGATCAGTTTAAGATCAATGTTGGGGTTTATAATACCATCCTGGGTAAAGGTTATGGTGAAATAGCTGCCGAAAGCCGCAGTAATCATAAAACCCAGGGCTTTGGCTCGGCCAAGCAACGCGGCGAATCATACGAGTTTTTTAAAACTATTTTAGGCGATGCCCCGCAAAACGACCTCATGGATGGTGTTAATACCACCTGGAAACGGGTTAAAGACGGAGACGCTATTGCAGCCATGATAAGTGTAATCAGCCGGAACTTTATCAGCGAAGCACCAGAAAAATCATTGCCTGCATTGGTACAATTACTCATGAAAGTTGAGAAAGTACCGGATACCTACTGGCGCGAACAAAAAACTAAAGAGCTAAACAATCTCATAGCGGCATGTGCCGGCCTGTGGTTTGAGGCTTATGCTACTGAGTCAACTTACCCACTCGGCGATAAAATAGGCGTGCGCGCGCAGGTGATCAACCGTTTTAATTATCGTGTTAAAATAAACAGCATTGATGCCAATGATAGCTCTTTGGCGCTGCAAGGCAAGGAGATCCCATTTAATCAATTGCAAACTTTTGAAACTACTGCGGCAGCTTCCATGCTAACGCAGCCTTACTGGCTGGCCTCATCGCACCCAATAGGCGTTTACACGTTACAGGATAACACGCTTGCCGGTAACCCTGAAAATCCTGACCTACCAAAAGTTACTTTCCAGTTTATTATTGAGGGTAAGCCCATCAATATCGATCGCCGTATTGTATATAAATACGTTGACCCGGTTAGGGGCGAGGTTTATCAGCCTATTGAAATAACGCCACCGGTAACAGCTAACATTGAAGATAAGGACTATATTTTCAGCGCACAGCAGGCACAAACAGTGTTGGTAAAGCTGAAAAGCTTCACCAAAGCAAGTGGCACCATCAGTCTGAAACCCGCTGCCGGCTGGAAAATAAGTCCCGAAAAAATTGACTTTACCGATAAGGACAAAAATGAGGAATGGTCGGTAGCATTTACGGTTACCCCAACTGATACTAAAACTAAGACTACCGATCTGGAAGCGGTGGTTAACGCTAACGGCCAACCATTTTCACTTAGCCTTCGCCGTATCAGGTATGATCACGTACCAGCTATTACCCTATTTCCGCCGGCACAAACAAAGCTTGTTTACCTCGATCTTAAACATAACGGCAGAAAAATAGGCTACATTGTCGGTGCCGGCGACCAAATGCCCGAAGCTTTGCGCCAGGTAGGTTATGATGTACATTTACTAAGTGAAAACGAGGTAACAAACGGCGATCTTTCGGGCTATGATGCCATCGTTACCGGCGTACGGGCCTACAATGTGAACGAGCGACTTGCTTATCAGCAATCGAAGTTAATGGCATATGTAAAGAACGGCGGCAACCTGGTAGTGCAATACAATAACAACAATGGTATTGTTGTAAAGCAAATAGGCCCATATCCGTTTACCGTAGTGAACCGCAGGGTTACTGACGAAAACGCCGAAGTGACGATTTTAGATCCGCAAAATCCGGTATTAAACTATCCTAATAAGATAACCAATGATGATTTTAACGGTTGGATCCAGGAACGCGGATTGTATTTTGTAAGCAATATCGACCCGCAGTACAAACCCCTTCTCCAAATGCACGATAAAGGCGAAGAACCACTTAACGGATCATTAATTGTTGGTGATTATGGCAAAGGCAGGTTTATATATACTTCACTTGCATTTTTCAGGGAGCTGCCTGCCGGCGTACCGGGAGCTTACAGGTTGTTTATTAATCTATTGAGCAAGCCAAAGTAAAAGAATAAACAGCGAAGCTATCAGGGGCCTCTGCGAGAGACCCTGATGGAACATTGACATCCACATCACGTCATGCCGAACTTGTTTCGGCACCCCACAAGACAGGTAGCTGATTTACTCAGCGAGGCCGCTTAGCAAGTGGGGTGTTGAAACAAGTTCAACATGACTACGATTTTTTATTATGTCATGAGTAGAACAAAGCAATTCCCAAGTCACAGGGTCGCTTTACGACATCTCTTCCCCTTTATAAGCATACAATATCCGGCATAAAAACATTTTATGTTATCAAAACCGTGTCAATTTCAGTGGGTTAACAATTTTTTAATATAAAACTCTTTCAATTACAGTAAATTCTATTTACGTTTGAATTTTTTCTTGATGTAGCTTCAAATAATTTTTTACCCTGAAGCACATGTTACGCGTCGACAGTTCCAAACCATGCCAAATTATTTATGCCATTGCCAAGCATGACTACCTGTCGTATGTTATTGAGCCTCACATTGTTCAGCTTAATCCCAATGGTGAATTTTCGTTAACCCATCAGCGTTTATTTTCCAATACCGCCAAAGAATTTTGCGAGTTTCTGGACGAAACTGATATCAGGTTGATCAAACTGCTGGAGGAGATGGAGCAGGGAAACGTGATCAAAAGGTATTATAAAAAACCAATCCGTCCGTTCGAGTTTTTCTCCAAGATCTTCAATGAGCAGATGTTCGATATGATCCGCCCAAAACTGGAGAAGCGTATCGCCGAAGCCTTATCGTTACTTTGCGGCAAGCAGGTGTACCAGATGAGCAAGGAAGGCTATCCCGGCGAGCGTAAGCTTCAGCTGGCTACCGAAGCAGCATCGGTATTATTTCATTTCAGGCGTAGTGAGCAAGAGATCAGGTATTTCCCTACTATCAAATATCAGGGCATGCGCATTGAGTTCATGTTTAAAAATGCAGAGATTATTTGTAACCACCCGGCCTGGATGCTGCTTGATGATACCCTGTATTATTTCGACAAGGAGATTGAGGGTAAAAAACTGCAACCATTCCTGAACAAGCGTTTTATTGCCATACCCAAATCGTCCGAGCAATCATACTTTGAAAAGTTTGTAGCCCCGCTTATCGAAAAGCATAATGTTTACGCCGAAGGGTTTACCATCAATACCGAAAAGTATGATGCCTGCCCTGTGCTTAAACCTATTTATATTGAAGGCGGTACTTCGCAGCTGCAACTTTCTTTTAAGTATGCGGGCTATGTATTTCCTTATGGCGATGGCAGGCACATTTCTGTGCGGATGGAAAAAACCGGCGATGATTACCTGTTTCACCGTATTAAACGTTCAACTACCTGGGAAAAAGGCAAGATGCACCAATTGGAGCAAATGGGGCTTAAAATAGCTTCATCATTGTTCCAAAACCTTGAAGTTGCCGGCCACGATGAAGATGATGACCGCTCGTTCTCCGTTTTTGAATGGCTCAATCAGCATCATGATCAGCTTATTGAACAGGGTTTTGAGCTGGAACAGCCCGAAGGGCAAAAACGCTATGTATTTGGCAGCAGCAAAATTGAGCTTGAAGTAACAGAAAATAACGACTGGTTTGATATCAACGCCATGGTGAGCTTCGGCCCCTACCGAATCCCTTTTATCCAGTTAAAAAACCATATCCTCAATCATAAAAAGGAATTTACATTACCATCGGGCGAAATAGCCGTGATCCCGGAAAAATGGTTTTCACAATACGGCAACCTGCTGCATTTTACCGAAGGCAGCAATGAGTTAAAATTACGCCGTCATCATATAGGCCTCGTTACTGATTTGGCCGAAGGCGAAATGGCCAGCGTTACGATGACCCGTAAACTACAAAAGCTAACTAATTTTGATGAGCTTGAAGATGCGCCGATGCCTGTTAATTTTGAAGGTAATTTGAGGCCATACCAAAAAGCGGGCTATAACTGGTTTCACTTTTTAAAGCAATACCACTTTGGCGGCTGCCTTGCCGATGATATGGGTTTGGGTAAAACCATCCAAACTTTATCACTGCTGCAAAAGCACAAGGAAGATACGGAAGAGGCTGGAGGCAAAGCCACTTCGCTGGTGATCATGCCAACCTCGCTGATATATAACTGGCTTAATGAGGCCCGCAAATTCGCGCCGCAATTGAAACTTATGGTACATACGGGCACTATGCGCTACCGCAGTGCCGAAGTTTTTGCCAATTACGATGTGGTGATCACAACTTATGGCATCAGCCGCATTGATATCGAAATGTTTAAAGGCTTCTTTTTTGATTATGTGATCCTGGACGAAAGCCAGAATATCAAAAATCCCTCGTCGAAATCATACCAGGCGGTTAAACAGCTCAAGTCGCGCTTTAAATTGATCTTGAGCGGTACCCCGGTCGAAAATTCGGTCAACGATTTGTGGACGCAAATGTCGTTCATTAATCCTGGTTTATTGGGCGCGCAACAGTTTTTCCAAAACGAGTTTGTGGCACCGATAGAGAAGAAAAAAGATGAAGATAAGGCCCGCAAACTTCAGGCCTTGATCAAGCCTTTTGTGTTACGCCGCACCAAAGAGCAGGTAGCAACAGAATTGCCACCCAAAACTGAAAATCTTTTCTACTGCCAGATGACAGAAGAGCAGTCGTCGGTTTATGAAGAGGTAAAATCCGAATACCGGAATGAGTTGCTGAAAAGCCTGGAGGATGGCACGTTCGCTAAAACACAGATTCAGGTATTGCAGGGTTTGATCAAGTTAAGGCAAATTGCTAACCATCCTATCATGATCGATAAGGATTATGAAGGCGACAGCGGTAAATTTGAAGATGTGGTGCATACCTTAGGCAACGTGCTTGATGGTGGTCACAAGGTGCTCATATTTTCGCAGTTTGTAAAACAGCTTAGCATTTACCGTGAGCATTTTGAGCGCGTTGGTATTCCTTACGTCTATCTGGACGGTGCCACGCAAAACCGCGGCGATGTGGTTAAACAATTCCAGGAGGATGAAAAAACGCGTGTGTTCCTAATCTCGATAAAAGCGGGGGGCGTAGGCCTTAATCTTACCGAAGCCGATTATGTGTTTATTCTCGATCCATGGTGGAACCCAGCTGTTGAGCAGCAAGCCATTGACCGCACACATCGTATCGGGCAGACCAAAAACGTTTTCATCTATAAATTCATCACCAAAGATTCGGTTGAAGAAAAGATCCTGGCCCTGCAGCAGCGCAAACTCAGCCTGTCAAGGGCGTTGATCACTACCGAAGAAAGCTTTATTAAATCGCTTACGGCGGACGATATTAAGGAGATCTTGGGGTAAGCCATACTCCTTACGGAAAGGACTTAATAAGAAAGGGTGATGAGTTACCCTTTCTTATTTTATCATGTCATTGCGAGGCACGAAGCAATCGCACGGAAGCATGGCCGCTCTGTATAGTATGCGGTTGCCACGCTACGCCCGCAATGACATTTTTTTTAATTTAATTACTATTTTAACTTACTCAACGCTGCTTTCACCCTCGGTATCAAGGCTTCTATTTCATGAAGTGGGGTTGCACCAACCGATGCACGGAACCAGTTCACCTCATCACCTGTACCAAAGGCCGAGAATGGAACAAATGCAGCTCCGGCCTCTTTAATTAAATAAAAGTTAATATCTGCCGAATCTTTCAATACTTTGCCGTCCGGAGTGGTTTTGCCACTGTAATCTATTTTCAGGGTAAGGTAGATAGCGCCCATCGGTTCAATCGAATCTACATTTAAACCACTGGCTTTCATTTCCTGGAAACCTTCATGCAGAGCAGTAAGGCTTGCCTGGATCTTTCCCTTTAAATCATCAAGATAACTGTTTACATCAGCCTCATCAGTTAAAAATTTGGCCATAGCCATCTGTTCAGGCTTTGGCGACCAGGCTCCCATGTGGCCTACAATGGCTTTCATATTTTCGATAACCAGCTCCGGCCCGAAACCCCAGCCTACACGTACACCAGTTGCTGCAAAACATTTTGAACCGCCATCAACAAAAATGGTATAATCTTTTAATTCAGGACGAAGGGTTACCGGATCGTAATGCTTATGCTCGCCAAAAGTTAACTGCGAGTAGATTTGATCGTATAGTAAATACAGTGGTTTCTCACCCACTGCACGGCTCTTGTTTTCGGCAATTACAAGATCGCAGATCTCTTCCAGGTCCTTTTTGCTGAACATAGTACCGGTAGGATTTAAAGGCGAACACAACGCCAGCAAAGCCGCTCCTTTTAAATGCGGGCGAATATCATCTGCCGTAGGCATAAAATTATTTTCAGGAGCAGTAGGGATAATCACTGCATCGGCATTCAGCAGATCGCTGTAATGGTTATTGTTCCATGACGGTGCAGGGAAAACCACTTTTTCGCCGGGGTTAACTACCGCCAAAAATATAGAATAGATCAGCGGGCGCGAACCACCCGAAATCAGGATTTGGTTGGGTGCATAGTCAAGACCTAAACTTCTTTTCAAAAAGCCACTTACACTCTGGCGCAGATCAAGCATACCATCAGCAGCCGGGTAGTTGGTTTGATTATGATTATAGGCGTCTATAATCTTTTCCTTTAGAGGAGTTGGAATAGGATAAATATTGGAATCGAAATCGCCAATGGTAAGGTTGGCGATATTCTGGCCTTGTCGTTTTAATTCGTTGATCTCGCCCGCAATCTTAATGATCTCCGAGCCATGCAAATTTTGAGCTAATAAAGAAACACTCATGGATTTATGTATTTATAAGCTGCAAAGATACGGGAAAGAAGCTGAAAGGAGTAAAGGTAAAAGGCGAAAGGTTGGGAAGAAGGCGAAAGGTTTATTTAAGGCATTGTAAAGAGCCATATGGTCAAAGATAAGAGAAAACCTTTCGCCTTGACCTATCAAGTCGTGTCTCGCCTTAAAAAGAAAAGGTCAAAAGCACCTTTTGCCTTTGACCTTTCGCCTTTAACCTAATCGCTGCGCAATTACAAATACGCTTTGCGCAGTTTAATGATCCGCATCCAGTGCATGAGTTTCATTACGGGGTAAACCGGGTCTATCTCAAACCATTTGGCGCCAAAATTGGCTTTGTTGGGGTGTTTGTGATGATTATTCTGAAATAGTTCGCCCAGCATTAAAAAATCAAACGGGGTAGTATTTTTTGACTTATCTCCATTATCAAAATTTTGATAGCCATATTTATGGCCGCACCAGTTTACAATAGCACCATGAATTGGCCCCATTAAAAAGTGAATCGGGATCAGTAGATACATCCACCATGCGGTAGCAAATTCTACATAAAATAAAATATATAAAATGCCGAATGAAATACGGGATACAACCGATGATCCTATGAAATCAACAAAACGCCATTCAGGAATGTTACCTTTAAAACGTTCTTCAGGTTCTTTAAGCTTCTTTACATGCAGCCTGTAGCTTTTAGCTGTATATACCATCATCTGGAAAACATCCTTAAAAAAATGAGGCGAATGCGGATCCTTTTCGGTATCACTATATGCGTGGTGTTCACGGTGCATAATGGCATAAGCCCTCGGGTTTAAAAACGATGATCCCTGGCAAACATAAGTAAGCAGGTAAAACATTCCTTCGTAAAACTTATTGGTTGTGAACATTTTGTGAGATGCGTACCTGTGCAGGAAAAACGTTTGAAAAAATAGCGACAGAAACCAGTGCGCTATAAAGAATATGACAATAACCATTGAATTGTAGAAAATAGACTTATTTATAATCTTTCCAAAGATACGATTTAAAGCCTTATAAAGTTTTTTAATATGTGAATAATGATACCGGCGTTAATAAAAAATGCCGTTACTGGTATAGAAACGGCATTTAATTAAAAAAGTTATTTACCGAAATTACAATAGTTCAAACTGTTTGGCCAACAATCGGTACGATTCAAGCCTGTCTTCAAAGTTTTCGGTAATGGTAACAGCCATGATCTCATCCACTTCATAGTCATTGGCAAGCCACATTAACTTCAGCTTCAGCTCGGCAGGCGAACCGGCAATTACACGGTAACGATTATAACGAATGCGTTCCTGTTCGGCAGGTGTATACTCCACATCTTTCACATCGTCATAGCTTAGCGGCACTATTGGCCCGCCTTTTTCAAACTGCAGAAAGCGATGGTCCATAACGGCCTGGTGTTGCTTTACTTTTTCTTCATCTTCCGAACAGAAGATAAACACCGCTACATTGGCCTCTGGCTGTTGCAGATCATCAGATGGCTGAAATCGCTCCTTGTACATTTTAACACTTTCAGGGCCGCCATTGGGGTTAATAAAATGAGCGAAGGAAAAACCCATACCGAAATGTGCCGCAAACAAGCCGCTTTGTCCGCTTGAGCTTAGCAACCACATGTTAGGCACGGTTTTAATCTGCGGGATAGCCCTGATACGCGCCTGTATGGTCCCCGGTTCGTAAGTATCATGAAAATAATTCTGCAGATCGGCCAGTTGCTCAACAAAGTCCTGCTCCCTGAACTGGTTTGAAGGGTTAAGCGCGGCAGCGGTGATCCTGTCGGTACCCGGCGCGCGGCCCATTCCAAGGTCAATCCGGCCGGGGAACAGCGCTTCCAGCATCCGAAAGTTTTCGGCAACTTTTAGTGTACTGTGGTTCGGCATCATAATACCTCCCGACCCCATGCGCATGTTTTTAGTTTCGCCGGCCAAATGGGCTAATAACACTTCGGGCGTTGAGCCTGCTATAATACCCATATTATGATGTTCTGAAATCCAAAAGCGGGTATAGCCAAGGGTATCGGTATATTTTGCCAGTTGTATGGTTTCCTGTATGGCCTGCTCGGCAGTAGCGCCTTTTCTAATTGGCGACTGGTCGAGCACGCTCAGTTTAATCTTGTTTGTGCTCATATCTATTGTGAACACAAAAATAAGCATCGGGTTGGAGGTGGGCTTTATAGCCGGGCTTTTATGGCATTGCAATTACTATTACTGCTGCATCAATTTTGCCCCTGGTAATAAATAAGCCCCGCCTGGCGAGCGGGGCTAAACATAATTAACTATTTATAATTGATTTGAAAAAATCCGTATTGATTACGAGCATCCCATTGAGTTGCCGCAGTTTAAGCATTTGTAACAGGTACCCGAACGAACCGTGGTATGCCCGCAAACGTTACAACTCGGCGCATCACTTTGCACACCCATACTAACATCGAAAGATAAGCCTTTTCTTTGAGCATTAATAGAATTATCTGAAGGTTGCATAGATGGCTGGTACACATTGGTTTCATCGGCATTAAAATCCTCATCACCCATTTGCGGGTTTCCCAATATGCCGTTTTTATCGGTTATGATGTGTACCAGGTCGGTGCGGTCCTGGTATTCATAGCCCAGCATCCTGAAAATATAATCGATAATGGAGGTTGCACTTTTAATATTGGTATGTCCTACCACCATTCCCGCCGGCTCAAAACGGGTGAAGGTAAATTTTTCTACGTATTCTTCCAGCGGTACGCCATATTGCAGACCGATAGAAACCGCGATGGCAAAACAGTTCATCAATGAGCGGAAGGTTGCACCTTCTTTATGCATATCTACAAAAATCTCGCCCAGGGTACCGTCCTCATATTCTCCGGTACGTACAAATACGGTTTGCCCGTCAATACTGGCCTTTTGCGTAAAGCCGCGGCGTTTGTATGGCAGGTGTTTCTTTTGCACCACGCGCGAAAGCTGGCGCATAAAATTGGTATCCTTTGATTTCTCCATGATGGCCATGGCTGCTTCAATAACCTGCTCGGGTGTCAGATCGCTCAGTTTTACGTTAGCAGCTTCGCCTAATACTTCTTCAATTGTATCCAGCTTGTCATCAGCTTCTTCCTTAACATCTGATTTGGTTGAAAGCGGTTGGGATAGCTTACAGCCATCACGATAAAGTGCGTTGGCTTTCAGGCCCAGCTTCCACGAAAGCTCGTAGCAATCTTTTATCTCATCAACTTTAGCTTCGTTTGGCAGGTTGATGGTTTTTGAAATGGCACCCGAAAGAAACGGCTGCGCTGCTGCCATCATTTTGATGTGCCCATGGGCATGGATATAGCGCTGGCCTTTTGCGCCGCATTTGTTGGCGCAATCAAAAATAGGATAGTGATGTTGTTTCAGGTACGGCGCTCCCTCGATGGTCATAGTACCGCAGATATACTCATTAGCTTCTGCAATTTGTTTTTTGCTGAAACCAAGTGCGCGCAGCACATTAAAATCGGGCGCATTATACTGCTCGGCCGTGATGCCCAAACGTTTCAAACATTCTTCGCCCAGCGACCAGATATTGAAAGCAAAACTGATCTCAAAGGCAGATACCAGGCCTTTGTCCAGCTTTTCCAGTTCATCATCATTAAAACCTTTGGCTTTAAGCGTATCTATATTGATATGCGGAGCACCTTTTAGGGTCGCTGCACCTTTGGCATAATTAACAATGGCGGTAACCTCATGTTCCTGGTAACCTAAATTGCGCAAAGCCTCCGGTACGGCCTGGTTAATGATCTTGAAGTAACCGCCGCCCGATAGCTTCTTAAATTTCACCAGTGCAAAATCCGGCTCGATACCCGTAGTATCACAATCCATCACCAAACCGATAGTTCCCGTCGGAGCTATAACAGTGGTTTGGGCGTTGCGGTAGCCATATTTTTCGCCCATTTCAACAGCCTTGTCCCAGGCATTGCAGGCAGCTGAAAGCAGGTAATCGGGGCAATGCTTTGGGTTAATACCCGGAGGGGTAATTTCCAGTCCCTCGTAGTTTTCGGTAGAGTTATACGCAGCGTAGCGATGGTTGCGCATCACCCGCATCATGTGCTCCTTATTATCATTGTAACGGCTGAAAGCACCCAACTCACGGGCCATTTCGGCTGAAGTTGCATAGGCAGTGCCGGTCATGATGGCGGTGATGGCGCCGCCAATAGCACGCGCTTCGTCACTATCATAAGGTATGCCGTTCACCATCAGGGCCGAACCCAGGTTGGCATAACCAAGGCCAAGTGTGCGATAATCATAGGATAATTGTGCTACTTCTTTTGATGGGAATTGAGCCATCAATACGGAAATTTCCAGTACAATGGTCCACATTCGGCAGGCATGTTCAAAACCCTTTACATCAAATACACGTGTTTGCGGATTAAAGAAATGAGCAAGATTGATGGATGCCAGGTTACAGGCTGTATTATCTAAAAACATATACTCCGAGCAGGGGTTAGATGCGTTGATCCTGCCACCTTCGGGGCATGTATGCCACTCATTGATGGTGCTATCAAACTGAACACCCGGATCGGCACAGGCCCAGGCAGCAAAAGCGATATCGTCCCACAGTTTTTGCGAGGATATGGATTTAACGGTTTTGCCGCTCATCCGGCTGGTTAAATTCCAGGCCGAGCCGGTTTTAAGTGCTGTGAAAAAGCTGTTGGGAATGCGTACCGAGTTATTGGAGTTTTGACCCGATACCGTGCGGTAGGCCTCGCCTTCATAATCAGACGAATAACCTGCGGCTATCAGGGCTGCTACTTTCTTTTCTTCTTCCACTTTCCAGTTCACAAAACCCTCAATTTCGGGGTGATCCAGGTTAAGGCAAACCATTTTGGCTGCCCTGCGGGTTGTCCCGCCCGATTTGATAGCTCCCGCTGCCCTGTCGCCTATTTTCAGGAATGACATCAGTCCCGATGAATAACCACCGCCCGATAGTTTTTCACTCTCACCGCGGATCTTAGAAAAGTTTGTACCTACGCCCGATCCGTATTTAAAAATACGGGCTTCACGAACCCAAAGGTCCATGATGCCGCCCTCGTTCACCAAATCGTCATCAACAGAAAGGATGAAGCAGGCGTGCGGCTGCGGGCGCTCATAAGCTGAAGTTGATTTACTTAATTGTTCTGTTACCGGGTCTACATAATAATGCCCCTGTGGTTTGCCGGTAATGCCGTATGAAGTATGCAGACCGGTATTGAACCATTGCGGCGAGTTTGGGGCAGCCAGTTGGCCAACAATAGTATAAACTATTTCATCATAAAAGATCTCAGCATCTTTTGGTGAAGCAAAATAAACATATCGCATGCCCCAATCCTTCCAGCAGTTGGCCATACGGTGGGCAACTTGTTTAATACTTTTTTCAGATCCGGTTGAGCCGTCGGGTTGGGGTACGCCTGCCTTACGGAAATATTTTTGAGCCAGGATATCGGTAGCCACCTGCGACCAGCCTGCAGGCACCTCAACATCGTTCATTTCAAATACAGCATCGCCTGAGGGGTTGCGGATCACCGACGATCGCTTTTCATATTTAAACAGGTCGTAAACACTGGTACCTTCTTTGGTGAAATAGCGTTCGGCTTTGAGCCCCTTTTCCCCGCTTGCTGCGGGCGCCTTCCTGGTAATGTTTTTAGCCATAGCTTTTACAGATTATGATAAAATTAACTGAGTACGTGCAACACTAAAAAGGTTCAGGGGTTTTAAATCAAATCTATTAGTATGCTGAACAGCATAATAGCCGGAGTTTTCCACATGCCTGGAATAACATGCATCCCTTGTTCTTATGCAAGAGAAATTAATTGATTTTTAAATACTTGCAATGTTGATAATTAAGAATTGATGTGATTTTTAAGAAAAAAGACATATAGTTTTAACCCCTCACTGGCGCAAGTTTTGTGCGATTGCCTGAGCACGGGTAACTTGTGCCTTCTACACCATGCTGTATCGTCCTAAAATAAGTTTACAGATTAAAGTTAAAGCACAAGTCAACCACACACAGCCCCAAACTCAAGACTTGCGCTAAAAAGGGCAAAGTTAAAGGGAAAGTACTATTATAAAACAAAAAGCCTCCGGATTGCTCCGGAGGCTGGGTTAATTGTTATATTAAGATCAGTCAACAATTACATCTCTAAAAAATGGTCGAAAGTATCGCTGCGGATACCTAACCTTAAAGTTTCCAGTGGAATGATATCCATTGGGGCGATATTACCCAGGCTAACATTTGCACCTATCAATTTAATGAACCAAACTTGCTGCGCTTTTTGAGGCGCTTCCCATATAATTGTCCCTTCGGGAATCTGGGTTAGGATCTCATCAATCAACCCCTGGCGTACCTCTCCCGAATCACGATAGATACCAACGTTACCGCTTTCACGAGCTTCGGCTATCACCTTCCACGAGCCGGCCTCAATTTCGGCATTCATCAATTTGATCCATTTATAAGGAGCAAAAATCTTTTGAACATCTTTTGAGCCAACTTCGGATATTACCGTAACCTGTTTGGCCAGCTCGCTGATATAGTTACATTTTACATCATGCTCAATAGTGATCGAACCATCGGATACTTCGCAATGTTCCAGCTGGAACTTATCCAATAAACGGCGGTAATCGTCAAACTGGTTACGTACAATAAAGGCCTCAAACAGGGTGCCCCCAAAATAAACAGGGATGCCGGCCTCCCGGTAGAGCTTTAGCTTTTGTTCAAGATTAGGGGTTACATATGATGTAGCCCAACCCAGCTTTACAATGTCAGTATACGGCCCGCCAACTTCAATAAAATCTTCAACCTGGCGCAAGCTAAGGCCTTTGTCCATAACCATGGTAATGCCTTTATCGCGGGGTTTAGTTGTACGATCAGGAAGATGATTAATAGTGTAGTTCATTGTAAGTATTTGTTATAGCCTATAACTAAAAGTTCTAACGAGGCAAAGGTCGCAACAAATATGCAGATGTGCAAATTTCAAATGTTAAATGATTTTAAAGCTCATGGTAAATTCATTGTTGGTAGTGAGTTGTTGATTGAGTTGATTAAGTGAGTGGGGTGATATGCCGTCATCTTGCGGCCGCGCGTCTATCTTAAAACACGAAAAGACACATATTCCATGCGTCTTTTCGTGTTTTACCTTATTTAAGAGATAGAACCATTCACCTAATCAACTCAATCAACCATTCTCCCTACTTAGTATACCTGTTGATAATATCCACAATCACTTTATTCTTTTGCAATTGCGGCAGGTAATCAAACAGGATGTAATGTTTTTCCGGATCGGCTGCTAAAGCATACTCCAGGTTGTTAAGGGCTTCATTGTATTCGCCTTTGGCAAACAGGTAGGCAACCATACGATAGTAAAGCTCGGCCGCTTCGGGGTTATTTTTGATAGCCTGGGCTATAATTTCAATAGCTTCATTAAGCTTTTGCTGCTCGTAAAGTATCGACGAATAATCAAGCCAGGCATCAATATCAAGCGGATTTAGCTCAACCACCTTTTCGTAAGCCTTTTCTGCTTCATCCAAATGCCCGAGCTTATATTCGGCATCGGCAATAGCAAACCAGTAATCGGCATTGGCGATGTCAAGGTCAAGCGCTTTTTTATAAAAGTGCAGGGCCTCAAAATAGCGCTCTTCAAAATCAAGGGTTACACCTATCCCAAACCAGGCATCGGCCAGCTTTGGATCCATCTTAACCGATTTTTTGTAGAAAGCCCGGGCGTCGTCCATTTGCTCCAGCTTTTCGTAGCATTCGCCAATGGCACAATACGTATCGGCATTAGGCTGTTCATACTCAAAAGTATGACGGTATACTTCTATAGCTTCTGCATATTTTTCAAGGTTAACCAGTGCGTTGCCTTTGTTAAAATAGGCCGAAGCAAAGCTGTCCTTAATTAATATAGCATAGTCATAAGCATCGATGGCTTTTTCAAACAGACTCAGCTTGGTATAAGCGTTGCCCAAGTTATACCAGGCCGCGTAGCTGTACGGTTCGTTATCGATATATTGCTGATAAAACTGTACGCTTTCCTGCTGGTTATCCATCACGTCGTAGCAAAAAGCCAGCTCGTAAAGGGCATCCTGGTTTTCCATATTTTGCTTAAGGCAAAGCTTAAGATAGGTTATAGCAGTATCATAATCGCCCATGTTTTGATAAACGTAGGCTATGTGCAGCAGGATCTCGTCGGTCTCTTCGGCAAGGTCAAGCGCTTTTTCGTAATTTTCCAACGCCTCGGAGTAACGCTCCAGGCTTTCGTACAGATTACCACGGATGATATAGATATCCGCGTCAGATGCTTCGAGCATAGCAGCTTGGTCCAAAGCGGCAAAAGCCTCCGGAACCTTGTTGCTTACCACAAGCAGTTGGGCCTGTTTAATCAGGAAAATTGCCGCAAAAGGGTGCTGGCTTCTCGCGTACTCTGCTACCTGTAATGCCCTGGCCGGATCATTTTTTTCGATGTAGTAGTCGATAATGTTCTCAAACGCCTGGGCATCAAAAAAGTACAAGTCCTGATTTCTGATCATTTCCTCGTACCGTTCTACCGAGAATTTTGGGTCTTCGGTAAAACCAAATTCAAATTCTTCTTCCATTCAATTTTGTTTGCAGAACATCCGCTTTAGGTTGACAAATTGCCTTGTAAAGACTTATTGAGTTCAAATTACAATAAGTAAGCATCCAAAATGCAATTTAGTTTTCAACATTCAAACATTCTTAACAACTGTTCAATACAAAGCATTGATAATTAATGACAATGGATACAACAGGCAAGCGATGAGTGATTCTGAAAAATTGCCCTAAAGATTTCTACCTTTGGCAAAAGTAACAATTATGGAGCCTAATATTTCAGATATCCTAAAACGTTTACATATAAACGATATTAATGACGCCTTTAGTACAGGCAGTACCTGGGGCAGCAGCAACGGTGCTGCAGCAAAAAATATAACATCGCCGGTCGATGGCAAAAAAATAGCATCAGTAAGGCTGGCAACCGAAGCAGATTATAACCAGGCGGTTGAGCAGGCAGCCAAAGCATTTAAAACCTGGCGCAAAACCCCGGCACCTAAACGGGGCGAAATAGTGCGCCAGATTGGTGAGGCTTTACGCGCAGCCAAACAAGACCTGGGTACCCTGGTATCCTACGAAATGGGCAAAAGCCTGCAGGAAGGCCTGGGTGAGGTGCAGGAGATGATAGATATTGCCGATTTTGCCGTTGGTTTAAGCCGCCAGTTGTATGGATTAACTATGCACAGCGAAAGGCCCGAGCACCGCATGTATGAGCAATACCACCCGCTGGGTATAGTTGGTATCATTTCGGCATTTAACTTCCCGGTAGCGGTCTGGAGCTGGAACTCCCTGCTGGCTTGGGTGTGCGGTGATGTATGCATCTGGAAACCATCCGAAAAAACGCCTTTAACAGCTATTGCCTGCCAGCATATTGCACAGGAGGTTTTTAAAAAGAATAACATTGAAGAAGGCGTTTCATGCCTGGTTATCGGCGACCGCAACATTGGTGAGCTCATGGCTGCTGATACGCGTGTTCCCTTAATTTCAGCCACAGGTTCAACCCGTATGGGTAAAGCGGTGAGCGCCGCGGTTGGTGCAAGGTTGGGCAAAAGCCTGCTGGAGCTTGGCGGTAACAATTCAATTATCATCAGCGAAAATGCCGACTTGGACATGTCGCTCATCGGCGCGGTGTTTGGTGCAGTGGGTACTGCCGGCCAGCGTTGCACCAGTACGCGCAGGCTTATTATTCATGAAAGCGTTTACGAGGCATTTAAGCAAAAGCTGGTTAACGCTTATAAGCAGATCAGGATTGGAAACCCTTTGGATGAACACAACCATATGGGCCCTTTGATTGACGCCGATGCTGTTGCCTTGTATCTTGAGTCGATTGAAAAATGCAAAGCCGAAGGCGGCAACTTTGTAGTTGAAGGCGGCAAGCTGGAAGGCGTAGGTTATGAATCGGGTTGCTATGTTAAACCGTGCATTGCCGAAGTTAAAAATCACTTTAAGATAGCGCAGCATGAAACCTTTGCCCCTATCCTTTACCTCATTAAATACAGCACTATTGAGGAGGCCATCGACCTGCAAAATGGTGTTCCGCAAGGACTGTCATCGGCTATTATGACCAATAATTTGCGCGAGGCAGAACAATTTTTATCCTACGCAGGTTCTGATTGCGGAATTGCCAATGTTAACATCGGCACATCGGGCGCCGAAATAGGCGGCGCTTTCGGTGGCGAAAAGGAAACCGGCGGCGGCAGAGAATCAGGTTCGGATGCATGGAAAGTTTATATGAGGCGACAAACCAATACTATAAACTATTCAAAAACGCTGCCTTTAGCCCAGGGGATAAAGTTTGATTTGTAGTTTCTGAACCAGGATTTGGAGGAGTTTTTAGGATTTATGGGATTGCTGTTCCTATTTTATAAGTAGGACACAAGAAAAAATCCTGTCCATCCCCATAATCCACCCAAATCCCGGTTCAGACAGTGTTAGGGATAGTAGCGGATACCGGCCACGAGCGTAAGGCCTGCAGGCGTATGAGCGGATAGCCCGGCCAGAGGAAACACCCTGAAAATAAAAATTAACCTAAATGAAAGCCGGCACGTAAAAAGCCTGGTAAGATTATAGAAACTAAAACGATTCATTAGTCTTTAAATAAAGACATCATATTAAACACTGTTCATGTTCAAATTTTGCAAGTACTTAAGCGCAACCACTTTATCAGCAGCATTATTAGTTAATTTACCGGCATCGGCACAACAGGCCCCTGTTACCGATCCTGCCCCGCCAAAAGCCTGGCACCTGCTTGATTTAAAGGAGAGCGGCTTTTACGGCATCAGCTTAAAGCAGGCTTATATGTTTGTGCAAGGCAAAAAAAGCAAGCCGGTTGTTGTTGCAACTATTGACAGTGGTGCCGATACCTCACAAACGGATCTTAAAACAGTGCTATGGATAAATAAAAAAGAAATTCCGGGAAACGGCATTGATGACGACCATAACGGCTACGTTGACGATATACACGGATGGAACTTTTTAGGCGGCCCCGGCGGCAAAGCCGACTTTACCGAAACCACAGAAGAGGTACGTGAATACAGTAAATTAAAAGGTAGATATGCTTCGGTTACGGATTCGACTGCTACCAATAAAAAAGAATATGCTTACTGGCTGCGTGTTAAAACGGTTTATGATTCAACAGTAAACAAGGCCAATACCGAAATCGGCCAGCTTTCGCCGGTAATGAACGCGTTGATGGTTACCAGCGGGTATATTAAGCGCGGTCTGAACTTACCGGCAAACGGCACTTTTACCCAGGCCGACCTTGTTAAGGTTAAAGCCACTAATGACACCCTAAGCCAAAGCAAATATGTTTGGGAATCGGTATTTTCGCAGGAGGGAGCCGGTTCTACCAACGCCAAAATCATTAAAGACCTAAGCGAATATCTTGCAAAGCTCAACAACGATGTATCGCCTGATCTTACTTCGCGTAAGCGAGTTGTGGGGGATGACCCTGATACTATGGATGGCAAACCATATGGCAATAACCTGGTAAAATTTGCCGATGCGGCACATGGCACCGGTGTGGCCGGGCTCATTGGCGCGGTGCGTAACAACAATTATGGTATCAATGGTGTGGCCGATAATGTAAAACTGATGATCATTAAGGCCATCCCTAATGGCGATGAATATGATAAAGACGTAGCCAATGCTATACGCTACGCGGTTGATAACGGCGCCAGGGTGGTTAACATGAGTTTCGGAAAAAAGATCTCGCCGCATAAGGAATGGGTAGATGCCGCTTTCAAATATGCTGCCTCAAAGGATGTTTTATTAGTGATGGCTGCCGGTAACGATAACCAGGACATGGATCTTCAGCCCGAATTTCCAAATGATACTTTTTTAGATGGCTCATCAAGCGATGCTGATAACGTGATCAGCGTTGGTGCGTCGGGGCCCAGAATGGGGCAAAACCTTGCCGGCGATTTTTCCAACTACGGCAAAAAGAGCGTTGATATATTTGCGCCGGGGGTAAAAGTTACTTCCATCACTACCGATGCTGAGGTTGATACAGAAGACGGCACCAGCTTTTCGTCGCCAATAACGGCAGGCATTGCGGCTTTGATATTAGAATACTATCCAAGCCTGAGTGCTAAGCAGGTAAAGGAAGCTATTTTAGGCTCGGCAACACCGCTAAAGGGCACCATGGTATTAAAACCCGGCAGCAAAACCGAAAAGGTTGATTTTACAACGCTATCCAAAACCGGGGGCATTGTAAATGCTTACAAAGCATTGCAACTGGCCTCAAAGATGAAAGGCGACAGCTTAGCAAATTGATTTTTAACAATGTTACAGCGATTTTTGCGCACATAAAAATCGCTGTAACATAACCTTTTACCTCTAACCTGTCGCCTTTCGCCTCTTCAAAGGGGCAAAATAAAAAAACACTTTCCAGTTATGGTATTTTTCTCTACATTTGCGGGCTAATTGTTGCTCATTGAAATCGCTTAAAAAATATTCGATTCCATTTACGGGGCTTAAACTTGGGAAACACCAGTTTGAGTATGACATACAGGATGACTTTTTTGATGAGTTTGAATATTCGCTCGTTAAAAAAGCAACCCTGCACTGTGAGGTTGAACTGGATAAGCAGGAAACTATGCTGATCCTGAATTTTAAGATAGACGGCACAATTGATACCACCTGCGACAGGTGTTTATCGCAACTGCCGCAGCAGGTTGATATTACTGAACAGCAAATAGCTAAGTTCAGCGATGAACCGATAGATGAAGACGAGGAGATCATTACCCTTGGCAAAAACGATCATGAGATTGATGTAGCCGGGCTGATTTATGAATACATTAACGTTGCAGTGCCGTTTATATCGGTTTGCGACAACGAGGGTGAAACCCCTTATTGTGATAAAGAAATGCTTGAAAAACTTAATAGTTTTTCGGCAAATGGTGAACAAAGTGAGCAAACAGACCCACGGTGGGATGCGCTCAGGAAAATGAATAAATAATTAATATTAGGATATTATGCCACATCCAAAGCGGAAATTTTCGAAATCAAGGAGAGATAAACGCAGAACGCATTACAAAGCGGAAGCTCCAACTTTAACTACCTGCCAAACTACAGGCGCTGTGCATTTGCCGCACAGGGCATATACTGTTGATGGTAATGTTTACTACAACGGTAAAGTTCTTATTGAGAAAGCAGCAGTAGCATAAGTTTAATTTTCTGAAAATGAAGATTGGCTTAGATATTATGGGCGGTGATTACGCTCCCAAAGCAGCTGTTTTAGGAGCTATCGAAGCGTATAAAACTTTATCTGCCGACCAGAAACTGGTACTTATTGGCGATAAGGAAGTTACAGTAAGTATTCTTCAGGAAAATGGTGTAAGCCCTGATAACTTCGAGTTTGTACATACAACCGAAGTTATTGGTATGGGTGAGCACCCTACCAAAGCTATTGTTCAGAAGCCTGATTCGAGCATATCAGTTGGGTTCCAACTGTTAAAAAGCGGCGAAATTCAGGCCTTCTCATCGGCTGGCAATACCGGCGCCATGCTTGTTGGTGCCATGTTCAGCGTAAAAACTATTCCGGGTGTTGTACGCCCGGCAATGACTACTATTGTACCCAAACTTAAAGGCGGTTTGGGTATTTTGTTAGATGTAGGTGCCAATGCCGATTGTAAGCCAGATGTGCTTGTTCAGTTCGGTGTACTCGGCAGTTTATTTGCACAGGCAGTTTATGATATCAGCAACCCGCGTGTTGCTCTCATGAACATCGGCGAAGAAGAAGAAAAAGGTAATATCCTTAGCCAGGCCACCTACCCATTAATGAAAGCTACAACGTTGTTTAACTTTGTAGGTAATGTTGAAGGACGCGATCTTTTCAGTGAAAGCGCCGACGTTTATGTATGCGATGGTTTTACCGGCAATGTAATATTAAAGCTTGCCGAATCGTTCTATGTTATAACGCGGAAGAAACAGCTAAAGGACGAGTTTTTTGACAGGTTTAATTATGAACAATACGGTGGCAGCCCTATACTGGGTGTAAATGCCCCCGTTGTTGTTGGTCACGGCATCTCGAGCCCCGAGGCAATAAAAAACATGGTCCTTTTATCAAGGAACATGGTGGACAGTAACCTCGTTGATAAAATAAAACAAGCATTCCAGTAATTTTATAAAGATGAGTAAAGTTCATGCCGCTATTACCGCAGTACATGGTTACGTTCCCGACTATGTATTAACCAACCAGGAACTGGAAACAATGGTTGATACAAATGACGAATGGATAACCAGCCGTACCGGTATCAAAGAGCGGCGCATATTAAAAGGCGAAGGCCTTGCTACATCTGATATGGCGGTCCCTGCCGTTACCGAGCTGCTCAGAAAACGCGGCATCGGTGCAGAGGAGATCGATCTTATCATCTTTTGCACTACTACCCCCGATATGATCTTCCCGGCTACAGCAAACCTTTTAGCGCATAAAATTGGTGCTAAAAACGCATGGGGATTTGATTTGCAGGCAGCCTGTTCAGGCTTCGTATACGGCTTAACCACAGGCGCTCAATTTATTGAAAGCGGCAAACATAAAAAGGTGCTGGTTGTTGGCGGCGATAAAATGTCGGCCATTATTAACTACCAGGACCGTGCAACCTGCATCATTTTTGGCGACGGCTGCGGCGCGGTATTGCTTGAGCCTAATGAAGAAGGCAACGGAGTTATCGATTCTATTTTAAAAAGCGATGGTTCGGGCAGTCAGTACTTAAACCTGAAAGCTGGCGGTTCATTGAAACCGGCAAGCCATGAAACGGTTGATGCTAAAGAACATTTCGCCTACCAGGAAGGCCAGGCCGTGTTTAAATTTGCAGTAACCAATATGGCCGATGTTGCGCACGAGGTAATGGAACGCAACCACCTTACCGGTGATGATATTGCCTGGCTGGTACCACACCAGGCCAACAAGCGTATTATTGATGCTACTGCAAACCGTACAGGTATAAGCTCAGATAAAGTGATCGTTAACATCGAGCGCTATGGCAATACCACCAACGGCACCATCCCGCTTTGCCTGTGGGAATGGGAAAGCAAGTTTAAAAAAGGGGATAACCTCATTTTAGCAGCCTTTGGCGGTGGCTTTACCTGGGGTTCAGTTTATTTAAAATGGGCTTATTGATGTGCTGATTCCAGATGTGCGGATGTGCCAATTTACATAAAGGAAGTATATTCATCACATCAGAAATTTAAAACATCTGTAAAAAGTACATGTTATCTGCTTAAGGGAATAGAAAACAGACCGCTTAATTACGATAGCCGGTCATTTTAAAAGCTAATTAATCAACACATAACTTGCATATCTGCGCATTTGCATATCTGCACATTTGACTATAACTTAGATATAAACTTTGTCCAAAACCAATTAATCCTTCAACATGGATATTAAACAAATTCAGGACCTTATTCGCTTTGTTTCCAAATCGGGCGTGAACGAAGTATCAATCGAGCAAAAAGATTTTAAGATCACAATAAAAACCAACGAGGTGCAACCTACAGTGGTTCATGCCACTATTCCGGCAGTTACGCAACCTGTTACACAGGCATTACCAACTGCACCGGCTCCTGCGCCTGTTGAGCCTACTGCTCCTGCTGCTCCGGATACGTCGAAATACATTACCGTAAAATCACCAATGATCGGCACTTTTTACCGTTCATCAAGCCCGGATAAACCCCTGTTTGTTAATGTTGGCGACGAGATTAAACCAGGTAGCGTAGTATGTATCATTGAGGCTATGAAACTGTTCAATGAAATTGAATCTGAAGTTTCAGGCCGTATAGTAAAAGTACTTGTTGATAACGCTTCACCAGTTGAGTACGATCAACCACTGTTTTTAGTAGAACCAGTTTAATTGATGCACATATGTGCAGATTACAGATGTGCAGATGATATTTAATTCGTTTGCACATTTATAATTTACATATTTGCCCTTCAATCATTCATTAATATTTTTCATCTGCATATTTGCACATCTGTAATTTGCACATTCAAGAAAAACAATGTTTAAAAAAATATTAATAGCTAACCGTGGCGAAATCGCCCTTCGTATTATCCGCACCTGTAAGGAAATGGGTATTAAAACGGTTGCTGTATATTCAACTGCAGATCGCGACAGCCTTCACGTTCGTTTTGCCGACGAAGCTGTTTGTATCGGTCCGCCGCCAAGCCGCGATTCTTATTTAAATATTCCGAATATCATTTCGGCTGCCGAACTAACCAATGCAGATGCGATCCATCCGGGTTACGGTTTCCTGTCTGAAAATGCTAAATTTTCGGCCATTTGCGCTGAGTATGGTATCAAATTTATCGGTGCTACTGCCGAGCAGATCAACCAGATGGGTGATAAAGCTTCGGCCAAAGATACCATGAAAAAAGCTGGTGTGCCTATTGTTCCCGGATCTGATGGTCTGCTTGCCGATGTAAAATCGGGTATTGCCATCGCCAACAAAATAGGCTACCCTGTTATATTGAAAGCTACTGCCGGTGGTGGTGGCCGTGGTATGCGGATTGTTTGGAAAGACGAAGAATTTGAAAACGCCTGGGATTCGGCACGTGCCGAATCAGGTGCTGCCTTTGGTAACGACGGCTTATATCTTGAAAAATACGTTCAGGACCCGCGCCACATCGAAATTCAGGTTGTAGGCGATCAGTTTGGCAAAGTATGCCACCTGTCTGAGCGCGACTGCTCTATCCAGCGCCGTCACCAGAAACTGGTTGAGGAATCACCTTCCCCTTTCATGACCGAAAAACTCCGTAAAAAAATGGGTGAGGCAGCTATTAAAGGCGCCAAAGCTGTTAAATATGAAGGTGCCGGCACTGTAGAGTTTTTGGTTGATAAAGACCGCAACTTCTACTTTATGGAGATGAACACCCGCATCCAGGTAGAACACCCGGTTACCGAAGAAGTGATCAACTTCGACCTGATCAAAGAGCAAATTAAAGTAGCTGCAGGAATCCCTATTTCAGGTAAAAATTACGAGCCAACAATGCATGCCATTGAATGCCGTATCAATGCCGAAGATCCGTTTAACAGTTTCCGTCCGTCACCGGGTAAAATAACCAATTTTCACTCTCCGGGTGGCCATGGTGTACGTATTGATACACACGTGTATACAGGCTATGTTATCCCGCCAAACTACGATTCGATGATTGCAAAGGTAATTTGCGTGGCCCAAACCCGCGATGAAGCTTTAAGCACCATGGAGCGCGCCTTGAGCGAATTTGTGATAGAAGGCGTGAAAACTACAATTCCATTCCATTTAAAATTATTGAAGGATCCTAACTTCCGCGCTGGTAACTTTACCACCAAGTTTATGGATACATTTGAATTATAAAAATAAATTCAAACTATCTTCATACTATAAAACGTATTTAGCACTATAGCGTTGATACAGCGGTATATATTACAATGAGCGAAAACAAGATCATCAAGGCCATAAAGGATAAAGGTAAAACGTTAGAGGCAGAAATGTCGTTCTTTGATCACCTCGAAGCCTTGAGATGGCACCTCGTAAGAGCTTCGGTAGCAATTGTAATATTTACCGCTGTTGTTTTTTACTACTACGACTGGATCTTTGATACCATTATCATGGGGCCCAGCAAGTCAACCTTCTGGACTTACAGGATGCTTTGCAAAATTGGCGCCGCCCTGCACCGTGATGGTTTTTGTATTGACAAAGTAAACATCAAGCTCATTAATACAGAAATGGCGGCCAGTTTACCCTGCAAATCAACTCGGCATTAATTATCGGTATCACATTGGGTGTCCCATATCTGATATGGGAAATCTGGCGGTTTATCAAGCCGGCCCTGCATGACGCCGAGCGTAAAGCCGCTACCGGCTTTGTGTTTTATGCCTGTGTGCTTTTCTTTTTAGGGATCACTTTTGGTTACTTCGTGATCACACCGATGTCTATTAATTTCCTGTCGAGTTATACGGTGAGTGCGGCTATCCAAAATTTATTTGATATCGATTCTTATATCTCGTCAGTAGCTACCCTTACCCTGGCTACAGGCGTTGTTTTCCAATTGCCTATCATCGTGTATATATTGGCCAACCTGGGTGTCATGACACCTAAGTTCATGAAAGAAACCCGCCGTTATGCTATAGTGGTGATCCTGGTCATAGCCGCCGTGGTTACCCCAACTCCTGATATGCTCACTATGACAGTTGTTAGTATCCCGCTGTTTGTATTGTATGAGGTTAGTATTGTTGTAGCAGGCCTTGTTGAAAAACGTAAGATCAAAAAGGAACTTGATTTCGAAAAAGGCGAATAGTAAAATCGCTTTATTCTACAGTTAACAAGTAGTTTTTATTGGACTGTATAGAAAAAGTGAGATCTGCATATTTTTGACTGTAATAATCCCCCTTTTTGGTAAATACACCCCGGTTGGTTTATAACAAATTATTTACCTTTAAAAAGAGATAAAACGTTATACTTTTGATAAATGAAGCAAGGATTAAAAATAGCTATCGGTTCGGACCACGCCGGGTATGATTACAAAAAAATTTTAACAGAGACGCTGTCTTCTGTCGAAGTAAAAGATTTCGGTACCTATTCATCCGAATCGGTTGATTATCCCGATTTTGCCCACCCTGTAGCCAATGCCGTTGAAAGCGGTGAATACGACCTCGGAATCCTGATTTGCGGCGCCGCCAATGGCGTTGCGATAACTGCCAACAAACACCAGGGCATTCGTGCTGCCATTTGCTGGAAAGAAGAAATAGCAGTACTGGCCCGTAGCCATAACAACGCCAACATAGTTTGCGTACCTGCCCGCTTTGTTACCCCCGAAGAAGCGAAGGCTATAGTAACTACATTTTTAAATACTGAATTTGAAGGCGGCAGGCATGCTAACCGTGTGGAAAAGATAGCCTGTGCTTAAGCCGGCGATTGGAGGTTAGAGATCAGAGATTAGTTGGTTTTGTTCCGACTGATGGCTATGATCTATTAACCATGATCCATCAACTAACAACGAACTATTAACTAAAAGAATGAATAAATTACCACTATTGCTCATCGCGCTGGCTTCGGCAACGACAGCCTGTGCCCAGCAGAATGCCACGGCAATGAAATATGCCGGGCTGATAACAGCTGAAGATGCGAAAAAGCACCTGAGCATCCTGGCTTCGGATGCCTTTGAAGGCCGCGAAACGGGCAAACCAGGCGCTGAAAAGGCCGCTAACTATATAGCCGGCGAGTTTAAAAAATTAGGGCTTCAGGCTCCTGTTAACGGATCGTACTTTTTTGCTGTTCCTCTTACCGAAAATGCGTTAAAAGTAACAGCATTCACCGTTAACGGCAAGTTATTTGAGTATGGTACCGATTTTTATTTAGGAGGTGCGTTCCCTGATAAAAGTACATCTGTAAGTGATATCGTTTTTGTTGGCTACGGTACCGATGCCGAAATAGGCAGCACTGATCTGGCGGGTAAAATTATACTTTGGATCAACGAAGATAAACCCGAAGCAGGAGCAACACCAAATACCAGCTATCGCATGAGCAATGCGCGTATGAAGGTTGTAAAAAACTTACAAAGCAAAAATCCCGCTATCATATTAGCTGCTAACCCGGGTATTGCAGCTGCACTGGCCCGCTTTGGAAAAAGCGTAACAAGTCCGCGGTTAACCATTAAAGACGAAGCAGGCAAACCGGCAAACACCAATGCCCCTGTATTTAATATCACGGCTGCATTAGCTGACGAACTGGTAAAACCAACCGGTAAAACTTATGCTGATCTTAAATCTGCTTCTGCAGCAGCAGTTACCCCTGCTACTGTTATAAAAGATAATGTAGTTATAAACTACGCAACTACTAAAAAAGATGTAAAAGCAGTTGACGTATTAGGTTACATGCCTGGTACCGATTTAAAAGATGAAGTATTGGTCTTTTCTGCACATTATGACCACATCGGTTTAAACCCTGATGAAAAAGCAAAAGATAAAGTGAACAACGGCGCCGACGATGATGGCTCGGGTACTACCGGCATTTTGGAAATTGCCCGCGCTTTTGCTAAAGCTAAAAAAGACGGTCACGGCCCCCGTCGCAGCATCCTGTTTTTAGGTAACGTTGGCGAAGAAAAAGGTTTATTGGGCTCAGAGTATTATTCAGATCATCCTGTATTCCCACTGGCTAATACCATTACCGATTTAAACATTGATATGATTGGCCGCGTTGGTGAAGAATATATCGGCAAACCCGATTCTGCAAATTATGTCTACCCCATCGGTTCGGCCATGCTGAGCAAGGAATTGCATGAAATTGGTGAAAATGCCAATAACACTTACACCAAGTTAAAGCTTGATTACAAGTATGACGATCCAAATGATCCAAACAGGTTTTACTACCGCAGCGATCATTATAATTTTGCAAAACACGGCGTACCAATCATCTTCTACTTCAACGGTGTACACGCTGATTACCACCAACCGGGTGATGAAGTAAGCAAGATCAATTTCCCGCTGCTGGCCAAGCGTGCTCAACTGGTATTTTACACCGGATGGGAACTTGCTAACCGCGATAAACGCCCTGTAGTGGACGCAGCTGCTGCCGGAGGGGAATAGTGAGTGATTGATTGGGAGAGTGGTTCTCTCATTAAAATAAAACACAAGAGGCGCAGAATATGCGCCTTTTATGTTTTATAAATAACTGCCGCGGGTTTAGCGCCGCGTAACCCGTGGGTTGTATCGGTTAAGTTTTCAACTTAACCACTGAAGCTGAAAGCTTCAATTATTTAGAACCACGGGTTACGCTGCGCTAAACCCACGGCAATGAGAAGCTTTTAAAACCTTCTAACATGTTATCTGTTCAAAAACAACCACTCACATAATCAACTTAATCAACCACTCACCCAAAAAATAAAACAAAAATCCTACTTTCGCATATATGGGAGCAACCGCTGAAGAATTTTTGGTAAAATCGGAGGAGAAGGCTTTTGATGCTGATCACCGTCGTATTATCAATTTCAATATTGACCGGTATAACACGGCGGTATCGCGGGGACTGTCGCGCATCATCAATTTAGATAATGCCAAGAAAAAAGGCCACGTACTTAAGTGGAAGGTGATGGAAAACCTTGATAAATTCCTCCCGGAGTTTGAGGCCAATTTTCAGAAACGAGGTGGCAAGGTGATTTGGGCTAACGACGTAGAAGAGGCCCAGCGTGAGATCCTGAACATCATCAAAAAAGCCAACGCCAAAACTGTGGTGAAATCCAAATCGATGGTTACGGAAGAAATTCACCTGAACGAGTTTTTAGAGAGCAATCAAATAGAATCGCTTGAAACCGACCTGGGTGAATATATAGTGCAGCTGCTGGGCCAAAAGCCATATCATATTGTTACCCCGGCTATGCACCTCAGCAAGGAGGATATCGCGAAGCTTTTCCACGAAAAATTTGGCACCCCCATTGATGCAACGCCCGAACAAATTACCCTGAAAGCCCGCGAGTTGCTTCGTGAAAAATATGTACAGGCCGATGTAGGTATCACCGGTGCCAATTTCTTATTAGCGGATACAGGCAGCATCGCCATCAGCGAAAATGAAGGCAACGCACGCCTTTGTACTACATTCCCTAAAATCCATATTGCCATTGTGGGGATCGAGAAGATCATCCCTTCCATTACCGATCTGGACTTGTTTTGGCCAATGCTGTCCACACATGGCACCGGGCAAAATCTTACTGTTTACAATACTATATTAAGTGGCCCGCGCCGGCCGGATGAAACCGACGGCCCTGAGGAAATGTACGTAGTGCTGCTGGATAATGGCCGCACCAACCTGCTGGCAAAAAAAGACCAGCGCCAGGGCCTTTACTGCATCCGTTGCGGGGCTTGCCTTAACGGTTGTCCCATTTATAAAAACATTGGAGGCCACACTTATGCCACCACTTACAGTGGCCCGATAGGCTCTATTATTACCCCGCATACGCAGGGGATGGAAAATTTTAAACACTTGAGCTATGCTTCAAGCCTGTGTGGTAAATGTACCGAGGTTTGCCCGGTTAAGATCGACATCCATAAAATGTTGCTCCTTAACCGCCGCGATGCGGTGAACGAAAACCTGGTTACCAATAAAGAACGCTGGGGCTGGGCTATCTGGAAAAAAGGAATGCTTAAACGCAAACTTACCGATTTTTTTGGCGGCGGCATGAAAAACTTCCTGCTTAAAACCTTCTTTAAACGTACCTGGGGCCATTTACGCGAGATGCCGCATGTAGCTGATAAATCATTTAGCAAGCAATGGCAGGAAATGAACAACACACCCGAAGAATAATGCTATGCGTAAAATAATCTTAAACGTCGCCGTTAGTCTCGACAGCTATATTGAGGGCCCTAATGGTGAGTACGACTGGTGCTTTGACGACCAGGATTATGGCCTTACCGACTTTTTTAAAGCCTGTGATGCCATCTTCATCGGGCGCAAAAGCTATGAGCTGATCATGCGTACCGATCCAGAAATGTTTGCCGACATGAAAATTTATGTGTTTTCAGATACACTTCATGACCCGCAAGCTGATAATGTTAAAATACTGAGGTCTGCTGATTTTAAAAGCAGGATCGAAGAAATCAGGAGCCAGGAAGGACGCGATATCTGGTTGTTTGGCGGGGCAGAACTTGTTGAAGCGTTTATCAAAAAAAATCTAATCTCCGAATTATTACTATCAGTACACCCGGTAATTTTAGGTAGTGGAAAACCTCTTTTTACAAATATAAAAGAACGCATTAACCTGGTATTGCTTGGTGCCGAGCAATTTTCAAGCGGACTTATTCAACTCAGGTATATCATCAAACCGTAGTTCAATCTGTAATTACTTGATGCCATTGTAGTCTTGAAAGCCTAAAGTTAAAGGCCTATATGCCCGTTCTGCGTTTAGGTGCCCTATCCCACTTCAATAACCACAAAATCCTTTTGCATCCGTTTCACCTGCTCGGCCATGCGTTTAATAAACAGGTAATTTGCCGTACCGCCAATAACCGCGCCAACAACCGGAACCAGGCGTTCGGCAGTGCGGGTGCCTAATATCATCAGCATCCTTTCGGCAATGCCTTCCATCATGGATTTGGTGATAGCCACGCCGGCTTCCACCCTTACTGATGTTGCCACTAATGACATAAAATCGTCGAATCCATTATCATATGTGCCCCGGTAATAATACATAATGCCCATAATAGCCCTAAACTGCTGGGTGATCAAATTCATGAAATCAAATGGGATCCCCGCTACGAGGGTAAACATCCCCCCGCTGCCGGCCATAGCCCCCGAGCCTGCTGCAAGACAAGCGCACTGGTTAATAAAACCTTCGAGACCGAGTTTATCAACGCCGTTTTTTATTTTAAGTTGATCGATGCCTTCAAATATTTTCCTAAACCCCATATGGGCAAGGCTTTCGGTATGCAACCGGATATCATTACCTATTTTATTGAATTTGATAAGTTTCATTGTTTATTAATTAATGGCAGTTATTAAGCTGCTGTATTATTAACAACAGATCCATCTGCGTGTTTGTAAATTTGGCGGAAACAGAACAATAAGTTTTAGGGGGATAGCTAAACCATATTTTCATCCTGGTCGGGATGGTTACTATAGAGGCAAGCTTATTCAGGTGGAATGATTTTCTGAAATTGCGAGAAACTAACCTTGAAGGGTAATTAATTTAACCTATATGTTTCCTTAAGTTTTCAATTGCCCCAACGGGTACTGCCAGTTCGCCTAATTCGGCTATTACAACCTCGGGGCCGGGTAAAAACAGTGCCATGGTATTAGCCCGGATGGCGTTTTGTACCCGAACGCGCAAAGGCTCACCCAATAAGGATAAGCCTCCGCCTAACACTATAATATCCGGATGAAAGAGATGAACAGCATGTGATAAGCCGAAGCCCAGGTCGGCAGCGGTATCATTCAATACTTTCAGCGCATCTGCATCTCCCTGTTCCAAAGCAGTTAGTAACATTTTGGCCTCGCCTCCATTTACATCCGCACAAAGTTGGGCCAGTTTACCATCAGGCTTTTGAGCGATTACTGTACGGATCTTTTTGTCAACCGCCCAGCCCGAGCAGCTATCTTCAAGCGTAAGGCCTTCGCGGTTAAGGCGAATGTGCCCTATCTCAGCTTCTCCGGGTTTTGTCCCGTGATAAATTTGGCCATTAATGACCATTCCGGCACCTACACCACTGCCAAGAGTTACATAAAATACATGTTCATAGTTACGCCCGGCCCCTTTTAATGCCTCGCCAAGGGCAGCTGCATTAGCATCATTCTCCAAAATAACCGGTACATTAACCTGCTGTTGCAACCAACCCGAAATGTTAAATCCGTCCCATCCGCTTAACTGGTGCGACTTAGCAATGCAGCCCGCCTCCCTGTCAACCGGTCCGCCAAAACCGATGCTTATGCCTTTAATGATATACTCTTTTGAAATATTGGTGATGGTTTGGGCGATATGCTCCCTGATCCCTGCGGCAGCCAACACTCTGTCTACCGCAAAACGAAATGTCCTGTTGATAATAAAACTATCATCGGCCAAAACTATTTGCAGTTTGGTTCCGCCTATTTCAATACCTATATAGCAATTTTGCATGATTAAAATATCCAGCTCTTGAAGTCTTGCTTCTATTATCTTGTTGTCTTGATTCTGGCTTCTACTTCCACTTAAAACTTTTGATCATCACCGCCATGTCCTGCTTTATAAAACTAAGCACAGGTTGTATGGAGTCGAGCCGGGGTTCGGTGTTAAAATATAGCGCTCCCCGTATATAATTATGCACACTATCTGTAAGGAAAAACTGCGCTGATGAAGCGGCATTGCCGTCTATGGTATAATAAATGCCATAAACTTTTTTATCGGCATAATGGATGATGCCTTCGTCAATGGATGTGGCTTTTACGGTATGCTTAAAGGCGAAGGTGCGGGCATCCTCCACCAGTTGGTTAAACTCTTTTTTTGAGGTGATGGGCTGATAGCTTAAATGCAGCGTGGCATTAAACCGCGGGAACTGCATGTTTATCCAGCAAGGTTTGGCACCTCGCTTTTTATCCGGTTCTATAAAGGCGTACTTGGGATATGTAAAAGCATACGGGCAACCAGCAGCATAATCCTGGTATTCTTTTTTTGGGAACGGAATGCGATAGTAGCCGCGGGGCTTGGGCGCGTAATCATGATTGCCGCCGCATGCAGCCAAAAACAGTAGCGCCGCTGCCAGTAAACTTACATACTTCATGGATGTTTCTCCTTTGAGTTCCAGATCTCCCATGATTTTTCGGCCTGCAAAACCAGCATTTCATAGCCATTTTTGGTTACCGCGCCGCGCTCGCGGCCGTGTTTTAAAAACAGGGTTTCTTCGGGATTATAGATCAGGTCGTACAAAATATGATTTTCGCCAATAAAATCATAAGGTATAGGCGGGCATTCATCAATATTAGGATGGGTACCCAAAGGAGTTGTATTGATGATAAGTTTGTGCTGTAAGATATGGTGTGGCTGAAGATCTTCAAACAGAATATTATCCGCATGGTGTGTTGGCTTGCGGGTAACAACTTTATAGGTGATACCTAAATTTTCCAGTACACATTTTACTGCTTTTGCGGCACCTCCATCGCCCAAAACCAGGGCGTCATCATTGCCATCGCCAATTAAAGGCTTTAATGATTCCTCAAACCCATAAATATCAGTATTATAGCCTTCCAGTCTGAAATCATGGTCTTTAACCCCTATCTCGCCCGAAAATGCGGCTTCAATCGGGCTTTCAGCAGTTACCCTGATACAGTTTACAGCGCCGGCTGTACGGGCGTCATGCTCTATCCAATCTAAAAAAGGCAGCACGTTTATTTTATGAGGAATGGTTACATTAAGACCGCAAATATCCGGATGCTCATCAAGCAGGTCCTGCAGGTCCTTGATATGCTCAATAGGGTAAAGATCATAGCGTGCATCTGTAATCCCTTCGTTTTTGAACTTTTCGGTAAAAAACTTTTTTGAAAATGAATGAGAGAGCGGAAAACCAATTAGCCCGTAGTGTTTCATGGTCAATTTTATAACGATATCAACTGCTAAAGTAATCAATTATAGCTTAAGCTGGCATAGCTTTAATGGTGTAATATTAACAGCAAAACTGGCAGTTTTAACTATTGATTTAAAACGGGTAAGCTGAAAAAACCTTGGATAAAAATTGTTTATAAGGAGATTTATTTCAAATTAAGGTAATTCCGGGCGCCGATAAAATTGTAATTTGGGCTTCAATATCATGACCCCTATTACAATTTACCCTATTCGTCTTTTCCGAAGGATCATCCCTTTTTGTGTTATCATTTTATGCAGCTTTGCTGCACTGGCTCAAAGTCCATCCCGTCCCGCTAAAGAACCTGTATTAAAAATGCTCCGCAGCATGAAAAGTCCGGATTCGGCAGCTGTGCTTGCAAAAAAGCTGATCGATTCGGCCAGGAAAAACAACAATAAGCCATTTGAAGCGCGGGTATGGCTGGCCCGGGCTTACCAGGCTTATGGCATAGGTAATGAACATGATGCTTTAACGTTTGGGCAAGAAGCTACCAAATTGACAACCACGGCCGATTCACTTACTTATGAAAAAGCACCAATAATGGTAGCCTACATGCTCAGCCGCGAGGCCAAAACGGTTGAAGCCTTAAATGTTGCCTTTAAAATACTGAAAGAGTGCGATAATCAGGGATGGAAAAGCTTGAGTATAGACTGTCGGGCTTGTATTGCCGATATTTATCGATCTATAGGTAACCCTAAACAAGCCCTGCCTTATGCTGAGCAAGCTTCAAAAGATGCATTGAGCATAAAAGATACAGCTTCTTATATTTTTGCGCTGAGTAACCTATCCAACATCCTTTCCGAACGGAGTATATCGTCGCCGGGTAACCTGGTAAAAGCTACCCGACTAATGGAACAGGTACTTGATAAAAAGTATGCTCATTTTCTTTCAGATTTTAGCATAGCCCGTTACCAGGGCAATCTGGGCCGGCTTTACCTCATGACCAACCAGGATAAAAAGGCAGAGGAGATCCTGATGAAATCGCTGGAATTATCCCGCAAAGGCGAGTTCAAAACTCTCGAAAAGCATAACCTTAACGAACTTATGACCATGTATGTTGATCATAAGGAGTTTAAAAAGGCCGCGCGATACGGGGAAATGGCGGTTAGTATCCAACCCGAATCACAAAGTAACATCACCGTACAAAAAAACATATATAATCATTTAACCGATGCATATGAAGGTATTGGTGATTATAAAAACGCTTTTAAGTATAGTTATCTGTACCGGCGGCTTAATGACAGCATCAATCAGCTCGATAAAGCGAGGGATGCTTCCGAACTGGATAAAAAATACCAGGCGGATAAACGGTTATTAATAGCCGCCGGTGAAACTAAGCTGGTGGAGGTACAACGGAATTTTTTAATTGTGCTTGCGCTGTTTATAGTAATGGCCTCCATTATCAGTTATCGTTGGTTTATTCTTAAAAAGAAAAGAGAGACGGCTTTGCTGGCCGAAGAACATAGTCAACTGGAAAAAATGGATGCTATGAAAACACGCTTTTTTGCAAACGTAAGTCATGAATTACGCACCCCATTAACACTCATCATGGGGCCGGCGGTTCAGCTCCTGGCTTTTACTAATTATGAAGATGAGCAGCGTAACATGCTGCATTCGATATTACGCAATAGCAAAAAGCTACTGAATATGACCAACGAATTGCTTGATCTTGGCAAGTTGGAAGCAGGGAAATTAGCATTACAACCCCAGCCCGTTGCATTATTATCATTTGTGAAGATACTATACCAGGGTTTTGTATCGGCCGCTGAATATAAACAAATCGATTACAGATTGCTCAACTCCATTAATCCGGCACTTTTTGTTTTGCTCGATCAGGAAAAGTTTGACAAAATAGCTAATAACCTCATCAGTAACGCCATTAAGTTTACGCCTCATGCAGGTACTATAACCATTACTGCTGATATTAAGCTGGAAATGATTGAGTTTGGAGTAGCCAATACTGGTGTGGGGATTCATCCGGATGATCTGCCCAATATTTTTGACCGTTATTACCAGGGCAGGGGTAATAACGCGCCCTTAGAAAGCGGCACAGGCATAGGCCTTGCTATAGCGCGTGAACTTACAGAACTGATGGGCGGGCAGATTACAGTTGATAATAATTGGGGAAAGGGTGTGTTTTTTAAGATAGTTATCCCGCTTAAGGCAACTGAAAAGCCGGCAACTGAAGTGTCCGGAACAGAAGCCTTAATTGTTTCGCATAGTAAAACCGTGGGGAAAGACACTAACGGGGAACTTATTATGCTGGTTGAAGACCATCATGAAATGGCTGCTTATATTGCAAATATTTTACGGCCACAATATCGACTCATCACTGCCGGCAATGGCCGCGCAGCACTGCAAAAACTGCAGGATATGCCGGTAATGCCCAGCCTGATCATATCAGATGTAATGATGCCCGAAATGGATGGCTTTACCCTGCTTGAAACCCTGAAGCAAAGCCCGGCTTACTGCAACATCCCGGTGATCATGCTCACCGCACTGGCCAATACGCGGCATAAGCTTAAAGCGCTTCATATTGGTGTTGATGATTATCTCACCAAACCATTTTTAAGCAGCGAATTGCTTGCACGCGCTGTCAATCTTATTAATAACGCCGCCGCCCGCTCCGGGGCTACCATTCCTGATGATGAGCTGATTACAGGAACCAATGGTCAGCAGATTGAACAACCGGCAGAAAACCCGGACTTGAAACTTTCGCCTGCCGATTTATCCTGGCTCGAGGAATTGGAAGCCCAGGTACGAAAACATACCGGCAAAACCGATCTTACCCTTGCCGCACTGAGCTATGAACTGGCGATCAGTGAGCGGCAATTGTTTCGCCGCATAAAATCAATTACCGGACTTACGCCTAATAAATACATCCGCGCCATTAAATTGCAAATAGCACGCGAAGCGATCGAAAGCGGAAAGTACCGCACAATTGCCGAAGTATCATATGCCGCGGGGTTTGATACACCTGCATACTTTGGCAAATTGTTTAAGGAACATTATGGCCGCGACGTTAACGAGCTACTTTAAACAATCCGGCCGCTTATCATTGTCTTTTTAATTATCAGAAACCTTTAACTGACAGGAGGCTTTTTAAGCAAATGGCGGTTTTATAAAGCTAAATGGCAGTTTTATTATATCGCTTTTAGGCAGCTTTGTGAGATACAATCACCCCCAATATAATGACTGTGACTTTTAATGAGGATAATCTCCGTACCCTTAACAGCCAAACCGATACAATACCAACTATCGGCAAAGCGCCTGATGCAATATGTCCGAGATGCAAAAACAAATTTTGCGACCGGATCAAAAGAGGTGCTATTGTTAAACTGTTGCTTCCCCGGCTTGCAGTAAAACGCTATCGCTGCAGCAGGTGCTCAAACAGGTTTTATAAACGCGGATAAATTTATTTAAGCATCTACCTTTTATTTTTTAGGATAGCAAGAGAAATCAGCTTTTCAACTTAAACCTGAATTATGCCTGATTTTAATTGTGCTTTGCCGGTTTACTTTCGGGTAGCCGGCATTGTTTTTTAAGAAGGGACCTCATCTTATATCCTACAAGGCGGAATACGCTATTCCATTGATGCCTGCATATCCCACCAACAAAAAAGCCCGCCAGTTATCCCGGCGAGCCTTCTTCATTAAAAGTAAGATTTTAAATAGCCTTATTCCACAACGCTTAATTTAAGCGTATTGGTTTTACCCTGTTTAATTATGGGGGTAGAAGCAGTATTAACAACTACGTCGCCCGTTTTAATCAAGCCTTCGGCTTTAAGAGTGTCATTAACATCGGCAATGGTTTGATCAGTGCTTTCCAGCTGATCATAATAATAGGCCCTCACACCCCAAACAAGGCTAAGCGCATTCAATAGCTGCTTGTTTGATGTAAATATATAGGTACTGGCTTTAGGCCTGTGGCTTGATATTTCAAATGCGGTATAACCTGAAGTTGTCATGGAAACGATACCTACCGCATTACTTTGCTCAGCAATATGTACGGCAGATTCGCAAAGTGCATTGATCAGGAAATCAGGAGAAGAAGGGTCTTTAACTGTTGCTTGCTTTGGAGCGTTAAACGGATAGCCTAATTCTTCAACATTGCGTACAATTTTGGCCATAGTTTCAATAACAATAACCGGGAACTCACCAACAGATGTTTCGCCGCTTAACATAACCGCATCGGCACCATCAAGTACAGAGTTGGCAACGTCATTTACTTCGGCACGGGTAGGGCGAGGTGTGGTGATCATTGATTCCAGCATCTGGGTAGCTACGATAACCGGTTTTGAAGCAGCGCGGCATTTACGGGCAATCATTTTTTGCAGTAACGGCACTTCTTCAAGCGGCATTTCAACACCAAGGTCACCACGCGCAACCATTACACCATCTGTAGCAGCAATAATGGCATCAATATTTTCAATAGCTTCCGGCTTTTCAACTTTGGCAATTACCTTAGCCGCCGAACCGTTGCGTGCTATAATACGTTTCAAGTCAATGATATCCTCGCCTGTGCGAACAAAAGAAAGACCGATCCATTCAACATCCTGTTTAAGGGCAAATTCAAGGTTGATCAAATCTTCTTCTGTTAAGCTTGGGATAGACACTTTGGTGTTAGGCAGGTTAACCCCCTTACGTGACGTTAAGATACCGCCGTGAACAACCTCACATATAACTGTATCAATTTTGTTGGTTTCAATAACCCTTAACTGCAGTTTGCCGTCATCAAGCAAAATAATCTCGTTTGCCTGTACGTCCTGTGGGAAGGTATCATAAGTAATATAGATCTGCTCATCGTTACCAATGCACTCGTGAGTGGTAATTTTAATGTGCGTTCCGTTAACTAAATGAATACCGCCGTCCTTTACCAGTCCGATGCGGATCTTTGGGCCCTGTAAATCGGCCAGGATACCTACATTGGTTTTGTATTGCTCGTTAATTTCACGGATAAGATCGATCACTACCTTATGATCTTCAGGCTTACCGTGCGAAAAATTAAGACGGCAAACGTTAACACCTGCCTTGATCATCGCTAATAAAACATCCTTTTTAGCTGATGCCGGCCCCATGGTGGCAACAATTTTTGTACGATTATAGTATAGTTCCATATTATTCGGGTTAAAACTGGAGGGTATTTAATGATTGTAAAACCAACATCTTTTTAAATTCGGCGCTAAAATAAAAGATTTTCCCGTGATTTTATTTTTTTTGGGTCAATCTTTACAGCTGCAACGATCTCTGGTATTTTATTTAGCGATGAAATGATCGTATCAAGCTCATTATCATCTATATAGTTGCGGATCATTAAAAAATAGTCGGCACTTTTTATTTCAGGCACCAGGTAGCCATCTGAGCCTTTATTGCCTATAAAGAAGAAGTCTGTTTCGGTGGTCTCCCAGCTGTAACGGTATAATGAAAACAAAACAGGTTCGCTCCCGGGGTAAATATCTACTTCCAGGTCATCGGTTTTTACGAAATTAAAATTTAAGTACTTGTTTATAAGAAAACAAACCCGGTAATCTTTAAGTGAGCTTGTTACTGCAATGAGCACAAAATCAAAATCGATCTCAAACTTTAAAAATTTCCTGTTCAAAATCATTACTTTTACGCCGTCAAAATTACTAATACAAACCGTTTCAATAAAATTTTGTTTAGAGATTTATATTGTAAAAGTTTTAGATTTGTTTATTGACAGAATTTATTTTTCTTTGCACTGAATTTTTATTAATCATTAAACTATAAAGACTATGTCTGATATCGCTTCAAGAGTAAAAGCTATTATCGTAGAAAAACTGGGTGTTGACGAAAGTGAAGTTACGCCAGAAGCGAGTTTCACCAACGATCTTGGTGCCGACTCGTTAGACACCGTGGAATTAATCATGGAGTTTGAAAAAGAATTTAACGTGGCTATTCCTGACGATCAGGCTGAAACTATTGGTACTGTTGGCCAGGCAGTTGCTTACCTTGAAAAAAACGTTAAATAAAACTCCTTAACTGGATTAAATGGAGTTTAAAAGAGTTGTAGTAACCGGGCTTGGAGCACTTACTCCTATTGGTAACACTGTTTCAGATTATTGGAACGGACTGATCAATGGAGTAAGTGGCGCTGCCTTGATCAAAAGTTTTGATACCGAAAAATTCAAAACTAAGTTCGCGTGCGAAGTAAAACACTTTGACGCGGATGGTTTTTTGGGCCGTAAAGACGCCCGCAAATTGGATCCCTTTGTACAATACGCCTTATTTTCAACCGAAGAAGCCGTAAAAGACGCAGGATTAGATTTTTCAAAACTGGATACCAGCCGTATTGGCGTTATCTGGGGTTCGGGTATTGGGGGTTTAAAAACTTTCCTCGACGAGGTGACGGCCTTTGCCAAAGGTGATGGCTCTCCGCGTTTTAACCCGTTCTTCATCCCTAAAATGATTGCCGATATAGCTCCCGGCCATATATCTATTAAATATGGTTTGCGCGGTCCCAACTTCACTACTGTTTCGGCATGTGCTTCATCAAATAATTCCCTGATAGATTCATTTAACTACATCCGCTTGGGTAAAGCTAACATGTTCATCAGCGGTGGTTCTGAAGCCATTATCAACGAAGCCGGCATAGGTGGTTTTAACGCCATGCACGCATTATCAACCCGAAACGATGATCCGGCAACGGCATCGCGTCCGTTTGATCTGGACAGGGATGGTTTTGTGGCCGGTGAAGGAGCAGGTACTATTATTTTAGAGGAGTTAGAACATGCTAAAGCCCGCGGCGCTAAAATATACGCCGAAATGGTGGGTGGCGGCATGAGTGCCGATGCCTATCACATGACAGCACCTCATCCCGATGGCTTAGGTGCCGCATTTGTAATGCGCGCAGCCCTCGAAGATGCTAACCTTAGCCCTGCCGATATTGATTATGTGAACGTTCACGGCACATCAACCCCAATCGGTGATCCGCAGGAAATTAAAGCAATACAGGATGTGTTTGGTGATGATATTTACCGTATCAACATTAGCTCAACCAAATCAATGACAGGCCATTTACTTGGGGCTGCCGGCGCGGTTGAAGCTATTGCTTCGATACTGGCATTAAAACATGGTATCATCCCTCCAACCATTAATCACTTCACTGATGATCCGGCTTTTGATCCTAAGATCAATTTCACTTTCAATACCGCTCAAAAACGCGATATTAATATAGTGCAAAGCAATGGATTTGGTTTTGGCGGACACAACGCTTCTGTGATATTTAAAAAGTACGAAGATTAATTGTGGTTTGATGCCTATAAGTCGGTTCTACAAGCTTTATATATCACCCAACAGAAAGTATGTTAAAATTTTAAAGAATTTGCTCGGTTTTGTGCCGGGCAATTTGTCTTTATACCGCATGGCTTTTCGTCATAAATCGGTAGCCCAAAACATCAAGAAGGGGGTAAAAAACAGTAACGAACGCCTGGAGTTTTTGGGCGATGCCGTACTGGGCAGTGTTGTTGCTGAAGTGCTTTTTAAATTATACCCTTATGAAGATGAGGGCTTTTTGACCGAATTACGCTCAAAAATAGTAAGCCGTGTAAACCTTAACGCACTCGGAAAAAAACTTGGCTTTGATAAATTGATTGAGTATGACAACCGTATGCTTAACTCGAGCAGGCAGGGATCATTACTGGGCGATGCATTTGAAGCCCTGATTGGCGCGGTTTATTTGGATAAAGGCTATGACTTTACCAAAAACTTCCTCATCAACCACATCATAAAACCTCATATTGATATTCATACGCTTGAGCAAACCGAAACTAACTTCAAAAGCAAGCTTATTGAATGGTGCCAGCGACATGGCCGCGATATTATTTTTGAACTGGTAACCAACCAGGACGGCGAAAGCACCAAGCTTTTCACTGTACAGGCCAACATAGATGGTGAAGTAATGGGCTCGGGCAAAGAGTTCAGTAAAAAGAACGCCGAAAAGCTTGCCGCCGAAAAAGCATGCGAAGCCCTGGGCATCTGATTCAAAGTTTTTTTAACAATTAAAGCGGTGGCTGCTTTTCTTTTTTAAGCTGCACCGGCCCTTCACCCAGTTTAACAGTCGAATCCGGCACGATGAATGTTGGGCTGTTGAGCTTTTCGAGCTTTTCTTTATCACTGCTGTTTTTGTAATATTCATATGCCCGTATGGTGTGCTTAATCAGGTCATAATCAGTCCATGCTTTGATATCCTTATAGGTAGGCGTATAATAATTCATGAACTTACGGGCAAGGCTATCAGTAGCCAGGCCGGTATATTGTTTTACAAATGGAATGTTGTAATGTTTGTGAATTTCGGCCTGCTCCAATTCACCTTGGGCGTTTTGAGCAAAGCGACGTGCGCGATTGGGAGTTGTTCCTAAAAGCTCGTAAAGGCCGGTTACTGGATTACTTAAAAAAGATAACGCGGGCGGCTTGCCATTATAATAAGCTCCCTGTTTCTTATAATCGTTTAACACCTGGTTTATCTCCTGTCTCTTGGTTTGGCCAACAACTTTTACTTCGTCAAGTTTTATAATGGGCTGCATGTAAACGGGCATGTCGCTATTGTTCAGTACCACTACTTTTTGGGGGGTATAGTCATCGCGGGAAAAAAGCAACGTATCGCCAACGCGGGTTTTTATACTAAACCAGCCTACATCGTCACTAAGTATCAATGTTTTAGTGTTGAGATCTTTAACGAAAACCTGCCCCACGCGCTCGTTGGTTACCTTTTTTGAGATAACCCCCTTTACCATAAACTCCTGGGCCGAAACATGAACGGTTATAAGGCATAGAACGCCTGTTACAAGCAGGTATAAATAGTTGCGCATCAGTGATAATTGAACGTAAATATAGGAAGTGTATTTTATTTGAAATGTGAAAAAGTGTTAAAGGGCTTCGCCCTGGTGGTTATAGGTTAGAGATTGGAGGTTAGTTTTGCCATGTAAAAGCAAAAAAACATAACATTAATCATAAATGATTACCGTAAACCGTCGTTTCTCCGGGTGAAAAACACTAATCTCTAACCACCAACCACTAATCTCTAAATTTGCTATCTTTGCCGCATGATAAAATCCATGACAGGGTATGGAATTGCCAGTTTTGATTCGGGCAGTACAAAATACACCGTAGAGGTTAAATCCCTGAACAGCAAATTTTTAGAATTATCACTTCGTTTGCCGAAGATTTTTGCCGAAAAAGAGTTTCAGCTGCGTAATGACTGCAGCAAGCTTATTGAACGCGGTAAAGTAAACTTATCTATCAATACCGAACAGGTAAGCCAGTCGGTAAAAGCGGCGGGGATCGATAAAGATCTGCTTAAACACTACTATAATCAACTTAAATCGGTTAGTGAAGAGCTTGGCGAACCAACCGGCAACTTGCTTCAGCTGGCATTGGGCTTACCCGAAGTTGTTAAATACGAAGAAGATACCATATCCGAAGATGAGTGGAAAGCCGTTGAAAAAACTTTCCAACAGGCTATGGCCGCTTTCCAGGATTTCAGGTCACAGGAAGGGAATGTTATTGAACAGGAAATCAAAGGTCGTATCAATACCATATTAAAAAACCTGGAGCTCGTTGAACTGGAAGATCCAAAACGTGTTCCTTTGATTAAGGAGCGCCTCAATACGTTTTTAGCCGAAGCCGCAAGCCGCGAAGCTATAGATCAAAACCGGTTTGAACAGGAACTGATCTACTATATCGATAAACTTGATATTACCGAAGAAAAGGTAAGGCTGAAAGCGCATTGCGAATACTTTATCGAAACATTAAAAAACGCTGATGCAAACGGCAAAAAGCTGGGCTTCATTTCGCAGGAGATTGGCCGCGAGATCAATACATTAGGATCAAAAGCCAATGATGCCAACATCCAGAAACTGGTAGTAGGCATGAAAGAAGAGCTTGAAAAAATTAAAGAACAACTGTTAAACGTATTGTAAAGTTCATAGATGATGGTTCATAGTTCATGGATTACTTCCATTGCCCTATAGCCAGCTATGAACCATGAACTAATGAACGATGACCAAAGAAGGTAAACTCATCATATTTTCGGCTCCATCAGGTGCTGGTAAAACCACCATAGTACATCATTTGCTGGGAAAAATTCCTGATCTTGAATTTTCCATTTCGGCCACCACGCGTGAGCGCCGCGGCGATGAGGTGCATGAAAAAGATTACTACTTTATAAGCAAAGAAGAGTTTTTGCACCGCATTGCCAAAAAACAGTTTGTTGAATTTGAAGAGGTTTATACCGGTACATTTTATGGCACGCTCCGTACCGAAATTGAGCGCATTTGGGCAAAAGGCAAAACGGTAATATTTGATATTGACGTTGAAGGAGGCCTTCACCTTAAACGCAAATACGGCCCCCAGGCTTTGGCTATATTTGTACAACCGCCATCGCTTGAGGTCTTAATTGAAAGGTTGACCGGCCGTGGCACCGATAGCGAAGAAAAACTGAAAGAACGCTTTGCAAAAGCAGAAAAAGAGCTTAAATACGCTCCGCAATTTGATATTATACTCAAAAATTACGATCTTGAAACGGCTTGCGCAGAGGCGGAGGAATTGGTGAGTAACTTTATTAGCCCCCGGCCCCCTAAAGGGGAGTGCAAAAAACTCATTTTGTACACCGGGAGCATTTAATCTACAAAACTTTTAATTTCCCCTTTAGGGGTTAGGGCACAACATGAAGATAGGCTTACTGTTTGGTTCATTTAATCCTATACATATAGGGCATTTGATTATTGCCAATTATATGGCAAACCATACCACGCTTGATAAGGTGTGGCTGGTGGTATCGCCCCAGAATCCGTTAAAAAAGTATGGCGATCTGATCAACACTTATGACAGATTGGAGATGGCTCGCCTGGCTACTGATAATGCAACCAATATTAGTGTGAGCGATGTTGAGTTGAAGTTGCCCCAGCCATCGTATACCATTGATACCCTTACTCATTTAAAGGAAAAATACCCCGAGCATGAATTTGCCCTCATCATGGGTTCGGATAACCTTGGCTCCCTGCATAAGTGGAAAAACTATAAGCTTATCTTACGCGATTATCGTATTTACGTGTACCCGCGCCCCGGCTATGAAAACGCCGAACTGGCCGATCACCCTTCGGTTACCATCACTATGACGCCGCTTATGGAACTTTCAGCAACGTTTATCCGCAAATCAATAGCCGAAAAAAAGAACGTACAGTTTTTTGTACCAGACCCGGTATTGAAATTTATTGAGAGCAAAAGCTTGTACAGGTAACTCCGTAAATCTAAATCGCCCGTCATCGCTTCGTACCTTACAGCAATAACAGGCGATTATTGAGTGTGGATTTACCCAATAAAATGATATAAAAACACAACTTCGCCGGTAAAAGCCGGTTTGCGTTGGTCTTTTATTTCAAGTTCGATGGCCATGGTGGATTTCGTTGTGCCACGAAGGTTAAGCAAGCTGGTTAGCTTTACTTTTAACCGTACCTCATTATCAACCAGCACCGGTTGTGCAAAACGAAGGTTTTCGATACCGTAATTAATTTCCATTTTCAGGTTTTCGATCTTTACGATCTCTTTCCATAGGTGAGGGATAAGCGAAAGTGTAAGGTAGCCATGTGCAATGGTTGACTTAAACGGGCTTTCAGTTTTTGCCCTTTCCGGGTCGGTATGGATCCATTGGTGATCGAGCGTTGCATCGGCAAATTTGTTGATCTGCTCCTGCGTAATGGTGTGCCATGATGATACGCCAAGGTCGTTGCCAACCTGCTGTTCAAACTCCTGAAAACTGCTGATTACAATCATATTGGTTTATTGATAGTTAGGTTTTTTTAATATTGAAGCCGCAAAGGTATTAAATTATAGTGTTTATTCGCCCAGTAATGCCTTTAAGCTTTCCAATGTATCAGCCTCTTCTTTGGGTTTATCATGCCGCCACCTCAAGATCCGCGGAAAACGCAATGCTATGCCCGATTTATGACGGGTGGATTTATTGATGCCCTCAAAACCTATTTCAAACACCAGCTCGGGCTTTACGGTACGTACGGGACCAAATTTTTCGATGGTATTGCGTTTTATAAAATAATCAACCTTATTGATCTCTGCATCGGTAAGCCCCGAATACGCCTTGGCAAAAGGCACCAGTTTATCGCCATCCCAAACAGCAAAAGTATAATCTGTATACAGATCGGCCCGGCGGCCATGCCCCTTTTGCGCATAGATCAACACAGCATCCACCGATAGCGGATCGATCTTCCATTTCCACCAATCGCCCCTGCGGCGGCCTACCTGGTAGGCCGCGCTTTTGCGTTTCAGCATGATCCCCTCGGCTATCATAGCGCGCGACTGTTCCCTGATACTTCCAAGCTGTTCCCAGCTTTCAAACTGAATCAGCGATGAAATACGGAACACTTCGGAATATCGTGTTTCTGTTTGTAACTGCTCCAAAATCTCCCGTCTTTCGGTTTGGGTTTTATAGCGGATATCTTCACCTTTATGTTCCAGGCAATCATAAGCAATAACGGCTACAGGGCTTTCTTCCAGAATTTTTTTGCTGAGATTCTTCCTGCCGATCCGCGTTTGCAACACATTAAACGGCATAGGCAAGCCATTTTGGAAACTGAGGATCTCACCGTCAATCACTGTACCATCGGGCAGGGCATTTAAAAAGAGATGCAACTCAGGAAACTTTTCAGTAGCCAGATCTTCGCCGCGGCTCCAGATAAATATTTCCCCATTACGCTTTATCATCTGCGCACGGATCCCATCCCACTTCCACTCAGCCTGCCAATCGGATGCATCGCCGAGGGCAATCCCTACTTCGGCAGGAGTTTTTTGTTTTTCGGATGTTTCCTGGATAGGATAGGCCAGGAAAAAAGGATAAGGCCGGGAGATACTAGCTTCGGCATCCTGCTCTGCCAGCAATTGCGAAAACTGATAGGTTTCGGGCAGCCAGCTCCCCATAATGCGATGGGTAAGTACTGCGGGTTCGAGTCCGGAAATATCCGCCAGCGCCTTGATTACCAGATTTTGCGATACCCCAACCCTGAAACTGCCGGTAAGCAGTTTGTTAAAAACAAAGCGCTCCTGGTTATCCAGCATGGCCCATGATTCCATCAGCCATTCTTTTTTTTGCTCTTCGGTTTTATCGTTAAGGGCATTGATCTCAGCTATCCATTCGGTGAGTGCTTTGCTGCTGCTTGCGTCACTTTGGGGCATAAGCAGCGCCATAGTTTCTGCCAAATCTCCCACTACATGATAGCTTTCCTCAAACAGCCAGGCAGGAATGTGTGATGCCTCGATAGCCCAGTTTCGTACCAGCGTTGAATTGATCTGCCGCTTTGGCCGGCGACCGGTAAACAAAGCAAGCATGTGCATTTTATCGGTATCGGGCACCGTATTAAAATAGTCTTTTAATACTTTAACCTTTTCGTTGGTTTTATTGGTTTCGTCAAGCGAAAGAAAGAGTTGGGCGAAGGCTTTCATGAAATGGCCCCCTCTAAATCTCCCCCGGAAGGGGAGACTTTCTTGCTCGCTTCATATTCATTTAACCCCTCCCCTTCCGGGGGAGGTTGGGTGGGGGCTTCCTCTTCGCCGCCATAAAGCGTATGCACCTCCCGGGCATTAAAACCAATCTCATTTAAATATCTCGAAAACGTGGCTGTGTATCCATGGGTGAGGTAAACGCATTCGCAACACGTAGCGTCAATAGCGCTAATGAGACCATCCCAATCGGCATGATCGGACAGAACAAAACCCCTGTCGGCAGCACGACGGCGTTTAGCTCCGCGAATAGCCATCCAACCAGAGCAATATCCAAAACTATACGGCTGAAACTTCCGCATCCAGGGCGTACCTACTGATGAGGGTGGCGCTATGATGATGCCTTTCCTAACCTCTTCTTTTGAGCTTTCCGCGGTTATCCGCTCGGTTGGGTTTAACAATACACCATTACGGCGCAGGGCTTCATTGGTATTTTCGATAACACCATGAGTATAAACCCTGCCATTAAACAGATCGAGGTTTTGCAATATTCGTTGTGCTTTTCCTAAAGAATAACCCACCAATACGGTGGCCAGTCCATTATCAAGGTTATTACGCCACCAGCTATTGATTTCGTTAAAAGTTTGTACCTGCGGCTTCCATTGGTAAACCGGCATCCCAAAAGTACACTCTGAAATAAAGTGATGGCTTTTAACCGGCTCAAATGGAGTAGAGATCCCATCATCTTCTACCTTGTAATCGCCGGATACTACCCAAACCTCGCCTTTGTATTCAACCCGGATCTGCGCTGAGCCGATCACGTGGCCTGCCGGGAAGAGTGACACAGTAACACCATTCTTGTGTACTATTTCACCATACTCAACCGTTTGCAGGTTGATTTCGCCTAAACGGTACAATAAAACCTCGCGTGAAAGATGATGGGCAAGGTAATGTTTATGCCCCCAATAAGCATGATCGGCATGGGCGTGGGTTATTACAGCATTATCAACCGGCTTCCATGGATCGATATAAAATTTGCCCTGCGCGCAGTAAATCCCTTTATCTGTAAATTCAAGCAGTGGTTTTTTAGCCATGTTATATAAACTACTGATAAGCAAATTGGTTTGCTTCGCCCCCCTGCCCCCTAAAGGGGGAGCTTTAAAAGCATAGGGCTGCGCGGTTCCCTCTTCAGAGCAGGCTCGTCAACTTAAGGAATAAAAAGCGGGGAATGAGCGATTCCCCTCTTGAGAGGGGCGGAGGGGTGTGTTTATGCAACGAGCTAATGAATGTCGCCGCCCCCCTGCTACCACCCTTTCCATCGCGCCCCCTCTCAAGAGGGGATTTGAAAAAATCTCACTTAAACCACAATTTGGCATCCTTTTCATCAACCTTCAAATGCACTTCCCGCCCCAATACCAAACTGTTATTATCTGGAATATGCCCGGCCGGGAAATCGAAACATACCGGGTAGTCGTATCCTTTAACTATATCCATCACTATTTGCGAAACAGTTTGACCGAAAGGGATATCATTATCTTTAATATCAGTAAAGCCGCCTACTACCAGGCCGGCAAGATTTTTTAGTTTACCCGCCCTGTCCAACATGCGCAGCATCCTGTCTATCGAGTAAAGATATTCGCCGATATCTTCTATAAACAGAATTTTCCTTACGTAGTCTAAATCAGATACCGAACCGGCTGCTGCAACCAACAGGGATAAATTACCCCCTACTATGATACCTGAAGTTACGCCGGGCTTATTGGTATCATGTGTTATAAATTCATAGCTTAATTCTTCGCCAAATAAGGCTCTTCGTAAAGTATCGATCGAATGTTTGGATGCATCAGGGATATTAACCGGCATTTGCCCGTGAATAGTTTGGGCACCATAATTAGTGAACAAGTGCGTATGCAATAGGGTTATATCGCTAAAGCCGATAAGCCATTTGGGATTTCGTGAAAAACGGCTAAAGTCAACCTTGTCAATCATCCTCACGGTTCCATAGCCCCCACGGGCGGCAATGATAGCTTTGATACTGTCATCATCAATAAATCGCTGCATATCGGCAGCCCTAAAATCATCATCGCCGGCAAATTGGTGAAATGAGGCTTCTACAGTATCTCCCAAAACAACTTCCAGTCCCCAGCTCTGCAGAAGCGCGATAGCATCTGTCATGGGGTTGGGCAGTTTTTTGGCAGGACAGGTGATGGCTATTTTGTCGCCTTTTTCGAGGTATGGGGGTTGAGTTTGAACCATGATTTTAAAGATTGAACGATTACCTTGATAATAAGAGAAAAAAATCAGGAAATCCTTAAATCATGAGCATCATGGTTCAGGCATTTTTCCCACTTAAATCAATTATCTTTGCACACTATTTACCAAGGCGATATTTAATGTCACAACTCAACAAATATAAACGATTCACCATTACATCGGCCCTGCCTTATGCCAACGGCCCCTTACATATTGGTCACCTGGCTGGTGCTTACTTACCGGCAGATATTTTTGTACGGTATTTAAGGCTTAAAAAGAAAGATGTAGTGTATATATGCGGTTCGGATGAGCATGGTGCGGCCATTACCATCAAAGCCAAAAAAGAAGATACTACCCCGCAAGCTATCATCGATAAATATCACAAGCAAATAAAAGATAGTTTTGAAGAGTTCGGGATTGCATTTGATATTTACCACCGTACCTCATCGCCTATTCATCATGAGCTGAGCCAGGAGTTTTTCCTGAACTTGTATGAAAAAGATGAGTTTGTTGAGAAATTCTCTGATCAGTACTTTGATGAAGACTATCAGCAGTTCCTGGCCGACCGTTATATCATTGGTACCTGCCCTAATTGCGGCAATGAAAATGCCTACGGCGACCAGTGCGAGCGCTGCGGTACTTCTCTTAGTCCTACCGATCTCATCAACCCGATCTCGACCCTGAGCGGCAAAAGTCCGGTATTGAAATCAACCAAACACTGGTACCTGCCTTTGGATAAATACCAGCCATGGCTGGAGCAGTGGATTGACGCCAAGGAAGGCAGCTGGAAAGTTAACGTTTTTGGCCAGTGCAAATCATGGCTTAAATCGGGCCTGCAACCACGCTCCATGACACGCGACCTTGACTGGGGCATTGATGTGCCATTAGCCGAAGCCAAAGGCAAAAAGCTTTACGTGTGGATGGATGCGCCAATAGGTTATATTTCGGCCACCAAGCAATGGGCTATTGATAACAAAAAGGACTGGAAATTATACTGGAAAAAACAAGCCGACGAGCAGGATGATGCCTGTCTGCTTCATTTTATCGGCAAGGATAATATCGTGTTCCACTGTATTATTTTCCCTTCGATACTGCATGCACACGGCGAATTCATTTTACCGCAAAACGTACCAGCCAACGAGTTTTTGAATTTAGAGGGCGATAAACTTTCTACCTCACGCAACCACGCAGTTTGGCTGCATGAGTATTTGGAAGAATTTCCGGGCAAACAGGATGAGTTGCGCTATGTGTTAACCTCTATCCTGCCCGAAACCAGCGACAGCGAATTTACCTGGAAAGATTACCAGGCACGCGTAAATAACGAGCTGGTTGCCATCCTTGGCAACTTTTTGAACCGGGTAATGATATTGATGCACAAATTTTACGATGGTAAAATTGAGGCAGACACCGACAGGATAGAATTTACCGACGAAAACCTGAGCAATGGCATAGGCGAATATTATGATGAGATAGAGAAAAACCTTGAGGCTTACCGCTATCGCCAGGCTTTACAAGCTGTAATGGATATGGCCCGCTTAGGTAACCGCTACCTCACTGAAAAAGAGCCATGGAAAACCATTAAAACAGACCCTGCCGCCGCTAAAGAAGCGCTGCACAACTGTTTAGTATTGATTGGCCACCTGGCAACTGCGGCGCAGGCATTTTTACCTACTACGGCTAAGAAGATCATCACCATGCTTAATCTGCCTAATGAGCCGATTGCTTATGATCAGGAGATGTATTTCAACAATGGGCACCAGCTAAACCCTGCTGCTCTGTTGTTTGAGAAGGTAGAGGACGATGTGATAGAGGCCCAACTTAAAAAACTTGCAGATAAAAAGGTGGTAGCTCCACCAAAATCGGCCGACGTGCTGCCTGCAAAGGAAAACGTTAATTACGAAACCTTTGCCACCATGGATATCCGCACCGGTACCATTTTAGCTGCCGAAAAGGTTGCCAAAACCAAAAAGCTGCTGAAGCTGACCATCGATACCGGTATCGACGAGCGCACCGTAGTATCAGGAATTGCCGAATATTATGAGCCGGAAAACATTATCGGTCAAAAAGTAAGCATCCTGGTAAACCTGGAGCCAAGAGAGATCAAAGGCATTGTATCGCAAGGCATGATCCTGATGGCCGAAAACAGCGAAGGCAAGTTAAGCTTTGTTGCCCCAACCGAAGATTTTCACAACGGTGCGGTAATTAGGTAGATGTGCAAATTTCAGATGTGCGGATGTGCAAATGAAGCCTGTTTTAAATTTTGATTTTAGGGTGTGATTTTTCAATGAAAAATTGCACCTTTGCAAACTAAATAAAAGATCGGCCTTTTCGAGGTTGATTTTTGAACGGTCCCGTAGTTCAACGGATAGAATAGGAGTTTCCTAAACTCTAGATATGAGTTCGATTCTCGTCGGGACCACATACGCTTAATTCAAAAACAATCAAAAGCCTGCAAATCAAACATTTACAGGCTTTTTAATTTTGGTAAAATGGCCATTTTATGCATCTTTTTTCACTGTTCTGGTGAGTTTTAGAGCGTTTTTTTGCCACTTACCAATTTACTCACCAAAAGTGTCATAAATCATTGATTTTCAACCTGTTCAAAATTTGAACATCTTGATTTTCGTGGCCTGTAAATGTAGGTTTGTAATGATTTGTAAACACAAATTGGTGAGTAAATGAAGACTAAAAATTTTAACCTGCTTTTTTATCTAAAGAAGGTAAAGGGCTATGAATCAGGTGATTTACCTATCTACTTGCGTATTTCCGTTGACGGGAAACGGAGTGAGGCAACTATCGGGCGAGGAATCGAACCTGAAAAATGGGACGAAAAACGTGGAAAAGCGCGTGGAAATACGGAGGATGCCAGGAGTTTAAATGCCCATTTGGACAGTATCCTGGCGAAGCTGAAACGTATCCATACACGACTGCTGGACAGCGAAGAAGAGATCTCTGCCGATACTTTGCGGAACGAGCTGGACGGCAAAGGGAAAAAATCTAAAATGTTGTTGGAGATTTTCAGTGATCATAATAAACAGATGGAATCCCTGATCGGCAGGGGCTTTGGTGCCAATACACATAAAACTTTTAAAAGCTCTCTTAAACATGCGCGGGAATTTGTTGAATGGAAGTTTAAGCGGCCCGATTATGAATTGCGGAAAGTCGATTTTAACTTTATAAAAGATTATGACTTCTTTTTGCGGACTGAAAAGAATTGTATCCCAATTTCTGCCGACAAATATGTTAAGCACTTAAAAAAGATCATCCTGCTTTGCCTGGCCAACAGGTGGATAGTAGTCAATCCTTTTTTACATTACAAATCGACCGCAAAGCCTTCTCCAAGAACTTTTTTAACAAAGCATGAGTTGGACGTTATCCGAAATAAAGCGTTGAGTATTGAACGGCTGAATCTCGTAAGGGATATTTTTATTTTCAGCTGCTACACGGGACTGGCCTATATTGATGTGCAAAAATTGACTCCCAACGAAATAGCTCAAGGCGACGACGGCAAATTATGGGTGTTTACCAAAAGACATAAGACGGATACCCCATCACATATCCCCTTATTAAAAGAGGCGCTCGAAATTATAGAAAATTACAAAGACCACCCTGTATGCGTACGCAGGTCATTACTGTTACCTGTACTGACAAACCAACGGATGAATAGTTATCTAAAGGAAATAGGCGATTTGTGTGGTATCACCAAAACGTTGACCTTTCATATGGCCCGACATACTTTTGCCACTACGATTACTTTATCTAATGGAGTTCCAATGGAAACTGTTTCAAAAATGCTCGGACACAATAGTATTAAGACAACGCAACATTACGCCAAAGTGCTAGATAGCAAAACAAGCGAGGATATGCAGAAGCTTGAAGAACGGCTATATGATAAGGCTACAACGACCGGCAACTTTGAAGCTACAGGGCCGGAACAAATTGAAATGGGGCGTGTAGTCAGCATGTTTCGCTAAGAAACGCACGAACGGATATCATATTATAATTTTTATTTAACACTTCAATTGACAAATATCGTACAATATTGGTTGAAAAGTTATTTTACATATCTTTGTATAATGAAGGAACAGACAGATCAAAACCGGCGCGTCTTGGTAGTTCAGTGGAAAAAACTGGCTGAGCATAGTTTTGAAATATTCTCCAGCCTGAAAAATTTCTGTGAAAATCATCCCGCTTATAACTATAACACCCTGAATAATTACCTGTCAAAGAGAAAAATCCCGTTTGAAAATGACGAGATCCGTATAGAAAGAAAACCGGTACAACACCGATCCGCTCAACCCGACCTGCCGAAACATTTATTCTGGGAGTTTGACTTTGATAAAATGGATTGGCAGCGGAGTTATCGGACTGTAATAGAACGTGTCATCGAAAGAGGGCTACCCGCGGAATGGGAAACAATGATCAACTTTTACAGCAGGAAACGTGTAATTAGTGCATTAACAGAAGATATACCTTATTTAACCGACCACGGCATGGAAGCCGCTTGTACCTATTTTCAGTTGAGTAAAACTCAACTCAAATGCTACACACGGAAACTGTTACGCCAGGAACACTGGAATTGATCCATCGCTTGATGGATGATGAAAAATTAAAACAATTTTATTTGGTAGGAGGCACTGCACTATCATTAATGCTTGGCCACCGGTTATCAATTGATATAGATCTTTTTACGGCCGATAGTTTTGATGGTTTGGAATTGGCTAAACACTTAAACGATGATCATCAGGCAACTATCTTAAATGCACGTAACAATTTTTTAACTGGTCATATTAATGGTGTAAGGCTGGACATGTTGTTGCACAACTACCCTCACGTAAATCGAGTACTCGATCCTGAAGGTATCCGAATGCTCGGTTTGGAAGATATCGCTGCTATGAAGATAAACGCCATAGTAGGGAATGGTACACGGTTAAAAGATTTTGTAGATATCCATTACCTATTGAAAGAAATGCCCTATCAGCAGATTGTTGAGGCCTACTTAACTAAATACCCTAATACGAATAGCCATCAAGTGAGGATGTCGTTGCTCCATCACCAGGATATAGATTTCACAACTGAGATTATGCTTATCAAGGATGAATTTAAATGGTCGGTTATCGAAAGATCGATCAAAGCTGCCATTGCTGACCATGAACTTATTCTACAAAAAAATATCGTCCAGACCATTAAACGCAGACCTAAAAAGGGCTTCGGTCGCAAGATGTGATTTGATATGCAGGCAGGATAGAATTCGTGATAGTGAACACACAAATTGTATTCTATGGCTGGTCAAGATCAAGGACTTCGTAAGGATGTAAAACATCGGTAATCAGGACGTGCGGATGAACTGAAACTTGCCGACGAGAATCGAACAGTGCCTTTAATTATATGAAATAGAGTATTTTAGCTGATTGATAATTCACTACTCACCGAATTACTCACCGCGTTTTTTGATACAGATTGATCGCAAATCTTTAATGTAAATATAGCTATTTTGAAATTATTTCAAAGGATGAAAGCTTCTGTTTTACAAAACCAAATTGAATGCTATTTTCCCATGTCTTCTGCTGTATATTAGATGGACTCATTTGATGAATTGCAAATATCTGTAGGATACCAAAGGTTAAATATGATGGCTGTTTGGAGGGCTATAGCTTGAATTATCGTTACATGACTTGAATATTTTCCATCATCTGGCAATAATTTTAAAATTTTAACAGTGCTTTGTTATCTATGGCTCTGAATTCCTGCTAACGGGATTTTTAATTGTAGACTTTTTAAACTTTGATCGAAATATGTAAGGGAATCAATTCTTATTTGAGTCTCCATTTTTAAATACTATCTATATAGTTACTCCAAATTCGCTTTCATTCACAAAATATCGCATAGTTGTTTACTATGCGCTTTCGTCATCTCCATTTCCACAGATGAGTATCGGATAAATTGAAATTTAGAAGAAGCCCTTTATCATTATCAGATATGCTCGATAGAATGGTTTCCGGGGCAGAAAACTGGGCGTTGAACGGCAAGGTGGAATTGAAGGAATAACCGCCGATTTTAAACGATATCAATACCGTTATGCCGCCTGTTTAACGACAGGCGGCATTTAATTTATTGCTGGTCAAGACTTTTTTGAAGGTCTCTGATTTTAACTTCCGTTTCTAAACGTTTAGCTTCCTTTTCCCGCTCTGTATCTTTACTATCTCCCCTTGCAAACTTTACTGCGTCAGTTAGGCCAGATGTTACTCCGCCGATCTGGTCAGACGAAATTGCGGAACTTCCGATTACTACTTTTTTCAACTCACCTGTTACAGGATCTAATGAAAACGTGAGTTTGTTTTTTTCAGTATTTAGCCTTCCGACAATGCCCCATTGAGGTATCTTTATAAAATCATCATAAATAGTTTCCTCTTTCTTATCTACCAGTTTAAATTCCTTTTGGGATGGGATATTATAGGCAAACCCGTTGGAAGGGAACGAACTCCGGCCAATGGCGTTCTGTAATGTTTGCGGGTGAGAGGTAAATTTAATTTTAAAACTCTCTTTGGGATCAAGCTCGGCCGTGAAAATGTTGACAGCCCAAAGTTCCTGCGAAAGTTCTTTGTTAAATGTAAGTTTACCATTATCCGGGTTTAAGGAAAATAGCGTTTGGTATTGGTTGTCTGCAGGTACGGATTCTGCTTTAGGGGTATAGTAAAGTTTGGTAATTTTTATTGTTTTCTTTTCCTTGTAAAAATGTTCAGCGAAGGCTTTATCATATTTGCCCTGTAGAATGCTTTTCCGGTCTTTATAGATATCATTATTAATAATATGATCTAACGCATCCATTTTCGTTTTAATTTCATCTAAATCGTCGAATGTTACTCTCGGCGTTGCAGCCAAAGTCTCCTCCGGGCCTTTGAATACGGCAGCCGCTATAGATACAACACTGCTAAAGGTTTTAACCACCAGGTCAAATGTCTTATCTTCCGTAAAAGACTCTCCATCTGTTACAATGCCGTCACTGCCATAAGTAAAACTGACCGACTTATTTTTGTTCCATTTTTTTTCGGCATCAGTAAAAAACACTTTAGCATAATCAGGTTTGGCTATCAATGCGACTTTAACGGAGTCATTGCCAATCGAAGATTTTTCGAATTTCCTTTCCGCCTTTTTTATTAAAATTTTATAAATATCAGCATCAAAACCGTATTTCAATGCTAGAATCTTTTGTTCATCATCACTGTAATCCGCGATCAATGTACTGCTCCCTATATAGCTTTGGGTCGTAACAGGTATAGCAATTACAATAGCAGCTTTGGGCAAGATGTAATAGGGGTTGCCATTTAATGGGTTACCGGAAGATAATTGGTAATAAGGCTGTGCCATGGCTGATGCGCTCAACAAAACAAGCATCAATGTCAGGAATCGTGTTTTCATATGTTAATTGTTAAAAGGTTTACGCAGGGCTAACTGATCGGTCCCAGTTCCGATCTCGTGATATTGAAGGGCCTGTCTGTCGCCAGCCATCAGATCCCGGACTTCACAGGCGAGTTTCCTGTAGTTATACTGCTCCCATTGTCCGGTTGACAGTGCTACATTAAAGATATATAATAAGCTTCTGGTCAGTAGGCCCCCCGCTTCGTTTCCAATCGCCAGATCCTCATCAGCAGTTGCACCAAAATAGATCAGGCTGTATGATTCCGGGATAGGCTTGCCAAACGTGCAATTTGCCAGTTCTTGTTGTTGTTTATTAACGCTTTTGGCAAATGACTGGAAGTTTTTGTTTTCTTTATCTTTTACTGGTTTGAAATCCAGGAATAATGAATTGAATTTATACGTTGTCCCTGAATGGCAGCAGTCCATCATAAAACAGTTGATCGTTTTGGTGAAATATTTCCTCATTATCACATCAATTTCATCATCAACTACAAATTGATCGTAAGCTACCAATACCTGGTCGTACTTGCTATTTCTTTCATCGTGGTTGATATCTGGTATTGTATCGCCATGACCCGAATAATAAAATATAAACATATCGCCAGGCTTTACGATTCCGCCAATTCGTTCCATCGCTGCAAGTATGTCTTCGTGTGTAGCATCCTCCCCTTTTAGTACCTTTACATCACCGGGAGGAAGCCTTAATATTGCCTGAATGTCACCTAGATCTTTTTGTACTCCGGCAACGGCTGCATTGTTATAAGAACGGCCGTATTGTGTTGCATAACGTTGCACGTTGATTTTATTCATTCCTATCAGGAGTGCATAAGTTTTTGGGGTGCAATAAGAAGAGAAGGGCACGCATAATAATGCCAATAGCAGATTGAATTGATTCTTCATCATGAAAAAGGTAAGGTGAAAAAGCCGTTATCGGAAATAGTCCGGTAATTCTTTACTAATATAATCAATCTATCTTTATAACTATATTATGTTTTGTATATTAGTGTGTTATTGATTGCTTTTTGGTAAATATTGTATTTATTTCACAGTTTTAGGATATTAGAAATTTCAATAACTGTATGATTTTGACTAATCAATTGTTTTATCAACCACAGTTAATCTAAATCCCGAGATTGCCCCTTTACCTATCTGACTTTTTTCCAAACCTTTCCGCATTCTGTTTCTATAATCTCTCTTGAAAAGAATAAACTTGGCCGAGTACTTTTACTCTGATCGCGTTCTGATCATGCACCCTGTTATAACAATTGAACCGGAGTTTTTGGTGAGCGGGTGAGATACCTGACCCTTCATCGCAAAAAAAACGTCTACTTTTTTAGCGTCGCATTTACAATGCTTTTTCGGAAACTTACATTGTCTACACGCGGATCCGACAAATGGAATAAATCAACAAAGTGTAAGAAAGGATTTAGCGCTTCCATTACCTGGCCATTCCCCGTCCGGCGTCTTTAATTTCGTGATCACCTGCTGTGAACCTTCGCATTGATGTCATTAGTATTTCAATAAATACGTGATCAGCTACGTGTTTGAACAGTATGAATAAACTAAGCAAATATTTTTCGCCAATTCCCTATAAGCAGGCTATGAATCGCGCTTCAGGAGGATTCTGTCGATTTATTGACCGTTTGGCGTAAGTTATTCAGCACAGGGTTCAATTTATCCAGGGCGGTTTGCTGGTAACCGATACCAGCCTCAGGATAGATCGAAATATTAAGCGGCAGTTCCTGACCTTCAAAATTTTGCTACATAATTTGGATATCCGCGCTTTCAACCATTGTTTGACCTGCTCTCTCTGGGCGGAAATCATTCCTTTCAGATCATTCAGTAATAGTTTGTTGAATTGCTGCAGATAATCTTTCGTTGAAAAATCTATTGCTACAATTGAATCCTGTTTTTAGTTTAAGCAAACACAATTTTAGTAACCGTAAAACAGTCCGATATAATCCGACTCGGATGTCGATCTTTATAAACATTAATATATAGGAATGGAATTTATGGCTTCTTCCAAAGCTATAAGCTGAGATGTAAAATCATATATATTTTGAAAGAAACCAATTTTGCCTGCGAATTGCCGGATGAGGCTCAAAACAATCTTTTTTATAATTTAATTAAATAATAAAAGTTCGCAGACTACAGCCGGTAGCAAATAGGCATGAATACAGGACTTGAATTTATATACAACTCGAGGCAATTCGCGTAACTACATCATACAGAAAACAATATACCTATGTTTACCACAGCCTTCGTAGTTAGCGAAGTTTGCAGAAGCAGCTGCGTTATAAGCATTGATCATAACTGAAGCAAAATTAAGGTTTAACAGCCTTTTTCTTTTTCGGTGGTTTTGAAGGTGGGTTAATGTTTTTGATTTCCGCAAGATAAAGGGTATAGCCGTAACCTTCCAGGATTCTCTTATAGTTTTTTAGCGTCACTTGGCTGAAAAAAGGAATACTAATCCCTTTTTTTGATGCGGTGATAACGCCATAGATAACTTTATATTGATGGATAGCCGGCCGGTCTTTTGAAAAAAATGCATTATATGGCGGTCCCACTGATAAGTGTTTTTTAACTTTTTCACGAAAGATCGAGTCTGATGCAAATAATTCGCCGGATACAAAACCCTGCGCAAAAAGATGACTCAGAGTCGATGACCCCCCATATTTCTTAATGTGGAAAAACTCTTGTTGCGGCGTTAGAATGTCGCAAACCTCGATCTTACTGGCACCTCCTCCATAGGGAACATTCCGGGCATCTAATAACAGGGCTTTTAAAGAAGTAGCCAAAGCTAGGTTGTAGTCGCCCTCATCCTTGTGCTTAAAATCCGGTAAAACTTTCGGGTAAATTTTAATTTCTGCTACTACTTTCTTAACTTCTTTAACAAACGAGCGTTCGAGTTTGTACCATTTGCCCTTATCTAAAAAATAAAGATCAATTCCATGAGTCAATTCGCTATTCAAGCATTTAAACACGCTCCATTGCAGCACACTATTGTCCTTTGATTCACGCCAGCAACTTACAATATCATGTTTAAGATCATCGTAAGAAATTGGCTTACCGCCCTTGGCACTTATATAAACCTCCAAGTCGAGGTCCTCGTGGAGGTCGTCTGTTTTTCGATTAGAATATTTGAAGCCATTAAAATCACTCCAATCGATGATCTCAGGAACCGCCATCCAGAGTGGTATATCAATTACCTTATTAATGCCGTCTAACAAGATGCTATTTAGCTGATCGATCAGTTTGGAATCCTTGATCTCCTGTATTTGATCTATCCATTTAAAATTGGTTCGATAATCTTTTTTGCTATAAAGCAAGAAGATTTTTTTCAAAAATGGTGATAGGGTTTTGGCAGTAATCTTTCCGGTTACACTTAGTGCGTCCTTTCCCGAGATGATCTTGCCAAAGTCCGGATGCGTATTACTTCCGGTGATCGATTCGACAATGTCTTGCTCGATGTTAATTTGAAAATCCTTGGTGTCACTAGCTCTGGATACCTGTTCTGCGCTGATTTTAGGATTCGCACTCAGCGTTGTTTTAATCATGCTCCTTAGGCCGGCAGGTTCTACTATATTTAAAGTTGTAATTAGTCCGAACCTGCCCTCTGTGGCAAATTCATGCAACAGGTGCCGGCCACCGCCAAAAGTAAGGGCGAATATTCTTGAGTCAGTTTTTATTTTTTGTTCTACTAGTAATACAGCGGAAGTACTTGATACTTTGAAGTCTCCTAGATGAAGTGCCGGGTGATTTTCAAAGAAATCCTTGAGCCATTCCGGCGTTTGAGGGAATGACTGTTTATAGTAAAGGGTGCCGATGCCTGGCAGTACCGTTGATCGCAACGCCGCCGCAGCAGGGTCCTTCAAGATTTTCATAAAATCTTTGTATGCCGGTTTGATCAAATAAAGTTTGATCTTGTTAGCCGTAGGTTTAATTGGAGCAGGCATTTTGGTTTAGATTAGTAATTAAATATAATAATAATTGTTCACATAACGAGCGATGGTAACCGATACTCATTTTAACAAAAAAATTTAGTTATGATAGTTCCCTCAATGACTTTAAATGAAATCATAAAGAACTCTATAGTGATTTGCGTACGCTTGAAAGTAAGATCGATAACTGCCATAGAGATTTCAAAAGAATGGTATTAAAATCAAGTCGATATCCTGTTTCTCAAACTTACTATTGCCGGACAAGACTCAAAAAAAATCTTTTTAAAGTTAATTTATATGCATCCAAACGTAGCGATCGGGAAAAACCTTTGATTGGTATTTGTGGAATCTATAATAGACCTGAAGGTAATTATCTTGCCGCATTAACTTTAGAAAAAAATATGACGACCATTTATCCACCTCATTTTTTAAAAGATACAGGGAGCGGATAGTAAAAGATATGAAATTATCTAACGAGGATATTATCAAACATTATTTAAACAGAAACGGTTGGGGTATTGTTGCAGCGCCGTCGGATGAAAAGTACCAGGGTTATATAATATTTTTGAAGCTGAAATGAACGACACGAATTTCAGTTTTGTGTGTGTAAATTGTGAAGGTTTCTGTTTTCGTGAAAAGCTGGGAAATATCAATGTTATTAAAACAATAATTTCAGAGGATATGCTCATTGGTGAACAGAACCTGGTTTTGCTAAACTTAAGGAAGACTTCGAAGTTTACAATAAAAGCATGTTCGGCAACAGGTATTTCAAATAGCGCAAAGAAAAGTTTTGTTAGAATGTATTGAGAGCGGGAATCGAACCTCGCTTATAAGTCCTTAAATTATAATGGGTTATGAACTCTTAAAAGATCATTCAACGATTTGTACAATACAGTATTTTGCCGTCAATCGTATACAACAAATATACAAAACTGTAGGCTTGGTGCGAAATTGAAAATAATTTTTATTTATAATAACTGAATGATAGGTTAAATAATGGAGGGATTTATCCGTCCTTTCCAATGGTTTGTTTTTCAGTTACTTATGAAGCTGTTCGATATTCCTCACCGAATCACTCACCTCAATTCATCCTGAATTTAAAGTTGCAAATCTTGCCCTCAAAAGATGCTGATAATCAATATTATACGTAATTTATTTTGTAGTCTTTTAACGATACCGCCTGACCCTGAATTTTGGTGGCAAAAAGGTCAAAATGGTCTGTGGATTTATGAAATTTGGTAAACCTTGAGCATTAGTTTATTATTGACAAATCGCCTAAATATTAATATCAGTAACTACCAATTATTATATTTATCAGTTCATAACGGCGAAGATAATAAACCTTGTTAAAGTGCGAATTTATGGGAACTCATTATAAATACCAAATTACTGTAGTTACAGCCAACGGTCCGGTTGGGATCGATTCAGAGCAGATCACAAAGATCGAGAAGGCACCTGATCTCGGCGCTCTCATCACTATCACTCATCCCGAAAAAGATGAAACTGTAGAGGTTTTAACCGTTGAGTCTTTTCTTAGGGTGTTAACTTATTTTAAAGATTGATATGGCACTTGGGGATGCCCATCAGGGATATAGCTATCAGGACCTTTTATGTTGCTATTATATTTTAGATGATGTCGTTAAATTCAACATCTCTGATTTTTATATCGACGTTAAGGAATATAAAGAAGACAGGTTCGATGATTTTACCATCTTACATTCCGACGCGGTATATAAAAAGCAGGTTAAATATAGTAATGAGCAAAATAACCATACCCTTACTAAAAATGATCTAGCCAATGATGGTAACTACCAACTAGCGCTTTTCAGCCTTTATAGTTCATGGATCTCAAGTATTAAACCAAAAACTTATGTCCGGCTTTGCCTGGCATGGAATTCTCCAGATGCGAATTTGACCGATCTTATGGATGAACTTTTAATGGAAGGTTCTTTTTCCGGATTTCAAACGAGGGTATTCCAATTCAACATAGACAAATTCTGGCCCGCAGCCGGCACCCCGCCTCAAGGTTGGAATAAGTTCAAACAGCAACAAATAGATCGTCAGAAATTCAGCGAATTTCTAACTTACCTGACCATAGAACTTGAATTACCTAAATTCAGCGAGGATCTCTATCAACCCGGACCGCTGGAAAAACTGGTCTTAGATAAGGTCGAAGGTTTAGGTATTGGCTATTTCCCCAATGATCATTACAAAAAGCAAGAATTTGCTGCCGCTTTACTGGCAAAAGTTAGAAAACACCGTAGTTCAGGGGTTGCCTTCACAACCGCTGATTTTTACGACAATTTCAGCATCAAAACGGATTACGGTGCAATCCAGCAAGTATTCCCTATCAATGAAAATCAGAAAATAGAGACCGTTTCGATCTATGATCAACTGATCCTCGAATTGAAAGCACATCAGCGGATCTCCTTGACCGGAGAACCAGGGATGGGTAAATCGTGGCTGGTAGAAAATTTTAAAAAATATGTCACGGGCACGGAAATTCATTTGATTCGCCATCTTTGTTATACCGACCTGAATGATCAGTTTCAAAAAGAACGGATCCAGATCAACGTATTCTACGCTAACCTTATCAAGGAGATCCTTGACATCTTTCCAAAGCTGAAAGATTCTAAAGCAAAGGTCTATGCAAGTGACCTGGAGGAACTCAATTTATTATTAAGCGCTATCGATGAAGAGACAATCCTTGTTATTGATGGCATCGACCATATTGAGCGTATTTATCAATTTAGAAATCTTTCGGTTGATCTTAAGCGATCAGAGATCGATATTCTTCATGCCATTAATAAATTAACCCCTTCGCCGTTCGTTAAAATACTCTCTATATCGCAGCCTATAACTGAATTAGTAGAACTTGATCATTTTCATTCGATCTTGATACCGCGATGGGCGCATTCTGAAATTGAACGCTACCTGAATAAGTGCGGAATTGAGGATCAATTGGTAGCCGACGATCAAAAATTGTCCCAATACCTTGACCAAAAGGTTTGTGGCAATCCATTGTACCTCCGATACATTGTTGAAGAAATTCAGAATCTCGAAAGCATCGATCTTGAACATTTGCAGCAGATCCCACATTACGACGCAGGTCTGAAGGGATATTATCAATACTTATTAAGTAAGTTGAGCCTGAAGGAACAGATACCAAGAATACTTAGCGGGATCAATTTCAGTGTGACAACGAATGAACTTCAGGAGATCACCGGCGAAGGAAAGCTAGTTGAAAAATCACTGGAAACCCTGAGACCGGTCATCAAACTGAATGTTTCTCAAAACGGATACAGTATTTATCATGAAAGTTTCCGCAGGTACATTATCGACCAGCTGATAAAAAATCAAATTTCACTCGAAAGAACAGTTTATAATCCAATTATTTCGTGGTTTGAAGAAAAGGGAGTGTTTGAATATTCAAAAAGTTACCGGTTCTATTTCCAATATATTCACGAATCCGGAAAATCTGAGAAAGCGCTTTCCTTCGCCACAATCGACTTTGTATGGAAATCTGCTTTTCACGGTCATCATTGGGAGGTCATTGACGCTAATCTCAAATATATAAACAAGGCGGTACTCAACCACGGTACAATTCCACAATTGTTTATCTCCACAGAACTTAGCCGGGTTATTTCAATGACCGAAGATGCCTTTAACGAAACCCTGCTGTCCTACTTGAAAGCAGTGGGAAATCTTGAAGGCTATCAGAAGGTGGCAGATTATTTAGTCTACGAAGGCACCCCGACATTAGGCTTCGAACTTGGCCTTAAGGCTTGCCAGCTTTGTTTTCTGAACAATATGAAAGCCCCATGGCAGATCTATCTGGATTATTACAGAGGGACAAAAATTGACATTACTCCCGAAATGTTTGCGTTGATCTTAGCTTGTATATTATGGAGATAGTGACCACCCTGTTTCGGGCCAAATTGACCCAGGGGTTAGCTGACTTTTGGGTTGCAGCAAATGCTATAAAAGCACGTACAAAAATAGTTATTTAAAAGGTAATTTCATTAGTGGCTGTTTTCCGGTTCTACGTTACGTTTTCTTCTCATAGATTCCCCCTTTAGCTCGATACGGTGTGCATCATGAACGATCCGGTCCAGGATAGCATCAGCAATCGTTTTTTCACCGATCACCTCAAACCATTTACTGACCGGCAGCTGCGAAGTAATGATCAGCGAGGTCTTTCCGTGCCTGTCTTCAATGATCTCCATTAGTGCCGCCCTGCTTTGTGCATCAAATGGCTGGATACCAAAGTCGTCGAGTATGAGCAGTTGCTGGCGTTCGATCTTAGCCAGCTCTTTCATATAGGAGCCGTCGGCCTTGGCCATCTTGAGCTTGGCAAATAGTTTGGGCGTACTGGTGTACAATACCCGGTAGCCCAATACACAGGCCTGGTAGCCCACAGCAGAAGCAATATAGCTTTTACCGATACCTGTACTCCCGGTGATCAGCAGGTTCTCGAAGCGGTCAACAAACGTACAATCCGCCAGGCGCATGATCTGGTTGCGGTCAATACTTCGGTCAGCATGATAGTGAACATCTTCAATTGAAGCTTTATAGCGGAACCGGGCATATAGGATGGTGCGTTCAATACGCCTGTTCTGCCGGTCGTCCCATTCTGCATCTACCAGGTGGGCCAGCAGTTCATCTGCCGTGTAATCGTTTGTTTTACCGGTTTCCATGCTGCTTTTAAAGGCATGGAACATGCCGAAGAACTTCATCTTCCGCAGTTTGTCTAAGGTGCTTGTGTTCATGTTATTGTTGTTTTAAATGGTTATTTGTAATAGTCTTTTCCCCGGATATTACCATGATCAGGCATGGGCAGCTCATCGGCAAATATGCTTTCCTCATAGTTGTCCATCTTGTTTTCCAATATGGTTTGTATCGTTTTATAGCTATAAAGGCCATAACTGAGCCCTCGCTGACAGGCCATTATTAACCGGTCGTTCCCTGCTTTTTTTGCAAAGCCAAGTACTCCCAGGCAGGACTTGTAAGCCTGTTCGGGGTGTTGTTTACGCTCCAGTATCTGAAGGATATATAACCTGACATCCTCGTGGATGGAGGCCGCCCAATTGAGGAACATATCTGGCGTCCAGTCGCTTTTGAAGCGGTGGGCACTGGCCATGTGTTCTTTGTCGGTCGTATAACCATAGGGGTTCTTTTCGCGCGGGTGCAAAGCGATACGCTCATAATTGGAGTAGATCTCTACAATGGTACGGGAATATAACAGCTTAACCCGCTTGCCAATAAAGCGGTAAGGCACACTGTAATAGTGCTTATCAGGGCCGAGATTGACATGGCCGTTTTTGATCACCCTGGCATAGAAGTGCTTTTTGAACTGGTAACGCAATACCGGCAGCGGTGCCAGGGTCTGGCGCTCGATCTCTTCAAACTGTAGTTTCCTGCTGTAATTGCGCCCCTTGAGCAACTGGCTGTTATGGACTTCCAGAGCTTGCCGGATCGCCGTATTGAGTTCTGATAAAGAATGATAGATATGCTTGTTTAAAGGGCGTATACCTTGGTATAAATGATCTTAACGGCGCCTTCTACTAATGCCTTGTCACGCGGGCGGTACGCCCGCGCTGGTAGAATGGTAGTCCCATAATGGTCGGCGAAGTCCTCAAACGTTTCGTTAAGGGTTGGTTCATAGCGGCTGCTTTTGGTTACAGCCGCTTTCAGGTTATCCGGTACAATGGCGGCAGGAACGCCGCCGATAAAGTGCAAAGTATTCTCGCAGGCCGCTATAAAGTCTTCCTTTTGCTGGCTCATAACAGCCTCTACGTAGGTGAGCTGGCTGGCACCAAGGATTGCTACAAAGACTTCTACTTCAATGACTTCACCGGTTTCCTTGTCCGTATAGTTCATCTTTTCACCCGCAAAATCGACGTATAGCTTGTCCCGGCCTTGTGATCCATGTGCATGGTCGGGTTGACCCTGGTCTTCCATTGGTTGTAATACGTGCAAAACTGGGTATACTTATAGCCGTCGGGAAACTCTTTGATATAAGCTTCCCACAGGAGCTGCCGGTTCATCCCGGTCTTTTTGAGCTCTTTATCAACGTGTGGAAAGCAGCGCAGCATGGATTGCATACGGCTGCTTGGCTGGTTGTTTTCTCTGGTCTTGCCGAAAAGGTCTTCCAGTTCCTTATCATTCAGGTTATTAACTTCTTCAAAGGTAAAGCCGCTCTTCTTAAGGACCGCCAGGTACTTTCTTACGGTATTCCGGGATGATTCAATCTGGGCAGCTATAAATCGCGTGCTGCGACCCTGGCTGTTCATCCTTAAAATCTTTCTAATCTTACTCATGCTGATTGTCAAATTGGCCATCTTAGAACGGGTCTTTTGCCCTCAAAAGATGGTTGCTTCTACAGCATTTGCTATGCGTTTTGGTGGGTCAGTTTGCCCCGAAATACCATGGTCAGTTTGCCCCGAAACAGTGGGTCAGCTTGCGCCGAAATGGTGTGGTCTCATTCATCATAATCTCCAATCTGGGTATCTATGTATACCGGGAACCTGTGACCGGGATAAGCTATGTATTGAAGGTATTCGAGATCGATAACTTTAACGAATACCAGGAGGTTGAGTTCCAAAAACTGGCGCGATTGTCCGCCGAACCGGAGATCGCTACGGTCTACGGGCTGGTCAATGTAAAAGACGGCGCTGAACCGAAGGTAGGCTACCTGATGGAATATATCCACGGCAAAACCCTAGAGGAATTCATCAAAACCAGTGCGACGATCGGCTTGAACCAATATTACAATATGATCGCTGAACTCGTAACCGGGATGGAGAAATCCCATCATTACGGCGTGATCCATAATGATCTGCGCTTGTATAACGTCATGATCGATGCATTCGGCAGCGTTAAGATCATTGACTTTTTCTGGGACCCCATCGGTGCCTCGTATGAGCAGGATGTCAAAGATCTCCAGGCGATCGAGAAAAAACTGTTTGAAAAATTAGCGGAGGCCGATCAGAAACACGCGGAGATCGTGCATCAATATTGTCAGGCGATCACCGCGTTCAAAGGCGCGGGTGAAACCATTAGACAATTGAACGAGCTGGCTTTTGAATTGGGCTTTCTGACACCCAAAGGCAAATTGGTCCTGGCCTTTTTGTTGCATAACGAGGGCGCGGAGATCAACTCACAGACCCAATGGCTGTTCGACGAGCGTAAAAGTGCCAAACGGTTATTTCCTGAACTCACCGAAGAATATAAAGAGATCGCGGCGCACGGACAAGAGTTACATCGTAACGTTATTTTTTATCAGGTAGTTGATATCGAAAAACGTGCAAAACTGCATTTTGATGCTTTGCTGGAGCAACTCAACCAGTGTGAACTGATCCATTACCGGCTCAAGGCCTCTACTCAAGATGGCTACGAAGGGCCTTATGACCTGGTCGTTTTTATCAGTTACCGGATCAAATTACTGAAATGGAAAAGCCTTAACGATCGATTGGGGTTTTTGGAAGCACCGAGCGGCGATCCCACATTCCTGGACCTGGTGGTTAGTGAAGAATGGGCCGCAAACCCGTTCGATTGAAATTCACGATAGGCGGTTTCTGTTTTAGCAGAGAAAGTAACTCGTTTTACGACATTAGTCTTAGGACTAGGAAAACTTATAGCTGAATAAGTTTATTTTCGTAATGTATGACCTTTCTACCGATACGGTCCCAGATCTGAAAGATATTTTCTGAAGAAGACATGATCATGGTTTAGAAGACGCAAGATATCGAAAATCAACATCACTACAATGCTGTATCACTTCAGCCGCTCGACCACCGACCAGCAAGTACTGCCCGTGGCAGAGCTTGCTGCCCTCCGGGTGCACCTTCCGAATTACTTCGGAAAGGCAGTTGCCGGTCTCCCGGCTGCGACCGGTCCGGCACGGCGGCGCTTTGTTTCCCGCAGCACCACCGCGCCTTAATGAGTCATTTGTAATGGGTATCTGATAGGAGCGCCCCCAAAAGTCGGCATCAGCTAACTGAAACAAAAGAAAGGATACGGTCAGCTGACTGGCAGAACGGGCACCGGCGCGGCCTGATCAATAGACCAAGTCTATTTTTTCCGGTTGTATAGGGTGTAATCACTCGAAGGATGTGCTAACCTCCCGTTTACCCGGAGATGTGTTTATTGAGCAATTCGACCACCACACCCACGCCGATATCTTTCGCAGTATCTAATGCCCATTTACCCGCGCCTAAAAGTTTTTGTACGACCTTATTGCCGTCTTGTTCACTGGCGGCCTGCCTTGCGTTGGCTACTTCCGCAAGCGCAAGGTATTCCTCTGGTGTATCCGCTTTGCCTTTCATCGCCGTTTTCAGTTGGTCTAATTCCGCAGCTAATTGCTCATAATTGAGGTTTGCGGGTAGTTGGTAGTTGGCCTGATTGAAAGTGTTGTTTTCTGCTTTCGCCTCATGGCCTACGGCACCGAACTGGCCGCCGTTGAAATTGTAATTATCTCCCATTTGATTTATTATGATTTTTTTAATGTTTTCCGAATTCTGTATGCCTTGCTGTAAAGGCGCAAGTTTAAAAGTCAGCTTGCTGTCGTTTCCCCGCGCCAATTCTAAGGCGTCGAGTACAAGCACGGAAAGGTAGGGGTAACTGACATACGGGTTAATGTCCTCATGCCACAACCACCAACTATCTTGTTTGCTCAGCAGGTATTCTCCTGCTAAAGTGAGGCTTTGTTGATTTTTCGCCCTGTCCATCAATGCTAAAGCGTGCGTGCAAACGGCGGTAGCATCAACAGATTCCGTTTCATGCAGGGAAACTGCCTTCCAACCGCCATTTGCTGATTGGGCTGACAGAAGATATTTTTCGCAAGCCCCGACCACGTCGCCATATTTTTCCCTTAATCCCAATTTGAGGATGCTGAATAACAGACCAGCGGCAATGTAAGGGCATTTATAATGATACCTACCATCTTTATTCAGATCCTGGTATTCCCAAAAATGCTTGATGTTGTGAGGCTTGCCTTTGATCATGATCTCGATGATGATAGCCATTCGCTCTTGTAAAAGTCCGATACCTGTTTCTGAGCGGCACATATTGAAAAGGTACTGCGCCATGGCATGTTGCCCCTCGGAATTTCCCGCAACCGAAAGTTCGACATCCTGCTTCATTTCGTTCCAATAACCATCGAAGCCATTGATCTTGAAATGATCGACCATACGCAGCATTGTCGCATCGATACTGTTCGCCTCATTACGGCCGCTCCGCCAAAATTCGGGGAATGGCCAAATCTCTTCAAGATTGGTCTTTACTACTTTTTGCTCTCCTGTATTCGCATTATAATGGCTTGACCAGGACTGTTTTTCGATCTCATCCGCCGCTGCGACTTTCCAGTCTTTGAATACAGACATTTGATAGACACTCACATCGAATCCGCGGCTGGCCAGCAGTATCAAAAATTCATAGTCACCATAATAACGGTTATGCTGCTCATAATAATAGTGAATGAGTGCATAGGCATTTTGCACCGGATCGGCATTATCCAGTTTAGCAGCGAACCTGCTCAGATCCTCCTGCCTGCTTGTTTCCTTGTCTTGCTGTTCCTGTAACTTGGCCAGCATGGCTTTGAAGTGCGGGTCATCGGACCAATCGGCTGGCTTTTTTGTTTCGGTATTTTTTTTCTTCAAGGACATTTGATAATTAAAACGGGCCGCTTTCGCGGCCCGCCTGTTTATGCTGCTAGAATTCTTCGCGCCTGAGCCAGATCGTAATCGCTCTGCAACCCAAGCCAGAATTCGGCGCTGACACCTAAAACCTTCTCCAGTTTTACGGCAGTCATCGCACTGATGGAACGCTTGCCCTTGAACATCTCGCTCAGGTGGCCCGGCAGAATGTCCAGTTCAGCGGCAACTGCTGATTTTTTTAATTCCCTGGCTTCGATCTCGTCTAACAAAACCTCGCCGGGGTGGAGCACAAAATCAGTCTTTAATTCGTCTCCGTTTTTTGAATACACTTGATTTACCATGTATTTACAGTCCCTTTGTAAATTAATCGGTAAAGTGATTAAGAAATACAGATCAGTCGTAATGGTTGTTAAGGTCCTCGATCATAATGATCTCTAAACGTTCATTCGTACCGTCCGACTCCAGTCTAAAGATGATGCGGAAAGCATCATTGACCCTAATGGAGTTTTTCCCTCTTAGATTTCCGGAAAGCTTTTCAAAGTGCAAAGACTTCAGATTTCTCAAGTCATTACTGTCTTTAGCGTTTTTCATTTGCGTTACCCTTTTACGGAATCCGCGAATGATATCTTCGCTATACCTCGGCTTTCCTTTCACCCCGACACCCGCATACAGATCTGCAAGGTAGTCGTCTTCAATAATCACATTCATTAGTCACTCATAAATTTACTGCTAAGCTTTTAGTTAAACTTTTTATTAATTATTACCAAAAATAGGTAAAAAAAACGGCTTTACCAAATTTTGGTAAATAAATTGTGAATAATTGGATTAGCATTAAATTTTTTTGTAGTGGTTAAATTATAACTTTAGGTTAAATCATAACCTATGCGCGAACAATATTTCAAACACCGATCTCCTTTCGATTTTAATAAAGACACTAATGACATAGGCCGCCCATTTTTTTGGAACAAAAAAGTTGAGGACAACCATTTTCTTAACATGCTTTATCGAAAGAGTGAACAAGAATTCGATGAAGTGTATAGCTACCATCTGCAATTCTTTTTATCTGAATACGAGGATGCAACTCAGCAGGAGTTCTTCAGGTATGTGTGGGAAGTCATACAAGATGCTATTGCACAATTAAGGCAAAAAGATAGGTATACTTCAAGTCATGCCCAAACCTTCCGCTACAAGTTTCACCTTAATCGGTTTGCAGAATATCTTCAAAGTATTGATGAGTGGAACCTTGGCCGTACCCAGGCTGAGATCATTGCAGAGAAGGAAGGCCAGATCAAAATACTCAAAGAACAAGTGCAACGCCTGATGGATGAGCGCAGGGAGGCTGAGAAGTTGGATACCGATTATCCCATCAATATTACCAGTGGTCATTTCCTCACGGTAGTTGACCTTTTCAAGAAGATCGAGGCGCTAAAAGTTGGCGATAAGGAACTGGTATTTTCACAGATGCCGATCACCTGGGCCAAACTGATTTGCCGGTACTTTCAGGAAGACGGCGAGCCGATCAAGTTAGACCGTGTACGGCGCTATTATCCGCGTGACGCAGGTAACCCGAGCGGCAGGTCATCTGCCATCCCCTCCGAAAACCAGCATTTTAACATCGTTCCTGCAAAACGCAGGGCAGGTTAAGAACTGATCATACGTTCACTTTTCTTTTGCTGGCAAACATTAACAATTGCCACGAAACTATTCAGCGCACTCTTTTTCAGCACGATGCTTTGACTGCCGTTACCATAGCTTGGCTTATGGTAATGAAAAATATCCCTTTGCCCACATCTTTGCTTAGTACCCGGTATGGACGGTACAAGTATTAAGTAATGATTTAACGAAGGAGGCGATTATGAATGCAAGCGAACTGATCACTAAAGGAGATCTGAATGAATTTAAAAGCGAACTGTTAACAGAAATCAAAAGGCTGGTTCAACTGGATGGCCAGGGCCAGTCCAAAAAATGGCTCAAAAGTAACGAAGTAAGAAAGCTGCTCAAAATATCACCGGGCACCTTACAGAACCTGCGGATCAACGGAACATTGAGTTATACCCGTGTCGGCAGCATCATGTATTACAAGCTCGACGACATTAATAAGCTACTGGAAGGAGGACTGCAATGAGTATTCATAAAATTGCGGTCAGTGAACTTGCCGGTTATAGTAAGTTGCTCAAACGCATGAGCAAAGACGAGCGGCTCAATGCAACGCATGTCAGCCTGTTTACAGGCCTGTTCGTTCACTGGCAACGGAATGGTTATGCCAACCCTTTTTCAATCACCCGGAAGGCGATGATGACGTTCAGCAAGATCGCCTCTATCGCAACCTATCACAAGTGTATCAAAGAACTCGATGAATATGGTTACATCCGTTATCAGCCGTCATACCATCCTAAACTCGGCAGCCAGGTTTACTGGCCTGCCGGTTGGGAAGTATAGCCCGGTGTTTTATATCCGTATATCTGCATATCGGGCTATATGGATAACCGCATATCGGAATAACTGGTTATTCCGATATAGGTATAGTCAGATATTGAGCTATATAATATATAAACCCGGTGCAGCCGATAGCTGTACAGGTAATGATTTGCTTCGCAAATCAGGAAGAAAAGCGGTGGTCGCTTCGCAAAAGCGGAGGGAGCGAGCGGAAGTCGGGCACACCCGACTTTTCCGCTCGCCCTGCGGGGCTAACGCGGTTTTGCGTATACCTGCGGTATACTTTCCTCCCGCTTTTATGCTACCGATAAAGAAAACAGTATACCTGGCGGTATACTCAATTATTGCAATACGAAAGAACTTATGAGCAAGGATGAAAATATAAAAACGATCCGGTTCCCGGTGAAGACAGATGAGAAGCTGGTGATCATTGCTAATAAATGCGGCCTTTCGAAGCTTGACCTGTTCATGTTTATGGTAGACTATTTTTATAAGACGAAGAAAGATCCGAGGGATCTGAACGATGAGCTATTGAAAAATGCGATCAACAGGAAGACGGACAATATCGTTGCGTTTATCAGGACACAGGAGCAGGAACTTTTGATGCCCTTAAAAAAAGATTCGGAGCGTATTGTTAGTTCACAATCGAAGATCGTGGAGTATTTTAATCAATATATCATCACGCATAACAAAGAGCAGAAAGAAGCTTATCTCGCCCAAAGAAAAGCGATTGAAGAGATCGTGAAATACCTGCAAATTATAGACAGGCTGCAATTGGAAAAAAGAAACCTGAAAGCCCGTTTCAAATCAATCCTGGAGCATTACGTTTCCCAGCGGGAGAACTTAAATGTATTTGCGAAGCAGGCAGATAAGGATGAGCTGGTACGTTTTGCAAGGGAACAGTTGGAAAGTCTTTGACATCAATAATGAGCCAGCGCGTATTGGGGTATTTTATTTACAACTAATCGAGAAAAAAATGCACATCAATATCACAACCAGTGAAACCGGGAACAATAAAGGCAGCAGCAGCCGGCTGGTAGCCTACCTGGAAAAAGAGAACCGTATGGCCGAAGTGCTGGATAAGCATTACCAGCCGGAGTATTGGTTCAACCACGAACGGGATAATATCCAGCCCTATGAGGTAAGGTCGGGTATCGATAATAACGTAGCGAAACTTTCAAAAGACGATGCCAAGTTTTTCCTGGTGAACATCAGCCCGAGTGAAAAAGAGTTATTGTACCTGAAGGAGAAGTTTGGAAAGGAGGGCGCGAAAGGATATTTAAAAGCTTACGCCAATGAGGTGATGAATGCTTATGCTAAAAACTTTAAACGTGACCGGGTAGCAGGTAACCAGGACCTGGTTTATTATGCCAAGCTGGAAAACAACAGGTATTATACTCATAAAGATTTGGAAGTGAGAAAAGGCAAGGCCAGCAGAGGGGATGTCAAACCAGGAGAACAGATGCATGTTCAGGTCATTGTCAGTAGGAAGGATGCCAGTAATACCATCAAGTTAAGCCCTTTAAATAATTCAAAAGGGACGAATGCTGAACATAGTAAAATCGTTGGACAGTTTGACCGGGTAGCTTTTAAGCAGTCGGCGGAGCAGATTTTTGACAGAATGTTTAATTATGAAAGGGAGGTCAAAGAATCTTTTGGATATGCGAATGCTATGAAAAATGGAAGCTACGAACAAAAGGCTGAGTTCAGGGAAAAACAGAGGGTTCAGGAGTCCGGCAACCTTTTCCAGCAAAGCCATAGCAAAGGCATCCTAGATGTATTACTTGATGGTGCTGCCAAAAACTATGGGCCGCCGACTGTAGACGACGGCAGGAGGCGCAAAAAGAAGAGAAGACCGGGACAGGGTTATGATCGGGGACAACAGCTATCACGCTAAGTAAAGATAGCCCATGCGGCTGCGGCAGGCGGCTCCATTACACCACGCGCTCCGCTTCGGGTGTCATTGCGCCGCCAGCCTCGCCGCCGCGCGCGCAGGAGTGTATTCGTTCCTCATACACACCTGCCTGTCCCGCCCGCTGAATATTAATTAGTCACGGCACCGCAGTCACAAAGTTAGCTACGCAGGAAAACAGTCAAGGCTATATAAACCGGCTATCGCCGGGCCTTGACAGTTTTCCTGCTAACAGCCCCTGTTGTTTAAGCGGTGATATGACTGGGTGCGTTTGTGATTATCTGGCCAATCGGCTACGATGTAGAGGTAAATCTAATTCTGAAAATGTCTGCTGTAAACGTCGATAACGGCTTTCTTAAGTTCGATAGGTAAGTCCCGTTGCGTTTTCCAAATGAGTTTGGCTGTATTATTACCACCGGAATCGGATTGAATAACATCAAACAGATCAAAAACGGCTGCAATCTTATGAAGTTCGAAGTAAGGTTTAAATCGCTGGTCTATAGCAGCAAATTCTTTATCGTTGATAAATGCAAATACCCTATCCTGGTAATTGTTTTCACCAGCATACTCTTCCATTAACCTTTATTCTTTAAGATTTCTACTTTTTCACGTTCACTTTGTAGGAGGCGTTCATAAAGCTTTTTGTTTTCTTCGATGACTTCAAGCCATTTATCTATTGGATTAAAAGTGCATTGAAAATTAATTGCCGGGCCTGCATGTATTACTGCGTTATCATAATTATTTTGAATGTTGTTTATTGCTTTTTCCTCATCAAAATTTTTGATCGCTTCTTCAGGTACTTTTAAAGCATTAGCAACTTTAGTCAGCAACTCAGGTTCTATAACTTCTTTCGCTTCCAGGAGTGACACCCTTTTCTGACTCCATTCCTCACCGAGAGCAATGGCGAGTGCTTCTTGCTTTAACCCAAGCATTTCACGAAAACGTTTAACATTGCGGCCTTGATGGATATTCTTTGGTGTGTCGGTAGTATTCATAAGTTAGTATATAGAGTATGCTCAAAATTAAAAAAAATAATAAAATGTGCCGCTTTATCTAATATAGAAATAATAAACGGTGAAATATGCAGGGCGAAAATATAAGTTAGAAAATGGTTAATTAGGGTATACAAGCGGGTATCATCAACTTCGAATATCAAGTTATTATTCACTCAATTTATTAAGCTATGCGAGGTGACGAACATTATGTACCGTGGGAGAACTATCCTAAATTCCTGCTATTCAATGAAATCCGCGATCCCTATCGCGCGCTACGCGACAGTTTTTGGGGCGAACCCGAAAGGAATAAACGTTTGCTGGAACAATTAAAAGCATTTGCGCTAAGCGATACACATTACCAGGGTGGTAAAGACGGCCCAGCTAAAATTGTACAGGCGGTAAATGAATGGGTCAGGATGATCGAGATCTGCTATATTTTGTGGCTTGACAGAAAAACCCCGGATGATTGGGATAAGGCTGAACTTGTTGAGGGTTGGCAGTTAAATTTTGCCAAGAATACCTGGAAATATTTTCCTGATGATTTGTCGTTTTACGAAGAGCGGAATCCGTATATCGTCTTTAGACGAATCTTTGGCTATATCGGCTTGCAGGATATCCGTGACTATTTTGATTACTGGCTTTACTCAGCGCTGAGCAATAAGGCATTGACCGTAGCAGAATTTGAAGGCAATATGCCCCAATTATTCGACGACCTTTTAAAACTCCACTCGGCAGCTTATATGGTCGAACAACTTGCTATCGGTGCGGTGTGGGAAACCCTCACTACAAATAACGGCCATCATTTATCTTATACTAAAGACGGCAGGAAAGTGATCACGATTATGGAGGACACGGAAAATTACAATCTTTTCGATTGGAAGTTGCCACGAGCACTTAAACGAAAAAACAGATTAGAGAAGGAATTTAAATTCGGGGAAATGGCCGAGACTCTCGTAAAAGAATTTCCATTTATCCGGCACTTATGCCACCTGGGCGCTCTGCCATATGCAGACAGGATTTACCTGTTAATTTTAGTTGATGATCGGGTTGGAATAACAGAAGATGAGATATCGGATAAAATTCAATCTGACAGGCTTGGAAAAACATTTATCGTTCCCCTCGTTTATAAACTCAAAAGTGCGTTAGATGAAATCAAAACGAATCCACGCTTTTGGGAATGGGTAGTATATGCAGGGACAGTATTATATACCGACCAGGATCTTGTAATTCCAAATCCTGAATATGTGACTGTCGAAATGCATAAGAAGGTGTTGGAACGGTGCTGGAAAAACGCTCATAAAGAGTGCTGTAGCCTGTTAAAACGAATAGAAACCCACTTGAAGAAAGAAGAATACAAGTCTGCAATATCATTTATGATTAAAGCGATTGAAACTGTACAACGATGTGCGATAGAGCTTAAGTTGGGATACAACAGACAGGAAGGAAAATTTGCCAAACTGCAACAGATAATAAGCCTGTTTACTGATGATTACCAATATATCCTTTATAAGGACACAGATGATGACACGGAGTTTGTTTTCTACAATCTTTTCGATAAAGGATATCCAAAGCCTAAAACAAAAAATTTCAAAGCTGAAAAATCCGTTTTAGAAACCGCCACAAAAAAGATAGAACAGTATCTGTCAAGAACTGAGGAACTATACAATCAACAAATCGCATTTCTCGAGTATTCATTAGGTAAGTTTTCGTGAGCGAATAAATGTAGACTAAAATATCCCATGTTTTTGAATGTTTTAGAAACGTTAAGAATAGATTATCCGGATTTACATAATGAAATTTGTAATGTACCGCCAAGAAACGCGAGGAGGAACGACCAAGTAGCCCCAGCGAAAGCATCGCGGGGATGTGAATAAATCACAGCCCCGCTTGCTTAGCTGTCGAAGTAAAGGCTTTGAGCATCGAGATCAAACTTATATCAACTGGCCATGTAAGCTCTGATGGTTCGGAAACTGAGGGTGAATAATCCTGTTAGCAGCATTCCCGCTCCGCTGATAACGAACCCCCATCAGCTAATAGCTACGTGGTCTGAAAAGATTTCCATCCATTTATTTTCAGCGTACTATGCTAATTTTTTCCTCAACAGTCACTCAAGTATTTTACACAAAGAAAAATTCCCCGTATAGACAATTTGATGTTTACTGCGCAAATAGATTGCGCACATTCCCTTTTTCTTTGTATCAGGAAATTTGAAAAGCTTAATCATCGGCAGGTTCTTGGTTAACCTTATCTTTATTAATCAATTCCATTCAAGTATAAATGGATTGATAGTCGTTGCTTTGCTTAAAAAATTATAATAAATACAGTTAATATGAATAGGCTCGAACGTGTTATCTTTTTTTCCAAGCGTGATTTAATGGCGCCGCATATGCTGGGCAATGCCGAAAAGTTATTGGATAGAACCCTCGATTTCGGTGGATTAGATCTCAACGACTTGATAGAATTTCATCATATTCAGCGATATTTTGAAATAGAAATGTTTCTGACGCATTGGTCGGTAGAGCAGATTGAGGGGTATAAGGCTAAAGTAGGCCAAGCAATGGCTGCAATAAGATTGTTCCTTTACAATCTATCGGATGAGGAAATGGTTCAGGAAGTCGGAAAGCTGGAGTTTGATAACCGGGAAAGCTTTTGGCTTGTCTTTCGGTATTTCCAATTGCAGAAAAAGGTTGACCGGTCAGTGTTTGAAAAAATTTTATCAACTTATCCTCATCACATACGCCAAATACTTTCCTTACAGGGGCTGGTCGATCATTATAATCATGAAATCCGGTTTTTTTTATTTAATTATGAGGACGCTGCCGAATTGCTATTGTCGCATTATGAACAAAAAAGGGATGGAGACCAAAGCAATTATCATTTTCCGAAAAGCCTAACAGATACGGACAAGGAAATTATTATAACAAACTATATAGAGTCTGAAGACCCAAATCTGAATTTTATTGATCTCGCACGTAACGCCAGGCAACTAAAGCTTTCGCCAAAAGTCCGTTTGGGAGCGAAACGGATTTCTGAAAGGAAACGGGATGAAATATTTAATAGCGAGAATTCGATTCGCATTGGTGTAGCTGCCAGCCTCGATAAAAATCAGGTTGAGCCGCTAATCTACGATGATAAACGTGAGGAACCGACCATCGTTTACGGAGGCCGATATTTCGATTCGTTGGCAACTGAACTGGAACTTTTTAACGTCTTTAGCGACCTCTTTCAATACACAGATGAAGAAGGATTGATTTCGTTGCTAAGCAAGGATTCGGAGATGGATCAGTTGGAGAAGCTTTTCATGCATTCTAAAAATGAGTACCAGCGTGGGATAGTATTTGAACGTAAAAATATGCTTTCATTAGCGCAACTGGGAATCATGACTCATTATTTGACTGATAAAGGTTCCTCAATCGAAGCGATTTTGGAAAGATTTGTACATGTGTTTTTTAGTGATGTTTGTGGCATCAAAGATCTCGTTTTTAAAATGCCAATTCATAGCTTGACACCTGCTGAAAAAATCAAGTCGGCAGCGCCGGAAATTGATTATCTGATCAAGCAATTCAAAAATTTTGTTATTGATGGTGTTATTGATCATGAACTGCTGCAATTGGATTCATCACCGGTGCATTTTAGCGATGTCCCAAGCCTGCTAAAGAAAAAATATGTTTTCTCAAGGAATGACAGAATTCGCGAAATACAGCATTATTTCTTTGATCCTAACAGCATTTTAGCAGATCGAGGAGACATGGAAGACCGACATACGGTGTTTCAAAGGCTGTCCACCCAAAAAACATATAAATCAGAATTTGAAGCCTACCAGCAGCCCCATTTGGAGCGCGCTATCGATCAGGGTTATTTGCACCATGCAGAAAATGATGTTATCGAAATGATCGATCCGGTTATGGTTTTCATAGCAGGAAAACTGCGGAAGAATGGATACATCAGCTATTGGCATATTTCGGCACCGTTTAGGACGGCAATAGATCGTCTGATCAGAGAAGGTTTTTTGGAAACGGCCGATGGTTTATTTAACAAGGAGGAGGTAAGTTATCTGAACTTTTATCTAAATATGAAAGAGTTTAGTAACGCAAAGGATATTAGAAATAAGTATTTACACGGTTCTCACGACCGAAATGCGAAGCGACAGGAATTTGACTACATGTATTTCCTAAGAACAATAATTGTAATATTATTGAAGTTGCGGGATGATTTGACTATGAGTCGTGGTATAATGTAGATCCAAAATCAATTACTTCTATTACTTGGTGAAACAAAAAAGAGCCTTTGCAATAGCAACTTGGCCGTTTTCTGCTTTTGAAGTGACCCCGAAGAGAATCGAACACATCACATTTTTAATCAACGGAATCTAATCCTTTTAAAATACGTTTGGTGATATTTTAAAAATAATCCTTAAATTTGTGTATAACATTTACAGCCAGGGCTTATGAAACACTGGTGAGTTTTTGAAGAAGATATACGCAAAAACAGCGTTTAAAGCATATAGGCCGATGGAGTTCGATTCTCGTCGGGACCACATCCTAAGACAAAAGCCTTTAGACGGAAGTCTCAAGGCTTTTGTCGTTATTGGAACGTTAAAGTAGCTCAGTGATAACACCGAAAGCGAGCAAAAATAATATGAGAAGCTTTAGATGAAAATTCAAAAACTTTCGTAATTCTTACTGAATAAATTAACTTTAGTTTCATGAAACCGATTCTTATCATTGGCTTATTGCCATTCGCTTTATTGTTTTATAACGTGGCTAATAATACTTCTTTTAAAACAAGCTTCACCGAAAAAGAAATACTTACTCAGTTGGATCTTGCCTTTAAAGGTATCCCGAGCGAATATTACCCGGCTGGGAAGAAAGATGATATTAAATACAATTTCTTTTTTGACCTTGAACATGGCTATTTTGCTACAGCGGGTAATCGTATCCATCTTTATGCGGATGCAAGCCGTTGGGCAATTGTTTTTGAAAAAACCGGTTACGCAAACCGTGGTGGTGATGCCGAGATCGAATTGGACTATATAGGAAACTGCATTAATTATCCTATAGATAAATACCCTGAACGGAATTATATTACCAATGCAAGTCGTATAATATTAATTACTGGAGAAGAATACGAGCGAATACAAAACAAAAGCGGGTCGGAAATGGAACAGTTCGAGTTAGTTGATCCAAACGCTAACTATGTTATTGTGAGAGGTCATAAGGTTAAGATAACCCGAAGCGCTTAATAAATTTTGAGGGGTTAGTACGATACCTCAGCGAAACTCACCCCTTAATTATGAATGCAACCGAAGACGATATCAAAGCACATTTGCCAAGTGACCTGCCTGAAATATCGATTATAGATAAGTTTCATTTTGAGAGTGTTTATCAAAAACACATTTTGCCAAGTAACCAGGAAACCTATCAGTTGATTGCAAAAGTGCTTGTAACTGGAAACCCTGGTTTTTGGAAACCGAAAAACAAACCAAACAACCATTGGTCAAACTGGGAGTCGGGAAATTTATGATGGCTCCCTTACATTGCTTTTAAAACTTTCGTTAAGTGTTCAACTAACGTATCGACCACATAAAACAATATTGTAAAAGAAAAGCCTGCAAGTAATTGCAAGCTTTTCTTTTATAGCAAAAATGAACTTCTTTACCCCTGCTCAATCTGCTTCAAACTATCCATCTTTTTATAAGCCAAAAACCCTTTGATATCCTCAAAATGTTCACGAACGCGTTTATTGCCAAACTCGAATACTTTTTGTACCAGTCCGTCAAGGAAATCCCTGTCGTGAGATACGAGGATAAGCGTTCCGTCAAAATCTCTTAAAGCATCTTTGATGATATCCTTGGTTTTCATATCCAAATGATTGGTGGGCTCATCCAGGATCAGTACGTTTACAGGTTCCAGCAGCAGCTTGATCATGGCCAAACGCGTCTTCTCGCCGCCCGAAAGTACCTTAACCTTTTTGGTGGTATCATCGCCGCTGAACATAAATGCACCCAAAAGATCTTTAATTTTTACCGTGCCATCGCTCAAAGGGATCTGATCTATTGTTTCAAATACCGTTAAATTCTCATCTAACAATGCCGCCTGGTTTTGGGCGAAGTACCCGATCTTGGCGTTGTGACCTACTTTTAAACTTCCTTCAAAATCAATCTCGCCCATGATGGCTTTAATCATAGTCGATTTGCCTTCACCGTTTTTACCAACAAAAGCCACTTTTTCGCCCCGCTCAATCACCATGGCTGCCTTTTGGAACACCACATGGTCACCATAGGTTTTTGTCAGGTCTTCAACCATTACCGGGTACTGGCCAGAACGTGGCGATGGTGGAAATTTCAATCGCAATGCCGAAGTATCCACTTCATCTATCTCAATGACTTCAAGCTTTTCGAGCATTTTTACGCGGGATTGTACCTGCAAAGTTTTGGAGTACGTGCCTCTGAACCGGTCTATAAATTCCTGATTATCGGCTATAAAACGCTGTTGTTCTTCGTATGCTTTTAATTGATGTACCCGGCGGTCGGCACGCAGCTGAAGATAATGGGTGTATTTGGCTTTATAATCGTAGATCCGGCCCATGGTTACCTCGATGGTACGGTTGGTGATATTATCAACAAAAGTACGGTCGTGGGAGATAATCATCACCGCCTTAGCCGAGTTTACCAGGAAGTCTTCCAGCCATTGTATACTTTCAATATCCATGTGGTTGGTAGGCTCATCCAGTAATATCAAATCCGGTGTCTTTAACAGAATTTTGGCCAGCTCGATCCGCATGCGCCATCCACCCGAAAACTCGGAAGTTTGGCGGGTGAAATCCTTGCGTTCAAAACCTAATCCCTTCAATACCTTTTCAACCTCTGCATCATAATTCACCTCTTCCTGCGAATAAACTTTTTCGCTCAGCTCCGATACCCGTTCAATCAGCTTCATGTAGTCGTCACTGTCGTAATCGGTACGAATATTAAGTTGCTCATTCACTTCGTCCAGCTCTTTCTGCATCTGATTAGCCTCGTCAAAAGCTTTCATCGTTTCTTCAAAAACGGTAACGTTATCCTGGGTAAGCAAATGTTGCGGCAAATAAGCTATTACCGCATCCTTTGGTCCGGTTACATTGCCGGTAGTAGGTTTGGCCGCACCGGCGATGATCTTGAGGATGGTCGACTTGCCTGCGCCATTCTTACCCATCAGGGCTATCTTATCGTTCTCATTGATAGAGAAGGTTACGTCGCTAAATAAGGTGGTTCCGCCAAATGAAACGGAAATGTTGTTGACATTAATCACTGTATGCTAATATTGAATTGCGCGCAAAGATAAGCGAAAGACATAGAATTATGGCAGGAAGTATGAAGAGGCACTATCGGACCGCGTTTGACTATACCGATGTTGAAGATTTGCAGCCCACCTATCTCAAAAAAATGAATAGCAAATAGCCTAATTTAGGAAACACTGCAAGCTATGAGCTTAGAAATATCCTCACTGAGGCCAAATTTCAACTAAAAAGCCTTTAATCTGAAGATCAAAGGCTTTTTACTGATATAGGTTAACGGTGCGGAGATCATCTAACCATCCGCTGAATCTCCGCTGTTTCCTTTTAATAGTAAACCAGGGTTACTGGGTAATATTCACCGTTCCCATATCAGTGACGGTGCCGTTTGTTACCGAAATGTTAGTTACTGTTTTGATGGCATAAGGGCTAACCGGCACAAATTTCACCTGGTAACTGCCTGCTGCGAGGCCAGGAAAATAATATTTACCGGTGGCATCTGTAGTTGAGCCAATGGTGTCGGCACCCGTAATAGCATATACCTTCGGTGAGGATGCGGCGGGACTAACTACACCGGTCAGCGCACCCGAAGCGGCAGTGGCAATTGCGCGGATCACTGGTTTGAGGATGTACTTGCCGTTACCGGTAAATACAACGGATTGCGCGGCGTCGAAGTCCAAACGCATAGTATAAGCGATACCGGCGGTAAGCTTATCATGAACGTTCAGCTTCACGCCGGAGGTCTGGCCGCTTGGCGTGGTCAGGTCATATGATACTCCGGCTACAATCACGCGGTTGCCGCTGTCGTTCAACACCAGGCGCACCTGCTGAATAGTCCCTGCGGGGATATCCTGGTCGGCCAGCACAGTATCACGGCCCGAACGGAAACGCAGGATATCAACCGCGCCTCCATCCACGTTGAGCGTTTGTTCACCCTTATCGGTTACAATGATCACACTTTTGATATTCAGGATTACGGCATCAAAAGCGCCGGGGGCATCGGTCATCTTCACGGTCACGTGGGCGGTACTCCCGTTATTGGTACTATCCTTTTTACAGGAAAAGAGCATAAGGCTTAGGGCTGCAGTAAATAAAAATAGCTTTTTCATGATTTAAAAAGTTTGTTTATTGAGGGAACAAATCCGCCTATTTTTTGTGTCAATGTGACGATGAATGAGGTGATTGTGTCGACGAATAGCCGAGGAATAGTTTTTCACCGATGCATCATTCCCTTTTGTCGCAAGCCCTGCTCAAATCAGTCGTACCTTCATCCGTAGTGGCACTCCAAATACTGATATCATTTTAAGCAATAAAGGCATGGCTTGTAGCAAAATTCATTCTTTCGAAGAAATTATCATGCCTTGCCTCCATTTGGGCCGAACAGAAAAAGGTATAATCAATTAACATAAATACATTCTTCATAATTATCAATCCCCCTTTCTTTTTAAATTAAATACCTGTATTTTAGATAATTAATTTCTCCCGCCCGGGTAGAATTCGCCGAAAGGCATCACCAGTTTTAAACCGATAATTACTAAAAAATGGAACAGCAACCTAACCAGCCATCACCCGAAAACATTATGAAAATTGGCACCGGCTTTTGGCCTTCAAAAATCCTCTTAACCGCCGTAAATTTTCAATTGTTCACCCGGCTTGCCGAAAAGAAAACCATGAAAGCCAACGATATCAAAAACATTTTAGGGCTTAAATGTACCGACAGGAATGTTTACGATTTTTTAGATGCGTTAACCATTTTTGGTTGTTTAAAGCGTGAAGGTATTTTGGATACCGCTATCTATTCAAATACGCCGGACACAGATACATTTTTAGATAAAAATAAGCCATCATACATTGGCGGCATCCTTGAAATGATGAATAATCGTTTATATGCATTTTGGGGTAGCCTGGGCGAAGGGTTGCTTACCGGACTTCCGCAAAACGAAATAAAAAAAAGCGAGGATTTTTTTGGCTTAATATATTCAGATCCTGAAAAATTGAAAGGGTTTATTAATGCAATGAGTGGCATTCAAATGGGGAACTTTATGGCCTTTGCTCAAAAATTTGATTTTACCCAATATAAAACGCTGATTGATGTAGGCGGTTCGGCCGGGCTGCTTTCATTGATGGTTGCCAGGCATAATGCCCATATGCGTTGCACCAGTTTTGACCTGCCGCCGGTTGAGCCTGTTGCAAACGCAACTATACAACAATTCGGGCTATCCGACCAGGTAAAAACAGCAAGCGGCGACTTCTTCACTATGCCGATACCCAATGCTGATGTTGTTGTAATGGGAAATATCCTGCATGATTGGGACGAGGAAAATAAAATATCATTAATGAAAAAAGCTTATGACGCGCTCCCCGCCAACGGGGCATTTGTAGCTATCGAAAACATAATAGATGATGAGCGAAAGCAAAATGTTTTTGGAATGATGATGAGTTTGAATATGCTTATTGAAACAGGTACCGGATTTGATTACACATTTGCCGACTTTAACGGGTGGGCAAATATTGCCGGGTTTAAATCAACTTCAATCATTCCATTAACGGGGCCATCAAGCGCGGCAATTGCATACAAGTAGATCAGAGGTTCGATGTTGCTGAGAGTGAGAGAATTACAGGCAACAAGTTCAAATCTTATTAAAAAATAGCGCGGCTGGCGCCTCCGTCTACCTGTATGGTTGTCCCGCTGATGTATGCCGCCTGGGCAGATGAAAGGAATGCTACCAGGGCTGCAAACTCTTCCGGCTTACCAATGCGTTTGAGTGGAATGCTTTTAGCTTTTTCCTTAATTGCCTCTTCGGGGTCCACGTCCCGGGGCAGTGTGTGCCTGATCCGATCTGTCAAAATAAGGCCCGGCGCAATGTTATTGACGGTAATTCCATAAACGCCTAATTCGTCGGCAAGCATTTTGGCCGTACCAACTACGCCCATACGCATCGCGGTAGACAGCACCGAGTTGGTCAATACAGACTTGACCGAACCGCTAACGATATTGATAATACGGCCGCTGCCTGCCGTTTTCATGAACGGCAATACCAACCGGGATGTGCGAACGAAACTGAGCATATTTTGTTCATAAGCCTGTTGCCATTGAATGTCGTCAAAGCTCTCAAACTTTCCGAAAGGTGGCCCGCCGGCGTTATTAACCAATATATCTATCCGTCCGTATAGGCTGCCCGCCCCATTTATAAACGAAGTCAATTGCCCGCTATTGCTAACGTCTACCGGGAAGCAGGACACTTCATTGCCCGTTTTTGAGCTGATTTCTTCTGCGGCCTCGTTAAGTTCTGCCGCGTTCCGGGAACCGATGATGACTTTCGCGCCTTCTGCTGATAAAGCCATTGCCGAGGCTTTTCCTAATCCTTTACTTGCAGCCAGCACTACAGCTACCTTTTGATCTAATCCGAGGTTCATAAGCAAATCTTTTAAGAGGCGAATCTCCTGAATTTTTAGCTATAAGGACTGCTGTTCTAAAAAATTGACGATTAGCCCACAGTCAAACAACTATTCAGTTTTTTTGCGAAAGATTACAAATACTCGATGTGGTTATTACTTTGATTTGGGGCTGATTTTTCTTTCACCTGTTCGCCCTGCTCAGTTTCCTTCTAAACCTTGAAGCCAGGGATTCCAAATCGCGTTTCTCAATGTCTTCAGGCTTATGGAACTGGGATAAAACAAGGGCCCTTGAAAGTTGAATAGTACCGTTGGCGGTTTTTACAAGAACGTTGTCTCCGCGTTCTGAATGATTTTTATAATTTCCGATTTGAGGATCGATACCGGCAAGGCGCATCAATAATTCAACTATAGCATAAAGTGGCAGTTTGTTCTTCGACATACATTTTGCTTATGTTGTTTAATACTAAGTTAAGCATATTTTAACAATTAGTAAATACCCCCCCTCTGACGTTATCAAGCCTGGTATGATCCGGGCCGATCGAGCAAAAGTTTATAAACTAAAACGACCTTCATTCTTTATTATCATAAATTTACCTCTATGAAAAAACTAACCTTTTTAACCTTATTTGCCCTGCTCAGCAAATTTGGTTTCGCACAAAACTTAAACAGTATGCAGTGGTACAGTAAACCTCAAAAATCATTAATAGAAGGCAGTACGTTACACATGACCGTTGACCCCGCAACCGATTACTGGCGGGTAACGCATTATGGCTTTATAAGGGATAACGGTCCATTTTATTTTACCGAACAGGAAGGTGATTTTGAAGCCAGCGTAAAAATTACCGGGGCCTACAAAGAGCTGTTTCACCAGGCCGGGTTAATGGTAAGGATAGATAACAAAAACTGGATCAAAACCGGAATTGAATATGTTGACGGCGTACAAAACGTAAGCGCAGTGGTTACCCGCGAAGTTTCAGACTGGTCTGTAGTGCCAAGGCATGATAGTCCCAAATCGGTTTGGCTGAAACTGCTGCGCAAAGGCGATTTCGTAGAGATCAAATATTCGTTCGACGGTGAAAAATATGACATGCTCCGCCTGGCTTACTTTCCGCCCAATGCAAAAGCGATGATAGGCATGGTAGCGGCAGCACCCGGCAAACAAAGCTTTGACGTAAAGTTTGAAGATTTTAAGGTGTTGAAGATCGGCAAATAATTTTGTCGGAGGATTGATATAGAACTAAGCCTTTGAACTGAAGTTTGAAGGCTTTTTTGTTTTAAACCGATTCTGGTGGAAAGAGGAATGAATATCGCTTTCATTACATTTCCACCATTTTTATTATTTTTGCCCCGGTAAACAGCCAATCCCTCTATGTGATAAATAATTTCTTTCAGGACAAATAAACAGCGCCGTTGCCACAACGCCCCTGCAATTATTCACCTTTTTAAAGAAAGAAATTATGCTTATTCTGCACGATATCACTTATATACACCCTAACCGCGATCTTTTATTTGCCGGTATAGATCTCGTAGTTAATAAAAACGATAAAATAGCCCTCATAGGCAACAACGGCACCGGTAAATCAACCCTGCTTAAAATATTGGCCGGAAACTTACAGCCCGCAAGCGGCGTAGTAAAAACCGGTTCGAAACCATATTATGTGCCCCAGATTTTTGGACAGTACAATGCATTTAGCGTTGCCGAAGCCCTGCAAATAGCCGATAAACTAAATGCCTTAAAACAGATCCTTGAAGGCAATGTTACCGACGAAAATATGACCCTGCTCAATGACGACTGGGCTATTGAGGAACGCTGCCAGGAAGCGTTTGTACATTGGCAGCTTAAGGATATTGATTTGTCGCAAAAAATGGACACGCTTAGCGGCGGGCAAAAAACAAAAGTATTTTTAGCAGGCATCGCCATTCATCGCCCCGAAATAGTTTTGCTGGATGAGCCGAGCAACCACTTGGATAACACAAGCCGGGAACTGTTGTATAATTATATCCAATCAACCAATAATACACTGATGGTGGTTAGTCACGACCGTACCTTACTCAACTTACTTAATACGGTTTGCGAACTTAGCAAGCGGGGCATAACCGTTTACGGCGGAGATTACGATTTTTATGCCGAACAAAAAATGACGGAGAGCGATGCCCTGGACCAGGATGTAAGAAACAGGGAAAAAGCACTCCGCAAGGCTAAGGAAACAGAAAGGGAATCAGTTGAACGACAGCAAAAGCTGGACGCCCGTGGTAAAAAGAAACAGGAAAAAGCCGGTGTGCCCACTATCATGATGAAAACGCTTAAAAACAGCGCCGAAAAAAGCACCTCGAAGATGAAGGGTATCCATGCCGAAAAAACTGATGCTATCGCACAGGAACTAAGCCAGCTGCGTACACGGTTGCCGGATATTGATAAAATGAAGATGGGCTTTGACAATTCGGCACTTCATAAAGGGAAGGTACTGATTACCGCTAAGGACCTCAACTTTGGATATGGAGATCAGGAGCTTTGGAACCCGCCGTTAAGTTTTCAAATCACCAGCGGCGAAAGGCTGGTGATCAAAGGGGCAAATGGCTCGGGCAAAACAACGCTGATAAAGATGCTGCTGGGCTCACTGAAACCACAATCGGGCACAATTGAACGCGCGGCGGTTAAAGCCATTTATATCGACCAGGATTATTCACTCATCAATAACAAGCTCAGTGTTTATGAACAGGCAGAAGAATATAATTCGGGCGTATTGCAGGAACATGACATCAAAATTCGCCTCAACAGGTTTTTGTTTACTAAGGAGTATTGGGCTAAGCCATGCAGCGCCCTGAGCGGCGGCGAAAAAATGCGGCTGATGCTCTGTTCGTTAACCATCAGCAACCAGGCACCAGATATGATCATCCTGGATGAGCCCACCAATAACCTCGATATTCAAAACATCGAAATTTTAACAGCAGCTATTAACGATTACCAGGGAACGCTCATCGTTGTATCGCACGATGAATATTTTTTAAAGGAGATAAACGTAGAACAGGAGATTTTGATAAGGTAAAAAGATAGAAAAAAAGGGGCCACCGTTTGCTTTGCATACAGCTGGCCTCTTTTGTTTTTCATTTATTTAAAACCCCTTCTTCCTTGTGATCCCCGGCTTTCTGCTTTTCCGCTCTGCAGGTTCGGGAACACCTTCGGCGCCGTAGCTGCGGGCCATTTTGGCTATGCGCTCTTCCATGGTCTCGGTAGTCAGTTTTTCCCGGCCAAGACTGTCAACCATGATCGGAAAGGCAAAAGGTGTTGGTCGCTCAATCACTTTCAAAATGATATTTTGTGTTTGGATCCGTTGCAAAGCAGCCCTTAGCCTGAACTCTTCTAATTGAAAGGCCAAAGCCTCGTTATAGGCCTGGCGTACCAGTAAGTTATCCGGCTCATACTCGCTGAAGACTTCAAACAACAATGAAGTTGATGCCTGCAAATGCTTGTTCTTAACCTGCTGACCGGGATAACCCGTGAAAACCAAGCCACCGATATGTGCTATATCCTGAAACGGCGGCGGGCCATTTCATTAGCATTTAAGCTGTGCTGGATATCATCTATCAGGTTATCTATCGAAAAAAAGCCGGTATCTTCAAGCGCCTCTTCAATGGGATATCTTCGTCGGTAAGCAATTCAAAACCGTAATCATTCATGGCGATAGAAAAACTTGCAGGCCTTATTTTACTGATGCGATAAGCCAGCAGCGATGCCATACCTTCGTGAACCAACCGTCCCTCAAAAGGGTAAAACAGCAAGTGGTGCCCCTCTTTTGATTTAAATGATTCGATCAAAAACTCATGGCTTTGCGGCAGATGTGATAATTGCTGCTGCAAATCAAAAAGCGGTTTTAAAGCTTTAACTTCTACATCTTCTTCGATGCCATGCGCCACCTCATCCAGCTTAAGCCTGAATACGGCTGCCAGTTGTGACGACAGCGGCATCCGCCCCCCGTTCCAACTCGGGATGATGCCTTTGGTTGAGTTGGATTTTTTAACGTAGGCTGTCATTTCTTTCACCCGTACAAACTCCAAACTCCGGCCTGCAAACCAAAAGGTATTCCCGGGTTTTAACTTCGATACAAAGGACTCTTCAATAGTACCCAGACTACCACCGCTGAGCCATTTTACGCGGATGCTTAATTCACTGGTAATGGTGCCAATACTCAGCCGGTGGCGCATGGCTACTCTGCGGCTATTTACTTTATACAATCCGTTTTCAACCTCAACTTTTAAAAATTCATCATACTGGGCAAGTGTTTTACCGCCGCTGGTAATAAAATCAAGTAATTGCCCAAATTCGTTCCTGCTCAAATCGGCAAAGGCATAAGTGGTTTTAACCTCCTTAAAAAGTTCGTCGGCGTAAAAACCATCTGACACGGCCAGTGTCACCATGTACTGGATCAGCACATCCATGGTAAGCAGCATCGGATCGCGGCTTTCAAAAATCTTATCCTTAATAGCTTCCTTCAGCGCCGCGCCCTCCAATAACTCGAGCGAGTGCGTGGGTACAAAATAAGCCAGAGATGTCGCTCCCGGATGGTGCCCGCTTCGCCCTGCGCGTTGCATAAAACGGGCAACACCTTTGGGACTGCCAACCTGTACAACGGTATCTACAGGGCGAAAATCAACCCCCAGGTCCAAACTTGAGGTACACACCACCAGTTTAAGGGCTTCGGCATGCAGGGCGGCTTCCACCCAGTTGCGTAGCTCGTTATCCAATGAGCCATGGTGCATAGCCATGATGCCTGCATATTCCGGGTAATTATCCAAAATGGCATGGTACCAGATCTCCGATTGAGAACGGGTATTGGTAAATATCAGTGTGGTTTTACTTTTGGCAACTATCTCCATCACCTCGGGCAGCAGCTTTAAACCGATATGCCCAGCCCAGGAGTAATTCTCAATATTCTGTGGAATAATAGACCGGATATCCAGCTTCTTCTCCAGGTTAGCGCGCACCATTTTAACCTGTTCCGACGGAAAATCATTCCCTAATAAAACTTCGGCGGCCTGTTCAAGATTACCGATAGTTGCGGAGATGCCCCAGATTTTCACCCCACCCCAACCCTCCCCGAGGGGGAGGGAGCTTTTTTCTAAATATTGCTTAATGGAATCAATTACCTTTTCAGGATTTTGCAACACTTCATCATTAGTATATCTCAGCACGGTATATCCCTGTGAATTTAAATATGCTGTCCTTTCTTCGTCTAAATGTTGTTGTTCTATGCTGTTATGATATCCTCCATCAACCTCAACAATCAATTTCTTCTCAAGGCAGATAAAATCTGGTATATAATTCAACACAAGATGTTGCCTTCTGAATTTATATCCCGTCCTTTTACCTCTCAATAATTGCCACAAAATATTTTCAGCTTCGGTAGGTTGATGACGCATAAACTTTGCATTATCAATATTTGCCTGCCAGCTCAAAGCATCGGTTGTATGATAGCCGGGATATTTTTCTTTTACTTTAGTATCTAACTTTTCGACTCCCTCTCCTTTGGAGAGGGTTGGGGTGAGGTGCTTTAATCTGGACAAACCCAGCTCCACCTGCACTCCCCTCTTCGTGCCCAACAACTCATGCCATTCATCAATTACAACTACCTGCAGCTGACTGAACAGTTTAGGATATTCCTTTTGGGCAAGCATGAGGTGCAAGCTTTCCGGCGTGGTGAGCAGCACTTCGGGCAGCTTTTTTTTGAGGGCCTGTTTTTCGGCAGCGGGGGTATCCCCGGTTCGGGTAGCTATGCGCCATGGTAAACCTATCTCATCGCAGGCTTCCTGCATGGCTTTGCGGATATCGTTGGTAAGCGCCCGTAATGGGGTTATCCAAAGCATCAGCAAGCCATTATTTTGTTTTGTTTTATAGGTATCGGGATGTGTGTTGATGAACCCCGCTAAAAAAGGCAGGAACAGGGCAAAAGTTTTACCGCTGCCAGTAGGAGCATTCAACAAGCCTGAATAGCCGCCAAGGTACGCCTCCATCATTTCTTCCTGGAAAGTGAACTGCTCCCAGTTTTTTTCCGTGTACCATTGCTGTATAACCTGTTGGCCGATGCTTGTCATTATCCTGTTAACAAAAATTTTGTTGTTTGGTTATAGGTGAACCAAACATGCCAACAAAATAACTATTAAATTGGTTATACTCTTATGATCAGAAATAGCTTAATAATTATCTCGATCGCCATATGCCTTTTAGCCTGTGGCAATAACACAAAAAAAGAAACAACTTTAGCCGATACCAATAAATTACCTGAAGATACCGAGGGGCAGCATCTCCCGGATAAAAACGACACCACCATTCATCATACTATGGCATCGGATACCGGCACCGCCAATGTCCCCGAATCCGACTGGCTGATAACTCCCGGCAAAAGCATCGGGCATATTATTTTAAATGACGATGTTCAAAATGTGATAAAGCAATTGGGCAAGCCTGATAGCTCTGACGCGGCCATGGGCAGTTCATTGATGGTCTGGTTTGCCAAACATGATATTACCCGTTACCGTACCGCTGTTTTTTCGCACCGTAACATGGGCGGTAAGGATGAATCAATAGGTCACATACAAAAGATCCTCATAACATCGCCGCGGTTTAAAACCGGTGAGGGCGTAGGTGTAGGTTCAACCAAACAGGATATTAAAAAATATTATGCATTAAAGTCAACCTCTACCTATACCAACAATGGCGATAAGGTGCAGATTTACACCGATCCGGGTAAAGGGATTTCTTTTGAAATAGATAGCAGCGGCCGTTGCGTTGGCGTGGTAGTACATAAAGCCAATGATACTGCAGTGGCTTATTTGAATATGCATTGAATATTTTCGACGTAGAGACGCATTATTGCGACTCCGGCATGCAGATCACCACATTAAGCAAAGCCGCTTGTCCTGCGGAAGACGCAAATGTGATGCGTCTCTACAAAAAAAGAAGGCCTTCCCGTTTTGGGAAGGCCTTTTTTATTATGATATCGACTATCCTTATTTCTTTTCGGGCATCAATATCAATTTAATCAAATTCTTACCGCTAAGGTATTTATTGGCGGCGTCTTTAGTGCTTTGAGGGGTTATTTGTTCAAGGCTGCTTACATGCCCCAGGATTTGGTCCGGGTTTTCGCCGTTTTGCGATGTAGAGGCAAGATATCCCGCCCAGAAAACATTTTGTTTAAGCTGCTGCTGGGTTGAACGGGCTTCTTCGGCAACAAATTTCTGGATATCTACCGGTAAGGCGCCGTTCTGTTTAATTTTGGCTATCTCTTCCATGGTAGCGTTGATCAGCTTATCCACATTTTCGGGTGCGCAACCAAAAGATATGGTAAAAGTGTAACGGCCTCCCGGAATTTTATGGTAGCCGGCCCTTACCCCGGGAGCATATACACCGCTTTCCTGCTCACGTAACCGTTCAATCAGTTTAATGTTCAATACTTCATCCAGCGCATCTACCTGTATATTGTTAGCTTCATTGTAATCATAATCGCCGCTAAAAACCAATTGTACTGTGCTTTTTTCACCTACCCCTTTATTCACCGTTTTGGTGATCAAACCTGCAGGCGGCTCAATATTCATGTTTTTATAAGTTTCCTTGCTGTTGGTTGAGGGCAAACCGCCAAGGTAATGCTCAAGGTATGGCTTAATTGTTTCCACGTTAAAATTACCCACCAGTGTAAAGGTAAAACCACTGGCATCGGCAAAGCGTTTTTTGTAAAAATCGTAAGCTTTATCAAGTGTTGCCGCATTTAACCTTGGTAAGGTAGTTACCATACCACGGAAATTATAGTTACTTAATACAGCCGATACCGTATCCTGGTAAACACTTCCGGGATCAAGCCCGCGGGTACTCAATACCGACCTGGTTTGATCGATGTTGGCATCCCAAATGTCTTTGTCTTTACGGGGCTGGGTAAAGTACAGGTAAATCAGTTGAAGGGCTGTTTCAAAATCGGCCGGGGAAGTATTTCCCGAAATACCCTGTGCAAACTCACTGATATACGGCGAAATACTCAGGTTTTTGCCAGCCAGCTTTTTATCAAGCATGCCCTGGTTAAACTGCGCTATACCGCTACCGCTGATAATAGATGAGGCCAGGTTTGCCGACGTAAATTCATCGTCACTTGCCAGTGATGTACCGCCAAAAGCGTAACCGTTTATCAGGATCTGATCGTTACGGTATTCAGTAGGTTTTAAGATCACTTTTAAACCGTTGCCTAAAGTAAGCGTGGTTGTACCAAGGGCCTCATCTGTTTCTTCTTTGGCAACTTTAGTACCTTCAGGAACTTTGGCCAGCAGCGGGTCACTTGATACATTATCAATATAGGCAGTTACATTTTGGCCGCCTGTTGCAATCCAGTTCAGTAAGGTTTTTTCATCGGGCAAATTGGCTTTTTCTTTATCCGGGGCTTGTACTACCACCACACGGTTTTGATCGCTGATAAATTTACCTGCCATGGCATTCATATCGGCCAAGCTTACTTTATAGATATTGCCTATATAAAAATTGTACTCATAGCTGATACCCGGGATAGCTTCGCCGGTTAAAAAGTTAGCCTGGTATTCACGTACAAAATTTGCCGAAGGGGTTTTATCCCTCTCCCGGTAAGCATTACCAATACCAACCAGCGCATCCTGCTTGGCGCGTTCCAGCTCGGTAAGGGTAAAACCAAATTTGCGGGCGCGTTCAGATTCAGCCACTACGGCTTTAACCGCTTTTTCAAGTTCGCCGGGCTTGGCGACAACCAGTGAAGTGTAAGCATCCTGGTCGCCGATAAAATTACCATAGCTGGTACGGCCATATAAAAACGGCGGATTAGGTTTTTGCAGCAACTCGTTTATGCGCGAATTAAGCATCTGGTTAAACAACTGCACCCTTACCTGCTGCATGTAATCGCCGGTAGTTTTAGTAACCGTGCCGGGATGTTTTACAATGATCTGTGCAACAGTGTATGGATACTCCGGATCCGTAACAATTTTTACCGCGGTACCCGGTGTTGCAGGTACGGAATATTTTGTCCTCGGCTTTTCGGCGGCCGGGTTTTTAAGCTGTGAAAAGTTTTGTTTAATGAGCGCCTCAACACGTTTTGGGTCAAAATCGCCCACGGCAACAACAGCCTGCAAATCGGGGCGGTACCAATCCTGGTAAAAAGCTTTGATGGTTTCCGGCTTAAAGTTTTTCAGGATGTCTTCTTTACCTATAGGCAAGCGCAACGCGTACCTTGAGTTATTAAGCAACACGGGCAATGTTTGCTGTTGCAGGCGTTCCTGGGCATTTTTGCCACGAAGACGTTCTTCTTCCAAAACAACGCCGCGTTCTTTATCAATTTCGGCAGGATCAAAACTTACATACCCGGCCCAGTTAGCCAGTATATTAAAGCCTTTTTCAAACACGTTGACGGTATCAGTTGGCAGAGGTAATTGATATACGGTTTCGTTAAACGAGGTGTATGCGTTTAAATCGGCGCCAAATTTTACGCCTGCTTTTTGCAGGTAGTCAACCATCTGGTTTTTTGGAAAATCGCGTGTCCCATTAAAAGCCATGTGCTCGGTAAAGTGGGCCAGGCCCTGCTGATCGTCATTTTCCAAAACCGAACCGGCTTTATTAACCAGGTAAAGTTCGGCCCTGCTTTTAGGCTCAACATTGGCACGGATATAATAAGTTAAGCCATTGGGTAATTTACCAATGATCACATCCTTGTCAACCGGTAATATATCGCTCTTGGCAGCAATGGCCTGGGTGCCCGGTTTATTTTTAGGCGACGGAACAGGTTTCTTTTTTACTTGTGCAAAAGCACTTCCGCCCGAAAGTGTTAAAGCCAATAGGGCCAGCGGAACGTATTTGTTCAGGTTCATTATAAAGTTTAAATAGTCAGGGTACTAAGATGCAAAACGAAAATCTTAGTTACAAAGTATTGTTATGAAAATTAATGTTTTGTAGTTGATTTTGAGGCCGGCTTTTCAGCCGGAGCCTGATTAGCCGGAGCCCGGTTAGAAGAGCCAAAAGCATCCTGCATCATTTGTGTTAGCTCATCTTTATGTTCTGCAACGGCATTCTGGCCAACCATCATCCCCCTTTGCATTAACGCAGGCAATTTTGAGCTTACTTTTTGCCCTATCGGTGAGCTATAAAACACAGAAATCTGATTAAGTTCATCTTCAGTAAATTCTTCAGCATAAATAGCCGCCATTTTATCCTTAAGCAAATTCCACGTAAAGTATTTGTTCATAAAGGTTTTCATCACATCAATGAATTTGGCACGCTGCTCTGCAGGCATTTGACTACTTGAAGTGCTAATGATATTATCCATCATTCCGCCAAACTGTTTATCTATACCAATAGAAATTAACAATTGCTCAGCGGACTTTAAATGTGATTGGGTAATAGTTTGAGTGGTTGTTTGCGCTTTTAAGCTTGAAAAAGAAAACAGGATGATTCCTGTTAATGCGATAAGTTTAAGTTTTAGGTTCATATTAAATTTTGATAAAGATCTTTTTGATGTAGAGCACCCACATCACTACCCATAAAATGAGCACCGTAAATATAGCGCTAATCAGCGAAGCATTTACAGGTGAAAAATAAGGAGCAAAAAAAGTTTGATAAATAGATGAGCCGTTTATTTTAATCATCCCCATATAATGCGGAATAAAGCCCGACAGCACATAAGCTGTTATGGCATTTGCACCAAATACCACAAAGGGATAAGTAAAGCGTTTGTACCCTTGTATGTCAATAAGCCAGTAGCATAAAGCCAGCCCAATGGTTGCCAGGCCTCCGGTATAAAGCACAAAGGAACTTGTCCACAAGGCTTTGTTAATAGGAAAAAACAAATCCCAGAACAAGCCTGCCATAACCGCGATTATTCCGTAAACAAACATCCAGTTAGTTTTGATGTTATCATCGCGGTCCCTACGTTTTAGCCAGCTGCCCACCCTAATACCAAATAGGGCTGTGGCAACGGCGGGAATAGTTCCCAGCAAACCTTCCGGGTCCCAGGTATGCGATTCGCGCCAGAGGTGATCAGGCGTAAATACCAGCCTGTCTATCCAGGCTCCCATATTGGTTTCGGGTTCGAGATTGGCATAGCCTACACCCGGTACGGGGATAAAGGTCATGATGATAAAATAACCTATAAGTGCGATGGCAAAAATCCAGTCGCGTGTTTTTTGTGATGTCTTGAGATAAAGCACCGTGCTGATGAAATATACCAGGGCTATGCGCGGCAACACACCTGGCAAACGTAAATGAGCCAGCCCGGTATCGGGGCGAAAGATCAGTTGAGTTATCCAAGGGATCAGCAGCAGGATCACGGTACGGCGCAGCGCCTTCAGGATGAGTTTACTATGCGATACCGTAGCCTTTTTACTTTCCATGGCATATATAACCGATACGCCAACCATAAACAAAAAGAAAGGAAAAACCAGGTCGGTAGGTGTACAACCGTTCCATTTAGAATGTTCAAGCGGTGCATAGATATGCCCCCAATCACCGGGATCATTAACGAGGATCATCATGGCGATGGTAATGCCCCGGAACACATCAAGAGAAAGAAGGCGTTTGGGTTTTTCGGTTATAGCTGAGGTCATAGGCTTACGATCAGATTCTAAGTTCCCCTCTTGAGAGGGGGTGCGTCGGGTTTGTGCATTGGCAGGGGTGTGTTCGTCGCTTGATGAGGAACACACCCCTCCGCCCCTCTCAAGAGGGGAGTCGCACAAGGCCATTGCTTATATCGTCCCAATTGCAATAGGGTTCAATCCAAATCCTTAAAACATATATCGTTTAAACGCCTCCATAGCCTCATATTCAGCAAGGCCAAGGCGGTCGTAGCGCTGGGCAGTATCGCGGGTACGGTCTTCTGCTCTTACCCAAAACTCCCTTGCATCATCGCCCGGAAACACAGGCCTGTCCTTTTGCGACTGGTGTTTGAAGATCGCATTTCGCTTGCGGATCACTTCCTGTGGCGACAATGGTACTGCCATCTCTATCTCATGTGTTTCAAACTCATGCCATGCACCACGGTACATCCACAGCCAGCAGTCTTCTACCCAGGCTTCTTTACCTTTTAACCTGTCCAGTGCAGCTAAGATGATCTTGAAGCATACCAGGTGAGTACCGTTGGGATCGGCAAAGTCACCGGCAGCGAAGATCTGCTGTGGTTTTACTTTCTGGAGCAAGTCGATGGTTAATTGAATATCTTCCTCACCTACCGAGTTCTTCTTCGTTTTACCGGTTTCGTAAAACGGCAGTGCCATGAAGTGAATATGGTCATCCTCTAAACCGGCATACCTCGCCCCGGAAATAGCTTCCGTTTTCCTGATAAACCCTTTTACATTCCGGATCTCCTGGGTATCGATCTCGTTTGGTTGTTTGGTTGGGAAGAAGGCACGCATATCTTCATATGATTTTTGAAGATGCGTTGTGTCCTCGCCAATGCTTTTTGTAAAGTCGATAGCAAATTCCATGTATCTCAACACGTCATCATCCCATACTGCAGTATTGCCTGAAGTTTGGTAAGCTACGTGCACATCATGTCCCTGGTCTACCAAACGGATAAAGGTACCGCCCATCGAGATCACGTCATCATCAGGGTGTGGTGAAAAAATGATACTTCTCTTTTTAGCAGGCAGTGCCCTTTCCGGCCTTTGCGAATCATCCGCATCCGGTTTACCACCCGGCCAGCCGGTGATGGTATGCTGAATTTGGTTAAAAATATCAATGTTGATATTGTATACCGGGCCCTGCTCTACTGCAAGTTGCGCCATACCGTGGTTATTGTAATCTTCTTCGGTTAGTTTCAGTACAGGTTTGTTAACCTCATTAGCAAGCCAGATCACCGCTTTCTTTTTCAACTGGTTATCCCACACACAATCTTTTACCAGCCACGGGGTATCAAACCTGGTCAGTTCTGATGCAGCATCTGCATCCAGTACAAACTCTACATGTTGTGATAGTTGCAGGTAGGTTGCAGGTACTTCGCCCGAGATCTCCCCTTCTACCGCTTTCTTGATGATCGGCGCTTTCTTCTTGTTCCAGGCCATCAGGATGATTTCCCTGGCTTTGAAGATGGTACCGATCCCCATGGTAATGGCTTTGGTTGGCACATTCGCCTTACCACCAAAATCCCTTGAAGCATCACTCCTGGTCAGGTCGTCAAGCGTTACCATCCTGGTTCCTGAGTTTGGTGCAGAACCCGGCTCGTTGAAGCCGATGTGACCTGTACGACCGATACCCAGGATCTGAAGGTCTAAGCCGCCAAGTTCTTCTATCTGCTTTTCGTAAGCCAGGCAGTAGCCTGCTACGGCTTCTTTATCCAGTGTACCATCCGGGATGTGCACATTGGCTTTATCTATATCAATATGGCTGAACAGGTTTTCGTACATGAAAGTCACGTAGCTTTGCGCTGCTGTGGGTTTCATCGGGTAGTACTCATCCAGGTTGAAAGTGATCACATTCTTAAAGCTCAAGCCTGCTTCTTTGTACTGCCTTACCAGTTCGGCATATACCCCTATCGGGGTTACACCGGTGGCAAGCCCTAATACCGCTTTTTCGCCTTTAGCTTGTTTTGCGCGGATCAGATCTGCTATTCGGTTCGCTACCGCTACCGAGGCTTCCTGCTGGTTGTTGTATACGCTTACCGGTAACTTCTCGTAACGTGTCTCTTCCAATAAATTTAATCGTGCCATGAATCTTAGGAAATGAAAATGAGGTTAGTTGTTGTAAACAAATATATCAGATATTTACATAGTGCCGTTATTATTTTAACTTTTGCGGTAGTGTTAAGCCATTTAAATGGGGTTAACACAGGTTAACACATTTCAAATCTTTAAAATGCAAAATATTAACAATCAACAGTTTAAATACAGTCACGGGTTACACTAAACTGATATTTTCGAGCAATTAACACATCCAAACGTTTGCCCCTGTTATTGACAAAATCAGGTGCTAATGACACCTGCCCCGTTTAACCGGCATCAGGCCATAAGACAAGTATCATTAAATACTAATAGTTTGCCGACATCATCATCTTATTTCGTTAGCTATTTTAACAACAAGTCATCGTCACCAAAATATTAAATGCATTGCCCCAACTTTTGCGGGTTGCCGTACAAATAGTAATTTAAGCCCATGATAGCATTGAACCATAACCTGCAGCACCTGTTTAGCATCGCTCAAAAACCATCAAAAATGGGTGTCGGCCTAATGTCTGGCACCTCATTGGATGGGCTTGACATTGCCCTGTGCAAATTTACCGGTAATGGTTTAAGCACTCATTTTGAGCTGGTACAATTTATCACAATCCCCTATCCGGATGACTTTAAGCTACAAGTTCAGCAGGTATTTGCCCGACGTAATGCAGATCTGGAAAAGGTAACTTTACTTAACGCTTATATCGGCAGCTACCACGCCGAACTGATATTGCAGGCACTTGCTCAATGGAAAGTCGACCCGCAAGAGGTTGATTTTATAGCCAGTCACGGTCAAACTATTTACCATGCCCCCCAGCGTTTACATCAGCATAAAAACTACCCTAACGCCACACTGCAAATTGGCGACGGCGATCATATCGCCGTAAAAACCGGCATACTAACCATCAGCGATTTCAGGCAAAAGCATATTGCTGCCGGAGGAGAAGGCGCTCCGCTGGCTTTATATGGTGATGTATTATTGGGCAATAAAACCGGCCAAAACCGGGTGCTGTTAAACATAGGAGGCATTGCTAATTTAACCTGGCTTCCTGGCGAGGGTGATTTTAACCGCGTGCTCTGCACAGATATTGGCCCCGGCAATACACTCATTGATGCTGCCTGCCGAAAATATTTTAATAAGCCTTTTGATGAGGATTCAGCCATAGCTTACAGCGGGCAGGTAAATGATGATCTATTAACGGCGCTCCTCTCCCAGCCGTTTTTTGATGAAAAAGCCCCTAAAACCACCGGACCAGAACTGTTCAACCTTGCCATGATTGCTGAAGCACAGCAACGGTCAGGTACCGGGCAAATTAGTGGTGAAGACCTTATTTGTACCCTAAGCGCCTTCACCGCGGCATCCATAGCCGGTTTTGTTAAGGAAAATATCACAGGGGATCATGTTAAAATTTTTACCAGCGGCGGCGGGGCACGAAATCCATTTGTTATTGCGGAATTAAAAAAACTATTGCCCCAAGCGGCAATAGAGGATAGCAGTTTACTGGGGATCAACCCCGATGCTAAGGAAGCTATATTATTTGCATTATTAGGTAATGAAGCCTTATGCGGTGAGCCGATCAGGATTGGTGTTAACCCGGCAGTATTGATGGGGAAATTCTGTTTCCCGGTTTAAGCTGGGAGTTCAAATTAATTATTTCCACGCAGAGCGGCATCACATACGTCTATACACTTGCGCTGTAAACGCCTTAAATAGCTTATCGCCCCATCTGCTGCTTCATGAACCTTCTGATCCGCTGCAGCAAGGTGCCCTTTCTGTTTGCCAGGAAATTTTTGATAGCTTTATAAGCCTCTTCATTCTCCTCTATGGTGTCGGGAAATTGCGTTACCTGTTTGCGTCCCATTTGCACATGGTACATATCCTCTTTATTGGAGTGTACGCCAGTACCATCATGACCTATATTTTGAATAAGCGACTGCGACGGGTTCAATGTCAACCCGTTCTTCAAAAAAATAGAGGCATACCAGCGAATGGCCCATGAATTATTTTTACCGGCCTTAAACTGCTCTATCTGCTTCCAGAAATTCATTTTGCCTTCTATCGAAAAGCGGGCTATTTTCAGCGTATCAAACTGAGCAATCAGCTTATCAACATCGGGTTCAAAGTTTTTCCAGGCGCGGGCCCAGGTTGCCCAGCCCCAGCTGGTGGCTGCACGATAAAAGAATGTTTCGGGCAGTTTTTTGTCATGCAGATTGTACATATAGGCCCCGATATGCATTACCTGTTCCTGGTTTGCATATTTTGTTAATGCGTCATTAAAATACTGCAAGGTATATGGCGAAGATAACAGATCGTCTTCAAAAACAATCACTTTGCCATATTCATACACCAACTGTGTTACCCCGCTGATGATGGATTCGGCCAGACCGAGATTATGATTACGCAAAATAATTTTTACCGATTTAAAACCGCTTACATCTTTTACCAGTTGCCTCACCTGTTCAACCTTTGGCTTATCGGCATCGGTTTTGGCTGCATCGCAAAAAATGTACAGGCGCGACTCATCGGCCAGCAAATTTTGCTGCAAATAACTGATGGTACGGCGGGTATGGTCGGGCCGGTTATAAACAAAAAGAGCTATCGGGGCAAGATTTTGCATGGTATAATTTCAGCAGATCAGGTATTGCAATTTAAACGCCTTGCATTAAGCGGGGCATTTAATTTGCAAGGCAAAATTATACCATAACCTTCCGATTGCAAACAAATAAAACAATTTGTTTTTATTCTACCGATTTTACAGTAAATGTGGTGCGCCGGTTAAGTTGCCTGCCCTCGGGGTTATCTTTGCCATTTGGTAATTTGTTTGGGGCGATGGGCATTCTTTTGCCATAGCCGCGGGCTGTAATACGTGCAGACTTAATGCCTTGCAGTAAAAGGTAATCAACACAAGCCTCGGCCCGGGCCTGCGACAACTTCATGTTCGCCGCGTCGGTACCTATCCCATCGGTATGCGAGCCAAGCTCGATCTTAATTTTAGGGTTATCGTTCATGATGGCAACCAGTTTATCCAGCGTATCAAATGATTCGGACCGGAGATGGGCGTTACCAAAATCAAAATAAATATTCTCAATAGTTATCTGAACATTGATCTTATAATTCTGCAGGCAAATTTCGGGGTTAATGAGCGTGTCGATACCCGGCTTTACTATCGGTGCAGGAATAACTTTGGTAAAGTACCCCTTTTGCGAAATCTCCAGCTTATACCTGGGCAGTTTTTCCTTTACCTGGAAAACATAATCGCCTTTGGCATCGGTTACCTTAACGGCCAAACCCATTTTCACGTCCGGATCTTTAAGGATTACCCTTGCCCCTGCCATACCACCGTTAGTGTGGCAATCAATTACACGGCCACTGATATATAAAAACTTATACTGCCCGGTAAACAGGCTTAAGCAGCAGTCAGAGCCGCGTGCCGAACTCAGGTAAAATTTATTTGGATTGGTTGGATCAAGGCTATAGTACAAGTCGTCTTTAGATGAGTTAACCGGGTAACCTAAATTAACCGGGGCCGACCAATGACCAAAATCTCCTTCGCTGCGGTAAACATCAAAACCGCCCATACCGGTAAAACCATTCGAGCTAAAAAATAACACTTTATCCGCCTGGTCATAATATGGCGACTGTTCATCATATGCTGTGTTTACTGCATCGCCCAGGTTACTTACAGTTTTCGGTTGCCCGGCATCATCAAGGTTACTTTCCCAAATATCGTCGCCGCCTTCACCGCCGGGCCTGTCTGATGAGAAAAACAATCGCCGGCCATCAGCGCTAACAAAAGGGTGTTTGGAATTATAGCCTTCGGCATTAACAGTATTATTCAGCCTTACCGGCTGCTGCCATACACTGCTTACCAGTTGACTAAAATAAATGGCAGATACTGTTTTCCCGTTCTTTTTATACCAGCGGGTAAGGTACATCCTGGTGCCGGTACCATCAAGCGCAGATGTAGCGTATTCAATTTGCCCTTCTTTATCAAACGCGTTAAAGTTTGTGGCAAGCGCTTTAGTTGAATCAAGGATGGCCGAACTGTAAACCCTGTTGGTATAAAACTTATCCTTATCAACCAGGCGCGATGAAGTAAACCAATACCTGCCCAGGTTAACGGTAAGGGCGTAGTCTCCCTGGTCTTTATTTAAAAACACCAACGCTGATACATCAACGGCGCGTGGGTGTTCCAATTGCTTCAAGGCATATTCGCACGAGATTATTTCTTTTTTAGCGAGAGCGGCATACTGCGGATCGGGAGCGTTCCCTGCAAAATGCTTTAACTGGACCAATGCTTCATTATACTTCCCGTTTGCCTGCAGGCAGATGCCGTACCAAAGCGGTATTAACGGATATTGGGCAGCTGGTGCTTCCTTAGCCAATTGGGCATACCATATGGTAGCATCAGTATAGTCTTTATACAGACGATATGATTCGGCCAGGCGATAAATGATGTATTGATTAGTCTCAGCCTTTTTTGAACTGATTTTTTTTACTGCTGATGAACGCTGCACACTGCCTTTTGGTTCATCGGTTGTACCATCGGCAATATGCTTGTAATAATACGCGGCAGTATAGTACTCATGCCTGTTAAAGGCAGTGTCGGCCAGTGCCCTGTAGTTTTTCGCCTGTCCAAATGAAACCAACGGAAAAAACAATAGTAAGAAATAGGGTAATAGTTTTTTCATATTATATCCTTGGGCAAATTGGGGCCGGGGAATCAGTGTAGCGACTAAATATATAGCTTATTGATAGTTCAAAACCGCCGCGGCCTGATGTAACCGCGCGAAGCCCTGAAGTATTAAAATCATAACTGGCACCAATCACCATCCTGTGTATATGGTAACCAACGTTGGCAATTGCAGCATCCTGTACCCGGACCATACCACCGAGTACCAGGCCGTTATCATCGGCAAACTTAAGTTCAGAATATAATCCGAAGGCTTTGATCTCGCCTTTGCCTTGTTTAACGTAAACTGCGTTTGGGATCAGGTCAAAAAAATCAGACGCTTTTATACGGACACCGCCATGTGCAGTAAATCGCATAGGCAATTTGCTGGCTATACCGCCAGCGGCAAAAGGATCTGTTACATCATTGATATGGTTAATGCTAAGCCCGCCAAACAAATTGGCTTTATTCATCGGGTCGGCATTGTAATAATAAATACCGGCGCCTGCATCAAATGCCGTTTTTGACGAATAGCCAAAGTTTTCGAAATTAGGCAAGGTAGGGTCGAAGCCGCTGTTCGGATCGTACTGGTTATCAGACTGGAGCTTACCCGGATCAAAATTACGGCTGATAACTCCCGCCTGCAAGCCGAAATGCAGCCGCTGATTACCATCGCCTGACAGGGTTATGCCATAACCAAATGAACCATAAGCTGTAAAGTAATTATACCCGGCAGTGCCTGCTTTTTGATCAAGTATATTAAGGCCTAAGCCCACTTTATCGGTTGGTTTAAAATCGGCAGATACCCCTGCTGTGCGGTAGCCATTGCTGATGTTTGCCCACTGGTCCCTGTAGTTGGCAGATAAGCGTGTGTCGCCGTCAAAAACGCCCGTAAGCGCCGGGTTAAGCCAAAGCGGGTAAGCGTAGTATTGTGAAAAATGCGGATCAACCTGCGCCTTCACCTTTTCTGCAACTGCAAACTGCAGCGCTATCGTAATAATGAGTAGTAGTTTCTTCATCTTAATAGCGTAATTGTTCCTTTTTTATTCAATTGCGCCCCGTTATTCATTGTAGCTTTTAAATAGTATACATATACCCCTACAGGCATCAATGAGCCTTTATAATAACCATCCCATCCTTTGTTAACATCAGTTGATGTAAAAACCAATTGTCCCCATTGATCATACACATAAAAAGAAAGTGTTTTTATATTTTTTCCATGTGCATAAATAATGTCGTTATTTCCGTCGCCATTGGGGGTAAAGTTGTTGGCTACATATATTACATTGTTATTATCGATGGTGGCGGCAGTAACCGCGGCCGATGCCCCGCTAAGCGTACATGACGATGCTCCCAAAGCCTTCACTGTAATGGTAACAGACTCGTTTAGGCCAAGGCCGCCCACTTTATGCGTTAAACCGTTACTGCCCGAACTTGGCGCAGTATAGGTTAAACCATTGTTGGTACTTACCAGGTAACTGGTAGCGCCGCTTACCGCGCTCCACTCAAAAGCTACGCTCGATGACGTAACTTCGCCAACCGTTACCAGGGGCGCATCAAGCGGTTTGGTCATCTGTACCTGCACTGTGACTCTTCCGCTGCTGTTACACCCAGTGCTGTTGGTTGCTTCCAGGTAATAATTTTTTGCCGATGTTAAGTTAGCCGTAACATAGGTATTGCCCTGGGCAAGCAGGTTTCCACCCGTCGGTGCATCGTACCAGGAAATGACTGCTCCGCCTGATGCTGAAGCGGTTAATGTAGCGCTGGTGCCCGGGCAAACAGATGTTCCCGAACTGCTTATTGTAACCACCGGCAACGGAATGATAGCTACGCTAACCGTTCCCCGGGCCGAGGAACCGCACCCTGCAGCGTTGACAGCCTGTACATAATAGGTTGTTGCCGCTGTTACGTTGCTGATTGTATAACTGGTCCCTGTATGTAAAATGTTAGCTTCGGTGGCGCTGCCGTACCAGTTATAAACAACACTACTTTGCGCGTTTTGTATGGTAATTGTCGTTGTGGAGCCGGAGCAAACGCTAATAGTGCTTTGCGTAAATTGCGGTACCGCCGGTAATGGCGAAACAGTTACCTGTATTGTTGTTAAAGGACTGCTGCAGGTGCTATTAGATGCCTCAACATAATAACTTTTGCCTGCGTTTAAAACAGGAGTAGTGTATGACGTACCTGTAGCAAGCACCGTGGTTTTAGCCGACGAATCATACCAATTGTATGTAAATCCGGCCTGCGGCGAGGCAACCGTCAATGTAGCCGGGGTTCCCTGGCAAATGGTTATCGTTGACGCTGCAGGCGACGGAGGAGGTGGTGGTGTTGAAACCTTAATGAGCACCACATTACTAAGCGCCGGAGTTGTACATGCCCCTGAAGAAACCATACGGCGATAATAAGTATCATTGTTTAGCACCGGCGGGTCATAGTTTTTTGATACAGCACCCGAAATATCATTAAATGTTGCGTTATCTGTGGATGATTGCCATTGATATGAAAAAGTTCCATCGCCCCCTCCGGGCACACTACCCGTAATAGCCGCCGGATTGCCTGTTGAACAAAATTGGGTAACAGCTGGCGCTACTATTGTATTGTTATTGACTGCTGCTATCGGCCTTACGGTAACATCATAATAAGAATCATAATCCACTACGCCGGCGGTAGAGATCCTGCGGCGCAGGCTGTATACAATACTTGAAGCAGATGTATTTGTTAACGAAGATGTGATATAATCTTTTTGAGTATTTGCCGACGGTGCATTTACCCAGTTTCCGTTGTTATTTATTTGCCATAGATAACTGTCGGGCACAGGGTTTTTTATATCGCCGTTAAGTACAGCCGCAGCAGCGGAGCAAATGGTAATTGCCTGCAGGGGGGCGACCCTAATATGGTATGGAGTAAACCTTGGTTCAACAGACCGCGGCTCCACGTTAACAGGCAATGGGGTTTCAAATGCCCGGCCAAACCCAGCGAACGGGAGAAAAGACAGGCAAAACATTGCCCATAATACTATTTTATATAGAGGTGCAGGTTTAGGGCGCATAGTTTAAATTAACGGATAATGATAATAATTATCTTTCATATTACTAAATTTTCAAAATATTTTAATCATTAACGAAACGATTTCAAAGCCAATCCGCGTTGAGTTAGCCCAATCAGTTATGTTAATTAATTATTTTTGTTAATTCAGGTTTATCAATAACGTTATATTACAACGGTATCCTAAGCTCTTCTACGGTACAATTAATTATAATGTTCACATTATCAAAAAATTTCAAACTATGCTTTACTGCAATTGAAGCTATTACAAATTTTTACCTTTTAAAGGAGAGGGCAAAGCCGTACCGGTTGAGTGCATGATGTGAAAACCATGAGTTATCGATAATTCAATTTACATGAAGTACATTCAATAAGGGACTGATGAATGACAACCTGCGCCGGTAGCGGTTTTATTTAATTAACCATAAAGGGTAAATTCAGCCCGGCTAATAACATAAACGGCAATAATATTGTGAGCGGATGGCAATAAAACTTTATAAAGGCCTGGAATACTATAGCAATTAATACAACTTAACTCATACCTTTTTCAGGATGCGATCAAATACTATATTAATATCTTCTGAAATTTTTAAAATATATGCCAAAAACACATAAACTACGCCCACGATAACCGATCTGTAAATCATGTCTGCGAATACATTCTTTAACGACGGAAGATAAAGCCCGATAAGCAGGCAAACCGTAAAAATCAGTAATATATAAACATGCGCCATTGCAAGAGGCTGAAGGTTAAACTTAATTTTAACAAACAACCAATAAGCAAAGTTTAGTACAAACATGGTGATCAGGTATGATAAGGCGGCTCCCATCATGCCTAACATAGGTATCAGAACCAAATTTGACAGTACACAAAACACCACCCCCGAAACAATAAAAACAGTGGTGAGCTTGTAATACTTAGATACATTCATGATATAGCCATTTAACCCTCCCGTCATATCAACCAGAAAGGCCACGCCCACTATAATAAATACATTGAAATAATTGGCGTACTCAGGTTTATGTAACAACATTATAATAAACGACCTGTTAATAACCAAGCCTATGAAAAGCAGGCAGCCGATAAGCATTTGCACTACTGATGTTTTGTAATAAATTTTACCAATCTTGGCCAGATCATTGGTAACCCATGACTGGGCTATGATCTGCAGTGAGGTGCGGCTCAATGCCTTTGCCGGTAAACTTATCACTACCGCAATGGCGAAAAACGTACCGTAAATACCTACATAACTAAATGACTCTTTGGTAAGCATGCTCAGCATCAGGGTATCAAGGTTCTGGATCATTACAAAGGAGCTGCCACTTAATACCGTAAAAATGCCATAACTAAAAAACGTTTTTCTTTCGTTCAGCAGCTGAGCACCAACAGTCGAAAACTTAAAGTGCCGGCCTTTTCTAATATAAGCAAGCAACACCAATACAGCTACCAGGTTAGCTGCTATATATATCATCAAAAAAACATGGTAATCAACCAGCTTAATGGCTATGAGCAAAACGCCCGCAGTTGTGAACAAACGTAATCCTACTTCGCGTAAAAAGGAAGAAAGCACATTTTTAAATACCGTAAGCGCCAGGTTTTCCAGAACAGAAAATACCAGCGTAAAAAATGACAAAGGAATAAGGTAATAGAAATACCTGATCAGTAGCGGAGCTCCATTCTTATTCTTGTAGTAACTAATAATAAAATCCTTAAAAACTACAAAAAGCACCGTGAAGATCGCAAAACCTATCAGGCTCCAAACAGTAACAAAAGATGCGAAACCGCCATGTTTTTTATCGTCGCTGCGATAGTAAGGGAAATATTTAAGAATGATATTACCAATACCTAATCCCGCAAGTTGTGCATACAGCAGCGATATGGTCCCCATTAAAATAAAAAAACCGATCTCTTCTGTGGTAAGGATACGCTGAAAAAGAATGATAAGATTAAAGAAGCCTAAAGCAACTCCCGCATACAATATGAGGCTGTTAAAAAATCCCTGCTTTTGTAAAAGATTCATTTAATTTTATTATTGCTTATACTGCTTTGGATAATATGATCAAGCAAAGCGATGCGCATGTGAATATCATAGTTTTTGACAATATGATCATGAGCAGCTAATCCCATTTTCGCGGCTAATTCCACGTCGCCCGCAATACGCCTCATTTTAGCTGCCATATCATCGATGTCGTGTTCAGCAACCAGAAAACCTGTTACGCTGTCAATAACAGCCTCTTTTATACCGGCGTGAGCTGTGCTTACGATGGCCAAACCTGCAGAAGCTGCTTCAAGAATGGTATTGGGAGTTCCCTCCATATCACCGTCGGCGGCCGTTACCGAATGCTGTACAAAGCAACGTACTTTTTGCATAAGTGCTCGGATCTCAGCAGACGTCATTACACCGGTCAACGTTACACTATCTGTAAGGCCAAGTTCTGATATTAGCTGCTTTGTATTATCAAAAAGAGGCCCGTCGCCTACCATCCATAAATGAGCTTCCGGAAAACCCAAATGTACCTGCTTAAAGGCCCGGATGACCGATTGAGGTGATTTTTTTTCAACAAACCGGCCAACCGACAAAAAATAAGGACCGGAATTTATTATATCCATCAGTGGAAACTTAGCTCCGTCAACGCCATAAGGATTGAGATGTATTTTTGATGCCGGGGCACCCATTTCTTTTAAAGCCTTAACCATATCGTTTGATACCGCAACAATTGCAGAAGCATAATCAAAGGCAACACGATAAAGTGGCAAATATTTTGCTATAGTGGGCTTATGATGCGCATCTGCACCATGAAAATGAATAATCAGTGGTACACCGGCCATTTTACAAGCCGATGCAATCGCCGCACCTACCATACCATATTCGGCAAGTACAACATCGATCTTATTTTCCTTTAGATAAGCAGAAAGAGCTCTTATGCGAACTCCTATCTCCTTTTTTTTTAAAATCCTTTTTTGAACGAGATAAGCTAACAGCGAGAACTTTGAGCGGATAAGAAATTTCCCTTCATGGTCATAAAGCGGAAAGTCGCCACCATAGAGTACTTTTTTGTTCCCCTTCAACCTATCGATATGAGCTTGTATAAAGGTTTCAGAAAAGGTGGATTTATTTGGCTTAACTATACACAAGTTGAACGTATCCTTCATATCAACCAAGTTTTCTCTTCACGTAAAACCTACGAAATACGCTGCTAAACTTATTAATGGCTTTGTTTATAATACGCTTTGCACGTTGTGAAGATGTAACGGGCTTGGGATAAAAGAAAGCAGCCTCAAAGTCGTCATTTTTTTCCAGTACAATGTGGGCATAATCACCTACATTCCAAACACTTTTGGATTCATACAGTATTACTTCTGCACCTATATCGGCAGCCAGTTTGCCAACGGTTTCAAAAGATATATGCTCATCAACCGGCTGCATCGTTTCCGGCTTGTTTACCAATGACCATTTAAGGTTATGCGGTGTGGGCACGGTTAAAACTATCCGCCCCTTATTACTTAATATTTTTGCAAGGGCCGCGTGTACCTCCGGCCTGTCAACAACTGCAATATGCTCATAAACGTCCATAAAGATGATCAAATCAAATTGCTCATCAAACGTATCTTTAGTAAGTATACTTTCCCTAAAATCCAGTTTATTATCTGCAAAAAGCTTTTGGGCAACCTGTATAGATAAGGTGCTGATATCAATACCTGTTATAACCGCATCCGGCCAATATTTATGCATCCGTGAACAGATATTGCCCATGCCACAGCCTACTTCCAATATCCTTTTTGGTTTCGTTGTAAATCGTTTTATGGTTTCCCAGCCAAGCTCTATGCGGGGATTAACTACGATGTAGTCGTTAAGCTTATTTTTAACGTGCTCGTCGTAGTATGACACTACATTTTCGCGGTTGGGATTTTCGGTCATTACAGATACAGAGTAAATATGCTTTGCTTTGCAGGCGCAAAGTTAATAAATAATATTAAAGGGGGCTTTTGGAGCAGCGATGACATAGATAGCCCTATTGCATTGTGCCGGTGTTTATCTGTTATTACCTTTCACATATAGCTAATTTACCAGTTTTAAATAACAAATAAGCCCAGACTGGAACAACCTGAAGAGTTGCAATACGCGGTTGTATTAAAAAAATAAGAGGACTGGAATATCATTAACCGGTCCTCCTATTTTTTAATTATCCGTGTAGCTCTTAATATTTCTTTGATATAAATAATTTATGAATTTCATAGGCACTCAAGGCCCTGTGATAAATCCTTACTTCATCCATAGCACCACGTACAAGGTACCCGTCCGATGAAACACCTGGGTTATCACGCCCAATATACAGGTCGGCATCTATGTTCATGTTAGGCACCGGCATATTGTTTGTTATGGTATCAAGTGTGCCGTCAACATAGATGCTCAGCTGATGTTTGGACAAATCGTAAACATTGGTAACTAAGTGCCATTGATTCAGACTAATTACCTGCGTCCCCCGGGCTGCGGCACTGCCACCGCCTGTGCCGTAAGTTACAATACCCAATGTTGAAAACCCATAGCCCGTGATACCCCAGGCCCATCCGTTTTCAATGCCTGAATAATGCTTAGTTAATAGATTGACACCGTACGAGTAATTGTACTGATCTAACTTAACCCATGTACTTAATGTGATGCTTGTATTGCTTAAACGTAAGGCCTGGTTATCTTTTACAACAATATAGCTGCTCGATCCATTGAAATAGAAAGCACTGTTTGCGTTTCCGAACCTATCGGTTGTTGATGATATGTCATTGGCTTTACCGTTATTTTTATAGGGCGAAAAATCGTTAAGGTTATTATTGAAAGGGTAATACGCCAACAGGCCTATACTTAAGCTGTCCTTAACAGTTACCAGGCAGGTGGCTGTTTTTGTTTTGGCAGAATCAGTAACCCAAATCTTTGAGGTGCCTTCATTCTTAACGGTGATTTTTCCTGTTTTAGACACAGAAACAATCGAAGTATCAGAAGATTGCCATAAAAACTTTGAGGTATCAAACGAAACGGGATCTACCTTCAAATCCATTTGCAACACGTTACCTATGTAAGCGGTTAAAGTATCAGTTATTGTTATTCCCTGAAGCTTTACAGGCTGAGGAGTGGGATTGTTTTGCTCTTTATGACAAGATGAGTAAATGACAATAGCGATTAAAGCCAATAAAAGCGGTATTCTTTTTTTCATGTAATAAGGTTTTGGCTTCAAAGATATAAAACTTCACATAAATTAGCACAACACTGCGCCAAAACCCATCAACATCAAAGGAAAATCAATTGACGGCTTTCACCGGACTACCTGAAGCTGCCCTTTTCTTAGCAGCTGTTTTTGTAGTCACCAGCACAACACCATTTACGGCCCTCTCGCCGTAAATAGCCACAGTATTTTTATCTTTTAACACACTTATCTGTTCGATATCGGTCGGATTAATCTTACTTAACGATGTCCCCTGGGCCAGGGCTACCCCATCGATAATAATTAAAGGCGCTGATTTACCGCTATACTTGTCACTAACTATCACATGCTGCCTGGTGGTATCAACAACCAAACCGCCATATATTGGCCTGTCTTCGCCCGACGGATTTACAACATCCCCTGTTTTGTTTTCGCCCGGCTTGGCAGATTTATCGTCGGCAAGTGTAAAGCTTATCGGTACCGAATACTGCACTTTTACCGGCTTGCCATTCTGAATTCCAGGTTTCCAGGCCGGCGATATACTAAGCACTCTTACAGCTTCCTCGTCGCAACCTGAGCCTATCCCTCTTACAACCTTCATGTTTGATAACGACCCATCTTTTTCAACAACAAAAGTTATGATCACCCTGCCCTGAACATTATTATCGCGGGCGGCTTTGGGATACCTCAGGTTAGTCATCAGGAATTTTCCAAATGCTTCTAACCCACCCTTAAACTCAGGCACCTGCTCAACCGATGTAAATACCGGATCAGAACCTGATTGAGCCGAAGCTATTGAGAATGTTACAGGTGCGGTAGTCTTTGTAGTATCATCGCTGGGAGCAAGCCTAAAACTGATAGGCACTGAATATTGTGTCCTCACCGTACGATTTCCCTGCATACCGGGCTTCCAGTTAGGCGATAGTTTTATCACCCTTAATGCTTCGTTATTCAGATCATCCGTAATACCCTTTACAATCCTTTCATTTGAAAGCGAGCCATCCTTTTCAACAACAAAGGTTATGATCACCCTTCCCTGGATCTTTTGTTCACGGGCTGTTGCAGGGTATTTTATATTGGTAGATAAAAATTTACCAAAAGCCCCCAGCCCGCCCGGAAACTCGGGCAAACGGGCAACCGCAGTATATACCGGTGAGGTATCAGCTGCTACAACCGGCCTTTCAAGTTTAAGAGGCTCATCAATAGTAATCTCCGCCACTTTACTGGCCGGCGTCGAGAAAACTTTATCGGCCTTAGTGTTGATGACCGTAATGGTATCACTATTATTAATTGTAGCTGATGACAGTACCATCATCAAAATAAACAGAGGGGCCGACAGTCCGTATTTAATAAGCGTTATGCGGTGCGATTTATTTTTTTGCAACATGATAATACGTTCTTTCAACAAACTTTTGTTAAAAAATGAATTAACCAAGTTGTGTGAAGGCGTATTAAATGTTTGGCTTAAAAGCAGCATGGCATAATCGGCCTTATCAGTACCAGCTTCAACAGCATGCCTGTCGGCTATAAATTCGTGAATATGCTTGATCGCCCGACGATAGAAATAAACAATCGGGTTAAACCAGTTAATGATCATCACCAGTTCAACCAGCAACACATCGGCCGAATGCCATTGTTTGGCATGTACATCCTCATGCGTGGCAATTGCTTCATTGGCCTCCCCATCGGCATTTAATTTCACGGTTTTGAAAAAGGAATAGGATACCTGTGATTGCGGCTGACTAATCACCTTTTTTAGCTTAAACAACTGCCAGATCAATCTGAGCGATAAAAAAACGATACCCGCCGCATATATAATAAACAGCACCTCCCCTATACTAATAGGCGATTCTTCAATAGGTTTAAAGTGATAAACCAATACCGGGCTACTGTACAGGGTATACTTTACCTGCTGGGTAATAAATAGATTTTGCACCCAATCGGCCTGGATAACGGGTATCATAAATGATAGTAAAGCGGCACTTACCAGGTAAAGCCTGTTAAGCTGAAAAAAGGTTTCTTTGCGAAGCAAAAGCACATAAAACCCGTAAAACAGCAACAGGTATATGTTTACCAGTAATAAATATTGCCACCAGTTCATAATTACTTTTCTTTTAGTTTTTCAATCAGTTTCATGATCTCATCGGCCTCTTTCAGGTCGATCTTTTCTTTCTTTACAAAAAATGAAAGCATACGGTTAACAGAGTTGTCAAAATAACCGCTCAGTAATTTGTCGGCAGCAAAATTCTGGTATTGCTCCTTGCTGATTACCGGGTGATACTCATGACTTTTACCAAACGCTTCATGCCCAACAAAACCTTTTGTTTCCAGGATCCGGATAATTGTCGATACCGTATTGTAAGCTGGCTTGGGTTCAGGTAACTGTTCGATAACGTCTTTAACATACCCTTTTTTTAATTGCCAGAGCACTTGCATAATCTGCTCTTCGGCGCGGGTTAACTCTTTAATTTCCATGTGCGTACTTTAAATATTAATACCTCGTGTATTAATGTGTTTAATTGGTTAAACTAAGGTAAGAGATGTATTTTATATTTGCAACTAAATTTTTAGTTATTAATTTCTTAAACTTTAAATCATCATATTCGTTGTGATACTTCATACCATTTTATAAATGAACATAACCTTCCATGGTGCTGCCCGTAACGTAACCGGCAGCAAGCATTTACTCCGATTAAACGACGGTACCAGCATATTATTAGACTGCGGCATGTTCCAGGGCCTGGGTGAGCAAACCGAAGAAATGAACGAACATTTTGGCTTTAATCCCAAAGGTGTAACGCACATGATCCTTTCGCACGCGCATATTGACCATTGCGGTTTAATTCCGCGGCTCGTTGCCGAAGGATTTGAGGGAAACATTTATTGCACCTCGGCCACGATGGACCTTACACGCATCCTGCTGCTCGATTCGGCAAAGATCCAGGTACAGGACACCGAGTATAGTAACAAACACCGCATCCGCAAAGGCTTGCCGCTGCTTAATCCTCTATACACCGAAGAGGATGTGATGGAGGCCCTTCGCCTGTTCAAAATTGTTGAATATGGTGAAGAGTTTGAAATTACCCCTGCCGTAAAATTCAACTTTACTGATGCCGGGCATATTCTGGGCAGCGCGGCAGTGCATATTACCGTTACAGAAAACGGCAGGGATACCCACATTACTTTTAGCGGCGATGTTGGTCGTTATGACGATCTGCTGTTGAAAAACCCGCAAACATTTGAGCAGGCTGATTATATTTTACTGGAATCAACCTATGGCGATTCCCTGCATAAAGAACTGGGGCCTATTGAAGAGTCGCTGCTGGAGATCATTAAAGAAACCTGCGAAGTTAAAAATGGCAAGGTAATTATCCCGGCATTCAGCGTTGGCCGTACGCAGGAATTACTGTACGCCTTAAACGGCCTGGAACTGAAAGGTATCCTGCCGGATGTTCCTTATTATGTAGATAGCCCGCTATCGGAAAAAGCAACCGAAGTATTGATGAACCACACCGAGGTTTATAATAAAAATGTGCAGGAAGTTTTAAAAACCGATGCCAATCCTTTTGGGTTTAAGGGCTTGCGCTTTATTGAAAGTGTAGAGGAATCAAAGGCGCTGAATAACGATCCGCGCCCCTGTGTCATCATTTCCTCATCGGGCATGGCCGAGGCCGGACGGGTAAAGCACCACATTAAAAACAATATCAATAATCAAAAGAACACTATTTTAATGGTGGGCTATGCTGAGCCAAATTCATTGGGCGGCCGGTTATTAAAAGGCGATCATGAGGTACATATTTTTGGCGAAATGTATGAGGTAAAAGCCGAGGTCCGCTCCGTTAAATCAATGAGCGCCCACGGCGATTATGACGACCTGCTCCATTTCCTGGCCTGCCAGGACCCCGCATTGGTAAAAACCGTATTTCTTGTTCACGGCGAGTACGAAGTGCAGCAGCATTTTGCCGCGAAAATTAAAGCGCACGGCTTTCATCATGTTGAGATCCCGTACCAGCATCAGAAGATAGTTTTGGAGTAGATTATAAATCTGTCATCCTGAACTTGTTTCAGGACCTCACAGGTAAGGTTACCCACATGCATAGTTTACACCTTGCATGTGGGGTGCCGAAATAAATTCGGCATGACTCTATTTTTTGTGCTTCCTTTTTTACTCCTTCCCCACCTGTTTTATCACCGCAATAATATCCTCTTCACCAAAGGCTTTTTCAGCATCCTGGTAGGTTCGATAGGCGGTTTCGCCAAGCGGTGTAGCCAAACCAAGGTCTTTAGCCAGTCGCAGGTCTTTGGCTATATGTTTTAATGCAAATGCAGCGTTATAATTATTGTTAACAATGGCATCGCCCTTTATTTGATAAACGGACTGCCTAAGGCGCTGTTGCTAATCAGCATTGTGAGTGCTTCTGCATTAATACCGTTTTGCTGCGCCAGTGTTATTGTTTCGGCAAATCCCTGTGCAACAATACCAAGCAGCGTATTGATGGCTAATTTAGCTACGTTGCCCGCGCCTGTGTCGCCTACAAGCATCACCAGCTTGCCCATTTTTTCGAGGATTGGTTTAGCCTGGTCAAAAGCTTCAGCCTCGCCACCCACCATAATAACCAACATGGCATCCTCCGCCTGTTTGACACTGCCTGATACCGGGGCGTCCAGGTAATAGTGACCCCGCTGTTTACATGCAGCAGCCATTTCCTTACTGATAGCAGGCGATACAGTGCTCATGTTAATGATAATCTTACCGCTAACATTTGCAGCTAACAAACCTCCCTCACCATTAAAAATATCATTGATGGCTTTATCATCAGATACCATCACAAAAACAACATCGGCGTTATTTAATAATGAGGCCGGAGATGCAGCCGTACCGATACCTTGCTCTTTAAACCCTGCTTCCTTATCCTTACTGCGGTTATAAACGCTGAGCGGATAGCCGGCTTTGATTAATTGCTGCGACATTGGGATGCCCATTTTGCCTAAACCAATCCATCCTGTTTTGACTGTATTCATAGTAGCTATTTTATTTTTGCTTTATATAGATTTTATTGATAGCGATTTCCGCTGTGCCAATTTAACAGATGGCAAGAAACGTTAGCGAATATTTTTGCGGATCCGGCTCAATGATTGAGGCGTTACGCCCAGGTAAGACGCGATATCGGTAAGTGATACTCTCCTGGCAACCTCGGGCTGCCGTTCCAAAAACAACCGGTACCTTTCCGACGAGTCGTAACCAAGATAAGTGTTTCGCGTTTTTATCTTCTCCATAAGCGTATGCTGCGAAATCTGATCGATCATTCCTTTGAGATAAGGCAGCTTTTCATATAAAGCCAGCAGGTTGTTTTTGCTAATAACCAATAGTTCTGTATTGCAGGCGGCCTGAATACTTTCATCAGTGATCAAGTTGTTATTAAAGCTATACAGAATGGTGCAAAACTGATTGTCCTTTAAAAAGAAATAAGTAACCTCATTTCCCTTGTCATTTCGCGCCATAATACGCAGTATGCCGTTGGTAATAAAAAAGAGCTGTCTTGCTACATGCCCGAGATGCAAAAGCGTATCCCCTTCTTTAAATTTCGTTGGCTCAAAGGCTTTTAGTATGAGCTCCTGATCATCAACCGGGATAGGTTTTAACTGCTGTAACCTGGCTATAAGTTGCTGTTGCATGATACAAAGATCAGGTAAAATTGAAGTAAAAGCATCAATAAAAAAAGTCCTTGCGAGGAACGAAGCAACAAGCCTCCTCTAAATCTCCCCCGGAGGGAGACTTTTATTTATCTCATTTTAAAGCCCTTCCTTCCGGGGAGGGTTTGGGTGGGGCTAACCCGCCTGCCCTATTTCCAATTTACTGATCTTATTGCCGGCACCAATCGTAAACTTAAAATAGGTTTTAAAATCGCCCCACTGGTCGCTGTGAAATTTGCCGTATAGGTGCAGGCCGTTTTGTTCCACCTTGTCGATACTGGTAAAACGTTCATGGCCTAAAGCTTTTTCAAAAAAACTTTTAAAGTCCATTTTATTACCATCATCAAAAAGTTGGGCATCATTGGTGAACAAGCTAAACCAAGCCTGCTTATCGCCGCTTTGCAGGGCGTCGATGGCTTGTTTCACTACCGGGTTAGTTAACTTTTCGGTATTCATGGTATTGATATTTTGGATAGTTGCAGCAGGTGTTTTTGCAGCTTGTGCGTTAACAGCAGAAGTAATTAGTGTGCCGTATATGATATAATGATTAAGCGTTTTCATGACATGGTAGATGTATAATCAAATAATGCTACTTTTTGAATTAAATACAGGTAGCAGCTTATAGCTATGACTATAAGCTGCTACCCTATGTTACTAAACTGACCATTAATTTGTTGCGCCGCCGTTTACCAACAGGTGTTGTCCGTTCACAAATGATGAAAGATCGCTGGCGAAAAACTCGGCCACATTGGCCACATCTTCAACTTCGGCCAGGCGGCCCATCGGACAACTGTCAAGCAATTGTTTTCTTAATGCGGGGTAACTATCAGCTTCGGCAAAGATACCTGAATGATCAACAGCAAACGGTATGATAGAGTTAACTGTTACACCACGGTGACCAATTTCTTTCGAAAGGATATCAACCAAATACCTTGGAGTAGTTTTACTGCCGCCATACACTGCCATTCCGGGTACAGGGAATGAGGTTGTGCTTGAGGCTATGTAAATAATGCGGCCGTTATCCTCAACATTTTTGGCTGCCTGCTGCATAGTAAAGTAAGTGCCTTTTGTATTAATGCCAAACACACGGTCGAACTGTTCTTCGGTAAAATCAATTACCGGGGTTTCCACCAGTTCGATACCGGCGTTAGCTACTACGATATCTATTTTACCAAACGCTTCTTTAGCTTCTTTAAAAAGCCTTTCAATATCAGCTACTTTACTTACATCGGCCTGCACAGCTATTACATTTGCACCCATCGCTTTGATGTTGCTGACCACTTCATCGGCCGATGCTTTATCGCGCGAATAGTTGATCACGATGTCGGCACCTAATGCTGCATAACGTTCTGCAATTGCTTTACCTAAACCACGGGCCGAGCCGGTTATTACCGCTACTTTATTATTTAATGAGTTCATGATTGTTTTTTTGATTACACCGATGAAGTTTGATTTCACCGATTGCGTTAATGATTCTATGATTACTATTCCTGTCTCTCGCTGTCTTGCTTCTTGACTCTTGCCGTCTTGCTTCTATCATTCCCCTTCAGGGGTTAGGGGCTTACGCCATTGCACCATTAGCCCCGATATTTTGCGCAGAGATCCATTTGGCGTCGTCGCTTGCCAGGAAGGCTACTATTTTGGCAATATCTTCAGGTTCGCCGATGCGGTTAAAAGCTGATAATGACGCCAGGCGGTCGATCAGATCCTGAGGTTTGCCTTTGGTAAACAGTTCGGTATTTGTTGGGCCCGGAGATACTGTGTTTACATTGATGCCTCTTGCTCCCACTTCCTTGGCAAATATGCGGGTTAATTGCTCCACCGCGCCTTTGGTGGCTACATAGGTAGCATAAGTTGGCATCATAACGCGGGTAGTGGTTGATGAAAAATTGATGATACTGCCGCCATTGGCCAGTTTAGTTGCGGCTTCGCGCATGGTATTAAATGTTCCGCGAACGTTGATATCAAACTGACGGGTAAAATCCTCGTCGGTAGTGTCTTTTATTAATTTGGTAATCATGATGCCGGCGTTGTTTACCAGTACATCAATTTTGCCGTAATGAGCTATCGCTGCATCAAACATGGCTGCTACTTCATCGGCCTTGCTAACGTCGGCCTGCAGGGCAATGGCATCGCCGCCTTGTTGTTTGATAGAGTTTACGGTTTGGTCAGCAGCTTCTTTGCCGCCTGCGTAGTTGATAATTACATTAGCGCCTTCGGCTGCTAATTTGTGGGCTACTGCTGCACCTATGCCTCTTGAGGCGCCGGTTACTAATACTACTTTTGATGCTAATGTGTTCATGGTTTCATTTTGTTGTGTATGTTTTGTTGTCGTAGATTGACAATACAAAGGTGGCAAGGGCGAGGCCCCTGAATGATACACATATCAAAGCATTACATACGAATATCTAAGATTGGCTTATAAATTTTGTTTGAGATGGTTTAAAGTAGAGACGCCTTACATGCGTCTCCCATAGGACAAGCAGCCTTGTAAGTTATCAAGCCAGCTTGCTTTATAGACATCTTTATTAAGAGGATACCCTATGGTGCTCCTTCCTGAACAGCACCGGCGACAAATCAGTATGCTTTTTAAAATAATTACTGAAATGGGTAGCTTCAGAAAAACCCAGGCGATAAGCAATTTCTTTAATAGAGAGTTTTGAGTTCTGCAAGAGGGCCTTGGCCTCAGTTATAGTTTTTTCGGCAATCCAGTTGCTGATGGTTTTGCCGGTTTTTATTTTGATAACATTACTCAGGTAATTGGGATGAAGGCTTTGCGCGTCGGCGTAGTCCTGCACTCTGAAAGCTTGTTCGGCTACGCCGCTGCTCAGGTCGCGATAATGTTTTTCGAGCAGGCGTTTAAAGTTTTTTACAATTTCCGAGCTTCTGTTACCTTCATATATCGGGTTATAGTCTTTCCAGAAATATTCTTTGAATTTTAACAGCACCACCACAAACAGGTTACCGATGATCCGGTAACGGAATGGGCTATCTGAATTATACTCTTTCAGGATCTGGTGATATAAAATATCAAACTCCTCAAAAATTTCGGGCGTAAGTACGCGGGCCGGAAATGTTTCGGCTAGCAGAAAAGGAAACTCATCAAAAATATTGGCGTGTACGTTTTCCTTCAAAAACGATTCGCTCAACGTAAACAGGTATACATCGCCAATACGCTCCCAGTTAAACGAACGAAAATGGCCCGGATTGGTAAAGTAAATAGCACGGGGCTGCAGCTTATGATTTTGCTCATCAATGGTATAATCGCCACTCCCATCTTTAATAAAGGCGAAAACAAAAAAGTTAAGCCTGCTCAAGGGCGATCTAAACGGCATTGGCTGATTGATATCTTTCAGGTTAAAAACCGTAAAATCGGTATGCTTTATTAGCTCAAGTGGCAAGCCCAGGTGCTTGTACTGATCATAAAGGGTATTAAAGATCTGTTTTTCATTATCCTGGTGATGCATGACGAGATGTTTGCACCAAAGCTATGAGGGATACGGTAGATTTGCAATAACGGGCTAATCAATAAAAAACGGCGCATCAGTTACAATACGCCGTTTTCTATTTTACATCTAAAATATTTTTAATCAAAGCTTACGCTGCCGTAACTGGTATTGATGGTAATGGTTTTATCACTACCACCTTTACCTAAATGACCTTTGTAGGTTTTTGTCGGACTATAGCCACGTTCACCGTCGGCAGGGGTTTTACTGGTGATGTTAACATCATGGCCGCTATAGTTAAAGCTACCGTAGTGCACAGTGATATCAAAATCAGCATTCTGGCCGTCGCTCACTCCCAGTTTTACACTTGAATATGATGAATTAACCGAAAGATTTTTCACATTTTTATCAACCTCTTCAATCTTTAACGCCCCACTGAATTTAACGTTGATATTACCCGAAGTAGTAATACGGCCAATTTTGGCCGAGCCGTAGCTTACATCAGCATTGAGTTTATCACAATCACCAAGATTAAGGCTGCCATAGGCTACATCCAAATCGCTGCCGGTAAGGTTGCCGATAGTTGCACTGCCATATTTAACCCTGATCTGGCAAGCTGGGTTGCTTAAGGATTTGGCGCTAAGGCTGCCATATGAGTTATTGATATTGAGTTTACCGCTCAGGTCGGGCAACTCGGTATTGCCATATTTGTTGTTAATGGTAAGTGGGTTTCTGGCTGGCATATACACGGTATAATTGATCTCCATTTTGCGGAACGCGTTTCTTTTGCCAAACAATGATCCCCAGATGCCGCCCTCATTATCACCATCGCCCTGATTAATGGATGTCCTGAATGAAACACCCGAACCATCTTTGCTATCCTTGATGCTTACGGCATCCAGCATCTTTTGCACCTTATCTTCGTCGTTGGCGCCAACTACGATCTGCACGTCAACTTTCACCTCACTTTTTGCCCAGGTAAACACCGTTACTTTACCATATTTATTATCAATGTTAATCACATCGTTGCCGTCAACATTATAGCTTTTACTGTAGCTTTTGGTCTTCTCAATGATGTCTCCGTTTTGTACCTGCTTTTCATAACCCTCGTCACCATCATAACTGTAGCTAAAGTTTTGGTCGAAGTTTTTAAAACCGAAGTTAATATTAGGACTTAGCATCTCAAATTTATCGGCAAACTTCAAGCTGTCAAATCCTTTAAACTTCATTTTAAATTTCAGGCTATCAAAGTTTTTAAGCTTCAGGCTATCCTTAAACTTAAAAGCAAGCTGTTTGTTCAGCTTCAGCATATTTTGCATTTTAAGATGCAATTGCTTTTGCTGCTGCACGCGCAGGTTGCTCATTTCCTTTTGCAGTTCGCGCATTTTGGCGTTCAGCTCTTTCATTTTTTGCTGATACTCCTTACTGTCGGTTACCGAAGTCCAGCCATCCCCGTTCAATTCAGCGGCGGGAGGCGGTGTAGGAGGCAATTTTGGCATTGCCGGCGCAGGCGGGGCTGCAGGACTTACCTGTGCAAAGTTTGCTGTACTTATGGCTAATAAGCCGATAAGCATAAGCAGGGCCGGACTAAATATTTTTGGTTTCATTGTTTTGTTCCTTTTTCATCTGGTTAAACTGTTCAATTACATTTAATTGCTGAGTTAGCACCTCGGTTTGTATTTGCAGGTTCCGGATCATTGCACGTAAAACACGTTCCTGATTAGGGCTGGTGGCTAAATCACTGTTTAGTTTTTTATAGGTTGAATCCATCTTGGCTATCTCGGCGCTGAACTCCTTGTATAGCTGAGGATCATTTTTAGATGCTGACTTAAGTTCGGTAAGCTTGGTTTCAACAAGCGATGCATAGCGCATTTGCTGTTGTGCGTACTCGGGGTTAATAGCGGCAAGGTCAACGCCTTTTGCGCCTTTTTGGCTTTGTATATATATGCCGAAGCCTACGCCCATTACAATGATCACCGATGCGGCCACTTTTAGCACGAAGCCCAGCGAAAAAGTCTTTGCTTCCCGCTTTTTTGGTTGCTCCTGCTCCTGGTCCAAAAAATTGAGCTGTGCCTCAATTTTACCCCACAAATCTGCCGATGGTTCTATTTCGTTAAATTCCTCGTTATTGTCGTGCATGAAATCTTCAAATCGCTTGCTCATGATACTTGTCCTTTCCTGTTTAAAATTTCAATTAACTTTCTTTTAGCTCTCAAAAACTGGGTTCTTGATGTGTTTTCTGATATGTTCAATATTTGTCCTATTTCTTCGTGGTCATATCCTTCAAGCAGATATAATGATATCACCACGCGATAGCCATCGGGCAACTGATTCATGCCTTCTTTTACCCTGGCAACCTGGTACTGCAGGTCTTCATCGTCCCAGCTCTCGTCATTGGCAATATTTTCAAGATGGCCATCTTCCAGCTCAACCAGTTCCAGCTTTCGTTTGCGCAGCAGGTTGATCGACCGGTTTACAACAATCTGCTTAAGCCAGAGGCCAAATGTGGTATCCTGCCTAAAATCCTTCAGCTTGGCAAAGGCATCCACAAAAGCTTCCTGCAGCACATCTTCTGCTTCGGTAATATCGCCCACTATCCGAAAGGCCACGTTCAGCATAGCTTTCGAATACAAACGGTAAAGCTCATAACAGGCTTTTTTGCTCCCCTGTTTGCACTCAATTACCAGGTTGTAATGTTTATCAATATATATTGCTTCCAAATTCGTGACCGGCTTCAGGTTAATAGACGCAAGGCATTTTGCAACGTTGCACGTATGTGAAAAATATTTTTTTAATTATTGATAATTTTTTTGAAAATATGGAGTTAGGGCGATTTTAGATGCGCAGATGTTTTTGTCTGAACCTGAATTTATTGAATTAATAGAATAATTAAATCACCCGCACATTCACCATCTGCACATTTAACATTTACACATCCGCACATCATCCCCAAAAATCATCCCGGTCATCCTTTAATCCTAAAAATCCGGGTGCAGATATTCATCCACCACTTTCACCGCATTATCATACCTATCCTGCCCAAGGCCGGAGATTACCTTATAATTAGCGTTGAGCGCCTGGAGCTCCCGGTGCCAAACGTTCATAAAATACTCGCGTTTGGTCGGAAAATTACGTAAAGGATCGTCCTGCCAGGGCAGATCGATATCTAAGAGTAAATAAAAATCATAAGGATGGTGGGGCAATTCGTCAAGCACCTCCTGCGGGGCGCTGCCAAACATTTCCTCGCTCCAGATCTTTACTGTTAAAAAAGTGGTATCACAAATCAGGATCCCATTAGCCCGCGGCAGCAGTTTTTTTTCAAGCGCTATCTGGCCGTGGAACATATTTACCTCATCCTGCCAGGTACAATCGCCCGTGAGATTTGCACAATACTCACGCGAATACTCGGGTACAGCAATTGTATTGTAACGCGCCGCCAAATATTCAGACATGGTTGACTTCCCTGTTGATTCGGGGCCTACGACTGCTATTTTGAGTATTTTGTTCATGAGGTAAAATTACATTAAATAAAAATCCCCTCATGAGAGGGGATTTGCGTCAAAGTGTTCTTTTTTCGCCGATGACAACAGCGCAGCTATTGGAAAGACAAAAATGTCATAGGAGGAACAAAAGTAATCGTATGCTATACAGGGCGGCTTTGCTGCTGTGCGATTGCCACGCTATCGCTCGCAATGACATTTTCTTTTATTCTTTTCTGTAAAGGGAGCAAACTAATCTCTAATCACTAACCTCTAATCACTTATTCCGTTTTCTTCGGAACCCTTGTTGGTGTATCCTGGCCCGAAACTATAGTGCGCGAGCTCAGGGCTATCGCGCGGATGGCCGAAGTGATATTGTTCACATCCAGCGAACTAAACTCATCGCTAACAGTATGGTATAATTTGTCAATATCAATCTGGTCGGTTGAGATGGTGTGGGCCGGTACGCCAACTTCAGCCAGCGACGCGTTATCACTTCTGTAAAACAGGTTCTGGTCTGGGTAAGGGTCCGGGTAAAACTTAAAGGCGGTACCTTTCAGGTTCTTCTGCAGGATCTTGCCAAAATCAGATCTTTCAAACCCGGTAATAAATGCCGAGTTAGTGCCAAATTTAGATGCTTTACCAATCATTTCGATGTTGAACATAGCAACTACCTTATCTGCATCTATTTGTTTGGCAAAATACTGCGACCCGTATTCGCCAATCTCTTCGGCAGTAAAGGCTACGAAAATAAGCGTACGGGCATTATTGTTGAGCTTTTTATAGTATTTAGCCAGGCTCAATACCGCGGTTGTGCCCGAGGCATCATCATCCGCGCCATTGGCAATACTATCAGTTACTCCGGGCTTATCGGGTTTGATAATGCCCAAATGGTCGTAGTGGCCCGAAAATACCACGTATTCATTCGGTTTGGTTTTCCCGGGGAGGATACCGGCAACATTAAACAGCGGCAGTTCTTCGTTTTTGATATCGCAGTTAACATCAAATGATGCTGTGTTATCGAACTTGCCCAATACAAATACCAGGGGCTGTTTTACTGTGCCTTTAAAATTTGTGCTGCCTGCCCCAAGGTACGACTTAACCCGGCTAAACAGATCTTTAAACTTAGGGTCGATCAGCAAAAGTGTTTTTTTGCCGCTTTGTGAAGCTGCCCGGTACTCGGTCCTGAAATTTTTATCCGCACCAACGGTAACTACCTGTACATCTTTATCGCTTGCCCATTTAAACGAATCCGTACCGCTTGCAAATGCGCTGTCTGCAACTATAGCTTTACCATTGATGCTTACACTCAAGCTAACAGGGGTCGACCGTACCATCGTAAAGTTTTGACGGTAACCGGTATTGCCGGCCATAGGTTTAAGGCCGGCCTTTTTATATTCGCCTTCAATAAATGTAGCGGCCTTTTCAATGCCCGGCGTAAAAGTGGCCCTGCCCTGCATATCATCGGCCGACAGGGTTTTGATAATCCGGGCTACATCATCTTTACTAATGAGTTTATTAACATCCTGCGCAAAGCTATAAGCCGAAACGCTTAACAATGCCGCTGTTATTATCGAGATCTTTTTCATAGTTATTTGACTTTTGACTGTAGCCAGTTGTTACGGAAAGTTTCCTGTTCTTTACTCAGTTGCTTGCCCGCCTTTTCAAAGGTTACCACTTCAAAGTTGGGGTTTTCCTCAAGTGTGATAGTGGTTTCATGGGCACCGGTCCGGTTTTTATAGTTTACCATGATCTTATCGCCCGGCTTTTTATCGGCAATAATATCGCTGAAGCCTTTCTGGTCTTTCACATCTTTTCCATCAACTTTCAAAATAACATCACCGGCATCGAGGCCTGCTTTGTAAACCGGGGTACCTATAGTCGTGCTCGAAAGTATTGGCAAGCCTTCGGCATCGGCAGCGCGTACCTGCCCGGCGCGGCCACGGCCCGGCGTAACTGCCAGCGGACCAGCCCAGCCTTTGCCCGGCTGTACTTTACGCAGCACCAGGCCTGCTTTAGCCAATAGTTCTTCGTAATTATTTTTGTCGGTTCCGTTGATGTACCGTTTAAAGAAATCAGCCGCGAACTTAGGGTTATTGGTTACTTTACCTAAATCGGTTTGCAAATCGGGAATAGTGTACGGTTTCATTACTTTACCCCTGCTAAGCCAAACAGCACGCATATAATCATCAAGCGTCATGTTAAAATCGCTGCGGAGGCGAAGGTCGAGCGCCAACGCAATAGCACCGCCGTAAGTGTAATAACTGGTAAAATCGTTAACGTTATTATTAGGGTCGATAGATACACCGGCATCTGCAAAAACCGAATAGCGGCTCATTTGGGCGGCCGAATATTTGGCAGCGGCAGGTGTGTTTAAGATCTGGTTTACCAAACCGGCAATGGTTTTGGTATAATCATCAACCGTTACAAAGCCGGCGCGCGCAAGTAATAATTCGCCGTAATATTGCGTAAAACCTTCGGCAAACCAAAGCTCGCTGCTCATGTTGGCGTGTTCAAAGTTAAAAGGCTCCAATGATTTTGGGCGGATGCGTTTTACATTCCAGCTATGGAAGTATTCATGTGCATAAACACCCATGAGGTTATTTTCAAATCCTTCAACCTTGGGTGCCGGAATAGTTATAGAAGTGGAGTTACGATGTTCCATACCGTCACCTGATACAGCAGGATTTACATCGCTAACAAAAGTGTACTCGCCAAAATCATAAGTGGGCAGTTCGCCAAATACGGCTTTTTCTTCCAGCACCAGCTTCTGGATCATCTTGCCGAAGTTATCAATCACACCCTGGCCATCGTCTGAGTGCATGGTAAGGTTTATTTTTTCTTTCTTACCATCGGTATTTACTACTTCCCAACTGCTAACGTTGTAATTGGACAGTTCGGTAGGGCTATCCATCATATATTGCAGATTGGGTGCGCTGTACACATTTGAGCCTTCATGCTTAAGTTGTGAAGCTACTTTCCAGCCGTATTTATCAATGTCGTTAAACTCAAAGGTAAGGGGACGTTTATCCTGCCCTACCACCCACATAAACGTGGCGGGCATATTCAGGTGGGCATGACTCGGATCGATAGAAGCATAAGTGCCATCGGTCCAGTTGCCAAAAAGTGTATAGCTCACTTTCACCGCGGCCGGGTGTTCTCCCACTTCGTAAACGTCACCTTCAATTTGGGTTAAAGGCAGCTCCTTACCGTCAACATCGGTAGCTTTAACGTTGTAAATATTTTTACCAAACTCATGGGTTGCATACCGGCCGGCAGATGAGCGGCTCATCCGTACCCTGAAAGCGCCTGATGGTGCCTGCGGAATGGTCATGCTTATCTCGGCCTCGTGATGGGCCGCGTTTGGAAACGATATGGAATAGTAAATAGCTTTTTGTGGTTCCTGCTGTGCCATAACACTGCACGCAAGTACCGAGGCGGCGGTAAAGAGTAGTAATTTTTTCATCAACTTAAATTATCAGCGTTGAAATTACTATTAAATCGCGAAAAATTTATATCAATATTATTACCTGATATTCTCTAATACTATCGAAGTTTTTTGTCTCAAAACCGGGAGATCATTAATGATAACCTGCCAGATAAGATTAAAATCAACGCCAAAGTATTCGTGAACAAGAATGTGCCGCATCCCGATAATCTGTTTCCATTCTAAATCGGTGAACATTGCCTTTGTTTCGGGCGTAATGTAGTTGGCGGCCTCGCCAATAATTTCAATTTGCTTAACGCAGGCAAACCGCATCATTGAATTTGAAAGAAATGTTGTTAAGTCGGTATTTAAAGTATAAGAATGAATCTCATCAATTGCCTCTAAAATATGTAGCAATCTTTGGCTATCGCCCATCTTACCTCTCATAAATCAAAATTTTGTCTTTTTCGATAAATGGCGAAAGGTATTTAGATATGGCTTTTGACGAAATAAGGTCTACCTTTTTATGGAGCCTTTGTTGTATATCGGCTTGCATAGATACAAACCCCAAACCAATGTGTTTTGAGTAGTCAAGATCAACCAGGATGTCGATATCGCTTTCATCGTCGGCCTCATTGCGCGAATAGGAACCAAACAGATATGCCTTTATTACAGGTTGCCCCGAAAAGTAATCTTTTAGTATTTGTATGTCCTTAGTTGATAACTGCATCGCTATACAAATATAACGAATCAATTGCTAAAATTACGTCCTCCAAACCTTTCGCTACTTCATTTAAAAACCGGTTTGGCGCCATTCATTTCTGTTTTATTATATGTATATTTAAAGAAATTTGCCGGCTTATGATCCTTTTTTCAAAAAGAAATCTATACTACACCGATTACCAATGGACTACTTACATCCCGAATGATCCGCGTGTAAATGGCAGGCCCGATCATACCGCGTTTAACAAAAACGAAGGGAACGAGATGGTATACCTGATCAATAAATTAATGGTGATTTGGGATTACCGTTTTGCCAATACCGGCAATAAAATGGAAAAACTGATCCACAATGAACTTCCTGCCGATATCACCAGCCAGGAAGGTGTGCAGAACTGGCTTAAAACAAATTTGAAGTTTTAGGGTGAAAAAGCTAAAAGCGGAATGCTTAAAGCTTAAAGCCAATAGTTTTATGATCATTGCTATCTAACAACACTATAAAAAGATAACATGAAATCAACTAAACGCTTTGAGCTTTCTGCTTTAAGCTCCCCTCTTATCCAAACAACAAGCTAAAAACCTCTTCGATACTACTTACAATTTTGATGTCGATATCGTAGCGGGACAAATCCATGCGCTTTTTATCCTGGCCGCTGGCCGGGAGGTTATATTTGGAGATAAAGATCTGGTTAAAGCCAAGCTTCTGCGCTTCGGCAATGCGTTGCTCCACGCGGTTCACCGCCCTGATTTCGCCCGAAAGTCCCAATTCGCCTGCAAAACAGGTTTTGAACGGGATGGGCATATCCTCGTGCGATGAGATAATGGCCGCCGCCAAACCAAGGTCAATAGCCGGGTCCTCAACCCTAATACCGCCGGTAATATTCAGGAACACATCCTTTGCACCCAACCTAAAACCGCAGCGTTTTTCCAATACAGCCAACAACATACTCATACGTTTGGTATCGAAGCCTGTAGCAGTACGTTGTGGCGTCCCATAGGCCGACGCACTAACCAAGGCCTGGGTTTCAATCAGCATCGGTCGCATCCCTTCCAAAGTAGCCGAAATAGTGATGCCGCTTAATGGTGCTTCCCGGTGCGAAAGCAGGATCTCCGACGGATTGGACACCTCCCGTAATCCTTCCCCCATCATTTCGTAAATACCCAATTCGGATGCCGAGCCGAAACGGTTCTTAATGGTGCGCAATATGCGGTAAACGTGGTGCCTGTCGCCCTCAAACTGCAGCACAGTATCAACCATGTGCTCCAATATCTTCGGACCGGCAATCATCCCATCTTTGGTAATATGACCAATTAAAAATACCGGCGTCGAAGTCTCTTTGGCGAAGCGAAGCAATTCGGCGGTACATTCCCTAACCTGCGATACACTGCCGGGAGTTGATTCGATATGTGCCGAATGCAGGGTTTGGATCGAGTCGATCACCACCATATCCGGTTCTAATGATTCTATCTGTTTAAATATGTTTTGGGTTGAAGTTTCTGTCAGTATATAAGCCCCTTCGCCTATGACTCCCCCTTCGGGCGAAGCTAACCTTTCGGCCCGCATTTTTATCTGCCTTTCACTTTCCTCGCCCGATACATACAAAACTTTTTGGTTTGGCATATTGAGCGCAAGCTGCAGCATCAGGGTTGATTTGCCTATGCCCGGCTCTCCGCCTATCAATACCAGTGAACCGGGCACTATCCCTCCTCCCAAAACGCGGTTAAACTCTTTATCGGGAGTTGGCACACGGTGCTCTTCGGTATAAGTGATCTCCGTTACGGCCACAGGTTTATTGGCCCGCTGCTGACTGGTTGATGCAGGCTTCCAGGCAGGTACCGCTGCATTGCCTTTTTCAATCACCTCCTCAACAAAAGTGTTCCATTGCTGGCATGACGGGCATTTACCCAGCCACTTGGGGGATTCAAAGCCACAGCTTTGACAAAAGTACGCGATCTTGGATTTGGCCATTATTAATCAGATGTGCAGATTACAGATGTGCAAATATGCAGATTATTTTGATTTTTACTAATTAAATTAGCAAAACAATATCTATTTCTTATCAGCATAAATCCTGAAGTACCCGCATTCTTTGAGCGCTTCTTTATAGTAAGCCGTGTTATTGTATTTCTCTTTTAACTGTGCGAAATATTTGTAATACGCATTCGTAACAGGCTGACTGGCTTTTATATCGGCAAACTTATCGGCACCTTTAAATTCCGGATCATTATATATTTCATTCAGGGCACATTTACTCAACATAAATGTACAGCGGGCACGCTGCTCATCGGTAGCTGCGTTTTTACGGGCGAGTTCGTAATATATTATAGCTATACGCATTGACGTTAGTTTTTCATTCATCTTTTCTTCGTCCTCGTAATAATAGCGGCTCCATGCGCCCGGCATTACCGGGTCTCCCTCATAAAACGCCCGGGCGTTACCATAGTAAGTAATGTTGTAGTAGGCATTGGCAACGAGGTAGGCATTACGATAGATGCTTTTACCGTCCTTAATTTCGGTTTCCATGGCATTAAGCGTTTGTAAAAAGCTCATGGTGGTAAACTTTTGTTTTTGAGGTGCAGCATGGTCACAATCATGGCAGTCAACCAATCGCCCGTTGAAAGGATTGCCCGGGAATGTAGTGGTATCGGGTTTCATTTTCTTAATCCATGTTATAGCCTTTTGCGTTTCTTGCCGGTAAGTCAACATAACGGCCTGATGATAGTAAAGGTCATTAACCTCTACAGGATAATATCGCAGCATAGCCTGCTCAAAGGGTGTTTTGACGGGCTTGTTTAACAGGTTAATTAAACTCGAAACATTAGTACTATCGTTATAAAACTCGTGATAGTTGTTATCAAAACACAGCTGCTTAATTAAGTTGCCCTGTTTTTTATATAATTTAGAAATAGCGAAGGTACAATCGGTTACAGCGTTTTTAAATCTTAAATCGGTTATTTCAATTTTATCATCGCGCAGGTTGGCCAGCCAGTTTAATGGTTCAACCAGCCGGGCTTCGGCAGTAGCATCGATTTTTTTAAGCGTTTTAACATACAGTAAAATATCCAGTAGTTTACTTTGAGCGGTGAGCATTTTATCGCCGGCAGGCAATTGTTTCCTGGCAGCGGTGTAAAACTTGCCTGCGGCCGTGTAATTACTATCTAAAAAGTTAAGATAACCCGCTGCCAGGTTCCAATAATAGGGCTTAGCGGTATTGTTTTTTAAGGCGATACTTTCAACAAGGCGCCTGTTGTTTACTCTCGATTTTCGGGCCGAATCAACCGGAGGGGTTTCTATTGACACTGTTCCCGCTTCGCGGATATTAATAAGGCGACTGAGTAACAAATCCAGTTTTTCGGATTTGGGATTAATGGCAACTATCTCTTTAATAGCCCTCCCTTCATCATATTGGGCACCCAGCAAATGCCATAGTGTAATTTTTTCGTCGACAGTTTTGGCCAGTTTTAGGGTAGCCTGCCAGTCCGTTTCGTTTTGGGGATGAAAACTCCAGAAGCTCGGGATCTTCAGCTTATAAGTATAATCGTAACAAAGGCTGTACAGATAATTGGATAAGGCATAGTTTTTTTGTTGATAGTGATAGCCTGCCACATAACCCCAGGCACGATACCAGGTAAGATTTTTGGGGAAATGTGTTTTAAACTGCTCAAAAGCTTTTACAATTTTGGCGTTAAGGCTGCCACCTGCAAAATAATAATACCGCACGGTTTGAAACCACAGGCGTTCTTTAATAAATGGATCGGTTTCCTTATTATAAGCGTTAAACAATGTTGCTTCGAGGTTAACCGAAGCCTGTTTAGGTGTTACTTTTTCCCAAACGTAGTCTTCATTGTTCACGGTGTAGGATTCGCAGCTTTTAGCCAACTTAAGATAATTATAAAATGCCGCCAACATCTTATGCGAAATTGTACCTGTATTTATTGGGGGATATTTTGCAGGTAAAGTTTTTAACGCGCCGGTAAATTTCCGGTAAGCCGAATCCACTTGCCCCGGGGTTGCTTTCAGTAATAAAAACTTTAGGGATGCAGCAGAAAACTGATGATTAAAATGTGCATCCCACTCATTAACTATAATGTCATTATACCTGGTGTTACTACTTTCGGCATAGCCCTGGCCATAATAAATCTCATAGCTGGAATAAAAGAATGGTGAGTACTGTTTATTAACGAAATACTCAGGCGCAAAAACAGAATAGTCCGAATCGTCCGAGTCGGCACAAGCCCAGATTACGCCAGCTATCGTTAGTGTGCATAAACTAAAAACGAGCAGAAATTTGCGTAAGGGTTTCCTGGTTAAATTTTGAAAGGTCGATATTGGCCAGTTCATAGTAGATGATGGTTGTATGTTTTTGTTTAGGCAGATGCTGTGTTAATTGCTGGGCGGCAGCGTTCAATGTATTGCTGTCCGTTTCTTCAAGTTTAAAAATATCATTTTGTTTGATATAAATTCCATCCAGAAAAAAGCTTGTTTTGGCCCTGTAATTTGCCTGCCCTTCAATTGGTTCAAAATGAGCCTGATCGGAAAGTTGCCTTCGCCCTATTTTTCCATATACCTGGATCACCCGGCCCTCCCTGATATGAATAGCCCAGGAAAATAAAGGCAAAGCAATATCCAGCTTCAGGGGATAGCTGCCCAAGTAAGCAATATACTTATCCGCATCATCGCTATTGTATATTGAATTGGGCTGCTGCAGATCGGCGTTGAGCTTGCCCATGTTGTAAAACATCAATACCCCGCGGTCGGCAGGAGGCACACCTGTACGGTCTTTAAATTTAACCTGGTGCAGGCGGATGGTTGCTTCCAGTTGTTTTTTGTTAAGCTTTTTAAAAGCCTTAAGGAAGCTGAAGTATTTATCCCTGGTACTTAATGACCAGTCACAATCAACCTGTACTTTGGTATAGTTGATCTTCTTTTCTCCGGCCAGTTGATTGATTAGTTTATTGCAATGGCTGGCAAGGGTGGTTACAGCAGTATCTGCAGTGTTTTCGAAAGTTTTATTGGTGATGTAAATAACCGGGGTAATATTTAAGCCCGCCGGGAGCTCATTAAGTTGAACAATTGCATTAGGATATGAGCGTTGTTCTTTATCGTTCCAGCTTACATCAAAAAAACGGATGTAGGCATTGTTACCGGTTTGCTTTAGTAAGGCCGCTTGCTGTTGATTAAGGTTAAAGCTGGTTTTCCAGTAATAAAAGGCTGTTGTAACATTGCCGGATTTGCGGCAGGAAGCCGTTGTTAACAATCCAGCTATTACTATCAACCACCGGGAATATTTAAGCATAGGTTATGAAATAGGTTGTTAACGATGGTAAAGTAAGGGATTTTTTTTATACTGTTTTAGAGGGGATAGGCTTGGGCCCATACCCATATAAAAGATGCTTATGATAGAATTTGTTTTCTTGAATGAACCCGATAAATATTTTGATGAAGGCGAATTTATCGCTCATCTTCCTGCAGTTGAAGGAGAAGGTGAATTGTTAAAAGAGCTGAGTGCGGTACTTAATTTCCAGACTATTTTGGGGGTAATTGGAATGCCGTTTACGATTGTCTGTGTGATTTTCATTGGATAGAAAAGAAAGGAGTTGTGCTGGTGCATCGTGTTATGCCCATGCTTACCGAAGAAAAGCTAAAAGCATATATAGAGGTACTTCATGATGCAACTAAAAGCTGGGGCATTGATGAAGCACATTATTTTAAAATGATTTTCCCTGTAAAATCGATGCCGTTTTTAGAGCATATTTTGACGGATTTTAAAAAATAAAACCCTGAACTTCGACCCATCTTTGGTTAAGATCCAATAATCAATAATAAAGTAAGCTATGGAGATAAAATATATGAAATTGCTGAATGATAACCTATCAGTGACAGCGCCCAACACCGGAATTAAAGAGGCTGTAAGCCCGATTTCAGTTGAAGAAATTATCGCCTTGGAAAACAAGTATAATGGTGGCAGACTATTTCCTGCAGCCTTGCGTGAATTGTTGTTTTTAGCCGGAGGGGATTGTTATGTACTCGACTATGGCATCAATGATACTCAGGAGCAGATGCAAGAAAGCTCCAGGAGATTTATGACTATTGGCGGGCGTAACCGGGTTATTTCCAGGCCTTTTTATGTAATAGATGTTTATAATGCGGGCGACCAGTTTCTATTTGTGTATCTGGACGAAGGAAAAGATGACCCTGATGTTTATGAGGCTTTGATAGGATATAGATTAAATGATTGGATACATCTCGTTAAGTCTCCTTTGAGTGCTCTTATAGATGGCCGAATAAAGAGATTTTTAAGTGGCGGTAATCCGTTTTGAGAAGGTTTAAAAACTTTCAACTTAACTGTATAAGAACACAAATTCCTATTTTATATAAGAGGGCACACAAGCAGAATGCTTGCCTTATCTTAGGCTGAAGTTACGCTGCGCTAAACACCAGAGAAGTAGAGAGGAACTTCGGCCAGCATTATTAATACCTTACTTATTCAATTTCTTTTCAACTGTACTACGTTGGTTGGAGCCTGCTGATTTCTTTGCCGCTTCCACCTTTTTTGCGGTTGTTCCTTCTTTGCGCGCTTCATAGTTCAATTCGTGTGGTTGCTCTGATACAGAGTTCCTTTCCACTTTTACGCCTCTTTTTGACATAGCTTTTCTTATTAGATGTAACAGATTAACAACGCTACATTTCAATGGTTTTAACCACCGAGTAAATAATTGTCTTTTTAAATTAATTACAACTAAATGAAATGTAGCTTGTTCAGCTATAAAGAAAAAAGCTATGAAAAACCTATTTGCACAAAAAAACAATACCGGATTATGGATCACAGCCGGCATAACAGGAGTTTTGGCAGCAGGCGCGGGGATCTGGTTTTACTTCCGTGGCAAAAAATCAGATGAAACAGCCGGCTCCCAACAGGAACACGTCCAGGATTATCTTGAGGCCAAACACCCTAAAAAGAAAAAACATAAAACCTATGTGGATGAGCTGGCAGACCTGGTACATCATCAGGCAACCTGAAAAGACTGTATGTGCCTAACTGGTCGGAGTTAAGCAGCCGGCACACCTTCGACCAGGAGGGTTGCCGGCACGAACCAAGCCGGAAGCAATACGACAACTATTATTAATTAAACGTTATCTGTGTGAAGGAAACGCACCGGTACTTAAACAAGTATTTACTCTTCTGATGTTAGCATTACAGCGCACAGCGCTCTTATTGTTTCAGCTAACTTACCTTCGGCGTTTAATTGTATCAGTTCAGCTTCTCTAAAAGCACGTTTATGTGATTTCCCCTCGTGCTTTGCCTCAATAGTAATAAAGGCTTCGGCGTTTAAGCTATCAGGGCCTGATCTCGTTACCTTTAAAACTTCGAAGTTTGGCTCGAAAATCTCTTTTATTTTATCAATTATCTCCATATCTCAAAAATAAATGTGTTGGTTTTAAAAAACATCAGATCCAACCGGGCTATTTTTCACATTTACTTATGTCTTGCTTTTAATAACCAACATTTGATTACCTCCTTTTTGAAATTCGTAATCCACTTTTTGTATATCAATATTAAAATCGCCGCCAAGCACCTCAAGTAATTCGTCAAAAAACATTGGAGCCCCGGCATTGAGGTTTAATATTGGGAAGATCCGCAATTCGGTGCATATGCGCATGATCTCCTGTATCGCTTCCGTATGAAACTTTAACCCCAGATTATCATACAGCAATAAAAAATGAGAGCTTAGGCCCAACTCAAATGCGTTATCCGCGAAAGAGGTTTTAGCGGGCATGGCATGTTTAATATATCTTTGCCGAAAGCAGTCCTGGTCAAAATCCCGCAGAAAATGGTTCATCGCGGTCATTCTTATTTCCTGCAGTTCTTCCACATCTTTAATGTTGTTCCAAACAAACTTATCGGCGTTAGCCCTCACCTGGCCTATCACTTCTACACAGGTTTCATCAATCCGTTTTCGGATATCATCAGTCGAAAATTGATATAAAGGATCGATGGAGATAACCTGCTTACCCATTGCGTGCATCTCCGCATTAAAACTTGCCGGACCATCACCTATACTGACGATCTTTTTGGTAACATCACCGGCGCTGAGGTTAAACATTTTCTGATATTCGGTAAACGTGCGGCCCCAGGGCACAACGTTATTTAGTTCAAAAGCCATTATTGTAATTTGTTATGGATAAAAAAAGGATCTGTATAATGATACTGCCGGACGGATATTTAAAAAAGGACTAATACCTGATAGTCGTTATGATCCCGGCTGCACAAAACTGTGACGCCACCAATTGAATTTGGTTATGTGATAATTGATCATTGATGGGCAAGATATGATTAAAGACTGGCAATAGCAAGGTTTGTTATTTATTCCAAATGCTAACCAACATAAGGCTGACGTCGTCTCTGCTGCCATAAGGCTATTGCACCTGATGCATATGCCGAACACAGCGACAGCCATGACAGGTAACGCTGTTTTGAATTGGGTTTAAGGTCCCCTAAAAACCAAAAAGAGCAGGTGCTCATCCAACACCTGCTCTTTTTAAAGATCTTTAATTTTGTGCCATTTTCAAACAGTTGCACTTCTGAATTTTTACAGTTTAATTTCTTCGTCTTTTGATGAGAAGAAATGAAACTCCGTGATTTGGTACGATGGGTTATTTTTAACCTTTATCCATTGGCCATATTTGATAAACCACTTCATTTGGCGGTTATAGATGCCCTTTTTAATAAAGGCCTCAATATATGGGTGTACACACAGGGTTATGCCTTTTTCGTTTTGCTCGGTAAGGATGTAATTGAAATTGTTCTCAATATCATCCATCAGCAAAATGGTTGGCCTGATAGTGCCAGTTCCGTTACAGGTAGGGCAAACCTCGCTGGTAACGATGTTCATTTCGGGCCTTACACGCTGACGGGTGATCTGCACCAATCCAAATTTGCTTGGCGGCAAAATGGTGTGCTTGGCCCGGTCATACTGCATTTCGGCACGCAGAAAATCAAAAAGCTCTTTACGGTTCTGCGGTTTGTGCATGTCGATAAAATCGATTACCACAATGCCGCCCATATCGCGCAGGCGTAACTGCCTTGCAATTTCTTTAGCTGCTTCCTTGTTTACCTGGTAAGCGTTCTCTTCCTGGTTTTCTTTGCTGGCTGTGCGGTTACCGCTATTTACGTCAATAACGTGCAGGGCTTCGGTATGCTCAATTACCAGGTAAGCGCCGCCGGCAAGGTTAACGGTTTTTCCAAACGCGCCTTTAATTTGCTTTTCGATACCGAAATGGTCAAATATAGGCTCCTTGTGCTTGTGCATGCGGACTATACTCTCCATATCGGGCGAGATTTCATGAATGTATGACCGAATTTCTTCGAACATACTATTGTCATTGGTATAAATGTGCTGAAAATCGGGGTTCAAAATATCCCTGAGGATAGTTGATGTGCGCCCTATTTCGCCCAATACCTTTTTTGAAGGCTCAACAGAAGGAAGCTTGGTAATAAACTGTTCCCATTTCGAGATCAGGTCAAGCAAATCTTTCTGCAGCTCATCAACCCCTTTACCTTCGGAAACTGTACGGATGATAACGCCAAAATGCTTTGGCTTAATGCTTTCAACTACTTTACGGAGACGTGTGCGCTCAGTATTGCTTTTTATCTTTTTCGAAATGGAAATTGCTTCCGAAAAAGGCACTAAAACAACATACCGGCCTGCTATCGACAGGTCGGAACTTAAACGCGGCCCCTTAGTTGATATGGGTTCTTTGGCTATCTGTACCGGGATAAGCTGATTTTTGGTTAATATCTCGGAGATTTTTCCTCCCTTATTGATATCGGCCTCAAGCTTAAACCCATCCAGTAGCTTTGACTGATATCCCCCGCTACGTACTTGCTTGGTTAGTTTAAGCAGGCTTTGTACCTGCGGACCAAGATCAAGATAATGCAAAAAGGCATCCTTCTCATAGCCAACGTCAACAAAGGCGGCATTTAGGCTGGGCATGATCTTTTTGATGCGGCCCAGGTAAATATCGCCAACTGTATAGTTGTTGCTTACCTGTTCTTTGTGAAGCTCTACGAGTTGTTTATCCTGTAATAATGCAATGGTAGCCCCGTTGGGGGATGAATCGATAATTAATTCCTTTATCAATTGCTACTCCATTTCTTATAACGGTAAAAACCGTGTGTTAATAAGTGGGTAAAAAACACTAATAAATAAAAAGTACCCACCCCGGTTTGGGGCAGGTAAAATCACTAATGTTTAGTCTTCAGTCGTTGGTCGAAAGTTTAAAGTCAGAAAAAAAGACTTTGTACTTAAGACTAAGAACTATCGACTTAACATAAATGCTTATTTCTTTTTATGTCTGTTTTTTCTTAAACGTTTTTTACGTTTGTGGGTAGCCATTTTGTGTCTTTTACGTTTTTTACCGCTCGGCATAATAATAATTTTAAAATGTGTGTTAGTTATTTAATTCCTTAATATATCCATCAATGCGCTGACTGAAAACAGGGTCAGGCATCATTTCTTTGCATTTCTGGTAAGCGTCAATAGCTTCCTTTTTCATGCCTAATTGCTTATAGCTTTCGGCTAAATAGAAAGTAGGTTCCAGTTCCTGCTTTTGCGCAAGCAGTGTTTTAAACCTGCTTACCGCTTTTTCATACTGACCCGATTTCATGGCGAACATACCTAAGTTAAGGTTAGCGTTCCAATTTTTCGGGTCTTTTTTAACAACCTCAAGCAACAGCGCTATACCCTGCATAGGGCCTGCTGCGCCATTAACGTAAGCTATGCCCAACCCGGTTTTACCTTCAAGGCTTTCGGGTTGTAATTTCAAAGCATTTTGAAATGCTTCGGCAGCATCATTCACAAACGCAGGTTGAAATAAAGTATCCTGTGTAAGTTTATATGCATCATTAAAACGGTTACCTGCATTTATCCAGTCTTGTACCTTGTTTTCTTTACGGGCCAATGCCTGGTAATAAAACGCTGCAGGTGCGGGCTGGTTAACATCATCCCAGTGCTTGGCAAGCTGCGCTTGCAAAGCCGGCGCATCTGCGTCTGATGCTTTTTTTAACTGGGCTTCAAGGTCATTGATCTTAGCCGCCAATGCATCCCCAATAGCTGCTTTGGCAGGGGCCGACACCATATCAACGGTAACATTAGCTGCCGGTTTAACAGCGCCTGCTGAGGCGGCCATGGCCGGTTTGCCGTTTTTATCGTCTTTTGGTTTTACTAAACCTTTTACGGGCAACCAATACAAATAGCCCATAATAACAACTACGGCTGCACTAACGACTATTTGTTTTTTATTCATGATGACGTATAATTATTTTTTGCTGGTTTTGTTACCTGACTTTACTTTCTCAACAAAAGTTTTGGCCGGTTTAAAGCTTGGCACAAAGTGCTCAGGGATAATGATGGCAGTATTTTTTGAAATGTTACGTGCTGTTTTCTTAGCTCTTTTTTTAACCACAAAGCTACCGAACCCTCTTACATATACGTTTTCGCCGCCAACCATTGAGCTTTTAACAACTTTGAAAAACGCCTCAACAGTTTCCTGCACGTCTACTTTCTCTATACCTGTTTTTGATGAGATTTCAGTTATAATTTCTGCCTTAGTCATATCTTATTTACTTAATTTAATTTTATAAATACTTAACTGTTTTGGGGTTGCAAAAGTATCGCTTTATCCGTTAACAGCGAAATATTTATCCGTTTTTTTTTTGCCAGGGGCGTAAAACCTACATTTTCGTTACAATTTTGAGTATGAGAGGCTTATAAATTACTGGTTAAACATCAATTTGCAGGTGTAAAGAAGTGTGAAAAAAAGTGTGAAAATCTATCAATCCAACTGGTAGTAAAGGGCTTGTACTTTCACAGGTTAGTTGCCAATATTTATCTCTGATTTTTAAATATCAACTCCCCGGCCTCCTGGCTTTCCACCTGTTCCTGAATCTTAATATCATATCTCCCAACCCTCCCCCGTCTTGTTGGTTCTTGATTGTCTGCCTCATGACTATGCCTCCTGCCCTCTCCTCCTGATTCCTGATTCTTACCTTCTTGTTTCCTGCCTTCTTGTTTCTTAATTACTTTTACAACAATGAATTTTACCGACGAAATTGTACAATGGTACTTAAACAACAAACGAAACCTGCCCTGGCGCAATACTACCGATCCTTATGTGATCTGGCTATCTGAGATCATATTGCAGCAAACCCGGGTAGAACAGGGCATGCCATATTTTTATCGCTTCCTGGAAAAATATCCTGATGTAAGCAGCTTTGCAGCAGCCCATGAAGATGAGATCCTGAAGCTGTGGCAGGGACTGGGTTACTACTCAAGGGGGCGCAACATGCTTAAAACAGCCCGGTTGGTACAGGAGCTCCATAACGGCCGTTTCCCGGATAGCTATAATGAACTGATAAAACTAAAAGGTATTGGCGAATACACAGCCGCCGCTATCGCTTCGTTTGCAGTTAATGAAGCCAAAGCCGTGGTCGACGGTAACGTTTATCGTGTACTGGCGCGATACCTGGGTATCTATGAACCAATCAACTCAACCCGGGGTAAAAAAACATTTCAACAAGCCGCCGACGATTTTCTTAATAAGAAAATGCCGGGACTGCATAATCAGGCCATGATGGAGTTTGGTGCCATGCTGTGCAAACCTAAAAATCCGGCCTGTGATATTTGCCCTATCCGCTTGGGTTGCGTGGCCTTTAATACCAACGCTGTCGCCGCTCTCCCGGTGAAATTAAAAACTGTAAAAGTACGTGAGCGCTTTTTTAATTATTTCCTGGTAACCAACGGCGACACCATTTTGATGAACAAAAGGGGCGATAAAGACATCTGGGCTAATATGTTTGATTTACCTATGGTTGAAACAGATACGCTTTTAAGCCTTGAAGAATTATTGAAACAACCCGAAGTTTTAACTGTTTTTGGTGATGGTATTGAAGCTACTGAAATCTCGCCGGTTCATAAACATATCCTTACTCATCAGCGGCTTTTTGTAAGACTGATAAAAATTAAAAACCAGCCACTCAAAACGCACGAAAACTGGGTTAAAATTAACGTTCATAACCTGCATGAGTTAGCTTTACCAAAAATCATTTTTATATTATTAAAAAATATTTTTAATTTGTAAAATAATTTTACGTTAATTTATGGCATGTCTGGAATAAACAAAGTAATACTCGTTGGCCACTTAGGCAAAGACCCTGAAGTACGGAATTTAGAAGGTGGCGTATCTGTTACGAGTTTCCCTTTAGCTACTTCCGAAACTTTTAACAAAGATGGCCGCAAGGTTGAACAAACCGAATGGCATAATATTGTAATGTGGCGCGGGCTGGCAGAAGTAGCGGCCAGGTTTCTTTCAAAAGGGAAACTGGTTTACATTGAGGGCAAACTCCGCACCCGTTCATTTGAGGATAAGGAAGGTATAAAAAAATACACTACCGAAATTGTGGCCGAAAACTTCACTATGCTTGGCCGAAAAAGTGATTTTGAAACCGAGCCGTTAAAATCACCCGCAAAAAACGGAGATTCGTTTATTGATCATTTAAATGCCGAAGATTATTAAATTACCGATACTTACTAAAACATCCCAAAGAAAAAATGCCGGTAACACTTGTCACTGGCATTTTTTATATCCCGGATAATTCGGAGAATTACAAATCGGTTATTGCTTAAAATAGTTCACACCCTGCGGCGCGGTACAATCGTCGGCAGGTCCGCATATATATGTCAGCGTAAGTACATTCCCTCCGGCATTTAAAACCATAGTGTAGTTGGCCGTTACCGCAATGACATTGCTAACCGCCGCCAGTTCGGAAACCGGACCAAAAGCATTGTTTTTGTTTTGATAATCGGTTATATCATACAAGGTTAACACCGAATTCTGGATCTTATACTTTCCAACCCTTTTTGACGCTGTTCCGATAAGCTTTTTGGAAACCGAGTCGATACTGGTCACCGTACCTTCAAATGTGTGGTCGGTTTTAAAATCGTATTCGTATTGTACCCCCTGTTTTGAAAAAGCAGCCGGAACAATCCATTTTCCGGATATGTTTAGTTCACTCTTCGTTACCGTCTCTTTATGACAGCCCCAAAAAACCGTTACTAAAACAATGGCTAACAAGCCTAACACTTTGGCAGGATTCGTAATTTGTTTCATATCAATGATTACGCTTAAAAAAAGCATAATGATACAGCAGCATATTCTTTTTCCAGGCAAACGCAAAGCCCTCATATAATGGACTATATGAGGGCTTTTCCTGTTAATATGTTATCTTCCTCCCGGAGGGCATTTAGCTTTCAGATACTGTGTAAATAACGTGCGCAAATGCTGTGTTGTACCTTCGCCTTCCGATATCGAATGTGTACGGTTAGGGTATGACATCAGCTGAAACTGCCTGTTGTATTTTACCAGTTCATCAATCAGCAGCTCGGCATTTTTGTAATGCACATTATCATCGCCCGTACCATGAATGTAAAGCAGGTTGCCTTTCAAATTCTTAGCATAAGTAACCGGCGAACCTTTGATAAACACTGCACGGCCGGCATCATCGGTTGGTACGCCCATATAGCGCTCCTGGTAAATGTTATCATAAGTAAGCTGGTTGCCTACGGCCGCTACCGCTATCCCTGTTTTATAAATATCGCCATACTGGAACATCAGGTTAAGGGTTGATGAACCGCCGCCGCTCCAGCCGTGCACTGCTATACGGGCTGAATCGACAAATGGCCATTTAATGATCTCTTTGGCAGCCATAGCCTGATCGCGGATGTTGATGATACCTATGTTCTTGTAAATAGCCTTGCGCCAGGCTGTGCCTTTAGGGGCTGGAGCGCCACGGCCTTCAACCGACATGTAAATATATCCGTCATCGGCCATGCTGCCTTCATACAGCCTGTTACGACCTGTACCCCAGGTATCCGTTACGGTTTGTCCGGCCGGTTCGCCATAAACGGTAAACAGTACCGGGTATTTTTTATTTGGGTCGAAATTGGTTGGCTTTACCATCCAGCCGTCCATTTCAATGCCATCAACAGTTGTTACTTTGAAAAACTCGGGTTTATTTTTAGCGTTTTTATCAACGGATATTACAGTACCGCCGATATGTTTATGAGCGGGCAAACTGATCACCTCGCTTTGCGGACGGGTATAGCTGTTGCTGAAATTATGCAGCGCAACCTTACCATTAGGCGAAATATCATAGCTATGCGTACCCGGTTCATCAGCAGGCGAAACACGCTCGGCCGTGCCGCCGCTTAATTTTATTTTGTAAAGATATTTCTGTGTAGCATTATCCGGCGAAGCGATGAAGTATACATAACCCAGAGCTTCGTCGATCATGTCGATACCGATCACATCATAATTGCCTTTGGTGATCAGGCTTTCTTTGCCTTCGCGGGTTATTTTATACAAATGGCGCCAGCCATCCTTTTCGCTCAGCCATAAAAAACTTTTGCCTTTTTCAATCCAGCCCCAGCCTACCGGGTCGCCCCCGGCTACACGTGCTTTAACATCAATCCATGAATCATTATGCTCTTCGCGGATTACACGGGTTGTGCCGTTTGACACGTTGCCTATAAACACGCGGCTTTCATTTTGCGCACGATTTAGTTGTTCAAGAATAACTTCGTTTGAGTTATCGGCCCATTCCATATTAGGGATGTAGTGCTGCACAGCATCGCCTGGCACATTGATCCAGGTAGTTGTACCGGTAGCGGTGTTAACAACGCCCACTTTACATGAGCTTGGATCTTCGCCCGCAACAGGGTACTCAACCGGCACAACATATGGATAAACCGAATCGGTAGTGTTCAGCATCAAATAGGTTTTGATCTTGCTGGCGTCTAATTGCCAGTACGCAATTGATTTGCTATCCGGCGACCAGCGGAAACCATCCCGGCAGCCAAATTCTTCCTCATAAGCCCAGTCAAAAGTACCGTTGATAAGCGTTTGGGTACCATCGGTAGTTAATTGTTTTACCGAACCATCGGCCAAATCTTCCATGTAAATGTTATGCCCGCTTACGTAAGCTGCTTTACTGCCATCGGGCGAAAATTTGGCGAACATCAGTGATGATGCCGGCAGGTTTTTACCCAACTGCCAAAGCTTTTTGGTATTAGAATCATACACCCAGTAATCGCCGCGGGTATCATAACGCCATACTTTTTGGGTATTGGTATTAATGAGCACTTTTTTATTATCATCGCTCACCGTAAACCTTTTAACACTGATAGGCGGTTTGCCTGCAGGCGTCAATTCTTCTTTGGTGATAAAAACAGTTTTTTTGGAGGTATCGCGGGCATCAATCATGATGATCTGCCCGCCGGTTATGCGGTAATACTGATAGCCGTCTTTTGTCCAGTTAACGGCGGCCCGTTGCGCCAGGGCCGTATTTTGCAGTAAGATTAACAATAGCGCAGTAAGGAAAAATAATCCCGAACGGTAAAATTTCATATACATTTAGTTTGAATTAATAGAGCGGCGTTATTTTTATTTATTAAATAACGTCACTGTAAATTTTGCGTTAAATTAGCACAATAAAGAACTCTAAAGCCCTCTGTAATGAAAAAAATACCTCTATTGCTCGCTGCCTGCATGTTATTTTTCACATCGGTAAACGCCCAGCGGGCCGACAGGAGCAAATTCATTAAAGACAGTTTAGACCTATATATCAGCAAGGCCTTAACCAACTGGCGCGTGCCGGGCATAGCTGTTTGTATTGTGAAAGATAACAAGGTTGTACTGATGAAAGGTTATGGCATTAAAGAGCTTGGCCTCATGAACAAAGTTGATGAAAATACCCTGTTCATGATAGGCAGCAATACCAAGGCTTTCACGGCAACAGCGCTTGCCATGCTGGAAGTAAACAAAAAGCTGTCGTTAGATGACAAGGTAACCAAATACATACCTGAATTTAAACTGGAAGACAAAAACGCAAGCGACCAGGTAATAGTGCGAGATCTCCTTTGCCACCGCCTCGGCTTCCGAACCTTCCAGGGCGATTTTACTTTTTACAATACCAACCTTACACGCCAGGAGGTAATTCAGCGTTTGGGCAAGCTTAAAGCTACTTATCCGTTCCGTACACGCTGGGGTTATACCAACGCGGCATTTTTAACGGCCGGCGAGATCATTCCGAAGGTTACCAACGGGCACTCATGGGAAGCTTACTTAAAGGAAGCCATTTTTGCACCACTGGGCATGGGCAATACTTTGGCCCTAAGCAAGGATTTGCCAACATCCTTAAACCGCACGGTGCCGCATACTATTGTCGACGGCAGGCTTACGCCAATCCCTTATTGCCAGATAGATGGGATCGCACCTGCGGGATCAATCAGCTCATCGGTAAATGACATGAGCAAATGGGCACTTGCTTTACTGAACGACGGTAAGGTTGGGCAGCGCCAGGTGATCCCTTCCGCAGCCATCCAGGCAACACGTGTACCGCAGGATATTGTGAGTAGTGTTCATCATATGAACGGCGAAAATAACTTTGAGCTTTATGGCTTAGGCTGGTTTATCCAGGATTACTCGGGCCACAGGCTGGTGATGCATGATGGCGGGGTTAACGGCTATTTGTCGTCAGTAACCCTTTCGCCGCAGGACAACCTGGGCATCATCATATTAACCAATACCGATCAGAACCAGTTGTTTGAGGCCCTGCGCTGGGATATTTTAGATGCTTATTTCAAACAACCCTTCCGCAATTACAGCGAAGGTTATTTAAAACAATACAAAGCCAATATCGCAACCGAACAGGCCGAAGATAAAAAGCTGAGGGATTCTGTCCTGTTAAACCCCAAACCAATGTTGTTGCCAAACAAATACATTGGCAAGTACAGCAACGATTTTTATGGCAGCATGGAGGTTACCCAGGGCGAGGGCAACAATCTTGAAATGCGCTTTGAGCATCACCCTAAAATGTATGCCTTGCTAAAACCACTTGGCGGTAACCGCTTTTATGTAACTTTTTCTGATCCTACACTGGGGAAAGCTGTATTTCCGTTCATGGTACAAAACGGCGAGGTTACGGGAGTACGCGTAAAAGTGGCTGATTTTGTAGAGCGGGGCGCGTATGATTTTAAGAAGAATTAGGAACGAGAACTTCCTGATTCTTTTTGAATGTCAGAATCCGTTAGGACTTAATACAAAGCAACATTGAGCCCGTATAGCAAGGAAAGTGCGGATTTGCCTCCAAAAGATGATACCGATTTTTAACTCATACTGAAAGATTCAGTTATCATCATTTTAACCTTAGTATCTGCTACATTTTATTTATTTATAAAGCAGATGCTATTTTCCTTTGCTTTAGTTGAAAAACATTCCCCTCTGGATCTTCTCCGTCGCACAGCCAAAATTCATAATTGTCAAACGTTTTAATTTCTCTCATAAGTACGTGTTGCTCAATTAGCCCGGTCCTTACCTGGTTAATATCTTCACCTATTTCGAAAACTATCTTGGTGTTATTATCAACTTTAAAGTTACCCTTGATTTTTTTTGAATATTGTTCGCCAATTTTGTGAAGCCCGATTTTTGCGCCTCCTGCGTCAAGTAACGCCCATACAGAGTCATATTCCTCTACAACAGGAAAGTTAAATAACCGGGCATAAAATGTTTTTAAATTTTCAACACTTTGCACATAAAGTATAATTGTATCTAAGCTTGCTTTTATTTTCATGACATTGCTGGTTAGGCTTTAAGATATTGAAATAATCTCTTTGTATAACAACCTCAATCAAGGCGATTTCAAGAAACCTTTCCCAATTAAAGTCTCTCTAAAAAGCCAGCGCCATAGCATTTTCCCGAAACAGAGAGCTGCTATGGCGCTTAAAAATATTTAAACAATTAAGCTTATTGCAGCACAATCTTACGGATTCGGTTGTTATAATAGTCGGCTACGTAAACATTGTTTCCGGCATCAACGGTAACACCCTGCGGCGAATTAAAAATCCCTGCAGTGCCCACACCTTCCGCAAAACCGTTTGTTCCGTTACCGGCAATTACTTTTAACACCTTATCCTTGGTAATCTCCAGGATCCTGCCATTCTGGTCGGCTATGAAGAGGTTTCCGCTTTTATCAAACGCAATGGCCGACGGGTTGCCAACAACTCCGGTTCGTTTATTACCGCCAACAAAAGTAGTAACAACACCCGCCGGGGTTATTTTACGAATGGCATGATTAAGTGTTTCGGCTACATATATATTATTATTGGCATCAATAGCTATGCCGTTGGGCTTATTGAAAGTAGCACTGGTTGCGGTTGCATTATCCAGGTAGCTCGCACCCCTGCTGCCTGCAAATGTGGTAACAACACCCGCCGGGGTTATTTTGCGGATCAGGTTATTGCCCATATCGGCCACAAAAATATTTCCGGAGCCATCAATTGCTAACCCGCGCGGACTGTTAAACGTTGCTTTGGTGCCTGTACCATCGGCATATCCGGCATCGCCGCTGCCTGCAAAAGTGCTTACCACACCTGCCGGGGTAATTTTGCGGATATTATTATTACCATAATCGGCTACATAAATATTGCCTGTTGCATCCGTAACCAAACTTTGCGGAGCATAAAACTGGGCTGTGGCTATAGGGCCGTCAACATAGCCAATGCTACCGTTGCCCGAAAGTGTAGTGACATCTCCTGCCGTAGTAACTTTGCGTATGGCGCTGTTAAATGAATCGGCTACATAAATATTGCCGTCGGCACCCACAGTTATCCCCTGCGGGCTGTTAAAAAGAGCGGCGCCGCCCAAACCGTCAACAAAGTCGGCCGCGGTATTGCCCGCCAATGTGCTAACTGTTCCTCCTGTTGATGTTGTACCATCGCCGGTGGTAAACTGCACCACTTTACCGTAGCCTGTACCCGCGCTGTTTACAGCATATGCGCGTGCATAATAAGTTGTTTTAGGGCTTAAGCCGGTAAGCTTTGTAGTATAGGCGTACAAAATTACCGTATCGGTGGTTTTTTTATCGGCAGTGGTAGGAGTTTGATTGGTGGCGCTGTAACAGATACCGTAGCTGCTCAGGCTCACGTCAGTCGATCCATTAAATAAACCGCCTATATAGGCTATGGTTCCACTTTCGGTAGTCACCACATCCATTGTGGTTAAATCAGGCACGGTTACGGGTGTAACGTTTCCTTTTTTACCACAGCTTGTGCCGGCCAAAGCAACGGCAAATAAAAACGCGGCAAATAAAATTGTTTTGGTAAAGCTCTTTTTCACGAGTTAGTTTAAAAGTTATGTGTAGTAAGTAAGCAAAATTAACTTATCAATACGTAGCAAATTACTTTAAAGTAACATTTTAACAAATATTAACATACTTATTACTTACCAAAAGGCTTCGCCGCCCTGCAAACACAAATAAAACCAGTTAACTGCTTCCAAACGGGGGCAAAATCATCAAAATCCGGCAACATTTTTGGTGTATACCTGTTATTAATTTACTATGAAACTCATAACGCTGTTCATATCCATCTTGATAGCCAATACAGCTATTGCGCAAAAACATGTACCACTACCCCACGGAATGATATTTGGCGAAAAGCCCGACACGATAGCTTTAATGCCCGCCTCCAAACTGGAAGCTTTTATGGGAAAAAAAACACGGGTCACCACGGCCATCAGTGGCAGGGTTATTAAAGTAATCATAGAAAAAGGCGGCTGGTTTGAAATGGATGCGGGTAACAACCGGGTCATAACTGCCCATTTTACCAATGCAGGGATAAACCTTCCCAGGCAATTGGCGGGCCGTACAGTAATCATTTCGGGAATAGCAGCCAAACAATTTATTGCCGATGACCTGCAGCATATGGCCGGCGATACGGTTAGCGGCAAAAAACAGCATAAAACAAATACCAACCCCGGCCGAAAGGTTGGCTTTGAGGTAAAAGGATTAATGATAGATAAATAAAGCTATTCAAGGCGGGCAAATATCTACCCGTTTGTTACAATGAGCTGCCTTAATTTTTCAGAAACCTCGTTTTTGTTTACTGCAGATGCTTCGCGTTTGCATTTCATATAATGTTCGCGGGCAATTTTTTCGGCCAGGTCACCGATGGTTTTTACATGCATCTCTTTGCCAAAACGGCCTGCGAGTTTTAAACCTATCCCGGCTATTGCCATACCGGCAATACCTATGGCCAGGTAATAAAAGGCCAGAACAAAGCTAACCACCAATATCATGGAAAACAGGTTAACTATCCACTGCTTGGGCTGAAGCAAACGGATCTGGAAACCCATCTCTTCTTCAATAGCGGCCACAGCCTCAATACGGCTATCGCGCGGAAAAAGGTCAGCGAGTTTAGTTTGGGGCTTTATGATATCCTTATCATACCCCGATGATGTATTGATGGCATTACGGAGTTTGTAAAACGCCTGCTGTGTGGTACAGCCATCATTTGTTTTTTTTACTTTTTCAACAACAACGTCGCAAAGTTTACCAAAGTTTTGCACATCGTTTACCGATGTATCGTTTAAACTGATGTTAAATGATTTTTCAATTTTCACTAAAACATCATCCATATCTTCAGGATCAACACTCTTCAGGTTGATTTCCTGACCATTAGCCGTATTAACTTTCAATCTATAGCAACTAAATACAACAATAGTGAACCTGCAATTAGGGTTGCAGGTTCACGTTATTAGCAATTAAACTACAAAGGCTGCAATTTAATGTTTTAATTATTTACTCAAATACATTGATTTCTCTTTGTACAGATGCCTGAAGTATGGGTCCTGCAGGTTAGGGATAAAGCGGATAGCCTCACCTGTTGATTTCATTTCAGGGCCGAGCTCCTTGGTAACTTCAGGGAACTTATCAAACGAGAACACCGGTTCTTTAATGGCATACCCCCAAAGCTTGCGTTCGATGGTAAAGTCGCTCAGCTTATTGGCCTCAAGCATAACCTTTGTGGCTATGTTGATATATGGCACATCGTAAGCCTTGGCGATGAAAGGCACCGTACGCGAAGCACGCGGGTTGGCCTCAATCACATACACCTTATCATCCTTAACCGCGAATTGTATGTTAAGCAAACCGCGTACGTTAAGCGCTTTAGCTATTTTTTTTGTATATTCTTCTATCTGGTGAATTACATTATCCGACAGATCGAACGGAGGCAGTACAGCGTATGAGTCGCCCGAGTGGATACCGGCAGGCTCGATGTGCTCCATCATACCAATGATGTGTACATCCTCACCATCGCTGATCGAATCAGATTCGGCCTCGGCGGCACGGTCAAGGAAGTGGTCGATCAGTACACGGTTACCGGGCAGGTTGCGCAGCAGGCTTACTACCGCTTTTTCCAGGTCTTCATCATTGATCACAATGCTCATACCCTGGCCGCCTAATACGTAGCTTGGGCGTACAAGTACCGGGTAACCAACCTTGTGGGCAACTTCAAGTGCTTCTTCAGCGCTTTCAGCTACTCCATATTTTGGATATGGAATGTCAAGGTCTTTCAAAAGGTCAGAGAACCGGCCGCGATCTTCCGCGATGTCCATATCATTGAATGATGTGCCAATGATCCGGATGCCGTGCTCGTGCATTTTCTCGGCCATTTTAAGGGCTGTTTGGCCACCCAACTGAACAATTACACCATACGGCTTTTCAAGCTCGATGATCTCGCGTACATGCTCCCAGTAAACCGGCTCAAAGTACAGCTTATCGGCCATGTTAAAGTCGGTTGATACGGTTTCAGGGTTGCAGTTAACCATGATGGCTTCAAAACCTGCTTCTTTAGCGGCAAGTAAGCCATGCACACAGCTGTAATCGAACTCGATACCCTGGCCTATACGGTTAGGGCCCGAGCCCAACACGATGATCTTTTTCTTGTCAGATGCTACCGACTCGTTTTCGCCCTCGTAGCTTGAATAGTAGTATGGAGTTTTAGCAGGGAACTCGGCAGCACAGGTATCAACCATTTTGTAAACGCGGTGCATGCCCAGGGCTTTGCGGCGCTGGTAAACGTCCTCTTCGGTCACGTTGCCCAAAATGTGAGCGATTTGCACGTCTGAGAAACCTTTTTGTTTCAGGGTATACAGGAACTCTTCAGGAACATTGTTCAGTGAGTAACGGCGAAGTTCTGTTTCAAGGTTAACCAGGTCCTGGATCTGGTTCAGGAACCAGCGGTCGATTTTGGTTGCTTTACGTACCGATTCGATAGGCACGCCAAGACTCAGGGCGTCATAGATGTGGAATAGCCTATCCCAACTTGGGTGCTCCAGGCTGGCCATGATCTCTTCAAGATTACGGCTCTGGCGACCATCGGCACCTAAACCGGCACGACCGATCTCCAAACTTTGACAGGCTTTTTGTAAAGCCTCGGTAAAGCTGCGGCCGATACCCATAACTTCACCTACCGATTTCATCTGCAGGCCAAGCTCTTTGTTGGCGCCTTTGAACTTATCAAAGTTCCAGCGAGGTATTTTAACGATCACGTAATCCAAAGTTGGCTCAAAGTAAGCCGAGGTTGTTTTGGTGATCTGGTTTTCAATTTCGTCGAGGTTATAACCTATAGCAAGCTTTGCAGCAATTTTAGCGATAGGGTAACCGGTAGCTTTTGAAGCAAGAGCCGATGAACGGGATACACGCGGGTTGATCTCAATAGCGATGATCGCTTCGTCAGCAGGGTTTACCGAGAACTGAACGTTACAACCACCGGCAAAGTTACCAATGGCACGCATCATTTTGATAGCCTGGTTACGCATTTCCTGGTAGCAACGATCGCTCAGGGTCATGGCAGGGGCTACAGTGATCGAATCGCCGGTGTGGATACCCATCGGATCAAAGTTTTCGATAGAGCAGATAATGATTACGTTATCGTTGCTATCGCGCAGCAACTCCAATTCGTATTCTTTCCAGCCTAACACAGCCTGCTCAACCAATACCTCATGGGTTGGTGAAGCCTGTAAGCCACGGTTAAGGGCGGCATCAAAATCTTCCTTTCTGTGAACAAAACCTGCACCTTTACCACCCAGTGTGTAGCTTGGGCGAATAACCAGCGGGAAGCCAATTTCCTGCGCACCTTCTTTACCTTCAAGGAAAGAGTTGGCGATTTTTGATTTGGCAACCCCTACGCCGATATCAACCATCAGCTGGCGGAACGCCTCGCGGTTTTCGGTTTTTTCGATGGCAGCAATATCTACACCGATAACCTTAACGCCATACTTTTCCCATATGCCGCGTTCAGACGCTTCGATACAAAGGTTCAACGCGGTTTGACCGCCCATGGTAGGCAGCACAGCGTCTATCTGCTGTTCGGTTAAAATTTTCTCAATGCTTTCGCAAGTGAGCGGCAGAAGATAAACATGGTCGCTGATAACTTTATCCGTCATGATAGTTGCCGGATTGCTGTTAATAATAGAAACGGAGATGCCTTCTTCTTTTAGCGAGAGAGCGGCTTGTGAACCGGAATAATCAAATTCGCAAGCCTGGCCGATAATGATTGGGCCGGAGCCAATGATCAGAACGGATTTGATGGAGGTGTCTTTGGGCATAGGGCTTTTTTTAAGTCAAAAGTTCTAAGTCAAAAGTCAAAGGCATTTAAGCCTTTAAACGGTTTTTCCTATGCGCTGAAAGCCAAGAAATCCCGACTTCAGCGTCGGGGTGCAAAGATAGAGTTTTAACAAACACCATTCATGTTTTTTTTCACATTTAATATTACAGCAATAACACCCGGCATTTTTTAAGTTTCGGGGCACATTTTCTTAAAACAATAGGCTCACTATTTCCGTAAAATCTCACTATATTTACTTGCAGACCGGCCTGTAATTTCCAATTGAACCTGTAATTGCGTGAAACCGCAAATACTTTTTATATTTAAGAACTATGATAAAGAAGCCTGTTTTTATATTGCTTGCGGCTATTTTATTTTTTGGCAGCTGCGCCATGCTGCAATCAGTTGTTAAATCAACATTTCCATATACTGCAACCATGGTTATTCCGGCGTCGGCCAAAGTTGATGAGGCGCAAACTGCAATAAGCACGGGTAACAGCTTTGACCAGGATTTTACTAAAGATGGCAATAATGCCAGCAGGATAAGCGAGGTACGCATCATATCAGCCAAACTGCAGTCGAGCGACCCATCAGATTATAACATTGGCAATATAGCGTCATTAAGGGTATACATGGCTAAAAACGATGGCAGTGAAGAGGTGATGGTGGCTATACGTAAAGATATAAGCCCCAATGCCGGCAACAGCATAGTACTTGACATTGACAACTCTCACTTTTTAGACGAACTGGTGCGCCAGCCAAGCGTGCGCATCCGGATGGTTTACCGCCTGCGTAAAGCGACGGCAACTGATGCCAGCCTGAAAGTATCATTAGGAATTGGATCGTACCCGGCTAATTAAACCGGGGACCTCACAAAAAATTTACTTAATCAATTTATTATCCGAATCGGGAAATATTAAAATAGGCTCATAATTCCGGGCTTCTTCAACCTCCATGTAGGCGTATGACATAATGATCACGATATCGCCAACCTGTGCCAGGCGAGCAGTAGCGCCGTTAAGGCATACAGTGCCTGTTCCGCGTTCGCCTTTGATAACATAGGTTTCAAAGCGGGCGCCGTTATTATTGTTCACTATCTGAACCTTTTCGTTGGGGATGATATTTGCAGCCTCAATCAGGTCTTCATCAATAGTGATACTGCCCACGTAATTCAACTCCGCCTGCGTTACCTTAACCCGGTGAATTTTGGACTTTAATATTTCAATTATCATGGCGCAAAGTTAGGAATATTTAATTCATGGGAACAAGTTCATAGTTGATGGTTAATGGTTCATGGCAGTAAGTTTACAGTTAAATGGAAATTAAGCGGTTACCGCCCCAGAACAGATAAAAAACGATCAAACCATGAACTATGATCTATGAACCATAAGCTCCTTCCCAATCAACACATTATCAATCAATCTTGTTTTACCTACGCGTGCTGCAACAAGGGCAACAATAGTTTCGGATGCGGGTGTGGCATGATGCAATGTTTTGCCATCGGCTATTTCAAAATACTCCAGCTCAACACCGGGTTCGTTGCTGATCATTTGAGCTGCCTGCTGCTGCAGGGTGTCAATTTTGTTAATATCGAAGTTTTCCTTAACCCAGTTAAGTGCTTTGGAGAGAATGAGCGAGTGTTCTCTGTCATACGGGGTTAGGTGGATGTTCCTTGAGCTCATGGCCAGGCCATCGGGCTCACGCTCAATCGGGCACATCACCAGCTTAACGGGCATCTCCAGCACCTCAACCATTTTATTAATCACCATAAACTGCTGATAATCCTTCTGCCCAAAAAAAGCGATATCGGGCTTTACAATATTGAACAGCTTATTTACTACCTGAGTAACTCCCTGGTAATGCCCGGGTCTGAATTTTCCTTCCAGCAGGTATTCCAGATCGCCCATGTCAAAATGCCATTTTTCATTATCAGCATACATCTCGGTAACCTGCGGATTAAACAAAATATCGCAGTTAACTTCCTCAAGGCGGCGGATATCGTCAGTAATGGGGCGGGGGTATTTTTCAAGGTCCTTGGGGTCATTAAACTGAGTGGGGTTTACAAAAATGCTGCAAACAACCTGGGTGCTTTGCTGCTTTGCCAGTTCAATTAAACCCAGGTGCCCTTTATGCAATGCGCCCATGGTTGGTACAAAGCCAATTACTTTTACCGGCTTACGGTTAAAATAATCGGTTATCTCGTTTTTAGTGCTGAATATTTTCAACGTAATAGGTGTTACAAAATTTGGCAAAGGTGTACAATTGATTAAAAATAACCAAAAGTTACTTGCATAATTCGTTGGCAGTTTATATAATAATAGTTATATTTGCAAACTCAAATTTTTTGACTTCTTTACATTTTAAATACTGATTTAGTGATGGGTAAATCTAAGCTTTTGTTTATAACTCATGAAATGTCCCCTTTCCTTGAACTCACAAAAATTGCTGAAATAACACGCCAACTTCCGCAGGCCATGCAGGAGAAAGGTTACGAGATCCGTATCCTTATGCCGCGTTTCGGCAATATCAATGAGCGCAGGAACAGGCTTCATGAAGTGATCAGGTTGTCGGGTATGAATATTATTATCGACGATAATGATAACCCGCTGATCATCAAAGTAGCATCTATCCCGGCGGCGCGTATGCAGGTGTATTTTTTGGATAATGAAGAATATTTTCAGCGTAAGCATGTGTTTGCAGACAAGGAAGGTAAATTTTACGCCGACAATGACGAGCGTATGATCTTCTTTTGCAAAGGTGCATTAGAAACTGTTAAAAAATTAGGCTGGGCGCCGGATGTGATCCATTGCCATGGCTGGATGAGCGCGCTTGTGCCTGCTTATCTGAAAACAACCTACAAAGACGATCCAACATTTAAGCACTCAAAAATCATTTACTCTATTTATGAAAATGATTTTAAAGAGCAATTGCACAATGACTTTGCTACAAAAGCCATCATGAGCAATATGAACGAGCAACATGTGGCGCCTTACAAAGGCGGCACCAATTCGGCGCTGTATGCCGGTGCAATCCACTACTCAGACGGTATTGTTTTGGGCAGCCCTGATATTGATGCAGATGTGTTAAATAATGTTAAAAACAGCAATAAATCGGTTTTAGAATTTGATTCTACCGCAGATTTCGAAAATTATTACAATTTTTACGACGAAATTACCAACGACGAATTGGTGGATGTTGCATAAGACTTAATATTATATATGAAATTTTTCCGATTAGACTTATTGACCCTGTTAATAAGTCTTTTTATTTTGAACAGTTGTAAGCGCCAGGATGGTATTGGTTTGGGCGTCAATGATCAAAACGAGATCAATGGCAACCTGATAGTTGATACCAACATCGTTATTAACACTGTTGTTGATGATACCGCGGCTACCTCGGGTCAAAACCGGACACCGCTTGCCAACTTTACCGACCCGGTATTCGGTACAACAAAAAGCATCGTTGCTTTAGGTGTTAACCTGCCTAACGGCGCAGCTTATACTGTTCCTGCAGGTACCCTGACAATTGACTCGGCTGTACTTGTGCTTAGATATTCTGACGGTTTTTATGGTGATTCGCTGGCTTCACGCTATAAAATAAACGTGTATCAGCTTCAACAAAAAGTAGAAAGCAAAACCTATTACAGCAACAACCACTGGGATGCCGACCTGGGCACTTTGCTTGGCTCTAAGACCTTCACAGCCCGTACGCATGATAGTATCACCATAGCACGCATCCGTACCGATACATTGGATACCGTTCAGCGCGTAGCACCTCAGTTACGTGTGCCGCTTAGTAAAGCCTTTATCTATAACAACCTTTTTAATGCAAGTGGTGCTGTACTTGCATCGCCAACAACTTTTCAAAGTACAGTAAAAGGCCTTTACCTTTCATTAGACAAGGCACAGGCCAGCGATGCCGGCGGTATTATCCAGCTTAATCTCGCATCATCTCACATTGATGTTTTTTATAAGGTTGTTACTGCCTCCACCAGTACAACATCCAGCGCCATTGATACGGCATCGGTAACCCTGCCATTCTTTAACCGAGCTGCCGAAATTACGCATACCTATAGTACCACTATCCAGGCAGCCCTGAATAATACAACAACATCACAAAATACGGTTTACCTCCAGGGGCTTGCAGGCTTAAGGGCTAAGCTTAGTTTCCCGGGCCTTGACAAGCTTGTTGACTCATCGGTAGTATTAAACCGTGCCGAGATTGTGATAACACCACGTGCAGGCTCAGGTGTGCCTTATGCGCCTTTACCTAAGCTTACCATGTACAGGCTGGATATTGCCAAACAAAGAACATTGATACAAGACGCCACCGCAAGCGACCCGCGTTCGCAAACAAGTTTATTTGGCGGCCGTTATGATCGTACCAAAAAAGAATACCACTTCCTGGTTACAGCTTTTGTACAGGACCTGATCCGTAAAAAAACTGTTGATTACGGTACTTATATTGCCCCGGTTGATACCACCCTTGTTAACACTACAACAGGTATTGACGTGGCGCCGTCAACACAAACGGCAGCCCGTACGGTAATAGTGGGGAGCGATAAGTCAACCCCGGGTTACAGCATCCGCATGAACATCATTTACACTAAGGTTCGCAAGTAAGATAATCTCTCAATAAACAAAAGAATCCCCGCTTAGGGGATTTTTTTGTTTAAGACAAACACACTTCTTAAAATACTTTTTTAAGTATTTCAAAACTTCCTCATTTTCGAAAAAAATCAAAATAATTATTGCGGATATGTGTTATATAGCTGTTTATTTTGCGGCGTTTAACATTTATACTTGATTATTTTATGTGCGGAATTGTTGGTTATATAGGATTCAGGGATGCTTACCCTATCGTTATAAAAGGGCTTCACAGGCTCGAATACCGGGGCTATGACAGTGCCGGTGTTGCCCTGCTTGATCATGACCTTAAAGTTTATAAAAAGGCCGGCAAGGTTGAGGACCTTGAAAATTTTGTGAAGGGAATTGACCTGAAGGGGACAATAGGAATGGGCCATACCCGCTGGGCCACCCACGGCGAACCGAGCGACCGTAACTCGCACCCCCATTCATCGGGCGACAGGAGGCTTACCATTATCCACAATGGTATTATTGAAAACTATGGCGTGATCAAGGAAACACTTACAGCTAAAGGCCACGTTTTTAAAAGCGATACAGATACCGAGGTTTTAATACACCTGATTGAGGATATCCAAAAGGCAACCGGCCTGGATTTGAAAGACGCCGTACGCGTTGCATTAAATAAGGTAATAGGCGCATATGCCATCGTTATCATGAGTGCCGATGAGCCCGATCTGCTTATTGCAGCCCGTAAAGGCAGCCCGATGGTAATTGGCGTAGGCAAAGGCGAATATTTCATAGCTTCGGACGCTACACCTATTGTAGAGTATACTAAAAATGTAATTTACCTGAATGATAACGAAATTGCCTATGTACACCGCGAAAGCCTGCTGGTAAAAAACATCGACAATTCGGTACAAACACCCTATATCCAGGAACTGGACTTAAAACTGGAAATGCTGGAGAAAGGCGGCTACGACCATTTCATGATGAAAGAGATCTATGAGCAGCCCCGTTCCATCCGCGACTGCCTGCGTGGCCGTATTTACCCCCAGCAGGGCAAAGTTCAGTTGGGCGGCATTAAGGAATACACCGAGAAACTTAAAAATGTTGACAGGATCATTATCGTAGCCTGTGGCACCTCCTGGCATGCCGGGTTGGTGGGCGAATACCTGATTGAAGAATACGCGCGTGTGCCGGTAGAAGTTGAATATGCCTCCGAGTTCAGGTACCGCAACCCAATCATTACTGAAAAAGACCTGGTGATAGCTATTTCCCAATCGGGAGAGACAGCAGATACCATGGCCGCCATTGAACTGGCTAAGGAAAAAGGCGCTACCATTTTCGGCATTTGTAATGTGGTCGGTGCATCTATTCCGCGTTTAACGCATGCGGGCGTTTATACCCATGCCGGGCCCGAAATTGGTGTAGCATCCACCAAAGCCTTCACCGCCCAGGTAAGCGTGCTAACACTAATAGCTTTTTATATAGCCCAGCAGCGGGGTAAAATTACCCAAAGCAAAATGGTTGAATATTTAACCGGCTTAAACGAGATCCCTAACCTGGTACAGGAGTCCCTGAAATTAAACGAACATATCCGGCAAATTGCAGCCCGGTTTAAAGATTCGACCAATTGCCTGTTCCTGGGCAGGGGCAGCTCATTCCCTGTAGCCCTGGAAGGTGCTTTAAAGCTCAAGGAGATCTCCTACATCCATGCCGAAGGTTATCCCGCCGCCGAGATGAAACATGGCCCTATCGCCTTAATTGACGACGAGATGCCAGTGGTGTTCATTGCCACCAAACATTCATCATACGAAAAGGTGATCAGCAACATACAGGAAGTAAAAGCCCGCAAAGGCCACGTAATTGCTATTGTATCCGAAGGAGATACCGAAGTGAAAGGCATGGCCGATTATGTGATAGAGATCCCGCAAACCAATGAGGCGTTTGTGCCGCTGGTGGCAACCATTCCGCTGCAGTTGCTGGCTTATCACATAGCCGTGATGCGCGGCTGTAACGTTGATCAGCCCCGTAACCTGGCAAAATCAGTTACAGTTGAATAAAAACCAGTTATAAACCTAATTTTTTGCAAACCCCTACCAGTAACGGCAGGGGTTTTGTTATTTTTGGGAAGAAACAAATACCTGCAACCTATGAGTTTTGAAATTTTCGAACACGCCGAATCATGGATCTCCTTAATCACACTTACCTTACTGGAGATTGTTTTAGGCATCGATAACATTGTATTTATCTCAATCCTGTCCGATAAACTTCCCGCCAGTCAGCAAAGCAAAGGCCGGAGGGTTGGTCTTGGTATGGCCATGATCACCCGTGTGCTGCTGTTGTTATCCATCAGTTGGGTAATGACTTTAACAGCGCCCATGTTTAACCTAAGCTCCATTTTCAGTATTACGGATGCCGAATGGGTTGAGAAACTGGCTATTTCCGGCCGCGATCTTATCCTTATTATCGGCGGTTTATTCTTGATTTACAAAAGCACCGCCGAAATCCATCATAAAATTGAAGGCGAAGAAGAGGCAGAAGGCAATGTAAAGAAACATTCGTTTTGGGGTACCATAATTCAAATCATGCTGCTGGATATCGTTTTCTCGCTCGACTCGGTGATCACCGCAGTAGGAATGGCCAACCATGTGGAGATCATGATCCTGGCGGTTGTTATAGCCGTAGGCATTATGATGTGGGCATCAAACGGGGTAGCATCGTTTGTAAACAAGCACCCAACCGTAAAAATGCTGGCGCTATCATTCCTGCTGCTGATTGGCGTTTCGCTTTTGGCCGAAGCTTTTGAACAGCATATCCCCAAAGGGTATATCTATTTTGCTATGGCATTCTCTGTTTTGGTAGAGATGCTGAATTTGAAAATGAAAGCGAATAAGGGAAAGAAAGGACAAAACAATAAGTAATGTCATTGAGCGTAGCGCGGCAATCGCATGTTATATAAAGCGGTTATGCTTCCGTGCGATTGCCGCGCTACGCTTATAGTGACATAATGGGAGAAAATCCTAATGACTCAAATGACGCACTATAGCGCCACTACCACCGCTTTACCTGCATATTTAACAACCTTATCAGCCTTAGCTGTTAAAGCTACATCCGAGCCATGGGCGCCTTTAACCATCACAATGTTAAACGTACGGCTTTTCAGCTGGCCCGGAAAATGGCCTTTAGTGTCAGATATGCTAAGTTTACGTGTTTTATCGTTCCAGCTTAATGTAAACGTAGCTGATTGTCCTTTTTCGTAATTGTAGTTATCGTTTTCATCCTCGTAAAACTTAAATGAAGCATCAGCGCCGGGATAGATGCGAAGCTCAATATTGCTGTTTGGTTTTTCGGTAGCATACTCAACATCCGGCCCCATTGGTATAATTGAGCCCGCTTTTACATATAACGGCAAAATCTCGATAGGTGCCGCAGCGCTGATGGTTTGGCCACCGTCAAGCAGTTCGCCTGTCCAGAAGTTATACCATTTGCTGGCGGCAGGCAGGTAAACCTGGCGCGCCTTGGCTTTTTTATCTGCATCACTTGAAGTATATAGCTGTTCGGTTACCGGGTTAACCATAAAGGCCGGCCCGAACATATACTGGTCAGGAATACCGTAAACCTTGCTGTCGCCGCGGTAATCAAAAGCCAGCGAACGCATAATGGTATAGTTATCGTTAGTTACACGGCCTGCCAGTGAATAAATGTAGGGCATCAAACGGTAACGGAGCTTGTCAAAATTAAGCAGGATCGACCTCGTATTTTCGTCCCAGTTTTTGCTGAAGATGGCTCGCTCACCTTTACCGTGGATTCGGAAAATAGGGCAAAACGTACCAAACTGAAACCAGCGGGTAAATAACTCCCGTTTATCCGGCTGCGACCAATCGGCAGGTTTCCAGTGGTAGTGATAACCGCCGATATCTGACGTCCAATAAGGGATGCCGGAGGTACAGGCGTTGATGCCCTGTGGCACCTGGTCTTTAAAATCATGAAAAGTACATTCAATATCGCTCGACCATAACGTAGAGGCGTTGCGTTGCTCGCCGGCAAAGGACTGCCTTACCAAAAAGAAAGCACGTTTACCCGGGATATCCCTGCGCCAGCCTTCGTAAACGCCTTTTGTATGCTGTAAAGAGTAGGTATTAAAATAATCAATGCCTTTACCGATAGCAAAATTGCTTTGACGACGGGCGTCAAGTAAAGCACCATTATCCGGCTCACACTGGTCAATCCACCAGGCATCCCAGCCGTAACGTTTAATGAGGCTATCGCGGGCCTGGTCCCAGTAAAGCTCACGAGCTTTAGGGTTATGGGCATCATAATAAGTATCAAAGGTATGGGTAACCACGTTATCCCAGGTGATATCGGTTAAACCTCCCATTTTGTTCAGCGCATCATAATTAGGGGTGCCTTTACCAAACACCGGCCAGATAGAGATCATGGCATGGATATTGGCTGCGTGTAAAGCATCAACCAATTTTTGCGGATGCGGGTAACGTTCCGGTTTCATTACATGTGAGCCTATCGGCAATGGGTCCCAGTAGTACCAATCCTGCACAATCACGTCAACCGGGATATGGTTATTGCGGTAATTATCCTTTACGGTAAGGATTTCGTCCTCGCTCAGGTACCTGTCTTGCGATTGAAACAAGCCATAAGCCCATTTACCAAACATCGGCGCTTTACCGGTAGCGGTTCGATAAAGATCGATGATATGGTCAAAGCCCGGCCCGTAAAAAAAGAAATAATCAACCTGCTTACCGCTTTCGGATACATATTTAAATTTAGTGTTGTCCGCTTCGGCACCATAAAAATTACTGGCCGAATAGTTATCCCACATTAAGCCATAGCCTTTTGTTGATAACAGCACCGGGATAGCGCCGGTAAGATATTTGATAGCCAGGTCCTGGTTACGGCCTTTATAATTGATCGACATGGAATCTAAAGGATGGCAGCCTAAACCGAACAGGGCCTCATCCTTAGGCGACGCAAATTGGGTAGTAACGTTATAAGTGCTGATCCCCGCGATGGTTGCCGGAGTAATGGATTTATTGTCGCTGTCTTCGGCAGTAATCACGTTACCCTTCAAATCATTATAGGTGATGGCATTGGTAGCCTTATTGATCTTTACTTTCAGCTTTGCCGTAGTAATAACCACCTCGGTTTTCCCATCAGTAACCTGGTACGCTGAGCGCTGAACCCATTTATTATTCACAACCAATGATGGCTTGGTATCAAAAGCATCAAAGATGGTATATTTTACTTCGATGATATCATCCCTGCGGATAAGCACTTTCATCAAACCTTTGTCGAGCGTGAAAGTAACCCCGTCAGCTGCCTTTTTGAAAGATTTAATAACTGCTATAGCCGGCATGGCAGACATGCCAGCTAAAAGAAAAACAAACCACGCAATCGATTGCCTAACTTTTGCGCCTTTATGAGATAACTGTTTAAACATCATGACTATCACTGATTTGGTTTATACTGAGTGTGAGATTAACACTTAATTTGACGCCGTGAATATAGCGTACTTTTTTTAATTGGAGTAATTTTTTTAATGTCGAATTATCAGCTAGGCACTATAAGCCCCGGATATTCGGTATATCTTAAAAGTGATACAATTTACCACGCGCTTTTAAGCAAAATGGTGATACTATATGGTCAGTGTTCAAATGTTTAAAACAGGGTATTCTACTAATGGAATGAATTTCTATAACTTACTGATTACCAACATCTGTCTGCTCATCCGGTTGTAAGGAGATTTTGGCAGGATTATAACCAGCTGGTTATCATATACAATTATCCTGCAGGGCTTAACAAGTTTTCACACCTATAAAAATGGGCCGTGGGTTGTAACCGGGTCGATGCCTGCAATTGGCTATTGGGTGAATAGTAGCGTGGCGGGAAAAAAAGCTTATCAAAAGGCCAATAACGCAAAAAGCCCTAGTTATTAGCTAAGGCTTTTGCGATGTAGCACCATTGAAGGTGATAAAGGGTGGCACCGACCTACTCTCCCACGTTTTACCGCAGTACCATCGGCTCTGGCGGGCTTGACTTCTCTGTTCGGAATGGGAAGAGGTAGACACCGCCGATATAGGCACCTGAATTTCTTTTTATTAAGGTGAAAACTTAAAGGTAAAAGGTTAAAGGTTTCTTACCTTTCGCCTTTATCCTTTGGCCTTTCAGCCTCATAAATGACATATTATTGAAAGAAGTGATTGAAGTTAAGAGAAAACAACAGCTTTTGTTGTTTATCTGTTTGTCTCGGATTAGAGGTAGCGACTAATCTCTTAATCTCTAACCTCTAATCTCTGCTTTGAAGAAAGCTTCGGGCAATTAGTATTACTCGGCTATGATGTCACCACCTTTATACCTATAACCTATCAACGTAGTAGTCTCCTACGACCCTCAATGGAAGTCTCATCTTGTGGCTAGTTTCGCACTTAGATGCTTTCAGCGCTTATCTATTCCCAACGTAGCTACTCTGCAGTACACCTGGCGGCATAACAGATTCACCAGAGGTTAGTCCAACCCGGTCCTCTCGTACTAAGGTCAGCCCCACTCAAACTTCCTACGCCCACAACAGATAGGGACCGAACTGTCTCGCGACGTTCTGAACCCAGCTCGCGTGCCACTTTAATGAGCGAACAGCTCAACCCTTGGGACCTTCTCCAGCCCCAGGATGTGACGAGCCGACATCGAGGTGCCAAACCTCCCCGTCGATATGAGCTCTTGGGGAGATCAGCCTGTTATCCCCAGCGTACCTTTTATCCTTTGAGCGATGGCCCTTCCATGCAGAACCACCGGATCACTATATCCGTCTTTCGACCCAGCTCGACTTGTCTGTCTCACTGTCAAGCAAGCTTTTGCTATTGCACTCCACGTACGGTTACCAAGCGTACTGAGCTTACCTTTGAAAGCCTCCGTTACCTTTTTGGAGGCGACCACCCCAGTCAAACTACCCGCCAAACAATGTTCTCCTCTTTGAAGAGTTAGACACCAAATACAGAAAGGGTGGTATTTCAACGTTGACTAACCGACTCCTGGCGAAGCCGGATCACAGTCTCCCACCTATCCTACACATCCTGTATCCGATATCAATGTTAAGCTATAGTGAAGGTGCATGGGGTCTTTCCGTCCCGTTGCGGGTAACCGGCGTCTTCACCGATACCACAATTTCACCGAGCTCATGGCTGAGACAGCGCCCAGATCGTTACACCATTCGTGCAGGTCGGAACTTACCCGACAAGGAATTTCGCTACCTTAGGACCGTTATAGTTACGGCCGCCGTTTACTGGGGCTTCGATTCAATGCTTCGCCTTGCGACTAACATCCCCTCTTAACCTTCCAGCACCGGGCAGGTGTCAGGCCATATACGTCATCTTGCGATTTTGCATAGCCATGTGTTTTTGTTAAACAGTCGCCTGGGCCTTTTCACTGCGGCTGACATTGCTGCCAGCGCCCCTTCTCCCGAAGTTACAGGGCCATTTTGCCGAGTTCCTTAGCCATGATTCACTCGAGCACCTTAGGATTCTCTCCTCGACTACCTGTGTCGGTTTACGGTACGGGTTTTTATTACCTGAAGCTTAGCGGGTTTTCTTGGAAGTCTGATTACCTGAACTATCACATCCCCCGAAGGTTCTGTGTACTATCAGCTTTCAGCATAATCTGCGTACTTAACTACAGTTTATTTACCTACAGCCTTTAACGAACTATTCCGTCAGTTCGCGTCAGTGTCACTACTCCGTCACCGCATCGCAGTAATAAAAAGTACTGGAATATTAACCAGTTGTCCATCGGCTACGCCTGTCGGCTTCACCTTAGGCCCCGACTAACCCTGATCCGATTAGCGTTGATCAGGAAACCTTAGTCTTTCGGTGGGCGGGTTTCTCTCCCGCCTTATCGTTACTTATGCCTACATTTGCTTTTCTATTCCCTCCACAGTCAGTTACCTTCCTGCTTCTCCGACAAATAGAATGCTCCCCTACCAGTCACATTACTGTGAATCCATAGCTTCGGTATACTGCTTGATGCCCGTTTATTATCCATGCCCGATCGCTCGACTAGTGAGCTGTTACGCACTCTTTAAATGAATGGCTGCTTCCAAGCCAACATCCTAGCTGTCTGTGCAATCGGACCTCGTTAGTTCAACTTAGCAATAATTTAGGGACCTTAGCTGATGGTCTGGGTTCTTTCCCTCTCGGCCATGGACCTTAGCACCCATAGCCTCACTCCAGCGTATATTATAAAGCATTCGGAGTTTATCTGGATTTGGTAGGATTTGACTCCCCCGCACCCAATTAGTAGCTCTACCTCTTTATAACTCAACCGCCAGGCTGTTCCTAAAAACATTTCGGGGAGTACGAGCTATTTCCCAGTTTGATTAGCCTTTCACCCCTACCCACAAGTCATCCGGAAACTTTTCAACGTTTATCGGTTCGGTCCTCCAGTACCTGTTACGGCACCTTCAACCTGCCCATGGGTAGATCACAAGGTTTCGCGTCTACCTCCCCTGACTATACGCCCTTTTCAGACTCGCTTTCGCTTCGGATCCGTGTCTTAAACACTTAACCTTGCCAGGGAAGAGTAACTCGTAGGCTCATTATGCAAAAGGCACGCCGTCACCCGTTTCCAGGCTCCGACCGCTTGTAAGTACACGGTTTCAGGTTCTATTTCACTCCCCTGTTCGGGGTTCTTTTCACCTTTCCCTCACGGTACTGGTTCACTATCGGTCTCTCAGGAGTATTTAGCCTTACCGGATGGTGCCGGCAAATTCCCACAAGGCGTCTCCGACCTCGCGGTACTCAGGATACCACTATCCTATTATCTATTACCCGTACGCAGCTCTCATGCTCTATGGCCGGGTTTCCCACCCGTTCCGGTTCTATTTAATATTCATGTTGTGGTCCTACAACCCCTGCTATGCCGTAACATAACAGGTTTGGGCTTCTTCCATTTCGCTCGCCACTACTCTGGAAATCACTATTGTTTTCTCTTCCTCTGCTTACTTAGATGTTTCAGTTCGGCAGGTTAGCGCATTTATGCAGTTATTCTTCAAATAACTAGGTTTCCCCATTCGGAAATCTGCGGATTAATTCATATTTGCTAATCCCGCAGCTTATCGCAGCTTATCACGTCCTTCTTCGCCTCTGAGAGCCAAGGCATCCCCCGTGTACCCTTTCTTACTTTCTTCTACTCTTGCGCCTTTTGCGCCGCAAGGTATGTCTTTATGTTAGATCAGTCGTATTTGTTCATTAGTTCATTGGTTCATTAGTATTGCTACTTATTTACCTTTGAAGCTCTTGATCAAGTACAACGTCTCTATCTGTTGTTTTCTCTTGTTTTCAATTACTTCTTCCAATATGTCAAAGAACGTTAGTTTTCATCTGTAGCGTAACCTATATTATAGTTACTGTAGAATACTTGGTGGAGAATAACGGATTCGAACCGTTGACCCCCTGCGTGCAAGGCAGGTGCTCTAGCCAGCTGAGCTAATCCCCGTTGATGAATGATCAGAGATCGATGATCAGTGATTAGTTCCCTAACCTCTTATCTCTAACCTCCTTTCGCCTTAATAGTAGTCCCGAGCAGATTTGAACTGCTGACCCCTACATTATCAGTGTAGTGCTCTAACCAAGCTGAGCTACAGGACTATTTGTTTTTAGTTGCAGTTATCAGTTGCAGTTTGCAGGACTTTTCTGCCTACTGCTGCTGCCACTGCTTACTGCCACTTGTCCTGTGCTTACTTGCGTTTGCACATTCCACAGATGGCTTCATCTTCTGGGTTTCCTTTTGTCTTTTTGTTTGTGTTTTAAGAAATATCATGTAGCGAACAGTTCCGAGTCTATCAGAGATCCTGCTCCAGAAAGGAGGTATTCCAGCCACACCTTCCGGTACGGCTACCTTGTTACGACTTAGCCCCAGTTACCGACTTTACCCTAGGACGCTCCTTGCGGTTACGCACTTCAGGCACTTCCAGCTTCCATGGCTTGACGGGCGGTGTGTACAAGGCCCGGGAACGTATTCACCGCGTCATTGCTGATACGCGATTACTAGCGAATCCAACTTCACGGGGTCGAGTTGCAGACCCCGATCCGAACTGTGAATGGCTTTAAGAGATTGGCATCCTGTTGCCAGGTAGCTGCCCTCTGTACCATCCATTGTAGCACGTGTGTAGCCCCGGACGTAAGGGCCATGATGACTTGACGTCGTCCCCTCCTTCCTCTCTATTTGCATAGGCAGTCTGTTTAGAGTCCCCACCTTAAATGCTGGCAACTAAACATAGGGGTTGCGCTCGTTGCGGGACTTAACCCAACACCTCACGGCACGAGCTGACGACAGCCATGCAGCACCTAGTTTCGTGTTCCGAAGAACTGTGACGTCTCTGTCACATTCACTAACTTTCAAGCCCGGGTAAGGTTCCTCGCGTATCATCGAATTAAACCACATGCTCCTCCGCTTGTGCGGGCCCCCGTCAATTCCTTTGAGTTTCACCCTTGCGGGCGTACTCCCCAGGTGGAACACTTAACGCTTTCGCTTAGACGCTGACCGTATATCGCCAACATCGAGTGTTCATCGTTTAGGGCGTGGACTACCAGGGTATCTAATCCTGTTTGATCCCCACGCTTTCGTGCCTCAGCGTCAATCATACTTTAGTAAGCTGCCTTCGCAATTGGTGTTCTGTGACATATCTATGCATTTCACCGCTACTTGTCACATTCCGCCTACCTCAAGTACATTCAAGCTCTTCAGTATCAAGGGCACTGCGATAGTTGAGCTACCGTCTTTCACCCCTGACTTAAAAAGCCGCCTACGCACCCTTTAAACCCAATAAATCCGGATAACGCTTGGATCCTCCGTATTACCGCGGCTGCTGGCACGGAGTTAGCCGATCCTTATTCTCAAGGTACATTCAACTTCTTACACGTAAGAAGGTTTATTCCCCTGCAAAAGCAGTTTACAACCCGTAGGGCCGTCTTCCTGCACGCGGCATGGCTGGTTCAGACTTCCGTCCATTGACCAATATTCCTTACTGCTGCCTCCCGTAGGAGTCTGGTCCGTGTCTCAGTACCAGTGTGGGGGGTCATCCTCTCAGATCCCCTAAACATCGTCGCCTTGGTATGCCGTTACCACACCAACTAGCTAATGTTGCGCATGCCCATCTTAGTCCTATAAATATTTGATATTAAAGCGATGCCACTTCAATATGTTATGCGGTCTTAATCTCTCTTTCGAGAGGCTATCCCCCTGACTAAGGTAGGTTACATACGTGTTACGCACCCGTGCGCCACTCTCATTAGGAGCAAGCTCCCAAATCCCGTCCGACTTGCATGTATTAGGCCTGCCGCTAGCGTTCATCCTGAGCCAGGATCAAACTCTCCATTGTAAAATGTTTTGTTTAACCACTGACCCTATTATTAATTAATAGAATCTGTATTATATATCTTTATACAGTCTCTCTTCTTTTTGTAACTCTTCAGCTCAGTTTAACCTTGGTTAGACTTTGCCTCCCGTTACGCTACATGATTTCCATTTCTTAAAAGAACTTTTTCGCTTCATCATCCGAATCAGCTATTATGTCGTCGCAATTCGCATTGCTTAACTTGTCAGTTTGTTTCCCCGAAAATCGCTTTCGGCTCTTTTGAACTACTCATTAACTATTGTTAACTTTCTTCCTTCTTTTATTGACTGAAATCGCTCAGCCTCAACTTCTTTCGCTCTTTCAAGCTCCCTTCCGTTTGGGTCTGCAAAGGTAGAAAACCTTTTCTTATTTCCAAAACTTTTTTGTTTTTTATTTTTCAAAGTTTCAGACCCGCTTCACTCTCTTCTTTTCCTCTTTTGCGGGCTGCAAAGGTGTGGATTTTTTTTCATTCCCACAAAAAGATTTTAATCTTTTTTTCCTTTACTTTTCTATCCTTTTCAATGCACTAACCCCGCTTAACTCGCTTCCTCGTTTGCGGGCTGCAAAGGTAGCCACTTTTACGCCTTCTCCAAATTATTCTCTACTATTTTCCTTAATATCTTCTTAACATACTATACATCAGATAGAAAAAGTTTATACAAGCCTCGAAAACCGGCGTTAGGGATAGCAGCGGATACCGGCCAACGAGCGCAAAGCCTGCAGGCGTATGAGCGAATAGCCCGGCCGAAGGCAACGCCCTCATTCAGCTTGCTGTTTTGAGCACACAATTAATACTTACAAAAATCACGAGTCATCAACATCTATCCGGTCTATAAATAACTTATCCAGTTGCAACCTCTGCTATATACTTAGGAAGACAACCGCCGGAAACTCTGCCAACGATGACTTGTCTACCTCCGGCACACTATTTCTCTAACTTTTCATTTCCAATGCCTAAAACGATTTATAGAAATCTATATTTGTTAAACAACCAATTCAAAACACAATACATCTTATATAATGGAGGAAAAACCGCTACGGAGCCGGCAATGGTTTGGTAAAAAGGGCAAGGATGGCTTCATATATCGCGCCTGGATGAAAAATCAGGGCATCCCGGCACATCAGTTGCAGGGGAAGCCGGTGATCGGCATCTGCAATACATGGTCAGAGCTTACACCCTGCAATGCCCATTTCCGGGAATTAGCCCAATCTATAAAAAACGGCATTTATGAAGCCGGTGGCTATCCCGTTGAATTCCCGGTGATGTCGCTGGGCGAAACACTGGTAAAACCTACTGCCATGCTGTACCGAAACCTGGTAAGTATGGATGTGGAAGAGAGTATCCGCGCAAATCCGCTGGATGGCGTGGTGCTGCTTTGCGGCTGCGATAAAACCACGCCTGCACTGGTAATGGGAGCCTGCAGCGTAAATATTCCAACCATAGTAGTATCGGGCGGGGCCATGCTGACAGGTAAATACCGGGGCAGGGATATTGGCACATCGGATATCTGGCGCTTTTTCGCCGATCATCAAACCGGGCAAATGAACGATGAAGACCTTTATACTGCCGAAGCCTGCATGGCCCGCAGCCAGGGGCATTGCGCGGTAATGGGAACGGCATCAACAATGGCCTGCATGGTCGAATCGCTGGGACTTTCACTGGCAGAGAATGCGGCTATCCCCGCGGCCGACTCTCGTCGTAAAGTATTAGCGCACCTATCGGGCAATCGCATTGTTGATATGGTGCATGAAGATCTGAAACCTTCAGACATCCTTACCCGGCAGGCTTTTGAAAATGCCATCACCGTTAATGCGGCTATTGGCGGCTCTACAAATTTTATTATTCACCTGCTGGCCATAGCAGGCCGCATTGGGGTTGATTTAAGTATGGATGATTTCAATACATCATCCCGCAAAATACCCTTACTGGCCAATCTGCAGCCCTCGGGCAAATATTTTATGGAGGATTTTTATTACGCTGGTGGTTTACCGGCCTTAATGAAAGAGCTGCATGAAAAACTTAACAGCGGTGCCATAACCGTAAGCGGCCACCCTATATTGCGTAATTATGAAAACAGCGAATGTTTTAACCGCGAACTGATAGCGCCGGTTGATAATCCTTTTAACCCAACAGCAGGTATAACGATACTTAAAGGTAACCTTTGCGAAAATGGAGCAGTGATGAAACCGTCGGCGGCAAGCCCGGGCTTAATGCAGCATACCGGTAAGGCCGTTGTATTTGAAAATATAGAGGATTTTAATCATCGCATCAATGATCCGGCATTGGATGTGGATAAAAACAGTGTGCTGGTATTGAAAAATGCAGGCCCAAAAGGCTACCCCGGCATGCCCGAAGTTGGCAATATGCTGATCCCAAAAAAACTGGCCGACCAGGGCATTACCGATATGGTACGCATCTCTGACGGGCGGATGAGCGGTACCGGCTTTGGCACGGTAGTACTGCATGTATCACCAGAAGCGGCCATCGGCGGAACATTGGCTATAGTACAGGATGGCGATATGATTAAACTTGATGTACCTGCCGGTACACTGCACCTTGAGGTTAGTGATGAAGAAATTGCCGAAAGAAAATCAAAGCTGGCATTAAATAACACTATCAGCAAACGGGGATACACTTATTTATACCAAACGCATGTAGAGCAAGCCCATCTGGGGGCTGATCTTGATTTTTTAAGAGGAGGCTCGGGAAGTGAGGTTTTAAGGGATTCGCATTGAGAGAGACAAAATAACAAATAAGCTTTGAGCGAGGGGCGGTCAGTCTAAGCCTGTCGAAGACTCGCGCGCAGAGGCCCGCCCACCATGCTTCGACATGCTACCCATGACAGCCAGCAATTAGTTAACCAACCATTAACCTAAAAAATGATAACTGATAAATTTAGCGGACAGGTAGCCATAATAACCGGTGCCGGGCAAGGGATAGGTTTTGAAATAGCTAAACAGCTAAGTCTCGCCGGTGCGGATTTATTATTGAATGATTTGAGTGAGGAACTGGCTGTTCAGGCATCCGATACCATTAATGGGCTCGGCGGTAATTGTTACCCGATAGCCGGCGATGCTTCGGACATTGATTTTATACAGCAAATGGTTGATGAAGCGGTACAGCGTTATGGCAAACTTACCATTGCCGTTGCCAATGCCGGGATCACTTTGTTTGGCGATTTTTTGAATTACCCTGCCCAATCCCTGCAAAGTGTAATGAATGTTAATTTGCAGGGCAGTTTCTTTTTGGCGCAAAGGGCAGCCAGGCAAATTGTGAAACAAAAAAGCGGGGGCAGCATCCTGTTCATGTCCTCGGTTACAGGGCACCAGGCCCATCAGGACCTCGCAGCTTACGGTATGACGAAAGCAGCCCTCGAAATGCTGGCCAAAAGCCTGGTGGTTGAACTATCACAACATCAAATTACCGTGAATACCGTGGCGCCCGGTGCCACCCTTACCGAGCGCACGATGGAAGATGCCGGATATCAAAAAACCTGGGCCCGCATTACCCCTATGGGTCGCGCCGCAACTGTTGAAGATGTGGCAAACGCGGTGTTGTTTTTGGTTTCGCCAGATGCAAGGCACATTACCGGGCAAAATTTGGTAGTTGATGGGGGATGGACGGCGGTTAGTACTTCGCCGTATTAGTGAGTGGTTACCCTTCTTTAAATTAAAAACCAGACTTGCGAAGTTTTGAAAACTTCGCAAGTCTTATCACAGTTCGAGGTTATTCAACACATAATCAAACGTAAACTTTGGCTCATAACCAAAATACCGTTTAGCCTTGTTGCTTACATAAACCCGGTCAATGCTTTTCGGAAATGTCCAGCCATTTAATTCGTAAATAGCTTTAGCCTGCGGATAGTGCTTTATGATCACTTCTGCCGGGTTCTGTTTTAATTGCACAAGCTCATCTTTTTTAAAGGGTGAACTACTGGTGATATTAAAGATCTCGAACTCTGGAAAAGTTTGTTCCAAAGCTAATTGGAGGCCTTCGGCACCATCGCGTTCATCGAGGCCGCGGTATAGTCGGTGATTTAGTTTGAGGTTATCCGTTTCGGGCAGGAAACGACCAACGCGGTAAACCGATGTTTGCAAGCCTTCGCGGTAAAAGAAATCCTTACAAAGCTGCTCGGCGGTTTGCTTGGTGATGTCGTAAATATCCCGTGGTTTAATAGGCAGTTCTTCATCAACCCAAACGGCCTGGTTAGCATCCACCATCGCATCGCCATAAATAGATGTGGTACTGGTATACAGCATTTTTTGAACACCATTAGCAATACAGGCATTAAGCAAATTGAGCGTACCGTAAATATTTACATCGATGAACGCTTCCCTGGGGTAGTTGAGTTCATAATGTTTACCGTGGATTGCCGCGGTATGAATAATTGCATCGGTGTTTTTTGCGATGGCTAAAACAGCATCTTTATTTAATATATCAATCTGTTCATCGGTAGTTTCGGCGGCAATCAAGTCTATGCCGATAACGTTGTGACCGTGCGCCCGCAAATGCTTAACTGTAACTGCTCCTAACCTGCCGGATGAGCCCGTAACTAAAACCAGCATAAGTTAATGACCGGGAGCAATAGCCAATATCCGGGACCACTCGGGGTGGCGTTTCAGGTATGATACCACGTAAACACAAAGCGGCACCAGTTTCAGGTTATTCTGTTCGATATAGTTGAATGTTTTTTCAACAATGGCCGATGCCACGCCTTTGCCTTCCAGCTCAACCGGCACTTCGGTATGGATGAGGTAAATTTTATCGTCCTTTTTTTTGTAGTCGATAAAAGCACGGTAGCCTTCAACCGTCAATTCAAAATTGTGGATGGCCTCATTATTTACCAGGGGGATTTCTTCGTATTTCATAGCGTATATATTACGGCGTGAACAAATGTATAAAATGTTCACCCCGTTTAACAGAAATTACTTCTTAATTCCCCAAACCGATACCGATCCGGCCTTCACTTTAAACTCGGCCCAGCCATCGGCAGTGATCACTACCTCTTCTCCATCGTGTTTATCAAGGTAATCAACAAACACTTTGCCTGCATGCCCTGCCCCAATTTCCATTTCCTTAAAACCATCCTCACTGTTTGAAATCACTACGGCACAACCTGAATCTTCGTGATCGGTATCGCCTTCACGCGTCCAGCCTATGCAGTTAGGGTGGTCAAAATAATCGCGCTGAGTTCCGTAAGCCATGTTTTTCCTTACATAAAGCATGGTTTCCAGTTCGGTTACTACAGGCAGCTCTATTTCATGATCTTCACCGTCGCCCCCCTTGTCTGTATATTTTGCGCCGTACATATCGGCATAAAAAACGCATGGGTAACCGGCTTCACGCAGCAGGATCAGCGCATAGGCCAAAGGCTTAAACCATTGATCGATTGGTTGCTCCAACGACTGCAGCGGCTGGGTGTCGTGATTTTCGATAAGTGTAACTGCCAGTTCGGGCTTTACGCTCACAAGTGTATTATCAAAAATAGTGGTGAGGTCATAATCCTTCCCGGCCCTCGAAGCATGATGAAAGTTATCATGCAGTAAGGTATCAAAAAGCGACATGCGCCCTTCGGTCACCTCAATGTATTTTAATAATTTGGGCAAATCGAAAGCCCAATACTCACCAACAGTAAAAAACTCCTGCTTAAACTCATTGCGCATATAATCAAGCCATTCGTTGTAAAAGCCATGATCCATATGTTTAATGGCATCAAGCCTGAAGCCATTAAATTTTGCGGTTTCAAAATACCATTTGCCCCATTTTTTCAGTTCCTCCCGTACGCTTGGGTTACGGGTGTCAATGTCTGAAAGCATAAGGTAATCAAAATTGCCGTTTTCGTCGTCAAGTACATCTTTCCAACCTTCACCATATTGGTTCTGGATGCTGAATATGGCCGTTTCCTTTTTATAGGCATCATAATCAATACCCGAAAAGCACTGCCAGTCCCATATAAATTTGGAATATTTTCCCTTGCGGCCCGGGAAAGTGAATTTTGTATATGCACCTATTTCGTAAACCTCGCTAATAAACTCGTTCCGGTTGGCGGGGTCAACCTTGCGGGCGTTCACCTTTTCTATTTCGTCGGCACCGCCCATATGATTAAGTACCACATCAACATAAACCTTTAATTGGGCTTTTTGCGCCGCAGCTATGGCGTCGAGATATTCCTGTTTGGTGCCGTATTTTGTGGCGATTGTACCTTTCTGGTCAAACTCGCCAAGATCATAAATATCGTAAACATCGTACCCGGCCGAGAGCCCCCCGCTTGCCGCTTTATAAGCCGGCGGAAGCCATACCGAATCGATCCCTTTTTTCTTCAGGTTTTCTGCATCATTTTTTAACTGATTCCACAATCTGCCTCCGGCGGGGTAATACCATTCAAAAAACTGCAGCATTGTAAAATTTTCCATGCTTTTAATTAAGTAAGCTAATTATAAATGACTACTTAACTAAATATAAACAGAAAGGTTTTAGCAAGACTTAACGACAGCGTTAAATCATTGTGAACCCCAAGATTTACAGGACATGAATCTGTCAAAGCTTTTCTGTTTACACTATCAGGAATACAAAACCCAGGCTGCTTAAAGCTGTGTTGTTATTTAAAACTTATCTTCTCTAATCGCTTTCATACCCTTTGTCCACCTTACCAATTGGTCGAACATAATTTTGGCATTTTTATCCAGTCTTTCATCCGCCATAAAGTTATTGTCCTCGTCAACAAACTGATTTAGCTGAGGGATATTTACCATTTCGGCAAGGGCTACATTTTTTAGTGAGAGCAAATCGGTTTTTAAACTCATAACTGCTCTTACTCCGGCAAAAGGGCCTATAGAATAACTTACAATGCCACTTGGCTTATAAGCCCACTCGTGTACTAAGTACTCAATTGCATTTTTAAGCGGGGCAGGATAACTATAATTATATTCGGCAGTTACGAAAATAAAGGCATCCGCCTCTTCAATTTTAGTGCTCCATTGTTTGGTATAGTCGTGTTCGTATTGCTTAAGGGCAGGATGAACAGGCTCATTCATCAGGGGGAGGTTAAGTTCACCAAGGTCAATCATTTCAGCCTCGAAACCATGGCTGTTGGCAGCCTCAGTTATCCATTTTGCTATTGCAGGCCCTTTACGACCCGGACGTACGGTTGATGTTATTACTTTGAGTTTATACATGCTCATCTGTTTGCGGTAAAAATTAACAATTCATTAAGACGCAAACTTAAAAGACAAGGTGATAAAGTCGATACAAATATTTATTTAAGTATCAATACCGGGTGCCTGGCATTTAAAGACAAAGCTTCTGTTATGCTGCTGTGGGTTAAATTATAAAAAAAGCTGTGTTTGCCCGGCAGGGCAATGATCAATTGTACTTGCTGTTCTGTAGCAAAATTGAGTATGCCCCGTACAATATTTTTATCCTCCGAATAGTGAAGCTTACATTCATAACAATTAACCAGCTGTTTTACTGATGCTTCAAATTCGGCCTCCCGGCCAATATGTTTTTTCTTCGGGTCGACATACAGGAGCATTAGCTTTGGGTTAAGCCAGCTGTGCGACGTGTTAAGGCCTTTTAAAACGCCGAGCCGGGCTACGGCTTCCAAATCACAGGGTACCAGTGCCTGTTCTATTTTATGATAGTTACAATCGGGCGGAATAACCAATACTTTTACCGGACTGCTTTTTGCAATTTCGATAATCTGTTCGCCAATCATACTTAACTCATGCCCCATATCGCCGCCAACTATCATCAGGTCGGGGTGCTGATCTTCAACTACATTGTGTATAGCCCTAACGATAGGCTCAGTGCTAACTACCGTTTCTATCTCAATATTTTCGTGGCAGCGGTTTTTCAGCTTTTTCATGAGTTCCTTAAGCTGAACTTCTATTTTTTGCCGCTCATTTTCAATATCATCAGCGCTTATCAGTAAAAAATCGGGCGAAGGAAGGATTTGTTCATATACCGATGTATAATAACTTTTGAGCAGTATAATTTTCTTTACCGGCATATCACAACCCATGTCGGCTGCATATTTTATAGCATTGGTATTGGTGTCGGAAAAATCTACCGGTATTAATATAGTTTTCATAACAAACAATTTAGGTACGTACGAGACCCGTGCGCTTAATGCTAAATTTACGATTTGTTTAACTATTTAATACAACTATTTGCAGCTAAAACGCTAATAAAACCTTCCCCCCTTTATCATAAGCAAAAGCCTGCGCAAACTCATCAACTGTATAAGTTGCCGATGGGGAAAGCTGAAACTCGGCCCTGCCAATGGAATGTACTAAATGACTGATCATCTGAGTTTTTTCTTCGAGCGAAAGTCCTGCCACATATCCCCTCACACCAAAACCTTTAATGACCAGGTTTTTAAACACGACTTCGGCGTTGAGGTAGGCAGCCGGCTGTGGATCAAGCAAACCATAAACAATAAGGTGCCCTCCGGGCGATAATGAGGATATTATTTCAGTAGCCAGTTCCCCGCCTACCGCGTCAAGTGCCGCTTTGATGCCCTTGCCTTTGGTAATTTCATCAATAACCTGCTTAAGCTTACCGGGTTCGGGAACTATTACTTCCTCGGCTTTTAAAGCTAATAACTCTTGCTTTTGCGCCTCATCGCGTACTGTGGCTATAACACAAATACCTTTTTCGGCGGCAAGCTGTATCACTATGCGCGATACTGTAGAATGGCCCGCGGTAAGCAGCAGCCAATCGCCGCTTTTAACTTTTGCTTCCTCTATTAAACCATATGCGGTGTACGAATTGAGTAATAATTGCGCGGCTTTTGCTAATGGGAAGGTATCGGGCAATAATACCACGTCCTGCTCGTCAACTACCACATATTGTGCCCATGCCCCTATTTTACTAAAAGCTACCAGGCTTCCTTTAGGGATAATGCTGTCATGTCCGGCTTCTTCAACATAACCGGCGCCTTCCAGTCCCGCTATTTGGGGCAGCACTGGCTGATAGCGGTATTTTCCGGCAATAAAAAGCAGGTCGGCCGGGTGTACAGGGCAAGCCTTCACCCTGATGAGCAACTGGCCGGAAGCCGGTTTGGGGTAGGCTAAATGTTTCAGTTGTATCACATCAGCGGCATTGCCTGCCTGCTCAAAAACCAATGCTTTCATAGTTGAAATACAAATTTCGGCTATGAAAGTTTTGAATGAGGTTAACATCTGCTACATGGAGTGTAAGGTAAAACAAGTATGTTGGCAGGTCTGGTTTGCAAAATTGAGCTAAAAAGCTTCACTAAAATTTATACCCTAAAGCAATGCCCAGGCTCCGGGTCCTGGTTTTCTCGTACGGGTAATTACCAACCTCGATATTGGCAAGCCCTAAATTATGAACCGCATTAATCATTAAACCGTTATCAAACTCAAAGCCGGCGACTACGTTGGCTCCATAGTCGAAAGATTTAAAATTGCTCCTGTCATCACTGCCGAATTTGGCTTTGAAGCTAAAGTCGGCGGGAGATGATTGCCCTGGCGATTCGTTGCTTGCCGGTGTAAACCTGCCTGACAAAGCCCAACCAATATAAGGCCCGGCGCCCAGATAAAATTTGCCTCCATGAACCGGAATGTTATAAACCAGGTTAACCGGCACCTGGATATAATATAAACGCCATTTGCCATACATCCGGTAAACAATATCTCCGCTTAAAACTTCTTCGGTAGTTTTACTGCTTAATGAATTGAAAATAATAGCCGGCTGCAACGAAAACCTGTTGACATTAATGCTGGCAAAGGCCCCGGCGAAATAGCCGGACCCGTTTTTTTCGGCATCGCGGATCTGCACATCCGTGCCGGGCGTCCGGGATAACCAGGTGCTGCTTACGCCCGCCCTGATGCCAAATTGAATAGCGTTTGTTTGTGCGGACAATTTAAAACATGCCAATAATAGCAGGGACGACAAGGTTAAATGTAATTTCATGTTTGTGTAAAGTATGGTTTAGAAGGGATACGAAAAAATGCACCGGGATGCGACATTCAACAATAAATTTTAGCGATAAAAAAAGCTTACCCTTAAATGAGGTAAGCCTTTTATATATAATTGTATGCGATTATTTTTAAAACTTAATACTCATGCTTAATGTACCACGAGTTGGGTTTTGTGGCGCCAAACGGAACGACCAATATTTTTCGTTAGTCAGGTTGTCCAGCTTAAAGCCGATGCGGTATTTAGGCTGATCATAAAACACAGTGGCATCAACCGTGGTATATGACGGTATGGTGAATTTAAACGCAGCGGTATTGGTTTGGTACGAATCACTTCCGTAGTTGCCGCCCCCTCCAAAACCTAAACCCTGAACTTTACCGTGGGTAATGCGATAGCTCATCCATAGGTTGGCCAACCTTGCCGGACCTGAGTTGGCAGGACGTAAACCCTGCAGACCTGTGCCAGGAGCGGCGGCGGTAATTTTGCTGTTGTTATACGCAAAGCCAGCTACAATGTTGAAACCGTTAAAAGGATTAGCAATCAATTCAGCCTCGATACCTTTGCTGAGTTGAGTACCAGCCTGGGTTGAAAAGCCGGGATGGGCAGGATCATCCATAGTAGTGTTGGTTACCGAGATATCGTAGTAACTGATAGTCGAGTTGATCTTGTGATCCCAGGCATCAACCTTTACACCGGCTTCCCACTGGTTGGCATATTGCGGTTTAAAGGGTGTGTTATCAAAACTGGTGGCGCTTACATTATTAAAACCATTCATATAATTACCAAATAATGATACCTGGTCTTTAACTACATGGTAAACCAAACCAAATTTGGGCGACCACGCCGTTTGACTGAAATTGCCGGTGGTTTTGCCATCGGCGGGTGTGTAAGCGCCTTTGTTAACAAACCTGTCGATACGGATGCTGGCCATGGCATTCAGCCGTTCGGTAATATTAAACACATCCGATACATAGGCCGCATATGAACTTTGATTGTTTTGAACATAATCGCCGGGCTTGGGAGCGGCGGCGGCTACAAGTGCCGAAACTTTGTCTGCCGTAAAACTATTATAAGCTGCTCCCGGGTTAAGATAACTTATTGCCGGTGTGCTTACGGTAACATTGGTATTAGTGCTTTTTTGATTGTAAAATTCCAAACCTGCAACAATGCGGTTACGGAACTGACCGATTTTAAAATCGCCTATAAAATTTTGCTGTACGTTGGTGATATAGTAAGGATAATCTTCCTGGGTAGCCTGTCGTTTTATCTGTTTGGAACTATCAACAAGCGTAAATGCCGTAACCATGCCTTTGGTGGTCGAAAAAGTTTTATTGAACATGGTTTGCGATTTCCAGTGATCCGAAATTTTGTAATTGATCAATGAATAAAGATCAATTTGCCTGCTCAGGTAATCAACGCTATTGTTACCGAAAGAACGTTTATAGTTGATGCCCAGATCTTTAACATTATAGGTCTTTCCTTTGATATCCGGGGCAAGCCTGTAGGCCGAAGTAGCGTTCGAGTTACCTATTTCGGCGTCAACATCAACCGATAAACGATCATTAATGATGTAGGTTATGCTGGGGGCTACAAAAAAACCGCGGTTAAAGCCCGCGTCCTGGAAACTGTGCTCGTTGTGCAGCGCCGCGTTAACGCGGAACAATACGGTTTTATCCTTATTTAAAGGCATGTTAACATCGGCCGTAAGGCGGTTGAGATCGAAGCTGCCCGTTTGGTAAGCGATTTCGGTACGTGGTGTTTCATTGGGTTGTTTGGTAACACGATTAAACAAGCCACCGAATGAAGCCAGGCTGCTATTGAACAGTGTACCGGTAGGGCCTTTTATAGCTTCTATCTTTTCAATATCGGCAGGATCGATACTATTAAAATTATACCCCGCCACGCTGTTACGGATAAAGTTGCCGGTAACAAAACCTCTTGATAACAAGGTAGTACGCCCGTTATTATATACTAATGGCACACCCGTACCCGGGATATTTTTAAAACCATCTGCATAACTGGTTACAATTTGTTCTTTCATCAGTTCGCTGGTAACTACACTGTATACCTGCGGGTTTTCAAGGTTTTTCAGCGGCAGGCGGGCAACATCTTCAGTTTCTTTCTTCAGGAATTTGTTGTGCCTGGCGCTTTTCACATAAACCTCCTGCAGGTCTTTTGCCCCTTCGGTTAAAACAAAACCTACTGTGGTGGTTTCACCTGCACTAACAGTAATCTCTTTGGTTTGACTTTGCAGGCCGATAAAGCTTGCAACAACAGTGTATGGGCCAGCCGGAATATTCTTAATAGTAAAATGACCGCTTTGCCCAGTAGTAGCACCAAACTTAGTATTTGTTAAAAAAATATTGACAAACTCCGCAGCCTTACCATCGGCCGTTTTTACAGTACCCTTTACAGTTCCTGTGCCGGTTTGCGCAGTTGCATTGTAGTTTAAAAACAGCATCGTCAGCATGAAGCTAAAAGCTATTTTCATCACTACTTTAAAATTTGAAGAAACATTTGTTATGGCCGGCTTACCGGAAGCAAGAATAGGGGTAAATGTAAAATGCATATTTTACTTAATAATGAATTGATTAAAGGATCAGTATTAACTGATCCGGGCTACAGAGTGCACCAGGGCCCGGAACCGGCGCAAAGTTATATTTATTTAGATTAATTACAAATAAGGTTTTAAAATATAGGCTTCTAAGCTAACCATGAACATTTTTCACAAAATCATCGGGAAGTTTATTTGACGTGCTAAATGCGCCAGCAAAGAGATCAGTATTTTCCCCGGTTTAGGGTCCGGGCCTGGGCAGTACAAAGAAATGCTGCTATTTACATGGTACCTGATGCAAAGAAGTTTAGGTATTTGCCTAATCAAGATATAGATTTGATATTGTCGCTTATGGAGTGATCCCTACCCTTTTATTCAAGGCGTTATCAATAGTTCTGTAAACCCTTTCAACCGGTACCCGCAATTCATCAAGCCTGCCACTATCCAACAGGGATTTCTGTTGTTTAACAAAACCGGTGATATCCTCAATGCGGATAATTTGTTTTTTTCCGAAGTTTTCAAGTAACCCTCCTTTTAAGCCTAACTGTATAGCGCGGCGTTCCTGCTTATGCCCATATGGGTCATGATCGGGATCCCATTGCAGGCGTACTTCCCTTTGGTCGAGATCAGCCCGCCATTGTTCGTGGTTATCATGGTAACTGGGATTAAAGGACGAGATCACAGCTTCATTTAAAATAGACTCAAAATCTTTTTTGCTTATCCATAAAGCCAGCACACTTTCCTGGTTTTCCTTTTCGGCCCAGCCGCAGCGGTACGTCATCCACAAAAAATTAGGCTTAATCCACGACATGCGATTGTAGCTGTATTCATTCCCGCCTAAAAACTGGTTTTCGGCAGCGAAGCGGGCAATACTTTTTTTGTAAGCCTGGTAAACTACAATTTCCTCATTTATTTGATGAGCAAGAATATGTTGCCCGGTTTTTGGCCAGTGTTCAAGGGCCTGTTGGTAAAATTCTGTTATAATATTCATATTATAATATAACAAATTTTCACGGCAATATCAAGCACTACGGCCTTACCCTGTTTAGAAAACTACTCCTCCCTCCCCGGAAAACTTTCACTGCCCCGCATATAGCTGCCTAAACGTTTTAGCAGGTAGGTTGCTTTTATCAGCAATGTTTTATCGGTAACAAACTCGCTGATATCGTCTGCTTTGTTCATCAGCTCCTGCTTATACACGTCCTTAAAATCGAAATAATTGAGTGCAAACTTCCATTTGCCGGTTAAAAACGAAAAAACTTCGCTGTCGTTTTCAAGCAACTGCGAATAGTTAATTACCAGGTAATCATCGGGCTTCAGCTTTTTAAGCATTTTCAATATTGCTTCATTGTAATTGATCCATACTTTTAAATAGCTTTCGGCATGGTCATGGTAAAATGCTTTCAACCTGCGTGGCCGTCTGAAATGAGTCCATACCTGGCGCTGAATATATTTACGGGCCATGTACTTTTGATCAACGGATACAAAATCGCGCCTGAGTAATGAGCTAACCACCGATTGGTAATTACGCAAAACCACCAGGTACCTGGCGCCTGGCAGCAGCTTTGCATAAGTATCCAAAAAAAGGCAGGTACGCGGGTCTTTCCAGGCCCATTGGTCATAAAGCTGCTGTTTAATGCCAATTACTGCCTTCATCTTTTCAAGTTGATAAAGCGGCACCTCAATATCCCGGGTATCGGTTAGCCCCGATACTTCCAAACTGTTACGATCAAGGATCTCTTCATGCAGCTTCAAAAACTCCAGATCTTCAAAGTGGCCATCAACATTGCCTGTACCGCTGCCGCATAAGCGCTCGCCAATTTGCAGGCCGCAGCGGTTTAACCAATTGGTTATAAGCGATGTACCCGAACGGTGCATCCCCGCAATAATTAACGTTTGCCGGGGCGTGAATTTAACTGTTGTATTGATCATAGCTTGGTTAATAACGGCCGGCTGGCTGTAGTTGCTTAATTTGCTCCTGCTGATAGTTGTCAAGAATAAAACCTGCCAACATTTCGGTTGCTTCGGTCTGCCTGGTAATATGGGTGTTGATATACAAATCAGGCGATGACGGGATTTGGAAAGGGTCATTAACACCGCTTAGGTTAGTTACCTTGTCCGGATGCCCCTCGGGCAATAACGCGCGCTTGTAAAGGCCTTTGGTATCCCTTTGCAACAGCGTTTTAACCGGGCAATCAATATGGATCAGCTTCACATCAGGGTAAGTCGCTATCAGTTCACGGCGGATCACATCATATGGGTTTATAGCGCTGACAATAGTCACCACACCATGCCCGGATAATTTACCGGCAATAAAACCGAGCCTGCGGATATTTTCAAAACGGTCTTCCCTGGTGTAACCCAGGTTAGGGAACAGCTTTTGACGGTATACATCAGCATCAATAATTTCAACAGGGATATCAGTATCAGATAACCTCATTTTAACATGTTGAGCAAGGGTGGTTTTACCTGATCCGGATAACCCGCAAAGCAGAATAATCATAAGGTGGTGTGTTAAGCGTTAATAATAATTGTTGTGTAAACCGTTATTGAAAGCTTAACGCAAATATTTCGGACGAAATTGTTGTTAACACTTACTGTATCGATACATGGCAACATTGTATCGATGAACAGCAAAATGACGTAGACGGAGAGAAAACTTCAGCAGTTAATTATGATTACTGCTTCTGCATGCACCAGGTTGTCATACAGCGCAGGTTTTGCACGTTGGTGGTTTTTATAGGTTCATAAAGTTGAGCGCCCAGTTCACGGGTATATTCAAGCAGGATGCCTTCATTTACCAAAAATCGTTCGGAGCCGTCGGGCAGCAGGTAGCGGTAATTGCCTAAAGGTTGTACCAATGTTTCAATGCCGATATCAGATGCAAGCCTTGCAAAGAAATAACCGCCTGGTTTCAGTACGCGCCACAGTGAGCGCACCATATTGTCAAAATGCTCGGCATCATTAGCAAAATGCAACACGGCGCTGCAAATTACCAGGTCAAACTGTCGGTCATCAAAAGGCAAGTCTTCAACAGTACACCGTTTAAAATTATCAGGCGAATGATCAGGGCACAGATCGGCGGATAGCCGTTTGGCCAGTTCAACAGCATACTCGCTTTGATCAATACCATAAACCTTGAAGCCGTTTTGCAAAAAATAAGCTATGTTTCGCCCTTCGCCGCAACCTGCGTCAAGTATAGTGCGGCAATCGTCAAAACGCCCTTTTAATAACTGGTCGAATAAATAGATATCGATATCGCCGTATAATTTCCGGAGGTTATTGCTGTTCATGGCCAATCCTGTTTTCACCCGAAATTACTGTTTTATTGGATGCCATGGAGAAAACTTGTTAACTTTAAGTATGGCTACCGATATGTATATTTTTTTTCAGTTTATGAAAAGCACCTTGTTGCCGCTGCCGGGTGTTACCCATAAAATGCACTTTGAGCATCCTGCATTTTACGTTAACGATAAGATCTTCGCCAACATACATGAAAAGGATGAGCAACTGGCTATTTACACCACCGAGCGCGAAAAATGGATGGCGCTTGACCCGCATACCTTTTTCATTACCCCGCATTACCAAAATTATAAATACATGCTGGTGAGCCTCGAAACCGTTTCACCCGGCGATCTGAAGCACCTGTTAATAACAGCTTACCTTGCAAGGGCCACCAAAAAACTGATCAGGGAATATGAAAAGATGACAGCAAATGGTTAGCCCGCTGCGCTTTAAGCTTATGGCCGTACGCCATTCAAAGCGTCGCGGTTAAGATAAACGTAAATCAAGACCCCTACCACCAAAACCGCCAGCACTACAAGCCCGATCTTCCCTTTTTTCTTATCCTGGCGCATAAGCCAAACCATCGCTGCTATTAGCGGAATAACAAAAACAATGTAAAAAATATATCCTGATGCGTTCATATGCCCCCTAACCCCCTAAAGGGGGAATGTTAATGTGTTATTTATTTTTATAATATCATCTTTATACTAAGCTTCAGCCATACCTCCCCCTTTAGGGGGCCGGGGGGCTAAAAAGCCATCCTTGCCATCGGGGCAACGTCCTGCCCTATAAACTCGCCTTTAAGGTATTTATGATAGCCTGCTATGGCAATCATGGCGGCGTTATCAGTACAGTATTCCATTATAGGGATAAAGCTGTTCCACCCATTTTGTTCGGCCATGGCCTGCAGTCCTAACCTTAAGCCTGTATTGGCCGATACGCCACCTGCCAAAGCTATATCTTTAATGCCATATGCCTGCGCTGCTTTTTGCAGTTTGTTAAGCAAGATGGTAGCGATCCGTTTTTCTACAGATGCGCAAATATCGGCCATGTTCTGGCTAACAAAATCAGGGTTTTGAGCTACGTTATCGCGGATAAAATACAGAATGGAAGTTTTCAGGCCACTAAAGCTAAAATCATACCCCGGGATCTGCGGCTCCGGGAACTTATAAGCATCAGGGTTCCCCTGGCGTGCATATTTATCAATGAGCGGTCCGCCGGGATAAGGCAAGCCTAAAATTTTACTGGTTTTATCCATGGCTTCGCCGGCGGCATCGTCAAGGGTTTGCCCTATGATCTCCATATCAAAATAATCTTTCACCAGCACAATTTGCGTATGGCCGCCGGATACGGTGAGGCAAAGGAAAGGGAACGAGGGATTTTTATCGCCGATGAAATGCGCCAGGATATGCGCTTGCATATGGTTGATATCAATAAGCGGGATGCCTTTTGCTAAGGCAAAGGCTTTTGCAAATGACACACCTACTAAAAGCGAGCCTAAAAGTCCGGGACCGCGTGTAAAAGCTACCGCATCAATATCATTTTTGCTTACTTTTGCGTTTAATAACGCCTGCTGAACAGCCGGAACAATATTTTGCTGATGAACCCTTGAGGCTAACTCCGGGACCACGCCTCCATAGGCCTCGTGTATGGTTTGATTGGCAATAACATTGCTCATGATCACGCCATCAACACAAACCGAAGCTGAGGTTTCATCACATGATGATTCGATTCCTAAAATTACGGGCACGTGTTTAATTAATTATTGAGTTATTGAATTAGCGAATTAGTGATTTATCATTTAGCGGCAAACCATCTTTCTGCAAAATTGTAGAGGAATAGTAATGAATTCGCTAAATCACTAAATCATTAATTTATTTAAAGGTGCAAAGTTATTAAAAAAGTACTCAAAATATTCCTGGGCCTGGTATTGTTCATTTTATTGACATTGAGCATACTTTTGCTCACATTTCAGTTTAAGCCGGTACAAACCTGGGCTGCCAAAAAAGCAGCAGCTTACCTTGCCGGCGAATTGAAAACCAAGGTTGGGATTAAAAGCCTTTACCTCAGGCCATTTCGCTCGGTGGTAATTGAGGGGCTTTATATTTTGGATAAGAAGCGGGACACTTTACTAAGCACACCCCGATTAGCTGTTGATATTGAGGGTTTTTATCTTTTCAGAAGTATTAAACGCCGTACCATCAACTTTTCCAATATCGAACTGGATAATGGCTCCTTCTATCTCAAAAAACAAAAAGACAGTACTACCAACCTGCAATTTGTTATAGATTATTTTAATTCGGCGGATACCACCAAAAAAAACCAAAACAAACCCTGGACGCTAAATTTTGGAACCATTGCTATCAATAACTTTCATTTCAGGTACAAGAACAGCCTGCGCGATACGGTAATAGCCGGGGTTAACTTTAACGACCTGGATGTTCAGCATTTCAGCACGTTGATACAGGGTATGGATTTAAAGAACCACCTGTTTAAAGCCAATATAAAAAGCCTAAGCCTGCATGAAAAAAGCGGGTTCACCGTAAAACACTTCGCATCGGACGCTACAATAGATACCAATCAAATTTTACTAAGGCACCTGGCCATTCAAACACCCCGATCAGACCTGAAGGATTATTTCAGGATGAAGTTTAAATCGTTTGATGATTTTGATGATTTTGAAAACAAGGTGCACATGGATGCCAGCTTTAAATCGTCACACATTTCGTCATCAGATATTTCCTACTTTACCAGTTCATTAGAAAAAGTGAGTTTTGATTTGGGTATTGACGGGCAGGCCAAAGGTTATGTGAACAACCTCAAAGCCAAAAAAGTGACCATTACCGGCGGGCAGGCCACTTTTGTTAAAGGCGATTTTAACCTGCACAACCTTACCGATTGGGACAACGCATTCCTTGAGCTAAAATTTGACCAGGTTGCCTCCAACAAAAAAGACCTTGATTACCTGATCAGCCATTTTTCGGGAACGCCTACAGAAAAGGCCCCAGCCATACTTTCCAAATTCGGCAACTTTAATTTTACCGGCAGGTTTACCGGCTCACAGAATGATTTTGTTGCTTATGGTGTTTTCAAAACTGCACTCGGTCGTTTTGATTCTGACATCAACCTTAAAATTGATAAAAATGGCCGTCCAAGCTACAGCGGCAGGGTTAACGCCTATGCTTTTGACCTGGGCACCCTGCTTGATCAAAGCGACTTGGGCAGGGCCACCTTTACTTCAAACATACAGGGCAGCGGCGACGCGCTGAAAAGCCTTACTGAAAAAGTGGATGCCAAAATCGCATCCGTCACCTATAATAACTACACCTATAACAGGCTTACACTTAACGGCAGTTTTATAAACAGGCTGGCCAACGCTCATATTACCATAAACGACAGGAACATAAAGCTTGACCTTAAAGGCAAGGTTAACCTTAATCCCGCTTTGCCAACTTATGATTTAACTGCCGATATCAGGGACGCTAACCTGAACAAGCTTGGTTTTACCAAAGATACTTTAACTGTAAGCACGCTGCTTAAAACCCAGTTTAAAGGCGATGACCTGGCCAATTTGCAAGGGAACATCCTGTTTTCGCCGGCAAGGGTGATCAATCCGCGGAATAATTACGCGGTTGACTCGCTTTACCTATCAGCAGAAGGAATAGGTAATAACCGCACCATCGCTTTAAAATCTGACTTTGCCGATGGTAGCATCAAGGGCAAATACGATCTTGCAACGTTGCCTTCGTATTTTAAAACCATCGTTAAAAAGTATATCCCTTCTATAAAAACAACTATAGTGCCGCCTAAGCCGGAGGAGTTTGATTTTAATCTCAACCTTAAAAACCTCGATCCGCTTACAGCGATTTTCCTGCCCGATCTGAAAATCCCCGACCAGGGAACTTTTGTTGGGCAGTTTAACTCGGAAAAGAAAACGGCTACGCTATCGGGCTATATCAAAACGCTTAAATACGGCAAAACAGTTTTCCATGATTTTATTATTGACGAAAACACTACCGATAGTTTGCTGGGCCTCAACGTGTCCCTGAGGAGGGTTGACCTAACCGACAGTCTTTTTATCAAGGATATCAACATTACCAACTTCCTGAAAAACGACAGCCTTAACTTTAACGTTAAGCTCTCCGATAAAAACGCTGTTAACCAGCTGGACCTTTACGGCCTGGTTGAATTTGGCCGCGATACTACGGCCAAACTGAAACTGCTGCCATCAGACGTGATACTGGAAAAAGAGAAATGGAAGATCCAGGAGCAGGTGCGCATCCGTTTACTGGACGGCAAAACACAGGTATCGGGCTTTGAACTTTCAAACGGGCCGCAAAAAGTATTTATCGATGGTTTTATATCCGATAACCCCGCCGATCAGTTAAAGCTCTCGTTCCAGAAATTTAACATGCGTACGTTTAACCAGCTCACGCGCACTTCGGGGGTAAACTTAAAAGGCTACCTGGATGGTGACGTTAAACTGACCTCGGTGCTCAAATCCCCGGGGGTTGATTCGCATTTAACTGTCGATTCGCTTGTCATGAACAAGACATTGGTGGGCAATGTAAAACTGGTTACCACACTTGGTAACGACCGCAAGCAGGCCGATGTTAATATGAATATCATTAACCGCGGCCTGGAAACCATGAACATTGGCGGCACCTACTCGTTTGGCAAAGAGACTGATGATAACCTTGATTTTGATATCAAGATGAACCAAACCGAAGCTATTATATTTGAGCCTTTTATTAAAGACCTTGTTTCGGATATAAAAGGCCATGTTTCAACCGACCTCAAACTTACCGGCAAGCCCTCAAACCCACAACTTAACGGTACAGTTACACTTGTTAACACCGGCCTTACCGTTAATTATTTAAAAACAGCTTATACGGTTAATAACAAGCTGGATGTCAACAACAGCATTATCAGCATTAAGGATATGGTTTTGAAAGACATTCACAAAGGTACCGGAACCGCCAATGGTACCGTAAACCTCAATAACCTATCCAACCCGGATATTGATGTAACCCTTAAAGCCAATAACCTGATGGCCCTGAATACCACATTCAAGGACAATCACCTTTATTATGGTACAGCTTATGGCACAGGTACTTTCAGCTTTAATGGCCCGGTTGATAACATGAAGATTGATATTACCGCCAGCACCAATGCAGGTACCGTTTTCAATATCCCCCTTAATACCTCGTCAACCGCCAATGATTACGATTTCATTAAATTTGTAAGCCATAGTGACACCGCTAAAGTTGTTGCCAAAGAGCGTGCTTTCAACGGTGTTACCCTAAACTTTGATTTAAGCGCCGATGAAAAAACTATTGTAAAAATAGCTACTGATTATGGCCAGCTTGAAGGCAGCGGCGTTGCCCGTAATTTAAAATTGAATATTAACAGCCTGGGCGATTTTGAGATGTACGGTGACTTTTTAATATCATCAGGTAAGTTTGAATTTACTGCCAAAAACTTTATCAGTAAAAACTTTACGGTAAGCCAGGGCGGCACCATCCGGTGGACGGGCAACCCTTCAAACGCGGAAATAAACCTTAAAGCCTTGTATGAAGTCCGTACCAGTAAAGCGCCGCTGTATACTGCCGCAGGCCTGCAAACTCCTACCTCGGGGCAGCAAACTTTGGTACAGGCCGAACTGATCCTGACCAAATCACTGTTACAACCTAATATTGATTTCGACTTTAACTTTCCTACCGATCCATCTGTTAAGGACGATCTGGCGACTTACCTTGCCGATGCCAATAACCGGAGCCAGCAGGCTATCAGCATTATCGTTCGCCGTAACTTTACCTCAAACAGTAATAACTTAACCAACCAGGTGCTGGGTACAGCCGGCGAGGCGGTGAGCGAATTTGCATTTAACAAGCTTAACAGCCTGATTTCGCAATCGAACATTAAATATTTTGATTTGAACATTCGCTCATTAAATGAAGCAAGCGCATCGTTCAGGTTTTATGGCGACAGACTTACATTTAACGGAAGCTTATTTAGTAATAATGGCTCAAATGATATTTTTAATAATAACAACAGCAACCTGTTTAACCAACGCTTTAACAGCCTTACCAAAGACTTTGAGGCCTTATACAAAATACGCCGAGATGGCAACCTAACGGCAAGATACTCTTACAGGGCGTTAAACAACGTAACACTAAGCAGCCTTACAGATGTGTTGGCACCACAGTATGTAAACGGATTAGGTTTGGTTTACCAGCGTGACTTTGACACCTTCGGCGAGTTTATCCGGAACATATTTAGACAGGGCCGCCGCAAAAACGCACCGGTTAACCCCGCTCCTATCCCATCATCAATTACTACACCGGCAACCAGACCCGATGAAGATGAGGACCAGTAGAGCTGCAGGCTTAGAGCCAAAAGCTTTCCTGCACAAATACATTGAATAGTAAAAGGCTTAAAGCAGATCGCTTTAAGCCTTTTACTATAAATTATTTATTTCGCTTTAGGCTTTCAGCCTTTCGCTTTTAGCTTATAACGATCAATGATCCCGCATAATGGCATGGTCCATCTTGTCGCGTTTGGTGCGCAGGTAAGCTTCGTTATGAGGGTTTGAGGCTATTTCGATAGGTACGTTTTCAACAACTTCCAAACCGTAGCCGATAAGGCCTGCACGTTTTTTGGGGTTATTGCTCATCAAACGCATTTTGGTGATACCGAGGCTGCGCAGGATCTGTGCACCGATGCCATAATCGCGCTGATCCATCTTAAAGCCCAGCTTCAGGTTAGCGTCAACAGTATCATAACCGTTTTCCTGTAAATGATAGGCCTTTAATTTATTGATCAGGCCAATGCCGCGGCCTTCCTGGTTCATATAAACAATAGCGCCCTTACCTTCCTTGCTGATCATCTCCATTGCTTTATGCAACTGCGGACCGCAATCGCAACGGCATGAGCCAAAAATATCGCCGGTAACGCATGAGCTATGCACACGGACCAAAATAGGCTCACCGGGCTCCCAGGTACCTTTTACCAGGGCAAGATGATTTTCGCCGGTATCAACCTGCGTATAAGCTATCATGTCAAAATCCCCCCATTCGGTGGGCATCTTAACAGCTACTTCACGTCTTACCATCGACTCATGCTCCAGGCGATAAGCAATGAGATCTTTGATAGATACTATTTTGAGGTTAAATTCTTTCGCAATCTCCAGCAAATCGGGCAGACGGGCCATTTCACCATCTTCCTTCATAATCTCGCAGATAACACCGGCCGGTTCCATTCCGGCTAAAACAGCCAGATCAATAGCAGCTTCGGTATGCCCGGTACGGCGCAGTACACCGCCATCCTTAGCTATCAGCGGGAAAATATGCCCCGGGCGACCAAGATCTTCGGGTTTAGTAGCCGGATCGATCAGCGCAAGTGTGGTTTTTGACCTGTCGCTTGCAGAAATGCCTGTAGTGCAGCCATGCCCAAGTAAATCGACAGAAACCGTAAAATTAGTTTCGTGCGATGTGGTGTTATGGCTTACCATAGGCATCAAGTCAAGTTCGCGCGCCCTTTGCGCCGTAATTGGGGCGCAAACCAGGCCGCGGCCATGGCGTACCATAAAATTAATTGTTTCGGGGGTGGCATTGCGGGCGGCCGTTAAAAAGTCGCCCTCGTTTTCACGATCTTCGTCATCAACTACGATAATTGTTTTACCTGCTTTGATTTCTTCAATCGCTTCCTGTATGGTGTTTAACATTCTATACTTACTTGTTGGGTAGCGCCTAAACGCTTGTTTAATCTAAATCAAATTTAACGCATATTACCATGACTTGGGTCGGCCTTGTGTAAAATGATAATGCTTTTATAATATGGCGTTTATTAAATATACCGTTAATGACCGTGGCGGGTTGCCTTGGGCTTAAACTTTGCTGCCACGCGGTTTACAAAACGTTTATAAATCTCCATATCAAACAAGGCGGAGTCTGTAGCCGCTTTATAAGAGAGGAACAAACCGATAGGCAGCAGCGTGATAATAGAAATCCACATGCCCAAATACTTGTTAATATCGCCGCCCTTAACCGATTTTTCGCCAATGGTGGTAATGATATAGTAAATGAGGAAAAATACCACCGAAACTACAACCGGCAAGCCCAAACCACCTTTGCGGATAATGGAGCCCAGCGGTGCACCAATTAAAAACAATACCAAACAAGCTACCGAAAGGTTATATTTTTTTTGATACTCTACAAAATACCTGCGGATACCTTCCGAATCGCCTTTATACCTGTCGCTCCGGTTTTTGATCACATCCTTGATCGATCTTATTTCGGAAGCCGCACTGTTGAGGCTCATTTGCTGTTCGGATAAGGTAAGGCCCTGAAAAACATCTTTTTTAGGATCAAACTCTTTATATTTTTTAATAACCTTTGATTGCGCAGGTATTGAATAGTATTTAATGTATGGGGTAACCAGTTTATAATTCACCATCACATTGCTATCTACTGAACGTTGCGACGAATCGAGATAATGCCTCAACTGTTTAATGTTCATCATTTGAGATGCCGATTTGAACTCACTTTCACTGGTGCGGGTGAGCTTAAATGCCGACAGATCAAACTTGGTTTCGGTTTCCTTAAAACGCTCCCGCAGCAGGCGCTGCCTCGTATTATATGTGGCATTTTCGGAAGCGGTTTCTTCATATGTCACCCCATCCTTTAAACGTAATACCAGGTATTTATCGCCCATGGTACGAAACATGGTGCCCTCGCGGGCCAGGATCACCGAATTGTTATTATCACCTTTCTCACTTTTTTTATAGATCATGATATCATACAACCGCTGTCCGTCCGGGTCTTTACGCTTTACACGGATTGTGTAGCCGGGAAAACTGGTACTGAACACCCCCTCGGGCAGCAAATCGGCCGATTTTTGTTTGCGGGCATCATACAGCAGCGAATAATATTTAAGGTTGGCCACCGGCAGCATATAATCAGAAAAAAAGAACGCCGCGATACTAAGTATGGAAATGATCACGATCATTGGGTACATGGCCCGGCGCAACGAAATGCCTGCCGCTTTGATAGCAACAAGCTCGTAATTTTCGCCAAGGGAGCCATAGGTCATGATGGTAGAGAGCAGGATGGATAAAGGGAGGGCCATTTGAACATTGGTGGCCGAATTATACATCATGAGCTCCAGGATGGTATACCAGGCAAAGCCCTTGCCAATAAGGTCGTCAATGTATTTAAACAAAAACAACATCAGCAACACAAACATCACGATGAAAAGCGTAACCAAAAAAGGCCTTATAAATGATTTAAGGAGTAAAAGGTGGATCTTCTTCATTAGTGCTATTTGCAATTAACAGGGGCAAAACCAGTTAGCCGCACAGTTAAAACCCTTTAACGTGCAAAACCAGTTCAGCGTACAAAATTAGCTAAAATAAAGTTTTATCAGGCGCCCAATACACTTATGAGGTAATCGATAGAGTTATCCCAGATCTGCTTTCGTTCTGTGATGGCATCTTCGGTTGCAAAATCAGTAATGGCCAGGGCTACATCATTGGTAAGCTCATCCTGCATTATTTCCATTTCAAAATAATACTGGGCATCATCATCGAGCCATTTAAAACGTACGGATCTGTTTTCCTTAACTGAGCAAAGTTTGGCTTTTTGCGATTCGTCATCCCATGTAAAAGTATAAACATGGTCACGAATATTAACCTCATCGGCAAACCATTGAGACAAGCCATTAGGCTCGCTTAAGAAGCTGAACAGGATACGCGGAGATGACTTAATCTCGTACTCAATGGTAAATTTTTTCTTTTCGGACATTCGGTTTACACTTAAAAAAACAGGAACAAAAGTAAATGTGAAACATTTTTTCTAAAGAAAACGAATTTCTACTATATTTGCAAACCTTTTTAGGGACGGCCACTTGTTTTAAAGCAAAGCCACTCTTTTTACTAACCACAAAAAGAGCCATAAAAACAAACGGCGGGGTAGCTCAGATGGTTAGAGCGTAGGATTCATAACCCTAAGGTCGGCAGTTCGATCCTGCTCCCCGCTACCAAACAGGCGAAAGCGGCAAAATCCAGGTTTAATTCTGGTATGCCGCTTTTTTTATTGCTTATAAGTTGCTGAAGATAAGTGAGATACAAAAAAAGAGAATTTATTCGGGGAGTTCGAACTTCTTCCTTTTTCTTACTAAAAGTGATACCCTCTGGAAACACCAAAGACTGGATCTGTTGCTTACTCACATAGTCGCTTAAAACCCACTTTTCAGCCATTTTAGAGGCTATTTCTATGGAAATGTCAATACAATTTCCCAGGTTCGAACTTTTTTTGGAGGCGTTTAAAAGTTTACGCTCTAACTCGCCTTTTTCCTGGTGATATTTCTCCAAGAACTTATTGTATAAGTCACTATTAATTTCCTCTTCTACGTAACGTTCCTCAAGCCTACCTATCCTTTTCTCCAGTTCTTTGTATTGGTTAGATAAAGAAACATAAGCTTCTTCTTCTCCCTTAAAAAGTTGATTAAATGTTGCTATAGCTTGTTGACGGATGAGTTTTAAAAAATCATTGTCTAAGTTCAAAGTGAAATTATTTAATAATTTATAAAACGTCTCATTCAATGACGAAGCATTTTTGTTGGTATTACATCCAAGCGTTTTACATTTGTAATAATGAATGTTCTTTTTGCGCATTAAGTAACCTGTTAAAGGTTTACCGCATTCCGCACATTTAGTAAATCTTTTCAAAGGAATTGCATTATTCTCCTCTTTTAAAGAGTATCCATGAGCATTTTGATCTAAGATTCCGTTTACTTTTAAAAAGGTGGCTTTTGATATTAATTTCTCTTGATTGCCTTCAACAACCCGCCCTTCTAACATATTATGGGCCATTAACCCACAATAGAATGGGTTTCTAAAAATTTCAGAGATCCTTTGATGGTTTAATTTTAGCCCTTTGTCATTTAATTTTTGACGGATGGCTTCATTGGAAAGATTGTATTGCGCTTTCATCTCAAATGCCTCCCGCAAGAGCTTCCCTTTATGATTAACAACAATCTTGCGAACCCCGTTACTGCGTACGATATCAAAACCAAGCGGTGCCGCGGTAGGCCAATCGCCGCGGAGCAGCATTTCTTTAATCCCGGCGGTACATTTTTGCTTTCTTAACTGATTATCAAACTCACCGAATAAGAACAGCATCTTTTGTTGCATCTGTCCGGATGCGCTTGATGTGTCTATTGGCTGAGTAACTGAAACTATTTCTATACCCAGCTTTCTTAACTCGCCGCTTAACCAGATTGAATTGTCATTTCTTGAAAAACGTTCCAGGCTATAAACTAAGATATATGATACCTTTTCCTTTGACTTCTTTACGAAGGCCAACATGGCGATGAATTCCTTACGCTCATCATTTTCAGCGCTTTCATAAGTGCCTCCAAATTGGGCAAGTACTTTGTATTTTAATCGCTCGGCATATTGGTTACAACCTTTAAGCTGCGTACCCAAACTCAAATTGTCAGCCTGTTCCCGACTGCTTACTCGTGTATAAATCACGCAGTTTGTACCACGTACCTTATTTGATGTTATAGTACCTTTTGCAAAGGTGTCAAATGGAGAAATTTCAATCATGCCAGAATGCTTTAAAAAGCTTTATATAGGTTAAATTTCGCCATTTTCAGGGGGTTTTCCAAGGTTTTTTTCGGAAATATCGGCGCATCTGAAGGCGATTTCTGTAATGGTTTTGATGGTAAGCAGAAAGTCTGCGATTTGACTTTCCTCGAGTTTGGCGAATGCGGGATGGCCCTTTATTTCTTCGACGGTAAGATCTGTCTTACGTAGAATATCTAAGCCCTCAAATTTATTCACCTTATTAAATTTTGATGTGGATGCGTTAAGAAGGTTTTCTTAACGTGATTATGGAATGAGGTTGCAGCATAGCGCATAATCCATATGTGATCAGGTAGCCTTAGCCAGCGATGTTGTAACTGGCTAAGGTTAAAGACACCTTTAGTTGGTGCGGGGACACTGGGAATGTCCCTTAGTAGCATGGATCTGATCCAAATTAACAAAGCATTCGTTACAGTAAGCCTTCCGCTTTGGCTTTACCGGCCAGAGCTTCTGCGGCATCAAGCATATTTTGATAATAGTTTTTGCGCACCTCCAAAAAATCAATGATGCCGCTGAATGCAATTTTCATCTTTGCAAGGCTAACTCCTCTTAACGTGAACTGGGCCTCAGATTGTTCATTAACGGTAATTGTGACACTAACGACATCAACCAGGCGCATGTAAAAGTTCTGGTGAATATCGTAGTTCTTTACCTGTAGGTGTTCCACCCATTCCACTTTCTTGTTCAGCAGGCCTTTACTAATCAAAAAATATTCGGGAGTAATTAAGTAGGTATGAGATTGCAGTAACAGAACGTGGTAGAAAAAAGCGAAAAGGGAAATCCAACTGACTATGATCAGCAGCGGATGCACATAATATCCGGCGACAGTCAATATAAAAAACACTAAAAGCCAGGGCGCTGTGCAAATGGCTGTATAGCGGATAGATGGCCTGACAGGCGCTATCCAAACCTGATGTAGATTCATGATATTAAAATAAAAAGATGAATGAGCTGTAAAAAGCCTAACCCGGAAGGGGAAAAAAGAAAGGTTTAAAAATAGAAAAGTCCTGAACGCTCGCCGCCAGGACTCTTCAACCTAAACCTTATCACATACAGTGTTGAGCACTGTAATAATGTGGCCAATTTACATTAAAAATTTTAATTGTTGTGTTAACGATGACTGTTAGACCTTGATCGCATGTATTCGCGGAACATCCATTCTTCGTACTCGCGTTTCATCGCATTGCGTTTAGCACGCACATTGTAACGCCATAAGAATATTCCCCAGATCCCAAATGCGATTGCAAAACCCGGCCATGGGTTGTCCTTCATACTTAATGCACCGCAAAAAGCAAAGAAAGAAACCATGCAGGTAAAGATGAGGTGGATGAAATTTTTCATATCTTTTCTATAGTTAAATTTACTAATAAAGTTAGTATATCCCAAGCGAAATCTAATTTATTTCATAGATATGATTGTCCTGCCTGGCCTGTTGTACCCGCTCGCGGATGGTATCAATTATGTCCGATTCGGGAATGCCGAACATATAAACGGAGTGGTTTTCCAGGTCGGTAGTTATCAGCGTGACATCCATTAATTTAAATATTTGCTGAAAGAAAGATTGGGTAACAACGTAATCTTTGATGCGGAACATCTCTACCTGATCAGAACGTTTGCTGAATATACCACGCTGCAAACGGATGAGTTCTGCGGTGACATGGAAGGTATAGCTACGCAGATATAGCATGCGGTACCAGGCCGCACCGGTTACAGCGAGGCTGAATAGAATAAAATAATACGACAGCCACCAAGCCAGTAGCAGAAAGGTAATGGCAAATAATAGCAATGGCAAACATTTAAGGAAAGCCCAGATATGGGCGGGCTTTAACTCGATATCTTTAGCTGGTTGTATATTATGGAGATAGTGACCACCCTGTTTCGGGCCAAATTGACCCAGGGGTTAGCTGACTTTTGGGTTGCAGCAAATGCTATAAAAGCACGTACAAAAATAGTTATTTAAAAGGTAATTTCATTAGTGGCTGTTTTCCGGTTCTACGTTACGTTTTCTTCTCATAGATTCCCCTTTAGCTCGATACGGTGTGCATCATGAACGATCCGGTCCAGGATAGCATCAGCAATCGTTTTTTCACCGATCACCTCAAACCATTTACTGACCGGCAGCTGCGAAGTAATGATCAGCGAGGTCTTTCCGTGCCTGTCTTCAATGATCTCCATTAGTGCCGCCCTGCTTTGTGCATCAAATGGCTGGATACCAAAGTCGTCGAGTATGAGCAGTTGCTGGCGTTCGATCTTAGCCAGCTCTTTCATATAGGAGCCGTCGGCCTTGGCCATCTTGAGCTTGGCAAATAGTTTGGGCGTACTGGTGTACAATACCCGGTAGCCCAATACACAGGCCTGGTAGCCCACAGCAGAAGCAATATAGCTTTTACCGATACCTGTACTCCCGGTGATCAGCAGGTTCTCGAAGCGGTCAACAAACGTACAATCCGCCAGGCGCATGATCTGGTTGCGGTCAATACTTCGGTCAGCATGATAGTGAACATCTTCAATTGAAGCTTTATAGCGGAACCGGGCATATAGGATGGTGCGTTCAATACGCCTGTTCTGCCGGTCGTCCCATTCTGCATCTACCAGGTGGGCCAGCAGTTCATCTGCCGTGTAATCGTTTGTTTTACCGGTTTCCATGCTGCTTTTAAAGGCATGGAACATGCCGAAGAACTTCATCTTCCGCAGTTTGTCTAAGGTGCTTGTGTTCATGTTATTGTTGTTTTAAATGGTTATTTGTAATAGTCTTTTCCCCGGATATTACCATGATCAGGCATGGGCAGCTCATCGGCAAATATGCTTTCCTCATAGTTGTCCATCTTGTTTTCCAATATGGTTTGTATCGTTTTATAGCTATAAAGGCCATAACTGAGCCCTCGCTGACAGGCCATTATTAACCGGTCGTTCCCTGCTTTTTTTGCAAAGCCAAGTACTCCCAGGCAGGACTTGTAAGCCTGTTCGGGGTGTTGTTTACGCTCCAGTATCTGAAGGATATATAACCTGACATCCTCGTGGATGGAGGCCGCCCAATTGAGGAACATATCTGGCGTCCAGTCGCTTTTGAAGCGGTGGGCACTGGCCATGTGTTCTTTGTCGGTCGTATAACCATAGGGGTTCTTTTCGCGCGGGTGCAAAGCGATACGCTCATAATTGGAGTAGATCTCTACAATGGTACGGGAATATAACAGCTTAACCCGCTTGCCAATAAAGCGGTAAGGCACACTGTAATAGTGCTTATCAGGGCCGAGATTGACATGGCCGTTTTTGATCACCCTGGCATAGAAGTGCTTTTTGAACTGGTAACGCAATACCGGCAGCGGTGCCAGGGTCTGGCGCTCGATCTCTTCAAACTGTAGTTTCCTGCTGTAATTGCGCCCCTTGAGCAACTGGCTGTTATGGACTTCCAGAGCTTGCCGGATCGCCGTATTGAGTTCTGATAAAGAATGATAGATATGCTTGTTTAAAGGGGCGTATACCTTGGTATAAATGATCTTAACGGCGCCTTCTACTAATGCCTTGTCACGCGGGCGGTACGCCCGCGCTGGTAGAATGGTAGTCCCATAATGGTCGGCGAAGTCCTCAAACGTTTCGTTAAGGGTTGGTTCATAGCGGCTGCTTTTGGTTACAGCCGCTTTCAGGTTATCCGGTACAATGGCGGCAGGAACGCCGCCGATAAAGTGCAAAGTATTCTCGCAGGCCGCTATAAAGTCTTCCTTTTGCTGGCTCATAACAGCCTCTACGTAGGTGAGCTGGCTGGCACCAAGGATTGCTACAAAGACTTCTACTTCAATGACTTCACCGGTTTCCTTGTCCGTATAGTTCATCTTTTCACCCGCAAAATCGACGTATAGCTTGTCCCCGGCCTTGTGATCCATGTGCATGGTCGGGTTGACCCTGGTCTTCCATTGGTTGTAATACGTGCAAAACTGGGTATACTTATAGCCGTCGGGAAACTCTTTGATATAAGCTTCCCACAGGAGCTGCCGGTTCATCCCGGTCTTTTTGAGCTCTTTATCAACGTGTGGAAAGCAGCGCAGCATGGATTGCATACGGCTGCTTGGCTGGTTGTTTTCTCTGGTCTTGCCGAAAAGGTCTTCCAGTTCCTTATCATTCAGGTTATTAACTTCTTCAAAGGTAAAGCCGCTCTTCTTAAGGACCGCCAGGTACTTTCTTACGGTATTCCGGGATGATTCAATCTGGGCAGCTATAAATCGCGTGCTGCGACCCTGGCTGTTCATCCTTAAAATCTTTCTAATCTTACTCATGCTGATTGTCAAATTGGCCATCTTAGAACGGGTCTTTTGCCCTCAAAAGATGGTTGCTTCTACAGCATTTGCTATGCGTTTTGGTGGGTCAGTTTGCCCCGAAATACCATGGTCAGTTTGCCCCGAAACAGTGGGTCAGCTTGCGCCGAAATGGTGTGGTCTCATTCATCATAATCTCCATGTAGATGCAGAAAAAGAATATCGGTCATATACGGTCTATGAAAGAGAAGAAGAACCCGTTCCTGAGACCAACTCGAACATTCGGGAAGATTTACCTCCTTTGGCTCCTGGGTCTTTTTATATATACCCGTATAATCCCAATACTGACGAAAGACAGGTATCCTTAAAATTGATCATCGAATCAGTAGGCGTTTATACGATAAATGCTGTACAGATCAAAGCTGAAGCACATTCCGTTCAACGTCATCATTTTTCATTTAAAGAACTGAATGACGAATAAAACGAATTATTATTAATAAACCTTTATCACCTGTAACATGCCTTCCATCGCTAAAATTCACGAAAAACTGCTTGACCACCTAATCGAGCGCCGCAAAACTGATCCGGGATTGCTTTTTATGCCGCGCCAAAAGAATAATAATCAGCGCCTGGATAAAGGCTACTGGTTCTTAGGTAACGATAAGTACGTATTTGTGTGTCTTTGGCGAGGATCAGACTGGAAGGAAAAGGTAAATTTCATTGGGTTTGTAGTTATGCCGGATCGTAGCAGTTATATCGAACTGTCTGCTCAGGGGAATGAACAGGTTGTCCCCTTTTTAGAGAAGGTTGCTAAATTGGAAAAAGGCTTTGACCACCCCGGTACTAAACATAAATGGTTCAAGGCATTCCCCGGAAAGAATAACGATGAATATCTTAAAAATTTCGATTATTTCATTAAAATTTTTAAGCCAAAAGTTGACCACCTGCTTGAAATTGAAAACCCGCCTGGCATCTCCAAAGTATCGGACGCACAATTTCAGAAATTCGGCATAAAAGTGATCGAACTTCGGAACCGGCAGGTATTATTCGGAAAAAAAAACAAGATTACAAGGTTATCATGGAACGAGAACAATTGGCAATATCCATCCGGCTGGATGGGTAAATCGGCTAACCCCAAAACACATGAAGGGCAATATGGATTTGGATATGAAGAGTGGCTTTTTGACCGTACGAAATTAATCAAAGGCTATCATTATGGCTTTATTCAGGGCATGCAGTCCAAAAACCAAATCCACGCCGGCAAAATTTACAATGTTCATCTTTATGCTCAAAACAGTTCTCGAAACTATTATTATGTAGGCTGCATCAGGGATGCACAAGGAATTTCAAATGCAGAATCCAAAGAAGTTTACCAAATTTATCAAGCAAAAGGCTGGCTGTCAGAAATGGCGAAATCACTGGAACATGTCGAAGCCGATGTTGCCCATTTCAATAAAACCAAACCTGAGTTCCTATTTAATGTGCGTTTTAAGCTTCACAATATCGAGCAGAAGGCCGAAATGGAGGAACTGGCGGATATCGATGATAATATTACAACCGACCATTTTAAGCTGTTGCCCTACCGGGGAGAATATGTACCATCCCTAAATCCAATCGAACCGGAAGAAACGGACGAAGGCAAATTTAAAAATGAAGGCAAAAGAAAGCGTACATTTAACGGTGAACAGGAATACGACCCGATACATGACCGAATGCAAAATGCCATTGTTGAGCATTTACGGAGCGATCCTAAGTATGGTTATAAGCATGTATATATTGAAAAAAGCAGGGTAGATATTAAAGCCGTTTTGCCGGATGGAACCTGGCACTATTTTGAGATAAAGACCGACAGTCCTAAACGAAGCATACGCAATGCCATTGGCCAGGTAATGGAGTATGCCTACTATCCGGCCGTAGAGCGGGCAAAAAAAATTATTGTTGTTGGACAGCGGGAACCTGAGCCGAACTCTATAGATTATCTTGAATATTTACGGGAGCGGTTCGACCTTCCTATCTCATACCGCTCTTTCGATTGGGAGCGCTTGGAGCTTTCGCGCGATTATTGAAAAGTTTAGTTTTTTCAGAACGTAATAGTTCGAGTTTGTTCATTTTCTATTATCGGACAAAGATTCTGATATTATATAGTTAAAAATCCAGTACGAATAAGGCTGCAAAAATACTTTATAAATTACATCAGGCTTCGCTCAAAAAACTGCGGGAAGTTTTCTTTAAATATGGCTTCTTCGTAAACCACCACAATGATCTCTATCTCCTCTTTACTGTAGATCGCCTGTAAGCGTTCGGCATAGAAAACATTACCATCATCCAGCGCCTCAAACTTTTTGATCACTTTTTTATCGTCAAAAAAGTCAGCGATCCTAAAGTTAACCGCGTCGCCGGTCGCGGGGATATGCGGCGGGTTTTCAAAGATGATGTTCCTCGGACCATTATAAGCCGGGTAGAATAACTGGGTGTCAAATTCAAAGCGGACTTTCGTTTTCATAGGCTGACGGACTTGTTATTTTAAATTTCGCTATTAAATATCACAATTACAAATATCTCAGTGCGTATTAGTTGGCAACCCAAGTGGCTGGATTACATTACGTTTGAACCGTCCAAAGTAGGCATAGTCCGTAAAATCCTGAACCCTATGCGGTACCTTATCAAATTGATCCCAGGCCTTGGCAACGATTCCATAATATGGAAAACCTGCTTCTACCAGATTATTGGGCTTTTTAATAACCTTCTCCAACTCCGTCCGCAGGGTATCGGTCTGGCCGTTATCGGCTAAATTGCAATAGGTTCTAAATAATATATCAAGCATCCTGATCTTATCTTTTTCCGGGTATTGAGCTGACTCATTAACCACCTGCAATACCCTGCCGATGCAACTTGTAATATCGCAATACAAACCGGTATGCTCCTTTTCGTTGGCAAATTCAAGCCATTGCTGGAGGGTATCAAAAATGTTTTCGATGAATTTATGGCCCACAGTTTTGCTGACATCTTCCACAGGAGGATTTTTCTCCCATGCTTTGATGATCTTTTCAATGATCCGGTCATAATAAAAGAGCCAGAAGTGTTGGCCGTTATGTTGTTTATTGATCGCCTCGATAATCAAAATCTTAAAGAATTGGTAGGAGAACTGTGTCTTAAACTCCCAAAGCTGGTTGTCGGAAAAATATTCCTGATAAAGTGGACTATCCAGACCCTTTTGAATTTCCTCCTGGAGTTCATGTACCGCGGTATCACCGAAGGACTGCCAAATCTTGCTTTTCGCGGAAACCGTCAAATCTTCCAGTAAGCCCGATAGTATTTTATTTTCTTCGTGAAATCGTATCGGCTGACCTGTATCGAAGGATTCGCTTGCTTTCAGTTCCTTTTTTAACCAGTAATTTTTGTCCCGCAGCAATTCATTAAAAAAGGAGTTAATTAGTTCGTCGGGATATTGGTCGTGCTGAGCGGCGGTCAAGTGCATGTAAATCTCCGGAAAGAAATACGGACGAAGATTGGCGGCATGGCAAATAAATCCCGGCGTGTTAATAATAGAGTGAAGGACTCTACGGGCATATGTACTTCGGTTATTCCATGATAGCGGAAATAGCCCGGCTATAAATCCAGTCCACCAAATACCTACTTTAACTTGCCATGTTTCTGGTTCATCAATTTCAAGCTCCCGTTCGGAGTCATCGTTGTTTACTGGATTTTTACTCACCCATTGGATAATATCATTTTTGTGGTATCGCTCGATCAGGTCTATTAAAAAGGATAATTCCAAGTTCTCGATCTGCTTGCTATAAAAAGCATTGACCTTTTCAATCTGAAATTTGGCATAGAATGAACCGTAGATCTTATAAAAAAGGTAGATCAGGCTGATTAGGGTAATGATATACGCCCAATGCCGTGGCTGGTGCAAACCGAAACCATGAAAGTAAAGCGAATGGATCACCCAATCTTTTTGCTCAAAATCTTGATAAAACACAAAATAATTGATCAGCACCAAAGCCAGACCAAAAAGCCACCTGTCCAGTTTGGTGAATTTCAGCAGCAAGTGCGTCCGGTTCTTTTCATTAATGATGGCAATCAGCGCGATGATCAGCGTTAATAAAACAATAATGTCATTGATCGTCATCATAAAAAAGACTATTAAAAGTGAAAAGGGCTGTGCTTATTAGGTTTAAAGATACAGGTTTGCAGCATTTTAGAAACAAGCTGACCCAAAATGCAAAAGCCGGCAGAACTAAAAAGAACCGCCGGCCAGTTAGGTTATTTAATTATACCCCTATATAATCCAGATATTCCTGTAAAGTCAGTACGGATGTGCCGGAACCCTGCCGGATAGCGGTATTGATGATCGCTTTGTCGCCGGTTACAAAATACAGTTTGTCATTCCCTATAGAATGTTTACCAGCTCCAAACATCAGGGCTATATCCCAAACGAAATTCGCCCTGCTCGCCTGGTCAAGCGGAAAGTCACTATTAACTAAATTCTCGATCACCGTTTTAAATAAAGCGATAGGCTCAGGGAATTTTTCGAGAACAGATTTCGAAAAATCGGTAATCTGTTCGGCTGAATAAATATTGGAGTGGCCATTTTCAATTAGGTTAATGTGGGTCATGAAAATGTAGCCCTTTGCAATCTCGTAACTTGCACCATCTGATCTTAACCCAGTCAATAATTTTTGACGCTTCTTGGGGTCATTGCGAAATGGCATCCAATCAGTTGCTGCAGGATCGGTTTGCTTCACAAACTGGAACATCCCGTCAACAAATCCAGCCTCTCCCATATCCACTGAAGCTTTAATTGTTTGCAATTTATCATGAAAAATAGCAAACGTCGCTTCATTTGGATTGAGTGCAAGGTGCATGGAGATCTGTGCTATTGCATTATAGGTCTCTATTCGTTTGGCTGGAGTATCATTGAAATACATATGCGCCAGCAGTGCTTCGAACATCGGGAACATATTTACCTGAGCACGGTCGCCATTGTGCAGGTACATGGCCTTATTGGCGCGTAAGCAGCGGTCAAAAGCGTTGTCATTTTTATCCGCAAGGTGAGCTAACAGTTCCTGCGCTACAATCGGGCTGAACATCGTTTCGATGTCATTCTCCTTTTCCTTAACTTTAATTAAGGCGATACAGTCGTCTATTTCTTCAAACGTTTTGGTTGATACCAGGTTACGATAACCATTGGTATCGAAAATTACTTTAGCCATGTGATCGGGTTTAAATTATAAGTAAATCTATTATTACTTATCAAAATGGGTTATCGCGTTTCGCAATATGACAACGCTTAAACAAATCTTTCCGGGAACCGGCCTGAACGACTGTAACTTTGCTATCTTTAAAGATCGCCTATGGAATGGTATTTACCCTCAGAGAAACCCGCCAGCACTGTTAGTACGGGATTAACCGATATTATTTTTTGTGATAACGCCCGATATTATATGGGCAAAACCGGCCCTGATGGCAAGTGGTATGAATACCATACCGAAACTGTTTTAGATGCAGTGAATGCCTGGGCATTCCTGCCGGAAAGCCCGCTTCAAATTACGAACGCCATCGTTGTAGAGGACTGGCTGCCCGGCAATGGCCCGGTCAGCAATGCCTTCAGCCATTTCCTACTTTATGACAATGAGGAAATTGAGTATGCCAATATCAACAGTACGTTTTTCGATTCCCAAAACCGCACCTTTAAGGAAGTAAGCCACCACCTGGTGTTGCCTAATGTGCCTTTGCGTCTTTTCACCAAGGCTGCTATTGTTAAACAAATGCAGGGCTTTCTAAAGGAGATCCTATTGAAACCTGCGCTAAAAAGCCTGAAGCTAAACGCGTATTTAGAAACCTGCCTGTATATAGCAGTAAAGGAAATGATAAACACGACGACGAACGGGGTACGCCGGAATTACCTGGTACAGGGTGATGTTTATTTAAAAGAGGTAGTCAACCGTTGGGCTTTCCAGGTTAATAATGGGCTGAATAAAGCTGCGGGGAAAGATTATATCAGGCAACCACTGGGTACCGTACTCGCACCTGCAGATACCAAAGCACAAAAAGAGATCACCGATATTCTCGAACTGGTCACCAAAAACGTATAGGCTGAAAAAAAATATCCCCTTAAACAAGGTATAGGAAAATGGAGAAATTCCCGCTATCTTTAGGATAATGAACAACCTATATCCAAACACACAAAACGAACCTAAACCGATAGTGCAGCTTGGCGCATTAGCATTGGGTATTTATGCTTTAAATAAGCTTTTTAGTACGGGACATGACACCGTGAATTACACCTTATGGCATAGAAGAAAGCTCGTTTACCACGGGATCTGTTATGCCGACCGGATAGAGAAAAGGTTGGATGAGCATGAACGTAACGGCCTGTACTTTGATGAGTACGATCACGACCATGCCAAACCCAGGGAAAATGCGGCGAAACTGGAAAAAAGGCTGATCCAAAAAGATAGGCCGAAATACAACTACCAGCATAATTATTAAAAACGGCCTGTGTTTCGTTAAAGCGGGGAAACCCCGAGAAGGCGCTGCTTTAATGAATTCAGGCTACCTTATCGCCGCCCGGCCTGTTGCGGATCAAGGAGCAAGTGGCCGGGTGGCGCGATTTTTTTCGCTTCCCCCAAACAAAGAGGCGGGATTTCTCCCGCACTTCATTAGCACATTATACCGATTATCAGGCTACTTTTAACGGCACGGTTTTAAACTTCTTGATATTGATAAATACACCACGGTATTCTATCATACCCTCACAGAGCAGTTGCCAAAGCAATTCCGCACCGTTAACGGCCAAGCCCGTATTCACAAATAAATCCTGTTTCTTTAGGGCTTCTGCCTGTGAACAGCTTGGTTCGTCGTTGTCGTCTACTTCCTCCAACAGGTGTTTAAATTCGTCGGTAACTTTGGGCAGTTCTGCAACGGTACGGAAACGTTCGGAGTCGGGCTGTTTTATTTCGGTTAAGGTGGCTAACAATACCTGTCCTGTAATCCTGCCGTTACCACAATCCATCCAGTAAAAGGGTTGGGCACGGTCGTTACGGCTATTTCTGCAAACTTTGCGTAAAGCGTTAGCAATATCAAAACGTGCGCTAACGGTATCTACACAGGTAATGTAGATATTGGCTTTACCCAATGATGGCAACAGGTGCAGCGTGTTGGTGCTGTACCTTTCGGGTACGGCTTTCCAGTTGGTCCCATTGCTCCGGTTGATACGGTTAACCAAGATAACAGATTTGAAATGCCCGATTTCAGATTGGGCAAACATCTGCCGTCCCCTGTTCGCATCGCTGATGATGTCATCATCAAACACATTGACCTGCAAGCCGGGGCGACCGAATGCCTGTAAGGATATATGTATCCTGAGCAGTTCGGTGAGCATGCGGTGGCCTGTGCCACCTGCACCGATCAGGTTAACAGTTATGGGGTTGGTCGGGTCAACCAATGAACCGGCGGTAAAATGTATGGCGGGTAGTGTTTTCATTTGATGAGGTCTTTAACGGTGGTTTTAAATGGGATTAAGTTATCGGCGGGAAACGGTTCATCAGTTCCTATTAACTTCTTCCAAAGCTGAACGATGTTACCTTTAACAGGGCTTACGCCTCCGAGGGTATGGCTGAAAAAGCTATTGAAAAAATAGATTTGCCATTGGCGCATAAATTCCTCTAAGCCGCATTCTTTAGGAATTTGGATAGATACCGTACCGAGGCATACTTTACCATCGGCATAAATATTAAAGTACGGGGCTTTGTGCAGGGTTGATGTTAAACTAACAGGCTCGTCCGTATACAGTGCATAAACGTACAGGGTGGTGCGGGAAGCTTTCCAAACCATCGGCGGGATATAAGCCTCCCCGTTGGGGATGCCTAAATCGTCCTTAAATAAAAGCCTGACCTTTTGCGCCGGGGTCTGCCAAAGAGCGAAAGCATTGCGCCCCCGGTTGATATAGAGCACGTTTTTAGGCATTAAGCCAACCGGGTCTAAAAAACCGGTCTGCAAATCTTCGGAGGTATCAAGGGCTTTAGCTAAAGAAATACTTTCCTGTAAGGATAAAGGGTGCGCATTAATGGGCTTTCCGTTTTTGTCCATATCGAATGCTTCCACATAAACATTTTTCTCCTGAGGTTCGCGATAAATAACAAAAGCCTTCAGTGGTTCGTATAGTTTTCCAAAATTATGGGTGATATTCTTTCTCATGGTAAATCAAATAAAATGGTGGATAAACTGAGTACCAGTTCATATAGCCGGTGTTCAAATTCAAGGGTGCGGGGTTGGTTGGTGTTGCCTTCATAATCAACGACGATGGTTGGCTGATGGACGTAGCTGAAATTCCCGAGGTATTCATTTACATTCTGCTCGATCCTGTCGTAAAGCCAGCCTGTACCATCCGCAATAAATGAGATATAGGCATCGCATCCGGCAGTGTCATCCCAATCCTCCAAATCGCTCAGGTGTTGCCAAATGTGATTGCCCGGAAATTCCCTGTAGAGGGACAAAGCCTCAGCAGCCACGTTCAAACAATCTTCATCCCGCTGATTCTGCGGTTGGAAACGCTGAATTGCTTTTTCCAGATTTTGCAGGTGGTAGGGACTGCGGATTTTTCGCAGCATGATGTCGCTGCATATTTCGGTGCGGTTGATGTCGGCCATATCTTCTTCGTAATCGTCAGGATTTTCTTCCATTGTTTCTAAAAAATATTCTTTAAACATTTCATATTCTCCGGCCATAAAACTCTCCTGTTCCCTGTGGTAAGGAACTCCGGCCTCCCGGTACAGGTAGGACATCACCGCCAGTAGAAGATTACCCGTTGCCCTGTTTTTACTGTCCCGCAGGAATCGGTAGAGCGGGATAACAGGAATATAATACAGGGTTTGCCCGAACTCAAATTCCTGTTTCGTTGAGAGCGCAATGCCATCATTATCATCTTTGGTAATGACCAGTTGAACTTCGTAGGGCTGCCTGTTCAGCTTGATGGACAGGTCACGATGGCTGAGTAAGATGTTGTAAGGGTATGGCAGGTGGCTTACATCCAACTGCTGTATTCCGTTCACATTACACAATTCCGTTACCGATTGAAAATACCCCTGCTCAACTTTTGCCCGGTCGGGCAATTGCAGTTCCGGCACGCAAAGCGGCAAAAAGCGATGGTTCAGAAAACCATCGGCACATGAGGCAAGGGTATTGATTTGGCTTTGTCCCTTTGCACGGCTGCTGCGTCCGGCAGTTGGTTGAGGCTTTCTGCGAATGTTGCTAATTGTTGATAGAGTTTGCATTGTCTTTTTGATTTAGGCAGGCTGATAAAGCCTGCCTGTGTGTTGTTTTTCATGTTATCCTTTTGTGCCTAATGTGGTGACAAACTGGTATTGGGCGGTGTCGTTCTTAAATTCCGGCCCTATAATTTTGGCGGTTGCCAAAATAGCATACAGGGTAGCATAGGAATTGCACACTTCTTCGGGGCTGAGGTTTCTATCGGGGTCGGTCAATACTATTTCCTGCCCGTTTTCTTTATGGATAAAAACCCGTGGTAATAAATCGCTAAACATGGTCGTATCGGTTAGGGTTAGAATAATCTGATTTGTGCCAATTGTTCCTTTTTGCGGTTGAGGTCATTCCGCAGGTTTTTTAATTCGGCTTCCTTTTCGGGGTATTCCTCAATTGTAGGTAACAGGGCTAAAGCTTCCTCGTATTTGCAATCAGCCTGTAAATCATTGATTGCTTTGATAGCCGTATCGTATGCCTTTTTCTTTTCCGCTTTCGGGTCGGGCAGTTCCTGGTCAGGGCTTTTGGCAACCGTTGGCGTTGCGGGTTTGGCGGTCATGGTGGCTTTGGACAGGTTTTTTGCTTTTTCTATCCCTTTGCGGTAGTCTTCCATATTGTGGAACACACCCGCCGTCTCCTGTATAGGTCTTTCTATGGTATCAAAAAAGGTGCTGTCTACCTCTTCGGCTGTACCGCTAACAATAAAGGGCGGTACAACCTTGGCAGCCTGTATGCCGTTTTTGGGCAGGTTATACAAACCCATGATTTTTACTTTGCCCTGCTCGTCGGTGGTAATGCTGATATTCCAAACGCCGGGAGCGTTTAAATTGATGATATTTTGAAAAAAGTTAGTTGTCATTTTGGTAAAATTTGAATGGTTAATTATTGGTTATTGCGGCTTTTCGTCTTTTAGGATGATGAGGGTATTGCCCTGCATTTTGTAGATAAAAGCGCCGTTGGATAACAGGCTACGGCGGTGCAACTCTACACCCTCGTCATCCCATTTGAAGTCCGGCAACCCGTTAATGCGTTTCACCAGTTCCTTATTGGATACGTCCCTGAATTTGCGTTTAGTGAATAATTCGGTTTCCGTTTCAAGTTTTTTGAGGTAAGAAATGTAACGGCCTGTCAGGTTAATGCCTCTTTTAAAGGTGTTCTTACTTTGGTTATAATGTTCCTCGTAAAACTCGATATGCTCGTTTTTGAGGTCAATGAGGTAACGATATTCGGCGTTGGTGCGCTGTTCATCCATTGTACAGTGTTCGGTAATCAATGCCAGTTCCTTTTTAGCATCACTAAAAGAAAGTAAAGGCAATAGCAAATGCTCTACAATGTATCCCTGTTCGGGTGCGCTGCTGCTGTCTGCTACGCATTGCAGTTTGTCGCCGTTTGATAACGTGATATGAAGATTTGAACGTGTCATGTTTTTAGAAATTAAGGATTAAAGAATAGGTCTATGGCGGTTTTAAACTTGGGGTCGCCGTGTTTGCCCTGTTCAGTATAGGTTACGAGGCAATGGTTTAAATACAAAGCGCCATAACCGTCAAATAACTGGTCGGCAAAAACGCTGCTGCTTTTTTCCAGTTGCTTGCCGTACCGCTTGATTTTGCGGTCGGCTTCTTCGGATAATTCAAACCAAAAATCCACGCCGAACAATTGGTTTTTCCAAACCTTGCGGACTTCATCGGGGTGGGTTCTCATGTATTCGGAAAGTTCGCGGGTAAAGGCTAAAAAGCCGGGTATTTCGTGTATAAATAAGCCATGAATCATTTTGGCCTTATCTACATTAGTGAAGCTATTTAATGTTTTCATGTTCATGGGGATTAGTATTTCAGTCTTTTCAGTTCGTCAGCGACTTCACCTTCATGTTTATTACCCGCATCGAATAACAGGTAAGATTTGCCATCCTCGAAAGTGTCGTCCTGCTCACGGGGCGGTGATACAAGTACCGGCCCATCTTTGTAAGCGTGCAGATCGTAGTCTACAACGACTACTTCACATTCCGGCAGATTGGTAGCGACTGCTGCAATCAGTCCGCCATGTATGGTTATAATTATTTTAGGTTTCATAGCAAATTTTATTTTAAGGGGGATTGCTCCCCCTTTGGGTGGTTTAGTTAAGTGTTAAGAAACTGTCGTTAAGGTGTTTGGAAAAATCCCTGCATAGATCGAATGCGGTTTGGCCTTTTAGTTTGGCGTTGCCCTCAATGATGGATTTAAATTTGGCTTCTTCGTCTTTGTAGTTGCGGACGTTTTGGAAATAACCGGTTATGGCATTGTAGGCACCAAACACAGTTCCCGCTGTTGTTTCCATCTGCTGTGAGGGGCTGGTCATGGCATACTCAAAAGCCTTATCTACCATGTTGGTGTAAACGGTGGATAGTTCTTCGTTTTTCCCGTTTAACAGGTTTTGTACGGTTTCCTTATTGGGTGCAAGTGCCATTTCAATCAGCTTTTTCACCTCTTTATCGGTGATGCGCACTTTTGACCAATGATTAAAAATATCGTTCAAGTCGTTGGACATATTGTTCGTGATGCCCATAAGGGTATGCGCCTGTTTCAGGCGGTCGTTTGCCGAGGCGGTATGCCTGATTTTGATAGCGTTGCGGTGGTTAGACAAGGCAGCGTTAAGGGTATTATTGCACACAATACGCACAGGGGTAAAAGCAGCCATGATACTGCCGAGGCCATCGTGCGAGGTGGTCAGGAAAAGGTATTGTTCAATAAAATCATTCTTGCCGACTTTAATATAGCCGGGGAGTTTAGCAGTAATAAAAATCCGTTCGCCTTTTCCTAAAGCCCCTGCGGTTTCGTACAGGATACCATCCCCACCACCTACGATAGCATCAAAAAAGCTGAATGCATCACGGTTTTGTACGATTTCGTAATCCTTACCCACAACGCCTAAAACCTGCTCGGTATCGGTTCGGATGGTGGCAAAGTAATTGGGTACATCAATTTCAGGTATTAGCAGATCGTTGTCAGGGTCGCCGTTGTGGTTTTCGGTATCATACGTAAATAAGGGGCGTTTTTCTACGGAATAGTCCAGTCCTGCATATTGGATGGCTTGGGTGCTGGTCGGGTAATCTTCCACGATTTTGCCTAATCCGTGCCATGCTTTTTCTTTACGACTGAAAAAGCTATATTCATTGGTATTGCTATTGAAATTTAAGTTATGAGCCATGATAGTAAATTTTAAATGTTTGAAATAATGAGTTGATTAAAATGGCAGGTCGTCGTCAGCCCCTGCGCCTGTGGTGTATGGCGGATTGTTCTCCACTTTTTCCGGTTCGGCTTCCGTGCGGGGTGCACTGCTCAGGGATGAAAAAAGCTTGATCTTGTCCACGGAGCAAACGAGCCTGGATTTGGCGGTTTGGTCTTTGTTGCTGAGATAGGCTTCGGCTTCCACCCAGCCGTTAATTTCCACGATTGCCCCTTTGGTGAGGTAAATTGCAAGGCCGGGGTTTACCCAGTAAGAGCAATCAACAAAGACAGATTTTTCTTTTTTGTCGCCCGCTTTGGTCTTGAACTTGGTGTTCAGGGCTACGGTGAAATTGGTGACTTTCTTGTCGTTTTTGAGTTCTTTGACCTCGGCGTCAGCCGTCAGTCTTCCTGTGAAAAGCATAAAAATTTGTTTTTAATGAATAAATATTTCGTTTCGCTTTCCTTTTCCCGCCGTGACTTTTGGGATGATTTTTTTCAAAAGAAAAAGGGAAAAAAGAAAGCAAATCGTAACGCCCGTGGAGAGAAGAAAGGAAACGGAATAAGTGCCGGAGGCTGAAGGAACGAGGTACGAGTGACTGAATTATGCCGTAGTCTTTTTTCAACCAAAAGACTACTACGGGCGTGATTTTAGCTGCGCTTTTTACCCGTTTCGACTGAAAAAAAATATGATTTAATAAAAAATGCCATTGGAGCCGTAGGCGATAAGAAATCTCACATGACTGCTCTTTTTTTCAATTTATAGTATGAAAATTTAATTTTCCAAAAAGGATCAATATGGCAATAGGCCACAACCCATATCGAAGGAAATTCCATAAATTTGACTATATGCTAATTTTCTAATGCCTTATCATGCCTGAAACTGAACGCTCCACTTGTATTTTTTGTGATAACCCATTGGACGGCTCCGATGAACACATCATACCCGATAGTGTTAATGGGCGACTGCACTCAAAGACATTGATCTGCGCGTCCTGTAATCAAAAATTTGGCAGTAGGCTTGATCCTGTCATCAAGGAGGCCCTGCATTTTGTATTGTTTGCGTTGGGTGTTGGTAATGTAAAAAAAATGAAAGTTACAGACCAGGCCGGGAAAGCATTTACTGTTGACCAGGCTGGAAAAATGAAAGAAGTCGCTCCCGAAATAGAAGTGATCAAACGGGAGGACGGAAAGATCGCTCTCCAGGTGGACGGAGATAAAAATTTAGTTCCACAGGCGTTCGCTAAGAAGGCGACCAGGCTTTTCGGAAAAAATGCTTTAAAGTTATTGGATCAAAAAGCAATTCATGTAGAAGAGAAAGTGCATTTTTTAGCAGAAGTAAAGGGAGAAACAGCAGTTGAAATCACGCCTAAGCTTAAACTGGCTCTTAATAAGATTTTGACAGAGTTCTATGCTTTTTCCGACCTTCCGCTTGCACCTTTAAAGCCCAGGCTGGACAGAATTTTTGCACTTGATGAAAGCGGCGATGATATGGAGATCTGTAATTTTGATCTGGAAGTAAGACAACCGGAGGAAGCTGTTGTATCCCATTTGATCGTCATCCGCTCTGATCCGGAAAAAAAACAACTTATCGGGTATGTAGAGATCTTCAATATCATTTGCGGCCATACTGTATTTATGAATGCCTATGAAGGGCCGGAGATCGATATTAGTTATCAGCAGAACGCGATAACCGGAAAGAAAATTGATTCCCCTGTATCATTAAACCTCGGTGCTGTTGGTGCTACCGAAGAGAAATTCGACAAGCTGATTAACAAGGCATTTGAAAATGCACGGTCTTCTGATCAGCTAACCCGGTTTAATGCTATACTTGAGGATATCAAAGTTCAATTAGGGGCGGAACTTGAAGCTAAAAAGATCACGGCTGCTGAACATGATGAAAAATTGCTCAATGCCGGGATCCAGTTAGCGGCGGAAATGATGGTATATGACTTCCCTGACGATGTGGATGATTTCACGGAGGAAGAGGAAAAAATGGTAAACTACATCCATTCGATCATTAAAGAATCCGGCAAAGAAGAATTCGAATTATGTTACCAAAAATTGGTCGGCAGAGAATACTCTTTTCAAGAAGATCGGATGACCTATGTAATGGAATCTTTTAATTATAAAAGACATCCGCCAAAAAAGGGAGAAAGCCGTTTTCAGGTCTATGGCTATTTTAGGGCAAAAGATGGCAGCAAGGAAAAGTACATTCTGGTAAGAGATATTTTCGATTCACTCAAATTGACACCACCACCTCCGGATGCAAGCTGGCTTTAATCACCGACTACCACCGCGGGCCGGATCGGACCAGGCATTAGTGGAAACCCGCTCCCCGTTAGGGATAGCAATGGAAATCCTTTGAAAAAGATTGCAATAAATAGCCCGGCCGAAGGCAACGGCCTGATCGTTTTATTGGGCGCATGAAGGGTGTGTTTTTTGTTTGGGAGCCTTATCTTCGTCGTTGCCGAAAAATAGGCCTTGGAGTTAAGATGACAGATGAAACAATCTCAAAAATTATTAAGGCGCTGAATAAGCCAAACCCTAAGTTTTTTATCGCAGCGCAGCCGATTGGCTTTGATGTGCATTTTGGTTTGGTATGGATAGACCTGGATTTTAAGAAAACGGGAAACCATGAGCCGAAGAATTTCTATTTTATCGGTAACGGGAAGGGAAAGTTTGTGGGTGCAGTGTATGATATGGTGAGTGACCTTCATTGGTATGTTGAACCGGCAAGCAGAAAAAAAGGCTACCTGGGCAGGGCCTTAAGCAATGCGATACTGCCGCATTCGGCACGTTCGCGTCGTAAACAGGAGATCAGCATAGATGAAGAAAATATAGGAGAAGAGAATTATATTTAATGATATTATAGATGCAGCAGCGCATGATCGGGTAAAAATTCAAGGGCAAACTATTGACAAACAAATTCAACCAATGTTTAATATAGCCCTGATATAGTTTACTCCTATGTTGGCAATATTCACGCCTATCGACATATCTTACGTCAAAAACCGAATCTAAAATCATATTGGCCAAACTAATAAGATTCATTATCGGGTTACCTGGCCATTATTATATATATGTGTTTAATTGAAAACTATAGATTATGCCGCTGTAGTAATCTAAAACTCCTTTTCCTCTTGTTTGAACATTTCGATATAACCATCCTCGTTAACGGCATACTTTGATCGTTCTTCCGTTGCCTGCTCTTTGGAAAGCTTAACCCGCCTTCTTTTCTGGGTCGGCAACAAGGGCAAGGCAATTATGCACAAAAACAGCGCAATTTTAACGATTGTAGCTATCATTTTTGTTCGAATTATGGCATTTTATTGAAATGATCGTCGTTTTAATATATTTTTCATTAAACCAACGGTGAATTTTGAATTTTAACAATATTTCACATCGTTTAGACTATATAAAAACATATTAAAGCCGGAAATCTTTTATAAAACTATCCATAACGCATTTTAAAATGAAGATTAATTAAAATTCTAAGGCTTTTCTAAGGTTTTCATCTGATTTCATTGCGTACTTTTAGCATAAATCACAAATAATGAGTAAAAAAAATTAACTATCACCCATTAAAATCCTTTATATATTAAAAAAAGCTTAAAAAGTCACACAATTTCAAACTAACTAAACCACTTAACAATGAAAATCAAAATTCTACAAAAAAAAATCCCCGCGTACCTGGTTTTAGGTATGATTTTACTCATTGCTTTTGTTTTAATCGAGCCTGTCCGTTCTTTTGCACAGGATTCAACTGGTGGAAAGACCGGTACCATTACTGATGTTACAGCGGCTAAACCCGGTGCACCTACTGCCGCCGAACTTGGGACGCCGTTGGTCACAACAAAATCGCCATCAACATTATGTGGACGCTTATTGCTGGTTTCTTGGTGATGTTCATGCAAGCCGGTTTCGCCTTGGTTGAAACTGGTTTTACGCAAAAGAAAAACGTCGCTCACACCATGGGATGAACTTTTTGGTTTATGCATTGGGTATGTTTGGTTTCTGGATCTGCGGCTTCGCCTTTATGTTCGGCGGTGCTTTAAACGCGGCAACTTTAGGTGGTGCACCTGGTGTAGTCAGCCATGAGATCATTATACATATGTTTGGTCATGATTTTGGAATCGCCGGATCTGTAGGCTTTTTCCTGAACAGCAAGGTGTATGATGTGGGTGTATTTACACTGTTCCTGTTTCAAATGGTGTTCATGGATACTACCGCCACCATCCCTACAGGCTCAATGGCCGAAAGATGGTCATTTAAATCATTCCTCATCTTCGGTCTATTCATCTCCATGTTCGTATACCCTCTGTATGGCAACTGGGTATGGGGCGGCGGCTGGTTGTCTCAGTTAGGAGCTAACTTCCATTTAGGTCATGGCATGGTTGATTTTGCTGGCTCATCAGTTGTACACATGGTAGGTGGTGTTGCTGCACTTGCCGGTGCTATCATTATTGGGCCGCGTATTGGCAAATTCAATGCCGACGGTACTGCTAATACTATTCCCGGTCACAATATACCGATGGCTTTACTGGGTACATTCATCCTGGCTTTGGGTTGGTTTGGCTTCAACCCCGGTTCAACATTAGCCGGCGGCGATTTCCGTATCAGCATTGTTGCGGTGAATACCATGATGGCCGGAACCGCCGGAACGCTTGCCGTATTGGTACTGCTTTATATGCAGAAAAAGAAACCGGATCCGGGCATGCTGGCCAACGGTATGCTGGCCGGCTTAGTGGCAATTACAGCTCCCTGTGCTTTCGTAAACTCGATATCATCGGTTATTATCGGCGCGATAGCAGGTTGCCTGGTAGTTTTGACGATTCATTTAATGGATAATAAATTCAGGATCGATGATCCTGTAGGCGCTTTTGCAGTTCATGGTGTAAATGGAGCCTGGGGTGTACTGTCATTAGGCTTATTTGCCGATGGTTCTTACGGTGATGGCTGGAATGGTGTCGCAGGCCCGGTAAAAGGTTTGTTTTATGGTGATGCCAGCCAGTTTGGCGCGCAATGCGTAGGTACGCTCACCTGCGGAGTTTTTGTATTCATAGTGATGTATATCTTCTTCAAGATATCAAATAAAATTACCCCAATAAGGGTAAAAGCGGAAGACGAAGTTGCCGGATTGGACATACCAGAAATGGGTGTTTTGGGCTACGTCGATTAATTAAGTTTGAAAGTTGAAAATTACCTGCCTGCGAGGGGCAGGTAATTTTATTAAAAGGAAAGGGAATATAACATGAAAAGGATATTATTAAAAGCCATCAATCCATTAAGGATCTTAATTAATGACAGCCGTTTTACCGGCCTGATGTTAATTGCCTGCACCGTACTTTCCATGTGCCTGGCCAATTCGGGATTCGCGACTGCTTACAAACAGTTTTGGCATGGCGATCTGGTAACGCTTTCATCTATACCCCTGCCGAGAACTTTTTAAGCTGGATCAATAATTTCCTGATGGCTTTTTTCTTTTTGATGGCTGGCATGGAAATCAAACGGGAACTGGTCAGCGGAGAACTTTCATCTTTTAAAAAGGCAGTACTTCCTTTTGGAGCGGCCTTGGCGGCATGACCGTGCCTGCACTGATATTCGTTGCATTTAACCTGCATACCAGTTATTTACATGGCTGGGGAATACCAACAGCTACCGACATCGCATTCTCGGTTGGTATAGCCTCCCTGCTGGGCAAACGAATACCTGTAGGTTTAAAGATACTATTAATGGCACTTGCTATCATTGATGACCTTGGTGCTATTGTGGTAATAGCGCTGTTTTACGGGGACACATCAACTGGCTTTTCCTTGGTATCGGCGCGGCTCTTTATGCAGCCTTGTTTGCGGTAAATTATTTCAAAATAAGATTCGGCCCTGTGCAAATATTATTGTCCCTTGGCCTTTGGTACTCGTTTTTCAACTCCGGCATCGAATCAAGTATTGTGGGGTTTTGGTAGCATTTGCCACTCCTGTACATATATTACCACAAATTGAAAAAGCCATTCACCGCTATGTTAATTTTTTAATCATACCCCTGTTTGCCTTGGCTAATACGGCGATCCTGTTACCGGATCACATTATCAGCGCATTAGGTACCACAGTTGGCCTGGGGGTTATTTTTGGTCTGGTTATAGGAAAACCAATAGGCATCTTCCTGTTCAGCCGGATATTGGTTGCCTGTAAAATTGCCAGTCTGCCGCGTAATGTGCAGTGGAAACAGGTGTTCGGCATGGGCACTTTGGCAGGTATAGGTTTCACCATGTCGATATTCACCACTATGCTGGCGTTTAAGGCGGAAGCCTATCAGGATATCGCTAAGGTCGCCATATTGGTCAGTGTTTTACTTTCATTAATATTCAGCATGGCTTATTTCCTGATCATTAGTGTTAACATGAAATTTGAGCATGCTGATGAAACGAAACACGTTCCTGCAACGCCGGAAGGTAAACTGGAACTGGAATTAGGATAAGTTATATACTCATAAATATATCTTGTTTCGGGGCATTATTTTAGGGAAATAATGACGGTTATTTAAAGCTTCGGACTAATCAACCGGAGCTTTATCTGTATATTGGATTATTGTCCGTTACTGTGTTATGGTTTTTATTTTACACCTATCTCTTCATTATACATGATATTCAAAATTCTGCTATTAGAAGACGATTACAAAATGTCCAACGAGATTAAGATCTTCCTGGACAGCCGGGGTCTTTTTTGTGATATTGTTTATGATGGCACCTTATTCTTTAAGCATCTCCAGCTTGAAAACTATGAGCTCTATATTTTGGACGTCAACGTTCCTTCTCTTAATGGTATCGAAGTGTGTAAAAAGATCCGGTTAACGGATAAAATCAAGCCGATATTGATGTTAACGGCTTATAGCGACGTGGAAAACAAGATCATTGCATTTGAGTCAGGCGCGGATGATTATCTCGTAAAGCCATTTCATTTGGAAGAATTATATGCACGCGTTAATGCCCTCCTACGAAGGAGCTATCATACGGACGACGATAGCAGGCAAATTCTGTCTGTTGACGACCTGATGATCTATACAGGTGAGATGAAGGTAACCAGGGCTGGCAAGGAAATCAACCTGACTCCTAAGGAATATAAACTGATCGAATTGTTGGCTTTGGAGGATGGTAAACCGGTTTCTAAACAAACCATTGCTGCTAAAGTTTGGGATATTAATTTTGAAACTGGGACGAATACGATAGAGGTGTACATTAATTATTTAAGAAACAAAATAGACAAGGGGTTCAGAAGGCCCCTGGTTCATACCCGTGCAGGGTTTGGTTATTATCTCAAATGAATTTAAAACAACGGTTTTCCTTTATTTTCAGTTGCCTCTTTTCGGTGCTATTAGCGACTGTTACATTAACGGTCTACGTGCTTTTTGCCCATTTCAGACAGGATGAGTTTGCTGCGCTGATGACCGAAAAAGCCCAAACGACAGCCAAACTGCTTATCGAAGTAAAAGAGATTGATTATAAAATGCAGAAGATCATTGATAGTAACAGTATCAATAAACTCTATAATGAAAATACCCAGATCTATAACGAAGACTATAAACTAATCTACAACAGCAACGATACGTTAACCGTAAATTTAACAAAGGCAGACCTTAATCAAATAAAAACGAAGCACAGGATATTTAAAAAGACTGATCCGTATGATATCCTCGGGCTGTATTATACCTATGACCACAAACACTATTACGTAGTCGTCTCTGCAGAAGACACTTATGACAACAGCAAGCTCAATTACCTAAAATACCTGCTGTTAGGAGCTTTCATTATCGGAACTACTACTGTGTGGGTCTTATCATTCCGCCTAAGTAAAAGAGCCCTAAAACCACTCGATAATTTTAGGCAAAAGATACAGGAAATAACGGATAGCAATTTAAAGATCAGGCTCTCTGAGGCTAAGCGGGAAGATGAAATCAATGCGTTGGCCAATTCCTTTAATCAGATGATGGACCGCATTGACAATGCCTACGACAGACAAAAAGAGTTTACGGGCAATGCCTCGCATGAATTACGTACTCCTGTCGCGCGGATTGCTGCACAGATAGAAAATTTACTTCACAGAAATGGGTTGGATGCAGATACCAGAGCTAATCTTGCCAGTGTTTTTGATGATACCTTCCAGCTTTCGGAAATTATCAGCTCACTTGTTGCTATTGCTGATATCAATAGCCGTGAACACCATTCTTCTTTTGCAAAATTAAGGCTTGATGAACTGATTTATAGTACGGTTGCGGATTTGTCTAAAATATATCCTGATTTTAAATTAAAGTTTGAGATTGAAAATAACACTGGAAACGAGACAGATTTGGAGATATCTGGAGACGAGACTTTATTAAAAATTGCCCTGATAAACTTGTTTAAAAACGCATATCTCTATTCTGATGACCATTCTCTGGAATGCTTGATCAGGCAGGAGAATAAGGAAATAGAACTTTTGATAACTAATAGCGGTGAACCTCCGCTGGTTGAAGACACAGCAACACTGTTTACCACTTTTTATAGGGGAAGCAACGTCAAATACATTGCCGGAAGCGGAATTGGCTTAGGCATCGTCAAGCGGGTACTGGAATATCACCGTTCTACTATCAATTATCAAATTATCGATAAAAATACCAATCAGGTACAGGTGATCTTTCCACTGCGGAATAGCAATAGTTGAAACAAATTAAATTGATCTTGTTATAATGCATGCTATTTCTTCCGACTTGTTAACCAGCAACATTAAGTATTTTTCAAAGCAGATTAAATGGTTCCGTTAAGCTTATTGGTCGAAAAAGAGCATAAATCTTTATTGATTTTATAGCCGCTCCAATCATTTAACAATTCTAACATTTTAAAAATGCAGTAGCTTAACTTAGCCGCTGTAAAACAGATAAGACAAGTAACTAATGAACATTAATGAGATTTTAACCATTACCATAGTACTGGCGGCGATATTTTCCTACGTTAACCATCGACTAATAAAATGGCCATCCACGATAGGGATAATGATTCTTTCATTAATATCGTCAATTTTACTGGCAACATTTGGTAACTCGCATTCACTTCTTTCAAAAAAGGCAATCCAACTGGTTACCTCAATTGACTTTCAGGATGTACTTATGAATTTCATGTTGAGCTTTCTGTTATTTGCCGGTGCAATACATATTGATGCGGGCAAGTTAAAAAAGGAGCGCTGGCCTATAATAATCCTAGCAACAGGCGGCGTTTTATTATCAACTTTTATCATCGGTGGCTTAGTTTGGTATCTTTTTCAGCTCTTTCATTTTCCGATTCCCTTCATTTATTGTTTGCTATTTGGCTCCCTGATATCTCCTACAGATCCAATTGCCGTATTGGGAATTCTTAAAGAGGCCAAGATTCCTTCTTCTCTTGAACTGAAGATATCCGGTGAATCACTTTTTAACGACGGGGTTGCGGTAGTTATATTTATTAGTATCGTGCAGGTCGCCAGAGTTGGAGATTTTTCTGTTATAGAAATAAGTAAACTTTTTTTGCAGGAAGCGATCGGGGGTTTAATTTTTGGCACTATTCTCGGCTATGCCGGTTTTTGGGCTTTGCGTTCCATTGACGATTATAAAGTAGAGGTTTTGATTTCCCTTGCCATCGTGATGGGCGGTTATTATGTTGCCGGACATTTACATATTTCCGGTCCATTAGCAATGGTGGTCGCTGGTATCATCACGGGAAACAAAGCCAGGAGCGAAGGAATGTCTGATCTCACAAGAGATTATTTAGGTAAGTTTTGGGAACTGATCGATGAAATTCTGAATGCTATTTTATTTTTATTGATCGGCCTTGAAATGCTGATTATTAAAGTAAACACCACCGTACTGATCATTGGTGTTATCTCTATATTCATCGCGCTGCTTGCGCGTTGGATATCCGTCATTATACCCATATCATTTATGCGATATAAAATACATTTTGAAAAAAACGCTGTGGCGATCCTGACATGGGGCGGTTTACGAGGTGGAATTTCTGTTGCACTTGCGCTTTCATTAGGCTCTGATATGTACCGGGACACCTTTGTGCTGGTCACCTATATAATAGTGGTGTTTTCGATATTGGTACAGGGCTTGACAATTGGCAAACTGGCCAAAAGATTGCTGGCTTAATAAACTTCTTCCAATTCGAACGTAATATCATTCTTAAAAAATATTATCGGGTAAAAGTCGCGTCGTAAGTTCCCATAGGTAGTAATAATTTAAAAAACAAGCAGACTTTAATATAGCTCGGAGTTTAAGTATAACAGAAAACATGCCTGCATTGAACACCCAAATGTATTTTCATAGCATAATATATATAACAATTAGTTAAATAAATACGTTTATATAGTAACCAATTCATAAACGTATGAAAACGCTCTTGCAAATTAAAATTTGGGGGGATCATCATCACCCTAAATGGATCGACTATTTAAGGATTGCCCTTGGCATGATACTCATCTGGAAGGGAATCGCATTCATTTTAAATCTCGATGTATTGGATCAGTACCTGCGGGAAACAGGAATCGCTGAAAAATTAGGCCTGTCAATCTCCATTACGATCCTGGCGCACCTGATCATCATATTGCACCTTATCGGCGGTGTGTGCATTGCTGTAGGTCTTCGGACCCGCTTGTTTTGCCTCTTTAACCTGCCAGCGCTATTGGGTGCTGTCGTTCTGGTTAACCTGCGGCAGAATATCTTTAGGCCCTATTCTGAATTCTGGCTATCGTTAATTGTACTCCTGGGAATCATCTGTTTTTTGGTGATCGGCAATGGCGTAATTGCAGTCGAAGAGCAGGAAGAAGAAATGGTATAGATAAATAATTCACCGGCAAGTGTAAGCCTTTTATCAATCAATTACATGCGTCCGTACTACAGAAGATAATCAATCAAGATGGGTATGGTATTAATCGGGTCTGTGCTTTTGTAGAAAAAAACAGTATAGACCCGATTCTTTCATTTTCGTCCCATCAAGGAGTCGAATAGCCGCTAAACAGCCTGATCATTTTGCATGCTTATCAAAATTTTGCTTGATTAACATCTTTTTTGTGCCACTTCTACAGAATAACCCGGAGCAGTTCAATGATCAGCAAGTTATAATGGACAAATTGTGAAATATATTAAAAAAATTTCCTGAGATTTAGCAATACAAAACAACTGATAATGAGTTAATTTTGTATTTAAATAATGGATTTTATTATAATTTTGATTGTGTTGGTATTGGACTTTGCCCTTGTAATAGGGGCAGTTCATCTGTTGCCCAAAAATCCCGATCATTAAAAAAAAGCTGCACTAAATTCATGATTACATTTCTTAAAACAGAAGAAAAAAAGTTAAATCAAACTGATGTTGAAGTCGTCTCAGCACGGGTATTATTTTAAACACAAACAGCCTACAGATTTTTTCGCGGCGACAAATAATCCAACTTTTCCCTGGCACTAACCAGGACAGACTCACCGTAACCGCTTTCATCCATAATTTCAGCCAGCTGATAACTGTAATATTCCTTTTTAAGATCCTGATAATTTAAATAAAGCGCTTTGGACAAGGCTTTTAATTTATGGAGTTTAATAGACTTCTTACCACACTCAATCCTGCTTAATTGCCCCCTATCTATCCTGATTTTTTTGGCAAAGCTTTCCTGGGTAATATGAAGTTCCTCCCGGTGCTTTTTAATAAAAGCTCCGAAATGAGGGTAACCGGGTAGCGGTTTATCATCATTTACAGATGGTGTATATGCTTGAATGTAATAATCTACGCTTTCAGGTTGAGGAACCAAAACACACTTTCCAAAAAAAGAAAGAAACTCCGTGATCATTTGTGTAAACCAATTTTGATCAATATTATAAGTGACATGGCCTTTGCTCCCTTCCATCCGTAAGACCCGAGTGACCTCAGTTCACTAAGATGCTTGTTGATAGTTTCTCTAGCGAAGTCGGCCACATAAAGCTCATCTCGGTTTATTGCAAAACCGTTTTCAATGATCAGCCTGATAATCTGTACTCTTACGGGTAGGGCCAGCGCCTGGCAAAAGCGGAAAAACTACTGTCTTTTTCGTTGATATTTGCTTTTCTATCGTTCATTTCAAGAGTTAGATAAGGCACTTCAAATGAATTGAAGTGCCTGTTAAACCTTATTAGATTAAATTTACTTTTCCCACCATGCTTTATAAGAGGTGCTTTCCGTTCCCCCCTGTACCTGGAGCTCCGCTTTATAATTCACGGCGTTGATCGTTTGCTCATCAGGCGGGTATAGGAACCGTGTAGAGATTTTACCGCCATTCAGGTTGGCAGAGGCCGCATCGAATGCCGGAATGCCCGTTCTCCGGTATTCAATCCAACCTTCGAAACCGACATCGAAATTGCCCACCCATTTTTGGGTAATAATCTGATTCAGCGCATTAGCAGGATTATATACCACGCTGGGATTAGAGAGATAAGCCGCGGTGCTGACCGCATCAATTCCGTAGTCAGCGTATGCACCCGTAATACCGTTAACATAATAAGTTGCCGCGCTTCCTGTAGTTATTAAACCCTTTAGACTGGCTTCTGCCAGAATAAACTCCACTTCCTGGTAGGTAATAACCCTGGCTTTTAAAACCGGAGAAGACGGACTGCTTAAAAATATAGAAGAGTTAAACCCGGAAGCACTATTCACCTGTGCGGTATTTGCATCGGAAACTATGGGCATACCACCATAATAGCTGAAATTGAAACCGGTAGCATTTTGGTTGGTTACATTTTTAGCGAATAAAAGTGTTAAACGCTGCTGATCCCCGGTATTCACAAAAAAATTGTAAAGCAAGGTATTGAGGTATTTAATACTGTAATCCCCTGACCTTTCTGTGATACTTGGAAACGCGTAAGGCACCGACGATGGTAAGGTCAGTTCAGCACTTTCAGATGCACTTTGAAAAATAGTACCATCGCTCACAATTTTCTGCATTTCAGCTGCTGCCGAGCTGAGTTTTGAAGAGGCCCTTAATAAATATCTTAAACGCAAGGCATTACAGAATTTCCTCCATTTGGTGATATCTCCAGCATAAATTAAATCACCGGTTATGGCGGTAACACTGCTTTTTAACAAACTATCTGCAGCTCTTAATGAGGGCAATACACCCAAGGCAGGATCAGTATAAACGGTTTGCTGACCATCATATGAGGCCGCAAAATTCCCGTTCTGTCCCTGCAAGGCATTTTTAAATGGAATATCACCCCAAAGGTCGGTGAGCTGCGCGAAGGAATAGGAACGTAAAATCAGACCAACAGCCTGCATTGCAGTATTGCCATTCGCTTTGGAATCAGTGATAACCTGGTTAGCATCCCTCGCATCGGTATACAACACCTGCCAGTAAGGCTGGTTGGAAGCGGGAATATAACGGGCCAGCGTATTATAATAGCTTTGGCTGAAAGTGGCGTACTGGCTCATTCCGTTACCTAAGGTCCAGGCATTATAAGCCGAGTTAAAAAAACTGTTTACCTCTATATTACCGACCAGCGACGGATCATTGGCCACCTCCAGGGTATTAGGGTTTTTATTTAGTTTTTGAAATTCTTTTTTACAGGAGGTCATGCCTATTGCTAAAAGAACAATAAAGGTTAAAGGATATTTAATTATTTTTTTCATGATTTGATCTCCTTGATTCATTTAAAAGCTAAAGTTGACATTGAAGCCGAAACTGCGGGTGCTCGGATAACTGAGGAATTCAATGCCCGGCAGGATCTTATTTCCGCGCAACGCAAGGTTTTCAGGATCTACATCCTTATTTTGAGTAAACAACAATAAGTTGCGGCCTACCAATGATGCATTCAAACTGGCGGGTGACTGTTTTCCTAAGATATGCTTGAAGGTGTAACCCAGCTTTACCTCACGTAGTTTAAGGTAAGTAGCACTGTAAATAAACTCTTCATTATTATTAGGGTTATATATACCGTTCAGGTAATAGTTTGCAGCGGTCACCTTAACTGTATTAGGGGAGTAAGTTCCATTCGCATTAAGCATCACCCCCTGACCAACAATTCCATCTGTACGGCCGGGAAGGGTAAGCGGAGACATGCCGCCTTGTAACAGTCCCAGTTCTGTGTAGGAGTAATAACTGCCTCCCTGGCGCCAATCCCAGGTCATTCCGAAATTGAAGTTTTTGTAGGAAAAGTTATTATACCATCCCAAAATGAAATCCGGGTTATAATTACCCAACACCTTTCGGTCGGTCTCATCAGAAGTGACCGGTAAGCCATTCTGGTAGATGATCTGCCCGTCAGGAGCCCGCTTAAAGTACCTGCCGTAGATATTGCCAAAACGTTCTCCAACAACTGCATTGTATTGAATGGAACGATAGTAACGATCATATTGGGTTACATCCGCATATTTATAACTGCTTAAACCGTCGGGTAATCCCGTAACGGTTGATACATCATGGCTGAAATTAAAAGTCATAGTCCAGTTCAGGCCATTTTCCGATCTTAAAGGAGCGGCGTTTAAAACCAATTCAATTCCCTTGTCGCGTATTTTACCCCCATTAACAAAAGCCGCGGAATAACCAGATGAAATAGGTACAGGAACCTGTACGATCTCGTCTTTAGTGTTGGAAATGTAATAAGTCGCATCCAGACCGATCCTGTCTTTTAAAAAGCGGATCTCAAAGCCGCCTTCGTACGAATCAGTTGTCGACGGTTTTAAATTACTATTGGCCAACGTATTGGTAATGGTAGTTAAAGGAGTACTGTTAAATGGTGTAATGGTGGTAAACGTGTTGTTAATCGAATAAGGATCAGCATCGTGTCCTACCTGGGCACCTGACAGTCTTATCTTGAAAAATGAAACGGGCTCGGGCATCTTAAATATATCGGAAACGATCGCGCTTAACGATGCCGAAGGATAGAAGTAAGAATTCCTGTTCGTTGGTAAAGTGCTCGACCAGTCATTCCGGCCGGTCACGTTTAAATAGACCAATCCCTTATAATCGATATCACCAAAACCGTACAAACTGTAAGTAGCCCTTTCCTGTCTAATATATTCAGGGGGCAATAAGGTTAAAGCGTTGCTGAAATTATACAAGTCCGGTGCGATCAGCGAGTTGGCAATGTTACGGACATAGTTGATGCTCTGCTTGAACCTGTTGCCGCCGCCTGCAACATTCACATGGAATTCACCGGTATTTTTAGGCTTATAATTTAAAAGGAAATCCGTATTGTTCTCTACATAGGTTACATTATCCGTTCTGAAACCGCCATTGGGGAACCTTACTGTTCCGAAAACCCGCTCCCCCTGCCTGTCATCCGTATACGTATCGATCCCGGTGCGAACAAAAGCGCTCAGTTCCGGTGTAAACTGGTAATTTAACTGCGCGTTGCCGATGATACGGTTCTTTTTAAAACTATTGGTATTGTCGTTTACCGTCAAGTATGGGTTATCATGGTTATTCCAATAGCGAAACTGTGTTTGATCTGTCTGACCAGCAGCCCATAATTTTTTAAGGGATTCGATATTGACATTGAGTGGCATTCCGTATACCCCGTGAAACGTATACATGACGTTCTCTGAACCGTAGCCAATATTCGGACGGTTGTCGCTTGAGCTATTGATATAGTTAACATAAATACTGGAGCTCAATTTATCAGTATACTTGTTTTCAGCGCGGAAAGAAAACATATTCCTCATCAGGTCAATGTTCCCGACATTACCATGGTTATACAGGTTGCCAACGGAAAAGCGATAATTATTCCGGTCATCTCCGGTCGCGAAGGAAATATTATTTTGTGTGGTTACGCCGACACCAAAAAACTTATTCAGGTTATCCGTATGCGCTACCCATGGAGTTGGCGTAGGTAATGTTCCGGCAGGCAATGTTTTGACCGCATTAAGATCCGCCGCCATGTACGGACCTTGCGGGCTGTCAAACTGCACTACGAGGTAGTTCGGGTCAAATGCACGGCCAAAATTGGGAATATTATTTTCAGTCGAGCCGCCACCATTGACATATTTATAATCGACGCTGCCATTTCCTGCGCCATATTGGTTCTGCAATTCCGGAAATCTCATCACCGTTTCTACGGTAGTTTGCGAATTAAAGGTCACGCCCACCAAACCGTCTTTGGATCTGCCTTTTTTTGTTGTGATGACAATCGCACCGTTAGAGGCCCTGGCTCCGTATAAAGCGGCAGCGGCGGGCCCCTTTAATACCGTCATTTTTTCAACATCATTTGGGTTGAGCTCCGATGCTCCGTTTCCCCAGTCCACTTCGGCCCATGTTCCTTGGTTGGAAGAGTTGTTGACGGCATCATTAAAATAGGTATCATTGCTGATCGGCACCCCATCAACCACGAACAAAGGTTGATTGGTGCCGGAAAAGGAGTTTTCCCCGCGGATGACAATCCTTGAAGTAGACCCTACCCGGCAGAACCATTAGTAATCTGAACGCCCGCCACTTTTCCCTGCAGATCATTCACTAAATTGGGGTCAGGGACACTGGCGATCTGATTAGCGGTCAAGGTTTGTACCGAATATCCAGCGCCTTACTTTGTTTTGAAATACCCAGGGCTGTAACCACTACTGTATTTAAAGTTTTAGCGTCGGGAGTCAATAAAACAGGGCCATGGATCATCGCAACCGGTACCTCTTTGGTCAGGTAGCCGATATAACTGATCACAAGCGTTGCTTCAGGCGAGGCATTCAGTTTAAAAATGCCCGAAGCATCTGTAACGGCTCCTTTGTTGATGCCTTTGATCCTCACATTGGCACCAATAACCGCTGTTCGGTCAGCGGCATCAATAACTTTGCCTGTGATTGTCTGGGTTTGCTGGGCAAACACAGTTGTCCCAGTGACGAGGCAAAACGTCAAAAGGAAAGCAATTTTAAAATAGTAGAAAATTGGTCTCATACAAAACTGTTTATGGGTAAAAAAATGAAAATAAAAAGCCAGTTCGCTTCTGATAAGAGCACGACGCAGTAACAAAATCCGGAAAACGAGGGTGTGCAAAGCTATAGCTGTACGTAAATACAGTTAGCTCAGATAAATATCAGAAAGCAGAATGTTCTCAGATACGGAAATTCCCGAGAGAGAGGATCAGATTGGGAGAATAAAGACGTTTAAAGTAGACGATAAACGGTAAATAATATTCTTTTCTATTATTAAAGCCAATAAACAGACAGCTTAAAACCACAACGGCGACAAATGACAGAATTATTTTATTATCGTGAGCAATTACACGCGGCCTGGTAGGGAACTTTCCGGTATCGGCATGTTTAAAAGCCCTGTTTTGACGTTTTGCCACATGCAAGGTGTTATGACTGCTGTGACCGAATATAAAAAGGGAGTTGGTTCTCTGGCAACGGGTCACATAACAGCATGAAAAGACAAAGTATATCAGGGAAATAAACAAAACTGAAAATTTGCCGGTGATATATTTTAAGGACATGTGATTAATGATCGAAGGTTTCAGCACCTATATTGATCACAAACCTATATTATTATTATTTACAAATTAAGATGCTAATGTTATCAAAATATTAACTGTTCATTTTTTTTGCACAAAACTTTTGTTATTGGCAGAATTTGACGCCCTTAAGTTTTTTATCACGCTGTTTTTTCCAGTAATAATTCCAGGTAGCAATGGCTGCTCATTCTAACTCAAATGATGACGTTACAACCAATGGCCCATACAGGAAAATTTATTCTCGAATGATCTGCGTGATATCCGCATAATATAACACCAAAGAGATACACCTGGATCGGACTTAAAGCAGTCCCGTATTGGAAGGCTATGATTATGGCTTTGCCTATTTGTTTTCCTAGTCTATATTCCTATATAACGTTGTTGGTTAACTTATCAAAATGTCTTGGTATTAGTCGGGGGGCTTTGCGAAAAGACATTTTGGTTAAATTTAAAAACACTTGTAGATTGTTCATGCTTTCCAACAAATCGAATCCACCTTTGTCGGACCGTACCATGTTTATATCGGGATATGAGTTGGATATGTCGATCCATTCAGTCCTGAAAAATATAGCTCTGCCCGTTTTGTATTAAATATCATAAAAGTCAATATGAGGTCTGCTGCGAACTGGCAGACATCTATTTTAAAAGCCGGAGTACGATTGCCTTTTCTTAGTTTACAGCAGCTAGTCTGGCTATATTAAGTTGCTTCTGTTTAGCCATCACCATTTGACCATAAGGTGTAAAATACCGGTGATTCTTCAAAAACGACAGATTGAATTTGTTCCATTCGGCGTCCGAGAATCTTTTATTAAGGAAATGTGCCCATTCCTGCCGCAGACGGCCTGCATAAAGATGATATTTCTTGTTGGCCAGATGGGCAAGGTCGGCGTCGCAAATCATTTCTGAAAGGAGCGTCTTTGGGTTCTGAGGCATGCGCGTTGCGTCGATCAGTTCCGCAACCACATCAATAAACCTCGGTTCGCAATTCAGTTGGTTCAAAAAATCCCTCGCGATCGCGATACTTTCAGTTTCATGATTTTTGTATTGTACGGTAACCCCCACATCATGAAACCATGCCGCTGTACGCAGCAACAGAATATCGTCCTTTGAAGCACCTGAATGCTTGCCGATGAGCGTAACGTTTTTTACAACTTCTTGTATATGTATCATATTATGAAAGCTCAGATGATCATTATTATATTCCCTGAACAGATCATTTACGTAAATTGATACCACGTTTTCAATGTCTTTCATCTTGTCAAATAGTAAAATTTGCTTGTTTAAGCTCTAATTCTGAAATAAATCTGATACTACTGGAGTTCACCGGTCATGATTTAGGCGGGTGTTTACTGCTCTCTCAACAGTATAAAAAAAGCATCTGCCCCTGCAATTCAATTATCTATTCAAAATCTGTCCATATGTTTGTTACAAAAGTTAAAAAAATTACATTTTGTAAGCCGTTATTGTCTAACGTAATTGACCTGACTCAATCTTGACTCCAGCTATCTGTTTCCTCATTTGTTGGCGGAGGTATTCGATAAGGCACTACAGGTTCTCTTATATACTCGGCAAAAGATAATAAATCAACATTACGCTCATGCCGATGATGGCTAAGGTCATCATGAGTAATAATGTATGAGACGGTTTGTAGTTCCGGTTCAATAACTGACGTTCAGTTTCCCTATACCTCAGGAAAGCCATGAGCGCCATCACTGCGCCGATCCCAACCAATATTATCCCAATGGATGCCGAGTAACCTTTTCCCGGTAAAATCACTTTACCGGCCAGCACAACCGAGATCTGCTTGATGAAAAGAGCAAATTTGACGACTACAAACCCGAAAGCCATTACCGCGATACTGGTACGGATCCAGGCTAAGAAGGTACGCTCGTTGGCCAGGTGGTCACCAGGGCTAACGGGATATTGATCTTGTTGTTGGCTATCCATATTTTAACTTTAATTTATGCTGAAATTTCAAATACTCATTTAGTCGATAGTGGTAAACTAAACCAAAATGTGGACCCTTCATTTTCCTTGCTGTTAAACCCGATATAGCCATTATGCTGCTTGATCACCTCAGCGGCAATGAATAATCCTAATCCAAGACCCGCGAAGTTCTGTGATGACCCATGTACACGAAAGAAACGATCAAAAATAAAAGGTTGTTGATCATCGGGAATACCGATCCCGAAATCTGTTACAGAGCACTTCAAAAACTTTTTATCGGCAATCACGCGCACAATGATCTTGGGCTTATTCGGAGAATATTTAACCGCATTGGAAAGCAGTTTACCAAGGACCTGTTCTATCCTAACCCGGTCAGCCGTAATTACCGCATCGGTTCCATTGTCTACCACTATATCGTAGTCAGGCACCTGTTGCTCTATTTGCTGGATGCATTCTTTTAAGGAATCAATGAAGACGTAGCTCGTTTTATTTAGCTGTATGTTCCCGGCCTGAATTCCGGTTACCTCCAGCAAATCATCCACAATATGGGTAAGTTTGTTAACTTGTCTATTAGCCAATGTGATCATCGGAAGTGCCTTCTCCCAGTGCATATTTTCCATATAACCTTGTTTATAAAGAATTTGGAGGGATGCCTTCATGCTGGTGATCGGTGTTTTCAATTCATGACTGGCTATACTCAGGAACTCATCCTTTTTCTCCATCAGTAAATTGGTGGCTAACTGCGCCATTTCCTGCTCCTGGATATCAGTCATGCTACCGATGTAACCTCCAAATTCAGGATTAAAAACGGGATGTGCATTATCCAACATCCACCGGTACTGGCCTGTACGTACATCGAGAAACCTGTATTTGGAATGGATCAGCAAGCGGGCGTTAAAAGCATCATTGAACTGCTGCAACGCATGGATACGATCATCCGGGTGAATATTATTCAGCCATTCATTTTTGTCGATAGCATCTTTTTCAACTCCTGTGTATGCCCGCCAGGTATCATTTACGAAAGTAGTTGTGCCATGCTCATCGGTTTGCCAGATCAGCAAGGAGTTGGAATTGGTCAGGGCTTTAAACTGCGCCTCGCTCTCCCGAAGCGCCTCTTCTGCACACTTTTGTTCATGGATATTCGTGCTCGAACCAACCCACATGGTAACACTTCCTGTTTCATCCTTACAAGCACAGACTCTGGTTAAATGCCATAAATAAGCTCCGTCGAATCTTTTAAACCTTTGTTCTATTTCAACGTCTTCTCCGTTTTTGAGGGCCTTTTCCCAGGTATCCATTGCCGGTTTCAGGTCATCGGGATGAAGAGCTCCCCAGATGAGTTGCCTGAGTTGTTCTAATTCGCTTGCGCCTGTATAGTCATACCAGCCTTTATTATAATAAGTTGCTTTCCCATCCGGACCTGATGTCCATATTTTGTGAGGAATAGCATCTGCTATGAGTGCGAACCGGTTTTGTTTTCTTAATAATTCGTTATTGGCTTTTATCAGTTCGGTGACGTCATGCGAGAAAGTAGCCACACCATCAACCCTGCCTTCCAGATCGAAAATAGGTTCTATGACCAAATCATACCAGGTGTCTGCGATTTCGCCTTTCCCCTGCAAGTCGTGCCTGATATGAAATGCCCGGGCTGAAAAGGGGTTACCTGTTTTGTAGACGTTTCTGAATAACGCAGGGTCAAAAGAAGAGTTCATCTTTTTCAGCGTATCGTCTATATTTTTTCCGATGATATCGGCCCTCGTAAGCCCGGTCTGATACAGCGCCGTATCATTAATGAATGTTAAGCTGAGTTCAGGTCCTCTTCTAATTAAAACGGAACCCGGAGCAGACATAAAAAGCCCCATGGCTTTTTCATCCTTATCGGAAGCACTATCTGCCATTTTATTAGCAGATCCTAATTTTATTCTTTCCTTGTTCAATAAAAAGCATTGAAAAAAAAGTATAAGAGACAAGACCCAACCGCATAAGGCTAAAAAAAACAGTCCAGAAGTGAAGTCAATGGAGGTCGCGTCATACCAGATCAGTAAAGTGACCAATATGCCCAAACACGCAAATGGAAAAATATATTTAACAGCATGCCTCGATAGCTCATCCGGGTTCCGAACAGCATCCCATTTTGATAAAATCTGTAATATATTTTTTCCTTTTTTTAAGGGAACCATTGGAATTATTATTTATAAAACCCTATCTGTAAACCACTTTATGCTTAATATACAATATAACCTGATTGTTTGATCGATAAGACGATTCTATCGTTTATCCCTGATTAAAAAATATGCACTCACTATACCTACCGATCTAATGGGCTAAAATGTCAGACCTTTTCAAGGGTCTGTTTTATGTTGTTTTTTATAAACCAATTTGAGCTCAGTCTCCCTTGTGGATTGACGGAGTTTCGACCTTAAGGTGATTAGCACGGTCCCGGTAAGCAATAAAGCAACGGATATCAACTCTGCCTGTGTAGGCCGAAAAAATCCCCATTGGTATCTGTTATTTACCCGGATCAATTCTACTAAAAAACGCTCCGCTCCATTCAGACAAAGGTATACGCCAAATAACATGCCGGCAGCCTTTAATCTTTTCCGGATAAGCCACAAAATGGCAAACAATAATGTACAGGCTGCGAATTCATATAAAGAGGTGGGATATACGCCATGCGATAATTCAAAGCAGTGCGGTCCACCACACCCCGGAATAGGAATGCCCTGATCGCTGACATTATGCGGATAGGTATAACTCCAGAGCCAGTCAGGCAAGCCATGAAATGGTTTAGGATATGGGTTTTCAATTCCCCAATCGCCGTCGCCGGCCATATGACAGCCGATCCGCCCGATACCATAACCGATCATTAAGGCAGGTGCCGCACTGTCGGCAAGGTGCCACCGGCCAATTCCTTTTTTGGTCGCATATATAAATATACCGAGGGCCGCGACGATTAGGCCCCCATAAAAAGTCAGGCCGCTGAAAGCAATAAAACTTTCGGGATGAGCCATATAGCTGCTCCAGTTTTCGAGAGCATCGAAAAACTTCGCACCTATCAAGCCGCCGATAGCTGCGATGCCAAGAATGGCATCTACGTGTTCATGCGGCCATATCTGTTTTTCCTGAATTATCGGCTTTTCGGGGTTATTTCTTGTTTGAATGATATATCGTATCACTAAAAAAGCCAAACCCGATACCACTAAAAGGATCCAATGCTGTTTTAAAACAAAATAAAGCAGCATTCCCAGGCTTTTAAAGGTATTGACCCAATTGGTCTTGTTGAAGCAAATATCTGCTAAAGCCATCAGTAATAATCCTATAGTACTACCGGCAGCAAAATTAACCGCGATGCTGATGAAACTAAACGAATTACCAATCCGGACCATTTCTTTACGAGGGCTTAGCAGGCCAGCCAGTTCCTTTCTTCTTAATTCTTTCCGTAAAATAAAGGAGGCTGTCAAAAAAGAAATGGCAACAAATAATCCAAAGGTTTGAATCGGAAGCAGGATATCCCATCCAAACAGGTCGTGCAGCAGGTCAGAAAAGGTTGGATACATATCAGGATGAAGTTTGATTTAGATTTTGTTCCATTTTTACCAATATGGCATGAAAGCAATCAAGCAGCTCCTTGTTCAATTCCTTATAAAGAACCGTATCAACTTTATCAATCGCGCTTCTAATGATCGGAACCAGCAAATTCCCATGTTCTGTTAAAAAAACAAAATGCTCCCTCCTGTCTCGGGGATTTATTTCGGTGAACACATATTCTTGCCTGGTCAGTTCATCTACCATAATCACCATTCGGGATTTGTCTACCTGAAGGTAATCTGCAAGCTCCTTTTGGGTGGCCGGGCTAGTTCTGGAGGCAAGGAACATTAGAATTTCAATAAAGTATTCCGACTGGAACACCGGCAATTCCCTGGCGATTGTTCGGGTATATAACCTGCTTAAGCGACGCAGATTTTTTGACAATAATAATTGCATAATGATGCTGTTAAAAAAGAATCTTAAAAATGATCGAATGTTCGAAATGAAAAGATATCAGCCGGTTGGGCGGACCTTTAATGATCAGATACGCAGGGAAGAAATAAATGGCCTGTATGCTGGAAAATAGAGGAAGTTAAACCAACTGAGGACAGGAGCTTTAGAAAAACGAAGATTTCCAAGGAACAGCATTAAAAACGCACCTGCATAAAATAAGATCAGGCTGTTAGCATTCTTTTTATCGTTTAAGACAGTTTTATCTGTTCTTTTGAGAAGCGCAAGTTTAGTGGCAAACCCATCGTCGATTTTTCGCTTAAAAATAGAATTGTAACCGCTTTTAGTTTTAGCGGAAATATGGGCATGTCGGGGGACAAAAAAGATATGCGTTATGACCACAAACAAATACACCACCAGGAGTAGCAAAGTATTTAACTGTTTTGAAGCATAACCTAACATATACAAATGTAGCAATTCTGCTTTTATTTAAAAAACGGATGTCCACCCCTAATACTAACTCTTATTATATAGCAAAAACAACAATATTATAACAATGATAACTTATCAGCAAATTCAGCCAGCTTTACAATTTGCTGAGGGTTGATATTCTCCAGGGATTCGATAACTAAAGTGCGGTTAACGATATTAATAATATAATTGTCCTTGTTAAAGTCCCTGACTATATTTCGGAAACCAGGAGTCATACAGGAATAGGCTTTGTCCTTATCATTGACGACTACATAAAACCGTTTATTGAAAGTTTTATCATCTTTAAACTTGAGTTCAACCGGAAGAATCAGATTGGTAACCTTATCAACCATGGACTTTTTCCTGATCAAAACCCGGCCGAAATCTTTTTCCATGGTTGCCAAAGCAATAGCGTGGTAGTCCTTGTAGCTGACAGAAGGATCACTCCAGCCCATCCTCCTCCCATATATCTTCACAAAAACCAGGTAAAAACCCCGCACGTTCGCATTCATTAGTAATATCCCAACGATGTTATCTATTAAATCCGGGGCAAATATTTCCATCCCTTTAATTTTGGAGCTCCATACAGGCTGGATTTTGAATTTTTCGCCAAGTAACTGGATTGTTTCTTTAAATAGCTTTATTTCATCATTACCAAAAATGCTGTCTTTGCTTGTTAAATTTCTCATAAAGGTTTCATCTTGAATAATAAAAAAGCCGCACTGTCTAATAAGCTTTATCCATTGTTACAGGGGGAGCGTTTAAACCAAAGAGATGAAAATGGTCAGCTAAATGTCAGGGGCATATAATAAACCGGCGCAGCGATAGACGATAACCTGATGGGATATCAATGTTTAAGTTTAGATAAGATATCGAATTGGCTAAGGATTAAAGCCGAAAGTTTATTCTATTGTAAGCTGATATGTTCCAGGACGTTAGTTTTAATCGATCAGAACAGTGAGATTGGAATCAAAGGTTTCAATTGATAAACAAGCTAAGCGGACAGTTGTCCGCTTAGCTTGTCAGCATTTAGTTTATTGCAGTGCCTTCCCGCAATTCATCACTTGCATTAATTACCACTTTATCATCAGGATGTATTTCTCCGAAAACCTCTACAAGAGAATCCAATGTGATCCCTTTTTTTACAGGAACCCAGTGCGCCTTTCCGTTCAAGGGGGTAATGACAAACTGTTTTTCCGTTGAACTTACCAGCGAAGAGGTAGGCACAAACATTGTTTTCCCATTTCGCTGAATTGGCAAGGTAACATCAACAAACAACCCGGCTTTTAATCTTCTATTATCGTTAGCAACATCAAACTCACTCATCATTGTCCTGGTGTCTGTCTGAATACTTTCCGAGATCCTGGACAATTTTGCGTTGAATATCTCACCGGGAAGTGACGAAACACCAAAGCTGACTTTGGCATTCTGATCAAGGGCCGAAGAATAAATTTCTGGGATGGCAATGGTTAGCCGGAGTTTACCGGTTTCCTCAATAATGAACAGGGGGTGCGTTTTTGAGGCTTCATCCGGGCCGACCAAATCTCCGATAGAGACATTCCTGTCTGTTACTGTACCTGAAAACGGCGCTTTAATGGTCAGGTAATCGAGCAATTTGTTTTTATTTTGCAGCAAGGACTGGGCTGCGGCCACCTGTGCACTGTCAGCCTTCATTTTTGCTTCCGCAAGGCTCAGTTCATTTAACGAAATGGCTCCTTTAGTTTGACTGGCCTGTTTTAACCTTTGGTAAGTCAGCCTGCTCGCGAGATACTGTGAGCGGTTGTTCGCTAATTTAGCTGCCGCTTCATCGGCATCGGCTTTCAGTTCAGGAGCATCCAGAACAGCCAATGTTTGTCCCGCTTGTACATGTGTACCCCGGTCGACATAAAGTTTCAGAATGAATCCTTTGGCTTTGGCATAAATCTGCGCGTCATAGTAAGGTAACAGTTCTCCGGGCAAAACAATATCTTTTTCCGGTTTCAGCAATTGTATACCGGCCGTTTCCACTTTAACGACATCACTTTCATGATTGGCAACTTTTACCTCTTTAGTATGGCATGCCGTCATGCTGATCAGCGCAAGGGCAACAAAACAATATTTAATATTTGAGAATTTCATGGCGTTTTTTAATTATGGGTAACTTGGTGTGACTGGTGATAAAATTTACTGTTTTCGTCTTCCGGATCTAATGAAACTGAATCCAGGCTGGTCTTTTTCTGTATCCAGCCGAACACATTCGGAAGCAATAACAGGGACGCTAAAGTTGACATAATAAGCCCACCGATCACAGCCTGACCGAGCGGAGCAACCTGTTCGCCGCTGGAAGCCATCGGAATCATCCCCGCGATCATGGCAAGACTTGTCATTAAGATCGGGCGGATACGGCTGTTAGCAGCCATCAACGCGGCCTTATTAGAATCCCTGGCGACAAGACGGACATTTTCCGCGTTCGTGATCATCAAAATCGCGTTCGCTACGGACACCCCAACGGACATGATCATCCCCATATACGACTGAAGGTTAAGCGTAGCCCCACACAGCAGCAACATGAGCAGCGATCCGACGATTACGGCCGGTACGGTAGATAAGATAGCCAGCGATAATTTAAAAGATTTGAAATTCGCGGTAAGCATTAAAAATATGACCACGATAGCCAGCACCAAACCGCTTTGCAAACTGCTCAGTGTTTCCTTCAATAAGGTTACCTGGCCTTTCGTTTTAACCGTAACGCCACGGGGAGGAGCCCCTGCATTCGCAATAGCCTGGTCAACCATGGTTCCCGCTGTTCCCAAATCTTTACCATAGATATTAGCAGTAATGGTCACCAGACGGTTAGATCCCTCACGATCTATTTCCCCGGGAATAAATGTCTGGCTGATATTGGCCACATCCGTCAATGCAGGCCTTGATTGGCCGGCCTTAAGCGGTATGTCTTCCAGGTCATTTTCTTTGGTCATCTGGTTTTCGGGTATCTGCACCTGTACCTGGTATCCTAAACCTGATTTGGGATCGAGCCAAAGGTTTTTATCTGTAAAACGGCTTGAAGAGGTGGCGGTGATCATGGATTTGGTCACATCGGTGGATGTAAGGCCCAATTGCCCTGCCAGCTCCCTGTTGATATGAATATTAAAGGCAGGATATTTAAGTGGTTGGGCGATCTGGATATCGCGAAGGAATGAGATTTTCTTTAACTCCCGGATGATATTTTGAGAAAAGCTGTAAGCCTGGTTCACATCCTTAGCACCGATAGAAATTTCAATAGGGGTTGTAGAGCCCTGGCTCATGATCTTTTCAGTAAGCTCAATGGGCTCAAAAGAAATTTTTAACTGGGGCTGTACCTTTGCCAGGACACTCCTGATCTTTTCTTTAAGTGGATCCAACTGTATTTTCGCGTTTTCATCAAGCGCTACCTGCAGTACCGCCTCATGGGGGCCACTGGTAAATGTAAATATCGAACTGATCGCGTAACTCGAGGGCATGCCACCAACATAGGCAGATGTGATTTCAATATTTTCAGAACCCACCAGCTTTTTGATCTGTGCGATCGCACCCAGCAAATCGTCCTCTGTGCGTTCTATGCGCGTACCGTCCGGCTCGCGTAGCCTGACCTGGAATTGGGCCGAATTTGTTTTAGGAAGAATATCGGTTCCGATAAAATGGAAACAAGCGATGATGATCAGGACTGCTACCAATAAATAACCGGTTACCAGCACCTTCTGTCTTTGCTGTAATTTGACTAACAAGTGATTATACCTGATCTTAAATTTGTCAAACCCACTGATTTTTTTACTCTTGTCATGCGCTTTTAACCTAGCTTCTTCGTCATGCAGCTCGCTGTCCTCATCCATCACCTTTTCAGTTTCCCTGTCGCCAAGAGCTAAGGTTGCGTGCTCATGCCCATGTACATGTGACTTAAGCATCCAGTTAGCCAGTACCGGCACAAAAGTCTGAGCCAGCAGGAAGGAAGCGATCATCGCGAACCCTACAGATAATGACAGCGGCAAAAACATGGATTTAGGGATGCCTTCCATGATAAAAGCCGGTGCGAAAACAGCGATGATACAAAGCAGGATCAGGAATTCAGGAAATACAATTTCCTTACAGGCTTCCCAGATCGCGACTGATTTAGGTTTACCCATTTCAAGGTGCTGGTGGATATTCTCTATGGTTACCGTAGCCTGGTCGACCAATACACCAATAGCGAGAGCCAGTCCGCTCAGCGTCATGATATTAATGGTTTGTCCCACCATATTGAGCAAAATAATGGCAGATAAAATCGACAGCGGGATCGTCAATACTACGATAATTACACTACGCCAGTCTCTCAGGAAAAGCAATACCATCAAGCCCGTGAGCAAGGCCCCCAGTCCTCCTTCTGTTGCCAGGTTCCTGATGGCCTGCACCACATATACCGATTGGTCAAACTCGTAAGAAATATGAATATCCTGGGGGATTGCTGCCTGAAGCCTTGGCATAGCCGCCTTGATATTATTTACAACATCCAATGTGGAAGCATCCGACTTTTTGATTACCGGAATGTAAACTGCTCTCTTACCGTTAACTTCCGCGTAACCTACAGTAACGTCGGCCGCATCTTCAACAGATGCGATGTCGCGGATATACACGGCAGGCCCGCTGCCAGTTTTCACCGGGATATCAAGAAATTCCTGCGGATTTTTGATCAGCGAGTTAACCGGGGTCATATAGGCAAACCTGCCAACCCGGATATTTCCGGCTGCTGACGGCTGGTTATTAGCAGCAATCGCCCGAACGACCTCTTCGGGCGTCAGGTTATGGCTCCTGAGCTGATCCGGATTTACTTTAACAACGATGGTCCTTTGATTCCCGCCAAAAGGAGGAGGCGATGAAACTCCCTGAATGGTTGAAAACATTGGCCTGATACGTGAAGCGGCAGCATCCTGCACCTCGTTAAGTGTTTTCGTCTGGCTCTGAAATACCAGTTCACCAATAGGCACCGAGGATGCGTCAAACCTAACCACCTGGGGCGGCAGGGTTCCGGCCGGCATCAAAGCTCTTGCGCGGTTGACCTGATTGGCCACCTCGGAAGATGCCTGGGCCATATTGGTTCCCGGATAGAAGGAAAGCTTTATTAGCGTTAAACCCTGTATACTTTTTAATTCAATATTCTTGATACCTGACACATATAAAAAGTTGTTCTGATACTGTGCCGCTACGAAACCATCCAGTTGGTCGGGCGCTAAACCTCCATAAGGTTCAGCCACATATATCGTGGGCAAGTCCAGTGCCGGAAAAATATCTACCGGGATCTTGGTAAGAGATATCCAGGAAAAGAAAACAATCGCCAACATTCCTACAACAACGGCAATAGGATTGCGAAGTGCTGACCTGATTATATTATTCATTGCTATTGATTGTTAAGTTGTGAAGTGAAAATATTTAGGTCCCCTGTTGATGCCGCATTTAGCAGCAGGGCCCGCCATACTTTATTGTTAGCATAAGACTGATCTATTTCGGCACGGTTAAGCAGATAAAATGCCTGGTAGTATTCGGGTAATGTAGAAAGCCCTGATTGATAACGGGCATAAGCCTCTTGATAAGCTTCTACCGCCGAGTTCAATTGTACAGGTGCCTGTTTAGCCTGTTCAAGCGCCAGTTCTTCTTTCATCCTCGCAGTTCGTAATGATTCATTCAGCTTTAATTTCTGATCATCCAGCAAATATTTGTCTGAAAAATACTGTTGCTCATTGGCCTTGTAGTCCCTGCCTCCTTTTAATAATCCGGTGATGCTCCATTTCATGCTCACGCCCACCATATAATTATATACCTGGTAACCGACACCCTTGCTAAAAGAGGTGGAAGCGGCATTGGTAGCATTGTCAATGCCTGACCCCCGGGCCCATCCGCCACCCAAAAATGAAACGGAAGGCAACACGGAACGTCTGATAATTTGTCCCCTGGATTTATCAATCAATAAATTGCTTTGATAAAGCTTGATCTGCGGATGCGTATCAATCGATACTTCAGGATTTTGAAGTTGCTTTGGTACCACCTGGTTGTAGGAAGCGGTATCAACTTCGAAATTTTCATTATTGAGCCCAAGTAAAGAGGCTAAGCGGCTCTTTTGCTCTGATTCCGTTTCTTTACTTTGTAACAGAAGTAATTTGGCTTTCGAAAGCTCTGCTTCCACGAACGAGGAATCCGCGCCGGGACGCAGGCCTGAACTGACTGCAGCTATAACCGCATCGTGAACCACTTTTGCCCGGTCCAGGTTCTTCTGTTGCAGAGCGGTTAGCTTCTCACTGATGATATATAACAGATAGGAATCAGCAACAGTGACCTGATGCTTGAAGACTTCATTCTCCAGGTCCAGCTCAGCCTGGTCAACTTTCTGCCTGGCATTTTTCACCTGGGCCTTAACCCGGCCAAAATTGAAAATATTCCAGTTGACAAATAAGGTAGAGAAGCTATCCCATACACCCTGATAATCGTTGACAGCACGAATCCCGCCAGAAACCGGTATTCCCAGTCCGTCATTCGGAAAGAAGGAACCGGTGACGCTATTATTGGTTGAATATAAGTACTGATCCTGTACCGAAAGGTTGGGCAGATAATCAGCTTTGCTTGATTTTAGTTCATATTCGGCTTTGCTCTTTTGAGCCTGCTTTGCTTTAATGAAAGGATAATTTATTTTGGCATAATCCAAAGCTGACTGCAGCGTAAATTTCTGCGGCGGGTTAGATTGTGCCATCGCCAACACTGGAATAAGCGTCAGCAATAAGCATAATTTTCTCATTGACTATTTTTTGATTTAACCATAAAATTTTAAAGGCACGAGGCCACGTAAAAATTTCGATGATCAGATCCTAAAAGAGCAAATGGAGAGATAAGTGTATTGAGAATTTAAGAAATAAAGCGCCTCGTCCCTTAATTTTATTTTGATCTTCCAACCTTTCAGGCTAAAAAAGAGGGTTACCAGACTAACAAATAACGTTATGGCCAGTATGAAATTATTCTTTTTATTTTCCGCCGGTGTCACCCTATCAATCCGGTGAAATAAAGCATTTGAACTTTCCCCCGGGGTTTCTCTTCTTCTTTTAAAAATGGAGTTACTGTAAATACGGCATTTCGAGCTAGGTTCAGTTGCCCGATTCGGCATAAAAAAAATATAGGTACAAGCAATCATCAGATAGATCAGGGTCATCAGATAGATGCCGGAATGTCTGATTTGCTTTAATTTTTTTGCTGACATGAATTAACTACAAACGTCGAACAAAGTTTTCATCCAAAAATGAAGATTTTATGAATATTTGTGCGCAGAAAGTATTTTACGCAAATATTCAAAAACCAAAACCGTTCATAATCATTGTTATTTGAAAAATTCCAGAAAGCTTTTGTATAATTGTTTAATAATTCATTACAGGTGAAAAAAGAGGTTTCAATAGTTCATAAGAGCACGGTATCGTTACTTTTAGTGACCTATCTGTTCTTTGCGCTGACCTATATATTACATCTGCCACATTATAATACTTCATACCAGCCATTCGTAAAAGGATCAAATTCTATACTTTTTAATGCAAGCAATGATCCCGCCGGTACGAACACGCCTTTTCACCGGATCTTTAAATCTGTTCTGACAGAAAGCAATAAGACCTTTGACATTGTAAAGAAAAGCTTTAATGCTGTTTCGATCTCAGTTTTCCCGGAATTTCTAATATCGAGGGCAAATATAAAACAGCTCAACTTTTCAAAAGCGGCATTGTTTAGCAGACAGATGCCTTTCGCGTCCATGCGCGTGCTCCGGATTTGATTATCTTTCCTCCCTTTAGGATTTCTGTTTCCAATACTTCGCTTTATTCCTTGTTCGGGGACATCTTATCTGTTTATCCAATGGCGTTAAGTTAACTCTTGCATACGCTAAGTCGTGTTATTTTTAAACTTTCCTTATGAAATTAAGACTTATTTTAGGCTGTATCCTGGCCGTTATAGGATGGCGCGATTCAAGCGCACAGACCTTTTTGAAGGGTACCATATATGATGCAGGTACCCAGCTCCCGCTTTCAAATGTTTTCATCAGAAGTAACCGAAAGCAATTGTCCATTGCAGACAAATCCGGCAACTTTAAAATAGCCGCATCTGTGAATGACCTCCTGATATTTACGTTAACGGGTTATCAACCTGATACGATATACCTGGTAGATTTGCATCCCCAAAAAATTAAGCTGATATCTTCCGTGCGGCAGTTAAACGAAGTCAAAATTAGCGCAAATTCCACCGGTACGCCCTTTAATCCCCGGCAGGAGTATCCCGAAGTTTATGAAAAAAGCCAGTTTGCCTTATCCCCCTCCCGTCTGTTCGGCAGGGATGCGAAGAACGCCAGGCGCCTGAAACATTACTTCGATAATGAAGAAAAACAAAGGAAAATTGACTCCATTTTTAACCCGCAATTAGTAAGTGCCTGCATCCCCCTGACAGGCAGGGATCTGCGGAACTTCATGAGCCAATACCGACCAAGTCTGTCATTTCTGACTAAAAGTTCCCCTGATCAACTTGACGTTTATATTAAAGAGAGCTATAAAAAATTCCTGGAACTACCGGCGCAGCAGCGTATTCTACCTCCGCTGCACTGACTGTTCATTAACTGTAAATCACGCTTAGAATAAGTAAGTCATCATATGAAAATCATCGAGCTAAAAAGAAAAAGAGTCTATAATACCCATAAGGAAAAATGGTTTGAGAATTCATTATTCCGCTTGCTCTTTATATTTTTCATAGTCCTGGTCATTCTCCTGATCTTATTATATTACTTACTCCCGGGCATCTTAAATCTATTAGGGACTTAAAGTTGCAGACCAATTTTAACCATTGCTTTCGGAATAAGGCCATAAAAAGCACATTAAATGAAAAATCATATTTTAATAATTGATGACGACAAAGAAATACTGGAGCTGTTCAATGACATTCTGACGTATGCGGGCTATAGGGTCACCATCTTACCGGAGATTGTCAATATAAAGGCTACTATTGATGCCTTTAACCCCGATCTGGTGATTATTGATTACCTGCTACCGGGAATTAACGGCGGGGAGATGTGCGCTCAAATTAAGAGCGACCAGGAAACCCTTCACATTCCGATTATCTTAACATCGGCACACTCCCGCGTATTATTGTCCCTGGGAACTTACAATTGTGACGAATTTCTGGAAAAGCCATTTGATATCAGTCACCTGAATGATCGAATTAGCTACCATTTGAATAAGGTAACGTAAAAACTTAAGTAATAACAACAGCTTTAAAAATCAACTTTTGTCTTCCATGTTCCAATAGCTGTATGTGAGCGGAGAAGAATACATGTAAAATATTAATAATTTATACCTATTATGGAAACCACTAATTCTGTAATATTTAGCTGCCCTGAATGTAATCAGCAGGTAGAAGTGCACGCTAAAGCAGCGATTTTAAACACTTTAAATTTATACCATGAAGAAAGTGTCCCAAAACCTATCGCGGAGACCATCATAGGGAATACCGTTTATTGCCCAAAATGCGGTGACCGCTTCACGGTCATGCTGGACACGCATTCGGCAACAGTGCCTTTGTTTTTGCGTAAAGGTTGAAAGCGAAAAGAGCGCTTATTTCATAAGTCAAACGTTCGACCTCAATTGCTTTATTAAGTATCCATTCTAGCTGCAATCAACCCAGGTTAATCCAATATAACCGTTTAAAGAAATGTTAATGGGATGTTCAGTCCTGACGGAGAACAAAGCAAGCAATAAGAATGAATTTATTTCCCTTTCGGCATATTCGCCGAAGGGGCGTTAAAAACACTGTATGCTATGACAGCCAACTTAGATCCAAACAAAATTGCATGGGTAGAAAGTTAGCTAGGAGCAATATGGAATAGACCAATTTCAATTGCAACAAAAATTTTGCACAAAAAACTAATTATTTTTTGGATGTTTGCAGCTGATTTATATCAAGTGTTGAACCTGCAAGTAAACATATTCAAAGGGCTACATGTTTTCATGGTGGCAACCTGTTATCTTTTTATTACGACAACACATGTTTTTTTTCTTCCCAGGTTAACCCATTCTGTAAGAAAGCATCATTCGGCATTTAATTCCATCTTTAAAAGAAAAAATAAGGACGTGAGGATCAGTTCTGTACCTATGAACTTGCTACGCCGACTCCATAAGGTCATCCTGAACCAAACAAAACCAGCAATAGATGCATTGAAAGGAGTAACCAGCTTTTTCATATTGCTTTTCTTAGGGCTGCAATGCTGGAAAAAAAAAAACAAATTATCGACTGATGTTCCAATTCAGATCAGCAATCACCAATATTCTTACCTGTCTTTCTGTACCTTCAAAATTTGATCGGAGAGCCTGCCAAGGCTAAGCAATATGCTTAGATCACCTATTTCAAATTAGATAACCTATATCATTTGCCGGTAATAATCCGCTAAACGTCTTGAATTGCCCTTTATACCCATGTGGCTATAAAGTTCAATTCTGTATGCTGATTTTTCCGGTATAAGTTCATTCCTGAAAACTTATATGCAAAGTTTAATAAGAAATGCATTCATGGCTATGATTCTGTTCATGGCTATGAATACTTACGCACAAAAAAACAACCCGCCAGTCAGTTTAAAGACCCTGCTTGACCAGGTCAATCAAAACGCACCAATGCTGCTTACCGATTCTGCAGCAATCTATATTCGACAGGCACAGGCAGCCGAAACCCGCAGCAACTGGCTGCCCAACCTGAAACTTAATTACCAGTCCGACATAGGCACAAACAATAATGTGGCAGGTCCTTATTTTGGCTTCGGAATTATTCCTTCAAATTCGAGGGGTGTACGCATCGGTAACAATACGACCACCGTATCTGCAAATGTAGGTGTGGCTGCCCTTGACTGGGAAGTTTATAATTTCGGCTCTTATGGAGCTCAAAACAAAGTGGCCAAATCCGATATCGAGGTGGAGCAAAATCAATTTTTAAGATCAAGGTACCAGTTACAGGCCTATACTATCGACAATTACCTGAAATTGCTTCAGCTGCACAATCTGCTTTCCATACAAGCGCGTAACATTCAGCGCAATGCAGAGATTCTGCGTTCAATCCGGTCATTAGCAAAAAGCGGGGTAAGGGCGGGTGTTGATACCAGCATTTCAGAAGCCGAGCTATCAAAGGCCCGGTTGAATTACATTGAGCTGGCTAACCAGGAAAAACAGGTGCAGTTACAGCTTTCGGCAGTAAGCGGCATGCCTTATCAATCTATCATTGCTGATACCGTCGCAGAAATGCAGCTGATTGGTCAACCATCGGTTTTACAATCCTTAAATCCTGATACCAGCAATCATCCGCTTATTAACTATTACAGGTCGGTTTATCAAAACAGCCTGCAACGGGAGGATATGGTCAAAAAGAGCTATAATCCTAAAATATTATTGGAGGGAGCCGTTTGGGGCCGAGGTTCGAGCGTTGATGCCAATGATCATTTCAACAGTCTTTCCAGCGGTTTTGGGTTTGACCGGAATAACTACCTGGTAGGCATAGGCATATCCTATAATTTGTTTGACCTGCGCAGACGACAGCTTAAACTGCGCACCCAGCGGGCCGCTACTGACTATAGTTCAAAAAAGCTGCAGGAGCAAAAACAATTATTGTCCATCAGCGCCAGCCGGGCCGATGTGGAACTGGAAACTGCCGGCCAGCGTTTGCAGGAAATCCCCAACCAGCTAAAAGCGGCAAATGATGGCTATCGCCAAAAGCTATCCCTGTATAAAAACGGCCTAACTGATATTATAGAGTTAAATGCTGCACTCAATATCCTTTATCGTGCCGAAACTGATTACGCGCAGGCGAAGTACGCTTACTCGGGCGCGTTATTCCAAAAAGCGGTTACCGAGAACCAGGTAAACTCTGTTTTAAACCTTTTAAAATAATTTAACTATGTCAATGGTTATATCCGCGCTAAAAAGGCCCATCACTACGGTAGTGATCACTATGAGCCTTTTAATATTTGCAGTGCTCAGCGCAATAAAAATACCGATAGATATTTTTCCGCAGTTAAATCTGCCTACCATATATGTAATCGAATCATATGGCGGCATGTCGCCGCAGCAAATGGAGGGGTTTTTCTCTACCCGCCTGCAGGATCAATTCTTATATGTAAATGGTGTAAAAAATATCACCAGTAAAAATATACAGGGCTTGACTATGCTTAAGTTGAGCTTTTATGAAAGTACCGATATGGCTGAAGCTTCGGCACAGGTAGCCTTGCAGGTTAACCGTGCTATGAAGTTTTTTCCGCCAGGAGCCTTACCCCCACAGGTAGTACGCTTTGACGCCTCTTCTTTGCCAGTTGGCCAGTTGGTGCTATCCGCTCCATCCAGAAGTCTTAAGGAGATCTATGATCTGGCAGCAACCAGGATCAGGCCGATGTTTGCCTCCGTTCCCGGTTTATCGGCACCACCGCCATTCGGAGCAAACTCACGCTCCATCACGGTAAGCGTTGATCCTAACAAATTACGCAGTTATAATTTAACCCCTGACCAGGTAGTTGAGGCGCTGGCAAAATTTAATGTAATGTCCCCATCAGGCAATCTGCGTTTGAATAATACCATGTTTGTAACCACCATCAATACGCTGGTTAAACAGGTTGATGAATTTGGTAACATCCCCGTGGTTACCAAAAATGGGGTGCCTATCCTTGTAAAAGATGTAGCCCGGGTAGCAGATGCCAGTGATGTTACGGTTGATTATGCTTTAATAAATGGCAAGCGATCTGTTTATATTCCTGTAGTAAAAACAGCCGATGCCAGTACCTGGAGCGTGGTACAATCACTCAAAAGTAAAATACCGGAGATGCAAAGCCTGTTACCCGATGATGTCAAGATCTCTTATGAATTTGACCAATCTGTATTTGTGATCAACGCGGTAAAAAGCCTGATAACCGAGGGGGGATTGGGCGCTATACTAACTGGGTTGATGGTACTGCTCTTCCTGCGTGACTGGCGAAGCAGCTTGATCGTGGTGATCACGATACCGGTTTCCATACTGATCGGGGTGTTATTGCTGGGATTGTTTGGGCAAACCATCAATATCATGACATTGAGTGGTTTAGCGCTCGCCATAGGTATTCTGGTTGACCAGGCTACGGTGACCATTGAAAACATTCACCAGCACCTGGAAATGGGCAAAGCTAAGGCCCAAGCCATTTATGATGCCTGCGAGGAGATCTCTTTTCCGTTATTACTGATACTGCTCTGTATCCTGGCGGTATTTGCGCCATCGTTCATGATGAATGGTGTACCCAAAGCTATGTTTTTGCCGCTTTCTATGTCAATCGGTCTTACGATGATCGTGTCCTACATTTTGGCACAAACGCTGGTGCCTATTTTATCAAACTGGCTGATCAAAGCCGAAACTTATCAGCATTATGAACACGGTGAAGTGCATGCACATGCCGGCGAGGCATTGGATAAACCCGAGAAGGACCAGATTGATAGCCACTTAAATAATGAACAGCAACATCCTGAAAAGAATGATTTGTTTGAACGTATCAAGATGCAGTTTATGCGTATTCTAAAGCGCTGGATGCCTAACAAGAAGCTGATTGTCCCTATTTACCTTGTCCTGGCGCTTGTTTTGGCTGGAATATGTTATGTTTTTATCGGTAAGGATATGATGCCTAAACTGAATAATGGCCAGTTCCAGATTAGGATAAAAGAACCAGATGGTACTCGTTTGGAACGTACCGAAGATAAGCTGAAACAAGTTTTAAAAATTATTGACAGTACAGTAGACCATCATGTGGCTATCAGTTCAGGCTATGTTGGTTTAATCCCCAGCAGCTATGGTACCAGTAACCTGTATATATTTAATACCGGCACACACGAAGCTGTTTTGCAGGTAAACCTGGATGCGGAGTATCAAATGAATATGGATGAATTGAAGGACGCGCTCCGTAAAAACATTGCATCCCGCTTACCAGATCTGCGCGTAACTTTTGAACCCATTGACATGACCGAAAAGATCATGAGCCAGGGCGCCGCCACACCCATTGAAATACGGGTAGCGGGAAAGGATATGAGTCAGATAGAAAGTTATGCCAATAAAGTGTTGGCTAAATTGAAAAAAATCAATTACCTGCGTGATGTACAAATCGCGCAGCCCCTTAGATTTCCTGTGGTGGTCATTACATTAGACCGTCTTAAAGCCGCTCAATTCGGTTTAAATGTGACAGATATTGCCCGCTCCGTTACAGCAAGTACTTCATCAAGCCGTTTTACTGAAAAAAACCAATGGCTTGACGAAAAATCGGCCTACACCTACCAGGTGCAGGTACAAATACCCGAATACGTGATGAACACCATGGATGAGCTGAAAGAAATTCCATTGGTAAAAGGCCGGAATACGCCGGTATTGGGAGATATCGCGGACTTTAAGATTAAATATGTTCCGGGCGAATACGATCGTACCGGACCTAGACGCTTCTTAACCGTAAGCGCCAATATCTACAAAAAAGATCTGGGCACAGCAACCAATGACGTGCAGGAAGCAATCCGATCATTAGGCGTAACACCGAAAGGTTTACTGGCTGAAGTAAAGGGGATGTCAAGCCTCTTAACCGAAACACTGACTAGTTTGCAGAATGGTTTATTATTCGCTATCCTGGTTATATTTTTACTGCTTGCCGCGAATTACCAGTCATTTAAACTATCACTTACCGTATTATCAACCATTCCAGCGGTTATATTAGGATCGTTAACGGCGCTATTGTTAACGGGGTCAACGCTCAATCTGCAATCGTACATGGGTATGATCATGTCAACTGGCGTTTCAGTAGCCAATGCCATTTTGATTGTTACGAACGCAGAATCATTAAGACTGGAATATAGAGACGCTACTCGCGCCGCGATTACTAGTGCCTCCATCCGGTTACGACCAATCCTGATGACCAGCTTAGCAATGATGGCGGGCATGGTTCCTATGGCATCAGGCATGGGAGAGGCTGGAGAGCAAACCGCGCCGCTGGGCCGTGCCGTTATTGGTGGATTATTTGCGTCAACCATCGCAGCCTTATTTATCCTGCCACAAGTATTTGCCTGGATTCAACAAAAAACAAGCTACATACCCCCTTCACTAATGCGGGGTGTAAAAATTAATGAGACCAAAGAACTTCAAACCCAAACTTTAGAGCCATGAAATTAAGATCCATCATATTAATATGCAGCGTTTGTTTATTTGCTGCCTGCTCGGGAAACCGGAAACCAATAGACATGACCACAACTGAAACAAAAAATAAAAATCAGTACGAGACCGGTACTATAACCGAAAAAACACTTTCAAGTACCGCACGTTTCCCCGGACAATTAAAGCCATTCGAGGAAGTGAATATTTTCCCCAAAATAAATGGCTTTGTTAAAAAACTATACGTTGATCGCGGTACCATCGTAAAAAAGGGCGAATTACTCATTACCATAGAAGCGCCTGAAATGGAATCCCAATTGCAGGCTGCCAATTCACGCTACTTGCAGGCACAGGAAAACGCATTGGCCAGTAAAGAAAAATATCGACGGTTAAAAGAAGCGGCTAAAGAACCTGGCTCCGTATCGCCGCTTGACCTGGATAATGCCATGGCCAGAATGAAAGCCGATGACGCGATGGCGCGTTCTGAACAATCCAACGTGGCTTCGATACGTAACATACAGGATTACCTGAATATTCGTGCGCCATTTGATGGCATGATTGTTCAACGTAATGTATCACCAGGGTCATTGGTAGCGCCAGGTAAGGGTATTGACCAACCGATGCTGGTTTTACAGGATATCAGCAAAATGCGCCTGGAGGTCTTTATACCCGAAGATTATGTAGACAAAGTTGATTTGAATCAACCCGTTAAATTCACTTTTAATGCCATGCCCGGGAATGAGCAAATGGCCAAGATTAGCCGTTCTGCCAATTCCTTGGGCAGTATGCGCTCTGAAGCTATTGAAATTGACATTCAAAATAAAAATGGTCAGTTAAAACCTGGTATGTATGCTGAGGTAAGGATACCCATGCTTTCAGGGGCTAAATCTTTACTAGTGCCGAATAATGCGATCGTGCGGTCGACCGAACGGGAATATATAGTTACTGTTAAAAGCGGAAAAGCGGTATTGATAGATATCAAAGAAGGCTTGGCGAGAAATGATTCGACAGAAGTATTTGGGAATTTAAAAGCCGGTGAAAAAATTGTCAATCATGCCAGCGATGAGCTAAAAGAAGGGACACCAATAAATTAAATTAACAAAGGGACCCATGTAACATGGTGGCTGGAAAGGCCACCATGTTATTATCTTATAAATCGTACAATTTAAAACAGATGATGTTTAGCGCCCGGCATTAAATTAGAGATACTTAATCAGCATTGATTTTTTCGATTGCCGTTATAGCTGGTCAAAACAGATTACTATGGAGCGTTTCCCATCATTGTTCCAAAAACATTAAATCGGTAATAACATGAAATACTTATTGTTTGACACCTTTGGAATGGATGATGATGAAGTACAATTACTTAAGCACACTTATGAAGCTTTAAATGACCGGTTTAAAGTTCATTTTATCCATCCTTCAGAAATTAAAAGTTTAAAAGTATTTGACCGGTCATTTAAGAGGCGGATTGCAGGCTCTCTTTTAATACGTACACCCCTTACAGCGTGCTATTTAATATTTACAAAAATAGATACTAAAGCACGGGTTTCACCTTGGCATAACCCCTCTGTGAATGGTTATAGATACCAGGTATATGCCATTTCAACATTGAAAAAAAACTTTGGGAGGGTATTTATCCGCAAGAAATCGACCATTGATAGAATAATAAATCTCTTCAACCCTGATACAATTAGCCTTAAAGCAGACAGGGCTTTTTTTAAAAGATTCTATGTAATCGCAAATGAAAAAGACAAAGCTTTAGCAGCTATGACGGCCAGCTTCAGAAGAATCATCGATGGTGTAAGAAAAGAATGTTTTATAACTAATATCATAGATTATACTTTAGTAGTTGAACATAACGAGCGGTTAAAAGCGGAAAAAACTATTAAAATGGTAGAATTTGCAAATAGCTTATCGGTCATTTCATAATGGTTTTGGTTGAAAAATATCTTAAAAAAATCGCGATATTATACAGACGTTGCATCACTTCACCTATACCTGACAAAGTCAAGCCCCAAAATACAAAACCTCTTTCTTTTGTTACTTTTCTTTCTTTCCGGCGGCTGAAAGAAAGAAAAGTATTTTTTCAGTTTCGGCATTAAAAAAATCGCTTTTCTTGTTAATTCCCCCCTTACACCCATCCGGCAGGGGTTGAACACAGATTGGGTCTTATTCAAGCCGATACCGAAAAGAATGGACTTCAATATACCCTCTTCCGATTTGTAGCACCTGAGATTTTGCAGGTAGTCGCTGACGGCATTATAGCCACAAATAAAGTTCCTCCCGTGGCATCTGCGCTTTATCCCAACCCCATATTTAAATGATGGAACAGGAAAAACTAATCAAATATAAAATTGGGCTCAAAATATTGCTTAACAAATACGGTATCTTTTACTCCCGGACTTCCTTCGGCCTGCAAAAATATCTTTGCTTCCACCAGCCATTTTGTTTGATCCGCGCGCTTCCCCGGTGTGGTGTTCATCCCCTTTACATAACCATCTACAGGCTTAAATGGTATCTCGTACCTATAACAAGCCGGACATGAGCGGTTGAGCAAGATTTTACCGGCAAGTATATCGGCTTTGGTAAGTGCGAAGCTGCTACCGGTCATAGGGGCTTTCATGTATAAAATAGTTGTCGTTCCGGCACCTTGCTGCGTGCTCCAAAATACGCGGTAGGGACCCGATTTAAGGGAGTTGAAGTTTTCCACATCGGCTTGCTCGGTAAAAAGAAAACTGCACCCGGTACCGGTGCTACATGTGGTTAAGTTCTTGTCGTTCAATTTCACCTCATCTTTTTCACTCTTTTGCTTACTGCATGAGTTAAAAAAAACTGTGCTACTTAGTAACAATAATGGCAGGATAAGTTTTGATCTCATATTTATTAAGGTTATTTATACTAAGCCTTTACGTATATATAACCAACTGTGCTACAATAAACTATATTAAGTTTTTGTTAACAAAGTAAATATGGGGTTGTATTAAACAGCAGGCAAAAAATAATTCAACCTCGTTAGAACATTCTTCAGTATCACATCGCTAAAGCCGCTTTCTGCAACTATATTCACAATCCTGGAGCTATAGTATTCTTTGGTCAGGCTGTCCAAATCTATATATAGAGCCTTCGACAACGAGATTAATTTCTCGGGTCCCGGGCTTTTCTTCCCGCATTCTATCCGGCTCAATTCTGCCCGGTCAATTTTTGTTTTCCGGCTCAGTTCTTCCTGCGAGATTTTTAATGCTAAGCGGTGTTTTTTTATAAAGGCTCCAAAATTGAGGCTATCCGTACTTTCTGTGCTTTTTTCATGAATAGCATCCCCGCCATTTCCGTTTGCCAAATGAACATGGGGAAACTGCGCAATGCTGTTTAGGTGATCAAACAAAGAAAAAAAACGGGATACCATCTGGTTAAACAAAGCAATATCGATACTATAAATTGTATCGGCTTTCGTTCCGCTTGCTTTTATAATGCCCGTCAACTTCAGTTCGGCCATATGTTTCAGGAGATTCTCCATTTCAAATGGCCCATCGCAAATCTCTTTTTTACTGATAGAATTGCCGTTTTCAATAATCATTCTGACTATGTAAACCCTTACCGGAAGCGCGAGAATGCGGGCAAAGCGGGCAAGCTCACTATCGGTTTCAGTAAATTTTGATTTTAATGACAGCATAAATATAATATAGAAAGCATAGGTATTGATGAATATAAAAAGGTCTCCCAGCTTACCGGGAGACCTTTTTATGGCGCGATGTTTAATTATTTTTTAACAGCGCCTGGTGTTGTATAAGGCATTGTTTGAGGATCAAAGTTAGCCCAGCCTGCAGTCCAGTCGGTTGAACCGAAAGCACCTTTGTAGTCAACTTTCTCAAAGAAAGCATCGGTTAATTTTGCATCTGTAAACAAAGCACCTGCTGCAGCAATTGAACCGGTCTTTACAGTAAAGTCTGGAGTACCTGCATTTGCAAAATCAGATGAGAATTTGAACGGCGAGTTAATAACTAAATCTGCATATTTAGTAGCGTCAAATACGTTATCAGCCCTAAGTTTAGCCTCAATCAACAATTTATTAGCTGCGGTAAACGATTTAATTTCATTACCTTTTGAATTGCTACCTAAAATGATGTTGTTTTTAAACACCAAGCGACCAGCTGTAAAGTTTGTTGTGGTAGAGTTAGCAGTGGTAACCTTTGAGTCGTCAATATAGACACCTTCAACAAAACCTGAGAAGATTGAGTTAAAGCAGCTTAAAGCTGAATTACGGCGAATTTGAGCTGCATGCTGATAGTTAGCATTAACGTTAGATTCGCCATCTTTTGTGATTGGGCCTAACAATGTCATGTTTGAAAAAACAACCGAAGTTTGCGGTGTTTTATCTGAGCCAGAACCATCATTATCGCTTTCAAAACTATTTGAACCAGAAATATCGGCAATAGTTTTAAACCGCTGACTTAAGCCAAACTGTACTTTACCAGCGAAACCAAAATCAGTATCAAAGTCGTCATCAAGGCTGCCCATAGCAATGAGGTGTTTACATTGTACTGTACCGCCAAACCACTCAAAAGCATCGTCGCCTGAACGGTAAACTTCAACATAGTCTATAGTAGTACCTTTACCTACACCGCCAAATGTTAAGCCGTTAATTTCATTATCAGGTGAAAAGGGAATACCTGCATACTCAATACGTACATACTTCAAGGTACCGGAGTTATCATTGGCATCTGTGCCGCCATATTGGATATATTTCGCTGCATCTCCCTTAGCGTCCAGGCCGCCTTCGATACCAACATTATCACCCTGATTAACCGGAGCTTTACCTAAAAGGATTATACCACCCCAATCGCCGTTTGCACGTGCCCCTGCATCAAACTGCGATGTAAATACAATAGGCTTGTCGGCTGTACCAACCGCCATGATTTTAGCGCCGCGGGTTACCGTTAATGTAGCCTTGCTTGATTTTTCGCCTTTAATCAATGTTCCGGGCTCAATAGTAAGAGTGGCTCCATTGGTAACATAAACAAAGCCTTTTAATAAATAAATTTTATCAGCTTTCCAGGTAGTATTAGTGGCAATATCACCAGTTACGGTAACAACGTTACTTACTGCGGTGGTATCTTTTGGCGGATTAGTGTCAATAATAGCTTCCTTCTTGCTGCATGCAGCGGTAAAAAGGGCCACGATAAACGCTAATAATAATCCTTGTTTTTTCATAATTTTGCTTTTTTTTTTCGATTTGAATCAGTTGTTTTAAGTTTGTTGTATTAGTTGTTAAAAGGCATAGTTGAATGAAAGCGCATAGCTTGAACCCGGGAAGTAACTCCTGAATATGTAACCCGACCCTGACGGGATATAAGGCTTGCCGTCAAGCTCATATATGAAATTATATTTCTGATTAAGGACATCTGTAGCGCTTAGCTTGATCTCACCTTTACTTTTCAATACTTTGTAACCAATCTGGAAGTCAAGCACATTTCTCGGTTGCTCATATACGCTTGAAAACCTTTCGCCACCGGCATAAAAAATCCTTTTGCCAAGTCTATTGAACAATACATTCACTGATAGTTTGTTGTCAAGCTCGGTATGCTGCAGCCCTGCGTTTATCACATATGGTGACTGCCCTACCAGCGGGCGGTCTTTTTCAAGCCTCACTACACCATCATTGGGGTTTGTTACTTTTGATTTGTTGATGGAAAGGTTAGCGTATGCGGTAGTTGCTTTAAAAAAAGAACCGCCATTTATAAAATCGAGTGTTTTGCGAGCTTCCATTTCAAAGCCATATACGTACGCCGATTTTGAGTTGAAGTAACTGATGGTGGTTGAAGAGTTCTGATCTTCTATCTTAGGCTCTATAGCATTCTGGAATTTTTTATAGAAAACTGAGAATGATAAGATCTGCCCGGCCGAAGGATAAAATTCATACCTTAAATCGGCATTGTCAATCAGCGTACGTTTTAAGTCAGGCTCACCCTGTAAGGTTGCCAGTAACTCGTAATCGTAATAAGCAAAAGGTGCAAGTTCCCTAAATTCAGGGCGGGCAACTGTCCGGTAATATGAAGCCCTGAAATTTGCTTTTTGTGTTAAGCTATAAGTGAAGTTTACTGATGGTAAAAAGTCGGTATTATCTAATTCCGCGCGGGGCTGATGTACAGCAACCTCTTCTGTACGCAGTTTCAAATTAAATTTCTCAACCCTTAAACCGTACACTATCCTGATTTTTTCGCTGACCTTACTATCCAACATGGCATAGCCGGCGTTGGTTAAGCTATGGGCATTATACCTGTCGGTCGGATTTGAAATTTCATCAAGGGAATAAAGACCAGTATTAACAAGATTTGGCCCAAAAATAGTTTGTATTGGCCTTTGCAATATGGTATTGATATCGTAATCGGGGCTGTTGGTATTGATAACAAGACCAATGAACCTTGCATCAAATTTCCTGTCGCGATATTGTGAATTAACACCTAGCTTGAGCGTACTTTGTTTAAATAAGTTAACGGGCAGGTTAAAATCAATTTTGCCCGAATAGATATTTTCGCTTAAATGAGAGAAAACGCGGGCGTTTTCTTTGCTTAGGTTGGTAACCTGGGCATAAAATGGCTCTCCTGCAGAACTTTGCCTGTAATTGGTTTTACGCTGATCGGGCTGATCGTTGATAATATTGCTGTAACCCAGGTTCCATTTCAACTTTGAACTTTTGGGACCAAGTGCATGTTCGCCTTCAAGAGTAGTTTTAAATAACGATTTTTCGAGCAGGTCATTAGCATAAAAACGGCTATCATAACTTCCGTTACTGGAGTTTGACCCAGTACGGTAAGTAAATTGATCATCGAAAACACGATTGTAAAGATTTTTTAAAGTAATCTTGTTCTTGCCAAAACTGTATGCAAAGTTTGCGAGTGCACCAACATTGGTCGAAAATTTATACTGCGCATTATGATAATTGTAATTATCAAACTGTTGTATCAAATCGGGCACTATAGTTTGCGAGTTACGATAAGTTAAAGCCACAGTGGTACCCAGCCTGTTTTTATTGGCGCCAAGCTCTTTTACATTACCTATTGTAAGCTGGTAGTTTTGACTTGGTAAAGCAGTGCTTTTATAAATATTAAAATCATTATTTAGGCTCCTGATTGATTGGATTGTTTGCGTAGTACTTAACTGTTTGTTAACAATTTGATTTGTTGTGGGAAAATTGCTCACCAACTTACGGGTTCCGTCGTCAAAACCAAAGTAATCGCTGGTAGCACGGAAACCGCTTTGAAAATCTTTAAATGTGCTTTGGGTGTTGTAACCGTAACCTATACCAAAGCTTACAAAATTTTGATCAGGGATATCTTTAGTGATAATCTGCACGTTACCACCGGCAAAATCGCCCTGGATATCCGGCGTAGCTGTTTTGCTAATGATAATGTTTTCAATAAGGTTTGCCGGTACAATATCAAATGAAAAAGCTTTACGGTTAGGTTCGGTACTCGGCAACGGTGATCCATCTAAGGAGGCTGTATTATACCGATCGCTCAGACCTCTTACCACAACAAATTTATTATCTTGTATTGTAGTACCGCTTACTCTTTTCAAAACATCGCTTGTACTGCGATCAGGCGATCTTTTGATCAGCTCTGATGAGATACCATCAGATATAGACGCGCTATTTTTTTGAACCGCATATAATGCGGCAACCGAGGCCTGGCGGTAAGTAGCTTTTACAACCACCTCTTTAAGTGCAGTTGAAGTAGCTGTACTCAAAGAAACGTCAAGAGAAGTAGCAGCCCCTGCCTTTACCTCTACATCTGATATCGATTTACTTTGATAGCCGATATATTTAATGATTAGCGTATACCTTCCAGGTTTTACATCGGCTAATACATAACTTCCGTCTACATTAGTAGCGGCCCCTCTTTGAGAACCTTCAATACCAACGGTAGCGCCAATCAGTGTTTCGCTTGTTTTTTGATCAATGATTTTACCGACAATTTTCCCGTTGCCCTGAGCAAAAGCGCCGGAGTTCATAAGAAATATTGATAAGGTTATCAGGAGTAACGTTTTGATTCTGTTCATAAATTTTTAATGACGGGGCAAAAGTACCCCCGTTAAATTAAATTCATGTTAAGCCAAAATTATCAAATCCGAATATCTTAGATATTAAATCAAACTGGCAAGATTCGATTTTATTCGACTCATGAAGATTGGATGAAGGCTCCGGCTAAGAGTTGCTTATGTTTAAATATGAATTATATATTTGTAACTCATATTTAAACATGGCTAATCATAAAAAGACTGAGTTTGCAGCAATAGATCAGGATATATCCTTGGTAGCAAAGGCGCTGTCGCACCCAGCAAGGATTGCTATTATGCGCATTTTGGCCCAACACAAGCATTTTACCTGCGGCGAAATAGTTGAAATATTGCCGTTGGCACAACCAACAGTATCTCATCATTTAAAAGAATTGATGGATGCCAGGCTGATTACGGTTGCCATAGATGGTAAGAAATCCCTATACGACGTCAACCGGCCAACCTGGAACAGGTACACGATCGAGTTTGAAAATATGCTAAGTGCTATTAACAATGCCGAGCAGCAGATCTGATCTATTTACCGCCAGGTTTATTTTATGGGTTATATTCATACACAACCTTATAAGGTATCTGCTTAAGCGAAGCAGATACCTGCCCTATCCGGAGGTCCTGCAATTGCGGGGTAGGTTCGCAAAATGAATAAGTTTTTCCTTTGTAAAGCAAGGGTACGCCTACAGGTTTATCAAACTGCACCGCCATCGTTATATGGGTAGGATATAAAACCGCTATCATCGGCAAATTGTAGATCTCTTTTACCAGGTAAAAAAACAAGGCGGCGCGGTCATCACAATCGCTGTATTGGGCAAAGAGGGTTTCTTCGGGACTTAACCGTTTTTCGCGGCCAAAATTCATTTCATCATTTTCATACAAAAAAGCATACCTGGTGAAATGCATCAGGTAATCAACGCCTTTGGCAGTATTCATCCCGCTTACGTTCTGTTTAAGCAGGGGAATCAGTGATCCATAAGTTTCTTTACTTAAAGGGATGTTGAAATAGGTTTCAAAATCCACAACAGGGTAGTTCCTGAAAATAGAATCAACAAGCGGGTTCAGCTTAATCCTGAAATAGTATGCCTTATGCCGGTAAGTAAACTGCAGGTCTTTTTCAACATAGTCTGCAGGTGTAAAATCCGGCATCCGGGTAACCTTGTATGAAAATGGGTTGATGGCGCCGGGCACATCAATATCAACAGGGACAGCGGGCTGGGTAGTGAGATCGGTGCCCGGATAATCATGAATGTTCAGGCACATATACTTTTTATGATCAACCGTATACGAAGGGATATCTGATATATCCTCGTTGTTATACACATAAAAAATAATCTTTTTCCCGGCCAGTGCCAATCTTGCATCATAGCCTGATTTAACCATCAGGAACCATTTATATAAAGTGTAGTTACTGTAGTTTTTTTCTTTAGGACTTATTTGCTGCGCAGTTTTACGCACAAGCTGATAATAGAGCCAGTCGTCAAGTTGATGCTCCTGCTTATAACTTAACAGTGCCTGGATTAAAGGCTTATAATTAGCCGCATCAATATTAATATAAAAGTTTTTTATGTTTTTTTCGGATAGCCCCGGTGCGGCTGTAGCTATAATCAAAGTATCTGCATCGGCATTAAATGTACCATCGTAAAAAGCAAAACAAAGCCTCCTGTTGCTCTGCGCATACATATTAGCTGTACCTGAAAGCAACAAACAAGTGAATAGTATTTTAACATATCTCCTCACCGGTATATACACATTATTATTAAATAAACTAAAAAAGGACTTTGGTTTATATATACAAGTTACAAATTAAAAGCGAATTAATTCATATTATTTTAATCATTAAACAACATAATATTAACATTAAACGCACGGATTTGAAATTTAAAACCGGTCATGATGACAGCAACATTAGGGAAAAGAATATTGGGTTTATTGGTAGCTATAGGGAACTTTTTTTGTGCTTGCATGTTACCAGATGTCCCAAAATTGTCGGAAATGCCCAAACGGGGAATTATTTAACGCTTCACGGTAAATCAGGAAAACAAAACGTCCCTGTTATTTCAAGTACCAGGAAAGGTAATTCGGTACCCGCTCTTTTTTTATCCCGTCCGCGCGTCATTTTTGGAAAAAGCCTGGTAGCCTTAGGCAGTCCATGCAGGCTTATTCGTGCCCGGGAATTTTGCACATATATTCCCGCGATACAAAATGAAGATCAGGCAGATCCTGGGGCCATAAGATCTTTTACACAGCCAATATCCTTTCTATTATCCATACCTGGAAAATCTGAGCGGCCAGCCCCCGTACCATTTCGTTAATTTCTATCACCTGCGTTGTTATGGCTATCCATGTTATAACATCAATGCATTATGAACTATGCCTTATTTCAACTTAATATTCACACACACCGACAATGGGCTGGCAAATTTTGCAAAAGCTCTTGCATCTCCGGTTCGGGTTGCGATTTTCCGAACCTACTGACTAGCGGCAATTTAGTATCCAGAGACAATTTATCTGCTATTCCTTTCCATCATGAAACCATCAACAAGCACCTTGCCGATTTAAAACGCCTTGGTGTTATAAAAGGCCAGGGCATCCGTGGCTCCGTTAAATACTATATTGACGAGGGGTTATTTAGTCAAATGGCAGGTGAATTTACAACGCTATTTGATAGCATAAGGCTGCTTGAACCGAAGACAAAGGAATAACAGCGGTTGCTCGAGTACTTGTTATTCAAATTAATGCAGATGGAGACAGCCACTATATACAGTTAGTTTTTATCAGACCTATTTATAGCCCCGGTAATAATCCAGATGACCATACAGATCAGCAATATTACTATTAATGCATAAAGACCCAAATGACGGCTAAAATCAAACCAGGCCATCCTGTGAGTCGCTAATTTCGGAACATGAAGTAACACACATAAAAAAGTTTATAAGCCATTGGGAAAAGCAACAATGGCATTGGTAATTGGCATGCGAAGCTACTAAAATTGATTCAAAAAATTACGATATACTGCGTTATGCGTTGACAACTACCGGACAAATAGCAAACATTAAGGAGAGCAAAACAATAAAGGCAAAACATATAATTACATTACATATGCCAAAAATGTCCGTTCATTGGACTGACCACAGGTTTTCCCTTCTAATTACTATTACTCTAATTTTCTGAAGTTATAGACGGGAGTACGTTTAAGAAGGTTTTGTTCCATTTCCGCCATCAGCAAGAAAAATGATTTATATTTTTCTTTATCCATATTTCCCTGTAGCATATCATTCGTTGTTTTAACAGCCTCAGCAATTTTTGGCAGGAGATCTTTACCTAAACTGGTCAGGCTAAATAAATAGTCTCTTAAAGTACTCGGATCCTTTTCTATCACCACATAATTTAATTTAATCAGGTCATCAAGCATTGCTAGGAGGCTGCGTTTATCAACCACCATAAATTCAGCGAGCAGCTTTTGGGTCACCTTTTGTTCACTTGCCCCCAAAAAAAGCATGGCCTCTGCCATGTATTCCGTGTGAGGCGGAGGTAATTGCTGAGCAAGAAACTTGACATAAAGCTTGCTCAAACGTCTCAGATCTTTTGCAATCATACGTATTAACAATTGTTGTTAACTTTTGAATCATTCAATCACATCGCCCTGCTGAATGTCATCGCCGCCATTCAGCCTCATCCGATTCGGCAAGATGCCGGATGCTGTATTATTTTCATTATCTGAAAACCTCCAGGCATCAAACAAGATTTATGGAAAGCGACTTCATTATAAATTTACATCACGAAGATAATGTTCTAAAAATAATTACCGAATCACTTACAGGAAACTTAACTGGCGCAAATTCAATAACAAGCTCACCTTAAGTTGAATACAGATGCGGTAAATTACCTTTCTTTTACATAATGGTTGCCATGCAGACAGGCGAATTATTAGCCATGATGATATGCCCGCTTGATAACTTTTCCAGGTTATCAACAAATCGCTTACCCTTTTATTTAATCAAAACGTTTTCTTATTAAAGAAAATTCACCCACCAATATTTCAGCTTCACCGGCAACGGTTAATTATTGAATAAATATTAAATTAGCTTTATACCATGGATAGAACTGAAAACCGTATTTGCTGGTATAGTTCCCTTCTGATTGCCCTGATGATAAATTCGCCAAGGTTATTGGCTTTGCGCGAAAATGGAATAATTGCCCGCTACTGGCACTTTAGTTTAGGCGAATGGAGTTTCCAGGTATTATTTAACCTGGCATTTTGCTGGCTGCTTTTTTTTCTTAACCTGAATAACAGAAGCCGCTTTACTATATATCGCAATCAAAAAAAACATGGTCTCTATATCCTGTACAATAGCGCAATAGTGTTAACATGCATCATTGCGGGCAGCGCAATACAACGTGTTTGTTTTGGCTACAAAGGACCGCCGGGGATATTGGGAAGTGGTTATTTTGCACGCTTTGTGCTAAGCGCTGTCCTAACAGGCATCATCATTAAAATTATACTCTTAATGCGTGAGAGTAAAAAAAAGGACTTAGAGAACCAGCAGTTAAAGAGCGCCTATATGGTTGCCGAACTGGAATTGCTGAAAGAACAAATGAACCCACACTTTTTATTCAATTCTCTTAGCAGTCTTTCGGGGGTGATCAGAGAGGATCCTGAAATGGCCCAAAAATACATAAGAGAATTATCCAACGTGTTTAGATACGCCATTACTCAACCAAAAGCTAACCTGGTGACTGTTGAAGCAGAACTGTCTATGCTGCGTTCATTTGCACAACTAATCAATCTGCGGCTGGAAGGCGCCTTTCAACTGGACATACAGGTATGTGAGCCCTATTTGTTATACAAACTCCCTCACCTGTCCCTACAGCCCCTGCTTGAAAATGCCGTAAAACATAACGCAGCTACCCTCTTGAAACCATTAAAAGTGGTTATGGATATACAACAGGAGCGTTTGGTGATCAGTAATAACATTTGGCATATCCCGCATCCGGAGAGCAGCAATGGCATAGGACTGGCAAACCTGAACGAGCGCTTTAAAATAATGATGCAGCAGGAAATTGAAATTATAAATACCGGTGAACTGTTTATTGTTAAATTACCCCTGAAAGCATGAATACACTGCGAATTGTAATTGTAGAGGATGAAGCAGCTACCGCACGCAATCTTGCGCATTTATTGCGCTGTGCTGATGATGGTATAACTATAATAACCGCACTAAGCTCTGTTACCGATGCGGTGAATTGGTTTAACCTGAATCCCGATGCGTATGACCTATTGTTTATGGATATCCGCCTGGCTGATGGTGTGTCGTTTGATATATTTAAAAAGGCAGTAATTTCGAGGCCGGTCATATTTGTAACTGCCTATAACGATTACGCTATACAGGCCTTTAAAAATAATGGCATAGATTATATACTCAAACCGTTTGATGAGCAGGAGATACAAACGGCCCTGCAAAAATACAAAAGCCTTTTTTTATCCGGACAAAAAGTTCCCGGCACCTTACAGATAGGGCTGCTGCTTGAACAGATAAACCAGCTTACGCGGTCATACAAAAAAACATTCCTGGTACATTTTCGGGAAAAACTGGTCCCTGTTGAAACGGTTAAGATCGCCTGGTTTTGTACCGCTAATGAAATCGTTTATGGCCATACAACCGACGACCGGCAGTATATTATGGAATATACCATGGAACAGTTGGAGCAACAGCTTGACCCGCATCTATTTTTCAGGGCCAACAGGCAATTTATTATTAACCGTTACACCATAGCTGAAGTTGATTTTTATTTCAACGGCCGTCTTTCCATAAAAGTTAAGCCAGAACCACCCGAGCGGATATTAATCAGCAAGGCGCGGGTGCCCGAATTTAAGAGCTGGATGAACAGTTAATACAGTTCAGCCTTAACTTTTCCAGTTTCACCGGGTTTTGCCGGCCTTCCCCCCATTTTCTTAGTCACTTTTATATCGAGATTAAAAACTAAGAAATGAAACATCAAATTGGTCCTTACAGAATTTACATATTATTGTTCCTGCTGGTACTGGTAACCGCCGAGATCATCTGGAGCTGGAAAAAAGAACGCGGGGTTTACGAGCTTAAAGAAACCGTTGCCAATTTAACTGTATTTGCGGGCTTTCAGTTTTCCAAATACCTGTTTGCAGGTTATCAACTGGCCATACTGGGCTTTTTTTCGGGCCTTAGCCCCCTGAAATTGCCGCGTAACGGCTGGATATTTTTACTGACCTTCTTCACCGCCGATTTTATATATTACTGGTTTCACCGTATATCCCATAGCTGGAAACCCCTGTGGGCCTTCCATCTTATTCATCACTCGGCCATGCACATGAACCTTACTGCGGCTTACCGGCTCAACTGGTTCTCGGCAATCGTAAGCCCTTTGTTTTTTATACCGGCTGCGTTACTGGGTATGCCTCCGGATTTTCTTGTAATCTCTTACGTGCTTAACCTGGCTTACCAGTTCTTTATGCATACCGAAGCTGTGGGCACGCTTGGCATTATTGAAAAGGTGATGGATACCCCATCATCGCACCGGGTGCACCATGGCAGCAACCCTATTTATATTGATAAAAACTTCGGTGGCGTACTGATCATCTGGGACAGGTTGTTCAAAACCTATCAGCCCGAAACAGAGCCGGTGAACTATGGATTAACAACGGGCTTTTTAAGTCATAACCCCTTTAAGCTGGTATTTCAGGGGTTTATAGATTGGTTTAAGCCAGCAAGTTCACCCCTAAGCAAAGATAGTTCAACGCCGCATTTGGAAGCGTCATCCCCAAAGTAAAAACTCTGCCTATTGCTTATTGTCAAAGCTACATCGGTTAATTAAAAACAAAGAATATGAAAAAGATCATCTTAATCCTAAGCCTGTCCTTTGCAGGCATCCTGAACGCCGGTGCGCAAACAAGAGTAGTTGTCCGTACACCAGCCCGCCGAGTGGTAGTTACCCGCAGGCCGGTAGTAGTGCCTGTAAGACCGATAGTTGTAGCACCCGTAAGAAGAGTTGTAATACGGCCGGCCGCGGTGGTCGTGACCCGTCCCGTGGTAAAACGACGTGTTGTTGTTTATCGTTAAGCTCATCCATTTTTAGAATCCATTAATATTAAACATAACCAAACTATAAAAATTACAATCATGAAAAACACATTAAAAAGCAGATCAATCTTATTTAGTTTAATGATAGCGACAGGCCTTACCTCATCATGCAAAAAGAACACATCAACCCAAACCGATGCGACCATAACCGAGGCTGATGCTGTCGAACTGGCAACAAATGCCATTGTACCGGCCAGTGGCGGCCTTGCGCTGCAGGTAAACAGTTCTGTTACCCTATACAAAACCGTTACCCTGCAATGCGGCATCGAAAAAGACTCGGCGATAATGCGGTCGAGTGTCAGTGGGGTCAGTCCGTCATATAGCTATGCTTTAAACTGGAACTACTTGTTAAATTGTTCAGGAGTTGTCCCCAGCCAGCTTTCCTTTAACTTTTCGGGCAGCAGTAAATATGATGGTCCACGCATGTCGTCAGATGATAAAAGTACCGGTGGCTTCGTATTAGCAGGGCTTGCCTCCACCTCACCGGCCTATGTATTAAATACCACGTATAACCGTACAGGCAGTCAAACATCAAAAATTGGCCGTCGGTATATATTCAACAGCAACCTTATTATTAAATCAACAGACATCACTATCGACAAAAACAGCCTTAAAATCTTGTCTGGAACAGGGACCGTGACCATAAGCGGGTCTTCATCATCCGGCAAAAGTTTTAACTTTAATGGTACGTTAACATTTAACGGTGATAACAAAGCTACACTGGTTTTAAACAGCGGGGCATCCCACATTATTCAATGGTAAAATTTAAACTATGAAAAAGATAAAATGCAGTACGATGATGGCTATAGCCATTCTGTTTTTTACGCAGGCAGCTATCGCACAACAAGCTACCGACCTCAGAAACAAAACGCCCGAACAAAGGGCTGCGTTTCAAACTTCGATGATGAAAAGCAAACTGAACCTCGATTCGGACCAGGTTTCAAAAGTACATGTCATCAACCTGAAGTATGCACAAAAATTTGAACCCATTTTTAAAAGCGATGACAGCCGGTTCTCGCGTTTCAGGCAGGCCAAAACCTTACAAAAGGCTAAAGACGCGGAGCTAAAAACGGTATTCACGGCCAGTCAGTATAAGCAATACCAGGACTTTGAGGCCGATATGAAAGAGAAGCTGAAAGAAAAAATGGCCGGTAATTAATTAATCATCATGAAAATTAAAATAATCATCGTGGCAACCATCCTTTCCGTTACTTACGGAAAGGCCCGGGCACAACAAGGGTTTAAAAATATTGATGCCTGGCTAAGTGAACATACGCATGAAATGGGCGGCAGGGCTATTTTACTGGTATACAAGGATGGTAAGGTTATTTATAACCATAGTGTAAATGACATGAGCATGAAGCAAAAGTTTGTTCAAAGGATGGTTGCCAAAAAGCAGGGTAAAGCAGCTGACCTGGATGATTACAACATGGCATCGCGGCAGGCCATCGCCAGTTGCAGCAAATGGCTGAGCGCTGCCCTGGTTATGACTTTTGTGGATGAGGGCAAGCTAAAGCTAAGCGATACGGTTGGCAAATATTTGCCCGTGCTTTCGCAGCATGGCAAAGGCCGTATCACTATTGCCCAATGCCTGTCGCATCTTACAGCCATTAAGGCGGCGCCGTTAAAACAAAACCTGCAGGAGATGAAAAATATCAGTTCCATGGACCAGGCCATTCAGGATATTGCGATATTGCCCATGGAGGGCGAGCCAGGGAAAGTTTTTCACTACAGTAATGCGGGTTTGCAGATAGCCGGCGCCGTTTTGGAAAAAATAAGCGGTAAAAGCTTTGAAACCTTATTCGCAGAACGGATAGCCCGGCCATTGAGTATGCAGAACACCGATTTTGGCAAAAGGAAAGTAGCGCTTCCAGCAGGCGGTGCGGTCAGCACACCACAGGATTACCTGAACTTTTTAGTGATGATATTAAACAAGGGCACCTTTAATGGAAAAAGGATACTGAGCGAAGCCAGTATTACCCAAATGGAGGCAAACCGCATTACTTCAGATGTAAAAGTAGCATATTCGCCTGCCGAAGCAGCCAATTTCGGATATGGCTATGGTGAGTGGATAATGGGAACTCAAACTGTAAGCAGTCCGGGCCTGTTCGGTAGTTATCCCTGGGTTGACATGCATAAAAAATATGCAGCCTTCTTGATGACCTTTTACCTGAAAAGCGACGGTCGGCAGGAACGCTACCTGGAGTTAAAAAAACTGGTTGACAGGGCGCTTCAATAGCCCCGGAGGACAATATGGGGCATTGACTATCTGATAGCCGGGCAGCTTCGGACAAAAATTAGTCTGCTAATTAAACTGCGCTGATCCATTTCCATAAATTGAGCTCGAACAAGTCAAATCGACAAAATGTTACACTAAGCAATTGATAGCTATACTTTTATAAAGTTATTTTTTTTCATTCTTAAAGGTTACCCAATCTCTGCGATCTTACTGGATTCGAACCAAAATGTACCTCTATTTACTTCAATCGTATATTTAAAATTGGTATAAAATTAAAAATGGCCTAGCAGAGATGCTAAGGCCATTTGCACCCAGACTGCACATAATTCGAACCATTTAGCAGAGCGATTGAAGCTTTTAAACGATCTACAAGTTCCATAAAAAGGATTCGAATCCTCAATGAACTAAAAATTTTGTCCCTTACTAAATGCCGGGGGGCAACGGTTTACAACGGTTGACCCTGGAACGGTTAACAGATGGGACGAAAACCAGTTTACCGTTAAGTCTGAAACCTATCTGAAATTGTTAACAGCTTTGGAGTTGAGAATTATTAAAAAACACAATACTAGCCGTGTTGAATTTTAAAGTAAAAAAGGGCTGCATAACTAGTTAAGATGCCTCACCTTTTTTCCTGATGTTAATTTCTGCTACAGAAAGATGGCTTACTAATTGCCTCCCTAATCAAAAAACGGTTTAAATTTGCCCATACAAATTCATATTAGTGAATCAATATTAGCATTATTAAATTATTGATTCGCCATCAATGGAGTCAATCTGACAGGCTGGGTAGTTCCATCTAAAGGGATAGCAAGTTGATCTTCTAATTTTTTTATCAGCTCACCTACCGTTTGCCACTTTTCGTATTTGATATTGTACGCTTTATTGGGGATTGAAATGAATTTAGAATCCTCTGATTTGAAAGCATATGCCGCACTGGCCGTAAACACAGAGGCAAATGCAGCACTTCCTTCGGTATTTATTTTTGTACCGCTGGTTACTGAAAACACGCCACTCTCAATGATATCAAAGTTGCGAATCAAATAAATGTCCAGATTACTATTATTAAGCTTCAGGTTACTAACTAAAGCGGCCTTATTAACCTTATTCAACTCTCCTATCAGTTTCGAGAAACTGACATTGCTTTGAAATGGATAATAGGAAATATCCCATTTAACTTGGTGAAGATCAGAATTAGACATTGAAGATTCAATGCTTCCATATATTGGAATTGACACTTTTAGTTTCGCAATAACCGACTTTTCTGTAATGGTTGATTCTTGCAAAATGGATGGTTTATCATACGGTATATCAACATCCTTAAGAGGCATATCTATAATGGAAAGCTTGTTGTTCTCCATTTTCCCAATAACAAGACTCCCCAATTGCATTTTAATATCAGGAAGCCGATCATAGGTAGTTGCTGAGTCGAATTTTAAACTTGTTCCAACAGACAATAAACGGCTTTTGTTGTCATTCACATCATATAACACTAACCCGGTAAGAGCTATAGATTGATTCAGAGAATTGTTCGAGTTTGGTTCTAAGTTAAACTTTAATAATAATCCGCATTGAAAATGCCAAAATTTTTAGCAATAAAATAGTACATTTGAAATAGTAGTAAACAGATTTAAAAAAATGAATATTAGCGGCCGAAATTCATTTATTATATATTTATAGAATAATTAAAAGTAATGTTTGTCCCTGTAAAGAATATTGTTGAAACCGTAGACTTGACACCAAAGGACGCTTTGCTTCCATTGTTTGAATGTGTTGTTAATTCTATAATTAGCTTAATGCAGTCAAATGTCACAAATAAGGAAATTCAAATTAAAATAAGAAGAGGGGACGCGCCATCTCAATTACAGTTTGACGGTGTCAACACGATAAAGTCCATAACCATTACTGATAATGGCGTTGGTTTTACGGAAAAGAATTTCAAATCATTTGAAACACCGTTTTCTAAAGTAAACAGAGATTTTGGTTGTAAAGGAATCGGGCGGTTTACAGTTTTAGCTGCCTTTAATGAATTGCATGTAAGAAGCAATTATGAAGAAAATGGTAATTGGAAATATCGTGAATTTACTTGTGACTCAGAGAATGAAGTAACGCCCGTTAAACATGAATTATCTGATATTCAAATTCCAAAAACGACTATCGATCTCATTGATTGCTTCAACCCAATAATAAAGGATAAGACAGCTGTTAGCATTGAGGAAATTTCCACAGAGATCATGCACCACTGTTTAATTTATTATTTAAGTGGTCAAATGCCTCTGATCAGGATATTTGACGCTGACAATTCTGAAGGCGAGGTAATCAACGATCTGTTTCAACAAGTTTCAAAAGAGAATGAGAGAACGTTCCAAATTGGTAATGAATCGTTCATGGCGTACATAACCAAAGTTCCTAAAGAAAACAACAGGAAGAATCATTACATTTTCTATTGCGCAAATTCAAGAGTTGTTGGACAGCCAAAAAGTATTGGCAAGATCAACAGTGTTTTTAGCTACCCAATTATACAGGATGGGAAGCCTTATTTTTTGGAGATCTATGTTATAAGTGATTACTTGAATAAGAAGAATTACAAGACAAGGAACGGTTTCGCCATTCCCCAAGAGGATGAGGGTTTGTTCAGTAATGAAGATAGCCTGTCATTTGATCAAATAGAATTAGCATTGGTGAATGTGCTTGAGGAAGAATATGAGGATCATATCAAGGAAGCATCGCAAAAAAGCCAAACAGAAATTCAAAATTACATTGATCAAAAAGCTCCAAGGTACAAGAGCTTAAGAAACAACCCCGATTTACTTAAGTCAATTCCTCCTAATTTGACCGATGACAAAAAAGAAGAACATCTTTATAGAATATCCTATCATGCCAGGAAAATAGTAGAAAGCAAACTTCAAGATTTCATAGACAATAAACAAATCAGTGAGGATACTGTCCAAAAGGTTAAAAAAGATATCCAGGAAAAAACGGCATATGACGTTGACAGTTTAGCAGACTACATGATGCGCAGAAAAGCTATCATTGATTTGTTTGATAAATTTCTTGAAGCCGATAGTGAGGGAAAGTATAAGCTTGAACAAGATATTCACAATATAATTTTTCCTCTTGGTTTTACTAATGAAGACCTTGGTTATGAAATGCATAATTTGTGGTTGCTGGATGAACGATTTCTAAGCTATAAATTCATAGCTTCAGATAAGTCGATAACGTCTTATTCACAGAAAAAAAGCAGTAAAGAACCGGATCTGATCTGCTTGGATGAACAGCCCCAAATGTTTGATAATCCCATTAGCTTTGGAGATAAAAGTAATGGGGAAGTAAACTCGATGGTGATTTTTGAGTTTAAACGACCGGGCGAAGTAGCTCATCAAAAAGCAAAAGGAAATTATCGTTGGCAATTCTCTGAGTTGATAGAACCGTATTTTGAGGATTTTTTGTATTCCCCTGATAAGAAAAATTATAAAGGGAAACAGGTAATAGTCAAAAAGGAAACTCCCAAATTTGGATTCGTAATTATTGACGTTTTGCCGCCGTTGCTTGAGCAGTATAATATCGGGAAAGGTTGGCAGAAAACCCCTTTTGGTACATTCTACAAAATGGAGGCGAATAATAACCTACATATAGAGGTAATGACGTTCGAAAAATTACTGGAGTATGCCAAGAACAGACACATGCCGTTCTTCGATAAGCTATTTGGGAAATAAACTTTGGCCTATCTGGGGTAATATCGAATAGGGCTCAGAAATTATCAGGGGTGTAATCCTGTACCCTAGCGAAAGGTGATACAACCGGCAAGTAATATTTCGCTGCTTCGGTACCAGTGCCCATTGAAGAGTTGCCGGTTGTCGGCTCTGACAAAACCGGGTTATCTAATATATGTTCCATAAGTTTTAAACTAATCAAGCTTGTGCAGCCTGTTTCATTCTGGCTCTTGCTTTGTTTTTATAACGTTGGATAGCACCTTCGCGATCGTCTGATAATTCTTTGACGATATCGACGGCACCCGGAGGATTGTATTTCGACCCCCAAACCATGAGCTCAGCAATAGCAGGGATCAGATCAATACCTTTCTCGGTAAGGCTGTAAATAAATTTGTTCTTCTTTTCTTCAGAGACAGTCGACTCAATAAAGCCGTGCTCCTCCAGCAAGTTAAGCCTGTCTGCGAGAACATTAGTGGCTATCTTTTCTTCAGACGCCAGAAAATCCCCATAAGTCGATTTGTCGGTAAACACCAAATCTCGTAAAATTAATAATACCCATCTGTCAGAGATAAAATTTAAGGAATAAGCTATAGGACAGTTGGAACGATGCTCGACTACTTTCATGACATTCAAATGTTAATTTTTACTTGCTCGTAGCAAGTAAAATGACATACCTTTGTTTGCTTGCTTGTAGCAAGCAAATTTAAACAATAATAGTTAAACGAAAAATCGAAGTTATGTCATTAGTTACATCATTTGAATGGCGGTACGCTACTAAAAAGTATAATACATCAAAAAAGATCGATCCGGCTGTGCTCGAAGATCTTACCGAGACGGTTCGCCTTGCGCCCTCATCGTTCGGGCTTCAGCCTTACAAATTTCTGCTCATCGAGGATAAGTCAAAGCTGAAAGAAATCAGCAGAGCGGCACACGGGCAGCCACAAATTACTACCGGCGCACATGTGATGGTGTTAGCAGTAGAAACTAACATTGACGAAAAAACAGTAGCCAGCTATATTGATAAAGCAGCGACGGCAAGACAAACAGAGCGTAAAAATCTGGAGCCACGTGAACAATTCGTGAATACGGTTTTGAGTAAACTTGATTATAACCAACGTATCATCTGGGCAGAAAAGCAGGCGTTTTTGGCTGTCGGCGTTTTTGTGAGTGCTGCTGCTGAAGCCGGAATCGACGCATCTCCTATGGAAGGTTTCGATAACGCAGCTGTAGATGCTATCCTCGGTCTGAAAGAAAAAAACCTAACCTCTGCTTTATTATTCGTGATCGGATACCGCTCGGAAGAGGATGAATTTGCGGCGATCCCCAAAGTGCGCAAACCCAAAGAGGAAATTTTTAAAACCATCTAATCCAAAGAACATGTCAAATTCAAAAGTGATCGTCCTCGCTGAGATCCCGGTGAAACCGGAATTCCTGCAAGAGGTGAAAGCGATCTCCGCTAAAGCCCTCATCCCGACACTTCAAGAGGAAGGTGTAGAAATGTTTTATCAGACCGTAAAGAATGACGATCCCAATACGCTGGTGTTCTTTGAAGTCTTTAAATCTCAACAAGCGCTGGACGAGCACCTGGCAGCTAATTATACAAAAGAATTTTTCGCAGCTGTTAAAGACAAAGTGTCTGGCAAACCTGTATCCTCCATTTTAAGTGAATTGTAAGGTTATGGCAACAGATAAAAAGATTATCAACCAGCCGATTAAACAATTACGTCTAATCGGTAACGGTCAGCCGGAAGATGTAGTCGAATTGCACGAAGGTGTGATCACTTCGCTCGGGCCTAACGAGGTTTTAGTGGAAATGGAAGCCGCGCCGATCCATATATCCGACTTTATGCTTGTCGGCGGGATTTACGGCGTGAAGCCGTCCCTTCCTGCTACTTTAGGTGCAGAAGGCATAGGTCGGGTTATAGACGTCGGCTCCGGCCATGTTAAGGATTACCAGGGTAAACGGGTGATCATTCTACCTTACTACGAGCAAGGAACGTGGGCTACCTATCTCGTGGCCCCCTTGAAGAACATTGTGATAGTTGATGAGGGCATCGACGCCACGCAACTTGCGCAGCTCACTATTAATGCGGTAACCGCTTTTCTGACGATCCTGGACTATTCTGAGTTAAACCAAGGTGACTGGATCGGCCAAACGGCAGCCAACTCCGCTGTTGGGCAATACGTGATCGGGCTGGCGAAGATCAATGGCTGGAAAACATTAAATATTGTCCGGAGAGCCGAATCAGCGGAATTCGTCCGGTCAATCGGTGGAGACGAAGTCGTCATCATCGGTGACAACCTGGGGACACAGATAGAAAAAGCGCTGGATGGTAAGCAACTGGATCATGTTCTGGATACAGTCGGCGGTACAACCATTGGCACAATAGCTGGTTTTCTCAAAAGCCGGGGCTCTATTGTAGGTTACTCCAGTGAAAGTGGTCAAACACCCGTTATCCGTCCGCTCGACCTTTTTTATCGCCGGTTACATTACCACGGATTTTGGGTCATCGACTGGTTCAGGATAACCCCCAAAGAGCAGATCGACAGGCTGATCCAACATTTGACCGGCTTGGTAGATGAAGGCAGGCTTTCCGCAACTGTTGGCGGGACCTTCCCCATCGAGAAATATAAGGAAGCCTTTCAGGCCGCAAAACAACCCGGCCGGCCAGGCAAATACTTTCTCACCTTTAATCAGTAATAATGGAACCTATTCAAAATGGTCAGCCAAAGATTTTGGTTGCAGGTGCCAGCGGGCACCTGGGCCGTCGTGTGTTGGAAATCTTAAGGGAGCTTGGTTATACAAATTTTGTTGGCGCAAGCCGTAGTCCCGCGAAGTTACAGGCGTTTACTGATGCAGGTATCGAGATCAGAAGAGCGGACTTTGACGAGCCCAAAAGTCTTCAGTCAGCTTTTAAGGGCATTGAACGCCTGCTGCTGATCTCGACGGATGAGCTGCACACGCCCGGCGCACGTGTCCGTCAGCATATCAACGCGATCAACGCCGCGAAAGCAGCGGGTATTAAACATATTGTTTATACTTCCATGCCAAAGCCAGAGCATGCAACAAAAATCCCATTTGCTCGAGATCACGTAGCCACTGAGGAAGCGCTTAAAGCGAGCGGTATTGATTTTACCAGCCTGCGGGTTAGCTGGTATGCGGAAAACCTGCTTGGTTTTCTTCCGCAGATCATCGCTGCCGCTAAATGGCCCACCGCAGCGGGAAAGGGCCGCATTGCCTACGTTTCTCGTGAAGATGTGGCGCAGGTAACAGCTGCAGCTTTACTCAAGGCACAGGGAAAAGCTTATTGGGATATCACCGGCGCGGAGTCACTTACCGTTCAGGAAATCGCGGCGATAGCCAGCGAAGTATTTGAAAAACGTATCGATGTAGTGCCCGTTGACGACTCGGAGATAGCGGAAGACCTGATATCGATCGGCGTTCAGCCCGCTTTCACGCCTACAGTGGTGATGACCGATCTGAATACCCGGGCAGGAAACTTTGATATGCGTAATAATCTGGTCAGGCAGGTAACCGGAAAGGATCCCATCACCTTAAAAATATTCTTCACAAAATATTTTAACCTCTTCCTGCCTGATCGAGCGCGATAGGAAGAGCAATTAATTTTAACAAACGAAACATAACAATAACAAATCATGAACATTACAAACAAAACAATCCTGGTAACAGGTGGCGGTTCAGGCATCGGTTATGCAACCGCAAAATATCTAAGTGAAAAAGGCAATAAGGTGATCATTTCAGGCCGTAATGCGGAAAAAATAGAGAAAGCCGGCAAGGAGTTGGGACTGGATTACATCGCCTGTGATGTAACCGATGCGGTTGCGGTTAACAGCCTGGTTAACAGAATGGAGTCGAAATATGCCGATCTCAGCGTTTTAATCAACAACGCAGGTGTAGCTAATTTATATAAGCTCGGCGAGGGTGCGGGAGCTTTCGAAAAATCAAAACAAGAGTTTGAAACAAATTATTTCGGTCCGGTTCGCCTTACGGAAGCATTGCTGCCGTTACTGAAAAAGCAGCCGGAGGCGGCCATTGTGAATATCACTTCTAACGTAAGCTTTCACCCGTTAGTCGTGTTGCCTACCTATTCAGATACTAAAGCCGCTCTACATTCGCATACCGTAGCACTGAGGTTAACACTTTCCAAAGAAACCAACATTAAGTTATTTGAAGTGATGCCATCGCTGATTAACACCGATGCAACCAAGGAAATGGGCGGCGAGCAACATGGCTTACCACCGTTAGTGGTTGCGGAAGATATTTTTAAAGGCATTGAAGAGGACCGTTTCGAGATCTATGTGGGTGAAACCGGAAGACAATGGGCCGACTATTTCGCAAACCCCGTAGCCGCTGTAGAAAACTTCAATCATGGTTTATTTTAATCCATTTTTAATTGAAAGGTGACGGGGCGCTGTTCCCCATGTAGGGGAAACGGCGTTGCCCGATCCTAATGCTATGAAAGTATATCAATTAAACCAATTTGAGCAGTGGAAGGACGGCACGTCAATTCATATGACGAACGTGGTGAAGATCTGCGGGCCGTTACGATGTTCGCTTTGTGTGAGTCGTGTTGTTTTGGTTTGTGTTGATTTGGGAGCCCGGCGTGATAACCGGGCTCCCTTTTATGGATGATTAACTACGTAAATTTTAAAATCAGAATATGGAATGGTATAATTATGTTGCCGCTTTTTTTGCAGGAGCTTTTCTTGCCAACACGGTCCCGCACTTTGTACACGGTATATCAGGCAATAGATTTCCCACCCCATTTGCCACACCAAGGGGAGTTGGCCTATCATCGTCTACTTTAAACGTTTCTTGGAGTCTTTTTAATTTGGCTGTCGGATGGCTGCTGGCGGTCAGTGTGCACATCACCCAATTTTTATCCTTGCAGATAACCTGCTTCGTTGGCGTATCTTTAATGGCGTTGATGTTAAGTAAGCGCTTTCAAGCAAAACATAAGGAATGACATTCGTCGCTATCTAAAAACATCACCCGCCCATCATCTTTCGGATAAATGGGTAACTTTAGCCTATTTCAGGACCCATGAGTCGATATTCCGGGAGGCTTGACCAGGCTATTTCGTGCGCTTTGGAGCACAGGGTTGTGTAAGCAATTAAGAAAATCGCAATTAATCATCAATAAATTAATATGGTCAAAGCGTTACGGAATTAACTGTTTGCTATTCCGTAACGGGGTTATCATTGGCGCCGGAATGTCTCAAGCTTTACAGCTAATCTGGATAAACCAATAGCATTGGCCCCTCTTCGCCAATTTGCTTTCTCTTCTTAAAAGCGTGAAATTAAGCAGTGAAGGCGGTCATTTTAAAATTGGCCGAACGGGGTCAATCAGGTGCGGTTTATCCAAGATACCGGTACAACTGTCTGCTATTCAGAAAATACAATTATCTGAATAGCAATTAGCGCAAATGGACTCCTTAGTTTTATCCATACGTTCAGCAAGCAGTGCAAGTCAGCTAACAGATAGCCAATATCATTTATGTGTACTGGAGATCGGGCGCAATTATATTGTAAATCACTTATTTAAAGACTAAATCAGTTCATCAATATAGCAATAACCAATAGAATATCCGCCAGCAACACCGTTCGTGCTACCTTTTAAACATAAGTACTGTCATAACCCCGGGTTATCAAAGATCAGTACCTATGATAAAAAGACTGTTGTCTTGGCAGCTACATTTGACCTGTTAACCTCAAAGGATATACATCAAATGGAAGATCAAAACCAGGAAAAAGAAACCATCAGGGTGCTTGTCAAAATCACACGCTACACTGTTTACATGGCCATGCTCGCAGTGGCCTGTATCATCATTCTAATTGTGATATTACTACCCGGGCAGCAGCCTGCAAAGACAATTATGGCAAATCCAACAGCCGGTGATCCGGCCATTAAGGAAAATGCAGGCGCAGGCAGCGCTCGCCGGATCCCCGCTGATGCCTGGAAAGCGCCGGATGAAAATTTGATCCCGAATAATAAAGAGGGAGAAGCCATAAAGTATGGCAAAGAACTGATTGCCCATACCGGACTTTATTTTGGTCCTCGTGGCACCATTGCACAGATAACCAATGGAATGAACTGCCAGAATTGCCATCTTGAAGGCGGCACGCGATATCTGGGAAATAACTACGGGAGCTTTATCGCTAGCTACCCTAAAATGAGCGGACGTGCAGGAAAGATTGAACCTGCCTCAGAACGCATTGTGGAGTGTTTTGAACGCAGCTTGGCCGGCAAAGCGCCGGACACCACCGGCAAGGAGGTCAAAGCGATCCTGGCCTATATGAAGTGGATAGGCAAAGATGTCAAAAAAGGACAAAAGGTTGTAGGCAGCGCAACGGAAAAACTGGCCTTTTTGGACCATGCTGCGGACCCGGTTGCGGGCAAAGGCATTTATATGGCTAAATGTGAAAGCTGCCATGGCGCTGATGGTGAAGGACAATTAAACGCGGATAAAAAATCATACCAATACCCGCCGGTCTGGGGAAAAAACAGTTATAATGATGGCGCAGGCATGTATCGCCTGACTAACCTCGCCGGGTTCGTAAAAAATAACATGCCTTTCGGGGCTACCTATGAGAATACGCAATTGACCGATGAAGAGGCCTGGAACGTGGCTGCTTTTATCGACTCACAGCCACGACCGCATAAAGACCAGCACCTGGATTGGAAGGATTTCTCAAAAAAACCGATTGACTTTCCTTTTGGGCCTTATGCGGACGGATTCAGCGAAAAGCAACATAAATATGGACCGTTTGGCCCCATCAGGGCCTCACACAAAAAAAGGTATAAAAATTCATAATTAATCATAAAATAAAAATCAAAAACCATGAAAAAGTTGATTCAAACAGCCCTGCTCCTTATAGCAGTTTTAACGATCAAACCTGTCCTTGCACAAACGTCTGACCCTGCATCCTTTACCGGCGCACAGCCAAAACTAAAGCATTATAATGCGCTGTATATCCTCAATTCAAATGATGAGAAAAAGATCAAGTCGACCCTCCGCAACCTCAACAACGCTTTGGACGACCCGCGTCTCAAAGGGAAATTGCATGTAGAACTTATCGCGTTTGGGGATGGCGTTGCCGTTTACGAAAAGTCGGGGCAGTTTGAGCAAACTTTAAAAGACCTTCAGGCAAAAGGCGTGGTGCTGGCGCAATGCAGCAATACCATAAAAGAGCGGAATATCGACAAGAATACGCTTTTCGATTTCATTTCTTATGTGCCAAGCGGGAATGGAGAGATCATTCTACGTCAGTATGAAGGTTGGGCCACTGTGCACCCCAATTAATTGTCCGGTTTAATCAGATTATCTCACATTCATTTATACAGCTATGTCACTATTAAAAAATAAATTTTTGTTTACCTTGCTTTTGCCTTGGGTATTACTTTGGCTGAAGCGCAGGAACATCGCTTCGACCCACCCTGGAACACACCGCCCGAAAGCAAGGTCCAGTTTACCGTGTACGGCGTAGATAATGTCCCCGACCTTTTCGGAGATATCAATGACCCGCAGCTGGTGGTCTTTTTTGCGGGTAACCAATTCATGTGCATCGACGAGTTACTTGCCGCTTTTAAACAAAACTATCCGCAGTACCAGCGGGTCTTCGCCGAGACTTTACCTCCTGGAATACTTGCCAAACAGATCGTCAATGGCAGCATCGTGATCGGCAATATGCGTATCACGCTGAAGCCGGACGTTTATACCGCGGGTAAAAACAAGATCAGCCAGATGCCTGAATATTTCACCGGGACCGAGCTTTACGCCAAGAATCACCTGGCCATCATGGTGAGGAAAGGTAATCCAAAAAATATCCGGGGCCTGAAAGACCTGGGACGCAGTGACGTACGGGTGAGCATGCCGAATCCTGCATGGGAAGGTGTCGGCCAGCGTATTGAGGAAGCCTTTAAGAAAGCGGGGGGCAACGATCTGGACCAGGCGATCATGCAAACGAAGGTAAGAGACAGCACGACATTCCTAACCCAGATCCATCACCGGCAGACGCCGATGCGGATTTTGTATAACCAGAGCGATGCCGCGCCTGTATGGTACACGGAAGCTTATTACCAGCGTATGATCAACCATCCGGTGGAGCTGGTGGAGGTTCCCGAGAAAGAAAATATCGAGGCGCAATACGTTGCGGGCTTGCTGAAAACCGCGCCTCACAAGCAGGCAGCTAAGGATTTTATGACCTTCCTGGTTAGCGCACGGGCAAAAGAGATTTACAAAAAATACGGTTTCATAACCGAGTAATCACGATTAATAACAAGAGTTTATGTATTTAAGACTAGGAGATGTGGCTCCCGACTTTACGGCGGACACCACTATTGGAAAAATTAATTTTTATGAATATTTGGGTAATAGCTGGGGTGTGTTGTTATCACATCCTGCAGATTATACTCCTGTTTGCACTACCGAATTGGGTAGAACAGCATTATTACAGGAAGAGTTCGCAAAAAGAAATGTCAAAGCTTTAGCGGTCAGTGTCGACCCTATATACAAGCATGAACTTTGGTTAAAAGACATCAATGAAACCCAGCAGTGCTAGGTAGACTTTCCGCTGATCGCAGATGTGGATAAAGCAGTTAGCGAGCTTTATGGTATGATCCATCCCAACGCTTCTAAAACGCATACGGTACGTTCCGTATTCATTATCGGACCTGATAAAAAGATAAAACTGATGATCACTTACCCAGCATCTACCGGTAGGAATTTTCATGAAATCTTGCGCGTGATTGATTCGATGCAGCTGACAGCGGAGTATCAGGTGGCTACCCCTGCTAACTGGGAACCCGGAGAAGATGTGATCATTGGGCTGAATATCCCCACCGAACAGCTAGCCGAGAAATTTCCGTCCGGTCACCGGATTATAAAACCATACCTGCGCTATACGCCGCAGCCAAACTTAAAGTCATGAGAAAGTACCTGATATTAATGCTGTTCACCGGTTTCGTGAAAGCCGGATTCGCGCAGTCGGATACCCTTCACGTATATGGCCCCGGCGGTCCCTATTCCGCGGTGAGTGCCTGTGCGGTTGCGTTTACCACCAAAACGGGGATACCGGTAAAAGTGGTTGCCGGGCCTGAGGAGAAATGGATCACCAGCGCACAGCAGAATGCTGATATTATTTTTGAGGGGGCGGAATATATGCTGACGTTGTTTGATCAACAGCATCCAGGGATAACTGACCCTTCCACGAGGTCGGAGTTGTATAAACGAGCTGTAGCCATCCTCGTCCGCCCCGGAAACCCCAAACACATTAAAGGCCTGGCTGATTTGGCGAAACCCGGAATCAAAGTACTGGACGTGAACGGTGCCGGGCAGCTCGGATTATGGGAGGATCTTGCGGGCAGGGATAACCTGATCGCCGGCATTCAAAAAAACATCGCCGGTTCTTTTCCCGATACTGCCCTGGGCATTGATGCCTGGAAAAAAAATAGCTCCTATGATGTCTGGATCACCTATGCTTCCTGGCATGAAAATCTCTGGGATGCGACGGATATCGTGCGGCTTCCATCAAATCAGGTACTCTACCGCGGTACACCATTAGCCATTACCGCCAAAAGCATGCACAGGAAACAGGCACTTGATTTCGTTCATTATATGCAGGGTAATGAGGGACACCAGATATTCAGGAGGTGGGGATGGGAATAGATATGCGCAAAGCAGTTTTGGCGGCCTTTATTGCCATTACTGTTAATACGATCCTGCTGAAGGCAGCGAATATGCTCGCTGTACGGGCCGAAAGTGGCGGCCTGCTCAAGTTGGCGCTTTCTGCACTTCCTTCTGCAATTCACCGTCCCGCTTTTCTAAAAAGTGCCATTTTCTGGTTCTTTTTCCATTATATGATTGGATTTGCGATGGCGGGCTGTTACTTCTTCTTGTTTCGAAACAGGCTTCCACGGCCAGGTATCGTCCGTGGAAGCCTGTTTTCAATATTCCCTGGATATTGAACAGTTTTGTCGTCTTACCGCTGCTCGGCCAGGGGCCGATAGGCCTCTTTGTGCTGCCAATCTCAGGCATTGCATATTTTTTTGTGTCAAACCTGGTTTTTGGCATGTTGCTGGGGGCTTATATGAACGCTGGAACGATGCGCATAGATAAGCGCAGGTTATCCAGCATGAGCATTCCTGATAAAAAAAACAGGGTTTCAGGACTGAACTTTGGTCTGTCATCAAAGAAAGTCATGAAAATAATTCAGAAATTTACAGGTTACCTGCCAGCTTTCGATACCAGAAATATCAAAGCGGCAATATTCAAAGTTTTTATCACATTAGTTACGCTGGCGGCGGCAGCCCTTCCATGGCTATTGCTGATCGCCCGCGTAACGCTTAACGGTTTAGATTAGCATGACCAATATAATAGACTTTCGTTTACAGGTTTTTTACGCGGTTGCCAGGCGCCTCAATTTTACCCGCGCAGCAGAAGAACTGTTTATTACGCAGCCTGCCGTGACCAAGCATATCCGTGAGCTGGAAGGTCATTTCAGGATCGCACTGATCGAACGGAGCGGCAACCGGAGGGTAAGCCTTACCCCGGCGGGACAGACGCTGCTTAAGCACGCCGAACAACTGAATCTGGTGTACAAAGAGTTGGAATTTGATATGAACGCCCTGCTGAAGGAACACCGCGGTGAACTGAGGGTGGGTGCCAGTAATACGGCCGGTCAATATGTGCTGCCGCAACTGCTGGCCCGGTTCCATAACCGCTTCGGCGATGTAAAGGTCAGCATGGTTACCGGTAATACGGAGCAGATCGAGGAAGCGGTGATCAAAAAGGAAATCGACCTGGGGATTATTGAAGGGATCAATCGTAACCCCCAGATCAGTTACCAGGAATTCCTAAAGGATGAGCTGGTACTGGTAACGGCCTCTACGAACAGCCAGCTGAAAAAAGATACCATCAGGCCGGATGAGCTTACCAAGTTCCCGCTTTTGCTGCGGGAGCATGGCTCCGGTTCACTCGATGTTATCATACATGCCTTAAAGCCGCATGGTATCAGGGCGGGCGACCTCAGTGTGGCGATGAACCTGGGGAGTACGGAAAGTATCAAGTCGTATTTATCGGAAAGCAATTGCCTTGCCTTTTTGTCGGTCCATTCCATTCTAAAGGAGCTAAAAAGTAATGAGCTGCGCATCATCGACGTCAGGGTTTGTCGATCGACCGTTACTTTTACTTTATCCGTGCGCATGGTCAACCTACGTCCCTTGCAGAACTCCTGATGAGGTTTGCCGTTAATAAAATTAAGTGACCTTAGGGGAAACCGTCGCGTCACCCGTGTTAACCGGAAATTTACAGTATAAAAAGGACATTGATTGTTGCACCTCCTTTGTTGCAGCAATCAATGTCCTTAATGGTAGAACTGCCGTGGTTTAAAGTTCTCTTGCGGCGCTAATATGCCCTGCTTGATTGGATGAACCGATAGCACTGACCCCACTTCGCTGATTTACTTTCTTCTCCTAAAATCCTGAACTTAAACATTAAAAGTGGTCAATTTAAAATTGGCCGACCGGGATCAACGAGATTTTTTGTCCAAACAGGGATTAAAGGACGGTATCCCTAGTTAATGCTAATCAATTGATCAATTATCTGAATCTGCCCCATGAGTCCGATGGCTCTATTACCGCTTTAACTTTCTGTTTTCCCGCTTCGCTGATTATTATCTTCTTCCAAGGCTTCGATTTGATTGTTTTGCAGTAATTTATTTACTATTTAAAACAAGACCATATGAAAACAAGAGTGCTTATAGCTATTTTGACCATAGTTTGCCTGTGGTCCGAAACAAGTACTGCCCAAGTTGTGGTGGTAAGAAGACCAGTAGTTTACCGCCCGCGCAGGGTTGTGGTGTTAAATCCAGCACCTGTATTACTGCCGGCCAGGCGGGTTGTGTTCGTGAAGCCGGCTCCCGTTGTCAGCGTTGTTCCGGTGAGGCCGCGCAGACGCGTGATCGTCTACCGGTAAATTGAAAATTGCATTTAACACCAATAAATATTTTAACATGAAAAATCTGATTGCTTGTACAGTCCTAATCCTATCTTTGTCATTTGCTGCTTCAGCACAAACTGCCGGTACCAAATCGACAGGAGACCAGAAGAAAAAATTGAAAGCCAGAATGGACACCCTGGAAACCGAGTTAAAACTTACGGCTGAACAGCAGCCCAAATTTGAGGAGATCAACGCACATTTTTTTGAAGAAATGGCTAAATTGAAACAAGATGATGGCTCCAGGTTAAGTAAATACCGAAAATTAAAAGCAGTGACCAAGGGCAGGAATGAGAAGATGAAGGATCTATTGACGGCTGAGCAGTATAAGATATTTCAGGCTCATCAAAAGGAAATGAAGGACGAACTGAAATCGATGCGGTCGCAATAAGATGAAATGCAGCTAACGCAAACGAAATACAGCCGTATACTGATACTACTGACCGCCCTTGCAGTCACGATGTTTATGACGCTGCCCCGGATAATGTTTATGGCCTATTTAAGGAATAATCCGGGCCTGCGCATGAACCCAATCACCTGGGGGGATCTGGCGAGCAAATCTTTGTTTGCATTCCTCGTGGCATGGCTGATTCTATGGCTGAACACGGCCAACATTAATATGGCTACCTTCTTCAGGACGATCAGAACATCGAAATTCAGCCATCGCCTTGTGATCAATATTTTGCTGTTCCTGCTGGTCAGATGGCTGTTCATTATATCCGGCATCCCGGAAGAGAGTGCGCTAAGGCAGAGAAAAGGCGCGGTATTTCTTTTTAATATCAGCCTGGTATTGGAAGTCTGCCTCTGTATTTTGGTCGCGGAGATCTATCGCTTATTCCGGAATAATCAGGAACAACGGCTGCGTAACGAGATGCTGCTGAAAGCTAACGCCGAAGCAACGTTCGAGGTGCTGAAAAACCAGGTGAACCCACATTTCCTATTCAACTCGCTGAACACCATCAATGCCGTTATTGATAAAGATGTTATCGCCGCCAAGAAATTTGTGACCAATATGTCGCAGGTTTACCGGCATATCCTGAACAGTGCGGGCAGGCCGGTCATTACATTAGCCGAGGAATTGGAGTTTACTACAGCCTATATCAACATGTTGCTGGAACGACATTCAAAGGGCTTATTGGTCGATCTAAACATACCTGAAGCGTGCAACGCGTTATTTTTGCCGCCGGTCTCTTTACAAGTATTGATCGAGAACGCAGTTAAACATAACGTGGTAGCTGTAAGCCATCCCCTTAAGATTAATATTTCGGAACAGGATGGGTGAATTGTGGTGAGCAACAAAGTGAATGAAAGGAAATTGAGATCAGCTTCTACAGGTACCGGCTTGTGGAACCTGGATCAACGCTACCGGCACTTGTGCGGTGGCGCGATAGCAGTCAGTAATAAAGACGGTGTTTTTATTGTTAATTTACCGCTATTGAAGCTGTCCGGTGACAAATATATACAGGTATAGTTATTTAAATTGCGGACCATGGATGTTTTGATCATAGAAGATGAACCGAATGCGGCCAGGCAGTTGCAGGAAATGATAGCAGCTTGCAGGCCCCTGGTCCGGTTTGGCCCGGTAATCGATAGCTTGCGGGATGCGGTAAGCTATTTGGGAGACGGAAATTCGCCTGACCTGATTTTCCTGGATATTCACCTCGCTGATGGCCATGCCTTTGAGTTATTTGAGCGTGTTGACTTGCCATGTCCGGTCGTCTTTACTACGGCTTATGATCAATATGCTATTAAGGCGTTTGAAGTAAACAGTCTTGATTACCTGTTAAAACCGATGTCGGAAGAAAGGGTGCGTAAGGCCCTGGATAAATTTGACCAGCATCATTCGGGACGGCAGTCGGGCAAATTAGACGAGAGTTACCTCGTCCAGTTACAAAATCTGTTATCCGGAAGTACTAATTCTTACAGGCAAAGTTTCCTTATACCTTATAAAGACAAATTGCTGCCTGTACAGGTAAAAGATTTCGCCTGGTTCGAAATACAGCAGGGAGTGGTCAGCGGCACAAGGCTGGACGGCACGTTCCACTTGCTGGAAGAGCGCTCTCTGGATGAGCTAATGAAGTTTCTTGATCCCCGCCAGTTCTATCGCGCCAACCGGCAGTTTTTGATCAACAGCCGTGCTTAAGGAAGTTGTTCATTACTTCAATGGAAAACTATTAGTCCGGCTTAGCCCCGAGCCATCGGAGATGGTGATCATCAGCCGGGAGAAAGTGCCGCAGTTCAAATCCTGGGTCACTGTTTGAGGCGCTGATTATTCCGCTTCGCTGCTTTGATATTATATTTATTCCAGCATTTGATAGTTTTCTTGCAGTTATCGAAAAAGTAGATGCTTGCATTTACAAGAGAACAGATCAATGATTTACCGCCCAAATTCTTAGTAACAATTAGCTAAAATGAAAAAGATTATACTTTCAACTTTGGGACTGATGCTGACCGCTGGCGCATTCGCCCAGAAATCAACCGATTCTACAACAATTCAAAGAATCAAGGCTGCCAATCCGGTGCAGGCTCCCCTGACCTGGATTACGCTGGGTACCCAAGGTGGGCCGGCTCCCAACGCTCGGCGTTCGCAACCTGCAAGCGTTTTGGTAGCAGGCGGTAAGCCTATGATGATTGATTGCGGAGATGGAGCCATGGAGCGCTTTGCGGCGGCAGGTTTTGCGCCGACGCAGGCAACGACGGTTATCATCAGCCATTTGCATGTAGACCATATTGGCGGCTTGCAGGGATTGATTGCCTTACATTGGTTCCAAGGCTCAGCGGGCAGTGTGCCCCTCACTATTTATGGCCCGCCCGGCACGGACAAGTTGGTGGCGGGGATCTTGCAGGCTCTGAGCCCCACGGAAGAAATTGCCCGAGCCGAGCAACCGGACAAATGGAAAATGGCTGCATCCGTAAAAGTTGTTATCCTTAAAACGGGTGCTGACCTGGTGGTCAACAGCGTGAGGGTAAGGGTCGTGCAAAACTCACATTTTGACAACCCGCCCGGGCATCCTCAAGATAACGGCACGCAGTCGCTATCCTTACGGTTTGATTACCAAAATTATGCTATCGGGTATACTGGTGATACCGGCCCGAGCGATGCAGTTATCGCTTTGGAAAAAAAAGTAAATATCTTAATGAGTGAAGTCACCATGCGGGGGGAAGCAAGCCGTAATGCTGGGCGGTTCAATAGGCGTCCCGCTACTGGCGCTGCTCAGGCTGCCGGACAACGGCAGGGTACAGCACAGCAGCCATATGAAAATATTCATTTTGTCTACCAACATCTGAGCCCGGAGAGTGCTGCAAAATTGGCCGCGGCGGCAGAGGTGCAACAGCTGGTTTTCACCCATTTAGCGATTTTGGCGCAAACCGACGTCATTGCTCCGACTATCATCCGGCAGGCACAGCAGTTTTTCAAAGGCAAGATCGTCGTTGCTCACGACCTGGATCGTTTCTGAAAAGGATAAGATCATAGTTGCCGTTCAATCTTTCCGCTGCGGCACAAACACCTACTTAAGTCTGAATAGGAACAGGACGTCACCAAAAGCAGGGGTTGACTAAAAAGGTAAAAAAAGCAAAGCCGATACTTTTTCAAGTATCGGCTTTTTAGTAAATTTAAGTGCGAAAGAAATTTACAATATGTCTAATATACAAAGTTCGGCAGAATTTAAAGACTACGGTCAGCAACAAATATTGTTGTTACCACCGTCGCTTGAAGAGTTAATAGAACCTAATCACTTGGTTAGGGTTGTTAATCAGGTAGTGGATTCGATGGATGTCAGCGGATTAATTAATCAATATAAAGGTGGGGGCACAACGGCATATCATCCCGGATGCTGTTAAAGATTCTTTTGTACGCATATAGCGTAAAGGTTTATACAGGCAGGAGAATAGCAAAAGCCCTTCGTCAGGATATCCACTTCATGTGGCTTTCTGGTATGAGCCGTCCGGATTTTCGGACGATCAATAACTTCAGGAGTTCCAGGGCAAAGGAAGTGATAGAAGCGTTGTTTGAACAGGTCCTTTTGTTTTTGGTAAAGCATGAGCATATTAAACTGGAAAACTACTTTTGTGATGGCAGCACACTGGCAGCAGATGGCAATAAACACAAAATAGTATGGAAGAAGAACGCTGAGCGGTTTAAGGACATGGCCGGGGAGAAGTGCCGGGAACTGTTTAAACAGATCGATACCTTAAACGCAGCCGAGAACAAGCAGTACGCTGGTTCAGATCTGGAAGAGCGAGGGCTGTCAGCACAGGAAGTGACGGCAGAAAGCATCGATGAACAGGTAGAAAAGCTGGATGCTATCATCGCATCAGGTACAGGTAAAAAGCATCAGCGCAAAGCAAACAGCCTGAAGAAAAAGCTGAGGGAGAAACAGGCAAAGATCGTGGGCTATGAACAGCAGATCGCTATAGCGGCAGAACGCAGCGGGTACAACAAAACAGACACAGATGCTTCAGCTATGCGGATGAAGAATAAAGAGCTGTTGCCTGCTTATAATGTACTTGCAGGTTGTGAAGATCAGTTTATTGTCAGCGTGAGCATCCATCAAAATACGAATGATGGGTCCTGCTTCAATGATCACCTGCAAAAACTAAAAACACAAAATCACGAACTGCCTAAAGCGATCATTGCAGACAGCATCTTTGGTACCGAGCAAAATTATGAATTGCTGGAAAAGGAAGAAACAGTAACCAGTTATCTTAAGTTCCCATCATTCCATGCTGAACAAAAGAAAAGTTATAAGCAGAACCCCTTTAATAAAGACAATTTTGGATATAATTCGGAATCGGATAGCTATACCTGTCCGAATAAAAAACAGCTGACTTTTCAAAGGGTTTATCAGCAAACCCATAAAAAAACAGGGTATCAATCTACGATCAAAGAATACCAGTGCCAGGATTGTAGTGGCTGTCCGTTTTATAGCAAATGCTGCAAATCTACTACCGGAGAGAACAGGCTGATCAAGGTAAACGAAAAGTTAGAGGCTTATAAACAGCAGGCCAGAGAGGCACTCAACAGTGAACGGGGAGTTTTGCTCAGAAAGCAAAGAAGCATTGAAATTGAAAGCTGTTTCGGGGATATCAAACATAATATGGGCTTCAGAAGATTTCACCTTCGTGGAATCAAAAAAGTCGAAACAGAGATCTCTATTGTAGCTATGGCACATAACCTGAGAAAAATTCATCTAAAAGGGATAAAAAAGGCTGCTTAAAAGCATTTTTTATCCCTTTTCTTTGTTTTAGCAGCGAAAAGAACTCAACAAGTAAACTGAGTTCCCTAATTTTGAACCAATTGCTAAGGATTCTCATTATTCTGCCTTAATAACATTCCTCCTTTTTGGTCAGCCCCTTAGAGATTGACTTTGTCTAACGCCAGTGACCGGGAACCCATACGGAACCGCGCGGTGTGTTACGCCAGTGGCCCGGTACATAGAAGGCTCTCGGACGCGGCGGCGCTGCCCAGTACCCCCCGTGCCACACGTATCTGCCGCTACTGAGAACCCAGTCTTCCTCCACCCATACGTGGCGCGGCGAAGGCGGCGGCGGGCGTCTGATGACGGCTACCGGCCTGGCTGGTCTGACCCGCACAACGATCTGAGCATTCGTTGTGAATGCACCGGCCGACAACAAGCCCGCCAGCAATAGAACTTTTGTGATCTTATTCATTTTATCTAAATTAAAGTTAAACAATAGGTTAATTATAATGGCCGCGTACCCAGTACCGGTTACCATAGGGACCAACCACATAATGGCCGGGTACCCATACTGCCGTGCGATGAACCACACAGGAGCTGAAGCTTGCTGGAGTTATTAATACCAGCAAGCCGTATTTGAATGGTTTTAACATATCAAGTTCTGATTTAAATTAACAACTCCATTAATTATGTTTTTTGCGGTAAATTGATCTGCTCAAGCGGTTTTCACGGGCGTTCAGGTTTGCCCGTCTGGCGGGCGTCATCGTGCCGGTTGCTTTTGCCATACGCTTGTCCGCACGAATGTTTTGTTCGCGCGCCCGCAAATGCGCTGCTTCTGAATGGGTAAGTGCACCGCTGCTAACACCCTGGTTGATCCGGCCAACCTGATGATGCTCACGTTGATTGATGACGGGTGTACGCTGTGCTTTGACTGCAGAGGTCATGGCCATTCCGGCCACAAAAAAACCTGCGATTACGACATTGATTTTCATGATATATGTATTAAATAGTTTTCTTGTTTTGTACGTCACCAAAGTAAGCGCGAAACCACCCGTTGTGCGGCAGTTTATACAGTGACAGTTTCACAGTCAAACCCAGCACGGCTAATTGGTAGCCTGCGAACAGTGATTTGGGGAACTGGAACCCGGCAAAGATCGCTAGGTTGGGAAGTGTTTCCCTGGGTTCGTAAGCGTGTTTCTCATTCTTCCAGCTCCGGATGATCCCTGCGGTGATGCATAACAGCAATATCGCTAAGATATGGATGGGGTAAGGGCCTATTTGATGTTTCATTTTCTTAGTTTTTAATGATGATATAAAATAGACTAAGAAAACAGGAAGAAGTTCTGCAAAATACAGCGAGGCAGCAAATTCCGGGGTCGAAACGTTTAGACGTTCATCCAGCTTTAAATTCTTGTATGATAAAGATTTCGAGAAAAAGAAATCGATTATTCGACGTTACAAATCAATGTTGAGGTTTTAGCTCCGAAGATCAGACTGCACATTCCATTCGATATAATATATATACGGCAACCTAATAATTAGGGCGAACGGCAGCTGGTTGGATAAACCACACCCCATTGACCCCGTTTGGCCAATTTCAAAATGACCACCTTTAGTCCTTATGGTCAATATTTTAGGAAAAGAAAGCCAATTGGCGAAGAGGGGGCAGTGCTTTTGTTTTGTCCAATCAAATGTGCGTTTTAAGCAATTTAGTATGTTTTTATGACCCTTTGGTGCGTTTTTCGGACCACAGCTCGGATATAATGACAAACAGATTTAAAATTATCGATAAACAAGTATTTCAAAATAAGGGAAATGGGACTAATGCTAAGGAAATTTTTGCTAATGGTTCGAAATCAATAGTAGATTTGATATCATTCAAGAGCATATATGTTTTTTTTGAAAACAGAAAAGTCCAACCAATATAAAAAGAATGAATCAAGAATTTGCGCTCCTAGTAACAATTTGCAAAACAGAATCCTTGTATAAATTCACAGAGAAACGCGGCACAAAAAACGGCAAAAATTAATTCTGAGATAAAAAAACTGATATTAAACATGCAATATTATTGATGAGAAAAAGCAGAATTCCGCTTAAATAATATCTCATATTTAATTACTGCAAACCACTACAAGCTCAGTTAAAGCCATTTAAATCGATTTGTCAAACCATCGGTAACAAGCATGTTACAGTATTTGTTTTTAATAAAAATATTAAATACTTAAACTTGTTAAGTACACCTAAACAGAAAAGCGATGACTATAACCAGTATTGAAAGTCCCAAATTAACTACAAAGAAACAACAGAAAATTTCCGCAGTTTCAAATTGTAAATTATTGGCTCCTGTATAGCAAAAGAATTTCACTGGAACTATTAGTCTCCACTGATAATATCCGATGTCGTGGCTTTGTTAATATACTCTTAGCTCTACATGTTCCAATCGACGTCTCTTAGATAAATTAGATAGCCGTCAAGTCGATGTCAATTAATGTCATTTTGGCAATAAAAAAACAATTGCAAAGAACTGCATATGTTACTAACAACTAAATTACCTAATGCTGAGCTCGTATTGGTTCAACTAATCAGGTCAATTAACCCTGCCATTACCCAAACTTCAATAGTTGATGAACTCAATATTCATCCTGATTATCCGAGCCTTCTTGCATTGAATGACGTACTCAATAATTACGGGATCAATTCAGCTGCTTACCGAATATCCCCCGATGAATTATTTGATGTACCCTGCCCGTTTATCGCTCATTCTCCAAAAAAAGGACAGGAGTTTCTTTTAGTCAAAAAATTAACTGCTGATACGGTAACTGTCTCGGGTATATCAAAAAAAGACATTCAAATGCCTCTGGTCGAATTCAAAAATATTCTTGATGGTGTCGTATTGGTACCCGAAGAAGTGAATAACATTAAGTACGCGAATGCTTCAATGTACGATGATGTAGCTCAATGGTTTTCAGCAGCGGTGTTGATTATTCTTCTTATATGTCTTTTAATTTTGAATAAGGAACTTTTTAATATCTGGCGGGTTATCGCGACTATCTTAGTGAAGAGCTGTGGCCTGGCTGTCAGCGTAATGTTGCTTATTCAAAGTATCGATAAAAAAAATCCTCTTATACAAGCAATTTGCTCTGGTAAGGGTAAGGGCAAAGTGAATTGTAATTCGATACTATCTTCAGATGCAGCCAATGTTTTTGAAGGCTTGAGTTGGAGCGAGGTTGGCTTCTTTTATTTTGCAGGAACATGGCTAACATTGCTTATGAGCGGCGCAAACCAAGCGGTGGTTCATATACTAGCCCTTGCAAATGTTTGCTCCTTACCCTACACGATTTACTCAATTTATTACCAGGCACGTGTAGCGAAGCAGTGGTGTGTTTTCTGCTGCACGGTTCAAGCTTTACTATGGCTGGAATTTATATTATTATCAAAGGTGTTAAAAGAACCGGCGACTTGGCCGGACGGTCGTCATTTGTTAATAATGTTTCTTAGCCTTTTATTGCCGGTAGCCACTTGGCTGTTTTTAAAACCTCTTTTGATTAAGGCCCAACAATTAAAGCCACTAAAAAGTCAGCTGCAAAGGTTTAAATATAACATTGAGACATTTAACGCCTCACTCAAAAACCAACCTAAATATATGCAGCCGGATCACGATTGGAGTATAACTTTAGGCAACGTCGAAGCATCTAATGTTATTACAATGGTTAGTAACCCCTATTGCGAACCTTGTTCTCAAACCCATGAGATTTTAGATGATTGGCTGGATAAAAACCCAGATATCCAGGCACGTATCGTTTTTGCTGCTGAAAACATTGATAACGACCTTAAAACTACTGTAGTCCGTCACCTGATGGCTCTTGCCCAGTTACATGATAGAACGATTATCAAACAAGCTTTGCACGATTGGTACAAACAAAAGCAAAAAAACTATGAAAGTTGGGCAAAGAAATACCCCGTAATTTTAAACAATGACCAAAATCGAAAACTTGACAATCAGATAAATTGGTGTCGGATGGCTGAAATAACATCAACACCCACGCTGCTTTTAAATGGTTATCGGATACCAGTTGCTTATCGTTTAAACGACCTGAAATATATGCTTGAATAATGCAAATGGAGACACTTCAGAGAGTAGAGGAGCATGTCCCCTTTAGTATACATGCCGCCAAGTTTTGATGCGAAAATTCAGAACGTCATTTTACCGTTTTAACATATGAAAAAATTAACAGCACTTTCGAGAAATGAGATGAGGCTGATTAAAGGTTCCGGAGGTATGGTAACGCAAACAGTAGCCTCCTGTACTGCATCATGCCAGGCGCCATTGAGGGACGTTACATGTTATGGCAGCGAATGCATTGCCACTGATGAAGATGGTTGTACTGCAAATGGTGCAAATGGGGTAGATTCAAAAAAATGTAATCCACCGGTGTGAAACGTGAGCTAAGCCAACCGGCTTAGCTTTTTAATCCTAAAAAATGCGAAAATTTCTCATACTACTTATTTTCTGCGTCAATTTCAGCCAAGTCGTCGCTCAAAATCAAAAAATTATATTAAAACGGGTTGTAGGCAACAAACGTGGTGCTTATCAGGTTCCTCCAAGCCCGGAGGACGCTACTCCGCTATCTATTCCGGACAGCATGAAGTTTACATATTTTAAATATTATTACACATTTCCCTGGACCGCCGAAGAAGTATATCGGCGATATAAAAATGGTGTGTATACTCAAGATCGGTACAATAAGGTTATGAAAAGCGTAACGTCTCAATCTGTTGATACAACGCTGCTTGAATCACGCATAAAAGAATTTGATTCTTTTAAAGTACATATTATCGCCGGCGTAGATATTACGGGAAACAGGGTATTTCTAATTGACGCTAACGGCGATAATAAAATTGAGCCGTCAGAAATCATAACCTACACCCGGGAAATTGCTGACTCATTAAGAAAAAACATTCATGCCAAAGAACTCATGCAAAACATTGCCTTACTCAAAAAAGTAATAGAGGCAAAATTCGAACTTTTAATATTCAAATACTGCCGGTACCTTATTTTAGCTCATTCCCGAGTAAGCGAGACAGCCTTACCAGTTTCGGCATACTCAGGAATGAACATTGGGAGGGCAATTCCAAATAAAGGGAAAGCCGGTGTTGTTTTCTGCCGAGCCCCGGACCTTTAGCAATGAAACCAACAAATTCAGATTCGAAATCAAGTCGGACACCAGTGTTTCAAAATTTCCTCTTGAATTGAAAGACTACTGGGCAACTAAGGTCTTTTCTTTGACCATAGATACTGCGTTCACATTGCCCGATAGCAATGTAAACCTATCCATAACTTATCATAGTCCCCCAAAACTACTTGGAGACACAACTTTTCAGTTGGCACTTCCAAGTGTAAAAACACAAAATCAAGAACCTTTACATGCTTTTTTAAACAGAGGTAAGTATGTTTTAGTTGATTATTGGGGCACCTGGTGTGTTCCATGCATTGAAAAACTTCCTTTAGTAAAAGAGATTTATAACGAAAATCAGAGCAAGCTATTTATAATTGGTATTGCTTTCGATTTCGACATTGATAAAGTGAAGAATTTTGAAGAAAAAAACGGCATCAACTGGAATAGTTACTATGTGGATCGTAATAAAAACGCTCGTTTGATGAAACGGTTAAATGTTTCTTTATACCCCACCTACCGGCTCTACAGTCCGGAAGGCAAATTATTGATCGACGGTAACAGTGAAACTGAACTTCGAAAAATAAAGATGTTGCTTTCGGCGAGTAAATAAGATCTTCTAACGGTTGTGCAAACTTTAATGCACCGCTTAGCATCGGAGCGTTGTGTCGATGAATTATTAATTTAAAATCTATAGAAATGAAAAATTTCAAAGCATTAAGCCGTTCTGAGATGAAAGCGATCTCAGGGGGAACAGTTAGCGGATGTTCCGCCACCTGTTGGTGGAGCCCCGGTCAAACGGGCTACAGCTGGACTGTAACTTGTACCGGTCCGGGTACTTGTGAAGCTGAAGATGACATTGGATGCTTCATCGTTGGTAGCGATGGCTCAGGCTATGAGCGACTATGTTCAAACAGCGGGATCTAAACTTATAGGCTGGCTGGCATTTAAGGCGGTCAGCCTGTATTGTCCGATTACATAAAAATAAATCTAAACATTTTCTTTTCCCTGATTAGTCCATGCCTTTTCCCTTTTTTAAACAACCAGACTCGATGGACTGTGGCCCAGCCTGTTTACGCATGGTGGCCAAACATTACGGACGGAATATTAAAATACAATTATTAAGAAAGTTATGTGAAGTTGACCGCGAAGGCGTTTCGCTATTAGGCATTAGTGACGCATCCGAAAAAATAGGATTTCGTTCGTTAGGTGCCAAATTAAATCTGTCCGATCTCAGGGAAGCCGAGTTACCCTGTATATTGCATTGGCGGCAGAACCATTTCATTGTTTTGTATCGGATAAAAAGAAATAAATATTACATCGCCGACCCGGCAAAAGGCCTGATAGCTCTAAACGAAAAGGATATTACTTCTGCCTGGGTCTCTGACAAAGATGAAAACGAGGGCGTTGCGCTTTTGCTTTCGCCAACACCCCACTTTTACGAAGACGATTCTGGGAGCCAAAAAACAGTAAGCTGGAGTTTTTTATTGCGTTACCTGGTCACCTATCGAAAATTGGTATTGCAATTAATATTTGGTCTGGCAATTGGAACACTACTTCAGTTAGTTACCCCTTTGTTAACGCAATCTATTGTCGATATTGGAATCAATAACAGAAACCTGAATTTCATTTACCTGGTTATTATCGCACAAGCAATGCTCATTATTGGCAGAGTAAGCGTTGACTTCATCCGTTCATGGATATTATTACACATCAGTAGCAGGGTTAATATTTCCATACTTACTGACTTTTTGATCAAGCTGATGAAGCTGCCGATTAGCTTTTTTGATTCGAAAATGACCGGGGATATCATGCAACGTATGAGTGATCAACAACGAATTGAGAATTTCCTGACCGGTTCTACCTTGAACACTATATTCTCCATGCTAAGCCTTGTTGTGTTTTCAGTCGTACTGGCCTATTACAACGTTACCATTTTTCTTGTTTTTTTAACGAGCAGTATTTTATATCTGGGATGGATATTGGTATTTCTGAAACGCCGGCGCGAGATTAATTATAAAAGTTTTGAGATATCCTCGAAAAACCAAAGCAATATTGTACAGTTAATCACTGGCATGCAGGAAATAAAGCTAAACAATTGCGAACAGCAAAAGCGTTGGGAATGGGAACACCTGCAAGCGCGGCTCTTCAAATTCAATGTAAAAAACCTCGCGTTAAGTCAATATCAACAAGGCGGTTCGACATTTATTAATGAATCCACAAATTTATTGATCACTTTGCTGAGCGCGAAGGCGGTAATTGACGGAAATCTAACCCTTGGATCAATGGTAGCTGTTCAGTATATGGTTGGTCAGCTAAACAGCCCAATTCAGCTGTTTTTGTCATTTATCCAGGGGTTTCAGGATGCTAAGATAAGCTTGGAGCGACTAAGTGAAATACATGAATTGGACGATGAAGAACCTATAGATAAAGAGTTTAATCATGAGCTACCCAATAATTTAAGTGTAAGCATCAATAACCTTACATTCAAATATCCAGGAGCCGGCAGCGAACCCGTGCTCCAAAATATAAATATTCAAATTCCTCAAGGCAAAACAACTGCTATTGTTGGCATGAGCGGCAGTGGCAAAACGACCATATTGAAATTGCTGTTAAGGTTTTACGAGCCGCAGAAAGGCGAAATCAAAATTGGTGACCAGGCTCTCGGCAATATTAGTTTTAAAACCTGGCGAAGCAGTTGTGGAACTGTTATGCAAGACGGGTTTATTTTTTCCGACACCATTGAACGCAATATAGCAGTTGGTGACGAAACTGCTGACAAGCAAAAACTAAGAAACGCTATTAAAATTGCTAATATACAAGACCTTATAGATGGTCTACCGTTAGGATTAAATACGAAGATTGGCGCAGAGGGGAACGGTATTAGTCAAGGGCAACGGCAACGATTGCTTATAGCCCGTGCTGTGTATAAAAACCCTCAATACATTTTTTTCGATGAAGCGACGAATGCGCTCGATGCTAATAATGAGCGGGTGATTATGCATAATCTGAAAGAATTTTTTGATGGCCGCACTGTTGTCATAGTTGCGCATAGATTGAGTACAGTAAGCAATGCAGATAACATCATTTTGCTTAGAAACGGCCAAATCGCCGAACAGGGCAACCATCGCGAACTGACTAAACTAAAAGGTGAATATTATCATCTTGTAAAAAATCAATTAGAATTAGGCACCTAAAAACTATTTATGCCATTGTTGAACAAATTAAAAAGTGAGGAAGTCAGGCATTCGGATGACATGCAGGACATCATCACTGCCGTGCCGCCATGGTTATTACGCTGGGGAATTACTGTATTTTTTGGCGTACTCGTTTTAGCTTTATGCCTGTCGGTGTTTATCAGATATCCGGATGTAGTAAAGGCCCAACTCAAAATAACGACTCCAGATAAACCTAAACAGTTAGTGGCTAAAATTTCAGGAAAGTTGGTCTCGATATTAGTGGTTAATAATCAAATTGTCCATGACAGGCAACCCCTGGCCTTTATTGAAAGCACCGCCGATCATCGCGCTGTGTTAACACTTTTGTCAAAACTTCGGGAGGTGCAAAGACAATTAAATAACGAAAGCACTATAAACGCCGGTTTATTTACGTTAAACAACAGCGGTGAACTGGGTGAATTACAGTCTGCATATCAAACGTTTGCACAATCCTTTATTACATACAACACTGCAGTGAATGATGGTTTTTTGATAAGAAAACGCGCCTATCTTGAAAAGGATATTGAATCGCTCAGAGAACAAACAAACCAATTGAAAGCACAGCGTGAGTTGCAAGAACGTGATTTTAACTTAGCCCAAGAGGAATATGATATGCACAAGAAACTGGCGCAAGAAAAGGTCGAAACAATTTCAGAATTACGGCAGGCTGAAAGTAAATACTTATCCCGTAAATCACCAATGTTGCAAACGGATGGATCCCTGATAACAGCAAATACGAATATGTTATCAAAGCAAAAGGAAATCATGGAGCTGGACAATCAAATACAGGATGAAAAATCCAAATTTGGGCAAGCACTAAACAGTCTTCTAAGTCAGTCTGAGGATTGGGCTTCCAGGTATATTATATCAGCTTCCCAAGGTGGACGTGTAACTTTCGCTGGTTTTCTTCAACGCAATCAGGTAATTATTTCTGGCCAGGATGTGTTCTATATCAATGCGGGTAACGAGAATTTCTTTGGAGACATGAATATCCCGCAGGATAATTTAGGAAAAGTAAAAGAAGGCCAACGGGTATTAGTAAAACTCAAGGGATATCCCTTTGAGGAATATGGAATGATGCAAGGGAGAATAAGTTATATTTCTGATGTTCCGTATAAAGACAGCGTGTTCATTTCTAAAGTTCAATTCTTTTCAAAAATGTCTGATATGAAAAAAAAGGTTCATCTTAAAGAGGGGATGCTTGCAAATGCTGAAATAATTACGGAAGACGCAACCATAATGGAGAGACTACTTAGAAACATCTCCAAGGCAGTAAATAGCAAGTAACCGTCACATTTCATTTTAAAATAACAGACTAATAAGGCAATTGAATCAATTGCAGTTTCAAAAATCGTCTGAAATAGTGTCCGAGAATCCATTTTAGACATAGAAAAAGCTTGGCGACCATATCTATCTAAGTCCCCAAACTGGGCTCGAATCAAATATTAAGTAGTCAACTGATTCAATAATTAAAAAAATGATTGAATATCCTTGGGCTATCAAGCCATGCCTTTTCTGCTATCAATAAAGGATAACTGAACATTATCATGTTTAATTGAAAGCTTTATTGAAACATTGATTCACAGTTGGAAAATCAAACCTTTATTTAAAATGGTTCGTAGTTTCAATAATTTTATTTGCAGCGACAATAGCCTCTATATCATTATGAAAGTCAGAACTTTGGCCGATTCCCTACCATAAGGAAACAGCATATCTTTGTTGTTTCCTTTTTTTATACCCATAAAAAACTGCATTTCAATCAGTTGCATCTCTCCCATTACCAGTTCGACATTTTCCAACCAGTTAAGGTATACCAAAACAAATTTAGGTCTAAAAAGCCTATCAATGTAACGCTAAAGAATTATTCGACCTGTTCGACTTTTCCTTAAGGATCTCGGTATCATTCAAAACCATTTTTCTGTTATGAATCTTGGCCATGAGATATAAAAAACTCACTATTACCGTAGCCTCTTCGTCATTAACCTCTATGCCGTTTCTAGCAAGCAACGCAATTGCCTTTCTATTGGAAATCTTCTTATCTGTAAAGTCCATTTACTTTTCACATTATTCTGTTTGCAACCAATATCCTCGAAAGCGCAACATTAAGGCCAATAGAGACCTCACTTTTCTTAAGGTCTATGTCCACAGGAGGAAAAAAACTGACCAATTGCTTTTATCGGCCGTATCAAGACTATCAAAGCCTCTAAATATGTCGATCGAGGATCTGAGATCAAGCTTTCGTTGTTCTTCGATGGTTCTAAGTTTGGTGGCAACGTTACAAAGTTCTCTCTTTATGCCGTCAGTAATCCTCCGAAATTCACTTTTCATTTCGCTGTAGTCGTCATGTTTCAATATGTTCTCAACAAACAGTTTCCTCGCTCTGGAGAGCAATGTCTCCTGCTCGCCTAATTGGCGTCGAAGCGCCTGCCTTTCATAAAGAACCTCCAACTTATGTGCATCCACATTCCAGTCTGCAAGAATGATACTGAACAGATCATTTACCCTTTCCGACAGTTCCAATTTCTGGGGCTGGTCCCTATAACTGTAGTTTAGTTTATCCGCTCTAACTCTTGCTCTACACCCTTTCCGACAGTGATAATAGGCATACTTTCGTGTATTCCCCTGAGAAAAACTCCCGGTAAGCTTTTTGCGGCATAGCGGACAGACTAGGAAACCAGCAAGAAAAAAAGCTGACCTGAAATCGCCCCTTATAGTACTAACCTTTCTTTTGGTATTAATGACATCCTGTACCTCATAGAAAAGGGTTTCCGGTATTAGCGGCTCGTGTATTCCTTTTATCATCACTGTTTCCCCATTTCCGAGCTTCAGTGGTATCAGACCACAGTAAACAGGGTTACGGATAAGTTTGGAGAAATTTGAGCGTGTACTTCTTAGTCCTTTATTCACCGCCATCTCGCATAAGTCCCCGATCTTATACACATTCTTAGCAAGCTGACGAAACACCCATCTTATAATCCCGCCTTCGGGCTGTTTTGGCACTATAATCTTACGGCCATCCAATGACGACATGTTCACATACCCTACGGGAGCCTTATTGGGATACCTGCCCATCTCTTTGGCTTTTCTGATTCCATTCAAGGTATTCATGGCACGCCTCGTGTTTTCCGCCTCTGGAACAGAGAGGTAGATGGCTAACATCACAGAGCTCTCGGGAACGGAAAGGTCTATCTGCTGATCAATGGCCATTGCCGACACATTGAGCTTTCTGAGGATGCCCAGCATTTCGTATGCATACTGGATATTACGGCTGAACCTGTCCCATTTGATGAATAGAATGTTGTTTTCTTCCCTGGCCCTGCCTTTTCTCAGTTCGGACACTAGCCTCTTCCATTCTGGCCGGTTAAAGTCTTTTGCAGAGAAGTCCTCTCGATAGATACCCTTAACATAGATATTATTCGATTGACAATATTTGATCAATCGATCTTCCTGTTCGGGCAATGAATAGCCTCTTCTTTTTTGTTCGTCAGTGCTTACACGAACATATAAATAAGCTGATTTCATAAACTTATTTTTTCAATATCTAACGAAAAAAGAAACGTATGGGTATCAAAAGTATGGAAGGAACCGTGATATCTACAATAGCCTGCATGCACCCTTGAAAATGTTATATTTGATGCAGCTGGCCGCAGGGGCCGGCAGATACGTTATCAAAATTTGCGCAGCACAACGTACGTGTTGAGGGTGGATATTCCGCTGAAATTGATAAAAAAACAGGAACTGACTTAGTAGATATTTTGATAAGCCTCCATGTGGTCGAAGCCGAGAATGCTCAGATTCAGGCCGTCCTCCGGATTCATGTTTAGATTGATCCAATAAAGGGTTTGCTGTGAGGTGTCCCCTAAATCCTGCAGGCCATGATCCTGGTTGATCAACCAGCTGCGCCCGGTCCAATAGCTTTCTTGTTCGATATTGTCGATCTCATGAGGTTGTAATTCCTCGTAACCGGTATCATCCGGCCCGTAGATTTTTAACAGGGCGTCAACGAGGAGGATGACATCCCTGATTTCCCAGGTATTGTCGGTTTGATAGTTGACGAGTAAAGACTTTACGTTGGTTAAGGAACGCTCGGTTCCCAGTACCCTGATTTTAACGGTGTTAAAAATCCGTAATTCGGGTGGGTCAACATGGAAAACGTAATCGGTGAATTTAACCTCGCCGTTTTCGATAATGGGTATCGAAAAGTTTTCTTCTGTCCCGAAAAGCTCGGTGATATTGTGTTGGAGTAATTGCAGTAAGGTGCCTTTGTCACGGATTTTGACATCCGCCACTTTTTCGGGCCTGTTGGTTACGCTAAACAGCAGTTGCCCCAATGGCTCGATCTTGTAATTGAGCACAAACCCAAAACGTCCGGCAGACCAGTAATGCCAGATTTCATCGTTCGGCCCGTCATATTTTTTTTGGGCGATCGATCGGATCTTTTGCAGGTCCTCGAACGATGAAAAATTGGGCTGATGGTGTATGCCCTGGCCAAAATGAGTTTTGAGTTCCCGGTATAAAGCCGCCACCTGATCGGCGTCGAAAGAAGTTTGGTTAAACATCAGCCTTAATTCACCGTCGTCGTGATGTTTAATAACGAGGCTGCCGAACAAATTAAAAAAAGTATGCCCCAATACGACTTCGACCTGGTTGACCCCGATGGCGACATCGCCCGGATTATCTAAAATCTGTTGCTGCGTTGCCCGGTGAAGCTGGTGCGCTTTGATCTGCAGCACGGACAAATAGTCCCAGGGCTCGTTATTGATGGAGTTAAAAAAGGTTACTAATGTGGTGGGACGGTTTTGGTTGAATAATCGCTCGAACATGATAAGGTGTGTGATAAAATGCTTTTTTAAAATTAACTAAATATTTATTGCGATACTAATTGCCGCTGGTTCCATTTTGCTGAAATATTTGTTCATTAATGTCCAGCACTTTTTTCATTAACGTATCCACTAATAATGATGTTGGCACTTGCGCTTTAGTGTTAAAGATTTGCTCATATAAAGGAGCCAGGATTTCGCAATCGGCTTTTTCTGTTTCTTCCAATTGGCTGAGCAAGCGGTCAACTTTATGCCGGTAATCCTGTTCTAATGCATCGAACCATTGTTGTTCCACCGGTTTTGCCGGATCAAGAAAAGTCCGGTATTGCTGCAGTTGCCATAACGCGGTGATCGTTTTTGAAAAATCCTGCGTAAGGTTCATTCCGGAAATATCCGGCATGAATACACCGGGAAGCAGAGCGACTGTTTCCGGTTCTAAATTTATAGGAATGGGATTACCAAATTCGCTGGGTTCAAATTCACCGGTATCATTCAGGTTAAGCAATTTTTCGAGGTACGTTTGCTGTACCCTGACACCTCCGGAGGCTTTCCCTTCCCTGACGATGATCAGATCGTAAGTGAGGATATCCAGGCTCGACAAGGGCACCAGTGTCCAGATCATTTCGAACAGTTGATTTTCCATTTCCACCGGATCTTCCGGTAAGCCGATGACGCCGATCGCCGCAGTCCTGCCGTACTCGTCCTCATTGATCGCGCTTGGTGGCAGGAAGTTGTAAGGGCTTTTTTCGCCGATGATTCTTAAACCCTCCTGCAAGATCAACAGCCTTTCGGTCTGATCATTTGCCCACCAGCTGCTCACCGCGGCTTTGGCAGCGTTAACGGACGTGTCCCGGAATTTTTCAAAATATTCAACGGTAGCCCGGAGCCGCCAATACCAGGTTGTTTCTTCATTTTCCAGTTCGTTCAGCGTGAAATAAGTATTGTTTTCACCGGAGATATCATGAAAACCCCGCTGCGCATTCGCCAGTTTCAATACCATCTTTCTGAGATTGATGAGGGTCAAATGTTGGTTGGGTTCTTTCAACACCAGCAGGGAGAACTGATTGATGAAATTCTGACTACCGAGTACCCATTCATCGATTTCTCTGTATTGCTTTTTGAACAACGCATCTTCCTCGCGATTACTCTGGTCGGGAAAACGTTTCCGGATGCGGATCATGGTCAGCGCCTCGTTGCTGACCTGTATCAAATGCTGGACTGCCGGCTTTTTCCTGGCCTCGTTATTCTCGATTAAAAACTCAACGAACTGCGTACAGCGCTTGGTAAATTCCAGTAATGTTTTTCGCAGCGCGATAAATTCGTTTTGCCAGTCATAAACCGATTCCGCTTCATAATTTTTGAGAATTGTCCTTGACCAGGTCTGATTGATCTGCACTTCAAATGGATCGAAAAGGTTTTTTGCAGGCATCTCCTTATGCGCATCCGTCCGGGTGACCTTAAATATTTCTTCGTTTGGAAAGGGCAGATAAATCAAGTCGGTGTGATATTCGTCATAGTCCGGAAAAAAGGAATGGAAAACTTCGATCCTCACGACACTTTGTTCATTTAATTTATTCTTGTCGGGATCATGTACGTATTGTAAATGCAGGTTATTGCCCTGCTCTTCCACGCTTACGGTGTCCGTGGCCCTTTTAAGCCAGCTGAAGATGGCATTTTTATGCAGGGTCGTAAAGCTTTTGTAACGCACCGGCTGTGTTGCCCTAAAGTAGTAAAACAGTTCATCAGCCGCGGCCAGATCCATGCCTTCCAGGGCATTCAGCAGATCAACTTCTGTGATATTGACGCTTAATTTGTTACTGTGTTCTACTTTATCGATCCACTTGAGCAATCTCGATAGGCCTTCGCGTTCGCTGATCTCTTTTTTACCCAGCGCGGTTTCCAGCAGCCGGATGAACGAAGCAACGTCACTGTTCTGGAAATTGTATTTGCTCAAAGCCCTGAGGTTATCCAGGAGCGTCGATGGGTTCTTGTACTCGTCGCCAAAGCTTTCCAGCAGCCTGGCGATCATGTTGAGCTGCATGAAAGGTAAGGTATCCGCTATAAAAACTTCAAGTCCGCCATTCTCAAATACTTTATCAAATGTTTCCTCATTTTTTTCCCAATAAAGCTGCGGTTCTCTTTTCATCAGTCCGTCGATCACCGCTACCATATCGATCAGGCGTTTGCATGCTATGATTTCAGCGGTGTTTTTTAGGAATTGTTGCTTATCGCTCACATGGTCCAAAGCACCGACGGCGAACTGGGCGTAATATTCCGGCCCGATGATGCCGAGCAGGCTCATCAGGCTATCCTCAGCCGCTACATATTCATGTAATAGTTTGACCAAATGCGCAGACCTCACCGGGTGCAGACCTTCCACATATTGTTCACCAAATTTGACGAAGTATTCGAGCTCAAGTTCTTTCAACAATTCGCCCCGGTCACCACTAATGCCCGTCGTGTCCTGGATATGTTTCAGCAAAGTTTTACTTTTCAATCTGATGCCTAGTATGTCGGCAAAACCGATCATCCGGAGCAGCTCTATTTTCGCCGCGCTGTCCCTTTCCCCTGCGTTCAGTTTTTTGATCTGGGCGGTTAGTCGTTCCGCAATCATTTCCCCCTTGGTCAGCAAATAGGTAAATTCGATGAGTAAGCCTTTTTCCCTGATCTGTTCCCAGGAAGTTTGCCAATTTTTATTACCCACGTGGACTTTTTTCTTTTCCTTCAACTGCTGATAAATGCTTTTCGCCTCGTCTTCTTTCAGTGCAATATTGGTGATCTGGATATTTATTTTGGACAGGTCGTTACTGAAGGAATACCAGTCCTCTTCCCTTGCGGTCAGCAGAAATTTTACTGGAAAGGCCGTTAATCGGAGGACAACCGCCGTCCAGTGCTGTAACTGCTGATCAAGGCCGTCGAGAACGATCAGCGGCGATTCGCCGATTTGTACCCGGCTTTTGATAAAGTCCACGATGGGTTCGGTATATTCTGCTAGTTGAGCATGGAGTAGCTGATAAACTGTATATTTTGGCGACAGGTTGAACGCTGTCTGCCAGGCCAGCGTCGATTTGCCCTGGCCGCTGGACGACTTGATCAAAGCGACATCAACGCTTTCCAGTTGTTCCTGCAAATGCCGTTCCCACACCGGACGCCGGGCCGGGAGTTGCGATGCAATGTGTTCCGGCCGAGCAGCCTTGCCATCAAAGTAAGCAGCGGCATCGGTGTTGGTATCGGGCAGGAACTTTACCGGGACAATCCACCCATTAACGACGGCCTGGTTGATGGGTCCCTTATAAAAAGCGTCCGTAACTTGTTGCATCGCCTGCCGGAAAATGCGGTGATTAACGCTTGACCGGTCCTTTGACCATTCTAATGCGAGGTAGAAAATGCTTTTCAGGTATTGCAGTTCTGTGCCGGGGTTAACCTTGTATTTATCCAGCAGCAAACTGACGGAGCGGGTGAACAGCATTTCCGCAGTTACTTTCTCAAACGAAACCCTGGCAAGGAAGTCCTCCAACCGGAAATCTGGGATATCTTTGGCAAGGGCACCGATCTTTTGCTGCCAATAATCGAGGGAGTTGCCCTTTAATTTCTGGGCCACCAGGCTTTCCAGGTTGCCGGCAGCAATGTTCATATTGTAAACGAACCTGAACTTGTAAGCTTTGTCGAGCCTGTAAACCTCGAGGAAATTCCGGAGCACACCCATTTCTACAAAACCCGCCGCATCCAGCGAATTGATCGAAGACTTTAGTTGTATGAGTTCCTGGCCGTTTAAATCTAACCAGCCTTTGTTGAGATCGATATCTTCCAGGCCTTCCAGTCGAACCCCCGCATCCGAATATTCCCCGGCAAATTCTTTGAGCAAGGTATAGGTGGCATAAAGGGTTTGATAAGTAATACCGCTGATATTTATCGCACCTCCGGTACGCTTATCGGCAATTGCGTTCAGGTTATCAATTGGCAGTTTCGTTGCAGCTGCGACAGGTTGTGCAGGTTTCTTTTTGTGCTGTTTTTTGCTCATTTTAGGTTAAGCCGGATCCGGTGTTAACAAAGATAAGTACACTTGCGCCATAAAAATAATCTGAAGTAGCGCACATAGGCTTTCAATCTTAAAACAAAACAGACCTGCTGATGGCAGGTCTGTTTTGCCCTTATTTGGATTGCAGGGACTTTATCTTCTCACTCAGTTCAGTTAGTCCTGCCTTCTTCAACCAATCATCGAAGGCTTTCCCCTTAAACAAAATCGATATTATTACCTAAAACAGTGATGATTTCGTCTTCGGTAATTACATTAGGTACTGCTATACAAGCCAGTAATTCCGGCCTTGATAAAGCAACATAAATCATCCGTTGCTTTTCACTTGGCAAACCAACGGGTTTGCTGAAATCTTTTAAGGACAATCGGGCAGCCGTGCTATCCTCGCTCAGCACCAATAAGACCGATTGAAAAGTCATGCCTTTTACTTTATGTATGGTGCTGACCGGATAAGGCACATTGGCTGCGGGTGATAGCAATGATTTAAGGTTCTGCTGATAAAATGCCTGCCCTTTTTGTTTAAGCCCTAAATTGACGCTGATTTTGAATATAGCCAGAACATGATCAGTGACCTTTTGAGTCCAGTCTTTTAACGTATTATTTAACGACGGCATGCCCCGCAAAAAATCAAATAGCAGGATATTTAAGCCTGTATCAATTTTGAGCTGATCCCGCTGGTCTCGCTTTTGGCGGTGGGTGCCAGCCGGGATTTGGATCTCAGCAAGGAACATTCTGATGGTGCCTACTGCCCCTTTGGTCTCGCCCGCGTTGAAATAGGTTTGAGCCTCTATCAATGTTTTTGCCGCACCGTTTTTCCAGGGTTCTTCCGAAGATGGCTTAGCACCGAACATCTCCAGGTGAGTAGTCCCTCTGACAAGGATATGATTTTTTAGTTCCGGGTCAATTAACGTTTCATAACGGGCTATCAGGTCATCAAGGTCGGCCGGATCATAGCGCAGGACTTTTACCTGGTGGTCACTGGTATGCTTGCAGGTCGATACTATATTTGTTTCAGCTGCATCGCGGAATAAGCTATAGGTGTCGATGATTTTTTGAGAAGTGCGGCGGCAATCTTTAAGCCTGAACGGTTGCCAGTTCGCGGTATCCCGGAACCGGTCTAAAAAGAGATCTGGACGGGCTTCACGGAATTCATAAAGACTTTGATACGGATCGCCGACATACTCGATATTCGATAAACCCGCGGACGCTAACAAATCCAATATAGCATATTGTATTTCGGAGGTATCCTGCGCTTCGTCTATGATAATATAGGGAAAGCGCGCAATCAGGCTTTTGGCAATCTGCGGGTGCTTTTTTAAAAGCTTATAAGCGATATAAGTGGAGTCGTCGTTGTTTAGGTAACCATTGTTTATCTGCCATGATTTAAAAGCTTTGCCGTACTGGATAAATGTCGTTGTATCGACCGTTTGCGGTTTGGGTATCGTACCTTTCCAGGTGACCGTGCCGTCCATTTCGATTTTAAGTTTGGACGGTGCGAGGATTTTGGTAAGCGGCTGCTTTGATACCGCCTTGAAATTGCCAAGGTTCGTCTCATCAAGAAATGAAACCACGTTCATAATGATCGGGCGTTGCGTGGGTTTTCCTAAGAGGTAGTAAAAAGGAAGAGTGATATATTGGTTGACGAAGCTGTCCAATGTAGCCACTTCATGAGGGTAGTCGAAGTGGCTGCCGGTCAAGCGGTGAAACTTCTCCGCAATTTCTTCTTTGGCGACATTGGTAAAAGACAAACAGGCTATACCTGCAAAGTCACCGTAGGCAGCGGCACATTCTTTGCTCAATTCGGTCAATTTATAGGCAACCGCCGTGGTTTTACCACTGCCCGGACAGGCATTAAGGACTATTTTGCCCCTGGCTTCCAGGTAAGGCCTGTTATCATCGTTGATCTCGAACTCCATCATCAAATCGCATGTTTTACGGCTTTACAGATATAGTCAGGCACAACGAAATTGACCTTTTCCCCGGCTGCCGCAGCCCTGATAAGCTCTTCATCTAACGCAAGCGAGAAATTCTGAGCAAATTCCGCCTTTGCGGGTAGCGCCTTCCATGCCAGGATCGCAATCTTCTGGCGTTCGGGAAGGGTCAGGCCGGGGTTGGGTAGGGTATTAACATACCCGTCGATTATCGCTATTTTCCTTCCCTCAATCGTCCGTAGATATTTGATGAAAAAGTTATCTGCGAGAGCTTTTTTATCGGCTGGAATATTGGCAAGCGCGATTTCATATTCAAGGGTTTTAAACGCAGGGAATAATTTTACTTCCGTGGTATGCGCCTGCAGCGTTGACCGGAGGTTGCCCATGCGGTTGCCAATACCGGCCGCATAGAGCTTTTTATGAAAGCCGTCCAGGTTTTTGTAACTGGATGCGGTTAGGTTTTTGAAAGTGTTTTTCACTTTCGCCAACCGGTCATCATCGGTAATAACCGACCCTTTGTGCATCAGCTTTTTATCCGGGTTGATGGAATTGAAAAGATGGATAAAAGAATAAAAGGAAAGGCCGTCGACACTCACAATCTCGCAACGGTGGTCATCCACCTTTGATTCAAGGATGTCGGCAAAAGCCCGGATGAGTAATTTTTCAGAAATACCTTCAACAAATAAGATCCCCCGCGCATAAAACAACTGGCTTTTGGTGACATCGAGATACCGTTCAAGTTGCTTTTTCCGCTTGAGAAAGTCTGCATCTGTTAAAGTGATTTTTTTTGTGACCTGTTCAACGATATTTTCCGACGCCCGATCCTTAAAGCATCCCCCGATGTTTACCGCCGAGCCCTTAAGCACGATGATATTATCTAGCTGTGACTTCGAAGTGAGCGTTGGTGAATGGGTGGTAATAAACAACTGGCAATTAGCCGGTGCGCTGGCATTTTTAAGAAAGTTATAGAGGTTCAACTGAAGCTGCGGATGCAAATGTGCTTCCGGTTCTTCAATCAGCAGTACAAAGTGCTGGTTGGCGTTATCCGCCAGCCGCTCTTTGATGTCGCCGAGGATGATCGCAATATAGATTAGGTTATTAAACCCAAGGCTGTTTTGATAAAGCTGAAAACCATCATTCTCCAACAGTTTTTTGTCATGTGGCAAATAAGGCTTGATGACATTGACGATACTTTCGATTTTTGATGATTCCTCTATACGGAGCCCAATTTGATTATCCTGTGAAATTTTAAAAATATCGTCAAGATGAAGGTTTACACCTGTTCTGGTTGACAATACTTCGGGCCTTTTCAGAAGTTCAGTATTAGCGTCTTTAATGATTTTCTGGAACTCGGCCTCCGTTTTGCCTCGCTCTACCAAACGCTTGATCACTGAGCCCAGCACATTGGTTTTAATGTTTAGCAGGTCAGTCGTGCTGTCGCGTAACGCGCCGAGATAATAATGTTGGAAGATCTCAAAAGATCCGCTGTCTGCTTTCTGTTCCTCGGTAGCACCCGTGTAGTAAGAAAACTTTGGATATCCTTTCGAACGGCGCTCGTAAATCAAGGTGATCTGCGCATAATCATTTTTTGAATCCACCGGGTCAACCACCAGATATTCATATAAAGCGCCTTTTTCTGTGCCGGTTAACCCGCGAAAAATATATTTGATTACGATCTGACTGGTTTGATTGCCGGTTTTGCTGTCGATATAAAAATCATCATTCGCGAGATAGATATCCTTTCGTGGGTTACCGAGATTATATAGTAATCTGATGGCGTCGATGACCCCTGTCTTGCAGCATCCGTTTTCACCTATAATAATACTTATGTTGGGGTCAAAAGGAACCGTCAGCGATGAAATACCGCGATAGTTTTTGATTTGAATGCATGCTAAATACACAGACGGACAATAGATTAGGTTGTTTATGCAAGTTTATGAAAAAATATATATAATAACTTATATATGGAAAAACCATTTTGATTGACCCCTCTTCGCCAATTTCGGCTGCATTCCTAACTACTTGGTTAGAATAATCGAAAGTGGTCAAAGTTAAATCGGCCAACAGGAGTCAATATATTGTGGTTTATCCAAGTTTATTAATAATCAGATATAACAATATTCGTCATTTAGCGAACGCAAGTGGAGAAAATCTTTAAGGATTGTATAGTAAGCCGGTAGGTTATGTCACTTGGGATGTAAGATTAGTTTTAATCAGTTGGGTGTAGAATTGAATAATTTTGTTGGGTATGGTTTCAAGCTCTTGAAGTAGTAATAAAAGGTCTCTTTTCTTCAAGAAAAGTTTTTTTATAGCGAGCGCAAATAGGAATTCGAGGATGGCTTCCCCTTGTTCCTGTTCGTAGTATTTAAAAATCGTGACTATGATTTCCCTGACTTGTGCTGAAAGTTCGTCGCTGATCGCATAGTTAAGTTCGTTTTTCTTCGCGCCCCTAAGTATAGAGGCCTGGATAATACCATCATTGAAACGATTTAAATTCTCCGGCGCTATCACGTTCCGTACAAACATGGATTGCTTCAAGGTGTGACCGCCATTAATATAACGGAGCCGGTTTATGACATAAGCGATGGTAAAATAAACATCCGACTGGCTCACATTTTTCGCATAGTCAGGCTTGCTGAAAAATGCTGAATTACGGCGTATTTTGAGCGGCTCAGTGCTTTTTCTTGGAAATACCCGCGGTAAAAAAATGTCATTATGAATGCCGCGAATATCATCTGAATAACCATTTTCGATCGTCTTTAGTCTCAACCTGAGAAATTTCAGGATGTCTTCGTCATCCACTTCAGCAATTTTCGCCTTTAAAAATTCCACTTCTGTCTGCCACGCGTTTTCCAGCGAAAGGTTAGAGCAATGAATTTTTTCCACTTCAACGAAGGAACTGTTCTCACTGCCATATCTGCCATATTTCAGATTGGTTTTTAAAAAAGAATAAGTCTCAGGTGTGGGGCTCCTGTTTATACCAATGAAATAGATGATACGGAGATCGTAATTACGAAGCGCCCGGCTTAGATAAAGTAAATTTTTTCCATTTGAAATGCAGGAGCCTACAATAACAATGCTGCCGTTTGCACTTTTCTTAACAGTTTTAAACTCATTCTGGCTAATCATTTCAGGCTGTTTATCACTGGCATAATTGGCGATAACGGCATTGTAGATATAACCCGCGAGTTTTTTTGACGACGTATCATTGAGATAAAGAATGTATTTCAGGTTACTGGGTACAAATTGGTGGATATAAGCATCTAACCTGGTTTTATAGTTCTTTAATCTTTCCTCAGTTATACAGTCAATCACATGACCGTAATCGATGTAAATCTCATATTTCTTGGATGACTCATCTCCCGTTTCCTTGTAGTTGACTTTCAAAAATGAAGATTGCCCCTGTACAGACATGAACTGGTTGACAAACGGGCCGATTGTAGACAAGTCCATATCCTCCGCCCGGATACGTATACTGTTCACCTTCGGTTTTTCGAGTAGGAAAACATCTCCGGCAACTTCAACTGCAAATGAATTTTCCTTGCATAATGAGCACTGTTCAGCATCAGGGGTGTGAAACTTTTCTATACCATTTGGATTCGCGTCACTATGTGTCAAATTACAGACCACTTGTTCCAGCGTGGCTTCACTGGGTTTTCTGTTTTCCAGGAAATAGAGGATTACCAAATTATCTTTTTTGATCTCGCCGTGTGTCCGCAGGAAATAGTCCAGCATGCCGCCGGATGTTGAGGCGGAAATAATGATGAAGTTATTTGCTTTGAGGGTTAGGCTTTTGTTGTTATATAAACCTTCATATGATCTAAAACTAACGATTGGATAGACTTTTTGATCCTGACCGTCCCTGAACCTGTTGATCAGGTCGTTTAAGGCTAACGCTACGGAATTGATCGAGGAGGTATCGCAATATATTGTCTTATATAAATCCGGGTCGAAGAACGGTAAGAGGCTGTGCGCAACGAAGAGAATTTCTGAACTATAGATCAATACGTTCGCCACCCGTAAAAACCGGTCACTATGTTTTCCGGAGGGAAAAACAAAATGATGGTGTTTCCCGGCGGCAGTGACCAGGCCCTCGTTTTTAACAAAAATCTCTTGCAGACCCTTATGAATATATTGTTTGCTGAATACACTTAAATCCGGATAAGGCTTCGCATCTTCATGTTGTAATTCACTAAGCTTGCCCCTACCATCAAACGCCAGTATATGTAGGTTATCATAAAATGATGCTTCTTCAATTTGCGGGACATAGCGAAAGATCGCTTCCTTATTGGCAAAAATGTCGCTGGCCAGGTTCTCCATATAGTTTCCCCCGATGACGATTGTCTTTTCAGTCTGGTAATAGGCCTGGTAATAATCTTTCAGTTCCTCTTGTAATGCATATACATCGACCTGTAAACCCGGACAAAATATGGCTGTAGCGCTTACCTGCCTTCCTCTGGACTTATACATTAAATTGAAAATGCAGTAGTTTTTCATTTGGTATAAGGTTTTATAGACAAAGGGTACAGGATACTGATGTTACTGCCGGAAGAAAATGGCGTAGTGGTAAATTCGTCAGGTTTTTGAGTGTACCAATCGTTCAACTCCACCATTCGGAAATCCTGTTTCTGTAATTCCTGGTAAGGTGATTCGATCATATTCCGGTAAAGGCAATACTTGTCAGTTTTTATTCTTAAAAAACCTTTTTTATCCAACGTACGCAGTATCCTGTCGAGACCTATCCCTTTTTTGTCTTTGAAAACCCCGGTATCAGATGTTTGATTTTTGATGAGACATTTTTTTATGATCTCGATATCGTTAAGCGGCTGAATATCATCATCCCTGAACTTTCTGACAAAACCAACACCACTGTCAAAAACAGATATTTCGATAAAGTAAATTTGACCCGTTTCGTTTGTCTGAAGCGTCGTGTCATCGCTGAAATACTGGTGTATCGGTTTATTCTTTTCATAGTCGCTTAATAATAACGCCCTCGTTTTTTTGTAAAAGCGAATATACAGCCCCCGTACGTTTGGCGATAGCGGCAGCCCGTTCTCATCAGTTTTAGCCCATTCGAATGTATTCTTCATCAGCTCGTATATAATGGCCGCGATATCATTGAATATTGTTAGAAATTCATTCTTGTTCTGGTTACTGTATTTCAGGACACTATTTATGACCGGTAGCCGCAGGCTATCCAGCAAGCTGATCTCGCTGGTCGGTGATTGATTTTTTGTTTCGAAAAATGGCAGGATACCGTTGTTGTTAGAAAAATGGTCCAGGTTGACCAACAATAGTTTCTCGCCTTTGAGCGGTAAGATGCGCCGCATTTTTAATATAAAATCGTTTTGATAGTCGCGTAATACAGGGCGCATATTCAACCCTTCCAGATTAACTATTTGTATATCATTCCACGCCAGCGCGACGATAGGGAAAAAGAATTCCTCTTCATACATCTTTTGAATCGCCAGCGGCTCGTTTGTTAGATCGACTAAAAGTTTCCCGTAATAATCCGTACGCAACCAGCTCGCAGCAAACTGGATGAGGCTAGATGTAATGGAAAAAAAACTCTTGCTAACCTGAGTGGGTAGTTCTAAATCCAGTTTTTCCGATGCATTGTTGAAAGAGTTAAGTTCTTCGTAATACCGGTCAAAGTCTGAAAACCGAAGTGTTTGTTTAATTTTAATTACTGGCATTTGATCCGAAGTATTCAAAGTATAAACATAATAAAAATTTGATGATTATATTTAGGCTATAGCTTTGCTATGTCCTTAAGGAATGTTGTGATGGTCGTTGTAATTACATAGATATCCTGAGTAGGAAAAAATCATATCCAACTCAGGAAAATCGAAGAACTTCTTACAGAGTCAGCGGAATTGATCAAACTTGGCCATTAGAGTCCGTAAAGAGTCGCCATTGCGTAATTTTTATATTAGATATGATAACAGAATAAATGGAAGAAAAGGATAATATAGAGTTATGTTAAACCATTAACAAAGGATAACTGAACATCATCTTGTTTTAGAAGTTTATTGAAACATTGATTCACTTTCGTAAATAAAACCTTTATTTAAAATGGTTAGTAGTCTCAATAATTTTCTTTGCATCTACGATAGCCTCGATATCGCTATGAAAGTTAGAACTTTTGCCGCTTCCTTCTACAAGATAGAAAAGGCCTTGAAATGCATATTTCAAGGCCTCTGTTTTTTCTACAGCTTTATATTCGTCTCAAAGTCAATATAATCCAGTTCGATCCTGCTTCAGTATTTGATTCTGATTTATTCTGAAAGGATGAGTATGGTATTACCTTTTCACTGTGGTTAACCAACCTGTTAATTGAAATATTGAATCCTTAAATCTTTTTGAAAAATAACCCGGATGTTTCACCGCTGTTGAGTTCAAAGCCGGTGATTTTACTCCTGGCATCCCGTTGAATTCGTACATGGCTCAAAAAATCATAACCCGTAAAAAGATCATCGGGGCCAAGTAACCTGATTTTTACCGGATCATGGTTTTTATTACTGATCCATAGTTCATTTTCCTTTAGCTCAATCTTAAAAGAGCACTCCAGCTCATCAGAAAAGTATGCACCTGTATAATTAGTCAAAAGTGATTTGGATACCTGAATCTCCCTTACACGTGTCATTTCAATCGGTTTCGTCAAAACGGGGCTTGAGAGATGGGCTTGGGCCGTTTTAGTTTTCAAATTAAAAGTGAACTGGTATTTCACAGATGACCGGACGGCCATATGAAATAAACCGGGTGATTCGGGAGCTAATTCTGCATTCCCGTTAATATAGAGTTTTCCGGACCTGTAAGAAACTGCGACCTTGTAGCCGTTAGGTGCAACATAATTGCCGATCCATTTCTTTAATGTCAACGAATCTTTGATCACTATTACAGGAGCGTTTTCAGGGGTAATAGTTTTGTTGTTTTTTACCGAGCCATCCCGGACCAAGATTTCAGATAGCTGGTTGGCCTTGTTATACACATCTGCATCCCCATCGTTACCAAAGATCAGGAAACCTATTTTTAGTTCGGGATATACAGTAATGATAGTACGGTAGCCTGCCAGTCCGCCATTGTGAATGAAACGCAGATGTCCTCGGTCTTGCCCGGAATTAATGCCCATTGCATAGGTAATCGCTTTTCCGTCATTGAGTTTACCCGGTGTGGTCATCAAGGCGATGTCCTTTAATGTTCCGGCTTTAGGCTGGTAGAAGTTAGCGACCCATTTGGCCATATCTTCAATATTGGTGAACAGACCACCATCGCCCAGGGTATAAACATTTTGAACGGCATTGTGATAAATATCATTGTCTTTGCCATAAGACGAAGCGCGGTTTTTAATAACCGTGCTATAGTCATCAATAAAAGTGCTTGAACTCATGCCCAACGGTTTGAAGATAGCGGAATCGGTGTAGGCTTTAAAGCTTTTGCCGCTCACATTTTTGACAATCTCTGCCAACAGAATGTAGTTAGAGTTGGAATAAGAAAATTTCTCGCCTGGTGTAAAGTTAAGGGTATGCTGCTTTTTGAGCAGGTAAACTGCCTGTTGCTGTGTGAGTATGCCGTCAGCATTCAAGCCGAAGAATTCAGCCAGCCCAATGTCATCCCGTATACCGCTGGTGTGATTTAAAAGATTCCTGACAGTGATCTTTCTTCCGCCGAAATTAGCCATCCAGGGAAGATACACATGTATATCGTTGTCGATGTTTATTTTTCCTTCACCCGCCAGCAGCGAAATTGCGTAACCTGCGAATTGCTTCGATACAGAACACATGTAAAAAATGCTCTGGGGTGTATTAGGCACGCCGTTTTCCAGGTTTGCCAAACCGAATCCTTTGGCATACACCAGTTTATCCCCCTGTACGATCCCCGCTACACATCCGGGGGCGTAATTATTGTTCCATTTTGCAAAAAGTTGATCGATTTTTACAGTAATGCTATCCGGTAAGAATTGCGCCATTACCGTTTTTTGCATAGTTAGTAATGCGATAAACAGAATTATTGAAAGTACAGGCTTAGTGTTTTTGAGGTTCATGATTATCAAAAAACAATGTCAACTTACGACTAAATCTTGGCTAAAGATTTGTTTTACCTAATGAAATTAGTTGTAAATACTTTTATTAGGGGTTATATTTAAAAGACACTGCTCACTGCGAAATAGTTACAACAATTTGTGTATTGTGGTTAATTAAGGGAAACATTCACGTGGTAAATAGCTCAATAATTTTGCAAATCCGCCTATTTCGATCGATTTTTCAATAAAACGGTGTGGTTTTGTATCTGTATCCACCCCTTAATTTTTTTAGCCTTGACTAATTGATAGTTATTTTTTAGGAAATAGCTTTAAAGGTATTCTTTGTCAGTATTTACTAAAAATCAACAACACAATATGGCTTATATTTCCATCGTGTGTTGACTTAAATATAACTGCACCGAAAGATTTTCAAAATCATTCAAAACTTATCAATTCGGCTTAAATGTTCCAAATCTTCAACAAATTGGTTTGGAAATCTTTTAGCTTCGGCTACTTGAAGATGAAGCAGCTACAGTAATGTGGCTGCTTTCGTTTTTTCTGATCATACAGTGTTCATGCCCCTTAATAAGTGGAGTTAACGTACTGAATTTACCTGCTTGGGCGAAAAACCGAAATGTCGTGAAAAACTTGCTGAAAAGCTTGCCGGACTGCTGAAACCGACCTGGTAGGCTACTTCAGCAATGGTGGCTGTGCGGCGCGCCAGGAGATCGTGTGCATGCTGTAGCCGTATTTCGCGCACCAGTTCGCCAGGGGCCCGGCCAGTTATTGCCTTTAATTTTCGATGCAGCTGAATCCTGCTCATACCAATATCCGCAGCCATTTGATCGGTCCCATAGCTGTTGTCATCCAGGTTATTTTCAACCGCGGCTTTTATCTTATTTAAAAAAGCCTGCTCTATCGTCGGCATATTGGGCAACTCTATCAGCCATCTCTTGTGCATTGCAATATGTTGTTTCAAAATATTGCGCATGCCGATCAGGTTCCCGATCAGCGCCAGCAGTTCGCGCTTTTCAAAAGGTTTGGCAAGATAAGCATCAGCTCCTGTTTGAATACCTTTTACACGGCTATCTACGTCAGCCTTTGCTGTCAGCATGATGACCGGGATATGGCTTGTCCGTTCGTCTTTCTTCAATATCCCGCACAACTCATAACCATCTGTATCGGGCATCATCACATCGGTAATAATGAGTGCCGGGATTTGTTCTATACCCATGGTGATTCCCGCCTTGCCGTCCGGAGCGGTAACTACCCGGTACTGCTCTGCAAGCTGACGTTCAATAAAGTCACGGAGCTCCCGGTGATCCTCTACCAGCAAAATCAAGTCCATATCGGCCTCGGTTTTATCAGGTTTTGCTTCTTCGCTTTCAGCGGCTGCATTCATAGCCTTAAACTCCACTACACCCTCATGAGCGCCCGCCGCTTCGTCTAAAGGCAACTGGATCACCACTTCGGTAAATGCCCCTTCCCAGCTATTTGCAGCGATACTGCCGCCCATTAGCTCAATCAGTTCTTTACAAAGTGCCAAACCGATACCGCTTCCTTCTGCAGCCTGGCTGCCCGGCGAATTGGCCTGGTAAAAACGGCTGAAAATATAGGGAAGCTTTGATCTGGGTATCCCTTTACCTGTATCGCGAACGCGAACTACATATTGATTCCCGGGCATCCCATCATCGTGATAAAGAAAAATCTCCACCCTGCCTATCGCCGTGAATTTTACCGCATTCCCGATAACGTTCAGCATGACCTTGTCCAATTTATCCCGGTCTGCCATTACCCAAAGTTCGCGATAGCTTGACCGAAAATGCAGTGTGATGCCCTTTTGCAATGCAAGCGGCTCGAAACTTTGGACATGGCCTAATAATAATGCGTTTAAATCGAGCGGTTCGTACAACAATTCCATTAATCCCTGCTCCAGTTTACTCAGATCAAGCAACTGGTTAATGAGCCTCAGCAAGCGCTCGGCATTATTCAGGATCATCCGGTAATCCCGCAGCAATGATGGATCGGTGGTCTGGCCGGCAAGCTCCTTAACCGGATTGAGGATGAGCGTTAACGGCGTCCGGAATTCGTGCGCGATATTGCCGAAAAACCTTGATTTAACAGCGTCCAGTTCACGCAGCTTATCTGCCTTTTCTTTTAGTTCGGCTGTGCGTTGCTGTACAATAGCTTCTAACTTCCTGGCTTCAGCCGCAACCTGTTCGGTTCTTTCAGCTTCTTTTAACAGTGCAGAAGCCGACAATGCTTCAACCTCGGCCAATTGCGCGGCCAATTGCTGGTTTGTGCCGGCATAATCGAGCGCGAGATAAAGGGAGAGGCACACCGGTAAAACAAGTTCGCCCGCGCTCATCACAAATACCCGCATTGAATTATAACCGTAAGGCCATACGCCGAACGTATCATCCCAGCAAAAAATATAAACCAGGAAAACTGCCATTACCCCCGTTGTAACTAACCACGCCTTGCGCCTGCCTTTACGTATAAGGTGATATACACAGATAAAGCCATCCACATTGCAAACAAGGAACACTAACGAAAAAAAATCAGGAAAATCAGTTTCTTTTAAAATATAAAATTTATAAAAGTAAAAAAGTAAATAGGCTGAGCATACGCACGCCAGGGTAACCTGGCGCCATCGATGTACCTGGCCATAATCTAACTTATACAGCAAAATGAGGCCCCACCACAATAGCAACACCTTCAGGTTATAGGTCATGTAATGAGCAATATATTGCAGCTGCGGATGGGCGGTTAAATAAAAAAGGTATATACCCGCGCTGGTGATGCCTGTTAGCATAACAAACAATGCGTAATAAAAATTCAGCTTCTGCTTCGGATAAAACAGAAAAAGCAAAAAGTGCAGCAAGCCAAGAATGAACGCAGCGGCGGCACACATTGGCACAAAATTATATAGCGTCCGGGCGCGCATTATCCGCTTGCTATACAAATCGTAATTGGTAAGTAACACTTCAAAGCCTACAAAATTACGGTATACACCAAAAGGGTTGGCGTAGTGAATAGTTACCAGATGCGGCGCATTGTCCTTTAACCAAAAGGGTATCATCTCTAATGGTGCCCGGTTGGCTTCCGTTGCTTCAACCGGATGGCCTATTTTGCCATAGCCGCCTATTGGCTCACCATCAATAAATATTTCTGACGCGCCGTCATGATTAATGCGCAGGCCAAATTTTTGGCCTGCCACATCCTTACCTGCTTTTACCCAAATATTAAACCAGCCAATACCTTTCCACCCGGCGGGTAGTTTGTCTGCGCCAAACGCCGTATACCGTACAGCCCCCCAGCCACCGGAACGGGCATCAGGCGGTGTATTTGCGTTATTTATTTCAGCATGAAAGAACCAGTGTTTATCACGCAGTGATATTTCATTGTAGGCGCCGAAATCTTTGTGATGCAGAATTACCGTGTCTTGCGCATTGGCCGTACCGTACAAAGCCAAAAGCAAAAGCAACAAGACGAAGGTACATTTAGCTGGATGCATGTTGAGATTAAGTTTGCGTAAAACTGCCGGGATTTTATAATCAAAAATATATTATATTTATTATAATATACAGATACTGAAGGGCTTTATTCATAACAGAGCGGCCTTAATATTAGTTAATGCCTTTTTCCAGCCTGGCGTTTTGACCCGCAAATATCTTCCATTCACCGTCCCGTTTTACCACGACGATCATCCGGCGAAACTCAAACGTTTGACCCGGATATCGTTCGTCGCCGGCAAGACCTGTTCGTACATGTACAACCGCAAGGTCCTGATTCAGATAGGTAATATCTTCAACAGCCCGGGTATAGTACCGGGTGTTTTTAAAATAAGTATTATGAACCTGCTTATAATGCCTAAAAATATCATCCCGACCTTTATAGTAGGCGCCAAACCAGTTTACCCAGGTAGCATCAGAGGTGTAGTTGGCCGCCAGTTTTTCGGGGCTATGGCTATTCCATGCATCTTCATAATTTTTGATCATCTGCCGTATCGCAGCGTTATTCGATGCTGTGTCAGGCTGCAGGGCCAGTACGCTGGTACTGCATAGCCATATCAGAAGTATCAGGCTTGTTATCTTTTTCATAGGTATTTTATACAGGTGGACAAACATCCATAGCGGATACTACAAATAAAGGTGATACTTCATGATGTTACTTATGTTTATGTTACAAATCCTTTATCTTTTGTTACATAAAGCTAAACCTGCCCTATTCATGAAACGATTTTTTACGGCATGAATATTGAAATTAACAGCGTTATGAAATACACACACGTTATTTTAGGAGGAACCGGCCATATCGGTGCCGCGCTTTCGACCGCTTTGCTGCAAAAACAACAAAAGGTCATGATCATTGGCCACGATCCGGCTAAAGCTGCCGAATGGACTGTTAAGGGGGCAGCCTATGAGGTTGCAGACATCCGGGATACAGCCCGTTTAAAAGAACTGTTCGGACAGGCGGAGCGCCTGTTTGTGCTGAACCCGAACGCGGCTCCCGATAAAGATATCGATGCGGTGGAAAGGGAACAGATCGGCAGTATCCTAAACGCGCTTGAAGGGGCCGAACTGAAAAAGATCGTCGCCGCTTCTACCTATGGCGCACAGCCCGGAGATCATATTTTTGACCTCGGTGCACTGTATGAATTAGAGCAGGGCTTAGCCAAATTAGACATCCCGCTGGCAGTGATCCGCAGCGCTTATTACATGAGCAATTTTGACCAGGCAATACCAGCTGTGCGGGAAAAGGGAGAATTGACCACTTTGTTTCCGGCGGACTTTAAGTTGCCCATGGTCGCGCCGGCAGATATCGGTGCATTTGCAGCCAAATTAATGCTTGACGACCAGACCGGGCTGTTCTTCCTGGAAGGCCCTGAAACCTATTCTAATCAGGATGTGGCTGAAACATTCGGTAAGCTATTGCACAAAACGGTAAACGTAGTGACTGTCCCCGAAGCTGATTGGAAAGACTTTATGATAAAAGGCGGCTTTTCCGAAAAAGCGGCGGAATCTTTCGCTAATATGACGAAACTTACCATTAGCCAGCAATCGGAAATACCAACCGCCCAACATGGGCCCACGACCTTGTTTCACTACCTGAAAAAGCAATTGCAGTTCAATAATGCTTAAAATACTGTACCTTTTTTTGTGTTTTATCGCAGCGGGATAAACCACAGCATATTGACCCCTGTAGCCAATTTGGTCTTGACCATCTTTAATTATCAGAATCAAATAGTTAAGAATGTAAATAAAATTGGTGAAGAGGGGGCAGTCAAAATGGTTTTTCCAGCCAAGCCTTTTAATCTGGATTTTCTTTTGGAGAAGATTCAGAAATATCTCAATTGATCAGATGGATCTCAGTCTCATTTAATTTTAATAAAAAAGCGCGCTGTCTTAGCGCGCTTTTCTAAATGACAACAATTATTGCTGTTTAACAACAGGCGCTGTTAAAGCCATGATCGCCGCCCTTTGTTTATCAAGGTCAGCTAATTTTTGCTTCTTCCTATCAATCTTTTCATTGAGGTCTTTCATGTCCTTAACGTTATCTTTCTGATTATCCATTGCATCTTTGGCATCATTGGCCTGGTTGTTCGCCTTTCTTGCCTGCTTCATTGCTTTTTTGGCATCACCGACATTGCCGTTAGTTGCCGTGCTGGCCGTTTCCTTACTCCCCTGCGCAGAGGTTACCGCATCCTGTGCCGTAGAAGCGCTTTTGGATTGGTAACCGGCTGTCTTATTTTGCTGGGCGATCAGTTTGCTGTTCAATTTGGAAATTTCTAACGTCACTTCTCCGTATTCTTTATTTAACTTAACTGTATCGGCCGCGGTTTTATATTTCTGGGCAGAGGCAGAAACCGCAAAGCCTAAGGTTGTCATAGCGAACACGCAAAATGCGGTTGTTGCCTTGTTGAATTTGATCATTTGTTTTTTGATTATTTGCTGTAATTCAGCATAAGGTACAGTACAATAACCGCTCCACGATCCCCCTGCCTATAATATCTAATCATCTGTATTACAATTAAATAAAAAGCGTCTCTTATAAAGGATTTAATGTAGCTATTAAAGGGTTAGTCATATTTGATGATAATCGCTAATCTGGAAAAACCATTTTGACTGACCGCTCTTCGTCAATTTCGGCTGCAATCCTAACTACTTGATTACAATAATAGAAAGTGGTCAAAGTTAAATCGGCCAACAGGGGTCAATATATTGTGATTTATCCATTAGAGGATTGGCTTTATCAAATTTTAATAAAGCTAATTATATTGGACTTGATTCAATTGTAGTAACAGCACGACCATACTCAGGAAACTTAAATAGCAACGCTATAGTAGATTTGATTCTGCTCAGGCTTTTCAACGAAAATTAGTAAAAAAGCCGACATTGGGAGACCTATGGCGGCTTTAGTAAAATAAAAGAATAGTTCAATTATCAGAACAGCAAATTATTCCTTTTGATAAAGAATAAGGTAACTGGAGCCATAAACACCGGCAAATGAACCTTCTTTCTCGCTTATTGTTTCTTCACGTGATTAAAAAATTCAGTCATTTGCGCTAAACCAGTTTTTGAAAACATTCTCTCAGAATTTTCCAGCGTATCTTTTGTGGCTTTAGCTCCTCTTTCAACCATTTCTTTTTCAAAATGGGCAATCGCTTCTTTGATATCAGTAAATTGATTCCCGGTTAAGCATTCGGCCAGTTCAAACGAATCCTGCAATGCCACATTAGCACCTTCGCCTGCATATGGTGGCATCCGGTGCGCGGCATCCCCAATCAGTGTAAGGCTCTCATCCGTTTCCCAGCTTTGATTTAATGGGAAATAATATTGCGGGCGGGGAATGAAACAAACTGCATCATTTGTAAAAAACTCATGCCATTCATCGCTCCAGCTGGCAAAATCTTTCTTAAACCATTCAAAAACTTCCTCTCTGTTATTGAAATTAATGCCGCTTTGTTCCAGCCAGTTTTCGGGCGTTTTAAAATTCACCACAAACATAATTGAGCCATCGGCTTTTGTGCCATAACCTACAAATTGTCCGTCATCAAACGCCATTACTTTACCTCCTCTTGCAAAGGAAAAAAGTTTTGGGGTGTATTTTTCAGCATTGTAAATATTGCCTTCAATCAGCGTGATACCTGAGTAAACCGGTTCAACATCACTTAAATAAGGCCGCACTTTTGAATTGGCCCCGTCAGCCGCAATTACCAGATCGGCATAGGCATTCGATCCGTTTTTAAAAAACAAACGCCAGCCTTTTCTTTCTCTTTGCATTGAAATGAAATGGCTGTCCCATACCACGGTATCCTGCCGCAATGAGTTCAATAAAATATCCCGCAAAGGCGCACGGTCTATTTCGGGGCGGGTTTCTGCGGTAATAGTCGCAAAGTTGTGGTCATCAAAAGCAATATCGAGCATTCTGTCTACAAGCAGCATCTTACTTGCTACAGGACGGTGGTATTTATAAAATTTATCCAGCAAACCGCTCCGTTTCAGCGCTTCCAGTCCTGTGCCTTCGTGCAGGTCGAGCGTGGCGCCCTGCACCCGTACATTTCTGTCTATATCCCGTTCATATACTTTTACATCTGCACCTTTAAGTTGTAAAAGCCTTGCTAAGGCCAACCCCGCTGGTCCGCCACCTACTATGGCAACCTGTTTATTATCTAATAACATAATTTTTCATCGTTTAATTACGATGCAAAATTATTTCTGCCTGATGGCCGATAATAGTATAAATCGGTCGTTTTTGTTTTTAGATAATTCTTTGGGTACAACGCCCGAAAACTTCTTCACTTCTTTGATAAAGTGGTTCTGGTCAAAAAAGTTCTCCTCCGGAAACAGCCGGCCGTCTGCAATATGCTCCAACGAGGCGCGGAAACGAAGAATATTGCAATAGGCTTTAAGTGAGATCCCGAATTGCTGATTAAAGTAGCGATTTATCTGCCGGCTGCTCCAAAACACTTTTCCGGAAAGCTCTTTAACCGTGATCGTCCCTTTCGTTAGATAAATCAGTTCAAACAATTTCCGTTTACGTTCATCTATTTCTTCCGGTATGAGCGATTTGATCTTTTGCGTTGCTTTTTCAACAAAGCAGTCAAAATCCAGCAAATCGTTTTCTGTAAACCCCCAATAGCCTTCCGGTAAAAATCTGCCACCGTTTACTATATTGGCAATGGCCTCTCCAAAAATATACTCAACGGCAAGCAATTTGAAGCTAATGCAGAATATTACGCTATTGGCCGAAACTTTGGCCTGTTCAAACTGGGTTAGTCCTCCAAGCTGTGCAATACTAAAAGGCTGTGTAGCGGATTTAAAAAGCAATATATCAATAAGTCCGTCGGGTAACCCTGTTGTATCTTTATCGGCATCCGATAGGTTACGTAAAAACCAAAAGCTATCAACAAAATCCGAAAGTGGTTTACCGGGCCTAACAATTCTGTATTCCAGGTTATTGCTCATAGCTTTTGTTAATTTGCTTTGTTGTATTGTAAATCCGCAGTTTATCATTGATTTACCGGCGGTTTAACTATTAAGCAGCAGGTAAACTTAAATAAAATGTGGTTCCTGTGCCCATAGTTGTTTCAAACCAAATTTTGCCGTTGGCATTTTCAATAGAGTTTTTGATGAATGCAAGGCCTAAACCCGTTCCGGAGCTTTTGGTGGTAAAGTTTGGCTCAAAGATCTTTTCACGCATCTCTTCCGGAATCCCGTTACCGTTATCTTTGATGGTAAGCAGGATATTTTTGCTGGTTACCAGGTAATTGATATCTATGATGCACTTCCTGTCTTGAGGGGTGGCTTCAATAGCATTTTTCAACAGGTTATTAAAACAGCGCAATAGCTGGTCGCGGTCGGCATTGATAATGAACGCACTTTCTGGTTGCAGATAGGTGATCTGCACGTTATCCATCTGTTTAAAAATGGTAACTGCCTGGTTTAACATATCAAAAATATTGATCTGCTCAATGCGGGTATCCGGCATCTTGGCAAATGCCGAAAACTCCGACGCTATCGACGACAGGCTTTCAATCTGCTCTACAAATGACTTGCTGAAACGTTCAAATTTTTGATCAAACCTGGGATCTTTGTCCTTCCATGATTTATCAAGCAGTTGTAAGCCCAGTTTTAGCGGCGTTAACGGGTTTTTGATTTCATGCGCAACCTGCTTGGCCATTTCGCGCCAGGCGCTTTCGCGTTCGGATTGTGCCAGCCGCTGGGCACTGTTTTCAAGGGCCGATATCATTTTGTTATACTCCTTAACCAATGCGCCGATCTCGTCATCGCGCGACCATTTGATATGTTCGTTCTTTTTACCGTAGATGGTTTTGCTGAGGCTTTGTTGTATAAAGTTTAAGGGCGCGGTTATCTGCCTTGCTATAATGATGGCAAACAAGCCAATTGCTATAAAAACAATGGCATAAACGTTTATCATCACATTAAGCAATGAGCTTATTCGCTCGCGGTAATCGGCTTCATTACTAAAATAAGGCAGCTGGATATAGGCAACCGTTTTGTTTGATGCAGTAAGGGTTACCGGGGCATAGGCCGCTTTATAGCTCAGTTCGCCAATTTTCTCGTCGTTTACAAACTCGGTTTTTTGCAATTTGCTCAAAAAGATGAATGCACGGGCGTTCATCCGTTTTGCCACGAGGCCGTTTTCATAAATTTTAGGCTGAGTGGTTAGTAAGGGAACTCCATTGGTATCAAACAAAGTAAGATCGGTTGCGTAAGTATTGGCCAATTCATTAAAATGAACCTGGCTCTCCTCATTGAGATGCTCAACATACTGGGTAAAAAGGCCGTTTTCAAATGCCGATGCTATACGGGTTATCTTATCCCTGATCATTTTTTCCTGCTGGGTATAGTACTGGTTACTGATGGATAAAAAAGTAATAAAACCAACAAGCACCAGGGTAACCACTACGGCCAGTATCATCGAGATCTGGATGCGGGTTTTATACAATACCTTATCAAAATTTATCCTGAAGTTTATCTTCAGCCCGTCTTCGGCTATGTTAAAGATCTTGATGCGGGCCCATGACCATTTTAAAGTGATGATAACCGCGCTGAATATCAGTATAACCACCAAAAAGAAGGTAAGCGAAGTAACCGCATAGTAAAGTGAGTTTTCCTCCCTGCTAACAACAATCAGGTTTCTTTCGCTGGGCCTGTATATCAGGTGATTGTATGTTGTAAAGCTTTCGTACCAGGCAGTGCTGTGGTTTTGCGTGGTTTTTTCGGTGTATTTTTTCAGGTCGCCTTTAAACTCCCTGTTATCAAGCGAGTAAACATAGGTGCCGCGCTGGCTCAGCAATTTGTTATCGCTATAAAAGGCGTATGAATAATCTTTAAAGTCATTTTCAGGGCTTATGTTGCCATCAATCAATAATTCGGGGAAAGCACCTGATAATTGCAGAGGTTTTGATTTAAGCTCAATTACAATAGTGCCCAATTGTTTATTACTGGTATTTACAGGCAGTATGGCAAAGTAATTCTGATATCCGAATGATTCGTTTTCGCGGTAAAAATAGTCGGATACCTTAAATGAACTATATAGTACAAGGTCTTTAAACACACTCAGCGAGTAGTTTTTATCTGCCGAGGTAGGTTCGTCATTGGCATCAAATTCATGAACTTTAAACTCGTACTTTGACAGGTAGCCATCAAAATACAGTTTTTGGAAACGGGTTTTAAGATAATCGCCGTTGTGCAGGCCGTTAGTAAAATAACGTACTATGGCCGTATCCGTTATAATTTGATTTTCTATCCTTTTAAAAATATAATCGGCCGTAGCATCATCCGGGATCTCCAGTTTCTGTACCAGGGCCTTCCGGGTTTCGTGCTCTTTCTGATCTTCAAAATGATTAAGCTTAATGGCTGCTATCAGGGCACAAACAAACACGATACCTAAAAACGATGTGGCAAAAAGCTGTTCTTTATAGTAAATAAAATTATAAGCTCTTATCAGTACCAACAGTGCCCATAACATATAAAACAAAGTAAATTCATTAAAATAGGCAAACACGGCGGTAGCTATGATAATTCCAGCCAAAAACAGGAATAACTGGTGCGTTCGGGGTACGTTAAGCTTCAGGCATATAGTTAAAATGATTTCATTGAGCAGGTAAAATATCAAAAAGCTAAAACACAGCATTAATACCCCCAATATGCTGAACCCCGTTAAGCTGAGTACATTGTTTACATCAAAGTTGATTTTTGAGTTGATAACCAGGCCATGAAACAAACGCAATAATGATGTTGACACCCCTATAAGCGTTAAAATAGCAATAACCACAATAACATAGCCGGCAGTTTTGCTTTGCACATTGGTTAAAAACCTGCGGCGCTGCCTGTACACAAAGGCTACAAACCAAAAAATGACCAGGATATTGATACAAAAATCGCCCAGCGAAGGATAAACCAGGCTTGAGCCATAAAATGCCGGATTGAAAATGCTAAGCTTATAAGTAAAATCGGGCAGGTTATAATGCAGATTAACAAACCTGAACAGCACAATATATAAAGCAAGGAATATGATAGATAATACCACATACCCCTTTGATGCCACGTAATTGCAAATATTATGCATCAGTACACAAAGCGTAATGGCGGTGAGGATCCAAAATGAAAGTTCATAGTAAACAAAATCATTATTGGCATCATTATTTTTAAGCTTTACCGAAAACAGGTAATCATTATCGCTGCTATGAACTTCATAAACGTTGACATCTGTAAAATCGGCTATGTCAATGTTATCATCGTCGAGCAGATCCCTGGCAAATTTGTTTTGAAGGTATTTGTTCTGGAACGCGTAATTGATCTTAACCGGAATAAAGAAGATAACGGAAAAATTCCCTTCCGTTTTCCGAAACGTTTCATAATACCCATTGGGTTGCTTAATAAAGGAATAACCATCTTTAATGGTATTGGTACTATCGGGCAACACTTTTATGCCACTCCAAAAGCTTAATTTATTATTGGTTAAGGTTATAAACCAAATGCTGTTTTGGGTGGTGAAATTTTCAATAGCATTAATAGCGTCCTGCTCATTATTGCGCAGGTTCATCATCTTTTTAAAACGTTCGGTGCCGTTAAGCTGCTTATTTATAAACGCTTCTTTGTTATGGAGATTATCTTCCAGTATCCGGGCAGACTGCACAAGGCTATTTACGGGCGTATATGTTTTTTGAACAATAACGGCCGTAAGCAGCAAACTAAGCCCTAAAAGGGCAAGCAATAGGCGTATTTTTCCGGAAGTAGTCAAGATGTTGCTATACTATGGATTTTTTGTTTAATACAAGCCTATAACAAAAATAAAAGCCACATGTTGTATGTGGCTTTTAAAAATTATTGCGGTAACGCGGCGCTTGCAGTTTCAACGGTTTTATCAACCTTTTTAACAAGGCCCTGCAGTACGTTACCCGGCCCTACTTCGGTAAACGAAGTAGCACCATCTTCAAGCATATGCATTACGGTTTGTGTCCACCTAACGGCACCGGTAAGCTGAGCTATCAGGTTGTGTTTAATCAGTTCAGGATCGGTATATGGCTTGGCATCTATGTTTTGATAGATGGGGCAAATGGGGGCTTTGATCTCGGTAGCCACAATCGCGGCCTCCAGTTCAACCCTCGCGGCCTCCATTAACGGCGAATGGAACGCTCCGCCTACTTTGAGCTTCAGGGCACGTTTTGCACCGGCTTCGGTCATCTTAATACAAGCCTCGTCAATACCGGCAATGGAGCCCGATATCACCAGCTGGCCAGGGCAGTTGTAATTTGCAGGCACAACAACCTCGCTTATGCGCTGGCAAATATCTTCTACAGTAAAATCATCCAGGCCTAAAATAGCGGCCATGGTTGATGGTTGTATTTCACAAGCTTTTTGCATAGCGTTGGCACGTGCTGCTACCAAACGCAAGCCATCTTCAAATGATAAAGCGCCTGCGGCTACCAGGGCCGAAAATTCACCCAAGGAGTGGCCCGCAACCATTTCGGGCTTAAAATCATCACCCAAAACTGTGGCCAAAATGGTTGAATGTAAGTAAATAGCAGGCTGGGTAACGTTGGTTTGCACCAGGTCATCGGCTGTGCCTTCAAACATTACATCAGTAATGCGGAAACCCAGGATTTCGTTGGCTTTTTCAAACAGCTCACGTGCTTTTTCTGATTGATTGTAGAGGTCCTTGCCCATACCCGGAAACTGGGCGCCCTGGCCCGGGAAAATATATGCTTTCATTTTAGAGATTAGAGGTTAGTTAATTAGAGATTGGTTGTATACGATTAAAGGCGGGAATCTGATTAGGTTTTTAAAAACTAATCTCTGATCTCCAACCTCTAATCTCTCCCCAACGGGGCTTAACTCAATTTCGAACTTATCAAATTCAAAAACTCGGTCCTGGTTTTTTCTTTCAGGAACTCGCCGGTAAAGGCCGACGTGGTGGTTACCGAGTTTTGTTTTTGTACGCCGCGCATGCTCATGCACAGGTGGCGGCATTCAATTACCACACCAACGCCTACAGGGTTCAGTGTTTGCTGAATACAATCGCGGATTTCGTTTGTTAAACGTTCCTGCACCTGCAAACGGCGGGCAAAAACATCAACCACACGTGGGATCTTGCTTAAGCCCACTACATGCCCGTTAGGGATATAAGCCACATGCGCCTTGCCAAAAAATGGCAGCATATGGTGCTCGCACATCGAATAAACTTCAATGTCTTTTACTACCACCATCTGGCTGTAATCTTCCCTGAATTTGGCCGAGTTCAGGATCTCTTCGGCATTAAGCTCGTAACCGTGGGTTAAATAAAGCATGGCTTTGGCAACGCGTTCGGGGGTTTTTAACAAACCCTCGCGTGCAGCATCTTCGCCTAATTGCTTTAGTACGTTACGGTAGTTATCTTTCAAACTATCAATCCGGTCCTGGTTATAACGATCTATTTTGATGTATCCGCCGAAGTCGTCATCGTCGGTATCCTGGCTAAATTGTGAATCGCTCATTTTATAAAATTAACCGCCAAAATACTCGGCAGAATTATTTTCAGTTTCGTAAAGCTTAACCGAATGTAAAAACACACCCTCATAAGCTTCTATAGGTCCTTTTAACTGGTTAAAGATCTCAATGCAGAGCAACTCGGTCGATGCCATTTTGCCCGCCATAAAATCAACATCCTTGTTGATGTTTTTATGGTCAAGTTTTTCAATAACATACTCGTTGATTATAATTTTAAGCTCTTTTAAATCGATAAGATAACCGGTAGCGTGCGTGACTTCGCCCTTTACAGTTACAAACAGGTTGTAATTGTGACCATGCCAGTTGGGGTTGGCGCATTTGCCAAACACCTCAAAGTTTTTTTCAGCGCTCCATTCCTCACGGTACATCCGGTGAGCGGCATTAAAATGTTCCTTGCGCGTTATATGTATCATCATAACAAAAGTGGGTGCAAATATACAAAACAAAAACAGGGTAGTTGTTTTATATTAGCCGTCAAAATAATGCAATATGCTTATACTCATTGTTGCAGCTACCAAATTTGAGGTTGCCCCCCTCGTAAATCAATTGGGCAATAAGGTTGATGTACTGATAACCGGTGCAGGCATGGTACCAACAGCCTTTGGCATGGCCCGGCAATTAGCCAACCATACTTACGACCTCGTGCTTAATTTGGGCATAGCAGGCAGCTTCGACCGTAATTTCCATTTAGGCGATGTGCTGGAAATAACCGAAGATACCTTTGCTGAGCTTGGCGCACAGGATGACGAAGCTTTTATCCCCATTGATACGCTTGGCTTTGGCGAGAGCGTTTTTTTGCCCACAACATCGCTTGAGCAGGTTTATCCAAACTTTTTTTTGAAAAAGGCAAAGGCTATAACCGTTAATACGGTGCACGGCCACGAACCATCCATCCAAAAATTACAGCAACGGTTACACCCGCAATTGGAAAGCATGGAAGGCGCGGCTTTTTTTTACGCCTGCCGGCAGATGAACGTACCTGGCATGCAAATCAGGGCAGTGTCAAATTATGTTGAGAAACGTAATCGTGAGGCCTGGAACATTGGGCTGGCCATTAAAAATCTGAATACATTTGCCATCGACCTGGTGAACCAGATCATTAACAGTTAATACTACCCGCATGAAACTAACGCTCGGATTTTCGCCCTGCCCTAACGATACATTTATTTTTGATGCCCTCATCCATCATAAAATTGACACCGAAGGCCTGGAGTTTGAAGTATTTTATGATGATGTGGAAACGCTTAACCAAAAAGCTTTTCGTGGCGAATTGGACATTACCAAGTTAAGTTACCATGCTTTTGCCTATGTAACTGACAAGTATGTACTGCTTGACTCGGGCAGCGCGCTGGGTTTTGGGGTTGGGCCTATGCTTATTTTCAACCCACCGATAACGCGCTTTGTAAATGATGAGGATAAAGAAATATTTAAGGGAGAATCGGGCACAAGTGAAAAAGTTGATTTAGTGCCTATTGTTTCTAAATCCAAAATTGGGATCCCTGGAAAATATACAACCGCCAATTTCTTACTAAGCCTCGCGTTTCCGGAAGCGAATAACAAAACAGAAATTGTTTTTTCTGAAATAGAAAATTCTGTACTAAACGGAACCATTGATTTTGGATTGATCATCCACGAAAACAGGTTTACTTATAAGGACAGGGGACTGGCTAAATTAATCGACCTTGGCGATTACTGGGAAAAACGTACAGGTTGCGCTATACCGCTTGGGGGCATTGTAGCCAACCGTAATTTACCCCTTGATGTTCAGCATAAAATTAACCGGGTGCTGCGTAAATCAGTGGAGTTTGCTTTTGCCAATCCCAAATCTGGCTTAGAGTTCATCCGTAAGCATGCACAGGAAATGAGCGAAGAGGTGATGTATAAGCACATTGAACTTTATGTAAATCGATACTCAGTTGAGTTAGGCGAGGAAGGCCGAAAAGCGATTAACCTGATGTTTGATACTGCTTTGGAGAAGGGTATTATACCGGAGGTGAAGCAGGGGATATTTTTGACTGATTAGTCTAACTGCATTGCTTCCAAAAACAAAAGAGGGACTCACCAAAATGCGTCCCTCTTTTGTTTATATTATTTTCAATCAGTTATCAATACAACAAAGCGTCATACGGATACCTTTCAGTATGTATAGCCTTCACTTCTTTATAAAGTAAGGCCCTAAACTCCTCCACATTTTCCTTTTTAGTTGCGGAGATAAATATGGCAGGAGCATTGTTTTTGGCCATCCAGCTTTGTTTAAAGTCTTCCAGTGTCAATGGTTCTTCCTGTTGCGGCACCTGGTGATCTTCGGGTTTAAAGGCATCTATTTTGTTAAATACAGTAATAATGCGTTTATCAATAGCGCCGATATCTTTGAGGGTTTCATTAACCGTACGGATCTGATCTTCAAAATTGGGGTGCGAAATATCCACTACATGGATCAGGATATCGGCTTCGCGGGTTTCGTCAAGCGTCGATTTAAAACATTCAACCAGATGGTGCGGTAACTTACGGATAAACCCTACCGTGTCCGACATCAGGAAGGGCAGGTTCTCAATCACGACTTTCCTTACGGTAGTATCCAGTGTGGCAAACAGCTTATTCTCCGCAAACACTTCCGATTTGGCTATCATATTCATGATAGTTGATTTACCTACGTTGGTGTATCCCACCAGTGCGGTACGCACCAGCTGATGGCGGTTTTTGCGTTGTGTTTCGTTCTGTTTATCTATCTGCCTTAGCTTATCCTTTAGTAAGGAGATTTTATTCAGGATCAAACGACGGTCGGTTTCAATTTGCGACTCACCCGGGCCGCGCATACCAATACCACCCTTCTGGCGCTCCAGGTGGGTCCAGAGGCGGGTAAGGCGGGGCAGCAGGTATTGCAATTGCGCCAGTTCAACCTGGGTTTTGGCCTGCGCTGTTTGGGCACGGCTTGCAAAAATATCCAGGATCAGGTTATTCCTGTCCAGGATCTTTACCTGCAGTTCGTTCTCAATATTACGCAATTGCGATGGCGAAAGGCCATCATCAAAAATAACTATATCAATTTCTTCTTCTTTAACGTAGGCTTTAATATCTTCCAGCTTACCTGAGCCAACAAAAGTTGCCCTGTCCGGGCGCTGTAGTTTTTGAGTGAAATGGCTCACCGTTAACGCTCCCGCGGTGCTGGCCAAAAACTCGAGCTCTTCCAGGTGTTCCTTCTCAATCTCGTCGGTTTCGTTGGGGGTTATTACACCCACAAGTACCGCTTTTTCCTGCTTCACAGCAGTATCATAAAATTTTTGCTTCATTAATTACAGTATATCAATCAAAGTGCCAATTAAATAAATGTACGTAAACGGGGCTATGAAATAAAATTTTAATGTCAAAATAACATAAGCGGGAATAAATTCATGACACGAGCTTTCATTAAAAAATTAAATTAAAATGACTAAAAAAATTTGCTTTTAAATATTCCGACAATTGTTATTTTTGATTTGATTAAACCTCATCACGATGAACAGGCTCTTACTGCTGCTTGGAGCAGCCCTATTTGCGTTACCGGTAAACGCTCAAAAAAAAACCGAGACCCCTTCTAAAGTTTTACCCTTTGGCAAAATTGAAATTGCCGACCTTGAGATGACCAAATGCGATTTTGAGCCCGATGCCAATGCCGAAGTCCTTTTTAACAAAGGCGATGTTTATTACGATAGTTCGTTTGACATTAGCGGCGAGTATCACAAAAGGATCAAGATTTTTAACGATAATGGTAAAGATGAAGCCAACATCCGTATTGAATATTATGGCGGTAACCGGCTGGAATATATTACCGATGTGCAAGCTGAAACCATTAACCTGGTTAACGGAAAGCCCGAAATAACCAAACTGGATAAAAAACTTATCTATACCCAAACCATTGATAAGGTACGCAATGCCATTGTATTTTCAATGCCCAATGTTAAAGCGGGGTCGGTAATTGAATACAAGTATAAATATCATACTGTTTCGATAAGCAATTTCCCGTCGTGGGATTTTCAGCAAAAAATACCGGTGCGGTACAGCGAGTTGGATACATCTATTCCCGATCTTTTGTATTTCCGCACGGTGAACCACGTTTGGATGCCTTATTCAAAAGCAACCCATGATTCAGAAGCCCGCACCATGCCCGGCACAAATCCTTTATCATATAATGATGAAAAAGATTTTAGGGTTATGGAAAACATCCCTTCGCTGCATGATGAGCCTTACATGCGCTCTTATACAGACAATATCATGTCGTTACAGTTTAACCTTACTTCTGTAAAATCAAGTTATGGTTTTTATAAATCATATTCAGATACCTGGGCTAAGGTGGGCGGCATTATTGCTGATGATGACGATTTTGGCGGCCAGTTAAAACGCAAGTTAAAAGATGAAGAGCCTATTATCACCAAAGCCAAAACCTTTAAAACTGATGATGAAAAAATAGCTTACGTTTTTAACCAGGTAAAAAACCTCATGAAATGGGATGGTGTTGACCGCTGGTATACCAATGATGGTACTTACCGGGCATGGGAAAAGAAAACCGGCAACTCGGCCGAGGTTAATATTATTTTATACCACCTGCTTAAACAATCGGGCATTAAGGAAATCTACCCTATGATCGTGAGCACCCGCGAACACGGAAAAGTGAACCGCTTCAATACTTCGCTTTCGCAGTTTAACCGTGCAGTGGTTTACATTCCTGTTGATAGCACAAAAGAGTATATACTTGATGCTACAAACAAATACAATTTATATAATGAAACACCCGATATATTACTGAATTCATCGGGTTTGTATATTGATAAGCAGGCCAACACTTATGATATGCTTTATATTACAAAAGAAAGCCCGGCCAGGCAGGTGGTTATGATCAATGCCGACATTAAGGCGGACAGCAAAATGACCGGAACTGCAGATATCAGCAGCTTCAGCTACCACAAAATAAGCAGTGTTGAACGTTATAAAACCGATGGTGAAAAAAAATATATCGACTATATAAAGGCCAACGACAACAACCTTAAAATATCATCATTAAAAATGAGGGATATGGAGTCAGATACCCTGCCACTGGTACAAAATATAGCTTTTGACCTGGAGCTCACCGGTTCCGACGGAACATATATTTATTTTAACCCCAACCTTTTTACCCCCATACGTACCAACCCGTTCCTAAGCGAAAAGCGCGCTACTGATATTGACTTTGGGCACCGTAACAGGTATGAGATAAACGGCACCTACAAAATTCCGGCAGGTTATAAAATTGATGCACTGCCTAAAAGCATCCGCATGGTTATGCCCGATCAAAGCATAAGCCTTAAACGTTTTATTGCCGAACAGGACGGAATGATTGTAGTGCGATATGTTATATCATACGAAAAGGCTTTTTACGAAAAAGAAAGTTATCCTGAGCTGAGAGAGTTCTACAAACAAATGCAGGATATGCTTACTGAGCAGATAGTACTTAAAAAAGCCTGATCGATAACATGAGCACTATATACTTTTACAGGCTGCTAACTATTGCAGGCATTGTCATTTTATCAATCAAGAGCTATGGACAGGATAAAAATCTCCCGAAAGAATTTTATATAGCATCAACCATCCCCGATTCATTAAAGGGAGAAGCAAATTCGGTTGTGCGGTATTCTTCAGACGAGGTTACCGTAAAAGCAGCTGGTAAAATGACGCTAAAGCATCACGCCATCATTACTGTTTTAAATGAAAAAGGTGATGCCGCTGCTCAACTTGGCCTGGGTTACGATAAAAAATTCAGCAGTGTTGATAACGTGCAAATGCTGGTTTACAACGCTGATGGAACAATGATAAAAAAATATCACAAGAGCGATTTTTATGATTACGCCGCTACCGATGGGATCTCGATTGTAACGGACGACCGGATGCTGGCCATGAAACATCCGATATCTGCATATCCAACTACTATTGAGGTAATTTTTGAGGAGGACATGAACAGCTATCTCGATTTGGGCGAATGGGAAATTCAACGGCCCGAGCGGGCAGTCCAAAACGCGGAGTATACTGTCCTGGTCAATCCTTCGGTAGGCTTCAGGTACATGAATAAGAATACCACCATCAAGCCCGAAAAAACACCCGCCGGAGAGTTTGAAAAGTACACCTGGCATGTAAAAAATTTAAAAGCTATAAAGCCCGAAGACGACGCCGAATCATGGCAGGTTATGCCGCGGATCATGTTTGCAGCAAACTCATTCCAGTTTGGTGGTATTCCCGGCGATATCAGCACCTGGCAAAATTTTGGTAAATGGCTGCAGGCCCTCAATGCAGACGTATGCTCGCTTAGTCCGGAGCGGATAGCCGAGGTTAAAAAAATGACGGCCGACTTTAAAACAGGCAAAGAAAAAGCCCGGTTTTTATACCAATACATGCAGCAAAACATGCGTTATGTAAGTATCCAGCTCGGCATTGGGGGTTTAAAGCCATTCCCGGCTACATTTGTCGACCAGAAAAAGTATGGCGATTGCAAGGCCTTATCAAACTACATGTATGCCTTATTAAAGGCAGCTGATATTCCATCGTATTATGCCATAATAAACGCAGGCTCAAACGAAGAGCCCGCTGATCCTGCATTTCCAAGCGATCCCTTTAATCACATTATTTTATGTGTACCTTTTAAAGGTGATACTACCTGGCTTGAGTGTACCAATATGCAAAAGCCTTTTGGCAAGCTCGGGCCGTTTACCGAAAACAGGTACGCCCTGCTGGTAACTGAAGATGGAGGCAAACTGGTTAAAACGCCGCGCAGTACAGATATTGATAACCAATTTAATAGCGAAGCACATGTGGTACTTGACGCGGATGGCGGCGCAAAGGCAACACTTAAAATTTTAAGCACAGGTGAATACCGCGATGATTACCTGGGTATAGCCGCCTTAAAAACCGACGAGCAAAAACAAGTACTGATTAAGATGCTGAACATGAAGCAGCCATCACTTTTTGAGTTCAAGCCATCAACAGATAAAGACGGCATAAAAGAACTGGACATTGAGCTGGAGTACGATAAATTTTGCGATGTATCGGCGGGCAACAAGCAGTTTTACAAACCCCGTGTTTTTGATCTGTGGAAAACAACCGTACCCATACTTGAAAAACGAAAAAGCGATTTCTTCTTTGAAATCCCCATGTTAAAAACATGCGTTACTACTATCGATCTGCCTGCCGGCTTTGAAATTGACGCCCTGCCAACCGATCAAAGCCTTAAATTTACTTACGGTACTTATGATGTTAAGTATGTTTATGATGCAGCTAAAAATCAAGTAGTAAGCACAACCAAATTCAATTTAAAAAACCATGTTATCCCCGCCGCCAAATATACCGAATTGCAGGTTTATCTGGATGCTATAGCCAAAGCCCAAAATAAAAAGCTGGTGATCCGCCGTAAAGCATAAATTTGCGCCTGATGATATTCAGGCTCGACGAACGTTTAATATTCCCAAAGCCCGATCTGGCCGAACCAGACGGGCTTTTGGCTGTTGGCGGTGATCTGAGCACAGACCGTTTGTTGCTGGCCTATCAAAACGGCATTTTCCCCTGGTATAGTGATGATACGCCAATCCTGTGGTATTCGCCGCACGAGCGGTTTGTTTTATTTCCTGATGAGTTGAAAGTATCCAAATCCATGCGGCAGGTATTACGTTCCGGCAAACTGAAGGTTACTGTTGATACCTGCTTTAACGATGTCATAACAGCCTGTTCAACCGCTCCGCGTGAAGGGCAGGATGGCACCTGGATTGTGCCCGATATGATAACTGCATACAATCGCCTGCATTTGGAAGGCTATGCCCACTCTGTTGAGGTGTGGCAGGATGACAAGCTGGTCGGTGGCCTTTACGGTGTACACGTAGGAGATGTTTTTTGTGGTGAGAGTATGTTTAGCCGCGTCAGCAACGCTTCAAAAACAGCGCTCATCTATCTTTGCAATACAGGGATTTACAAGCTTATCGATTGCCAGGTACATACGGGTCATCTCGAATCGCTTGGAGCAAGGATGATAAGCCGGGAGCAATATATGGATGTATTGCTAAATAATTTAGTTTGATTAATTACCTTTGGGCCATATGCAGCAGGCGATAAATTTAAAGGAAAGGATTATTTTGGGTATCGACCCCGGCACAGCCGTTATGGGTTACGGACTGCTAAAGGAAACCGGCCCTAAAATTGAGCTGCTTGCTATGGGCGTAGTAAAAATGCCCGTTACCGACGATCATATGCTTAAGCTGCAGCGCATCTTCGAAAAAACCGTTGCCCTTATTGATAACTATCACCCCGATTGCCTGGCTATTGAAGCTCCTTTTTACGGGAAAAATATACAGGTGATGCTGAAACTCGGTCGCGCACAGGGGATGGCCATAGCCGCCGCATTATCGCGCAATGTAGACATCACCGAATATGCCCCCCGTAAAATAAAACAATCCATAACGGGCAATGGTAATGCAACCAAGGAGCAGGTAGCCGCCATGCTGCAAAGCCTGTTAAAATTTAAAGAAACCCCCGATTTTTTGGATGCTACCGATGGTTTGGCTGTAGCTGTTTGTCATTCATTTCAGCGGCTCCCCACAAGTTCGGGTTCTGGAAAATCGGGCTCTAAAAAATCATATTCAGGTTGGGATACTTTTGTGAAAGACAATGCCAAGCGGATTGTGAAGTGAGACCATCTGATTTTTCCACCTTATTATTCCAAATAAAAAGCAGAAGACTTAAGAAGTTTTGAAAACTTCGTAAGTCTGAATTATAACGAACATTTGTCATGCTGAGTGTTTAAACCCGTGGACTCTGAAGGTGACAAAAGACGGCCTGTCAGTCTGAGTAGGGGTTTATTTGTTCACAAATGATCGCATTGCAGATGACATTTTTTTGCGCCTGATAATCAGCATGTTGCAAACTTGTCAATGGCAGCCTGTCGAAGACTCGCGCGCAGAGGCCTGCCCCCTATGCTTCGACGGGCTACCCATGACAAGATAAAAAATGTGTTTTTGATCAGCTTCGGGTGAAAACGAGCAGAACGATGCTGGGCGGTGCGGCTGCAGGGGGCATAGCAAGTTTTTGCAGAAGCGGAGGCATTGCGTGCGAATCGGGGCAAAATAATTGCAGCCCGTGGTTCTGTTCGTTTTGCAGGGTGAAGGCCGCGCCGATGGCTATGGGGCCAGGTTGTGCGCAAAGAAGCCTCTCTGCTGCAAGCCTTTTTGGTTACTTTTGTGGCGACAAAAGTAACTGGCCCCGCGCGGCCAAGAGCGCGACGATGTAAGTCAAATACTAATGAAGCCCGTTACCAGCCTGTCGGGGGTTGCTTCATTCCTTACAGCAATAATGTGACGCAAATGTCATTTTACCTTCAGAGGCCCCCGGATTTAAACACTCAGCATGACCCATTTTTTATTTTTGTCATGGGTAACTTGTTTCAGCACCCCACTCGCTAAGCAGCCATGCTAAGCAAAGCGACTACCTGTCCTGTGGGATGCCGAAATAAATTCGGCATGACGATGGAGCATGTTATTTCTCCTTCAGAGACCCGTATTTTAACTCCTACCCATGACGCAGTGGAGACGCGCCTTTACGGCTTCACCACACTCTTCACATACTTATCCACACGCCCGTCTTTAATCACCCCTTTCCAGTTTAAGCCGAAGCCGAAATCATACTTATTGCCCTGCTCATCAACATAGCACTTCATATCGTGTGGCATATCCTCAAACTGAGCTTCAACGGCTTTCATATCAACCGGCATTTGCAGCGGCAATAATGCAGATGGCTCGGCTTTACCGGTCATGATATCAAGAGAAGCCTGGCCTTGCACGCCGAAATCAACAATGATAGCATTGGCATCCTTTTCAAATTCGGCAAATACCATCGGATTGCTCATATTAACAGATACAATAACCGGCTTCCCTTTCATTTTGGCATAAGTATCGGTAACCATAGCCAAATCGGTAACATTAATAGCAGTGCTTGATTTGCCCTTGTAAGTACGATTGGTAAATTTTTCCAGCGGATCTCCGCCTGCTATACTGGTTGCGCGGGCATCGGTAGCAGTATAGGCACCGTATTGTAGGTTAACCGGTACATAACCCGTTCCGCCGCTTTTGGCATCGGCGCTGTTATAACCGCCACCGCTGTTAGGGCTGGCTATGAATACCAGGGCATAATCGGCCTCCTCAGGGTTATCGGTTACTTTAAAATACTTTTTAACAGTTTCCATATTTACAGGATATTCCAATTTTTCAGGTGTCTCCATTCCCAAAAAATTCCTGCCTGCCGGAGTAAATTTTTTAGGTACATATACCGTTTTGCCGCTTTGCAAAGGCAAAATGTTAGCCTTGTTTTTCAGCATTACTATGGATTTAAGCTGGGCCTGGTAACCTGCATCCATAAACTCAGGCTTGCCAACAACTTGTTTGGAAACTTCAGGTTCCAGGTAAGGGTTTTCAAACAAGCCAGTCCTGAAAATATTGCGCAATAACCTCACTGCCGATTGCTCAAACCTTGCCCGCATAAACGCTTCGCCATGTTCTTTTATGCCTATCTGGTATGCTTCAACAACCGGGGCAACCTCGTTATTGCCGCCAAACTGATCAACACCCGCCATCAGCACCTTGTAATGGCGCTGCGCTATAGAAAGGCCTTCTACGCCCCATGATTTGCCCGAAAGGAAGGAATCAACCGTAGTTTCATCGCCGGTAACCAGCCAGTCGGTACAAACTACGCCATCGTATTTGTATTTTTTACGGAGGAGGTCGTTAATAATGTAAGAGTTATAGTTGTTGGCCACGTTTTCGTGGTTTTTGATATCCTGGTTGTATGAGATGGTGTAATAAGGCATCACGGCCGCAGCCATGCCTGTTTTACCTTGCAGCTTAAACGCGCCCTCGGTAAAAGGGATCAAATGCTGCTTAAAATTATTGCCCGGATAAACCGCATACTTGCCATAAGCATAATGCGCATCCCTGCCACCCTCTCCTGCTCCACCCCCGGGCCAGTGTTTAACCATAGCGTTCACGCTGTTATAACCCCAGCCATTTTTAATTTCCTTTTCGGCAGCTGAGGTCTGGAAGCCATCGATATACGCACGGGCCATATCGGCAGCTAATTGAGGGTCTTCGCCAAAAGTACCGCTCACACGCGCCCATCGCGGATCGGTAGCGATATCTACCTGCGGCGAAAGCGCCGTTGAAATACCCAAAGCCCGATATTCCTGCGCAGCTATATGCCCAAAGTTTTTCACCACTTCAGGATCAAAGGTAGCAGCCAGCCCAAGCGATCCCGGCCACATGGAAATAGCCCCTCCAGCCCCGGCATTGTATTCGGCTGTTGCCACGGTGCCATGGCGGGGATCGGAACTGTTATTATTTGGGATGCCTAAACCCAGGCCTTCCACAAAAGCCTGCGCGTTATTATTCCATTGCGCGGCTATTTCAGGACTTTGTACTGATGTTACCAGCACATGCCTTACATTATCCTTAGCCAAAAACTGCTTCTGCTGATCAGACAGGTCTGATGGCTTGGCTCCGCTTTCTGCAAAAACCTTATTGTTATAAGTTCCCGCAAACGGACCGCCTGCTGCCGCTGGAATAGGCTGGTGACGGCTGTACAACATCAGCCCGGCAATTTGCTCAACGCTCATTTTTGAGGCAAGATCTTTAGCCCGCTCATCAACCGGCAGGCGCCAGTCTTCGTACTTATCCAGTTTGCCATTCTTGTTCAGGTCTTTAAAAGCGAAGCCATCGACAGTTAATATTTTCACGCCAGATGTACTGGAATATCCCAGGTTTTGCCCTCCGGTATTAGTGATAAAAGCAATATCACCCGCTTTTCTTTCTGTCCATTTGTTTTGCGCTATAACAGCGGTTGCCGGCAGCAGGGCCAGCAGGGTTATCAGTTTAATTGGTTTGGCCATAATCATTCATGATTCCGGTTAAAGAAAAAAGCCCCTGCAAAAAATATTGCAGAGGCCGGGGTTGGTTTTACTTTAGTTTTAGTTCGTTTATGGTTTGTTGAGGCAGCAGCGCCTTGTTTACTTTTTCAACAGTGATATCTTTGGCGAGGCTGAAAGATGCCGTTTCCTCTATTTTGCGCGATGATGAACCTATTTTCACTTTATAGTCTCCTTCATCAGCTATCCAGGCCTGCCTGTCGGTATAAAACGAAGCCAGGTCGGCCGCTTTGATAGTAAGCGTTAAGGTTTGAGATTGGCCCGGTGCCAGCAGTCTGGTTTTACCAAAAGCCTTCAGTTCATCTTCCGGTTTATCCAGGTCCTTTTTAGGAGCCGCGAGATATAGCTGAACCACCTCTTTACCTGCTACATCGCCGGTATTTTTAACAGTAACCGAGGCAGTGATCATGTTTTTGAAAACCTTCGAACTTAATTTCAGATTGCTGAATTTAAAGTTGGTGTATGACAATCCGTAGCCAAACTCATAGGCCGGGGTAACTTTAGCGGCATCGTAATAACGGTATCCCACGTAAATACCTTCCTCATAGATAACCTGTGTTGGTTTACCTTCGGGCGTACCGGGGAAGTTATTAGCCGATGGCACATCTTTATAGTCGGCAGGGAAAGTAGTTGCCAGTTTGCCCGATGGGTTTACTTTACCGCTTAACACATCGGCAATGGCGTTACCGGCTTCCAGGCCTGGCTGCCAGGCTAATAAAATCCCGTCAACCTTATCGCGCCAGGCGGTAACATCAACAACACCACCTACGTTAAGTACAACTATTACCTTTTTACCTTTAGCATGAAACGCGCTGGCAACACCATTGATCAATCCTTTTTCGGCATCGTTTAAATAATAATCGCTTTCCAATTTTCGGTCAGCACCTTCACCTGCGTTACGGCCTATCGTAATCAGCGCTTCATCAGCACCGTTAGCTTCTTCGCCTACGATAGCGTTTACATCCATTTCGGGGATTGGTGCGGGATGGTCAAAAAAGTTTTTAGGTTTTGGCTGTTTGGCCTTCATATCTGTGAGGTACGCTTTATAATTATTGGAAAGCGTTTCCTGCAGCTTAAAATTGGCATTGGCCAAACCTTGCATCAATGAAATAGTATATGCTTTGTTTACATCGCCACTGCCGGTACCGCCTGCAATAATATCATATGAGGTATTGCCGAAAACAGCAATCCTTTTACCTGTACCAAATGGCAGCGCATGGTCATCATTTTTTAAAAGCACCATACCCTGCGCGGCTGCCTCACGGGCTACAGCAGCATGACCGGCCAGATCAGGGGCATCAGAATATTTATATTTTTTAAACGTAGGCGATTGAACTATCACATTCAGGATGCGCTCAACGTTGGCATCAAGTTGCTGAGCGCTAAGCTTCCCGCTTTTTACAGCAGCCACTATGTCATCGGATTGGGTTGGGTTACCCGGCATCAGCAGGTCGTTGCCTGCTTTCATCTGTGCTACGGCATCTTTACCGCCAAACCAATCGGTCATGACAAAACCTTTAAAGCCCCACTCCTTTTTAAGGATTGTAGTGAGCAGGTCGCGCCTTTCGGATGTAAAAGTGCCGTTCAGTTTGTTATATGACGACATCACTGTCCAGGGTTGTGCTTTTTTTACCGCAATCTCAAAACCGCGCAGGTACAACTCACGCATGGCACGCTCGCTTACTATGGTGTTGATGGAGTTACGGTTGGTTTCCTGGTTATTGGCAGCGTAATGTTTAATAGAAGTACCTACCCCGTTTGATTCGATACCGTTAACAATGGCCGCGGTCATACTGCCGGCCACTAAAGGATCTTCAGAATAATATTCAAAATTACGGCCGCCCAGCGGGTTGCGGTGAATGTTGAGGCCCGGCGCCAGCAAAATATCCACACCGTATTCGCGCACTTCGTTACCAAAGGCAACGCCTACTTTATTTACCAGTTGGGTATCCCAGGTTGAGGCCAGCAGGGTGGCAACCGGGAACGCCGTAGCATAATAGGTTTTTGATTTATCGCCATTGCGGATAGGCTCGATCCTCAGCCCTGCCGGACCATCAGATACCGTGATAGACGGGATACCTAAACGTGGAATAGCATGCGTGCGACCGGCAGCTCCGGGTACTTTTTCGGGGATATTATAAGCATCCGGATCAGACGGAGGCAATTTAAAACCGCCTATATCAATTGCCTCAGGTTTTTTGCCCTTTACCGGCGGCGGTACGCCCGGCATCTTAAAACCCATTCCCACAACAAGCTTCGATTTTTCTTCGAGTGTCATGGCAGCAACAATCTGCTTTACGTTTGTTGCGCTTAATTGTGGGGCAGGGCTTTTGCTTTGGGCTTGTACTGCCTGGTGAATACCACCGGCAAATAAAACGCATGCTAAAGCAACGTGTAGTTTGTAGCTCGTTCTCATTTTTTTTAATTAAATAGGTTAAAGGGGCTAATTGGCGGTAATAACAGCAAGGAAAATATACTCTTTGTGTCATTATTACACAATAGTAAAAATTAAGTTTTACAATAGCAAGTTTTATCGATGAATAGATGAAGAATACGCATGGGAAGGAAGGAATGAGACGATAAAATGGGATAATGATAAATTTTTAAACTACCTGTTATTCTGAACGATAACGAAGAATATTTTCAAGATACAGAGCCGCTATACAGGGTGAAGAAGGATACTTCGTTCCTACCCATGACATGTTAAAAAAGGCGTTCTTCGTCAGCAGGTAAGCTTCGGGCGAAAACGGGCGGAAGATGCAGGGAATGTGCAACTGCAGGGGCATAACAAGTTTCACAGAGTGCTCGTCATATTATGGTAACTAAATGTGCAATGTAGTAATCGGTATCAGTCATTAAGTGATACCGCATTGTTAATAGGGGTTTACGTTTTTTAAATTATAAAGCTGTTAGGCTTCCTTGGTTAGGCGGTCAACTTCCTTTAAAATTGAGGGCAGCCTATATTCTCCATGCATATTATGGATTAAGGACGCTGCTGCCGCGAGATCAATGCCGATTGACGAAACAAACAAATGCTTTTCACTCTTACCCCGTTGGATCTCAATGACCTTATCTTCGGTATTTTTAAACAATGATTTTGCGACACCTATCACAGCTACCTTATGATCGATGCTTTCCCACAATCTGCCTCCTAAGCCAAAATCGCCATTATTATTAATGAAAACATTTCCGTCAATGATAATGGCATCGAGCTTTCCTAATTCAACTTTCTCTAAAAGTTTAAGAATACAAGGCAATTCACGCTTATAAAATTCGCCAGGAACATACTCGTCAACACCATTAATGTTGGTTGTAATATATTGGACCGCCTTGGCCGCTTTAGGTTCGAAAAAAGCACCAACCACCTTTGCTAATGCACCTTTATAGTGAACATCTATGGCCAAAATCATAGGTTGAATAATTTCTGTGTTAAAGTTTCTGGTTACTATCAATAAATGGTGCAATTACCATTTGATAAAATCCGGTATCAGCTGTCTCCGCGGATAAATAAAAAAGGCCGAAAACCGTGTATCTTCTTATGGTTCTGCATCCCAGTTATGTTGATAGACAAGGTTTCCACTTGTATCCCATTCGCGTTGCATTCCGTAAAGTTTATTAAATCTTTGAAAGTATTCCCTTTCTTTCTGGCCATTTGCAAAATAGGTCCGCCTTACACCGTCTCTGTGTCCGTTTTTAAATTCCTCTTCATAAATGAGCACTGCATTGTTATTATATTCCACAATTGTCCCTGTGAAAGGGAGCCCCAGATAAAACAAAATCTCTCCGCCGCCGCTATCAAAACCTTCATTTTGTAAATCGTCATATTCTACTCTTAACGCCATAGTTTTTAACTTAAAAAAATCAGCCAGGAGATTTGATCATATTTTCGCCGACGGTTCAATAAAATACCAGTCAGAACTAAGGCTTGGATGATCTCACGGTTCCGGGCCCCAGTCATATTGATTAATTAGATTTCCGTTTATATCCCATTCCCGATAAAGACCATAAGGGTTATTGAATCGAATAAAACCTTCCAGTTGTTTCTGACCATTGGGAAAGAATGAGCGTTCGACGCCATCCCTGTGACCATTCTTGAATTCCTCTTCGCGGATCAACGTTCCATCGCTGGCGAGCTCCAGCACCATTCCTGTAAAAGCTTTTCCCTTATAGTGCAAGATTTCACCACCGCCGCTGTCAAAACCAGCTGTTTGCAAATCGTCATATGCTACTCTTAATTCCATTATCAAAACGAGTTACCGCTACTTAAAAATCTCTTTATACGGCTGTTTATCAAAGCAGTCAATGGTGATTTAACAGCATTAATCCAGTTATCTCTATTATAAAGATCTCCGTCAAGGAATGCTTCGTAAAGAGTAGGATCATCTTTTCCTTCGTCCAAGTATACAAAAAGGAATTGATCACCGGCGTTGCATACATCAATTACGTAAAATGGTCTCGAAATAGTCCTATTGCGCCCGAGAAATGTCAAATATTCCCTCGAAGTTAGTTGCATTTCATCCTGACTATCGTTTAATCCGTAATCAAGAACGTAACAATATCCGCCTGCTAAGAACAAAAGCTCGCGAAGCGCTGCGGGAAACTGATTTCCTCCGTTATATGAATTTTCCAACGCGATATTTCTTCTATTGAAATACCACGTGCAATCTTTCTTATACCAGAATTCACTGCTGTTGCCGAGCGATTATCGTTCAGCAATGTCATATATTTTATTTCCATAACCTATTTTAGCTTTTTACATTAACCATGGCTGTCACACCGGGACCTCAGTAATTTTATTAAAATCTGCTTCCCATCTTTGAGTGCAAAATCCATCAATGCGAGTAAATATCTTTGACAATTGGTACAACACTATAAAACTGCTGTTATTTAAATAGCAAATTTATCTCCGAATCTACACTATGCAACAGAGTAGGTAAATCAAATACTTTTCGACCGAAACATTCCACTCTCATTTCTGACGCGAGTATGCAGGGTAAGAATATTAGATCCTTCGTTCCTAAATGACGCTTGTTTAACACTCAGCGAAGTCTCCCCTACGCCAACACCTCTTCCAATACATCGGCCGATTTGATATTGCCAAAGCCCTCGATATGCATAGCGTAATATTCCAGCAGCTTTTGCACCAAGTAGCGACGTTCATCATTGCTTAGTTTAAGCAGGTGCATATCTTCAAAACTGGTTTGCAATACTAATCGAAAATTATCGGTATGCGGAGGTGAAAGGTATGAAATGCTTTCGGGCTTATAGCGGGTAAACTGTCCGTTTTTTATATCGAAATAATCAGCTTCACCCGCCATGTAACGGTCGGGGTAAAAGCCAAGATAACGGGTAAGCCGGGTTAAAAATATCAAATGAAAGTTGGCCACGCTTTCAGTTTGGTGATCGAGCCATTCAATAGCGCTGAAAATAAAGTCGAACAGGTTCTCATCCGGCGATTGCTGCTTTATCGCTTTGTACAACACTTCGTTCAAAAATATGGCTATACAGCTCTTAATCACATCGTAAGGGATACTGAGCAATACCGGCGCATTCTTTAATTCGGAAATGCGCTGCACGCTGCCTGTATTTTTGTGATAAACCACCAGATCTAACAAATGCAGGGGTTGCAGCATGTTCCTGCCTATCTTAGCCTTGGGCTTTTTAGCACTATTAATGATGTACGATTGCAGACCAAATTTCTCGGTAAAGATTTGTACGATCACACTGCTTTCGCCGTAATCAGTAGCCCTGAATATAATACCCCGGGTTTTATGCAGCATGCCTTATCAATAAAATGATTTTCGGTAAAAAAATAACTATCCCGGTTATCAGCGCGAACAATGCAGCCACAACAACAGCGCCGGCAGCTATATCTTTTACGTGCCCCGCTTTTTCGTTATAAGTAGGCGAAACCAGGTCGGTCAGTGTTTCGAGCGAAGTATTGAGTAATTCGGTGATAAGCACTACGGCAATGCAGGCCAAGAGCCAAAGCCACTCGGCAGTTGAGATCTGAAAAAGTAAGCCCAGGATTACTGCAATCGTTCCGGCCACCAAATGAAACCTGAAGTTAGGCTGGGTTTTAGCAGCATACCCCAAACCCTTAAACGCAAAACCAAAACTGCGTACCAACCTTTTCATGTTCAAAAATACAAAGTTTAGGCACAAATGCGGATAGCGCATTTACAGCGCTCCTGCCATAGGTAACGGCATCAATAGCAAAGGGCATAATACAAGTGTTCAACTTTTAAAAAAACCGGTGTTCAACTTTTTCTTTTACCAAAACACAAAAACCTGATTATCAACACTAAGTTGTTCAAATACTCAAAAACAGTCAATCTAACAAAACATAACTCACTGATTATCAAAGCCAATATTTTATAAAACAACGGCAAGTGTTCAGCCCTAAAAAAGTTGAACACTAAACGCTGCAAATAAATCAACTAATGGCATATAACCCGTTACCCGTTAACTCATTGTCACATTATCACTATCATTAATAGGCAGATAACGCATTTTTTGTAGTTTTGCGCCTCTCTCTTATATATTGTTAATAATGTTCTGGAAACATATAGCTTCTGCAATTCTTAAAAACAGGCTGATAATTTTTATTTGCGTTTTAGCGCTGAGTGCCTTTATGGGCTACGAGGCGTCGAAAGTAAAAATCACCTTCAATGGCGGCAAAGTGCTTCCGGTTACTGATTCGGCGTTTATCCGCTACGCCGAGTTTAAGAAAACCTTCGGGCAGGACGCTTCATCAATGGTTATTGGCATTAAATCGCCCAATATTTTTGATAAAGATGTTTTTAACGACTGGTACCAGATTGGCGAACAGTTAAAGAAAATAAAAGGGATCAAAGCTGTGATCTCGGCGGCTAATATCTACAACCTGCAAAAGGACACCCTGCAGCATAAATTTGTATTGAAGCCTTTAGTTTCCGGTCCGCTGCAAACCGCCGAGGCTGTCGACAGCGTAAAACAACAGCTTGCTTCCATGCCTTTTTACAAAGGGCTGGTAATAAGCAACGACGGCCAAAGCACCCTCATGGCTATTACTTTTGATGACAAGATCATTAACACGCCATTCCGCGTACCTATTATTAAAAAGATCAACCAGCTTGGGCAGGCATTTGAAAACAAGCACAATATCAAAGTACATTATTCGGGTTTACCGCTTATCCGCACCGTAGTAGGCGACCTGGTAGCTCATGAATTTTCATTATTCCTAAGCCTGTCGGTTGTTATTACTGCGCTGATCCTGTTACTGTTTTTCCGTTCGGTATTCCCGGTTATTTTTCCGGTGCTGATCGTGATATTGGGTGTAATATTCAGCCTCGGCGTATTGCAAATGATGCACTACGAAATGACACTTTTAACCGGTATCATCCCTCCGCTTATTGTGGTTATCGGTATCCCTAACTGTGTATTTATCCTCAATAAGTATTTTCATGAGTACGGCATCAGCGGCAATAAAATGGCTGCTTTGGAGGTTGCCGTTGAGCGAGCAGGTATCACCACCTTTATAGCCAACGTTACTACGGCTATTGGCTTTGGTGTGTTATGCTTTACCAATAGCGAATTGCTTACCCAATTTGGTTTGATAGCCTCAATTGGTATCATGGGAACTTTTGCCTTGAGCCTTATTTTGGTTCCTATTATATTCAGTTTTCTGCCTGCACCAAAAGCAAGCCAAACCGGGATTAAAGACAGTAAATTGATGGATGGGCTGCTGGCCAGTTTAGATAAGCTGGTGCATACCAAACGTAAAACCATTTATTTAACCACCGCAGTATTGGTCATCATTGCCATTGTTGGTATGGTTAGGATTAATATCAATGGATATGTGGTTGACGACCTGCCCCAAAGCAATAACACCCTGCACGATCTTAAATTTTTCGAATCGAATTTTAACGGGGTGCTTCCTTTAGAGGTTAGTATCGATACCAAACACAAAAACGGCGTAATGAACTTAGCCACTATCCGCAAGGTAGAGAAACTGGAAAAACTGATTTCCTCCTACCCTGAATTCAGCCGTTCGGTATCATTGATCCAGGTATTGAAATTCAGCACACAGGCGTTTTATGGGGGCAGGCCTGAGTATTACCGCCTGCCCGACGGATTGGAGCAAAATTTTATCCTCAACTATGCGGGCAACTCAGGCAAAGGTACAAGCGGTTTGCTAAAAACCTATCTCGACAGCACCCACCGCGTTACCCGTGTTACCTTTGAAATGGTTGATGCCGGTTCAAAAAAAATGAATACCGTACTGGCCGAATTGCAACCACGCATCGATTCTATTTTCAATCCGAAGAAGTTTCATGTTGAATTAACCGGCTCGAGCATAATATTTATAAAGGGTACTAACTATCTGTTGAAAAACCTATATGAAAGCCTGGCCTGGGCTATTGTACTTATCGCGGGCGTAATGTGGATCCTTTTCCGGGGTATAAGAATGATTGCCATATCGCTGGTGCCTAACCTTATTCCTCTTATTATCACGGCAGGTATTATGGGCTTTTTTGGCATCCCTCTTAAGCCGTCAACCATATTGATTTTCAGTATTGCCATGGGCATCTCGTCCGACCAGACCATTTATTTCATAACCCGTTACCGTCATGAATTACGCCGCAGCAAAAAGAGCATCTCGCAAATAGTCTCAGATACCATCCGTGAAACCGGGGTCAGCATGATCTTCATTGCTACGGTGCTGTTTTTTGGGTTCGGTATTTTCGCGATATCAAATTTTGGCGGCACCGTTGCCCTGGGCGTACTATTATCTATAACCCTGCTGGTGGCTATGATCAGTAACCTTACGTTGCTTCCTGCGTTTTTGTTATCACTTGAAGGTGGTGTTGATCGTAACAAGATCAAGGGGCCGGATATTGATGAATAGAATTAGAAATTAATTTTTCTGTCTGCCATCCTGGTTCAGGCGAGTTCTTTGTACATTTATATTATGCCGAAAGAAGAGGTTACCGATCTGCTTTTCTTTTTGAGAACCTTCCCATCCGAAGTGCGGGAACGTGCCTTATGGCTGCGCGATTTTATATGGGATCTGTACCCTCAGGCCAATGAACTTATTTATGACAATTATAATGCTTTGGCCGTGGGCTGGTCGCCTACCGAAAAAATGAGCCATATCTTTTGCTCGTTTGCCCTGTACCGTGGGGGTAATTACAATACCCATTTCGGCTTTTACTGGGGCTCCGAACTTTCCGATCCGCACAAAATACTTATTGGCGAAGGCAAGCAGTACCGCTATTTGCTGGTGAACGATATTGAAGCTTTTCCGCAGCGGGAAATAAGAAAGTTGGTAGAAGAAGCCTGGCAAAATTCACTGGCAAAAGTTAAAGATGCCAAACAACTAACACAGGGTAAAACCCTTGTAAAAATGATATCTGATAATAAGCGCGAGAAGAAACTTAAAGTCCCTAAGAAGTGACCCGCTTAAAGTTTACAAATCTGTCAAGGCTTTTACAGGCTACAACGTTCCTGGCTTTTGTTTTATAATATAGATGTTTTCCAGCACGTTTCCGCTCAAGACTTGCGCTAAAGTTGGGGGAACACACAAGACGCCAGGAAACAAGAGGTAGGAATACATCATATATCGTCAAGTTGTAGAATCCAGACTTACGAAGTTTCAGAAACTTCGTAAGTCTTCACAAGTCAAATTTTCCAACTCACAATAATGACGATTTAGTCATGGACAAGCCTTATAACTTCTTGATCTCAATATTCCTGTACCACACATCAGCGCCATGATCCTGCAATACGATGTGGCCGGTTTTAAAGGTGCCGAAATCGGGCCATTCTTTAAACTTACTACCCGCTACCAGTTTTTTCCAGTTATCATCCCATAGCGTAGTTGACAATACATGCTCGCCATTGATAGTAAAATCAAGCTTGCTGTTGTTACAAACTATCTCTACCTGGTTCCATTCGCCGGCTGGTTTAACTACTTCTTTTGATATGGAGATCAGATCGTACAGGTCGCCCGCACGGTGTTTGATGAGTTTGCCGTCTTCATTTTCTTTGTTATCAACTACCTGGCATTCGGGGCCGGTAAAATAGCTGTATTTATATTTAGTGGTATCTTCCTTAACATGAAACAGGATCCCGCTGTTACCGCCTTTGGAAATTTTCCACTCCAGCTTCAGGTCAAAATTTTCATATTCACCATTGCTAACCATGTCGCCGCCGTTTTTGCTTTGCCAGTCGCCTTTTTGCGATGCGTCAAGATGCAGTACACCATCTTCTGCTTTCCAGGCCAAACCCGGTGCCGGTTTACCATACGCATGCCAGCCGTCGGTAGTTTTACCATCAAATAATGGCTCAAATCCAGTAGCTGTGACCGCCGTTTTTTTGTTGGTATCGGCAACAACGGAGCTGTCATTATTATAGTTTTTTGGGGTGGATGAATGGCAGCCGCTTATGGCGATGGCTGTTAATGCTATTAAAAATACCTTGTTCATTGGTGTTATGTTTAATTAGTAAGTTTTAAAGATTTCCCTTTTTAAATTCGCCCACCGCATAAGTAGCAGCACGGGCCGTTAAAGCCATATACAAAATTGAAGGACTTTGGTTTCCGGTAGTCGCCATACAAGCGCCATCGGTCACAAACACGTTTTTGCACAAGTGGAGTTGGTTCCATTGGTTAAGCAGCGATGTCTTTGGATCTTTCCCCATACGCACCCCTCCCATTTCATGGATATCGAGGCCCGGTGCTTGTTTGTTTTCATGCTTTTGGATATTAGTGCAGCCTGCTTTTTCAAACATGGCAGCAGTCTGGGTTAAAAAGTCTTGTATCATCCGTTCATCATTCTCATCGTACTCAACCGAGGTAATCAGCAGCGGAATACCCCATTGGTCTTTTTTATCCGGACTCAAGCGTACATGATTGCTGACCTTGGGTATGGTTTCGCCCTGCAGGTACATATACGCACTCCATCCACCAGGTTCAGTAAGCGAATCTTTGTAAGCGCCGCCAACCTCGCCTTCGCCAGTTTCTTTTGGTCCCCGGTTACGGTATGCACCCATAAACGTGGTGAAGCCACCTTTATAATCGGTTTCCTGTTTGTGCAGGTTACGATAATTGGCCAGGATCAGCTCGGTTGGGTTACGGCCAAAATAATATCGATCTAAAAAACCATCCATATCTGCCGTTACCGATGCCCGGTAATTTTGAAAAGCGATGTATTTACCCAGTAGGCCATTATCATTGCCAAGCCCGTTCGGGAACCTTTCTGATTTTGAATTGAGCAGGATGAGGTTAGTATTCAATGCCGAAGCATTCATGAAAATGATCCGGGCCTTATACACGAACTCCGCTTTGGTATTGGTATCGATAACTTTTACCCCAGTAGCTTTGCCAAGCTTTTCGTCATAAATAATTGAATGCACTACCGAAAAGGGACGTATAGTGAGGTTACCCGTTTTTTTGGCCCAGGGCAGCGTTGAACTTACCGAACTAAAATAACCACCGAAGGGGCAGCCGCGCATACACAGGTTGCGCGCCATACATTTAACCCGGCCCTGATCTATATGAATTTGCTCCGGTTTTGTGATGTGCGCCCAGCGGGCATGTACCAGGTGCCTGTCGGGATAGTTTTCTTTTATTTTATTGCTGATATGTTCCTGCACCGCGTTCATATCAAAGGGAGGCAAAAACTCCCCGTCGGGCATAGCCTCAATGCCGTCTTTATTACCGCAAACGCCTATGAATTTTTCTACATGTGAGTACCATGGCGCTACATCATCGTAACCAATAGGCCATTCAATGCCGTAACCAAAACGGGCCGGGTTTTCAAACTCAAACTTGCTCCATCGCTGGCAAGCCCTCCCCCAGGTAAGCGACTTACCACCAACCTGATAACCTCGGATCCAGTCGAACGGTTTTTCCTGTATGTAAGGATGATCTTTATCCTTCACAAAAAAATGGGCATCGTCCTCACCATAACCGGCAGCACGGCTTATCAACGGATTTTCGTCGAGGAAAGCTTTCGTCATAGCCCCGCGATGTTTAAACTCCCAGGGATCCATCGTTGCTGTTGGATAATCCTTGATATGCTGCACATCCCGGCCCCGTTCAAGTACAAGGGTTTTTAAGCCCTGCTCGCAAAGCTCCTTCGCTGCCCATCCACCGCTAATGCCTGAGCCTATCACTATAGCATCATAGGTAAACTGATCTTTAGCATTTTGGGGTTCTTGAGGCATAGTTACAATTGGTTATGATTAATAAACTGTTTAATTGTCAATAGGTTTTATAAAGCTGAAAGCAGAAGGCCGAAAGCTTAAAGCTTTAAATTTTTGCCTTCGGCTTTCAATCTTTAGCTTTAAGCTTCCAGTTGTGCGGCCGCGGCATCATCCATAAATATCTGCGCATTTTGCAGCGTTTTAAATATTGATGCCGGTACATCGTTGGTAACACATCCTTGCAATGCCTCAGCAATAATTGGTGCTTTTTTACTTCCGCTGGCTATCAGCACCTGTACAGCAGCTTCGGCTAAATGCCGTAAGCCAAGGGTAATACCCTCGGTTAAAACTGTATCGGTGGTAAAGTATTTTTGAGCAACTTCTACAGTAATAGCTGCTAAAGGCGAATGATGCGCATAAGAATGAAAATCGGCGCCGGGTTCATTAAGGCCGATATGACCATTAAGCCCTACTCCAACCACCATCATATCCAATCCGCCATGGTTATCAATATGTTTATTCATGGCCTGGCATTCGGCATCCAGGTCATCAGCAACAGCGTTAAAGAACTTTACTTTACCGGGCGAAATATTAAGCGGCGTAAAAAAGTGCTTTTCGAGGAAATAAGTGCAGCTGCCATCATTAGTACGGTCGAGGCCAACCCATTCATCCAGTCCCACAAAGTTGGTTTGGCTAAAATCGACCTGTCCGTTATTTGCATACTGAACCAGGTAACTGAACATACCGGTTGGCGAATCGCCTGAAGGGAAACAGATCAGTGAATCGGGCTTTTGGTTAATCAGGGTAACTACCAGGTCGGCCACTGCTTTCGACATGGTATTATAATCAGGATATGTATGTAGTTTCATTTTCTATTTATTACCGAGCCAAAGATTTACAGGTTTATCAATCTTTGCCGAAAATGGCAGCTCAATTTTTTTGCCGGCACCTGCCGAGGCATAAGCTGCGTAGATAAGTTCGAGCACAGCTCTGCCGTCTTCCCCGGTTACAAGCGGGGTTTTGTTGTTCTGTACACAATCAATAAAATGTTTGAGCTCATGCGGATAACCCTGGTTAAAAGCCTCTTCAAAAATGGTGAAACTCCAGCCCTTTGTGGTATCTGATTTTTCCATGGCATAACCGTATCCGTCCCTGCTGTAAGTTACTGCCGCGTTACCCATAAATAAATCGGCGTATATAACACCCCCAAGACCGTGAATCTCACACCTGTCATCCATGCCACCATGTTTGGCCCAGCTATTTTCGGCAACGGCGGTTACCCCGTTTTCAAACTCAACAATAATTACCGAATTATCTTCGCCTTTAGTACGGCCTTTATGCAGCACCGTGCTCATGCTGGCGTAAACACTTTTGGGTTTAGCGTTGCCCAGCATCCACCTAAACCAGCCTAACGCATGGCAGCCCATGTCCATGATCACGCCGCCACCCGAAAAATTGATATCATAAAACCAATCCGAATGCGGACCGGAATGTTTTTCGCCCTGCTTCAGCATATAGATCTCGCCAACAGCTCCTTCCTTTACCAAATGCCTTGCCCGTTCATATTTTGGCGCGAAGCAAAGTTCTTCGGCATACATCATTTTTACGTTGTTGGCCTTGCATACGGCAATCATTTCGTCGGCCTCCTCAAGCGTAACGGCAAGCGGTTTTTCAATAATAACATGCTTGCCTGCTTTCGCGGCTTTGATGGTAGCTTCGGCATGAAGGTAGTTTGGTAAGCAGATATCTACAACCTCGCAGCCCGATTCGGCAAGCAGTTTATCAATATCATCAAACCATTGGGCTATGTGATATTTTTCGGCAAAGGCTTTAGCTTTTTCGGGCTTGCGGGCATAGCAGGCAACAACATCAGCTTCGGGAATGAAACGATGGTATGATTCCATGTGAATATCGGTGATAAAACCGGCACCCAGTATGGCTACTTTAGTTTTGTTCATAAAATGTATATATAATAAAACGCCGATAATTGGAACAGCGCACAGGATTTGCCTGGTTAAGAATACCGTTCAAGATTAACGAATAATATTTTAAAACCGAAAATTTTTGGAAGATGCTTGTTGGAAGCATGTAAGGGCTGCTGTGGTATCCAAGTTACATTGGCCCGCTCAATCGCCGCGGATTGGCTTGGTTCTTTTTCTTGATAAAAAGAACCAAGACCGAGCGATAGCGAGATAACGAACACCATAACAAAAACAATAGTGAGTAACTCAAGTCAGCAGATAGGCTTCTTTGCGCGCAAGGCCTTGCCCTGCAAACCGGGCAGAACCACGGGCTGCAATTATTTTGGCCTGCCTTCACAGGCTCCCGCTTCTGCAAAAACTTGCTATGCCCTTTCCGGCGCTCTTGGCCATCATTGTTCTGCCCGCTTTCGCCCGAAGCTTACCTGCTGACAGAAGCGGCTTCAAATATGTTACGGGAATTTAACGAGAGCCTTTATAAATACCATCTCCAAGTTTAAAGCAACAGTTTTATTCTCCTACCCCTCCATAATGTGTTTTTTAATAAACTCGATGGTTGATTCGGGCAGGGCATTGCCGCTGGCCTGTGTAAGGCTGCCGTCGGGCTGCAGTTCCAGCTCGGCATTGATGTTGTTATCAATAAAAACATGCAGCTTATTTTGCTCTTTTTCAACACGGCAGGTAAGCTCACGTTCTGAGTAGTTGATCAGGAACTCATATTTCCCGTCTTTCGCGGCCGGAGTGGTGTCTTTTTGATCGATCATGGCAGTTTGTTTATTGAGATAACATACCACGATTGATGATGTTTACTTTATTGACAAATAAAACAGCTGTTTAAACATGTTTTAAAATGAGGCAGAAAAAAAAGAGATAGCCCGCCGGCTTTCTCTTTTTTAAATTTAAGTTGACTGACCTCATTATTTATCATAAAGAACTAATTGGTTAGAACGATAATAACAATTAGTCAAATATAAGCACTATAGAATTAGTAGACTAATTTTTTTGATAAAAAATGTTACTTTTTTTTCATTTTGGGTCAGTTTTTCTTAACAGATGGCGTTTTGTTAACAATACTATCCTTTTTCTGCCCATTTCCGGGTAGTTTTGGCGCAAAATTTCTGATTATCGTATCCTTTTTAAATTTTATCGCATTATTCTTCCCAGTATCAACTTTTAGGGTACTATCCGGGATGTTTTTTATTCCGGGGCTCTTCAGGCTATCCGTTTTGAGGCTTACCCCCGGCTTAGCAGTTCCGGGTTTAGCAGAAGCATTTTTCCCTGGAGATTTAGTCGCCGGTGCTTTTTTACTACGCTTTTTAATAATGTCTTCTTTCGATGCCGGACGCTCTTTAGGTTTCCATAAAAAGCCTTTCAATATCTTATCATCCTCTTTAACTTTTTCGATAGGGATATAACGATTTTCGGGCTTGGTTAAAAAGTAAATATCTGTAGCCTGGTTCTTTTTAAAAACGGTACGGATCCGGCTGCTTAATGACCGCTGCATACCCGAAACCTTGCCGCTGTCGCGCTGAAAATAAATGGTTTCGGCATTGCCAAACGTATACATCTGGTCAAGCTTGTCATCCTTAAAATATCCCCGCATCTTTTTTCCCGATACCTGGTTAAAATGCGTTGAGTCATCCTTTTCAATATTTACGATAAATGCCGAGGGGAAAAGTTCAATATTATCCAGCTTTTTATGGCGCATTTGCATATATACGGTATCCCCGCTCAACTGCGAACCCTGTGTCCAGATAATCGGGTTTACATACATGCGCATGGTAGAATCGCTGTTGCTATAAAATACCGAATCGGATTTAGCCTGCAGATCTGATTTAAAGATCTTAACGTGGTGATGGCCAATAAGCATCCGCACGCGTGCCGTATCTTTCAAATTAACCGGGTATTGTTTAAAAACCGGGTCGCGTTGCATTTGTTCACGGTATATACTATCCTGCTTTGCTTTTTTGGCGGCAGCGAGCGCATCCTTTTTCCTTTGTAATGAATCATTTACCGGTTTAGGCTTTCCAAAAAAATCGCGGTGAAGATAACTTGTATCTTTAGGCACCCTTATATAATAAGCAGTGAGGAACTTTGACGATTTTTTATCCGCTGCCAGTTTACGCTGTTTCAGTGTAGTATCACGTAAGGTCCGCTGGCGTTCCTGGTAAATTTTCTGGTTTTTATAGGTCATGATCTGCGTTTCAATGGTATCGGCAGTCATGTATATCGAATCGCGTTTGATGTGGCTGGTATCTTTTGGCGCCACAGTTGTTTTTATTGGGACAAGCTTTCCTGCTACTTTAGCAACCCCAGGCTTAATAGCATCGGCCACCCCAGCCAGGCTGCCTATGTTTTTTATATTCGCTTTATCCTTATTGTTTTTTAATGCCGGGGCCGCTGCCTTCAGTGCCGAATCGATCAGCTTTTCGTTCCCTTTTTTAGCCTGCGTTGTAGCTTTAATCAAAGCATCAGCATTGGCATCTCTATTATTTTTCAAAGCACCCTGTACCAGCGTAGCCGCCATACCAACATTGGCACTATCCTTTTTACCTATAGTAAATGGTTGCTTAACAGGCATGGTGTTAGCCGGGGCTTTATGGCTGCTGTCAGGCTTTATAGCATTGGCAATTTTAGTAAGGTCAGTTACTTTTTTGGCAGCCGCTTTAGCATTCTTATTTGCAGCAGGCAATTGCTTAGCCGTGGTATCGGTTTTACTGGTGTCCTTTTGCTCGGAGATCAGTACCACATAAGCATTTTCGGTAACAACAGTTTTTTCTTCGGCCCTGTAATAAGTACCCAGGTCGCCTTTAATGGTTACTTTTTGTTCCTTGTCTTCGAAGGTGATGTTCTTTACCGCGCGGCCATATCCTTTTAGCTTGTCGTAAAAAAGGCTGTCACCTTTTAATGATTTGGTACCCTGTCTGTATGAGTTTTTTTTACCAAAATACGCTTGCTCAGTAACGGTATTATACAACCCGTTTTCGGTATACAGGGTATCCTTGTCCTTAGTACCGTAAATATTGGTTGGACCGAAAAAATAGGCAATACGCGTACCTGTATTATACTTAAGGGTATCGTTTTTGATCAATGCGTCGGGCGTGGTAAGCACTACATCGTACCGAAAGTAAGAGTCGCGGCTGAAAGCAAAATAATAGCCATTTTTACTGGTAAGCACATTATCCTTATTCACCAGTTTTCCGCCGCCTGTATAAGTACCTATACGGCTGGCCGTATTATAGGTAAGATAATTGGTGGTTAGCGTGGCATCACGGTCAACCATTTTAACGTTATCGGTGAGGATGGCTGTTTTGGTGTTGCCATTATAGTTCAGTTTATCCGAAAATATGTTCAGCGTATCGCCCTGGTTTATGTTTACATTACCAAAAGCATCAAAAGCATTATCGCTGGGATAAAAGTAAGCACTATCCGACCGGAGGATAGAGTAATCCTGCTTAAACACACCTTTATATACCTTAATCAGCTGTTTGCCGCTGGCCGTTTTTCCGCCGGTGCTTCGTTCAGATTGTATCAGGTTTACAATTGATTTTTTTTGGGCCATGGCTAAAGTTGCCATCGCCAAAAACAAAAAGCATAAAACATATTTCCTCACAATGGCAAAATTAGTTTTTTGTTGGGGTTATTAAATTAATAATTTTGATGAATGCTGCCAGTTAATCAGTTTGTTAATTTTATTGAGCAAAACAGCTTATTTGCGCCTGCTGCCAAAATACTGGCAGCTGTAAGCGGCGGCATCGATTCGGTTCTAATGGTACACCTGCTTAAAGCCACGGGTTATGATTTTAGCATTGCCCATTGTAACTTTCAACTGCGTGGTGATGAAGCCCTGCGCGATCAGGCCTTTTGCCGTGACCTCGCCACAACTCTTGGTGTACCCTTTCATACTGTTAATTTTGATACGGAGCAATACGCCGCAGACAACAAGGTATCCATACAAATGGCAGCCCGCGATTTACGTTATCAATGGTTTGAAACCATCAGTCAGCAATCAGGTTATGAGGTTGTTGCGCTTGCTCACCACCAAAACGATACTATCGAAACAATATTGTTAAACCTTACACGAGGTACTGGAATCGCCGGTTTACACGGCATTTTACCAAAAAACGGCAAGTTGGTGCGGCCCCTGATGTTCCTCGGCCGTGTGGAAATACAGACCATGGTTAGTGCCGAAGGTTTAAGTTTTGTTGAAGACAGCTCCAACGCATCAGCAAAATATGCCCGCAATAAAATCAGGCTGGAGGTAGTACCTAAGCTAAAGGAACTCAACCCTTCGCTGGAAAAGACTTTTGAAAGCAACCTGCTCCATTTCCGCGACCTGGAACTATTGCTTGAGATCAGGCTTGATGAGTTAAGGCAAACCCTGTTGCAAATATATGATGGTATCATTTACCTGTCCATTACCGGGGTAAGAAAGCTCAATCCTAAACGGCTGCTTCTCTTTAAACTACTAAATGAATACTGTTTTAATGAAGCTACTATAGATGATCTCATTGCTTCCCTCGATAAACATTCCGGCCGGATATTTGAATCTGGAACACATACCTTATTGCTCGACCGCGATAATATTATCCTTAAGCCAAAAACTACTGTGCTACCTGCCGAAGTTATTATCAACGCTACAGACCATGAGGCAAATTTTGGCGTTTATAAGCTTAACCTGTTGCACGATGATAGCGCGCTGATCATAAAGAACAATCCGCTGGCAGTATCTATTGATGCTGATAAGTTGGTTTACCCGTTAAAAATACGTACATGGTACGAGGGCGATCATTTTTTTCCTCTGGGGATGAAGGGCAAAAAGAAGCTGAGCGATTTTTTCATAAACCAGAAAGTGCCGCTGCACCAAAAGGAAGAAATCCCAATCCTGGTAAATGGCAACGGTGAAATTATGTGGATTGGCGGCTATCGCCCCGACGAAAGGTATAAAGTGAGTGATAACACTAAAAAAGTTACTATCTTCGAACTGTTTAAACTAACATGAGCGATAAATCCGTTTTTACTGAAAAACAATACCTTGGCCGGGAATTTATACCGCTAACCATACGCCTGGTTTTAGCCATGTTTTGTTTTGCAGCCTACTTTTTTACCGACGAACGTGAGCGTAACGGCGATTTGCTGGTTGTTGTGGGCTTTTCCATCATCATTATTTCCATTATCCTGGGGTTCCTGCTGCATTTCCGCACCCGTGTTGAAAACAAAAGCGTTATGCTTGACGGTTTGTGGACAACCAAGCTGGTAAAAATAGATTTGAACAGCATTGTTAAAGCCGAAAAAGGCACCTACAGCCGCTATATGTTCAACAATCCGGTTTATAATCTGCATACCAAAGGCACTATTCGCTTTTTCACATCAGGCAATGAAGCGATCCACCTTACAGATCGTGACGGCCTGCTTTACATCATCGGCTCCAAACACCCTAATGAATTTTTGAGGGCGATAAGGGAAGAGATGAAGAAGTAAGGAATCTTGAGAATAATTGAATTGCGGTTCTTTGCCTCAAAGAATATCAAATCCATAGTAAAACAAATTAAAATTCCAATAAACCAAAAGCGGCAAAATGGCTGATACGTATATCCAAAATTCTAAAATGTGGATTTGTATGTTTTCTCAAAATATTATAAGCATTTAAACTTTCAGAATCTGACGTTACAAAATATTCAATTGAAATATCTGTGTCGGCTTGCCCAAAAAGTTTAGAATCATTTATAATTAATGTTCTCTCTTTAAAATTAACGTTGCCTGCTCTACGCTCTGTATATAGTATTCAAGCGAATTCTCCAGTACGTTTTGCATGATCTAAGTTAAATGGTAATATTTTTAGATTTTTTAACGGTAATTGTTCAATAGATCCTCCTACGCAATATTCTGCAATGCTTACGGTAGAAATTACAAGTACGAATTCCTTCTCTAAAAAATAACGGAAATAGCCATCGTTATTTTTAAATAACGGATCATTTTCATTCAGGAAACGCAGAAAGAAACTTGTATCAAGGAGTACTGCTCTACGTATCATAGCCTCCCCGGATATCATTTAACCAATCGTCAGCATTAATCTGACTAAGCCAACCCTTTGCCTTTGTTCTCAGGCTCTTTAAATAGTCCTGATCATACTTAGGACTGTAATCAACCATTTCAACAAATTTGAGACTTTTTTTATCAATCTCTCCGGTTTCTGAATGTTGTTTGCCAATAGCTCGTATACCAAAAGATTTGTAAAGTATGTTACCTTCAAGCTGTTCAAGAATGTCTTTAGAGGTATCTACCGTCAACGTACCATAATCTTCTGTTAGAAGATGAATATTTGCCTTATCCTTCCCGCCCGCATCTGTTATCTTTCCATAAAAATAAAATTCGGCATCGGCCCACAGCGCTTCGGAACGAATAAAGCGAGTACTTCTATCGATGATTAAATCGGTTGTTTCCTCAAGTGACGTGCTGATGTTAAATTTAAAGTTTTTTTTCAATGCTGTATCCTGAAAAGACTCTATTGCTTTTGCCGTGTTCAAATTAAGAAAATCGATATTTTTTGTAGTATCAATTTGTGCAATTACAGCATTAAAACCAATAATAGCTTGGATGCTTGTTTTAAAGATATGCTTAACCGACCCCTCTTCTAATTGGTAGCTTATTATTGGTCGGTCTTTCTTTTCGTTAGGGAATAATAAATTCTCAGACTGTTCCAGTACGCTCATTAATTCGCGTATGTCAAGAGTATCTGGTTTTAATTCCAGATTTCCTTTGGTTCCAGTTATTCGAATTTCTAAATAGCCTATCTTTTCCACAATTACAAATCTATTAATTTGATCTAAATTATACGATTAACACTCTAAAACAGTTTATCAAATCAATAACATTTTTTATCATCTACTCACTGTCCATCACCTTCATCAACTCCTCTATAAATAAAATAGCCGCACGTTTACGGTAAACCCCTTTTTGCCACAGGATATATGATTGCCGTTTGATATCTTTTGATTCAATAGGTATAGCGGTGACTTTGTTCCAGCCAATAATGGCTTTTTCATTCAGGATAGTTGCCCAATGGCCGTTCTCAACCAGGGCTAATAATGAATGCACATCATTGAGTTCGATTTTTATATTAGGTACTATCTTTTTGCGGTTAAACAAATCATTAATAAAATCGCGCGAGCTGAAGCCTTTTCCCGGCAAGATGAGATCGAGTTTGGCAAGCTCTTCCGGGCTTACTTTCTTGAGTTGGGCCAGCGGATTATTTTTAGATACCACCATTACCACGCTCGAACTAAACAATTCCTGCATTTCCAGATCTTCATCATCACTTTCATTGTGGAAAGCGAGGATCATATCCAGCTCGGCAAGGCGCAGTTTCTTTTCCAATTCTTCGGGGCTGCCATAAGTGATAAAGATCTTGATACCGGGATATTTAGTACTGAAGGGTGCCAATGCAGGTAACAGCAAAGAAGTAAAAGCGTACGAAACGCCAAGGTTAAGCTCGCCGATGGTAGCATTCTGCAACTCACTGATGGCCTGCTTGCTCCGCTGCACATCGTTAAGGATTTTGCGGGCATGGGTTAAAAATATATGACCAGCCTCAGTGATCCGTACATGCTTGCCTATCCTGTCGAACAAAAGCATGCCCAGCTCCTCTTCAAGCTGCTTTATTTGTTGCGATAGCGTGCTTTGTGTAATGAATACCGCAGCAGCAGCCTCGGTAAAGTTCATGGTTTCGGCAGCCTTAACAAAGTATTGCAGTTGACGCAATTCCATAATCAATCGTTTTTATCTATCAATCCTATTAAAACAATCTATTTTACAAATGTATTGATATGGGCGATATTTGCAGCATAAAACAATTCAATAGTCTTGCATTAAGTACTCCCCTGAATTTGCTTTTGTTATGAATTGAACAAATGAATGTGTTTCGCTCTTTAAAATACCGTAATTTCAAGCTGTTTTTTTACGGTCAGTCAATATCCCTCATTGGCACATGGATGCAAAAAACAGCCGTAAGCTGGTTGGTTTACCGCCTCACCGGTTCGGCCCTCTTATTAGGGATTGTAAGTTTTGTGAGCCTGATCCCGTCATTAATATTGGCACCCTATGCGGGCAGTATTGTTGACAGGCATAACCGTTACCGCATTTTGGTTATTACACAGGTAGTATCCATGCTGCAGGCAGGCGCTTTTGCTTTCATGATCTTTTTCAAAATCTATAATATTCCCGCTATCATTGGTTTGAGCCTGTTACAGGGTATTGTCAATGCCTTTGACGTTACCTGCCGTCAATCACTAATGGTTGATATGGTTGATGACAAGGCCGATTTGCCTAATGCCATCGCCTTAAACTCAACCATGACCAACCTGGCACGTATTGCAGGCCCGGCAATTGCAGGTATCGTATTAAGTGCTTTTGGTGAGGATGTTTGTTTCTTCGGCAACTTTTTGAGCTATATCCCTGTGCTCACCTGTTTATTTATGATGAAGCTAAACACCATAGTGCCTGTCCGTTCAGAAAAAAGCATCTGGACAGAATTACAGGAAGGTTTCAGATACGTATCCGGCGACAGCGACCTGAGCAGCATGATCCTGATGCTTACCGCAAGCAGCCTGTTTGTGATACCATTTAATACACTGATGCCCATCTTCGCCAAAGATCTTTTTAATGGCGATGCAAAAACCTTCAGCTGGTTTGAGAGCGCAGCTGGTTTAGGCTCGGTAATTAGTGCTGTTTATCTGGCTAACCTGAAGAGTAATAAAAATCTTGTAAAGATCATGTCGATAGCAAGTCTCATTTTTGGTACAAGCGTGCTGATGGTGGCCTATGCAGGCAAACTACCTTTTGCTTTAATATTTATGGTATTTACCGGGGTTGGTATGATGGCGCAAACATCGGCCATCAACACCTATATCCAAACCCATGCTATCCCGGCTATGCGGGCAAGGGCTATCAGCTATTATGTGATGGCTTACCAGGGCATGATCCCGGTAGGCAGTTTGATGGCCGGTTGGTTAGCCAATGAACTTGGGCCGCGCAGGGCTGTTTGTATCGAGGGAATTATTGGGGTATTGGCCACTGCATTGTTTGTATTATATAAAAGAAGACAGGCAGCAGGTGAAGCAGTTGAAGGCAATGCGATGTTTGTTAAGTAAATCTATTTCATCTACCTGTTTAAATAAAGAAGCCCTTTCAAGTTTGTGGCCGTTGCGCAACAGGGCTTAAAATGGCTGAATAATTAAATTGCAAAGCAAATGATTATTCGGCCATTTGCTTTTATAGTCAATGCTGAAAGCAGTTAGTATGTTTGCTATCTTCAATAAACAGGCCGATAATGTATTGATTACGGCATCAGAATGGTTTCCCGGTAGCTTTCTTTTTCTTCTTCTGATTTTTGCAGGTATACCATTGACAAGTTTTTTAAGGTTATATGCAATGGCGGCCATGATCATACATTTATTGGCCAATTCGAGCCCTTTTGTGTTTACCTGTTTCATGCCTGTAAAATTGATCAGGGTGCCCAGTACCGGTTCTACCGTACTTTGTCTTACTTTCCTGGCCTTGCTCCCTTGTCGGGTTTGCATGCGTTCATGCATTTCTATATAAAGGTCTTTAGCTACGGAATCCTTAAACACTTTAAAGCCTTGCAGATTAGCGCAGGTGCTTTTAAGCGGACAGTCCCTGCAATCTTTAACACTGGTACGATATATCTTATGGGTATTATCGTTCTCTGCTTTTTTGAAGTTGTGAAAAGTAAGGTATTTGCCTTCAGGACAAACATACCGGTCTTGCTCCCCGTCATAACTGAAGCCCTGCCGGCTTTCCCTGCTTTGACATCCTGGCCTGTTAGGTATGAAGCCTTTAATATGATTACCAGCTAAAAACAGAAGCGCCGCTTCACCGCTATAACCTGTATCGGCAAGCACATCTTCTATTTCCATGCCATTATCTTTAAGGTTTCCGGCGACATGGGTAAGGATCTCAGGTAGGCATGGTGCATCTCCTTTATCTGCATGGAAGGCCTGGATGTGTGTAATAACGTGGTTTTGTGTATCTACGCTTACATGAGCCGAATAGTTCAGCCGTGTTGTTTTTCCGGGTTTCACCGATAACCGGGCATCAGGGTCTGATGGGCTGTAACGCTTGCTGTTCGCTTTCTTATCAACTTTAGCATTCTTTCTCGGCTTAGGCTTAGTGTTTTCATCCGGTATGTCCCCAGCCGGGGCTTCATCATTATGATCGTCCAATTGCTTGCCATAAGTTGCCGCATCATTCATGATCTCGCGTTCTACCAAACTTGACATAGCTGCATTGGCTTTGACAAATGCGCTATCGATAGCCTGTCTTTTACCTGCTACCAAACCTGCATCAATACACTTTTTCAGAACCTGTTTAAAGACAGCTGTAAACTCCTCTTCTCCGTAAAGCTGGCGTGTGCGGCTTAATGTCGAATGCCAGGGAAGTTCTTCATCCAGATCATATCCTATAAAATAGAGGATATCCATGCGCATACGTGAGGTAGCAATAATGCGCCTATCGCTATTCAGGTTCTCTAAATAACCAACAAGCATTAGTTTGAAAAACACAACCGGGTCAATGCTCTTTTGACCCTCTGTACCATAATATTTGCTGGTCGTATCATAAACAAAGTTCAGATCGAGTATACTTTTCAAACGCCTGTAGAAGTTATCTGCTGGAACGTAGTCTGAAAGCTGAAACCGGATAAAGAGCTTTTCCTGATAATCTTTTTTGCCTTGCATATCCTTAATATACAAAACAAATATCTGATTGTCAAATGTTTATAAAAAAACTAACCCAATCGAACTTTATTCGACTGGGTTAGTTGAAAACCTCAGTTTAGTTGCGCAACGGCCACAGTTTTGGAAGGGCTTTGTTGTAATAAAAAATCATTGCGAAGAGCGGAACAGGAATGAGCTTAGACGCGACGTGGCAATCGCATGCTATACAGGGCGACCATGCTTCCGTACGATTGCTTTGTATCTTATAATGACGTGATTGTAAATCATTGACTATTAAAGGTAAATTTTTGTTTTTAATTATAATGTGGGCGTTGCCTCCGGCCCGGGCTATTCGCTACAAGTCCTCGCCTTGCCCACACACAAGGCCTCCGCACGCTGTGGGCTTTCCGCTACTATCCCTAACGCGGCCTACACACCATAGCTTAAATATATCAAATCGGAGAGGTCATTTAATTTTTTTTCAGGGTTTTCCTGGTGGTTATTCACAATGACGCTTTTTTTTGACCTCCTTTATATTTTACATCTTCAAACCAATCTCCCTCAAGCGTTCATCCAGATACTCACCGGCAGTGATATCAGTATATAATTTAGGATGCTGTTCATCAATGCACGAATCAAGACTGGTCAGATCCATGTTCGATTTTGGGTGCAGGAAAAACGGCACCGAAAAACGGGAGAACTTCATCAGCTCACGCGGTGGGTTTACTACGCGGTGGGTTGTTGATTTTAACTTGTTGTTGGTTAAACGCTGCAGCATATCGCCAACGTTAACTACCAAATCTTCGCCATAAGCTTTAACCGGGAACCAGGTATTATCGCGGGTTAACAGTTCAAGACCGTCGGCGCTGGCTCCTATTAACAGGGTGATCAGGTTAATATCTTCGTGGGCTCCGGCACGTACAGCATCATCGGGCACCGAATCAGGATCGGTTATAGGGAAATAATGCAGGGTGCGAAGTATTGAATTACCGTTATGAACTTTATCATCAAAATAGTTTTCGGGCAATTCGAGGTAAACGGCAATTGCGCGGAGTAAATGTTTACCAGCTGCTTCCAGTTTTTTGTAAACTTCGATGGTGGTTGGGTTAAATTCGGGCAGTTCATTAACGGTTACATTATCCGGGTACTGTGCTTTCAGTACCTCGTCATCAGTTACGGTTTGGCCAATTTGCCAAAATTCTTTCAAGTCGGGGGTTTTAAAACCTTTTGCCGTTTCCTTGCCTTTACCGGTGTACCCGCGCTGGCCTGCTAAGCCTGGGATTTCATATCGCTGTTTTACTGCATCGGGCAGGGCAAACAGCGTTTTAACCTGATCGTAAAGCCTATCTATCAATTCTTTACTGAGACCGTGATTAGTAATGATAACAAATCCTGTTTCGTTAAAAGCCTTGCCAATATCGTTCGAAAATTGCTTGCGTTCATCGGCACTGCCGTTTATATAGGTATTCAGGTCCAGGCGTAGAATGTTTACTGTGCTCATAGTTATCGTTTATAAAACAGGTAGCAAAATTATTTAATTTTTAAGCGAGGAATACAAGATAGTGATAAAATTTTATCCCCATAATTACGCTGACCCTGTTCTCATTAACTCTTTAAAACAATTTTTGCTTTAAACGTTTTATACTTCTGCTTGTCATACATTCAGCAACACCAATGTGACAGGCCATCTTAAACATACATTATTATGAAATTTATTAATAAAATATGCGGTATTAGCTTAATAGCATTTTTAATAATGCTTGCCGCACCAAACATGAGTAAAGCCCAGGAAGGAGGCTATGTATCCGACCAGGAGTTTTACGACGAACTTGATCCATACGGTACCTGGGTTAACGACCCGCAATACGGTAACGTTTGGATCCCGGACGCCGGTGACAATTTCAGGCCATATGCTACCCGGGGCCACTGGGTAGTAACCGACTATGGCAATACCTGGGTATCCGATTATGAATGGGGCTGGGCTCCGTTTCATTATGGCCGTTGGCGCTATGATGATTATTATGGATGGGAATGGATTCCAGGCCATGAATGGGCTCCGGCATGGGTAAGCTGGAGGCACGGCGGCGGTTATTACGGCTGGGCGCCTTTACAACCAGGTATAAGTATCAATATCTCTTTTGGCAATAGTTATAATGTGCCCGACAACTACTGGGTTTGCGCACCACAGGCATACATCACCAGGCCAAATATCTATAATTATTATGTGCCGCAAACACGGGTAGTTAACATTATTCATCAAACAACAATTATTAACAACACCTATGTTAATAATAACCGTACCTACATAGCCGGCCCAAGAATTAACGAGATCAGGCAGGTTACCAACAACCGTAACGTGCGTGTTTACAACATTAACAACGTTAACCGGCCAAACGGCGGCGGCAGGGTAGTTAATAATACAGTAAACATTTACCGTCCGGAAGTAAGAAAAGCACCCGATGCACGACCTGCAAGGGTGGTAAACGCTGCGGCTTACAGGCAGCAAAACCCTAATGATGGCATCGCCAACAGGCGCGGCGGTAACGCTACTATCAACCCCAATAATGCGGCCCGTCTGCGTCAAATTGCCCGTAACGAAAGACCTGATAACAAAATAGTACAGGTTAACCATCCAGGCCCGGCATCCCGGCCTAACCCGGAAAATGGAGCTCGCCCAAATCAGCCAAATGCAAGGCCAGGAGACAATCAAGCTCAGCGTCAGCAACAGGCTCAACAACGCCTGCAACAGCAACAAGCACAAAGGCAACAACAGCTTGATCAAAGACAAAATAATCAAACCCAACGCCAGCAGCAACAACAAGCCCAGCGTCAACAACAATTACAGCAAAGGCAGCAAGATCAACGGGTAAAAAGCGAGCAGCAGAACCGTCCGCAGCCCCAGCAGGAACAGCAAGCCCAAAGGCAACAACAAGTACAGCAAAGACAGCAGCAACAGCAAGCTCAAAGAGAGCAGCAGCTACAACAGCGCCAGCAGCAGGAACAGCAGCAGGCTCAACGTCAACAGCAGCAGCAACAACAACGTCAGCAACAAATGCAGGCCCAACGCCAGCAACAGGAACAACAGCGCCAGCAACAAATGCAGGCTCAACGTCAGCAGCAGGAACAGCAACGTCAGCAACAAATGCAGGCCCAACGTCAGCAGCAGGAACAACAGCGCCAGCAACAAATGCAGGCCCAACGTCAGCAGCAGGAACAACAGCGCCAGCAACAAATGCAGGCTCAACGTCAGCAACAGGAACAACAGCGCCAGCAACAAATGCAGGCTCAACGTCAGCAACAGGAACAGCAACGCCAGCAACAAATGCAGGCTCAACGTCAGCAGCAGGAGCAGCAACGCCAGCAACAACAACAGCGTCAGCAACAGCAGCAACAACAACGCCAGCAGCAGGAAAGGCGACCTGCAAACCGGTAAAATAAATTTATAACCGCTACAATAAACAGCACGCATAAAGCATTATATACGTGCTGTTTTTATTTATAATCGCTATTATTAACAATGAAGAAATTCCTGCATATTAATTATTTTATCATCGCACTTGTTATCGTACTCAGTTCCACCGTCAGGGCACAGGAAAACGTAAGCAAGTCATCAACCCAAATCAACTTTATTGAAAACTCCTGGACCGAAGCTCTAAAACAGGCTGCCCGTCAAAACAAATATATTTTTGTTGATGCTTATGCCACTTGGTGTGGTCCCTGCAAAATGCTCAAGGCTACCACATTTAAAAACAACAAAGTAGCCGATTTTTACAACGATAATTTTGTAAATGTAGCTATCGACATGGAAAAAGGACAAGGCCCTGCCCTGGCTGCCGAATGGGGACTGCAGGCCTACCCTACCATGATTATATTTACCAGCAAAGGCAAACCCGTATCAGGAACCGTAGGCTATATCAGGGCAAATGACCTCATTAAATTTGGCAGGCAGGCATTGAATAAATAGTTCAATTGAACCTATAAAAAAAGACCGGCGCTATAAGCAACCGGTCTTTTTTTTAACTCAATTAACAACTTTATTTAGGTGTAGATAAAAGTACCTACTAATAAAGCCAACACCTGGTCCATAGATAATGGCTCGTCAAAAGCAGCGGTAGCAACGGCTACTGAAGTAGATGTGCCTGATACACCCGGCAATGTGGTGAGATTGACACCGCCCTGGGTAACGTTTTGTTCGCCATCGTAATTTCCGTTAACCTGCGGTACACCGGTATCGTTGCCTAAAGTAGCGGTACTGGTGATCCACGGGGAAACGCCAAGCAACTGCCGGATAGCCGATGCGTGACGGGCTTCAACCGCATGGATTGATAAAGCCGCTGTCAAAATATCTTTATTGCCCAACAAGTTAGGCGCCTGGCCTTTATAAGCACGTACACCTGTATCTTCAAAAGCCAGCGCCACCTTCAAAAACAAGTTGTAATTGCCGAACAAACCTTTAAAGGGCCCCTCACCTGTGCCGCCGCCTGCTGTAAAATCAAACTTGGGCGAAGTAACCGGCGTACCGCCCGAAGCTGTAATAGCTGTCTTAAGGAAAGCTACGTGCTGGTTTTCGTCATCTTTTACTGTATTGATATAAGAAGCACCCGCTGCAGGGATCAAGCCCGCCGAAGCAGCTCCCGTGTTATAAAATGACGACTCAAGGTATTCAAGCGTTAACGCATAATTTAAAACCTCAACCACGGTTGGTGCAGCAGCAGCACCGTATGCCCTTTTTAACATAGTGCCCATAGCGAACGGCACAGCGGCCATAGCCACTTTTGAACCGAAGCTGGTTATATTTTTGATAGCTGCACGACGCGGATTAAGCCTGTCGTTCAGTTCGGGATCAAATTTTTCTATCTCGTCTATTATATTAAATAAATTCATGGCGATGTGGGATTAAGCTGTGTAACTATAATTGGATGCACTCACTTTAGTTTTGAGGTAGGTGTTTGCGATAGGCAATACCTCGGCAATGGTAGCTGATTTATTCAAACCGTTGCTGTCAACCTGGTCATCGGCAGCAAATGAGCCAGCAACCAGCATATTGCTAATCAATGCAGCGTGCCTTGCCTCAACAGATACTATTTTACCCGCAATGGTTAAATAGCCGGCATCCTTAATCAGGTAACCTGCACCATCATAAGCTTTAACGCCGGTATCTTCAAATGCTTTGGCTGCACCAAGCACTGCAGATTTTTTGGTAAAATCGATAGTGCTGAAATCAACAGTAAGCGCCGGGATTGCGTTACCGCCCAAAGCAGCTTTGAAAAATTCGCGGTGTAGCACCTCATGATCACGGATACTTGTGAAAAGCGCTTTTTCATCGGCAGTCATGCCCGAATATGGCGTGGTAATTACCTGGATATAAAATGCGGCTTCCAGTTGCTCAAGCGCGTAAGCGTAGTTAAGGATTGCAAGATCGCCTTTGGCACCGATATCAATGCCCCCGCCAACAATTACCTTGTGGTCTTTGTGACAAGCTGCTGTAGCTAAGAGTCCGGCTGATGCCACGCCTAACCCCGCATAGCGTAAAAATGACCTCCTGGCCATATTTGCTCCGCCTATGCTTTCCTGTTCAGATGTTTTCATAGAGTTCGATTTTTAATACTATAATTAGTTATCTTGTAGATGGATATACGCCCGTAATAACCCGCCGGATTTCAATTTGCGATAATTAAGCTACTCTTAATTGGAGTGTTTAACTGCGGGTAAAACCTATCGCTCTATTTACAGCTAAAAAGACCTCCCCAAAATTCGGAATAATAAAAAAGGCCGAAACGCTCTCGCAGTTTTTCGGCCCTACATCTACCTATGAAAACAACCCTTTGAGAAGGGTATTAATACTTATCCAAACCTGGTGCCAAATCCTAAAACCGCTTTTAAACTTCTATAAATAAGCTTTTGAAGCTAACAGATATCCCCGTGTGGAAAGCAATCCCAAAATCGGGAATTATAAGCTACTATCATTAACCATTCTTAATTAAAAAGCAATCAGATCAGAGAGAGAGATTGAAATTCACGTTAAATAAAAAAGGCCGGACAACTCTCGCAGTTATTCCGGCCCTACATCTACCTATGAAAAACAACCCTTTGAGAAGGGTATTAAACTATATTCAAACCTGATGCCAATGTTTAAAAATGGCTTTAAATGCCTAATTGGCAGCTTTTTAAAACACAAACACTTCTCAATGTGTAGAAATGACACCCAAAACCGGGAATTAATTTCCCATTGGTTAATTTCGGCAGGCTGCATTTTAATCATCAGGCAACATAACGCCGTAATAAAAAAGGCCGGACAACTCTCGCAGTTAATCCGGCCCTACATCTACCTATGAAAAACAACCCTTTTTAGTAAGGGTATTAACTTTAATTCAAACCGGGTGCCAAATACCAAAACGCCTTTCCAGTATTCTAAACGCACTTTCAAAGGCCTAATGAATATAAAGTGTGTAAATACTTTCCGGGAATAGTGGTATAATTTTCCCAAAAGTTAAAACTTGACCGGCTAAACTACCTTGCCTGTCATCACATGCCTGGATGACATATCCAGTTATATAAACCTGCTTTGGAGAGGGAACCGGCACCAAACATTGATAATAAAAAAGGTCGAAATACTCTCGCAGTATTTCGACCCTACATCTACCTATGAAAAACAACCCTTTGAGAAGGGTAATAACATTTATTCAAACGAAATGCCAATTAATAAACATGCACCTATATGCCTTAAAAACAGGTTTTTAATATTACTTAAATATTAAACTGTAGATTTTTTCCCCAAACGAGGGTGCTATTTCCACACCCAGGGGAACGATTAAAAAGTCAAACAATTTTTAACATAAATGCTTAATCAGGAAACCATCCCATATAAACTTTGTTAAACCGATTATGGACTATAATGTATATTTACTGGCAACCGATCCTCAAAACCCCTGCAGGGATGTGATCCACTCCAGGGATACACGCCTCAAGGTAAAAGTTTACTGCCTTGATGAAGAACAATTTAGTCCGGATGACAACGAAATTCAGCTTTACGGCTACGCCGACCAGAAGCTTTACGCTTTTGAAACGGTTAGCGTAGCTGCCGAAGACGCGCTGGATTTGGTAGGCGCCATACAATGGTATGCCCACTACATCGAATTTCCGGAAATGGAAATTCTTCCGGAAGACCCACGCCCGCGTGCCCAGTACAGGGATGTGAAGTAAATTATTAAAAAACATCTCATTAAAAATCAACCAGATACAAAAAATGCAAAATATTTTTTGAAGAATAAACATCAAGCCCTATATTTGCAGTCCCAAAAGCAAGGGAGCTTAGCTCAGCTGGTTCAGAGCATCTGCCTTACAAGCAGAGGGTCACTGGTTCGAACCCAGTAGCTCCCACTAAAAGCCTGACAGCAATGTTGGGCTTTTTTATACTTGCACTCTTCGCTAAATACTTCACAAAAGTATTTGCATTATATGGCAAAGTGATTTAACTTCGCCGCTCGGTTTTGCCAAAACGATGGTAAAATTAAAAACAAAGGGAGCTTAGCTCAGCTGGTTCAGAGCATCTGCCTTACAAGCAGAGGGTCACTGGTTCGAACCCAGTAGTTCCCACAATAAAAAAGCCCTGCAAATCGCAGGGCTTTTTTATTTAAAATCAGCCTTTAAAGTCTTTCAAACTCATTATTATCGCAAATCGCTTTGAGTTAATCCCCCTTGAAACTATCCACAAAAGCTTTAACCGCATCTGCCGTGGTTTGAAAGAACGCCGGCCCTGCAAGCAGCGTTATTTGAGTAACAGGCTTAGCGGAACTCAGCGAATGGTTTTTCAAAAAAGACTCGGTTTCATAGGCGCTTATAGCTCCTTTAATAACATTGACAGCAACAACGCCTGTAGGTGAATCAATACCAGCATCCTTTAAATCGCTGGCATGCGAGTAACTGCTTACCCCCAGCCTTAAAGCTTCGCGCATTTCCACACGGCCAACGCTGATCATTAGTTCGGGATTAAAGGACTTTCGGTCGCCAAGGCCTATGATCAGCAGCTTTTCGGCAGGCAAGCTGCCAACTGACGGTGTAATGAGCATTGTTTCCAGGGCCCTGCCTTCAAACCGGCCGCTTTTACGCAATTCGGTGAGTATCCCTTTTAAGGCCTCATCTACATGTACAAGGCCGTTAAGATTACGTGGCAATGCGGGCGGCGAATTAAAAATATCGCCCTCTGTGTATTCAAAAACACAAATTACCTGAAGTGGCGTTTGCTGATTAGAGGGTGATTGAACGGCAGTTGATATTGTTACACCCTCTATTTGGCCAATTGTTGCCGATGTACCGGGAGCGGGTAAAGTTGACGCTTGTGTTTGTGCCCAACCTTTTGTAAAGCCTACTAAGCTGATGATTGCCATTGCAAACATCAGCTTTAACAAGCCCGTATGCGATTTTATAGCTGCTTTCTTGATTATTGTAATATTGTGTTCCATGGATGACGATGTTTAAATTGATATTATTTATCTCTCTTACTAATACATCAAAAGTGGAGGAAATTGAAAAACAAAAAGATGACGTAGATTAAGAAATAAAAAATCATCTTAAAAGCTAAATAAATCTAAACGCGATTCCACCATATCACATATGAGGCACAACCGAAATGTTAAGCATTTTTTGTTCTTTTGCTTTAGCCTATGCAAACGTTAAAACAGTTAAAAAACGGAGAATTAAAAGGAGCAGTATCGCTTAAACTATCAGAAAATCTTTCCCACTTTCCTGTTGAAATTTTTGAACTGGCAGATACACTGGAATATCTTGATCTTTCATTCAATAAACTGAACGCATTACCGTCAGATTTTGGCCGGCTCAAAAAACTGAAGATCTTTTTCTGCTCAGAAAACCAATTCACTGTTTTGCCGGAAGTATTGTCCGATTGTCCGTTGTTGGATATTGTTGGCTTTAAATCAAACCAGATAAAAACCGTACCGCCGGCATCGCTTAATCCTAATCTTCGCTGGCTCATCCTTACCAACAACAGGATTACCGAGCTACCCGCTCATATAGGCAACTGCAGCAGGATGCAGAAACTAATGCTTGCGGGTAACAGACTAACAAAACTGCCGGCTACACTTGCTGACTGCCGTAACCTGGAGTTGCTCCGGATTTCCGCCAATCAGCTAAGTGAATTTCCCGAATGGCTCTTATCTATGCCCAAACTATCGTGGCTGGCGTTTTCGGGCAATCCTTTCAGCTATAAACCAAGCGTAAATTCACTTACGGCAATTGATAGCAGCGAATTGGAAATTAACCAATTGCTCGGCGAAGGCGCATCCGGTGTTATCTCCAAAGCTACCTGGCGGCATGCCGGTGAAACCACCGAGGTAGCGGTTAAAATATTCAAAGGAGCAATTACCAGCGATGGCCTGCCCGAAGATGAGATGAACGCCTGTATTACAGCAGGCAACCATGAAGGATTGGTAGAATTAATAGGCCAAATCGCCAATCATCCCGAAAATAAAAAAGGCCTGGTGATGAAACTCATACCTGGGAGTTTTTACAATCTCGGCCTGCCTCCCAGCCTTGTTAGCTGCACACGTGATGTTTTTAAGCCTGATCTGACTCGGACACCCGAACAGGTACTAAAAATTGCAGGCACCATTGCATCCGTGGCGGAGCATCTGCACCGCAAGGGAATTATGCACAGCGACCTGTATGCACACAATATTTTGATTGATGATGAAGCCAACACACTGTTCAGCGATTTTGGGGCCGCATGTTTTTATGATACAGCCAATACAATAATAGCCGACAAACTTGAACGGCTTGAAGTAAGGGCTTTTGGTTATTTATTAGACGACCTGGCAAGGCTATGCAATGATACAGAACATCCTGATCTTAAAAAGTTATCAGTTTTGAAAGAAAGCTGCCTTAGCGAACAATTAACAAACAGACCCACATTTCAATATTTAAACGCAAAATTTTCCGGATTAAAATAGCCAGCCTATTCATCCGAAACGCTACAGCTAATTTCATTTCCCTGACGACCTGTTTTATTTTGGAAAAACGAGTTACCTGCCCGCAATATTTTTAATTTTTTAGAAAAATTTAAACAAAAAACGATAGTTTTTGATAATCCGTCGATTCATTTAATCTATTCGTCGGTTTTTTTTTGATTTTAATAATTCTTATAGTAGATTTGTAACTATTTCAATACAAGGTTACCACCTTGATTTGTGATAAGGTTTAGGTTTAAAGCCTCCAAGCAGCGAGTGCAAGGAGGCTTTTATTTTTTACCCTTATCCATAACGCATCAACTAAAATTTTAGTATATAAAAAAGTCCTGAGTCGAAAGTATTTAGCACCGATGTTGGTGTTGTCAAAAACATCTTTGTCCATTTGTCTTTTTAATGGAGAACTACGCCACAAGCATGGCGTAAAGACGTTGGTAACAATACCAACATCGGCAAGAGCCAACCAACCGTGAGATCAGCGATTTATGATTAAAATACGGTGGCGGTTCCGGTTGAGCAATGCTGCACTGCCTATCCAACTTTGAACTTAAGACTTACGACCAACAACTCAGTACCTAAGGCTTACTTATTTTCCTTCACCACGTCAATAAGCCAGGTCACCAGGCCGATAAAGCCGGCAATAAATAAACCCGCTCCGGCCCCGCGCGCATAATCATCCCATTTTTCGTTGGGGCCGCTGGGAATGGCCATCCCTGCCGAAAACAGGATTATCCCGATTAATAAAAGATAAACAGAGCGTTTTGCTTTATTTTTCATCGGCGTAAATTAAAAAAATCATTTTTAAATTCTGTATTTTTGCAACCTCTTAAAAACGAGGTGAAATTATAGATGTACAAGGAATATAAGCAGTTAAACTTATCGCAAACCGGCAAAGAGATACTGGACTTCTGGAAACAGAAAAACATTTTCGAAAAAAGCATTACCAGCCGTCCGGCGGGTAGCCCTTATACTTTTTATGAAGGGCCACCGAGCGCTAATGGTATGCCCGGGATTCACCACGTAATGTCGCGCTCAATTAAAGATATTTTTTGCCGCTACAAAACCCTTAAAGGCTACCAGGTAAAACGTAAAGGCGGCTGGGATACCCACGGTTTGCCTATTGAGCTTGCCGTTGAAAAGGCCCTGGGCATCACTAAAGATGATATCGGCAAAAAAATAAGCGTAAAAGATTATAACGATGCCTGCCGTAAGGAGGTAATGCGCTATACCGACGTTTGGAACGACCTGACCGAGAAAATGGGTTACTGGGTCGACCTGAACGATCCGTACATCACTTACAAAAACGAATACATTGAAAGCCTTTGGTGGATCCTTAAACAGCTGCACAATAAAGATCTGCTGTATAAAGGTTACACCGTACAGCCATACTCTCCAAAATCAGGTACCGGCCTTAGCTCACACGAGCTTAACCAGCCGGGCACCTACAAAATGGTGAAGGATACCACCATCACCGCCCAGTTTAAAGTTAAACGCGACAGTGATTCGGAGTTTTTGTTCAACGGAATAGATACCGATATATTTATTCTGGCCTGGACAACTACCCCGTGGACATTGCCTTCAAACTGTGCCCTTGCTGTTGGCGAAGAAATCACTTATGCTAAGATCAGCACCTTCAACCCTTACACTTACCTTCCGGTTTGTGTAGTTTTGGCTAAAGACCTGATTAAGAAATACTTTAAAGCTGAAGGTGAGAACGCTTCGTTCGCTGATTACAAAGGTGGCGATAAGATCATCCCATGGAAAATCGAGGCAGAAGTAAAAGGCAGTCAACTGGTGGGCATCCACTACGAGCAGTTGATGCCTTATGTAACCAACGAGGATCTGGAGAAAAATGCGTTCCGCGTTATTCCTGCCGACTTTGTTACCACGGAAGACGGTACCGGTATAGTACATACCGCATCTGTTTTTGGTGCTGATGACTTCAGAGCATGTAAAGAAAACAATGTTCCATCAGTAATGGTGAAAGACGAAACCGGCAAAGATGTTCCGTTGGTGAACAAACAAGGCCGTTTTGTTGATGAGGTTACCGATTACGCCGGCCGTTACGTTAAGGAAGAATATTATACCGACGCCGAGCGTGCCGAAGAAGGTTTTAAACCAACCGACGTGCTCATCTCTATCAAATTAAAAACCGAGAACCGCGCGTTCGACGTTAAAAAATACGAGCACAGCTACCCGCACTCATGGCGCAGTGACGAGCCGATACTATATTATCCGCTCGATAGCTGGTTTATCCGCACCACAGCGGTGAAGGATAAAATGGTAGAGCTGAACAAAACCATCAACTGGAAACCGGAATCAACCGGTACAGGCCGTTTTGGTAACTGGCTGGAAAATTTGGTGGACTGGAACCTATCGCGTTCACGCTACTGGGGCACCCCGCTGCCTATCTGGCGCGAAGAAAACGGTACAGAAGAGATCTGCATTGGTTCAATTGCCGAGTTAAATGCAGAGATCGCGAAATCGATCAAAGCAGGTTTCATGCCCGAAGGTTTTGTGCTGGAAGACATGCACCGCCCTTATGTTGATGATGTTGTTTTAGTATCATCAACCGGCAATAAAATGCTGCGCGAGCCCGACCTGATCGACGTTTGGTTTGATTCGGGCGCTATGCCTTACGCACAATGGCATTTCCCATTTGAAGGCCAGGAGGAATTTAAGAATGCTTACCCGGCAGATTTCATTGCCGAGGGCGTTGACCAAACCCGCGGCTGGTTCTTCACCTTGCATGCCATAGCGGTAATGCTAAGCGAAGCAAGTGATGAGGTGAAAGCCATCAATGAGCAGGTAGGTAATAAAGGCATCGCCTTTAAAAACGTGGTATCCAATGGTTTGGTGCTGGATAAAAACGGCAACAAAATGTCTAAACGATTAGGCAATGCCGCTGATCCGTTCGAAACCATCGAAAAATATGGCGCTGATGCCGCCCGCTGGTATATGATCAGCAATGCATCGCCTTGGGATAACCTTAAATTTAATGAAGAGGGGATAGATGAAGTTAGGCGTAAGTTTTTTGGCACGCTGTACAATACCTACTCGTTCTTTACATTATATGCCAATATTGATAAGTTCACATACAGTGAACCAGAGATAGAGAACCGCAAACGCCCGGAGATAGACCGTTGGATCATATCCCTGTTAAACACTTTAAGCAAAGAAGTTGACGGTTATTATGCCGATTTTGAGCCAACCAAGGCGGCCCGTGCTATCCAGGAATTTGTTGACGTGCATTTCAGTAACTGGTTTATCCGTTTGAGCCGTCGCCGTTTCTGGAAATCTGATAATACGGAAGATAAACTTTCGGCTTATCAAACTTTATATACCTGTTTAATTTCTATCAGCAAACTGATGTCTCCAATTGCACCATTCTTTGCCGATAGGTTATATTGTGACCTGAACGCTGTTACCCGCAAGGAAGAGTTTGAATCGGTACACCTTGCTTACTTTCCCGAATACAACAGCGCACTGGTTGATGCCGAACTGGAAGAGCGTATGCAACTTGCACAGGATGTTTCGTCATTAACGCTTTCGTTACGTAAAAAGGTGAATATCAACGTACGCCAGCCATTGAGCAAAATTTTATTGCCAATACTGGATAAAAGCTTTAAATTACACGTTGAGCAGGTTAAAGACCTGATTTTGTCTGAAACCAACATTAAGGATATCGAGTATATTATCGATACCGCAGGTTTCATTAAAAAGAAAATAAAGCCAAACTTCAAGGCCTTAGGCCAAAAAGTGGGTAAGGATATGAAAGTTGTAGCCGAAGCCATCACAAATTTCTCCCAGGATGATATAGCCGCTTTAGAAGCCAATGGCAACATCCCGGTTCTTGATGGCAAATACGAAGTATTGGCTACCGACGTAGAGATCATAGCCGAAGATGTACCCGGATGGCAGGTAGCAAATTTGGGAAAACTAACCGTGGCTTTAGATGTTACCATAACCAACGAATTAAAACAGGAAGGTATCTCGCGCGAGTTTATCAACCGTGTGCAGAATATACGTAAGACCAAAGGATTTGAAGTAACTGACAGGATAAACGTGCAGGTAAGCAGCACCCCGGCGATCAGAGAGGCCGTGGAAAACAATCTATCCTACATTTGCGCCGAAATTTTGGCCGACAGCATTACGTTTGTGGATAACCTTACCGGGGGCGAGCCTGTTACAATTGACGAACAAGAAATATTGATTGCTATTAGTAAAGTATAATGAAACAAGAACAAGAAAAAACCAGATATTCTGAAGCTGACCTGCAGGAATTTAAAGGGATTATCCTGGATAAAATGCGCATAGCCCGCGAGGAATTAAACTCATTGGCTACCTCATTGAGTTCGCCTAATGCCAACGGCACCGATGATACTGCCGGTACTTACAAAACATTAGAAGATGGTTCGGCCACGCTTGAAAAAGAGCAGATAAACCAGTTGGCCGCACGTCAGAAAAAATTTATTGAGCAGCTTGAAGCCGCGCTTGTACGTATCGAAAATAAAACTTACGGTGTTTGCCGCGAAACAGGCAAGCTGATCCCGAAAGAGCGTTTACGTGCTGTTCCGCACACAACCCTCTCTATGGAAGCTAAATTAAAGCAATAAATGAAGGCTGCTTATACCAAACCTTTTTTAACTGCTGCCTTCATCATCCTTGCCGACCAGATCATCAAGACCTGGGTACGTGCACACATGCAGCTCCAGGACGAAATTCGCTTCCTGGGAAGCAGGGGAATGCTGCACTACACCGAAAATAACGGTATGGCATTTGGTATGGAATGGGGCGGCGATGCGGGCAAACTGGCCTTAACGCTGTTTCGCATAGTTGCGGTTTGTGGTATAATTTACACTCTTATTTATTTAATTAAACACAAATACCATCGCGGGCTCATCATGAACGTAGCGCTCATTTTAGCCGGCGCCATGGGCAATATTATCGATTCAACCTTTTATGGTATAATGTATAAATATGCGCCCCTATTTCATGGCCGTGTGGTTGATATGTTTTACTTCCCGCTATTGCGTGGCACCTATCCGTCGTGGTTCCCGTTTTGGGCAGGCGAGTCGTTCGAGTTTTTCAGGCCGGTTTTTAATCTGGCCGATGCCTCTATCTGTGTAGGCGTAATTATGATTCTCCTGTACCAGAAGCGCTATTTTAAACACGAAAAACCAGAAATAGCCAGCCCCAACAGCGAAATGGTTGAAGAATAGAATTATTAAATACTTAATATATTAAAGCCGCGATGAGCGGCTTTTTTGCTTTAACCCGATAATCAGAAGTCATGCTGGACTTGTTTCAGCACCCCACTCGCTAAGCACCAGCATGTATCATGTATAATGCAGACTAATTACATGGGGTCCTGAAACAAGTTCGGGATGACGGAAGGTGTTCGTTCCTCAAAAATCCACATAAACCAACCTGCAAACCTGCTTGCTGCTCCTGTTGGCATCGGTAACAATCAATGCCCCCTTCTTAAGCAGGGCTATACCTTCCCAGTTATTTTTAACACCATCAAATGAGCGCACATATCTCCACTGCTTACTTTTACGGGTATCCAGCATTACTATTGCAGCGTAGGGGTTATTGTGCAGATAGTCAGGATCAGCGCTCAACCTACTACCAAGCTCCGGTATTAGTTTACCTATAGCCGCTTCAGGCTTTTTCACCCAATCGTTATTTAGATAGGCATCGTAATCACCGTTCCAGAAATAATTTACACCGTAGATCTTCCCGTCACCGGCTGCCGCAATATCCGTGATCCTGAAATACAGCAATGGCATTGTAATTTGCTGAGGCGCTTTACTAAACGAAGTGTCTATCAAATAGCCGCGGCCACCTTTAGGCATGGCATTAAACTCATAATAAGCCAGCAATTTGTTTTCTTTAGGGAGATAGGTAACACTTTCAAACCCGGCATTGCTGATGTATGGATATCTTCGCAGGGAAATAAAATGCTCCGGGTCAATTATCACTTCACCTTTAACAGTATCTAATTTGCCCTTCAGCACAAAACAGTAAGCGTATTTATCGTCCGTTTCGATAGAAAGGAATACCGTATGATTAGCGATGCTGATAGCTTCAAAGCCTTCATAGTTTGCTTTTACAGAATCGGGGAGCAAGTTCAAATTTTTTACGCTGATGGTTTTAAAGGCTGATAATGCTGTATCCTGTCCATCTATAACCCTGTTGATGCTATCTGCAAGGATGCTATACAGGTTAAATGTGCCATCCAATTTTGTTTCTTTATGATCGCCGTATTGCGGTTCGAGGTAAAGACGGCGGCCATAAATGGTCATACCCGAAAATTCTTCGTTCACACTGTTAATGGCTTTTGGCAGCGGGATGTTTTTATACACATTTTGTGCCCCTGCAGCCATTGCCGAAAGAACGGTTATAACCAGCATAAATAACAGCCTTCTCTTTTTCATATCACCCGGATAATGTTGATTAAAAGTAGATAATAAAGTCGAAAAAAATTTAAACCTTGCTCCCGTTTGTAAACGAGTGCTTAATATAGTTTGCGGCCGCATTGCCATTAGCGTTACAAACACACCCAGGATACACACCCGTTTGCAAACCAGCGCGAGTTAGCATTTATAAATGTAACCCCTACGCCAATCAATAAAACCCACTTTAACACGTTATAAATTACCACAAGCAACTAAATAGTGTATATTGGGACTTAACAGGGCCGGATTTAACAATTATTACCAAACATTGTGAGTGTTAAACAGATATATCTGCCGCGATATATAACGATTTAACACTTTTTAACATTTATGCATGGATTTTAGTTGGCGAAAAATTGAGCGGGTGTTTAAGTTTGCCTACCGAAACGAAAAAATTAATGGAAGAACAAAATAGTTACACAGGAAATGTTTCATCAGCAGCTCCGGCAGCTCCAACATCGTATTCAACCGATATCAGGGCGCTGAATGAAATGATACAAAGGGAAAGCGCGTTTATCGACCTGCTGCTTATGGAGATGGATAAAGTGATAGTTGGTCAGCGTTATATGGTTGAGCGCTTGCTCATCGGTTTACTGGCTAATGGGCACATTCTATTGGAAGGTGTACCGGGACTGGCGAAAACACTTGCCATCAATACACTGTCGAGAGCCATCCAGGCCGATTTCAGCAGGATCCAGTTTACACCTGATCTACTCCCTGCCGACGTATTGGGTACCATGATTTACAACCAAAAGAAAGAAGAGTTCATTGTGCGCAAAGGCCCTATCTTCTCAAACTTTGTTTTGGCCGATGAGATTAACCGTGCACCGGCCAAAGTGCAAAGTGCGCTGCTTGAGGCCATGCAGGAACGTCAGGTAACTATTGGCGATACCACTTACAAACTGCCCGATCCGTTCCTGGTATTGGCAACCCAAAACCCTATTGAGCAGGAAGGTACCTATCCCCTGCCCGAAGCACAGGTTGACCGTTTTATGTTAAAAGTGGTGATCAAATATCCTAACAAAGAGGATGAGAAAAAGATCATGCGCGCCAATATCTCGCCTTCAGGCATGAATAAGCCAAACGCCATCATCAAGCCAGATGAGATCATCAAAGCCCGCAAAATTGTGCGCGAGGTTTATATGGACGAAAAGATAGAGCAATACATCATCGACATTGTTTTTGCAACCCGTTTCCCCGATCAGTTTAAGCTTGCCAAATACAAAACGCTGATCACCTTTGGTGCATCGCCAAGGGCAAGCATCAGTTTGGCACTGGCAGCAAAAGCATACGCCTTTATTAAACGCCGCGGTTATGTGATCCCTGAAGATGTACGTGCAGTTTGTCATGATGTATTAAGGCACCGTGTTGGCTTAAGCTATGAGGCCGAGGCCGAAAACATCACCAGTGAGGATATCATTACCGGCATCCTAAACGTGGTTGAGGTACCGTAAGCCCCACCCAAACCCTCCCCGGAAGGGAGGGCTTTAGAAGCAAGGTATTATTAATTAACTAAAACATTCAAAAGTCTCCCCTACCGGGGGAGATTTAGAGGGGGCCTATGGACACCAAGGATCTGCTAAAAAAGGTAAGGAAGATAGAGATCAAAACCCGTGGCTTAAGTAACCACTTATTTTCGGGCGAGTATCACTCGGCTTTCAAGGGGCGTGGTATGGCCTTTAGCGAGGTGCGCGAATACCAGATCGGCGACGAAATCCGTACCATCGACTGGAACGTTACCGCCCGTTTTAACCATCCGTATGTAAAAGTGTTTGATGAGGAGCGCGAGCTTACCGTTATGGTGCTGATGGATGTGAGTGGTTCTGAAAACTTCGGCACGCAAAATCAGCAAAAGCAGGATCTGGCAACCGAACTCTGCGCGGTACTGGCATTTTCGGCCATACAGAACAATGACAAGGTGGGCGTGATCTTTTTCAGCGATAAGATCGAGAAGTTTATTCCGCCAAAAAAAGGCCGTAGCCATATCCTGATGATCATCCGCGAACTGATTGCTTTTCAGCCCGAAAACAAAGGCACTAACGTGGCCGAAGCATTGAAATACTTCACAAGCGTTATCAAAAAGAAATGCACGGCCTTTGTGATCTCTGACTTTATTACCCCCGAATTTGAAAACGAGCTTAAGATCGCCAATAAAAAGCACGATATCATCGCTTTAAAGCTCTACGACAAACACGAGGAAGAGTTCCCTAACCTGGGACTGATCCCGGTTAAGGACGAAGAAAGCGGGCACATCATGTGGGTAAATACCGGCGACAAAGCTGTTCGCGACGCTTTTAAATGGGATGCAGTGAAACGCAACGCCGCCCTGCAGGATGCTTTTCGTCGCTCGGGGGTTGATTATACTACCATTGGCACACATGAATCATACGTTAAACCATTAATGACATTATTTAAAAAGCGGGAAGGCCGGCGGTAAAATATATGAACAGGTACATGAAATACACCCTGGCTATGTTGGTATTGCTTGCAGGCTTTTACCAAACAGGCAGGGCGCAAAACTTTGGGGCTAAAGCTACACTGGATAAAAAATCGATCCTGATAGGCGAACAAACACAGCTCAACTTAAGTATTCGTTTTCACGCTAAGGACAGTATAGGATTTCCTAAACTGGCCGACAGCATCGGCAAGATCCGGATTGTAAACTTTAAGGCAGATACTGCTTTTGACAAGGGCGATCAATCCATCGAAACCATCAACAGGCATTATACCATTACCGCTTTCGACAGCGGTACTTATATCATCCCGTCATACGTGTTTAAATCGCCGGTAGGCGATTTACTAACGGACACATTGAATCTTGATGTCAGAACAGTGGCCGTTGATACAACTAAAGCTTTCTATGACATTAAACAGCCGCTGGCTGTTAAATACACTTTTTGGGACTGGCTGCGTGATAACTGGAAGCTGGTTACAGGTATATTGCTTGGCTTGATCGTTATTGGCGCCGTGGTTTATTATCTGTTAAAACGGCCTAAAAAAGAAGTGATCGTTGAAGAAGTTAAGCCCGATATCCCGTTGCATATCCAGGCCCTTCAAAAACTCGAAGAAATCAAAAACAAGCAGCTTTGGCAGCATGACCAGGTTAAACAATATTATATTGAACTGAGCGACGTGGTGCGCGAGTACCTTGAAAAACGGTACAACATCCAAGCTCTGGAGCAAACATCCGAAGAGATCTTTGCCAGCTTAAGGCACATGGACATAGCCAGCGAAGACAGGAACCTGTTAAGGCAATTGCTCATACTTGCCGATATGGTAAAGTTTGCCAAAGAGAAACCCGCGGCCAATGAAAATGAAAAGAGCATGGAAAACGCCGTTACTTTTATTAAAGATACGCAACCCCGTGCCAGACCAACCGATGTAAATGTGAAGGGAGATGAGGCAAAATGATTTGGTTTAAAGGAATAGAATTTGCTCATCCGGGCTTTTTCTGGCTGTTCATCAGCATTCCGCTTATGGTGGGCTGGTACATCTGGAAACAAAAGCAACTGCAGGGTAACCTGGCCATGCCTACCGTAAGGGGCTTCGCCATGATCACCAAAAGCATGCTGCCCCGTTTCAGGCATTTAAACATCATATTGCGTTCGTTAGCTATGGCTGCGCTAATTGTTGCGCTCGCAAGACCGCAATCGTCGTTAAGCTGGCAAGATACCACTACCGAAGGTATTGATATCGTTATTGCATCAGATATCTCGGGCAGTATGCTTGCCGAAGATTTTAAGCCCAACAGGCTTGAGGCCGGCAAAAACATCGCCATCGATTTTATCCAGAACCGCCCTAATGACAGGATTGGCCTGGTAGTTTTCAGTGGTGAAAGTTTTACACAATGTCCGCTCACCATCGATCACTCGGTATTGGTAAACCTTTATGCCGACATCAAAAACGGGATGATTGAAGATGGTACCGCCATCGGGATGGGCTTGGCTACGGCTGTAAACCGTTTAAAAGATAGTGAGGCCAAAAGTAAAGTAGTGATCCTGCTTACCGATGGTTCAAACAACTCGGGCTCTATCCCCCCGGTTACCGCTGCCGAAATTGCCAAACAATTTGGTGTTAGGGTTTATACAGTAGGCATCGGCACTAACGGCTTTGCACCTTACCCGGTTCAAACTCCAATGGGCATCCAATATCAGCGCATGAAGGTTGATATTGATGAGGGTACATTGAGCAAGATCGCCACAATTACCGGCGGTAAATACTTCAGGGCAACCAACAATAATGCTTTGAAGGATATTTACGAGCAGATTGACAAATTGGAAAAGGCCAAGATTGATGTTACCCAATACCGCAAAAAAACAGAACGTTTTTTGCCTTTCGCCATTATTGCGCTGGCGCTTTTATCGTTAGAATTTTTAACAAGAAACACCCTGCTTAAGGGAGCTATAACATAACAGCATGCTACGTTTTGCAAATACAGAATTTTTATGGGGATTGCTTGCTATTCCGCTGCTGCTCTTTATTTTTTTGAGGGTAAACTGGTGGAAACGTAAAGCAATTGCCTCGCTGGGTAATAAGGAGGTGGTGATGCAGCTGATGCCACAGGTATCCTTTTCACGCCCCTGGATCAAGTTCATCTTTTTCATTTTAGCCTATGCCCTTGTTATTATTGGCATAGCCGATCCGCAATTGGGTTCAAAAACCGAAGAGGTAAAACGCAAAGGTGCCGACCTGATGATCCTGCTGGACGTATCAAACAGTATGCTGGCACAGGATTTGGCCCCTAACCGGCTGGAAAATGCCAAACGTGCGCTATCTCAACTTATTGATAAACTGCACGACGACCGTATCGGCATCGTTGTATTTGCGGGCCAGGCTTATGTACAGCTTCCGGTAACTACGGATTATGCGGCGGCTAAATTGTTCCTCAATACCATTAATACCGAAATGGTACCAACACAGGGCACAGCTATTGGCGCTGCAATTAATTTAGGTATGCAATCGTTTGATTTCAAGAACGGAACCGGCAAGTCCATTATTATTATTACCGACGGTGAGAACCATGAGGACGATGCCGTATCGGCAGCCAAAGCCGCTTTAGCAAGAAATGTTACGGTAAATGTGGTTGGAGTAGGTTCGGAAGAAGGTGCACCAATCCCCATTTATCAAAACGGCAAACAAACTGGTTTCCACAATGACAGTACCGGCCACCCCGTAGTAAGCAAGCTGAATGAGCAAATGGGCAAGGAAATTGCCGAAGCAGGAAACGGTGTTTATGTACGTGCCAACAATGCCAACAGTGGCCTCAACATTGTAATGGACCAAATAGCTAAGGTGCAGCGCAAAATGACGGATACCAAACAGTTTAAGGATTTTGAAGACAGGTTCCAGTTTTTCCTGGCCATTGCCTTTGTATTGTTATTGGCCGAGTTCTTTATTTCCATCCGTAAAAACATGCGCCTAAGCAAGATCAAATTATTTGAAGTAAAAAACACATGAAGCAATATATCATAGCCATTTTATTAGTGCTGCAGGCTTCATTTCTTTTTGCCCAGCAGGAAAAAAAATACCTGAAGCAGGGTAACGAGCTTTATCAGCAAAAAAAGTTTAAAGAAGCTGAAGCGGCTTACCGCCAGGCCATGAGCAAAAAGGAAAAAACCCTGGAGGGTAATTTTAACCTTGGCGATGCCATGTTCAAGCAAAAGAAATATGATGATGCAGCGGCGCAGTTCAATAAGCTGGCAACGGCATCCATTGATAAAAATGTAAAAGCAGGTGCCTATCACAACATCGGCAATTCATTTTTGACCGAAAAGAAATACCAGGAAAGTATCGATGCTTATAAAAAGGCCCTCGTTAATAACCCTAAAGATGAGGAAACCCGGTATAACCTTGCCTATGCTCAAAAAATGCTGAAAAACCAGCAGGATAAGAATAAAGGCGGCGGGGGCAACAAGAATAATAAGGACAAGGACAAAAACAAGGATAAGAATAAAGATAACAAAGACAATAAGGACAAGGATAAAGACAAAAAAGACCAGGATAAAAACAAGCAGGACCAGGACAAGAAAGATCAGGATAAGCAAAACCAGGATCAGAAAGATCAACAGGGACAGCAACCTAACCAGCTGTCAAAAGATGACGCCCAACGAATGCTTGATGCCCTTAACAATGATGAAAAGCAAACCCAGGATAAGCTTAAGAATAAAAAATTAAAAGGTGCTAAGGTGCCTATTTCAAAAGATTGGTAAAATCTTGTTGTTTTGTAGATACTAATGAAAATTAAACTTTCCATATTAACGCTGCTGCTGTGTTGCTCAAGCCTGATTTTTGCGCAGGTAAAGTTCACAGCATCGGTAAATAAAACCACCATAGGCACAGGCGAAGTACTTGAAGTAACCTTTTCCATCAATGCCAATGGCGATCGTTTTGCGCCGCCGGCTTTTGGCGGCTTCCAGGTAGTGGGCGGACCCAATGTATCCAACAGTATGTCCATGATCAATGGGGTTACTTCATCAAGCATTGCTTACGGATATGACCTGGTGCCTACCCGCGAAGGCGAATTTACTATTGGCCCGGCTACAATTATATCGGGTGGACGGTCTTACAGTACATCCCCGATTAAAATTAAAGTGGTAAAAGGCCAGGGCGGGCAGGCTAACCAGCAGGCTCAGCAACAACAAAGTAACGGCCCCGATAGCCGCAACATTCAAAAAGGACGTGTAAGCGATATCTCCAAATCATTGTTTTTACGTGCCGAGGTAGATAAAACAACGGCCTACATGGGTCAGCAGATCATGATGAACCTGCGCCTTTATACCCGGGTTAACATCGCCAACGGCGAGCCGGAAAAAATCCCTGATCTGAACGGATTTTACAGCCAGGAGATCAAAAACAATAATCCTAACGCTCAATGGCGCACCGAAATTTTAAATGGTGTACGGTACAACGTAACCGATATTAAACAAACGGTGCTATTCCCCGAGCATGAGGGTAATATCACCATTGAGCCTTCCATCATGAACTTTATAGTGAGGCAGCAGGCCGCTTCATCATCAGGCGACCCCTTCGATGCGTTTTTTGGCGGATACGAGGATGTGAAGTATAAAGTAAAAAGCGCACCGGTTGTTATCCACGTAAAACCATTGCCGCAGGCAGGCAAACCTGCCGAGTTTACCGGTGCTGTGGGTAAATTTAATATTGAGGCATCGCTCGATAAAAATGATGTTAAAGCCAATGACGCAATCAACTACCAGGTAAAGGTAAGCGGCGCAGGCAACCTGAAGTTGTTGAAACCGATAACGCCAACTTTCCCAGCCGACTTTGAGAAGTATGAGCCCAAGATCACCGATACCATTACCATAAATGCCGGCGGGTCATCAGGCAGCAGAAAATACACTTATCTGCTGATCCCAAGGCATCAGGGCGATTTTACTATCGACCCGGTTAAGTTTGCCTACTTTAATCCGGCTACAGGCAGGTATGTTACTTTAACTACCCAGGCATTCCATATTAAAGTAGCTAAAGGCTCCGGTGATGGCAGTAACGTTACCGCCTTTTCAAACGCGGGCAAGCAGGATGTTAAGGTGCTGAGCAATGACATCCGTTACATAAAAACCGGCAGCGAGTTAAACGAGGTAGGTAGTGATTTTTATGGTTCGGGGCTATATTATTTCCTGCTGATCTTAGGTCCCGCAGGTTTTCTTGGAGCCTTGGTTTACGGCAAATGGCGCGATAAAAACAATGCTGATGTGGTAGGCCTGAAAAGCCGTAAGGCAGGTAAAGTGGCAGCCAAACACCTTGCCAGTGCCAAACTGCAGTTAAACGATAAAAAAGCATTTTATGAAAACCTGTTCCGCGGTCTGTACGGTTATTTGAGTGATAAGCTTAATATTCCTTACGCTGATCTGAACCGCGAAAAGATTGCATCGGAGCTAAAAGCCCGTTCACTTGATGAAAGCCTCATTAACGAGATGCTTGATACCCTCGACCTCTGCGAAATGGCACGCTATGCCCCTGTATCGGGCATTACCGAGCAACAGGTGTTTGATAAGGCCCAGAACATGATCAACAACATTGAAAATAAAATATAACATGATGAAGCGCATTATATACTTACTGCTCATCATCGTTATGCCAATATGTGCATTAGCTAACGATGAAGCTAACATCCTGTTAAAAAAAGGAAACGACCAATATGCCAAAGGCCAGTACAAAGAAGCCATAACCACATACCAAAAAATTGTGGACGATGGGCACCAGTCGGCATTGGTTTATTATAACTTGGGCAACGCTTATTTTAAAAATGAGGATGTGCCATCTGCCCTGTTGTATTATGAAAAGGCACACAAACTTTCGCCGGGTGATGAGGATATCAATTTCAATATCCAGTTTGCCAATCAAAAAACAACAGATAAGGTAGAGGCTGGTACCGAGTTTTTCATTACCAAATGGTGGCACTCGTTTATTCTCCGCTTTTCATTAACAACGTTGGCGGTGATGACGATTTTGTTCTTTATTGCAGGATGTGTGTTGCTGACAGTGTACAGGTTTACTAATTCGGTAAGCATTAAAAAATGGTCGTTTTATTTGGCTTTAGTGATATTGATTTTCGGATTTGCGAGCATGTTTGTTGCAAGTCGCCAGGATCAATACTTTGATGCCCATCATGGCGCTATTATATTCAGCACATCTGTCAATGTAAAAAGCGCGCCAACGCCCAATGCCAAAAACCTGTTCCTGATCCATGACGGCACCAAGGTTGAAATTTTAGAAGATAATAACGGCTGGATGAAGATCAGGCTGGCCAGCGGCAACGAGGGCTGGATCAATGCTTCGGACGCTAAGGAAATATAGTTTTTTTGGGGAGGTGAAAGGATAAAGGTTAAAGGCGAAAGGTTGCAGTCCTGATAGAATTTAATTCACCACGATGTCATTTCGACGAACAAAGGGCGGCTTGTGCGGAAGGCTGTGAGGAGAAATCGTATACGCCCTACTTAGCGACCATGAAAGCGTTAGTACAGAGCGTATAAGATTTCTCTTTCGCCCTATAGCTCTTACCCTCCACCGCTCTATCGAAATGACAAAAAAATAAAAATGCTTTAAACCTTAAGCTTTCGGCTTTAAGCTGTGTTTCGCTAACAACTCCAATACATCCTCTTCAGTTCCGGTAAAAGGCCCAGATGATTCGATCTTGAAGCTCGCCATGGCAGCGGCAAACTCGCCGGCTTCCTGGAAGCCTTTCCCTTTGGCGCGTTGGTATAAATAACCGGCCATGTAAGTATCGCCGCAACCGGTAGCATCAACTACTTCAACCGGTTTATATGCCGGAATCTGGTAATAAACACCGTCGTTGTAAATAACCGAACCCATGCTGCCCAGGGTTACAACCACTTCTTTAACGCCCCATTCGTTCAAGACTTTAGCACCTTCATGAATGTCAGTAATACCAGTGAGTACTTCCATTTCGTGCTCGTTCACTTTCAGGATGTGGATATGCTGCAGGGCTTCACGCTTTTCGGGCCAGTCGATAGCCACCACGTTTTTATCTTCCACTTTACGCAGGTAGCCCTGTGCATCAAGAGAAAGCTTGCCGCGTTGAGCGAGGTCCTTTATAAATTCTACGGAGATATCATCGGCCAGTAAAGGACCTAAATGATAAACGTTAGACTGAATTTCGTCAAGTTGTTCGATAGTGAAAGGATCAGCTTTTTGCAGCACACGCTGGGTACGGTGATCCTGGTTAACAGAGTAAATATTTTCAAAGTAAACCGTTTCGCCGCCGGTAGTGGCATGTACTTCGATACCCTTGTTACGGAGTTTTTCAACCACAGGCATTTCGCTCAAAGCAAGCGAGGTAACCAGGGTATAACTCACGTCCATATTACGGATGGCGTTTGAAAAATAAAAAGAAGTACCGCCAGCCATATGCTTCACCGCTTGTGGTGTCACTACTTTATCTAACGTAATATGCCCTACACAACAAATATCGTACATGAAATTCCCTTATTATGAATTGATACTCAGCCCCTATTATTAAAACAAACGGCAAATGTAAGAAATAGGATTTTGAGTACAAGAAGTTATCTGTTTTGTGACAGGGAAATCACTTTAACAATTGCTTAAAATTTATGCGATGCTCAATACATCAGCACCAGCCATTTCAGCCAGATCATCAAAATATACTGATGCCAGGTGCTCCCAGCTTAACCGGCTGCTGTATTGAAGTCCCTCTTCAATAAATTGTTCTCTCAGGCTATTGCTTTTAAGCAGTAACTCAATCCGTTCGACATAGCAGCCGGCATTATATGGTTCGCATTTAAAACCGTTAATGCCCTGTTCTATGAAATCTTTTGAACCACCGCCATCTGCTATAACACAAGGCAAGCCTGATGCCATGGCCTCAAGTACTACGTTACCGTAAGCTTCAGATACCGAAGGAAACAGGAACAAGGTTGATGACGCATATAAAACCGAAAGCATTTTATGATCTATCTTACCGGTAAATACTGCGTTGGGCATTTTTGCTTCACAGGCCTTACGCGCAACTCCGTCACCGGCAATTATGAAGTTAACTTCGGGGAGGCGATCCTGCATCATGCTATAGATCTCAAACAGGGTCTCCAGATTTTTTTCCCAAACCAGGCGGCTGGCAAACAAAATGGTGGGATTACCATTTCCAGTCAACGACCGCAGACTTTTTTTATGCCGTGGCGAAAACAGGCTGGTATCTATTCCTCTCTGCCATAGTTTCATACGGTAGGTATCAACCCCCATATCAATCAACTCTTCCTTCATAGTAATTGAAGGCACATAAACCTGATCGCACTGATTATAAAAAGCCTTGTGACTTTCCGACATCATCTGTTTAACCTTATTAATCAGGAATGGGGTATGTTTCAGGTAGTAATCGATATATGAAATAAAATGTGTGTGATAGATACTGATAACAGGCAAGCCCTGCTGGGTAGCATATTTTAAGGCGAAACTACCTAAAAGCGACGGCGTAGCAATGTGTACAACATCTGGCGAAAAGTTATCTATCTCTTCTTTTAGCTCGCTCATCACCAAGCCAGGTATTGCCATGGTGTAACCGGTGTTAATTGGTAATGTTAAAGCCGGAACTTTTAATGATTCAAATCCGGCTATACTGTCGGGACCGGCACCATAAACAAACAGAAATTCAAAAATATTCCGGTCAATACGTTTAATGAGCTGATACATGGTGCGTATTGCGCCATCGAAATCTTCAATAAGTATCTCGGCGAAAAATGCTACTCTAATCTTTTTCATCTTATTGAGTGATTAGTGGTTATTACCTGGTGTTCACCTTCGCGTATCTTACAGGCTCCGGCCCCGTCATCAGGAACTCTCTTAATTCGGTTAATTTATCAGTGTTGATCAGGTCTACCTCACATTCAAGCAAAGCTTTCCATACTTCTTTATTTTCTGGGGATGCCCACAGGCGCACCCTCTTTTTATAGTGATGTGCCGCGGCTACATAATCGCGAAGCAATTGTCTCTGATCTTCGGGCATCGGGCCTTTGCCGGTCCAGCTGATGAGGCGCGAATATTTGCAGCTGGCAGTTTTATAAACGGTGTTTGAAAGCGTATCGGTATGCACCTGCATCAGGTCTTCATCAATAAAAGCATAGCGTTGCCTTTGTGCCTGAAGCATCTTATATGGCTTATTGCCGGTTATAACGATGGTTACACTGCCTTCTGTTATTTCGCCATCATTATAACTCGACAGCATGGGCGCATAGCGCTTTAATACTTCTGCCAGCTTTGCATAGGTCTTTTCAGCGTCTGATTTAATATCGATCATCAGCGTAACAGGAGCAAGCGGGTATACCACCTCCCTGTTTTTACCCTCATAACAGTTAAACAATGGCTGTAAATAAAGCTGCTCCAGGGTGCGCTTTTTTTGAAAAGCAGGCAGCATATGTGCCACCAGCAATTCGTCATCACGCAGGTAAATATCAGCCTCTACGTTTTGAAAACCGTTATCCAAAGCATCGTACAGAGGCCGGGTATGCCAGTAGTCATTGTGCGCGAAACCTTTGGAGAGGGGGCTGTTTTGAGCCTGGCAGGTAATGGCTCTGAAAGTAAGGATAACAAAAAACAGAAATTTCAGGTGCTTGTGGCAAAATGCTGCTTGCATCGTAATTTGTATTTGTTGCTACAAATTTACCCTTCCGATATGTACAGGCAGTTATGTCATGGTAAAGTAAAAGCACAAACTGCTTTAATTTATTGTAAATGGCTTAACATTTTCATCACATTAAAATATACAAATTGACATCGTTCGATTAAACTGGAGTCACATTAAATATGCATTTTATAAAGAAGTGTTAATATGCTATGACAACTTGCGAAGAATTGATGCACCGAGCTCCTGCCAGTTACCAGCTTTTTCGGGAAGTGAACAAAGATCTGAGATAAGCATAAATACATCTTCCGCACTTTTGCCTTCCTGCCTTAGATATCTAATCGACGTTGAGCCGGCCGATTTGGATAGCTTTTTACCGTCTTTTTCAAGCAACAGCGGATGATGATAAAATACGATATCATTAGAATCCTGCTTATCCAACACAGCCGCCAACTGGATCTGAGCCAATGTTGACGCCCACAGATCTTCGCCCCTCACAATCAGGTCAACGCCATAAAACAGATCGTCAATAACTGAGGTAAGCTGATAAGCCGGGAAACCATCTTTTTTTTTGACCACAAAATTTTCCATTTCGGCAGGTAGTTGAGTTCGGATAATTTTACCGTTATAACTTTTCACCTGCAATGTAGCAGCGTTATTTGTACATAAGCGCCAGCTCGCTTCAGGGTTATTTAAAGGGATCTGCTTATCTGAGCAGGTACAGCTTCCAATTTCACTCATTTGCTTGCGCGAGCAGGTACAGGCAAATACAAAACCACCTGCGGCTAATTGATCAAGAGCTTCGTTGTACAGATGCATCCGGTGAATTTGTGAAAACCGGGTTTCAAAATCATCGGCATCCTGCGGGCCTTCATCCCAGGGGATTTCTAAAAAGCGGAGCGTATCAAAAATATCGGTTAAATATTCGCGATTAACCCTCGCCCGGTCAAGATCATCAATCCGCAATAATATTTTTGCCCCGTGTTTGCGGGCCAGTCCCGCAGTAACAGCAAACGACAAGATATTACCCACATGCAAAAACCCGCTTGGCGTTGGTGCTATGCGGGTTTTATTAAAATGTGTTGGTATGCTTGTCAATTGCTTTTTATGCTTGATGAACGCCACAAGATACAAAAGCGGCCGGCATCAACCAATAGTGTTATATCAGGGATTAAACCAGCAATGTACCACCATCAACAACTAAATTCAACCCGGTGCCAAAACTTTGCTTCATAAGATAAACAAATGCAAGGGCAACGTCATCGGCATGACCAACACGGCCGAGCAGTAATGTATCTTTTGCCCAATTATAAAGGCCCTCTTTATTTTCGGCAGGCAGGCTGTCCCAAAGGTTAGTATCAATTACACCGGGCACCACTGCGTTTACGCGTATTGGAGCAAGCTCAACAGCAAGCGCCCTTACCAAACCTTCAATAGCACCGCAAATACTGCTAGCCATCGACCAGCCGGCTGCCGGTCTTGTTCCCGCCGTGCCACCAGTTAGGTTTACGGAGCCGCCCTCATTAATGAACGGGATGCCATATTTAACAGCAGCATAAGCTCCCCAGTAACGCAGATTAAAAAACTTACGCGCAGCCTCGATATCTGTTTGGTCGATATTATTCAGATTAAGATTTTCGGCAGCAGTATAAACCAGGTGGTCAAAATTGCCGGCTTGCTCAAAAAACGATTTTATATTTTCTTCGTGCGATAGATCCACGGCGTAGCCTTCAGCATCTTCAGGCAATTGACTTAGTGCGTTATTGATTTTGCTTTGATTACCTGAAACTATGACAACTTTGGCACCTTCGGCAGCGGCAGCTTTTGCTGTCGCGAAGCCTATACCAGTACTACCTCCCAATATAATTACCCTTTTGCCATTCAATGACAATCTGCTTTTAATTTGACTATTCATGATGTTTATTCTTTTTTAGACACCACGAAGTTCCCCCGTAAAAAACCGGTTCCACTTACCATTTGGTAAAAAGCGATTAGCCTTCAGAATTTATAAAATGCTAAATTTGTTTATGACATTTGCAGACAGGGTTATCCAATTCAATGAGCAGCTAACCTATACCGGCGATCCTTTACCCAAAGGCATCCGTATCATGAACCCTTTTAAGGAACATCCGCAAACTATGCGTATTGTTGATGAGTTTTATCATAAATATTACAACGATAATCAGCGGCGCCACATCGTTTTGGGAATCAACCCCGGCAGGTTTGGCGGCGGCTTAACCGGAATACCATTTACCGACCCAAAACGGTTAATCTCCGAATGCCATATCAACTATGAAGGCAAAATGTCGCACGAGCCATCATCGGTATTTGTTTACGAGGTGATCAATGCCTTTGGCGGACCGGAAGCTTTTTATAAGCAAATCTATATTAATTCGCCCTGTCCGCTTGGTTTTACAAGTGTTGATACCAACGGTAAGGAAAAGAATTACAATTACTACGACAGCAAGGAGTTAACCAAAGCCGTTTATCAGTTCATGATTGAAAACATCCGCAAGCAGATTGACCTGGGCATTAATACTGATAAATGTTTTTGCTTTGGCACAGGCAAGAATGAAACATTTTTGCGCAAACTGAACGATGAATATCATTTTTTTGGCGAGATCATAGCTTTGGAACATCCGCGCTTTATTATGCAATACAAAACGGCAAGTAAGCAATTTTATATTGATAAATATCTTGAAGCTTTTGGAAGTATAGCGGGATAAATAATCATCGTCAAGCAAAAGACTTCTAAACTCCTCTCTTGAGAGTAATCCATCAAAAGATAGTGAGTGGGCTGTGCGATTCCCTCCCCTGGGGAGGGTGTAGGAGGGGTTTCTGCAAGATGTTTGGTCGTTGCAATGGCGCATAACCCCTCCCTGCCAATGCGCAATCCTAACACACCCCTCCCAAGGGAGGGAATTGTTAATCCTGCACTCTTAGTTAATCTAAAGCAATAAACATCCTCTTGTTTCAGGCTAAAACACTTATATTGTGTGCACCAATCAATTAGCCTGTAAGCCATGACCAAAAGCAAGCTTTTATCATTCCTGCTGCTGTTGTTTATTTTCCCGATCATTTCAAAAGGACAATCAACGGCTGCCAATAAACTCATTTCGCCCCGCATCAGGGTGATCATGGACAATGATTTTAGCGGTGACCCGGATGGTTTGTTTGCGCTTGCACATTTGGTATTATCACCATCGGTTGACGTTAGGGGGATCATTGGTTCGCACCTGAATGCCAACGATGGGTTCGACAGATCTAAAACCCAGGCGGAGAACGCGGCAAAAAAGGCTGCAGACCTGTTAGCTGTTTTAAAGATTAAAGATCAATTCCCGGTAATAGCAGGCTCTAACACCGCGATGGTAAACGACAGTACCCCGGTAAAAAGTAAAGCTGTCGATCTGATCATTAAAGAAGCATCCCGTACAGACACCTCCTTACCTCTTTACATCCTTTGTGGCGCCGGACTTACCGAAATTGCATCTGCGGTGCTAACCGAACCTAAAATTGCCGATAAATTAACCCTGGTATGGATAGGCGGCCCGGAATACACTGACCTTGCCCTACCCCCACCCAATTACAGTAGCCCCGAGTACAACCTCAATATCGATATCAATGCAGTAAGGGCTGTATTCAACCATTCGCAATTAAAGCTTTGGCAAATTCCGCGGGATGGGTATCGCCAGGCCATACTTTCCTACTCAGAATTGCTGCTTAAAGTAAAGCCACAAGGCGAAACAGGTAAATATCTGGCTGGCGCACTTGAAAACGTTATGAAGCTCATCCAGCAATATCACCTTAATCTGGGCGAAACCTATATCATAGGCGATAGTCCGCTGGTGTTGCTTACCGCCTTACAATCGTCGTTTGAGGCCGATCCCTCATCGAGCGAATATGTGTTAAAACCCTGTCCGCTTATTAATACACAGGGGGGATATGATTATAATGCGCATGGCCGTAACATCCGTGTTTATCGCAGGTTAGATATTAACCTCATGTTCAATGATTTTTTTGCCAAGCTGGAACTGAATAAGTAAAGGCTGCAACTGGTATATTTTTAACCATAAACGGTTTATTTAGTATTACCTTAAGCGCTGTTTTGTAATTATTTTGGCCTGATCATAAACCTTTGATATCATGCGTAAACTAATTGGCAAAAAAGCTCAAAATATGTTCCTGCTTACTTCATTGTTATTTGCAGGAGCCAATACATTTGCCCAAACTAATGATACATCGCTACCCAAGCTTATCGAAAAAAATAGCAGGCATGCGTTTTTAGTTGATGGCAAACCTTTTTTGATGCTGGGAGGCCAGGCTCATAACTCAAGTGCATGGCCCGCTTTAATGCCGGGGGTATGGAAATCGGTTGAGGCGATGCACCTTAATACGCTTGAGGTGCCCCTTTACTGGGAACAGATAGAACCCCAAGCCGGAAAGTTCGATTTTTCATTGGTGGATACCTTACTTACACAAGCCAGGCAGCACAACGTGCATTTAGTGTTATTATGGTTTGGTACCTGGAAAAATGGCAGTAACCATTATATGCCCGAATGGATGAAACGCGACGCCGAGAAATACCCAAACATTACGGGTAAAACAGGCAAGCCCATTGACTCGCCTTCACCTCATTCAAAAGCCACTTTAGATGCTGATATCAAAGCGTTTTCGGCAGTTATGCATTATCTCAAGCAGGCAGATACACAGCATACCGTTATCATGGTACAGGTTGAAAATGAGCCTGGCTCATGGGACACCGTTCGCGATTACTCAGCCAGGGCGCAAAAACTATTTGAAGCAGATGTTCCTCCGGAACTGTTAAAACCAGCTATACTAAAAGCACTGAATATACCCGAGAACTCAAAAGGTACATGGGCCAAAGTTTTTGGTGAAAGAGCTGATGAATATTTCCAAGCCTGGTCAATAGCCCGGTTTATTGAACAAGTGGCAGCAGCAGGAAAAGCTGAGTATCCGCTGCCACTATATGTAAACGTGGCACTTCGTGATCCGCTTACCAATCCACCGGCAACCCATTATGAAAGCGGGGGCGCAACGGATAATGTAATTCCCATTTGGAAGGCTGCCGCACCATCTATTGACCTGCTTGCTCCCGATATTTACCTGTCGGGCAGCGAAAGAATATTGAAAGTGATTGACCTCTACACCCGGGCAGATAATACCCTCTTTGTGCCCGAAGCTGGCTTAGTTGCCGATAATGCCAAATATTTTTATGAAGTACTGGCCCATGGCGGAATTGGCTTTTCGCCGTTTGGGATAGATGATAATGGCGATAGTTCAAACGACGATCACCTTGCCGAACGCCTTGCTCCTTTTGCAGATGAATATACAATGGCAGCACCAATGATGCGGGAGCTGGCGCAATGGGCATTTGACGATAAGATCAAAGCCGTTGTTGAGCACGAAGATGGCGCTGAGCAAAGCATTAAACTTGGTGCCTGGGACGCTGTTATAAAATTTGGCAGCGGCCGGGGTGGAGAACTAAAACCCAATACTGACCATAACGGCAAAGCCATGATTGTTAGCCTCGACAAAAATAAATTTATCATGACCGGAACAAATTGTCGTGTCACCTTTCGTCCGTTGGGCAGCAATACCGACAAGGCATGGCAATACCTCAAGGTTGAGGAAGGCTGGTATGAAAACGGCGTATTTAAATCGCTCCGGATCCTTAATGGTGATGAAACAGACTGGGGTGGCCCGGCAATTGGAGATAAGCCGAGGGTGTTGCAGATCTCGTTGGTGGTGAGATAAACTTAATTAATGTAGAGACGCATAATTGCGTCTCTCGCAGGCAGGTCACGCATGCAATTTTCAATTAAATGAGGCTCTGTACATTAGGAGACGCAATTATGCGTCTCTACATTAAACCCCTCCTATTTCAACTCATAAACCACGGCCTCATACGGCATAAGCGCGCCATTTTTTGATGACTTTTGATAATTGCCTATCAAAACCGTTGCGTTGCTCAAATCCAAACCCGTTTGTGCCGAAGCTGCTTTACCGGTAAAATTCAAAAGCACCAACAGCTTCCTGCCATTCAATTCCCTTGTATAGGCATAAGTATCTGGGTTCTGTGCATCGAGCAACGTATATTTTCCGTACACCAGTATCAGGTTATCCTTCCGCAGTTTTACTATCCGTCTGAAATAATTCAACGTGCTATTGGCATCTTTTTCCTGCGCAGCGGCGTTGATGCTTTTATAATTAGGATTTACCTTTATCCAGGGTGTACCTGTTGTAAAACCGGCATGAGCTGTGCTGTTCCACTGAAATGGGGTGCGACCGTTATCCCGGCTTTCAAAGGCTATTCGCTTTAAATACGCAGGCAAATCGGCACCGATATTTTTTTGTCGCTGATATTCATTCAAGGTTTGCACGTCGCGGTAATCATCAATTGTGCTGAAACCAGCATTGGTCATGCCCAGCTCGTCGCCGTTGTAATAATATGGTGTACCGCGCATGGTCATTAAAAAGGTAGTCAGCATTTTTGACGATACGGCCCTAAATTCCGGGCTGTCATTACCGAACCTGCTTACCAGCCTGGCCTGGTCATGATTGGCTAAAAATATAGATAGCCAGCCTTTTGCTGCAAAGGCACTATCCCATTTGGTAAATACCTGTTTTAAATGAATAACACTGTAGCCTTCGGGCTTAGCAATATCTACACCTTCAAAAGCATAGGCCATGTTTAATTCATTTCTGTCGGCATCAACTAAATTATGCCCGTCTTCAAATGTATTGCCTGCACCTTCGGCCACGCTCATTACATTGTATTTGCTGAGCACCTCCCGGTTCATTTCCTGCAGGTAACCATGCAAGTTGCCCTGTACCCCATAATATTGAGTAAAGTTTTTTTCAAACCCTTTTGGAAAGGCAGGGAATGTGGTATCCTTCGCCGCAAACTGGAAGGCATCTAACCTAAAGCCGTCAATCCCTTTATCAGCCCAAAACTTCATAATACCGTATACCTCATTCCTCAGCTTGGGATTTTCCCAGTTAAGATCAGGCTGCTTACGCGAAAAATAATGCAGGTAATAGGCATTAGTGAGCGAATCATACCGCCAGGCATCATGATTAACATCAAATAAACTATATCGATAAGGCGGCTTGCCTTTTTCGGCATTCCACCAGTGATAATATTCACGGTAAGGATTATTACGCGAGCTCCGGCTTTGTTTAAACCATTCGTGCTCATCGCTGCTATGGTTTGCTACCAGATCCATCACCAGTTTGATGCCGCGGGTATGCATACCTTTCAATAATGCATCAAAATCCTCCATCGTTCCAAAATCTTTCATGATGTTGCGGTAGTCGCTTACATCATACCCATTATCATCATTTGGCGAACTATAAATGGGGTTAAGCCAAACAACATCAATGCCGAGGCTTTTGATATAATCAAGCTTGGAGATAATGCCTTTCAGGTCACCGACGCCATCCCCGTCATTATCCTTAAAGCTGCGCGGATAAACCTGGTAAACTACAGCTTCCTTCCACCATTTGCGGTCAATAGTGTCTGCTCTGCCTTGATTGTTTTGCGCAGCCCCTGAAAAAGCAACAAGCATAAAAACAATGAGGGCCACAAAACGAATGTAAGGTACGTTCATGATTATAATTGGTTAAGTTTCTGCAGGACAAAACCGCCTTTCTGCGGTTTATAACAAGAGAATATTAAGGTAGCAATATTTAAGCGGAACAAAAAATAATGCAACTAAATCCGTTGCCTTAGCGCCCGTACAAATTTAAAATTCAAACATTATGCACATTTCGGGGTTTAGAAATGAGCTAACACCCATCACAATTACACAGTCAATAAATTGAATTTTAAATATTTATATCCGTTAGCGTGCATCACAAACCACCACATAAAATTTCTACCCTGCTTTTAAAAACAGTTTTATTCATACTATTTACAGGCATATCGGTACATGCCTTCGGCCAGGTACCTGTACCTGCCGATTCGGTAAAAGCCGATTCATTGCGCATTAAAGAAAAAGTAGTACAAGCGGCCAAACCGACTGATACTCTATATAAACAATATGACTTTGGCGACCTGGTGCGTAACATACTTCATCCCGGCCGACCGGCTGCGGCCGCCAATAAAAAGTCATCGGGAATTACCATCATACCCAACGTGGCATCTAATCCAACTATCGGGTCGCAAATTGGTATCAAGGCTGTAGCTGGTAAAAAATTAGGAAACGATCCTAATACCCTGTTATCGGTAGCAGCTACTTCGGCGTCCATTACCACTAAGGGTATCATTTACTTTTATATTAACCACAACGTATACACACCCGGTAATAAATGGAATTTTCAGGGCAGTTTGGTTGCAGCCAAAACGGTATCTCCCGATTATGGTTTGGGAATTGGCCAGGCATCAAGCGGCAGCGAAGCTGACCAGGTGCTGGCCAACCCCGAGCGTAAAGGCAGGGCGCTGCATTCGCAATTTTATAATATCCGCGAGAAGGTATACAAAGAAATTGATAAGGGGTTATTTTTAGGTGCGGGCGCTTCTTTTGATATCAGGCGAAAAATTGAGGATACCAAATCAACAACTGATCTTACCCCATACAATATCTATAGCGACCGACATGGATTTGCCCGCGACCATTATGCTGCTAACGGCTTGCTTTTTAACCTGCAATACACTACCCGCGATAATCAAAACCGAGCCTACAGAGGGATTTACGTTGATGCCGGCTTCCGCATTAATCAAAGCTGGATGGGGAGCTCCAAAAACGCGGTACAGTTCACTACCGATTTCAGAAAGTATTTCAGCCTGTCTGAAACTAACCCCGAACATGTTGTTGCTTTCTGGAACTGGGGATCATATTTGATCAGTGGCAGCATCCCCTACCTTGAACTACCCGGCACCGGCAAAGACCCGGGCTTCCGGAGCGGCAGGGGTTATGTAGTACAATATTTTAAGGGTACGCAATACAACTACTCGGAAGTAGAATACCGTTTCCCGATACTGCGGAATAAATTTGTAAGCGGCGTGGCATTTGCCAATCTGCAAACAAGCAATGATGAATCGGGCACCAAAATATTCCAGGTATGGCAACCGGGTTATGGCGGCGGTTTGCGGGTACTATTTAATAAAGAAACCCGTACCAATCTCTGTCTTGACTATGCCTTTGGCCGGTATGGTTCAAAGGGGTTCTTTTTGGGCTTGAATGAAGCATTTTAAAACGGCCTCTATGTTAATCACGAAGGCCGTTTCGTTAAATCGACTACGATAGTTCTGTATAGCTTACTTAGTATAAACAGCGAACTTTGTATTTTTAGCATTGAGCGGTGTCATCCATTTAATATCTTTTCTTTTGATCGTGCCGTTTAGTTGATCTGCAATTACCAATTGTTTCTTGTTTATCAATATCGAGTCCTTATCGGAAGATATCGCGATCCATCCTGTTTCATCCACCATATAAAACTTATTATCAACCTTAATCAACACATCCTGATTGCCAGCTTTTGCTGCAGATAGTTTATTATCAAACGTTCGGGCGATTTTTACCTGATCAAAATGTTCCAGCGTATTATGATAATCCAGATCGCCAATCGCCTTGTTTACCAGTTTTGAAAAAGAGTTTGATCCTGATCCTTTATCTAACCCAAAATACATCAGCGCTTTTGTATTGCCCGGCAAACTGCCCCAATGCTCGCTTTGCATAATGTTATTATAGCCTTTTTTAATGATCTTTAACTTAAACCTCATCTCCCCATCGGCCATAAAACTAAGTGAGATCTTAAAATAGCCCCGCACATCCGTTTTTCCAAGCAGATTTTCATCAGCCCCGAAAATATCAGCTCCTTCAATTGGCAATAAGGTTTTTGAATCAACAACGAGACCGGCGATGTCTATATTTCTTGTCATTCTGTTATGTGTGTTGGCCAATAGCAGAGCCGGGGTGAAAAACAGAAGTATCGCAACAAAAGACAACTTTGTTATTAAAAATTTATTCATGACAGTATTTAAGTTTAGGTGAAGATAGGAGTTTAACTAAAGAAAAAAAATACAACATAAAATATCTGTGCTGTTAATTATTATTCTTAATTTTATACTGCAAGCACCTGTAAAACAATCATGTAATACAACTACATGATATTCCTAACCATATCAATAACCGGGAAGCATGGCCAAAAAGAAAACAGCCGATAAAGACAGCATATGGAAAAGCCTGCAATTAAAGCTGGGCGTAATTACTGTTATTTTAGGTTTACTAACTACCGGGTATAATCTGATTAAGAAAGATCTGCCACCGCCGGTTAACCCCGAATTGAAGGCCAGCCTGGAAATTTCCTATATCAGCATGGTCAATGATATTTATGCCCTGGCAGGAGGTGATAGTGCCGTTCGGAAAAAGGACGCCTTTTATCTTGATTATCCCATACTCACTAATGAAATTTCAGATAAAAACCTTCAGAAAACCGACCAGGTTTTTAACGACACCACAGCTATTGATTATGACCTGTTTATCACCTGCCTCATGATCCAGAACAAAGGCAAAGGCGATGCATCAGACATTGAACTTGACATGAGCAAGCTCAATATTAACCAGCCGCTTACTGTAACTGAAGACCCTCAAAGCAAAAATGATTATGACAGCCAGATCAGGGCCAAAGGCAACGCTACGAAACAAGTTATAAAACTACCTTCAAGGCTTTCAACCGGACAGGGAATTTTAATCCCATTATTTGTGACTTACGATAAACCAAACCCTGTTAATAAAAACAGGCTATGGAAAATTGAATCAAAAACTATTTTTCTGCCGGATAATATCCGCTATACAGAACCGGCAGATACCGCCCGGAAATCATTAACAATACGAAAAATGCTGAGCCCGGTGAGGCTGGCCGAAGGTGTACAGGGACGCGGATAGTTCGACAATGATCAGATATTCATAAGAATGGAAAATAACGAAAACCCAATACCGGCCAAACAACCTAAAAACAGCCTCGCCCTTATCCTGATAGTAGCTGGCTGTATTTTGATCATTGGCAACCTGTATTTTTATGTTGCCCGGCAAAAGCGCAATACTATAAAAAGGCAACAATTGGATAGCCTTACTAAACAGTTGGACACCGCTAACGCGAAATTTGAAATTGGTTATGGCGAAATGAGCATAGCCTCATACAATAAGATGAAAATAGCTGCCGGCCAAAAAGATCACAGCTCTTTGGTTTACCCGGTAATGAAGAACGAAATAGATAATCTCATTGCTGCAGGAAGCTATCACCCCGACTATGGAATTTCGTCCACCTACCTGGAGGAGTTTACAACTCTATACAGGCAAAAAAAGCTGAAGCCAATGGGCACGGCAGTAGCCTGCTTAATTATTAAACAAGTTGGAAAAGGCAAAGCAGAATCTGTAAAGCTCGACATCAACCGTTTAAAACTTGATGAAGTAAGTGAAATGTTTGACCCTACCGATATCAATAAATTTACAGATCCGGAACGTACAGCTAAATCTTTCCATTCTAATTCCCTGCAAATAGATCTTGGCCCGATGGATACCGGAGAGGCCTTGCTCATGCCCCTTTACATCAGTAACGGTTTTTTAAGACTAACAGAAGGCGGCGATCCGCCGGGATGGTCTGTTACCGCCGGGCCAATACTTCTCCCGGTTAGTTTAAATTATATCAAAAAAGATAAGCGCATTCAAAAGATTCCGCTGCAAGAAGTACTTAACCGGCCGATAGAGATCCTGGATTAGGAATCAGTTAAGGTACGATATGCACTATCTGCCATAACACCGTATACCGGGTTAAACAAATTTTATAAATAAACAGGCCGCTCTGATCAGAAGAAAAAGCGGCCTGTTATTTTGTTACTGCAAAACTGGTTATTGACCGCTTGTAGCGCTCCAGCCATCGCCCCAGCCACTGCCGCCTGCTGCTTTGCTGCCTTTCAAAAGCTTATCATATTTTACTGTTTGTTCTTTAGTTAAAACAGCTTTGATTTTTGAGATGGTAGCTTCCCGTAATGGCTTAATATCAACCATCATTTTCGTGTTATCACCTTTATCAGCGGCTTTGATCTTTTCAAACTTATCGGATGATTCCTGGTATATCACCGCAATTTTTTCGGTTTGTTTATCAGTGAGCTTTAATTGCTTTTGCAGGTCTTTTGATTTTTCAACAGGTTTGGCACCGGGCTTGGTTTGCGCGTTGCCTGCTGCAGCCAATCCAATGAACATGCAGCATAGTAATAAGAGTTTTCTCATGGTTAAGATTTATTTTAATTGTTGTTGATATAAATGTAACTATTTTGGTATAAAACCAGAGCTAATATTTTCTATTACAGAAACATAATTTAATTTGTTTTGGCTGCCATTTGCATAGGCATACAACCCGGCATGTTTTTGCTGCGGAAAATCAATTTTGTTAATTGGAGGGTTTTGTATTGTGCATTACCCTCGGTAATGTTTAAAAATTGGTTAGGGGCAACATTTTTTAAGTGCTGCACAGCGCCGCTTCCTGCCCACTTGATCTCAATTTCATCAATTATCTTGGCCTGGCCAACGCCTATCTCCTGCTGCAATGGCGATGACCCAAAGCTCCCGCCCGAGTTAACATCTTTATAAACAGAACGTTTAACCCCATTTTCGGTAAAAGTAAGTTTGATATGGCTTCCTATGGCTGCATTATTGGCTTTTGTGCCGTTCAATTTCAGGCTAATCCAGTTATTATTACTTACACCGGGGTTCATGTATAGTGAACTGGTATATGAGTCGCCGATGTAAGCCCCGCCCATTTGGGCAAAAATATCCTGATGGCCGTTGTTACGTAAATCGGCAAATGCAACGCCATGCCCTTTTTGCAAATTCCCCATACGTGATGATGAAGTGATATCGGCAAATCTTTTCCCGGCAATGTTCCTGAAAAACTTATTGGGCACCAGCGATTTAAAATCGGGGTTCCCTGTACCAAAATACATATCAGGATAACCATCATTATCAATATCGCCAAAGTTAGCGCCCATGCTGTAAACTACCTTATCCAAGCCTGCTTCTTTGGTTACGTTAGTAAAAGTGCCGTTATGATTGTTTTTGTATAGATAGATGTTGCCGGCTTCCGGCACGGCTTTGCCCAGGGCAGCAGCGGCACTGTAATACCCCAAAGTACGATCAAAGTGATAGTTGGCAACCATTAAATCGGGCCAGCCATCGTTATTATAATCATAAAACCAGGTAGTAAAAGTCCGTTGTTTGATCTGGTCAAGGCCCGATTGTACGGTCACATCTTCAAAATCAACCCCGGCTTGGGTTTTGCCTTTATTTCTAAGCAGGTATTTGCGTCCGTCCATGGTTGAAATAAATATGTCGGCACAGCCGTCGTTATCATAATCGGCAGACGTTACCCCTTTTACAAAAGCTTTAATTCCGCAATGGGCAGCGGTGGTTATATTGCTGAATGTGCCATTACGGTTATTCATGTATAACTGGCAGGTTGATTCATCAACATTATACATTGATTCTGAATTTTCATTACCTACAAATACATCCAGCCAGCCATCATTATTAAAATCGGCCCAGGTTGCAGTTTGCGTGGGATGAAGCATAAACAACCCGCTTATGGCAGTTACATCGGTAAAAGTACCGTCGCCATTATTACGCAATAACGAACTTGGCTGGTTACCGAAACCCCGGGTGAGCCAGGCGCCCCGCAAAACAAAAACATCCAGTTTACCATCATTGTTATAATCCGTTTGCTGGATATTAAGTCCGCCGGTAATGCCGGTTAAACCGGCGGTTTCCGTACGGTCGCTAAACGTACCGTCCTGGTTATTTTGAAAATAATGCATGGGATCGCTCAGGTCCCAGCCCGATGTCATGATATCAAGGTAGCCGTCGTTATTAAAATCATCAACAATAACCCCGCCTGCCCGGCCGTTGATGTTAAGACCAAGGCTACCAGCCACATCAACAAAGGGTTTAACCTGTGCTGCAGTATCCGGGTCGGCATTAAGGCCGGGGATTAAGGCATTCTTAGGCACTTTTTGCGGATACTCGCCAAGCGTCATATAGGCTATGTTGATCAACCAGCGCGACTCATAATCATCGGGACGAAGCTTTAACAATGCTTTATACACTTCAATTGCTTTTCTTGAACCTGTTTGGATCTTGTGCACCCCATCATCTTTAATCGGGAAAATACATGATGAGCCGGTATGGTTAAGCATACAATTGCTCCGTTCACCCAAACGCATGTAAGCTATGGCCTGTTCTGAGAGCATCTCATCGGTCGACATAAAGTCGATATTATCCATCAGGTACTTATAAATGTTTACAGATTGCTGCTCCTGCCCGGCCTTCAACAACAGCGAGGCCTTTGAAAATAAAATTTCCTGGCTTTTGGCAAGCCGTTTAATGTTAAGCAGCGAATCGCAATAAGCCAGCTTCATTTCGGGGTTAAACGGGTTTGAAATGGTGTTATTCTTTTTATTTATCTGCTTCAGCACCTGGACCATCTCCTCATTAGATGAGTTTTGGCATGACGCTATTATGGTAAAGCCGCACAGCAGCACAAGCGCGGCGGTAATTTTTTTCTTTATCATAGGATTTTTATATACCCTCGCGGATAAATGCCAAAGCCTTTACCCCGCGATAGATGTGGTATTAAATTATTAATAGAAATTTCGGACAACACGACCAGGGGCATTAAAACAAATGCCGGTCGTAAATGAACTAAATGGAGAAAATCAGCAGGTTGCTTTGGGTGGTTGTTCAGGAATATCCTGATGAGAACTTACTAACGATTGCACAGGCTGTACAACGTTTTCAGGTAATGCCGTTACAGGGCAGTAAAATTCAAATTGTACAAATGAAAGGTTTACATTATCCTTTAAAACCATTTTGCCAAAGGGCACATGTTCTTTTGGAGAAACAGGGGCACCCTTTATTCCTTTTGCATCAAGCACATTGCTATCGGCAAAGCGGGTAGTTTTATAATTAGGAATGCACATCAGGTGAAGGGCATTCCTCGTCAATCGCATTTTTACGTAATTGTAGGTGGCGTTTCCAAATGTAATATGCCCCGATATATTTTCAAAAGTTCGCCAATCATGAATAGCAGGTAAATTAACCGGGATAGAGACTTCGGTAAGGTCATTTACATTATATAAGCCTTTCCCAACCTGTTCATTAAAAAACCGGTCCGATTTATAAACCAAGTATTGGTGCAAGGCCAGCTGCCCGCCAATGTTAAGCAGGTAAATATTCAGCAATATTAAGGCAACGATCTTTTTCAAATGGTTTATAGTAATCTAAAGATGAGGTTTATAAACGATATTTTCAAGCTTTATCTATATTATTATGCAATTAATATTATTTAACGGGATTTAAAATATATAATACCAGGCGCATAATTGACTCCCCTGGTCTGCGCTCAACCGGACCACCCTCTCTATGACTTCGCCGCATAGCGAGTAGGGAAAATAAAAAACAGACAAAGGCTGTATCAAAAATCATGATCAGCTTTTCTTTAATTTATTCAGATACTTAAGCGATATATAGTTTGGGGTTGGTTTGCCCGATTAACAAAAAGAGGGGTTAACAGGTTTAACACAATTCAGGGTTGACATTCTCTTAAATAATTATCAATCAACCAATTGAATGTTATTTTTCAAAAATATGTTAACCCCCTTTTGTATAAATATTATCGGCTAAATTTTAACTCACAGGTAGCACCACACCAAGGGCGGTCAATTTGATTTATGATACAACCCCTACCAGCACAGCGATGTCAGGATGAGTCAATACCTGCGTTTAATGTATACAATCAATATTATGCCTTTTTCAGCAGGAAACGTTTCTTTAACCAATCTCTGACAGGCTCATCATACAATTTGAGGCAGCCGTAGGCAATAGCGATACTGACTACAAAAATTCCCAATCCGCCGAGCAGGCCCTGCGCCATGGGGATCTTATTGTTTGTAACCCAGGCTACATGAAAATATATTAAAGGATAATGCGTAATGTAAAGCGGGTAAGAAATATCCCCCATAAATTTACAAATCCTGATCGAGCTTTTACTTTTTAAACTCCCGCCCGCGCCAATGGCAACAATCAGGGGGAAAAGAATGATAATGCAGAACGATTCATACAAACCGTTCAACCATAAATGCTCGCTGCCCCCTATCCTCGGCACACACAATATAGCAATGATCAGGAGGCTGCATACAGCAAATGCGCCTTTAATATGGATGAGTTTGCCCATGCGGCAAAGCAGCATCCCGGCAAAAAATGGATAAAGCAAGCGGGTAAAGCCAATATAGAGTTGTGTTTTATTAACCGACCAGCCGCCAATTACATCGCCCTGCGGTCCCATTACCGTGTAATGGATCAGCAAACAGGCCGATAAAAACACCAATATAGCAAGCAAAGTTTTGGAGAATTTACGGACCACCAGCGCGTACAGGATATTAGCGATATATTCAAAAAATAGCGACCAGGCCGGCCCATTTAAGGGGTGCATTTCCTGCCAGCCGCGAATATCCATAGAAGGCAGTATGGGTATCAGCGTGCAACCAACCAACATTACCACCAGCATTTTCCAAACCGGCGTATCATGAATAAGCGGAAAGGCTGTGCCGCTTTGCGAGTAGAAGAACAGCGCACCAATAATCGATCCGACAATAACCATTGGCTGCAGACGAATAAGACGGCGTTTATAAAAATCCCATTGTGTCATTTTACCCCAGCGGTCGTCATAGGCGTAGGCAACTACGAAACCCGAGAGCACAAAAAAGAAATCGACTGCCAGGTATCCGTGATTTATGATTTGCTTAAAGCGGTTACCATCAGCATAGGTTTCAAAAACATGGAAAGCCACTACAAAAAGGGAAGCCACACCGCGCAATCCGTCAAGAATTTGATAATGACCTTTTGATTCAAGGTACGTAGGGTTTTTACTCATCTGCAGGAAAAAACAAGTATGATAAATTGGTTAACTCAGCTTCAATAATGCGCGATGCGAACCGGGCGCAATACAATGGCTAAATATGCTTTAATTTATCGGCAAGTCAAAACCCGAAGCTGAGAAAAGGAAAAGCGCTCCCGCAGCCTGAACAAGATTTACGACGTAACGCGCTATAGCTATAAGCGCGGTTTAGCGGCAAGCGCTATCGGAACAGTTTCCACAAGCTCAAGCGATTTAACCATATCTTTTGTGGAGCTTTTGTATTTTTTAAAATGAGCCGTTTGCAAATGGGCCTGGTATGCGGCGGCATCGGCATAAATTTCAAAAACTGTTATGTGGGTGGGGTTATTCTTTTCGGCTACTGCGTATAGGGTTAAAACTCCCGGCTCAACGCGTACGGCGGTTTCGGCATGCTCTTTAAGTGCAGCCATATAATTCTGCAATTGAGCAGAATCAATTACAAGTTTGGCTATGCGTACCACATTATTTTTATCCTGGGCGGCGGCACTATGTGGCGAAAATATCGATAACATAAAAATTATTAAAACTGATAACAACCCGCTGCCAAAAGCCGGTATCCATGCTGTGCGGGTATGTTTTCCTGTTGGTCCTGAAATTTCATTTATAACTTCCATTTTTTAAATTTTATAAATAACTCAACCACCATTTTCCTTTGTTGGCCTGCTTGTAATCATCATAGCGCTTGCATAAAGGATATAAGGCCATTACTATTCCAATCCAAACAAGATACGCAACAGGCAATGAAAACCCGTAGCCCTTCAGGTTTGTTGTAAACCAGATAGGTTGTTTCAGGAACCAGATCTTCCAGTCCTGCCCGGGCGTAAGCGCTGATGCGATAATTGCTATCAGGTGTATTATATAAATATGAATAAGGTAGTAGAACATGGGCACCCTGCCATATACCGAAACTACTTTTACAACAGCTCCTTTTGATTTTTCGGTAAATGACAGGAACAGAAAGGCCGCACCCAGCGTCAACAGGAGGTACAACAACGATGGCGGATATTTATTTACCTTAATAAATGACAGGATGGTAAATAATGTATTTTTCTGTACGCTCCATTTCACCGGATCTCCATATAGGTTGGTATAACGTAATACAATAAACAAAGCAATACAAGTGGCACCGGCTATCCATAAGTTTCTTTGCCTTTTGCCAACCTCATAGCCCGCCGTATACCATCCGCCTAAACAATAACCTAATGACATAACCGCCATTAGGGGTACAATGGGATACCCTACCAATAAAATTTCCTTATGCCAGGTAAAAAACTGCTGGTCATGAAGCAGCGACCAGCCAAAAGCCGGCAAAGTGCTGCCCGGCACATGAACGCCGTCTAAAAGATTATGCCCCAATATGATTATAACGCTAATGCCCAAGATCAATTTTTTAGGCAGATGAATCAATGCCGCCAGTATGATCATGCTTAAACCCAATGCCCATATGGTGATAAAGAAAAACATAGGAAACGTGATATTGAAGTTCCAGCCGAAGTTAACCACGAACATTTCGAGAAATATAAGCCACAATCCCCGTTTTACCAGGAATATGGATAACTCTCTTTTAGTTTTCTTTTGCCCGATGAGGTATGCCGATGTTCCGGCAAGCAGCATAAATATCGGGGCACAAAAATGAGTGATCCACCGGGTGAAAAATAATATGCCGCTTGTTTTTGTAAGGTCAAGCGGATCAAAAAAAAATGATCCGGAGTATAAATAGTCCCTCACATGGTCAAGGGCCATAATAATCATGATAGTACCTCGTAGAAAGTCAATAGAGGTTATCCGGTTTTTTATAATTGCGCTCATTCAGGTTTTTGAAGATGAAGGTACTATTTATATAGATAGATTTTAACGAATGCGTATTTCTTGACATTGACATTAAAGAGCACAATCCATTTTTCGATGCATGATGTATTTTTCCAGTTACCATTTTCATGTAACTATTTTACCTAAAATGATGTCTTGTAGTTATGAAACTACTTCAGGCATTCTTTTTAACCTTATTCACGTTTTTTCTATCCGCCGTTTCCGATGCGCAAACCGGAGGCGGTAAAATTTCGGGGATGGTTTTAGATGACGCTAAAAAACCGCTCGACGGTGCAACCGTAACCTTACTTATCGCAAAAGATTCGACGGTTGTAAGTACGCTGCTTACCCGTCCGGATGGCAGTTTTGCCTTTCAAAATTTAAAAGGTGATACTTACCTAGTTAAGGCAACCTATATGGGCTATAGAAATTACCGAAGCGGCCCCGTAGTTCTTAACCAGCAGCAACCGGTTAATTTACCGGCATTCATTTTACCCTTAGCAGGCAAAACATTGAATGAAGTAGCTATAACGGGTAAAAAATCTTATGTTCAGCAAAAAATCGACCGCACAATAGTTAATGTAGGCGCATTGATATCCAATACCGGCGCCAATGCTTTAGAAGTGCTGTCAAAAACGCCCGGTGTGCAAATAGATGCCGATGGCAATATTACCTTTAAGGGGAAAAGCGGGGTGCTGGTAATGATTGATGATAAACCAACTTATCTTTCGGCTGCAAACCTGGCCACGTACCTGCGTTCTTTACCATCTTCATCTTTGGACCAGATAGAGCTGATGGATAATCCGCCGGCTAAGTATGATGCGGCAGGTAACGCGGGCGTAATCAATATCAAAACTAAGAAAAACACCACCAGGGGATTTAATGCGGTAGTGTCTGCCGATTACGCGCTGGGTTTTTATTACCGCAATAATGAAAGCATCAACCTTAATTACCGTTTCGACAAAGTTAACCTGTTTGCTAACCTTGCTTATAATAAACAAAGAACCTACCGGAGGCTTGAAATTGACCGCGATTATTTTGATATGAACGGAGACCAAACCTCCTCGCTAAAAGATATTTCCTATTTCAGGCCGGCAAGCAACAATACCAATATTAAAACCGGGATGGATTATTATGCATCGCCGAAAACAACCTGGGGGGTGGTATTTACCGGCACCTTATCGCACGACCATGACAGCAGCCCTGTAAACAGTTTATTATATGGCAAAAACGGTGAATTAGATTCAACCATTAATACCCTCAATACTTCCAGAAACAGCTTTAAAAGCGGAGGCGTCAACTTAAATTACACCCATAAATTTGATAGTGCCGGCAGGGCGCTCACATTCGACCTGGATTATATCCGAGATGTATCGGGCAGTAACCAGTTGTTTGTAAATAATACCTTTTTGCCCGATGGCACTTTAACAAACTCAACCACGCTGAGCGATAATTTACCTGCTACTATCAATATCTACTCTGCAAAAGCTGATTATTCCCATCCACTAAAAGGCAAGGCAAAGCTGGAGGCCGGCGTTAAGAGCAGCTATGTAAATACGGATAATGCCGCCAATTACTTTAATGTAATTAATAACGTAAGCACGATTGATTATAACAACACTAACCGTTTTTTATATAAAGAGAATATAAATGCCGCCTATGTTAATTTCAATAAAAAATTAGGCCGCTTCGCATTACAAACCGGCTTGCGGTTAGAGAACACCAATGGCAAGGGGCATCAATTAGGTAATGTTCAAAGGGCCGACTCGTCTTTTGCTAATCATTATACAAACCTATTTCCAACCGCGTATTTTTCCTATAATCTCGATACAGCAGGGCATAAAGTATTCGTTATTTCTTACGGCCGCCGGATAGGCCGGCCGAATTATGGGAGTTTAAACCCCTTTACCTTTTTTGTAGACAAGTTTACCTATTTTTCAGGCAACCCCTTCCTGAAACCACAGTTTACCGATAATTATAAACTGGCTTATAGTTTCAAAAGCCTGTTTACCGTTGCGGTTGCATACAATTATACCACCGATGTTCAAAATGAAACCATTCATAAAAATGGCAACGTATTCATCAGCACCACCGGTAACATAGGGCAACGGAAAACACTGGATTTTTCTGTCAATACCAATCTTCAGCCGGCCAAATGGTGGTCGGTTAATTTATATGCCGAGGTATATAATAACACCTACCAGGGCATGTTTTACTCTGGCTACCTCCATCAGTCTCAAAGCACATTTAGCGGCAATGGCAATAACCAATTCACCTTATCAAAAACCTGGAGTGCCGAATTAAGCGGCTTTTATGATAGCGGCGGCACTTACGGCCAGTTTGTTACGATACCCAAAGGCATGCTCAATGCCGCTATTCAGAAAAAAATATTGAATAACAAAGGTTCAATCAAATTAAATGCACGGGATATTTTTCACTCATTTCGCCCAAGTGGTACCATTACCAATATTGAGGGAGCACATGCAGCCTTCCATAATTTTTTAGATACCCGGGTGGTAACCCTTGCCTTTAACTATAGTTTCGGCAAATTAACAAACGTTCCTAAAAAGCGTGATACCGGCGGTGCCGATAGTGAACAAAACAGGGCGCATTAATTTCAATACTGCCCGGAAATTAACAAGCGCAGCATATTCTGATCCCCTTAAAAATCACGCTTGTTTGCAGAGCGTTTTATTTTACCGAAGAGATAATAAAGAGCCAGGGCAAGCATAGTACAATGCGAACCCGATAAGAAAAAACGGGGGTGGCGTATCCGGCTCTTGCCTTAAAAAGTTAATAAAGGTATCAGGGGGCCTATCAAAACAACTTTAATAGGTAACAAAATTGTGGAGACCACATTCCTCCAGCCTGTTTCTGATCCTGTTCCCAGGAAAGACTCGCCATTCCCAGGAAAGAGCCTCACTTCCGATAAAGAAAGAGCATTAGTGATCAATTGAAAAGCAAATGTAGAAACGAGGAAGAGCATAACAAACGTTGTTCTTGAAGTTTGAGTTTAACGATACTGTAATTTAATTTAGCTCAATGGAGTTGTTAATAGAAAAAATTAAAAGTTACGTACCTCTCTCTTTTGATGACGAAGGCATAGCGCGTACTTTATTTCACAAGAAAACTCTTAAAAAGGGCGAGCATCTGCTAAAAGCAGGCGATGTTTGCCGTTACGTTGTTTTTATCGAAACCGGGCTTGTGAGATATTATATTAACAATGATGGAGTAGAACAAACCAATTACTTTAACAAAGAAAACGAGTTTGTATGTGACTATATGAGTTTCCTGCCCCACACTCCCTCGTCCGTTAATATACAGGCACTGGAGGATACCACTATTTGGATGATCAGTTACACAGGTATGCAGCAATTTTATAAAGAAGTAACAGTAGGCGAAAGATTTGGCCGCCTGGCAATAGAACAGGTATTTGTAAGTGTAATCAGCCAGATAGGTTCTTTATATACCGATTCGCCCGAAACCAGGTACGCGAAGTTCTTAAGTGATTATGCCGATATTGCACAGCGTATTCCTCAATACTATATAGCCTCCTATGTAGGTATTAAACCACAATCGTTAAGCCGTATCCGTAAACGGATCTGGGATAAGCATTAATTAACCTGGGTGAATGGATGGAAGATTTCCATTACCCAGTTTTGTACTGTTAAAAATAACAGTACATGAAAACAATACACGAAACACAACAATGGGGCATCCGATCAGCATCCTTTTGGATGACCCTGTTCATTGCAGTGGGCATCATTTTTATTGGTCTCCGCTTTATAATAAACCCTGCCGCCGGCGCTATAGGCTACGGTATTCCCATCATTAGTAAAGAGGATTTACCATTTGGAAGAATAAAAGGTATCCGCGACATTTTTTCGGGAGTGGTGCTGCTACCCCTTTTATTGTTGCGTATGCGCAGGGCAACAGCCTGCGTATTTACATCAGCAATAACTGTTCCGGCAGCCGACTTCCTCATTGTGCTTTCAACCAACGGCCCATCGGATATTTCTCACTTAATGATCCATGGGTTAACCGCAGCCTATATGGCTATCACCAGTTTTTTATTATTTAAATCGTAATTAATTTTATGAATTCCTACACGCTTTTACAAATATGCCTCTTTACGCACCTTACCGGTCTCACGCTAATGGCGGGAACCGATATTGTTGAGTTTGTTGCGTTCAGAAGCATTTTAAAAACCTATCAAACTAATAAAGATGCAGCAGTACACCAAATTGGTATACTATCCAGATTTTCCGTTTTACTACTTATCGGCGGTATATTATTAGTACTTTCAGGAATAGGTTTCCTGATTATTACGCATAATGCCTTCGGCAATCAGCTATGGTTTAAAATTAAGATGATATTTGTACTTGGGCTTGTGCTTAACGGCATGCTAATGGGGCAAAAGAGCGGAAACCGGCTTAAACAAAGTTTGACAACAGGCAACAATGTGAAAGCCCGGCAGGTTGAAGATGCTATCCGTACTATGATCAGGTTTCATTTTATACAGCTTTGCATCTTCTTTATTGTGGTGCTAATGGCCGTTTTTAAGTTTAAATAAGTTGGATAACTGCGCCTTCATGCAAAAACAAAAGCCTCAAATCTTTCGAATTGAGGCTTTTGACTTTTTCTGAGGTAGCGGGAACAGGACTCGAACCTATGACCTTCGGGTTATGAGCCCGACGAGCTACCAACTGCTCCATCCCGCACTGTTTTGATAGTGCAAATGTACAATAAGTTATCACATCTGTTTGTCACAAATGGGGGGTATACTGTTAATAATTACATAACATGCTATCACCTAACTTATTAATTTCATTGATATAAGTCAATTTCTTTCTTACTATAAGTCAATGTGCGGCGTTTGGGTACTTTGCACCTTTGTGATACCCCGACCGATGAACGGACAGGATGATAAAATTTCGAAAAAATGAAAACCGCTAAAGAATTATTGCTCAGCTATCTTGAGCATGTCAATAACCCCGATACAGCTATTGAACTTTTTGCCGACGACGCAGTGTTCGAGCTTCCCTACCTTGCAAGTTTAGGTTTACCCTGGCAATGGAAAGGCCGGGACGTAATATATAATTTCCTTAAAAACCTACCCAAAACATTCGGCAACTTTAAATTTCAAAACATCAGGATCCATATTGATACACCTGACCAGGCCTTTGGCGAATATGATGTGAACGCTATAGTTAATTCAACAGGCCGGGTTTATCCGCAAACCTATATGGGACGCGTGGTTGCCGAAAATGGTAAGATCAAGCTGATCCGCGAAGCGCTGGATATGGTTGTAGTGGCCAAAGGAATGTTTCCTGACGGGCTGGCACACTTAGCTTAAAGCTACTTACGAGCCTGGGCCCTTTTATAAAAATTACAATTAACCATACCTTTCTTTGTTGCACAAACCTGTTTTTCTTAGATTCATTGCCTCAAAAATGCTTCAATCAACGTACAAAGGCCTTAACTAAAATTGTTGAGGCCTTTGCAATAATCAGATAGGCTATCATCAATTAGCCACATCATTATTTTCGATCCTTGTCCTGTTTTTATTGATCCTGTCTTTTAAGCCTCCAAAATTGTAGTTCAGGCTGATGCTGAATGACCTGTAATAGTTCATGCTTTGGTAGGTTTGATTAAACTGCGGACCAAATGTTTTGCTTACAATGCTGCGGTATTTGGTAAACGGATTTCTGATCCCCCCAGAGATACTGAACTTATTTTTTACAATATCCTTGTTGAAATTGAACGCGCTGTAAAAAAAGCCGTTGGTGTACCCCTGTAAACCTGTAGGGTTGCGGCTATTTATACCCAAATCGGCATTCAGGGCCCAGCCACGGTTCAGGCGTACTACATTTGATAGCGTGGCTCCGTACATCAGCGGGTTATTGTTCACTAATTTTCCACCGGCCTGGCCTTGCAGCCACAAGTACATCATATTACCATTGAGGCTTACGTTGTAAATTTTAGTCACAGGGTAACTAAGGTTAAAATTAACGCCCGCACTGCTGGCCTTGCCTGTATTAGCATACGTAACTTGTGTAACCTGGGTAGCCCGGTCAAAATTAACTACCTGCAAATCGAGGTTGTTCATGAACGAATAGTCGAGCCCGATGTTTACTGATAGTTTTTTATTGCTGCCATACCCAAGCTGGATATCGTTCAATAAAACAGGTCTCAGGTTTGGGTTACCGGTAACTTCATAATTAGGGTTTGAGCGGTCAACATAAGGGTTAAGCCTGTTGATTCCCGGCCTCCTGATCCTTTGCGAAAAACCGAAGTTGATACTGCTTTGGTCTTTAAATCTTTTACTTACCGAAACAGAAGGAACAACGTTAAAATAGTTTTGATCGGCCGCAGATCCCGTGCTCATGAAATCAGCCCGGATCACGGTTTCCTCAACCCGAACGCCGGCATTGATGTTCCAACTGTTTAAAGCCAGTTGATAGGAGTTATAAGCGCTAAACACATTTTGGGTATTGGTAAACGCGTTTGACTGCGCTGCGTCATGCTCATATAAACCGGTTGTTTCATTTAATGAGCTATAGCTAAAATCGCTGCTGTTATTTCTGAATATAGCTTTAATACCGGCATCAATGGTCATTTTATTTACCGGGGTAACAAAATCAACTTGTACAGTGTGTTCTTTAAATTTTTGTTTATCGCTTTGTTGAAAATTGGGGCCCGGGAAATTTACCCTGTCAAAAAACTGAACGTCGCCATTTTTGTTATTTGTGTTGCCGCTGTACATGTATGAAAATGTAAGCAGCCTGTTTTTAACCCCCTTAAAGCCCAATTCATAATTGATCCCTGCATCAATGCCATGGCTGGTAGCCTTATTATTGTTTTGAAAGCGGTATGTTTCAGGCTGACTATCGCCGGTTAGCAGGGACGACTGCCCGTTATGATCGGTTATGCGGCTGCCGTTGTAGTTGAACTGGGCGGTTAACAAATTCAGTGTATCTATCTGCAGGCTTAATTCGGTGCCGAAATAAGCGGTTTTATTATTTGAACGCTGATAACCGTTTTGCGCCAGTGTTGTACCGGCGGTATCAACACGTTTGTTGGTATTATAGGTTTGCGGCGAATTGTTGATGCTGCCACCGCCAAAAGCAGAAACACCAAACTTGCCTTTTTTAGCCGTAACAGAACCTCCGATACCGGGGCCACCTGTAGGCAAGCTTTCATTGATATTTACAGAACCATTGATACCATCGTTGATTTTTTTGCTGGTGATGATGTTAATGATGCCCGCCAAACCTTCGGCATCATATTTTGATGGCGGTGTGGTGATCACCTCAATCCGCTCAATGGTTGATGCCGGGATGCTTTTTAAAACCGCTTTAAGGTTGCTTTCCAAACTGCCGGAGGGCTTACCATTAATAAGCACTTTAAAGCTTGAATTTCCTTTAAGCAGTAAATTATCATCCCCATCTAATGACAGGTAAGGAATTTTCCTCATCATGCTTAGTACATTATTTCCCTTACTTTCAGGATCCGCCTTCAGGTCGTAAATTATCCTGTCGGCCTTTTGCCTGATGATCGGTCTTTCGGCGGTTATGGCAACCTCTTTCAGGTTGGTCATTACATCACTTAAATAAACCGGTTTTAGCACCAGTGTTTGCTGCTGATGTGTAAGATCAAGGGCTATTGTTTTTGAACTGTAGCCAATGGCGTTAATCGACAGCGAATAGTTTGACGGTTGCACCGATGCAAAACTGAAGGAGCCATCGTCTTTAGTAACAGCAACCATAATGGTTTCATTGGCAGCATTCTTTAGCCGTACGGTTATCAATGGCAAAGGCACTTTGGTTACCGAATCAGCAATATCTCCTTTTACCTGCACCGGGGTTTGGCTATAACTATTGAGGTTATAAATGATTAACACAGCTATCATCATGATGAACCGTATTGCTATTTGTTTAGTTTTCATATTTGTGAGGGTGTTAGATTTTGGTTGATTTTTTTAGGCAAAAGGATTCCCGGAGAGAAATTTCTCTCGTTAAAATTTGATAATGCAGGCGGCTAAACAGCCTGCTCAATACAATAAATCAGGCTAATTATTTAATCCTTACGGCGGCGAAGCAGCAGGTAATAGATTAGAAAGCCGGCTGAGATAAAGATCATTTCAACTCCGTAAGGAACGGGCGAATCTTCGGCACTGTAGGGGATGAATTGCATTACTATAAAACCGATGCCGGCACAAAGTAGGATCAGTCCCCATTTTAAGGCTTCGTTGCCTGAATTTAATTGGGCCAGAAATTTAACGCTGTTCTCATCCAGCGGGCCAGCTTTAATGATACGTTTTTTCAGCATGTAGTTATAAAGGGCGAGTATGAATATGGCGATCAGTATAAAGAATATGATGATGACGATGAATGGCATTAACTGTTTCATGATATTGTTTGTTTAAGTATTTGCTACAGTAGTCAACACATGCAGTACCGCGGTTGCAATTATTTTAAAATATTTTTTATTCTTTTTTGCAACCGCTAAACCTTATATATTGACTACTATAATATGTTTAATGAACACGAGGTTGTATCCAGGATATTAAATAAAGATCTCCGGGCTTTTGAACTGCTGGTAAAGCAGTACGAGAAGCTGGTTTTCTTTGTGATAAACCGGTTGGTGCAAGACCAGCAAAGCAAAGAGGATATTTGCCAGGAAGTTTTCATTAAAGTTCACCAAAGCTTGCATAGGTTTGAGTTTCAGTCGAAGTTATCAACCTGGATAGCCCGTATTGCCTACTTAACCGCTGTAAACTATTTAAAAAAGAACAAGAACAATTCCCCTACCGAATATCCCGAAAATATTGATAATTATCATTTTACAGATGAAAACCCCGAACAGGAGCTGATAAAAAAGAATACCGCAGCTTATGTTAACCTGCTTATTGAGCAAATGCCGCATCAATATAAAACAGTGTTAACGCTGTACCACCTAAATGAGTTTTCATGTGCTGAGATCGAAGAGATCACGGCCATCCCGGAAGGAACAGTGAAAAGCTATCTTTTCAGGGCACGAAAATTATTGAAGGAGAAGATTGAAAAAGACCTTAAGAAAGAAAATATATGAAAGAGCTGGATGACGACGAATTACAGGAATTATTGAACAACGGTTTAGTTCCCGATAACAAAACACTTTCGGAAGAAGATAAGAACAATCTGCTCGCTTATCAAAACTTATTTGCCGCGCTAAGCACTGAACCAGCAGAAGGCTTGCCCATGAGCTTCGCGGCAAACGTCCGTCGCAAACTACTGGAACAAGCTAACCGAAAAAGTGATTTGCGTTTTAACTTGCTGGCACTTGGGATATTTGCCGGTGGTTTAACACTGGCTTATGGCATGCTTTCCTTATTTAGCCCCGAAAGCGGCGATATGTTTTTAAATGCTATTATCAGCTTCAAATGGATATTATTAACACTGGTTGCAGGGTTTGTAGGCTATCTTTTTATTGATCAGAGATTGGTAAAGAGAAGTTTTTAAAGAGCAGGGAAATGTAGAGATGCATCATTGGGGGATGGGGGTTAACAGGGTTAACACAAATTCAGAAACAAACCATCAAGCAACTGATAATCAATTAAATAAAACACAATAGGGGTTACACATCTCACAATGCGCAGAGCGGGCTTACATGTTTTGCAACCTGCAAACGGGAGACACATGTGATGCGTCTCTACATTAAGATTAACGGGCTTCTTCTAACGTATCAGGAACAGCTTCTTCGTCCTCTTCCTGTGCTTGCGGCTCTTCCTTAAACACACGAATGGTTTTAATATACCTGCGCTGATAACGATCATTCATAGCTGTTTCTGTAACACCATTCTCATCACCCGATGTAGAATGGATAAATACCAACGGCTCGCCGGGTTGTGATATAACTATACCAATATGCCCTGCACTATGATAATTATGGCTGCGGGTGCCGGTAAATAAAATCAGATCGCCAAATTTGGCGTCTTTAATATCAATCCCCTTAACCGGCGCAAAATCCGATGAACTGCGGGGGATAGAGATGCCGAAATGAGTAAAAACATAATTAACAAAGCCCGAGCAATCAAAGCCTTTTTCCGGGTTACTTGATCCATAACAATACCTGATGCCTTTCAGGGTTTGGGCAAACTCAACCAGTTCATCGGGTGTGGTTTCGCCAGTTTCATAATTGGCCTCAACTTCGGCATAATGATGCCTTAACCTCGCATGGCTATGCGATTTTACCGTTTTATTTGCTTTATGTTTTTTTGATGCGTGAAGTACGGCAGGCTTTGCCGGCTTCATAAGTGATAAACAAGCTACAAGGAGGAGTTTGGAACCAATTACAACATGCATGTTGTAATGATAGGTAAAAATTCCCACGGATAGTAATCAAAATGTAAAAAAAGATGGCAGGGGGCTAATACTATTATTTCATTTACTTCATCAAAAAGTAAAATGGGTGTTAAAATAACAGCCATTGAAAATTACGGCGGCCCCGTGGTAAAACATATCCGTTAAATAAGACACCTATACTGGTAAGTAACCAGTCTGATCCTGAAAAATACCTGAAACCTGTAGCCGGAAAGCCTCAAATCTTTCTTGCACCGGAACTAATCAGTCCGGCTAAGTTTAAAAACATGAAACTGATCCCTTTTTACAAATTACATGATGCCCGGTATATGACCTATTAGCACCAGGGAGATTTGAAAGATATGGCGAATTAAAAATATTAGAGCCCGACCCGGGCCTACAGATTATAAATTATGCCCCTCGAGCTTCGCTATTGCCTGTTCAACAAATTTTTCATTGGAGAAAAGTGTCCGTTTTCTATCGCTCCAACCGTGAAGACGGTATAATTCAAACAAAAAGCCTCAAATCTTTCGATTCAAGGCTTTCATTCTTCGTAGCGGGAGCAGAACTATATTTTGCTTTTTAGTAAAATATGTTTATGTTTGTTTTTGATTATAAACAACTGATAATCAAAAGATAATGAGAAAATTTCCTTTCACCTATTTTCTCATAAATGAACTTGAAAGAAAGAAATTGCACCGCACATTGCACCGCACTTTATGGGAGTTAAAAGAAAATACGGACGTTTTTATCTGGACACAAAACCTGATGTTCAGGGTTGCCTTCCCCTTATTTTTGAATTTACCAACAGGGGGTTGAGAGATACTGATGGCAAATATAAAAGAAACAGGCTACGGCACTATACTGGTATGCGCGTTCCAGGCAAAAAGCTGGCCAACAGGAAGGTATTAAACTATGCCTGTTGGGATACCCGGCAGCAAACGGCAAGGGGCTACAGGGGCGCGGATGATGTTAACGCATACATTACCACGATCATTGATAAGGTTTCTAAATATATCCGCAATAAAAACGAGCAATTCCAACCCCTGGATATTGCAGAATTAAAGAAACTTATTACTGTAAACCACATTACCAGCCACGAAAGTATTGTGTCTTTCTGCGAGAATTACCTTTTGAGGTATAACAAGCCAGGGCAAGAAAGCACCAAAAAGAATATTAGCACAATGGTATCTTCCTTAAAAGATTTTGCAGATAAGCGCCCCCCATTGCTGGCCAATATCAATAAAGATTTTATGGAAAGCTTTGTAAGTTATCTAACCAACGTGAAGAAAAACAATAATACCACTGTTGAGAAAAAGATATCTATGCTGCAACAAATTCTCCGTGAGGCACAAGAACAAGGCCTTTTGAATACCACGACCGCTTTAGACGAAATGAAAATAAAACGCAGTGCTACGGACATCATTTTCTTGAAAAAAAGGGAATTAGCGTCGTTAGAAAAGCATACTCCTGAAACTGACAGGCTGGTAAAACTGAAGGATGCATTTTTATTTGGGTGTTATACCGGCTTGCGTTATAGCGATCTTCAACAAGTTCACCAGGCACACTACCATAAAAAAACTGACAAGGGGGAGCAATATCATGTTTTACGGTTCGTCATCAAAAAGACCCGGAAAACCCACGAAATCGCATTACCACCCAAAGCAGTTGCCATTATAGATAAATATTGGGACAAGCAAAAATTTAAAAAACTGTTGCCGGTGCCAACCAACCAAAAATTTAATGATTATCTTAAGGAGCTTTGCGAAAACGCCAAACTCAACACCGAGATAGAGATCACCGCACAATTTGGCAGTGAAGTGCAAACCGAGATCAAGAAGAAATTTGAAATTATCTCCTGTCACTCTGCCCGGCATACCTATGCGATCTTAAGTTTGGAAAACGGTATGCGTCCCGAAGTATTACAACGTAACTTAGGCCATTCTAAATTATCGCAGACTATGGAGTATGTAACAATCCTCGATAACGTTCGACATTTTGAAACCCTTAAAGCATTTTCGGCCTGATTTTTTGATATAATATAAACAAGAATGAATTTAGACCATTACCCTTATGCCCCCAGCAAAAATTTTAAGAACTATTACTTTTACAGCGAGGGGCCAAATGGTAGAATAAAAAAAACTGTTATTTACTCAATTTTATGGGACGACCCGCTTGTCTACAATCTGGCCTTTGGTGACGAAGACCCCAAAACAGGCATGATTAGTGATACGGTTAAAAGTAATAACCATGACAGGGATAAAGTTTTAGCGACAGTGGCGTCTACCGTTATTGATTTTATGAGTACTTATGGCAACATCCCTATTTATGCGCAGGGTAGTACGCTATCCCGAACGAGGTTATACCAACTAAGCATAGCTCATTTATTAGACGAAATAAACGAAGGTTTTACCGTCAGGGGGTTTAGAAATAACAATTGGGAACTGTTTCAGCGGAATGTCAATTACGAGGCTTTTTTGGTAGAAAAAAAATAAAGTAGTATATTTGATTATAAAGAGAAAGGATGTAATATGCCAACGTTAAAGAAAGAGACTATTGTAAAAGGTTACGGAAAGGCGGCTATCAATGATACGGATAGGGATCACTCTAACGATCCTTTTGTAGTAAAAAAAGTCGAAGCAGCTAAATCTTTTTTACGTAAGAATGGGTTGCCAGACCATTTAACAAAAATGGCCGCTAAATAAGATGGGCCAGGAGATATGGTTATCTAAAGATCTAAAGAGATAGAGATCTATTGATCTAAAGAGATAGAGACATAAAAGCCGGAAGTTTCCGGCTTTTTACGTTTTCACCATTTTTAAAGGATGGCAAACAAACTATCAAACCAAACACCTCCAGCAATAGGATGCTTCCCGTTATCTTAATTTTTATATAATTTTGGTTAAATTATTTTAACCAATAAATAACAGGCCGTCAAATGTCTATGGGGAGATATAAGGTACGCGATTTCTTTGATGTACATTTAAAAAACAAAATTGCTTCCGTACACCGGTATATTCATCGTGTGGCCTATGACGATCAGCAGCCGGTAAAAACACACCTGTTTGCCGATGTGGATGATATACTCGCCCAAGCCTTGCACGATCATTATTGTATAACCCTGATTGAATGCCCGTTTAAATTTAATTTTGATTCCTTACTTAATCAATTTGGCTGGTTTTGCCAATTCATGTATTTTAATTTTTCTGATACCAAAATACAGTTTGATATTTTAAATAAGCTCAGAGAAAAGGACTTAAGTGTGCAGGAGATCAATATGCTGCTTGAAATCCTGGTCAACGATAAGGAGCCTTATCAGTTTTCGCTTAACAAATACCAGGGCAAGGCAAAATTCGCACTTATGAAGCGTCAAAACATGGACGAGAAAGGAAGCGTTACACCTTTCATAGAGCGCGATCAACATTTCAGGCTTTTATTTGCTGAAACGCTGGAAAGCCTTAGAGAACAAATACAAGAAGAGGAATTTGCGTCTGATATGGCTGTCGATATCGATAGTCACCTGTTAGATTTGCCGGTTGATGAGGAAGTCCAAATGACTGAGCCGGACTTTAGCGGCCCTACAAAATACGAACCGTCATTATACGGGTATCTACGATTAAATGACTATTTGAATACAGAGCAACAACAAATGGTTATCAATTTTCTGTACGACCTGTTTAAAGATTTGTTTTACAAAGAGATTTCCTTCAAAAACTTCGAAGCTATATTCTATCAGGAACAAAGCACCGCAGTGTCGCTAAATGTTTCTAAACCATCCCCTAATCACCTTGATGCCCAAAAAATACATTGGCTGCTGCGCTGCTTAAAAGACAGAATTATATCGGCCAGTTGGGATGTTGTTTCTAAAAAGATTGTCGTCCATAATAAAAAGGGGGATATTATAAAATCCGTTTATCAGCTCAGCGAGGACAAAATTCCATACAATAAAAGAAAGCACGTAGCAACCCTGCTTAAGCCACTGCTTGATCAACTCCCCGAGTACCTTCCTAATTAAGACAAACAGTCGAATATAAACGTAAAAGTTTTTTCCATTTTTTCTGCCATTTTCCATTAATCGACCAATTACTGGCAGGGCTTCGCCATTTCTTTGCTCAAAAAATAATGATATGGAGCAACAAGTGCAATTTATTGGATTTAGTTATCAAGAGGCCGAGCGCTTTGTAAGAAACATTGTCAACAGGTGTATAGAGGAGCATGATTTAAAGCAGAAAGGCAAAGAGGCCGAACCGCCAATTACACCACAACAGGCTTGTGCAGCCCTAAAAGTTTCTCTACCCACTCTACGCAGGTATGTGCGGATCGGATTAATCCGCAGGCATGACCTCGGCCCACGGCGTAAAGTGTTTTATCTGTCGGAACTGGAAGAAGATATAAAGCGGGTAGAAGCATCCGTCTACGCCAACAGATAATAAAACTTCATTTATAAAGTGGCAAACTGTTTTGAATTTTTTAATCAATTTTATTATGAGTAAACTTAATTGTGAAGAAGCCAGAAAATTATCAATCGTTGATTATCTGGCAAAATGCGGGATCAATCCCGTTCATGTGAGAGGCAATAACCATTGGTACCTATCCCCTCTGCGGGACGAAAAGCACGCCTCTTTTAAAGTGGACAGTCATAAGAACTTATGGTTTGATCATGGCGTGGGCGAGGGTGGTAACTTCATCGACCTGGGCATCCGGCTGCACCATTGCTCGGTCGAAGAACTACTGGCGCGTCTGTCTGCGGACAATAACGCTCTTTCTTTTTACCCGCTTTCTAAGGTTCCGGGGGAACTTGTTACCACGAAACTTGTTCGCAACGCTCATGATACGGAAGAACCACGAATCACCGTACTGGACGTTTCGCCATTGCAAAGTCCTGATCTGATCACCTACATTAATAGCAGGGGTATCGATCTCACTACCGCGCGCTGGTATTGCCGAGAGATCAAATTCAGCATTAAAGATAAGACCTACACCGCTGTCGGTTTTGAGAACCGATCCGGCGGCCATGAGCTGCGCAATCAATGGTTCAAAGGATCATCATCGCCAAAAGACATTACGGTAATCAGCACCCATGACAATGCGCAGGCCGTATGCCTGATCGAAGGGTTTATGGATTTCTTTCCTTGCAGCGATTGCGAAGGATGCCAGATGTGCCCACCGACATCATTGTGTTAAATTCGGTTTCCCTCATTGGCAGAAGCATCGAATTGCTCAACAAATACCAGGACGTTTACCAATACCTAAACCACGATAAGGCCGGTTATTCCGCTGCTGAAAAACTGAAAGAGGCGGGCATCCAAACGATTGATGCCAGCGGCTTTTACCAACAGTATAACGACATCAATGCTTTTTTGCTGGCAACAAAACAACAGGTTCCGAGGCAGGAAATTAAATCACAAACACATGAAAGACCGGGACATGGTTTACACCGATGAAGACCCGCACACAAACAGCTATGGGAATAGCTGTATATATCCGCTTTTTGCGGAGCCAGCTATGTTTCGGCCCTGCCGAAACTCGCTGGCCCCCCTTCATGCTATCGCATTTGGGGGATAGGGAAGAATTTATTAAGACAGATTGATGCTTTATCGGCCTTGATTTTAAAGTAAGTCAAATGGAGAAGGAGACACAGAAAGTAAGAGTAGTAAACAAGGGTGGCCGCCCGAAGGCGCAAATAAAAAGAGATTGCCAGTTGACGGTGATGTGTAATATCATAGAGAAAAAGATGATACAGGCCAATGCCAGACGCGCCAGGACAAACGTATCAAATTATCTCCGTCAAGTAGGGTTAAATGGCCGGATTACGGTGAAGACTTTGCCGAAGGAAGTGTTGCAGTTTACCAGCACCTTAAATCACATGGCCGCCAATTTAAATCAGATCGCCAGGAAGCGGAACAAGGGTGAAGATTTAAATACGCTCGACAGAGCATTACTGAACCAGGAAGTCAGAGGCTTGCAAAGTATCGTGAAAGAGGTTAAAAATTATTTGGCATGATCGGGAAAATCACCACTGGTAAAAGTTTTCGCGGCTGCATGAGTTACCTGCATGAAGGCCGGTTGCAGGAGAATGAGGAACTGCAAAAGCTGGAAATGGAAAAGAAGCAGGCGGAGGTCATTTATTACAACCAGTGCTTTGGCAACAAGAAAGAATTGATCCGGCAATTTGTAGAGGTAGCGCAGTTGAACCCAAATGTCAGCAAGCCGGTGTTCCACGCCAGTATCAGTTTTGACCTGGCCGACAATGGTAAACTCAGCATACAGGATAAGATCGATATTGCCGAGGGACTAGCCAAAGAGTTTGATTTTGCAGATAGACAATACGTAGTGATTACCCATGCCGATACCAAGCATGAACACCTGCATATTGTTGCCAACCGGATCGGTTTAGAGGGGCCGACCGCGGGCGACAGTAACAGTTATCGGCGCATGGCTGAATATTGCAGGCGAATGGAACAGGCGTACAATTTGACAAAAGTGCTGAGCCCTAACAAATTCCTGAAACCAGAGCAGCGGGTAGCGCAAAGCCAGCGGGTAGACCAACGCAAGGAACTGTTAAAGAAACATTTGGCTAAGGCGGTTACCCAGTTTAAGAGCGTAAAGGAAGTCAAAAGCTTTATGGAGCAGAAAGGCTATCAGGTGGAACTTGGGCGAGGTATCGCTTTCATCGATCAGCAGCATGTCAGGTTCAAAGGCAGCCAGGTAGGCTACAGTCTGGCCGACATTGAAAAGAAAATTCGGCAGGAGCAGACACAGCGGCAGGAACAGCAAATGCAGGCTAAAAACCAGGCCCGCGATCAACGTCAAGCGTATGGGCAGGAACAACCCAAAAGTCTGGCCGATCAGTTACGGGAAGTGATTAGCGAGAATGAGCAAAAAGAGCAGAAAACCTATTTGAAGAAGGAACCGGAAACGCATTATTTAAGGGCAGCCCTGGCAGCTGGCGGCGAATTGTTTGCTGGCCTGCTTCAAAATATGCCGGAAGAAGAACCGGAAACGCCAAGCAAAAAGAAGAAGAAAAAGTTAGGCGAGAATCAAAGCTACCACATAAGCCGGTAGGGAAATTGAATTGTAAACCATTAATTAATGATAATATGAAGAATGAAGCAACAGCAATCGATGAAGTGACTATGACGGATATGCTCAAAAATATTTTCGAGCATGAAGAAAAAATGCAGAAATACATGGAAACCCAGGCAGTAGTGATTAAGGAAAAAGACACCATGATCGAACGATTGTTCACTGAAAGCAAGAAGCAAAAAGAAGAATTTGCAACCAAGCTGGCCAATATGAAAGTGACTGCGCCAGCTCCTGATCTGTCTGTGGTAAAGGAAGCAATTACTGCCGGCCTTGCAGGCATCACTAAAAGCATGGCTACAGACTTTGTTGCCATCAGAGAGACGATCAACAGAGGCCCGGCCCCGATCACACGGAAACTTCAGCTATTCTCAGATTCAAAAACGCCTGAGCAATACAAAGCGGTACTTTCATGGATTGTCTTTGGATTGATTGGGCTGGTAACATCGGTCGGCACCATTATGCTGATCTGGCACTATATGAATTTAACCCACGTCCGTTAATTCAATTCTGCCATGAACCCATTAAATATAGGGCAGCGGTTTTGGCGGCTGCCCTATCAAACAACCAAAAAAATTAGTAAATTTGATTAACAATGGATAAGAGTATGGAAACACAAATTTTGACAGACGAAAGCGGTGAACCGACAAGAGTCGTGATGGATTACCAAACCTACGTTGAAATGTACCGGCAATTAAACCTACCGTTACCCCCTGCTAAAACCGTACAGGCGCGCAATCCGCTCGACTGGTATACCAGAACTGAAAGCGCTAACTCTATATTAAACGGATTGGTAGCACTGGCCTCGCGGGAAAAAATGAAAGAATCTGAAAAGGCCAATCCCGATCAGCAGCGCATCGAGGAATTGCTGGCTTTACGCAAAGAGGCTATTGAGGCGGTAAACAACAATGATAATTTTTCCAGCCTGGAGCGGATGGATCAGGTCATTGAAAAATACGGTCCTATTTTATTAGCTGAGAAAAAAAAAATCCCGATTTAAGTTCAGAACATGGAGTAGACCGAACCGAGTCCTTAAAGAACTTGTACACGCTCTCTGAACAACGGTTTGACAAAATTCAACAGATCATTATTGAAGATAACACGGCTATTGCTAAACCATCCGATAGCCCAGTGGTCATTATCTTAGGTGCCCAGCCTGGTGCGGGCAAAACAGAGTTAGAAAGAATCGCCAGGGCCGAATTGGGCGGTAATATTATTAATTGTAATGCAGACTTGTTCAGGGATTATCACCCTGACGCACATGAGATCAAATCCCGCTTTGAATCCTACTATCCTTCACTTACTGCCAAATACGCCCAGGATTGGAATAATGGTTTGAGGGCTTACTGCGAAGACAACCGGCTTAACTATATACTGGAAACAACGTTTTCGTCCGGCCCAGAGATGAATAAGACCATCGATGAACTTCAACAAAAGGGCTACCGTGTAGAGATTAAGCTGCTGGCTATTCATCCCCGGCTGAGTTTGTTGGGCACCCACCTGCGCTTTGAGGACATGAAGTCCCAGGAGAAAGGTGGCAGAATGGTCGGCAAGGAAGTGCATGACCAAAAATATGAGATGGTTGCGCCCACCCTTTATACTGTACAAGCTGCCGCATTGTACAACAAACTGCAAATGTATGGCCGTAGCGTTGAACCCGTTGAAGGTTCCTTTAAGTTAGGGGTTTATCTGATCGCTGCCAATCCGCCTAATCCCTTGCAGTTGTTCCAGGATGAAATTGACCGGAAATGGTCGCCGGAGCTTTCAGCAAGTTTTAACCAGGGTGTTCAACATGCGGTTCATTTAATGCAGGCCAGGAATGCCGCTGAACAGGAGATTAAAGGTTTCCTGAAAGACATGCAGAGTGAATATCCCACCCAAAAACAATTGCAGTTGCAAATGGAGCAACAAATAAAGGAACAGGAATTTGCTGAGCAGCTTAATAAGCGCCTGGCGGGTGAATTGCCACATATTAATATTAATGGAACAGATTTTACAATAGACCTGCGGTTGGGCGAGTTACGTGAAACAAAAGCACCGGGAAACAGCATCAAATTGCACCAGATGCAGGCCGGGCGTGCAGGCGAAGCCTATCTCTTTTTCTATCATACGCAAAAACATACCGTTTACGAACCCCCGGCCAATATCAAATCACTGCCGAAAAATGTTGTTGTAGTCGAAATCCCCGTTGAAGCAAAGCTCGATCCGGTAGCTACGGCAGAAATACTTGGCGTTGATATTAAAGAATTTGTCAAATCTAATCAGCTTCAAAACGAGCTAACGGCTGTAGTAAAGCCGCTTTCGCAGACCCGCCTGCCTGAATTAATTCAACAAAACTTAAGAAAGGATGAGCAACTAAGGTCACAACGTGGCCGGGACAATGGGGAGGACTTAGATCAATTTTTTAACCAGGGACCGCGCATAGGGCGTTGAGTGCTTAAGCATTTATGGAAGGGCGGTAATTTAATAAACCCGCCCTTTCATTTCACGTTTGCAATAGCTTTCGCAAGATTGTTAATTAGATAGGGATATTTGCATAACATCTTAACGACATTCGCATAATAAATTTATCCGCGGCGGCTGCCGGCCGCATTGCGCCACGCAAAACGGCAGGGGGGCTTCCCGCCGACCACCACTCGACTACAGAGCAAATTGAAAAATCGCTTCGCTCATCACCTTTTCTTTTGCTGGTGAAAAGAAACAACACCCATATTCACCAGAAACGCAAAGGTAGCCCACCGCCGGGATAAAAAGTAAAGCTATACAAGCGGGCGGGAGTTGTTCGCTGTCAGCGGCTCCGCCCGTATTCTAAGACTTTTCCAAATAATATTTCTTCATCTTAACTCGACAACAAAATTCTCATTTTGGCCGGAACCTTTCAAGGGTATATAAACAGCGCAGCCGCACAGGCCCACCCTTCGCTGCCCTTGACAGAACCCGTCCAAAATAAGGGGAGTTGTTTAAGAGTTTAGATGATAAGCCCTAAGCTGCATATTTCATCAGATCTACATAGCCCGAGCCGCGATTGACAACAGCAAACATTCTGGAAATGATCTTATTGCGTATAACATCTAGCGTACTCATCTTATTTTTCCCCTCGCTCACTCTTCTTTTATAATAGCTTTTCATCTCTGGATTATATGCGCAAGCACATATAGCCACCATGTGGATTAATTTTTTTAGCTGCTTGTTAAACACATAACAGGATTATTCAAAAACCTGTAAACTTTTTTTAGGACGATACATGCCAAATCTGTAGATAGCGCCCAGGCTTGTTCCATGAGAACGCAGAGGAAACTTATGTTGTACAGCTTTTGTGAAAGATAAAGACCAAGCGGAAAAGGCCCGATTATACATCAGCACCTTAACTCCGGCGGCCTACTATGAACTTTCTTGTCAGCTTAATTTGTTTGCAGCGATGTGATAAGTTGGGTCTTCCAAGATGTTAACCTCGATCAATTCATCGGCGTCTTTTAACAGCACCCGGCAATCCTCACTCAAATGTCTTAAGTGGAGCTTTTTACCGATTTTATGGTAGCGTTCGGTTAGCTTATTGAGTGCTTCAATGCCGGACGCATCCGCGACACGGCTTTCCTTGAAGTCGATAATTACTTCGTCCGGATCGTTCAGCACATCAAACTTTTCGTTAAATGCCGTAATCAAACCGAAAAAAAGCGGTCCATAAATTTCATAGTGCTTTACTCCGGCATGGTCTATATATTTTCTTGCCCTGATACGTTTGGCACTTTCCCAGGCAAATACGAGCGCTGAGATGATAACGCCGACTAATACCGCTAATGCAAGGTTATCAAAGAAAACAGTAATAGCAGCAACAAGGACACCTACGATCAAGTCATGTCTCGGTATTTTACCGATCATCTTAAAACTAACCCACTCGAAAGTACCGACAGCGACCATCACCATAACCCCTGTTAATGCGGCCATAGGAACTTTTTCGATCAATGGTGCGCCAAACATAATGAATACCAGCAACATCACCGCTGCAACTATCCCTGAAAGACGTGCCCTTGCGCCCGCTGATATGTTGATCAGGCTTTGGCCGATCATAGCGCAGCCTCCCATACCTGTGAATAAACCTGAAAGAATATTAGCAGTTCCCTGCGCAATACATTCTTTATTGCCCCGGCCCCGTGTTTCGGTTATCTCATCAATCAGGTTAAGGGTTAAAAGGCTTTCGATTAACGCAACACCTGCCATGATTGCGGCATAAGGAAAGATAACCTTCAAAGTATCAAAGGTAAAAGGTACGTTTGCGATATGGAATGGTGGGAAACCACCACGAATAGAAGCGATATCACCCACGGTTTTAGTGTGGATGCCAAAGCCTGTTACAACTAAGAAAACCACAACAATAGCTGTTAAGGCTGCGGGCACTGCTTTAGTGATTTTTGGCAGAAACACCATAATCGCTATGGTAAGGCCAACTAATCCAAGCATCGTATACAATTGTGCTCCCTGCATCCATTCCAGATGACCGTTAACATTGGTCTAAACTGGACAAGTTGTGCCATAAATATGATGATGGCTAAGCCATTAACAAAGCCAAACATAACCGGATGGGGAACCAAACGGATCAGTTTTCCCAGTTTTAATAAACCAACTATAATCTGAATTACACCAGCTAATACCACGGTCGCAAAAATGTATTCGATGCCGTGCGATTTAGCTAATGCAACCAACACCACGGCAACTGCGCCGGTGGCACCGCTGATCATTCCCCGCCTACCGCCAAGTATAGAAGTTATTAAGCCCATCATAAAGGCAGCATATAAGCCTACCAATGGAGGCAACCCTGCAATAATTGAAAATGCTACTGCTTCAGGCACCAGTGCTAATGCAACGGTAAGGCCGGCTAAGATTTCGGTTTTATAATTGACTTTTTGTGAGAAGTCAAAAAACCTTAAGTACGAATTTGTCATGCTATAAGTATATAAGAATTAAAAATGAACTTGGCAAGTCCAAATCAATACGCAAAATCAACAGCAATGCCGATGAACTACGCAAAACGAATGATTGGGAATTAACAATGGTTCAGCAATTGGCTTAAACCAAAAGCTGTTTACACGAGATTATCAGCAGATAACTCAGGGTGGTGTAACTGGACTATTATAAATAGTTTTTTTCATTATTGACGCAAAGGTAGCAAAATCAGGCGAGGGAGAAAGCTTTAGGTTGAATCTAACAAGGGTGCACAGATATTCATAGCTGCTGAGAACGGATTTAGGATAACCTAAGCGCATTTTTAAAATTAAGGGGAATTACTCCCCTTTTTGAAAGTTAATTGGAAATCAGTGCTTCGCCACCTTGCACCGCAAAATCACGGTAGAGATTGAAGGCGGTTTGCGCCCGTTGTTTGGCTGTGCCGTCCATGATAGATTTAAATTTAGCTTCGTCACTTTTGAAATTGCGCAGATTCTGAAAATAACCTTTTACAATGTTATATGCTCCAAATAAGCATGGCCGCAGGGACAGAAAAAGAAAACCAGTTTTATAGTTATCTTAAGATAGTCCAACGTTACATCCATTTGACCAATAGTTTTCTCTCCAGATCAAAGATTATTTTGTAAAGTCGTTTACAAATAGCGACGCAAATTCTCTCTGTTGGTATATTTTTTCACTCGATCTTGATCTAATTCAAGGCTTTAAAGTTCCCTCACTAAAAACGGGCACCGTTTTTGGTACCTTCTCTTTAAAATCCAGAGCATGAATGATTTTATTAAAAAAACTTTTATAGTTACAGGTGTCATTCTTCTTGCACTAACACTTGGATTCGCTGCAAATGTTTTTTTATTAGCATTTGCTGCCATACTGTTTGCTTCGTTGCTCGTTTCAGTAGCCAACAAGATCAAAACTCTTCTTCGGATAAAATACCATCCCGCGTTGGCTATCACTTGCACGATACTCCTGCTATTTATAGGGGGTTTATATTGGCTGATGGCACCTTCTTTATCCGATCAGTTTGCTGAGTTTAAGAAGGAAATTCCTACCGCCATTGAAAACTTAAAGTCTGAAATCTCGAAAACTTCAATAGGGAAAGACATCGTTGACCAATTAGGTGATTCGAATGATTTCATTGATAATCATAAAGAAGATATTGTTTCAAAAACAACCGGTATATTTTCCTCTGTGCTAAGCAGTGTCGTTAATCTTTTCCTCATATTGATCAGTGGTATATTTTTGGCAACTGAGCCGGAGACTTATTTAAACGGTTTACTTTTTCTTTTTCCGGATAAAGTATCAAAAAGACTCAAACCTGTTTTTTTAAAGGGAGGTGAAACGCTGATTAACTGGTTAAAGGGTAAATTCATTGGCATGTTTGTGATTGGCATTCTAACTTACGTTGGGTTGATTATATTAAACTTTCCTATACCCGTGGTGCTGGCCTTTATTGCTATGGTATTTACGTTTATTCCGAATGTAGGCCCTTTAATCGCTTTAGGCCCCGCAATACTGATCGGACTATTAGACAGTCCGGAACGAGCTTTGCACGTTGCCATACTATTTACCGGCATTCAGGTAATCGAAAGTTATTTTATTACCCCGTTTATTAATAAAAAGTCGGTATCCTTGCCACCGGCTTTAACTCTTTTCTGGCAAATATTATTAGGGATGTTCCTGGGTTCACTCGGGCTTTTTCTTGCAACGCCTCTTTTGGCGGTTATCATTGTTTTTATTAAGGAGCTTTATAAACCGCAGGCCCAACGTAGCACTTAAAAAGCAATAAGTCACACATTTACCCTTGTGAGTGGTCAGTTATTTTACAACTCATAACTTTTAATCTTTTGATACAGCATTGTAACAATGTCAGAAGCATTAGTGGAGGCATCAGTTTTAATTTATAAAAATTATCGTTATGTTTAATCTGCACAATTAAAAAAAATATGACCATAGGGATAATATTAACGCTTTGCATTCTGGTTTTGCTGGCCTATATTTTTGACTTCACATCTGCAAAAACCAAAATCCCATCGGTTATGCTTTTGCTTTTCCTGGGGTATATAGTTCGGCAACTTTGTAACTTTTTTGGTATTAACCTTATAAATTTGCAGACTATACTGCCGGTTTTGGGAAGCATAGGGCTTGTATTAATTGTACTGGAGGTTCTTTGGAGCTTCAACTTAACAAAACAAAACTGCCTTTAATAAAGAAGTCTGCGCTGGTTGCCTGCCTGCCTGTATTTATTTTTTCATTTGGCCTGGCGCTGGCCATATATCTCATTGAAGGTTATTCTTTTAAGAGTTGTCTGGCAAACGCTATTCCATTATCGATTATAAGCAGTTCCATAGCAATTCCATCTGTTAGAAATTATAACGCTGATGATAAAGAGTTTGTTATTTATGAAAGCAGCATATCCGACATTATCGGGGTTATCTTTTTCAATTTTGTTTTGCTTCATACCAGTTATGGATTTCTGGCATTTGGATCTTTTTTTCTTCAGTTAATTATCATTATCATAATTTCCTTTGTCGCCACCGCGGGATTGTCTTTTTTATTGGGCAGGATCGATCATCATATTAAGTTTGTTCCGATAATTTTTCTCGTTCTTTTAATTTATGAAACATCCAAGGTTTTTAATTTACCTTCTCTTGTGTTTATACTCGTATTTGGGCTCTTTCTTAATAACCTAAATGCGATCAAGACCACGCGTTGGATAGCATTTCTGCGGCCTAAACTGCTAAGAACGGAAGTACAAAGATTTAAAGAGATCACGATCGAAGGGACATTTTTAATAAGATCGCTGTTTTTTATTGTATTTGGATATTCCATAAGGACCCGGGAATTAGCAGACATCGAGCCCTTGATGTGGTCGTTTGGTATTACTGCTGGAATATTCGTAATCCGTGCACTTACGCTTCGTTTTTTGGGGAGATTTCGTCAATCACTTTTTTTTATTGCTCCGAGAGGGCTAATAACCATTCTGCTTTTCTTAGCAATAAAAGAGCCCTATCAGATACCCCTTATTAGCCGGTCGATGATAATCCAAGTTATCCTCATGACTTCTATCGTTCTGATGATTGGTTCGTTGTTAAACAACCGTCCTTCATTCTTGCCCAAAAAAACCGAAGAAGCCTAATAAATAAGTTTGATAAACAGGTAGTAATTGTGCTTGTTTTGATTTAGACCGTAAAGGTCAGTATACCTTTGGTTTCGAATAACAAAATTTACAATAAAGCAATTTGCATTTTTTTGTTGATACCTTAATGGGATATCGTGACCTGACAGTTAAATAAAAAAACATTTTAGATATTGATCTGTAAAAATTGTATATTTGAATCAACCAACGGAAATGGTGTCTTCCGTTTAAAATAACCGCCTCGTGCTGATGACTCCTACAAAATGAACCGGACGGGCTATTTCGCTCGCCCTTAAAATATTTGTAGGTGATCGTAAAAAATCAGACATATCAACGTAAAGTTTCCGTATCAACGGTCATCAACTTTAATCATTTTTATTCCTTCGCAACATTCCCGGTAATCATCGTTCCGGAGTTATATTCCTGTTGCTCAAATCCGCATTTGCTGCGAAACGCTTTTGATTTGATCACCCTTAAACCAAGGTCATCCTATGAAAAATAAGCTGACCACATTTTTGTGTAACACGGGCTGGTATCTTTTACCGTTTGCGATCTTTTGGCTGAGTGCTGGCCTTTATCTAAAACAATATGGCGAAAGGAACAGCTTTTTATTGTTTAATGCCTTTCATCGTAAGGTTTTTGACCACCCGGTATTATGGCTGACGGAGATCAGCGGCGGATATATCATTATTTCAATCTTTGTACTCATATATGCGCGTTCAAGGCCCGCTGAAGCGCTCTTTGCCGCGATTCTTGTTTTTGTTATATGGTATGCTACCATCACAGTCAAATACAATCATTTTGCTGACTGGAAAAACCCGGCAGTAGTGTTCGGTGACAGCAGTATCCATGTGCTGGGCAGCCAACAGGTTCAGCCCGAACTTAATTTCCCGTCATCGCAGGCGGCGGTCATTACAGGGTTGTTTTTATTTATCGCCTGGCTTCACCGGCACGCCCGTGCAGCCATGATCCTGGCTGCGATCACTGCTATGGTCTTGATCTATACCCGCATCTATGCAGGCTGGGCTTTCCTTGGCGATATGCTTTCCGGCAGCATCCTGGGGATATTCATCAGCATACCTATGATCACCTGGTTCCTCCCCAAAACGCAAACCTGGTACGAAAGGCGAAATGAATGGTGGCAAAAAATGCTCGTTGCAATTTTAAGGGCTGCGGCTATCTGCACCCTATTGGTTAACCTTAAATACGCGGTATTATGAAGATAGCCGTCATCAGTGATATCCATGCTAACCTTCCAGCTTTGGAGGCCGTTTTAGCTGACATCGGAAAACATAAGCCCGACCAGGTTTATTGCCTTGGCGACCTGGTCAATTTCGCACCCTGGCCAAATGAAGTGATCGATCTTTTGCGGGCACATCAAATCCCTACGCTATGCGGCAACCATGACCTGGCTATCGGGCTGAACCAAAGCGATTTTGCGTTTTCCTACCAAACGCCTGAAGAAAGGGAAGCCGGTTTAAAAGCTATTGCCTATACCAATGCGGTTTTAACAGATAGTAACCGGATCTATCTCAGGTCATTGCCCAAGTTTCTGCGATTAGAGCCGGAACTTCCTGCAGGGAAGGCACAGGTACTGCTTACCCATGGCAGTCCGCGAAGTGTCGGTGAATATGTATTTGAAGATTTCCCGGAAGGCACGCTGGTCAGGATCATGGATGAATATGTGACGGATATCCTGATCATGGGACATACCCACCGGCCCTATTACCGTAAGTTGTTCGACAAGCAGGCGGGCAGCTATAAATGGGCCATCAACGCCGGCTCGGTTGGCAAGCCCAAAGATGGTGATGCCAGGGCGGCATACCTGATGTTAACAACGGCTAAAGGAGCGGGGCTGGACATCGGGATCAAAAGAGTACCTTACCCCGTGCAGCAGGTAGAGCAGGCCATCAGGGAAAGCCGGGTACCGGATATTTACGCAACCCTTTTAAGCAAAGCATAAATGAACTTATCAGAAAGTCAAACAAGATCGATCCAGTCCACGGTACATGTCGTAGAAGAAAAGCTCCGCGATATGGAAGCTTTGGTTTACTTTACGCTTCAGCACCGGGAAAAAGGTGTGCAGGTCACCCTGGAGCACGATTTCACCTCCAAAGAATTGCAAATGTTCCAGCAAAGAGCCCGGGAGATAAAGGAAGTATTGTCCAGGATCGTCCAAACCTACGGCCTGGAGCAGGAAAGTGTGAGCCTGAAACACCTGATCAGCACCAAAGCGGCATTTATCTGGGAGGACGTATCCGGTGCCGGTTTTGACCGGCTCAAAGGCCATGGGGATATCGACGAATCGCTCCGGGGGGAATATGAAACACTGTTAAACGATCTAACGCAATCGGTTGACGGTATCATGAACATCAGTTTTAAAGCAAAATAAAATAGTATTTACATTTATCTATAACATATGAAAATTACAGCAATCAAAGCAAGAGAAGTACTCGATTCAAGGGGAAACCCAACCGTAGAGGCAGAGATCCAGTTAGCAGACGGTTCCACAGCCCGTGGCATATCCCCTTCCGGTGCCAGTACCGGCGAAAAGGAAGCGGTAGAACTGCGCGATGGCGATAAATCGCGTTACCAGGGTAAAGGTGTAGAGATAGCAGTGTCAGGGTTAAATAAAGAAGTCAACGGCGCAATCTCCGGACGGGAATTTGACAGCCAGGAAGCCTTTGACAAACAACTGATCGAACTGGATGGCACGGCCAATAAATCGCGCCTGGGTGCCAATGCTATGCTGGCCGCCTCTATCGCCTACGCGCGCGTTTCTTCCGTTTCAAAAAAGATCCCGCTTTACCGCCAGTTGGTTCAAAGGGATAAATACCTGATGCCTGTACCTTGTATGAACGTCATCAACGGTGGCCGCCATGCGGATAATAACGTAGACTTCCAGGAATTTATGATCGCGCCGCACAACGCCCCGTCTTTTAAAGAGAGCATCCGCATGGGCGAGGAAGTGTTCCATACCCTGAAATCACTCCTTTCCGGTAAAGGTTATTCAACTGGTGTCGGTGATGAAGGTGGTTTTGCGCCTAATCTGAAATCTAATGAAGAGGCTGTTGAGGTTATCATGGAGGCGATTACGAAAGCGGGGTACAAACCCGGTGAAGATATTTCCATCTGCCTTGATCCGGCGACCAGCGAGATGTGGAAGGATGGGAAATACAGCCTTTTTAAAAGCACTAAACAAAATTACACGTCAGATCAGCTGATCGACCTGTGGGAAGAATGGATCAATAAATATCCAATCGTTCTGCTGGAAGACGGCCTGGGTGAGAACGACTGGGAAGGCTGGAAAAGAATGACCGATCGTTTGGGCAGCAAAGCTGAGCTGGTAGGTGATGACATTTTTTGTACGAACCCGGAGATCATTCAACGGGGTATCGATGCCGGGATCGGCAACAGCGTACTGATCAAGCTCAACCAGATCGGAACGATTTGGGAAACACTTCAGGCGGTTGAACTGGCGCAAAAGAACAATTACCATTGTTTCATCTCCCACCGGAGCGGCGAAACGGAAGATACGACCATTGCGGACCTGGTTGTGGCCACCAATGCCGGCCATATCAAAACAGGAAGCGGTTGCCGGTCTGAACGAATCTCCAAGTTTAACCAGTTATTACGGATCGAGGAAGAATTGGGGGCAAACAGCGTTTTTGCAGGAAAAAGTACCTTTAAAGGCTTTTTATAGTTATTAGATCAAACCTTTCATATCAATATTGCAAATGGACACGAATAACCAACTTACTTTAAAAGAACATTACGGGATCCTGAAACATCTGATCAGGTGGACACTACTGGTACTACCCATCGCGGTCGTGATCGGCAGTATCGTCGCTTTCTTCCTTTGGTTGCTGGGTGCCGCCATCCATTTCCGATTTAATCATTATTGGTTATTATTCCTGTTGCCATTGGCCGGTGTAGTGATCCATTTTATCTACCAATCGGTCGGACGGTCATCCGAGAAGGGAAATAACCTTATCATGGAACAGATCCATGAGGAGGGCGGCGGCGTTCCCAAACGTATGGCGCCGATCATCCTGATTACCACGGTCATCACCCATTTGTTCGGCGGTTCAGCCGGTCGTGAAGGGACAGCCGTGCAGATCGGCGGGAGCATCGCTGCGATGTTTGGGGGCTGGTTTAAGCTGAAAGGGATAGACATGCGGATGATCCTGACGGCAGGTGTGGCTGCCGGTTTCGGCGCGGTGTTCGGCACACCGCTTACCGGGGCTATTTTCGCCATGGAAGTACTGACCATTGGCCGCATACAGTATGATGCTTTACTGCCCGCTCTGATCGCGGCAATTATCGGGGATGTTACCGTAGCCGCCTGGAACGTTCAGCACGTGCATTATCATATCGACCATTTTACGCAGGCACCATTTGCGCTGTCGGGCTTTCTGCATACCGATGTTCTGCTGCTGGGCAAGGTCATCGTGGCATCGGCTCTTTTCGGCCTGGCGAGTTTCCTTTTTGCAGGAATGGTGCACGAGATCAAAACCATATGCCTTAAAGTGTTTAGGTTTAAATGGATGATCCCGGTCCTTGGCGGGTTGATCATTATCGGGCTTACCCTGCTTTTAGGCAAACCGGATTACCTGAGCCTCGGCGTAGACGCAGAACATGCCGGCGCTGTCACCATTCCCTCGGCCTTTCATGCCGGCGGTTCGGATACCTGGAGCTGGTTATGGAAAACCATCTATACCACGGTTACTTTAGGTACGGGCTTTAAGGGCGGCGAGGTTACCCCTTTGTTCTATATCGGGGCGACATTAGGCAATACACTTTCCGGCGTATTAAATGCACCTGTAGGTTTATTTGCAGCTTTGGGATTTATTGCCGTGTTTGCCGGGGCTACCAATACGCCACTGGCTTGTACTTTTATGGGTATTGAGCTGTTTGGGGGGGAACATGCCCTGCTGTTCGCGGTGGCCTGCTTTACCGCTTATTTCTTTAGCGGGCATTCGGGCATTTACAGTTCTCAGAAGATCGCCGTTCCTAAGATCTTCGATGAGTTTTACGCGGACGAGGCTTCGCTTGCGGAAGCCAATAAACGGCGGGGCTATATCCATCAGAAATTTAACAAATACCGGTTACCATTTAAAAAGAAAGAAAATGAATGATCAGCCTATCATCGAACGCTCCTTAGGAAAGATTCAGATCTATGTGAAGCCGAAGGAGAAGATCCAGGCCACCGGACTGCTGCACAGCCTGCGGTCAAGACAGCTATACCGGGAACTGGTAAAATATGCCAAGGATGACCGCCTGATGAATGCCTCGGTCTACCAGACACACCATGGGTATTCTATGCACGGTAAAATTGAAACTTCAAATGTGGAACTGGGTAACCAGGACCTATCATTATGTGTTGAACTGATCGATGAAAAAGAGAAACTGGAAGCGTTTTGCATCAAGCACGCGGAACTGCTGAGAGGTAAAATGATCGTGTTTAAAGCGGTTGAATTTTGGGAAATTAAATAAGTAAACGATGCGTATCCTGTTGATCATATTTTTTGGAGGGGGATTTGGCAGCCTGGGCAGATTCCTGGCAAACCGTTGGGTAACCAGCGTGGTTACCTCCGTTTTTCCATATGGGACATTCCTGGTCAATATTACCGGTTGTTTCCTGATTGGGTTTTTAGTTTTTTTCACCGAACGCATGGGCCCCAACTCGCTTAACTGGCGTTTGTTCCTGGTTACCGGGTTTTGCGGGGGGTACACCACCTTTTCCTCTTTTTCATTTGAAAACATCCAGCTGATGAGCAACCAGCAGGTATTTACGATGATCTTATACACTATAGGCAGCATTGTGCTTGGCTTTCTGGCAACGTATATGGGCATCCTATTAGCACGTAACATCTAAATTATACTGTTATGAAATATAAAAGAATTCTGATAGTGGCCGATGACAGTCCTTCCTCACTTAAGGCTGCCAGATACGGTTATGACCTGGCAAAGCAGCTTCATGCAAAGGTTGCGCTGCTCGGGGTATTAGACCGCACGATGGCCGAAGGTAATGTTGATGCGGGGATCTTTCCGGAACAGGCCCTGCATGACCTTAGAAAAAACATGAAAAAGTTTTTGCAGGGTGTGGAGAAGGATTATGCCGATGACGTCGACACCGAAATATTTACGCCTGAAGGCGATGTAAAAGAGGTTTGTTTACAGATGGCGAAAGAATGGGATGCGCAGCTGATCGTCGCAGGTACGCATGGCCGTAAAGGACTTAACCGCCTGTTGATGGGAAGCATGGCGGAAGGAATTTTAAGGGATTCTGAAGTTCCGGTATTTATCGTTCCGATGGATAAAAAATGATATGTCGGCTTTTCATAGTGGAGATTAAAATAAGTTGTAATGCTTTAACGTAAACTGTCCGGTTATCATTCCCTAAAGCGCGGCAGGTGATTTCCTTTTCGTGACCCACTGGATCAGAACAAATGCGGCCAGCGAACAGGCGCTGCTGATGGCTATAGCCGCAAGAACATCCGACAGGTAATGTACACCTAGGTAAATTCGCGAAATGCCCACGAGCGATGCCCAAGAGTAAGCCAGGCTTACCAATAACCGGCGTGATGGATAAAGCAGCCATAAAATGGTTGCCAGGAAAAACGCGTCGGAAGTATGGCCCGAAGGATAGGACCAGCCTCCTCCCGGACCCAGCGAATGAATTGCGGAAAATAGATGGAATGGCCGGATACGCTTTATGGCGAATTTGACTGTCAAGACCATCAACCCTGAAAAAATACCGGCCAGGGCTAAGGTATAAAACTCAGTTTTAACTTTGCGCTGCCTGATAAAGAAAGACGAAAGAAGCAAAACGATAACTGTACCATAAGCTATTACACCTGCACTGTTGGTAATATTCAGGAAAATGGTATCCCAAAAATAATTGCGTTGCTGATTCAAATGAATGACGATTGCTTTGTCATAGGGATAAAAGATCGTTGCGAGCATGGTCGATGAACTCAGCAGGAAAAGCAAAAGCAATCCGGTCTTCGGGTAAGAAATGGGACTGGTAGCCATATCAAAAGATGAGAACCAATGTTCCGCCGATTATCAAAACCGCACCTATGGCCGCTTTTAACGATACCGCTTCTTTTAAAAACACTACAGACAGGATGATGGTTAGGGCAACGCTCAATTTATCGACCGGCGCTACTTGCGACACTTTACCCAGTTGTAAGGCCCGATAATAAAAGATCCAGGATAGCCCTGTCGCAAGACCTGAAAGGCCAAGAAAAATCCAGGTATTTTTAGAAAGTTCACTGATGCCTTTTAATTCTCCCCGCCCAATAGCGATCCCCCAGGCGACGACAAGGATCACCACCGTGCGGATGGCAGTCGCCAGATCAGAATTAACATCTTTAACTCCGATTTTGGCAAAAATGGCGGTTAACGAAGCAAAGAACGCAGATAATAAAGCATAAATCCACCACATAGTTATTAGGCTTAAGAAGTTAATAAATTATAAATTGAACCATTCCAATCATGTTTACCGGTCATTTGTTCGTTATCAATTGTTGACGACTGACCTTATAAAGGCGGCAGTTGACATCATTGGTCTGTTCACAGGAAATAAATAGGTGATTATCAGATTTATAGGCAATTCCCTCGGTCTGCCAGCTTTTCACATCCTTTGCGATTTCAATACGTTGTTGTTTGCCGGAGAAAAACTGATTCCCTTTGAAGTTATTCAGTAGCCACACGAACGAATTTTTATGCCCTTTGAGGTAACCGATCAAGGCGATTTCCGTGCCGCTTTTATTAATAGCAGCATCGGTAATTAACCCGTCGCTGTTAAATACTTGCAACTTTTTTGCCAGCTGTTTCCCCGGTGTATTGGATAGTTCATAAAGAATTGTCCGGTGGTCGCCCCGCCTTTTGGTAAATAGGTAGATTTTGTCATTCAGCGAAAGCATCGCCTCACAATCGAAATGATCGGTTGAGCTATTTAAATCAACCACACCAAAGTCTTCATAAGTGTACGATATCAGTTCCGCCTGAATGTCCTGTTTTGCCGCTTTAGTGATCTCAGACAATTTTATACGCAGGATATGGAAGTTGGTTCTGGGTTCGTGGTTGTTTCCGAAATCACCGATGTAAAGGTAATTCGCATCAGCTGTCAACGCTTCGGTGTCCATTGTTTGGCAGCCACTAAGCCGCACCTCCTGAAGTATTTTTCCGGTTCTTTCATCTATTCGATACAGGTTGGTAGCCGGTCCGTCATTCATCGTCCATAAACCCGCTTTTGTAAAGACGAGAGAAGAATTTTCCCGAAGCGGGTCAGGTAGATCAGCCACCTCGTGCAACAGACGTTCCTGAGCATGAACAAAGCCTGAACCAAGTAGGACAAAGATTATTATCAGTTTTATTTTCCGCATGGTGGAATTTGGAGGATTAATAGCCTTTTGGTTGATGTTTATATTTTTTGCGCAGCCATTGATTGGCTTTATAGGTCAAATAGGCGGTACCAGACCCGAGGATGGCCCCGCCCAGCACATCACTGGGATAATGCACGCCTAAGTACATACGTGAATAGCCGACGGTAGCTGCATAAGTATAGGAAGGAACGATGACATACCATTTAGGAATAGCCAGGCTCAGTGATGTAGCGGTGGCGAAAGCCACGCTTGCGTGGCCAGATGGAAAACTGTAGTCGGTAGGCCCTTGCTTACCTGTTATCAGGTCAGGATAAGCTAAATATGGCCTTTCCCGGTGAGTGACCACCTTTAACGCCGTGCTCACTACGACGGAACCGCCGATAGCGACCAGGCCAACCAGTGCCTGCTGTTTAAGGTAGTCATTATGGCCAAGTTGCCCAGCTATTAATAATCCCAAAGGTTCAGCCAATGCCATAGGTGCCATGCTATTGCTTACAAAACGCCACCTGGAATCAGGACCCGGATTGACGGGGCCATTGATACTCTGCAGTAGGCGCAAGTCAAGGCTTTGGGCTTTGACAGAGACGGAACCAGTCAGCAGTGAAATTAAAAGCAACAGTTTAATCAGGTTTTTCATATCGTTATTTTAATGAGGTAATTTCAATTCTGCCTTTAAATCTTATGGGTTTTCATGTGTTTACGGTAACCCAGGCGAATGAGCGATGGGAATACAAAAAGTAAAAGAGGTAGCGCAGCAATAAAACCACCGATAACAGCCACAGCTAAAGGCTGCTGCATCTGAGCCCCCAGACCGATGCCCAATGCCAGCGGCATGAGTGCCAGTATTGCACCGATGGCGGTCATAAGCTTCGGACGAATGCGCAAGGCAATAGCATAATTAATGGAGGTATCTACATCGCCGGTATCTACCAGGTTAAAGCGAAACTGGTTCAGTGTGAATATTGCGTTCTCCGCAATGATGCCCACGATCATGATAATGCCGGTGTAGCTACTCACATTAAGCGGAATATTGCAAATAAACAGCGCCAGGATACTGCCGCCGATACCCAACACCGAGATCAGGATAACCAGACAGGCCAGCAGCCAGTCCCGGAACAGAAAAAGCAGTACAGCAAATACCAATACGACCGCCAACCCGAGTATTAAGAGCAGTTCTTTGAATGACTGCTGTTGTTCGGAATAAGCGCCGCCATAGCTGATAAAATAACCCTTCGGTAATTTTAATCCGCCGTTTAATTTTTGCTGGATCTCAGAGATCGCACTTCCGAGGTCACGGTTATCCAAGCGAGCTGATAAGATGATATTGGACTTGAGGTCTTCCCTTGTCTGTTCGATCTCACCAGGAAGAACATTTACCCCGCAAAAAAAAGATAAAGGCCTTGTTTGTCCGTTAGGCAAAAAGATCAATTGCTTTTTAATATGCTCCAGGTCATTGTCTTTAAAGTTTGTAAAGCGAAGCAGGATCTTGCGCATCTGCTGCCCATCCTGTAATTCGCCGATCTGGATACCGCCGGTAAGCGCTGCCTGTGAAGCGGACGGCTCAGCGACGGACGAGTTCATGCCCAATGGAACGCCGCCAGTATAAGCCGCCAGTTGCATCTGAAAATCCGTCAAAGAAATATTGTATAAACTCAATTTATCCTGATCCGGAACAAATTCTATGGAGGGACCGGCAGCAATTAAACCATCATTAAGGTCAGCGATGCCTTGGATTTTTTTAAGGATTGCGGTGGCTTGTTTATCATAATCCTGAAGTTTAGCGTAATCGTCACCAAATATTTTAATCTCTATCGGCGCGGGCGTGCTCATCAGGTCACCAAGCAGATCAGATATCCGCTGGCCGAAGGAAATATGCATCACCGGAACATGAGCAGAGATTTTATCCCGTAAATCACTGATCACTTCATCGGTGGTTTTTTTACGGTCTTTTTTTAATTGTATAGAGTAATCACCGAAATTGGGCTGGGTAGTTCTAAAGGCCATTTTCACACCGGTACGGCGGGAATAGGTTTCTACTTCCGGCTGGGCGGTAACGATCTTTTCCATTTGCTTACAAAGGCGATCAGTTTCCTCGATGGAGGTACCGGACGGCGAGAAATAATCAAGCACGATAGTCCCCTCATCCAGGTTAGGTAAAAAACCGGTTTCCAGTTTGCCGGAAACGAAATATGCAGATACGCCAAGAATAGCGACAAACAATAGCGCAAAGACCGGCTTTTTAAAGGTCCAGGTCAGCCAGGAAAGCTTATTGGTGGTAAAATCGTTATGTTTATGCCCGCTTCCTTTATGCGGGCGATAGCCGACTAATATATGCAGCACGGGCAACAACAACCAGGTAACCAAAAAGGAACACACCAGCGTTATTTGCATCGTATCGGACAACTCTTTAAAAAAACTGCCCGCCAGTCCGCTCATCAGTCGGAACGGGAAAAAGATGACAATAGTAGCCAGTGAGGAACCGACCATTGCCGGAAATAAAGCCTTAATCGCATCGATCACCACATCATAAATATGCTTTTGAGGAAACTCTTCATGTTCCCGGTGGATCTGCTCAATGATCACGATGGCGTCGTCAATGATCAGGCCGACTGAGGCAGCAATAGCACCAAGGGACATAATATTGATGGTAATACCTGCCAGGTAAAGGACGGTAATGGTAAAGCCTAATGTGACAGGTATAGATAGCATGACCGCCAGGCTCGAACGCCACGACTTCAGGAAAAATATCATGACGATAATGGCCAGGATCAGTCCTTCATAGATCGTCTTAATCACACTGTGGATACTGTCGCCCACAAAGGCACTCTGGTCATAATAAGGCGTTAGTTCATAATCATCCGGCAAAGCTTTTCTAACCTCTTCGGCTTTGGCCGCAGCGTCTTTGGCAAAATCGATCAGGTTAACTCCCGGCTGTTTTACGAGGTCGATCTGAACCGCATTCTTGCCATTGGCATTTACGACCACAAATTCCTGCTGTTCCTGTAAATCAACTGTTGCAAAGTCCCGCAGTTTGATCAACCGGGAACCATCATTACGGATGGTCAGGTTAGAAAGGGCATCCACATCCAACACACGCGTATCAGTCAGCGTCAGGTATAGCCGGTTAAAATCAGCCAGGTTGCCATTGGATAATACAAAGTTATTGTTCGCAAAAGCTGCTTTAACAGCTGCCGGTGAGATTCCCAGCGTTGACATTTTAACCGGATCAGGAATAATGACGAACTCTTTAGAACGGCCGCCCCGAGTTACCACATTGGCGATACCCTTAACTCTGGAAAATATCGGGCGCAGCGTAAGGTAAGCTTGATCTTTTAAGGCTACCTGCCCATGTGTTTTACTGCTCAACGTGTAGCCGTAAACGGGGAATAGCGATTGGTTCATCGCCTCTATGGACATATTTATGCCAGCCGGAAGGAAGTTTTTGATCTCGTTGACCCGGCTTTCAATCTGTGTTTTCTGCGCGTAAGTATCCAGCCCCCAATCAAAATACACGTCAATGGTCACGCTACCCCGGCTGGTGCTGCTTTTTACAATGGTCACGCCCCGCACTTTTTTCACCGCGCTTTCGAGTGGCTTTGTTACGGTGAGCATCATGCGGTCTATGGGTAACTGCCCGGCATCGGCAATGATGGCGACACGCGGAAACAGGACTTCCGGGAACAAGTTGGTTTGCATATGGGTGTAGAAATATGCACCCACGGCCAGTAGGATCGCACCGACAAACAGGATCGGCCGGGAAAACTTTTGGAAATAATTCTTTTTTTCTTCCATGGCCCTGTTATTTGTCTACTGTTACCAAAGCGGTATCCGCCAGTCCGTAATTGCCGCTGACCAGAATCTTATCGCCCGGCTGAAATTTAGGCGAGAGTATCTCAATGTCCTGATTGTTTTTAGTGCCTGTTTTAACGGCCACCTTTATGGCTGTACTATCATTAATCAGTTTCATCACCCAGAAATCTTTAAGTAATTCGTCACTTAGTACACAAGTTTTTGGCAAAACTTGCTGATTACCGTAGGTAGAGCGATTAAACTGTACTTTACCCAGTAAATTTTCAGGAAGGAAAAGAGTTTGATCCGGCCGAGCAAGCAATACCTGTGTTTGCTCAGTAACATTCATCGTAGCCAGCGGCGTTGTTATAGTTGCTTTGTGCTGCGAACCGTCGGGCAGCGTGATCAAACATTTCTTGCCCGGCTTAACCAAGTCCGTATATTCAAAAGGTACATTGACCTGGAAGGCCAGGTCATTGCTGGCAGCTATCGTGCAAAGCTGCGAGCCTTCAAGCACATACTCTCCCGTTTGCTGTTTATCAAAAGTAGTTATGATACCGGAGGCCGGGGCGTTAACCGTTATTAATCCAAAGCCTTTCAAAGAAGGATCAACTTTGGTAATATCGCTACCCAAGGCTTTTCGCTCTTTTGATTCAAGTAAATAAAGCGGCTGTCCTTTACGAACATGGTCACCGAGTTTAACATAAACATTGGTTATGAAGGCCGCGATGGAAGAAGTAACCATATTCCTTTTCAGATAAACTGAAGTGCCGGAAAGCACGAGATTGTCGCTAATTTCACCCGATTTTATTTCGGTGATCTGCACATTGGTTCGCGGCTTCGGCTCATTAACAGGTGGCGTATTGCTCTGGCAGGCGCTTAACAAAAGCAACCCGAATAATGCTATGTGTAATATTTTCATGAATTTACCAGTTCCAGTAGTTGTAAGCGTTGATTAATAAATTTCGGTTAGTTTCCAATTGAAGAAGATCCCGCTGGGCAGTCGTTCGGTTTTTGAGCACATTGATAAAATCGATAACAGATAATTGCGCCTGTATCACCTGTGTGCGGTAGCTATTTAAAAGTGATCGATATTCGTTTAATTGTTTTTGCTGGTTCCGCACGCGGACATCATATGATCTGAGTTCGTCCAGTACCTGCGTTTTGCGCAACTCATTCTGAAATTGCGCATTGCTTTTGCTGAAAGCCACCGTTTGTAATTGCACCTCGGTCTTTCTTCGGGTAATTTCCTTTTGGTGCCCGTCAAGAATACTCCAGCTCAGATTCAGGCCTGCGCTCAGGCCAAAACGGTCTTGCAGGGTATTAAAATGTGTGGCATTAACTCCCGTGTTGCCAAAAGCGCTTAGCTGCGGCCGGTACCTTGTTTCAAAAGCTTTTTGGGTCGCCACCAGGTTAAGGCTGTCCAGCCGGAATTTTTCGAGGTAGGCGGATTGTTGCACGGAGCCTTTCAGTTGCAGATTAAGCGTGTCCAGTTCGATTGCCGCGGTATCCCGGCTTCCGCTCATAATCCGCAGTTCGAGCAAATCCTTATGATAAGCCGCCTGATAGGTCAGGGAAACGTTTTGGTTGCTTTCATATTCGATGTTTAGCAGGATCAGGTCGGAATTTTTGAGTAAGCTGGCGTTGACCAGTTTCTTGACAATAACGCGTTGCTGGTCGATGATCTTCATATTTTCCGAAGCGTTGCTGATCTGTTTTTTATCCAAAAGGCACAAAATATATTGATCTGTAATGGACTTTTCCAGGTCATGCCGGGTAAGCTTGATCATATTTGCGTTAACCTGTGCACCTACACGTGATTGTTCAGCCAGGATAGCAGCGCGTTTACCTGCAAACAAAGGTTGGTTAGCGGTCACCAAGCCCTGCATACTGCCACCGTTGGTTGTGCCCAGGTCAAAACCGTAGTAATTGGTTGCGCCGGTGGAATTGAGATTGAATCCCTTGTGACCGGCATCGGTCACATAAACGGGAGCGAACAGGTAATAGGCGTTTAGGCTCAGCTGGAGTTTGGTCGTCATCGCCCTGATCCGTTCGGCTTCCGCCTGGTTGTTGATCTGCTGATTTTTATTGTCGTTGATCAGCGGGCTGTTGGTATAAGCCACGTTTAGAAAGTCAGGCAGGTTAGATTGAGCACGCAGGCCGCTGACGGACAGGATGAATATAGTCAGCGATGTAATTAAATATTTTCTTTTCATAATGCCGGCTGAAAAATTCTAAGGGCTGCTGGAAGGATCTCATTTTGTGGTTCAGCCAGTACGTAGAGGTTGGCAATGGGTATGAACAGGCCGGTACCCGCGCCTCTTCTGGTACGCATTTGCTGTACAAGTGATAGCTCATCCTTTTGAATACTGAACACATCTAAAAAACCCTCCCCGCAGGAAACGTATAAACGGCTACGTTTACTGTCCAGATAAATCCCATCTACATCCTTGGGAATTGCGATTCTGCTCAGCTCTTTTCCGCTGGTCATTGAGAAAACGAGCAACCGCCCCCCGGCGCAGCCGATGTACAAGCGCTGCTTTGCCCTGTCAATAGCCATTGGCACATTATCTTTATCACTTTTTACCGGCCATGAAGCTATTATTTTGTTTGTTTTACGGTCGATTACCTCAATAAGGCTCTTGCTGGGCTCATTAACATAGATTCGGTCGGGAGTTAACTCAAACTGTTTAGGAAAACCAGCCAATGGAATCTGACGGGAAATTTTATGCGTATTCAGGTCGATGATGCCAATTGCCCCGAAAGTATGTCCGATCCCTACAAATAGCTGGTTTGTCAGCTTGTCATAACGGAGGTTATTACATGCCTCCTTAAAAACATAGGTTTTTATCTTCTGATACGTGGCTGCATCCACAGCCGTCACTTTGCCGTCCCTGCCGGTAGCTACATATAGCACATTGGTTTCCGGGTGATAAAAAACCCATTTTGGTTCGTTAAACCCAGCAAGGCTTTTAATCGGTTTATTGTATTTAAGGTCGATTACTTCGATTGAATGGTTGTCCTGTGCGGATAAGAAAAGCCGCTGATGGAGAAAATCGTAAGCCATCAGGTCAAAGCCCCCTTTGACATCAGGGAGCACAATCTCGTCCCGTGGGATTAATGCCTGTACTTTAGTTTGCGCATTTCCATTGTTTGCCAGCCAGAGCAGTCCTATACCAAGAAAAATGCAAATAGGGAGTTTTTTTAAAGGATACACAGTTTTTGGGCAGGTGTTTTATGCTACCGGGACAAAGCTGCCGGAACATTCTGAAAAGTTTCTGAAACGGATGGACAAAACGCTATAAATGGCATATTTCAGAGTCCTTTCAGATTTCAGCAGTATCTTTCACAACTAATTGAATAATTCAGCATTTGGAAATTGACATGGAAAAAGAAAGATTTCGTCAGGCAGGTCTCAAACTGGAGTATGCTACCTTAGCGTGGAATTTGATCAGTTTCATTCCGATGATTATGCTGTCCCAAGCGCAAAATTCGCTTTCACTTTTCGGATTTGGAATTGATTCACTTATAGAAGTCCTTGCCTCTGTAGTGGTCATCTGGCAGTTAAAAGCAGTATCAAAACACAATGAGCAGTTAGCTATTAAAATAATAGGCGTTTCCTTTTTATTGCTTTCCACCTATTTGATTGTTCAAACCTTTTTCGGTCTGCATCGGCAGCTAGCTCCACAGCCCTCATTAATCACTATCTTTTGGCTGATACTGACAGCTTTGGTAATGTTTGCTTTGGCAGCCGGAAAGCAACACTTTGGACGCTTGCTTGAAAACCCGGTATTGATAGCAGAATCAAAAGTTACGGTAATAGATGGACTCCTGGCAGTTTCAGTTCTGACTGGTTTGTTATTTATCAAATATTTGGGTTGGTCGTGGATGGATATGGCTTCCACCGTAATTATCGCACTCTACGGATTTCGAGAGGCATTCCATTCATTCAAGTCTAAAGCAAAGTGAAACTATTCGGATAGTCAGGAATGCTTTTCATTCCTGAAAGCAGCTAATCCTACAGGAATCAGTGAGATAACCACAATAGCGATGACGAATAAACTGAAATGATCTTTGATCAGCGGAATATTCCCAAAGAAATAGCCTATTGCTAAAAAGAGAATGACCCATACGCTTCCTCCGGCGATGTTGAAACTTAAAAAGCGTACGATGGGCATTCGGCTGACCCCAGCCACAAAAGGCGCAAAAGTGCGGATCATCGGGATGAATCTACCAAAAGCGATAGATTTACCTCCGTATTGGTCGAAAAAAGATTTAGCACGTTGATAATATTCAAGCCTTAATATCTTGTTGTCTTTTTTAAATACCCTGGGGCCGAAATAACCACCAAGCTTATAATTAAGCACGTCACCTGCAAATGCAGCCAGGATCAATAAAAGGGCTAACAGGTAAATGTTCAATCCGGTATTTCCGCCCGCTACCAATGCGCCTGTAGCAAAGAGTAAAGAATCGCCAGGTATAAATGGAACAACAACAATCCCTGTTTCTATAAAGATCATTCCGAACAAAATAAGATACGTGGAGCTGTGGTAATGGCTGATCAGGCCGGCCAGATATATCGACATGAAGCAAAAAATCCATAAATTTAATTTGAAAGGAAGATGACTATCATTCCAAATAAACCAGCGAATGCTGAAAAGATTCTGAATTGAATAATAAGCAATCATTTATCAATACATGACCAACCTTAGATATTTTCCGACTTATCCAGGTTTTCTCCAAAAAGGTTTCAGAATCTAATCAGAATCAGCCTTTAGACTTGTGAAAATTAAAATTATGAAAAAGACATTCTTATTAACCGTAATGGCAGGTTGTATCCTGTTCGGCGGTGCAACATTGGCACAAAAAGTAAAAAGCAGTCAGGTACCGGCAGCAGCCAACTCGGCACTTTTGAAAAAATACCCGACTGCCACTAAGGTAACCTGGGAAAAAGAAAAGGGAAATTTCGAAGCTAACTGGGGTGGTAAATCAGGCGAAGATATGTCGGTGATCTTTAGTCCTAATGGTGCTTTTATTGAGCAGGTCGAAGCGATACCGGTAGGTGCTTTGCCGTCCAGCGTCACTAAATATGTTGCTGCCAACTATAAAGGGGCCAAGATAGCTGAAGCCGGCAGGGTAACTGATGGTGCCGGGAAAACCATGTACGAAGCCGAAGTTAAAGGCAAGGACCTGGTGTTCGACAACCAAGGTGCATTTATAAAGATCGACTGATGACCGAATATTTACAAGGCCCCTGTTTTGGGTCTTGTAAATATTTAGCTGATCAAAATCGTACGGTAAATTGATGCGCCCCGTCAGCGTAGGCATATGCTACGGTCATCTTCATCAGATCAGTAATCTGACGGACGATAGCCAGGCCCAATCCGACCCCATATTTACTGGCCTTGTTTTTTCCGAAACGGGTGAACAATTTTTCTTCGCTAAAGCCAAGCGGAGCACCTGAATTTCTGATCTGAAGCATCGAATCATCAAGAAAGATTTCAATAATCCCGTTTTCCGGCACATGATTTATCGCGTTGCTTATTAAATTGGAGAAACAGATTTCTAGCAGCATTGGGTTTCCATTTAACACTTTATTTGTGTGAAAGGTCGTGTTAACATTTATCGCTTTTTCCTTAATTACTTCTTCCAAATGGCTTAAAATCTTTTTTATCAGGAGATCGACAGATACGGCCGATATTTCATCGAACTGATGGTTTTCAATCTGCGAAAGCAGCAGCAGGCTACTGTTGAGGTGGTTTAGCCGTTCAATAGCTTCATACTGTGACTGAAGATAACGGGCTTGTTCAGCGGTCAGCCCTTCGGAAACCACAAGCAGATCAAGCTTGGATTGCAGTATAGCCAACGGTGTCTGCATTTCATGAGATGCATTCTCGATGAAATTTTTCTGCTGAATGAATATTCCGTGATTCTTTTCAATTAAATCACTTACCACTCCATTTAATGTATCAAATTCGTCTATTCCCGATGAAGGGATACCGGTTAGGGTATCTTTTCCCATTTCATATTTTTTGAGCCATGCAATGATCTGTTCAAAGGGTTGCCATATTTTTTTGGAGGTCCGGCGATTGATGATGATCCAGCCGCCAAATAATAAAATGAGCAGGATAGCCTGGGCTTCCGCAATGCCGACAATGAGATCCTCACTTTCGACAAGCGAACGACGGATAATCACCAGGTAAGTTTGATTATTAATAGCAAGTGTAGTTCGGAGTTCCCGATAGGGTTCTAATTCCTGGTCTAAAGTATCAACATATAGTTTCGGGTAGATGGTATCTTTGATTACGCCGGATGCGGGTAAGGGAGACATCCTTACTTCCGGGTCCATGCCCAGCCATAAACGGATATCATGTTCGTTTCTTAACCTGCGTGTGCGGATGATCAGCTCCTTTTTCTTTAGCCGTAAGGCATCATCGACATCCTGGTAATAAAGTTGTTCGATGATGAAATAAAAGACGGGTATACTGATCAACAGCACCACACATGCATAACCTAATAAATTGCGGGAGGTTTTAGTCAGCAGCTTCATAGCATTCAAATTTGTAGCCTACGCCATAAATCGTTTTGATATAATCTTTGCTGCCGGCCTCGGTCAGTTTCTTCTTCAGGTTTTTCATATGAGCGTAAACGACATCCTGCCCCCGGTAATAACCGGATTCATTCTGTGACAAGTGCTCGGCGATTGCAGATTTTGAAACAATCCGGTTTTTATTAGCCACCAGGAACAATAACAAATCAAGTTCTTTTTTATTCAGGGTCAACGGTTTGCCGTGTACAAGGACACTTTTATCATCCACATTCACTTGTAATTCTTTAAACACAAAACTACTTGAGCCTTGAAAATTTCGCCTTCTGATTACGGAGTTTAGCCGTGCGCTCAGCTCAGATAAATGGAATGGCTTCGCCAGGTAATCGTCCGCACCGAGGTTTAGACCTGTCAGTTTGTCGTTTAGCGCACTGTTGGCCGAGATCACAATAATGCCGTCGTTCCTTTTCATGCTCTTAATAAGTTTAATCAGTTCCAGGCCGCTTCCGCCAGGCAGGCCGATATCCACGATCACACAATCATATTGGAAATCAACGATCATATCTTCTGCCTGCGCGAAATCTGCTGCTATTTCGCAACGGTAAGTTTCTTTAAGAAGGTAAGAAGCGATGCTGCCCGATAATTCCGGCTCATCTTCTACGATCAGAATCTTCATCTTACGAAGTTAGTTTTCATTATTTAGATCTTCAGGCAATGTTCACATTAAATTCTGAACGCAATCTGAAATCTGGATTATTGCTCAATTGCTAATTCCTTTCAGAATTGAACCCGTTATTTACCCTAAATTGGATAGATGGGGAATTTGATTCAATTGGCAGAGACCGAAGAATTTGTAAAATGCTTTCTCGAATAGTTGCCCGAGAACTTGATTCACAACTGGCAGCATACCAATGAAGTTGTTGAAACAGCAATCAGGCTCGGGAAGAAGTATTATTTGGATAGTAAATCACTCATATAGTAATACCATTGCATACCGATCTGTTAATTGAATTGAGCCGTCTAAATAAGTTCCTATTGGACAATAGATGCCTCTCAAGGGCTTGCCAGTAACAATGAAATTGCACCGCATATTGCACCGGTCAAAAATAAAAAATCCTCATAATAAACTGATTGTCAATTTATTATGAGGATTTGAGGTAGCGGGAGCAGGACTCGAACCTACGACCTTCGGGTTATGAGCCCGACGAGCTACCAACTGCTCCATCCCGCACTGTATTTGTGCTATATATTTGAGATCCGGCCATAACCCCGGAAAGGTGCTTCCAATTATCAAAATGCAAATTTGCACTCCGTTTTAATTGGACTGCAAAGATATAATTCGTTTCTTTGCAGTCCAAATATATTTTTAATTATTTTTTTATGGCTCATCAGGCAGGTTTTGTAAGTATAATAGGTAAACCCAACGCAGGGAAATCAACCCTTATGAACGCGCTGGTGGGCGAAAAAATGTCCATCATCACCCCTAAAGCGCAAACTACACGCCACCGCATTTTGGGTATTGTGAATGACGAAAACTACCAGATCGTGTTTTCGGACACCCCTGGTGTTATCAAACCGCACTACGCCCTGCACGAAAGCATGATGCACCAGGTTGACGGCTCTATTGTTGATGCCGACCTTATTTTGCTGGTTACCGACATTTATGAGGAATATGATGAAGCAGACGTTCTTAAAAAATTGGAGCGTTCATCAGCGCCTCTTGCCGTACTCATCAACAAAATTGACCAAAGCGATGAAGAAACCGTAAAAAAGAAAGTCGAATTTTGGCAGGAGAAATTAAACCCTAAAGCCATCTTCGCAATATCGGCATTGCATGGGCACAACATTAAGGCCATTATGGATTTCGTGATCGAAAACCTGCCGGAGCATGCCGCTTATTACGAAAAAGATGCGCTAACCGACCGTAACGACCGCTTCTTCGCCTCGGAGATGATCCGCGAACAGGTGTTTAAACAATACAAAAAAGAAATTCCGTACAGCACCGAGGTTATTGTAACCGCCTTTATTGAGGGCGAAAAGCTTTACCGTATCAGCGCAGAAATTATTGTAGAGCGCGAATCGCAAAAGAACATCATCATAGGCAAGGGCGGCGAAATGTTAAAAATTACCGGCACCTATGCGCGGCGCGCCATGGAAGATTTTTTTCAGCAAAAAGTTTTCCTGGAAATGTTTGTAAAAGTGATCCCCGACTGGCGTACCAAAAAGAATTACCTCAAACAATTCGGGTACGAGGGCTAAGATATGAGAATTGAGATGTGAGATTTGAGACAAAATCTGCTCTCTGTTTTTAAAGCTAACTTAAGATATTGAAATTAGGACGAGAGATTTAAGATAAAATCTTTCGCTCTGTTTATAAAGCATTAATTTTGATGTTGATTTTGGATGAATATGAAACCCGGTCTCATATCTCAAATCTCACATCTCAAATCCAAACAAAATGAGTAACATAGTAGCCATTGTGGGCAGGCCCAACGTAGGCAAATCAACATTATATAACCGTTTAACCGAAAGTCGCAAGGCCATTGTTGATGACTTTAGCGGTGTCACGCGCGACAGGCATTACGGCGTTGCCGAATGGCTTAACCACAATTTTACCGTTATTGATACAGGCGGCTATGTAGCTAATTCCGACGATGTTTTTGAAACCGCCATTCGCGAGCAGGTTGATATTGCCATTGAAGAAGCTTCGGTAATCCTTTTTGTTGTTGATGTTACAACTGGTATTACTGATCTGGACGATGAGATTGCCAACCGCCTGCGCAAAAGCAATAAACCTGTTTTTGTGGTAGTGAATAAGCTGGACAATAACAACCAGGTTGCCGATGCTATGGTGTTTTACAGCTTCGGCCTTGGCGAAATCTACAGCATTTCATCAATGACCGGCTCAGGTACCGGCGAACTGCTCGACGAAGTGGTAAAACACTTTGAAGACGAAGTACTTGAAGAAAACACCCGCCCTAAATATGCCATTGTCGGTCGCCCTAACGTGGGTAAATCATCTATCATTAACGCGCTTATCGGTAAAGACCGTAACATAGTTACCCCTATTGCCGGTACCACCCGCGACTCTATCCATATCCATTATAACCAGTATGGTCATGATTTTATGCTGATAGATACTGCCGGGATGCGTAAAAAAACCAAGGTTAAGGAAAACATTGAGTTTTACTCGGTAATGCGTACCATCAAAGCTTTGGAAGAAGCCGATGTAATTATCCTAATGATTGATGCGGTTGAAGGCTTTGAATCGCAGGACATTAATATCTTTCACCTGGCCGAAAAGAACAAAAAAGGCGTAGTAATTGTGGTGAATAAATGGGATTTGATTGAGAAGAACAGCAAAACCATCAAGGTTTTTGAAGAGCAGATCCGCGATAAGATAGCCCCCTTTACCGATGTGCCTATTGTATTTACCTCAGTTACCGAAAAGCAAAGGGTATTAAAGGTGATTGATGTAGCCAACCAGGTTTACCAGAACCGCGCCCGTAAGATCCCTACTTCAAAACTGAACGAGGTAATGCTGCCAATTATCGAAAACTACCCGCCACCATCAATTAAAGGTAAATACGTTAAAATAAAATACATTACCCAAATTGCCGGCACCTCGCCAATGTTTGCGTTTTTCTGCAATTTGCCGCAATACGTAAAGGAGCCATACTATCGGTTTATCGAAAATAAACTCCGCGAAAATTTTGATTTTTCGGGCGCCCCGGTGCAGGTATGGTTCAGGCAGAAGTAAGAACCTTGATTTTTAGGCTTTGAGGATTACCTTGAGATTTACCTTATAAAATCCAGACTTATGATATTCCCAGAGTTACGAAGTTTTCAAAACTTCGTAACTCTGGGTTTTCTTTATCCATAACGTAAGCCTCAACCCTATCGTATCAACGCAATCAGGCAATCCTTGAATCCTAAAAATCAAGGTCGTTGTTGCGTTTTTTTGCTTTCCCCCGTAATACCACTAAACCTCAATACTTTACACTTCATGAAAAAGTTTTACTGTTTAGTACTAATAGTACTGGCTGCTTTTACGGCATGCAAAAAAGGTGAGCTATCATCGGCCGGCGGAGAAGATAATGGCTGCATCAGTCGTGTTAAACGTGATTATAGCGACAGCAATAAAGTTGAACTGGCAGCGGCTATTACGCTCCTGCAAAAAAATAATATCCCGGTTAACGGCCTGGTAATATATAGAGTTATTTTAAACGATAGCATAAGCAATAATGGACCGCTTAATATCTACCAGCATGTTATAGCTTATGAAGAAAGCAAAGGTTTGCCCATCTTTAATTCGGGAATAGGCTATCATTTCAGGAACGAGGCTTTTTCAACTATCATTGGCCGGCGCTATGGCACACTTAGCCTGAATACTACAGCAACGGCTCCGCTGCCCCAAATACGTAAAATTTTTATTGATGCTTTTAAAAAAGATGGCTATACCATTGATAACCGCGTTAATGAATCATCATGCCTTAATGCGGAGTTCGGGTATTACAACCTAACTCCGGATACGCCTGATCAGCCTCATTTTGCCAAAGTATGGAAGGTTACTTTTATGAATTATGATTATCCGGTGGCCTACATTCAGGATGATAACCGAAAACTATTATCCTATTTCAACGGATTATTAACACTGAACAAAACCAATAAAAAATAAAATACCGGCGCAATTGGCATTTCTTTAGCCAGCCGGCCATTCTACTTTGTCAGTTCAAAAACACAAAATGCAACATGGTTGCATTTTGTGTTTTTGTCATTTACCTTTATCCATATTTAACCGCAATTCATATGAAGGAGTTTGATGTGATCATTATCGGCGGCAGCAGCGCCGGTTTATCTGCAGGCATGGCTTTGGGCCGTGCCATGCGTAAAGTATTAATTATTGATAGTGGCATGCCCTGCAACCGCCAAACGCCACACTCACACAACTTTTTTACCCGCGATGGTCAAACCCCGCACGAGATTTTGACTATTGCCCGTGAACAAACTTTAAAATACCCAACTATCACGCTGCTCCATAGTGAGGCTACTCAATGTACACCAATAACTAAGGGCTTTGAGGTTAGTACAATATCCAGTGAAACATTCAGCGCAAAGAAAATTATCCTTGCTGCCGGTATTAAAGACCAAATGCCCGATATTCCCGGTTTCGCCGAATGCTGGGGAATATCGATTATTCATTGCCCCTATTGCCATGGTTACGAATACGGCTATCAGCCTACAGGCATATTTGCTAATGGCGAAATGGCTTTTGAGCTGGCTAAACTTATTTCAAACTGGACCAAAGATCTCATTCTGTTCACTAACGGAAAATCAACTTTAACCGAAGGTCAGCAATCGATTATCAGTCATAATAATATACAAATCATTGAGGGGGAAATAGCAGCGTTTGATCATCATGACGGCCAGATAACTACCATCCATTTGCAAAACGGCTCCGAAATAAAACTTAAGGCATTATATGCGAGGCTCCCATTTGTGCAACACAGTGATATTGCATTACAATTAGGCTGCTCATTTACCGATCAGGGCCACATCCAGGTTGATGCACAGCAAAAAACAACGGTACCCGGCGTTTATGCCGCCGGCGACAGCGCTTCGGGCATTCGCGCCATAGCCAATGCGGTTAATAGCGGCACAATGGCAGGCGTTATGGCAAATTTGGAATTGATTAATGAGGTTTTCCTGCCGGGAAAAGAATAAAATTAAAAGCGATTGTCATTCCCACGAATAAGCAAAGCGCTGTATATTGATCGCAACAAGAAATTTCCAGCACCCGTTTTAGGGCACTTCAACCCAATAAATACTTATTCGTAAACTCTCGCGGCAGTGAGGATGTCGGCAATAACGCCCCAATTTACATTTCCGGGAACTGGGAGGTTGTTATTCAAATAATAGCCTTCCATGTCATCGGTCCAACTTTGGATTCCCTCAAGGTAATCTAACAAAGACTTGTTTTCCCATTTATCAGGATTATCTTTCAAGTCATTGATCAATGAAGACATGAATTGTACAAAATCATCTTTCGAGTTTAAATTTTTCATAAATCAGGTCTTGAAGATAGTTGGTTTGTTTGCAGGCATGGACGATTTTTCTTTATCCTCACCCTACTTATTCCCTGCACTATTGAAACGTTTTTTATTTGAGCTTAAATCATCTACTGCTCCAACCCTTTTTTAAAGGTTACATCATCGGTGTTGATCACTTTAAAGTAGGCGTTATCACCCCATTTAAAGCGGGCCGCCTGGGCTTTCAGGATTGTTTTTATCGGCTCCCTTGAGATCTGTACTTCGTGCGAATCCATTTCTTTAATGGTTTGCGAGGCATACAGTATAAATTTATCTACCTCGTCATTACTAACAGCATATTGAGTTAAAAACTCAGCTTCAGTCGGGTATTTTTTAAGCAATTGCTGCTGGCGGTCAACAACGTAAGCGGTAAATAATTGCTGCTGGCTCAGGTCCTGGATAAGCGGGGTAAATTTGCTGGTATCTGCCGGCACAAAAACATCGGGCATAATACCTCCGCCGCTAAAAACTTTGCGGCCGCTTGAGGTATGGAATGATGGGCTACCTTTAAAAACACTATCATTAAGGTTGCTTTGTTCTGAAAAAAGTTCGCCTTTTTGCATGCGCTGGGCAAGTTCATTGCGGTAACTGTCAACCCCGTTTTTGTATGATTTCTGGATAGAGCGGCCCGAAGGGGTATAGTACCTGGCCACTGTTAAATTCACAGCCGAACCATCGTCAAAAGCAAATTGCTGCTGCACCAGGCCTTTACCAAATGATCGCCGGCCAACAATAGTAGCCCTGTCAAGGTCCTGCAGGGCCCCTGCTAAAATCTCACTGGCCGAGGCCGAATATTCATCAATAAGCACGGTAAGTTTCCCTTTCTGAAACATGCCCGAATCGGTGGCAAAATAATCAGTCCGGGGCTCGTGGATACCTTTGGTATAAACTATCAGCTTTCCATCAGTTAAAAACTCATCGGCCAATGAAGTGGCAGCGTTAAGGTAGCCACCTCCATTGCCTCTCAAATCAAGCAACAATTTATTCATACCGTCAACTTTCAGGGCCGTCAACGCTTTTCTGAAATCGAGATCGGTAGTGGCCGAAAATTTACTGATCTTGATATATCCGGTTTTAGCATCGGCCATATAGGCAGCATCAACACTGCTCAGGTCAACGTGCCCCCGTTTTACGGTAAGTATTTTTAAATCTTTGCTCAGCGGAGGCACAACACTCAGTTTTATTTCAGCATCCTTTTCACCCCTGAAAACGCTATTTATCCGGGTGGCCGTTAGCTTACTGCCCGAAAACTTTTTATCATCAACATTGATCACCTTGCTGCCCACCAGTAAGCCCGCTTTTTCGGCCGGGCCACCGGCATAAACCTGGGTAATGATCAGCGTATCACGCAGTAACTGGTATTCGATACCGATACCGTTAAAACCACCGTCTAACCGTTCATTAATGGATTGCGCCTGCTGCTGCGGTAAATAAAGCGAATGTGGATCAAGGTTTTGAAGCAGGTTATTTACCGATACACCTTCAATACTATCGATATTAACGCTGTCAACATAGTTACGGTCAACCAGTTGCAGCACCTTTGCTATTTTACTATTGCTCACAAAGGAGAAGCCAAGGTTACGCGCGGCAAAATCCTTGTTAAGCACCTGGCCTATCATCACCCCTACCAGCAGCAGGATTATTGTCCGGAAAATTACACCCGCGGTCCTCTTCATAACTTATTACACACAAAGTTAATAATTGCAGGGTCAATAATTTTTACCCGCACCCTTGCATTTGATGATTTTTACCGAATTTTGTTATAAATTATTTGAAAATAGGCTATGGATACCACCACCGAAAGGGAATCGCACTATAAAAACCTCGAAAAACAGACCGTAAGGGAAATTTTAGAAAACATTAATAACGAGGATAAAACTGTTCCCTTTGCTGTGGAAAAGGCCTTGCCGCAGATAGAAGCATTGGCTACAATCACTGCTGAAAGGATGAAAAACGGCGGACGGTTATTTTATATAGGTGCGGGTACCAGTGGCCGTTTAGGTGTGGTTGATGCATCGGAATGCCCGCCAACGTTCGGTGTTCCGTTTGATATGGTTGTTGGGCTAATAGCCGGCGGCGATGGTGCGATCCGCAAAGCGGTAGAATTTGCAGAAGACGATGCTGTACAGGCCTGGAAAGATTTAGAGGCCTTTGACATTAATGATAAAGACGTAGTTGTTGGCATAGCCGCTTCGGGCACTACGCCATATGTGATCGGTGGCTTAAAAACAGCTAATGAGCATAATTTAGTTACCGGCTGTATTGTTTGTAACAGCGGCAGCCCGGTGGCGGCAGTGGCACAATACCCGGTTGAAGTAGTAACAGGCCCTGAGTTTTTAACCGGGTCAACCCGCATGAAGGCCGGTACTGCGCAAAAATTAGTTTTAAATATGCTGAGCACAAGTGTCATGATTCAGCTTGGCCGCGTAAAAGGGAACAGGATGGTTGATATGCAATTGAGCAACCACAAATTGGTGAACAGGGGCACCCGCATGGTAATGGACGAAACCGGGCTGAACGAAGAAGAAGCAGCCGGGTTACTGAAACAATACGGCAGCGTACGAAGCGCTGTTGATCATTATTTAAAAAAATAAACTGAATTTGAAGATGTGTTGATTTGGAAATTTGAAGATGCTTCTATTCGATAAATTCTCAAATTCAAAAAATTCGGGTTCAGACAATTTGAAATCAAAAACATGCACGATATTGAACCATATTACCGCTGGAGAGACGATTACGTGGCATCGGAAGATGAGTTTTCGCCTTTTTATGCAACAGAATACAGCGAGTTTGAATTTGACAAGCAGGTATACAATTACCTGCTGCACCCGCAATGGGACTCATTCGGCTCCAATACCCTTTATTTAAAAGTGCTTTTTGCCGATTATGATAAAGGCTATACCATCATTGAGCTGATAGGCGAATGGAATGATGCCATCAATAACGACATTATGCTGCTGAAGCGTGAGCTGCTCGACCTGATGATAGATAATGGTGTCAGTCATTTTATCCTGATCGGCGAAAACGTACTCAACTTTCATTCAAGCGACGATTGCTATTACGAAGAGTGGTTTCAGGACGTGGAAGACGGCTGGATAGCAGGCATCAACTTCCGCGAACACGTGATAGACGAATTTAAACACAGCAATATCGACTATTATATCAATTTTGGCGGCGAACTCGATAGCCTTGGCTGGCGTACCCTGAAACCCATACAGGTTTTCAAAAAGGTTGAAGAGCAGTTGATGAGGAGATTGAATTAGGGGTACAGAGTCAGGAAGCAGGAAGAACAGAAATCAAGACTGCAAGAATCAAGAGACAAGACATTTCGGAAAACTTTCCTGTTTCTTGACTCTTGATTCTTGCAGTCTTGCTTCTTCATGTTGCATTCACCTTTTATTTATATATTCGTACTATAATTTTTAACACAAAATGGAATTTAAAGAATCTAAATACAACTTCGATAATGTAATCGAAGTTAGGGATCAATCAGAAGTTGCTTCACGCAGGTTTATGGCCGGCGTTTTCAGCTGGATGTTTGTTGCGCTTGGCGTATCAGCAATAACAGTTTATCTGTTTTTAAATATGGGCCTGATCAGCCTGATCGTTGCACCAACAGGCGGTCTTACAGGTTTTGGCTATTTTGCGCTGTTTTCGCCACTGGCGTTTTCATTGGTAATGCAATTTGGCTATAACCGAATCTCTTATCCGGTATTGGTGCTGCTTTTCGTAGCTTATGCAACGCTTATTGGCATCAGCTTAAGTTTGATATTTCTGATCTACACATCTGCATCAATATTGGGTGTTTTCATTACCGCATCAGTAACTTTCGGTATTATGGGCATTGCAGGTTATACTACCCAGATGGATTTAACCAAGTTTGGTTCAATCATGTACATCCTGTTCATTGGGATTTTTGTAGCTTCATTAGCTAACTTCTTTATGCACAGCGAACAAATGAGTTACATCATCAGCTACGTAGGCATAGCTGTATTTACTGGTTTAACTGCCTACTATATGCAAATGTTAAAACGCATTGGAGCAGGCATTGAATACGGTGATGCAAGCTCGAAAAAACTGGCCCTGATGGGTGCGCTAACATTGTACATCACACTGATCAACCTGTTTTTTATGCTCCTCCGTTTATTCGGCAGAAGAAGATAATCTCATTAAGAAATTCAATCATAAAGCTGCCTCCGCAAAAGGCGGCTTTTTTTGTTTAACAATGTGGCTTAGCTATGATATTTAGCGTACGTTATACACTTGCAAATGATAACTTTATTGCGCAACTTTGCAGTGCTTATGGAGAAAGACGGAGGGATTAGACCCTGCGATGTCTTAGCAACCTGTGCTTCACAAGGTGCTACATTCTACCAGGCGGCAATTACGCGCCCGGACAGATAAGCGAAAGTCATAACAACACCCGACTTTTCGAGATAAGCTTTTTATTTATTGATGATTAGAGTGATTTTTTTGATTACACTGATTGATCTGGATATTGCCGTATAAACATTTCGCTAACCAAGCTAATCGCCGGTAAATCAGAAAAATCATTTAAATCAAACCAATCGGTGAAATCATCAATAAAAAATCGGTGAAATCAAAAAATGGACATTAGAAAAGAATTACAGAAACGCATCCTGGTGATTGACGGAGCAATGGGTACCATGATTCAAAGGTACCAGCTTACCGAGAAGGATTTTCGTGGCGAGCGTTTTCGCGATCATCATAGCGACCTGCAGGGCAATAACGACCTGCTCAATATCACGCGCCCTGATATTATCAAAGCCATCCATGCCGAATACCTGGATGCCGGTGCGGATATCATTGAAACTAACACTTTCAGCACACAGGTAATTTCCCTTGCCGATTATCACCTGGAAGAACTGGCCTATGAACTAAGCTACGAGGGTGCACGCATTGCCCGCGAAGTAGCCGACGAATATACCCGGCGCGCCCCCGAAAAGCCGCGCTTTGTTGCCGGTGCCATCGGCCCAACCAACCGTACTGCTTCCTTATCGCCAGACGTTAACGACCCCGGATATCGCGCCGTTACCTTTGATGATCTGGCCGAAGCCTATTACGACCAGGTTCGAGGCTTGGTTGATGGCGGCTCGCATTTATTATTGGTTGAAACTATCTTTGATACACTGAATGCAAAAGCAGCCCTCTTTGCCATAAAACGTTATGAGCTGGAATGTAAAGCTGCAGGTAAGGATTTTCCTGCTTTCAGGGATTCGGGCGGTATCATGATCTCAGGAACCATTACCGATGCTTCAGGCCGTACCCTTTCAGGGCAAACTGTCGAAGCTTTCTGGAACTCGATAAGCCATGCCAACCTGCTATCAGTAGGCCTAAACTGCGCTTTGGGTGCCCGGGAAATGCGCCCGCACCTTGCCGAGCTTTCTGAAAAAGCAGGTGTATTTATTTCGGCCTATCCAAACGCCGGCTTACCCAACGAGTTTGGTCAATACGATGAAACTCCGCATGAAACCGCTCACCAGGTTGACGATTTTATCAAAGCCGGCCTGGTTAATATAGTTGGTGGGTGCTGCGGTACCACGCCCGAGCATATTAAATGTATTGCCGATAAGGCTGCCAAATATCCGCCCCGTCCCATTCCGGAAATTGAGCCGGACATGCGCCTGAGCGGTTTGGAATCCGTTACCATAAAACCCGAAAGCATTTTTGTTAATGTGGGTGAGCGCACCAATATCACCGGTTCACCAAAGTTTTCTAAGTTGATCCTTGCCGAAGATTATGAGGCCGCTTTATCTGTTGCCTTGCAGCAAGTTGAAGGCGGCGCGCAGGTCATCGATATTAACATGGATGAGGGCATGATTGATTCGGAGGCTGTGATGGTAAAATTCCTGAACCTGGTTGCTTCTGAACCGGATATTGCCAAACTGCCTATTATGATCGACTCATCCAAATGGACGGTGATTGAGGCTGGTTTAAAATGCGTACAGGGAAAAGGTATCGTGAACTCTATCTCCCTTAAAGAGGGCGAAGAAAAATTTAAGGAACAGGCCCGGAAAATCTTAAGCTATGGTGCTGCCACCGTTGTAATGGCCTTTGACGAAACCGGTCAGGCCGATTCACTGGAGCGCCGGATCGAGATCTGTAAACGGTCATACGATATACTGGTGAACGAAGTAGGATTCCCGCCGCAGGATATTATTTTCGACCCAAACATCTTAACAGTTGCTACCGGCCTGGAAGAACATAATAATTACGCGGTTGATTTTATTGAAGCTACCCGCTGGATCAAGCAAAACCTGCCGCACGCTAAAGTGAGCGGTGGCGTAAGTAATATTTCGTTCTCATTCAGAGGTAATAATACCGTGCGCGAGGCCATGCACTCGGCATTCCTGTACCATGCCATTAAAGCGGGTATGGATATGGGTATTGTTAACGCCGGGATGCTGGAGGTTTACGAGGAGATCCCGAAAAACCTTTTGGAACTGGTAGAAGATGTACTCCTTAACCGCCGCCCGGACGCTACCGAGCGCCTGGTGGAATTTGCCGACACCATCAAAAGCAAAGGAAAAGAAGTTGTACGCGACGAAGAATGGCGCAAAGGCACCGTTCAGGAGCGCCTCTCCCACTCGCTGGTAAAAGGCATTGTTGAATACCTTGACGACGATGTGGAGGAAGCCCGCCAGGCCTACAGCAAACCACTTGAGGTTATTGAAGGTCCGTTGATGGACGGTATGAATATCGTAGGCGACTTGTTTGGTGCCGGTAAAATGTTTTTACCACAAGTGGTAAAATCGGCCCGTGTGATGAAAAAAGCCGTGGCCTGCCTGCTGCCTTTTATTGAGGAAGAAAAAAAGAACAACGTAAATGCCGATCAGCGCGCCAACGCCGGCAAGGTGTTAATGGCCACCGTAAAAGGCGATGTACATGATATCGGCAAAAATATAGTTGGCGTGGTGCTGGCTTGTAACAACTTTGAGGTGATTGACCTTGGGGTGATGGTGCCCGCGCAACGCATTATTGAAGAGGCTAAAAAGCAAAACGTTGATATCATTGGGCTCAGCGGTTTAATCACCCCATCACTTGATGAAATGGTGCATTTCGCTAAGGAAATGGAACGCGAAGGTTTTACCATTCCGCTAATTATTGGTGGCGCTACAACGTCGCGCATTCACGCAGCCGTAAAAGTGGCGCCGCAATACTCCGGGGCTGCCATTCACGTTTTGGATGCTTCGCGCAGCGTTACCGTTTGCAGCAATCTAATGAGCAAGGAGAACCGGGATGCCTATATCCAGGGCATTAAGGATGAATACGCCAAAGCCCGCGAGGCACATGCCAACAAAAAATCGGATAAGCGCTTTGTAACCATCGAAGAGGCACGTGCAGGTAAATTCCAGATTAGCCTTGATGGTGATGTGGTACCGAAACCCGCATTTACAGGCACCAAAGTATTTGAGAATTTCCCGCTGGAAGAGTTACTGCCTTATATCGACTGGACGCCATTTTTCCACACCTGGGAACTTCGCGGCAGCTATCCGAAGATCTTTGACGATAAGTTTGTAGGTGTTGAAGCCAAAAAACTATTTGATGATGCACAGGTATTGATGAAACGTATTGTTGACCAGAAACTGTTCACCGCGAAAGGTGTAATTGGCTTCTGGCCGGCCAATGCCGTAGGTGATGATATTGAATTATATACCGATGAAAGTCGCACAACAGTTTTAAATCGCATCCATACCTTACGCCAGCAGGCCGAAAAGGTGAAGAATGATCCGTATTATGCCTTGTCAGATTTTATCGCACCAAAAGAAAGCGGCGTACCTGATTATTTCGGCGGCTTTGCGGTAACAACCGGTTTAGGTTGTGATGAATTGGTTGCTGAGTTTGAGGCCGACCATGACGACTATAACAGCATTATGGCCAAAGCCCTTGCCGACCGCCTTGCCGAAGCCTTCGCCGAAAAAATGCACGAACTTGTACGTAAGGAATACTGGGGCTATGCCAAAGGCGAACAGCTAAGCAATGCCGACCTGATCAAGGAAGAGTACCAGGGCATCCGTCCGGCACCGGGTTATCCGGCCTGTCCGGACCATACCGAAAAAACTACTTTGTTTGAATTACTAAAAGCAGAAGACAACGCAAACATGCACCTAACCGAAAGCCTGGCCATGCTGCCGGCCGCTTCAGTAAGCGGTTTCTACTTCGCACATCCGCAGGCAAGATATTTTGGATTAGGGAAAATCAGTAAAGATCAGGTGGAGGACTATGCGGTAAGGAAGAATATGCCGCTGGAAGATATTGAGAGATGGCTGGGGCCGAATATTAATTATTAGCCCCCCTGCCCCTAAAGGGGAGCAAGAATGAAACTTTAATTATAACAAGCAAAAAAATACGCCGCCGCTCGGCTCCAGCCGAGTGGCAACTATTAAGCGGCCTCTGGCCGCCGAAGTCGGAGCAGCAGGCCCGAGGCCTTGGGATAATCGCCACTTGGCTGGAGCCGAGCGGCGGCGCAGGATATTAATTATTAAACCGAGATGATATAAACCACGTCATTGCGAGGAACGAAGCAATCCCCAAGAGGCAGGGCGCTATGCAAGTCGCCCTGTACAGTTAGCGATTGCTTCGTTCCTCGCAATGACGGATACGAGATAACATTACGCACCTAATACGGCCATGAAAATACCTGAACATATAGCAAACGCCAACGGCAAAACACTTTTTTCTTTTGAACTGATCCCGCCTTTAAAGGGGCAGAGTATCCAGGGCATTTATAACGCAATTGATCCGCTGATGGAGTTTAAACCTCCGTTTATTGATGTTACTACCCTGCGCGAGGACTTTATTTATAAGCAGCATCCAAGCGGTCTGCTCGAGAAGCTATCATACCGTAAGCGTCCGGGCACTATTGCCATTTGTGCGGCCATCATGAACAGGTATAAGGTTGATACCGTGCCTCACCTGCTTTGTGGCGGCTTTACCAAAGACGAAACCGAGAATGCTCTTATAGAATTAGAGTTTTTAGGTATCGAAAACGTACTGGTGTTGCGCGGCGATGCTCGCCTTGGTGATTCATCATTTGTACCTACCCCTAACGGTCATTGTTATGCTACCGAGTTACTGCAACAGGTAGTAAACCTTAACAACGGTATTTATTTGCATGAGGACCATGGCAATACAGCCAAAACAAACTTTTGTATTGGCGTAGCCGGTTATCCCGAAAAGCATTTTGAAGCTCCGAACCTTAAAACCGACTTTAAATACCTGAAACAAAAGGTAGAAATGGGTGCACAGTTCATTGTAACCCAGATGTTTTTTGATATTGGTAAATACAAGGAGTTTGTAAACGGTTGCCGGGCCAATGGCATCAATGTGCCTATTATTCCAGGCTTGAAGCCGATCACATCATCAAAACAACTGGTTACGCTGTCAAAAACATTCCATATTGATATTCCGGAAGATCTGAGCGATGCTATCCACGCCTGTGCCACCGAAAAGGACGTAAAAGAGGTAGGTATTGAATGGATGATTAACCAGTGTAAAGAATTGATTGCTTTTGGCGCACCGGTACTGCATTTTTATACCATGAGCAACGCGGGGCCAACCAAACGTATTGCCGAAGCAATATTTTAGGCAATACACAGCCCCATCGTCATGCCGAATTTATTTCGGCACCCCACAGGACAGATAGCCGCTTTGCTTAGCATGGCTGCTTTGCGGGTGAGGTGCTGAAACAAGTTCAGCATGACCTTAATTTTATTATGCAATAGGAAATTCAGTAGCTGTACAGAGCCGCCCTGTATAGTTTGTGATTGCCGCGTCGCTTTCCAACACATGGCCACGCCCTCCCCTCGCAGCAATGACCTGCTTTTAATACCTAAACCGTTGGCCCATTGTGAATGATAAATTAAAATATTTACTTTTAATTATCAATCCAACGCCTGCCTATGGATACTTTTAGTCACATCAAGGCTGTTATCAGCATAACACTGGGACTTAGCATTACCCACCTGCTTAAAGGAGCGGCCAAGCAAATTCAGCATCCCGGCCGGGATAAACCTTATTGGGTGCATAACCTGTGGGCGCTTTACGTGTTTATATTGCTATTACACTTTTGGTGGTGGGAGATTAGCCTGCACGAAATAAAGCACTGGCTTTTTGCCGAGTACTTTTTCATCATTATTTACATTGTTACTTATTACAGCGTCTGTGCATTGCTCTATCCTGATGATTTAAAAGACTATCAGGACTACAAAGACTACTTTTACTCACGCCGGAAATGGATCTTCAGCATTTTGGGGGCCAGCTATCTGCTTGATATCATAGATACCGAAATAAAGGGGCCAACTTATGTACATCATTACAATATCGAATACCCGATCCGCAATGTCAGTCACTTTATATTATGTATGATAGCCATTAAGGTAGAGAACCGCAACTTTCACGCGGCATTGGTTATCGTGTTTCTTTTGTACGAGGCTTCGTACATCCTGAGATTATTTTAACGGTTAAAATAAGAGGGCGCCGACATGCAACGGCACCCTCTTCCCCCGTTTACATGCAGGTTACTTGCAAAAGATAACCTGGTTTGTTTTTCCCCAGTCGTTACTTTCGCCTGTGGTTAATTTGCGATAGGTTGTCAGGGTTAGGCTATAGGCGCATGAGGGCCATGCGCTAAAAGGAGGAGTTAAAACAAATGGTGACGGCGAGGCCATGTCAAATTTCTTAGCGTCTCCGCGCGGAGTTGTGCCGCTGGGCAGACCGCTGACCGTACCCGTAGCGTTTGACCATACACCCAGCGACCAGCTGGCAATCAGTTCATGATCAACTGTGTAATCGGCATGGGCGGTTCCGCTTACCGGAGTACAGCCGCTGCCTCCGCCGGCAAAAAGTTCTTCCAGTTTTAGCAGGCTTACTTCGTTCCAGTTATTCACATAGATCTTACCGATAAGCGATTGGGTATTCAGGTTTGGCGAAGCGGTATTAGCCGGATCATCAGTAGTTTGAAATTGAATATATAACATTCTGCCGTTTTTCTGATCTGCCACAGGCACAGCTAAACCTGGCGTTAACCCGGCGCTGGCATCGCCGCCGCCGATGATGGTAGTTGTGTTAAGGTAAAACAGCGAACCATAGAAGCCATTATCAAGCGCGGGTTGGTCAACCCGTACCCAGCCGTTAACATCCGGGTGCAGCACATGATCCGGGATCGGGTTAGGATAATTATCTGCCGGAACGCTATCGGGCACAGAAGCAGCTTGATTGATGTCGATCACTACATCCTGAAATGCGGTGGTACCATTCCACGTGATTTGCCGGGTGGCGACTTTTAAGGCTGTAGTTTCCATCTGGGCGGTGGTTACCGGGCTGAAGTTCACGTTATCGGTAGAAAACAAAAAGCGGTAATAAAGCGGGCTGGCCGGCGCGGTGGGCACTTTCTTGGTGGCGTACCCCCCCAGCTTAACCGAACCAAAGAAACCGTAACCTGTGCCACCCGCTCCAAATTTGCTGATGAGGTTTTTACCGCTGCCGTCGATATCAGATGTAATGCTGAAATTCCCTACCGAAGTAAACCATGGGGTATCGCTGGTAATAATGCCGCCGCCTTTAATACACAGCTTTACGCAGAAACAGTTATTAGCGTTGTGCCTGTCGTTTTGGCGGCCGCGGGTGCGGTCTTCGGCCAGTAGTACGGTGCCCGATGAGCTTTCAACCCTGAAATAATAATCAGGTCCGGCAGGCCATTCTACATTAAGCCATGGCAATAAGGTTTTCCTAAAATTGTCGCCAGGGTATACGATAGTGAACTTGCCGTTGTTATCGGTGTAGGCGTTGCCCAGATAGTCGTCTTGCAGCAGGTCGACATCATAAGCAAAAACCTTAACACCGGGAATTGGCTTTTGGGTTTCACAATCGTTTACATAACCGCAAACTACCCAAATATCCAGCAGGGTAAGGATTCGGCAAAACCACTTGGAATCTATTTTATAATCAAATCTTGCGTATTGGGCATTTTCCTGGTTGCTTTTATACAGGGGCTGCAGCGTAGTGATATGAAACTGTAATACCGGGTCTTTTTTAGGTAACGGAATTTTGAAAGGTACGTTGCCGCAATACCAGTCCACATCAATGCTCCCACCTTCATAGCCGGATTTACCGCCGTCTATTTCGATAGTAAAATCACCATTTTCCTGTACATCGGCCTGAGTAATGAACAGCCGTTCCTTGGCTTTCAGTTCATCATCATTTACCTGGTGAAAGGTTTGTTTGGGATCGGCTACAGCAAGCCGGGTTTCATTTTGCTGATCGGACGGGCGATAAACTTTTACCGATGTACCCGCAACGGGCAGTTCGCAGTCTGAACATAATAAACCGCGCAGGTTCCCTTTAATAATGTAGTTCATAAGTTTTTGATTAGTATTTGTACCGGCTTACTCTTTAAACTGGATTTTCAGCATACTCCATCGCAAACAGTCTGATGCTCAGCTCATTTGCTGTGTCAAAGTTTGGGTAAAACGGCTGCGCAATCAACGTTGCCAGTACGCTATTATAGCCTGTGCTTGTACGTGATATAAAAGCGTATCATCAACATGAACCAAACGTAGAATTACGTTTTAAGGGAAATTCGGTATAAAAAAGAAAGCGCCTTTCCGGGCAGGAAAGACGCTTTGCAATCACATTTTAGGTTGTTATTGATACAGATATGTTTCGGTGAGGTGTTGCATAGCTTCCTGAAACAGGACGAAAGCAGTTTCCTCATCATTTTGGTTTATCGCGTTAAGCGATGTAGCAATATATTTATCGTACAGGCCTTTAAATATCGCCTCTTGGTTTGGTGTTTTGTCAAGAGCTTCCAGCAGCGATGCAGAAATGGTGTAATATTTCTCAACTTCCACACCACTAAACTTATCAGTTAGTATTTTATCGCGGAACGCGCGCAGTGTATTTAACTGGCCTTCGGTTTCTGTGCCTAACATGGTAGTTGTAATACGGGTAAGGGCGCATGGGTCTTTGCCTGTAGTTGGGCAACCTGTTGAACCTGGACACGGATATGATTGATCTCCTATTAAAAACATATTGCTTTCAGGGTGTATAATTGCTTTATAAGAGTAGTCAGCATCAATACTGTGCCCGAAGTGATAGACCAAGTTATTTACTTTTGTGCTACATACGAGTTCGGTTAATATTTCTCTTCCCATGAACGATCCACGGTTAATTTGGGTATAACTCATAGCCGGATCAAGCTTCTTAAAATTCAATACGTGGTTAAACAGCACCTGCCATGTTCTCTCCAATGAAATAACTTCGCCGGTATTAGTCATAAAACCGTGTTGATTAATGATGGAATTAGGTAAACTGGCAGTTACTGTGTAATTACAGGGGATCAGTACCAACATTCTTGATGAAGGATCATTGGCATCTTCAAGGCCGTTCATAAACTTGATACCGGATATGTTTTCACCATTCAATACAGTTTCAACAGCTGTGCGGCTAAGCATTACCGACTTAACTTCTGTTGGGAATTTTTGCTGAAAATTTTCGGTCAACTCTTGATAAAAGCTTTCGCTGATGAACTCGCCTACCTGATCAGGGCTGATCTGTGTAATTAGCATTTCTTGTTTCATAAAATTGAGGTTAAGGTTTTTGTGATATTATTATCAAAAGCAATTTAATAAACAATATCCATATTTAGATATTATATTAAAAACTTTTTTGCATCCTGAAAAACAGGATTATTTAAGCGCAAAAGACCTATATAACCAGCCATTTCATGCCACGTAAGATTACAGTTTCTGATACGTAAAAATACGTATAATACGCGGGTAATAAAACGCATATAATTTGTAATTCATTAATAACCAACAACATAAAACCAAATCAAAAACCTATCATAACCTATATGGCCGGGGCATCTCATTGAGAGAGATACTTATTAGTATTAGTTTTATACAAAAAAATCCCTACACGCTATTATTTTTATGGAAACACAAGAAAGAAGACCATCATCACCTATCACCGGAAAAGAAGGCGCACCGATTGATATCAACCTGGCCGCCGAATGGACAAAGAATCACAGGCATCGTAATCCAAAAGATATCATATCACAATTTTTCGGACAGGAAATATTAAACACCATATTAAAGCAAGATGGCTGCATGGGCATCCGTATCTATTATGCCAACGATCAAAAACTTAATAGCTGGCAAAAGTTTTGGGTTTCTGTAAGCAATTTCCTTTTATCTGTTATCGCCAATGTTAGCGGGCAGCAGCATTTCATAATCACTGGGGTAACGGCTGATGGAGAGGATCAACTTCCAGGCAATAAATCAGCAGCGGCTAAAGAGTCTGCCAAAGGTGTTCAAACCTTCGCACTCATGACAGCCGAAAATGACAATATTGTTGGTGAACAGGCTATGCCATGCCCTGGAACATCCGGATGCCCACAAAATATACTTACAAACGATTAGATATCTATCCTAAACACCATGGATGTCGCCCTATTATTATCTAAAATATCAGTAATTTCTGGCGTTGTCCCGCTATTGGCCGCTGCCTATAATTACAAGGGGCTGGATAGACTAATGAAAACATTGTCACTATTTTTGCTAATATCAAGTCTTTTTGATTTTGGTCAATGGTTGGCTTTCGCTTTCAAACCATATACAGGACATCCATTAAACACCAATCCATTACTTCATGTTTATGTTACAATTAGCATTATTTTCTTTGGTCTTATCTACTATAATTTGTTTAGAAATTCGATACTGAAAATAATAACATTAATATTAGCAGCTTCGACAATTAGTATTGTATTGTATTATGCGAGGCATCCTTTCGATTATCCATCGGTTTCAAATACAGCATCAAGTCTTTTACTAATAGTACTATCGCTTATATACTTCTATCAACTTTTAAATCCACAAACCTTTATTCATATCGAAAAGCAGGGGCCGTTTTGGTTTAATTCAGGTGTGCTATTTTATTCGGCAGTCAATATTTTTTTATTTATGGTTTTTAACAGAATACCAGACAAGGATAAAGCAGATTATTATGTTATCTTTAGCATAACTAATATTATTACGAATCTAATATACTCTGTTGCATTACTTTGCAAGCCACAAAAAAAGGCATAGCAGGTTTGCACATTATGATCATGTATAACAGCCCTATTTTAGAGATAACCCAAAATGGCTTAATCCCGGTACTCATCATCGGGACACTCGTAGTTGTTATATTGATTGGCTTTTTGTTTTTCTTCGTAATTATTTATCAGCGTAGGATGCTAAAAAACCAGGCAGAGTTACGCGCCATGCATGATGCACGTCAAACCGACCTCATGAACGCCGTTTTTGAAACCCAGGAAAGCGAGCGCAGACGCCTGGCCGAAGACCTGCATGATAGTGTTGGCCAGGTGCTTTCGGCTATAAAGCTTAACCTGCACCGGCTGGACAAAAATTGCGTGAGTGAGGTAAGTCAGCCCCTGCTGATAGACACCCGCAAACTGGCCGATGAGTGCATCCAGGAGATCAGGAACATTATACAAAATGTGCTGCCTCCTATACTTACCGACTATGGACTGCTGATTGCTGTCGAGGCGCTGTGCACCAAGGTGGAAAACAACACCCATATCAAAGTTAATTTCACTAAAAATTTTGCCGATAAACGCTTCTCTAATGAAATTGAACTGGCATTGTACCGCATAGCCCAGGAGTTGTTTGGTAATGCCATTAAACACTCGGAAGCTACGGTGATAAACCTTAATATGGCCTTACAAGCCGGTTATCTCATTATGGAGTTTAAGGATAATGGCAAAGGCTTTAATATGGGCGATGTTAAGCAGGGCTTTGGTCTTAAAAATTTACAAAGCCGCGTGCAACTCATTAATGGCGAAATAAATACGTACAGCAAACCGCTTAGCGGGGCCATCAGTATCATTAAATTAAAAGTAGCATAGTTAAAATCAATAGTTTATATTTATTGATAATTTGAATCTTGTTAACAACCTATGGGCCCAATTAAATTAGGTATAGTAGACGACCATAAAATTTTCAGAAATGGTTTAAAAGCTACCCTTGAAGATTGCGGAGGTTTTGAGCTGGTACTCGAGGCTTCGAACGGCAAAGAGCTGATAGGCTTATTGACCGACAAAACCCCCGATGTTATATTGATGGATATTAAAATGCCCGAAATGGACGGCATCCAAACCGCCTCCTATGTCCATCAGCATTTTAAGGACATTAAGATCCTGGCGTTATCCATGTTTAATGAAGACAAATACATTGTGGATATGATGAAGGCCGGCGCATCGGGCTATCTGCTTAAAAATGCCGAACCGGAAGAGATCATTGAGGCTGTATCAACCGTTTATAACAAAGGCTTTTATTTTAACGAGCATCTTTCTATAACGCTCATCAAACAGCTGGTAGGTAACGACCACGCCGATAATATCCCTAATAACAAAACCGACCTTAACGAGCGCGAAATTGAAGTGCTTAAACTGGTTTGCCAGGAGTGCTCCAACCAGGAGATAGCAGATAAAATTTTCCTGAGTGTGCGCACTGTTGAAGGTTACCGCGCAAGGCTGTTTGAAAAAACCGGATCGAAAAATTTAGTAGGATTGGTTATTTATGCCATTAAACGTGGTATTATTAACGTCACGTAACCATTGGTACGAAGCTATAGGAAAGGGAACTTTCCGACTTTCGGACTTCCGACGTTGGACTTAGTAACAACTACGCTGATAGCTTTTTATCCCCTGCCAGGTTGCGCATAAACCTTTTGCGGTAGTTAAGCGGGCTCAGGTTCATTTTGGCTTTAAACATTTTATAAAAGTGCGATACATCGCCAAAGCCACTCTCATAGGAGATCTCTGAGATAGGCTTATCTGTTTGCACCAGTTGCTGTATGGCATAATTAAGGCGATACTCAATTATTGTTTCCATGAATGTTTTGCGGGTAACTTTTTTAAAGTATTTGCAAAAAGCATTCGGGGTCATATTGGCAATACCGGCCGCTTTATCTAATGATACATGTTTTCTGAAATTTTCAACCAGGTAAGCGAATACAGGGTTAATGCGCTCACGCTCGGTATTTGAGCGCTCGCCAATAATGCGGTTCTGATCGAGCAGCACGTACTCTTCTGACGAAGCCATACGGTGCAGGATCTCGAGCAAACCTATCAGCATCCTGAAATTGCTTTTCTCTTCAACGAGGCTAAGCAGCAGTTTGTTAACCTCGGCACGCGTTTCGCCATAAAATGACACTCCGCAGCCGCTTTGCTGAAAAAGTTTTTTGATGAGCTGAAGCTCAAATTTGTTAAAAAACTCTTCGCCCAAAAAAGCATCATTAAACTGGATCACCACCGCGCTTGCCTCGCGAAGCACTGTTTCATTGGGTTCAAGTTTCCAGCAATGCGGCAGGTTAGAACCAAGCAACACCAGATCGCCGGACGCAAAATCTTCCATGTGGCTGCCAACATAGCGTTTGCCGGTGCCGCTGATGATACACGTTAATTCATATTCTTCATGAAAATGATAAGGGGCATCAAATGCCAGCTTATCAAATTTCCGTACCAGAAACGACTGCGTATTTGTAGGTTGAAGAACTTCGTACGACGCTTTTATCATTGCATATTTTAACGTAAATAAAATTCTAATTCAAATTACGGATAAAATCATCCATAAATGTACCATTCATTTCATTTTTTTTCAACTAAAGTTAACCTTACTTTGAAATATAAACCTAAAAACTATGGATACACAGATCGCTCATTTACCGTCACTTGATAATTTTATAAAACTATCCAACCACAATATTAATGAATTTCGTGAAAAAGGCCATACCCTTGTACACGAAGTGCTTACAAAAGATGAAATTGCTGCCTATCGCCCCGTAATTGTTGGCGCGGCCGACAGGTACAACACCGAAAAGCGCAAACTGGAAGAGCGCGACACTTATGGTAAAGCCTTTTTGCAGATCATGAACCTTTGGCAGGTTGATGAAGATGTTAAAACGTTTGTAATGGCCAAACGCCTGGCCAAAATTGCCGCCGACCTGATGGGGGTTGAAAATGTACGTATCTATCACGACCAGGCACTCTTTAAAGAGCCCGGCGGTGGCCCTACCCCATGGCACCAGGACCAGTATTACTGGCCCATCGATACCAACAACACGGTAACCCTTTGGATGCCCCTGGTTGATATTGACGTAAACATGGGTATGCTAACCTTTGCCTCCGGTTCATACGTTAATGGCGCTGTATTTAACCATGAAATTTCTGATGAATCGGAATCAGCATTTGACGAGTATGTGAAAGAAAAAGGATTTGAAATAACCCGCGCCCAAACCATGAAGGCCGGCGATGCTACCTGGCACCGGGGCTTCACTATTCACAATGCTCCCGGCAATAACTCAGACAAAATGCGCGAGATCATGACCATTATTTATGTAGCCGATGGTGCCCGCGTCACCCCTTACAAAAACGAATGGCAAAAAAATGATCACCATAAATGGCTGATGGGTAAACCAATCGGGGATCTGATTGATTCGGAATTGAACCCGAAGGTGCTCTGACCCCCTCTAAATCTCCCCCAAAGGGGGAGACTTCAAAATAGCTGTTAAAAGCCCTCTCCTTTGGAGAGGGTTGGGTGAGGTCACGCCGCCACCCAAACCGCATCAATAAACCATTTTTTAGTATCGAAAAACTGCCCCACCGGCTGAAAGCCTGTGTTGATGGCTATCTGATCGGTTTGCATAAGGGTGAATTTCTGGGAGATCTCCATGTAGATGTATTCATCTTTCTTGAAATCTATTTTTTCGCTTCCTATCGTTACCTGCTGATCCTGTAAACTGATGAGATAACTTTTGCAGGCCCCGGTTTCAGGATCATAGGTTGGATAATGTTCAAACTTGCTTATATCAAAATTAGCATGCAGCTCGCGGTTAATGCGGCGTAACAGGTTGAGATTAAACTCGCGGGTAATACCATCTTTGTCATTATAAGCCGCAAGGATAACCCTGGGGTCTTTCTTCAGATCCATACCAATTAACACCATATCCCCTTCTGATAGGTTATTCCTTAGCTCACGGCAAAACTCTATGGCCCCATCAAGTGGCATATTGCCAATGTTTGAACCTAAAAACAGCACCACTTTACGCCTTGGTGAAATAGCGGCGGCCTTTTTCAGCATCTCAAAATATTCGCCATTTAGTCCGGTGATCTTTAAGCCGGGCAAAGTTACGGGCAGGGTTATATTGAGGTATGATATTACATTATCTGAGATATCAATAGGCAAATAGGTAAAATCAGCCTTTTTATCCAGCAGATATTTAAGCAGGTAAGAGGATTTTGTGGCATCACCAGCACCAAGTTCTATCAGGTCAAAAGCATCTCCATCGGCAATCAATGCATCGCAGATTTCGGCAGTTTTTTGTGAAAATATCTCCAGCTCGCAATTGGTTGGATAATATTCAGGGCAGTTCATGAGCTCCTGGAACAGCTTATCGCCATTGGCATCATAAAAATATTTTGAATTGAGGTGCTTTGGCTCTGCCTGCAGCCCTGCTACAACGTCGGCATAAAACTGCCTGTTTTCGGCGCTTATGTCACAATTTACGGCTGTGGGTGTAAAGGCTTGGTTCATAGATGTGGTGGTGTTTTGTGTCAATTTACCTTGCAAGTCTTATGCCAGTAAATTGCCATCGTAAATTTGTCTGAAAAAAATTGCGATAAGTTGCACGACTATGACCCGGAGGTGTAACTTCTGACGCGCCGCGCAGCACTTTCTGATTAACCATAAACTTGCCATTGTATTCGCCTATGGCACCCGGCGCTTTGGCAAAGCCCGGATATGGCAGGTATGAACTTTCTGTCCACTCCCAGCGGCGACCCCAGTTAAATTTTGAAGAAGCAGCTTCCCACTCAAATTCGGTCGGCAAACGCAAGCCTTTCCACGATGCATAAGCATAAGCTTCAAAATAGCTGATATGTGTAACGGGACCTTTCAAATGCAATGGCTCTAAACCGTGATAGGTATAGTTATGCCATTCATTATCTATCAAATGCCAATACAAAGGCGCTTCTACTTTATTGGTTTTCACCCAATCCCAGCCTTCGGCATGCCAGTGCCGGAAATCATGATAACCGCCGCTGTTAATAAATTCCAGGTATTCGGCATTGTTTACCAGTTTGGGACTTATTTCATAGGCGTTAAGGTATACTTTATGCCGGTTGAGTTCATTATCAAAACAAAATCCATCGCCGTTAAAGCCTATTTCATAAATACCCTCAGCCATGTTGATAAAAGCATCATCCTCCCCTTCATCAATACGAGGGGCAGTGTAATTTTTATTATAGGCTGGAAACAGCGGATTATGCCCCAGTATAAATTTAATATCGGTCATTAAAAGCTCCTGGTGCTGCTCTTCGTGGTTAAAACCGAGGATCAATAGTTCTTTAATATCGTCGCTTACTTCGCCGCATAAAAAGCCCTCCATGGCCTCGTCAACATATTTACGGTAACTGTAAATTTCAACAACCGTTGGGCGGCTCAGGTTACCACGGTCGGTACGGATTACACGTGCACCAACAGTTTCGTAGTAGCTGTTAAAAACGTAATTGTAATCAGGGTTATATTCCTGGTAGCCCATAAAGTAGGGCTTGAGGATAAACGTTTCAAAAAACCAGGTAACATGCCCGATGTGCCATTTAGGCGGACTAACGTCCACCACAGGCTGCACTACATAGTCTTCCGTTTGCAAATAGAAACAAATTTTTTCTGTACGCTGGCGTACCTCTTTGTACCGGGCTATTAAATCCATCTAAATTATTTACTATTCAAAAACTGCTTTAGGTTTGAAATTGTTTTAATACCCAATTGTTTTGCCTGTTGCTGCCGCATCATTAAAGCATAGGCATTATTAAAACCAATGGGTTTAAGCCATTTTATCTGATACCTGCTTTCAAACTGGTGTTGTACATAATTGTATGTGCTATCCCTGTTTACGGTTACCTCATTAACCGTTTTTGGCGATGCCTGTAAAATAGCCAGCAAACCCGTCCCCGTGTATTCGGGGTAAAAATCTATCTGGTTATTGGTTAGCGCGTCAAAACAAATTTTGGTGCCGCCAAGGCCTGTTTTTGTCGATACGTCATGATCTGTATAACCTTTTATCAGTATGCTGTACATATTAGCCAGGATGTATTGTTCACCAAATATCTTTGAACCTATCCGAACTACGCCATCGCTCCCGCCCCGCTCGGGTCGCCACAATTTATTGTCGACCAAAAAATCCTTTGCAACACGCTCAGGGCTTTGGTGAAGATAGTCGGTACGGTAATTTAAAACCGTCATGACGGAATCATTTATTTTGCCCGCGAGCAGATTTAATGTCGGCTCAAGGTCAGGAAATTTTTTCAGGGCATCATCGCGAACAATTGGCGCCGCATAGTATGGCGGAAAAATGTCCTTATCATCATCCAGTACAACCAAATCGTATGCTTTTAGCCTGCCATCGGTTGAGTATCCGCTGATCACGTCGAGATGCTTTTCAAATACAGCCTTATACATTACAGCATCGCTGATCACGATGGTATGGATCTTTAAGCCGTATTTGCTCCGGAGGCCGAGGTCGCCGTCCTGCCTGCCCATAAATTCGGGCGTAAAACCCGCGGTAAGCTTTCCTTCTGATTTTGCCGGGATGATATAGAACAGGCAGAATACTACCAGCAATACCGGAAAAACATATACCACCCGTTTAAGCTTTTTAAAGCTGACCTTCTGCACCATCGACAGTAATAAATCAAAAACAACTGCCAGCAGCGCCGAAGGAATTGCTCCCGCCAGGATCATGTTGGTATTGTTAAGTGAGATCCCACCGAAAATAAACTCTCCCAAACCACCGGCTGCAATGAGCGAGGCCAGCGTTGCAACCCCTACGTTGATCACCGTAGCCGTGCGGATGCCGGCAAATATTACCGGCATAGCCAGGGGCAATTCTACCTTAAACAGTATTTGCCATTTGCTCATCCCCATAGCAACAGCAGCTTCTTTAACCGACGCATCAACCCCTAAAATGCCCGTGTAGGTGTTGCGGATAATGGGTAAAAGTGCATATAGCAATAATGCAACAATGGCTGGCTTAGGACCAATCCCCAAAAGCGGGATCATGAAACCAAGCAACGCGATGCTGGGGATTGTTTGTAATACTCCAGCAATCCCCAAAACCGCACCGGCCAACTGCTTTTTCCGAACGATAAGAATGCCCAGCGGCAAGCCAACCAATACAGCTATGCACAACGAAATAAAAGTAAGCCCGATATGCTGCAGTGTTTGCTCCTGCAACTTGCCGGCCTGCTGCTGCATAAACTGCCATAAAGTTTGTTGCTGCTCATTCATGGGCCTTATGGTTTTTATATTGATAAAAGGCCGTCATCAGTTGTTCAAAGCTTACAGTTTTAACCTGGTTTTGATCTTTGCTGATATTAATGGTTTCGCCGTTATTAAATTTAAAACTCTCCAGGGCTTCCCACAGGTTAGTACCAGCATCAAAAGATGAAGCTTTCGCTTCTTTATTTAATTCAGGTAATAATTCCCAAAGATCAATCAGCTTAATGGCCTTAAATTCCAGTTGCAGGCGCTGATGTTTCAGAAAATCCTTTACAAAATCATTTACAGGATTAAAAAGCAATTGAGCAGGTGTGCCCGACTGTACAATTTTCCCTTTATCCATCAGGCAGATCCTGTCACCCAGTTCAAAAGCTTCCTGCACATCATGCGTTACCATGATGATGGTTTTGCGCTTCAGCTCGTCAAGTGCTTTAAATTCGGCGTGGATCTTCGAGCGGGTAACGTTATCCAGTGCGCCAAAAGGCTCGTCCATCAGCAACACCGGCGGATTCGACACCAATGCCCTTGCCAAACCAATGCGCTGCTGCTGGCCACCGCTCAGTTCGTTAGGGTAAATATTCAGATACGAAGCATCGAGGTGGAGTTTTTCCATTAGCTCGGCCGTGCGCTTTTCAGTTTTCTGCTTATCCCATTTTAACAAGTTAGGAACAACCGCTATATTTTGAGCAACCGTATAATGAGGAAACAAGCCGTTATTTTGCAATACGTAGCCAATTCCGCGGCGCAGGTTTTCAGGCTGCTGCTCCATGATGTTTTTACCATCAATGTAAATACTGCCTTTGGTTGGCTCAAGAAGCCGGTTGATCATTTTTAGCGTGGTGGTTTTACCGCAGCCGCTGGTGCCCAACAAAATGAGGTTCTCCTGCTCCTCTACCTCGAAAGATACCCCATCAACCGCTTTAACTCCGCCAAAATGTTTGCTTACCTTATCAAACTTGATCATGCGCGCTGGTTTAATCCCCAAGGGTCATGAAAAGGTTATTCAGTGATTCGGAATACAACGGGTGGGCAAAAACACAATAGCGGATCCTATCGTAAGTGATCCCACCTTCCATAGCCATTTGCAGCACAGTCATGATTTCTCCGCCCTCGGGGCCAAGTACGGTAGCACCTAAGATCTTTTTTGTATCCGGATCAACAATGGCTTTCATAAAACCACGTGTATCGCCGGTTTCAATAGCACGCGCCACATGGGCCATGGGCAGCTTTGCTACTTTATATTTAATATCCAGCTTTTTTGCCCCCGTTTCATCCAAGCCGATCCTGCCCAGTTGCGGATCGGTAAACATGCAATAAGGCACCGGACGGTCCTGGATGTTATAATCCGTTTTTTCAAAAAGGTTACGGTAAACAATGGTTTAATCGTTATAGGAAATGTGTGTAAACGCCGGGCCACCCTTTGCGTCACCAAGTGCATAAACACCAGCGGCTGAGGTTTCCAGCTTATCGTTCACCCTGATATTACCATGCTCATCCGTTTCAATCCCGGCGATGGGCAAATTCAAAGCCTCCGTTTGAGGTTTACGGCCGATGGCCATCAATACATGGGTACATTTAATTTTGCGCTCCTCCCCTTTTTGAGCTATCGTCGCTGTTATTTTGCCGCCGGCCTTTTGTTTAAACTTAATGGCCTGGGCATTATTGAGGACCTCGATTTTCTCCAGTTCGAGGATCTTTTGCATCTCTTCAGAAATATCCAGATCCTCATGCGATACTATCCGCTCCGACTTTTCTAAAATAGTAACCTTGCTGCCAAACCGCCGAAACATCTGCCCAAACTCCAGTCCAATGTAATTTCCGCCAAGCACAAGCAGATGCCCCGGTACTTCTTCCAAATCAAGTATGGTGGTTGAGTTGAGATATTTTATCTCATCCAATCCCTCAATTTGGGGAATCAAAGGCAGCGCGCCGGGGTTTAAAAAGATAAGATCGGCAGTAATCGTTTGCTTTTTACCGCTGTTAAGCTTAACCTCAACCGTTTTTTCGCCGGTAAAAGTCGCCTCGCCCAACACCACATCGAGGTTTTGTGTTTTTTCGGCAGATTTTAGTCCCCCATTACGTGAGCGTAATACGATATCATCCTTACGTTTTTTTTTGGCAGCAAGATCAACCGAGAACTTTTTTACCGGCACGCCCAGTTCATGACTTTTACCGGCCATGTAAGCCGCCTTTGCCGAAGCAACCATGGTTTTAGTAGGCGTACAGCCATCGTTAACGCAGGTGCCGCCATAAAATCGCTTCTCAATTATAACGGTCTTTTTCCCGGCATTAGCCAATTTTTTGGCTAATGGGGCGCCGGCCTGACCGGCGCCTATAACAATGGCATCGTAAGTTTTCATAGTTTTATTCGGTAATCTTCACACCCTTCCAAAACGCTACATAGTTGGTAATGTTTTTTGCAGCATCTTTTGGTTCGGGATAAAACCAGGCGGCATCCTGGTTTTCTTTGCCGTCTACTTCGAGGGAATAGTATGATGCCAGCCCCTTCCAGGGGCAGGTTGTATGCACGTCGGACGGTTTAAGATACTCGGCCTTAACACTTTCTTTAGGGAAATAATGATTATTTTCAACAACAATAGTGTCATTGCTTTCGGCAATGACCTGGTTATTCCAGATAGCTTTCATAAAAAGATGATTGATTTATGGAATAAAGATAGCTTTAACCCGGCAAAGTTTGCAAGCCCCATCTTAATTTTTTATTTTATTTAGTTGATATACAACAACTTTCATCAACAATTTGGATTTTTTTTATTGTTTATTTTAATTTTATTATTTAAACTCTATCTTTGCAATCCCAAATCAAGGGAAATAATAAAAAAGGCCCGTTCGTCTAGGGGTTAGGACAGGAGATTTTCATTCTTCAAACAGGGGTTCGATTCCCCTACGGGCTACGGAAAACAATACCAAAAGATGCTAAAACCCTGCAAATCAAACATTTGCAGGGTTTTTTGTTGGCATCAAAACACCATATTATGCACCAAAACGCAACAAAAATGAGCGTAATTCGGTGCGTACCTAATGGCAAAACACTACGCACCGAATTGCTTTTAATTAATTGATTATCAACCTGTTCAGCGAGTGAACATCTTGATAAAAGCAGATTACAAACTTACTTTTGTTTCACTTTTAAGCTTGTAATTATGAAAAGTAATTTCCATCTGCTTTTTTACATCAGAAAGCAAAAAAACTACAAAGGCGGTGCAATGCCTATCTACATGCGTATTACCGTTAGCGGCAAACGTGCGGATATGTCTGCCGGGCGTGAATGCGAACCCGTCAAATGGAACAGCCACGCAGGGCGTGCCATCGGTACAAAAGAAGAAATCAAGTCCCTTAACAATTACCTGGACAGCCTGCAAAGCAAAGTAAGGGATGCGCACCAGGCGTTGATTGATGCAAACCAAACCATAACAACCGAAAGTTTGCTGAACCAATTTACAGGTAAAACTCAAAAGAGCCGTTACCTTATGCAACTGTTTACCGAGCATAATGCAAAAGTAAAGGCATTGATCGGCAATGGATTTGAGGCGAATACATTAAAGGGGTACAACACTTCTGAAAAACACCTTACAGGTTATTTGCAAAATGAATATAGCAAAACCGATATTGAAATTAGCCAATTGAACCATGCTTTTATCACAGGCTTTGAATTTTACCTGAAAGCAGAGTGTAAAATTAGTGGAGTATCGGCAGCCAAATACATTAAGCACTTGAAAAAAATTGTTAATCACTGTATTGCCAATAATTGGCTAAAGCAGAACCCTTTTATCAATTTCAAATCTTCTGCAAAAGCAAAAGAACGTACTTATTTAACACAACAAGAACTGGACGCTATCACCAATAAAAAATTTGTTGTTGAACGTTTAGTACAGGTGCGGGATGTTTTTGTCTTTTGTTGCTATACCGGATTATCTTATGCCGATGTTAAAAAACTAAGGAGAAACGAGATAGGTATTGGTATGGACGGTGATAAGTGGATATTCACAAGTAGGCAAAAAACAGATACATCTTCAAGGATACCGCTTTTACCAGTAGCCTTAACCATATTAAACCGCTATCAGGATCACCCGCAATGTGAAAATAAGGGCTTGTTACTGCCAGTATTGAGTAATCAAAAAATGAATGCCTACTTAAAAGAAATAGCGGACTTATCCGATGTAGTGAAGCATTTAACATTTCATTTGGCAAGACATACTTTCGCAACAACAGTTACTTTATCCAATAATGTACCGATTGAAACCGTCAGTAAAATGTTAGGCCATACCAATATTAAGACAACACAGCACTATGCTAAAATATTGGATTTAAAGGTTAGCCATGATATGGCCGCCCTCAAACAGAAATACGCAGGAATTTAGTTTTAAATCTCTAAGGTCACAAAATGTGACCTTAGAGATTTTCATTAATCACCCAATAAATTTTAAAATGGAAAATCAAATTATACCTGATGAAGTTATCATGACTAAGATATTCTATATCAGAGGACAAAAAGTAATGCTTGATAAAGATTTGGCAGAATTGTATGGTACAGAAACCAAAAAGCTTAAGCAACAGGTTAACAGAAATCTCAATAGATTCCCAAGCCACTATATGTTTGAACTTACAAAAGAAGAAAATGAACTTCTAAGGTCGCAAAATGCGACCTTAAAGAAAGGGGAACATTCCAAATACCTACCATTTGTTTTTACTGAACATGGCATCTTAATGTTGTCTAATGTACTTAAAAGCGAAAGCGCAGTACAGGTAAGCATTCGGATTATAGATGTATTTGTCAGACTAAGGGAGGTCTATGCCGAACAAACAGAAGTTTGGTTAGTTATTGAAAAGATCAAATCTAAGCTTGATAATCAAGATAAAAACATGGAAATCGTATTCCGCTATCTTGATGAACTAATTAATAAAAAAGAAAATCAGCCACCACGTAAAACAATTGGTTTTAAACCTGATGGCTTTTGAAGAACCATTTTAAAACAAAGCTTTATTGTAAATTTGTTATCTACCTAAGAAACAAGTTTATGAGAGCACAATATTTCAAACACCGTCATTGGGCTGATTTTTCAAAAGACATTAACGATATAGGCCGCCCCTTGTTTTGGCCAAAAGAGAACGAAGACAATCATTTTTTATACAGGCTATATGATAAGCAGGAAACTCAATTTCCTGCTTTTTATAACCACCACCTTGACAATTTTCTAAAGCTCTATCCTGATGCAGAGGAAAAAGAATTTTTCACACACGTTTGGGAAATTATTGATGATACCACCGCCGAACTAAAAGTAAAAAACCGCTACACTTCCAGGCATGCAATGGAGTTCAGGAACAAGCAGCATCTAAAGAGCTTTTTAGGCTATCTCAAAACTATTGACCAATGGGACACCGGTAGAACCAAAGACGAGATAATTGCGGACAAGGAGGGTGAGATAAGAAGCCTGAAAGAACAATTGGCAGAACTTAAAGAAGACCTGAAGGCCGCAAGAAAGTTAGATACCGAAGACTTTATTAATATTCATGATGGACAAGTACTTACCGTTTGCGACTTATTCCTAAAATTGCAGAAGTTAGAAATTGACGATAGAGAACTTGTATTTTCCCAAACCCAAACCGTATGGGTAAAGATGATCTGCAAACATTTCCGGCAAGGTAATAAAGAGATTAAATTTGATACCATACGCCGCTATTTTCCTGCTAACCCCAATGAACCGAGCCGCAGATCAGCGCGCATTCCGGCTAAATCACAACTTTTTCAAATTGTTGAGGCCAAAAAACGCAGTTGAGTTATCTTTCAGTCTTACCATAGCCAGCTGTATGTTACCAATATGCATTTTATTGATAATGAGCTAATTGCTTAGCATTTTAACTTAATTCAAACCACTCCAATTTAACCATGCGTTTCTGCATGGTAACGAAAAATAGCGTTTTTGCCATTCTTTTGATCCAAAATCAAAGGCTATGGAAATTATCAGCACCGAAGCCCTAAGCCAGTGCATACGCGAGGCAGTCAGGGCAGAACTACAGGAACACTTTAAAACAGGCGGCAGCCAGCCGCCAAATTCAGAAAAATTATTATCCAAGCAGGAGCTTGCCGCCGAACTCGGCGTGTCGCTGGTAACGCTTACCGACTGGATGAAAAAAGGCTTACCCTATTTGCGCCTGCATAAAAGGGTGTATTTCAAAAAAAGCGAAGTGCTCAATGCCATGCAACAAACTACACAAGATTAAAAGGAGGACGACAGATGAATGTGGAATTAATCACAAAAGAGGATTTGAGGCGGTTGGAAAACTTATTGAACGAGATCAAACAGATTGTTCAGCCGGGACAGAGCCAGCCTAAAAAATGGCTAAAGAGCAGCGAGGTTAGAAAGATGCTGAATATATCACCAGGCACCTTACAGAACCTACGGATCAACGGCACGTTACGCTTTACCAAAATGGGCAGCATCATATACTATAAATTAGAGGACATCAACAAGATTTTGGAGGAGAACGGGCAATGATTATCACAAAAGAATTAAATAGCTACAGCAACCTTGTTAAGCGAATGGGAACTGATAAGCGGGTACTGGCCACGCACGTTAGCCTATTCACTGCTCTATTTATTTTTTGGCAGCGGGATGGCTTTGTTAGCCCTTTTGCTATCACCCGAAAGAGGGTAATGGCGTTTTCAAAAATTGCATCTATTGCCACTTATCACAAGTGCATCAGGGAACTGGACGAGTACGGCTATGTCCGTTATCAGCCATCTTTTCACCCCGCAAAAGGCAGCTTGATTTATTGGCCGGATGGCCTAAAAGCCACAGGCTTTTAGGCGGTTTGAGATAGATAGATATGCTGACTATTCCCGCTTGCGGGGATAGCGGTTTTTATCCGCTTGTAAGGAGCAAGATACTATTATGAAAAGCAAATTTTTAAGTAATTTTTTGATGGCAGCCTTTACGAAACGCGTGCTTTATTTTATACCGGGAGATTTTATACCGGGAGATTTTGTACCAGGGGAGTTTGTGCCACGAGGATTTGTACCCGGGGACTTTGTACCGGGATAAAGTCTTGTCCTTATGCGAAAAGCATAAGGAGCAAGCGGAAGTTGGGCGGAGCCCTACTTTGCTTGCCCTACGCTATCGCTACGGGGGTTTTACGTATCCTCCGGGGATACTTTAGGGCGTTTTTGCCGGTGAAATAAAAGAAAACAGGATACTTAGGGGTATCCTGTATAAACAGATAAAGGCATATTCCGATATACAGGATTGTGCTGGTAAAACGAATGAACGATGGAAGATATTAATGTAAGATCAGTAAGATACCCCATATTGGTTGACCAGAAGTTTGAAAAGATCGCCCTTAAACTGGGGCGGACAAAGCGCCAGGTCTTTATCCAGATGGTAGACTATTTTTATAAAAGCAAGAAGGATCCGATAGATCTGAATGATGAGTTGTTAAAGAATGCCCTGATGAAGAACCACCAGCAGTATATCGGTTTTATCAAAAGCCAGGAAAACATGCTGCTCATACCCATGAAAACGGAAATGGACAGGGTATCTGTATCGCAAGGCCAGATCATTGAACGCTTTAATACTCAAATACTCAAGGCCAATACAGACCTGCTGAATAATCAACATACCCAGGACGGGAAGCTAAACGCCATCGGGATAATCATGGACACGATGCAGAAAGGGCTTAAAAGCAAGGAAGCGCTCAAGTCGCAGTTCCTTCATATCCTGGATGGGTATATCCGGTCCAGAGATGCGTTTGGCATGATGACATCGGGCAGGGAAAAAGAAGAGCTGATTGCGGTTACCAAATCGCAGATCAGTTTATTATAAGTAATAAATCAAGAATGTTAGGGGGGTATGTTTATTAATATTACAGACAGTAAAGAAGCGGCGAACAAAGGAAGCAGCGCAGGGCTGGTGCATTATCTTGAAAAAGAAAACCGGCTCGATCATAAACAACAACCGGAGTACTGGTTTAACGGCCAGCAGACTAGGATCGAACCGTATAAGGTAATGCGGACAATAAATAACAATATCGCTAAGCTGAGTAAGGAGGATGCCAAATTCTTTCTGGTCAATATCAGCCCCAGCCAGAAAGAGATCGCGTTTCTAAAAGAGCAATACGGCGAAGATGGCGCAAAAGAGCAAATGAAAGGGTTCGCCGTCAGGGTAATGGATGCTTACGCACAGAACTTTAAAAAAGACGGTATTCACAGCCATGAAGACCTGGTATGGTTCGCCAAGCTGGAAAATCACCGTTACTATAGCCACAAAGACCCGGAGGTCAAACAGAGACTTAAAAAGCGCGGCGACCGCAAGGACGGCGAGCAGATGCATGTGCAGGTCATTGTCAGCCGTAAGGATGCGACTAACAAGATCAAGCTTAGCCCGATGAACACCTCGCGGGGCAAGAATGCGGAGCACTCTAAAAAGATGGGGCAGTTTGACAGGGTGGCTTTCAAGCAAAGCGGGGAAAATCTTTTTGACAGCTTGTTCGAATTTGACAGGCAACTTAAAGATACACTGGCCTACGCTAATGTTCAGAAGAACGGCAAACTGGCGCAGCGGGAACAGCTGGGCGTACTGGCCGAGGGCGCTTCGCAGAATTACCAGAGCAGATCGGTAGCTAATGAACTTGCCCAGGGCGTTGCAGAAGGCTTGTTTACGACCACAGTCGGTATGCTGGCAGCAGCAGGCAAAACAGCGGCGAGTTTCCTGGAAGTAATGCTGGAACCGATGTATACAGCAGGTGCTAATATCGTCCCGGAGAGCGAAGCCGAGCAAAAGAAAAAAAGAAAGAAAAGATCGCAGGGTCAGCAGATCACGCGTTGAAACTATGCCATGGTATCCTAAATACAGAATAATGCTTATCTTTACAGTACCAGAGGTTATGCCCTACTTTAGGGCAAAGACCATCTACTATAGCCCGTTTATGCGGGCTATTCTTTTTAAAAAAAGCAGTACCAGATATTAGGCTACCGGTGATCCGGGCTATAATCCTGACCGTTTTTATACAGGGTATAGATCAGGACGAGCAGTTTTCTTTCCAGGGCAACGATACCCGTCTTTCCCGGTTTGCCATTATCTTTAAGCCGGTTAAAATAAGTCTTTAAGGTTTTGTTGTGAATAATAGAACTGACAGCAGCCATATACAGCCCCGCCCTAATGTAGGCATTTCCCCGTTTGGATATATGGGGCCGCCATGAAAGGGTGCCTGACTCTTTCATAACCACATCCAAACCCACATAGCTGACCAGCTGCCGCCGGTTACCGACATTGGCAAAACCATCGGTTTCAGCAATAACTGTAATAGCTGTAACAAAGTTGACCCCCGGAATGGTAATGACGTGTTTGGTTCGCTTGGAGAGTTCAGGGTCACTATCTGTCAGTTCCCGCATTTGTGTTTCTATCTCACCAAGCTGTTTGGTTGCTAAAGCGATACGTTCTTTCAGGCGCTCTACACTATCCCTGAAAGCATCGAAAGAATGGTTCAGGGCATGTAACTGATTGGTTAAGGCGTTTCTGTCCCGGATCAAACCGATGCGTTCCCTGCTCATTCTTTTGAGGCGGCGCAGCTGCTCATTGGGCCGGCTCCAGGGCATAAGGTCCCGTTCCAGTCCCATACGGGCCAGCATACCGGCATCGATCTTATCTGTTTTATTCTTCTCATCCAGGCTCTTGGCATACTGTTTGCCTTTAGTGGGCTGAATAACGCTCAACCGGTAACCGACCCCGGCAAGAAAATAGGCGGCTTCTTCATGGTAGGTGCCGGTCGCCTCCATATTGACATGCAAGGCAAGGCTATTATCCTGTTTCCTGTTTAACCACTCCCGGAGCTTTACAAATCCGTCAGGGTTATTTTCATATCCGCTTGTTGCCACTACCTTGATCTTCAGGTCTTCTGTGTAGAAGGACAGGCAGCAATCAATCTTTTTCATGGATACGTCAATACCCAGGCACTGTTTCAATGTTACTTTTTTGCTCATAATTGAATTGTTACAGAAATCGAAACAGAGAGATATATCCCACAGTCTATACTCATATTCTACACAGGCTCAGGGAGCTGTCCCCCGGCTTAAAATACTATTGAGACTCATGGATAAGAACCCGGCAATGGTAAGGTCTTGCTCAGGCATACATCATTACTTATGATGTTGCAAGCTATGTGGATGCTCTTTTGCCGTCCCCTCTCTATATCAATATCTTATTGTTTACTAACTAATTACAAATAAACGAAACAGGAGACCGGGGAGGCATTATCTGGCTAAGCATGCATCTATTCTGCTGCAAAGCTATGTTAGGTACTCTCGGGCCGGTATTCCTGTTTGCGTTACAAAAACAAGGTATTATCTCGCTATGCATACATCCTGTAAGTTGTTGCATGTTAATGTTCGGTACTCTTGTCTCTGCCTTTATAATCTTCTGATAGGTATGGTAAGATCTTGCTATACATTCATATAAATCATGCTGCACGTTTGTGTTAGTTACTCATTAATCTATCTCCTGGATTACGGCTACTAAAGTATGAGTTTGTGTTTTTGTTGCCACAAAAACATCCCGGATGCCTACGGCACCGGGCAAACTTGCCTTTTGCGCCCGATGGTTGCAAAAGGGAAAATTGAAGAAAGAATAAGGAATTAACCGATGGTAGCAACAGGAAAGACGACTAATAAACAACTGGTAACCCAGCAAAAAAACAAAGGCGGTGCGCCTAAAAAGAGGGTTAGGCGTGAATTAATAATCCGGGTAAGAATGACAGCGACCGAACGCTTCCAAATCGACACTAAGGCGAAAGACGCAGGCATGCGATCAAGCAGTTGGATAAGGGCAGCAGCTAAAAGCGCAAAGGTCGTTCCCCGGTTAACCGCCGATGAGCGGCGCATTCTTTGGATGCTTGCGGAGCTTGCCAATAATCTTAACCAGTTAACCAAACTGGCGCACCAGCTTGGCCTTTTAACGGTAGCCCGTCAATGTCACGAAGTCTTGAAACAAATTGACAATACTTTAAAACATCTTAATAGCGATGATAGGGAAAGTGATGACGGGTAAAAGCTTTGGCGGGTGTCTCCGCTATGTAGTGCAAAAACATGATGCTGTAATACTGGATGCAGCAGGTGTAAGAATTCAGGACGTAAACCAAATCATCAATGATTTCAACCTGCAAAGAAAGTACAACCCAAACCTGGGGAAGGCAGTTGGCCACATTGCTTTGAATTGGAGCGTTAATGATCTGGCTAAACTTGATGATGAAGTAATGGTGAAAATGGCTAAAGAATACTTGCAAAAAATGAAGATACAGGATACCCAATATTTGATTGTAAGGCACCAGGACAAAGAGCATCCTCATCTACACATCGTTTACAATAGGGTTAACAACGATGGTAAAACCATACCCGATAATTTTCAAAAGCAACGAAATGTAAATGTCTGCAAGGATATGACTTTAAAGCATGGCCTTTATTTGTCACAGGGAAAAGAACAGGTTAAGCGGCAGCAGCTTAAAGGTCAGGATAAGATAAAATATGAATTATTCGATGCCATTAAGTCGGCCAGCAAGAAAGTAAAAACTCTTAATGAACTTAAACAGGTATTGGCAAAACAAGGAATTAGTATGCTCTACAAATACAAAAGCGGCACTAACGAGATACAAGGTATTAGTTTCAGCAAGGGTGAATATAAATTTAAAGGGTCAGAAATTGACCGCAGTTTGAGTTATGCAAAGCTTAGCCAGGCAATAGAACAGCAGAACCAACCGGAAAAGAACTTAGCAGATCAATTAAGGCAAGCCATCAAAAACGCCGAACAGGAAAAGAGCATTACGCAAAAGCCCGAGCAAACCACTTATCTAAAGCGGGAGCCGGAAACCCATTACTTAAAGCAAGTACTATCAACAGGAACTCAATTGTTAGGTGGCCTGCTTGAAAATATGCCGGAGGAGGATGATACACCGGAAAGAAAAAGAAAAAAGAAACAGGAACATGAACAAAGCAGAGGAATATCAAGATGAAAGAATTAAATGAACTTACCGAAAGGATGGACGGGGCAGACGAATTAATGGATAGCATTGTTAAAAAAGTAACCGAAATTGATAAACGGGAAATAAAAATTACCGATTATACACCTCATTTTGAAGCATTAAAACAGATTTTTGAAGCCTTTTTGTTTAAATACAACAAGGAGAGTGAAGCATTAAAGGCGGTTATTGGGCAGCTAAATATCAACTACCCGGCAGAGCAAATCAAAAATACTATCGCTGAATCAAAGGGTATATTGGAGGCCATACGAAAAGCATTACCCGTAAAAGTTAAACACCAGTTTGATTACAAAACTAAGGGCTGGATTATTGCCGGGATGATATTGCTTATTGTAACGTCTATTAGTACAGGGTTATGCGGCCATTTATGGATAGAGAACAATCGTTTACAGGCTGTTGATGTAAAGTATCGTTTGCTACAGCAAGTTGACACAAGTTCTACAAGATGGGCTGATAGCATTTATACAAGCAATCCTGATGAAGCCGAGAAAACAGTTATTAGGATGGAAAACGAAAAAGTTACAAAAGATAAACCCAGCAAAATAAAAATTAGCAAGCGGAGAAAAGAGTCCAAAAAACGACTTAGGTAAAAAACTATCTCAATTAAATTGTCCTCAATATTTTCAAAGCATATATACAATATCTGAAGCGTTTGTCGGATATGAAAAAATCATTTTTTTTAACTGATCCCCTGTTATATTCCCGTTCATCGCTACTGCAAAAACATTAATTACATCCTCAGCGTGTGGCCCTAATAAGTGAGCGCCTAAAACTTGGTTCGTATCTTTATCTAAAAGAATTTTATAAGCCGAAATTGGTTCATTTAGCCTTTTTGAAGCGAACCAACCGGTAGTTTCTTCATAATTTACTTTGTAATTCAGCCCCTGGCTTTTAGCCAATTGTTCAGTTAACCCTACCATAGCAAGAGCTGGAATTGTAAATACATTAGACGGGATATGTCCGTAATCAATCTCGGTATGGTTTCCCTTTAATAAATTGGAAGCAACAATAATAGCTTCCTTCGCCCCCACAGGAGTTAAAGGCAAGCCCTTATTATTTACATCACCACAGGCATAGACGTTTGGATTTGAAACACTTTGCAGGTAATCGTTCACCTCCACGCCTTTTTTGCCGTAAGCAACATTGGCTTTCTCCAATTGCATATCATCAATATCTGCCGTTCTGCCTGCAGCATGGACGGCTAATGAGGTCATGAAACTGATTTCTTTGTCTTTGGCCTCCGCATGAACAACTAACCTGTCATTTTCTTTAACTATAGCTTTGACTTCTGTATCTAAAATTAATTCGATTCCGAGTAGCCTGGTAGCTGTCAGAAGGTTTGTAACCATATCCTGATCGAAATTTTCCAATGGCATTTTCCCCCGATGAATGATTTTTACTTTGACACCCATCCTTGCCGCTAAATGTCCAAACTCAAAGGCGATATATCCTCCCCCTACCAACAAAAGTTCATCAGGAAGCGTATTTAAACTTAAGAATGCGGTACTGTCAATTAAAAATTCTTCGCCTGGTATAGATAGTTTAGCAGGCTTTGCACCATTTGCTAAAACGAATTTATCAGCTTTTAGTAATTTGCTATTTACTTTTAATATATTTTCTGATTGAAAGGCGGCGCGTCCATGAAAGGTTTTAACTCCGGCTTCTATTAAACTTTGATCGTTTTTTGATGGGGTCGGGTCGGTGAATGTATGCTTAAACTGCATCATATCTTTCCACGATAATTTAGCCGGTTCCGTAACACCCTTATGAAGTAAGCGATTTGACATATCCAATGCCTGCGAAATACCAACCAGGACCTTTTTAGGGTCACATCCGCGTAACTGACACGTACCTCCATAAGGATTACAATCAATAATGGCTACTTTTTTTCCTGCCTTTGCACATTTATGGGCGACCGATGCTCCTGAACCTGTGCCGATTACTATCACATCATAAGTTTCAGTTTTCATAAATTTAGTTTCTAAAATCTGCTAATAATACCTTTTCAAAGACGAGTTGAATGTCATCCAAAGGTATTAATTTATTTAAGTATTTGCTTAAATAATAAATTTAGCATTATATTTGTTTCAAATTTATTGTAATGGAACAAAATAGCTGTATCAGAATCTTTGCGGATGAGGTTCAAATAAAGAATTGCCGTAACAAGTTGTTGACCGCTGAAGTATCATTTACCCAGTTAGCCCAGGTTTTAAGTTTGGCGGGAAATGAAGTCAGGTTAAAAATCTTATACCTGTTAGAAGAAGAAATTGAATTATGTGTTTGTGATATAAGCGATATTCTGGGTATGAGTATCCCCGCTGTATCGCAGCATTTGAGAAAATTGAAAGATGCTAATGTAATTAAGTTTCGGAAATCAGGTCAGACTATTTTTTATTCGATGAAACAAGAGCATTTACATATCATAAAACCATTATTTGACCATATAAGTCATAAAGACATTAAAAAACAAACTGTATGAACAATTCAAAATCATCTCAAACATGGTTAGGTGCCGGAGTAATTACCGCTATAGGGGCCTCGCTATGCTGCATTACACCGGTTCTCGCGCTTATATCAGGCGCATCCGGCATAGCATCCTCTTTTTCATGGATGGAACCATTCAGGCCTTATTTAATAGCTATCACTTTAGGCGTTCTTGGTTTTGCCTGGTATCAGAAATTAAAACCCAAGACTGCCGAAGAGATAGCATGTGCCTGTGAAGATGAGGAAAAGCCATCTTTTTTTCGGTCAAAACTGTTTTTGGGCATCATCACCGTCTTTGCAATCATAATGCTGGCTTTTCCTTACTACGGACAAGCATTTTATCCAAAGGAGAACAAAAATGTGGTTGTTGTATCTGCCGACAATATTAAACAGGCTAACTTCAAATTAAAGGGTATGGACTGTGCAAGTTGTGAAGAGCACATCAAATATTCAGTAAATAAATTACCCGGCATATTAGAAACAAAAGCAGACTATAAAACAGGTATCGCAAATGTTAAATACGACCAGTCAAAAACCGATAAAAATTCGATCATAAAGGCCATTGATGCTACAGGGTACAACGTAACAGGGGAAGTGCGATCATTAAGTTCCAGTTCGCTTATTAAACCTGAACACTGTGGCCCTAATGGGTGTAAATAACAATCAATTCAAATTAAATAGAACGATTATGAAAAATTTAATTTTAGGCTTTTCTTTTGTAGCACTTTTTGGTGCGGCACAAGTGTGTGGCTGCGGGGTTTGTCAAGCATCAGCACATACAATTTCTTTCAAAACTGCTTCTATAAATGAACCCCAAGAGGTAACATTAAAAATTACGGGCATATCGTGTGCAGGATGTTCTAATCATATTCATACTGCCCTATCCAAGACTATAGGAATAATAAGTGACGATGTTAAATACCCAGGCGATATAGCAACCGTTAAATATGATGCATCTAAAATTTCAGAAAAACAAATCATAGCTGTGATTGAAAACGCAGGTTATAAGGCAGAGATTTTAAAAGATAAAGTCAAATAATAAGGTCAATGACGGTCGCTTATAAATCTGAATTATGTGGGTTCAATATGCTTGTTGCGGTGCAATACTCCTGTTTATCATCATCTTATTTGGATTCAAACTTTTCAATAAGGGGAAATAAAGGTGAATTAATATCATAGGAATTTAGAATCATTTTAAAAAATATTTAATTATGAAGTCAATGACTGTAATCATCACGTTTACCGTTTTAGTCGGTTCGGTATGCTGCGCTTTTTGTCTGATGTCGTTTAAAGCAAAACCAGGTGGTAAAGGGGAAAGTACGGTAACTTTTTACAAAGTGCCATTAGTGTGCAGTGCAGCCCCTGAAATTGGTTGCGGCAGTAAGGCGAAACCTGTTTTAAAGCAGTTAGAAAAAAACAGCAGTGTGGCCGAAGCCTGGCTTAATCATACGGGGACAGTGATTGCAGTAGTTTGGAAGGCGAATAATAATAGGGCTGTCGGCGAAAAGAATACTATGGCCGTTTTCAAAGGACAGAATCTGGATGTGCAGATGGTTACCGGAAAAGAATACGACGCAATGCTCAACGATTTTATTGATAAAAAGAACTGGCTGCGCTATGCGGAGGTGGACAAGCTGAGTATGATTGAAGCAGGGGAAATTGGATCACGGATCGTTGCCAGGGTAAATGCAAAAACCCCACTAAGCAATGAAACATCATCTTCACTGAAAACCGATTTTGAAACTCTTTTCAAAAGATGGTTCATCAAAATGGACACGACTGATGTTAACAAAGATCCCAATTTAATTGACACATTCAGGCAGCAAACAGAGCATGATTTGTTATCGATTGGTAAAAAATATTTAGACGCCGGCCAAATGAATGCCTTACAGGCAGCGATAACATTAGGTTTACAACCCGCTGAAGGAGAAACCGGTTATGCAAAAGACGGCTGTTGCAGTAAATCTGATGATACCAAACAAAAGTGTGAGCCCGATAAGGACGAGAAAAAAGGATGTTGTTCAAAAACATCAGCGAACTAAAAAAACGAAAAATGAATTTTCTAAAAAATATATTAAACAAGGAAACCGTGCAAAAAAATGGATCGGCGCTGAAAGAAGAAAAACTATCAGTTGAAATTACAGGCATGACTTGTGACCATTGTGTGGTTAGCATTGAACGTTTGCTTGAACAAAAGAAAGGTATCGTTTCTAAAAAAGTAAGTTATGCATCAGGCGAAGCGGACATAACTTTCAATCCAGCTGCAATTTCAAAAGACGAAATCATTGGCACGATCAATAACACACCCAATTACCGGGCGAAAGAAACAAATGGTATTAGTAATAACAATTTAAATACTGCCCATTTTGATTTAATTATTATCGGTGGCGGTTCTGCCGCATTTTCTGCTGCCATTAAAGCCAATGAATTGGGTTTAACCACCCTAATGGTAAATGGCGGACTTGACTTTGGCGGTACTTGTGTAAACGTTGGGTGCGTGCCTTCCAAAACGCTTATACGTGCTGCTGAAACCGCATACCATGCTACCCATTCGAACTTTGCGGGCATAAAACCTAAAGGGGCCGATATTGATTTTGCGCAGGTGATAAAACAAAAAAAACAATTGGTAAAAACCCTCCAGCAAAAAAAATACATAGATGTTGTAAGTGATTTTGAAAACTTACAATTATTAGAAGGGTGGGCGGAGTTTATCGATGAGAAAACCATTTTAGTAAATCGTAAGGATAGATATACCGCTTTGAAATTTATTATTGCCACCGGTTCCACTACAAATATCCCCGATATTGAGGGACTGAAGGAAATTGGCTATCTCACTAATGTAACATTATTTGATTTGGAAGAACAACCCGCAAGCGTCACAATCATGGGTGCAGGATATATCGGGTTGGAAGTTGCAATGGCTTACAACCGCCTGGGCACGAATGTTCGTATCATTGAATTTACGGACCGTGTATTGCGGTCGCAAACGCCCGATATAAGCGAAGAAATAGAAATGCACATGAAAAGAGAGGGAATAGAAATATTGCCCAACCATCGTGCGGTTAAGTTCGAAAAATCAGGAAACGACACCATTATTCATTGTAAATGCCCTGATGGTTCATTTTCTAAAATAATCGAACCGGGCAAAATAGTAGTGGCAACCGGTACGAAAGCAAATACCGAAAAGCTTGGATTGAATAATATGGGTTTGCAGCTCACTAAAAGCGGACATATACAGGTGAATGAGTTAATGGAAACCAATCTTCAAAATATTTATGCTGTTGGTGATGTGGCTAACACCCCGGCGTATGTTTACACAGCAGCCTATGAAGGGAAAATCGCTGTAGAAAATGCGTTCACCGGAAGTGAAAATAAAGCCGATTATTCTTCTTTGCCCTGGGTAGTTTTTACTGATCCGCAAATAGCAGGTGCAGGCTTGGATGAAGTGCAGGCAGCAGCCCAAAACATCCCTTTTGAAGTATCCAAACTTACGTTGGATAATATCCCGCGTTCTCTTGCGGCAAATGATATAAGAGGATTTATCAAATTAATCCGTAACCCTGAAACAGACAAACTAATCGGGGCAAGAATAGTTGCACCGGAAGGCGGTGAATTAATTATGGAATTGAGCTTAGCCATTAAGTATGGTATTACCGTTACCGATTTGGCTCAAAGTTTCCATCCCTACCTGACATTAGGCGAGGGTATAAAATTGGCTGCTTTGACATTTGGGAAAGATGTTGCAAAACTGAGTTGTTGCGCAAGTTAAAATGAAGTTCCTTTTTAGGGAAAAGTTAATTCTTCTTTGAGTAATAATAGACACAAATAAACTAACCTTTTAATTATGAACACGATAAATAGCAAACCTTCGAAAAGAGGCTTTTACGCGGCCATTGCAGGAATTGTCCTTGTAGCGCTCTGTTGCTTTACGCCCGTTCTCGTAATTACTTTAGGGGCAATTGGCTTGAGCGCCTTTACCCCATATCTTGATTACATACTTATGCCAGCTTTGGTAATATTAGTTGTTATAGCATGGCTTTCATACAATAGATATAAAAAGTCAGCTTAGAGTTATTACAATACCTAATTGGTTCCGAAATACACATTTCTATATAAATTGCAAGTGGGTATTAACCTAAAATTTAAATCAAATTTTCATAGAAACGCTCCTACAGTCCTTTAGATTTTAGCAGGTCAAGTATTTTGAGTATAGAAAATGAAATGGGATTATTTACCCTTTAAAAGTTCGTTTTTCTCTTTTTCAGCCTGTAATAACCTTTCATATAATTCAACTATTTTTTCAACGGTATTAAACGTTGGTTGATAGTTCAAAGAACTGGCGATTAAAGTCGAGTTATCACTACTGGTATTATGAAAGGTATTTGAAATAATATTGAAGACCGCTTCCTCGGTAAAAGCCTTAATGGCTTCAGAAGACAGCCCTAAAATTTTTGCAATTTTTTCTAAAACTTCGCCATCAACATCTGCACTTTGTTCGATTTTGGAAACAGCTTGTTGACTTATCCCCAATTCATACGCAAGAGTTTCCTGCTTCATTCCTTTCAATTCACGAATCTTGCTGATTTTTCTGCCAATATGTAAGGTTGGTTCTGCCATAAGTCAAATGTATTGTTAAAATGTAAATGTACAAAACAACGGCTTTATTGTAAAGTACAATTGGTTATGGTTCGGTACGGTGATGTTTCGCTATTCTTTTGTTTTGCCGGTTAATGGAGGCCGGTGTAAACAGAGCATCATGTACAACGGAACTTATGCCCCCTGGGAACATTACCCTAAGACACTTCGCCATTACGAAGTTGAAAACCCAATGTCTGTAATAGTCGATTTTTTTAGTGCTGATTCAGTAAAGGGCCACGGCAAGCGATTAAAGGAATGGCGTTATTATGTAGTTAATGACGAGCATTACGATGAAAAACGGCATGGCCCCGGCACATTGCTTTTTATATACGACCTCAATTTGAGGATTTTGGAAGCTATGTACCTGCTGTTGGTCAATTACAAGAACTTCTCTTACCAGCGGAAACAGCTTACGGAGGAGCAATTAGAAGAAGAAAAGGAACAATGGGAATACTATCCTAAAAACTTATCTCTAAAAGAACAACTTGAACCCTATAAGGCAGTTAAGAAAGTCTTTAAGAAAATTAAGCCGCAGGAATACAGGGATCAGCTTCACGAGTGGTCACATGTAGCCCTTTACAATAATGCGGATGTAGAGGCTTTATATGCAGGTGAGGTTATTACCGTTTATGAAAACTTAATTAAACTCTATTCGGCAGCATGGCTAATCTGCCAGCGAGAGGGTGGTCGTCCACATCTAAAGCGGAGCAAGCTTGAAAATAGCTTAACCGAAACATCCACCGAACCAATTGCGCTAAGAACCATAAACCCCGAACCAACGGCAGCCGAAAAGCTGGCACTGGAAGAAATCAAAAATCTGATTGTAAAACGTTGCCCGCAGGTTCAAATGATTATTTATTTGGGAACTCATCCCAAGCCGTTTACATTTTACCTGCTTATCCTGATAAGCGATGATGAAAAAACACCGGAGCATGAAATAAGCAATAAGATTGAGGACAATTGCCAGTACCTTGCTCATGTACATGCCATAGTTCATAAGGCAAACAGCGCAAAAGAAGCCCTCAATATCGGCAGGCGATTTTGGACAAGTGTTATGGAAAAGGGATTTATTTTGTATCAATCCCCTGAATTAATATTGCCGAAGCATCAGGAAATAACCAAAGAGGTTTTATTAGAAAGAGCGAAATTCAATTGGGATAGATGGGGAGTACAAGGAGCGCAGTTTTTAAGAGGCGCAGAACTATACAGGGCAGATAATAATTTCAGGCTTGCAGCATTTCTTTTGCATCAATCCGTTGAAAGTGTTTTAAAAGCCATTATCCAGGCCGTCATTGGTTACCGGGTGCAGATGCATAATTTATCAAGGTTGCTAAGGCTTACCTTGCTGTTTACCGATGAATTAAAAGGGGCCTTTGAACTTAATACTACAGAGGGGGCACAACTATATACATTGCTGCAAAACGCCTACTCACAATCAAGATATAACAGTTTATTTGATCCCGATGCAGATTCAGTAAGAATACTATCGAAACAAGTAACAAAGTTCAACCGGGTGGCAGAAAAAGTTTACCACCAATATATTGAAGATATAAATGTTTGACACCCTCAGTAATGGCGGCGGCATTTGTTCGCCCCGCCTTACTTCTGAAAATTGTATAGCATTAGCGATAGAACCGCTAAATACCTTAAGTGGCATGTCGGGCGGATCGCCCGAACAACCTTATTACACATGGAAAATGATAACGAAAAAAAAATTGAAGAACTATCAACAAGCGATGTAAGAGACTTGCAATTATCTATGCGATACTTTTTTATCAATTATTCACAAGAAGACCTCAAAGACATAATATGGGAGTTATACCGGGCGTGGGTATTTAATTCAGCAGAGATCGTAGAGGGGGAAGAAATAAAAGATATGTTATTGTTCTATGAAACAATACTTGAATTCATGAAAGACGTAAACGATTATTGCCAATACCTTAGCCGAACGGTATTAAAAAAAGATTAATACTATTGCGTACAAATAGATAAATATATCTCCGCTAATTATCACCCATGCGGTGAGATAGTGGGCTGCATTACACCACACGCTTCGCTCCGGGTTTCATGCCGCCCACTATCTCACCGCCGCACAGCAAAACTGAAATTCGCTATGCTCATAACAGATTTGCTTATGGCCACCCCTTGACTGTTACATTCCTCATTCACCAGTACAGCAAATATAGCCACCGTCGGGATAAAAAGTCAAGGCTATACAAGCGGGCAGTTGTGTTTTGTTTTTTAGCGGCTTGCCCGTATTCTAAGACTTTTCCAAATAATATTTCTTCATCTTAACTCGACAACAAAATTCTCATTTTGGCCGGAACCCGTCAAGGGTACATAAACAGCGCAGCCGCACAAGCCCGCCTTCGCTGCCCTTGACAGAACCCGTCCAAAATAAGGGGAGTTGTTTAAGAGTTAAGATGATAAGCCCTAAGCTGCATATTTCATCAGATCTACATAGCCCGAGCCGCGATTGACAACAGCAAACATTCTGGAAATGATCTTGTTGCGTATAACATTTAGTGTACTCATCTTATTTTTCCCCTCGCTCACTCTTCTTTTATAATAGCTTTTCATCTCTGGATTATATGCGCAAGCACATATAGCCACCATGTGGATTAATTTTTTTAGTTGCTTGTTGGATAAACTACTGACTCGTGTTCTTCCTTTTATACTCGTGCCAGATTGGTGTTCAAAAGGAGCAGTTCCCACATAGCAGGCGAACTTTCGCCAGGTAGCAAAACGGGTAAAGTTGTGCGTATAAGCAATCATATTTGCGGCCAGTACAGGTCCTACACACTTAATACTGGTCAGTAATTGATAGTTTAATTTAACTGCTTCATCACTTTCTATAACCGCCTTTATTTGTTCTTCAATCTTTTTAACTTGAACCGTTAGGTTCATTATCAGGCTTTTATAAACTTGAAATATCCCTTGTGCTCTTTTCCTTCCAATGCCTTTTTCTGTTCTTTCCATGTGGCTTCATACCCTCCACGATCACATACCAAGCGATTTCGTAATGTAAGCAGCGACTGAAGTTTGAGAATACTTTTAGCTGGTAATAGAGTTGCCTGAATGGTTTCGCGGTGTAGCCAAGCATATTCAGCGATTCTTTGTGCATCGATCTGGTCATTCTTTCCTCTTCTGATCCCTATAGATTGTTTAATCTGAAGCGCAGGAAGCATGGCGAATGGGATTCCAATATCATTTAGATAAGTGGCAAGTTTAATTGAATACATACCGGTATGCTCGAAGCATATGATCATCTCCGCCGGTTCCGATTGTTTACTATGCTTTTTTACCCAACTTAAAAATAAAGCAAATCCTTTTTCCTCGTTACTGAATGTTTTGGAGGCACCGATTCCGTGCAGGTGGACATCAATAGTAAGCTTTGATACATCGATGCGATAAATACTTTGTATTTCATACTAAATAAATTAATGTGATGTACTCAGACTAAAACCTTTATAAGACCTGGTGTCTAAAATTCTAACTTGTCATTGACATCGACTTGTGACTCGAAACAGGGACTAATACGGGCCATAGGTCTTTAGCCTGGGCCTTGACTTGGTTCACCCTATTCTTTGTCAGCAAGATACTTTCAATAATAATCACAAAGCAAATCTAAAGGGCCTTGACTTTTTACCCGGCTCTCGCTTTTGGTTGCTTACATGGTGAAAATGGAATGGTGTGTTCATCTCCTTTTCATTGGATAATAAAAAGGGAGTTTTTAAGCATTTAATTGTAAATAAAATTGGTGAATTTTGCTATATATTTTGTATCTTTATGGTGTAAGATTTGTATTAATCTGCATCAAAAAATTGGTTAGTAATTCGGTGCGTAGTACATCGATAATCATATAAAGTATTGTAAGTCAATGGGTTTTAATCATGTTCGATTCCCCTACGGGCTACCACAAGACACGAAACCTCAAATCGAAAGATCTGGGTTTTTTAATACGTTATCAATCCAGCGCTTTCCGGGATTGTGTAATGCAAGTTACAGGAAACAAAATAAAAAAGGCCCGTTCGTCTAGGGTTAGGACAGGAGATTTTCATTCTTCAAACAGGGGTTCGATTCCCTACGGGCTACTTAAAACAATATCGAAAGATGCTAAAAGCCTGCAAATCAAGTGATTGCAGGTTTTTTTTTGTTTGTATCAAAATACCATTTTATGCACCAAATTGCAACAGAAAAGACGCAAATTCGGTGCGTACCTAAATGGAAGAATGCCACGCACCGAATTTCTCATAATTAATTAACTATCAAGATGTTCAATCATTAAACATCTTGATAATAGCAGGCTACAAACTTACTTTTGTTTCACTTTTAAGCTTGTAATTATGAAAAGTAATTTCCACCTGCTTTTTTACCTGAGAAAGCAAAAAAACTACAAAGGCGGCCCTATGTAACGGTTATCAATTAAATTATATACATTTTTACCTACTTTAGTATATGAGATTACCTGATGATTCATCTTCTATAATACTGCACACGGACAATTGATCGGCGCGTTAAAAACTCCGGCATAAATAGCCTCCATGCATTCAAGCCACTCAGGATTCATAATAATAATATACACCATATAATATTGAATCCCTTCAGTACTCTGTCAGCAACGCTATCTAAAACATTTCTTGCCGGATGCTCATTTCAATTTAAAGCACGTTCAATAGCAGGCTCGATCAAAGTTCTTACTTTGTACAGAAGATTTAGCTTAGGGAAAGCCTAAAAGGCCTGATGCCCAACAGCAAGTAAATCAACCCCACGCTATGCACTATGAATAACTGAATTTTTGTATTTTAATGGCTGCCCGTTCCTGTCAGAAAAAAAGGCTTTGATCTCAGCCACTATAGCTAAGGCAATTTCCTCAGAAGTTTCTGAACCGATGTCCAACCCTATCGGACCGTAGATCGCCTCCAGGTCCCTTTCAGTTATGAAAATCCCTGCATCCGCCAGTTCACTCAGCATCCGTTCCAATTTTTTCTTCGGGCCTAAAACGCCGATATATAATGGATGCAATGGTAAAATATTTTGAAGAAAAGCTAATTCATAGTTGTAGTTGTGCGTCATCAAAACAAATGCAGTCCATTCGTTAAATTCTACGCTTTCTAAAACTTTTTCCGGCTTAGCAACGATGATCTTATTTACTAAAGGGAAACGATCTGAAGTAGCATAATTCGGCCGACCATCTACAATGCTGGTATTCCAACCTAAAATAGCTGCCATTTTCGTTAATGGTATCGCATCGTTCCCTGCTCCAAGGATGACAAGGGAAATTAACGGCTTAACGCACTCAATGAAGGCCGTATAACCCCGGTAACCACTTACGATTGACTGCTGACGCACTAAAGCGTCCTCTACATCCGCCAACAATTCATTTTTATAAGGAATAGATTCAAAACCGTTTGAAATCATTTGCCGATCCGAAAAAAACAAAATGGAACCTGGTTGCGGAGCTTTCCGGTTTTCGGTAGAGAACAAAGTAACTAACACTGAATATCCTGTAGAATTGATAGCAGCCTTAAGCAAAGCAATAGGGTTGGCATGACCATCCCTTATTGGCTCTATCAGGATATGGATAATGCCATTACAGCCCAGACCGACACCAAGTTTGGCTTCATCATCATCCATTGTGTCATAGGTAACCAACATCGGTTGCTGTTGCATAATCACCATCCGGGCTTTTCGCAAAGCATCTCCTTCCAGGCAACCGCCGCTTATAGCACCGGTCAATTGTCCATCTTCGGTGATCAGCATCCTTGCACCGGCTCTGCGGTAAGCAGAACCTTCCACGAGCACCACGGTAGCCAAAGCCGTTTTCTTATTTTCCTTAACAGCTCTTTCGTACGCAGCAACAATATCTATAAGTTCTTTCATGCCTTACACCAAATCGATATAATTCAATTAAATGATTAACCCTTCTGATATATCTTATTTAGCGGGCGCGTATGCGCCTGTATTTAACCATGTCAGCCAGGCTTTTTTGAAAGCAGCATGGCTCATTGGCGGCAATGTACGGCCTTCGCCTGGGTTCCAGCCTGCAAGCACCAGGCCGTCGTCCGCATGAGCAATCAATTTTTTCAAATCCTTGTGGCCATTCTGTTTCGGGTCGATCAATTGTTGAGCCAGTTGCCTCGGACTCCTCCCCTGGAAAACCATTCGCATGTTGGCAGGCGGTAAATGCCAGTTAGGGTTACCGGGCGGTGTATGTAAACCAGCTGTATTGGTAGGCTGATGACAATTGGCGCATTTCATGGCGTAAACACCTTTTCCATCAATACCACGTTGTGGCAACATCGTGTGCAAATGGTTATCATCTCCCTGCAACGGGACGTTGCCCGATGGATGACAATTCATACAGCGTGCACTCATTAAAACGGTGTATACCTGCTGGAAGGCTTTTACAGAAGCAACACTGTCCTTTTTGACTGATGGCAATAACGTTTCTTCTGCGACTTTTAAACCTTTGTCATTATTCATTGTAAATGCCGTTATGCCTATCACGCCGCACAACAGGCCTATCACGATCATTAACCGGAAATTACTGCTGTAATTCCGCCGGTTTGATATCCGTGTGTTCATGAGTTACCACTTCCTTTCCTTTGCAATTCAGAAGCTAAATGAATAGCCTCACGAATACGCAGATAAGTGCCGCACCGGCAAATATTGCCAGCCATAGCATCATTGATATCCTGATCTGTGGGATTCTTGTTTTCTTTAAGCAGCACGGCGGCCGACATGATCTGCCCCGCCTGGCAATAACCGCATTGTGAAACATCCAGCTCCAGCCATGCTTTTTGCAATGGATGGTCGTTCTTTTCAGACAAGCCTTCTATTGTTACTACCTTTTTGCCTACAGCGCGGCTGAGCTTGGTGACACATGAACGTACCGCTTCACCATTCAAATGTACTACGCAGGCACCACACTGCGCTACCCCGCAGCCGAACTTGGTTCCAACGAGGCCCACATGATCACGAAGTACCCAAAGCAAAGGCGTTTCCAGGTCTGCATCAATATGGTATGTCTTCTTGTTAATATTTAGTGCAATCATAACATGATAATTACGGTTAAAAATCTATTAATCAAACTGTCGGGATTACCGGTTGAGGCGAGGTGAAGGGCTGTTGGTAATAGCGTTTCCCGGTTGCCTTGTACAGCGCGCCGGCCACCGCGCCAAAAACAGGAGGAAATGGCGGCTCACCCAAACCTGTTGGATCGATATCATTTTGAACGAAGTGGACATCTACGCTTTTAGGTGCTTCATGCATACGAATGATCCGATAGGAATGAAAATTATTTTGCGCAACCACACCATCCTTATGCGTTAATCCTCCATAAAGGGAATTGCCGATCCCGTCTATCACCGCCCCCTGCACCATGTTGGTTGCGGCATCCGGATTGATTACAATACCACAGTCGATGGCGCTGGTTACCCTTTCTACGTAGGGCTGTCCGTCCCTAATGGTAATATCTACCACATGAGCCGCGTAAGAGTTATGGCAAAAATAGGCGGCAACGCCACGGCTGTATTTTTTATGCTCCGCACCGTTCCATCCCGATTTTTCTTTAACCAATTTCAATACCCCCGCATAGCGGTCGGCATCATACTCGTTGTTTTTGCCGACAGGGTTCTCTTTTGCCCTCTTTAACAGTTCCAATCTCATCTCAATGGGATCTTTGCCCATTACTTCTGCCAACTCATCCAGGAATGACTGTTCTGCCGCTGCATTAAAATTAGATCTTGGTGCCCGGAAAGCACCTATCGTAATATTGGAAGGAATTTCCCAGCCTTCGGCCAGGTAATGGTCAACGGCTCCTGCCGGAAACCGGTTCGCAGCAATTGCATGCTCCGGTATACCACCGCCTTTGACATGAAAAGCGATCAGGTTCTTATGCTCGTCTAAAGCGGCGCGGTAAGTAGCGGTATACATCGGGCGGTAAATACCATAAGTCGTATCATCTTCCCGGCTGTAGATCAGTTTAACCGGAGCTTTCGCTTGCCTGGAAATCAGGGCTGCTTCGATCAAATAATGTCCGTATGCCCGGCGACCAAACCCTCCGCCCATCCGCGTCATTTGTATCTCGATCTTATCGGCCGGGAGTTTTAACACTTTTGCCAGTGTGGGCTGCGTCCACCCTGGTGCTTGCAAAGGGCCTACCAATAGTGCTTTTTCATCGGTAACATGGGCAAAGAAATTCATCGGCTCCATGCAGTTATGTGCCAGGAAGGGTGCGTTGTAAGTCCGTTCAAGGATTTGGGCCGCATTTTTAAAAGCTGTTTCCGGATCACCGTCTTTCCTCAATTGCTGGGCAGGTTTGCTGGCGTACTCACGCATTTTCTCCATTTGCTTCTCGGTACTTTCAAGCTCTCCCGGATAAATAACTTCTCGCTTTCCGCCGCCCCGGCCCTGCATGGTATTGGTAACGTCGCCGGCAGGTTCCCATTCAACAACGAGTTTTTTACGGGCCTGCATCACTTCCCAGGTCGTTTTGCCAACCACCGCAAGAATTACGTTAAAAGTGCGTGTATCGAAACCGCCCTGTTCAAAGCCGTCCTCATATAATTTAATGGTGAAAACATCTTTAATGCCCGGCATTTTTAATGTCTGCGACGCATCAAAAGATTTGAGTTTTAAACCAAAAGCAGGCGGATGTACCGGCATGGCGATCAGCATACCCTCGTGTTTATAATCCAGGCCAAAAAGCGGTTTCCCGGATACGATCTTGGCACCTTCCACATTCTTTTGCGAATGTCTTACGATGTTAAAGTCTTTTACGTTTTTAGGATTTACATCTTTAGGTACAGGGATGCCTGACGCCTTAGCGGCAAAATCACCATAAACGCCTTTCCTGCCACTTTTGGTGTGATAGACTTCACCGGCTTTGGTTGTTATTTCTTCGACAGGAACCGCCCAACTCAGGGCCGCGGCCTGCATCAGCATATGCCTTGCAGCGGCCCCCGCCTGCCGTAAAGGCTTCCAGTACATCCGCATGGAATTACTTCCACCGGTAAACTGCGGGCCAAGTTTAGTATTATCATGCGGGCCCATTTCAACGATCACTTTCTTCCAGTCTACGTCCAGCTCCTCGGCTACCACCATCGGCAGAGATGTCATCACGTTTTGCCCGAACTCAGGATTAGGGCAAATAATTTTAATGATATTATCTGAAGTGATCTTGATGTAGCCGGTCAGTTCATTCCATTCCGGGGCTACCGAATCAATACCTCGTTCCGCGAGCAAGGACTTGGCAAGGCCACTAAAGTGGAGCAATAAGCCACCACCAGCGATGGCAGAGGCTTTGAGAAAAGTGCGCCTGGTAAAATCAGTGTTTGTTTTTTCCATGATAGTTGAAATTAGGTGTTGCTGATTGGTTCAAATAACAGGGGCAGTTATTTATATCATAAGTTGATCCAATTATTACTAATTCATTGACCGGTATTCATTTGGTGTATGTCCTACCCGCTTTTTAAATACGCGTGCAAAGTGCTGCGGATACTTAAATCCCAGTTCTCCGGCGATCTGATTAATGGTTTTGTTACCGTCAAAAATCTTTTCTTTGGCCACATCGATCAGTTTTGACTGGATATATTCCTGAGCCGTTTTACCGGTCTCTTTTTTTACCAGGTCGCCAAAATAATTAGACGATAAATTCAATTGTTCTGCGCACCAGGTAACCGAGGGCAAGCCTAAAATCTCCGGCTTATCTGATTCAAAATATTCGTTCAGCAGGTTTTCAAAACGTTCCAGCAAACCCTGGTGTACATTGTCTCGGGTTATAAACTGGCGGTCATAAAAACGTACGCTATAATCCAGGAACAATTCGATATTGGCGACGATCAGCCGCTTACTGTGCTTATCTACGCCACGCTCCAGTTCGTAATCTATTTTGGAAAAGCAATCCAGAACCAGGTTTCTTTCCCGCTCAGAAAGGTGAAGCGCTTCATTAGATTGGTAACCAAAAAACGTATATTCCTGGATACGTTTGCCCAGGGATGTACCATGTATAAGGTCAGCATGAAATGCCAGGGCATGGCCTTTAGGCTGATAAATATCATCATTGTCATTAGAGCCTGCTACCTGACCCGGTGCAAGAAATACTAAAGTACCTTCCTGGTAGTCATAGGTATCGCGGCCATACACGAGGTCACCGCATTTTACATCTTTTAAGAAAACGATGTAAAAGCCGAAATACATTTTGGATAAACTTCTCGGATCAGCTTTGGATAGGTCAACCACCGTTACCAATGGATGTTTCGTCTCATTATTATTAAAGACGTTATAATCGTAAATTGATTCAAAGCGTCGCATCTTTTCCATAGCTATTTCTTTATATCCGAATTTACGGTAATTATTAACGTACTGATGCTCAATTACTCGAAATCAGTAATAATGGTAGAAACATCCGTAATATGTATCATATCAACACGGATAAAAGGTTACAATTTTGTATAGGTTCAGTCTGGAGAACCGGCGTTTGTCTTCCTACGAAACACTTTTAAATTGTAAAACCGATCACCATGAATAAAATTTTATCAGGGCTTATTTTCCTGTTCGCCCTTTCTGCCCAGGCGCAAAATAATACAAGTCCAACATCCGGGCCTTTGGTGCATGTTGCCTCGGGTACGTTAAAAGGTATAACAGAAGGAAACGTTTCCAGTTTTAAAGGCATTCCTTTTGCAGCTGCCCCTGTCGGCCCTTTGCGCTGGCGTGCCCCGCAGCCATTTCCAGCCTGGCAAGGCGAACGCGATGCCACTAAATATGGAGCAGACTGCGCACAAATGGGCTGGCCGCGTAACGGCACGGAGATCTCAAAAACATCTTCTGAAGATTGTCTTTTTCTAAATGTGTGGAAACCGGCAAATGCTAAAGTTGGTGCCCATCTTCCTGTAATGGTCTGGATACATGGCGGTGGCTTTGTTGCAGGCAGCGGAAATCAGGGCGATTTTAACGGCACATCATTTACTGACAAAGGTGTGTTGCTGGTAACTGTCAATTACCGCTTAGGGCGGCTTGGTTTCTTTGCCTTTCCTGCGTTAAGTAAAGAGCATCCCGAGGAAGCCAAAGGCAATTACGCTTATATGGATCAGATCGCAGCACTTAAATGGATTAACAAAAACATTGCTGTATTCGGTGGTGATCCTAAAAATGTTACCATATTCGGAGAGTCTGCCGGAGGGGTATCGGTTCAATCGCTTTTAACTATACCAAGTGCGAGGGGTTTGTTTCAAAAGGCAATTGTGGAATCAGGCGGTGGCCGCGACGGTGTATTAACCGGCCGCCCCATTAATAAGGAAAATGCCGACACTTACTATCCTGTGTCAGCGGAAACCATCGGAATTAACTTTGCGAAAAAGCATGCCATCCAGGGAACGGATGCCGCCGCATTGGAAAAACTCCGCTCATTAAGCGTCTCAGAGATCGTTGATGGCGGGCAGGAAACTGATGGTCAGGGTGGCGCACCCATATATTCGGGCCCTATACTTGACGGGAAATTAGTTACCGAAACAGCTCAAAGCGCCTATAATGGTGGCCGTGCACCAAAAATCCCGTTAATGATCGGTTCTAATAGTGCGGAGGTTCCTGCCGGGTTCGTTAACGCCAGATCAAAAGATTCCTTGCTTAATTTATTCGGCAATATGAAAGACGAAGCCAAAGCTGTTTACGATCCCGACGGGGCAACAGAATTTCCAAAAATGCTTTCGTTCGTCAATACAGATAAAGTATGGGCAGAGCCGGCAAGATTTACCGCCAGGGCCATTACCGCTAAAGGCGCGCCGGCATACATTTACCTGTTCGCCTATGTGTCGCCTTCCATGCAACAGTGGATGCGCTATGGTGCGGGACACGCATCGGAGATCGCATACGCATTTGATAACCTGGTTAGCAGGAACGGTGCGACTATAGCGCCCAAAGACAAAGAGGTTGCCAAGGTCATGAATACCTACTGGACAAATTTTGCTAAAACAGGGAACCCCAATGGTGAAGATCTTCCAAAATGGCCGGTTTATAACCCAATACGGAATGAGTTAATTGAATTTCAATCAGATGGTACGGCTATGGGCAAGCCTGATCCAAAAAAGGCAAGGTTAGACGTGATCGAAAAAGCTGTTACATCGGGCAATCTGCATTAATCAGTAATAATGGTAGATATCCCCGTAATCTATATCCTGTTTTTATAAAAACGAGGTATGACCTTTGTACAATTGAATAAAAACTAAAAATGGAAACAGTAAAATTAAATAACGGCGTTGAAATGCCGATCCTGGGATTTGGCGTATTCCAGGTAACAGATCTGGACGAATGTGAAAGAAGCGTAGTAGATGCAATTGAAACCGGTTATCGCCTAATTGATACTGCACAGTCCTATATGAACGAAGAAGCGGTTGGTAAAGCAATCAAACGCAGCGGTGTTGCAAGGGAGGAATTATTTATTACAACCAAACTTTGGATACAATCAAACGGCTACGAAGGAACAAAAAAGGCTTTTGAAACATCCCTGAAAAAATTACAACTGGATTACCTGGATTTATATTTGATCCATCAGCCGTACGGAGATGTGTATGGCGAGTGGCGGGCATTGGAGGAATTGTATAAAGAGGGCAAAGTCCGGGCTATTGGGGTCAGTAATTTTCAGCCGGACAGATTAATAGACCTGATCATCCATAACGAAATCGTACCGGCTGTCAACCAGGTTGAAACGCACCCCTTTCACCAACAGATTGACACCCAACAATTCATGATCGACAATAACGTGCAAATCGAGAGCTGGGGCCCGTTTGCAGAAGGCAAAAACGATATTTTCAAGAATGAACTCTTGAAGGGTATCGGTGAAAAATACGATAAGTCTATTGCCCAGGTGATCCTTCGTTGGCTTACCCAAAGAGGCGTTGTTGCTATTCCGAAATCGGTTAAAAAAGAACGCATGGCCGAAAATCTGAACAGTTTGGATTTTAGGCTGACATCTGATGAAATGGAACAGATAAAAACGCTTGATACTAACGCCAGCCTGTTCTTTGATCATCGTGATCCTAAAATGGTAAAATGGCTTGGTGAACGTGAATTGAAAGATTAGATATTAAACCAAATACCAAATGAAAACAAGAAAATTAGGTAACAGCGGGTTAGAAGTTTCAGCCCTTGGATTTGGCTGTATGGGTTTAAGTTTCGGCTACGGTCCCGCTACGGATCATAAAGAAGCTGTCAAATTATTACATGCTGCGGTAGAACGCGGTGTAACCTTTTTTGATACAGCCGAAGCTTACGGGCCATTTAAGAATGAAGAATTGTTAGGCGAAGCCTTAGCACCACATCGCGACCAATTGGTCATTGCAACTAAATTCGGTTTTAAAGAAGGCAAGCCCGGTTTGGGTACTGACAGCCGGCCTGAGCGTATCCGTGAAGTAACGGAGGCTGCTTTAAAGCGATTGCGAACGGATCATATTGACCTGCTGTACCAGCATCGTGTTGACCCCAACATCCCAATGGAAGATGTGGCTGGAACCGTAAAGGATTTGATCACTGAAGGTAAAGTAAAGTATTTCGGCCTTTCTGAGGCTGGCGTTGATTCCATTCGTCTGGCACATGCGGTACAGCCCGTCACTGCTTTGCAAAGTGAATATTCATTATGGTGGAGGGAACCTGAAGAAGAAATCCTGCCGCTTCTTGAAGAACTTGGCATTGGCTTCGTACCGTTCAGTCCCTTGGGTAAAGGTTTTTTAACAGGTACGATCAATGATAGAACATCCTTTGATAAAACAGATTTTCGCAATACAGTACCTCGTTTTTCGGAAGAAAACCGAAAGGCAAACCAGGCCCTGGTTGATAAGCTCACACAAATTGCCAATGATAAAAATGCCACCCCGGCTCAAATCGCTTTAGCTTGGCTGTTGGCACAGAAATCATGGATCGTTCCAATTCCGGGGACAACTAAGCTTCACCGTTTGGAAGAAAACCTTGGAGGCGCGGATATAACACTCACAGATAGCGACCTGAATGTGATCAAAGCTGCATTGAATGACATCGAGGTTCAAGGCCATCGTTACTCAGCTGATGCGCAAAAACTATTGGGACGCAAATAATAGAAAGAAGGATGAATACCTGCTTCACCCATCTTTTATTTAAATGGAACCGAAACACAATAATTAACACCAATTGACAAACCAAAAAATGAGACACATGAAAAAATTAATCTTTGCTTTAATCTTGCTAACCTCAGGAATACAACTATGCCAGGCACAGGCCAATCTGCCAAGCGTGGCCAAAACCCCGACAAAGGAAGAACAGGAATTACTCGACCTTTCTAAAACCAAATGGACGTGGATGGCCGATAAAAAGGTTGATGCCCTGAAAGATCTGTTTACCGAAAAATGTGTTTTTGTACATATGGGAGGGAGCTGGGGCAAAGACCAGGAATTGAATACCATTAAAGGTGGTTTCATCTGGTATAAAAAAGCGGAGGTTTACGGGGCATCGGTAAATATTTTCGGTAATACAGCTATACTTTTAAATGACATCGACTTGCTGGCAGTAGTTGGCGGCAATGAAGTAGTTCATGCTTTTATGGTCACAGAGGTTTATCTCAAAGAGGACGGTAAATGGAAAATGGGCTCACTTACGTTCTCCACGTTGATCAGGCCCGTTAAAATGGCCGGCGCACCCGCTACGCCACCACAACAACATTAACATTTATCTCAACAAACTATGAACCGTCGTAACCTTTTAAAATCAGGTCTGGCCATTGCCGGTGGCTCTTTGCTGGCCTCAAATGCCGTTGCCGGTACCATCGTTTCCGAAGCGGTTGCGCCAATCGCTGCCCCCGGTAAGCGCAAACTTGGTGGTAAACTGGAGGTGTCAAATATAGGACTCGGCGTACAGAACATGAGCCGGACCTATCAAACCACCATACCATCGAGGCCTCAGATGATTGACATCATTCGAAAAGCTTATGATAATGGCATAACCTTATTTGATACGGCAGAAGCTTACGGGCCTTTTGAATGCGAAAAGATCCTGGGTGAAGCTGTTGCCTCGTTCCGGAACAAGATCGTCATCGAAACTAAGTTTGGCTGGGATATTGACCCGGAAACCGGCCGGATGCGCGGTGGCTTAAACAGCAAACCTGAACATATTAAAACGGCTATTGAGGGAATGCTGAAACGGTTACGGACTGACCATATTGACCTGGTATATCAGCACCGGGTTGATCCTAATGTGCCTATCGAAGATGTAGCGGGCACACTTAAAGATCTTATTCAACAAGGAAAAATTTTGCATTATGGGCTTTCAGAACCAGGTCCCGAAACAGTAAGGCGGGCACACGCCGTCCATCCGGTTACGGCGATTCAAAATGAATATTCGCTGCTATGGCGCGGTCCTGAACAAACAATTATCCCCCTTTGTCAGGAACTGGGTATTGGCTTTGTTTGCTGGAGCCCGCTTGGCGTCGGTTTTTTAACCGGTGCTATTGATGGAAATACGGGTTTTGCACCTGGTGATATCCGTGGCATGGAAACCCGTTTTTCAAGAGAGAATATCGGTAAGAATATGCCGCTTGTGGAATTGCTTAAGAAATGGGCGATGCAAAAAAATGCCACTCCCGGCCAGGTATCACTGGCATGGCTTTCGGCGCAAAAGCCATGGATCGTGCCGATCCCCGGAACAACTCAAATGGCACACATGCTCGAAAACGTGGGTGCCGCGCAAATTCATTTCAGTAATGCGGAGCTAACCCAGTTTAATACAGAATTGGCAGCAATTAAAGTGGAAGGTGAGCGGCTGCCGCCATTTGTACTCGCGTTATCGGGCGTAGAAGCGGTTGCAAAAAAATAAATTGATGTTTATGAAAAAGGTCATTGTTTACTGTCTTCTTATCTGTTTGTGTACCATGACATCATGTTCTAAGGCGCAGACAACGACAGCAAAAAAGATCCTGATCGTTTACCTCACACGCACCAAAAATACAGAAGCCGTAGCCCGGATGATCCAAAAAGACATTGGAGGAAAGTTGGTAGCCCTTGAATTGGTTAATCCTTATCCTGCGGATTATCGTGCCCATGTGGCGCAGATGGTTCAGGAAAACCAGGATAATTTCTTACCACCGCTCAAAACAAAGATCGACAGCATTGGCAAATTCGACATCGTATTTGTAGGCTTTCCCACCTGGGACATGAAAATACCGCCGCCAATCAAGACATTTCTGAAGCAATATGATTTGAGCGGTAAGACAGTCGTTCCATTTAATACCAATGCCGGTTATGGCGTAGGCAGCGGCTTTGAAACAGTAAAGGAATTGTGTCCCAAGAGTAAAGTACTGGAAGGTTATTCAACAAAGGGTGGAATAGAAAGGGATGGGATCTTATTTGTTATGAAAGATGATAAAGAAAGACAGGTAAACGCTGAAGTGCAAGAGTGGCTGAAAAAGATAGGTTTGATTAAATAAATGAGCTGAATGAACATACTAATATTAGGGGCGGCGGGACAGATCGGACAATTGCTTACCGATGAACTACTTGCCCGGACAGAATATAACCTTGTTTTATACGCAAAAAACGCAGACAGAAGATTGAGCGGAAGCAATCCTGAGCGTAAAAAGATTGTAGCCGGAGATTTTAATGATAACCAAACATTGCTTAAGGCAATGGAAAACATCGATATCGTTTATATTAATGATATGGGTGATGATCAGTCAACTCAATCCATAATCCAAGCTATGGATAAACATAAGATAAAACGGGTGATCGCAGCCTCTGTTCTTGGAATCTATGATGAAGTTCCGGGCGCTTTCGGCCGGTGGAATAAGATGATGGTTGGCAGCGGTCAGCGGATGCAAAAGCAGGTCAAGTCCGCTCAGAAATTGGAAGAATCAGATCTGGACTATACTTTGTTACGGCTCACATGGCTTTATAACCAGCGGGGTAATAACAAATACATGCTGGTGCCTAAAGGAGAGCCTTTTAAGGAAACCCAGATCTCACGGCAAGCCGTTGCGCAGGCGATAACAGACATCATTACGTCGCCTGACGACAAATATATCAGGCAAAGTTTTGGGATAGGTGAACCCGGCACACAATGGGATAAACCTTCCTTTTATTAATATAAAGAATCCGCTAAAGTTAATAGCAGATATGAATTAGAATTAACATGAAAAACATAGTAGCTCCTATTATCGAAAAGACGGATAATATGTAAATCCGACAAGCAAAGGCATGTTTTAAAAGAATAAAAATGCTTAAATGATGAAAAATCTTCAAAAATTAGCTATATATCTCTGCCTTTCATTAGCCATGAGTTTATCAGTTTACGGCCAACAAAAGAATACAGGCGAGTTACCGCTATCTGCCCGGCAAATAGCCATCGTACCTATCGCAGCATTCGCCGCTAAGGGAGATCAGGACAATTTAAAAAATGCTTTAGACCAGGGCTTGGAAGCAGGTTTGACGGTAAACGAAATCAAAGAAATCTTAGTCCAGTTATATGCTTATGCTGGTTTTCCGAGAAGTTTGAATGCTATCACTACTTTTCAAACAGTTATAAATACCAGAAAAAATAAAAACGTAGCATCTATTGAAGGCAGAAAACCAGGAAAGGTCAACTTTAGTAGCAATAAATATCAGTTTGGTAAAGATGTTCAGGCAAAACTAACTGGAAGATCAGCGAATTCTACCCAGGATTTTGTTCCCGCGATTGATACATTTTTAAAGGAACACCTATTTGCTGATATCTTCGGAAGAGATAACCTTGATTTTCAAAGTCGGGAAATAGCCACTATTTCAATTCTGGCCAGCATAGGCAATGCCGAAAGTCAGCTTCGCAGTCATCTGGGTGTAGGCAGAAATACAGGCCTTACTGAGTTACAATTGAGGGAAATAGCTAATAAATTGTCGGCAGGCGTTGGTAATGAAGCGGGCAATTCTGCTACAAAAATTATAGATATCATGTTTAGTCGCGTCCATAGTCCCACAGATCTCACTGCCGACCAAACGCCTTCAATTGCCCCCACCTTTCCTAAGGGCGATAAAGTATCAGGAGGTAACTTTAGCGGTGATGTATGGGTCAATAGTTTGGCCACCATAAATATGACCATTGCCAACACTTCAGTTGGCAATGTTACCTTCGCTCCAAAATCGCGTACTAAATGGCACAGACACCCATCAGGTCAAATATTGCTTGTTACAGACGGAATAGGTTATTACCAGGAAAAAGGCCAGGCCGTTCGCTTGATCCGAAAAGGTGATGTCGTAAATTGTCCTCCTAATATTGCTCATTGGCATGGTGCAACACCAGATAGCTCTATGTCGCATATCACACTCGGATTTGATAACGGCAAGGGCCGGGTAGAATGGTTAGGGAGCGTTACAGATGAAGAATACATGCTAAAGTGAAAAAGAAAATCTGATTTGGTTCCAGACAGTGGCGTTTTTTTGAACCAATTTATCGAAAATTTAAAAAGAATTGGAAATTTGGGCGAGAGCCCTATATGATCTATTGCTTTTTGAAAGTAAATATTGACAAAGTAGTAACGGACGATTGAGCTCAGTTAGTCGCTGCCATTTTTTAATTCATTTTCTATTTCCTCAATAGTTGGTAAACTTGACCGCAGGTTTTTCGGCAATGATCTTGTTAATTCAAATTCCGAAATTCCAATGGGTTTATTCATGTCCCGTAAAGCATATTCTGCCATAACTTTATTTTTTGTTTGGCAAAGAATAAGACCAATGGTAGGTTTATCCGTCGGATGTTTTATTAGGTCATCCACTGCGGAACAATAGAAATTCATTTTGCCCGCATATTCGGGCTTAAAGTCGCCTCTTTTTAAGTCAACTACAACAAAACATCTCATTTTAAGATGATAGAATAGGAGGTCTAAATAGAAATCCTGACCGCCAACAACTAATTTGTATTGCCTACCGACAAAAGCAAAGCCGGCACCTAATTCTAATAGAAACTTTTCTACATGTTTTACCAGTTCAGTTTCCAACTCTCGTTCCGTAAAAGACTGTGCAATTGTAATAAAGTCAAATATGTATGGGTCTTTTAGCGTTTCCTTTACCAAATCAGATTGTGGATTGGGCAAGGTTTTTGAAAAATTATTAATTGCTTCTCCCTGTCGAAGATGAAGATCACTCTTTATCATTAGTGAAAGAACATCTCTACTCCAGCCATTTAAAAGCGTTTGTTGCACATACCAAAGACGTATGTTTTTTTCCTTAACCTTTTGGATTAGCAGAATATTATGCCCCCAGGGAATTTGTGAAACAACTTGTTTCATAAATTCAATCTTAGCGTGATTAGAATTTTCTAATTGTGAAACAGGCCGTTTCACAATTAGATCTTCGGTATCATATTCCTTATAAAATTGAACCATAAATAAAAGATTTCGTTTCAGAAAAACCCTTTACCTCCGGCAGCTCATTTTTAATATCATTGGCTAATCGTGCGACAACCATAGCTCCCCAGCCTTGTTCGCTTTGAAGTTGCTTTACAGTTTTACCGATATCCCAATAAAGCATAATCAACTCCGCATTTACCGCAAGAGCCGCTTTAGTTTGCGCGTTGCGAATTCTTACCTTTATGTCTGTTAACAAAGATTGATAATCTTTAATATCCATAATAACCCGGAAATGATTTAGTGATAAACTTAAAGAATGATAAGCAAGACACCAAATTAGAAGTAGAAGATTACGATAATCAACTTAAAATAGGCTTTCCTCTAAAAGGTCTTTCCAAATAATCAAGCCTTTAATATCATCAGAATAATCATGTACAATACGGCTAAATTGTTCGGGGTTAGTTTCAAGATATTGTTGCCGCCCTTTTATTCTTATTTGTCCAAGCAACCTATCTATCTTCTTTACACTTTGTTCAAGTTCATAAATTGATTTTCCGATGTGCCATATATAGGTCGCTTCCTCAGTATCTAATGTTTCCCAAACTAAATGATATTGATTATTACCGGAAAGCAAAAAAACAAATGAGAAGGGCTCCAATACAAAACGAAGTTTCAATATCGCTCGTTCATGTTTATGAGAAAGATATCGAAGGTGGCGATGGTGCTTATATTGTTTAAGCGCCAGTATGTTTTCCAATAAGTCATCTTCATTTGCATAAATCAGTTGTTCGCCGCCTCTTTGCAATTGCCCGGGATCCAAGAGATTTTCTTCACCTGTCGGCACTCCTTTAATGATTTCTTTATTCAAAAAACGGAACTTTACACTTTCAATAACCTCGCGGTTTATTTTATCAAGATCATTGGAGGACGCAGATTTAAACACCAACCTGTTATGTTGAAATGTTGCCCGGACGTTAATCAATACCGTTGTACTTTTTAGAAATCGGATGAAGTATGGTTTAAGTACCGTAAATTCTGGCCTGATATTCAGGTTTTCTATTTCAAACTCCACTTCTCTTCCACTAAAATCGGCAATGTTATGTTTAAAAGCAATGCTGCCAAACCTGAACTCCAGTTGTTCGATTGGCACTTCAATTTTTTCGTTGATTTGACCGCTAACTATTTCGCTATCATCTACAGGGATTGTTAAGCCACTTTGATCGAGCTTTTTATAGTAGAGGTTTCTTTTTTGAAAAAGTCTTTCCAAGTAGCTGATCTTGTGATCGCGATAATCATAGATAACGGGTGATATTTCAGATCGTTGTACCCTGCCAATATATTGAATCAGCTTACCTTCAAAAGCGAATGGGTAAACTAAAAACAAGCATTCTATATTTTGAATGTCGGTTCCTTCGCCAAAATATTGGCCTGTTGTAATCAGTGCCTGAAAGTCTCCTTTGTTTATGGCATCCCATTTTGATTTTTTATTTAAGTCAGCATCTTCGCCACTTAATGCAATGGTATCATAATGCTGCTTTAAATATTGTTGAATAGAAGTAATGTGCTCTTTCCTCTCTGTAATAATAACGGCTTTCTTACCAGCATTTAACTGCGAAGCCACATCATTTAAAATGAGCTGGTTCCGGGCTGAATCATGTATCAAAATTTTAAAGAGCGTTTCGAATTTGTCAGTTTTGATATTAAACGGAACAAATAAGTCCGTTTCCCTAATGATGATCTGCGTACCTGATTGATTTTTCACCTCCGGCGCTTTAACTTCGTGGATGATCTCACCTAAATGAATAAATATCAATTTGCCATCATTGTACTTCCTAAATGGTGTAGCCGTAAGCCCGTACATATAGTAACTATTCAGCTTCCCGACAACCCGCTGATAGGTTTCTGCCGGTATGTGATGGCATTCGTCAATGATAACGGTGCCAAAAGCATACATTAGTTCTGAGGATTCTGATGAGTTCAGCGCTTTTCCCATACTTGGTATCATGGCGACAGTAATGTGTTTACCGGGTTTGTTCTTTCCTTGACCAATACGTCCAATCTCTTTTTTCGGAATACCCAGGAAGGATTCAATGCGTTCCATCCACTGATCTGCCAACTGCTTACGATGGACTAAAATGAGCGCCGGTTGCTGTTTATCTTTTATAATAGCCAAACTCAATACCGTTTTACCCGAACCAGCCGGAGCGACTATAATTCCAAAATCTTTTTTAGCAGCAGCTTCCTGTGTGGGTATTTGATATTCCCTTAAAGTAATAGCGCCTTTAAATCTGACCGGTTCTATTTTCTTTCTTTGATCTTCGAGGGTATATTCGATTTGTTGCTCTTTACAAAAACGCAATAGCCTACCGATGAAACCACGGGGAATTGAAATGGATTCTGATGTTTCGTTCAGTAGCTTAAAGTAACGTTTTATGCCGAATGTATTTTTATTGATGTTCTTTTTTACCTGATATTCATTGTTGGCAAAGTTTAGTTCTTCCTTTAGAAAACCAACAAGTGAAGCAGGCAAGCCTATACGACTAATATGAATTACGTTATTTAATACAATCGCCAACTTACCAGTCATAGGCTGTTCTTTTTGAAATAGACCGGTAGAAAGGTCCTCTTTATTAGTTTGCTCTTTGTAGATATAATTGAGCTGGCTTATTGTGATTCTGTTGATTGTTTTTAGAAATGCCCACTGATCATCAAAGGGCTGTAACGATTCAGGGTCAATAAAACAGCTATTACCGTTATTTAAACTAGTTTTATTTAAAGGCAAAGCAATGAGGTTCCCCAAACCTTTTTTTGAATGATAATCCTGATTAGGAAAAAGCCGGTCGAAACTTGAGTTTTTATCGAACACCGAAATTAAACCTGCCTTCTGTAGCAGGGACATCATTATTTTTCTACTTCTGAATGCTTCAAAGGGCTCTTCAAAAAATATCCACACGTGCCCCCTTTGCCAGAACGAGACCGTTCTAAGTAGGCTGGTATGTCATACTCCTCACAAACCTTTATAAATGTCCTGCATTCTTCAATCCAATCGGCTTCATCAAAATCAGCCGCGATAAACCAGGAGGTATTGTCCTGTAGCAATGGATACAATCCTACAACCTGTTCGCCTTTGAGGTGTTTGATTAAATGGTCGTCCGTTAGCACCAGGTAAGTTTTATCTGTAAACGTTTGAAAAGTACCGCCTTTCATTTGATGGAGCCGATATCGGTTGGGATCGAAACTATAAGCGGGCATATAGCTGCTTTTGCCACCTTTCTCCCACCTTAAAGCAAACACATCTTCTCTGCCTTTGAATAGGGATTTATATAAGTTTAGTCGATCATCTTTCATTTACCACTCTGAACTCATTACATCAAGCTATTCAAATATCAGTTTATTTTAGTGTTTACAAACTATAATTTATAAATCATGAAAACAATAAACGAAGACTTAAAACGATCTATTAGCACCTCTCAAATAATTACTCACTTTAAGAAAAGAGGTGTTGAATTATCTAAATCGGATGCTGAAAGATATCTTAATCTATTGTATTTTTTGGCTAAGCAAGTAGTTAAACAAAACTTTATTTCCTCCAAAAACGAGACACCGGACGAATCCGAAAAGCTCGAACCATATTTCAGGCTTAAAAAGCAAACAAACAACTATAAAACAACGAGTTAGACGAGCTAAAAAATGAAATTGAAAACTTTACCCAGTGTCCGTGGGAGAATGGGTTTGAACCCAAATGTGCCTCTATTTGATTTAAACGAAGACCGAAATTTCTATTAAAATAAAATAGGCCTTAGCGGGTATGCTAAGGCCTATAGCTCCAGAGAATGGGCTCGAATCAGCGATTTTCTCAACAACAGAATTACCCACCGAGCAAAACTCGGTGGGTGACTTATAAACTCAACCTACTGCTAACTTTTTTCTTAATTGCTGCATGTCGGAACTGATCTTATGATCCATTACCTTAGCATAGATTTGCGTCGTCTTGATGCTGCAGTGCCCCTATACTTAATTGCTTTCTCTTCTTTAGTATTTTCCTATTTCTTTTACAATTGTTTGAGCCGGCCTTGATAGGATTGCCCGTAGTGCTGTTTTGTGGTTTCTTCTAAGAACGAGTAAAATGTGAACCGCTCAACAGCGTCTGATTGTGAAACCATTAATTCCATCATTCCATTAAATACTTTTTCCGAGATACCTGCATCCCTTAGATTATCTACAGAGGTTTTTTGTTTTCATGTATATTGCCAATTAAAGCCATGCAAATTGAAAGTTTATGCTATGTAAATTGTAAGTTTGCCTGTGAACAACAAGTTAATGCAGTTATAAAAAATAACAACTATCTGTCTTTACCTGTAAATTTAATACCAATGGGTTCACGTGGTGCGTTGTTTTAAATATAGCATAATACAGTCTTTTTGACACATTACAATTGTTAGGTTTTTCAATATTTTGTATCTTCGTAAAGTAAGATTTGCAAATAAAAATAATCTGCATCAAAAAATGGTTGGTAATTCGGTGCGTAGCCAATTTTAAACCATATAAAATATTGTAAGCCAATTGGTTAAGAATCTGATTCGATTCCCCTACGGGCTACATGGAAAGCCGCTTTAGGAAACAAAGGCGGCTTTTTTGTTTACTATGTTTTGAGCTTATTACCTCCAAAATTGCCACCATTTACCCTCAATAACTTTTGTTGGTGCTTCTGTCTCTAAAGGCGCCGGTTCGACTCTCTTAACCTGCTCTGGTTGATCATCAATTGAAGAAAAGTATCTCATAATTTTTAAATAAGTGTCTTTCTCAATCGGTTGAAGTATATACTGCACTTCGTCAAGCCTTTCCAGCACCAGGGATGGGTGTTGAATAAATCGTTGCCTATCTACTTTTAATATTTCGCTACCCATTCTTAAGATAATCAGATCCGATTTTTGAAGTAGCAATTTATACTCCGGCAATATAATCTGAACCGTCTGCACACCTTCTGGAAAATTTGCGTCCATAAGGGTTGGCACTTCTAAATCTTCAGTAGCTTGATCAATAAATTGTATTTTTCTAATTTCATCTATTACACGGTCGGCAAATTGCCCTTCATCGGGCTGGTCTTGTGAAAGTTTATTAAGAACGTAGTTCCCGAAATAAAACGGCCGTACACAGCCCGACAACATAACTTCGTCGCTCTTTTCCAAAAGAAACCTTAATGTATCAACACCATTTAAACGAGATAAATGCGCCCAAGCCGAATTGTATTGGACTTCAAATTCATCTAAAGAAAGTTCGTCATCAAATTCAGGCGAAATTATTGAGTTATTGATTTGGGCAATTGCCAAAGCAAGTTTAGCCGCCAGCATGTAATCGCCTGTGCTTGCGCAAATATTCAATTCCACATCATATACGGTATCACTAACAGTAAGTGCCACCCCGCGCGATGATTCATTCTCTAAATAGAACTTATTGTAGCCGATAATGGCATCGTTAGTTTCAACTTTTCTATTAATGGAAACATTATTTGGCACAAAGCTATTGTTAAGCAGTTGCCCATATGTAACACTCTGATTCTTATTTATGATGATATGGTAACTCATAATATCTAAGTTAGCACTATAAGCCTATATCATCAAACCAGCAACTACATCCAACGAAAAGGCCGATTAAAACGTTCGTTAATCGGCCTTTTGCTTGAGTTCGGAACGCGCACACTTTCCTTTCCCTTAAACTTACCCTTCATAACCCGGATCAAACTCCACAATCCATTCTATCCCATATTTGTCCCTGAACATACCGGCGTATGTACCCCACGGACTATCGCCGATTGGCCCTTCGACCTCTCCGCCTGCTGATAATCCATTAAATGTTTTGTCGGCTTCTTCGCGGCTTTCAGCGCTCACATATATTTTAGACCTGTTTTCGTTTTCGCTTACCCGCCCCATAAATTCAGGAACGTCATTGGCTATCAATACATTGTTTTTACCGAGGGGTAAACCGATGTACATTATTTTGTTTTCTTCACTTTTTGCCACCTGAAACTCAGGGCCTGCCAAATCTTTAAAACGAATGATCCGGGTGAACTCTCCGCCAAAAACTGATCTGTAAAAATTGAATGCTTCCTGGGCGTTGCCATTGAAGTTGATCCAGGGATTAATTGCTCTCATAATTTTTAGTTTTTAAATTGTTATGTTTTTTGTTTATCTCTTCGGTTATTAATATTCATTTCACCTTATGATTTTTGCGATAAGGTTGAAAACAGATCGTCCAGATTTTTCAACATCAGCATCATTCCTTTGGTGAAACCATCGGTTAAGCGCTCCATGCGTTCAAGCGATTCATTATAAATGGAAATATTCACTGTGGTTATGCCTTCTTGTTCGCTGAAATTATAATCCCATTCGGAGCCCGGTAATTCGGGTTTTCATCTTTGTCGGCAAAAGAATTGTATAATTGAAAATTGGTTTTGGGCGTAATAGAGGTGTATTTCTGCAGCAGCCAGCGTTCTTGCCCGTCGGGGCTTACCATGGCGTAAAATCTTCGCCCCCCAACTTCAAAATTCATGTATTTGGTTTTGGAGCGCATTGGCGCGGGTGCGGCCCATTGGTCAAGTATTGCCTGTTTGGTAAAAGCATCCCATACCAGGTCAAGCCCGGCATCAAACTCGCGGGTTATAAATACCTTTTGCGCTGCTTTATCAACGGTAAAATCAAATAGCAAATCGTTGTTCATATTTTTTGTTGTTTAATTGTTGATAATACTTTGTCGAGCTGATTAAACTGCGTTTCCCAGCTTTGCCTGAATTGGGCCAACCAATTATCAAACTCCTGCATTTTCTTTGCATTAAAGTGATAATAAATTTCCCTGCCCGAGTGCTCAGGTTTAATCAGTTCACATTCATGCAGTACTTTAATATGTTTAGATACTGCCTGCCGGGTCATATCAAATTTTTCGGCCATTGCATTAGGCGTTAACGCCTTGATAGCAATTAAAGTTAAAATCGCCCTGCGTGTCGGATCGGCTATGGCCTGGAATAGATCTTGTTTCATTTTAAAACGCGCAACTTTTAAGTTGCGTAAATATATATGCAACTTTTGAGTTGCGCAAATTTATTTGCGATTATCTTTTGAGTGGGGCGAAAGCTTAAAGGTTTGGATATTAGTTAAGAAAAGAAAGTTTCATCACTGAAACAAGGGGATTGATTTTCCGGGGATCGCCGAATGTTGAACAACAGTTTAATATTCAAAATATTATAAACAGCTTAAAGCTCCTTCTCCTCGCTGGCATGAGGATGCGACACAAAATCCAGCGAGTGGGCGTACCCGTGACTTATCAAAACTAAGAAGCCACGGGCACTCTACGCTGGATCCCGGCGATGCATACTCAGGCCGGATAGGATCTATTTCAAGCCCCTCTCGGTTACCAATCTCTCTATTTCCTTATTCCTGACCCTATTCCTCGTCGCTATCGGAATATAAACCAATGGAAGAAAGGTCAACAATCCAAACCCATTTCTGACAACGCTATAAACGGACACTCCAATTAAAAAACCAAAGATCACGGCATCCATAAGCTTACCAGACTTGATCTTCCTTGCTTCCTGTAATAATTCGTCGTTTGTTAATTCGGCTAGTTCTTTTTGTTTCATTGATGTGATATCTGTTAACGGTTAAATTTTAGTAGTTGAAATTGCAGGCTACTATTTCGATTACAAGTTACTAAATAAAGGAAACTACCTGAGAAGTCACGAGTATTTTACTCCGCATCCCTGCGCCGCATACTCACTGCCGCACAATAGGTTCGGGATAATTCCCCTACAACCAGGAAAAGACTTTACGAAAGTGAAAAGTAAAGCGGTTTTAATTGGATCTTTTAGCGCCGCGGCATTCGGTTGATATCGGCTTAAATATAAAGAAAACTCACCGGCAATATCTTTGTGTCGCGATCCACCCCGCAATTTGTCGTTTTCACACAGTACACAAGCCTAAAATACCTGCCATCTTTGTATTGTCAATCAAATCGAAACAATTAAACTAACATTCCATGAAAAGAGTATTTAAAGGATCTAATGTCATCCAACCGGTATTAATTGCTATGTTTCTTTTTACAATATTTCAATGTAAAGGGCAACAGCTTAAGCCTGCCGCCAGTGGCTATGCACCGGTTAATGGCATCAAAGTTTATTACGAAGTTTATGGCGAGGGTAAGCCCATCGTTTTGCTGCATGGCGCTTTTTATACCATTGAGTTAAACTGGGCGCAGTTAATCCCCGAACTATCAAAAACAAGAAAGGTAATTGCCCTTGAAATGCAGGGGCACGGGCACACGCCATATTCGGACAGAAAATTAGACATTGCTACCCTGGCAAGTGATGTGGAAGGAGTAATGAATTTTTTAAAAATTGATAGTGCTGATGTTGCAGGATATAGCATGGGAGGTTCTATAGCTTACCAGCTTGCGGTAAAATACCCTAAACGGGTAAGAAAATTGGTGATTATTTCATCTACCTACAAAACTAATGGCTGGCTGCCTGTGGTTAATGGTGGGTTTAAAGGTTTTAAGCCTGAATTTTTTGACAATACTCCTTTGAAAACCGCATATGATGCGGTAGCACCCGACAAAACAAAATGGAGAAAGTTTATAGAACAAATGATTGTTTTTGCCGGGGTACCCTTTGACGTTGGCGATGCCAATATTGCAAAAATTACTTCGCCGGTATTGCTGATCTCGGGCGATAATGATGGCCTGGATAAAGTGGAGTTGGCAAAAACCTATCAGTTTCTGGGAGGTGGCGTAGCTGCAGATTTGGCACCTATGCCAAAATCGCATCTGGCCATTGTTCCTGCGCAGGGACATGTAAGCTTAATGCAGCAGACCAAAACTATCTTGGATCTTCTGAATGGCTTTTTACAATAACAAAGCCCGCTATAATACAATCTGAAAATACCACCGCAGGGAAAAAGAAATTTTATTTACCTATAAACTACTTATAAACAAATGAGAAAAATCAGAATTTTTGAACATATCTCGCTGGATGGCGTGATAGAACATGACGGAGACTATACCTATGGCGCATGGACAACACCCTATCGCAGTCCTGCCGGGGCGGCAACCCTGCTGGAGGCATACGGGCCTAACTTCGACCTGCTGCTTGCCCGCCACACTTACGATATATTTAGCGGCTTTTGGCCTACTGCCGGTGATTTCCCAATGGCAAATGCTATAAATGCCGCAACAAAATACATAGTAACCCACAGGCCCGACAGCCTGGAATGGGGACCGGTAAAGGGTTTGGGCGAGGATATTATAGCGTCTATTCGCGATCTCAAATCAACCGACGGCCCCGACCTGATCGTCGTTGGAAGTTCAACGTTAACTTCTGTGTTGCTTGACCAGCGACTGGCTGACGAGGTTGTGCTCATCACCTACCCGGTGTTGCTTGGCCGGGGTAAACGCTTATTGTCTGACACTATTGACGCCCGGGAACTTGCTTTTGTCGACTCGAAGAGTACGCCCACAGGTTTGCTCATCAACACTTACCGGCACGTCGGCCCGTTGAAAAAATAACTTTTCGCCCCGGAGGGAAGAATTTCCCAAACACGCTACAAAGCCTTTTTACGAAAGTAGAGTGGCTTTTTTAATTACTTCGGAGAGCACTGTACCTACCCTTACAAACTGACATTTGATAAACCGTGCCAACTGCTTTTAATTGTTAATTTTGCAACAGATAAAAATTTAAGAATGTCGATAACTACCGAAGACGAAAAAATTGGGATGCAGCAGGCAAGTGATGCTGTAGCCATTACGCTCAGGAGGATGCGGGAGTACGCCAAACCGGGTATCTCTACAAAAGAGCTTGACGAATACGGCGGCGAATTACTGGCACAACTGGGTGCAAGATCTGCGCCTTTGTTAACCTACAATTTCCCGGGACATACTTGTATAAGCGTGAATGAGGAAGCAGCGCACGGCATACCTTCGGCCGATAAAATCCTTAAGGAAGGCGACCTCGTAAATATTGACGTATCGGCAGAGCTAAATGGTTACTGGGCTGATAACGGCGGCTCCTTCGTTTTAGGGCAGGATATCCATGGCTATGGCAAACTGGTGGATACCTCGAAAGAGATCTTAAAAAAAGCGATCAAAAACATTAAAGGCGGTGTCCGGATTTCGGAGATCGGCAGGTTAATTGAAACTGAAGCCAAAAAAGCCGGCTACACGGTAATAAAAAACCTGACCGGGCATGGTGTTGGCCGCAGCTTGCACGAAGAGCCGCATGAAGTTGCCAACTTCTGCGACAGGTATAACACTGCGCGCTTTAAAAAGAATTCGGTGGTGGCGATAGAGACATTCATTTCAACACGGTCGACAATTGCCGATACTCAAGCCGATGGCTGGACATTAATTGGTAATAAAGGCGGTTTTGTTGCACAGCACGAGCACACCATTATGGTAACCGGCGGTGAGGCCGTGATATTCACCGCGCAGAACGGTATTTGGGATTAATTCTTTTTGGGACAGATGGCACCGCGAAATGAATTAATTTAAAAAAATTATTGTGCAAGCCTTTGGATGGACACCCAAAGGCTTTATTTTTAATGGGTGAAAAATCTTATCCCCAATATTTTCCTGCTGATATATCTTGCGTTGATCACAAGTTGCCAGTTTGATCCATACGCAGGAGATTTAACCACAGAGCAACCCAAAAGAGAAGACGTTATAGGAGTTTATCAATTTAAAGAGCAAACTATATCTCAAATTCAAATTGATAAACGCAGCCAAAGGGCAACAATTACTTTAAAATCAGACGGTACATATCAGGCCAATAACATACCAAATGTTTTTGGCGGCCAAACGCCGAAAACCACAAGTATATTTCAGCTAAAGGCAGCTGGAAAATCGAAACAATAGGAGCAGTGGATAATGGTTGGGGGCATCCAAAATCAAACTGGGGAATCACATTAACATCTATTGATGAAAGTTTGACAAATATTAGTTTTACGGGTAAAAAGAAACCCTATGGACTGATGGTTACCTTTGATGATCCGGATTTAGCATATGGTTATGCTTTTTAAGAAAATAGATTAAACTGCCGGCTTGCTCTTCCCAAACCGGATACTACTTCGTTCCGTTGATATACCATCTGCTTTAATTTATCCGTTAACCTATTATCCATTAGTATTTTATTAATTTGGAGTAGTTATAAACCTCATTTAGTTGAAGCCGTATACATTCCATATCACCCTTTATGACGCCGCGTTTTTTGGGATGCTGTTTATCGGCCTCACTTTTAGCCTGCTTTTATGGTTCGCCAGGAAAACAAACCAGCCGACAAATCGGTTGTTGGCGACGATACTGGCTATTGCTGCTTTGTGGATAGTCCGGATCCTGGGCACCGATATCGGGCTGTCAACCTATATTACCAACTGGGGCCGGCTGCCGCTGCAGTTTTCGCTGGCAATTGGCCCGCTCATTTTCTTTTATGTACTTAAAATAACCCGGCCGGAGTATAAATTCACCCGCAGGGACCTGCTGCATTTCAGCCCTTTGTTAGTCGAACTAAGCGCCTGGGCCTTAGAAGTCCTGGAAAGTATAAAAACAGGCCGGGCAACTTATGATACGCTGATATTTCAACGAATAAACCCTGTATTACTGCTATTAGCATTTATCTCGGTCATTATTTATCTATACCGGTGCCGCATGCTGATCGAAAACTTTTACCAGGAGCTAAAATTTAACGGAGGCGACCGGTACCGGCACGAGTTAAAATGGATAAATAACTTACTGACAGGCTTCGGGTTGTTATGGCTGTTGTGGATCCCTTTTATAGCTGCCGACTATTTTTATCATGATTACCAATTGGGCATACAGGCCTACTACCCTTTGTATTTCCTGCTAATGTCCATGCTTATTTGGATGGCGGCAAGAGCATTTTTAAGGCCGGAAATTAGTGCACAGGCAGATAGCTTACCGGTTTTAAAACCATTACTACCTGCGGAGCTGAAGCAAAAAGGCGTTTGGTTAAAGCGGGTTGTTAAAGAAAATAATTACTACCAGGATCCGGAGTTGAGTTTAAGTTCTTTGGCCGAAAAGCTCGGCATGCATACCCATGAATTATCACGGATCATCAATACCGTGCTCAAAAAAAGCTTCAATGATTTTATTAACGAATACCGGGTACAGGCAGCTGCGCGGAAAATGCAGGACCCCGCTAATGATCATATCACCCTCTTAGGGATCGCGTTTGAATCGGGATTTAACTCCCAAAGTACCTTTAGCCGCATTTTCAAGCAAGTGACGGGGAAAAGCCCGCAGGAATATAAAAACAACTTAAAAAAAGAGTACCCATATTATAAGTTGAGAAGCGATACCCAATTTGCGCCGGTAGTTTTGAATCATGAAACCGCACCTAAATGGTCTCATGATAAAACAAACCGCAACTTTATGTTTAAAAATTATTTCAAAATCGCCTGGCGTAATTTAACACGCAATAAAAGCTATGCCGCCATTAACATTACCGGCCTGGCTGTAGGTATTGCTGTTTGTATGGTGATCTTTATCATTATACAGTTTCAAACAAGCTTTGATAGTTTTCACCCTAAGAAAGATCGTGCCTATCGTGTGCTAACCGAATACCATCACGCAGAAACTGGCGATATTACCTATGGCAAAGATATCCCCTTTCCGTTGCCTTTAGGATTAAAAACGGCTTTCCCCCAAATAGAACAAGTTGCCCCAATTTTTGCAAGCCAGAATGACCAGTTGATTATTCCTGACGAAAACGGGGCTACGATAAAAATGTTTAAGGAACAAAGGGGCCTGTTTTATACCAACCCTTCATTCTTTAAGATTTTCAACTTCCCGCTGCTTGCCGGCTCGTACGCTTCATTAAAAGACCCTGACAACGTACTGCTTACCAAAGAGGTTGCTGAAAAGTATTTTGGCGACTGGAAATCGGCAATGGGTAAAACCATTAAATTGCAAATGGGCGGCTTTATGTTTGAGCATGGCACGGACGTATTAAAAGTGTCGGGGATCTTGGCTACCATTCCTCCAAATTCCGACTTTCAGCTCAAACTTGTTGTTAGCTTTGGGACAGGGTTTACAGGAGACTATTTAGCAAAATCCACAGATTGGAACAGAACCGTAACTGATTTTGGCTGCTATATTTTGTTACCTCAGAGCCTTACTGCCGACAATTTTAATCAACAGCTGAGAGCATATTCACAAAAGGTACAATCTTCTGATAATAAGGACAGCCATATTATTCAAGCGTTAAATGCCGTTCATTATGATTCCCAAACAGGTAACTACAGTAATCAAACAGCCAGCCATCAGTTGCTCAATGTATTGTGGTTAATTGCCGCGTTCATCCTGCTCATTGCTTGTGTAAACTTTATTAACCTTTCTACCGCGCAGGCCGTTAACCGGGCAAAAGAGGTTGGTGTCAGAAAGGTTTTGGGAAGCAATAAATCGCAATTGCAACTCCAGTTCATTGTCGAAACATTTTTGATCGTGGCAAGCGCTGTATTACTTGCAGTTGCTATTACCATGCTTGCATTACCTTATATAAACCGGCTTTTAGAGTTGTCGCTTTCATTCAACATATTCAGCAATCCTTCAATTATTTTATTCCTCCTGGCTGTGGCAGTTGTTGTAACCGCCTTGGCGGGTTTTTATCCTTCTATTGTTTTATCGCGTTTCAATCCTGTTAATGCTTTAAAAAGTAAACTCACAACAGATCCGGCAAGGGGAATTTCATTAAGAAGGGGCCTGGTGGTGTTTCAATTCATCATTGCGCAGGCACTGATCATTGGAACGCTCGTCATTGTAAAGCAAATGGACTATTTTATGGATCAGCCTTTAGGCTTCGATAAAGAGACAATTGTTAATATTCCGTTCCGGGTAGATAGCCTTCGAATGAGCCGGCTGAACTATCTGCGCAACCAGTTATTATCCATAAACGGCGTGCAGGCGGTATGCTACAGTTCGAACACCCCGATTGAAAACGGTAATGATACGTGGAGCGCGGTCAGGTTTGACCACGCAACAAAAGAAACAGGTTTCAAGGCGATTACCAAATTTGCCGACGAAGGCTATGTACCAACCTACAAATTAAAGTTGATAGCCGGACGAAACCTTCAGCCATCCCCCTTTACCAGGGAGTTTTTGGTAAACGAATCGCTTGTAAAAAGCTTAGGGCTTAAAAACCCCGGGATATATTGAACAAAGAAATCAGCATATGGGATGGTGTAATAAAATGCCCGGTTGTTGGCGTATTAAAAGATTTTAATGACAGGTCTTTCCGGCACAGCCTCGCACCATTGCTTATCGCCACAAACATCACCATGTATAACCAGGCCGGTATAAAGCTTAAAACCACGAATGTTTTTTCGACAATGCAATCTGTTAAACAAGTATTTGAAAAAACATTTCCCAACTTTGTGTATGAATACCGGTTTTTAGATGATAAGATTGCAAGTTTTTACAAACAGGAAAATCAGTTAGCCCAGTTGTATAAAATTTTTGCAGCTATCGCGATACTTCTAAGCTGCCTGGGTTTGTATGGCTTAGCCTCGTTTATGGCCGTGCAGCGGATAAAGGAGGTTGGCATCCGCAAAGTACTTGGCGCTACTTCAGGCAGCATCGTTTATTTGTTTTCGAAAGAGTTTATCATACTCATTGCTATAGCCTTTGCCATCGCCACCCCCATTGCGTGGTATTACATGCACCAATGGCTGCAAGCTTATGTTTACCGCATCAATATCAGTTGGTGGTTATTTGCTGCAGGCGGAATGGCAGCAATAGTTATTGCACTTGCAACCATAAGTTTCCAGGCAATAAAAGCGGCAAAAGCTAATCCGGTGAAGAGTTTGAGGAGTGAATGATTAAGTGGTTCAGTTTGGCAGGCAAACAAACAAAGTCATTGTTAAAAATAAGGGCATTTAATCTGAGTGTCTTCCTATGACCATGGCCTTTGATATTAAATGAATTGGGATAAATATAATAGGTTGAATTATTTATTTTTAACAAAATTCTTTACATTGACCATATAAAGAATCTAATTAAACCTATGCGGAATGCCGCCGCTAAACCTTAACATCAACCTCACATATCAATACTACAGCCATGATCAAAAACTATTTCAAAGCAGCGCTTCGCAATTTCCGGGCGCACCGTTTTTTTACTTTCGTAAATATAGTGGGATTGGCTATTGGTGTAAGTGCGGCCCTGGCTATTTATGTAATCGTAAGTTTTGATCTCAGTTTCGATAGGTTTCACAACGATAATAACAGGATTTACCGGGTCGTAACGGATTTTTCATACATGGATAAGGTAGTAGCCAAATTGGGCATGGTAAATGGCCCGCTTCCCGCGGTAGTAAAAGCAGAGGTAACTGGTATAAAAACTGCTACCCGCTTTTTAGAAATGAAAAACACTGATGTGCAAGTCCCCGATGAAACATCAAGTCCGGTTAAATTCAGAGGTGAAAGCAGTATTGTGCTGGCTGATGATGAATACTTTAACCTGTTTAATTACAAATGGTTGGCAGGCTCGCCAACTACGGCACTTCGAGAGCCCTACCAGGTGGTACTTACCTCTGCTCAGGCCAGGAAATATTTCCCCAATGCTCCTTACAACCAATTGCTGGGCAAAACGATCATATATGACAGCATCAAAACAACCGTTTCGGGCATAGTTCAAACTCCCGCTCAAAATACCGATTTTTATTTTAAGGATTTTATCTCCTATCCAACCTGCCTGCATAATGCCAATTTGAAAAACATGACCCGTTTAACCGAGTGGCCGGGTGTGGTGTGGCAATTATTCATTAAGATTGATAAACATGCAAATGCCACCGACATCGAAGCGCGGATCAATGGGTTGCTGAAAAAATACAATAAGGAACTAAGGCCCGGAGACGACCAGACTGAACATTTGCAATCATTCCGCGACCTGCATTTCGACCCGGTATATGCCAATTTTGAAAAAGGGAGGCGGGCAAACAAGACTACGCTATATAGTTTACTCATTGTTGCCGGATTTCTGTTATTGCTCGGATCCATTAATTTTATTAATCTTTCAACAGCGCAGGCGGCACAGCGGGCCAGGGAAATTGGGATCCGTAAAACTATGGGCAGCAGCAGATGGCAGCTAATTGTACAGTTTTTGAGCGAAACTTTGGTTATCACGCTTGTTGCCATCTGCATAGCCATGGTACTGACACCGGTGATACTGAAATTCTTTGCAGATTTTATGCCTCCGGGCGTATCTGTTAATTATTTTGATAGCAACCTGTTGCTGTTTTTATTCACACTCCTGATAACAGTAACCCTACTGGCCGGATTGTACCCCGCAATTATCCTTTCCGGGTACCGGCCGGTATCTGTATTGCACAACCTGCCAAACAAAGATACAGGCAAGAGCAGCGGAACGTTGCTCCGAAAATCGCTGTCAGTTACGCAGTTTATAATCGCCCAATTTTTCATCATGATAACGTTACTGGTTAATAAACAGGTTTTTTATGCGCTGCATAAAGATATGGGCTTCAGTAAAGATGGGATCATCAACATAAGTACTCCTCTCAATACGATAAATACTAACAAACAACAGTTATTTAAAGATAAAATAAGTCAGATCCCCCAGATCGACTTAATGAGTATCGGAAGCGAGCCGCCTGCTGATGAAAAGATCGGAGTATGGGAAGTAACTTATAACGACGGAAAAAAAGAAGTTAAAGCAACGCTGCAACAACGAAACGGCGACGAGAATTACCTTAAAGTTTATCGCATAAAATTATTAGCCGGCCGTAACCTGCAACCGGCAGATTCACTGACTGCCGTACTGGTAAATGAAAAGTATACCCATATGATAGGTTTTCAGAACCCGCGGATGCTGTTGGGGCATCTTTTGATTATGAAGGCAATAAGAGAATGATAGTTGGCGTAGTTGCTGATTTTTATCAGAAATCACTCCGGGACCCAATCATGCCCATGTCTATACAAACCCGCATTACCGGTTTAATGATCGGTTTTTCCATATCTTGCTAAAGCCTCAAACTACCGGAAATAATGATTGGAGCAATGCCATCGGCAGAATGAGAAAAGCCTGGACGGAGGTTTATCCAGATATTGAATTTGATTATCATTTTTTTGATGAAGAGGTAGCCCGTTTTTATGATAGCGAACAGCGCACATCGAAATTACTTGGCTGGGCAACCGGACTGTCTATATTAATCAGTTGTTTGGGCTTACTCGGCCTAACCATTTTTAATACCAACAGGCGCACACGGGAAATTGGTATCAGAAAAGTACTTGGCGCGTCGGTAACACAAATAGTAAAGCTATTGTCGTCAGAGATAGCCAGATTAATTATTTTATCTTTTATGTTGGTTATGCCATTTGCCTGGTTCGCAATGAATAAATGGTTACAAAGCTATGCGGACCGTACGCCAATAAGCTGGTGGATATTTGTTCTTAGTGGAATTGGAATGTTGTTTGCCGCATTTTTAACATCAGCTTTTCAAACAATCAGGGCGGCTTCCTCAAATCCGGTAAAAAGTTTAAGAAACGATTAAAATGCCGTTTGTAAAACATTCTTCATTATTCTTTCAAAAACCAGTTTGTATTTAGTGGTGTCAAGCAACTATTAAAGTCAGAAATTTCTAAACATTAAACCTTATATCCCCTGAAGTAAATGCCGTCGTATTTTACAGTAGAGACATTATTTCAACCCCAGTCTGCTCCGCAGAAGATCCCGGTAAGTGCTGCCTATCGGGATTTTTTCGCCGTTAATAATAAGCTGATGTACTTCGATCATGGTAATATGTTTAATAGCTACCACATACGATTTATGCACCCGTAAAAAATCCGCTGCGGGCACGAGGTCAAAAATATCCCCCATATTTTCACGCACCAGGATATTTCTGTCTTTAAGGTGAATGGTGATATAATTACCGTCTTTTTCCAGATACAAGATCTCATCTACTTTAACCTGGTAAGTTTGCGGACCGCTTTTGATAAAAACGGTGGCTCATCCTCTTTGCTTACTCCATTTTTTGAAGATAGCGCTGCCACGGTTTTATTTATGGCTGCAAGAAAGCGCTCAAAAGTGATAGTTTCAACAGGTAATCGAGGGCGTTCAGGTCGTAGCTTTCTACCGCATAGTGACTATAAGCGGTAGTAAAAATGATCATTGGCCTGGGCGACAAGGTTTGCACCAACTGCATTCCGCTGATATCAGGCATATTAATATCGAGAAAAATGAGGTCCACCTTTCACGGTTCAGGAATTCAATCGCCTTCACCGGTTCGCGAAAGGTGGCTTTCAAATCAACCAGGCTGGTTTTAAGACAATAGCGCTCTATCACTTCAAGCGCCTTAGGCTCATCATCAATGGCAATGCAGGTTATCATTCCAGGTCAATTTCGAGTTTAACAATATATTTCCCCTGGTCTTCATTGATCTGCAGGTTATGTTTGCCAGGGTACAAAAGATCGAGCCGCCGCTTTACATTTTCGAGCCCGATGCCGCTTTTTTCATCCTCCATTTTTTTGATGGCGCTATATTTGGTATTGACACAGGTAAAGATCAGCTTATGGTCTGCAAGCACAATGGCAATATCTATCCCGGATGTTTGCCCAATAGAAACGCCGTGCTTAAAGGCATTTTCAACAAAAGGGATAAATAGCATCGGAGCGACGACGACAGTTCCCGTCTGCGCAGGGTGATCAAATATCACTTTTACCTCATCATCTGCATAACGCAGCTTATTCAGGGTAATGCAGTCTTCCAGGTATGCTATTTCTTTGTTTAGCGGCACGCCGCCTGCATTGCTGTCATAGATCATGTAGCGCATCATGCCCGAAAGTTTGGAAATCCCGTCGGCAAGCTCATCATTCCCCTTTTCCTGTGCCATCGAAAACAGGTTATTGAGTGTATTAAACAGGAAATGCGGATTGATCTGCGATTTAAGGAATTTGATCTCGGTACTCAGTTGATAAGCCTCCAGCTGATTGCGTACCAGTTCAGTTCGGGCCCATTCTTTCAAAAAGAAATAGGCTATTGAAAGCCCGGCCGCAGTTAAAAAAATAAGTAGCATGGTGAGCTGCATGTGCACCCAGTTCCCTATTGCAAAAAAGGCGTTATGATTTGGTACCAGGTGATTAAGGCCATCCTTGCCTGCTTCAAAACCAGGGGGCGGGGGCCCAATGGGCAGATTATTGCTCAATTTAGAGCCAACCAAAATATAATTGGCCAAAAAGACCAGTATAAACCAGCCTGCCGCAGTAGCGATGCCTGCAAATAAGCTTTTATACCGAAGCGCCTTTTTAAAGATCCAAAATATATTGCCGTAAAACAGCAGGGCCAAAAACGCGAGTGTAAAGCGGGAATACGGAAAAATGGTGTCTACCTCACTTCTTTCCATGATCTTTCCGTTGTGGTTTACCCGGATCTTGACCGTTGAGCTGGTTAGCGAATTCAGGGTATAGTAAACCCCTATCCAGAACGCCAGGTGGATCAGTATCTCGATGATATGTTTGACCTTGATACGGTGCATTCTTCAAAAGTATATTAAGCCCGGCTTATTCATAAATTATTGATGTTAATATAGCGAATTGCCGGCTAAACGGGCAATTTTTGAAATCCGGGCTTAAGGCCGCCGGCAATTTGTTTTCACCAGAAGCTCAAATAACAAATATCCATTTTACGCCGAAATGAAGACGCTGTTCATACCAAAGTTTTTGGTGGATTTAAAGGGCAAAGTACTATTGCTTAAAAATATCCAAATTATGAAAAAGCGATTTCTATTGTGCACAGCCCTTTTATCATGCACCATTATGGCCCGGGCACAAAAACCGGATACCGCACAAGTGCTGGTACACTACAAGTTTTCCCACATCAGGGATACCACCAACCGGGAGCACCCCTACACCGAGAACATGGTTTTGATTGTGGGTAAAAATGCCGGGGTTTACAAAAGTTATGACAAGCAGTTGCAGGATGCGCTATTCAAAAAACAGGTGCAGGAACAGGCAGCCAACTCACCCGACGGACATGTAAATATCCAACGAAGGTCATCAGGCTCGGGTACAGACTATTACCAGTTTCCGAATGGTAAAAAACTGGCAAGGAAAGAACCGCTGCTGTTCAATAGCTATCTCATAACAGATGCCATGCCCGCCATCGAGTGGAAAATAAGCGGAGATACAGCAACGTTTGGAGGCTTGCATTGCCAAAAAGCAACAGGCCATTTTAAGGGAAGGGACTATACGGCCTGGTTCAATCCTGATTTTCTGCTGCATATAGGCCCCTGGAAACTTAATGGACTGCCGGGAGTGATTGTGGAAGCTTATGATACCAAAAAAGAAGTCTATTTTAAGTTTGACGGGATTGAAAAAGCGGTCATCTCTCCGCAAAAAAGTGATCAGCCAACCGGCCCGGCCCCGGATAACCAGGGACGGATGGCCGTGATAATAGGCATGGACGACCAGGTTGGCGATCCTAATATCATCCAACTCCCTACCAATGCCATCAAAACTACTGAAAAAGAGTTTTCCAAATTGCAGGAGGCCATGCGTAAAGATCCGAATGCCTTTGCCCAGTCAATGGCGGCTGCGCAGGCGGCAAGTCAGGGCAGGCCAGCCCCAAAAATCGATATTAGGATCGGGCCGCAGCCGGTGATCAATAACCCGATAGAATTGCCTGAAAAGAAATGAGCTGGATTATAAAGTCAGTATGGTTGCTGGTTATAGGGTTACTATTTTCGGCTTACGGCTTTGGTCAAAGTATTAAGGGCACAGTGAAAGACAGCACCGGGAAACCGGTGCCTTATGCCACCATTAACCTCAAAAACGCGGCCACTAATAACATTATAAACTATACCATTACCGATACCAAAGGCGCCTACATTTTGCCGGTCCCGGCAGATACGCCCGTGAGCGGCCTGCTGGTCGAGGTACGCTGCATTGGCTATAAAAACCAAAGCAGGGGCATTACGGATTTGCAGGCCCCCGTTGATTTCACTTTGTCTGTTTCCATCAACCAATTACAGGCCGTAGTGATTAAAAGCAGCCGGCCGGTGTTGCGGACAAACGGTGATACCCTAAGCTATAAAGTATCTGATTTCAGCAGTGGGCAGGACAGGGTTATTGGCGATGTGATCAAAAAACTGCCGGGTATAACGGTTGCCGCTGATGGCAGGATCAGCTATAATAATAAGCCGATCTCCAACCTGTACATCGGTGGTGATAACCTGCTGGACGATAAATATAATATCGCTACCACTACCATTCCCCAGGAGGTGGTAGACCAGGTGCAGGTGATCCAGAACCACCAGCCCGTTAAAGTGCTCCAAAATAAAGTAGTGAGCGATGATGTGGCGCTAAACCTCAGCTTCAAAAAAGGCGCTAAATTACAGATGGTTGGGCAGGAGAGCATCGGCGCTGGCCTTCCTGGCAATTATGATGTGGATTTGAACGCCATGATGTTTAAGGATAAGTACAAGGCCATTAATTACCTTAAAGGCAATAACACAGGTAACGACCTGCAACAGGACCTGGTATCGCACAATTTTGCCGATTATATGCAGCGGATCGATAACGATGTGCCGGCCACCATGTTATCGCTTGGTTCGGTGAATGACCCGGCTTTATCACGTAACCGGTATTTATTCAATCGCTCGGGGATCCTCAATCTCAATAACCTGGTCAATTTTAAAAAGAATGTGCAGATGAAGATCAATGCTTACTATTTGCGCGATGCCCGGCGGCAGGACTACAGCCAGCACACCACCATCTTTTTACCCGGCGATACGGTACGCTATAATGAAACTCAACGTAACCGCTTCCGCCCCGACATATTGCATACCCAGTTTACGCTGAACATTAACCAGGATAAATATTACCTGAACGATGTGTTGCTGATGGATAACAACCGGTCCACCAATTACTCAGACCTGAATACAAACGGCGGCATGGTAAACCAGGTATTTAAAGATAACGCGCTGAATTTTTCTAATGAATTTAACCTGATCAAATCCTTAAGATCAAACAACATTATCCAGGCTTACTCCTATATCAGTCATTCGACTGAGCCCGAGAGCAGGACAATTGGGCCTGACTATAACAATTCAATATTTAACAATAATGTCCCCTATGCACAGTTGGTGCAAAATGTAAATGTACCTGCGTGGTATACCAATAACTATATCTCTTTCAAAATACCGTCGAACCTTATCACGCAAAGTTTCAGAACAGGGTTCAGCGTTCAATCACAAAAGTTAAACTCCGATCTAAAAGTTGTACGGGCAGATAACACGGTTAACCTTGAATCAGAAAGTTCCATCAACCATTTAAACTGGGCCAGGAAAAAACTGTATGCCGAAGCGGCTTACGATCTCCCGGGCAGCATCCTCAAAGTGAACCTTACCTTGCCGTTAAGCCTGCAGCAGATCAATTATTCGGATAGCCTGTATGCCCTGCGTAAGGGTTTAACCAGGTTATATTTCAATCCGCAGCTAAAGGTAAAATATCAAACCGGGATGGAGAACTACCTGAATTTGCTTTACAGCTACCGCAACGAGGCGGGTACCATAGAAGATATGTACCAGGGCTATATCCTGAAGGATTACCGGACACTTTATGCCAATAACGCCGGCCTTACCGAACGGCAAAACCAACTGGTGGCCCTTGGGTTTAACTACCGCAAGGCGCTAACCTTGTTTTTCGCGAGCCTGAACATGCTTTATAACCATATCGCTTCCAATAATATCGCTTCGGAAGTAATCACCAACACCCTGCGGCAGCGTGTAGTGTTGCCATATTCCAACAGTACCGATTCATGGACGGTGAACGGCACTGTCAGCAAATATTCCTTTGCATTAAAAACCACTTTCAGCGGCGGCGTGCAATGGCAAAGTAATAAGTCGGTGCAGATCCAGAATAACGCGCTGCTGCCTTTCAATACCATTTCCAGAACTATAAATGCCGGTGCTGATACCAAAGTGAATGAGCAGGTAAACTTTAGCTATAAAGTTATATTTACTCAAATCCAAAGTCATTCTGCTGTGGAGGCATCGGCTTATCATATTAACCAGTTGCTTCAGCAAGCATCGGTAAACTATAACCCTGTAACCTATTTGCAGTTCAAATTATCAGGCGAGCATTACTTTACCCGCCAGCAGGGCAATCCTGATCTCAAATACTTTTTTGCAGATGCTTCGGCAAAATTCAGGGTCGAAAAATGGAAGACCGACCTGGAGCTGAGCGCTGCTAATTTTCTGAACGTAAAAACTTATAACACGCTTTACTTATCAGCCAATACATTAACTGCCAGTTCGTACACCTTACCGGGAAGGATTATATTGCTCAAAATAATGTTCCATATTTGAGTGGTGTCAGGTTTTTTCAGACAGCCTATCCGGCCTGCTGCTCCTCTTCCGTCAGTTTCAGCAATGTGGCTTCATTTTTTATGCGGATGCTTTTGCCTGATATTTCGATGATCTCCTCATCGATAAAATCATTAATGGTGCGAAAGAGTGATTCATAAGCTGCGCCTGTAAATGAGGCCAGGTCCTGCCGGGTAAGTTCAATATTGATAAAACCATCTTCGTTAAGTCCGAATTTGTTTTTGAGCGAAATAAAAGCCTGGGCTACGCGGCCTTTAACCGGCATGTGTGCCAGGTTGCGCATCCGTTTTTCGGATTCCTGCAATTCGTTGGCAAAGAAGCGCATCAGCTTAATAACAAAGTTATTATTAACCTGCAGTGTACTTTCAAAAAAGGGCATTTCGATATAGCAAATTATACCTGCCTCAATGGCTGTGGCCGAAACCGGGTAAAACTCTGTGTTACCCAACCCGAGGTGCCCAACAATATCGCCTTCGCGGGCAAAACGGAGAATGAGCTCTTTTTCCTTATCCCACTTTTTATGAACCTTTACCGTGCCCGAATAAACAAAGTAAATGCCGGTAACGGGATCACCTTCTTTAAAGATCTGCTGCCCCTTTTTTACAACGATATTTTTCCTGGCGGCGCTGATTGCCGGGATCCAGTCGGGCAGGCAGTGTGTACATAAAAAGCAAGTCCCCAAATCGCATTTATCTTTGTTTTTCGCCATTTATTGATGTGTATTTAAGCCGGTACTGTTATAAAAACATGCTAATTTATTAAAAGCGGCGGCCTTTTGGCTGTTCCCAGGTAGCCATGTTAAAAATAACTCCCAAACTTAACAATACCGCACCGCCAAAAACAGGCCATGGAAATGAGCGGATGCCATTGATGTTAATGCTCCATGGATGGGAATCGAAAGGGTTAACGGTATTCAGGTTCCTGAATAGCAACAATCCGGCAATGATGCTTGCAGCACCTAAAACAGAAAGAATAATACTGGTAATTTTCATAACTATTGTTTGTGCAATGATTTTTATTAAAAACTAAGCAAATGTTAAATAAAAACATTGCATGTGCAATATAAAATTGAAAATAAAATTTATTTATGCTGCTTTAAGTATTACCTTTGCAAGAAAAATAATACAGTCCCCTAAAACGGAACGGGACTAATCAAAACATGGAAACAAAACAGAACGCTATCCCGGTTTCACCTTCATTAAATGATCTTTACAATTTTAAATCCGGTTTAAAAGGCGCCCGACAAATGAAAACAAGGCTGATCTTTATATCGGCACTTTGTATACTTATTGCCGGCCTTATCAGCGTAATAGCCAAAGGCCTTATCTATCTTATTAATATCGTTACCAATATCTCATTTTACGGAACGCTGGATGCCGGCTTTCACAGCCCGGCCAATAACCATTTGGGTTTATGGGTAATTGTTATACCGGCTATAGGCGGCATTATAGTAGGCATTATGGCCCTGTATGGCTCCAAGGCGATCAGGGGGCATGGCATACCTGAGGCAATGGAGCAGATCCTGGTAAATAAAAGCAAAATAAAACCGATTATAACTTTTCTGAAACCCGTATCATCGGCCATAGCCATAGGTACCGGCGGGCCATTTGGCGCCGAGGGGCCTATTATTGCAACCGGCGGGGCACTTGGTTCAACCTTTGGCCAGTTATTCAAAATATCGCCCAACGAGCGTAAAATTATTTTGGCAGCAGGAGCAACAGCGGGTATGTCGGCCATATTTGGCACACCCATAGCAGCGGTGTTTTTAGCTATTGAGCTGTTGCTGTTCGAGTTTTCGCCCCGGGCCATATTACCGGTGGCATTAGCTTGTATCACCGGAGCAGCCGGGCATCATCTGTTATTTGAAGCCGGGCCTGTATTCCCGATGCCTGATGTAGATACACCTTCAAATACGGCCCAGGCTATTTACAGTATCATTGGCCTGGTCATTGGCTTTATATCATTGGGGCTTACCAAAATAGTTTATTTTATTGAAGATAGCTTTGAAAAACTGCCTATCCATTGGATGTGGTGGCCTGCAATTGGTGGCCTGGCGGTAGGCCTGATAGGTTATTTTGCGCCGCACACCCTTGGTGTAGGATATGATAATATTATCACTATTCTTTCGGGCACATTATCATTGATGCTAATTGTGCGTTTGTGTTTATTCAAATTTCTTTCATGGGCTATAGCCCTGGGCAGCGGTACTTCGGGCGGTACGCTGGCTCCTTTGTTAACCATTGGCGGCGCGGCAGGTGCAGCTTTTGGCACACTGGTACACCTGGTATTTCCTGATGCGGGCATAAGTGTTCCAATAGCTGCGCTTATTGGTATGGCCGCTATGTTTGCAGGCGCTTCAAGGGCTTATTTAACCAGTATCACCTTCGCGCTGGAGGCCACTATGCAATCGCATGCATTACTGCCTTTGCTTGGTGCCTGTACAGCATCATTCCTGGTTTCATTCTTCCTGATGGAAAATACCATCATGACCGAAAAAATTGCCCGCCGTGGGGTATACACCCCTGATTCATACGAACCTGATTTGTTACAGGTATTGACTGTTGCCGACGTTAATAATGAAGTTGGTGAAACCTTAAAAAGCGATAGTACCATAGCCGAAACCAGGGCCTGGCTTACCGGAAATAATATTACCCAAAGTTTTTTTATAGTGATTAATAATGATGGAAGCTATGCAGGCATGGTTAGCCTGACCGACATTTATAACCATAGTATTTCTGCCGAACTCACCATAAGTAATATAACCAAGGCAAGTAAACAGGCCGTGAAGAGCAATGATCCGCTGAAACGCGTTGTGGAGATCATGGCCGAAGAATCGGTAGAGGTGCTTCCCGTTATTGCCACTGGAAATACCATAGCCGGGCAAATCTCCTATAAAGAGATCTTAAACACCTACTATCAGTACGTTGCCGAAAACAGGAAGCAAAACACACAGATCTCCCTTAAACGGCGTAGGCTTAAAATCGCTGCCCGTGGCCGCAGCAAGGCTAAATCTTAAAAATAAAAAGCGTTTGAATTAAAAAGGAACCCCGCGTGACGTAAGATCAGGCGGGGTTCCTTTTTTTTCTGAACACTCCTACCTCGTAAAAAATTAAATACGCCGAAACTGTGTTATTGCTTATTTATTCTATAGCTTTGATTTATAAAATGTTGCTACTTGTTTAGCAGCGTTTTATTTTCCATTTCTGCCAATTACACCTGTTGATTTAGCGTTGCTGTTGAACGTAATATTTAACCTTTATTAAATCATATTTTATGAAAAAATTTGTAATTGAAAGGGAGCTGCCCGGCGCCGGTAACCTATCGGCCGAGGAATTACAGGCTATTTCACAGGCATCGTGTTCGGTTGTAAATGAATTGGGAAAGCCATACCATTGGATCCAATCGTTTGTTACGGCTGATAAGATCTATTGCATCCACATTGCCGAAAGTGAAGATGTTATTCGCGAACATGCCATGAAAGGAGGCTTTCCGGTAACCAGCATTGCCGAAGTTAAAGCCATCATTGACCCAACAACAAGCACCGCCACAGTTTAATATCAATGCCGGCTGGTAACAAAAAGAGGCCCGTAGTTTTAATACCGGCCTCTATTATTTTATAGTGATGTGTTTTAGTTACCCACCGAAACAGAAGCGTTGGTTTTAAACAGCGGATCGGGTTTAAAATAATTGCCGCCTGCAAAACTGATCACATAATCAGATTTAAAATGGGTACTTTTTTTATAATAATCGGTGCTGATGATCTGTGCACCTGATTTTTGCGCTGCTATAAACGAGCTCATATCATTTGCGCGGGCTTCTTCTGTATCCGAGTCGGCACGGGTACGGATAATGTAACCTTTCTTAACCAGTTTTTGAATGGCTGCCAGGTCCTTTTTAGCATCATTCATAATGTGAATGGCGGCTTCAGGTGTGCCTGGCAATGCATCGGCAAACAATACACGGCCTTTTAACGACGGGTGACCGGCGATATAGGCGGCTCTTTTTTCGCCTTTTTCATCAAGAATAAAAATGAACTTCCCTTTGGCTGCTTTTAGCGTTGGCCAGTTATTATGCAATACGGCAGCTTCAAGGGTTTTGTAAGTACCGCGTACATCATCAGGGATAATTAGATATTGCTTGCCGAGGTTGTCTAAAATTTCTTTGTCCAGGTTATTGAAGGTTTTAGCTGTAAATTTTTCAGGAACAGTAAAGCCCGGTTTTTTTGACGGCTCGTCTTTAGCATTCATGGTAATGTAAATGGGATTATGATCAGGATGTTCATCACTCCATTTCTTCAACTCCTGCAGGCAAAGCTTAAAAGTTGCGCAATTGCTGCGGAAGTCAATATCCTCAATGTGGAATACTTTAAAGCCGGGCTCCTTCATTACACCTTTTGTGTCAAAAGCTGGCTGGCCCGGTACCCAATCCAACCCTTTAGGGTGCGCATATTTGCCCCCTTTGGTATCAGCATAAACGTCAATTTCCAAAGCGTTTAAACCTAAATTAAGCTGGTCGGTAAGACTGATGTGCTCATAATCGATCTTGCTCATACCAACCGAATCGCGCTGTTGCAAAAAACGGAACAGCTTAGGGTTGATGGCTTGTTTATAGCTATTGTGCGAGCCTATTACCTGGAAATGGTTCATTTTCTGGTCGCCTGGATTGCTCAATAGCGCAGATGCTGAAAGAATAATGCCCCCAATTAATCCGCCTGTAAGTTTCATTTTGGTAAATATATTATTGGTTTAACAAAACAAGCGCAAAAGGCCTGCCTTTTGCGCTTGTATAAAAAATGTTACTAATTAATAACCCGGGTTCTGTTTCAGGTTAGGGTTGGTTTTTAATTCGGTTGATGGAATCGGATATAACCTACGGGTCGGATCGGTGTTCATTTTCAGGTCGTCCGTTTTGCCGCCCATAACCGGTAGTGGATATTCTTTCTCGAATAAGCCATAACGGATCAGGTCATTACGGCGCCATGCTTCCCATGAAAGCTCACGCGCGCGCTCATCCAGCAAACCATCCAAATCAATTGATGTAGCAAGCTCCGCGTGGGCACGGCTGCGTAGTTTGTTTACCAAAGTAAGCGGAGTTTGTGCGTCACCATTTATGGTAGTAGGGGCAGCACCACGTAATATGGCTTCAGCTTTCATCAGGTAAATATCGGCCAAACGGAATACCGGTACATCGTTACTGTTTAAACGGGTAGCCTGGATGATGTTAACATCAGGATAGTATTTAATTGAACGTACACCTTCCGATTGCGAGGTTGTCACATCATTACCCAAATCCATTGGTTTTAAGCCGGTAAGGGTTAGTGTTGGGATAATGTTAATTTGTTTGGTTGCATTCGGAGCCGGGTAATAGACAGGTTGATTGGTGAAGCCGCCATTGCCATCAGGATAATATTGCGGTCCCGCAAGCCATGTTTTGGTACGGTCATCGCCGGGAATGTTAAAGCGGTTATAGAACTCAGGTGTGGTGCTCATGGCAATACTTAAGCCTACGTTAAAGCCGTATGCTTGCGCCAGGTAATAAAAGAAACCAAAACGGGTAAACTGGTTGCCCGGAATTTGCTGATCATAAGGAACAGCGAAAATAGTTTCATTGACTTGAGCGCCGTTGGTTGGCAAAAATATATCGCGGTATTTTGCATCCAGGAAATAATTGGTGTTGGCCTGCACGCTATCGCACATGGCAACGGTTTCCTGGTAACGGGTGGTACCCGTGTATACACCCGAGTTTAGGTACATTTTTGCGAGCAAGGCAAACACCATACCCTTTGTTGGACGGCCGTATTGTGCTACGTTTGTTGGGCCGTTGCTGCTTTTTGCGGGTAATAACGGTAAAACGGATTTTAATTCGCTTTCAATAAACTCATACACTTTAGCGCGTGGCTGATTGGTAGGTTGCGTAGTCACAGGGAAGTCGGTGATGATAGGAACGTTTCCATACAGGTCCATCATGAAATAAAGGTATAAGGCGCGCATTGCTTTAACCTCGGCAGTTGACGACGCTTTTTTTGTTGCTGACGATGGTGAGTTATTTATAACGCTGATAATACGATTACAGGTATTGATACCGCCAAAGCCCCATTGCCATACGCCTATGACATTAGGGTGGTCAAAGGTCCAGGTGTGGTAGTGCAACTGACGGTACTGCCCGCCATCGTCAAAGTTGCCATCTCGGGCAGGCAGGATAGCCTCATCGGTTGACATATCCTGCATGCGCCAGTATGGTACTGCGTAACTTGACGACAGGTTTGAATAAATGGTACCCAGTAATGCCGTATAATCAGCATCAGTAACAGGGAAATTTGACTTTACATATTGTGATTCAACAGGTACATCTAATTTTGTACATGAATATGTGCTCATGATCACAGCAATAGCGGCACATATAAAAAATGTCTTTTTCATCTTTTGTCTTTCTGAGGTTTTTTAGAATGATGCGGTTATACCTAAGCTGAACGTGCGTGTTTTAGGATAGAAATCGCGGTTATCGATACCCGGGGTTAAGCCGCCGATATTAACTTCGGGATCAACACCACGGTATTTGGTGATGATAAAAATATTATTGCCCGATGCATAAAAACGCAGGCTTTTTATGGCCTGGATGTGTGGCTTAACGGTATAACCCAAAGTAGCGTTATCCAAACGCAGGTATGAGCCGCTTTCAAGGAAACGGTCAGAGATCAGGTAGGCATTGACATCCTTAAATGATTCGCCCAAGGTAAACCTTGGGATGTTCTGCAGTTTTGAATCCGCAGGGTTATTCAATGAAGCAAGGGTGGCGTTAAGGATCTTGTTACCATAAACACCACGCACCAGGAAGTTTAAGTCGAAGCCTTTATAAAAGAAACTGTTGCTCCAGCCGTAAACCAATTTAGGCTGCGCATCATATTTAATAAACTGATCAGAAGTTAAAGGCTGGGTTGCTATTACCGATCCGTCGGCTTTTTGATAGGTACTTACACCATTGGCGTTTTTACCCATATAGTGCCACAGGTCAAATGTGCCGATAGCATAACCAGGTTGTATGATCTGACTATAATTGCCCGACTGGCCTTTACCGCCTAACTGCGCGGTTTGTATAAAGTTAAGACCGAACTGGCTGTTCGATAAGCTTTGTACAACGTTTTTATTATGCGAAACGTTGAATGAAGTACGCCATGTAAAAGCCTGTGATTTTACAGGTACCGCATTTAAAACAACCTCGATACCGCTGTTTTTGATTTTACCTACGTTAGCAGTGTAAAACGGATAGAAGTAAAGCGTGGTTGATACCGGGTAGGTATAGATCAGGTCGGATGTTTTTTTGATATAATAATCTACCGAGCCGGTTAAGCGGTTGTTGAACAAACCAAAGTCCAAACCGATGTTGGTGGTAGCAGTACTTTCCCATTTCAAATCAGGGTTATCATTACGTACCGGGCCAATGGGATTAATAATGTTACCATTGCTCAGGAATTTACCGCCGCCCGGCGGCACACCGTAAATTAACCTTGCAGTAAAGGCATCAAAACCTAAGCTGTTACCAGATACACCGTAACCAGCCCTTAATTTCAGGTCGCTGATAACCGGAACCGATTTCATGAAATCTTCGTTAATGATTTTCCAACCCGCAGAAGCCGCCGGGAAGTAACCATGGCGCTGGTTAATACCAAATGCCGATGAACCGTCTTCCCTTAACGAAGCCTGTAACAAGTATTTATCCGAAAATTCATACTGGCCACGGGCATAGAACGATACGAACCTCAACGTAGAAATATAGTTAGGGTTGAACACAATTTGCGAAAGCTGCGTTGGGTTTGACAGCGCCAGGTAGTTGTATGTTAAAGCATCATTTGAAAAGTTTTGTGTTTGCACACCAAAACCATCGTTATTACGGTCTTGCTGATAAGAGTAACCACCTAACAATTTCAATGAATGCTTACCGAATACGCGATCGTAGTTAAAATAGGCCTCAACTACGTTGCTGGTATTGGTGTAAGCACTGCGTACGGCCACTCCATTTTGATTAACATAGATACCAGATTGGCTGGTAGAATAGGTATTAACGTTATTCTGTTCTTTTTGGGTTGATCCCGATATGGTAAATTTTAAACCTTTCAGGATGTCAACAGAGGCAAAACCATTGATCAATGTTTTGTTGTTCTCTGTTTTGGTAAAGTTGTTATTTATTAATGATAACGGGTTCAAAGGACCGCTACCTGTACGGGTATAATTTTCTTTATAGGTACCATCCGGGTTAAAAGGACTAACCGTTGGCAGGTAGAATAAAATACCCGATAACACCTGGCTTTGGAAGATATCGTTGTTTTTGGTAGCACTGTTGGTAAGTGTGATACCCAATTTTAAACGATCATTAAAAAACCGCTGGTTGATATAACCTTTATAAATAGTACGTTCCAGGCTGGTATTTCTCAATATACCATTGTTTTTCATGTAGTTTACGCTTGCACCATACTCCGAATTGGTGCCGGCGCCGCCATATGAAAGATTATGGTTTTGTGAATAACCCGTACGCTCGGCCAGTTTTTGCCAATTGGTATTTGAACCATCGTCATCAGCAGCGCTTAATTTAGGCACACCGTTGTCTGTTAAATATTTACGCAGCTCGTCGCCGGTAAGTACATCAATGTTTTTTGACACGTTCTCAACGGCGCCATAAGCACTGTAAGTTAACCTTGTTTGACCGGCTTTGGCCCTGCGGGTAGTAACAATGATTACACCGTTGGCAGCACGTGAACCGTAAATAGCTGTCGACGATGCGTCTTTCAGCACGTCGATGCTTTCGATATCGGCGGGGGCCAAAAGATCGATAGAAGCACCCGGCACCCCATCAATTACATAAAAAGGTTGCTGAGCTGCACCTTCACGTAAAGTTGAGGGCCCCCTTAAAATGGTAGCAGGCTGTTTGTTAGGGTCACCGCTTTTGGTAATATTTAAACCGGCTACCTTACCCTGCAATAGTTCGGCAGGAGTGGTTAATACACCGGCATTAAAATCTTCGGCTTTAACCGAAGTAATAGCGCCTGTTACATCCTTGCGGCTTGCGGTACCATAACCGATAACTACAACATCTTTAAGTTGTTTGGTATCGGTAACCATAGTAACATTCACCGTGTTCTTTTCGCCAATAGTAACCTCCTTTGGTACCGAGCCTAAAAAGGTAAATTTAAGGACATCGCCGGCGCCGCTTGTTTTTACGGTATAGCCACCGTTAGCGTTGGTTGAAGTTGATCTTCCCGAACTTTTTACGGTTACCACTACACCGGGTAAAGGAAGATTACTTTCATCGGTAACGGTACCTTTTATGGTGCCGTCCTGTGCAAAAACCGCTGACGAGGCTATAAACATCAGCAGGAAAAGACAAATCGTTTTACTTTTTTCAAAAAAGAGCCTTAAAATAAATCTGTAGTTTTTTTTCATAGTTTTAATTAATGACAAACCCTGTTTTAATAGATGCCCAAGTTGAGATAGTAGGGCGATAATTGGTGCAAAGCAACGGTTGTTTTATTATCAGGAAATAAATATAGGGTTAACTTATCTATTAATTAAAATCAATATTGTTTTTCTTATTTACGCTGCTTTTAGCTGGTTTTCAGCTTTTTGCTATTGACAAACAAGCAGACCTTGTTAACCGGGGATTAACAAGGTTTAAATTTGGGCGTTTTGTAAAAAGGGTGTTATGAAGCGCCAGCTAAAAAATTTGACTTTTTACAATCGATCAAAAAAGATACGTTTAGAAGCAATGGCGCAATTTACCGGTTGGCCAGCGAGATCATTGTGTAGGCTCCATTGGTTTGAATAGTAAACATAAACTCGTTGTTTTGGTAAATCTTGCTTCCGGGTTTTCCATAAATTATGTCCCTGAAGTCGTGACTTTCAAGATAGTCCTGGAATGAATGATCGTGCAACACAGGACACATGTACAGGAGTTGTTCCATCCTGATGGCAAGGGCTGTTTTTCGTTTCTTATTTTCCCATCTGTCTTTATCCTGGTCAAAAACCCATCCGCTGTTGATTTTATTGAGTTCGGTAGTATAAACGCCCGGCCCTGCTTTTATAAGCAGGATCATATCGGCTGGGGTTATTTCTCTTTCGGCGGTGTTTAATTCATGCTGATGATGGTAGTATAAAGTACCCAGCGTAAAGATAGCAGCAAGGGTTAATAAAACAGACCACCAATAATTACGACGTTTATCGGGCTCAATAAATTCAGGGCATTCGTCTGGAAACAATTCATGTTTGATTATAGCAAGAGCACGCTTTGCTTCGGCACGTGTAACACCCTCTCCAATCAACAAAGCCTCAATTTCATGGTCGGTATTACCATCAGCTATCATCCATTTTATCTGCTCGGTAATTTGTTGTTTATCCATTGATAGTGGCGAAAGGTTAGGGTAGGTTTGAAATTCAAGATACATATTTTTCTAAAAGCAACATAACGTAAAATAAAAATGGAAATCATATCACATTTAAATACGAGGCATCTACGGAGCCTTTAGTTGTTTAAGATGATTTTGCTATAAACACGATACTCCTCCGGTGTTTTACAGCCTCGGCTATTTACTCCATAGGAGCATCGTGTTTATCGACAGGTCAAATCAAAATATATTGGCTCTGCAGGTGCCATGTGTCGATGATTAAACGCCCCCTGACAAAAACAGTTCTTATATTTCTAAAAACACGGTTTATAACTATTATTGTGGGCTTTTAATATCCTCCATTATAAGGGTATTTCCAAATCAAATGAAACGTATACTCCCGGTAATTGTATTTTCCCAGTTTTTTTGCACTTCATTGTGGTTTGCAGGCAATGCTGTTATGAGCGATATGGCCAAACAATTGCAGCTTGAACCGTCTTATCTGGCTTACTTAACAAGCGCGGTTCAGCTTGGCTTTATTACCGGCACTCTCGTTTTTGCTATCCTTAGCATTGCCGACAGATTTTCGCCGGTGCGGGTGTTTTTTATCTGCGCGCTTATTGCTGCTTTTATCAACGCATTGGCGTGCCTGTCGGGTACAGGTGCTGCTACAATACTGATACTAAGATATTCCACAGGTTTTTTCCTGGCCGGGATTTATCCGGTAGGAATGAAAATAGCCTCAGATCATTATCCGCAGGGATTAGGCAAAGCGTTGGGATTTTTGGTTGGGGCTTTGGTATTAGGCACATCATTTCCGCACCTGCTTAAAAGTTTAATGGGGGCATTGCCATGGCGCTATGTTATATTGTCAACTTCGGCATTAGCCGCTTTGGGTGGATGTGCTATGGTATTGCTTGTACCGGATGGCGCGGCAAGAAAACCCACACGGGCGCTGAACCCAGCCGCGTTTATACAAAGTTTTGGCAACCGACAGTTCAGGGCTGCTGCCTTCGGCTACTTTGGTCATATGTGGGAGCTTTATGCTTTTTGGGCTTTTGTGCCGGTAATGTTAACAACTTACAACGCCAGGTTCATAGCTGCCGATTTAAATGTTCCGTTGTTATCGTTTCTGATTATTGGGGCTGGGGCGCTGGCCTGTGCGGCCAGCGGCATTATATCTAAATACAAGGGTGTAAAAAATGTGGCGGTACTGGCATTAACAATTTCGTGTACTTGCTGTTTGGTATCGCCGCTATTTTTGTTTGCAGGTTCGGCTGGGGCAATGATCGGGTTTTTATTGGTTTGGAGTACGGCTGCAATCGCCGATTCGCCGTTATTTTCGACTCTGGTTGCTCAAAATGCCGATCAGCAATTAAAAGGTACCGCGCTAACTATTGTTAATTGCATAGGCTTTGCCATTACTATTATAAGTATTCAACTGATCGCGGCTTTACGAACGGCCGAAAACGCGCGATATATTTATATGCTACTGGCCATAGGGCCGGTTTGGGGATTAATGGCATTGATAAACGGGCGGAACACCAACAAGGGATAGAAAAAAGAAAAGCTCCGGATCACAAACCCGGAGCTTTTCTTTTTATTGCTTAATTATTAAATGCTTACCTGAATTTAATATTAACACTCCCTCCAGATGCCTCTGCGCTAACCGGGATGCCGCCGCCATTGTATTTGCCGCTAACCCGTTCTTTTTCCCATTGCCCGCTAAATTTGGCAACCGATGATGGAGATACACCTTCACCCCGCAGATCGAGGTCATAGCCCTGGTTTTGCGGAAGTTCGATATCAACATTACCGGCGCTTGATTCCAGTTTAAGATATTTGCCAACTTTTAGCATTTGGGCGTACAGACCGCCGCCGCTGGTTTGCGCGCTAATACTCCCTGCCATGCGTTTAAGATCAATGCTCCCGCCGGAAGTACTGGTGATGAGCTCACCGCTGATATTATTGCCGTTAACACCGCCACCACTGGTTTCGGCGTTAATATTTCCCTTTAAGTTTTCTAAAGTTATACCGCCGCCACTGGTTTCAAGCCTGATCCTGCCGTTACAGTTTTTGGCTTCGATACCGCCGCCGCTGGTTTCGAGCGAGATGTCATCGCCCGAATTGGAAACATGAATGCCGCCGCCCGAAGTATTACCGCGGATGGTACCGTAAAGCCTGTCGATAGTTAAACCGCCGCCGCTGGTGCTAAACTTTTCGTTGCCTTTTAAATTATCAAGACCAATACCGCCGCCACTGGTTTCCAGGTCGGTTGAGCATTGCTGCGGTACATAAATGCGGAATGAGATGCTCAATGAGCTTCTCCAGTTAAAAAAGTTTTGACGCTTGCTTTTGGCAATGGCCCTAACTTCATGCCCGCTAACAGAAATATCGAGGGTATAATCCTTATCAAGGCGTTTTTTGATCTCTTCTTTTGAAAGCTCACTGTTATTATTGCCTTTGATGTAAACTTCAACACGCGGAGCCTGTCCGGCTTGCCCGCTAACAACAATACCACCGGCTGATGTCCGTACTACAGCACTGGTAATAGCATCATTGGCTAATGACCTGGTGAGGTATAATGAACGGCTATCGCCATTCTGCGCTGCCGCCACAGCAGTTTGCCCGGCAAGCAGAAGGAGTACAATATATTTTTTCATAAATGGGGTTTTAATGGTGATACAACTATGACCACACTTTACCCCTATACGTTACAGGTGTTTTAATTTTTATTTAGGCAGTTCTTCAACCCAGCAAATCCCATAAATTACCAAAGGGATCTTTAAAAACGGCAACTGTGCCATATGATTCAACCTGGGGTTCACGAACGAATTCTATGTTCTCGTTCTTCATCGCATGGTAGTCCCGCCAAAAATCATCGGTCCTTAAAAAAAGGAATACACGGCCACCTGTTTGCCGTCCTATCATTAGTTCTTGTTCTGTCCCTACAGCCTTTGCTAACAGCAAGCTACATTCGAATGAACCCTTTGGCCTTACCAACACCCATCTTTTATTTTCATTGATCAGGGTATCTTCAATTAAGTCGAAATTCAATTTCTCCGTGTAAAATTGAATTGCTTCGTCGTAGTTACCTACAACTACCGTAATATGTGCTATAAATTGTTTCATGAATCAGATTATAACCGCCATTTAAACGACATGCTGTCAATAGCCCGCATGGTACATAAAATACCATTTAAATGATCATGCTCGTGCTGCATCAATTCAGACAGTGCATCGGTCATGATCCACTGTTGTTGCTGCCAGTTTTCGTCGAGATAATTTACCGTGATAGTTTTGTGTCTTTTAACTTTTACCAGCAGGTTAGGAAAGCTCATGCAATCGTCCCAAAGTTCAAAAAGTTCATCACTGGCGGCCTGTATTTCGGGGTTGATAAAAACTATCGGTTTATCAATATTCATGTAAACGAGGCGCTTCATAATGCCCAGTTGGGGAGCAGCGATAGCCCGGCCAAAGTTGTATTTTAGCCTGACCTCCTGCATTACATGGTGCAAGTCCTCAACCCAACCGCTTACCAGCGGCAATTCGTCTGGTAATACCGGCGGGCAAACCTGGTAAAGGCGCTCGTCGCCAAGCAACAAAATATCGTTCAATTTTTTCATTCCATAGTAAAACGTAAATTTATTACTTCCGGAATCATATTAATCCCTCATGAATTGCTTTAACTTTATACTAAGATCAAAATAAGCGGAAATGCGGGAAAGCTAAACATTGACTTTCTTATCCAAATAAAGTTTTTTTGCAGTTAATTTATATCCCATGCAGCCAAAAGAAATTTTAAAAGAGCACGTAGGCAAAACCGCCTCGCTGACCGACGAGCAGTTTGATTATTTCTTTTCGCATTTTACCTACAAAACATTTAAAAAAGGGCAAACTATAATCGGGGAAGGTGATAAAGTAGACTGTGAGTATTTTGTACTTTCGGGCTATCTGAAGTCATTTTTTATTAACGACGACATGAAAATGTTCATCCTGCAGTTTGCCATGCCTACCTGGTGGGCTTCAGATTATAACGCGCTTTACAGTGGTGAACGCGCTACAATTAGCCTGGATTGTATTACCGATGCCGAAGTACTTTGCCTCACCGGCCAAGACCGCGAAAAGCTTTGTAATGAAATTCACGCAAGCGAGCATTTTTTTCGCTGGCGTACCAACAAGGGCTATGTAGCTGCTCAAAAAAGGCTGCTATCATTTATGAATAACAACGCAAAACGTCGTTATGAAGAGTTACTGGCGCAGTACCCTACTTTGTACAATGTGGTTCCTAAACAATTAATAGCCTCATATTTAGGCGTTTCAAGGGAAACATTGAGCCGTTTATACCATTCTTAAAATGTGACGTACATCACATAAATAAAACGGTGTTTCAATTGTGATGTAGGTCACACAGTTTCGAGGCCATTAGTCCCCAACTTTGTATTGTCATTAAAGACATAACAAAATGGAAACTCAAAAATTTGAAATCATCAGCGCTAAAAGTAACATCGACTGGATTGGTCGTAAAGTTACAGGCGCACACAATGGTACCATCGCTATAAAAGAAGGCTCTTTAACTTTTGCAGATGGGCAATTAACCGGCGGTAAATTCGATATCGACACCACCTCTATTAAAATTCTTGACATAACTGACCCGGCTACCAACGCCCAGTTTGCAGGCCACCTTGCTTCCGACGACTTTTTTAATTCAGAAAATTATCCCGAAGCTCAATTTGTGGTTACTGCGATCAACAAAGGCAGCAACGGCACTTATCGGATCACCGGCGACCTGACCATAAAAGGTATTACCCATGCTGTAGGTTTTGATGCACAAGTTAGCCGCGCTGCCGATACGGTAAGCGCAACCGGTAAAGTTGTGGTGGACCGTACCAAATATGGTATGAGGTTTCGTTCCGGAAACTTTTTTAAAGACCTGGGCGATACACTTATCTACAACGATTTTGACCTGAATGTAAACATAACCGCAAAAGCTGTTTAAAACAGCTTTTGCTTAAAAACTAAAGCCATGCCATACGTAAAAATTGAACTGACCCGCGAAGGTGTTACCCGCGAGCAGAAACAAATCCTGATAAAGGGTGTAACCGATTTGATTACCGATACCCTGAACAAAGACCCGCATTTAACCCATGTAGTGATTAGCGAAATTGAGCTGGACGATTGGGGATATGCCGGCGAACAGACATCAGTATTAAGAGAAAGAGGCATCACTGCCGACAAGAAGTAAAACAATGAAAAAGCAAACAATAATCGTTACCGGAGCATCATCCGGTATCGGTAAAGAAATAGCCCGTTATTTTTTAGAAAAGGGCGATAACGTAGTCATCAACTCAACAACCGCCGATAAACTGGAAGCTGTTTACCAGGAGTTGGGCGCTGGCGATAACCTGGCCATGGTTGCTGGAAACGTAAGCGATAAAGCCACAGGCGAAAAGCTGGCCCAAACAGCCCTTGATAAATTTGGAAGCGTAGACGTGCTGATCAACAACGCCGGTATTTTTGAAACCAGGCCGTTTCTTGAAGTTGATGAAGCCTACCTCGACCGTTTTTTAAACACCAACCTTAAAGGTACTTACTTCACCACCCAGGCTGCGATTCCGCAAATGCTTAAACAGCATGATGGTGTGGTGATCAATATAGGTACACCATTGGTTAACCATGCTCTTGGCGGAGTTCCCATTACAGCACAAATGGCATCAAAAGGTGCAATCCACGCGCTTACTATACAACTGGCCGGCGAGTTTGGTAAAGATAATATCCGGGTAAATACCATTGCGCCCGGTACTATCCGTACCCCAATGCACGGTGATGATGCCGACCAAAGCGCAGGATTACACCTGCTGAACCGGGTGGGCGAAGTTGAAGATGTAGCCCAAATGGTGTACGCCGTTGCCAAAAACAATTTCATCAGCGGGGCCATTATCAATGTTGATGGAGGCATGGCGGCAGGCCATAATTTAAATTGAGTGTAAAATTCTTTTAGCAATTGCATTATGCCTTGCTTAGCGGCAGGCATAATGTTTAATTTATCAATAAAAATGGAAACTAACGATCAAAGCAAAGCTGCCATTGAACAGGCGCTTGAAAATTACTACTTCAAAGGGATTTATGAAGGTAATTTGGATTTGTTAAACCAGGTAATGAATGCCGGCACCCTGCTTTTTGGCGATGTAAAAGGACAGCCTTATGCCAAAACATTGGATATTTATCTGGATGGGGTAAAAAACAGGGTAAGCCCTAAGGGTTCGGGCAAACCATTTAACGGGAAAATCATTTCTGTTAAAGCAGTAAATTCAATTGCAGTTGCCGAAGTACAGGTAAAAATGTACGATTTTAACTATCATGAGTTTTTATCATTCCATAAACTCGGCGGCAAGTGGCTCATTGTAAATAAAATGATCAGCGATACGAATTAATTTCGTTTCAGTGATAAATTGACCTTTAGTCTAAAGGCATAAGTTCTAAGTGGAGAAAAGAGAAAATCAGACTTGCGACTTCAGACTTTGTACTATCGATTTAATACTAAAACCATGTGGTATAACACAAAAGCAACGGAACTATTAGGTATTGATTACCCTATTTTGCAGGGGCCTTTTGGCGGTAATTTATCGTCGGTTGAATTGGTAGCCGCGGTATCAAATGCCGGCGGGCTGGGCGGCTACGGGGCTTACACCCTGAGCGCGCCCGAAATTGCAGCAGTAGATAAACAGATCAAAGCAGCAACCAATAAACCGTACAACATTAACATATGGGTTTCGGAAACTGATGCACCTGACGGTGCAGCTACCGATGCGCAGTATGAACATGCAACACAATTGTTTAAACCCTATTTTGATGAAGCCAGGATCCCATTGCCGCCCAAGCCCGATCCTTTTAAATTACGGTTCGAAAACCAGTTACAGGTGATCCTTGACCTACGCCCAAAAGTATTCAGCTTTATGTTTGGCACGTTGCCTGCCGATGTGATGGAGCAGTGCCGTAAGTTAGGCATCGTTACTGTAGGCGCAGCTACCACGCTGGATGAGGCTATAGCATTGGAGGCAAGCGGGGTGGCCCTGATCATAGCCTCGGGCTTTGAAGCGGGCGGTCACAGGCCATCATTCCTTGCCCCCGCCGAATCATCAACCACCGGTACTTTTGTGTTACTTCAATTAATTAAGGAGAAAGTAAAAGTGCCCGTTATTGCCGCCGGGGGCATTGCTAATGGCCGGGGGTAGCCGGAGCCTTAACACTGGGTGCCGATGCCGTGCAGATAGGTACAGCGTTTTTGGCCGTTGATGAATCGGGTGCGCTTCCTATCCACAGGCAAATGCTTTTTTCGGATGCGGCAAAATATACTACCTTATCCCGCGCGTTTACCGGCAGGCTTGGCCGGGGTATTACCAGCAGGGTTGCTAAAGACCTGGCCGGAAAGGAAGCCGAATTTTTACCCTTTCCCCTGCAAACAACTTTTATGTCGCCTTTGAGAAAAGCCGCGCTTGAGCAGCAAAAATGGGATATGATTTTGTTTTGGGGCGGGCAAATAGCGCCAATATTGAAACACACCAAAGCAGCCGTGCTGATGCAATCAATAATTGAAGACACTACTAAAATTATGAACCCATGAAAAGCGAAGTTAATGTAACCTACCTGGGTGGACCAACCATCATTTTGGAGATCGGCGGCTTAAGGCTCATGACCGACCCTACGCTTGACCCCGCGGGTGAGCAATTCATGATCAACGATAAGCCTGCCTACCATAAAACCGAAGGCCCGGCTACTACCGACATCGGTAAAATAGATGTGGTTTTACTAAGTCATGACCAGCACGGCGATAATCTTGACCACGCCGGCCGGGAGCTGCTTAAACAGGTTGATAAAACATTAACCACCAAAATAGGCGCCGAAAGATTAGGCGGCAATGCCCTTGGCCTGGCACCATGGGAAAGTATAGCGCTTAACGACGAAGTGGTTATAACCGGTACACCTGCAAGGCATGGCCCTGCTGGCAGCGAAAAACTTACCGGTGATGTAACGGGTTTTATTATAACTATCGCCGGGCTCCAGATCTATATCACGGGAGATACTGTGTTTTACGATGGCGTAAAGGAGGTTGCAGAAAAATTTAAACCTCAATATGTATTCATTTTTGCCGGGGCAGCCAAACCCCGCGGCCCGTTCAACGTAACTATGGGTACTAATGATGCTATTGATACCGCCTTTGCCTTTCCTGATGCTACCATTATTCCGGTGCATTTTGAGGGCTGGTCGCATTATACCGAAACGGGCGAGATGCTGCAGCAGTCATTTAACGCGCTGGGTATTGGCGGCCAGCTCAGGATTTTGGAACCGGGCGTAAAAACAAATTTATAAGCAATTACTGGTATCATTCCCGCTCGTGGCCGGTAATTTGGGGTTCTGATAAAATTTCGGGATCTTCAATTGGTGCAACCACCTTTTTAGCGGCGCGCTCTGTAGCAAATGATGCTACCACGCAGGTAACCAGTATCAATATAATGGTGCCGTTCAGGATGTTGTCGTCAATAATCTGCGCCTTGTATCCCACTAAAATAATGGCAAGGGTAGCCGCGGCATGTGCACTGCTTAAACCGAAAATGAGGTTACGCTGTATGCCCGAATATTTGAATATTTTTTGGGTAGATAATGCCGCCAGCCATTTACCCAGCAAGGCTCCAAGCGTTAAGCTCACTGCCACAATGGTAGCCTGCGGTCCGCGGCCCAGCACACGCAAATCAACCAGCATACCTACACTGATCAGGAAGAATGGAATAAATATGGCATTACCCACAAAATCGATCCTGCTCATTAGGGTTGATGACTGCTGTACTGCTTTATTTAAAGCAAGCCCCGCCACAAAGGCCCCTATAATGGGTTCAACCCCTGCCAGCTGGGATAAAAAGGCCGACACAAACACAATAAAAAGCACAAACACATATGGCAGTGTTTTACTATCGCGATAGCGGTTAAAAAACCAGTTTGCCAACGGCGGGATCAGCACAAACATGATGAACGCGAATATCGAAAGCGAAATCATCAGCTGCAGCCAGAAGCCGAAACCCAGCCCCCCATCCTTAGCGCCCATAATTACAGGCAGCAAAATCAGTACGGCGGTATCGGTCAATATGGTGCCCCCTACACTTATGGCGACGGCCTCATTTTTTGCGACGCCATATTTGCTCACTATGGGATAGGCCACCAGTGTATGCGTGGCAAACATACTGGCCGTTAAGGCCGATGTTATTAACGAATAACCGAGCGCATAATAACAAACAGGAAAACCGATCAGTATTGGGATGCAGAAAGTAAAAAAGCCAAACACAAAGCTTTTATGTTTCTTCTGCTTAAACTCGTTCAGATCAAGCTCGATGCCGGCAATGAACATAATATAGAGCAGCCCAATGGTAGAGAACAGCTCAACCGCCGAGTTTTTGGTAAGCAGGTTTAACCCATGCGGACCAACCGCTATGCCAGCCATAATAAAACCCACAATACCCGGAATTTTGAACTTGCCCATGATGATTGGAGCAAGTAATATGATCAACAATATCAGCGAAAAAACAAGTACCGGGTTACTAAACGGCAGCTCAAGCTGTTGTGTTAACCGGCCCAGGATATCGGCATTATGCATGCCGCAAATTTAACACATAATCGCTTATTTTCTTCGGTCGATAAATTTAACCGGCTTACGTACCGCTTCAGGGAATTGTAGTTTCTGCATTTCGTCGGCTTTAAGATAAGTGATATGCGGGCTTACCCTTAAGCGGGCCTGCAAATTAGCGCGGATCTTGCGATCGCATTCATCGGTATAATTAATGGGCAGCAAGTGCAGCAGCACTTCATCCATGCCTATCTCATTAGGATACACTTCGGCTACAAAATCTTTGATCTCTTCCATGCCATTGAGCAAATCAAATAAAGCCGGCGGGTAAAGCGTGGTGCCTTTAAACTTGATCATCTGCTTTTTACGGCCTACTATGGAAGATAGCCTGATACTGGTACGCCCACAGGCGCAGGACTCATCAAAATAATGGCAGATATCCCCGGTTTTATATCGTAATAACGGCATACCCTCAACGCCAAGCGTGGTAATGGTAACCTCCCCCGATTCACCCGGAGCAACGGGGTTGTTGTGCTCATCCAATACCTCAACAATCAATAGCTCCGGTTGATGATGGCCGCCCCTGCCCTCGCCGCATTCTGTAAAGGCAGTTTGCATTTCCGTAGAGGCATAGGTTGAATACAACTTGATATCCCAGGCTTCGGTGATCTTTTGGCCTAAGATATTCAGGCTGAAATCGGTATTACGGATATTCTCGCCAATACAAACCGCTTTTTTTACCGATGATGCATTGATATCGATATGATGCTCCTGTGCAAACTGGATCAGCTTTAAAATGAACGATGGCACGGCTACGATTGCTGTAGGTTTCAGCCGTAAAATGGTTTCCCATTGTAACGATGGCACACCCGGTCCTAAACGGATAATCCCCGCCCCTATTTTGCGGATGCCCGAATAATAGGCCATTCCGGCCATAAACTGCCTGTCGAGCGTGAGCATAAGTTGGTACAGGTCAGCCGCCGAACCATCGGCACAGGTAAAAGAATTGTACTCGTTATAAGCTAAACGCTCAAGATCATTTTCAGTAAGGGCAATAGTTACCGGGCTGCCTAAAGTGCCGGAAGTGGAACTGTACTCAATGATCCTCCCCTTATCCACACATAAAAAATCATCATTACGTTTTTGCAGGTCTTCTTTAGTGGTTGTCGGGATCAAGCGCAGGTCATCAAGCGTTTTGACCTGGTTGATATCGATCTGATGTGCTGCGAAAAGGTCTTTATAAAAAGGCGAATTTTGGCTGAGGTAAGTCAGCAACTCTTGCAGCTTTTGCTCCTGGTATTTTACAACCTCGTGTTGGGGTTGGTGTGCTAATGGTTTAGGGTGTTGTGTTATCACTGTTCAATAATTACCACGGCCGATGCCATTGTTTTCAAATGGGTTAATGATACGGAAATTTTTAACGGCCCGTTACGGTTAATCACTCCCGCGCTTTCGCCGGTAGGTTCTAAAATGGGCTTGCCGTTTTCATCATTGCTGATCTCAATTTCGCTAAAAGCGGTATCTTTTAGCCAGCCCGTACCTAATGCTTTAAAAAAAGCCTCTTTGGCGGCAAAGCGGGCGGCATAATGCTGATACTTATTGGTCTTACCCTCGCAATAGGCTATCTCTTTTGCCGAAAATACCAGCTCACGAAAACCCTGTTCTTTAGCAATACTGCTTTGCACGCGCTCCACCTCTATCATATCAATACCTACACCTAAAACTGTCATGAGCTTACCTTTTTAGTACATTTTTCAACCTGCTTTTTGATATAGTTTTCCTCGTTTACGGTGGCAATTACTTTGGTTAAAGCCGTTTTGTAATACCCGAGGGCTTTTTTATACTCGTTATGTTTAAACGAATAATCGCCGGCAATCACATACGCGTGGTAAAATTGCGGATTGCTGGCCACCACGCTATCGGGGTTAATCTCTTCACCGTCAAAAGCTTTTTGTTTCAGCGTACGATAGGTTATAAAATTACGATAAGCCCGGGTGTTCAAAAACGTATCGGGCTTAATGGTAAGCGCGGTATCCATAATTTCACGATCAGTTTGCATGCCTTTCATGGCGAAGATCTTTTTCAAATCATAAGCCACAAACTGCCCTAACTGCCATGGCGAGGTTGATACCCAAACCAGCAGCTTTTGTGGTTCAAACACTACAGAATGGTGCGCTATCAGCTGGTTCAGCGCTTTTTCATTACCCATGCCGATGTCTTCACCATGCAGGCCATGGCGGTTACGTAAAATATCAACTGTTTTTTGCACGGTGTTCTTGCCTTCGGCATTCAGCAGTTCCATTAAACGCTGGTAACGATAGGGCGAAGCGCTATTGCTTAGTTGCACCAGGTTTTCTTTAGAGTGTGCCAGTCCTTTGCTTTGAAAGTGGTTGGCGCAAACAATATAGTTTTGGCGAGGATCATACACATCCAGCGTATCGGGTGTTTTCTCGATTACTACGGCCTTGTTATCTTCGGCCGAAGCTACCAGGAATGATTCGGACACAAACATTTTGCGCTTTTTGGCTATTGTGATGGCCTCTTTGATGTTTTTGGCGTACTGCAAGATCTCACGGGCCACTAAAGATACCGGCGTAGCCGAACCTGATGGGATATTGGTTTTGTCGGCATTGATGGTAACGCTCAGTCCTTTTTCGTTCATGCCGGATACCGCGCCGACGAAGCCGCCCCAGGTTATGGTCATGAATTTATGTCCTTCGCTTGGACTGAAGAATGCCACTATTTTATCATGCGCAAAATTATCGCCTACATAAAAATCAAAGTTGCGACCTACTATCATGGTACCATCGGCCGAGCGATCATTCCAGGTGCCGAACGAGGTACAACCCACCAAGGCCATACTTTGCAGCGCGTGACCGATATCATGCGCGGCGTGGTAATTCAGGATGCGCTGATAATTGGAGCCGATGTACTGGTACTTATCCGATGCGGATTTGGAGATGCCGTAGATCTCCTCCTTATATTCTTCGCTTACGTTCTTAGCCAAATCGCGGTTAAACCAGGCTATAAAATATTTCAGGAATGACAGGTAGGATTTTGAAGGGATGATCTTATTGATCTGGTCGGTAAAATAAACCTCCTGGTTTACTACCAGCTCTTTGCTCAGCTTACCGTTGATGACCCCGCGCTCAAAAGGCTTACCCTCTACATACATTTCAAACAAACCACTCTTACTTTTCCGGAACCAGTTGTTATTAATGGTATAAAACCCCGGCGAAGGTTGCTTTCGTTGTAATTGCAAACTACTCAGATCGGCTGGTTTGGGTGGGTAATCTATCGCTACGCAGTACAGGTAAATAAAGCCAATGAGCAGCAAGCCCACAAACACAAGGCCTGTGTACAGTAACCTTTTCCCAAACCGCTTCCAGCTAAATTTCCTGTTACGCATTTCTTATTTTATCTATCAGATCATCATTGCCTAACAAAGCGCAACAGGTTACAATCCCGCTCATGGCGGCGCCTAAAATTCCATGTAAATTAAGGTTTTGCCCAGTGAAGTACAAATTAGGCAGTTTGGTACGCGGCGAAATGAACGTTTTCAGCGGGTGTTTATAATCCTTGGCAATGCCATAAAGCGAACCATCATCATTGCCAATATAATCACGGTATGAAAGTGGCGTGGCGGTGTAGTACGAATAGATCTTTTCCCGTAAACCCGGAAATTTCAGTTCCACATCATCCAGTAAAACTTCGGCTTTGCGCTTTTTAAATTGTTCATAAGTTTCTCCGCGATAAGCTTCGTCTGATACCGTATTGAAAGTATCTTCCCATGGCTTCACTTCCTCATAACGCATATAGGCCAATATGGTCATGCCATCGGCATATTCTTTATTTTTTGAAGATGGCGTCATGAACACGGCATAGCCCAGCGGCCAGTTTTGCTGTGTATAATCGGCCATGTGCCATACCTGTCCGTCCTTAAAACTATAAACATTATGGCTAAAGTATTTGAACGTATCTTTTTTAAATACGATGTTAATGGTAAACGACGATACGGAGTTTTCCAGGCTTTTCAAACGGTTACGGTACACGTTCTTGATTATCTGCGAGTCCGTCATCTCCAATGTTTTCACCGGATGAATGTTGGATATAAAATGACCGGCATACAGCTTTTCGCCATGCTGCAGTTCAACATACGCTATTTTACCATCCTGTTCTACCAGTTTTTTCACGGTTTTATTACGGATGATAACGCCGCCCCTGTTGCGGATATTGCGGGCAATGAGTTTAGCAATCTGCGAGCCGCCGTCAATACATTTCCAGGAGCTTTCAATGTAGCTGTTAAGGATAAGCGCATGAACGTAGAGCGGTGTTTTATCGGCCTGCCCGGCATATAAAGAATTGTTACCGGCCAATACCTGCTGCAGTTTTTTGTTATTGGTGATAGATGCCAGGAAAGCCTCCGTGTCCACCTCCAGCACATCGGCCTTTTCATAAAAATCATCCGACGAGCGCAAATTATACAGCGGGAACTTGTCGCAAACCTCTTTCAGCTTATCGCAATAGGCGCGCAAAGCAGGCTCTTCGTTCGGGAAATAAACCAGCAGTTGTTTGATGAAATTATCATAGCCCTGAGCCTGCGGATACTCAACCGGATCATGATCGATCATGATCTTATCAAAGGCATCGGGGTTTTGCTTTTCCAGTTTCAAGTTATCAATAATATCGATATACTTAAAGATCTGATATAGATTTTGCCCCTTATCGAGCCCGCCGAGATAATGCACCCCCGAATCAAAGATCACCCTGTCGCGTACGTAGGTTTGCAGCGAGCCGCCAAGCTGCTTGTTTTTTTCAACTACACAAACCCGGTAACCTTCACGACCGAGTATATCGGCGCAAACCAAACCGCCCATGCCACTGCCAATGATCAGTACATCAAACTTATCGTCCATTTAAACCGGCTGCCCTTCCTTTTTAATCACAAAAATAATATTTGAGGTGTATTTCGTGTTGTCAATCTCGGCGACTGAAAGATTATGCACTGCGGCTATATCCCGCAGCATTTTCCCCGAAAGGAACGAAAGACCATTTACTCCCGTTTTATTAAAGCCAAGCAACTTGGTCGAAAAAGTTTCAGTGAGCTCAGTTCCCTTATGCCTTTCCTCCATATCTTTATTACCGTCCCTGATGATGAGCTTGCCGCCGGGATTTAAATTGGCAATACATTTTTCTATCAGTTGCTTTTGCTCAGCAGGCTGTAAATAATGCAGCATATCAGCCATGATAATGACATCGTATCGCTGCATTTCAAAAGCAAGCGCATCGGCATAAACAAAATTGATCTCAGCCGTTTTGCTGAAACAATTGTTGGCTACTTCTATCTTTTCCTCATCATAATCAACCCCTGTAAACCTGCGCCCCGGCGCTGCAAAATGCAGTATGTAGGGCATAAAGCCATACCCGCAGCCCAGATCAAGCATTTTGCCCTGTTTAGGCAGCAGATCATGAAACACCTGGTAATTTTTTTCCAACCGTACTTTAATGCGCATATACCATTCCAGCACCGGGCCTTTATACAGGTAGTTATAAAACAGTTGCTCTTTAAAATAAGCTGGTTGCTCAATTTCGGTGCTTAACTTTTGATATTCCTCTTTAAAATAACGGCTGATATTTTTGGTGCGTTCGGCGTAGCCTGTACCGAATGAAGCATCACCGGCAGCAATACGAGGCAGGTATTTTATGGTTATTGTGCCATTCTTCAGCAGGAAATCGCCTTTGGTCATGTTGTAGCCGGTTCCGTGCAACATGATGGGCAGGATATCCATACCTAATTGTTCGGCTAAAAAGAAAGCCCCTTTATGAAAACGCTTCATTTTGCCATCGGGCGAGCGGCTGCCTTCAGGAAAAATCACCATCGAATAGCCTTGCTTCACTTTTTCGGCCAGTTCATCAATATTCTGCTCCACGCCTTCGGCCACCGGGAAATAACCAGCCATCCGCACCACAGCCCCAAAAACCGGCGAACTCCAGACCCAATGATTGGTAAACAGGATCAGTTTAGGATGCTGCATGATCAGCACCAAAATATCTAAAAACGATTGGTGATTACTGATCACCACGGCTGGCTTCTCAAACTTGTCCTTATCCACCACACGCTTACGCAGGTTAGGCATAATGTACATCATCGACCAGCAAAACTTAGACAGGATAGCATGATAAACATATTTGCTCCTTGGCCCTTTAAACGGGTTGAGCTTGATAAGGAACAAGCCGATCAAGCTTGATAACAAACATCCGCTTACGAAGTAAGTGAAGGCAAAAACCGAGATTACGAAGCCACTCAAAGTCCAGGGAAATTGTTTTTTTCGCACCCGGTTTCTTATAAGGACGTTAAACAAAAACGGGATCAGGATCTGAGCCATTATCACTACGCAAACTATGCCGATGATGGAGATCAACGCGATAGAACGCAAGGCCGGGTGTTTGGCAAAGATCAGCACCCCCAAACCCACAACCGTAGTAATGGCTGATAGAAAGATGGACGACTTGTATGACGATAAATTCTTTTTGCCGGTTTTGTATTCCTGTAACAACCCATCCATAATAAACAAGCTATAGTCATCACCCAAACCGAATATCAGGGCCGATATAATAATGTTCACGATATTGAATTGAATACCCAGCAAGCCCATCAATCCCAAAATCCAGATCCAGGAAATAAACATCGGGATAAAAGAAACCAGCGTAAGCTCAATACGCCCGTAAGTAAGCAGCAGCACCGTAAACACCAGCAATGACGACATCACCGCGATACTGGTAAAATCATTGCTGATGATACCAACAAAACGGTTTGTTAAGTATTGCTTATCGACAACGGTAACATTTGGCGAATTTTCGAACAGGTTGTACAATTTGGCTTTATCAGCTTGTGAGATCTTAACCAATGTAATTACACCCGCTCTGCCCGGTCGCTCGGTTATGTATTCATCCAACAAACTTTTGCGGATGCCGGCCATTTCATCCTGGCCAACTGGTTTAAAGTTTTTATTGATGAGTTCGTAAAAATGATCAAAAGCAGATGGTTTGAAACCTAAGGCAGCACCTTCTTTAAGCACTACGGCCATTAACCTCTGTTTCTTTTCGGCTGTCCAATAATTATTCCAACGGGCAATGCGGGCTTTTTGTAAGGAGTCCGAAATGATAAGCGATGATACGCCGGAGTATTTTTTGACAATGTTCTTTTCTTTCAGTAATTCTATCTGTGCAGAGAGCTTTTCGTTAGTCCGTAGCGCATCATCTAATGTTTTGCCTTCGGCCAGGAAATAAACCGATTGCAGGGCGTATTTATTAATTGCATTCAGTTTAGCTTCGGATGCTTTGAGTTTATCGGTCATGAAATTCATGCGGTTCATGTCCGTTTCAAAACTCACGTTCCGGGCTGTATAGCTGAATACTACGGTGAGAATTACAATAGCCGAAACAATGAATTTATTGTATTCGGGGTTATAGGCCGATAATCTGTCTATCCACGAAAGTTGCGCTGTATGCTGATCCTGTTCTTTTTTGGAGGCGATAAAATGCGGCAGGAATACCAGCGAGCAAAATGAAGCGCCAATCAAACTAAATGCCGCGAACAAACCAAGGTCCTTCAGCATTTCCGACTCTACAAATTCCAGGCAAAAAAACCCGCCGATAGTGGTAAAGCTGCCCACGGTAAGCGGCATGGCCAGATCGCGGATCACCTGTTCAATACTGCGGGTATGGCGATAGTGATTAAACACGTGCAGCGAATAGTTAACCGCAATCCCCAACACCACCGAACCCGTACCCAATGCTATTACCGAGATACTACCTTTTACAAAGTAAACCACAGCCAGCGAAAACAATGCACCAAACAAAACTGGCACCAAAATCACAACAGGGGCGCGCTTCTTCCTAAAATAAAAACCCAGGAACACGATCAGGAAAACTACGGTAATACTCTGCGTAAACATAGAATCCCTGCGCAATTGCAGGGCGTTGCCTACCGATACAGCCGTAGTACCGAAGTAGCTACAGTTAACCGTTTTATAGTTTTTAGTTTGTAAACTATCGATAACCTTGTCGATGCCTTTAAGCATTATCGCGTTCTCGCCGGTGTTATTGGGTGAGTATTTCGGTGTGATAAACAGCAACAGGTTTTTGTGATCTTTGGTCATCACGTAGCTATCGTACAGTTCAAAATTTTCGTCGTATTGCAGTTGCTGTAATTTTTTGAGGCCCAGGTATGAGATGCCAACCGGGTCTGAACTGATCATGCTTTTCAATGCCAACCCGGCAGGCGAAGTTAGTGTGCGCAAATCGCGGGCAAGGGTTTCTTTTATCTGATCGGGCCGGATCAACGTATCGATATTTAAATAATCGCGCTCATTTAGGTAAATAGGCAGGCTTTTATTGATAGTGCCAAAAAGCGCCAGCACAAGCCCATCATCTACCTTTGCGTTGATCTTGCTGATATACCGGGAAAGTTTCTGCTGAACGGTTTCGGTAAAGTTATCAGCAAAAGCAATAAGGCTATCGGGCTGCTGTTGCGTGGAATCTTTTAACGATACCATCACCACCAGCTTATCAACAAACTTGGAGTTTTGAAAAATATAGTTGAGCTTCTCTATCTTTTTATCCTTCGGCAGTATTTTGGAAATATCTTCCTCAAACCTTATCCGCGAAGCAAAAAAACCGATAAGCACAAAGCTTAACGCAAACACAGTATAAAACAGTGGCTTGCGGATATTGAAATAATTATAGATGCCTACCAGGATTTTTTCCATGAATTACAGAGCGGGGACAGGCCTCCGCTTAAACAGCTTTAGTAACGCAAAAGTGAGGAATCCCGCTATAATACCCGCAAAAATTGCCAGCGAAATGCTGCCATAAAGATATTGTTCCAAATGTTCGCCAATGGATTTAAGCGAAATTTTATCCAAAGGGATATCCACATCCTTGCCGCCCATCCATAGGCTACCGGTTTTATAACTCAGAAAAATGATAACCGGGATCATAGGCGCAACGCTGATATGCGCCGCCGTAACCACAATGGCCTTATTGAGCCTGAACAGAAAGGCCAGCGAAATAGCCACCAGCAACTGAAAACCCCAAATGGGCACAATCCCCATAAAAACGCCAAAGGCTACGGATTTAGCTTTAAGCTGCGGCGAATGCTCGGGGTTAAAGAACAGATTTTTCAGCATTTGCGTGGCTTTTTTTTTATCAAAAAGCATCCTGAAAAAATCGCGCGGTTTGATATAAGCAAAAGTGATGATCACCAGTATGGTGTTCAACACACTGATGCGTGAAAAATCCTGAAAGGGGCGAAAATGTGATACCCGTGTTTCCTTTGGGGCGTAGTAAACCTTTACGGGAACCCAATCTATCTTAATGTTTTTCCAGGCAGCACGAACTATTACCTCAATTTCAAACTCGTATTTACGGGTGATGAAATTGCTGTTTTTTAGCAGGTGAATCGGATATAAACGATAACCCGATTGCGTATCCGGGCATTTAATGCCTGTCTCCACCCAAAACCAAAAGTTAGAAAATTTATGCCCGAAACTGCTTTTACCCGGCACCGACGATTGCTCCATATTACGCGAACCTATGATCAGCGAATCTGGCTCCTGTTCCAGCTTTTCGATAAAGGCAGGCAGGTTTGCGGCAAAATGCTGTCCGTCCGAATCAATAGTGATAGCATGTTGATAACCTTGTTCCGTAGCAAACTCAAAAGCTTTTCTTAACGCCCAGCCTTTACCTACGTTTTGGGTATAACTAACTGATTGAATCTGCGGAAATGACTGGATAATGGCAGGAGTACTATCGGTCGAGCCATCATTTACCACAATAACCTGATCGGTATAAGCTAAAACATCGGTAATAACAGCGGCCAGCGTACCCTGGTTATTATAGGTGGGTATAATAACGCATACCTGTAATTGTTTAAACTTTGCCTGTATAAGTTCTAAATTATCCGTCATATATCATTCAATCGCACGTACCGGCTTCAGTCCAGGTTTTTATCAATGAGTTTTGTGGGTTTACGTTTAATGCTTTACAAAGTTATCGTTTCAGGTTAAATTAAACGTTAAATTTTTGTGTGGAGATATATCATTAAGGGACAGAGCAGCAAAATACCTTTCCTGATATAGAAGTAATGGCCATTAACGGCCAAAACGCCACAAAGAAAGTCCCAACCACGCACCGAAATAAATTATGCCAGCTAAGCAATCTATCCCTGTTATTTTCTTGTCTTCAATCCAATCTGTTCTTCCCCCTTTTGACGGCACACCGAACTCCTTCTGCTGTGTATTTATACTAAAGAACCTTAACAGTTGAAAAAGCAACAGTAAAGGAAGTGTATTGGCGAGAGCGACCGATGGATTTGCCATTCCGGCATCCAATTCAGTGTCGTTCTGAAACCATAAAAAAAGCATAAAATGTATTATTCCGAAACCCAACCAAATAAGATATGATCTAAAATTTCTTAATGACACGTATAGCAAAAAGAGCAAAGACAATTGAGTTAGTATCGCATAAAAAATAACGGAGTTCTGCCTTGTTTCAATGTCAAAAACAAATGGAGAGAGTATTATAACCACCGTTATTAAAGCATAAATCACAACGGTAATAATCTCCCACTGTTTAAGTGTTTCGTAGTAAATAAATGGCTTCTGTGCTTGAACTCTTTTCATTTAACAATAAGGTGCCTTATCAAAGGTACCATTTCGATACTTATATTTACTTGTCTCTCTCGCAATACCCGTCGGCCAGAGGCCGTTTAATAGTTCCACTCGCCAGAGGCGAGCGGCGGCGGTGTTATTTTCAAATCCGAACATTTACCTTATTTTCGCCCTGATTTTGTGAAAAAGAGTAATCAAACCTTATTAAATAAAACTACTGTGCCCATACTACAGGTTGGAGGAAAAACCCTTACACTGGATGATTTTTACCAGGTAATTTTTAATAACACTGCAATTGCCCCCAACGAACAGGCACTGCAAAAGGTAGAAGCAAGCTTTACTTTTCTCGGCAATTTTTCATCCAACAAGCTCATTTACGGCATTAACACCGGCTTTGGCCCAATGGCGCAATATAAGGTAAGTGATGAAAACCGTTTGCAATTACAGTATAATCTCATCCGCAGCCATGCTTCGGGCGGCGGCAGTTTGATGCAGCCCCAGTTGGTAAAAGCCCTCATGCTTGCCCGGCTTAACAGCTTTATGCAGGCACACTCGGGCGTACGCCCCGAACTGATAAACCTCCTTGCCGAACTTATCAATAAAAACGTAAGCCCCTGCATATTTGAACACGGCGGCGTAGGCGCCAGCGGTGACCTGGTACAGTTGGCTCACCTTGCACTGGTTTTAATTGGCGAAGGCGAGGTGATTTATAACGGAGAGGTACAACCAACTGCTTCCGTTTTTGAACAACTGGACATCAAGCCACTTCAGATCCATATCCGCGAGGGTCTGGCCATTATCAACGGTACTTCGGCCATGACGGGGATTGGTTTATTGAATATTATTCGTGCTAAAAAACTGCTGGGCTGGTCGGTAATGTTGTCAGCCATGATCAACGAGGTTGTGGGCGCTTTTGATGACCATTACTCGCACGAGCTAAACAGGGTTAAACATCACAAAGGGCAAAATGCTATTGCCACGCAATTGAGGGAAATCCTGAAGGATAGCCAAATGACCCGTAGCCGCTCTGAGCATTTATATAATCCCGAAAATATCGATCAGGAGGTTTTTGAGGATAAAGTTCAGGAATACTACTCGCTTCGTTGTGTAACGCAAATTCTCGGTCCGGTGTATGATACCATTGCACAGGCAGAGCATGTGGTTGTTGATGAGCTTAATTCCGTGAATGACAACCCGGTTATCGATCATGAAAACCATAACATTTTCCACGGCGGCAATTTTCACGGCGATTATGTATCTCTGGAAATGGATAAGCTCAAAATTGCCATTACCCGCATATCCATGTTATCCGAAAGGCAGCTGAATTATTTGCTCAATGATAAGCTGAACCAGAAGTTTCCGCCGTTCTTAAATTTAGGTGTGTTAGGCTTCAACTTCGGGATGCAGGGTATGCAATTCACGGCTACCTCAACCGTTGCCGAAAACCAAACCCTTTCGTACCCGATGTACGTACACAGTATCCCGAATAATAATGACAACCAGGACATTGTAAGCATGGGTTGTAACGCGGCATTGTTAACAAAAAAAGTGATCGATAACAGTTTCGAGGTGCTGGCTATTCAGGCCATGACCCTGCTACAGGCTGTCGACTATCTTGATTGCGCAAACAGCCTATCTACCCAAACCAACAAAGTTTATACAGACTTAAGGGCTATATTTCCTACATTTATTGAGGATAAACCCAAATACCAGGATCTGCAACAAGTGAAAGCCTATTTTGAAATGGCCGAACTTATTTCCTGAAATTATTAAACCTTTTAACACCAAAAATATCATATGAATTGTGCATTAGTAACCGGCGGCTCAAGAGGAATTGGCAGGGCCATTTGCTACAAAATGGCCGCTATGGGTTATTATGTACTGGTTAATTATAAAGGCAATATCGATGAAGCCAACAACACCCTCGCCCAAATCAGGGAGAACGGCGGCGATGGCGAATTGCTTCAATTTAATGTGGCCGACAAGAACGATATCCAGCAAAAATTAGGCGGCTGGATAGAAACCAATACCGAAAAGTACATTGAAGTTTTAATAAACAATGCCGGCGTTAAAGACGATGGCCTGATGATGTGGATGACAGACCAGCAATGGGATGGCGTAATAAATACGAGCCTAAGTGGCTTCTTTTACGTTACGCGTTTAGTCCTTAACGGAATGCTGGTTAAAAAATACGGCCGGATTGTGAACGTGGTTTCGCTTTCAGGGTTAAAAGGCTTGCCGGGACAAGTGAATTATTCGGCAGCCAAAGCAGGTGTTATCGGTGCAACCAAGGCATTGGCGCAAGAGGTTGGCCGCAGGGGGATCACCGTAAATGCCGTAGCTCCGGGTTTTATTGCAACTGATATGACTGCCGGGCTTGATGAAAAGGAATTGAAAGCGATGGTGCCGTTAAAAAGGTTTGGCACTCCGGAAGAGGTTGCCCATGCTGTAGGCTTTTTGGCGTCGCCGGAAGCGGCTTACATTACGGCAGAGGTGCTTTCGATAAATGGTGGGCTTTATTCGTAAGGCAAGAAAGTAATAAACCATGTCATTGCGAGCGAAGCGTGGCAACCGCACGGAGGCGTATCCGCCCTGTATAGCATGCGATTGCTTCGTCGTTCCTCCTTATAATGACGTGCCTGTAAGACATTCATAATCAAGCTGCATTTTGGAGAGTAAGACCAAGTTTTTGAGCTTCTTTTTGCAGACGGCTGATCTTTCTTGCCTTTTGTAATTCGATATCCTGTTGAACTTTACTGCTATCGTAAGCCTGTTGTTTGAGTATCATATTATAGAATATCACGGCTATTTTCCTGGCCACTGCTTTAATAGCTTTAGCCTTTCCTTTGGTTGCAGCTAATTTTCGGTATTGCTGTCCTAACGGGCCCTTGCTTTGCCATAGGCAGTTTGCCGCAAGCCTGAAAGCCTGGGTAGCCGGGTTGTGTGTGATCCGTTTTTCATAGCCTACCAGCTTGCCTCCTGTTATTTTAGGACGGGGTGACAGGTTTAACCAGCTTGTAAAATGGCCTGCGGTAGGCCATTTGCTCATATCGGGCCCTGTTACTGCCAGTATCGTTAGCAGGCCGATCTCATCCAGGCCTTCCACTGCTGTCAGGTCTACGCCTAATATGGCTATTAGGTAATCTTTTAAGTTGATATGATATTGATTCTTGCGGACCATGCTCTGCTTCTTTGAGCTTTTTATCTCCGGTGCCAATAGTTTAAGCGTTTGTTCGATGTGCTGCTCATAATAAAGCATCTGCTCTTTAAAAAAGTCGTATGCCTTTAGGCTGCCCCTGAGTGTATTGACCCGGCTGTCCCGGTAGTCTCCTTCAAGAGAATGGAGCAATTCCTGCTGACTTGCTTTTAGCCGTTTATGATCGATGCTACAAAGCAGTTTTTCGGGATCTGAGATCCCTGAGCAGATCATCCGCAAAAGCTTCATACCGCATACACCTTCAATATCGCTGATCAGGTGCTGGAACTTGATATTCATTTTGGTCAGGGTGTTTTGGATACGGTTGAGTGTATCGCTTTTCTGGTCCTGGCAGATCTGCCTTTCATGGATATATTGCCGCAGGTCCTGGTAAAAGGCCGGCGCAATATGTGATTCGCGTAAAAGGCCATGGGTAAGCAGCTTATGCAACCACTGCGCATCATTAATATCCGTTTTTCGTGCCGATACATTCCGATAATGGCTTGGGTTGATCATCACCACCTTTATGCCCCGGGACTCAAGGATACTATGCAGGGGCATCCAATAGTTGGCGGTTGATTCCATCGTTACGATCTCCACCTTTTCCCCCTGTAGCAAGTCGGCCAGTTTATTAAGACTGGAGGTAAAACTGTCAAACTGTTTCAGGTGGATCTGATCCCTGGAATCAGTGTAAGATACGACCATGAGCATACTCCCTACATCGATCCCGGCTGATCTGGGGTAAAGAATCCCAAATCGTTCCATCTTTTTTGAACCTGCAGGAGTTCCTGCCCCCTTCTTCTTTTTGTTTTGTTTAGCTTTGCCCATATTTTTAAAAAACAGGGCAAACTCTGCCGCTTTAAAAAGTCTAAGCTTAAAAGCGCGGTAAACCACCAGTTGGTCAGAACTGGTGGTTCCCTATAATGTTTTTTGCAAAAAGCGACAGTCCCAAACTCGCAAGCGGGCTCTTAAAGGCCCCAAGGGTTATACGGGGTGTGTAGTTTGCCCGATGTTCAAGACAAATATCTTACTTCTCATCGCAATGCATGTCATTTCATTTTTTTTCAGGGCTCCCCTGATGGTTACTCGCAATGACATATTTTGCTTTAGAGGCGCAAGAAAAAAAGAAACTCCCCTCTTGAGAGTGGGCGCGGAGGAATGCGCGAAAGCAGGGGTGTGTTATGCAAGCGAAAAGCAAAGAGCAGAAACACACCCCTCCACCTCTCTCAAGAGGGGAATCGCACTGTCCTCCGCTCAACAGTAACAAACACAAGCGTAATTAACTCTTAATATAAACTTAATTATAAGCTATTAAGATACAGGTATTTTAATAGCCGAATTTTGAAACATTAAACAGGCGCTACATATACAAAAACAGATTAAGTTCTATTTTTTTGTATTTTTATCACATTTTGTTGACTATGTACTATCAGTTTTTGCTCAAATATGAATAGGGTTGTGATAACAGGGATGGGTATCTATTCGTGTATTGGGAAAAATCTTGATGAAGTTAAGGAATCCCTTTATACCGGCAGGTCGGGCATTGTTTATGATGCTATCCGTAAAGATTTTGGTTATCGCTCGGGCCTTACCGGCGCGGTTGAAAAGCCCAACCTTAAAGGTACGCTTGATCGCCGGGCGCGTATCATGTTGCCCGAGCAAGGCGAATATGCATATATAGCCACCACCGAAGCATTACAGCAAGCGGGTATCGATGCCGATTACATCGCCCAAACCGATGTGGGCATTTTATACGGCAACGACAGTACGGCAAAAGCAGTTATCGAAACCACAGATATCATCCGCGAAAAAAAAGACACCATGCTTATTGGTTCGGGGGCGGTTTTTCAAACCATGAACTCCACCGTTACCATGAACCTGGCTACTATCTTCAAGCTGCGCGGGGTTAACTTTACCATCAGCGCGGCCTGTGCCAGCGGTTCGCACTCTATAGGGATGGGTTACCACCTCATCAAAAGTGGTATGCAGGACTGCATTATTTGCGGCGGCGCACAGGAACTCAGTCATTATTCAATGGGCAGTTTTGATGCACTTTCGGCATTTTCTGTACACGAGGCCGACCCTGCTAAAGCCTCCCGCCCGTTCGATCGTGACCGCGACGGCCTGGTTCCAAGCGGCGGAGCAGCTACTGTGATTTTGGAAAGCCTGGAATCGGCCCTGAAACGAGGCGCTACCATTTTGGGCGAGATTGTTGGTTACGGCTTTTCATCAAACGGCGGGCATATTTCAAACCCAACGGTTGAAGGGCCGGTACGCTCGTTGAATATGGCATTAAAAGATGCCGGTATACAGGCATCTGAAATTGACTATATCAATGCTCATGCCACCTCTACCCCTGCCGGTGATGCCAGCGAAGCCAAAGCCATAGATGAGGTGTTCGGCGACTACAAACCGCTGGTAAGCTCAACCAAATCCATGACCGGTCATGAGTGCTGGATGGCTGGCGCAAGCGAAATTGTTTATTCCATGCTGATGATGCAAAACTCGTTTGTGGCACCCAACATTAACTTTGAAAACCCCGATGAAGATTCGGCGAAGCTTAATATCGCAACCGAAACCGTCGAAAAAAATATAGATACATTCCTGTCAAACTCGTTTGGGTTTGGCGGCACCAATTCGTCCCTGATTATTAAAAAATATATTTAAACTAAGCCATTATGCAAATTGAAGAGATCATAGAAAAAATCAACAGCTTCCTTGCCGAAGAATTTGAGGTTGATGCAGATAAAATGGTGCCCACAGCAAATCTGAAAGAAACCCTCGACCTTGACAGTCTTGATTATATAGACCTTGTTGTAGTAATTGAAAGCAACTTTGGGTTCAAAGTAAAACCTGAGGATTTTACGGGTATTGTTACCTTCCAGGATTTTTACGATTACGTACTATCACGCGTACAACCTAAGGAGCTTGCATAATGCCCGCCTGGCAGGGAAAATCTAAAGGAAATACCCTTGGCTACCGCATTTTTGTAAGTGTTTTAAAAACAGCTGGCGTAATGCCCGCTTATTTTATGCTGAGGTTTGTGGCGCTTTACTATTTCCTGTTTTCGTGGCAAACATCAAAAGGAACATACTACTATTTCCATAAGCGACTTGGTTTCAGCAAAGTAAAATCAATATTAAAGCTTTACCGCAACTATTACCTGTTTGGGCAAAGCATTATTGATAAGGTGGTGATCATGTCGGGCATCCCCAACAAGTTCACTTTTAATTTTGATGGGATAGATAACCTGAGGCAGATTGCGGCCATGAACAAGGGCGGATTACTGCTTAGCTCGCATATCGGCAGCTGGGAAATAGCAGGTGAACTGCTTGACCATATAAACACCCACATTAACATTGTAATGTTTGATGGCGAGGACAGGCAAATTAAGCAGTACATGGACTCGGTGACCGGCGAGCGGAAAATAAACATCATTGTCATCAAAAACGACCTGTCGCACATATTTAAAATAAACGCGGCGTTCCAGAACAATGAGCTGGTTTGTATGCATGCCGACAGGTATATCGAAGGCAATAAAACTATAACAAGGGAGTTTTTAGGTGAGGATGCGAAATTCCCGGCAGGGCCTTTCGTCATGGCCGAAAAATTTAAAGTCCCGGTAACTTTTGTTTACGCTTTAAAGGAAAGCGCATTGCATTATCACTTTTTCGCCAGCCCGATAAAGGATTATTCAGATCTGGGCAGAGGCAAAGGCATGGAGCAATTGATCGGTGACTTTATCATCAGCTTTGAAAACAAGGTAAAAACGTATCCGGAGCAGTGGTACAACTATTATAATTTTTGGCAATGACCTTACCAACACAGGATATTTTAGCATTGATACCCCAGCGCCCGCCGTTTGTAATGGTTGATACGCTGTTATCAGCATCAGATGATACTACAGTTACTACGCTTCTGGTACAAGCTGATAATGTATTGGTAAATGATGGAGAACTAAGCGAGGCCGGCCTAACAGAGAACATTGCCCAAACCGCCGCCGCGGGCGCCGGATACGCCGCTCAGCAACTGAGCAAACCAGTGCAGCCGGGTTTTATTGGTGCAGTAAAAAACCTGGAAGTATTTGCTTTGCCAAAGGTTGGTGACACCGTTGTAACGGAAGTAAAAATTGAAAACCAGGTTTTCGATGTTACCATCATTAAAGGAAAAATTACCTGCAAGGGCGAAACATTGGCCCAATGCGAAATGAAAATATTTATACAACCCCAACAATAATATCAACCATGAAAAAAACCGCAATTAAACTGAGTTTACTAATAGCTTTATTAAGCACTTCCCTGAAGCCCGCATCTGCCCAAACCAAAGCCGAGGTATTTGACAAAAAAACACCGATAACATGGTTGGGACTGGACTTTTCACAAATGAAATTTATCGGTTCGGAAGAAGCTTACAGACGGGAGGTGATCAATGCCGAATTTGTTGGCAAATACATCCCCCTATGGGAAAATTTCTTTCTAAAAGAACCTAAAAAATATAACCCAGCCAGGGCGGTTCACCGCGATACCGTTCATTTTGCAATGAATGTTACCGAAAAAGTTAACAACGCGCTTACCAAAAACTTCTTTGATACTGATCCCGGTCATTTCAAAACGCTGACCGAAAAAGATATTGATGCATTGATTAAAAACTATGATTTTTTAGGTAATAAAGGCATCGGCATGTTGCTGATTGTTGAAGGCATGGATAAAGGGCGGGCGCAAGGGGGCGCCTGGGTAACTTTTGTTGATATGGATAATAAAACGGTTTTATATACCGTTTTCCGCACTGGCAACAGCCGTGGATTTGGTTTTAGAAATTACTGGGCACACCCATGGCCGGTAATCCTGGACGATTTTGGCGCTGATTTCGATCTTTTCAAAAAATACTAAGCCCCTAAGGTTTTGCAGCAATCGCTAATAAATACTATTGAGATTGAAGTCAAATTCAGCGATGTGGATATGCTGGGCGTGGTTTGGCATGGCAATTATGTCCGCTATTTTGAAGATGGTCGCGAGGCATTCGGTAAACAATACGGCTTGGGTTATATGGATGTTTATAATGCAGGCTATGTCGTACCGATAGTTAACGTGAACTGTGATTACAAACGCTTTTTGCGGTACGAGGATAAGGTGATCATCGAAACCACCTACACCCCTACCGAGTCGGCGAAGATCAATTTTACTTACAGGTTACTCAACGCCCAAACCGGCGAACTTATCGTTAAAGGATCGACAACACAGGTTTTTGTACGCCGTGATAATTTTGAATTGCAACTCACCAATCCGGATTTTTTTCTGGATTGGAAGCAAAAACAGGGATTGATATAACAGAATGCCGTGATGAAGAAGGTTTACCTTGTTGCCGATAATGTTTACTCGCCGTTAGGGGCTACCACCACTCAAAATTTTGAGCACCTGGTTAACGGCGTTTCAGGCGTGAGGCAACACGATGATAAAGCCCTGTCCGAAGATCCTTTTTTTGCATCGCTATTTGAAAAAGTATATTTTCAAATCGATGAACGCTTTACCAAATTCGAGCATCTTCTCATCGCTTCGTTAACCGAAACCTTGCATGGTGTCGATAAAAAAATATCGGATAAAAAAACTGTTCTGATCATTTCCAGCACCAAAGGCAATATCAGCCTGTTGGAAACCGAAGAATCAAGTCCCGAATTGGATGAGCGCATAGCTCTGCATACTTCCGCCAAAAAGATAGCCAAATATTTCGGCTTTGTTAATGAGCCAATAATAGTTTCACATGCTTGTATTTCCGGCTTGGTTGCCATGATCACCGGGATGCGGCTGATCCAGTCCGGCCAGTATGATCATGTAGTTATTGCCGGGGCCGATGTGATCTCAAAATTTGTATTATCTGGTTTTCAATCCTTTCAGGCTGTTAGTCCAGGCTTATGCAAACCATTTGATGCAGATCGTGATGGTATCAATTTGGGCGAGGGCGCGGCTACGGTTATTCTATCTACAGACAAACCAACCGGAGAAGCTATTGAATTAGTTTCGGGTGCAATAAGCAATGATGCCAACCATATTTCAGGCCCTTCACGCACCGGCGAAGAATTATATTACGCCATCAATAAAGCGATGGATGCTGCCGGCTTAAAGCCTGAGGATATTGATTTTATATCTGCCCATGGTACAGCGACCGTTTATAACGACGAAATGGAAGCAAAAGCCGTAACGCTGGCCGGTTTGCAGCATGTTCCGCTCAATAGCCTGAAAGGTTTTTACGGGCATACTTTGGGCGCTTCGGGATTGATAGAGGCCATCGTTTCTGCTCAATCATTAAAGCAAAATACCATCATTCCTACCAAAGGCTTTAGCAAACAGGGCGGTGCTAACCCGGTAAACGTTTGCAGCCAATTGATATCAACGCCGCTTAACAGTTGCCTCAAAATAGCCTCTGGCTTTGGGGGATGTAATGCGGCTATCATTTTAACCAAATCACAACAGGATATTTCATAACATGAACACAGAACAGGTAGATGTATTGGTGATAGGTGCCGGTCCGGCGGGCACGGTGGCAGCTTCTATCGTACACCAGGCAGGCTTTAAGGTAGAAATTGTAGAGAAACAGCTTTTCCCGCGGTTTGTGATTGGCGAAAGCTTGCTGCCACGATGCATGGAAGCGCTAACCGAAGCCGGTTTTATGGATGCCATAAGCGAAAAAGGCTTTCAGCAAAAAGCAGGCGCCAAATTTGTGAAAGACGGCAAGATCTGTGATTATCAATTTGCAGATCAGTTCACCCCCGGCTGGAACTGGACCTGGCAAGTGCCGCGTGCCGATTTCGACAAAACTTTAGCCGATACCGTCGAAAAAATGGGCGTTCCTGTTCATTACGAAACCACGGTTACCAACATTGTTTTCAACGGTCAAAACTCGGTTATTACGGTAGAAGATAAAGATGGTAATCAAACAGAAATTTCAGCCCGTTTTATCATCGATGGCAGCGGTTATGGCAGGGTGATCCCCAAACTATTTAACCTCGACAGACCATCGACACAGATTCCGCGTAAAGCCCTGTTTGTGCATACTGTTGATAAAAAGCGCTCCATGGCCGATGAGCCCAACCGCATTACCATCGTAGTACACCAGCCCGGCGTTTGGATCTGGATCATTCCTTTTGCCAATGGTATTACCTCCTTAGGTTTTGTGGGCAACCCGGAGTTTTTTAAGCAATACGAAGGATCAGACGAAGAGATTTTGCGTGGCTTGATTGCCTCACAGTCTTATTTTGCAGAGCGTTTTGAGAATGTGGAGTTTGCCTTTACACCAAGGGTGTTGGAGTCATGGTCGGCCACTACAGATAAGTTTTATGGCGATGGCTTTGTGCTTACCGGCAACGTGACCGAGTTTTTAGATCCCATATTTTCATCGGGCGTAACACTGGCAACGGTATCGAGCCAAACGGCAGCCAAACTGGTGATCCGCAAGCTTAACGGCGAAGCCGTAGATTGGGACAAAGAATACATGCAGCACATGATGCAGGGTGTAAACACCTTCCGCTCGTATGTTACCTCATGGTACGAGGGTGTTTTGGATACCATATTTTTTGCCGATAACCAGGATCCACTTGTGAAAAGCCAGATCTGCTCGGTATTGGCAGGTTACGTTTGGGACATGGATAATCCTTACGTTAAAAACCACGAAACAGCATTACATAAACTGGCCCGTACTATTACATTAAGAGATATGGTAGCCACTGATAAGAGCTAAACGCAGGATCATTAAACCACGTACGAATTGAAAAACAATAAATGAAAATTTTTCACACTAATTTTTACGTATTAATCGAATTACACGAATTGAATCAAGTTAAGATTCGATTAATTGTGGAAAGCTTGCAAAGCATTTGTGTAGAAATTTTTCAGTATTAGATTAGTAAAACTATAAATTGAACAACCAGTATTATATATCATCTCATTGTACCATCAGCAGCAATGCTGTACACTATAATGGTACGCTGCTGTTTGAAGCAGAATATACTGATGTTCCCGGTTTCCTGTTATCCGCTTACCAACTTATCGGGGCAAAATACCCTAAGTTTTATAAAATGGATAACCTGGCAAAACTGGGATGGCTTGCTGCAGAGGTTTTGCTGAAAGATTTCGACAAGGAGAAATATCAACCGACTGACATCGGCGTGGTGTTGATCAATGCGAGTTCGAGCATTGATGCCGATAAGCGATATTACGATTCGGTACAGGAGATAGCAAGCCCGGCTTTGTTTGTGTATACGCTGCCCAATATTGTTATCGGCGAGATCTGCATCCGTCATCATTTTAAAGGCGAAAACGCTTTTTATATTTTTGAGCATTTTAATGCGGATTTCATCAGCAGCTACGTTTCCAATTTACTGGAGACAGAACAACTGCAAGCCTGTATATGCGGTTGGACAGAAATGACAGCCACCGGCTATAAAGCCGTTTTGTTTTTGATAGAGAAAGCAGGGGCAATACATTTTTCTACCGAAACAGTCAAAATGGTATATGATTCATTGCCGTTGGTTTTAACCAACGGTAAAAAGGGTTAACGGATGCCGGCTTTAGCCACAATCTAAAAGCGGCATTTTGGCTAAAGCCCTTGGTTACGGATGAGTATTCCGTTGGCTAAAGCCAACGGCAATGAAAGAAATTACAGATAATAGTACAGATGGAGTTTAAAGAACTTCATAACAGAAAATATTAAAAAAGATGTCTTTCAAAGTCTCCCCTATTGAGAGAGATTTAGAGGGGGGGTAATTATAAAACTTACCATATGGATAAATTAATGGCCGATCTGAAAGAGCAGATCATTGAGCAGTTGAACTTACAGGATGTGAAGCCGGAGGAAATAGGCGACGATCAGGCGCTTTTTGGTGATGGCCTGGGGCTGGATTCAATAGACGCGCTGGAACTGATTGTGCTGCTACAGCAAAAATATAAAGTAAAGCTTTCCAACGCAGAGGACGGCCCGAAGATCTTCCGCTCAGTACGCACCATTGCCGAATTTATTGAAAGCACCAGGATTCCGAACGCTTAAACAATGGAGCACCCTGTTTTTATAGCCGGCCTTGGGGTAATTTCTGCCATAGGTAATACTGTGGCCCAAAACCTGCTGTTGCTTGAACAGGAAAAAACGGGTATTGCCCCTATCCAATACCTGGATACTGAACACCGGGATGAGTTTCCGGTTGGTGAGGTTAAACTAAGCAATCAAGAGCTCGCCGAATTATCGGGATTTAAACCCGGCATCAGCCGCACGGCTATGCTGAGTTCAATTGCCGCCAAAGAAGCATTAACAGATACCGGAATTTCCAATCTTGCAGGTTTAAGAACAGGCTTTATCTCCGCCAATACCGTTGGCGGCATGGATAAAACCGAAAATTTTTTTCGTGATTTCTTAGCCGATAACACCAAAGGTCGTTTACGCGATGTAGTTAACCACGAATGCGGCGCTATAACTAATTTAGTTGCCGATCAGCTGGGCATAAGGCATTATGTAAGTACTATTAGTACAGCTTGTTCTTCATCTGCCAATGCCATTATGTATGGGGCAAGGCTTATTAAAAACAACATGCTCGATGTTGTTATCGCCGGGGGTACCGATGCACTTACCCGCTTTACGCTCAATGGCTTTAATACCCTCATGATATTGGATAAACAGCCCTGCCAACCTTTTGATGCCAACCGCCGTGGCCTTAACCTTGGCGAAGGTTCTGGTTATGTAGGGTTGGTATCTGAGCGGATAGCATCATCGCTAAAAAAGGATTTATATTGTACATTAAGCGGCTACCATAACGCAAACGACGCCTATCATCAAACGGCATCATCGCCCGAAGGAACTGGATCATTATTGGCCATGGAAGGCGCGCTTAAAAAAAGTGGCTTACAGCCTGCCGATATCGGCTACATTAACCTGCACGGCACGGGCACACAAAATAATGACAGCTCGGAGGGGGCGGCAATCAACAAGCTATTTGCAGGACATTCTCCAAAAATGAGCTCTACTAAAGCATTCACGGGGCACACGCTCGGAGCAAGCGGCGGCATTGAAGCTGTATTTTCGGTATTGGCGGTACAGCGTGGGTTAGTATATCCTAATCTAAGGTTTGAAACGCCGATGGAAGGCCTGCCTTTTACGCCTGAAACCCGCTTTTCAAAACAACCGGAGATAAAGCATGTACTCTCCAATTCGTTCGGGTTTGGCGGCAATTGTTCATCATTAATATTTTCAAAACCATAGGCGATGTACATCAGGGCAGCAAGCAATATATCGCCACAAAACACATTCGGCACGCAGCCGTTCCTTTCGGAACTGGTTGAATACACTGGTGACAAGCTGGCTTGTATTGAACCAGACTATAAATCGCTGATCGATCCAAAACTCATCCGCCGCATGAGCCGCATCATTAAAATGGGTGTTGCTGCCGGTATGGATTGCCTGCACCAGGCGGGGATCAACGCACCCGATGCCATTATTACCGGAACTGCTTACGGCTGTATGGAGGATACCAATACATTCCTGAGTAAAATGGTGCAGCAAAACGAGGAAGCGCTTTCCCCTACCGCGTTTATCCAATCCACCCATAATACCATCAGTGCGCAGATTGCCCTGTTACTTCAATGCCATCAGTACAACAATACATTTGTGAACGGTGGCGCTTCATTTGAAAATGCGCTGCTTGATGCCACGATGCTGTTGTATGAGGGCGAAGCAGCTAACATACTGGTGGGCGGTATTGATGAAATTATGGCCAACAGCCGTGCTATTTTAAAGCGAATGGGGCTTTATCGTCAACATCCGGCATCGAACTTTGAACTGTTAAACACTCCCGGTAAGGGAACAATGGCCGGTGAAGGATCCGCGTTTTTCATGTTGAGCAGGGAAGCCTTAGGTAATGGTTGGGCTAAAATTGATGGTGTATCCAGCTTTTATAAACCGCGCAATACTGCCGAAATAAAGCAGCAGATCAGCATTTTTCTGCAAAGCCAGAACACCAATATCCATGAGATTGACCTGGTATTAACAGGTAATAACGGTGACTTAAAAAATGATGCAGTTTATGAGCAATTATTAAGGTACGATTTTGCCAATATTCCTGCCATCAATTACAAAGCCCTCTGTGGCGAATACCCAACTTCCTCTGCATTCGCAACGTGGCTGGCGGCCCATCAAATCAAAAACGGTGCTTGTTCATTTGTATCAGATATCGACCAAACCCCGTTAAGAAAAGTATTGATCTACAATCACTATCAAAATATCCACCACTCACTAATACTGCTTTCAGCATGCTAAACTTCAGGAATACCAATATCCTTTTTGCCGGGCTGCTTGGGCTAATTATCTGGCAGCATATTACCGAAGGGGTGTCATGGTGGAGTTACCCGGTGCTGATCTTTATTTACTCGTTGATCTTATTTTACGGGTGCTATTACATCGGCTCCAACTTTTTTATGCGGGTGATGTGCTCGCTCAAAACCAACAAAAAGATCATCGCTATAACATTTGACGATGGACCTGATGCTACCGCCACACCACAGATTTTAAATACCCTAAAACAACAAAATATTCCTGCCGCTTTTTTTTGCATTGGCAACAGGATACCCGGCAATGAAGTTATCCTGAAACAAATTCACGAGCAGGGCCACATCATCGGTAATCATAGTTTTTCGCACCATTTCTGGTTCGATCTGTTTTCTTCCGCCAAAATGCTGGATGATATGCTTCAGACCAATCAATCAGTAAGGCAGACGATTAACTTAAGTCCACTGTTGTTCCGCCCCCCTTACGGGGTGATCAATCCAAACCTCAAAAAAGCTATTTTACAAAGCAGGATGATACCCATAGGCTGGAGCGTGCGCTCGATGGACACGGTAATCAACAATCCTCAAAAACTATTAAATAAGATAACGCGCCGCTTAAACCCCGGCGCTATTTTCCTGTTTCATGATACGGGAGCTGCAACAATTTCGGTATTGCCCCTGTTTATTGAACAGGCCAAAGCACAGGGATACGAAATAGTACGGCTGGATAAAATACTAAATTTACAGGCTTATGCGTAAAGAAATAACGATGCTAAACTCCCCTCTTGAGAGGGGGTGCAAAGGCAATGAGCGTTGGCAGGGGTGTGTTTCTGCGAATGACTTATTAAAGCAGAAACACACCCCTCCGCCCCTCTCGAGAGGGGAAGCGCGCTGGCCCTTGCTTTTAAAATTGGCAATATTTTTTCTGGCTTTCTTCTGCTTTACGGCTATTGCCCAAGCCCAACACTCAGGCTATACTCAACTCAGCGATCTCACCAAATTTAAACAGCAATTTGCCGATGTTGCTGCAAAAACCAATAGCATTAAAAGCGACTTTACCCAGGAGAAAAGCCTGAGCATGCTATCGGAAAAGATCACATCCAAGGGCAAATTCTGGTACCGCAAGCCTAATATGCTGCGGATGGAGTATACTCAACCCTTCAGCTACCTCATGATCCTGAACAAGGATAATGTGTACATTAAAGACGGCCAAAAGGAAAACAAGGTATCCACCCGATCCAACAAAGTATTTAAGCAGATCAACAAAATTGTTGTCGATTGTATCCAGGGAACGGCGCTCAGCAGCGGTGATTTCAAGTCGGCAATTTATGAAAACAAGGGGACATATCTGGTTTTACTTTCCCCTGTCAATAAGCAACTGAGCGATTTTTTTAAGACCATTGAGATTACCGTTGATAAAAAAGATTACTCGGTAAACACCATCGAAATGCTGGAAGGATCGGGCGATAGCACTACCCTGCATTTTACTAATAAAGAGATCAATGCCAATATCCCGGATGCGCTTTTTGCTATTAAGTAGCTGCCTGCTGATCCTGGCAGGCTGTTCTTCGGTTTACAAAAACCTGAAACCGGCCGAAGGTGACGTACGCGAGATCAAAAAATTTGCCCCCGATTTTACCAACGTGCTTTATAAAACCGAAGTAGACGTAATTGGTGGTCACCATTTAAGTGGCTTGCTGCTTATTAAAACCCTGCCCGATAAAAGCGTACGCTTGGTATTCAGCAATGAGATGGGCTTTAAATTTTTTGATTTTGAATTTAACCCGGATGGCGGCTTTAAGGTGTATTATATCATCAAACAAATGGACAAGCGCCCGGTGATCATCACCCTGCAAAAGGATTTTGAACTGGTAATGATGCGTAAGCAAAACCCCGAAACAGGTTATATGCGCAAAGATGATAACTATCTGTATTATGTTTTCCCGCAGGAAAAAGGTGCCAACTATTACATCACCAATAAAACCGGAACAGAGCTAATCCGCATGGAACGCTCATCCGACAGGAAACCCGTGGTACAGGCCATTATGCATGGCTTTCACAACGGCATTCCTGATACCATTGGCATCAGCCATAAAAACTTTAAATTTAATATCGGTCTTAAACGTTTGGAAAGATAGATGCTCAACAATACTTTTTTCAGTTTTACCACTCCCACAACTGATGGCGACTTGCTCAAAACAACCATCAGCCTTAACCCTGCGCATGATATTTTTAAAGGGCATTTCCCAGGCAATCCCATTGTGCCAGGTGTGTGCATGATGCAGATGGTCAAAGAGACTCTGGAAAATCAGCTCGGCAAAAAGTTAAGACTTGTTAAGGCTGATAATATCAAGTTTCTGTCGTTCATCAACCCTAATGAATACCCCCAGGTTGGATTGGAGATAAAGATGAATACCGTTGATGAGCAGGTTAAGGCAGATGCGCAACTGGTAAATGAGGGGATTGTGTTTTTGAAGTTTAAGGGAGTGTTTAAATAAAAAATGTCATTGCGAGGAGCCGCTGGGGACGAGCGTTGGACGCGACGTGGCAATCTCGTAGCTATGCATAAATACATTGCAGGTTCGCTCTGCTTTCGACGAAATTGCCACGCTTCGCTCGCAATGACCTAGTTTTATATTAACAGGCGAATATCAATTCCCAGCAACCGCCTTTGCGCTTTTACCTAACCTTATTGCAGCTAATAAATAATAAAAAGCACCAAAAGCCGAATACCCTGCCAAATTCGCAATCCCCATATTAGGCGAGTGCGCCATTGCTATAAATGATACACCAGCAAGCATAGATTGTCCCCCGCTTAATATCATTGGCCATTGGCCGCCAAACTCTTTACGTCTTTTTAAGCCCAATACCAATTGGATTAATCCTGTTAACAAAGCCCATCCGCCAAATACAATTAACGCGGCAGGCACTCCTTTGGTTATAGCAAAACCTACCGCCAGGGTTGTAACGATGCTAATAGCTGCATTTACATATTGAGGTGTTACCGATGTTCCGTTGCCTTGATTAGCACGGATATCAAGGAATGTACCTACAACATCCCATAACGGATAGATCACGAGTAGTATGGTAGCTGCGGTAAATGAAGTTTTAGCTAATAACGATACCAATATTACCCAGGTAACTGAAAATGCTACCCTTGTAAAATAAAGCTTACGCAACTCGCGGGCTGTATTAGCCGCGGCTGAAGTTTCTATGATCAATGTTTTATTTGCTGACATGGCTTTCAATTTTTATTTCGTTTTGTTTGATGCAAAGTTGGGGACAAAACGTGGCGGCAATTTTCACTTAGGTGAAAACCGGGAGGGGCATTTGTCAGCAGAGTTTCGTTTTTAAGGCTTTTGCTGTGATAATCGCTTCTTGATGCGGGTAAGAGATGGGTTTTTAATACCCAAATAAGATGAAATATGATATGCGGGAATGCGGCTTACGATATTGGGATGCTGCGTTATCATTTTCAAATAACGCTCTTCGGCTGTATTAAATAAAAACTCTTCGGTACGGGCTTGCGATTGGTTAAAGAATAATTCGGCAATCAGGCGACCGAAGCGTTGCCAGCCGGTTGGCGTGGAGTAAAGATATTGAAGATCATTATAGTTGATGGAGATGATCTCGGCATCCTCCATCGCCTGGATATAATATGCGCAAGGGTATTGATTGATAAAACTGCGGAATGATACCAGGAACTGCCTTTCCGAAAAAAAGTAGATGTTCTTTTCTTCCTGCGTTTCGGGGTGTACGTAGTAGATCCGGAACAAACCTTTGTTAATAAGCGCAAGATCGGTACATACAATGTTCTGCATGTTAAAAAAATCGCCTTTCTCAATTTTACGGGTGCGCCAATACGGCAAGCTAACCGCCACATCGTTTTCAGACATACCGGCAAAATTGCCAAGCAGTTCGTTTAATACCTGTTGCTTATCGGCCATAATTAACAAAGTGCAATAAGGTTAAATATCGGCACAAAAAATCATACTAATTTTCACCTGGGTTAAAAACAACTGATTTTATTTTCTTATTTTACAATCAAACTAAATTGAATAAAAACAATCATTAAATCAATCAACACAATGAAGCATATAAATACAACTCCCCATGTTAGTGAGTTTGATAGAGATCACCCTGTTCCTGGCGGTTATTATATTGGCCGTTTCAGGTCCCCGGAAAAGAAAAAAGAAAGACAATAACATCAACACGGATGCCCTTCTGCGTTCCGAATACCACATTACCGAAAACGGAAAATTGGAACATGTAAGAAGTGATACATAACATCAACCCTCTTCACGGGATACCGCTTTAAATAAAACAGAACCGCCGCTAAACAATTTGCGGCGGTTTTTCATTTAATTTACGGAATTATAAACCTCAACCCCGTCCCGGTTTGAAACATATCTACAGCTTTTTATTTTTTAGTTTATTTTATAGCAGCCTGTTTGCCCAGGTAAAAGTTAGCGGTAAAATTGTCGACAATTCTAAAGTTCCTGTGGCTTTTGCTGTGGTTAACCTGCAACAACAAAATTCAGAGCAAACAAGGGTAGTGCAAACCGATTCCGTCGGGCTATTTAGTTTTACTGACGTTGATAAAGGGACCTATCATTTAACTATCACCTTCACCGGCTATCAAAAAACCATACTTAAATTAAACTTGCAACAAGATACCTCGGTATCTATTACCCTCCCTGATAATACCACACAGTTGAACGAAGTAACCGTAACAGCAGGCAAAACCTCTGTTGAAAACAAGGGCGATAAGCTGATTTATAATGTATCCACCAGTGCCACATCGGCAGGAGCTGATGCGCTTACGGTTATTGGCCGCGTGCCGGGTATAAAAGTTGGTGATAATGACCTGAGCATTGTTGGTAAAGGCAGCGTTAAAGTTATGGTGAACGAAAGATTGGTTCAACTGGCTGGAACCGATCTGCTCCGTTACCTGCGCTCATTATCTGCAAGCCAGGTGGGCAGTATTGACGTAATTAAAAACCCGGGGGCCGCTTATGATGCTGAGGGCAACGCCGGATTGATCAACATCACGCTCAAACATAGCAAAAAACATGGCTATGCGGGCAGTGTACAGATCAATGATAAGCAATGGTTGCATGGCCCCGCCTCGGTTTATGGTACCAGCAATTACTGGTGGTTAAATGCCGGCGGCGATATTAACTACAATTCGGCCAAACTCTCCGCATATGCCAGCGTAAACGTTGATCACGACCACGAATTGGAAGGCTTTGAAACCGATATTTATTACCTCAAACAAACCTGGCTGCAAACCGATACCGGCAACTATCGCTATCATAATTTAAACGTCATTGCCGGTGCCGATTACCGGTTTAGTCCGAGGGTTACTATCGGCGTAAATTACCAGGGCGGTAAAAACACTTATGATGGATCTGACCATGTGAATAACCCCATCATTAACAACACTACCGGTGCTATCGATTCAACATTAAGAACCTATGCCACCTATCACCCGGTGGCTATCAGCAATGCGGGTAACCTGCATAGCACTATCAGCCTGGATACATCAGGTGCTAAACTGGTACTTAATGCCGACTATTTTAACTATTACCGCACCGACAGATCGGACTTTGCGAGCAACACTTACTTGAACGATGGCTCACTGAATGCTGCCGGCCGTAACCGTTATCATGATACAAATAAACAGGATATTAACATTTTTACTTTTAAGGCCGATGCTCTTTTACCTACCAAATATGCGCGCTTTGCTTTTGGCGGCAAACTGAGCTTTATCAATAATTACAGCAATGCATTCTATTATAAAAAAACCGTTAATGATTCACTGCGTTATGACGATAACCTGAGCAACGAGTTTACCTATACCGAAAATACCCAATCTGTTTATGGCAGCATAAACCGCGAGGATGGTAAATGGAAGTACCAGGCCGGCTTGCGGGCAGAGCGCACCGAAACCAAAGGCTACTCGCACACGCTTAACCAAACTACCATTAATAATTACACAAGGTTGTTTCCATCGGCAACGGTGAGTTACCAGGCAGCTGTTAATCACAGCTTATCACTAAACTTTGGCAGGCGGGTTAACCGGCCAACTTTCTGGAATCTTAACCCATTCAAGAGCCTGTTTACAGCTTATAGCTATGGCGAAGGCAACCCCTATCTTCAACCAGAATATAATACCAATTTTGAGCTTTCGCATACCTACAAAAACAGGCTTACATCGGCCATATTTTTAAACGTTACCAACAATGGTTTCAACAATGTGACCATTGCCCGGGCAGATACCAACCTGGTTTATACCACGCCGCTCAATTTTATTAAAACTTACCGGGCGGGCATTTCCGAAAATTATTCGATGCAATTGCTTAGCTGGCTTGATAATAATAACCAGTTCACTTTTTATCATACCGATGCAAAATCGGCATTGGCTGCAGTAAAAGGCATTAGCGGGTTTGGAGCTTATATCGCTACCAACAATAACATTTATTTTAATGCGGATAAAAGCTTTTCAGGAGCGATAAATTTCTGGTACCAGTTCCCGGAGATTGATCATATAGGCAGAAGCGATGCTTATTATAAACTCGACCTCGGCATTAAGGCCTCCGCTTTTAAAAAGAAAATAGCTATTTCATTGGTGATGAATGATGTTTTCAGGAGCAGTGCATCGGCAGTTACCACAATCGTAAACGGGGTAAGGCAAAAGTATACCAACTTCCAGATCAACAGGTATGCCCTGGTGGGTATCAGCTATCGTTTTGGGAATAGTCAGGCTAAAGCAGAGAAGCAAGATACCGGCAACCAGGACGAGAAAGGCCGGATCCATTAAAAGCAAAAGGGAGCTCATGCGGGCTCCCTTTAAACAATCACGAAACAAAAGCAAGGTTACATTTTGCCTGAGCTGTCTTTGCCCATTTTACCTTTACTCATTTTACTTTTAGACATTTTATCGTGGCTCATTTTGTCTGAACCCATCTTGTCTTTTGACATTTTATCAGAGCCCATTTTGTCTGATGCCATTTTATCGTGGCTCATCTTGTCTGAACCCATCTTGTCCTTACCCATTTTATCCGAAGCCATTTTATCATGGCTCATTTTGTCTTTACTCATCTTATCCTTTTTCATTTTGCCGGTATCACTAAGGGCAACGATATTATGTAAAGGAGCCGATGTTTTTGCCTGTACATTAAAAGAAAGGCCGGCAACTGCAAAAATGGCGATAAGGGCGCCTGAAATGATTGATCTGGTTTTCATGTTTGATTTTTTAAGTTGTTTGCCTCTTAGTCGCACGGGGCAACGAAACCTTACAAGGTATTTTCATTTTGTTTTCGGCATATACCTATTCGCCTTATTCCAAAAAATTTAATGAAATTCGGCCGCACTAAAACTATTTTATGGAGATAAGCGAAGCACAACAACTGGTAGATAACTGGATTAAAACAACGGGCATCCGGTATTTTAACGAGCTTACCAACACCGCCATTTTAATGGAAGAAGTTGGCGAAGTGGCCCGCATTATGGCCAGAAAATACGGCGAGCAATCATTCAAAAAATCAGATACAGAAGTTAACCTGGCCGACGAAATGGCCGACGTTCTTTTTGTACTTATTTGCCTTGCCAATCAAACCGGCATCGACCTAACCGAAGCCCTGGAAAAGAATATGGAAAAGAAAAGCATCCGGGATGCCGAACGTCATAAAAACAACGAAAAACTGAAATAAATAAAATTTAATTTCAAATTAAACACAAATACAAAATTAAATTCTTTAAATATTAAATTAAACGCAATTTAATAAGGCAAAAATCGTTTAATCTAAAACAATTAAACAGCCTTATTATGAAAACCTATTTTTTCCTGTCGATAAGCTTTTTGCTTGTACTTATGTCATGCAAGCATGAAACGGAACAAAAAGTAAATGTAGCCAACGTTGAGTTAGTACCTCCTCCACCCGCCGGGGAAAAAAGCATGGCAGCTGCCGATCAACTGGAAGATGCCGGTACTGCTAATAAACCGACCGCTTCAAACCCACCCATTACCGACACTGCCAAAAAGATCATCAAGGAAGGCGATATCCGCTTTGAAACCGACAATCCTAAGGCGGCAAGACAAAACATTGTTTCGTCTCTAAAAAAGTTAGGCGGTTACCTCGCAGAAGAAAATGAAACCAACAGCGGCGAAACAAATCAGAAAGAGTATAGCCTCAAAATCAGGATACCCTCCAAAAATTTTGATGCTTTTTTAAATAGCTTAACTTCCAGCACCGATCATATCGAATCAAAAAACATTCATATCAGGGACGTAACCACATAGTTTATCGATGTTCGCGCCGAAATCAGCAATAACAAACAATTAGAACAACGTTACCTGCAACTGGCTGCTAAAGCCACCAAAATGACCGATCTGCTGGCAATAGAAGATAAGCTGGCCAGCATCCGTACAACGATCGATTCGGCCCAGGGGCAACTTAATTATCTGAGCAGCCAGGTTAGTTACAGTTCGCTTGATATCAGCTTTTATACCCGGCACCCGGGCGAAGTAAACACAGGTAACGGTTTCGCCTATAAATTTAAAACCGCAATTGGCGAAGGCTGGGAAGTTTTACAAAACCTCTTTTTCGCACTTATAGCGTTATGGCCTTTAATGATAGGCGCTATCATCTTTCTGCTATTAATCAGGCGTTGGAAAAGGCGTAGAAAAGCCAATATTATAAGTGAGGCATAAAAATTATCGCAAAAATTAATTTAGTGTTAAGATTATAAAAACCGAAAGTAATAAAAGGTATCACCTTATGAAGATTTAATTTTAAGAGCATAGTTTTTATTAAATTAATTAATAAATGCTTGACAAGTAGAAATTTAAGAACTACTTTTAAGCACCTAATTGATTGATCATGATCCGTGTACGGTCTAAAGTTGTACTGTTGGTTGCCCCCCATGTAGTTGGCCTTGAGGTATTACCTAATAACAAGGTTTTTAAGCATATTTCAATCACCGCGGCCATCTTTCCGGTAATACACGAGATCAAACCCAACCTGCTTATACTTGATTACGATTATCTTGTTCAGGATATCGAAAAAATTCTTCGCCGTTTAAGCACAAACCCATCATACAAAGGCATTAAAATTTGCTGCTATAAAAACAAATGGCACTCCAAAGTTGATCCATTCCTGAAAACACTGGGGGTTGACCATATTTTTTATGCAGAAGATATGAAAGCCGAGGCCAGCAGAAAAACCGTGTTTGACTCTATCGGCAATGTTATTATGGACGGTACATTTTTTAGCTTATTGAAACCGGTACATTAAGCGCCCGGGAGCGGATAATTTCTCACTTCATTGCGAACGCAGCGCGACAATGTCACAGTTTTATATTCTTTTATCTTGGTTCTGGCTTTCGTGCTAAATAACAACATCCCCTTCAAAAACCCTTTCAGCAGGGCCTTCTAAAAAGATGTCTGTAAAAGCTTTGCCATCATAATCAAAACGAATGTTGAGGTTGCCCCCTAATACTTTTATCGGAGTAGTGATATGCCCGGTTTGCTGTTTGTGCTGCGCCATGGCCAGGGCAACGGCAGTTACTCCTGTTCCGCATGCAAAGGTTTCATCCTCTACCCCGCGCTCAAACGTGCGAACAAAGTAGCCCTCCTCCATTGGTTCAACAAAATTTACATTAATGCCATTTTTGCGGTAAGTGGCATTATTGCGGATAGCGTGGCCTTCCTGGTAAACATTGCGCTGTTCAAGCCCATCAACCAGCTTTACATAGTGTGGAGAGCCGGTGTTGAGTACGTAAGCGTCGGCATCAGTATTAACTTCGTTTACATCAATCATTTGCAGGCTTACCCAATCGCCCTCGTCTGAAATTTTGGCATAATGCGGGCCATCTACCGCCAAAAATTCAGTTTCCGATTCAATAACGCCTAAAAATTTGGCAAAGGCCACAATACAGCGCCCGCCGTTGCCACACATGCTGCTCGGCTGGCCGTCGGCATTGTAATAAATCATCTCAAAATCGTATCCGTCTTTATTTTGCAACAGCATCAAGCCATCGCCTCCGATACCAAAACGGCGGTCGCACAGGCCCGAAATCAGCTTAGGATTATGATGATCAACGCTGTTATCGCGGTTATCAATCAAAATAAAATCGTTGCCAGCGCCCTGGTATTTATAAAAATGTATCTTCACAATTATCCTGTTAATATCAGCCTCTTTAGTCTTCAACAAAACTCGTGCTAACAATTAAAATAGCCGATGTTTATCTATTTAACAAATTTTAACAAAAAACGGGATAACTAATCATTGATTATCTCGTCTATATGGTATTAAATTTGATCTGTAAAATAAGTAAACTTAATAATAAGAAAGGCAAATAATAAATGAAAAAGATTGGTTTAACACTATTAACCGCTTTTGTTGGAGGTGCGATGGCCTTAGGAGTATACAAGGTTATCGAAAACAAGTACTCCGACAACCTGAGCTTCGAAGACAAGCAAAAGGTGTATTTTACAAGCAACCCCTCAGCTCCGGTTTCATCAACCGGCGACCTTGATTTTACTCAGGCAGCGGCTGCAGCAACCCCGGCGGTGGTTTACATCCGCACAACCTACACTAACAAAGGCAGCGGTGGACAGGATCAACTGGAGCAGATGTTTGGCGATATGTTTGGTCAGCGGGTGCGTCCGCAAGGGCCGCAGATGGCATCGGGTTCAGGCGTTATCATTTCGCCTGATGGTTACATTGTAACCAACAACCACGTGGTTGAAAAGGCCGATAAAATTACCGTTTACTCTAATGACCACCGTACTTTCAGCGCCAAAGTTATCGGCACCGACCCAAGTACAGATCTTGCCCTCATTAAAGTTAGCGCTAACAACCTGCCAATTGTAAAATTAGGCAACAGCGATGACGCTAAAGTTGGCGAATGGGTTTTAGCCGTAGGTAACCCTTTTAACTTAACATCAACCGTTACAGCCGGTATCATCAGCGCCAAAGGCCGTAATATTGGTATCATCGGCAGCGAAAACAGTGATGACGACAACCCGTTTGGCCGTACCCGCAACCAGTCGACTCCTAAGCTGAACAAAGCTATCGAGTCGTTCATCCAAACCGATGCGGCCATTAACCCTGGCAACAGCGGCGGTGCCCTGGTAAACACCCGTGGCGAACTGATTGGTATCAACGCCGCTATCGCTTCGCACACCGGTTCATACGAAGGCTACGGCTTTGCCATCCCGGTTAACCTGGCTAAAAAAGTACTGAACGATATCAAGAAATTTGGTACAGTGAAACGTGGTTTTGTAGGTGTAACATTCACCGAGCTTAACCCCGACAATGCCCAAAAACTCGACGTAACAACCACCAACGGTTTATACGTGAACGACCTTGTACCGGGCGGCGGTGCCGAACAGGCAGGTTTACGCAAAGGCGATATCATTGTTAAGGTTGAAGGGCAGCCGGTTTATGAATCATCTGATCTGCAGGAACGCGTAGGCCGTTTACAACCCGGCGATAAGATCAATATTACTGTACTGCGCGATGGCAAAGAAAAAGATTTCGCAGTAACGCTTAAAGGCGATGCCGTAGCACCTTCAAACCGTATCGCGGCGTCTAAATCGGCCGAGGAGCTGTTTAACAAACTGGGGGCAAGCTTCCACGCTTTAACTCCTGCCGAAAAGAACAAGCTGCATGTTAACGCCGGTGTACTGGTAACCCAGGTACGTGAAGGCGGTTTATTTGACGCTGCCGAAATACCTGAAGGCGTTGTGATCACCAGTATTAACAAACTGCCGATCAGCAGTATCGAAGATATTGACAAGGCAATTGTAAAACCTATCCAGGGCAATATCATCATTGCCGGGATCTATCCTGATGGTTCGCACTTCAGCAGCGCGTTCCCGGCTCAATAAGCTTTTTTAAGTGATTTTACATACGGAAGCTCCAGTCTCTTTTGAGATTGGGGCTTTCTTTTTATGTGGGGTCAAATACAACTAAGACCAGTTACCGGCCCACGCACACCTTAAAACAAATTAACCCCAAAACTCCATCCAACCCAACCGCTCCAGTTCCTGTTATCACGGATAAAAGAATGATGCAGGTTCCGCACATAAGCATAACCATCAACAGGCGTACGCTGATCTGAATAAAGAAAATTTAACGACGGCCCTGCGAAAACGGAAAACTTCCGGCTTACCTTATAAGTGAAATCAAGGTTGAACTTGTTAAGCTGATTGTTTTTTGACCAGGTACCCTGGTACAGGTAACTTGAACCAATTTCGGTGTTGATAGCCAAATGCTGCCCCAGTCCAAACTCGCGTCCGAACCCCAAACCGAACGAGTATAATTTACTGTTACCATTAACCCGCATACCGCCCTGCCAAATGGTGTATAGTTTGCTGTTGCCGTTTTTGAAAGCAAGGTTAATGTTTTGAGTTTCATTGGTAGAGATAGTCAGCTTGTGATACCCGCTGTTGATAATATTCAGCAGCCCGATACTAAATCCCGAAGAAGTATCGGCGATGTTCACCAGCGCCAATTGCACCCCGGTAAGGTGTTTGGCATAGTTAAACAAGCCCGCAACCTGTAAACCACCAAATTTTTGCTGTGCGATGTTACCGATACCTCCCAGCTGTAAAGCATCGGAATTTTTGCCTGCGATATTGCCTATCGCACCTAACTGAATGCCCCTGACTGATCCGCGGGTATGATTGTAAAGGGCTGACAACTGCAAACCATTCATGTTTTGTTTTACGCTGTTGTGGAGCAGGGCCAGCTGAATACCCCGCACGTTGCCCAGCACGTTATTGTACAAGCCGCCAAGCTGAATGCCATTGACCGAACCGCCAACAACGTTAAAAATCCCCGCTATTTGTACCGCGCCAACGTCACCTTTATCTAAATTGAAAATAATGCCCATTTCAAAGCCATCAACCCCGGCATTATAGCCGCCCACAGCATTGAGGGAAACCACGTTCACTACCTGTCCGCTGAAGTTGCCGTGGGTACTTACGCCCGGTATGGCCGAAGCCTGAAAGGGGGCCTGGGCAATCAGCCCGCCGAGATTGGCCGCCTGGATCTGTTGTTTGGTGGAAAGGAACAACCTGCCCAGCGAAGTATTTTCGACACCCGAATAATCGTCACTAAGGATATACCCCAGCAGGCTGCGTTTTTTCTTCAGGGTGGTGTCGGTGCTTCTTACGTTAACATCTGCTAAAAAAGTAACCGTAGTATCCTTATAAAACTCTTTGCTTATTGTTAAGGTGATCGGCTGGCCTTCGTTGCGGACGGTCATATCAAAATGGCCTTCCTTGTCGGTCAATACCGATTGCAATTGTTCGTGCGAGTATACACTGGCATTAGGCAGGTTATTACCGGTTCGCTCGTCGGTTACGGTACCGCTGATGTTGTAGTTGTCGCCATCTGTAGCAGCCTTGTCTGTTACTATGGTGAGTTGTAAGGGCGCATATCTCAGGATAATAAAATTCTTTGTTTCACGGTACTCAAAGCGGTAGCGAAGCATGTGGTCAAGCACTTCTTTAATCGTCCAGTTATCAGCATTGATGGTAACCAGACTGTCGGTTTTTACAATGTTGCTGTTGTACGAAAAGTAGAAGTTGCCTTTTTGTTCGATGGTTTTAAGCACCGTGCCCAGTCGCATTTCGGTTACATGGACGGATATGTTTTTGGAGAGGATGGAATCGGCATGAGCAGTTAAGGCCGAGAGAAGCAGCAGGCAGATGGTATAGTTTAGGTAACGATGTAGTTTATACAACATAAAAAATCTAACGTGTATATTAAGTTATGTCATTGCGAGTGAAGCGTGGCAATCCCGTAGCCATGCCTATCGAACAAGCAAATCGTTTATGCATAGCTACGAGATTGCCACGTAGCGCCATACACAGTCCCTGCGTGCTCCTCGCAATGACATGGTATAGGGATTATTATTCTTACCTCAACACAATCCCCTTTTTGCCGCGCTCCACTTTGATCTTGAACGTTTCGGAGATCACCAGCAGCACCTGATCTAACGACTGATCTTTAAACACCGTAGTAATAGGCAGGTTGGCAATGGCTTTATTGCCGATAACAATGTGCGCCCCGTACACTTCGTTTAATGAACCTACCAGCTCATTTAGCGGGGTTTCATCGCAAACCAGTTCATGGGTTGCATAGTAGTTATATAAACGCCCTTTGATACTTTCTTTAGCCTGCAGGCCATCTTTGCCGGTAACCGACACCTTTTCGCCGGGGTTAAGGTTTACGCTTTTTTTCTTTTCGCTTACGTTAACTATGCCCGTTTCAACAATAACCTGTGTTTTGCCGTTGCGGCTCTTTACATTGAACGACGTGCCAACCACCCTAACCGTTACACCGTTCACCCTAATTATAAAAGGTTTTGTTTTATCGGGCGTTACCTTAAAAAAAGCCTCGCCCAGCATGGTCACCGGGCGGATTTTGCCGGTAAATTTTTCGGGGTAAATAAGCGTGCTGTGACTGTTCAGCGTAACTACCGAACCATCGGGCAGGGTTTGCGCTCGGGCTTTCCCTTCGCTGTTTATCCTGACGAAAGCAATATTCCGGTTATCATAATAGTGGCTGATGGTTAGCCAGGTCACCGTACAAACTAACAGCAGCGATGCCGCTATGCCTATCCACCAACTGGTTTTCATTTTGCGAACCCGTACAGGTTGGGTTGGCGTTGTGCCTGTATTGCTGATCCTTTTTTGCAGCCGGAGATAGGCCGCATCTTCATCCAAAGTCTTAGTTGAAGCAATTTGCCGGCTCTCATCCCAGATCAGTTTAAAATTATCATACTCCTGCCTGTTAGCGGGCGAAGCGGCAATCCAGTTCTGTATAGCTTCCACCTCGGCGGGCGTAGCTTCGCCAACCAGGTATTTCACCAGCAAATCATCATCTATAGGCATACCGGTATAGCTCATACAAACCAATTAATAAATAACAATAAAATAATGGGTAAAAACTCGGCCAGCTTTTGGCGCATTACCCGCAGCGCTTTGCCCATCTGGTTTTCGATGGTTTTGATCGAGAGGCCCATCTGATCGGCAATTTGCTGGTATTTTAACTGCTCAAACCTGCTCAGCTGAAAAATAATGCGGCACTGCTCGGGCAGTTCGCTCAGAGCTTTTTCAATGTGCTTTTGCAGTTCGGCGGTGAGCAGTTTTTTTGAGGCCGAATCATCATTACCAACCTGGTCCATCTCATCAGCATAATAAACGCCAAAGTTGGCGCGCACCTTCTGATGCTTTAAGTAGTTCAAACTTTCGTTATGTACCGAGCGGTACAGGTAAGCCTTGATACTGCCGTCGGTTTTAAGCTGATCGCGTTTTTCCCAAATGCGGCAAAATACGTTTTGTACTACTTCTTCGGCCATTTCATCATCTTTTAAAAAAGTGTAGGCATAGGTGTGCAAACTTTTAAAGTTATCTTTAAAAAGCCGCTCAAAAGCCTTCTGGCTTCCCTGTTTAATTAAACCAATGGCCGTGCTATCGCTGTATTCCACTTTTAAGGTGTAGATGTTAGCGCTAAAGATAGCTTGTTTGGCCGTTAAATTCATAGTACCGAAATGTTAAAAATCAATCAGGCCAGCTGGATCTGGATAGTGTATAACGAATGATGAATATCAACCCTGCTGCACACACCATTGGCATAACTGTAGAAATTGTAATTGCCATCGGGCAGGTCAATGCGGTATACATGTGGGCTCACCTGCTTAACCAGTAAAAACTGCTGAAAGTTATCGGAGTACACCTGTGCCTGGTCGGCCGGTTCATGGCAGTATAGCAGCATCAGGTTGGCGGCAATTTGCTTTTGATCAACCTTACCACATTTGCCTTCGGCGATGGTTTGGTAGCCCGAGGCAACAGCTTTGGTTTGGCGGTTGCACTTTTCCTTGCCATTAACGTTACGGCACACCTGCGAACTCATGAGCTTGCCATTGTTAAAAGTGCTCTCCTCCTGAATCTCCACCTTAACGCTGAAAATAAAGCGCATTTTAACTTCGGAGATCATTTTGAGGTACAGCTCATCGCCCTGGCGTTTTTGGTACAGGTTCATGTGGCCAACAACTTTGCCGCTGTGCAGCACATTGTACTTAACCGTTTGCTCCTGCGCCACAGCGCCGGAAGCAAGGCATAATAAAGCAGCCACCATAGCCGCCCACCTCAGCGGACCGAATATATTTACCGATGGTAAAGTTTTGTTTTGGAGGGCCGGCCGGATATATTTTTTAAATAACCAAATTATTAAAGCGGGTATCATGGGTTGTGATTTTAAAGTGATTGAATAAAGCTTTCAACGCGTTTACTTTATTACAACACTCTAAACTTTTACCCCTATGCCTTTGCATTATTTTGTTCGATTGATTAAATTACTACTATGCCTATATGTATTATATAATTTCAAATATATGTAAAAAAACGGGTGTCCCAATTTTTTGATTCCCCACAAAAAATTGGAAATAGCTCGCTGTCCTTTTTTGCGAAAATAAGCATGTTCCATTTTTTGAGAGTGAAAACGCGGAACGCCTTTTTTATGAAACATACTGATAGTCAAATAATTAATATTTCGACCGAAACAATGATAAAACACTGACAGTCAATTACTAAAACTTTTAAGAGTAAAATATAGCCTTAATTGAGGCAGCACCGACAGAGGGATTTTTTTGGTAATTTTTTGATGTTTTTTAACGAAAATGGCTTTAGGCGATGTGGGTTGGTTGGGGGGCTGACAATATAGCGCCACCATTTGGGCGAGGTTTAAGAGCTATTTTTTAATCATTTTCCGTGGTGTCACGAAAATGATTGGGGTTACAAGGGTGGTGCGTTTTTAAGGATATTTATAAACAAGGCTATATCTGCCCAGGCATCGGCCGGCTCATCTGTATATTCTACACTTTCAAATTCATGAAAGGAATGATCAAGTTTATTATCCCAGGTGCCGAAATGAAGGTCGGGCACTTGCCACTGATCTGCGTAAAACCAATGGTGGGATATGAGTTTGGAGCGGATTAAATCTTCCAACGCCGATAACTCAATATTTTGCGGATTGATAAATATGATGCTGCCGAAATTTTTATAATTACCAGCATCGCGGTAGAAGTAGTTGATTTTGATATTGGACATCCGGCAAGGTAAACCTCGCGCTGGTGTTTGTCAATCGGAGATAAGTGAACTTTTATGCCATATTTGCTTGTTTATTTTTATAAATGCTCGCTTTTTTTCATAAATAATATTTATTAATAATTTTTATCTAAAAATTTGCATATATGATAATTTAAAAACACATTTGCGTAAATGAATTCCGTTGATTGGCACGAAAAATCTAAGAGACTTTTAAAGTCTGAATTGCTAAAAAGGGGCATTACCTCTGAGCAATTGGTCGGGCTTCTTGACAGGATTGGAGTTCAAGAAACTAAAGGAAGTATTGACAGTAAAATAAGCCGAGGGACTTTCAGTGCGGCTTTTTTAATTCAATGCCTTAATGCAATTGGTTGTAGGAATTTTTCTCCTGATATAGATTCATCGCCATTAACGCTACAAGAACCTATTGTTTTTTATAATACTAAGAAAACAAAAAAAAATTATGAGAGAGGTTAAATTTATCGATTTGTTTGCAGGTATAGGAGGGTTACGTTTGGGTTTTGAAGAAGCCTTTAAGAAAGTCGGCTTTGACACAAAGTGTGTAATGACTTCCGAAATAAAGCCGCACGCTTTAAAAGTTCTGCATCATAACTTTTCGCATGATTATTTTGTTGGAGACATTACCAAAGTAAAAAACCACGAAATTCCTGATTTTGATTTCTTGTTGGGCGGATTTCCGTGTCAGCCATTTAGCGCGGGAGGGAAAAGACAAGGTTTTGTTGACACGAGGGGTACCCTGTTTTTTGAAATAGAGAGAATATTGGAAGACAAAAAACCCTATGGATTTATATTGGAAAATGTTGAAGGCTTAGTGAAACACGATTTGGAGAATAAAAAAGACGAATTTGGGCGTACACTTAAAACTATATTGTCAAGACTTGCAAGTTTGGGCTACAAAGTATCCACCAAGGTTTTAAATGCTGCTGATTTTGGGCTACCTCAATCGCGTAAAAGAATATTTATTGTGGGTACATTAGATGAATATGTGCCTATGTCCGACTTTGAGATTCAAATTGCATCAATAAAAAATATTCTTGAAAAGGGATTGCCTACAATGGATTCCAAGTTTGTTAATTTATTATTAAGTCATTTCACAATAGATCAATTGTTTGGTAAATCGATAAAGGACAAAAGAGGGGGAGAAAACAATATTCATAGTTGGGATATTGAATTAAAAGGAGCCGTGTCAAAAGAACAAGCGACTTTATTAAATCTTTTGTTTAAGCAAAGGAGAAAAAAACAATGGGCAGAACAAATTGGTATTAAGTGGATGGATGGGATGCCCTTAACATTGGCTCAAATAAGAACTTTTTACGACGCCCCTAACCTTGAAGAGATGTTAAGTGATTTAGTTAAGAAGAAGTATTTGAAATTTGAATATCCTAAAAGCCTTGTCACAGAGCATACCTTATTGGGTGATAAAACATATAGAAGAGAAAATAAAAGTTTAAAACCAGGATACAATATTGTTTCTGGTAAATTGAGCTATGCAATAAACAAAATTTTAGATCCTAATGGAATAGCTCCAACATTGGTTGCAACAGATATGGCCAGATTGGTGGTCCCGGATGGAAATGGACTTAGGAGCATGACTTTAAGAGAAGGTCTTCGGCTTTTTGGGTTTCCGGAATGGTTTGAAATGCCTGTCTCGACCGAGGAAGGATTTGATTTATTGGGAAATACTGTTGCTGTAAATGTTGTCAATCGTGTGGCCCAGCGTGTCGCAGAGCTTTATTTAGAAAGTCAATCAATTATTAGTTCCATGCCCGTATGTTCAGCATAATTTGTCTTAACTTCTTTTAACCAATGCCCGTTTGCGAACCTTGTTTGTGGATATTGATACCTTGTTTCATTTAAAGCCCTTAGAAAATCCTCTTTAACAGCAAAAGGCTTAAATTTTGTTTTTACAGAGTACCATTTTATTGGTCTTATATTATAAATGATCTTTTTCTTTTCTTGAACTTTAAGGGGGTAGGTGGAACTTGGCGCAGCCATTTCCCAAATTTTCTTCAACCAAACACCAGCAATCGTAATTTCATGTCCAATCATCTTATATCCAACTATTAGATAATCTGAATCTAATCTATAGGCACTTGTAAGTAAAGAATTGCAATAAGAATCAAAATTTGCAATGTCAAAACCAGGGCCTCGATCAAAATCGAAAGTCTTAACTTCTAATAGCCCTTGTTTTTTATTATGTTTATCAAGATAAATATCTGGAAAAACCTGCGAATTATCATTTACTTCAAACTCAATTTTTTGCTGCATCATCCATTGCTGTAGCCAATCTTGTATTAGGTTGCCTACAGTATCCCTGGAGGTAATCTTTATTGATAAGTCTTTTAAAGTAAAATTAATTTCCCCCTTCTGCCCAACAATACCGTATTCCATTAGTTTTTCAAAAAGGTCTTGACTTGTAACTTGCATTTAATAATTGATTATTATAGCCGAAAGCTATAACATTTTTATGAATAATAAAATAAATGTTCCTCGATTCAAAAAAACTTTAGGTTTTGAAACAGACAACAAGCGATCTGTCTTAATGAGTAAAATCCGCAGTAAGGAAAACAAAGCAGAAAAGGCATTGAGGAAATCTTTGTGGAATCAAGGGGTTCGGTATAGAAAGAATTATAAAAAGCTGCCAGGCTGCCCTGATATTTTAATAAATAAGAGCAAATTAATTGTTTTTATAGATGGTGAATTTTGGCATGGACATAATTGGGATCAAAAAAAATTGAGGATAAAAGCCAATAGAGAGTTCTGGATACCCAAAATTGAAAGAAATATGCAGAGAGATCAAGAAATAAACAATTTGTTAAGTTCGTTAGGTTTTAAAGTAATAAGATTTTGGGAGCATCAAGTAAAAAAAGATTTAGAAGGCTGCACTAATATTATATTGAATCATATAAATTTAAAAACATTATGATAGTTAATTTTTGATATGTCTGAATTTAAATAATTTAGTTCTATATGTTCGCACACTCAAAATTAACAAATAAATGGAGTGTATTGACTGACTATGATTTGTTTAAGAACAGCTGTTCGTACAAGCCTAATTCAATTGCTGGCATTTAGGTTTCTATATAATGTTTAACAATAGGCACATCCGCCTCTGCCCAATCCAAAGCTAATAATTCATCTTTAGGCAGCCACTTAAAATCCCGGTGTTCTTTTAACAAAACCTGCGCCGAAGTAATTCTACAAACAAAGGGGATCAACTGGATAGTAACATTAGGGTATTTATGCGTATTAGGCGGCAAAGAAGAAACAATTTCCACATCCACATGAAGCTCTTCCTTAATCTCGCGGATGAGGCAGGCTTCGGCGGTTTCGCCGGGTTCAATTTTACCGCCGGGGAACTCCCATTTTAAGGGCAGGCTCATGGTTTCGCTCCGCTGAGCGACCAAAACCAGTCCGCCGGCATTAACAATGATAGCGCATGTTACTTTGATCACGTTTCTAAGATATGAAATTAGCCTCACCCTAAATCCCTCTCCGGGAGAGAGGGACTTTAAAAATGTGATTATAAACAGCCTAATTCTCTTTTGGCGCAAGTCTTGAGTGCAGGACTGTGGGGTGGCTGACTTGTGACGCTGTAGGCTCATCCACCCCCACTCCTTTCCCATCCCACAAAACCAGAGCTAAAATTTGGAGTTTATGGTGTATGCCCCGAAACACTGAATTATATTCCCCGTTTATAAATGTATTTTATTTACCGTGGCTACCTTTGGTATATCAAATGAATACATCGAACCATGAAAGCAATAATTTTAAAAGACTTTGGCGGGGTTGAAAACCTGGTGCCTGCCGAAATACCTGTACCAACCATAGCTGCCGATGAAGTGCTGGTAAAACTGAAAGCCATCAGCATAAACCCTGTGGATGTTAAAACCCGCTCGGGGAAAGGCGTTGCCGGGCTTATTAAGGAAGAGTCGCCGATTATTTTGGGCTGGGATATTTCGGGTGAGATCACCGAAGTGGGCGCGGATGTTACCGGCTTTAAACCCGGCGACGAGGTTTTTGCCATGATAGATTTCCCCAAAACCGGTAAAGCCTATGCCGAATATGTTAAGGCTAAAGCTTATGAACTTGCGCTGAAACCTGCCGGCGTCAGTCATGAGGAGGCTGCGGCAGCTACACTTGCCGCGCTTACCGCCTGGCAGGCTTTCCACACCAACGCGCCTGTTAAACCCGGCGACCGGGTACTGATCCACGCCGCATCCGGCGGGGTTGGTCATTATGCTGTGCAAATAGCTAAATATTTAAATGCCTATGTTATCGCCACTTCCTCGGCTGCCAACCGCGATTTTGTGTTGGGCCTGGGTGCCGATGAGCATATCGACTATAAAGCGCAGCCCTTTGAAACCGCTACCGGCAATATCGATTTTGTGCTTGACACCATTGGCGGCGAATATATTGACCGCTCGCTGCAGGTGATGAAAAAAGGCGGCACCATTATAAGCATCGTTTCCGGCATGAACGAAACCGTTACCCCCAAAGCCAACGCGCTGGGCATTAATGGCCACAACACCCGGGTAAAACCCAATGCCGAAAACATGAGCACCATTGCGGGATTATTGCAAAAAGGGATCATTAAATCGCACGTATCTAAAGTGTTTCCGTTTGAGCAAATGGCCGATGCACACTTGCAGTTAGAAAGTGGGAGGACGGTTGGTAAAGTGGTGCTGGTGTTTTAAATAAAAATATGTCATTGCGAGCGATAGCGTGGCAATCGCATGCTGTACAGAGCCGGGCGCCAAGTCCGCTATTGCTCTTTAATAGACCTTAGTTGTATTTAACTAACATCGGCCCGCTCAATCGCCGCGGGAGGGCTTTGTTCTTTTTCTTGACAAAAAGAACCAAGACCGAGCGATAGCGAGATAACGAACGCCATAAAAACAAAATAATAGTGAGTAACTCAAGTCGGCAGGGAGGCTTCTTTGCGCTCAAGGCCTTTGCCCTGCAAACCGGGCAGAACCACGGGCTGCAATTATTTTGCCCTGCTTCGCCCGCTCATTGCCCTGGCTTCTGCAAAAACTTGCTATGCCCCTGCAGCCGCACCACCCACCATCGTTCTGCCCGCTTTCGCCCGAAGCTTACCTGCCGACGGGTTTGGGGAAAAGAAGCAAGACTGTTAGAATCAAGAGACAAGAAATTAAGGACGCCATCATACACAACATCATGTCATTGCGGAGCGTGGCAATCGCACGGAAGCATGGCCGCCCTGTATAGCATGCGATTGCCGCGTCGCCCCAACACACTATTCCCTTGCTGCTCCTCGCAATGACATGATTTTATTAACCCCAAAACAAAAGCGCATCGGGCCGACAAAAAAGCGGGCCTGGGAGTATGGCCCGCGGGGGGAAGCATTTTTTTGTCTTGATGTTTGGTTACTTTGCATCTAAGGTAAAGTAACTGGCCTCCGCGGCCAAGAGCGGACGATGTAAGTTAATTACCACAAAAGTCTTTCCTGCCCAAAGGCTGTTTAAAACAAATTACAAAAACTCTCTCCTAACCTCAACGCCCTCCCACCAATGAACAAATGAACTATTGAACAAATGAACCAATAAACAAATCAATCCAAATCCCCATTGCCAAAAGTATCTCCCTGGTTAATATCCCCGGTGTCGAAACCTTTTTTAAACCAGTACATCCGCTGGGCGCTGGTGCCATGGGTAAAACTATCGGGCTCTACATGGCCCTGTGCTTGTTTTTGTAATCGGTCATCACCTATGGCGTTGGCCGCGTTCAGGGCTTCTTCTATGTCGCCTTTGTCGAGCACGTTTTTCATAGTTTTTTCGTAATGCGCCCAAACGCCGGCATAAAAGTCGGCCTGCAGCTCCAGCTTTACCGAAAGCTTGTTATATGCCCGCTCACTCAAACGCGACCGTGCCTGATCCATTTTTTGTGAGATCCCCAAAAGGTTTTGTACGTGATGGCCAACCTCATGCGCTATCACATAGGCCTGCGCAAAATCGCCGGCGGCACCGAAACGGTTCTTCAACTCATCGTAAAAGGAAAGATCGATATATACCCGCGAATCGCCGGGGCAATAAAACGGCCCGCTTGCCGAGCTGGCATTACCGCAAGCCGACTGTACATAATTGCTAAATAAGGTTAAACGCGGCTTTTCATAAGTACGGCCCATGTCGTTAAACAGCTTCGTCCAAATATCTTCGGTATCGGCCAAAACCACGCGCACAAATTTCTTGCCCTCATCTTCGGGGCCGTTATTGACGGTTTGCTCCTGCCGTGCCGGCTGGTTGGTTGCTACCTGGTTAAACAGCGCCGAAGGATCGACCCCGGTAAAAAAATAAATAGCGGCCGCTATAATACCAAGTACGCCACCGCCAATGGCTAACCTGCCGCCGCCACCACCGCGTTCATCATCTACGTTATCGCTTTCGCGTCTGCCAAACCATTGCATATGCCCCCCGGCCCCCTAAAGGGGGAGCCCCTAAGCACAATAATAAAAAAAGGCCTCGTTTGTTTGAACGAGACCTAAAGTTTTTTACTCCCCCTTTAGGGGGACGGGGGACGAGATTATTTCACAATCTCAAACACCGCCTGGATTTGGAAACTTAGTTTGATGTTCTTGAAACTGATATCCGAATCACCAACATTGCTATCTGCCGAAGCTTTGAATGTCATCATATTGGCTGCATACATCCTTGGTTGCGGGAAGCTGCTGTTATCGCTTTCGGTAATATTGATAGCGCCGCCCAATTTTTCGCCAAGGGCAGCCAACAGGTAAGTTGCTTTATCGCGTGCAGCCAACAAGGCTTTTATTTTAAGATCACGCTTTAAATCGGCCATTTTTGAATAGTCGTAGCTTTCAATATTAGTTGACTGGATACCTTTAGGATCAATTTTCGACATGATCTGGTTAAACTTGTTCAGGTCGCGCACACGCAGGCCATATTGTTTGCTGGCCAAAAAGTCGGGTGCTTTTTTCTTTTGATAGGTATTGTTCCAGGCTGATACGTTGTTCACCGTAAAATCCGACGATGGAATGCCGGCGTCTTTAACGGCTTTTTCCAACTGAGCTTCCAGGTCGTTAATGGCAATATGCTTTTTGCCGTCCATGTATTCCTGTAGTGATATGGTCACGTTTATAATATCAGGAGTAACCTCCTGCTCGGCAATGCCGGTAACTTCAATTTTACGCCTAAGGTCAACGTTTTGGGCAAATGCGCCAATGGTAGTTGCTAATAGTGCGGCAAGGATAAATAGCTTTTTCATGTGTATATTATTTGATGTTATGACTAAGGTAACGTATGTTTAGTTTAATGTGTAACAGTAAGGCTACAATTAATTGCTAAGCCACTGGTATGCTTGTAAATAAACCGGCGGACGGTTTTGTTTGAGGGGCTGGAGTTAATTCCCTCCCTGGGGAGGCGCGTTGAAATGCGCGGTTGCGGGGAGGGGTTTCTGCGCTATCCGTTAATAAAAACATTCTAAAGAAACCCCTTCCTACACCTTCCCCAGGGAAGGAACCGCACGCGCCCCTCCTTTTTATATCTCTTCAACACCCAAACCCTTTGCCCCTTTTAATAGTTATACTACAACGCATTAATTTATTTGGTTATGAGATCGATATGGAAAGGTTCGATAGGTTTTGGGCTGGTGAGCATCCCTGTTAAATTGTATTCGGCGGTACAAACCAGTTCGCTTGATTTTGATATGCTGGATAGCCGTGATCATGCACGCATCCGTTTTCAGCGGGTAAACGAAAATACCCATAAGGAAGTCCCCTACGATAAAATTGTAAAAGGCTATAAGCTTGATGAAGATTACGTGATCATGGACGAACAAGACTTTGAGGATGCAGCCCCCGAAAAAAGCAAGGTGATTGAAATTGAAAGCTTTGTAGACATTGCCGATGTAAACCCCATGTTTTACGAAACATCATACTATACCGAGCCCGATACTAAAAACAATAAAGCTTATGCCCTGCTTATCCAGGCACTTACGCAATCAAAAAAAGCCGGCCTGGCCCGTTTTGTGCTGCGCAGTACCGAAAGCCTTTGCATCGTTCACCCGCTTAAAAATGTACTGGTAGTAACCCGCATCCGTTTTGGACAGGAAATTCGTGACACGGAAGATCTTAACCTGCCCGATAAGATTGAGGTAAGTAAAAAGGAACTGGATATGGGCCTCACCCTTATAAATCAATACGCCGAAGATTTTGATGTGTCTAAATTTAAAGACGAGTATAATGATGAGCTGCTCAGGATCATCGAGGCCAAATCAAAAGGTAAACGCGCCAAAGTTAAAAAGCTTAAACCCCGTAAAACAGGCAGTGACGATTTGTACGACCAGCTGATGGCCAGTTTAAAAAGCAAGAAAGGGGCTTAGGTAAAGTCAGAAGTCTTAAGCAGAAAGTTTTAAGTCGGCATATCGATTCGCTAAAATCGGGCATGCTGTATGCTTTTTAGAACTTTTGGTTGAAGCATTGCCAACGCTTATTCCTTTTGCCATGATAAACTTCAGGTTCAAACTCTCCTAAATTATCCTAATAATTAATTTATTTATTGAAATAATAAAACTTGGCTTCTTGTTTGTAGATGTTATCTCACAAAAACATTAAAACATCTATCATGGCAACTACTAAAGTAAAAACACCCGAACAAACTAATGATGTGCAGGAATCGGCACTGAATGAATTATTTATTGATGAATTAAAAGACATTTACTGGGCCGAAAAACATCTTACAAAAGCACTGCCTAAAATGGCTAAAGCGGCAACATCCGATGAATTACGCTCGGCTATCGAAAGCCACCTGGCCGAAACCGAGCGGCAGGTGATTCGTTTAGAAGATGCATTTGCTTCAATCGGTCAAAAAGCTGTGGCTGTAAAATGTGAAGCGATGGCCGGCCTCATCAAAGAAGGCGAAGAAATTATATCAGAAACCGAAAAAGGCAGTATTACCCGCGATGCCGGTATTATTTCTGCAGCTCAAAAAATTGAGCACTACGAAATAGCATCGTATGGCACCCTCCGCACGCTGGCCGGTGTGCTGGGCTATGACCATGCGGCCGAACTGCTTGATTCAACCCTGCAGGAAGAAAAAACCTGCGACAGCCTGCTCACTCAAATTGCCGAAGCCGGTATCAACCAGGCGTCAAAAGCCGAAAAAGCTTAACGTTTATTAGTTTTTTAAGAGCGGTCGTGGGGGAATTATTCCTCGCGGCCGTTTTTTATTTAAGCGTGTTGTTGCTAATCGATGAACTTAGCGCATAAGATTTTTCCTCGTTCATCGTCGAAATGACATTTCACGTTATATTAAGCAGCACCAACATTAATTACATATTAATTAAAACATTACCACAAACAATAAGCAGCAAACACGGTTTACCAACAAAAAAACCGACGCCCTATGAAACAATTCCTGCTGGTGCTATCCGCCTTTTTATTTTGCTTTTACGATAATGTTTTTGCCCAGGATAAGTTAGATGGCGTTTATGCCGGATGCGAGTTTTCGCCAAGTCCGATATTTGGCGGAGGTATGAACAGAACTGACGTAGCTATATTATTCAGACCTGATGGTACTTTCAATTCTTCGCTTAACAGTGCCGACTGGCAAACCAACGTAAGCGGGCATTACACCATAAGCAAAGGAGAGGTAACACTTAAATATACTAAAAGCTCGTCTGTTTATGGCATAACCAAATATGGAAGCCTTTCCAATTATGCCCATGAACTGTTTAAACTTCAGGGGAACATTATACCTCCGGGCTATTACTCATTCATCAGCGCTATGGGCGGTGGCGGCGCGGCCTATGGTACAACTTATGTAGGCGCTTTAAGCACACAGGGATTAAATTTTGACGGCAACGGGCATTTTAGCAATTCGCGCTATTCGGGCTCAGTGGTAGCCGGCGAAAATGTTGGCGGAGGCAGCTCAAGCAGCCGGAACGGCAGCGGAACCTACAAAATAAATAAGGGGGTGCTTACACTTACCTATACCGATGGCCATACCGAACTACACAGCTTTTTTTGTGATATGGGCGGTAAAACCCGTATGGCTGTAGTTGATGGGCGGGTATTTTTTGTAGACAATGATGACAATACCACCGCTAACAATACCAAATCATCAACCGCGGCTAAAAAAACTTCCGAAAACTCCGCCACAAATGCAAGCAATGCCGCCGTGCCAAATGGAAAAACCCTGCTTTTAAAAGCCAATGCCGCCCATGGAGGCGATAAACTGAATGCATTGAAAACTGCCCGGTTAACGGGTTCTGTTTCGGGGTTAAAAGTTGTTGAGCTGATTGATATTCCCAACAGCAAGGTACGCGTTGAAATATGGAAAAACGGCAAACCGGTTTCGGTGCAACAAACCGAAGGCAGTAACGGATGGCAATGGAGCAGCGGCAACAAGTCCGATCTTCCGGCCAATAACGTTGCCGAGATAAAAACCGCCTTATACACCGGGGTTATTGGGTTACGTAAGTCATCGCTTGATCAAATGCAGGTCATTAATACACAAAAAATCCCCGATAATGATATGTATACGGTTCAATGCAGGTTAAATGGCAATGAATACGTGTTTGCTATAAATAATCAAAACCAACTAATGGCTTACGGCTATAAGGTAGGCGACAAAACCCTGTTCGCTATGCTGTCAGATCTTCGGCCGGTACAGGGTATTACCATTCCGTATCGTGAGGCTACAACAAGCGGCCAGCAAAAGCTCAATATTCAATACGAGAGCATGGATGTGAACCCGGTTTTAGACGGGCAAAGCTGGGCGGTACCTGCCGGAAACTAAATTCTATTTCAGGTAGATAATTTATTTAGCTTCAGGTACAGGTAATCATTCTTAAAATCGAGGATCATATTGAACCGTTTTAAAACGCCATTGCCCAAATAGTTGATTTCAAAACCCATTGGGTTTTTATTGTTCAGCATAATGGCCAACACATTACTAACAGGGAATCCATTGAGCTTGAACAATGGTGTTTCTACAATCTTCATTTCATATTTTACCCCGCGCGGATCGCTGATGGTGGATGACTTGATGAGTTTAAGATCCCTGGGGAAATTATTTTTAACAGCCCATTCACTATCCAGTATCAATGACTGTTCGGATCCGGTATCCATAGAAAAATTGCCGGTGTATTTTTTGCCGTCTATTTCAAACGTACCGGTAACATATGGGAACGAATGGATAAACCCAATCTTCGAGCGTTCATAACCTTTTAAGTTTTTAGGCATTTTATCGCGGATGATGATACGGTTGTTATCATAATCAACCTCTACCTGTTTACCCTCAAACAGGTTCCAGCCAAAACGGCCATCCATTCCAGTCGAGCTTATGTTTGTGGGCAACATTTCCAGGTTGTGCCAAACTGATGTGCCGATTTGCAGCTTCAAAGCTTTGCTAATTTCATTAAAATTTGGCTTTGCTTTACCGGCCAAAACATCAGCCTGGTTAGGCAGCAGTTTCGTTTTATTTAATATGGCATCCCTTGTTAAATGAAAGTCAAATGAGCTCAGGTCAAAATGCAGGTTTAACGTGTCGGTATCATTCATCACGGCCTTTACCGCGATGGCGTTGTAGGCTGTAAGTTTAAACGGAATAGTATCGATTTTGCTGGTTCGGGCTTCATGTTTGGCCGCCGGCGGTATAGCGCTTGCAATTTGTGTATAACATGAATCCTTACCGTTAAGCAGGATAACGAAGTTATACCTTGTACCGGGCTTAACCTTTACCCTTATCGAATCGATGTCGGTATAAAAAGTTACCCACTTTGTCGCCCGGGTCCTATCGGCAGTATAAACGTCCGGTCGTGTTTTTGGCGAAAGCGACCATGCATTTTTATCCAAAAATCCACCGTCATTGATGGCTACTTTTTTAGAAGTGGCTTTGATTACCGGCAGTTTCGACTGACCAAACACAAGCCCGGCGGGCAGCAGGCAGATAAGCAGCAGAAAATATTTCATCGTTTTTATAGGTAAGGTGCCTAAAGGTACGCAGGGAATAAATCTTTACAAAACACAACGTTAAATGAGCTGTATCTCCCCTAAAAAACACAAAATTTAAAACTTTTCAGTCATCATAGTTATTATATTAATATCTATGAAAATCATTAATTAAAACAAATTATTATGAACTCACTCCTGTATATAATTGCAGTCATCCTTATAATAGGATGGGCAATCGGCGTATTTTTCACAACAGTAGGCAGCCTGATTCACATTTTGCTGGTGATCGCTATTATCGCGATTTTGTTAGGCGTAATAAGGCGGTCGACAGCTATATAACGCTGCTGAAAATATAAAACTGACAGGCTATCTCCAAAGAGGTAAACTATCCGGACCTTGATTTAATTGATTTGTGGATTACCTGATAAAATCAGAAAGTCTTTAAATCAAATGGATCAAGGTTTTTTGTATACTTGTTTAAATCATTAGGGAGGAATCTTTAATCAGGAGAATCAAGGTTTGAAAAATATATACATTTTATTATTTATGGCAGTTGTAGCCACCATCAGCGCGTGCTCGCCTAAAGTACAACCGTTCGCGGCCACTAATAAAGTATACCACAATCAAACCGATTCATTGGTAGAGGTAATTAGCCGCGAGCAGCCGGCCATGCTGGTTGACAGTGCGGGAGGCGCCATTCCTTCGGAGTGGGTTGGCACCGTGAATTTCAACCTGCGCAAACCCAACTACGTTATCATTCACTATACTGCCCAGGATTCGGTTAAACAAACCCTCAACACTTTTACCCTGGTAAAGCCGCAGGTAAGCGCGCACTATGTTGTAAGTAAAGACGGCAAGGTTTACCACATGCTGAATGATTACCTGCGGGCCTGGCATGCCGGCATCAGCAAATGGGGTAGCATTACCGATATGAACAGCTGTTCCATCGGCATCGAAATCGACAACAATGGGCACGAGCCTTTTAATGATGTACAGGTAAAAAGCCTGCTGGCTTTATTGGCGCAATTGAAGAAGACTTACAACATTCCGCAAGCCAATTTTATCGGGCACCAGGATATAGCGCCATTGCGCAAACCCGATCCGGGGCCATTGTTCCCCTGGAAATTGTTAGCACAAAAAGGCTTTGGCTTTTGGAGAGAAGAACTGCTTGAACTTCCGCCCGATAATTTTGATTATGCTACAGCACTTAAGCTGATTGGCTATGATATCAGCAATCTTCCGGTAGCCATTGTTGCCTTTAAGCGTCACTTTGTACAAACGGATGAAACACCGGTAATGACCCAGCTGGATTTGAATATTCTTTATAACGTTTACAGGAAATATTAACCCACAACCTTTTCCTAAAATGTCATTGCTGTAAAGGTTATATAATTCTGTTACCGAATTATATAACCTTTACAATTGCGAGGAGCAGGAGGGTCATGAGCAGGGCGCGACGTGGCAAGCGCATGCTATACAGGTTGGCCATGCTTCCGTGCGATTGCTTCGTTCTGTGTAATGATGTGATTGTAAGTTTTTGATTATTAGGTGCGTTTTTGATCGATATTATAAATTGAGGCGTTGCCTGCGGCCCGTGCTATCCGCTCATACTGCGCAGGCCTTAGTATCCGCTCCTATCACTAACGCGGCCCCAGCGCACTATCACCAAAATATACTTTGTACGCCATCACGGTTTTTCGGGGATTTCTCAGGTGGTTTCTTACAGCAATGACATTTTATAGCTACTCCTATCATCGGTAAAATTTCCACGCTACTTTTCACCGTTAAAACCTATCATTTCACCGACTACTTATCTCCGCTAACCTATCTCCCTTAGGCGTTTTATGAGCACCACTGTACCTTTATATCATAAAACAATCGCAAACTTTAAAACTTACTGAAATGAACGCTTATCAAAATCCATATATGTCTTTCGACGGTATTACTCCCGAAGAATATACATTTCTGCAACAGGCTACTGCCTCATTAACAGAAGATCAAGCCCGCACTTTTATGTCATTTTATGCCAGCAAAAGGCGTAATCCGCAGGATATCATGTTCGCAACGCTTGCAGGTTTCCTTGGTGTGTCAGGTGTACAGCGTTTCATGACTGATCAGATCGGTATGGGTATCCTTTATTTTTTCACAGCTGGTTTTTGTTTCATCGGTACCATTGTCGACCTGATCAACTACAAAACCATCGCCAACGATTACAACAGGCAAATGGCTTACGAAAGCTTCAACATAGCTAAAATGAGCAACTAAATCCCTTTAAGGGTATAGTTTCACTATATAATAAAAAATCCACCTTCTGTTACGGGGTGGATTTTTTTTAACCTCACCCAAACCCTCTCCAAGGGAGAGGGTTTAAGAAGGCTATTTTCAAGTCTCCCCTTCAGGGGGAGATTTAGAGGGGCTTTACTTCATCGATTTCTCCCTTATCGCCTTAAACTCCGAACCGTTTTTCCAGCCGGGGAAGGTTGTTTCGTTACCCAGCTTAGTACCAACTTCATAAAGGATATTAGCTATCTGTGCCATGCCTGTGGCATCCATGGTATCGGTATAATTATCGGCCTGTTGGTGATAGCGGTTGTCGCCATAATCTTTTTGTTTGGCTTCGCCGTAACTGCCGTCGTGTACTGCGCTGATGCTGCCATTATTAATATCAAGGGCCGGTACACCAACCTTGGCAAAGTTAAAATGGTCCGACCGGTAGTAGCTGCCAGAGCCGGGGTGCCTGTCGCCAACGGTGCTAAGCCCTTGTGCTTTTGCTATTTCGTCAACATAGTCTTCCAAATCGTTTTGGCCTTTGCCAGTTACAGCTATGTCTTTGGTTTCGCCGTAATCGCCAAGGGCATCCATGTTGAGGTCGGCAACTGTTTTGTTAACCGGGTAAATTGGATGGGTGGCATAATATTCCGAACCCAGTAAACCCTGCTCTTCGGCTGTAACAGCTAAAAATACAATAGAGCGCTTGGGCTTTTCTTTGGCCTTGTTAAATGCTTTAGCCACACTGATAATAGCAGCCACACCATCGGCATTATCAACAGCGCCATTGTAAATGCTATCACCTTTGGCGTTAGGCTTACCTACGCCCAGGTGGTCCCAATGGGCGGTGTATAATACATATTCGCCCGGCTGTGAACTGCCTTTAAGTGTGCCGATCACATTGTGCGATGTGGAATACTTTAACTGGTTGTTGATGGTTAAAGTAACTGATTGCTTAAGCGGAATGGCTTTAAAATCTTTTTTACGGGCCAGGGCGCGGAAATCGCCGGTTATGCCCACTTCAGCTAAAAGTTTTTTACCCATATCTTCGGTGATCCAGCCTTCAACCTTGCAGCGGTTCATATGCTTGTCTTTTTGCTGCAGGTAAAGTTTGGCGCCTGTGTTACTGTTGGATACCACTTCCCATCCATAACTTGCAGGTTCTTTTTGGTGGATGATAAGTACCCCTGCAGCACCCTGGCGCGCGGCTTCTTCATACTTGTAAGTCCACCGGCCGTAGTAGGTCATGGTATCGCCTTTGAAAAATGTAGGATCGCCGTTTTTAAATCCCGGATCGTTCACCAGTACCACAACCGTTTTGCCTTTAACATCAAGTCCGGCATAATCATTCCAGTGATATTCGGGAGCAACAACACCATACCCGGCAAAAACCAGCGGTGAGTTTTTAAGCGTTACCGAATCAACCTCGCGGCGGCTAAAGGTTACGAAATCTGTAGTAGCATGCAGACTGAGCGGCGTTTTACCGCCGGTTATTTCCATTACAGGAGATGGCGTACTGGTGATCTGCACCATGGGCACATCCTGGAAATAGCTGCCATTGTTACCCGGTTCGAGCCCGGCCAGTTTAAACTGCTCCGAAATGTATTTAATCGCCTTGTCTTCGCCGGTGGTGAAAGGTTTGCGGCCCATCATGGAATCATTGGCTAAAGCCGAAATGTATTTCTTTATTTCGGCGGCGGTAATAGCTTTTTCGGCCGGCACGCTTTTATTATTCTGGCAGCCTGCAAAAATAGCAAGGCCACCAATAAGCATCAGGTATCGGTGTTTGATTTTCATATGATATGAGTTTTCGGGAAAGGATCGAATTTACATAAATCCCCGACAATTATTCCAATCATTGAAGCGTTGAAGACATTATCGCCACGAATTTTATGGGAGGGGTAGCAATTCGTGTATAATTATTGCTTCAGTTCCGGTCTGCTTAGCCGGATAATCTGCCATGCTACCTCCGCGCTTGATAACGCTACCAAAGCAAATATAGCCGCCGAAAGTGCTTTTGGTGTCGAGCTTAATGCCCCGCCCAGCGCTACGCTGTAAACAATAAATGGCAGCAGCAAAACCAGGCACAGGCCGGTAACGCCAAGCGGGATCCGGAAAGGCCGCTCTTTCATCGGCTCCTTGACGCGGAGTTTTACGAGGGCGATATACTCTAAAGAAAGCCCTGCGCCGTAAACGGTTACATCAATGATGAGCAGATCGGCAAAGGTCCACAATACCATAAAACTTACAACTATGGAGCAAATGATGATGGAAACAAAAGGTGTTTTAAAACGGGAGTGCAGTTTGTTAACACCTTTTGGAAGTAAATTATCTTCAGACATCACCTGCGGTACTCGTGATACCGATAACAATACAGCGGTATAGATGCCGAGGGTACTGGCCATCCCGCCCGCTGCTACTACTATGCCCAGCCAGTGCCCGCCAATCAATACTCCTAATGCAGGAAACCCATTTTCGGTTAAGGTATCATGCTTAATGCCCGATTGCTGGGCAACCCAAATGGCAAAAAAGTATACCACCATTACCAGCGCGAAAGCTGCAAAAATTGAAATAAGGTAGGAGCGTACGGGTTTTTCAACTTCTTCGGCATAGGTGGTTACATTATCCCAGCCCAGGCAGTTCCACATTACCGTATACAAAGCCATGCCAAACGACGGAAAGCTGAGCCCTTTTAATGATGTTGCGGGGATATGCATTGACCCACTGTGGTGATAAATACCTAATGCTATCATTAAAATAATAGGCGCAAGTACAGCAGCACTTAAAAACAGCGATACCCTACCCACCGGCATAATGCCTAAAATATTTAACCCGGCGGATGCCCAGATGATGACCAAACAAACCGGAATCTGAAAATTTAGCAATTCGGGGAAAAAGAAACCGGCGTATTGCACAAAAAGCACCGGGTAAATGGCAAGGTCGACAAAAGTATAGAGCCAGGTCCACCAGCCCTCAATAAAACCCCAATGTGTGCCAAGTGCATATTTTACCCATTTGTAATAGCCGCCGGTAACAGGCATCATGCTGTTAAGCTCAAGCACGGTAAATATGGCAGGCACATCCCACATTAACGGGGTTATGAGCAGGATGATTAACGCGCCATGATCGCCTGCATAACTTAATAGCGGCTCAAGGCCGTAAGGGCCACCGGATACAGTAAAAAAAATAACAGCGACAAGCTGTATCGGGCGTATTTTTTTTAAGGAGGTTGCAGCGGGCATAAGCTATAAAAATATAACTTATGTGTTAATATTTTAATTTTTTGTTGACGGGGATATTCTAAAATGCTAACCTTTCACCGTCATGCTAACTTGTTTCAGCACCCCACACGCTAAGTAGCACGTTTGCCAGGCAATCGGCGGCTTGTCCTGTGGGTTCCCGAAACAAGTTCGGGATGACAATAAGAGGGGCTAACAAAAAGGGCAGCGTTGCAGAAGGCCCTCATTGATGTTATCATTCATAATGTCCCCGTAAAGAGTAAACATTAATGGTTTCATCAACCACATCATAGATAATACGATGTTCGGAATTGATGCGCCTCAACCATTTTCCTGTTAATCTATATTTGAGGGGCTCTGGTTTCCCTATTCCTTCAAAAGGATGGGCTTTCATATCGCTAAATATTTGTGAGATCTTTTTTTGGACGACCTTGTTTCCGGATTTTTTCCAATACTCAAAATCTCTGATAGCTTTTTCGTATAAGTCTATTTCCATAGGTCGTCGGTGTTTACCCTAACGCCTTTTTTACCAGCTTTTCGTGCTGCTTCGCCCGCCAATACTTGTTTAACAAATTCGGTATTATATGAACCTTTATCATGCTTCTCAAAATTGATCTTGAGTGCCTTTAAAAAAGCTTTGATAGCTGCCGATTGTTCTTTGTTTTCAGGATGTACAATGAATGTTTCCATATACAAATTTAATTAATAAAATAGATAATTGGCGTTATACCAAAGCCAAAAGTAGAATGTTCGGGATGACGATTGGAGACGGGCGTTAAACAAAGAAGGCCAGCTTCTCAGCCGGCCTTCTCTATGAAAAAGCAATGTTATATGCTTAACCACTTTTTCCTAACAACCATTTGCTGTTCGGTGGGGCTATCAACAGTAACAATATTGTATTTAACGCGGTTGCTTTTCAGCAGGGTAACCGGTAAGGTCATAGCTTGTCCGTCGCGGGTTACTGTAACTTCAATTTTATCTCCTGGGTTTTTACCATTGATGAGGGTTGCGGCATCAGTAACCGGGGTGCCATCGATGGCGGTGATTTCGTCGTTTACGTTAATGCCATCAATATAAGCGGCAGTACCGCGTTGCACACCGGTAACAATAATTTTTTTAGCTGCGGTTGTTGTGGTAGTGATACCTAAGGCAGCATCGTTTTTATCGGCCAGTTCATCCTCTACCTTATAACCGGCATAACCTAAGTATTTATTATAATCGATAGGGGTTAGACCGTTGATGTATTTGGCATAAAAATCATCCAGTTTTTTACCTGCAAATTTTTCAAAGGCTGCTTTAAACTCAGCATCGGTATAACCGCGCTTTTTGATTTTATAATACTGGGTGTACATGTACTTCATGGCATCATCTAACGAGTATTTGCCTTTGCTGTCGTTGATGATCTCCAGATCGAGCATCATACCAATGATTGCCCCTTTGTTGTAGTATGAAATAGTAGTATTGTTAGAGTTTTCGTTAGGGCGGTAAGCTTTGATCCAGGCATCAAAGCTTGATTCGGCAACGGTTTGTACATTTTTTCCGGGTAGGTTTTCCAAAACATTGAACTCGCCCTCCAAAACATCAAAATAATTCTGAACCGGGAACAGTTGCGTACGGCGTACAATGATACCCTGGTAGTACTCGGTAAAACCTTCGGCTATCCACAAATTGGTAGTATAGTTTTCATTGTCATAATCAAAAGGGCCTAACACAATCGGGCGCAGGCGTTTCACGTTCCATAAGTGAAAATGCTCGTGGGCAACAAGGCCTAAAAAGCTTTGATATCCTTTATCGTTGGTGTAGTTGTCGCGAGATGCTCCTAAAACTGTCGAGCTCAGGTGCTCCAAACCACCACCATTACGTTGGCGGTTATGTACAATAAATACATAGTGTTTATTAGGGTTTTCGCCAAAAACGGCCGCTTCCTGGTCTACAATTTTGTGGATATCGGCTTTTAATTTTTCCTTATCATAATTGCCGCCGCCGTACATGCAAATTTCATAATGAACACCAGATGCATCAAATCCAAAAACATCCTGGTTGCCTACTTCAATTGGCGAATCGAACAGGATATCGAAGCTTGGTGATAAACGGGTAAAAGGATCATTATTTACCATATCGAGGCTTGTTGAAACTTTATCCCAGTTTTTGTAGGGTTTGATATGTATAACAGCCGGCGAGTGCAGCATATTGGCCGGATAGATGAAAATACCGGTGGTTGAAAGGAAGCCGTGTGATGCATCGATAAAACTGGTGCGAACTGAAAGCTCAAAAGCGTAAACCCTGTATTTTACCGTTACCGACGAAATTCCTTTTGTAACAATTTGCCAGGTATTCTTATTGATTTTGGGTGCTGCAATGGGTTTGCCGTTAGCTTCAGCAGTTAATGACTCGACGTTTTTTGCGAACTCGCGTACCAGGTATGAACCAGGTGTCCATACCGGCATTTTAAGCTCAAGGGTGTTTTGCTGAAGGCTGGTAATATGCATTTCAATATCAGCATAATGGGCCTGGGCTTCAGGAAACGAAACATTGTAGGTAATCTGAGCGTTGGCGGCGGCCTTGCTGATGGTAGTACTCATAATAAAAAGCGTTAAAAAAAATAGCGTGCGTAGGTTGGTCAGTTTCATGGCCGCAATTTATAAAATATTATATAATCAGTTATGTATGTGGCGTTACAGTGCCCTAAACACCGTTGTAAAATGGTTGATACATACAACTATTGTTGATATTATGCTATTAGTTTTACACCGATTTTTAAATAAATGGAACTGATTGAACCTATTTCGCGCAAGCTGATACGCTTAGGTAAACTGTACCTTAATGTACTGGTAAAGCATACCGTTCACCTGGATGTTACCCGGTATCATTACATACTTTCGCTCATTTACTTTCATGACGGGCAACTTACCCAAAACGCGCTGGCAAACCTGCTGGGCAAGGATAAATCGGCCATGGTAAGCATCATTAACCTGCTTACCGCAAAAGGCTTTGTTTACCGCGAAAACAACCCGAACGACAGGCGGCAGCAATTGCTCCACGTTACCGATAAGGCAAAACTGGCCGTTCCGCAGATCATTGAAACGTTTGAAGCCATCAACGCGGATATTACCGAAGGCATATCCGAAGCCGATATGCAGGTATTTGAAAGCGTACTTACCCGCATGCATAAAAATTTAAAACCATTGATATCACCCGAAACAACCCTACAAGCTAAATCACACACGGATTAAACAAAGTATGAAAACGAAATATATTATTTACACGGCGCTGGCCCTGCTGGTTGCCTATTTAATTTACAATAAATTTTTTAGCGAAGGGGCAAAGAAATCGGCCGCGGCTATGGCTTCGGGTAAGGGCGATAAGAAAAAAGGTGGTGCCCCGGTAGGTGTTAAAGTAATGATAGTTAAAGATACTGCCGTAAACAATATTATTGATATTACCGGCACCATTGATGCCAATGAAAAGGTAAGCCTGATAAGCCAAACAGCAGGTAATATTACCGGGATCTATTTTAATGAAGGCACTAAAGTAACAAAGGGCCAGTTGCTGGTTAAAGTGTACAACCAGGACTTGGAAGCCTCATTGCAGCAAAACCAGTACCAGGTGGCATTGGCAAAACAACAGGAAAGCCGCAACCGTCAGTTGCTTCAAAAAGAAGCCATTAGCCAGGAGGAATATGATACTTCATTAACTTCATTAAACTCGTTAAAAGCTGCCGCAAATGTAATTAAGGCGCAGATTGCCCGTACCGAGATCCGGGCGCCGTTTTCAGGGACTATCGGTTTAAGGAATGTCAGCCCGGGCAGTTACCTCTCGCCATCATCGCCTATTGCCGATCTGGTTAATATCGATCCGGCAAAAGTAACTTTTGCTGTGCCTGAAAGGTACCTTTCTATACTTGGCCCCGGCAGTAAGATCAGGTTCAAAACAGAAAGCTCGATGGAGAGTTTCGTGGGTACGGTATATGCTATTGACCCTTCAATTGATGCAAGCTCACGCACTATTACCGTGCGCGCTAAGGCACCCAATCCTAAAGGGATCCTTACCGCGGGCAGCTTTGCCAAGATCAATTTAACGCTTGATCAAATTCCTAAAACCATTTTGCTGCCAACAGAGGCGGTTATTCCAGATTTGAAAAGCAGCCTGGTTTGGATCTACCACAATGGTAAAGCCATGTCAAAACCGGTAAAAACAGATCTGCGTACTGATACAAAGATCCAGGTCATTGAAGGCTTAAAGCCTGGCGACAGTGTGGTAGTATCGGGACTGATCCAAATGCGGCCAAAAGTGCCTTTGAAAATTTTAAAAGTTATTAAATAAACCAATATGAGTTTATCCTCAGTAAGTATTAAGCGGCCGGTATTGGCAACAGTAATGTCTGTGGTTATTGTTGTATTTGGTATTATCGGCTATAAGTTTTTGGGCGTGAGGGATTTTCCTTCGGTCGACCCTCCCATTATCTCGGTATCAACCAGTTACTCCGGTGCCAATGCCGATGTAATTGAATCGCAGATCACAGAGCCGCTTGAAAAATCTATCAACGGTGTGCCTGGCATCCGTAACATATCGTCAACCAGTTCGGTTGGGCAAAGCAATATCACTGTTGAGTTTGACCTTGATGCCGACCTGGAAACCGCTGCAAACGACGTGCGCGATAAAGTGGGCCAGGCACAGCGCCAGCTACCGCAGGATATTAACGCCCCGCCGGTAGTAACCAAAGCCGATGCCAGCGCCGACCAAATCATTACCCTTACCGTTAGCAGTGACACCCGTAACATCAACCAGCTGGATGATTATGCAGAAAATGTGCTGCTGGAAGGCTTGCAAACCATCCCTGGTGTAAGTACCATTAACGTACAGGGACAGCGCCAGTATGCTATGCGCCTATGGATAGACCCTACCAAGCTATCGGCACTTGGCGTTACTGCTACCGACATTGGTGCGGCTTTAGCTAAAGAAAACGTAGAGTTGCCTGCCGGTAAAATTGAGGGTAATAATACCGAAGTTACCATCAGGGCTTTGGGCAAACTGGCAACTGAAAAAGATTTTAACAACCTCATTATCCGTGCCGATAGCAACAGGGTGATCAGGCTGAGTGATATTGGCTATGCTGTGTTGGGCTCGGCAAACGAGGAAACCATATTTAAAGAGTCGGGGGTGCCGATGGTTGGTCTGGCACTGGTGCCGCAGCCGGGAGCTAATTATGTACAGATAGCCAAGGATTTTTATACACGTTTAGAACAAATTAAAAAAGATCTTCCGCCCGATATTTCGGTGAAAGTGGCTTTGGATAATACGAGGTTCATTAACCAGTCGATATCTGAGGTGCAGGAAACGCTGATCGTAGCCTTTGTACTGGTGGTAATTATCATCTACCTTTTCTTTCGCGATTGGCTGATAGCTTTCCGCCCGCTGATAGATATCCCGGTATCATTGATCGGTGCTTTCTTTATTATGTACATCTTCGGGTTTTCTATTAATATCTTAACCCTTTTGGGGATAGTACTGGCAACGGGCCTGGTGGTGGATGACGGTATTGTGGTAACAGAAAATATCTATAAGAAGGTAGAGGCGGGCATGGCGATCCGTAAAGCGGCATTTGAAGGTTCGGCCGAGATCTTTTTCGCGGTAGTATCCACATCGGTTACGCTGGCAGCCGTGTTTTTACCTATCGTGTTTTTACAGGGTTTCACCGGCCGTTTGTTCCGCGAGTTTGCGGTAGTAGTGGCCGGCGCTGTGTTGATATCGGCATTCGTGTCCCTGTCATTAACACCGATGCTTAACGTAAAGCTGATTCGCAAAAGCCAAAAGAAATCAAGGTTTTATGAAAGAACGGAGCCGTTCTTCATTAATATGACCACTTCATATACCGAATCGCTCATTAAGTTCATGAAGCGCAAATGGGTATCATTTACCATTCTTGGGGCATCTTTGGTTATTATCGGCATCCTGGTAAAAGTTATTCCATCCGAGCTTGCCCCGCTTGATGATCGTAGTTTGCTCCGTTACAGCGTTACTGGTTCGGAAGGCGCAACCTATGAGTACATGACCCGGTATATGGATAAGGTATCTAACCTGGTTGCAGATTCAATTCCGGAGGCTAATGTTAACCTTGAAATTGTTTCGCCATCATTTGGCGGCGGCGGTGCTTCAAATACAGGCTTTGGAAGGGTAGGGCTTGTTGGTCCGGATGAACGAAAACGGACCCAGCAGGAACTTGCCGACTGGCTGAATGGTAAATTACGCAAAATGCCCGATGCGCGTGCCATTGTGGTGCAGGAGCAAACTATCAGTGGCGGTGGTTCCGGATCAAAAACATCATTACCTGTACAGTATGTTATCCAGAACCAGGATTTTGAAAAGATCCGCAAGGTGCTGCCAACGTTTTTTGCCGAGGTATCCAAAAGCCCGGTTTTCCAGGGAACGGACGTTAACCTGAAATTTACCAAACCCGAGTTACGCGTGGTTACCGACCGTGAACGTGCCCGTGACTTAGGTGTTTCGGTTGATGATATTGCCCAAACGTTGCAACTGTATTATAGCGCCGGCCGGCTCGACTACTTCCTGATAAACGGTAAGCAATACCAGGTAATAGCACAGGTTGACCGCGCTAACCGCGATCAGCCGCTTGATCTGAAATCAATTTATGTGCGCAGCTCAAAAGGAACTTTGGTTCAACTGGATAACGTAGTTAAAACCTCTGAGGGCGCCACGCCTCCGGCCATCTATCATTTTAACCGTTATAAATCGGCAACACTTTCGGCCGGGCTTGCTCCGGGTTATACCGTAGGCGATGGTATCAAGGAAATGGACAGGATCTCCAAAAGCTTACTTGACGATACTTTTAGTACCGCGCTAAGCGGCCCCTCACGTGACTATGCCGAAGGTTCGTCAAACATTCTTTTTGCTTTTGGCTTTGCCTTGCTGCTGATCTACCTGGTACTGGCGGCCCAGTTTGAAAGCTTTATGGACCCGCTTATCGTGATGCTCACTGTGCCGCTGGCTATTTCGGGCGCGTTTTTGTCGCTGTGGCTGTTTAATCAAACCCTTAATATTTTCAGCGAGATCGGGATCATCACCCTTGTAGGGCTGGTAACTAAAAACGGTATTCTTATCGTGGAGTTTGCAAACCAACGGATGGAACAGGGCGTAGCCAAATACGAGGCAGTTATTGAAGCGGCAACGGCGCGTTTACGCCCAATATTAATGACCAGCCTGGCCGTGGTGCTTGGTGCCGTGCCTATTGCGTTTGCGCTGGGCGCCGGTGCAAAAAGCCGTGTTTCATTAGGTATTGTGATTATGGGCGGGATGCTGTTTTCGTTGGTGTTAACGCTTTATATTATCCCGATGATGTACCTGTTGCTGGCTGCTAAGACCCGTAAAGACCATGACCATAACCCTGAGGACCTGGCTGCCGAAGCTGAAATAGCCGAAGCTGCCCGTCACCCGCACCCTCAAGAACCTAAACTGATCGAAAACTTGTAACGTAATATGATGATCAAGAAAATAGCCTGCCTGGTTTGTTGTTTCGCTATGATATCAACCATGGCCTTAGCCCAGCAGGATGCGCCCTTACTTACTTTAAAAGATGCGGTTGAAATAGCACTGAAAAACAACTACAATATCAAGTTGTCGCAAAACAATTCAACCATAGCATCAAATAATGTTACACTTGGTAATGCCGGGATCTTGCCGGTGGTTACCGGCGACTTTAATGACAATAACAGTCGCCAAACAACCAAGCAAACCCGCAATGATGGTACGGTTAACAATATCCGCAATGCCAAAAACTCCAATAACAATTATGGGGTAAACCTTAACTGGACAATTTTTGATGGCTTTGCCATGTTTGCAAATTATGACCAGCTAAAGCAGATGGATAAACTGGGTGTGCTGCAATTACAGGATACCGTACAAAGAACAGTGGCCAGCGTTATCGATACTTATTATAATTTGATCAGCCAGAACGAACAGATCAAGGCATTGAAAGGAGCTATTGATATTTCCCGCACGCAGTTACGCATTGCCAATGATAAGTTTGCAGTAGGAAGGGCTTCGCGATTGGAAGTGTTGAATGCCCAGGTAAACCTGAATACGGATACCGGCAACCTGGTGATCCAGTACCAGCAATTCAAGACAACCAAAATACAACTTAATCAGTTACTGATCCGCGATCTGCAAACCGATTTTTCTGTTGCCGATACTATTATAGTTGATGAAAAACTGGCACTGGCCGATGTGCTCAACAACGCGCAGCTTCAAAACCCGGCAATACTATCGGCACAAATAAACCAGCGCCTGGCCGAGATCAACCTTAAACAGGTGCGGGCTACACGGTATCCGCAGGTGGGGCTAACATCGGGCTATACCTTTACCAACAGCAAAACACCGGCAGGGTTTACCTTGTCGCAAAATGTACATGGCTTTAATTACGGCCTCACTGCAAGCATCAATATTTTTAACGGCTTTAACCAAAACAGGCGCGAAAAAAATGCGAAAATCCAGATTGACAATGCCGGCATTGCTGCCAAACAAACCAAACTGGATATTGAAAGCCAGATCAACAGCTTGTTTGTGGCATACCTTTCGGGCCTTGACCTGGTAAAACTGGAAGAAGCCAATGTAAACCTTAACAAAAAAAACCTGGATATTACGCTTGATAAATATAAGTTAGGTAACATTACCCCGCTTGAGGTAAGGGAAGCACAGCGTAACTATCTTGACGCGCAATCAAAATTCTTTGCCGCGCAATATCAAAGCAAACAGGCCGAGATCATGTTAAAACAGATAACAAACAGTATTAACATCAAATAAAAAATATTTTAATAGTAAGTTTAAAAACTTATTTTTGAATCATGACCGCGCCTTTCAAAACCTGTATGCTTATTGATGATAACTACATTGATAGCTTTATAACGCGCCGGGTTTTGGAAAGCAGCAACTTTGCCGAAAATATTATTGTGCGTCAATCGCCAATGGAGGCCATTGAGTCGTTAAAAAGCGGATCGGTAAACCCCGACGTTATTTTTTTAGATATCAGGATGCCAATAATGACGGGTTTTGAGTTTCTGCACGAATTTGCCGGTTTGGATATCGCTAAAAAAGGAATAAAAATATATATGTTATCGTCATCACTTGATCCTACCGATATCAGGGACTCGGAAGATAATAAGCATATTACACAGTTTATCCATAAGCCACTTACTGTTAAAGCGCTTGAAGAAATTTGTCAATGATCTTAGTTGCAGATAGCGGATCATCAAAAACCGATTGGCTGCTGACCGTTTCAGACCAGGAAACCCGTTCGTTCCTTACTGCCGGGCTAAACCCGTATTTTTTAACCGAAAAAGAGATAGCCCGTATCATCCTTGAACAGGCCCCGGATATGGTTGCGCTTGCCGCAGAGATCTCTGAGATATATTTTTTTGGTGCCGGGTGCAGCAGCCCCGACCGGCACGAAATTGTATCAAATGCCCTGAGCACGCATTTTAATAAAGCCTATATCAGTGTTGACAGCGATTTGCTTGGATGCGCTTATGCAACCTGTGGTCATGAAAAAGGCATTTGTTGTGTGCTGGGAACCGGCAGTAACATCTCTTTTTTTGATGGTGAAGACATTTACGATGGACAGCATGGCCTTGGTTTTGTTTTGGGCGATGAAGGCTCAGGCACCTGGTTTGGCAAAAAGCTGATCACTGATTTTTTATATGGTAATATGCCGTATGATATCAGCCAGCAATTTGATAAGGCCTACCACCTGAACAAGGAGATCGTGATCAAAAATGTGTATCAAAAGCCGAATGCCAATACTTACCTGGCATCATTCAGTAAGTTTGTAAGCGAAATAAAGGCCACAGAATACGGGCATTCCATGCTGGTTGATGGGTTGGTGGAGTTTATTGAAACCAATATTAAATCGTACCCCGAGTATCATAAATATAAATGCCACTTTGTTGGCTCCATAGCTTATTCATTTTCTGAAGAGCTTGTCTCTCTCTGTCACCTGCACGGCGTAAAAACCGGCAAGATCATCAAACACCCCATCAATGACCTGATGGCCTTTATCCTGAAAAGGAATGAAATGGCAACGGAGGAGTAATTTGAATTATACCCATACAAGATTAAAAAGCACCTGTCATTCTGAGTAATTAAATCCGGCGAACTCTGAAGGTAAAATGACGTCTCCACCATCCGTCATGCTGAACTTGTTTCAGCACCTCATTTGCTAAGTATACTTCATGCGGCTTGTCCTGTGGGTTCCCGAAACAAGTTCGGGATGACACCAATTTTTAGCTATGATGGACAATTGTATTGTTGGATTGACAAATCTGTATTACGCCCGCCAGCGTATTTACCCCCCTTCATTTGTCATCCCAGCCTAATAAAAATTAATTCGGGAATGATTGTTCCAAAATGAGTTTATATTTGTGGAACGATTGATCCAAATTAAATTAATCTTCCAGAAAATGAAAAAATTAGAAAACAAGGTTGCAGTAGTAACAGGAGCTTCAAAAGGTATTGGCGCAGGTATAGCTAAAAGCCTGGCTTCAGCAGGTGCAGCAGTAGTAGTAAATTATGCATCAGATAAAAACGGTGCTGATAAAGTGGTTGCCGAAATTACCGCCGAAGGCGGCAAAGCTATCGCCGTACAAGGCAGCGTGGCAAAGAAGGCCGATGTTGACCGTCTTTTTGCCGAAACCAAAGAAGCTTTTGGCGGTGTTGATGTTTTGGTTAACAACGCAGGTGTATACCAGTTTACACCGATAGAGGCAGTTACCGAAGAAGAATTTCACCGCCAGTTTGATATAAACGTACTTGGCTTATTACTTGCTACCCAGGGAGCGGTAAATAGCTTTGGTGATAAAGGCGGCAGCATAATCAACATAAGTTCAACTGTAACCCGTATTACTCCTCCGCAAAGTGCTATTTATACAGGTACTAAAGGTGCGGTTGATTCTATTACACAGGTTTTGTCAAAAGAGCTTGGTCCTAAAAAGATCCGCGTAAACGCTATTAACCCGGGCATGGTTGAAACAGAGGGTACACATACTGCAGGGTTTATCGGCAGTGATTTTCAAGCACAAATTGAAAGCACCACGCCGCTTGGCCGTATCGGTCAGCCGGATGATATTGCACCTGTTGCCGTATTCCTGGCATCTGATGATTCACGCTGGTTAACCGGCGAAATTATCCTTGCAAGTGGTGGGGTAAGATAATTATGCCGGTAAAGCCCGTTAAGCACAAACGGGGTATAAGACTAAACAATTAATTAAAAATGAATAGCTTTGCCTGCAAAACGGGTAAAGCTTTTCTGTTATGGCACGAAGTAAAGATTTTGATGAAGCCGAGGTATTGAGCAAGGCCGTTTGCATTTTTTGGCATAAGGGCTACAATGGCACGTCTATGCAGGATTTGGTTGACGGCCTTGGCATAAGTCGCTCGAGCCTGTATGATACTTTTGGTGATAAGCACGCTTTATACATTAAAGCTTTGGATAGCTATCAAAAGGCAGGTGGAAACCAGATGTGTGATATTATCAATAATTCAGCATCGGCCAAAGAGGCTATACAAAAGCTTTTAGAGCTTACCATGCGCGATTTGCTGAACGACGAGCAACGTAAAGGTTGTTTCATGGTAAATGCCGAGATTGAACTGGCACCACATGATGTTGAAGTTAAGAATGTAGTATGCCGAAATGAGCAGCAGTTTGAAGATGCCATTCTTCAGGCCATAAAAAAAGGACAGGCAAGCGGTGAGGTTCGTAACTCCCAGGATTCCCTTGCGCTGGCCCGGTTCATCATGAATGCGGTAAGAGGCATGCAGGTTTCTGCCAAAGCCACAGCCGACAAGGCTTTTTTTGATGATATTATAAAAACCACCCTGTCTGTACTTGATTAGCCATTTAGGGGTTGAGTTTTCAAACCGTTAAGGTTTGCTTCTTCCTCAATCTCATCCCCAGTAAAAATAATATGCCAATGCCTGCAAATATACTGCCGGCCTGCGGGATATAATCGCCGTGTTTAACATAAAAGGTGAGCTCACTATTAAGGTTGATATCTTGCTTGATCGAGGTTTTAGTCCACCATTCTGTATGTTTAACCACATCGCCGCGCTGGTTGATAAACCCGGAAATACCGGTATTGGCCGACTGACAAACCCAGCGGCGGGTTTCGATAGCCCGAAGTTTGGCATAATCTAAATGCTGGTCCTTGCCCGAGGTGTTTTCCCACCAGCCATCGTTAGTAATAATGGCGATGAACTGAGCCCCTTTTTTAACTGAGCGGGCAATGTAACCTCCCCATATGGATTCATAGCAAATAACCGGATCGACCCCGATACCGCTTTGCGAATAAAGTACTTTTGCATCCTTTTCAGGAGCGTAGTTACCGGTAGCGCCGCCTAAATGTTCAAATACAGGTTTCAGGAATGAGAGCGCATCGCCAAAAGGCAGTGATTCGGCCCCGGGGACTAACCGTGACTTATGGTAAGTTTGAATCCTGTCGCCATTTTCAATATTGAGAGCTGTGCTGTAAAAGTCTGCGAACTGGTCGCCGCCCCATGGTGAGGGAATTGCTGTTGGTGTTGCCCTGTTGTTATATAGCCTGTATGTTTCGGCCCCAGTAACCAGGTTGCCATTAGGATATTTCCGTAAAAAAATCTGGGCCTGCTTAATAAAATCATTTTGGCCTATCTGTTCCTCGTTGATATAAACAGGCGCGGGGATAGCTGTTTCGGGCCATATAAAAAATTCGGTATTGGGTTGGGCCACCTGTCTTGAAAGCTGGATCAGGATATCAAGTTGTGAAGCAGGGGGAATGGTACCATCTTTCTCGTACGGATCTATATTGGGCTGGGCAATGACGATGTTTGATGGGTTTACTTCTTCAACATAGTTATGATAAACCGATAATGAATAGCCAAGAGGCACTGTTACAACAATTACAATCGCCATGATCAATGCCATTCTGTGGCGTTTGGTCTGACCTTCGCGAAGGCTTGTATAAATTAAAAAAGCCAGGATATTTACAACCCAGATCCATAAAGTGCCGCCGTATACGCCGGTATATTCATACCATTGAACCCATTGATGCGATACGGCAAAACCGTTACCAAGCGTCATCCACGGAAAGTAGAGGTCCCAGCTTTGGTGCAGGTATTCATACCCGATCCAGAAGCAAACTAAACCAATTAGCGCAACCCAGCGAGGGGCAACCAGTCTAAACCGGTAATACAGCCAGATAGCCGTCGCCATCAACAACGGCCCAAGCGAATAGGGGATAAGGGTAATGGGTATGGCCACAATCTCCCCCACTATTTTAAGTGCATTATAAACCCAGTAAACAGATAATGAGTTCCAGATAAAAAAGCCGATAAAAGTTACATTAAATACCCGTTTGCCTTTTTTAGGCTTATCATCATTAATAATGTTTTCAATGGCCAGCAGCATAGGCACAAAGCCAATGAAAAGTAAAAACGTAGTATAAGGAGTAGGTGGCCAGGCTATCCATAAAAACAAGCCAGATAGTATGGCTAATGGTAGATTTTTTTTCATGTAGAGTGACAAGAATTATGCTGTTGTCGCTTATATTTAAAATTGTAAAATGTCATTGCGAGCGTAGCGTGGCAATCGCACGGAAGCAAAGCAATTCTGGATAGCATGCGATTGCTTCGTGCCTGGCAATGACATGCGGGAGAGTTGAAGTTTTAATCTTCTTCCTCATCCCTTTCATATTTCCCTTTTGCCGGTTTAGCCGCTGCGCCGGCCACGCACATCACAAACTCGCCTTTCATGGGGTGCGTTTCAAAGTATTGTTTTACTTCAACTACAGTGCCACGTACGGTTTCTTCAAACATTTTGGTAAGCTCGCGGGATACCGAGATCTGCCTGTCGGCCCCAAAATAGGTGGCCATTTCATCCAGTGTTTTTAACAAACGGTGGGGCGACTCATATAGTATGATGGTCCGCTCCTCTTCGGCCAGAAACTTGTACCGGGTTTGACGGCCTTTTTTTAATGGCAAAAATCCCTCGAAACAAAACTTGTCGGTAGGAAAGCCCGAATTTACCAGGGCCGGCACAAATGCGGTAGCGCCTGGCAGACATTCCACAGCGATATTAAATTTTAAAGCCTCGCGTACCAGAAAAAAGCCCGGATCGGAAATAGCCGGTGTGCCTGCATCCGAAATGAGCGCGATATTTTTCCCCTGCAGTAAAAACTTAATGATCTCGTTGCTTGATTGATGTTCGTTATGCTGATGATGAGCAAATACCTTTTGATGAATCTCGAAGTGTTTCAACATCGGGGCGGAGGTACGGGTATCCTCTGCCAGTATCAGATCAACCTCTTTCAACACGCGGATAGCCCTGAAGGTCATATCCTCCAAATTACCTATCGGGGTGGGGACTAAATATAGTTTGCCTATGGGATTGTTCATGTTGTTTTTAGTGGCAGTTGCAGCAGGCAGTTGCAGTTATCTGGTCATGTTTTAAAAAAAACTGCCGCTGCTACTTAAAACTGCTACTTAAAAAATATCTTTGCCTAAAAAATAAAATAATGCTGCAAGTTAGTTATATCCGTGATAACCGGGAACAGGTTTTGGAACGTTTAGCTGTAAAAAATTTTAAACAGCCCCAACTGGTTGATGAAATAATTGAACTGGACGACAAACGTCGCTCCACTCAAACCAGCATGGATAATGTTTCGGCCGAGGCCAATGCAGCTGCAAAACAAATAGGCGAGCTGATGCGTGCCGGTAAAAAAGAAGAAGCTGAAGGCCTTAAGGGCAAAACCGGCGCATGGAAAGAAGAGATCAAAAAGCTCGGCGACCTGCTTACCATTACCGAAGAGGAACTTTACCAGAAACTGGTATTGCTGCCCAACCTGCCACATAGTTCAGTACCCAAAGGCTTAACTCCTGAAGACAATGAGGTGGTATTGGAAAACGGTACCAGGCCCGAATTACCTGCCGATGCTTTACCACACTGGGAGCTCGCTGCAAAATACAACCTGATTGATTTTGAACTCGGCGTTAAAATAACCGGAGCCGGTTTCCCTGTATATAAAAACAAAGGCGCTAAACTGCAACGCGCCCTGATCAATTACTTTATTGACGAAGCCGAAAAAGCAGGCTACAGCGAAGTAAGCGTGCCGCTGATGGTGAATGAAGCTTCGGGTTTCGGCACGTCACAACTGCCGGATAAAGAGGGACAGATGTACCATGTAGGTGTAGATAACCTGTACCTGATCCCTACCGCCGAGGTGCCTATTACTAACCTGTACCGTGAAGTGATATTGAAAGAAGATCAGTTACCGGTGCGTAACTGCGGGCATACGCCATGTTTCCGTCGTGAGGCAGGTTCATATGGTGCGCACGTTCGCGGACTGAACCGCCTGCACCAGTTTGATAAAGTAGAGATAGTAACCATTGCCCATCCCGATAAATCATACGAAATATTGGAGCTGATGAGCAGCCATGTACAGGGCCTGTTACAAAAATTAGGCTTACCATACCGTGTATTACGCCTTTGCGGTGGCGATATGGGTTTTGGTTCTGCCTTAACTTATGATATGGAAACCTGGAGCGCGGCACAACAACGCTGGCTGGAAGTTTCATCAGTATCAAACTTTGAAACTTTCCAGAGTAATAGGCTTAAGCTGCGTTTCCGGAATGCCGATGGTAAAACACAGTTAGCACATACGCTAAACGGCAGCGCGCTGGCCCTGCCGCGGATTGTTGCTACTTTGTTAGAGAATAACCAGACTGAAAAAGGTATTAAAGTGCCGGAAGTACTTGTGCCTTATACTAAGTTTGAGTGGATTGATTAAATTTTCTTAATTCGCCAATAATACACGCGTCATTGCGAGGTACCTCGCAATGACGTTTTTAATAATATGGCTGCCGCCCCGCCAATTCACAGCCAAACCACTTTTTGAAAGCTTTCATGTTCACGGCCGATAATATCCCGGTATAGTTCGGGCTTCCTGGCCTGGATGTAACGATAGCCGCCCGCTTTGGTTAGTTTATCGGCGGTCAGCTCGGCCAAAACTAATTCATTGTTTAATGATCTGCATTCGGCTATAATATCGCCGTAAGGATCGAGGATCATGGAGCAGCCATTTTTTAGCTGGTCATCATCCATGCCTATTGGGTTGGCGAATACTGCATAAATTGCGTTATCATATGCCCGGGCAGGTAACCATTTCATTAACCATTGCCTGCCTTTAAGACTGTCAAATTCCTGGCGAAGTAACACTGCATTTGCTTCTTTGTCTTTCCATAATTCCGGGTCAACAAAACCAGCACCCGGTCGGGTTGATGGTGTACACATAGTGACGTGCGGCATAAAAATAATCTGTGCGCCAAGCAGGGTAGTTGCCCGTACATTTTCAATTATATTATTATCATAACAAATCAGTATGCCGCATTTCCATCCATACAAATCAAATACGGTATACGCTGTGCCGGGTAAAAGATGCGGGTTGATAAAAGGGTGCAGCTTACGATGTTTGGCAACGATCCCGGTTTTGTCAGCGCATAGATATGCCTTGAACAAGTTATCATCTTTGTCCTTTTCAAACAAACCGGCCAGTATGGCAATATCGTATCGTCGGGCGTATTCTGTTAACGCAGCGATACTCGGTCCGCAGGGGATCTCTTCGGCAAGTTCAAGCATTTGTGCTTTATCAAGTTTCCGGGCAAACGTATAACCTGTTATGGAACATTCATGAAAAGCTATTGCTTGGGCACCTTGTGCCGCGGCATCCGCTGTCATTTTTTCAATAACTGATAAATTATAGGCTTTATCACCGCTTCTGTTTTCAAATTGAGCAGTGGCGATTGTTAGGTTTTCCATACGCTGATCATCTTTTTTCAAAACTACCAGGGCAATACCAAAAAGCATTGTAAAAAACCGACAAGCGCAACTTAAACGAGCGGCATAAAATTTATAGCCAACAGATGATGATTGGCTTTGTATTGAAGGGGAGTAAGGCCTGTATGCTTCCGGAAAAAATTATTAAGATGCGCCTGGTCATAATATCCGCAGGCATAACTCAATGAGCTTAGCTCTTTTATTGAAGATAGTTTTTGAAGTTGTTTAAGATAGTTTTGAAATTTAACGACGTCAATATACTTTTTAGGGGAAATACCTACCTCTTCGTCGAACTTACGCTCAAGCTGCCGTTCGGTTACAGGCATCACATCAAGTAAATTTTTAACGTTAATAATACCCTTGTTTGCGTGAATGATGTTTATGGCCCGATCCGTAATGTCTGCACGCTTTCTTTTCGAAGCCATTTTGTTCAATAAAAATTGCTCGGTAATTACCGTGGCCGCCGGGAGGTTGGCCGCGTTTGCGATTTGGTCTTCAAGATCAAAGGTTTCCTGCCCGAAAAGATCTTTTAATGGTACCGTATTGTTATTTAACTCACAGGCCGCCACACCAAGTAAGGAGAGCAAGGTATTAGGCTGCAAAACCACAATCAGCATAGCCAGCTCACCAACCGAAACAATATCGTTATAATTAGTTATTTGCCCGTATACAAAGCTGCCAGGTTGTTTGCTGGCAACGGTATGTTGTTGATTGTATTGGAGTAGCGGAGCTTTTAAATGAAACACCATCCCTGGATTACCGTCAGAAAACAGACGGTAATTCAGTGCAACACGCTGATCATGCGCTATGATTAAATAGTGCTTAACAATATCCGAAAGCAATGGATGCGGCGCTATTTGCATGGTAATGTTGCTATCGACCTCAATACTTAAAAATATAAAAAATGTTATTACTGTAAAGGTTATAAAATTTAGGTAAGGCTCTTAAACTGATTCCTTTCCAGCAGCCTCGCTTTGGTAAGTACATAAATCCGGTTAAAGATCACGGCTACGGCAGGAATGCCAAGCCAGTGGGCACGGAAAGAATTGCTGATATCGCCATGAAAAAGATAAATAATACTATGCCCTAAGCCACAGCCGGGGCACCAGCCTATGCCCATTAGCTTAAGAGGGCACAAGGTAAAGTGTGATGCTTCCGTTGGCGAGGTCATCGCCAATGAAAGCATCGCGGCTGTCCAGAACAAGAGTTCAAAATATTTTGAAAAATAACGCTTAATCAAGTTTGTTTGCTTTGTTGGTGAATAATAATGATACCGCGAAGGCGAGCAGCACCCCAACTATCAATGCACCAAAAATCCGTTCAGAAAAATCCTTTATGTTAGCCTCGGATGACGATACGTAGCTGATATAAAGTATTGAGCCGAAAACGGCGATGATGCCGCCTACAATTAATATTTTAAAACTTTGAAAAAGAGCTTCCAAAAAGCCCATCTGGCCATTACACTCGTTTTTTCGATAACTCATAATACCGAAAAAAAGCCCGATAGCCGGTATAATAAATGAAAAGTATTCGACTGGGGCCACAACGTCTTTTTGCGGCATAACGCCAAGCCGTGGCATAGCAAAGATCCAGATAATACTTAGTACGCCGATGATACCCCCTGATAACACTGCATTCTTCATAATTATATAATTAAGATTGATTTATAAATCGGTATGCGCGTTTACATACATAAATTTATCATTAAAAAGTAAATAAGCCGTCATATTGTTTGCATTAATTTTTAGCCCAACGCTTTTTTATTTTGGCTTTCCTTTTTTGTTTATCTTTGCCGCGGTTTGAACATCCGTGATATATTAGACAGATATAAGGCTGATGACCGGATAAAAACGTTGGCCACTGCGCTTAACGCATCAAAAAATCCAAGGGTACAGCTACGTGGTTTGGTGGGATCAAGTGATTCGGCCATGGCGGTAGCATTGTATTTTTTGCAGCACAAACACATGGTATTTGTACTGCCCGACCGCGAAGAAGCAGGTTATTTCCAGGCCGACCTGGAAAACCTTACCGGTAAAGAAGCCCTGCTGTTCCCTTCATCATACCGCAAGCCTTTTGAATTTACCCAGCCCGATAGCAGTAATGTACTGGCCCGTGCCGAGGTATTGAATGAGCTTAACCACAGTTCAGAATATGGCCAGCTCATTGTAACTTATCCCGAGGCTTTGGCCGAAAAAGTGATCGATCGTTCATCGCTTGAAAAAAACACCCTCGAAATAGCCGTTAGCAATAAGCTTAGTATTGATTTCATCAACGAGTTTTTGATAGAGTATGATTTTGAACGGGTTGATTTTGTATATGAGCCGGGGCAATTTTCTATCCGTGGCGGCATTGTTGACATCTTCTCTTTTTCGCATATGCTCCCCTACCGGGTTGAGTTTTTTGGTGATTTCATTGAGTCGATCCGTACGTTTGAAATCGAGAGCCAGCTGTCGGTTGAGCATGTTAAAAGCATTACCATTGTTCCCAACGTACAATCTAAATTTCTAACGGAGAATAATATCTCCCTGCTTGAATATGTTGAAGCAGGTACACAGGTTTGGATCAAAGACGTTCAGTTTACGCTAGACATTATCCAAACCGGTTATAAAAAGGCTGTAAATCTTTGGAAAGCCCTCTCTGCGGATGAAAAAGCACAAAACCCTGATTGGATAGATCCCAAATTTGGTTTTACCGACGAAAAGCTAATAGGCGATCAATTGCATGATTTCCCTGTGATAGAGTTTGGCAAGCAGTTCTTTTACCATGATGCTACCGCTATCAATTTTGATATGCGCCCGCAGCCATCGTTTAATAAAGATTTTACGCTGCTCATTCACAATTTTAAAAACAATGAGGCCGACAAAATAGAGAACTTCATCTTTACCGATTCGGCCAAACAGGTTGAGCGTTTATACGCCATTTTGGACGACCTGGACAAAACGGTAAAATTTACGCCGGTAAGCATCTCCATACGCGAAGGCTTCATTGACCACGAGCAAAAGATAGCCTGCTATACCGATCACCAGATCTTTGACCGTTACTATAAATACAAAACCCGCAAGGGCTATCAGCGTTCCCAAGCTATTACACTAAAAGAGCTCCGCGACCTTAAACCTGGCGATTATGTTACGCATATCGACCACGGCATAGGCAAATATGCTGGTTTGGAAAAGGTTGACGTGAACGGCAAACAACAGGAAATGATCCGCCTGATTTATGCTGATAACGACCTGCTGTATGTGAACATCAACTCACTTAACCGCATTTCCAAATTTAGCGGCAAAGAAGGTTCCGTTCCCAAAATGAACAAATTGGGTACCGACACCTGGGAACGTTTGAAGAAAACAACAAAAAAAAAAGTTAAGGACATAGCCCGTGACCTGATCAAGCTTTACGCCCTTCGTAAAGCCCAGCATGGCAATGCCTTTTCGCCCGATAGCTACCTGCAAACTGAGCTGGAGGCATCATTCTTGTACGAGGACACTCCCGACCAGGAAAAAGCCACGGCAGATTTCAAAAAAGATATGGAGTCGCCCCACCCTATGGATCGCCTCATTTGCGGTGACGTAGGCTTTGGCAAAACCGAAGTGGCTGTTCGCGCAGCATTTAAAGCTGTTGCCGATAGCAAGCAGGTGGCCATCCTTGTACCAACTACTATTTTAGCCGCACAGCACTACAAAACTTTTACCGACAGGCTCAAAGGTTTTCCTGCCAATATTGATTATGTTAACCGCTTTAAATCAACCCGGCAGATCAAGGATACCCTGGAGAAACTAAAAGAAGGTAAAGTAGATATTATCATAGGCACACATCGTTTGGTAAGCAAGGATGTGAAATTCAAAGACCTTGGCCTGATGATCATTGACGAGGAGCAGAAGTTTGGCGTATCGACCAAAGAGAAGCTGAAACAGATGCGCGCCAATGTGGATACGCTTACCTTAACAGCAACGCCCATTCCGCGAACGCTTCATTTTTCGTTAATGGGTGCACGTGACCTTTCTATCATATCAACTCCGCCACCAAACCGCCAGCCGGTTGTTACCGAGCTGCATGTGTTTAATGATAAACTCATTAAAGAAGCGGTTGAATTTGAGATTGACCGCGGCGGGCAGGTGTTCTTTATCCACAATCGTGTTGCCGATCTGCCTCAACTCGGCGGCATGATCCGTAAGCTTGTTCCTAAAGCACGTATCGGCATAGCTCACGGCCAATTGGAAGGTGACGACCTGGAAGATGTAATGCTCAAATTTGTGAACCACGAATATGATGTATTAGTGGCCACAACCATTATCGAAGCCGGGTTGGATATTCCCAATGCCAATACCATCATCATCAACTACGCCCACATGTTTGGCTTGAGCGATCTGCACCAGATGCGTGGCCGTGTGGGCAGGAGTAATAAAAAGGCGTACTGTTACCTGTTAAGTCCGCCGTTGTCAACGTTGACCAGCGAGGCGCGCAAGCGCCTGAGCGCCATTGAAGAGTTCAGCGACCTGGGCAGCGGCTTCAACGTGGCTATGAGGGATTTGGACATCCGTGGCAGCGGTAACTTGCTTGGTGCCGAACAAAGCGGCTTCATTGCTGAAATAGGCTTTGAAATGTACCACAAGATCCTCGACGAAGCCATACAGGAACTTAAGGAAGATGAGTTTAAAGGTGTATTCCCCGAGGATAAGCCCCGCCCCTATATTTCTTTTACCCAAATTGATACCGACCTGGAGATCCTCATCCCCGATGAATATGTAACCAATCTCTCCGAGCGATACAACCTGTATACCGAGCTTTCCAAACTGGAAAATGAGGTAGAACTACAGGCATTTCAACAAAAATTGCACGACCGTTTTGGCCCGGTACCGGCCCAGGTCGACGGTTTACTCAATACCCTACGCCTGCAATGGCTGGGCAAGGCCATCGGTTTTGAAAAAATCTCGCTCAAGAAAAACGTTTTGCGTGGTTATTTTATTACTAACCAGCAATCAAGTTACTTTGAAACCGAGGCCTTCCGTAATGTGCTCGACTTTGTGAAGAATAACCCAAGGCGCACCAATTTGAAGGAAGTTAAAAACACGCTCCGTTTGGGCATTGAGGGAATTGATAGTGTTGACGAGGCGCTGAGGATGCTGAGCGAAGTGGCGGGGATAATATAATCCCCCCTGTTGTCGTGCCCCCACGCAACATAATGTCTTTCTATGCATTGGGGCTCCAACAATTGTGATAAAGTTGTCGTGAGGACACGACAACCGGGGAGGGGGAAAAGGCATGGAAAGTTCTACCCAGTTGCCGTGTCCCCACGGCAACATCTACCTTTCTTCCCCCGCGTTGAACATATACTTTGGATAACCTCGGTAAAAAAAGTTGCCATGTCCCCACGGCAACAGGTATGCAAAGCAACTTACATCACATCCATATAATGTATTAACCAATCAAACTTTTTATCCTCCTGCTCATAAAACGAACATGATGAAAAGTAATAGTTATTTGGATCATCGGTTAAATTCCAATGTGCCTGTAATGGGTTGAGGTGAATGTAATCCAGCTTTTGCTCTAACATTTTCCGATCAAACACCCTTATGGGCAACGAGTTGGTTTGCCAAAACAGGTAGTTTCTGTTTTTTAAATCTGTCTTAAACTTTACCAGTAAAGGGTTATCTGTCGCTCGCAACTCATCCAAAAACTGATGCCCCGTAAACTTTATAAAGCTGGCAAATGGCTTTTCTTTGCCATTCATCTCCGATCCGGACCAAATCAAGTGGATGTGATTTGGCATGATTACAAAGCCATAAATTTCTATTTTCCTTTGCTTAACGAGATGAATCAGGCTATTTAAAACAATGTGTTTAAATTTATCGGATTGAAGCAGCGGAATCCACTTGTTGATTGTCGCGGTATAAAAATAGATCTCATCAAATTCCATTAAATAAACTTAACAAGAATTAGGGAATAATTGTATTTCAGGCAGAACATATGTTTTGGATTAAACGTTGCTAAAAAAGTTGTCGTGAGGACACGACAACCGGGTAGCCAAGCAAATCTCCGCCCTCCTGTTGCCGTGTCCCAATAGGTTAAACAATCTTATCCGAATTAAAAAAACACAACCGGCCAGTATACTTTTTTAAAGCCCTTGCAAATATTTACAAAAAGCCATTCCATTTACCGGTTGCATCCAGCCATACTTTGAGTTTTGCAAGCCCTGGTTATTTTTATCCAATACTATTCCCGATTCAAAAACCATAACCCCGTCCTGCACAAGATAAAAAGAACTGTTTACCGTGCCCATATCACTATTTTCACGATATTTAAAAACCCAGTCTTTTTTCATCTTCATTAACAATGCTTTACTGTTTGTTTTCCAGCAAACCCGTTTTCCGATAAGGGGATTAAGATCATTAAAATCGTCGGTCGATATTACAATATAGGCGGTCCAATTACCTTTTGAAAAATCACAATCCGAAAGCGGTTGTAAATTTTGGTCGGACCTGGCTTTTGGTAGTGGGGTGTTAAGCCTATCGCTATTGATTTGAGATAACGGAATGGCAAGGGTGTAGCCGGTTAATGACATGCCGACAGCTATTATAAGCAGTAAAACACTGAAAGCAATAAATATTCTTTTCATCGAATATAGGCTGCCTAAATATTAATGTTCAACCTATAACAATAAAGCTACCGATTTTCACCGGTAGCTTTACTATAAAATAAGCCTTTCTGTAAATTAATAAACCGCTAAGCTGTAATTAAGCGTTTGTCCTTCCTGCAAAAACAAATTCGGCGCTTTTGCTTTATCCGAATCGTTGATAACGCCATCGTTATTGGTATCTTTAAATTTCACTGAGCCAATTATCGCTGCAGGTGTTTGTTTAGGGCTGCTGTCAATATCGGCCTGGGTTTTAAAAATGCCTATCGGAATCAGTCCATTGTAATAGCTTTTTTGGGTTCCTTTTTCAGCAACAATGTAATACTCTCCTATATAGGCAACTACTGCAGTCGCTTTTCCTGACGCATCCGTAGTAAGTGTGTATGAGGGCGCTTCCCCGGTATTGGGTTTATTTACATCATCATACAATTTTACTGTTGCACCTACCGATGCAGCGCCGGTCTGGCCATCGGTTATGGTAATAGCAACAGTTGAAGTAGCCGGCCCTTTTTTATCACATGAAGAAAACAAAAACGATGCTGCTATGCAGCCTGATAAAAGTAAAGATGTATATTTCATAAACCCTAAAACGAAACAAGGGAGCTATTGTTTTAATCAGTTGTTAAAAAAATTGCCCGTAATGTGCTATCCCTCAATAGCAACCGCCACATTTTCTGTTAAGATCTGTTTATTCTTATCCTACTTTTTTATAAATATCCTTTAAATTACGCCCCATTTCCTTGTAATCAAGGCCATAACCCACTACAAATTCGTTTTCTATTTCAAAGCCTACATACTTAAGCTCCTCTATCTTTTTTTGAAGAGCGGCCGGCTTTAATAATAATGAGCATAACCTTAATGAGGCCGGCTCTCTTTCCTTCAGTTTCTGGATTAGATAGTGAGCTGTATTACCTGTATCAACAATATCTTCAATAATAAGCACATCGCGTCCCTTAATATCAACCGTTAAATCAATATCTTCCCGTATTTTTAGCGTGCTGGAGGTGCCGCCATAGTATGATGCTAATTTGGTGAAGTTAATTTCGCAGGGAATGCTCACTTGTTTAATCAGGTCGGCTATAAAAAGAAAGCTGCCGTTGAGTACCCCTATAAAAACCGGTACGCTATTATTATAATCCTCATTTAATTGTGCGCCAATGGCTTTCACACGTTCTTCAATCTTATCGGCAGTTAGTAGTATCTCAAATTCCAGATCGGCTATTTGTTTTGTCATTGGGTTTAGTTTGTTTTTTAAAGGCAGTATAGTTCCGCCGTTTACATTAATCCCGGCGAAATTTGATTTTAAGCGCCTAAAATACTATTAATCACTTACAATAGCGTGAAAAATAATTGTGACATATAAGCTTATCTTTGCAGCCGAATGATTGACTATCAACTTTATACTTTACCTAATGGTATCCGCATACTGTATAAGCACTGGCCATCGGCAATTACACATTGCTGCTTTATTGTAAACGCGGGATCGCGCGATGAAGCTCCGGGACAGGGAGGCCTTGCCCATTTTATTGAGCACCTGCTGTTTAAAGAAACCGAACGCCGTAACACCAGCCAGATCCTCAACAGGCTTGAGCTTGTTGGCGCCGATCTTAACGCTTATACCACTAAAGAATATACCTGCATCCACGCGTCGTTGCTTAACCAGCACCTTGACCGCACTATGGATCTTTTTGAGGATATATTATTTCATTCCACGTTCCCGGATGATGAACAGGAGAAAGAGCGCGGTGTCATTTTAGATGAAATAGCTTCCTATCTTGACCAACCGGAAGAAGCCATACAGGATGATTTTGAAGAGCTGCTGTTTAAGGAGCACCCCATCGGGCAAAACATTTTAGGTACGCCCGAAACCGTTGGCAGGCTTAACGGGGATGACATCCGGGGGTTTATAGCGGCAAACTATAATACAACCGAAATGATCTTTGCTGTACACGGCAATTATGAGTTCAGGAAACTGGCGGCCATGTCTGAAAAGTATTTCGGCCATGTGCCTTTAAATGAGCTTAAAAAAAACCGGGTAAAGCCCGTACAAGGTACGGGTAGTATCCATATCGTTAACAAACCTATCTCACAAACGCACTGTATTATAGGCACACAGGCTTATTCTTCCTCGCATGAGCACAAATGGGGCTTATTATTGCTTAACAACCTCCTGGGCGGGGTGGGCATGAGCAGCAGGCTCAACCTCGAAATCAGGGAAAAACATGGTATAGCCTATACTGTCGAATCAAATTACACTCCTTTAACTGACACCGGCATCTTTTCTATTTACTTTGGTACGGATACCGAAAAAGCGAACAAAGCTTCAAAACTGATTCATAAGGAGCTGAAAAAACTGCGTGAACAAAAGCTGGGCAGTTTGCAATTGCACCAGGCCCGGCAAAAGTTTATCGGGCAAATAGCATTAGCGGAAGAAAACCGCATGAGCCTCATTATAGCCATGGCCAAAAGCATGATTGATTTTAACCGTGTTGATACTCTCGAAGAGATCTTTGCAAAAATTAACCTGGTAAGTGCCGAGCAATTGCTGACCATCAGCAATGAAATTTTTGATAATAACCGCTTGATCACTTTGCTATTTGAGCCTAAGCAATAATCCTTTATTTTTGCAAGATGAAGTATCCTATCATTGCCTACGGTGATCCTGTTTTAAGAAAGAAAGCAACAGCCATTGAGCCCGACGAGTATCCGCATATAAAAGAACTGGTTGAAAATATGTTTGAAACCATGTACGCGGCCCGTGGTGTTGGCCTGGCAGCGCCGCAGGTAGGCATGTCAATGCGTTTATTTGTGGTGGATGCCACCCCCTTTGATGATGACGAACCGGAACTGAAAGACTTCAAAAAAGCGTTCATCAATGCTACCATACTGGAAGAAACCGGTGAGGAATGGGGTTTTAACGAAGGCTGCCTGAGCATTCCGGATATTCGTGAAGATGTATACCGCAAGCCGGTTGTACGCATGTCATATTATGATGCAGACTGGAAACACCATGAAGAAACTTTTAAGGGCATGGCCGCTCGCGTTATCCAGCATGAATATGACCATATTGAAGGCAAACTGTTTACCGATAAGCTAAGCCCGCTGCGTAAACGGCTTATTGAAAAGAAACTTAACGATATTTCAAAAGGAATGGTTGATGTGGATTATAAAATGAAGTTTCCCAACGTTAAAAAAGGAAGATAATACCTTACCCAAAGTATATGAAAAGCCGCCATACAGCGGCTTTTTCCTTTTGTATATTTTTATAAATATTAACTACACCTGTAAAAATTACAATACTATACCATTGCATTAAACCAATCGGCGTAATTTCGGTCTTTGTTTTGGCATTTTTAATGCGTTATATTTACACAACCAATCATAAAAATCATAAACCAATGACTACCAGACGATCTTTCCTAAAAACTTCGGCGCTACTTTCAGCAGGCCTGTTGGCAGCTCCTAATTTGTTTGCATATGATAAAAAATATATAGGCTTACAATTATATACTGTGCGTGATGCTATGGCTGCCGACCCTGTTGCTGCATTGGCAAAAGTTGCCAAAACAGGTTTCACATCTGTTGAAGGTGCAACTTATACCGGTACCGAATTGTTTTATGGCATGCGCCCCGGCGATTTTGCAAATGTTTTAAAACAAAACGGCCTCATTATGCCGAGCGCGCATTATCGCTTAGGCGAGGAGCTGGTTAACGGCGAACAACAAAAAGGAACCATCATGAACGACTGGAAAAAAGCCGTTGATGACGCCGCCGAAGCCGGTGTGCAATACATGGTTTGCGCATATCTTTCACAATCTGAGCGCGGCAATCTTGACCATTATAAAAACGTGGCCAATATGCTTGATATAGCCGGCGAAACCTGTAAAGGCGCGGGTATCCAACTTTGCTATCACAACCATGACTTTGAATTTATACAGGAAAACGGTAAATACCCATATGAGATCCTTTTGGAGAACACCGATAAAGACCTGGTAAAAATGGAAATGGACCTGTATTGGGTTAATAAAGCAAACCAGGATCCAATCGCCCTTATTGATAAACACCCGGGCCGTTTCCCGCTGTGGCATGTTAAGGATATGGACAAAACCCCTGAAAAGAAATTTACTGAAGTTGGAAACGGGGTTATCGACTTTAAAAAGATCTTTACCCAGGCTAAAAAATCGGGCCTCAAATATTTCTTTGTTGAGCAGGATGTTTGCCCGGGCGATCCATTTGTGAGCATTGCACAAAGTATCAGCTATATTAAAAAGAACCTGGTGTAATATTGCTTTTACACTGATATCCTGAAGGCTTGCATTTAAAACAAATGGCAGGCCTTTTTTATTCTACAATGGCAAATTGTTTTATAACACATTTAACGGCAAAGGAAAATGAGCGCAACCATAATCAAATACCTCATAGTCATTTTGATGGCTTCGCTTCTTTTTGCCTGTGTTGCTGAAGCGCAAACCGATAAACAGCCGCTTCAGATCACACAGCAACATGTTACCTGCCTTTAAGGTCTGGCAGGACCTGAAGCTCAATGATGAGCGGTTCTCTTTTTGCCTCTGTTCCTACGCTCCCTGAACCGGTTAAAGAAAACAAAAGCCAGCAAACAAAGCACACAACCGCAAACACCATTCAGGCGCAGGCCATAATCGTTGCCCGGGTCTTTTCCGTAAATGGTTAAAAACGCGAACAATGCAATACCCAGTGTTTGGCCCAGTTTTACAAACAGGTATTTAACCGCAAAAAACATTCCCTCGCGATTCTCGCCGGTACGTTTAGCCTCGTTCTGTGCTATTTCGGCAAGTATTGCATTGGGCAAAATACCCAGTGAGGCCAGCGGAAACGATGCACTGATAACCAGCGTATAGATTTGCACCTGCGGTGTAAATGGAAGTTTGCCCAGGAAAAATATCGCTACAAAAATTAAACTCAGTAACCCGAACGAAAAAAGCACGATAGGTTTTTTGCCAATTTTTTGCGACAGGTAATTAACCAGCGGATAAAACAGCAGTGACACCAATACCATCGTAGCCATAAGCTCTCCGCCCATAGATTCGGGCAGATTTAATAACGATTTTAAAAAAAACAGTAAGCCGCTTGATATGATGCTTAATGCCATATAGTACGAAAAATCGGATATCAGGTAATATTTGAAATTCCGGTTTTGAAAGGTTTTTTGAATAGCCGGCAGCAGCGATAAGTGCGAGGGGTGACCGTTTGAATACCGTTTTTCGTCAATGGCGAATACAGGTACGAGCATTACCAGCCCGGCAAATACGGCCAGCCCCCAAATGGTGTACTGTACTGCGGTATCACGATTGGGGGTACCGGCAAAGCGTTGTACCCAGTCGGCGAAGTTATTGACCATGGCCGATAGGATAATCCCAATTACAAAACCCACCTGCTGTAATGATGAAAGCTTAACCCTTTCGCTGCCTGTGCGGGTAAGCTCGGGCAGCAGGGCGTTGTACGGGATAATATAGGCTGTAGCGCCCATAAAAAAACAAATAAGCGTAAAGGTAAGCCAGTAAGCGTTATGGATACTTTCGCCCTTTACCATGGGGTAAAAGGTTAATCCGCAAAATAAAGCGGCAGGTAAAATAGCCCATTGCATAAAAGGAATGCGCCGCCCACGCCGGTTTTCGCTTTTATCACTTAGCGAGGCAATAAAAGGATCAAAAAAAGCATCCACCAACCGCCCGGAAGCTGTAATCACAGACATGATATTGAACAGGCCAAAAAGCAACAATTGAGGTACCAGCGTAGTAAGTCCGGCATTGTTTGGCGGCAGGTAAAAGTAAGGCAGCATCACAATGATAATATTGGTCATGATGCTCCATCCTATCATTCCGCAGGCATAAGCAAGCTGTTTGGAAAGTGGTAGTTTATTGGCCGGCATTTAATGCAATATGCAAATATTACATCAATATATAATGGCGGTTTAACTGGTCTTTTACAACCCTGCGTAATAATCATAACCCTGTTCGGCCCAGTAATCGCGGGGGCGGCTATTGCTGAAGGTTATGCTGCCTATCCGTTTCAGGTTTTTGATGCCATATTTTACAGGGATAATGAGCCTTAGCGGTGCGCCATGCTTTGGAGGCAAGGGTTTTTCGTTAACCTCATAGGCCAGCAGGGTTTGCGGGTGCATAGCGCTTGGCATGTCAACGCCCACGTAATATTCCTTGTCGGGCGTTTCCATGCCTACATACTCAAACCGGGTTTCGGCATCAAGCTTAAAGTGAGCTATAAAATCGCTAAATTTTACACCGCCCCAGTGCGAAATCTGGTCCCAGCCCTCTACGCACTTAAAATCATAAATGATCTCGGTTTTAGGAAGTTTCTTTAGCTCGTCGATACCGATGCTTAACATCTCGCCGCTCTGTCTTTTGACCGAAAGTTTCCATGCATCTACGTCAATCAATCCCTCCGAGCCTATATCACTATTGTGGCGCACCACCTTCGCCGCCATTTCTTTTGGATAGGTTTTTACCAGGTTTTTATTGCTGTATAACTGGCGTACCACCTTTTCGTTGGCATTAAGTACCGCACGCAATGGTTTGTGGGCCTCTCCGGTGATACCCGGCGCCTCATTGGGTGAATTATACAACCAGCGCCAGCCGCCATATGCGGCACCGCCCAATACCAGGAAGCTGCCGAAGGAGATAAAATTGCGACGGCTGATCTTTTGCTCAACGGTAAGCTCCTTTTTGGAGCCTTTATTTTTGCTGAAAATCTTATTCAGTTTTTTCGTTAGTTTCATCGTTTTGAATTTGAATAGCGGGCAGTGGTTTTTCATCAATCACTTCAAACCCCGAAATAACCGACCTGAAATTATTCCAGCCGGCAAGTACTACCTGAACAACATGCACCAGGAAAAACAATACATAAGCAATGGTGAGCACAAAATGCCAGATGCGGGCTAAATGGTACCCTCCGCAAATCCAGGCCAGGTAATTAAATTGCACAGGCTTATAAATAGCCAGTCCTGTTATCAGCGAGCCAAACCCCATAACAATAATAGCCGTATAGGCAATGCGCTGGGCTGCGTTGTATTTATTTTGAGGCGGGGCCATTTTGCGGATATGCAGGTCGTGCAAAACCACCAGCCAGGCTTCTTTAAATGAATGCCGGTTAGGCACAAGCTCGCGCCACTGGCCCGATATTATGGTATATGACACATACAACAAGCCGTTAAGCGCAAAAAACCACATAAACAAAAAATGGAAAGCCATACCCTCGGCCAGCCGCCGGGGAATGTGCAGCGCGTCATAAAAGCCCTGCGGAAAAAAGCGAATAAATGTAACACCGAAGAGCGTGAAAGTGTAAGTATCATTGGCCCAGTAAATGAGCAGCCCGCTCCAAATCATGATGGTAAGGATGGGAAAGTTTACCCAATGCGTCCAGCGCATTAACAGCGGGTGTTTCTCTTTAATTATCTTCATCTAAATGCTCTTAATGCCATTCAACACAACTATTGTACGTTTTTATCTTGTTGCCCAACATCCGCCGATACTTTAACCAGGCTTTTCGATGCTGCCAAAACAGCGCCGTTGCTTGTTTTTTGTACAAAACCTATTACTTCCCATTCCCGGGCCTCAACCCGGGCAGGTAAAGCAATAGTTGCGCTGCCATTGTTTTTGTTTAAAGGCATGGTTTGCAGGTTTCGTACAATTTGAGCGTGGGCCAATGTTCGGCCGCCGTTTTCACCACGCTCAACTTTTACAACAGCTTGTTTTTGAACCAATGCCAATGATATCACACTGCGTGCGTTTTCGGCATTTCCCTCAACTTTGTATTGTACCGAAGCTGTATTATTTGCACTAATAGTAACACTTAAGTTCAATTGAACACTGTCGCTCCCCTGCAAACTGCTTTTAATAGCGTTGCGTAAACGCTCCTCCTGTGAACCCACAAACTCCGTTTTACCATTAACCACAATTTGCGGCGTGTAAACCTGCGACAGGTTTAACCAACGCGCATATTCATTTTGACGTTTGGAATAATCGGCACTGCTAAAAATGTCTTTCCAGCCAAGGCGGTTCCAGTAATCAACATGGTAGGCTAAAATATAAACGGGCTTATCGCCAACCTCTTTTTGAACTTTGGCAACCAGTTCGTCGGCTGGGGGGCAGCTTGAACAGCCTTCGGAAGTAAACAGTTCAACAAGGGCAAAACCTTTACCATCAAACTTTAAATTATCGCTGTGGCTTGTTTTAGCTCCGCTTTTGCAATTTATAAATGCAACGGAAACGATTGCTGCACCTATAACAAACGGCACAAATGCAAATATTTTGATCTTTCTCATCTTATCTGAATAAATGATATACGTTTTTTACTGCTTTGTCGGGTTCATGGGGATAACCTTACAATAATTTTTAACTTTTTTTACTGATATAAATATCGACATAATAAGCTCAAATCAAGGCATGTAGCGTAACTTAGCAATCATCAGGAATGTCCTGGATTAAAATAAAATAAATTTAAACTTATTTTGTAAGGATTAAGCCCGGCGCCCGACTAAGCCTGTAATTGTATTAGCATTACCGCATTTCATGTTAACCGAAACTAATGTATTAAACCCACATAAATGGGTTGCCGCCTATGCCGATTACCTGTATATGTACGCCATTGTGCGCATCAACGATGAGGATACGGCCAAAGACCTTGTACAGGAAACTTTTTTGGCAGCCCTTGAAAAAGTAGACCGGTTTGAGGGCAAAAGCACCGAACGAACGTGGCTTACCGCTATCCTTAAGAATAAGATTATTGATGTATACCGCAAAAAGTCATCTGGTTTGGCTATAGCTTCGGCTAATAAAGCAGCCCAGGAGCAGGATGATTTTTTTGAGGAAGACAATGGGCACTGGAAAGCTGAATATGCTCCACAGCCCATCGCGGCAATGGATGATCAGGATCCTTTGTTAAAAAAAGAGTTGAACGGCATCCTGCAAAAATGCCTGCAAAAATTACCTGCCCTTTGGAACGCAGTATTTACCATGAAACACATAGACGATGCGGCTACCGAAAACATTTGTACCGAACTGCATGTTAGCCAGGCCAACTTCTGGGTTATCATTCACCGGGCAAAAGTTAACCTGAGGGCATGCCTTCAAAAAAACTGGAATTAAAACTGAAATGAGCTATTTAAAAAAAATTATATACAACTGTAAACAAGCTACTTTCCTCATCGAAAAAAAACAGCTTAAACGGCTTAGCTTCCGCGAGGAAATGGAACTTCGCATTCACCTGGCCGGTTGCGGCATGTGCGTATTATACAATAAACAAAGCCGCGTTATTAATGATATGGTGCAGCAGCTATTTCATGATTCGCTAAAAAATGAGCTGAAACTTGGTGATGCGTTTAAAGCAGATTTGCAGGCAAGGATTGAAGAAGGATTGAGGAATAATTAAGCTAATTAAAAAGAATTCCTCCACGAATTATTTGCGAATAGTACACAATTAATCAAATTGCACTAATCAGGCTGCAGCATTTAAAATATTACACGTTGAGATTCAAAAGATGGTTTGCCAAAATTAAGTACGAGCCCTAACTTAAGTCCTGAAGCTTTGAGATAATTCAGCGTCTGTTTAACATGTGGATCAATAATGTTCTTACTTGTTTTTACCTCGAGTATAATGCCATCATAAACAATAAAATCGGCAATAAAGCTATGTTTTAGTATTTGCTCTTTGTAACGTATAACATATGGTTTTTCACGGGTGAATGGTATCCCAAGTTTTGCAAATTCTATTTCAAGGGCATCCTTATAAACCGCTTTAATAAAACCGTGTCCCAATATTTAAGCACCTCAAAACAAATCCCAATGATGCGGTAAGATTCTTCTTTAAAATAAAATATCAGCCATGATAATTAAAAATTAGTATCAATAAAAAAATTTGTGTAGCTCGTTTAATTGTGTAAATACTACAAAGAATTCGTGGAGAAATTTTCACACCAATTACAGGCGAATTAAGCGAATTTCACTAATTAACTTTTGCTTCAAAAATTTGTAGAATCTGCCTAATCATATATTCCTAATTCAGCATTTGTGAAGAAACTTCTACGCCTGCCGGTTTTAGTGGTTGTCTCTATCCTTCGTATCCATCACTATTGTTACCGGGCCATCATTAAGCAGGTTGATTTTCATATCGGCCCCAAAGATCCCCGTAGCTACCTTTTTGCCGGTCAACGTTTCAAGCGTTTGGACCATTTGTTCATACATTGGGATCGCCTTATCAGGTTTGGCCGCTCTTAAAAACGACGGACGGTTACCTTTTTTGGTTTGGGCAAAAAGTGTAAACTGCGATATCAGTAATATATCACCGTTAACATCGGCAAGGGCTTTATTCATGAGGCCGTTCTCATCACCAAAAACACGCATGCCTGTAATTTTATTGGCCAGCCATTGCAGGTCTTCGGCGGTATCGGCATCTTCAATTCCTAATAACACCAAAAATCCGGCGGCTATTTCACCAGTTATCTCTCCATCTACTGTGCAGCTTGCCCGGGTAACGCGTTGTAGTACAGCTCTCATAATTTTTACACGAATTAATTTATGTTGGTCACAATTTAGGCGAATTTCATTAATCTTATTCGCTATAGATAAGTAATTCGTGTAATTCGATCAAATTGCAAACGCCTTATAAGTATTTGTGTCAATTCGTTATCATTAGTACAATTAGTGTCGATTCCATTCGTGTAATTAGTGCGTAATTAATTAAGTTCGCAACCGCTATTATGTATATCTAATTAATAGGATTTAAAATGAGTACAAAAAAAGGCTTCACTACCACCATATTACATGCCGACCGGCTTGGTAAACCCGAGCATGGTTCATTACATAAACCTATCCACACCTCTGTAACCTACGGGCACGAGGATGTGCAGGACCTGGTTGATATTTTCCAGAATAAAAAAAGTGGTTACGCTTATTCGCGCCAGGGTAACCCTACTGTTACCGCCCTGGAGCAAAAGGTAACCCAAATGGAACGCGGGGTATCAAGTGTCGCTTTCTCAACTGGTATGGCGGCAATTTCGGCAACAATAATGGCCCTTATTAAAGGTACTGATCATATTGTAGCCAGCTCATTCCTGTTTGGGAACAGCCGCAGTATTTTCCAAACCTTTATTGATATGGGTATCAGTATTGATTTTGTTGATGCTACCTCGGTTGATAATGTACGCGCGGCAGTAAAAGCAAATACCCGCATGGTGTTTGTTGAAACTATTGCCAACCCGGCTACTCAAATTGCCGACCTTAAAAACATTGGCGACCTGTGCGAGGAAAAAGGCATTATGTACGTGGTTGATAACACCATGACCTCGCCATATCTGTTTAACCCAATTAATGTTAAAGCAAGTTTAGTGATTAATTCACTTACCAAATACATTGGCGGCCATGGCAACGCCCTCGGTGGCGCGGTTACGAATACCGGCTTGTTTGACTGGGCAAACTATCCAAACATTTTCCCGGGCTTCAAGGCTGTGGTAAAACCGGAAAACCTGGGCATGACCCAGATCCGTAAGAAAGGGTTACGTGACGCCGGTGGCACTTTATCACCCGAAGCTGCACATACAATATCTGTCGGCGCCGAAACCCTGGCCCTGCGCCTTGACCGCGCCTGCAGCAACGCTTTGGCACTGGCTAAGTATTTCGATAATCACCCAAAAGTTAAAAAGGTATTTTACCCGGGCGTTGAATCGCACCCGCAGCATGAATTGGCCGGTGAGTTATTTACACGCTATGGCGGCTTGATGAGCATTGAGCTTGATGAAAGTATCAACTGCCTGGCATTTTTAAATAAACTGAAACTGGTTGTAAAATCAAGCAACCTTGGTGATACACGTACCCTGGCCATACCGGTTGCACAAACCATTTTCTTTGAGCTTGGTGCCGAGCGCCGCGCAGAAATGGGCATTCCTGAAAGCATGATCCGCCTCTCGGTAGGTATTGAAGACCTCGACGATTTGCTCGAAGATTTCAAAACCGCTTTAGGCGAATAAATATTGGGCCTTGTGTTGTTCACAAGGCCTTTTTTGTTGAATACCTTTACCTGTTCGCGACTATCATAGCAGAACATAAAATAATTTTCATTGATCGATAGGGGTTTATATGCTGTTTGTTGTAATATAGACGTATGAAAACCTATAAAACCTTGAAAACACTTCTTTGTGTGCTAACCCTTGCACTTATAACCAGCGGCATCCAGGCGCAAACCCAACCAGACTCTTTAACCATCAAATTACAACAGGCTTTTACGCATGAAAGCCTGCCCGGCATGTATGTGATCATGACCGATGGTAATAAAGTTAGCTACTCCCATAGTTTTGGCTATGCAGATGAAGCCAACCAAGTCCCCTATTTGGCCAATACAATTCAAAACATTGGCTCGGTGAGTAAAACTGTTATTGCCGTAGCGTTGATGAAAGCTATCGAATTAAAGTATTTTACGCTGGAAACAGATATCAACGATGTGCTACCTTTTAAGGTAACCAATCCTAATGACCCAAACGGAAAAATAACCATCAGGCAGTTAACCAACCATACATCAGGGATTGTTGATAATCCTGAAGTATATCATTACTGCTATCATTTTTATCCTAAACTAAGGGCTTATGACAGTGTTTCGATTAAAACCCTTAACCAAATGGGCTTTGGTGATAAATTAAAGGATACAACTTTAGCCCAGTTCTTTTACAACTATTTATCCCCACAGGGAGAGTACTACAGCAAGGCCAATTTCGGGGAAGGTCCGGCAGGAAGCGTTTCCTCATATTCTAACATCGGCTCGGCACTGGCGGCATATCTCATTGAACTTAAATCGGGCCTTTCTTATGCACAGTTTACCCAAAAGTATATCCTGAAGCCCCTAAAAATGGATCATTCAGGCTGGCATATTCAAGATGTGGATTTAAAAAACCACGCCTATTTATACCTCGATCAAAAGAGCCGTTTCCCGTTATATGACCTGGTTACGTATCCGGATGGAGGGCTAAAAACTTCGCCCGAAGATTTGAGCAAATATTTAGTGGCAATTGCCAGGCACGATAAAAAGCTGCTTACTGAGGCATCTTATCAAACCATGTTCACCGCGCAGTTCAACAAGGAGCATCCGCCTAAAAATATCAACTTAACCTACCGCAACAAAGGCATATTCTGGAATTTATACACCAACGGCACCATAGGCCATGACGGAGATGATCCCGGCGTAGGCACTTATTTGTTCTTTAATACCTCGACAGGTAAAGGAGGATTGTTTTTGTGCAATAAGTATTTGCCGAACAAACAGGCTATTGTTGATGTGCTGGTGAAGGAAGCAGCGGGGAGGTAAGGGTGATAAATTCGGCCACAAGCTAATACATACACTTTACCCCTAAGCAATAAAAAAACCATGTCATTGCGAGCGCAGCGCGGCAATCGCACGGAAGCACAGCCGCCCTGTATAGCATGCGATTGCCACGTCGCGCCACGCACTTTTGCCCCTGCCGCTTCTCGCAATGACATCTTTTGTAAAAGGCTTAAATTTTATGCTTGTTTTTTCCTGCTTCCTGATTCTAAGAGTCCCGACTCTTTTCTCCTGCCTCCTGACTCTAAAAGTCTTGATTCTCTCCCTAAGCTCTTGTATCGTTACCATGATAAATACTCAGGTAACTCTCATAGCGCGATAGGGTTATCTCTCCTTCTTCCAAAGCTTCGAGTACGGCGCAGCCGGGTTCATTGATGTGGCGGCAATTGTTAAAACGGCATTGGTTCATCCGTTCGCGCATTTCGGGGAAGAAATGGCCAAGCTCTTGTTTTTCTATGTCGATAACACCCAGTTCGCGGATGCCGGGGGTATCAATAATAAAACCACCCTGCGGCAGCTCAAACATTTCGGCAAAGGTGGTGGTGTGCATCCCCTTATCGCTCCAGTCGGATACCATGTGTGTGCGCAGGTCCAACTCGGGTAGCAACGCGTTGATCAGGCTTGATTTACCCACGCCCGAGTGGCCGGAAAACAAGGTGACCTTATCCTTCAACAAATCCTGCACCTGGCTGATATTAGTACCTTCAATAGCCGAAACTTCAAAACAGGGGTAGCCAATATCTTCATAAATAGCTTTATAATCGGCCAAAACCTCCAGGCCTTCATCGCTAAACAGATCGAGCTTATTGAACACCAGTCTTGCAGGGATATCGTAAGCCTCGGCAGTTACCAAAAAGCGATCTATAAAACCCAGAGAAGTACGCGGAGAAGCCAGCGTAACTACCAAAATAGCCTGGTCGAGATTGGCAGCAATGATCTGTGCCTGTTTGCTCAGGTTAATAGCCTTGCGGATGATGTAGTTTTTTCGTTGATGCAGGTTGGTGATCACGCCATCTTCCCTGTCGGGCTCCATTTCAAAATCAACCACATCGCCAACGGCAATAGGGTTGGTTGTGGTAATACCTTTTATACGGAACTTACCTTTGATGCGGCAATCTATCTTTTGCCCATCGGGGGTTTGTACCTGGTACCAGCTTCCGGTTGATTTTGTAATTAGTCCCTGCATATTATCGAGCCTCAAAAGTAGCAAATTAATTTTGACACTAATTTTTTCGAATTTGAGCGAATTACACGAATTGCCATTCTACGTCATAATTTGTGTAATTCGGTTAATTGTGAATGGCATGCTGGCATTCGTGGTAAAAATCTCTCCACGAATTTATTCGAATTAGCGAATTACACAAACTGCCTTTCCGAGCCGTAATTAGGGTCATTCGATCGAATCATACCCCTTGCTCAGCATTAGGTTGAAATAGTTCGCGTAATTCGCATAAATTATTGACGCCCTGCAAGCATTCTTGCTAAACAATCAAAATATTTAACTGCATATAGGATCCGCAGTCGTTTCCCTGTACACTTACAATAATCCGCAATGACAGATAAAACCTTTTACCTATCACCCTCATTATCAAATCCATCAATCACCCCCTCAATTGCCTAACAATTATTACGAAAATCATAAATTGTTAAAAATTCCTTGCAAATCAGAAAATAATCTACTTACTTTACAGACATTATATATGACAATTAACAACACCATTTCTACAATTATTATTACCACCGGTATAAACCTCGGAGGAAGATAATCGTATGGTGTAAAACATAAAATGAAAGCCAAAAGAAAAACCTTCCTCCGCAAAGAGGAAGGTTTTTTTGTTACAGAACGATTACTAACCCATAAATGAAAGTTTTAAAATTCGGAGGTACTTCCGTTGGATCTGTAAGCAGCATCCAAACCCTGTTAAGCATCCTGAAGGATGAAGTAAAAAATGAAGAAAAGCCGGTGGTGGTATTATCTGCCATGGGCGGTGTAACCAACCTGCTTTCGGCCATGGCCGAAGATGCGGCAAACGGCAAAGAGTTTACCGCAGGCTTAGCCGAATTGGAGAAACGTCACTTTGATACGGTTAAAGCCCTTTTGGATGTACAAAACCAAAACCCGGCGCTTACCCGTTTAAAAATTCACTTCAACCAACTGGAAGAACTTTTACAGGGCGTGCTTACCCTTCGCGAACTTACCCCGAAAACCCGCGACCAGGTACTGGCCTTCGGCGAACGTTGCTCAACCCTGATGGTGAGCAAGGTTGCAGCCCAGCATTTTGGCGATGTACTTTTTGTTGACGCCGCCGATGTGATCAAAACCGACAGCGCTTTCGGCAATGCCAAGGTAAACACCGAACTTACCGAAAGACTGGTACAAGGCCTGTATACCGAAAACAAAGGCAAAACATTGATCGTTACCGGTTTCATCGCCTCAAACGATGCAGGGCAAACTACAACATTAGGTCGCGGTGGATCTGATTATACTGCAGCCATATTCGGCGCAGCGTTAAATGCTCAGGAGGTTCAGATCTGGACGGATGTTAACGGCATGATGACTGCCGATCCCCGCATGGTGAAAAAAGCGTTCTCCTTAACCGAGCTTACTTATACCGAAGCTATGGAGCTTTCCTACTTCGGCGCCAAGGTGATCTATCCGCCAACCATGATCCCGGCATTTTTAAAGAAGATACCTATCGTAATTAAAAATACCTTTGAGCCAGAGTTTGAAGGTACCGTGATCCGTCATGATTGCAAGGCCTCTACCCTGCCAATCAAAGGGATCTCATCTATCAACAATATCAGTATCCTCAATTTAGAGGGTAGCGGCATGGTGGGCAAATCAGGCTTTAGCGGCCGTTTGTTCTCCTTGCTTGCCCGTGAGCAGATCAACGTGATCCTAATCACTCAATCATCATCTGAACATAGCATCACCTTTGCGGTGCAACCGCAAGATACAGACAGGGCAAAACAGGTTATCGAACAGGAGTTTGAACTGGAGCTTGCCGCCAAAAAATTGGAGCATCTGGTTATCGAAAAGAATCTGGCCATCCTCGCCATTGTTGGAGAAAACATGAAACAAACTCCGGGCATGTCGGGCAAGTTGTTCCATGCGCTGGGCCGTAACGGTGTTAACGTAAGGGCTATAGCACAAGGCTCATCTGAATATAACATCTCGGTGATCATCTCGGCGAACGATCTGTCAAAAGCCTTGAACGCCGTGCACGACGCCTTCTTTGTACAGTTGACCAAAACCCTGCATGCATTTTGCCTGGGTACCGGCAACATTGGCAAAACATTGTTTAATCAATTGAACGCCCATAGCGAATACCTGAAAGATAACAACGGCATCCAGGTTAAAATAGCCGGTATCAGCAATACCCGCAAAATGACGTTCAATAGTGATGGCATCTCTTTAGATACCTGGCAAAATGACCTGCAATCGTCGCCTTATGAAGCCGATCTGCAATCGTTCATCAACCGGATGAAAGAAATGAACCTGCCAAACTGTGTATTTATTGACAACACTGCAAGTCCCGTTCCTATCGGTTTTTACGAGGAGATCTTTAAAGCCAATATCTCGGTAATCACCTGTAATAAAATAGGTAACTCGGGCAGTTATAAGCAGTACCGCACGTTTAAAGATACCGCGCGCGCTCATGGCGTTGATTTCTTTTACGAAACCAACGTTGGTGCTGGCTTGCCGATCATTAATACCCTTAAAAACCTGATGAACAGCGGCGACAGGGTGCAACGTATCGAAGCAATACTTTCGGGCACTATATCGTTCATCTTTAATAACTTTAAGGGCGATGCCAATTTCCACGATGTGGTAAAAGAAGCCCAGGACAAAGGCTATACCGAACCAGACCCGCGTGACGATCTGAGCGGCAAGGACTTTATGCGCAAAATGCTCATCCTCGCCCGCGATGCCGGGTATGCGATGGAAGAAGCCGATGTTGAAATAGAAAGCGTATTGCCAAAAGCAAGCCTTGAAGCCAAAACCGTAGAAGATTTTTACGCGACATTAAAAACCGAAGACGCACATTTTGCCAAACTAAAAGATGCAGCCGAAAAAGACGGCAAAGTTTTACGCTACATCGGTAAACTGGAAGACGGCAAAGTAACTATCACCCTGCAAATGGTTGATGAAAACCATCCGTTCTACATGCTGTCGGCAGTGATAACATCATATCCTTCACTACCGACAGGTACCGTGAGCGTCCGCTGGTAGTAAAAGGCCCCGGCGCAGGCGCCGAAGTAACCGCCGCAGGCGTATTTGCTGATTTAATAAATGTGGGCGCTAATTAATTGCCCCTAACCCCCTAAAGGGGGAACTATAGTTTACCCCCGCCCCACTAAAGGGGGAGGAACAGTTTGATAATTTTAATATGGAAAATAATTTAGAAGAAGTTAAAGTCGCCCCACAGGTAGCACCCCCTTCAGGGGGCGGGGGGGGTAGCATCCGCGTTTTCGCCCCGGCTACAGTTGCCAATGTGGTTTGCGGTTTTGATGTGTTGGGCTTTGCGGTTGATGAGCCCGGTGACGAGGTGATCATGCGCGTCACAGGCAAACCTGGCATCACCCTCAGCAAGATTACCGGCGATGACGGCAGGCTGCCGCTTGATCCGGCAAAGAATACCGTAAGCGTGAGCGTTCAGCATTATTTACAAAGTATTGGCCGTACCGATATTGGTTTAGATATCGAGCTGCACAAAAAAATGCCCATTGGCAGTGGTTTAGGTTCAAGCTCGGCCAGTACGGTTGCAGGTTTGTTTGCTATTAAAACATTATTAGGTGATGATTCCGACCCGATAAAACTACTTCCTTTTGCTATGAAAGGCGAAGAGATGGCTTGCGGTCATGGCCATGCGGACAACGTTGCTCCTGCCCTGTTTGGTGGCTTTGTGCTCATCCGCAGTTATGAGCCGCTTGATGTGGTAAGGCTGCCGCATCCTAAAAACCTGTGGTGCGCCATCGTATTCCCGGATGTGGATGTACCCACCCGTGAAGCAAGGCAAATCATTCGTAAAAACATCCAGATGAAGGATGCCGTAACCCAATGGGGCAATATTGCGGGCTTAGTAAGCGGTTTATTTATGCAGGATATCGACCTCATTGGCCGCAGTATGAAAGATGTGCTGGTTGAACCTGTACGCTCTATGCTGATTCCTGACTTTTACAAAATGCGTGAAATGGCGATGGAACTTGGTGCGGTAAGCTTTGGTATCTCCGGCTCTGGCCCGTCGGTGTTTGCCTTTACTAAAGATGAAGCAACCGCCCGTGCCATCACCCAAAAATTACAGCAGCATTTAACCGGTTTAAAGATCGGTTCAAACAGTTATGTATCAACTATAAATGACGCGGGGCCGAAGGTTTTGGGATAGCCTTAAATCCTTCGCAATACAAACCACTATGTCATTGCGAGGTACGAAGCAATCGCACGGAAGCAGGTCCGCCCTGTATAGCATGCGATTGCTTCGTACCTCGCAATGACATGGTAGGATGAGCTCTAATAAACCTAATTAAATCCGAAATCGAACATCCGAATTCCGAAATCAAAAATGAAACTCTACAGTACCAATAATACCCTATCTGAAGTATCGTTCAAAGACGCGGTTTTTAACAGCATGCCGCAGGATAAAGGCTTGTATATGCCTTACAGCATCCCCCGTTTGGATGCTGATTTCATCAACAACCTTGATAAATACTCCTTGCCCGAAATTGCTTTTAAAGTAGCACAAAACCTGCTTGGCGACTCCATTCCGGAGGCCGATTTGAAAGCCTTAATTGATGATGCCATTAACTTCCCAGCTCCTATTGTAAAGCTGGAAGACAATGTATATGTCCTCGAGCTTTTCCACGGACCATCACTGGCATTTAAAGATTTTGGTGCTCGCTTTATGAGCCGCGTAATGAGCTATTTCCTTGAGCCCGGCGAAAAACAGCTTGACGTACTGGTTGCTACAAGCGGCGATACCGGCGGTGCTGTAGCCCTTGGTTTTTTAGGTGTTCCTAACACCCGGGTTACCATCCTTTATCCAAAAGGTAAAGTGAGCGGCGTGCAGGAGCAGCAACTAACTACCAATGGTCAAAACATCCGCGCATTGGAGGTCGATGGTACTTTCGACGATTGCCAGGCCCTGGTGAAACAGGCATTTGTTGATGATGAGCTAAACGAAAAATTCCGCCTTACATCCGCCAATTCCATCAATATTGCACGTTTGGTTCCGCAAACTTTTTACTACTTCAATGCTTATGCACAGCTATTAAGGCAAGGCATTAAAAAAGTAGTTTTCTCCGTGCCAAGCGGCAACTTCGGCAATATAGGCGCAGGTTTGTTAGCCTGGAAAATGGGCTTACCTGTCGAAAAATTTATTGCGGCTACCAATGTCAATGATACTGTGCCTGAGTTTCTAAAAACCGGCGTTTATCAACCCAAACCATCGGTAGCAACTTTATCTAACGCAATGGACGTAGGCAACCCAAGCAACTGGGTACGTATTGCCGATCTGTTTAAAAACGATACCGAAGCGCTTAAAGAATTGGTTGTTGGCTTTAAGTACGATGACGAGGAAACTGTAAAAGCCATCAACTGGGTATTTGATAACTATAATTATGTGGTTTGCCCACACACTGCTATCGCATGGCAGGCTTTAACCGATTATAAACAGGACCATGCCGCTGTTGACACCGCCGGTGTATTCCTTTCAACCGCACATCCTTGTAAATTCCCTGACGTATTTAGCGATGAGGTTGCTGCTAAAATTGAAGTACCGGAACAGGTAAAAGAACTGGAAGCAAAAACCAAGCTCGCAGTAGCCATCAGTAAAGATTTTGCTGATTTTAAAGGCTATCTTTTAGGGGTTAATTAATTTCAGTATTTTTAGCTGCTGGAAAAATCATTTTCTGCCGTCATTGCGAGGTACGAAGCAATCCCCGATTTGCAGTTCCGCCCTGTATAGTTCGCGATTGCTTCGTACCTCGCAATGACGGTGATTGGCTTCAATACCGAAATAAAAAATGCTTAACAAAACCCTGATATTCACTTGCCTTTTGGCAGTTTGCCTAAGTGCCTGCAGCCGTAAGCAAAAGTTCGACCGTGATAAATGGGATGATGGAGATGGCCTTACGTTCGCTTATCGCCCGGGTATGGTTAATGACCTGATTGAAAGTAAACAGCTTAATAATCTTAAATATCAACAGGTGATCCATTTGCTCCACCGCCCTCAATTAAGCAGTAAAGACAGCATGGTATACGACCTTGACCGAGAATACAGCAAAGGCAAATTGATTTATACTCAAACGCTTGTTGTTTTTTTGAAAGATTCGGTTGTTACAAAGGCCGAGGTTCATGAAACCCACGCAAAGAAAAAATGATCAACACCATAATATTCGATCTGGGGGCCGTTCTAATCGATTGGAACCCGCATTATATGTACCGCACCCTGTTTACTGATGAACAGGAAATGATAGACTTTTTGGCTAATATTTGTACCTCCGACTGGAATGAGGAGCAGGATGCCGGCCGGTCCTTACAAGAAGGTACAGATTTGCTTGTTGCCCAATTTCCAGAACACGAAGCCAATATCCGTGCTTTTTATTCCCGCTGGATAGAGATGCTTGGCGATCCTTTTCACGATACGGTAGAGATCTTCAAACAATTAAAAGAAAGCGGCAAATACAAAATCTACGCATTGACCAACTGGTCGGCCGAAACTTTTCCGATGGCCCAGGAGCGTTTCGATTTTTTAGCATGGTTTGATGGCATTGTTGTATCCGGCGCCGAAAAAATGCGTAAACCCACCCCTGCCTTTTATCAAACCCTGCTTGATCGTTACCATGTAAATGCAGATGAGGCTTTATTTATTGATGATAACTATCGTAATATTTTAGCGGCGGAAAAAATGGGAATTGAATGTATCCATTTTACATCGGCGGAAGCTTTAGAGATTAAGCTGAAGGAGTTAGAGGTGTTGTAAAATCTTGCAAATCGGCCGCGAGAACATCTGTGATGAAGTTTTTAAAATGGGCCTATATTTCTAACGTAAGCGCCGGTAATTGCGATACAAACGCCATAACATATTAAGCACCCGTTACAAACGGGCGCTAGTTTATGAACAACACGTATTTATTTCTGCGGGGCAACTATCCATGCTACAATTACCATAGCCAGTATCCCGCCCATAATCAAATAACTTAACGGGTGGGCAAAATTCACTGTCCATCCCATGTACTTAATTCTTTTGGGCACAATGATCCGGCTATCATCTTTGTTGTAATAAAATACGCCGTATTTATAATTATTACTATCCTCAGTAGGTTCCATCGGTACTTATCCAAATAACTCGCTGCTCAAATACCTGTCGCCCCGGTCACAGCAAATAAAAACGATTAGCCCCTCTTCCAGTTCTTGAGCAAGCCTTACAGCCGCAGATAGTGCACCGCCGCTGCTCATGCCTGCAAATACGCCTTCAACCTTAGCCATTTGGCGGGCCATTTGAGTCGCTTCTTCCTGCGAAATATCCATTACCCTGTCAACCCGTTTGGCATCAAAAATCTTGGGCAGGTATTCTTCGGGCCACCTGCGTATGCCAGGGATGGAAGAGCCTTCAACCGGTTGGCAACCTACTATCTGTACGTTGGCGTTTTGCTCTTTCAAATATCTTGAACAGCCCATGATGGTACCTGTAGTTCCCATAGCACTTACAAAGTGGGTGATTTTGCCTTCGGTATCGTGCCAAATTTCGGGGCCTGTCGTTTTTACGTGTGCCATGTAGTTATCCGGGTTGGCAAACTGGTTCAACAGAAAGTACTCACCGGTAGCGGCTTTTTCTTCAGCATAATCGCGACAAAGCTCTATCCCTTCAAGCAACGTAACTTTAGCACCAAAGGCCTCCATGGTAAGCGTACGTTCGCGGGTGGAGTTGGATGGCATCACCAGCTCTATCTCCAGATCAAACAACCTTGCAATCATAGCCAATGCTATCCCTGTATTGCCGCTGGTAGCTTCAATCAACTTTGTGCCGGGCTTAATATCGCCGCGCTCAATAGCACTCCTGATCATGTTGAGCGACGCACGGTCTTTTACGCTGCCGCCCGGATTATTGCCTTCCAGCTTGGCGAAGATCCGCACTTTTGGATTTGGGTTCAGCTTTTTAATTTCTACCATAGGCGTGTTGCCTATCAGGTCTATCAATGAAGCCATTATATATTTTTTATGGTAAATGTTCTATTTCTTGTGGCCGAACAATTTAATGCTCAATCTTTTCAGTACCCTGTGGTTAGGTGTGTGGTATACCCTTGAATTTGGCGGCAAACTCTTGGTGAGCCAAACGTTTCCTCCTACCACACTGTTATGGCCGATGATGGTTTCGCCGCCTAAAATGGTGGCCCCCGAGTAAATCACCACATTATCCTCCACCGTTGGGTGCCGCTTGGTATTGGCCATACTTTTATCCACACTTAAAGCACCTAAAGTAACGCCCTGGTACAGCTTTACATGCTTACCTATTTTACAGCTTTCGCCAATAACAATACCGGTACCATGATCTATATAGAAATACTCGTCTATCTGGGCAGCAGGATGAATATCTATCCCTGTTTTAGAATGCGCATATTCTGTAAGGATCCTTGGCAACAGAGGAATATCATCGATATAAAGGCTGTGCGCCACCCTGTAAAGCGAAATGGCATAAAAGCCCGGATAAGTACGGATCACTTCAAATTCGCTGCGAGCGGCCGGATCGCCGTTAAAAATAGCCTGGATATCGGTATTCAGAATGCGGAATAACTCGGGAAGGCCCTCAAAAAACTTTTTGGCCAGCTTTGAGGTATCACAGTTACTGCAGGCTTTGGTGGCATGCATAATGTCACAAAGTTCATTCTCAAGCCTTAAAAACTCGTCCTTCAGCTCCTCAACCGAAGCATACTGTTGCCCGGTTTGTTCGGGGTACAGCAAATGGATCACTTTTAGTGCCCAGGCAGTAATCTCCCTGTTTGAAGGCACAGCCTCCAGCTTTTGCTGTTTAGCAAAAATATGTTGATAAAAATCCTGACTCATGTTTTATGGTGGGGCTGTTTTGGGAAAACAACCAATAACAGTACAAGTTTATATAAAAGATTGTTGTTAATATGTAAAATGAACCGGATAATTGATATTTGAGCGAATTTAACCTATGCAAAACCATGAAAGAGCAGATAATTGAAACGGTAACAAGGCTGTTTGCCGGAGCCGACGAGCGGGACTGGGATAAAATTAAAAACACCTTTGCCGAAAATGTAGAGCTTGATTATAGTTCCATGACCGGCAACCCGGCAAGTATTGTACCTGCAGAAGGTATTATTACGGCGTGGCGTGGCTTTTTGCCCGGCTTTGACAAAACCAATCATCAGCTGGCCGATTTTTATGTCATGCAAAACGGGTCGGTAGCGCTTGTTCATTATTATGGCAAAGCCGATCATTTTATTGGTGACGACCTATGGATTGTTGAGGGCACTTATGATACCGAGCTCACTGAAACTGATGGCAAATGGATCATCACCAAACATAAGCTTAACCTAATTAAGCAGGATGGTAATATGGACTTACCGGTACAGGCAGCCGCCCGGGTATCTGAACGGGGTTAATAAAAGACCTTGAAGAGTTACAAAGTTTTTAAAACTTCGTAACTCTGGGATTATGTAACTCATTACAAATCTGCCTCTGCCCTTTTTCTCCGGCTTAGTCCCGCCTGTAAGATTACGGATATGATGATGATCAACAGGCCTGCATAAAAGGATAAATTGAGCTGCCGGGATTCATTGAATAAAATCATTGCCAGTAAAATACTGTAAACAGGCTCCAGGTTAAAGGTTAAGTTAACCGTAAAGGCAGACATTTTCCTCAAAACCTCGGCCACCATAACATAAAGGCCAACCGTGCAAAAAAGCGATAAAAGCAGCAAATAAATGATATCCAATGTGCCTGGTATTATCGTTTTTGAAGGGAAGAAATAAAGATATAGCGGCGAGGCCAGTATCAGCGCGACAGATCCGGCCAGCATCTGATACAAGTTCATAACGGTTGAATCATACTTTTTAACCAGACGCTCGTTCAATATGGTATAAAGGGATGCCAGGAAGGATGAAATTACGCCAAGGATGATCCCGGTTCTGAATGAGGTATCAAAATGAAATATCAAACCGATACCGGCAAGTGTAAGCATACTTAGCAGCAGTTCAGTAATATTGAAAGGTTTTTTGTTGATAAGCGGAGACAGAAATGCAGTAAAAAAACTGGTGAGGCAATAGCAAACTACGCCTACCGAAACGTTCGAATATTTGATGCTGGCATAAAAAAACACCCAGTGAAAGGCAATTAGTAATCCAGCCTTACCCATTTCCGTTATGTTGCTCCATGAATATTTAAATTGTGGTTTTTTGCCCCACACAATAATCACCAGGAATAAAAAAGAAAACAGGGTACGGTAACAGGTAAGCAGGTATTCATTTAAAGAAATAAGTTTCCCGAATACCCCGGTAAAGCCCGCCAGTATTACGGCTATATGCAATAGAACAAATGTCTTTTTCATTTTTTGCTAAATTAAGAATCGGTTGGGCAAAGCATAACAATACCTGCAATTGCCCGCATTGAATAAATTGTTTTGAAAATAGTGTTGAAAAAATTCAGATCCGATAGAGATTATCGATATCCGTTAGCAAAAAAGAGCGGGTGGTGAATCATTGAAAAATGGCTCCGACGCAAGGATATTGCGAATAAGGGATTTCGAAGCCCCTGCGGTTCCATTTTTAATGTTTGCTGTTGTCATTTGTTGATGAGTCAAAAATAGGGAAAGTTTTGTTTTAACTAAAGATTTGTGATTGTCTTGTCACTTTGGCTATTACCATAAAATTGAAGGCCGTTTTGGTTCACAGAGATAACTTCTACCGCAGGTAGCTTAAGCAGAGATCGGTGCGTCCCACAAGCCGAACGGCCGGGACACACACATACCCTGTGTGTACGAGCCGGGACACTTATATAATAAATGTTTACAGGCGAGCTGCTTATTATTTAGATGGATATAACTACATATCATTTCTTTTTAAATTTATCGGTGATACAACAAAACAAAGCGATACACCGTATCATTGCATATTGATAAAAGCAGCAATGTTAAATTGATACAAATTATAGAATGCCGCTAAAAAGCCCCTTTTTTAAACTTTTAATATTAACACTGTTTCTGTTCCCGGGCCGGGTATATGCCGACATTCCATATCAGTTAGTTTACCTGAAAAATTATAGCGCGCCTGATGGCCTGCCCAGTTCAAGGATTAACTATTTAATGCAGGACAGCAGGGGTTTTATCTGGCTGGCCACCGATAAAGGCGTGAGTAGGTTTGACGGCCAGCACTTTAAAAACTTCACATCGGCCGATGGGCTGGAAAACAATGAGTGTTTCCGGATTGCCGAGGATAATTATCACCGGATTTTTTTTTACTGTAATAACTACCGGTTTGTTACTATGAAAACGGACTTATACATAAGCTTAACTCATCTCAAAAAGTAATCGTTTTACCCTTCGCCAATTTCTTTTTTAACCGCTATAATGAGCTCTGTGTAAATTACAGGCTTAGTACCAAAGTTTATCATTTTGAAGAGTTAAAATCGGAAAGACATGCCATCCGGTATTTGAACGGGTACATTTATGGTTCTGACGGAGAAGAGATCATCCTATCTGAAAACGACCTTGACATCCTCGAAGAAGAGCTTAAGGCCGGCCAGTTAAGTTTTCAAACCGCCAATAACAATATCAAACCTTACCGGTTGGCTTTACATCAAAATTATTTATTATTGATAACTAAAGACTGGGTACATGTTTATCGGTATCAAAAAACCGGGATCATCCCGCTCAGTAAAATCTTTTTTACCGGCAACGTAACTTCAGTGTACCTTACCGGCAAAAATACGTTTGCCGTTACAACGGTAAAACAGGGCACCTACATTATTAACTATCTTACCGGCGAACGGAAAAATTACCTTAATAATAACATCACTACCGCTACGGTTATTGACCGGGAAAATAATTTATGGTTTGGCAGCTATGACAAAGGCTTTTTTCTATGTACCAATCCCGAAATAAAAATCATTAACAAAGAAAGCGGGCTGGCCAATGAAGATATTTTAAAACTGGGTATTGCAGGAGGTTACTTGTTTGCCGGGCATGTTTTAAGCACACTGAGTTATATGAAACTTGGCGCAAATCAAACGCCGACGATAGGCACCATAACTATAAATCAAAACCGGTCTGACTTTAACCGGATAACCAATCTGCTTACAATCCCGGGCAACACTCTCGTTATAGGTACCGATAATGGTATATTCAGATTAGATATTTCCAATAAGAACCCGTTGTCATGGCATTCTGTAAAAATTTTTTACGGTCCGATAAAAGGAATTGCTGCACGATCCGACACAGTGTATTTCCTTACACAAAATGCAGTTGGCGTTTTGACAGATAAGTTTAAACATCAATTGGGGTACAATTTTAAGCCCATACGTATGACATCCGTAACATGGTATAAGAGTAAGACGCTCGTAGGCTCACTTTACGGGTTATACCAGTTTGTCCCTTTCGGGAGCGCCGGCAAGTTTTCCTCTATTCGAATATTGGCCGATAAAGGAATAAATGTTGTTAAGAGCCTGGCATCAAATAATGATGTTTGTGCGATAGGCACCGAAGCTCAGGGGTTATTTTTGCTGGCCGGCGAAAAAATTGTTCAATTTAGATCTCCTGCTATTTTTTCAGGCGATATCCGTAAACTGGTATGGACAGATGACAATACTTTATGGGTCTGTACCGCAAACGGTGTAAGCATTATCAGTTTCTATAATCATTATCAAAATTACCGCATAAGTTTGCTCAATACCAGTAACGGGCTCCCCTCTGATAACGTTGCCGATGTAGTGCAGAACGGGCATGATTATTATATAGCCACCGATCAGGGCATAGCCGTCACTCAAAATTTAGGGAATACGAGCCTGCCTAAACCGGTGTTGATTAACGACGGGATACCCGGAACTCAAAGCAGCTTTACTTACGGCAGGCCTGTTGTTTTTAACTGCGTTGCCTTATCCTACAAAAGCATGGGTAAAATACAATACCGCTTCAGGCTTAAGGGGGTTGATAAAAATTGGAGCGTCGCGCCTTCCGGCGAAAAACGGTTCGACCTGCTGCCCCCGGAAACTATGAGTTAGAAGCCGTGGCTGCCGACCGTTTTAACCAGTTAAGCCAGCCGCTCATTTTTAAATTTGACGTTATGCCTTTATGGTACCAACAGTTATGGCTACAGGTGGTGGCTGTATTAAGTGCCATAATCATCGCTTTCCTGCTGGTACGGAAATATTATCAATCCATCATCGGCTTACAAAAAAAGGACTATGAAAATGCCCTTGCCCTGCAGCGCGAACGACAGCGGATCAGCAGCGAGGTGCATGATGATTTAGGGGCAAGCATCTCCGGCATTAAGCTCAGGACCGAATTGCTCAGCCGCAAAACGGCCGATCAACCCGCTTTTAAGGAGATAGACGCTATTCATGAAGCCATCACCGATATATCTACCCAGGTAAGGTTAATTATCTGGAGCCTTGATGCCGAAAACGACGAAGTAAGCAACCTGGCCGGCTTTATTCATAAACAAGCCATTAAAATATTTGAATACAGCAATATTGACCTTCATGTAAATACCTCCGTTAGCGAAACCCCGGTTACCATCAGCGGCGAAAAAAGGCGACAGGTATACCTCCTTGTTAAGGAAGTATTAAACAATATTGTCAAACATTCGGAAGCGAAAAACGCGTTTCTGGAAATCAACCTTTACAAAAACCGGCTGCAGATCAGCATCCGTGATGACGGGCGCGGATTTGACCCTGATGTGCGCAAACACGAAACCATGGGCATCCGGAATATTTACGCCCGGGCAAAAAGATTGAACGCCGAACTCAAAATTGATACCGCCCACGGTAAAGGCACATCCATCAGCCTTAAACTAAACCTTTAGCGTATACCCCATAATAGGTATTAAGAAACCCGGGATAATTTAGGAAATTAGCATTTTATATTTACCGCAAAGCATGCTCCAGATAATTTTGTTAGAGGATAATTTACACTACCGGCGTGGGCTGGAACAGAAGACATTAAAAGGCCTTGTTAAAATTAACTTCCCTGTTAGTGATCTTTAAAACCTAACCTTATCGTTACCATAATTAGTTGCCGCCCGGCTTCGCGAGCGCTTGTTATTCACCTTTGCACAATTATAATCACCAGCCTAAAAGATCAATCCCGCGTTAACAGAAAAGGGACAAACAACCAATTGGTCATTTGCCCCTGTACTTTGTTCAAGCCTATCCTGCGCAACCGGAACTACCGCCGGCAGCCTGTGCCTTAAAGGCAAATTCTTAGTTCAGATATTTCGTGATATCCTCAGATAGCGGGGTAGTTTGCGATCTGAAACGGTGGATCAGTTTACCGTTTTCGTCTATGAGGAATTTTTCGAAATTCCATTTGATGTCTCCGGTAAAATCAGGGTTTGGAGCGGTTGTTAAGTATTGAAACAACGGATCGATATCCAAACCTAAAACGCTTACTTTACCGCTCATCGGGAATTTTACGTTAAAGTTTTCTTTGCAAAAGGTTTTAATGTCCTGGTTAGTGCCCGGCTCCTGGCCGCCAAAGTTATTGGCCGGGAAACCTACTACTACCAGTTTGCCTTTGTATTGCTCAGATAGTTTTTCCAGGTCGGCGTATTGTTTGGTGAAGCCGCATTTTGAAGCTGTATTTACGATCAATACTTTTTTGCCTTTGTATTTAGCCAGGCTAAAATCTTTGCCATCAATGGTTTTCAGTTTAAAATCATATACTGAAGATGGTGCGGTAGCAAATAATAAGGCGATGATGAGTGCCAGTGTTTTCATGGTTTTTACAATTGATTTTTAATAATCCACTATAAAAGTAAGGCTAAAAATTTCTTTTAGCTAAGTACTCATCTTCTTTTTGTGTCATTTTTTGTTTTGTAACAACACTTTTATCCGTGTAACCCAACAGGTGCAGGGCGCCGTGAATGATAACACGGTGCAGTTCATTAGTTTCGCCGGTTTTAAATTTATCTCCGTTTTCACGGATGCGGTCTATCGAAATAAAGATATCGCCAACAATATCCCCCTCAACTTCCGAATTATCAAAAGTTACAATGTCGGTAAAAGTATCATGATCAAGATATTGCTGGTTTATTTGCAGCAGGTATGCGTCTGAGCAAAAAATGTAGTTAAGCTCTTTCAGTTTAAAGCCCTCGGCAATTACCGTTTCCTTTATCCATTGTCTTAATTGCGCTTTTTGTTTCGGCTTAAAGGTTGTGTCTTCTTCAAAAAAATTAATCGCGGGCATCAGATCTTAAAGTGAAGTTCAATTTCATTACCTGAGGCATTAAAAATACATTGGTCGGCAAGGTGTTTAATGATAAACACACCGCGGCCGGTGAGGTTCTCGAGGTTTTCGGGAGCTGTGGGATCGGCAAGGTTATTATAGTCAAAGCCCGGGCCTTCATCTGTAACAGTCCAGATGATACGCTTCGGTTCCACTTCGGCATTAACAATCACTTTTTTTGTTTCGTCCTGTTTGTTACCATGCATAATGGCATTAATAACCGCTTCATTAAGGCAGGTCATCATATTGGCGAAGGTATCCTCCTCAACATGATATTTATCAGCAATTTCTTCTATCAGCTGCTCAAGCAACGTTATGCTCTCCGGTTTTGACGGCAGCTGCAACGTATATAGCTCGCTGGTTTGAACATTTGCCTCTTCCATATTATTTGGCATTAAGTTGATCAAAGTAAGATTTTATTTTTTGTTTATAATACAAATTAAGTGCCGGAGATACCGTTCTGATCTGCTCCGTTTGCTTTGCTTTTTGTTGCTGGTACCCCTGCAGTGCCTTTATGTATCCCGGTGGCAATTCCTTACCTGCATTGCTCTCTCTTTGCTGATCCTGATCTCGTTGCTGCTCGGCCTTTTCGGCCTCTAATAACCGGGTTTGAATTTGCTGCTGCCTTTTTAGCGCGTCATCTGTAATCTTCCTGTTTACGAGATCACGTTCGGTTTGTTCCATTTCTTTCGAAATTTTATCCAAATTGCCCAATCCGCCTGTCCCGTCTTTATTTTCGTCCCTGTCAATTTGTTGCAAAGCCTGCCGTATCATCTGCTGCTGACGTGCCATTTTAGCAAAATGCTCGCTCATATTACCACTATTGCCCTGCTGACCTTTACCCTGGTTGCCTTGTTGCTGCATCTGCTCGCGGGCCTTTTGCATATTTTGATTAAGCTGTTGCTGCATTTTTGCCAATTGCGATATGGATTGTTGCTTTCCCTTGCCTCCTTTGCCGCCCTTATTCATCATTTTTTGCATTTGCTCAAGCGCTTCGCTCAGCATCAAGGCAAGGTTGTTCATGGATGTCATAGCGTATTGCTGGTTGCGGTTTGCCTCAAGCGTACGCCTGTCGCCCAAAAACTCGAGTGCCTGATCAATATGCTCGTTGATACTGGTAATTTCCTTACTCACTGTCGACTGAATCTGCGGCACCCTCCTGCTGATAGCATACAGGCTGTCTTCGGCCGTTTTCAAGTTGTCTTTTATATCCTTTTGATTTTGCGACAGCGTAACATATGACGGATCTGTAGGATTGGTATTTTTAAGCGTTTGCATCAGCTTTTCCTGATTAAACGAACTATTAACCAAGCTTTTTAACAATTCCCTCAACTGCTGGGCATCAACAGCATTCTCTTTTGATTCGCCTTCGTCGCTATCTTTTTGCATTTTTGCAGCAAGCTCCTTCATTTGCTTTGCTGCCTGCTGCTGCGATTTTGAAGCCTTTGCATTATCTTTTTTTTGCAGATCGCCGGCGCTTTGATCCATCTGCTGTTCAATATCTTTGGTTTCCTTCTCGGGATTTTGATAATCTGATTTACGTTCGGCCTGGTCATTGGCTTTCTGTAACTCATCAAACCCTTTCTTCACATCCTGAAAATCCTGCTTCAGTTTATCCTGTTGCTGCTGCAGGTTCTTTTGGTCGGCACCGGGCTGTTTGGTTTGATCAGATAGTTTTTGCTGCTCGTCGGCCAGCTTATTCAACTGATCGAGGTTTTGATTGAGCTTTTGCTCAAACTCCAGCTTTTTGTAAAGTTCCAGCACCCGGTCGAGCTCCTTTTTTAACGATTTATTATCCATTTGCATTTTGGATAGTTCATCGCGGGTAGCATCCTTTTGTTGCTCGTTTAGCATTTGCTGCAAGTTTTGAAGCAATTCCTTTGTTTTTTGATCAAGCACGTTATTAAACAAATCTTCAATTTGCTTTTGCTTTGCTCTGATCTCTTCGGTTTGCTGCTGGTTTTCCTGGCGATTGTATAAATTCTTTTTGTTATCGGCCTGGATATCTTTTACCAAATCTTCCAGGTCTTTACGCTTTTGCATCAGGTCTTCTATCTGCTTTTTCTCATCAAAAGAGAGCGTGTTTTTGTTCAGCAGGTTTTGATTTAGCTTTTGTGCGTCGCGCTCAACCTGCCCGGCCAACTTTATAGCCGAAGCCATTTTTTCTTTTATTGCTTTTGAGCCTGCATTTAACTGCTGGTTAATCTCCTTGTTGTCAGGGACATTTATTGTATGTTTTGCTGTACGCGCTGTTTTGTGGCCGGTCACTTCATCGTTATCGGCAACCTCAAAAAAGTAACTTACATGGTCACCGGGATTAATGCCCATGTCCTTGAGGTTCCAGTAGTAAAAAAAGTCGGCCTGTGTTTGAGACAGATCTGCATTAACCTTTTTGGTAAATTCCCTTTCCTTGCTGTTGCCAGTAGCCTCGATGGTATAATGAAACATGAGCGATGAAAAACCATGATCGTCCTGAATCTTGCCATTAAAATAAAATGCTTTCATGCTTACCGAATCCGGCTTTTCATCAATAGTAATGGATGGCGCTTCGTCAGTAACAACGTTGATGCGATATGTAGCCGAATCACTTTGGTTCACCTGGGCATTAACCGGTAAAAGTTTGTAAACCGAAGTTTTCAATATCCGCTCGCGGTGTTCAAACAGGTCTGGCCCATTTTGTACCGTAACATGGCTTTGCCCATTTATGTCAAACATCAATGTACTGGCATACTGGGTATGCAATTGCCAGTTCACAATTGTACCGGCAGGAATAGTCAAATCGCCGGCATTTAGCAGCCTTTCATTTTTTTTATGGAGGTAGGCCGGATAATTTAGGTCAACGTTAAAGTGTAACAGTGCAGGCTTTTGATTTACCTTGATTTCGTAAACAGCCGAACTAAAGCCATTGCCAGAAAACTTAAAACGGGTATTTTGCTGCAGGTTGCTGAACTGGTAATGAAAACGGCTGATGTTATCTTTATCCAATTTAAATGTATTCTCCCCTGTTTCAACATAAACATCTGCGGGCAGCTTATCGCCTTCCAGTTTAAGGTCGAGCTTTAAATCACTCCCCTGCACAACTGAAAGTGTTTTGTTCAATACAATAAACCTGAACGGAGCAGCAGGAACAAAATATTCGTTATGCCTGATCAGTCTTTTAGTACTTTCGGTTAATACAGAAGGCGCCGCCAATGCAATAATGATAATTACCCCCAACGGACCAAGCGCCCACTTTAAATATTTGGTATTTTCTTTAAGGTTGATAGCCGATGGAAAGCTTACCGGTTTAAGCGCTTCTATCTTTTGGTCGATACTGGCCTCGATGAGTGCACGGTGGCCTTCATCTTCGGCAGCGAGCTTTTTTAGCTGCAGGGTATTGAGCAGCTTATCATGAACATCGTTAAAATGCCTGCCAATAATTTCGGCAGCTTCATCATGCGTTAAAGTTTTGCCCAGCTTAAGCCAGGCCAGCAATGATGGTAAAATCAGCCAGCAAACAAGCACTGTATTAAGCAGGATAAAAAAGTAAAAAAGAATGGTACGCAGCAGGATACTGAAATTGCCGAAATATTCGCTTAGGGTAATTACTACATAAGCTGAGAAAAGGCCGGCACCTAAAAATATTAATCCACGCAAAAAATTATTGAAATAATACTTCCGGGTGAAAGTATTGATTTTGCCAAGCAAAAGTTCATAATTTTCTGTCGAGGCCATACTACATGTAGAAAAACGTTAAATACACACGCTTTATTAAACGCAAAAGCCATGTATTATATATAACACGCGTTGGTTTAAGTTAAAAATTAAAGCAATAATAATAAAATGTTAATTGTTTATGACAATTAAAATTGAATCCCCCTCTTTATTGGGAAATACAGATTTTAAACAATGATAATAGGCAAAATTGGGAAAATCTTATTCCTGCTCCTCAACTGTTTCTTCCTCAGGCTCCGGGGATTCCAGCTTATGCAGCCAAATACCGGCTATCCCCGTAATTGAATATGGAAATATAATTACTGCTATAGAAGATACAGCCGAAACCTTTTTCTCAAAAAGTAATTCAAAAAACGGGAGCATAGTAATTATCAATATAGCTATAGTTAAAACCTGTTTTACATAAAACGGCTCTCTCTTTTTTGATAAAGAGTATACTGCCACCCAAAATACAAAGGCGAAAGGAATAGTAAGCAGCAGAACCATATCTGCAAAAATGATATAGTCTTTTTGGATCTCTGCAATAAGGCTTATTTCAGGGTTCTCGATAATAAACCATGACAGCACAAGGTGGAGCAATGGTGCTATGATCACCATCAGCAACCAAACTTTTAAACTATATATAAATGACCTGTTCATAATTTATTAAGCGCGCTAACAAGATACATAGCAGTCAATAAAATAACAAGGCTACCCGGGTTCGTAAACGGTATACGGGTTATTATTTAACACAGCAATTATAATCGTGATAACCCGGAAAATGCTTTTTTACATACGGCCGTTGCGCTTCCATACTTGCAGATTTGAAAATAACGCTGATTTAAGGGCCACGCCATTTAATTTAAAAGGTTTACATTAAAAATATAGAACTTTTTTTTTATCCAAAAATTATATCTGCAACAGCAGAAAACCCTCTCCTAAAATAGCGGAACAAAAATTTCGACTTTCGGGGAGAAAACGCAGGGTTTGGGCCACAAATAACAAGTACGATTATTTATTTTAAATTTCTACATTAAATTAACCCCGGGTTAATTGCCGCAATATAAATTACCATAAAAAAGGGTGTTTTCACGGATTGTTAAGCGTATAGTTAATTATTACCTTGCATCAATTTAGCCACAGCCCTATCATGACCATTCCGATCCAACTCAATAAATCCATATTGGACTACTTTAGTGTAGGTGGCGTTTGGCAAAATATTTTATTTTACGCCACTATACTTTGCCTTTTATATATTAACATTTTGTTAACCCGTCGAAAGAAAAGTTATAAGCTGCAGCCTGTTGGGGACTTACCTGACGAAAAAGACGAGTCTGCGCTGACGACGGCAGATAGCACCGGGCTCAAAACAAACGCCGCTTTAAATAATGAAATAGCTACACTAAGAAACGAGCTTTTGGCTCTGGGCGAAAAATTGGAGCTTTCGTACATGAAATCGGAAAGACTTAATGGTCAGTTATCAGAGATATTGGATAGTGTTGAATTAACAATGGTCTACGATCATACCCTTTGGGATTGGTCGCTGGATTTCAGCAGCAAAGAGATTACGCTTTCCGAATATGGTTTAAAGCTCTTCGGCTTTCCGGAAAATACAAAGCCCGTTTTAAATGAGGCCATCCATATTGTTGAACCCCGGCACCAGGCGGCACTTATGGATGCTGTTGAAAAATCATTTAAAACCGGTGCCGACTTCTCAATCACCTGCCTCGTTCATCCATTAAATGGCGGCCAGCCAAAAGAAATAAAGGCAGCGGGCAGGGTTTATTATAACGAGTACGAAACACCCCTAAAACTATCCGGAAAATTTTCAATTACCCATACCGAGCCACTGATGAAGAGGTGATTGTGCTTTACAGGTTCCGTTTCCGGGCGGATCTGCAAGTGTTCAATTTTTAAAAGTGTGAACGCCCGCCTTGTTTTCATGAAAAAACATCTCTGACTATCAGCAACTTGTATTTAGGCCAAATTGCTTTAAAAGCCTACTTGAACAACCCGACCTTGATAATCAACAACTTACAAATTTTCATTTCCAAACATTGAACACCCGGTTTTTAAAAATTGAACACTGACAAGATCCTGTCAGTTTATTGGGGTAATAGTGCCTGTTAAGTAACCGGCTTAATCAGCCTGGCACTTACACTTCTATCCGTTTAAAGCGCTAAGCCTTTTGAATGTTGTTCAGCGCCTTATTAATTCTTTTAACCGCTGTAGTTATAATTTGCAGCTTCATGTCATTATCACTAAAACATCATTATTTATTTCTGCGTTTTTTATCCGGCGTTGGTGTTACATTTTCAAAATCTACACTGGCCTCTCTTTTTCGCGGAGTTAACAATCTTGTTTTGTGCACAATGTACTCATGGTCCTTCCCTATCTCTATTATATAGAATACATATAGCGTTTGAGCAGTGAGATCTGTTGTTTTTTTCGCAAAATTGATCAGCGTGGGAAGACTGACCATCCTGATCTTTGATAGTGAAGCATTACTAACACTCTGGCCTGAATCCTTTGAATTATATACAAAGGTTGGTTCGCTATTGTATTTGAGACATGGGCATTTTACGGTAAAGTATTTGTACTGCGATTCCATCCCGACATCCCACATCCTATCTTTCGGCATTGTATTAGCAGTATCCAGCAAATAATAAACCGTGTCGATATTGTTGGCTACCTTTTGAGCCGAAGCGCTATAAATGTTAAGCCAAAGTATTACGATCAAAAAGTATTTCATAAACCAATTAGTTGCAATTTCCAGGTAATTTATCATTTGAGTTCAAAGAACTGTTATAAAAACTATTTAACTGCGCATCTGTTAGCGAGTATTTTGTTTTAATAGCATTATACGCCTGTTGTAAAGTAGCTGTTTCCGTCGCCGTTGCTGATGGATCGGAAGTATTTAATCCATATAACATTGCGCTGGCATATTCTGCGTCCGTATGGGCCGATTTATCCCATGTTTTCAAGGCGCCGACCGCCTGGTCAAAATAGTTGGTCAGCATGACCAGATGGTTGCTGTAATTGGCAGGCAAACCATCCAGCGTACACCATTGATCTATAGATAAAAGCCAGTTGTTGTTTGTGAAATCGGTATATCCCTGGGACGCATTATCCTGGGCAGTCGATAGTCCGTAGTTGATATAAGCATGCATAGTTTCATGTATAATTGTTGCAGCAATCAATAACCTCGAACTATTTTGAAGCATCTTTGTATTTAATGTGATGGTCGCGCTTTGACCGATACCGGAAGACTGAGGCTGGGTTTGCCCAAGCTTATAGGTTAACCCAGTGCTATTGGGCTTAGAAACGGCCCAGTCAAGGTTAGCGTTTTGCCAAACCAGATCAGGTCTTTGCGATTTTATAAATGGAGACACCAGATTGGTATATACACCGATACTTGCCAGTTGATCAATAATCAATTTAGTAGCACATGGGAAATACTTCGCAAGGCTGTCAGTTCTCACTGTAAAAAGCACCGGTGGCGGTGGTACTACACATGGCGAAGCCGGTGGATCCGGGGGATATGTTGGCGGGGGGAAAGTTCCATCGCCATCGCCTGGAGGCTGCTGTACATTTTTATCAAGGATTAAACGATCACCTGTCGATTGCACTTGTAATTTGGTAGCATTCGTTCCTGGGCAAGGCTGGCTTGGTGGATTGCTGCCACCACCGCTACCACTTCCTGTGGAACCTGATGGTGCCCCCCCATCCCCGCCACCATCTACCCAATCACAAGTCGCTCCTAAATATTTAACGTCTACGACCTCTCCGTTTACCTCCGATATCTGATACCAATCGGTACAATCCTGTTGTAATTTATTAGTTTGTACGCTTTGAACAACCTGGCTACCCTTTTGAGATAATGGACCAGAAGTGGTTGACATCGCTTTGAGGATTCGGCCATTCTTATAAAACCAGCCGCTTATAAATTTACCTTTTGGGGTACTGTATAAAACTGTTCCGGAAAAATCACTGTCGCGCTTGTTATATCTGTTCCTGTCAAGTTTGCTCAGGTCATTCTTTAAATAAGCAGGGTCTGCGATCACAGTCATCACATAAGCATCGTAGCTTTCTCCGTTTTTTAATAATAAGAAGGAGCTGTGGCTTTGGAACTGTTCGGTGGCCTTTCCGGAATTCATGTTTTTTAGTTCAGCATGGTACTGTACACTCGGATCAATCGGGATTTCGAGGACTCGCTGCCCTGCACGCAGGTACGTACTCCCATTCTGCCATACTGGTCTTATTAGCTGACTAATGTCCGCACTATCTTGTATTGACTGAACTCCCATTTTGCTATTCGCCGGGAATGCATTTTCATACCAGGCCTTAGCCTGAACAATCGTCGGGTCGCTTATTTGAACGGTGGAATCTCCATGGCGGTCTTTTTTACAACTATTTACGGATAGAATAATCGCAGAAACAATAGCGATTGGGTACAAGACTTTAGGAAAAGATTTAAGTTTAGGGTATTTCATATTACGCGGTTCAGGTTTTGAACAAATATTGAAATTATATTTAAAGTTTATAGTATGTAAAGAAAATATTACCTATTACTATAAAATATTTCATTTATAAACCTAAGGAAAAATAACTGAACCCGAGATTTTAGAAAGTCAATTAGCGTGGATCCGTGAATGTAACAGCGAATCAGATAGCGCTTATTAAATAATAGCGGGACTCCTTAAAATGAAATGATCTTATTGGACTTTTTTCTCCTGAAACCATAATCTTATTAAGACAGAAAACCTTTAAATCCGCAGTTGTCGCCAAGATAGCCTTAAAAGCCACATTTCCATTTTGAATTATCCCTGCAACAATTATATTTGCAGCCCGGCCATACATTTATTTCGGGATGTAGCGTAGCCCGGTATCGCGCCAGCATGGGGTGCTGGAGGTCGTGGGTTCGAATCCCGCCATCCCGACTTGAACACAAGCTTTAAAGAGCATATTTGAGCAGTTTTTTACTGATTGAATATGCTCTTTTTTGATTGTTGACCTTCTTATAAACCTTGATATTAGTATTACTGCCATAACAGATTATGTTATGAAATAGGTTTGCCTGCCCGTTTACACAAAAATCCCGATGATCGTTTCGTCCGGGATTGTAATGCTTCACAAGCATGATGCTTGCTTTATTTTAGGACGAAGTTATGCTTTCGCTAAACTTCGACCAGTAGGGGATGTAGTGAAGAAAAACGACTGTTGCAAAAACTGGTGAGACGGGTAAAGGAAAGAAAGATGCGAAAGACAGCCAAAATTAACTTTCCTAACTATCTGATTTATGTCCTATAGTAAAACTTAGCGGCCCGTAAAGCCGCTTTTTATATTTCTAAAAAGATCGCGAGATGTCCATAATCCACTGGCAATGATCCGCCGCATAGTCAGGTTCGGATAAGTTTTGTCACGTGGCGCATCCAGCTGAAAAGCCGCTTTAAACCCTATCTTTTTTAGCTCGGGCAAGCCTTTACTGTTCCAGTAACCGAAAGGAAAAGCGAAATAATCCACAACTTTTCCGGTTATGTCTTCCAATTTTTTTTTCGAAGCTGCGATCTGCGGCTCAAATTCCACAGGCTTCAAATGCCTGAAGTCCGTATGGCTTTGGGTATGGCAGCCGATTACATGCCCTTCAGCTGAAAGCTGTTTAATCTGCGCGGCATTCATGAACCAGGGATGCGTGCCGATCTTCCCGGTAATGATAAAGAATACCCCCTTAAAGCCGTAAGATTCCAGCACCGGCAATCCGTTTTTGAACTGGTCAGCATTGGTATCATCAAAAGTCAGCATAATGGGTTTGGCAGGCAGCAGCTTACCAGATAATAGCCCATCCGGTAAAACCGTCTGATAACCACTGTCCGCCAGCATTTTCATTTGCGCTTTAAAAACGGCAGGCGGGATAATGTACTGCTTATCCGTCCGGCTGTCTTTAGCTTTAAAATCCCGGATCTGGTGATAACAAAGGATAGGGATTTGTCTTTGGGCAAATCCGCAAAGGCAGCATACTAATAGGGAAAGTAGGGCGCTTAATTTTTTCAAGAATGTAAAAATAAACTTCGTTTTGACGGATGCAAAAGTTAATTATGGTTAGAGCTTAAGTTAATTTTAAACAACAAAAAAGCTCTTATACCATTGATTGTAGGTGTCGTACTTAAAACAATAGTCGTTTCAATAAACTTCTACTTTGTTAACTTCAAAGGAAGAGTATTAATTGAAATACCGGTAGTCTACTGGCTATTCGTATCACCATTAATAATTTTCACCTATATATTCAATAATTCTTGAGAATTTTGGAAAGGTGTACTTATAAATTACGATATTCAAACTGGTGAATATTCTAACTTAATAAAAACTATGATTCGGGTAATCTCTATCCCAATTGCGTTGGATTTGGTGGTTACGATGCCGATTGTTATTTTAAGCAACTCGAACAATATCATCTTCTGTATCGTCTTTTACCTAACATCTCTATCTATTTTAATGAGCTTTTTCCTAATATGGTCAACACTTTTTCCAATTAAAGTTGGGTCATATTTCCAAATGAAAGGTAATACTTCATTTCTCGGCTACCTTGCCTCCACATTATTAGTCGTAATTACCTATAAAAAGGGCTTTTATCTGTTATTTCCTTTATACATGATTATTACATATATCACCTTTAAAATAGGTAAAAATCTTTACCGTAATAACAGGAAAGAAATATTTCAAAAAATATTAATTAATTACAATGATTATGCAAACACTTATAGTAATATGCACACTTATTGGGGTCGTATTTTATATTAGAAAAGCTCGTAAGTCAGTTTGATAACTAGCATCAATAATTGTTGATACTTGTTATATCAATTCAAGCAAATTCAGACCAGTACGCACTGTAGATATTATTACTTGAGATCAAATTGACTTTGCCATATACTTATTATTCACTTATCGATTAGCTTTGATTTACCGAAATCAGAAACAATTTTATATTAGATATACAACATTTTCTCCTGAATGTTCCTGCAACTAAGTTTAAACAAAACCTTTGGGAATTATTTTCAGGACGGATGCATTTTATAGATGAAGCCGCACACCGGGGCGAAATTTCCTAAATGCTATTCTTTTATGAGCAATTGAATCAGGCATGTTTTATTTAAATAAAAATAAAAAACGATCTTTTTTATAGCTTAGCGTTATGTTTTTAAAAACACAACGAAGGGTCGGAAACAAACCGACATGTCAAAAACACGATCATTCTATGAAAAAAGCTTTCCTTACCTTTCTCCTTTTCTTAATGCTTACCCAGGCTTTTTCCCAATCAACCGGTAATATTAAAGGTAGCATCACCGACAATTCAAAAGCCCCGTTGGAGCTGGTGAATATTATTCTTTACAAAACAAATTTCAGCGCCACCACAAATAATAAAGGCCAATACAGCATCAATAATATTCCTGCCGGAAACTACCAGGTCATTATTTCGCACATCGGCTATAAATCTGTTAAACAACATATACTCGTAAAAAACAATGACACTACTGAATTTTCCTATACGCTTCAGGCCGGCGTTATTAAGATATCTGCTGTTGAAGTACAAGGCGAAAGAGGCGTAGGAAGCATCAAAGCGTTACCCGAGATCGGCGGAACAAATATTTATTCGGGCAAAAAAAATGAAGTTGTTTTGGTTGACAGCGTCAATGCGGATATCGCACAAAATAAAGCCCGCGATATGTTTGCAAAAGTACCGGGTATCACGTCGTGGGAGTTGGATGGTTCGGGCACCCAAACCAGTGTAGCGGCAAGAGGATTAAGTCCGCACAGATCATGGGAGTTCAATGTGAACCAGAATGGCTACAATGTTAACAACGATCTGTATGGTTATCCCGAGGCGATGTATAACCCGCCATTGGAAGCCGTACAGCAAATTGAGATCATCAGGGGATCAGCCGCTCTTCAATATGGCCCTCAATTTGGAGGAATGCTCAATTATGTAATTAAACAACCCGATACCACGAAGTTATTAAGCATTGAAACCGAACAAACGTATGGCTCGTTCAATACCTCGAATTCCTTTGTTTCGGTAGGTGGGAAAAAAGGCAAGTTCACTTATTATGCTTTCTTTAATTACCGTAGCAGCGATGGATGGCGCCTTAACTCCGACTATAATTTCCTGAATGCTTACGCAAGTTTGCACTATAAGCTAACAGATAAAATGGATATTGGTCTCGAATATTCAAGAGAAAACTATGTGCAGAAATTTGCTGGCGGGCTTACCGACGCGATGTTTGCTGCCAATCCGCGCCAGTCAACCAGGAGCAGAAATTATTTTAACCCGATACTTAACCTGCCCGCTTTGCTTTTTAATTACGCCATCAATAGTAAAACATTATTGAATATAAAAGCCTATACCTTGTTCGGGCAAAGGAACATGGTTATTGCCAGCCCGAGTTTAGCCACCAATGCAGATACCATCAGCAAAACTACAGGCTCCTACGCGCCAAGAGAGATAAACCGGGACTTTTACAACAGCTATACTGTTGATGCAAGAATGATAAAAAAGTACGATCTGTTCGGCCATGAGAGTGCCCTATCGGGCGGCTTAAAATATTCCAACGCTGCTACCAACAGAAAACAAAACGGGGAAGGAAGTACAGGAACTAATTTTGACCTTACTCAAACCGGCAATTACGGTATCGCCCTGCTCTTTAAAACAATAAACTACGGGGCGTTTCTTGAAAACCTTTTCCGCATCACCGATAGGCTATCCGTTACCCCCGGCATCAGGTATGATAACCTCAAATCAACTTTAAACGGAACGGAATATAAAGTATATAAAAATTTTAACCCCGTATCGCTTTCAACCTCCAGGAACATCGTGCTGGGTGGAATCGGTGCGCAGTATAAGATCACTGAAAGCATTAATATTTATGGCAATTACTCGCAGGCATACAGACCTATTCTTTATGCAAATCTTATCATCGGATCGAGCACAGCGGTGATCGACCCGAATTTGAAAGACGCGAGCGGCCATAATGCAGATATTGGCATTAGGGGAAAGGTTAAAAAGATATTGAACTTTGATCTAAGCGCATTTGAACTGAAGTATAACAACAGGATAGGAAATATAACGCTGACTGATGGCAACGGAAAACCGTACACCTACACTACCAATGCAGGCAATGCGCTCACCAGGGGAGTGGAAGCTTTTGTTGAGGTTCACCTGCTTAATTTCAATACCGAGGACACTAACAATGATCTTTCCATATTTTCTTCTTACGCTTATAATCACGCCAGGTATTTGAATGGCAAAACAGGCGTGGTTGATCTGACTGGAAAAACGTTGGAAGACGTTCCTCAATTTGTTAGCCGCTCGGGCATAAATGGCTCTGTACATAACCTCTCCGCTACCTTTTATTATTCATATGTTGGCGGATCATGGTCGGATGCGAATAATACAGCTGCTACCAAAACAAGTCCCAATATAGGTTATGTCCCACGATATCGCGTGGCCGATTTTGCCCTGGGCTATAAGTTTTCCGACAAGTACAACATCAGGATCGGTATCAATAACCTGACAGATAATAAATACTTTACCCGCCGAACAGAAACGCTCGTTTACCTTGGCAATGGTATATTACCCGGCGACGGAAGATCATGTTATGTTACATTGGGTGCTAAATTCTGACAGCAGGATATCAATCCTGTTTTTGCACAATGGCTGTTCAACCTATTTCCGCCGACTAATAGTTCGCCTGCCTGCTTGCAAGATTGCTAAAATGCGAACCACATAGTTTAGACCGGCAGGGCGCCATTGTTCTTTCCCTATTCACCAATTCCGCGAGTTTAGCCCACCGCCGGGATAAAAAATAAAGGCTATACAAGCGGGCGGATTTGTTCGTCTTCAGCGGCCCCGCCCGTATTCTAAGACTTTTCCAAATAATATTTCTTCATCTTAACTCGACAACAAAATTCTCATTTTGGCCGGAACCCGTCAAGGGTACATAAACAGCGCAGCCGCACAAGCCCGCCCTTCGCTGCCCTTGACAGAACCCGTCCAAAATAAGGGGAGTTGTTTAAGAGTTAAGATGATAAGCCCTAAGCTGCATATTTCATCAGATCTACATAGCCCGAGCCGCGATTGACAACAGCAAACATTCTGGAAATGATCTTGTTGCGTATAACATTTAGTGTACTCATCTTATTTTTCCCCTCGCTCACTCTTCTTTTATAATAGCTTTTCATCTCTGGATTATATGCGCAAGCACATATAGCCACCATGTGGATTAATTTTTTTAGTTGCTTGTTGGATAAACTACTGACTCGTGTTCTTCCTTTTATACTCGTGCCAGATTGGTGTTCAAAAGGAGCAGTTCCCACATAGCAGGCGAACTTTCGCCAGGTAGCAAAACGGGTAAAGTTGTGCGTATAAGCAATCATATTTGCGGCCAGTACAGGTCCTACACACTTAATACTGGTCAGTAATTGATAGTTTAATTTAACTGCTTCATCACTTTCTATAACCGCCTTTATTTGTTCTTCAATCTTTTTAACTTGAACCGTTAGGTTCATTATCAGGCTTTTATAAACTTGAAATATCCCCTTGTGCTCTTTTCCTTCCAATGCCTTTTTCTGTTCTTTCCATGTGGCTTCATACCCTCCACGATCACATACCAAGCGATTTCGTAATGTAAGCAGCGACTGAAGTTTGAGAATACTTTTAGCTGGTAATAGAGTTGCCTGAATGGTTTCGCGGTGTAGCCAAGCATATTCAGCGATTCTTTGTGCATCGATCTGGTCATTCTTTCCTCTTCTGATCCCTATAGATTGTTTAATCTGAAGCGCAGGAAGCATGGCGAATGGGATTCCAATATCATTTAGATAAGTGGCAAGTTTAATTGAATACATACCGGTATGCTCGAAGCATATGATCATCTCCGCCGGTTCCGATTGTTTACTATGCTTTTTTACCCAACTTAAAAATAAAGCAAATCCTTTTTCCTCGTTACTGAATGTTTTGGAGGCACCGATTCCGTGCAGGTGGACATCAATAGTAAGCTTTGATACATCGATGCCGATAAATACTTTGTATTTCATACTAAATAAATTAATGTGATGTACTCAGACTAAAACCTTTATAAGACCTGGTGTCTAAAATTCTAACTTGTCATTGACATCGACTTGTGACTCGAAACAGGGACTAATACGGGCCATAGGTCTTTAGCCTGGGCCTTGACTTGGTTCACCCTATTCTTTGTCAGCAAGATACTTTCAATAATAATCACAAAGCAAATCTAAAGGGCCTTGGCTTTTCCCCGGGTCGCGCTTTCGGTTGCTTACATGGTTGTAACAGACATTCATTATGTTTTATAACAAGTTCATTGATTATCAACTATAGCATAAATAAGTATCAAAGGCCATTAAACAGAAGCACAATATATGTGCCCTATACGGCTCCCGTCCTGAATATTATAGATATAAATGCCGGGGTAATCGTCTCCTAATCCCGACTTGAAAACAACAAAAAAAGCATATCTGCACAGTAGTCTTACAGATTGGATATGCTTTTTTTTATTTAACAAATGCTTATATGCCGTAATTGATAATTAGAAATTTACAGAATCATCTACTGCTTGTAATTTTAAACGCTTCCGGTCTTTCCAGCCTTTTATCCAGTCTTTTGCTGGAATTTCAATGAAAAAATAACAGGCAATAGAAATACAAATAAGCGCAACCAAAAAGGTATAAAATTGTAGTTCGGGATTTACAACCCGTATTTTTTTGAAGAAAAAGCTAAGGAAAGATTTTATTGGATGTTGAAGGATGTACATACTATAGCTTGCTTCGCCCAACAGTATCAAGTATTTGTTTGAGAAAACCTTTGTGATTTTTCCGTTATTTAAGGCCAATAATAAAATGAGGGGAGCAAACAATACGGCCATTAACCCATCATGAAAGCTTAAGTAATTATTAACGGATAATACGACTAATAAAGCAATAACAATAAATGTAATGTGCAAGTCATAGTTCGCCTGTCTTTTTGCCGACTTTAAATAAACAAACCCGAGAATATTGCCAATCATAAATTCATTAATATGCATTAATGGAAAATAGAATAATAGGTCATGAATGGTAGATGGCGGAGCTGCATAATATGGTGACCGGTAAAGAAAGTTTAGTAGCACCTGAGTTGTAAGCCATAAACACGAAACCAATATGGCGACAGACTTAAACGAGAATCTACTATAGTAATAATTGAAAAGCAATGGAAACGCTACATAAAACAAAGCCTCAACGGATAATGACCAGCCCGGGGCGTTAACCTTACTGATATAACCAGGGAACCATGATTGAATAGCAAACAGCTGTAATATAAATTCCTTCACAGGTAGCGTATCAATGATCAATAACCTGAGCGCTGCCAATATAAGCGCAAAAAGATATACCGGATATATCCTGGCTATTCTGTTCAAATAATAATTCCCCGGCTTAACTTTAACGGCTTTTTGCTGGCCATAGGCAATGATCATTACAAATCCGGATAATATAAAAAAGTAACTCACGCCAACATTTGCCTTGCTGAAAACATTATGTAAAACCGGCAAATTAAATGGCCAAATATCACTCTTGGCGTGATATACAACAATAGCGACCGCTGCAAGAAACCTGGTAAAAGTAAGTTGGTTTAATTTCATATAAGGCAGAATATGTTAAGCTGAACAACGAGACAACTTTTTAACCAACTGTCAGCAAGAACCGCGTTTTAATTAAATAAATGCCTCAGAGTTTAATTCAATTTCAGCATACTACAATTTGTTTCCCGTTTTGTTTGGCTTAAGTAAATTTTAATTAAAAAATGTGCGGGTGCTGGAAATCTCGCACCGATTCACATTAACCCTTCAAACTAAAACTCCTTAATAATTTCGATTAACCTTGCCCATGTCGCCGGCAATGTTATTGTAAACAGCATCGCATTGATTGTACTCATCAAAACTGTTATATTAGGATTGACCTATTAACATCTGACTAAATGCTCAATTCTTCAACTATCACTATTGAAACAGAAACAGGGGAACAAGAAATTTATATAAGTCCTTTTTTATTGCAATCCAAAGAGCCGCCCAATCTTAAGTCTGGAACTATTGAGAAACTTTATTTTTATAAAGATTTAAATGACGATGCTTATAAAGCAACTTTGGCTCTTGAGCCGATGAGGCACCTGTTTAAAACAGATGATTACATACTTAACCTGGGGCAGAATTTTGAAAACTATTATTTGGGTAGCTTTCATATTGATTTTAAAAACCGGCGTTGCTGGCAATGGGAAGGCAAACCCAATATGCTTACAGAACAAGACGTAAAAAGCCTGGGCGAAAATCTTTTTAATCCAAATGTTAAATCACGGCCATTTACTTTATTTACACCTACCCGCCCCCCTGATTTTAACACCGGAAGATTAAGATATAAGATATAGATAAGGCCAATCATTTAGATCTCGCCGGCATCCATTATAGCTAATGCCCTCAAAGCCCCCCTACTGGTCGAAGTTTAGCGCCAGCGTAACTTCGTTCCCCCAATAAAGCAAGCATCCTGCTTGAAATCTGAAGCATTACACGGAGACTCCGCCAGATAAAAATAAAGCCTCCCTATACCATAAAGTCAACCAGTGAACTTAAACCATATAATGCGTCGGGAACCCAATACCACTTGTTTTAGCCACATTGAATATCTATTTTAGCATCGCATAATACTAACCTTATCCATGCTACATTTCTTGCGCCTTATCATAGTTGTTTTGCTACAATTGCTAATATTGGGTTGTAAGGCCCAGAACAAGCATGCCATTTTCCCTCCCGAAAGTTTTTCGGTTATTGAAGCAAAATTACCAGACGGGAGGCCTGTTATTGGATCTGTTAACACTGCCTATAAAAATTACGGCCAAAAGAAAAGCTATCCGTGGTGCCTGCAAATTCACGTTGCGCTTAAGCATGATAGTGTTATGAAAAATGGACTACCGCTTGAGTCAGAAATAGACGTTGCTAATACGCTTGAGGACGAATTAATCAATGAAACGGGTAAAGTAGTAACCTTGCATTACATTGGTCATGTCTATAACGATTCCTTCTTAGATGTTTATGCTTATATTGATCATCCCGAGAAAGCAAACGAATATCTTCAGAAAAAAACAAAAGCGCCCGATGTAAAGCGTGGGTTTTCATTTGAAATAAAACAGGATAAAGAATGGGTAGAGGTTAAACCGTTTTTAGAGTAAGTACATGACCTCTTATATTTAACTTCCCAACTCAAGCGACTGTACAAAAGAAAAACTCAAATCCTCAACGCCCCCCTAAACCCTCTGGCAGCATAATATGACTCCGCCCCATTGTGGTAAATAAATATGGTACCATAACGAAAATCGGCGAAGATGGCCCCGCCGAGCTTCCTGATATCGGCCGGTGTTTTGATCCAGCTTGAGGTTTTAGTATCAAACCTTCCAAGCTTTTGCAATTCGCGGTATTGTTCTTCATTTAAAAGTTCAATGCCCATATCCTTCGCCATTTCAACAGCGCTGTTTCCGGGCTTGTGTTCTTTTCTGGCTTCCAGCGCTTCATGATCGTAGCAAACACTTCTGCGGCCTTTGGGACTTTCTGCAGCACAGTCGAAAAAAATATATTCGCCCGTATTTTTATCGTAAGCAACAACATCGGGTTCTCCGCCGGTTATTTCCATTTCATTAAGTGACGATAGTTTTTCGGTATCGGCTTCCAGCTTGGCCTGTACCCCGGCCCATTCTATGCCGGTGTGACGGTTCATGTTTTTCTCAAAACGGGTTTTTAGTATGCCGATAAGTTCTTTCTGTTGTTCTGGTGATAGCTTCATATTTATTGCAGGTTATGGTTTATTGGTTTTTAGGTAATTTTTCAATTCCCCTCTTGAGAGGGGGCGCGATGGAGTGAGTGATAGCAGGGGTGTGTTTATGCGGCGGATTTATCAAAAGCAGAGCCCCCCTCCACACCCTCTCAAGAGGGGAATCGCACAGGCCCTCCGCTTTTTATTCTTCAAAACGGGCTGCATTACAAATCATTCAATCCTTTACCGTTAAGGATTTGTGGCATCCATTTTTCAACTCTTGCCTCGCGGGTTGAGGCCTGTTTAGGTTGGGAAAAATGAAGGAGATATGCTTTTTGCCGTCCGGGTGTTAATGCTTCAAACGCGGTTTTAAGGGCGGGTATGGTATTTAATTTTTGTTGAAACTCGTGAGCGACGGCAAAATCTTCCGTCTGCTTTAAATTTACTTTTAGTCCTGCCTTTTCCACCTCAATGGCTTCATAAATATAGGCTTTCAGGATACTCCTTTGCCCGGCTATTTCCTCGGCATTGGTAAACCTGATTTGCCGCGCGGCTTGTACGTTTTCGGTTTGCTGAATAAGGATGTTATGGGTATCACTTAATAAAGCTCCCTTGAAAAATAAAAGCGCGCAATATTCTTTAAATACATGGATCAAAACGATGTTGCTTTCCCGAAAGGTATAACAGGGACAGCCCCATTTTAATTCTTCGGTCAATCCGCAATCAAGAACAACCGATCTCAATTGCTCTACTTCTTCCTGCCACTTCCCGGCTTTATTAAAATAAAAATCAACTTTGGGGTTCATATCGTTCATTTATTGGTTTCCCGAAATTACTTTTCTTTCGGCGGGTCTGAAATACCATGATATTACAGTAAGTACCAGTAATAGCAGCGCGGGAAATATCTCAGCTATAGCATTCCCCGCTGCAATATGCGAAAAAATCGCGCCCGACATAGCAAAGAAAAAACCCGCGTACGCCCATTCCTTTACCACCGGAAATTTAGGAATCAATACTGCTATAACGCCCAAAACTTTCCAAATGCCCAATATAGTCAAAACATAACCCGGATAGCCTAAATGCGCCAAACTGTCGGCCCCTCCTGCCCCGGCCTTCACTTTTAATAACTGTACCATTCCTGTTGATATCATCCCTAAAGCAAGCCAGATGGTAGCTATCCAATAGATAATTTTATTCCGTTTCATGATATGTGCTATTTCAATTTGTTTACTGCTTCCTGCAGGCGGTTATGGGCCATATTTATACCATAGGCAAAAGGCAGCTTAAGCATTTGGTCCCTCAGTTCGGGTGTTCGGTAAACCACATGCATATTGAGCTTGCTGGTATCGTCGGTAAGTTTTTCAAACTCCAGGAACTCGAGTTGCACATCAAAAGGCGCGTTATCCATTTCAAACGTACGGGTGATCTTTTGACCAGGAATAAACTCATGAATAGTTCCGTTGGCTTTGAAAACTACATTGCCATGCGGGTCTTTTGTTTCAAACTGCCAGCTGCCGTGCTTTTTGTTTTCCAGCTTCAAAACCTTTGTTCCCATCCATTGCTCAACAATTTCGGGCTCTATATAGGCTTTAAAAAGCAGTTCGACAGGCAGTTCAAATACTCTTGTTATGGTTAAGTCCTGTTTGCCGTTTTCGGCATCAATTTTTGTTTTCTTTTCCATGTTATTTGCCTTTGTAGTTTTTCATAATGTCTTCTAACTTGTTGAAACGCTCTTCCCACATTGCGCGGAACGGTTCAATAAAATCGGCCACATCTTTCATTTTTTCTGCATTGATATGATAATAAATCTCCCTGCCGTTTTGCTCCTGTTTAAGCAACTCGCACTCGGTAAGTATTTGCAGGTGTTTGGAAACAGTGGGCCGGGCGGTGTCAAAGTTTGACGCAATTACACCAGCGGTCATCGCTTGTGTGGCAACCAGTAAAAGGATGGCCCTTCGGGTTGGGTCGGCTATGGCTTGAAATACATCTCGTCTTAAATTCATCGTGTAGTTATTTGACTACAAATATAAATGTAGCCATTTAACTACGCAAGTTTTTTGTTTTATTTTTTACTGGAACCTTTACCTGATGGCCCTCAGTATCAAGCCAAAATATCTGTCAAAAACACATTAATTTATTTTCTGAACGTAATAAAACGGGCCGATTGCTTATTTTGTAATACATTCTTAACACGCCTTCGCTTAAAAAAGTGTAATTTTAGACCTTCTTAGCAAGGTTATACTACTGGTAACAGTAAACTATAATAATTTAATGGGTATGAATGCCATTCACAATAAAGATATTGGGACCAAACAAAAAGCGCTGGCCATTAATCTTAACCCCGAAATTTATGGCTCATTTGCCGAAATAGGTGCCGGACAGGACGTAGCAGCAAACTTTTTTAAAGCCGGGGCATCATCCGGCACCATAGCCAAAACCATGTCGGCCTATGACATGCTTTTTTCAGATGCCATTTATGGGGTACAACAAACCCGCCGTTATGTAAGCGAACCGCGGCTGATGGCCATGCTTGGTCATGAATATGGCCTGATCATTGAACGCCTTGGTACGCAGCGTGGTGACACTTCAACTTTTTTTGCTTTCGCGGATACCATATCGGCCCTCAATTACAACAAAACAAATGAAGGCCACGGTTGGATGGGCGTACGCTTTCAGCTGGAGCCGAACGGGCAGTACAATGATGTGGTGATCCATGTTAAGCTGCTGGATAACGATAATAACCTGCAACAGCAGGCTGTGGGGATATTGGGTGTAAACCTGATGTATGCCTGCTTTTATTATAATGAGATTCCACCGGTATTCCTGCTTTCGCTGATGGATAACCTCTCGCGCGACAGGATCCAGATAGACATGATCCGCTTTGAAGGACCAAACTTTACCAAAGTTGATAACCGGCTCATGAGCCTTCACCTGGTAAAATACGGCTTTTCGGATGCGGCGCTATTTGGGCCCGACGGTAAAAACCTGCAACCATCTGAAGTTTTATACAAAAAGCATATCGTAATGGTGCGCGGCCGTTTTCGCCCGGTTATCAACGTGCATATGGATATGCTGAACACCGGTGTTAAACAGTTTTTACAGGAATCGGATGTTGATAAGGAAAACGTTGTTGTTGTTACCGAGCTTACCCTCCAGGCCCTGAAAGAACGTAACGCCGATATCAATGCCGATATAGACGAGAAGGACTTTCTCGATCGGGTAGACATCCTCGGCTCACTGGGCCAAACGGTGATGATCTCTAATTTTCACGAGTATTATAAACTGGTGGCCTATCTTTCAAAGATCACCAAACTTAAAATGGGCGTGGTCCTTGGTTTCCCTAACCTGGAGTACATTTTCTCGGAAGAACATTATAAAGATTTGCCGGGTGGCATCTTGGAATCGTTCGCCACGTTGTTCAGTCGTAAGGTAAAATTGTTTATATACCCTACCCTGCGCGATGGCGTGATCTGGAATTGCCTGCGTTTTTACCTGCCGCCACACCTGATTGACCTGTACCGCTACCTGATAGCCAACAATAAGATAGAAGACATCAGGCATTATAACGAAAACAACCTCAACGTTGAAACCGACAATGTGCTTGAGCTGATAAAACTGGGCGCCGATGGCTGGGAAGAGTTTGTGCCGCCCGAAGTTGCTACCATAATCAAAGAACGCCGCCTGTTTGGATATGCCTCCGGGTTAGAACCGGTAAAAACACTTGATGTGCCTCCGGTGGATGGTGATCGTACAGAAATAGATATAGCTTAAAGCTAAAAGCATAAGGCTCAAGGCTTTTTTTAAATCCCCTTTTGAGAGGGAGCGCGGAGGGGATGAGCGGTAGCAGGGGTGTGTCTTTGCGATAGACTTATCAAAACAGAAACACACTCCCTCCACTCCTCTCAAGAGGGGAATCGCACGGCCCCAAAACTGTAAAAAGCTCATTCTATTGCTACGGCAAAACAGAAGGCTTTTGCCCAAGGATATATTTAATCCTTTCAGACTGGCCCGAAGTATCTGCTTTTAAGTCGAGAGACTTGCCATTAAGTTGTTGATAATTAACAGCGACGCTATTACCAGACGATGTAGTTTTAATCACTTCCACCGATTCAACATTTGATGGGATCTTTGCGCCAAACCAATGATCGTCATCCTGTTGCTTCCAGGTTACTAATGTAAATACTTCATTAGCGCCAACTGTTTTGTTTCCATCAATTGCCGATTTCAAAGCCAGGTCATTCCCGTAAAGTGTTGAGGCTGTTCCTTTGGTCTTATTAACAAATGAAGTGATTACCTTCAAACCATCGAGGTTATATTTCGGGGATGATGGCAACGCAGCTTTGGTGTTGTACAATTCAACCGGTTTGTTATCGGAGCAGGCCGCAAATGTTAAGCTGCATACAGCGAATAAACTATATAATGCTTTCATGGGTTTAGTGTTTAATTGGTTGGGTAAATACAAAATCTTCGGCAGCCATCGGCTTGTGGCAATTCATACATTCTGTGGTAAACATGACATTTGAACCGCCGTACGGCACCATCTTCGGGGTCTTAAACCTCGCCCATCCCCAGCCATAGGTAGATGCATATTTTTTATCGTCTTTTATCATGTACTCCACTTGTTTAAACTCGCCGGTATGAGTGGTCCCATCTTTATCCTGTAGTTGTGCCCAAGCCACTTTGGCAAATATGGTGCCGTTTGGCCATGGGTGGATCTTGTTTTCTTTGATAGCTTTCACGGCAATATCATTACCGAAGATTACGCGAAGGGTGTTATTATCAAATCGTTCAGTTGTACTGATGGGCTGCCAGTTTTTATAATCGGGGATGTATGAGATGCCGTTGGCCGCTATTGGCAATTTGCTTACTGCTGTTCTGTTTTTTTGCCAATACTGATATTGCCTGTCGGCGGCATTGATAACCGCCGTATCGGCAGGCTTGCTGTGAACCATTGAAGCAAGATAGTTCTTCAAAACAGCAAGATCGGCTGCAGATACTTTTGCGCCGGTATGAACAGCGGTATAACCCGGCAAAGGCATTGCTCCGGCTATTATTTGATTTACCGACTCCCAGAGTTTGCCTTTCTGATCTGCCGGCGCGAGCCTATTCCATTCGGAAAAATTAAGGTCGGCCCTGCCCTGTTTGATATGGGATGCCACCCCCCAGTAAATGGGAACTATTTTATCGTACCAGCGTAAATTGGTGTTGTTTGAATGGCAATCATAACAGGCACGTTGAATAATAGCCTTAACATCTGCCGGGGCTTGCAGGTCGCCCGTTACCGGCGGGTTAGGAACATCCGGGCGCACAAACTGGATGCACAAAAAGCCTGCAAATAAAATCAGGATGATAAGGAACGCTTTTCGTTGATACAAGGGTTTTCTGTTAGTTTTCATAGCCATTCGGTTTGCAATGCAAAGAAAACTACAATCCTTTATAATAAATGTAACAATTAGTTGGGCGGGTGCAAATAATCGTTGAATTAGAAAAAAAGGAAGTTGAGACTACAAAACATGTCGTTTTGATGCTTCACCTCCTGATATTTCAGCTTCGCCCTGCTATATGAGTATCACCAATAAATATTAAATTAGCTTTGCCTGATGGATAAAACCGAAAAACGCATTTGCTGGTATAGCTCGCTGCTCGTCGGACTCATGATGAATTCGGGCAAACTGCTGGCCCTGCGCGAAAACGGCATCATAGCCCGCTACTGGCATTTCAACCTGGGCGAATGGAGCTTCCAGCTTCTGTATAACATCGTTTTCTGTTTTTTGATGTTTTATTTGAATTTAAAGGAAGGTGGTGCGCTTTCTGTATACCGCAATCAAAAAAAGCATGTAATGTATGTGCTGGCCAATATTATTATTGTGGTGCCATCCATTGTCGTCGGGGTCATTTTACAACGCGTTTTATTTGTTTATCAAAGTGTTCCGGGCGGCCTTGCACTTGGGTATTTTACCCGCTTTGCCCTAAGCATCATACTGATTAGCATCGTTATAAAAATAATTTTATTGCTGCGCGAAGCAAGGATGAGGGAAACAGAAAACCAACTGCTAAAAAACGCGCGGATGCAGGCCGAACTTGAACTGCTTAAAGAACAAATGAACCCGCATTTCCTGTTCAATTCATTAAGTAGCTTATCGGGAGTAATTGGCGAAAACCCGGCATTAGCACAGCAATATGTAAAAGAATTATCCACCGTTTTTCGTTATGCGCTTATTAAGGGAAAAACAAACCTCGTAACGCTGCAGGATGAGTTGACAATGCTCCGGTCATTTGCACAGCTTATAACCCTGCGCCTGGAAAATGCCTTTAAGCTTGATATCAATGTTGATAGTGCCCGGCTCAATAATGAACTCCCTCACCTCTCCTTGCAACCCCTGCTTGAAAACGCCGTAAAACATAATGCGGCAACCGTTACAAAACCACTAACAGTTAGCATTAATATGGATGGCGACCTGCTCGTTATCAGTAATAATTTACAAGAGGTCTCCTCGCCCGAAAACAGTAACGGCATAGGGCTGGCCAACCTGAACGAACGTTTCAGGATCATGACAGGCCGGGAGATAGAGATCATAAAAACGGCCGGCCGGTTTATTGTTAAATTGCCCTTGAAAGTATGAGACCTCTACGTGTAGTTATAGTTGAAGACGAAGCGGCAACAGCCCGCAACCTCGCCCGTTTATTAACTGCAATAAATGATAAAATAGCGATAGCTACCACACTCCCATCAGTAGCAGAAAGTGTGACCTGGTTCAGTGATCAGGCAAATAGTTATGACCTCATATTTATGGATATCCGCCTGGCCGACGGCATATCTTTCGATATTTTTAAGCAGGTGGCTATTACCAAACCTGTAATTTTTGTTACTGCTTATAATGACTATGCGCTTCCTGCGTTTAAAAACAACGGCATCGATTATATCCTAAAGCCATTTGATGAGCAGGAAATAGCCCGCGCATTGCAAAAACATAATGATTTCTTTGCATCGAACCGGGATGAAGCTCCTGCTTGGGCAGTTGAAGCACTGCTTCAGCAGATTAGCCATCTTACTCGTTCCTATAAAAAATCGTTCCTCATCCATTTTCGTGAAAAACTGATCCCGGTTGAAGCTCTTAAAATAGCCTGGTTTTATACCACTAACGAAATTGTTTATGCGCATACTTCAGATGCCCGTCAATACATTATGGAGTTCACCATGGAACAGTTGGAACTGCAGCTTGATCCGCGGCAGTTTTTCCGCGCCAACCGCCAATTTATTATTAATCGCGATGCTATAACCGAGGTAGATTTCTATTTCAACGGCCGATTCTCTATCAAAGTAAAGCCGGAACCGGCCGAAAGAATACTTATCAGCAAGGCCCGCGTTCCCGAATTTAAAAGCTGGATGAACCGCTAAGCACTTCGCCCCCTGCTTTTGCAGCTTCACCTGGATTTGCCGTGCCCTCCCCCATTTTTCCTTCCACTTTTGTAATGCCGACGCGGGTAGATCTGTGTCGGCGGATATCAAAATAGTCAAGTCACTGTTTACGTGTCTCACACAAACTTTAAAACATTAAAAAATGAAACATCAAATTGGCCCATACCGAATTTACATCCTGCTGTTTCTGTTGATGCTGGTTACGATCGAAATTATCTGGAGCTGGAAAAAAGACCGGGGCGCTTACGAGGTTAAAGAAACGTTTGCCAACCTGGCTGTATTTGCCGGCTTCCAGTTTTCCAAATATCTTTTTGCCGGTTACCAGTTAGCTGTATTAGGATTTTTCGCCGGCCTTTCACCTCTAAAAATGCCGCATAACGTTTGGATATTTTCATTAACCTTCATCACAGTCGACTTTATTTATTATTGGTTCCACCGCATCTCGCATGTTTGGAAACCGCTTTGGGCATTTCATCTTATCCACCACTCGGCTATGCACATGAACTTAACGGCAGCTTACCGGCTCAACTGGTTTTCGGCAATTATCAGTCCCTTGTTTTTTATACCTGCTGCTTTGCTTGGCTTACCTACCGATTTCATCGTGATCTCCTACGTGCTGAACCTGGCCTATCAGTTCTTTTTACATACCGAAGCTGTAGGCACGCTCGGCATTATTGAGCGGATAATGGATACGCCTTCGTCGCATCGGGTACATCATGGTAGTAATCCAATCTATATCGATAAAAACTTTGGGGGAGTATTTATCATCTGGGACAGGTTGTTTAACACTTATCAGCCCGAAACCGAACCTGTAAAGTACGGCTTAACGACCGGTTTTTTGAGCCATAACCCATTTAAACTGGTTTTGCAGGGTTTTGTCATTTGGTTTAAACCAGCAAGTTCATCCGCGGTAAAAGAAAGTTCAACGCTGCCTTTGGAGGCTTCACCCCAAAAGTAAAAACCCGTTACCGACCCAATAGTCATACCTGTAAAAATCAAATTTAAATCATTGAAATCATGAAAAAGATCATTTTAATCCTTTGTCTCGCTGTCGCAGGCATCACCAATGCAAATGCTCAAACGGTAATTGTAAGGCGCCCGGTACGCCGGGTGGTGGTAACACCGGCACATACAGTTATTGTTAGACCCGTAAGGCGTGTTGTTGTTGCCCGCCCGGTTGTTGTAACCCGCCGCCGGGTGGTGGCACACCATTAAATCAGTATAAAATCAAATCATAAACCATACAAAAAAATAACGTTATGAAAACCTCTTTAAAAGCAAGAACAATATTATTTAGCCTGGCAGTAACTGCCGGCCTGGCCGTGATCATATCATCATGTAAAAAGGATAACGCATCAACCACAGCAAATACAACAGTCACCGAGGCCGATGCAGCCGAGCTGACTACAAATGCCATTGTGCCATCAAGCGGTGGCTTTGCGGTACAGGTAAACAGCTCAGTAACCGTTTATAAAACCGTAAAGCTAAGCTGCGGCATTGCAAAAGACTCATCTATTACCAAATCAAGTGCAACAGGAGTAAGCCCATCATATAATTATGCGTTGAGCTGGAATTACCTGCTCAACTGTTCGGGCGTTGTTCCTAACGATCTTACCTTCAACTTTACCGGCAGCAGCAAATATGACGGGCCACGTATGTCATCAGAGGATAGCAGTTCCGGAGGTTTTGTATTAACAGGACTGGCCCCAACAGCCTCGGCTTACGTGCTTAACACTACCTATACCCGCGACGGTAGCCAGGTATCGAAGATCGGCCGCAATTATTCTTTCAGCAGCAAATTAATTATCAAATCGTCAGATATCACGGTTGATAAAACCAGTCTCAAAATTTTATCCGGTACAGCGACGGTTACCATTAGCGGCGCTTCATCATCAGGCAAAAGCTTTAACTTTAATGGTACTATTACGTTTAATGGCAATAACAAAGCAACACTGTTATTAAACAGTGGTGCATCCTACAACATTCAATGGTAAACAATATGAAAAAGCTCTTCAGTTTAATAACGGTTTTAACCTTCACACTTTTTATTGGTTCCGCCTTTGCGCAAACCGGTGCCGATCTGAAAAATAAAACACCCGAACAGCGTGCACAGTTTCAAACCGAGATGATGACGACTAAGCTCGAGCTTAATCCCGATCAAACCTCCAAAGTGCAGGCCATCAATTTAAAATACGCACAAAAAATGGATCCGATCATTAAAAGCGATGCCGGGCGGTTCTCTAAATTTAAGCAGGCGAAAGCATTGTTAAAGGAAAAGGATACCGAACTAAAAGGCGTGTTCACCGCCGACCAGTTTAAACAGTACCAGGACTTTGAAGCAGAGATGCGGGATAAGATGAAGGAGAAAAAAGAAGCAAAACAGTAAGGTTTAAAAGGCAGGACGCAATTTTTTCCTAACGCACCTTAAAAATCATCCAAAAATGAAACCGAGACTTTTCCTACTTCTAACGCTTATCAGCCTTTGCGCTATCCCGGCCAGTGCTCAATACAATTTTACCAAAGTTGATAACTGGCTAAATGACCACGCATCCGAAATGGGTGGCCGGGTGGTGCTTGTTGTTTATAAAGATGGCAGGGTGGTTTACAACCACGCAGTTAATGATATGAACATGAGGCAAAAATTTGTTGGCCGCATGATAGCCCGCAAACAAGGCAAAAAGGCTGATCTGGATGATTATACGTCTACCTCAAAGGTGGCTATTGCCAGCTGCAACAAATGGCTTAGTGCCGCTTTGGTGATGACCTTTGTTGATGAGGGAAAGCTAAAATTGACCGATACCGTCGGCAAATACTTGCCTGTACTATCGCAACATGGCAAGGGGGGCATCACCATTGGTCAATGCCTGTCGCACCAAACCGGGATCAAGACGCCGCCATTAAAAGAAAGTTTAGAAGATATGCGCCAGGACAACTCGATGGATGACGCAATAGCCGATATAGCAGCCTTACCGATGGAAGGTACACCCGGCAGGGCTTTTCACTACAGCAATGCCGGCCTGCAAATTGCCGGGGCTATCATCGAAAAAATCAGCGGCAAAAACTTTGAAACCTTATTTGCCGAACGTATTGCCCGGCCGCTTAATATGCAGCATACTGATTTTGGAAATGCCAAAGTAGCCCTGCCCGCGGGTGGGGCCTACAGTACTTCCGAGGATTACCTGAGCTTTTTAACCATGATCATGAACCGGGGCGTTTTTAACGGAAAGCGCATCCTGAGCGAAAATAGTATAGCCCGGATGCAGGAAAACAGGATCACCGCTGACGTTAAGATCGCCTATTCTCCTGCCGAGGCTGGAGGTTTAGGTTACGGTTACGGCGAGTGGGTGTTTGATGCCCATACCGTAAGCAGTCCCGGGTTGTTCGGGAGCTTTCCGTGGATAGACAAGGATAAAAAGTATGCGGCCTTTATGATGACTTTTTATATTAAAAGCGATGGCAGGCAACAGCGTTATCGCGAACTGAAACAACTGGTGGATGAAGCAGTAAAATAGTAGTTTTGCAGCCATGAAGCTGTACATAAAAAACATGGTTTGCAGCCGCTGCAAAATAATGGTGAAAACCGAGCTGGAAAAAGCCGGGCTGCAGCCTGTTTCCGTTGATCTTGGTGAGGTAGAGATTAAAGAAGCCCCTACCCCGGCTCAGCTTAAACGATTGGAGACATCGTTAAATGCCCTTGGGTTTGAGCTCATCGACGATCAAAAGAGCCGTATTATTGAACAGATCAAAACCCTCATCATTGAGCATGTGCACTACGCCGAAACACAATCGCCCTTAAAGCTTTCGGCGCTGCTTACTTCAAAACTTAATTATGATTATGGGTACCTGAGCAACCTGTTTTCGGCTGTAGAAGGCTCAACCATCGAAAAATACTACATAGCCCAGCGTATTGAAAAAGTGAAGGAACTCCTGGTTTATAATGAACTTAGTCTTTCCGAAATCGCATTTCAATTAAGCTATAGCAGCGTTGCCTACCTATCCAGCCAGTTTAAACAGATAACCGGGATGACACCATCTGCCTTTAAAGCCCTTCAGGGTAGTAAACGCACAAACCTGGAAGATATATAAAGCACAAATTTTATTCTGCAATGGTTCGTGTACCCCGATCAAATTGTGGCCGGCTTGCTGAGCATTTCGTGTCGAACCGTAAATCTTATAAATCATACCCATAATACCGTAATACCTTCCCTACCGGCTCATGGTAATTTTGTATCAGTAAATACAAATTATCATGACACATACATATAATATCACCGGCATGACCTGCACCGGTTGCCTGGCTAAAGTGCAGGGCCTGTTACAGCAGGTTCCCAACATTGAAAAAGTTGAGATCTCTTTAGCCGAAGGTACTGCCGACATCACGATGAAAAAGCACGTGCCCACTACCGATCTTAAACAGGCACTTGCTGCTTATCCTAAATACCAGCTTAGCGAAGCAGAGGTACATCATCACCATATGAGCACGACAGATGCTGCTGAAAACCGCACCTGGCTGCAAACCTACAAGCCGATCCTGCTCATTTTTGGTTATATTTTAGCAGCAGCAATAATTGCCGGAAGCCATACAGGCGGATTTAACATCACCACGGTCATGCGCGTTTTCATGAGCGGCTTTTTCCTGGTATTCTCCTTTTTTAAACTACTGGATATCGCGGGCTTTGCCGATAGCTATGCCATGTATGATGTGGTGGCCAAACGCTGGCGCGGATGGGGCTACGTGTATGTTTTTGTTGAACTGGGTTTAGGTCTTGCCTTTGCGCTTAATATTGCGCCGGTAACGGTTAACGCCATTATGGTTGGTGTAATGACGATAAGCCTGATTGGTGTGCTGCAAAGTGTTTTCAGCAAAAGGCAGATCCGTTGTGCATGCCTTGGCGCAGTATTTAATTTGCCCATGAGCACAGTTACCATTATTGAAGATGGATTGATGATTGTAATGGGTTTAGTGATGCTGGGGTTAATGTAAAAGACCTTCAACAGGGTGTCATTTCGATTGAGCGGAAGAGGCATAAGCACCGGGGCGAAAGAGAAATCTTATACGCTGTGAAAGTTCGCTATAAAAGTTTGCAAGCTGGGTGTATAGGATTTCTCCTCTCTCCCATTACAATTCCCCGCCTGTTCGTCGAAATGACAACTTTAATAAGAAATTATTAAGCTCTTACATCCTAAACCGCAAAGCAACCGACCGTCCTAATGCCTGCGCAAACTCGGGGTCAATTACCGGGCCTTCGCCTTTTTGTACCCATACACGGCGGGCGTCTTTTTGAAGGATTATTTTCTCGCCATTTAACAGGATCTCAAGTTCGCCGGTGGTTGGGGTAATTGGCGAGGTATTAATTTGATACACGTGGTCGGTATCGTTAAAAGTTATTCTTAGTGGCAATCCCATCTTTATCTTCTCTACGGTAAACATACGTATCCCATGTTACAAAAGCAACAACAGGGTGGCTGACAATCCTAAATTCTAATTTAACAGACTAATTTACAGATCATTATTTTACACAATTAATCAGGCCGCCAGCAGTAACTGAACCTTATGGATCAGGCTGTTCATGCCAAATGGCTTGTGCAAAACATCATCCGGCGCCCCTTTTTGCGGTTCCTGTGCTTCGGTTTCTTCGTTTTCTGAACAAACAATTATACGAAGATTTTCAGTGGCCCGGTTCAATTTAATGAGCCGGCACAGCTCGCGGCCATCCATACTTTTATTAACAATATCCAGGATTACCAGGTCGGGGTGGCATGCTTTTATAGTCCTGAAAATTTCATGGACATGGGTTGATGAGGCTACTTCGTAACCTTTGCCGAGCAAGATGTATGTCATTACCTCTATCATCAGCTCGTTATCATCAACTATCAAAATTCGTTTTGCCATAAACCCTGCCCTGCTTTCTGTACTAATATTATGCAAACCGCATGCCACTGATTAACTTACAGTTAACCACTTGCCGTACAGTCCGGGAGCCATTCCTGATAAAGCTATCTTTTGTAATGATATTTTGACAATTATAGCCTTAATGTTTAAACACAATTGATCTGTTTTATTACATTTGGCCTATAGGAAATAGATTTAGCGAGCGAAAATGGACAATATCAATATCAAGAAACTGGCAAAGGAACTCAATATCTCCACATCAACCATCTCGAGGGCCTTTAATGGAAACACTGATATTAATAAAGACACTAAAGAGCGGATCTTAGCATACGCCAAACAACATAACTATTTGCCCAACCATTATGCCAGTAACCTCCGCGATAAAAAGACCAACACCCTGGCTGTTATTGTTCCCGAAATAGCCAACGACTTTTTTTCGCAGGCTATCAATGGCATTGAAGAGGTTGCCCGTAAAAAAGGGTTCTACATTTTGCTTTACCGCACCGACGACGTTTTTGAAAAGGAAGTATCGTTTGTAAATTACCTTAACAATGGTAAAGCCGATGGCATTATCATGTCGGTATCCGGCGAGGCAAGCGACCACAACTATCTGCGCCAGCTGGAAAAAAAACATGTACCTGTTGTTTTTTTCGACCGTGTTTATGAGGATATTGAGGCCGCCAAAGTAACTACTAACGACTATGACGCCAGTTTTGCAGCAACCGAACACCTTATTAAAACCGGGTGCAAAAAAATAGCTTACCTGGTGGTTAACAAAAGTATTTCGATAGGTAAGGTGCGGATGCAGGGCTATATGGATGCACTGGCTAAGCACAAGATCGCGTTTGATGATACCCTTGTTATTGATTGCAGCAACGATGAAAAGGAAAATTATAAGATTTTGAAAAAGGCCTTACAGGTAATCAAGCCTGATGGTATTTTCAGTTCGGTTGAACGTTTGGCCTTTGCCACCTACTACGTTTGTAATGACCTTGGCATTTCTATACCTAACGATCTGAAAGTAATTAGCTTTTCAAGCCTCAGGGTAGCCCCGCTCCTTTCTCCCCCTCTTTCAACCATAACGCAACCCGCTTACGAAATGGGCGTAAAGGCTGCAACTTTATTGTTTGATGTGCTCGAAAACAACGGCCTGGCTCCTAAAAAGCAACATGTATTGAAATCAAAACTGTTTATTAGGAAGTCGTCGTCGGGTTCATAGTTCATCATTGCTATGCATTCATGTCGATCACTAATTTACTCCACCCTTTATTCCCCGCGTTTTTGATCTCTTTTTTACGCTGCTCCATTACTTTTTTAATACGCGAGCTGTAAGCCCAACAGGTGCTTTGGCGGATGGAAAGAATTTCGGAAAGTTTATGTGACGAGATCTTACCCTTGGTCGAATACATCAGGAAGATCATATAAAAAGCTTTATTGATAGGGATCCGGGTGTTTTGCAATATGGTGTAAGCTATTACCGACTCTTCATAACCACATTTTGAACACCGGCGACTGTAAGGCAGGTGCCCGCTGCCATAATGCGTATTGCTGCATTTGCGGCAGGCATAACCGTGCTCCCATTTCAAGTCGGACAGGAATTTAAAACAGGTTTCCCTATCGGGATAAATACGGCTAAACTCTTCAAAGTCAACTTCGGTGAGCATTACCCTATCGTGTGTTACTTTTTCAATGTCATTATGAAGGATAATGTTGTCTTTTTCGAGGAGCACATTCATGCGCGAGATCTCTTCGGCCTGTTGTTGCAGCAGCTCATTAACTGATTTTAGCTCCTCATTTTGTTCCGCTATCATTGATGACTTTTCAACCAGCTCGCGGGTGCGTTCCTGCACCTGGGCTTCAAGACTGCGGTTCAGGGTATCTTTCAGCTCTTCGTTTTGCTTCATCTGGGCTATAATATCCTGCTGGGCAACATCCTTTTCTTTTTTAAGGATCCGCACTTTATCTCCTATAGCAAAAGAGATGAACAGCATCTCCATAATAAAACAAATACTAAGACTGTAGTAATCAAACTCGGTAACAGGCAGCCACCAAATATTTAGTGCTATACAGCTTTTAATAACAAAGCCGGTAAGTAAAAACGTATACCCGATAACAAAGAACCGCGCCGGTTTGTACCCTTTTATCAACACATAACAGCCCGCATAAAAAGAAATGCACAGCGGCAAAAACTCGATAATCTTATAGTTAAACCAGGCCATATTAATGGCAATGCAAGCCAGGAAATAAATGCACCTGAAAATGATCACCCACTTGATCACTTTATTTAATCGCGGGGCATTAACTTTTAAATTGAGCAGGCTTTGGGCAAAAAGGATCGCAAAAATACTGGCCGAGAACAGGGCGATACCATACGCATAATTGTTCCAGCCGGGATAGTTTGGCCAGATGTACTGGTAAGCTATGCCATCGGCACACATTTCATAAAGGCCAATACTTAAGTTATAAATGATGTAATACAGGTATTGTACCTGGCGCATGGCTATGAACATCATGAAATTGTACAGGCCAAAAACCAGGATCATACCGTAAAAAACACCAAAGAAAAAATATTCGTCGAGCGCGTAACCAATAAAGCGGCTTACCGTACGCAATACCATGATCACATTAACCGAGTGCCCCGAACGGATGCGGATATAATAAACATCATCGGGCCCCTGGCTGCTGTTGATATTAAAGCTAAAGTTTTTGTGTTTGTAAAAGCGCGCGGCAAAAGGACGGCTACTGCCAAGCGACGTTGCCCGGTAAGTATTTTTAACGGGCGAATAAACGGTAATACTATCGATAGTTTGATCAAAAAACTCCAGGATCCAGTTGTTGCCGGTGGCATTGGCCTTGCCAATTTTTATGCGGTACCAGTAAGCCGAATTGTTGTGATGGGTAACCGGGGTAGGTTCATGGTTAACTGCGAATTTGCCTGCTAAGTAAGCCTCGCGAATACCGTCGAGGCCGAGTTTTCCGGTTGTGTCCTCAAAATAAACAATCTGCTTATATTCAAAAATGTGCTGGTTTACTTTGTCGCTTATTTGAACCGTGGTTTGAGCTATGCCTGTTGAAAAGCATAAGCAAAACAATATAATACCGATAAAAGATCTCAGTAAAAGTTTAAACATAGGCTTGGGAAATGGATGTATTCCGCACCTGTAATGGTGGTTTCACTACAGGCGCGAAAAAAATGGTTGTTTGGTTAGCGTCAGGCCGGATACAATTATAATATTTTTATTTTTCTATTCCTATTAAAAGTACATTAAACAGTTATTTAAAATGTTAATTTTTAGCTATTTGTTGTTAATATCCGGGAATTACCATACATAAATAGTTATAAGCCCATTTATTAAAGTGTTCGAAGCGGTTTTCCATCTATTTCATATTAAAGGGCTACGCCTAAAAAACAGCAATGGCATTTCTCATCAGGCGTATTTTTAAAGCCGGCGCACGCGGCGCCTGACCGTTTTATCATTGTGAAAATTTGATTTATCAGATAACTTAACATGACTAATATATGAACCGCTATTGGTTATAACAAGCGTATATTTGTAGTGTTAGGGGCATCAAAATATCGCTTTTCAAAAATCACGATGTGCTTCATTACCAAAACGAAAACTGTTGCCTGCAAGCTAAAAACTATAAAACCGATGCAAAGCGAACATTACAATACCGGGCTAAAAAAAAGCATTCTTTTTTTATTCGCCCTGCTATTTACAGCAAGCTTAACCGTAAACGCCCAAAATATCCGGGTTGCGGCAGCTGCTAACCTGCAGCCGGTAATGGCGGTTTTACAAAAAGATTTTAAGCAAAAAACAGGAATTACTATTGATGTAGTTATCGGTTCATCGGGTAAGCTGGTAGCTCAGATCAGTAACGGCGCGCCGTTTGATGTGTTTTTATCGGCAGATATGACCTTTCCCGAAACACTGTTTAAAAATGGTTTTGCAAAAGAAAAACCGGTAGTGTACGCCTCGGGCAGCCTGATCATTTGCAGTACGCAAAACATTGGTTTTGAAAACTGGGAACGCCTGCTGCTTTCGGCAAGGATAAAAAAAATCGCCATAGCAAATCCGGCTATAGCGCCTTATGGTAAAGCTGCCGAGCAATCGCTCAGGGATAAGGGGATTTTGGATGATGCCAAATCGAAGGCCGTTTATGGAGAAAGCATATCGCAGGTAAATACTTACATTACCACAGGCGTGGCCGATATCGGTTTCACTACCCAATCGCTGGTAAAGGAACTGGGAAATAAAACACCGCTGTTTTATACGGTCGTCGATCCCAAAACTTACGACCCCATACTGCAGGGCATCGTGATCCTGAAACACGGAGCGGTTAATCCTGCGGTCGGAAAATTTTACCGGTACATTTTAAGCCCGGCGGCTAAAAGTATTTTTAAAGCGTATGGTTATAGGGTACAATAATTTGTATTTTTATCGATGGACCTATCGCCCATATGGCTCACATTAAAATTAGCAGGCATCACCACGCTTTTGCTACTGCTTATCGGGCTGCCATTCGCCTGGTGGCTTTCAAGAGGGCGGTCTTTTATCAAAATCGTTGCCGAAGCAATTATTACTATGCCTTTGGTGTTGCCGCCATCGGTACTGGGCTTTTATCTGCTGCTGGCTTTTAGTCCGCAGCATGGTTTAGGGAAATGGCTGCATGATACTTTTGATGTACAACTGGTTTTTTCCTTTCCGGGGTTGATCCTGGCATCGGTAATTTACAGCGTGCCTTTTATGGTTGGGCCGGTAAAATCGGCCTTGCAACAGTTACCCGGTTCGCTGACAGAAGCGTCATACACATTAGGTAAAACCGAATGGCAAACGTTTAGGTATGTACTGCTGCCCAACATCAAACCATCATTATTAACCGCCGCAGTTTTAACCTTTGCCCATACGCTGGGCGAGTTTGGTGTTGTGCTGATGATTGGCGGCAATATCCCCGGTGTTACCCGTGTAGCTTCTATTGCGGTATATGATTCGGTAGAGAAGATGGACTATGTCTCGGCCAATAATTATTCGTTGATTTTATTCTCCATTACGTTTATTTTGGTGATAGCTGTTTTTATATTCAATAAATACCAAGCGAAAGGCCCTTTAGCATGATCAGCGTAGATATTGAAATAAAACTGAAAGCCTATCATGGCGGGCAATTGCTGAAAGTAAAACGGCAGTTTGTTTCCGGGAGCGTTACCAAAATTTGGGGGCCTTCGGGGTCCGGAAAAACTACATTGCTTAAAATGATAGCCGGTCTGTCATCGCCCCGAAAAGGGAAGATCATAGCGGACGAAATTACCTGGTTTGATCATGAACAACCGATCAATTTATCGCCGCAAAAAAGGCATATCGGCTTCGTATTTCAAAACTACGCCCTGTTCCCAAACATGACGGTGCAGCAACACCTGGAGTATGCCAGCAATGATACCGGCTGGATAAAGCGCCTGCTGCAATTAGGACAACTGGGTAACTTTACCACTCACAAGCCCGATCACTTATCCGGCGGGCAACAACAGCGGCTGGCGATTTTGAGGGCATTGGCTACCAAACCAAAGCTGCTTTTAATGGATGAACCGTTTTCGGCATTGGATAGCAAGATGAAAACTTTGCTGATGGAAGAACTTAAGCCGCTAATTAAGCAATTGGGAGCCACAACAATTATTGTAAGTCATAATTTGCAGGAGTTGGAAATATTTGATGGTGAGGTGATGGATTTTGAGGGATTGGTTTAACCCTTTTTATAAGCATTCCACCGCCCCCGGTTTCAGCCGAATGGCAACTATTAAACGGCCTCTGGCCGCCGAAGTTGATATACTTAAGTTAATAGAAACTGGTTGAACTTTAGCCACAGCAGCCGGAGGCCGTCGCGATAACTACCATTCGGCCGGAGCCGAGCGGTGGCGTTTAAATCTTGATTACTTACTACTCTTATCTCCGTCAGATATCGACTTGATGAGGCTACCCCATGCCAGCGGGTTTAACAGCGGATTAGGAGTAAGCGAGTGCGAATTCAGGATGCTGGTGTGCATAGCCTGCGCATTGGCCGATTGTATTTCCTGGGCATCGCGGGGCAAAGTATTGTACAGGGCCGATAAGGTTGCCTTGCTGATATTTTTGCGGGCAATCTCCAAATCGTCATCGGCAAGTTTTATAGCCAGGAAATCTTTTTTAAACTCATCGGTGGTGGCCCATGGAAACACGTGAAATGTAGGCAGGTTGATGATCTGCGCTTTCAGGGATACCTGGGTTGTATAACTTTCGTTTGGCAGATTGGACGGGATAACCACGGTAACCGGGGCATAGCCAACGCAGGTGAAGCGAAGTGTATCGCGCTCATGTACAACAAATGAAAAGTATCCCTTATAGTTAGATACGTTAATGATATTATGTGCCGAAGTATTGGTAATGGTTACATAAGGGATAGTGATCTTTACGCTATCGGCATTATGAGTAATACCGGTAAACTGCACAACGGGGCGGTCTTTGCTTTGTGCAAAAGCGCCCATTGAAACAAATAACAGCAGTAAACCAAATAAATATTTCATAAAACCATTAACTACTTAGCTCAACATATATTACGCTGCGAGCACCAAAATAGTTTTTAAACTTCATCAAAAATAAGTCATATCCCCCAATTGAACCGGGGATTTAACAAATCTTAACAACTACCTTAAATTTTCGGGAAGCACGGCATTGGGATCATCAATGTCCGTTAGGTTTATGGCCTCAATGGCAGTAATTTCGGGCACAGCTTTTTTAATAGCCTGCTCAATACCTGCTTTAAGGGTCATGATACTCATTGGGCATGATCCGCATGAACCCAACAACTTTAATTTAACAACATTTTCAGGAGTTATCTCCTCAACAGAAACATTCCCCCCATCAGCCTCCAAATACGGACGGATAGTATCTAAAGCTGCTTCAACCTGATTTAATAAACTCATTTTTATTAATTTATAACGTTATGTAAAGTTATTAATTATTTACAATATTTTCTGCACTCAATGCTTTGGCATTTGATATGGCCACCTGCTGGGCAACACGCTCGGCCATTTTCACAAAAGCAGCGGTCATCGGGCCGTCTTCTTCAAGCACTGTCGGCTTACCGGCATCGCCCGAATCACTGATGCCTTTAATCAGCGGGATCTCGCCCAGGAACGGAACATCAAGCTGTGCCGCCAGTTTTTGTCCTCCGCCTTTACCAAATATATAATACTTGTTTTCGGGCAGTTCGGCAGGTGTAAAGTACGACATGTTTTCAACCACTCCCAGTATAGGCACATTAATAGCTGGCATCATAAACATACCAATACCTTTTTTAGCATCGGCAAGGGCTACGTTTTGCGGCGTGGTAACAATTACAGCGCCTGTTACCGGGAAGCTTTGCGTTACCGTGATGTGAATATCGCCCGTACCCGGAGGCAGGTCGATCACCAGGTAATCCAGCTCGCCCCAGTCGGCATCATTGAACAGTTGTTTTACAGCGGTGGATACCATCGGTCCGCGCCATGGCACCGGCTGATTAGGATCGGTAAAGAAACCTATCGACAGCAATTTAATGCCGTATTTTTCAATCGGCTCAATTCGGGTTTTGCCATCAACCTGGCTGGCCATTGGGCGGGCGCCCTCCAGGCCAAACATAATGGGTACCGATGGGCCGTAAATGTCTGCATCGATCATCCCCACCTTTGCGCCCGATTTCGCCAAACCCAAAGCAAGGTTTGCCGCAACCGTTGATTTGCCAACGCCACCTTTGCCCGAAGCTACGGCAATAATATTTTTTACACCCGGAACCCCGGTGTTTTTTTGAGTAGTTACACGCGAGGTCATATTGATATTGATAACAGCCTCTTTGCTTACAAAATGCAGGATAGCATTACGGCAGGCATTCTCAATCATGGCTTTAAGCGGGCAGGCCGGCGTAGTCAGGATCACCGAAAAGCTAACGTTGTTGCCATCAATATGAATATCCTGGATCATATTGAGCGTTACCAGGTCTTTTTTCAGATCCGGCTCTTCAACGTTGCCCAGTGCCTGTAAAACTTGTTCTTTAGTAATTGTCATAATATGAGGCAAATTTATGAAAACAGGTGGTTGATTAAGTTTATCAGGAAACAATTTGCAAAAACAACCGTTTGCAGGGGATAAGATTTAGTTTAGTTTTGGATAAAATTAACAAATGAAGCGCCTTAATCCTAAATATATACGCATAGCCGCATACATTCTCGTTCCCTTAATTCTTATTCTGCTTATCGGCGGATATGTTGCCTACTCAAAACGTGGAGCCCTGCTCGAAAAAGCCATTGACAAAGCTAAATTAAAAGCAAAGAGGGATTATAATTTAGATGTAAAAATAGGATCGGCTAAGTTTACCGGCCTCAGCACCGTTTCTTTCTCGGATATCAGCATCGTACCGGATGGTCGCGATAGCTTATTGAACATCAAAAACTTTGTGGTAAGCGTACGGATAATGCCACTGGTGCTTGGTGAGGTAAAACTATCAGATGTGGTATTACAGGATGGCTTCATTAGCCTTGTTAATAAAAACGGCGTTAAGAATTTCGATTTTCTTTTCAAAAAGAAAAAGGACTCAACGGCTACAGACACCAAAGCCGATTTGAGCCATCTTGCCGATAACCTGATCAACCAGTTGCTTTATAAGATCCCGGATAACTTATCGCTCCATAATTTCAGGATCAGTTTTAAGAGCGACAGTGATCAGCTTAAACTTTTAGCGCAAACAGCACTGATCAAAGACGGGCAGCTTAGCTCAACCATAAAGGTTAATGACGGGGAAGCCACCTGGCATTTCGCCGGCAAAATGCACCCTTCGGATAAGGATATCGACGTAATGCTTTATGCCGATGGCAAAAAAGTAGAGCTGCCTATCATCGAAAAGAAATTTAACCTGAAGCTTAATTTTGATACACTGCAAACAAAACTGACCGAGGAAGACCACAGCAGCGGTGAAACCAGGATCTCGGGTTCATGGTCGGTTAAAAACCTGCTTATCCGTCATCCGGGCATTTCGTCTACTGATATTGTATTCCCGGAAGCGGCTATTGATGCTGATGTTAAAGTGGGCACTAATTACATATCCATCGATAGTACTTCGCTTATCCATATTAAAAAATTAACGGCGCACCCATACATTAAGTATACGCTTAACCCGGTAAAAATTTATGAGCTGAAGCTCAATACCGGCTGGCTTAATGCGGCTGATATTTTCGATTCGTTTCCTACGGGGATGTTTGACGCCCTTGACGGCATCCAGGTTGCGGGCAAGCTGAATTATCACATGAATTTTTACATGGATTCATCAAAACCCGACGATTTAATATTTGATTCGGGCATGGATAAAGATAACTTCCGGATCCTGAAATTTGGACGCACCGATTTAACCAAGCTTAACAGCCCCTTTGTATATACACCGTATGAAAAGGGCAAACCAATGGCCCCACACCTGATAGGTCCCGAAAACCCGGAGTTTACGCCGCTGCAGCAAATTTCGCCCAATTTGAGAAACGCGGTAATGACGGCCGAAGATCCATCTTTTTACACCAATCATGGCTTTGTAATGGAGGCCATCCGTAAATCAATAGCTACCGATTTTAAAACAAAAAAATACAAACGCGGCGGCAGCGGCATATCGCAGCAGTTGGTAAAAAACGCCTACCTGAGCCGGGAGAAAACCCTGTCGCGCAAAATAGAGGAGATCCTGATTGTATGGCTTATTGAAAATAACCGCATCATGACCAAAGACAGGATGCTGGAGGTTTACTTTAACATTATTGAATGGGGCCGTAACATTTACGGTATCGGCGAGGCCTCGCATTATTACTTTGGCAAATCGCCGTCTGAGCTTAGTTTGGGAGAAAGCATTTACCTGGCCAGCATTGTCCCCTACCCTAAAGGCGGTTTATACGCCTTTCAGCCTGACGGCACCTTACGACCGGGACTGCATGGCTACTTTAACCTGATTGGTAAACTGATGGCGATGAAGGGATATACCGCCCGGGATACCAATGCTTATGGATTTTACGAAGTGCGGTTAAGGGAAGGTCTGCGCCGCCAGATTGCCCCTGTTGATACTGCTACTGCCGATAGCCTTATGAAACAAGGCGGAGCAGATGACGATGGTATTTTGCCAGTTGTTGAAGAGCCGGTAAAAAGGCCTAACTTTTTCCAGCGCCTTTTTGGTAAAAAAGACACCACCGAAGAAAAGGCCGAGGAAAAATTGAAACAAAAAGAACAAACGATAAAGGAGCAGATCAAAGCCCAGATAGAAGCACTTAAAGCCGAATATAAACTCAAGATTGACGCTGTTGATACCACCGGCGGCCGGACACGAAAAGAAGTACGGCAGGAAAAACGGCGGCTGAAGGATGAAGAACGGGAAAAGGAAAAAGAATTGAAAGATAAGATGCCGTAACTGAGCGTAAACGCGATGAAAACGGACATTCTGCTTGGCAGAATGTCCGTTTTTGCGTCTTCCCTTTTTTGGAGCAAGTCTTTTGCGGCTGGCATAAGGGATGATGACTTGCGCTTTCTGGAAAAAGTTAAATTGATACGATACCTCAACCTCCAATTGTATCGTCCTAAACAGTTTACAGATTAATTCATATCTAAATATATCCGCGCATATATAGCCGAGGCCTACCCTCCCTCTCTTTTTTCCTTAAAATTAATTGCGAAGTAAGCGTATCACAAAAAAAATTTCATCGCAACAGAAACGTTGCACAGGCCATTTAAACTAATTTTTGTCCTTTTTAAGACTGCGATGCAAGCGTATTAAATCGTTCATAATACACTATAAATCAATTAATTATGAACATTTTTCTTGATTGATCCGTTTAAATTACTGTAGATTTGTAATGCCAATTTTAAGCTACGCATAAGCCTGCTTCATGGAAAACAGTAACGGTCGGGCGTATTTGCCCTGACAAATACTTTGATGTAATTAAGCAACAGTTAAATATTGTTACAAATATTGAATTGTTGCATAGGGGCTTATGTGATATTTTTTGAATATCAATCAACTAAATAAACAACTCAATGAAAATCAATTACCAATTAAAGCGGTTCGCAGTCCTCACCCTGCTCTCCGCCGCTGTTTTTTGCTCCTGTAAAAAGAATGTGAACAACAACGAAGCACCCAATCAGAAAACAAGCGGCACCGTAGCGCGGGCCGCTAACGAAGTAGTGAACGCCTGGGTTACCACTGCCGATCAGTCAAAGCTTTTACAGGCGCAAACCAGCTTTAATTTTGCTGCCGATGCCGGTACTAACGCAACAACCATTACAGTAGACGAAAACCAAACCTACCAGGGAATAGACGGTTTCGGCTTCACCTTAACCGGGGGCAGTGCCGGATTACTTAACGGCCTTGGCGCCAACCAAACCAATGTGCTTAACGAGCTTTTTGGCACAGCTAACGGCCAGATCGGGATCAGCTATATCCGGATCAGCATCGGTGCTTCCGATCTTAGCTCAAGCGATTTTACTTACAACCAAACGGCCGGCGATTTTAACATGAACAACTTCAGCATCAGCGCCGAAAACCAGGACCTGCTGCCGATCCTCAAAAAGATCATCGCCATAAATCCGTCTATCAAAATTATAGCCACTCCCTGGACAGCCCCTACCTGGATGAAGGTGAACACCACCGGCAACAACGGCTACACAGGCGGCAGTCTCAATACAGCAGCAGGTTATTATGACGCCTATGCCCGCTATTTTGTAAAATACCTGCAAGCCATGCAGGCACAGGGGATTACCATTGATGCCATTACCCCTCAAAATGAACCGCTTAACCCATACAACAACCCAAGTATGGTAATGCAGCCGGATGAGCAGGCCAATTTTATTAAAAACAACCTCGGCCCGCAAATCAGGGCGGCGGGCTTTCAAACCAAAATCATTGCCTATGACCACAATACCGACAGGATTGATTATCCCGAAACCGTGTTAGCCGATGGCGGCGCTAATCCTTATGTTGACGGTTCAGCTTTTCACCTGTATGCGGGCAATATCAGCGCCCTGACTGATGTACACAACGCCTATCCCAACAAAAACGTTTATTTCACTGAGCAATGGGTTGGCGCACCAAGCAATTTTGGCGGCGATTTGTCATGGCATGTTAATACACTCATTATTGGCGCTACCCGCAACTGGAGCCGCAATGTTTTAGAGTGGAACCTGGCCTCCGACCCAAATAACAACCCGCATACACCGGGCGGCTGCAGTACCTGTTTGGGAGGTATCACTGTTAGCGGTACTTCTATCACCCGTAATGTTGGTTATTACATTATCGGTCACGCATCGCGTTTTGTACGGCCCGGAGCTGTGCGGATTTCTTCCAATTTATCAGGCAGTATCCAAAACGTGGCCTTCAAAAATTCCGATGGCAGCAAGGTACTCATCGCGCTTAACAATGGTTCATCAAGCGTAAGCTTTAAAGTTAAATGGGGTGGCGAATCTTTTACTTACACTTTAGCCGCGGGCGCTGTAGCAACCTTTAAATGGACCGGCACCCAAAGTTCAGCATCAGGCCCGCCCATAGGTTCAATCATCACTTTTAAAGGCTTTAATAACCTGTACGTAAGCAGCGAAAACGGCACGCAGGCCATGAATTGCAACCGGTCAACCGCCTCAGCATGGGAACAATTTACCGTTGTTGATGCCGGTGGGGGCAAAATAGCTTTGATGGCCATGAATAAATACGTATCGTCAGAAAACGGGACACAGGCCATAACCTGCAACCGCACAACCTTTGGCGACTGGGAAAAATTTGACTGGATCCCCACAACCGATGGCAAGGTTACCCTCCGCGGCAATAACGGCAAATTTATATCCAGCGAGAACGGTACACAACCCATGACCTGTACCCGTGCAACAGCATCAGGTTGGGAAGCTTTTGGTGTAAACCAATAATTACCTGCAAAACCAATTAATTATTCACCAATACCATCATTATGAAACAACTTTTAAATTTTGCGAAGAGTGCCGCTACTGCATCGGCATTCATGCTTTTAATTTCGTCCTGCAGCAAGGACCTGAACAAAACCTCACCTACCATTAAAACAGCCGATGAAACGGCAGGATCAACAACCACGCCAAGGGCAGGTACACTGGTATGGAGCGATGAGTTTAACGGCACCAGCGTTAACACCAACAACTGGAACATTGATAACGGCAACCCCAATGTCAATAATGAAAAAGAATATTACCAGTCGGCAAACGCAACGGTATCAGGTGGTTTCCTTACCATTACTGCCCGCAAGCAATCCGTTGGAGGCCAGCCTTATACATCGGCCAAATTGACTACAGCCGGTAAATTCCAGCCTACCTACGGTCGTATTGAGGCAAGTATCAAGTTGCCGGCGGTACAAGGTACATGGCCGGCATTTTGGATGCTGGGCGCAAACATCGGAACCGTAGGCTGGCCACAATGCGGCGAAATAGATATCATGGAGCAGGTAAACACCTCCAATACCATTTTGGGCACTATGCACTGGTACAACAACGGCGGCCACGTGCAATATGGCGGCAGTACCACCACCACGCCAACAGGTTTCCATACCTACGCAGTTGAGTGGGATACCAATTCTATTCGCTGGTATGTGGATAATACGCTGTATGTAACCGGTAATATTTCCAATAATATCAACAATACCGGCGCATTTCATAATCCTTTCTTTATTATCCTTAACCTCGCCATCGGCGGAGATTTGCCGGGTAACACCATCAATGATAGTGCTTTGCCTTGCAACATGGTGGTTGATTATGTACGGGTTTATGACATGTCAGGTAGCAGTACTACGCCTCCTATTGGTCAAACTATCACTTTAAAAGGTTTTAATAACCAATATGTTAGCAGCGAAAATGGCACACAAGCCATGAATTGTAACCGTGCTACAGCATCGGACTGGGAGCAATTTACTGTAGTTGATGCCGGGGGCGGTAAAGTTGCTCTTCAGGCGATGGGTAAATACGTATCAAGCGAAAACGGTACACAAGCCATTACCTGTAACCGTACTACCATAGGCGACTGGGAAAAATTTGACTGGGTGCCTACCACCGATGGTAAAATTACTTTCAGGGGCAACAACGGCAAGTTTATTTCCAGCGAAAACGGTACACAGCCCATGACCTGTAACCGTGCAACAGCATCGGGCTGGGAGGCTTTTGGCGTAAACCAGTAATTTAAAATGATATATTTAGCCTGCTCTTTTTAAAAGGGCAGGCTTACTTGCTATATAAACCTGCCATGAAAAAATTTACCGGCTTTTGCTTTCTGTGGTTAATAATAGGCTTGCATAAGTTATATGCTCAGTCGGCCGGGAGCAAATTGGAGTTTAATCTTACCGATGGCTATCAGCGCGAGAATTTTCACTGGTCGATAGCCGGTAATAGCAATGGTCAAAGCCCTAATGTTTTTTCGGAACTGAAATGGACAAAGCTGAGCGGGCAAAGTGTTGAAACCTCATTACAATATAATGTATATCAACGATTTAACATTTATGCAGATTACGCCCGGCAGTTTATAACCTCAGGTACGGTAAATGATGCTGATTACAGTGCCGATAACCGCAGCAATAATACTTATAACGAAACTTTTGACGCTGGCAAGGGGAGCACACAGGGCTGGGCGCTTGGCGCAGGTTGCAAATTAGTTGATAATGAGCAATTTATCTTTATACCTTATGTGGGATATAGCGATAACCGGCAATCCCTTTATTTATATGGTAGTGGTAACCGCTTTCCGGGCTTGAACAGCAGCTACCAAACCCAATGGAAAGGTGTATTCATTAAGGCCATTGCATCTTTAAAACTTACTAAAAAGCTGAAAGTTAATACCGATATCACCTACAACCAGGTAGGTTATAATGCCTGGGGCAACTGGAACCTCATTACCACTTTTCAACACCCGGTTAGCTACCGGCACCATGCTAATGGATATGGATTAAATATGAACGGCTCATTGGCTTATTCAATCACAAATCACATAGCCATTCAGGCCGGCGGTGGATATCTGCACTGGCAAACAGGCAATGGTACTGATGAACTTTATCTCAATAGTGGCGAGGTGGATAAAACACAGATGAACGGTGCGTATAGGAATGGGTTTAGGGTATTTGGGGGAGTTATTATTTCGTTGTAGGTGAAAAGGTTCCACGTGGCACACTGGAGCGATGACAAACTCGGACGCGCGCGAATTAAACACTATCCTTTCATTCTTATTATCAGGTGCTTATAAAGCAGTATTTTTGAAGATAGCTTAAATGCCGACAGAAATAGGGCTCATTATAAGCTGGCATCATCTATATATTTAAAATACAACCAACTGATCTAAAGTTATTTATATAAAAAAATAATTTTATTCTTTACCGATTGGTTGTAGAAGCGCCTTCCATTAAAATCCATGTAAGGCTTATTAATAATAGTAGAAACTATACAATCAAGTTTTTCGGGTGTGACATACAGCTTATTTGACACATTAGCTACGTTAACATAGATGGGGTTTATTGGCCTGCTAAAACAGTCTTTAAACAAAGGGTATTGCCAGTCATCTATCCCGAGGTTAATGCCTATATTACTGTAGTTTGAATCTTTAATAGATTGATATACTGCATTATATTCCTTGTATGATCCGGGTTTGTTTACAAAGTACTGCTGGTAACGAGGTTGGTTTATAATATTGGTATAAGGCCTGAGGCTGTTATGAAGCACAACCAACAACGCATACACCAAAAATAGGGGGACTATACCATTAAATAATTTCTTAAATAACCTGAAATTGTTCAGAGCAGAACAAATTAACGGTATCGAGAGCAGGAAAAACGGAATATGAAGCCTTGAATGCCAGGGCTGCCATTTTAAATATAAGCAGAACAACGAAACCTGGAGCATAATTATCACCATTAACCATATAACATATTGGTTCATCTTTTTTCCCTTACTGAAAACCCCTTGAATCACTAACATCATAAAGGCGGCAAACGAAAAAATAAAATGAAGCATATTAGGTGCAGTATCCTCGTTGGTAACCGGGCTTTTTGTGCTGAATTTATTATTACGATAATTAACGGCAGGATCATTGATATCAATACCTACTATACGATGGAATTTATAAATAGCACTATCTGATACTTGTGCAACGTCACCAACATACATCAGGCATAAATGTAAACCCGCATTTTTTATGCAGTTTGATAAAAAGAACCCGGCGTTCATTTTTTGGTTCGAATACTCTTTTGATTCCTGTTTATCAAGGCCTAATATATTGCCCCACAACTTATAATTGCGGCTATAATGACCTGCATTTACCGACAAAAAGCACAGTACAGCAACAAGCGAAAACCACAAGTAATTGTATTTAAATGTTTTACTAAAATTTATTACAACGGTAATAATTGCGAAGAGAATAATCGGGGTAAGGTATAAATAACCGGTGCCTTTAGTAAAAACACTTAGGCCGATTGAAAAACCAAAAAAAATAAAATGTTTGAATTTACAGGTTTTTGCAGCCTCTATGGCAAAATACAAAGCTGATATTACGAATAGCGATATTACAACATCATTTTGAGTACTTGAAGCCTGCAAAATAACTTCAGGAACAGTGCAGGCTAACAATATCCCGGCTATTTTATATTCGCGCCCAAGGCCAAGCTTTTCAATGATTAGCACTATAGCTAACACCACAAATAAAAAATAAAAGAACTGTACAGCATTTGAAAGATAATCTCCCCCCGATAACAAATTGATATGCATTATTACATATTCGGCAAAGGGGGGCTGATAAAGCTGGCGTGTAATATCAGTTGCATAATGATCTACCGATTGATGACTTACCCAACTGGTGATCCTTGCGAGGTGATAAGTCATGGAATCCCAATTATTTGGAGGATATATTATGCCCTGGATAAAAATCAATATCAGCATAAGCGCAATCCCAGCCATTAACGTAAGTTGAAGTTTAGTTAATGTTTTTAGTTTTTTACCTGTGTCAAGCTTTATATTATTGATGAAACTAAAAAACCTGCTTTTATTCAAATACAGATAAACTGCATTGATAACACCAAACAAGCCCCATGAAATTAATATGCCTAAAAAGTTTAACCGGTGCAGGCTACTTAACAATTCGGTAATGAATACTATTAACACAGAAAACAATATTATACTGATCAGTAGGATCTCTTTTCTGCTATTGCCTGGTTTATAATAAATACCCAGGCTAAAAAATATCAATATAAAACCGGCAAAAAGGAGTAATACAGGCATAGCATTGTAATTAACTACCGGGTTGTACCCGGCTTATTATTCTGCAACAATAATAGGTTTTTAAATTAACGAATGCCTTTGAAAAATATAACCTTTGAAAACTGCTCGGTGTCAATTAAAATGCTTTTAACTTAACTACCTGGCAAATCATCAATTATTATCCTTCTGCTTATCAGCAGCTTCCTTAGCAGCTTTTTCCTTTTGCTTCTGAGCTTCTTTTGCTGCTTTCTCTTTATCCTCTTTAATCTTCTCCTGGGCTTTTTTAATGCTGTCCTGCCTTTGTTGTTCACGCTTCTTCTTCTTGTTAAAGAAACCTCTCAACAAAAAGTTATGCTGAGCTGCGGTAAGGTCCTCATTAAGCGTATTGGTTGTAGTATGGACTGTTTTGATAGTAGTACGGGCCTGTTTAACAGTGCCTTCCAGGTCGCGCGCCATTTTGTCGCTGTTCAACAGGCGGCCAATACTGCCCTGCCCATTATTAATCTTGGCGACTATGCCGGTTAAATTTTCGGTTAATGATTCGGCGTTATCGGCCACGCGGGTAAGTTTATTAATGATCTTGTCTACGTCGACCGGGTTTATCGAACTTAAACGGCCGCCATCTTCAATCTCCTCGTGGCTAACAATACCGCCGGGCGCTATTACTACCAGCTTATCCCCCATCAAACCATCACTGCCTATGCTCAGCTTCGAATCTTTTTTTATAAACTTTTTAACGCTTTTATTCAGTGTAAGGTCAACCCGTACCGAGCTATCGGTCACGATATTAATAGATTGTACCACTCCCACATTAATACCCGCAAAGCGTACATTATTACCCACCTGCAGGCCACTTACGTTTTTAAACCGGCCATAAACATGAAAGGTAGAATTGAACAGGCTTTTTTGGTTACCTATTAAAAAAATAGCTACCAACAACACTGCTAATCCTAAAAAGGTGAACAGGCCTATTTTTATTTTTTGAGATGATGTGGTTTTCATGCTGATACGTTAAAAAATGATCTGACCATTTCGTTATCCGATTTTTCGAGTTCTTTGTACGAGCCCTCGGCTATATATTTACCATCATCCATTACCAGGATCCGGTCGGCCGTAATGCGGGCGCATTCCATATCGTGGGTAATGATGACAGATGATATTTCATACTTCCGTTGCAGCCGGTTAATCAGTTCACTGATCTCGCGGGATGTTATAGGATCAAGCCCGGTAGTGGGCTCATCATACAACATAATTTCGGGGTTAACAATTAGCGTACGGGCCAGCCCCACCCTTTTCCGCATCCCGCCCGACAGATCTGATGGCATTTTATCTATGGCATCAAGCAAACCAACTGCATCCAGTACACCTTCAACCTTTTTATTAATTTCTTTCTGGTCTTTGAGCTTCAATACCCTGGTAAGCGGAAACTCCAGGTTATCCCTTACCGTCATGGAATCATACAAGGCACCGCCCTGAAAAAGGAAGCCTATCTTTATCCTAAGCTGTTTAAGCTCATCATCATCCATCGTGGTAATATCTTCACCAAATACTTCCAGGCTGCCGCCATCGGGCTGTAACATACCTACAACGCACTGAATAGTAACCGATTTTCCCTGCCCTGATTTCCCCAGTACAACGATATTTTCACCCTTTTTTAAGTCAAAACTGATATCCTTAAGCACCTGCTTTTTACCAAAGGACTTTTTTATCCCCTTTGCACGGATCACCACTTCTTTTTTTTGAGCTGGTTGTTCCTTTTCGTCTTCAGTATGTTGGTTTGTTTCTTTCATCTCATTTATAAAATAACAAACTGGTGATCTGAACGGCTATCGCATCAATAATAAAAATCCACAGCGAAGCAGTTACCACAGCCGAGTTTGCTGCTATGCCCACACTTTCAGTTCCTTTATCCGAGTGATAACCTTTATAACATCCCACAAAACCAACCGCGAAGCCAAAAAGCACCGTTTTGGCAACTGCAGGCAGCAGATCCGAAAAATCGAGCGAGGCTATACATTTATTGAAATAGAGGGAAAAACTAATGCTATCGGTGAAGTTGAGCGCCAGGAAACCGCCAAAAAGCCCAATAGCATCGCCTATAACGGTTAATAGTGGAATCATAAAGCTGGTTGCCAGTATGCGCGTTACTACCAGATATTGGACGGGGTTTGCGCCCGATACTTCCATGGCATCAATCTGTTCGGTAACTTTCATACTGCCCAGCTCGGCCCCAATACTCGATGCTATTTTGCCGGCACAGATAATAGCCGTAATAACAGGCCCAATTTCGCGTACAAGGGCTACCGACAATGTTTTAGGCAACATGCTTTCGGCGCCAAGATCTACCAGCGATGGTCTGAGCTGCAAAATAAGCACCAGGCCCATAATAAAGGAGGTGATACCCACCAGCATCATAGACCGGTAGCCTATTTCGTAGCATTGCCTTACAAACTCCGACCATTCAAAGCCGCCGGTAAATATATTGCGGAAAAAACGCGAGAAGAACACCACATAGTCGCCTATGCCTTCCAGCCATTTCCTCCATCCGCTTAGTTCCTGCTGTGCTTCCATCAGTGAATCTTAAATTATAGTAAACAACAACAAAGCAACGCTCAATTGTTTTTGAACTTTCAATAATATTCACTTTATGGATTCAGGTTAAATACTGATTATGACATCGGTACGTCAATGATCAGGAAACGGGAGGGCTTTTCGGTTATAATTGTAAGTGAACTTGTATCATAAACGCCCAGCGCATCTTTTTTGTTTAAAACCTGGCTGTTTATTTTAGCCACTCCATCCAACACAAAAACGTAAGCGCCATTGCCTTTTGTTTTAATATCATAGTTAATGGTTTGCCCTGCTTCAAACTCCCCCATCGAAAATGTGGCATCCTGGTTTATCCAAAGTGTGTTTTCACTTCTTTCTGGAGAGATCAGCGTGGTTAACTCATTCAATTTAAAACGATCTTTAAAGCTCATCTGATCATAACGGGGCTGGATATCCCTTTCTTTAGGAAAAAGCCAGATCTGCAGCGTATTTGCTGCTTCTTTATGCGAGGCATTATACTCTGAATGATATACACCTGTACCCGCCGACATTACCTGCACCTCTCCCGCATTAACTACCCCGGCATTGCCCATACTATCTTTATGCTGTAACCCTCCTTTTAAAGGAATGGTGATAATTTCCATATTATCATGCGGATGGCTTCCAAAACCACGGCCCGCTGCAATAATATCATCATTCAAAACGCGCAGCGATCCGAAATTCATTTTCTCAGGATTATAATATGATGCAAAGCTGAAGGAAAAATTGGCCTTTAGCCAGCCTATATCATTGTGTCCACGTTCTGTTTCGGGATAAAATATTGTTTTCATGTTATATTTAATAATTATATGTTTAAACACACAATATTTATTCCACAATTTAATTATGCGTATTTTTGCGAAAAATCAATAAGTAATGGCAAAAAAAGCTGTTATTGCAGGCTCAAGCGGACTTATTGGCAGTCATCTCCTGCAAATTTTATTGGAACAAGCCTATTATGATGAAGTATTGATCCTGGTAAGAAAAAAACTACCACTACAACATCATAAATTAAAACAGCTTGTTATTGACTTTGAACAGCCCGAAACATATAAAAACGAGCTGAATGGCCACGCTTTATTTTGCTGTTTAGGATCAACAAAAAAGAAAACGCCTGATTTGGCTGTCTATCGCAAGATAGATCATGATTATCCGTTATTACTGGCACAATTGGCTAAGCAAAACGGGCTTGAGCAATATCATTTGGTATCCTCCATTGGAGCCGATATAAATGGTGTTAATTTTTATACGAAAACTAAAGGAGAAACTGAAGCTGATATCACAGCTACGGGGATACCCGCTATTCATATTTACAGGCCATCTTTTTTAGCCGGCGACAGGCAGGAAAGCCGACCAATGGAAAAGTTTTTAAACGGCTTAATGAAAGTTATAAATCCATTGCTTTTTGGAAGCTGGAAAAAATACCGAAGCATTGATGCCTCAACCGTTGCCATGGCCATGTATCTACAATCAACAAAACAAACGACTGGTGTATTTATATACGAGTCGGATAAAATAAAACAACTATCGTGAGTACTTATCTTTCTGCCGAGAACCTTGGCCATCAATTTCATGACAACTGGTTATTTAAAAATGTAACCATAGGTATTAACCGCGGCCGTAAGGTTGCGCTTGTAGGCGTTAATGGTGCCGGCAAATCTACCCTTCTAAAAATATTGGGAGGTACCATAAAACCTACCGAAGGCAAAGTGGTGCAAGCCCGTGACCTTAACATGGGTTACCTTGAGCAGGATCCAGACTTTAAAAACGCGGTTACCATCAGCGATTATATATTTCATGCTGATGATGTGCAGCAGCAGCTCATCCGCAGGTATGAGGAACTGATGGAGAACGACCCGGAAAATACCAAGGCCATTGAAAAGGTAATGGAAGAGATGAGCGAGGTTGATGCCTGGGAGTATGAGTACAAGATCAAAACGATTTTAGGCCGGTTAGATATCCATCATCTAAATCAGCATATAACCACCCTATCGGGCGGGCAAAAGAAACGTTTAGCTTTAGCCAAGCTGCTTATTGAAGACCCGGAAGTTTATATACTGGATGAGCCTACCAACCACCTGGATATTGATACGATAGAATGGCTGGAAAAATTATTAACGGAAGGCAACAAAACCATATTGATGGTTACGCACGACAGATACTTCCTGGATAACGTATGTAACGAGATCTTAGAGATCGATCGAGGCAAGATACAGCCTTACAATGGCAGCTACGGTTATTACCTTGAAAAGAAAGCCGAACGTGAAGCAGCGGACGAAGCCGCATTTCAGAAAAACTCCAACCTGTTAAGGAAAGAGCTTGAATGGATGCGCCGCCAACCCCAGGCCCGTGGTACCAAATCAAAAGCCCGAATTGATGCTTATTACGACCTGGAAGAAAAAACCAAGAATGGCGGCATCCGCGATAAAGTTGAACTGAGTGTTAAAACAGCACGCCAGGGCAACAAGATCATGGAAATGGATCACCTGTACAAATCATTCAATGGTAACACTTATATTAATAATTTCAGTTATATATTTAAAAAAGGTGATCGGATTGGTTTGGCCGGTAAAAATGGCAGCGGTAAATCAACCCTTTTAAATATCATCACGGGCGCTTTACAACCTGATCAGGGAACTGTAGTTAAAGGCGAAACAACCGTAATAGGTTACTTTCACCAGGCAGGCATTACTTTTAAGGAAGACGAACGCGTAATTGATATCGTAAAAAACGTTGCAGAGTTTATTACCATGGCCGACGGGAAAACCATTTCAGCCTCTGCTTTGCTTACCTTGTTTCTCTTCCCCCCTGCCAAACAGTATGGTTTTATATCAAAACTGAGCGGCGGTGAAAAGAAACGCCTGCAACTGATGAGCATCCTGATGAAGAATCCGAATTTCCTGATACTGGATGAGCCCACCAATGATCTGGATATCGATACATTAAACGTATTAGAAGAATTCTTAACCAATTACGGTGGCGTGTTGATGATGGTATCGCACGATAGGTATTTGCTGGATAAGCTAACCGACCAACTTTTTATTATGGAAGAAAAAGGCCATGTACGCATTTTTAATGGTAATTATTCGTCGTACAGGCTTGAACTGGAAGAAGCAAAACAACAAGCTAAAAAGCCCGCTCCTGTTGCACAAACTCAAACTCCTGCACCCAAGAAAAGCAAACTGAGCTTTAAAGAAGCTAAGGAATTAGAAAATATTGAAGGCGAGATCAACACCATTGAAGCAAGCATAAAAGATAAAAACGAGCAGCTAAATGCGTCAGGGATTGATCCTAAAAAGCTTGATGAAATACTAAAGCAAATAGAGGTTTTAAACAAACAACTGGACGATAAAAGCGCCCGTTGGATGGAATTAACTGAGCTAAACGAAGGATAATGAAAGCATCGGATATTATAGCATCAATAGGTGTAATTATACTTTTAATAGCGTTTCTGTTAAATTTAACTAAGAAACTACCTACCGAAAGCAAGCTTTACAGCCTTTTAAACCTTATTGGCGCAGGCACCTGTTGCTATGCCTCGTATATAGTAAACTTCTACCCTTTTGTGGTATTAGAGGGCGTTTGGGGGTTTGTAGCTTTAATATCATTATTCAGGGTTCCACGTGGAACATCTGTTTAATTGAGGTAATTTTGTAGCTAAATCTGAAATTCTAAATAGTAAATTGAAAGTACTACCGAGAAAATCTGCATAAATAAAATTAAAGTTCCACGTGGAACAAACCTTGAATAGAAGTACTATTAAGTCAACCTTAAAACTTACGACTCAAGACTTACCAAAAATGGAACAAGGAGGATAAAATGTTTAAGAAATATAATGTAATAGTAGTAGGTGCCGGGCACGCAGGCTGTGAAGCTGCCGCCGCCGCTGCTAACTTAGGTTCATCAGTTTTGCTGATAACCATGAATATGGGTACCATTGCACAGATGAGTTGTAACCCCGCAATGGGTGGTGTTGCAAAGGGACAAATAGTGCGGGAGATAGATGCTTTGGGTGGATATTCGGGCATTATAACTGATAAAACATCTATCCAGTTCAGGATGCTTAATCAATCAAAAGGCCCCGCAATGTGGAGCCCGCGTGCTCAAAGCGACCGTATGCGGTTTGCCGAAGAGTGGCGTTTATCATTAGAACGCACACCAAACGTTGATTTTTGGCAGGACACCGTAACCTCTCTCCTGGTAAAAAACAATACTGTTACGGGTGTTCGTACCTCTATCGGTATCGAAATTGAAGCGGATGCTGTTGTATTAACTAACGGAACCTTCCTGAATGGTGTGATCCATATAGGCGAAAAAAGATTTGGTGGTGGACGTACAGGTGAAAAAGCAGCTACAGGTTTAACCGAGCAATTGGTTGAATTAGGCTTTGAAGCAGGTAGAATGAAAACCGGCACCCCACCCCGTGTGGATGGCCGAAGCCTTAACTACAGCTTGATGGAAGAGCAGTGGGGCGACCCCGTAAGAGGCAAATTTTCCTTTACCGACGTACCATTTATAGAAGAACAACGCTGCTGCTGGATCACCTATACCAATACCGATGTACACGAAACCTTGAAAGAAGGCTTTGAAAGATCACCCATGTTTACCGGTCGGATCAAAGGTTTAGGTCCCCGTTATTGCCCTTCAATTGAAGATAAAATTAACAGGTTTGCCGAGCGCGATCGCCACCAGATTTTTGTTGAACCGGAAGGTTTAAACACCGTTGAGATCTACGTAAATGGTTTCTCTACCTCGTTGCCCGAGGACGTACAATACAAAGCACTCACCAAAATACCGGGCTTTGAGAACGCAAAAATGTTCAGGCCGGGTTATGCCATTGAGTACGATTTCTTCCCTCCTACACAATTAGGTTTAACCTTAGAAACTAAACAGATCAGCAACCTTTACTTCGCCGGCCAGATCAATGGCACTACAGGATATGAAGAAGCAGCGTCTCAAGGTTTCATTGCAGGGATCAATGCGCACCAAAAAATCAACGATAAACATGAACTGATCCTAAAAAGAGCAGAGTCATATATAGGTGTTTTGATAGATGACCTGGTAACTAAAGGTACCGAAGAACCTTACCGCATGTTCACTTCAAGGGCTGAACATAGACTTTTATTACGCCAGGATAATGCAGATATCAGGCTCTCCCCTATGGGTCATGAGCTGGGATTGATTAGTGATGAGCGTTTGGAAAAAGTAAATCAAAAGATTAAAAACTCTGATGACATTGTAGCTTATACCAAAAACAAATCCATCGATCCATCAACAGTTAACAGCCTGATGGAAGAGTTGGGTACGAGTCCGCTTGCACAAAGCACCAAACTATTCAATTTGTTGAGCCGCCCACAGGTAACCTTTAACGATCTTAAAAAAGCCGATGCTCCTTTAGCCGAGCTACTTTCGGCTTACGATAAAGAAACTATTGAGCAGGCTGAAATAAAAATCAAATATGAGAGTTATTTCATCAAGGAGATGGAGATAGTTGACCGGATGAAAAAAATGGAAGACCGCGAGATCAATCCAAATTTTGATTATCACACGTTGGTATCGCTCTCCAAAGAGGCGCGCGAAAAATTGATGAGGATAAAACCACGCACTTTGGGCCAGGCTTCAAGAATTTCGGGCGTTTCACCCTCCGATATTTCAGTTTTGATGGTTCATGTATCGAGATAAAACGTAAATATCTGATAATTAATTAATTATAAAAAGTCCTTTAAAATCAATTATTTTTAATTTTTAATAGTACTTCTCATAAAAACATAAAAATCGCTTATATCGCCTAAAAACTATGTTAAACACAAAAACGGCTATTTTTAACAAAAATTCAATACTGATTTTTATTGTTTTATTCATTTTTGGATGCGCAGCTCAACAACCACCGCAAGGAGGGCCGCGCGACCAGACCCCGCCCAAATTGGTGAAGGCAATTCCCGGAAATAAAACCCGGAATTTTGCCGCCAAACAAATCGACCTGGAATTTGATGAATTCATCAAACTCACTAACGCTTACCAGGAGATCAGCATGAGCCCGGCCATGGAGAAGCCACCCGAGTATTCATCAAACAAAAGAAAACTAAAAATTGAGTTTAAAGACAGCCTTCAAAAAAATACTACCTACGTTATCAACTTTGGAAAGTCAATACAAGATGTGAATGAAAGTAACATTCTGAAAAATTTCACTTATGTTTTTTCTACCGGTAGCCACATCGATTCACTGAGCATCAGCGGTACGGTAACCAATACCCTCACCCAGGAAAAAGAGAAAGATGTACTGGTATTTATTTTCCCGGTGAAGCAGGACACACTCTTCGGAAAAAAGAAGCCGTCTATCTTTGCCCTCACCGATTCGTCAGGAAATTTCGCTTTGAATAATTTAAGGGAAGATGACTATCGCATCTATGCCCTAAAAGAAGCAAGTCCGGATAAAATTTTTAACCGCGATGAAGAGCTGATCGCTTTCCTGAAAAAGCCTATTCATCTCAAGGCCGATACTTCGAATGTCCAATTAAACTTATTCAAACAGGATCCTGAAAAATTCAGGGTATCCGAAAAACGCTTTGATACTGATGGTAAGTTATTACTGGTATTTAATAAAGGGCTGACACAGCCGGCTATCAAAGTAATTTATCCTGCCAATGTGGATGACAGAAAACAGGTATCATTTTCACGTACAAAAGATACAGCATCTGTTTATCTGCGTAATATGAACTTCGACTCCCTGCGTGTGGCCATATTTGACAAGGGTAAGCCTATAGATACCATCTATCAGCTTAAACGTAAAAATGAAAGCTTTACACGTGTTGTAACAACAAGCTATAACATGGGTAATGACAGTAAATTAAAACCCGGCGGCAATTTGGTGATCACGGCAAGCATCCCCATCGAAAACTTCGACCAATCGCAAATTACCTTAAACGAAGATTCTGTAGCTACAAGCGATTACACCATCCAAAAAGATACAGGCAACTATAAACTGCTCAATTTAAAATACCGGTGGCGCGAAACCAGTAAATATGAGTTAGTATTGAATGAAGGCGCCTTGACTGATATTTATGGCGATAAAAACAAACGCCTGTCTAAAAAATTCCAAATCAATAAGCTGGATAATTATAGCCAGCTTACAGTAAAACTAACTGTACCCGACACGGCCAAAGCATATGTAGTTGAGTTGTTAAGCGAAGACAAAAAGCTAATTCAAAGTGACCCAATTACCAAAAACACTTCATTGGTATATAAAGGGATCCTGGCTGCTAAATATTATGTTAGGATCATTTATGACGAGAATAAAAATGGCAAATGGGATAGCGGTAACGTGAGGTTGAAGCGACAACCCGAAAATATCTGGTTAAATGAAAAACTCATCACCCTGAGGCCAAACTGGGAAGCGGAGGAGCCGGTGACTATTCCAAAAGAAAAGGTTACTCCTTAAACCAGCCCGAATACATGATATAATTTTGAGGCAACTGCTTCAACATAGCCCTTTGCTCATCAGTAAGGGGCTTTATTTTTTTTGCAGGGATGCCGGCATATAAATAGCCTGATTCGCATATGGTATTTTCCAATACAACAGCACCTGCAGCAATGATCACAAACTCATTTACAACCGCATGATCCATCACAATAGCGCCCATGCCTACCAATGTATGATCATGTAAAGTACAGCCGTGTACGAGTGCATTATGCCCTATAGAAACACTGTTGCCTATGTTAGTTGGCGCTTTTAAATAGGTAGCATGGATCACTGCACCATCCTGGATATTGGTGTTATTACCAATTTTTATATAATGTACATCCCCACGGATAACGGCATTAAACCAAACCGAGCAATTATCACCCATCACCACATCCCCTACTATAGTACAGTTTTCGGCAATAAAACAATCCTTACCCCAAACCGGGCTTTTATCTTTTACAGGCAGAATTAATGGCATAGCTTTAATTAGTGAATTATTGATTTAGTGGATTAGTGATTTGAATAATTTTATTTATGTTTGATTATAAATAAGCGAAAATAGCTCAGTCGGTAGAGCGTCAGTTTCCCAAACTGAAGGCCGCGGGTTCGAATCCCGTTTTTCGCTCAAACTTCTTTTTCTATTTTTATTTTTTTCAGCGCGACTTGTGCTTCATCCGGGTAAGTTTCGATATTTTTAAATATACTATCAAAGTTTTCATTATTCTCTTCCCGAAATTTATTGTAATAGAAATTTACCAGCTTTTCTTTCTTATCAGCAAGTTCTTTATCCGACCCAACAAACAAACTTCTCAAAATATAAAGAACAAAATCTGTATTGAAGAAATAATAAACAATAAGAAGAATAAACGCAATAATATTGAAGCCCAACCCATTAACAGACCAGCCTGAATCCAGATGATATATCTTGGCATTAATTACTACGGCACTAAAATTAATTATATCTACAAGAGATAATCCCAATAAAATCAAAACACCATATTTTCCTTTTATTGGTGAATAAAATTTTAAGCCAACCATAATAGCATAAAGCAAAAAAGCCAAATAATTATTGATAGTAAGCAAAAACGTATTGCTTATCCCTTGATAAATAGTAACCAAGGCACTTATACCAAAAAGGATCAAAAAAGAAATATCAACTATTTTATTAGGCTTAAGCATGCCTAAATATAAAAGAGATTCTTCAAATCTAAAACACCGTATCCTGAATCTGCTCAGCATGCTCAGGATAATCGGTAGTATAATGTAATCCTCTGCTTTCCTTGCGTAACATAGCCGATTTTACGACAATAAACGATACCTGGATCAAGTTACGCAGCTCGCAAAGTTTAACCGATAGCTTGGTTTTCTTATAGAAATCTTCAGTTTCCTCGTATAATAATTTCAATCTCCGCAGAGCCCTATCCAGCCTGAAATCCGAACGAACGATACCTACGTAGTCATTCATCAGCTTCTGCATTTCGCGTACGTTGTGGGTAACCAGGATGTCTTCGTTTGACAGCTGCACACCCTTCTCATCCCAATCCGGGATATTATCGGGGATTACATTATTTTCAAAATTCTTAATTGCGTCCTCGTAGATCCTGTGTGCAAAAACCAACGCCTCCAATAACGAATTTGAAGCCAAACGATTAGCGCCATGCAGACCTGTTGATGAACATTCGCCGCAGGCATACAACCTTAATATAGACGACTGCCCAACATGATCAACCATTATACCGCCGCACATATAATGACAAGCCGGCGCAACGGGAATCATATCTTTGGTCATATCGATACCAATTTCCAGGCATTTAGCATAAATATTAGGAAAATGGTTCAGGATATCTTTTTTACTGCGGTGCCTTACATCTAAATAAACAAAGTCTTCACCCGATTTTTTGATCTCGGCATCAATAGCCCTTGCCGTTATATCACGGGGTGCCAAAGATTTACGCTCGTCATACTCGTGCATAAATTCCTCGCCGTTAGTACGCTTTAACACGCCGCCAAAACCGCGTACAGCCTCAGATATCAGAAAAGATGGATATTCGCCGGGATTATACAAAGCTGTTGGATGGAATTGCATGAACTCCATATTACGTACTTTACCTTTAGCACGATAAACCATAGCAATACCATCACCAGTAGCGATTGTTGGATTTGTGGTAACCGCGTAAATATGCCCGGCACCACCAGCAGCCATTACCGTAACTTTAGATAAGATCTTCTCTACAATCTTAGTTTCGGTATTAAACGCATAAATCCCGAAACAGGTAATATCAGTACTTGATTTACCTACCAGCTCGCCCAAATGGTGCTGCGTTATCAAATCAACCGCAAAATAATGCGTAAGTATCTCAATATTAGGGTTTTTATGAATTTCCTCTAAAAGTGAACGCTCTATCTCCCAGCCAGTTACATCTTTGTAATGTAACACACGAAACTCGGAGTGCCCCCCCTCTTTAGCAAGGTCATAAACACCCTCGTTTGTCTTATCGAAATTGGTTCCGTAATCAATAATTTCATTGATGCGCTCGGGCCCTTCTTTAACAACTGCTTCAACAACTTCGCGGTCGCAAAGCCCGTCTCCACTTATTAAGGTATCCTGGATATGCTTTTCAAAAGAATCTTCTTTTTTATCCACAACCACCGCAACACCCCCCTGGGCATATTTGGTGTTGGATTCGTCTTCGTTAGATTTTGTAACTATCAGTACCTTACCATGCTTCGCGGCTTTGAGCGCAAAACTTAATCCGGCTATCCCTGAACCCACTACAAGGAAATCAACATTTCGGGTCATATTTTAGATGAATGTGTGTAAAAGTAGTACTAATGTTAATAACAGCTGTATAACCTGTTAAGTTTATGTAAACAAAAAGTGAAAAATAGTTTACAGTGTGTATAACTCCCTTTCTCAGGTCGAATATCAATATTTTTTGAGCGACTTTTACGACACTTTGGTCATAAAGCTAACATTTTGTCAACCCTGAAAATATTAACATAAAACTTTTCTAAATAAAAATTGATTGTCATACCTATCTAAAAATCAGCGCTATTTTTAGTGGAAAAATGTGTATAAGTGTTAATAAATTGTGAAAACTAACTTTTAAAACAAAAATTACTCCGACTTTTGCACATTACCAACACCCTAATAAACAATAGTTCTTTTTAATTTAAAAATTAGTTGTTATTAATTGAATTGTGGAAATGAATACCTTCGAAGAAATAAATCTGAAAGGATACGTGGATGAAGAAATTGATCCGACGCTTGATCTTTTCGCGGAAATTGAAAAACTAAAAAAGCAAAAAAATGCGGTGATCCTGGCGCACTATTACCAGGATGGCGATATCCAGGATATTGCAGATTACATTGGCGATAGTTTAGGATTATCTCAACAAGCCGCCAAAACTGATGCCGATATCATTGTTTTTGCAGGCGTACATTTCATGGCCGAAACTGCCAAGATCCTGTCGCCAACCAAGAAGGTTTTACTGCCGGATATGAAGGCAGGTTGTTCATTAGCAGATAGTTGTCCGCCACACTTGTTTAAAAAGTTTAAGGAAAACTATCCCGATCACCTGGTGATCACTTATGTAAACTGTACGGCTGAATTGAAAGCTTTAACTGATATTGTTTGTACATCAAGCAACGCTGTGCAGATTGTAGAGAGCTTACCGAAGGATCAGAAGATCATTTTCGGACCTGATAAAAACCTTGGCGCGTACGTAGCCAAAAAAACCGGCCGCGACCTGGTGTTGTGGAATGGGGCCTGTATGGTTCATGAGATATTTTCGAGAGAAAAGATCACCAAACTGAAAGAACGTCACCCGGGTGCAAAGCTGTTGGCACATCCTGAATGTGAGGACGTTATACTGGAAATGGCCGATTATGTTGGTTCAACAACAGGAATTTTAAAATATGCCAGCAGCCACCAGGATAAAGAATTTATAGTAGCGACAGAATCGGGTATTTTACACCAGATGCAAAAGGAAAACCCGGATAAAATATTTATCCCGGCACCGCCAAATAACAACTGCGCATGTAACGATTGCCCGCACATGAAGCGTAACACACTGGAAAAGTTATACCTGTGTTTGAAAAATGAAACGCCTGAGGTAACTGTACCACAGCATATCATTGAAAAAGCAGTGAAACCGATTGAGCGCATGCTTGAGATTTCGGCACAGCTGGGATTGTAGTTCTTTGGGATTACACCGATTACCGGTTGATTTCACCGGTTTTTTGATCGGTTGGATGGTCTTATCAGGAAGTTATAAACCGGGGAATTGTGGAAAACCGGGAGCTATAAAATTGAAAGTATTTTTAGTGTAAAAGTGCCTTCTTGCTTGTAAAAAGGCTAAAAACCATAAAAAATTTTTCCGCCAAAGGCGGATATAAGGTATAAAGGTTGCGGCCCGAAATATTGGGTTATCCACATTGTTGTTAAAAAGTATAAAAGCCGAAGGGTAGCGGGAGTCGATATATTTGTTGTCCGTTTTTGGCGGTGAGAAAAATTTGGTTGGTATATGACCAAAAAGTGTAAAAAAAATTTCCCGCCTTCGGCGGAAGATGTAAAGCGGGTTGCGGCTAATATGTATAAAAATGTAAATTTAAAAGTCTCCCCTTTTAGGGAAGATTTAGAGGTGCTAATATGTTTGAAAATCAGGATAGAACCAATTTAGAGGAGCTTGGCGAATTTGGCCTTATCGGTCACCTTACAAAAAATATTAAGCTTACTAACGAAAGCTCAAAAAAAGGAGTCGGCGACGATGCCGCTGTACTTGATTTCGCTGGTAAAAAAGTGTTGGTGAGTACCGATATGCTGTTGGAAGGGATCCATTTTGATTTGGCGTACACGCCGCTTAAGCATTTGGGTTACAAAGCTATACAGGTAAACCTAAGTGATATTTACGCGATGAATGGAATAGCGTCGCAGGTTACGGTGTCTATCGGCATGTCGAGCAAATTTCCGCTCGAAGCCATTGAGGAGCTTTACCAGGGAATTTATATAGCCTGTGAAAAATATAATGTGGATTTGATTGGCGGAGATACAACATCATCAAAACAGGGACTGGTGATCAGCGTAACTTCTATTGGCTATGCTGATGAAGCTGACATTGTGTACCGTAACGGTGCCGAAGAAGGCGACCTGATTTGTGTATCCGGAGATTTGGGCGGTGCTTATACCGGGTTGCAGCTTTTGGAACGCGAAAAATTGATCTATTTGGAAAATCCTAATATTCAGCCAGATCTGGAAGGAAAAGATTACATAGTTGAGCGCCAGTTGAAACCGGAAGCCCGCCGTGATGTGGTGGAACTGCTGAAAAGCATTGAGGTAAAACCAACCGCTATGATCGATGTATCCGACGGTTTGGCTTCCGAATTATTACACATCTGCAAGCAAAGCAACAAAGGTTGTAACTTGTACGAGGAAAAAATTCCGCTCGACCCGATGACGTTTGAAACAGCCCGTGAGTTCAACCTCGATCCTACTATTTGCGCTTTGAGTGGTGGTGAAGATTATGAATTGTTGTTCACCGTGAAGCAGGCCGATTATGATAAGATCAAATTTAAAATGGATATCAGCATCATCGGCTATATCACCGAACCATCGGCCGGCTGTAACCTGATCACTAAAAGCGGTACTGTACATGAATTGAAGGCCCAGGGCTGGAATGCATTTAAAAAAGCTGAATAATGCTGCAGGATATTTTTGATAAATTTTACCTTAACAATCATCCCGATGGCAAGCCGCCCGGGGCTTTTGTGAAGGGAATTTTATTGCTTTACCTGGGCTTACTGATCCAAACGTTGAATAATTACCTGGACGGTTTCAATTTTTCGGCCATCCTGTTTGTATTCGTCGCTGTAGGATTTTTGATCTTCGTTACCGGCGAAGGAAAAAAATGGGCACGGATCATTCTTTCTGTTTTGATTCTGCTGAATGTATTTTTCCTGGGATCATCATTGTTATACAGTTTTGGAATTTTACATGATAGTTCGGCTCCAAAAAAAGCTATAGAAATGCCTGTTTACCTCATCATTTTAACTCTCGTCGAGATCATTGTTGAACTATGGGGATGGGCGTTGATGTTTACCAAAGAGGCCGATTGGTGGTTTGAAAGAAAGAATAGTTAAAAAATAGTAGCCACCGCTCGGCTCCAGCCGAGTGGTAACTATCAAACGGCCTCTGGCCGCCGTAAATAAGCATGGCGAAAACAGGCCAAAGGCCTGGGAATAGCCGCCACTCGGCTGGAGCCGAGCGGCGGCGGCGGAAAGACATAATTAAGAAATGTCATTGCGAGCGATAGCGTGGCAATCTCGTAGCTGTGCTGTCCAAAATGCAAATCCGTCCCGTATGGCGACGAGATTGCCGCGTCGCTCCTCAACTAAAACCCTTGGCTGCTCCTCGCAATGACATGATTTTTTAATGACTTACTCTTCCCCAATATATTTTTGATCTATTTGCTTGTCCGCTTTTGCTCCCAACTTTTTGATCTTTTCGGCGGTAGTTGTCAGGTTGCCCCTACCCTCCGATAATTTATTGATAGCATTATTATAAGCCGATTGCGTTTGGTTGATATTTTTGCCAATGCTATCCATATCACTCAGAAAACCAACAAACTTATCATACATATCGCCGCTTAAACGGGCTATTTCCAATACATTACGGTTTTGGCGTTCCTGTTTCCACATGCTGGCGATGGTACGCAAAGTAGCCAGCAAAGTCGACGGACTAACAATCACCACTTTCCTATCCCAGGCATAATTAAACAGTTCGCCATCCAGTTGTACAGCTATGCTGAAAGACGATTCTATCGGCACAAAAAGCAGCACAAAATCGGGCGAATTGATCTTATACAAATCATGATATTTTTTGGCTGACAGACCGGCAACATGACCGCGAATGGATTCCACATGAGCTTTGGCAAATAGTTTTCGATCCTCCTCGGTATCGGCATTGACCAACTTTTCGTACGCAATGAGAGATACTTTGGAGTCGATAATCAGGTGTTTTTCATCGGGCAGATCGATGATTACGTCGGGTTGATATCTTGCACCGTCGGTAGCCTGCATGGCAGCCTGGATGCGGTATTCCTGGTCTCTGACGAGGCCTGAGCGTTCCAGTACCCGCTCCAAAATTACCTCACCCCAGTTGCCTTGTTTTTTGTTATCTCCTTTAAGCGCTTTGGTAAGATTTTGGGCCTCGTCACTGATCTGTTTATTCAGGTCCATCAGCTGCGTGATTACCCCTTTCAGGGTGTTCCGTTCAGCGGCTTCCATGTTGTAAACTTTCTCAACTTTATCCTCAAAAGCCTTCAGGTTTTCCTTTAGCGGGTTAAGGATAACATCCAAATTACTACGGTTGATATCGGTAAATTCCTTTGATTTTTCTTTGAGTAGTTTTTCGGCCACATTTTCAAATTCGCGTTGAAACTGCGTACGGATCTGCTCTATCTCGGCCTTTTGTTCCTGCAGTTTCTCTTGCTGCGATTTATAGTAGGCCCGGGCACTTTCTAAAGATTGATTGGCCTGTGCCAACTGGGTGCGTTCGTATAAAAGCTCGTCGATAAGCCGGCTTTTTTCCTCCTTTAAAAAATTGGTAATGCTTTCTTTTTCAGCAACTAAACCGTTTGATTTTTCCTCGGCTTTGGCTAATAAAATTTTAAGCTGATCTTGCTCATACCGGAGTTTGCTCAACTCACCGGCCGAGATCAGCTCAACTGCTTTTGGCTTTTTCAGGAATAAAAAAACGGCAATCAGCAGGATGATCAGGGATACAATTACTAATATAATACCAATCATTTATTTGATAAAAATATTAGTAAAGTAAAGCATAAAATTTTATAAATACTAATAAAGTTAATCAGGAAAGGCAAGTGAATTAAGGGATGGGATTATTTTCTGTTTTAAAATTCAGGATATAGTTTTGTACAGCATAGCCATCGCTTGCCCGCATCATACCGCCGGCAATATTTATCTGGTATTCGGTATTGGGCTTCAGGCTAACTTTCATAATAATGCTTTTGTTATCATTAGCAAAGGTGAATTTTGCCGACTTAGGATAATGATCTATACCCCTGGCTCCCGGGCCAAAAAAGTACTTTATGCCATCCAATTTTTTATCAAAATCAAATATAATTTCAGTTGTATTGGCTCTTATCGTCGTATCGCCGTTTTTAAAAGGCCTTACTGCTATTACCCGGGCACAATGTTGCTGATAGTCGTCATCGTAAAAATTAATATTTGGCGCCAATTTATTGTAAAAGGCGACAATAGCAGGCATAAAGCTTTCAAGTGTAGGATAAGTTTTTCTGTTTGATTGATATTTACCAAGTAAATTAACCAATGGCCGCATCCAAACAAAACCTCTGGCCAATTGCTGCTTAAGCTCTTGTTCGGCCACCAATGTATCGGTATTATGGGTTTTCAGGTAACTGACTACTGATGCCCTTACTAAAGCTTCGTTCATCATTGTTTTCCACTCGCCATAAGCTTGTTTTCGCATTTTTGTGCGCTCCTTTTCGTAAATAAGCGCACCAGCATCTCTCAATTGGCTTTCATAATTATCGGTGAGATAATTGATAAAAGAGTGGTTAAACTCGTGGATCAATGTAGGCAGATAAGATGCCGCGTCATAAGTAGGTGAGCCTTGCTCATCAAAAGTACCAGAACCAATAATTGCATATACTTTTTTGGTATGATCGTTTAAATAAACATGTGGCCCGTAGTTTCCTCCGCCATTTCCAAACCCTATGATGATATTGAAATTTTCGTCCGGCGCTTTACTATAAAATTTATAATACCAGGATACATCCAGCTTTTTAAACAGGACATTAAAGCGGCTTTCGGCTATAGCATAATCAGGTAAATGGGCATGGAAAAACCCATCGAAGTCAGTGTCTTTATAAAATTGCTTTAATAGGGCAGTGAATTTTACAGCGCTTTCCAGGGTCCACCTTTTGTCTGGTAAAGAGACTGAAAAAGGTACTAATGGTTCGAATGCCGGTGGTTCATTTAAGTGAACGGCCATTGACATAACGGCATCATAGCTAACACCGCTGCTGTCCCGCATTTCCCGGGCGTATTGAATGAGCGGATGGTCAATAAATTTATCAAAATGCTTGTGAATATCCGCAACGTATTTAACATTGTCAGGTGCATTGTATTCTACGTTACCCGCTAAACGGAAAACAATGCTCAGCAATTCTACACGTTTATCAATCCGGGGCGTTGCTATAGTATTATTAGTTTGGGCTGATAACACTAAGGGAAAAAAGATGATAAGAAAAGATAGGTTTAGGTATTTCATTTGATAAAAGATTAAAGGCAACAAAAAAGCAAACTCCTGAAGGTAGACTAATCAGCTAATTCTTAGTTTAATCATGAACAAAAGAAATAGTGATCAGCCGGTATTAATGCACCGGATGCACAGCAGAATCAGTATCAGCACCAAGCGTAGTGGTGTCTGCTGAATTAGTTGTAGTGTCGGTGTTTCGGGCTGTTGAAGTTTTTGTTGAATCGGCAGGGCCGCCGCTGCCTTGGGTCGCGCTGGTATCGTTTTGACGGTTATTTTTATCGGCGCTATTACAGGATGCAAAAGCTATTGAAGCAGCTACAAATGTAATGATGGTTAATTTTTTCATGGGTGATGTTTAAGGCTTAACGGGTAGTTATACGTTTCAGTTTTATTATTAAGATTTTGTTCACTGGTATAAATTAAGCATATTCACAAATAAAACCAATTATGAAGCAACTGATTTATGGGATATTGATAAGCTTGCTGTTTGCCTCCTGCTCAAAAAAGAGCACAGAGCAACCACCGCAGCCCCACACTATAAAAGTTACGGTAAGCGGAGCAGATGCCTTTAATGTTTCATTATCCGAATATAAAACAACGGATAGCAGCCCTAAAATAGTTGATGCGAAAGCTGTTGCAAAAGGATCATCATACAGCTATACTGCTACATTGAATCAAAACGACCAGGTAACCCTGGTTGTTGCATCAGACGTTAGCAATACCGTAACTTACAGAATTTATGACAATGATAAAATAGTTGTACAGGATACCGACAGGGAAGTGTTAACGCATGGCTCGGTTACCGTTACCTATAATATCCCTTAGTATAAATTATTGAGCTTTCTCTATCCTTAACCCTACATCGCTGATTTCATGAAGGGGGTTATCACGCATGTTTTGTTCTATCTGAAAACGGTAAACGCCTTTGGTGGGGAAATGATAATCTTTACGCAAAAGCACCTGGTAGCTGTAAAGGTTACCTGATCCCCTGCCCAGCCATTCGCCATCGGGATTGGCCAGCTTTACCTCAAAACGCGTAGTATGCGTTTTTTTATCGGGCGAGATTTGATTAACCAATACAAAAATGTTGGAGTACTTATAGTTGCCCGTAACCCGTAAATTAAGGTATTGGTTATAGGCAACTTTTTCATCATCAATTTTAACATCAAAGTTTACGCGGTTAACGTACGACCAGTTATGATCGGCAATCTCGGTGTTGGTATCAATGATCCTGTTAGGATCGGTACAGGAACCGGCAAATATGGTTACCAATAACAATACTGCCGGGTAAATGATATTTAAAGCCCGTTTCATTCAGGTTTTGCCTGTTGATTATTGTCGTTATTATTATTCCGGTTTGGGCGGTTTGGCCTGCGGCGCCTGTTGTTATTACCGCTTCCTTCACCCTGTGGTTTTCCTTCGCCTTGTGGCCTCGGTTCACCCTGTGGTCTCGGTTCTCTCAGAGGTTTGGTTTCGCCTTGAGGCCGGCCCTCTCCCTGCGGTCTGTTTTGCTGGGGAGGCCTGTTACCCTGGGGTCTGTTATTGTTTTGCTGCTGGCGGTTTCCTTCAGGACGTGGCTGCTGTGCCGGTTTTTCCTGCGGATTACCCGATCCCTGCTGCGGCTGCTGATTGGCCGGTTTGCCCTCGGCTTGCGCCTGGCCTCCGGGTTTCTGGTTTTTATTACGGTTTTTGTTCTTCTTTTTATTGTTATTGCGTCGTTCGTCGAGGCGGGTGAGGCTATCCTGGCCAACCACGTTTTCGTAATCGAGCGCTTTTGCCGCGGGTGTTTCAACTTCAACAATTTCACCAAGGTCTTCAGGGATCACACCATCTTTATTCTGCTGCTGAATCTCTTTAACCTTTTTTATTGGCAACGGAACCCATGATTCTTCTCCCGGGTAGCTAAACCACATTATTTTTTTAAAGATGTCGGTTTTTTGCAAGCGGGCATCCCCTTTTTGGGTTTTAAGGGTGTTTACATTATCAGGGATGTATTTTAAGGCATCCATGTAAGTATCCAGCTCATAGTTAAGGCAGCATTTCAGCTTGCCGCACTGGCCGGCCAGTTTCAGCGTATTTAACGAAAGGTTTTGATAGCGGGCTGCCGAAGTAGATACGGTTTTAAAATCGGTAAGCCAGGTTGAGCAGCAAAGCTCGCGGCCGCATGAACCTATGCCGCCTAAACGGCTTGCTTCCTGCCTCATGCCAATCTGCCTCATCTCGATACGGATGCGGAAGGTTTCGGCCATTTTCTTGATCAGTTCCCTGAAATCAACGCGGCCTTCGGCCGTATAATAAAATGTAGCCTTGGTTTTATCGCCCTGGTAATCCACATCGCTTAGCTTCATGCTCAGGTTAAGGTCAAGCGCCAGCTTGCGCGATTTGTGCATGGTTTCCCATTCCATATCCTTGGCGGCTTTCCATTTGTCAACATCGGCAACGGTAGCTTTACGGTAGATCTTTTTTACAACATCGGCTTCCTTTACATGGCGTTTTACCATCTGCATGCGTACCAGTTCGCCGGTAAGCGAAACATGGCCAATATCGTAGCCACCAGTGGTTGCTTCAACAGCCACCAGTTCGCCGGCTTCGAGGTAAATATTATCGTTGTTTAAATAAAACTCCTTGCGCGAGCCTTTAAACTTAACTTCAATAACCTGAAAAGGCTTATAGTTAGTCGGCATGTCCATATGCGACAGCCAATCGTAAACATCTAATTTGCTGCAACCATTAGTAAGGCAACTGCCGTTACTTTTGCAGCCCGCAGGCGAACATCCGCCACCTGTTGAGCAACTTCCACATCCCATAATTAACTTGGCATATATTGATTCCCCGCAGGGACATTTTTATTTATTAGTATTTTAATAATTTGTAAAGATACATCTAAAAATAAGATTTTGGGATTAGCGTTGCGCTCCACATGATAATGTGCCTTTTCCAGCTCATCAATAATCATTTGCGATTTGCCAATGCTCAGCACATTACTCATTTTTTGAGCCGTGTCCAGTTCCTTTGCCGGTAAATGTACCAGGCTACCGGCCCCGGCAATGAGTAAACAGCATTCACGGATAAAGCTGGTACCATAACGCAAAAAGTTTTTTTGGTTTTCGCGTCCCATTTTGGCAAACTGCTCCACAAAAGCCATCACCTCAATACCTTTATTGCCAAAGCAATAGCGCAACCATTGTACAAACAGCTCGTGATAGCTTTTGTTGTCCTGCTGCAGCATGGCCAGTGCTTCGGTCATGTTGCCATTGCTCAGGTAGGCAATTTCGGCAGCGGCTTCCTCGGTTTGGTGATGGACGCTTATTAAATGTTCCTTAATTTCATCATACTCCAACGCGGGTATTTTAACCAGCTGTGTACGCGATAATATGGTGTTCAGGATTTGATCCTGGTTTTGGGCTACTAATAAAAACAGCGTATTGGGCTGCGGTTCTTCAATAATTTTAAGCAAAGCATTCCCCTCTTTGTCGAGGTATTCGGGAAGCCAGAGGATCAGGATCTTATACTCCGATTCAAAAGGCTTAAAGCTTAATTTTTTAATGATCTGGTGACATTCGGCAATATTGATATTGGCCTGTTTGTTTTCGGCATCCAGATACCCGCGCCATATGTCCAGGCTTAAATATGGGTTAGCCGTTAAAGCGCCGCGCCATTGCTCAATAAAAGTAAGCGCTGTATCATCTTTATGTTTTGCAAAGAAAGGGTAAGAAAAATGCAGGTCCGGGTGCATCAGTTTCTGGTACTTCCGGCAGGAAGAGCATACCCCGCATGAGTCACCGGGCTGCTTGTCTTCGCAGGATAGGTACTGCGCATAGGCAACAGCAAGCGCCAGGCTGCCCGATCCTTCGGGGCCTAAAAATAATTGCGCATGGCTTACCCGGTTCTCGCTCACCGTGTTAAGCAATCGTTGCTTAGTTGCTTCCTGTCCTACTATTTCTTTAAACTGCATTTGGTGCAAAATAGTAATTTGATTTTAGATGTGAGATAGGAGATGTGAGATTTGAGACAAGAATGGCATAGCAGAGCGTCCTTACTTGATGGAAAGTAAGAGTGACTGTCATCATATTCAAAAATTCTCACATCTCATATCTCGCATCTCATATCTTTACCAAATGAGAGTAATGGCATTTGATTATGGAACCAAGCGCATCGGCATTGCGGTTACCGACCCTTTGCAGATCATCGCGACAGGCCTCGATAACATCCACCCCAATAACATTATTGAGTTTTTAAAAAAATATCTGCAAGCAGAACAAGTGGAGCGGTTCATCGTAGGCGAACCAAAGCAGATGGACAACACCCCCTCGCAATCGGCCATTCATGTAAAAGGGTTTGTAAACCTGTTAAAGAAAACTTTCCCCGAAATCCCTATCGAAATGGTTGATGAACGCTTTACCTCAAAAATGGCATCAGCAACTATCGCCCAAAGCGGCATGAACAAGAAACACCGGCAAAATAAGGAGTTGGTGGATACGATATCGGCGGTGATACTGCTGCAGAGTTGGATGGGGACGAGATTTTAAGCTGATTAGGGGAAAATGATATAGGATAGATTGAAGGCAGCTAAGAGTATATAGAAGCGTCATTGCGAGGAACGAAGCAATCCCCTATTGGCAGGTCCGCCCTGTATAGCTTGGGATTGCTTCGTTCCTCGCAATGACGCTTTTTTTATTAATATTCAAAGAAGATTTATTTGTTGTAAAGTATTGTTAATCAGATTGAAAAATGCATTTGAGCACCATTAAAAATAAAATTCGTAGTTTTGCAGGATGGATATTCTCCCTAATGCCTTACTGGCTTACTTAGATGACCATTGCGACCCGGAGCCGGAGGTGCTTAAAAAGCTCAACCGCGAAACGCATATCAAGGTGTTAAAACCCAACATGCTATCGGGGCATTACCAGGGTAGGTTGCTTAGTTTTTTAAGCAAAATGGTGCAGCCTAAGCGCATCCTGGAGATAGGTACCTATACAGGCTACTCGGCTATTTGCCTGGCCGAGGGTTTGGCCGACGACGGCATCCTCCACACCATTGAAGTTAACCGCGAAATGGAGGAGATCATCACTTCACATCTTAAACTAACAAATGTTGAAAACAAAATAAAGCTGCATTTTGGGCAGGCAGAGGCCGTTATTGTTGATTTACAGGAGGATGTTTTTGATTTAGTGTTTATAGATGCCGATAAAAAGAATAATTATACTTACTTTCAATTAGTTTTTGACAAAGTCAGATCCGGAGGATTAATAATAATTGATAACGTTTTGTGGAAAGGAAAGGTGTACGGCACCGAAAAAGATGCCGATACCGAAGGAATCCGCAAACTAAATGACCAGATAGCTGTTGATAGCAGGATAGAAAAATTGATCCTGCCGGTACGCGACGGGCTGCTGGTTATCAGAAAAAAATAAATTATGAAGAAAATCTTACTGATTACAACACTGTTGATTTCAACATTAGCTGCTTCAGCACAGAAAAATACCTCACAATCTTACATTGAAAAGTTCAAAGATGATGCCATTAAGATCATGCACGAAACCGGGATCCCGGCAAGCATCGTTTTAGGTGTAGCCATGCATGAATCGGGCTGCGGGAACAGCAACATAGCACAAAACCTTAATAACCAGTTTGGAGTAAAAGGTTACAATACCGTAGTTTATACCAAACACAACAAAAAAGTTCGTACCTCTTATAAAAGATACGATTCGGTTTTTGACTCGTTCCAGGACTTTGCACGTATCATGACCGAGCGCAAGCAGTTTAGCCACCTGGCCGACGCGCTTACCCATTATGATTATAAAGGATGGGCAAAAGGTATTCAGCGTGCCGGTTATGCCGGTAGCCGCAGATGGGCATCGCAGGTTTTAGGTATCATTAACAGGTATAACCTCAATGACCTGGATGAAAATCCGGCAAACCAAACGCAATTGGCCGACGCAACAACTAAACAGCAATAATTACGTTTATAAAATCTTAATTTGGCCCTGGTTATATGCCACATAATAAGATTTAAGCCTCATGCGAAAAACCATATACCTGTTCATTGCTGTAGTTTGCCTCTGTTCATGCTCTGCCCGCAAAAAAACCACTACAGTATCAAACCGAGATGCCAAACGCAATAACAGCAATATCCAAAAAGCCAACAAGGACGCTATTGCCAATTACCGGTCATACAACTCGTTAGAATATATTGACCGCTTCAAGGCCATCGCCATCCAGGAAATGAACCAGTATGGTATCCCGGCCAGTATTACCCTGGCGCAGGGCTTGTTTGAATCGGGCGCCGGCAATAGTGACCTGGCCAAATATGCCAACAACCACTTCGGCATAAAATGCACCAGCGACTGGACCGGCAAAAGCTATTATAAGGATGACGATAACGTGAATGATTGCTTCCGCGTTTATGATAATCCGGAAGATTCCTTCCGTGACCACTCGGCGTTTTTAAAACGTAAAAATTACGCTAAACTTTTTGAACTGGATAAGAACGATTACGAAGGCTGGGCTTATGGGTTGAAAAAGGCAGGTTATGCTACTAATCCTAAGTATCCGCAGTTGCTTATCAATATTATTGTAAAATATAACCTCGATCAGTACGACCGCCCCGAAGGCGAGATTGCTAAAATTAAACGGGAGGACCGTGTGTTATCGCAGATCAACGATAGCATTGGCAAACCTGTTCAGGATACCCTTTCCAAAACCCCGCCCGACGATAAGATCTACACCGTAAAACAGGGCGATACACTATACAACATATCCAAGCGTTTTGGAATAACTGTTGATGACCTGAAAGCATTAAACAGTATGAGCGACAATGGCATTAAAATTGGCCAGAAGCTTGTTGTCGTAAAATAGAGAGTCAAGACAACAAGAATCAAGAGTCAAAAGAATTTGAGATTAGGTATCACCGAATATTTATCTTGATTCTTGACTCCTGGTATCTTGGCTCTTTCCTCTAAAGGTTAATTGTTGTTAAATTGTATGATCGCCCGCTCTACAACACGTATTTTTGCCCCCGCAATGAAATTGTGGATGCTCCTGATATGTTTTGCCCTGCCCGCGGCCCCGGTTTTTGCCCAGCAAAAAACCGTGGATGGGGTTGTGTTTGATAAAGACAGCAAAGACCGCATAGCCAAAGTTAATGTACAGAACATCACCACCGGCAAATCTATTTACAATACTTTTAAAGGTGAATTCAAGATAGATGCCCAGCCGGGCGATGTGCTTGTTTTTACAAAATCAGATCATCATCCCGATACATTGAAAGTGCAAGGCGGCGAATCACTTGCCGTTTATATGAAGCGCACAGCCATACAGCTTAAAGAAGTTATTGTGCGCGATACCCTGCTTAACCCCCAAAAACGGCTTGCTGCAACCAAAAACGATTATACCAAAATCTTCGGGCCTCTTAACAATAAAGATTTATTGAGCTTTGGGCCGGGCGGTGCTGGCTTAAGTATCGACGCGCTTTACAATTCATTAAGCCGCAGTGGCCGCAATGCTGCCCGCCTGCGCGAAACTATTGAGAAAGACTATCAGCAAAGTGTTATTGACTATCGTTTTAACCGAACTTATGTTGGCGCCATAACCAACTTAAAAGATCAGCAGCTTACCGACTTCATGCTGCGGTACCGCCCCGGCTATTACCTTGTAAAAACCGCCAGCGACTATGAGTTTATAGCCTCTATTAAAACCAACCTCAATCGCTTTTTAAAGTATAAAAAACGGCCGTATTCCCTTACCCCGCTTGTTACACCCGAAGATAGCAAGAAGGATCTTGGCCGCGAATAAGGCAGATAAACCTTAATACAAGGTTCATTTTAATATCCGGAAATTCCAATATTTTTGCCTAAAGTTCGTTTTCCAGACTAAACCCTGAAGCAACATTTTTGTTTATTGTGGGTAAAAAAGGAGATTTTTGCTTTAATTTGTTTACTATGTTAAAAACAAAACCGGGATTACTAATACTCGCATTATCAGTCACGTGCGTTTTATCAGCAAAAGCACAAACAGATACCCTGAAAAAAGATAGTGTTAAAATAGACACTGCCGTACTTAATAAATACCGGATAAATTCTCGCAAAAACGCCATCCCCACCCGGGTTCGCCCCATACAGATCCAGCGCGAAATGGTACCTGTTACCATGCTCGATTATAAAGTAAACTACTGGAAAAAGGTAATCACATTTGGGCTGAACTTTAGCCAGTCGGCATTTAGCAGCAATTATGCGGCGGGTGGCGTAAGCGCGGTGGCATTGGGTTCAAATTTTATTTACCATACCGAATATAACAAAGCTCCATTTAGTTATGTGTCGGAGCTTAACCTTACCTACGGGGTATCAAAAAATAAAGGCCAGGGCAAACGTAAAACGCAGGACCGTATTTATTTTGATAACAAAGTAGCTTCGCAATTATCAAAAAGCTGGTATTTTTTCGGTGCGTTGACGTTCGAGTCGCAATTTGATAAAGGGTTCAATTATGTTGATCTCGGTAACGGCAAGTTCGATCAGCAATATATATCCAACTTCATGTCGCCGGGTTATCTTACCGAATCGGTCGGTTTTGAGTATAAGCCAAAGAGTTGGTTCGATTTGCGTTTAGGTACCGGTACTGCAAGGCAAACCTTTGTACTGGATGATAAGATTCACATCTGGAAACCCGATAACTACGGAGTGGATACGTTAAAGACCGTTAAAAACGACCTCGCATTTCAGGTTGTAGCCCTCTTTGATAAAGATATTGCCAAAAACATTCACCTCAATACGCGTTACGCACTGTTTATTCCCTATGCGCAATCGCCTAAGTTCATCACTCACCGTGTCGATTTGGTGTTATCGGCAAAGGTTAACAGGCTCATCAGCGCGACAGTTAACGGCACTTTGCTTTACGATAAACACACCGCCGCCGCAGCGCAAGGCTATGAAGGTATTGGATTGGGGATGCTGTACCGGTTCCCGTAACCTATTTGTAAAACACTAATACTTTCATTTTACGTTCGGCCTTATCCAGTATAAGGCCGAGCCTGTTTACCGACTGTACTACTCCCTCTTGCGTACGCAGATCGACCGTGGTTTTTATATCGTATTTTTCTTTCAATCCGGTTTCATCCACAACCGGGCGGTCAAGGTCATTGCTCAAATAATCATTTGCGAAATTTGCCAACGACACTGATGTACCGTTATACCCTTCCCCGCTAAAACTGATCATCGATTTATTTTGCGTTGACACCTGGAATGCTAATTTTTGGTCTGGGTTTACTCTGAGTACATAAACCGGGATTAACTTTTCGGATATCCGGGCCTTTATAGGGAGTGAAGTTAGCAGCTTCTTTTGCATGATGCTGCTGAGACTGTCCTTATCTTCGGGTTTAACTAACAGATCAAAACAATAAAGGGAATTTTTATTATCAAAGTCACATAATGACTTTTCATCTATCTCATAAACGATCTGTTTTGAGGAGGTTATGTCAAACGCATCTTTAAATAAAGCATCAGCACAAACATTAATATAACTCACCCTTCTGCCATTGTATGGCGCGTTTAAATAGTGCCTGCCCATACTTTGTTGCCCCTTCATGTAGCTGCGAATGGTAAAACTTTCGTTAATAGTGCTATCTACTCCGAAAATATCTTTGCTGTTGTTTATTGGTGCTTCCTTTACTTCTGCCGATGATTCGATTGACTTACCGGCCATAAGTTTATTGATTAGCCGTTGATTTACCGAATCTGTTTTTACAAGTGCCATGATCTGATGCCTGCTATTAATGATAGCACATTGCCCAACAGATGAAAACCCGAATGCTTTATATAAAAAGTAAGATGTGTCGCTGGCCAGCCATAGAGTTGATGGTTTTTTGGCCAGGTATTTTTTTAAGCGTTCGGCTGGTTCGTTGGAGATGGCAATCACCCGAATCTTGCTTTCATTTGCTTTTTGCAGTTTGGCCAAAGCGTCCATTTCGGGGATACAGGGACTGCACCAGGTACCCCAAAAGTTTAAAATGTAGAATGGTGCTTTAGTCGAGTCGGCAAGGTTAACTTGCAATGCCGGCGCATTAATAATGGGCTTTATAACAATAGCGGGAATAATATCGCCGGGTTTTAAAGTTTGCTGGGCCGATGCGGAAAAGCAACAAGCCGATAAAAGCAACGCGAATATTTTTTTCATGATGAATACGGATTTTATACCGCAAAAATGGAGTGTGTAAAAATAAAACTGTGTTATCGGTCAGGTTAACAAACGTTATATTATGTTAACAGCTGATCGTATTTAACGTCGATGTTTTACATTTGATAATGCCGAAAAACACCCGCTTTGTTATCGTTATATGTGCCGTGGCAATTGCAAATGTTTTACTGTTGCAATTTTACTGGGTGAAAAACTACTATGCGGTAAACCAGGCCACTTTTGAAAAAGAGGTAAATATGGCTTTTGAGGATGCATTGAAAAAAGAATTTAGCCTCCGTTGTGATACGATACAGCAGTTGCTTGCCAAACGGCTAATGGATACTACCGAGTTTTTGATGACAAGCAGGTTTGATACAACAGAAAAGAAACACATTTTTACTATAGCAAACGCCCATAAGCCGGGACAAAAATTTTCATCTTCGGCATTAAGCTTTCGCGGTATTAACCAGGCATTGTTGCCCGGTGATACCACTTTTAAATGGATAATAGCCCAACGGTTTGCATACACCATGCGCACCGAAGATCTGCAAAATCATGTTGTATACTATCGCACTCAAAACCTTGGCGGCTTTATGGTCGATAACGTTAATAAGTATGATTTTGACACGACACGCCTAAGACCAGTACTTGTAAATTATCTGAAGGAAAGAAATATCGATATCCCCTTCCGATTTTATTTGCGCGATGCCGATAGCACGATGAACCTGAACCATTTTGATGAAAAGCTGCTGGCCCGTTATCCCATCATTACCAAATCGTACCCAACCTATAAACAAAAAGGCAGCGACAAATACGTAAGGGCCATGTTCAGCAATCCTTTTTCATACGTTATTGGGCGTATGGGACTTATGTTTGCCGGTTCGCTGCTGCTTATCGCATTGGTGGCCTTTAGCCTTATCTATTTATTGCGTACCCTGTTTAGGGAAAAAAGGCTATCGGCTATCAAAAATGATTTTATTAGCAACATAACCCATGAGTTTAAAACGCCGATTGCCACAGCTTCGGCTGCAATAGAAGCATTGAACGGCTTTGGTGTACTTGATGACCGTGAAAAGACGCAGCGTTATCTTTCTCATACCAAAAATGAACTCGAAAAACTGGCCGGGCTGGTTGATCGGGTGCTAAGCATCTCGGTGTATGAAAACGCGGATTTTGATATAAAGCCAGAACGTGTTGATATCGACGCCGAAATAAAAGGTCTGTTAGCAAGCGCGGCAGCATTGCCCGGAAAGGAAATAAACTGGAACTATGTAAATAGTACCGGAATAAATAAAATCATGGTTGATCAATTGTATTTTGAACATGCAGTTAATAATGTGGTTGATAACGCACTTAAGTATTCGGGCCCCCGGGTTCAACTGGTGATAAGTGTGAGCATAAAGAACAACTTTTTGATCATCGAGGTAAAAGATAATGGGATAGGCATAGCAGCTAATGACCTGCCGCTGGTGTTTGAAAAGTTTTACCGCGTACCTTCCGGAAACCAACACCGTGTAAAAGGCCATGGCCTTGGGCTGAGCTATGTAAAAAGCATTGTGGATCGGCATCGGGGATGGTGTAAAATAGAAAGCGAGTTAGGTAAGGGCACTACAATTAGTTTAGCATGGCCAATATAAATAACGTTAAGGTTTTACTGGTTGAGGATGAACCGGTACTGGCCGAGATAGTACAGGAGAGCCTTCAATCAAGAGGGTTTAACGTGTTTCAGGCTGATACCATTGCGTTGGCTAAGGTCATTTATTACGATAGCCAGCCCGATATCATAGTGCTTGACGTGATGCTTCCTGATGGCAGCGGCTTTGACCTTGCCCGGCAGATCAGGAATGTGGATACAGAAATACCCGTGATTTTTCTTACTTCCAAATCTTTACCGCAGGACGTGGTTGAGGGGTTTGAAAGCGGGGGGAACGATTATTTAAAAAAACCGTTCAGCCTGGAGGAGCTCATTATTCGGATAAGGGCTTTACTGAGTAAAAACAGGCTGGTGACAAATAAAAGTGCCGGCATTACCAAGATTGGCCGGTACCGGTTTCATTATCCGCAAGGGGAACTCAATTTTGAACAGAAAAACCGCATGTTGACCACTCGAGAGGGTGAAATTCTTAACCTGTTGATTATGAATAAAAACCAACTGCTTAATCGTGATGAGTTATTGTTAAGCCTTTGGCAAAACAACGATTATTTTAGTAGCCGGAGCCTTGATGTATTTATTACCAAGCTGAGGCGTTATTTGAAAGATGACCCGTCAGTAAGTATTCTCAATGTTCGTGGCCGGGGTTACAAGTTAATCTACTAAGTAATTGAGTTAATATAGTTCAAAATCATACCTTTGTATCCTTATAAAAAAGATTAAAGTTTTTTAATATAATGTTTGAAAATCTTTCGGATAAACTCGACAGGGCGTTCAAGGTCCTGAAGGGTCAGGGAACTATTACTGAAATAAACGTGGCCGAAACCATGAAGGAGATCCGCAAGGCCCTTCTTGATGCCGACGTTAATTATAAAACTGCCAAAGCATTTACCGATGATGTAAGGCAAAAAGCGCTTGGTAATAATGTATTAACATCTATTTCGCCGGGCCAGTTGCTTACCAAGCTCATGAACGATGAGCTTACCGCGTTGATGGGCGGTACCACAGCCGATCTTAATTTTCCGGCTACTCCTACCATCATCCTTATTGCCGGTTTGAATGGTGCCGGTAAAACAACCTTCACCGGTAAGCTTGCCAATTATTTAAAAACACAACGCAATAAAAAACCATTGCTGGTTGCTGATGATATTTACCGCCCCGCGGCTATTGATCAGCTGGAGGTATTGGGCCAGCAAATAGGCATCCCGGTGTATGCCAATCGCGACTCGAAAGACCCGGTCGCTATTGCCCGCGAAGGGATAGCACAGGCTAAACAGAACGGCAATAACGTGGTAATTATTGACACCGCCGGCCGTTTGGCTATTGACGAGGCCATGATGGTGGAGATTGAGCAGGTAAAAGATGCCGTAAAACCACACGAGATCCTGTTTGTGGTTGACTCCATGACCGGCCAGGATGCTGTGAATACTGCTAAAGTGTTCAATGACCGCCTTGATTTTACTGGTGTGGTATTAACCAAGCTCGATGGTGATACTCGTGGTGGTGCAGCCCTTTCTATCAAATCGGTTGTTAATAAGCCTATCAAATTTATTGGTACCGGCGAGAAGATGGAAGCGCTTGACGTTTTCCACCCCGATCGTATGGCATCAAGGATCCTGGGTATGGGCGACGTGGTGTCGTTGGTTGAACGCGCTCAGCAGCAGTTTGACGAGAAAGAGGCAGCCGAGCTACAGAAGAAGATCCGCAAAAACAAGTTCGACTTTAACGACTTTTACGGCCAGATCCAGCAGATCAAGAAAATGGGTAACATGAAAGATCTGATGGGCATGATACCGGGTGTGGGCAAAATGATGAAGGACGTTGAGGTTGATGATAACGCGTTTAAAGCTATTGAAGCTATTATCCAATCGATGACCCCGTTTGAAAAAGCTAACCCTGAAACCATTAATCAAAGCCGCCGTAACCGTATAGCCAAAGGTTCGGGCACCGATTTACAGGAAGTTAACCGCCTCATGAAGCAGTTTGATGATATGAAAAAAGTGATGAAGCAAATGAGCAATCCCGCTGCTATGGCCAACATGATGCGCAGGATGCCTAAAATGTAAATTAGGTATACCCTATAAAAAGAACGTCTCTTGCTAAAAACAAGGGACGTTTTTTTTGCTCCTTTGCTGACGAACAAAATGAACATGTGTATAATAAATTATACACATGTTCACACCTTTTGCGAATTAAAGTCATTAAAATGTCATTTACTGTGCAATGGCACTTACTTTGATTTACTACAGCGAACAGATGAGGGCTTAAGTTTACCCCTCCCTCACATATTAATAACTAAAAAACTAATCATGAAAAAGTTAATTAAACCCGTTTTATTGACCGCTGCGTTATTTGCTTTTAAAGTTGGTTCGGCCCAGGTTAATCTTGGAGCAACTACCGCTACTAAAATAGCTACGCGGGTAGCTACGCCAACTGTGAATGCTGCATCTATAGCGCAAAAAGCGGTTAACACAACCTCAACCGTAACCAACCAGGCTGCCACACAGGCTCAAAATGTAGCAGCGCGGACAGCCGCTCAAACCCAGGCTACCACCAACCAGGCCGTAACGGGCGTTGCCGCCAGTGAGGCCGCCAATGTTAACAGCAACGTTGCCTCAACCGTAAATACTACGGCAGGTACAACAGCTGCACAAGCCGGTATTAGCAGCAATACCTCAGCCGCAGGTACTGTTAATGCAACCGGAGTAACAGCATCAGGCGAAAAAGCATTAACCACAACCGAAGGTGTTGCTGCTAACACTACCGAAAAAGTAAGCAGCAATGCTGCCGCTTTAAGGGCTGGCGCTACAACAACAGCAGGTAAAACAGCAGTGGCCGCGGGTAATAGCGCCGATGCTGTCAGCAAAAGCGTAAGCGTAACCTCTTCCGGTAACCTGAACAGCACAGGTAACGTGGCAGCGGGCTCCAAAAAACTAAATACCGGGTTCTCAAATAGCAGCGCTTCCAGTACTGCTGTAAAGGCGGGAAAGAAAAGCGTTACTGTTAAAACTTCGGGCAAGAGTTCAGCCAAACTGAGCGCTACCAAACAGTAATAGTATTTACATATATTAAATCAAAAAGGCCGGTACCGGCCTTTTTGATTATCCGCACTTTTTTAATTCAACATTAACCATGAAAAAACTTAAACTTATCCTGCTGCTGGCTTTGGCCGGCCCTGCGGTTTGTGCCCAGCAAAAACCTGATACCGCGGCAAAAACAAAAGAATTGTTTGTAAATGCGGGTTTGCAATATCTTTCAAACCTTACCTATGCCGGCAGGCGCGATGAAAGCAGTGTTCCGGTGCTTCTGCCCTCTGTTACATTGGTTAGCAAACAGGGCTTTTTTGTAAGCGCTATCGGCTATTTTGATCTTAATGGTTCCAAATCAGGCACCGAGGGCCTTAGCGTTACACCGGGCTATGTTTTCGTGTTTGATGCAAAACGGTATTATGGAGGCAACATATCAGCCACTAAATATTTTATCACCAAAAGCAGTCCCATTATACTTTCTTCATTTAATGCCACGCTCGACGGGCAGTTGTATGCCAATCCGGATGATATTGTAAAATTTACCGCGGGCATCAGCTATAGGTTTAATAAAAATAACAGCAATGACGTTGTTAATACCGCCGAATTATCAAAAGAAATTTTTGCCCTGAAAACAGGTGCGGATAAAAAAAGCGGGCTAAAGGTTACTCCTACCGCCTCGCTTTATGCCGGTACACAATCTTTCTACCAAACTTATTACACCGAATCGCAGGTTACCCGCTCGATAGAGCAGCCCCAGCAGCAAACACCTATTAATATCCTGTTTCCCAGTCAGCCAAAGCAAACTATTATAACGCAAACGGTAACGCAGCAAAACCAGCGCGAGGTAAGGCAATATAAGCTGCTTGCTTTCAGCGGATCGTTGCCTTTAACCTATACTATTAACAAGTGGCAAATCCTCTTTACGCCCTACCTCATCAAGCCATTTAACCAGGTTGATTATGTAAAAAACACCAAAATGAACGGGCTTTACTTTTTGTTCACCACAGGGGTTAATGTAACGTTTTAGCAATGTAAAAATGTGATAAACCATATAGCCGGGAAAGGCGGATAACAGCTTGTTTTTATTAGCTTTGTTGCAGTACAAAACAAACTGAACCATGGCTATGCGCAGGATATTTTTTGTTCTTTTATTGTTACCGGCCCTGTTTACCATGCCGGCATTTGCCCAGGTTCCAGGGGCGCAGATTGATGTTAAACATTATACGTTTGATATTAAACTTAATGATGCCGATAATAATATAGAAGGAAAGGCCACGGTTTCGATAAGGTTTTTGAACGGCGCGGAAGGGTTCAGCCTCGACCTGGTGAAAAAGAATGCTGAGGGTAAAGGCATGCTGGTATCGGCAGTAACCGAAAACGGGAAGCCGGTAAAGTTTACTCAGGACGATGAACAGCTAAAGATCAATACCCGGGCCTATAAAGGTAACACCCGCGATTATACGATAAGTTATAGCGGCATCCCAGCTGATGGGTTGATCATCTCGACCAACGCATTCGGGCACCGTACTTTTTTTGGTGATAACTGGCCTAACCGGGCCCACAACTGGCTGCCCTGCGTTGATAATATTGCCGACAAAGCCACGGTTGATTTTATTGTAACCGCTCCCGATCATTACCAGGTAGTATCAAACGGGCTGCAAACCGAAGAAAAGCAACTCGACGGGAAGCTTAAATTAACCCATTGGGTTGAAGCCGTTGCGCTGCCTACCAAAGTAATGGTTATAGGCGTAGCTGAGTTTGCAGTTGACCGCCCCGGTGATGTTAACGGAATCCCGGTTTTTACCTATGTTTTTCCGGAAAGTAAAGAGGTTGGGTTTAAAAGCTATGCTGTAGCTAAAAACATTCTCCCCTACTTTATAAAAAATGTTGGCCCTTACAGCTACGAAAAATTGGCCAACGTGCAGTCGAAAACCATTTTTGGCGGTATGGAAAATGCCAGTGCCATATTCTACTTTGAAGAATCGGTTAAAAGCCCGGATATAGAAGAACTAATGGCGCATGAAATTGCCCACCAGTGGTTTGGCGATGGCGCCAGCGAGAAAAGCTTTGGCCACCTTTGGTTAAGCGAAGGCTTTGCTACCTATATGACCGATCTTTATCTCGAAAATAAATACGGGGCCGATACCTTAAAAACACGCCTTATTGGCCAGCGTAAAAAAGTGCTGGATTTTGAAAAAGAGCGTTTAACCCCCGTGGTTGATACCGCTGTTAAAACAAAATTTATGCAGCTGCTTAATGCCAATAGCTACGAAAAAGGCGGTTGGGTACTGCACATGCTGAGGCGCAAACTGGGCGACGATGTTTTTTGGAAAGGGGTAAGAAATTATTATTCAAAATACCAGGGCAGCAATGCCAATACTGATGATTTGAGGCGGGTAATGGAACAAACCAGCGGCAAGGACCTGAAACAGTTTTTTACGCAATGGCTACGCAACGCCGGGCACCCAAATTTGGCGGTTAGCTGGAAGTATAATGAAAAGGATGGTTACATTACCATAAATGTAACCCAAAACCAGGCCTATGTTTACAATTTGCCGCTGGAGGTGTCTGTTGACGGGCAGCTGTTAACTGTGCCGGTAAAAGAGAAATCGACAACAGCCCGTTTCCGGGTAAAAGCCAAACCGGCAGATGTTAAGGTGGACCCGAATATAAACCTGCTGGCATCGTTTGAGGAAAAAAGATAGAAGCGTTTTAAAGAGGGCTGTCATTGTTTGAACCTCTTTTTTTGTTACGGATAGTTATAAATTAAATATATATTTTGATCGGTATGAAAAATATGGGCGTTGCCTGCGGCCCGTGCTATACGCTCATACTGCACAGGCATTAGCCACAAGGCCGGTATCCGCTCCTATCACTAACGCAGCCCTTTGCACTATCCCAAGATAAATTTATGGCATAATAGCTATCCCACCTACGCCGCTATCACCCTGTTGATCACCTTTTCCAGGTCTTCCAGGTCAAATGGTTTGGCTAAATAGCTTTGGGCGCCGGCATGATTGGCCAGGATCTGGATATCGCTGTTTGCCGAAAAGTAAATTACCGGTATTTCTTTAAGTCCTTCGGTTTTTTTGAGGGTTTGCGTGGCAATGATCCCGCCCGAATCGGGGATCCAGTTATCCATCATGATCACATCAGGCAAGATGCCCGAAACTTTTTCAACAATGTTATTGCAGTCGCTAAATGTGTGCACTTCCCACCCTTGTTCCTCCAAAATATAGCTGCAAATAGAAAGGATGTCCTCGTCGTCATCAAATATGACAATTTTTTTAGATGGAGTATTCATTGGATAGTTGTATGTGAATTTATAGAAATCTTTTCATAAAAACAAATGTTTTAAATTGAAAATTAAATTAGCCCGTTTAAACAAGACTTTATATCGCCCTGATTTAAATTAACCCCATGGGCAAACTACTTCTTAACCACTACAAAATTTAATTATTGACTTTGTAACCGATTAATTACTACGTTTTATTAAAAACAGTAATATTTTTACTCATCCAATTTTAACAGCCGTATTAATTCCTGTTATCCAACAAATAAACCTGTAAATCCTGTTTCATGAATACGCAAATCAAATCGATTTTATTGGGCGCCATGCTGCTTGGCCCGGTCGCTGCAATAAACGCGCAAACAAAGGCAAGCTTATGGCTTACCCGGGCCGACAGATCGGCACTTTTTGAGCAGCAAAAAGTGCCGCTTATTTTTAAAACCGGGGAGGCCGGCGGTACTACTATTACTGTTGATGATAAGCAACATTACCAGCCGATAGACGGGTTTGGATTTGCATTAACCGGGGGCAGCGCTATGCACATCATCCGTATGAGTGCCGACAGCCGGGCCGCGCTGCTTAAAAATCTTTTTGCGGTTACAGGAAATGATATTGGTATCAGTTATTTAAGGCTGAGTATTGGTGCATCCGATCTGAACGAGAAAGTATTCTCGTACGATGATATGCCCAAAGGCCAGACAGATCCAACGTTAAAACATTTTAACCTTGGACCGGATAAAACCGATGTGATCCCGGTAATGAAACAGATCCTGGCAATTAACCCGGCAATCAAGGTGTTGGGTTCGCCATGGTCGCCGCCGGCCTGGATGAAAACCAATAATGATACCCGCGGCGGCAGGTTAAAACCCGATTGTTATCCGGTATATGCAAAATACCTGGTTAAATATATCCAGGCAATGAAGGCCAATGGAATTAATATTGATGCCATCACCATTCAAAATGAGCCATTACACCCGGGTAATAACCCCAGCTTGCTGATGGTTGCGCCCGACGAAGCCGACTTTATCAAAAACAACCTTGGTCCGGCGTTTAAGGCGGCAGGCATCAAAACAAAGATCATTGTTTACGATCATAATGCCGACAGGCCCGACTACCCTATTTCGATATTGAATGACCCGGCTGCCCGTAAGTATGTGGATGGTTCGGGCTTTCACCTGTATGGCGGCGATATCTCGGCCCTTACCGATGTGCACAACGCCCATCCTGATAAAAATATTTACTTTACCGAGCAGATGACCGTTGAGCCCGAAAATCAAAGTACCATCAACATTGCCTGGCCGGTAAAAAGCCTGATTGTTGGCGCAACCCGTAACTGGAGCCGCAATGTACTGGAGTGGAACCTTGCCGCCGACTCTGAATATAAGCCCTATACCGACAGGGGCGGCTGCCCAATGTGCCAGGGCGCCGTTACCATTGATAAAAACGAAGTAAAGAAAAACATCGCTTATTATTCAATTGCCCACGCTTCCAAATTTGTACGTCCGGGTTCAGTACGTATTGCATCAAACAATATGGATACTTTACCTAATGTGGCTTTCAAAACCCCCGATGGCAAAAAAGTACTTATCGTAGCCAACACCGGTGATGGCGCGCTGGATTTTAACATTCAATACCAGGGGAAAGTATTAGCTGTTAAGCTTGATAAAGGTTCGGTTGGAACGTATATCTGGTAATATAAACCGGTTCAGGAAAAATTTAAATGCACAACAACATGTTAACATCGTTAATAAAAAATATAAAGATAAGCTCAGGAATTAAAGTTTTGCTGGCCGCGGCTCCTGCATTATTTGTCTCTTTACAAGGCAATGCGCAAACAGGCTTTTTAAAAGCCGAAGGAAAAAAAATAGTTGATGAAAAAGGGCAGAATGTATTGCTGCGGGGTATGGGTTTAGGGGATGGATGCTGCAGGAAGGCTATATGCTGCACATTAACAAAGACAGCCGGCAGTACCGCATTCGCGAAAGGTTTGAAGAGCTGATGGGCCCGGCCGAAACTAAGGAGTTTTATGATACCTGGCTGGCCAATAACACCCGCAAAATTGATGTGGATTCGATGAAACGCTGGGATTTAATTCTATTCGCCTGCCAATGCACTACAACCTTTACACCCTACCAGTCGATAAGGAGCCCGTTGCCGGTAGAAACACCTGGCTGGATAAAGGTTTTAAAATGACCGATGACTTACTGGCCTGGTGTAAAGCAAACCACATGTACCTGATCCTTGACCTGCATGCCGCCCCCGGCGGACAGGGCAACGACCTCAACATCTCCGACCGCGACCCGGACAAACCATCGCTTTGGGACAGCGAGGCTAATAAGCAAAAAACCATAGCCCTTTGGCGTAAACTGGCCGAACGGTATAAAAACGAACCTTACATAGGCGCTTATGATATCATCAACGAGCCAAACTGGGGTTTTGACGATCCTCAAAACGATAAAAACGGACTGAAGGAAAAAACAAACGGACCGCTAAGAAAACTGATGGTTGATATTACTGCTGCCATTCGCGAGGTTGATAAAAAACACATTATTATTATTGAGGGCAACGGTTGGGGCAATAACTATAACGGTATTTTACCCCAATGGGATAAAAACATGGTGCTGAGCTTTCATAAATACTGGAATTTTAACGATCAGAAGTCTGTCGATCATATCGTAAAAACACGCGACCAGTATAATATCCCGGTATGGCTGGGCGAAACCGGCGAAAACTCAAATACCTGGCTTACCGAAGCTATCGGCTTATTAGAAAAAAATAACATTGGCTGGTCATTATGGCCATTGAAAAAATTGGGCATCAACAACCCGATGGAGATCCGTTCAAATCTGAACTATGATGATGTGGCAAGGTACCTGAACACCGGCAGGAATAAACCTAACGAGAGCAATACGTATAGCGGCACCCTTGAGCTGGCTACGTATGCTAAATTAGAAAATACCATTATTCACCATGACGTCATCGACGCTATTTTCAGGCAGCCGCACACAACCGTTACTAAGCCCTTTAAAGCCAACAGGATTGGCAACGGCACCGTGATCAATGCTGTTGATTATGACCTGGGCCGCAATGGCTATGCTTATTTTGACACCGACACGGCTGACTATCATACTTCAGGCAAACCCGGTGTTGGCAACAAAGGCCACGTTTACCGGAATGACGGCGTTGATATCAGCAAAGATTCTACGAAGTATGAAAGTTACTATGTAGATCATATTGAAACCAATGAATGGACACAGTACACAATACAGGTTAAAACATCGGGCATGTACTCCCTAAGCCTCAAAGTGGCATCTGCCACCGATGATGCCCAACTATCTGTTTTAGTTAATAATATAACCCAGGCAAAAGAAGTGGCGGTTCCCAACACCGGCGGGTTAAAAAAATGGCAGGTTATTGCTGTAAAAAACATTGTTTTAAAAGCCGGGAGCAACAAAATAAAGGTATTAGCTAACAACGGAGGGTACAACCTGCATTACCTGCAGTTTTGGAAAGGAAAATAAATACAGGGGCACTACTTATTTAAACAGCCGGAGTATATATTATTTGCTCCGGCTGTTTATTTATCTAAGATGCCACAAATGATTTTTTTCCTTTGCTGGCGCAAATATGCAGGTTTGCCTGCGGGCAATAGCTACTTGCACCTTCGGGTTTAGCCGTAATTTTTTAATATTATTTTTCTGGTAAAAGCTATTGTAAATAAGTGCTTTTATAGTTAAATTTATTATATCAATTATCAATGTCACCTAACATAGGGAGAAGTCATTATGAAAAAACAAGCTACGATAGTTTGTCAGCCTGATAAGACTGAAACTACCCAACCATTACAGGTAAATTGCCCGCCATCTCATCAAAAAATGTATCGCGATCATACACATTGCGATCATGTGCATGGGAGGGTTAACAAATTTCCAATTGGCAGCAACCGCGGGCCATGCTTCTTTTAAGTTAACCGGCTATTTAATATAATAGTACAGTTGGCTGTATGGCTTAAAGTTTTGCAGGTAAACTGCTAAGCTGCATAACCCAATTTGCCCGCGCCGGGTATCAGCCCCGGCTTCGCCGGCAATTGAATGGTTTTGTAGCGCCCGCTATTAAACTCCAAATTAGCTGTTGTGTGAGCCACCTTTATATTGCCTACTGGTTAATGTATTTGTATTTTTTTCGCCCATCCTGTACTTCAATTGTTTTAATAGTGCTTACCGGTATTGCTTTTTTCAATGAAAGAATCTTTGACTGAACACCGATAACAGAATCCTGGATAACCCAGGTGCGGTCGAAGTAAAAGGTTGATCGCTTGCCATTGATATCTGTAAAACGTATTTCAATGGATGGCCCGTTCTTTAACTTGTAAGGAGTTCCGTCTTTATCGAAACATTTAATCGAATCAATAGGATAAATACTATAGGTGTGCTTATGCCCAAGAGGGTCCTGGGCGGTAACCGGCCTTAAATTCACCGTTTCCAGGGTTGGCACCTGCTCCAGGAAAGTACCAACAGGCATGTAATAGGTTTTGCAGGAGCTTGAAAAGATAGTTAGTGCTGCGATAGTGATAAGGAGTAAAGGTTTGGTTGTCATTTTAAAATAGAAATATTAAACGTTAAACCCATTGGGCCATTTAACCGGGTTTTCTTAATGATGCTTGCGATCTCAGTCGGCAATAAGTTTACATTTAGCGGAGTAACCGGCGTTGCCACTAAATGATAATTCGGATCGTTAAAAAGACCTAAGTTTGTTTTGTCGAAAGCATAAAGTCCTTTCATTGCCATGTTTATAAAAGACGATAGATACTGCTCGTCTGCCTCTGAATTAATGATGTTCTCCAGATCAGGGTTAATAACAAATTTGGTTGTATATGGCAAGCCCTCAAAGTATTCCTGCAATACTTTATTGTTTTGAGCAGATTCCGCAACAGACCGCGGTAAACAAGTACCAGCAGATGTCATAAAGGCGACTTCTTTTCCGTTGGTTAAATACCAATCAATATCAAAGGCGTGCTGGTCAAAGTCGGTATACATATTTAAGTTTTTTTATTTGAGAGTTTTAGTTACTTCGTAATAACATCCTTCACTTTACTGGCGCAAGTATGAAGGGCAGGCAAAGAGAGGGTGGCTACTTGTGCCTTCTTAGTTTTTCTATAATTTAAGCCAGCAACGGATCGACTAATAAAATATCAACCAAGCCCGGTAAATCATAGTAATCCCGTGCGCTGCTGTATAAGTAATCTTCAGGTTTTTCTACAAATCCGGCCTCTACCGGGTTGTTATGAATGTAATCTAATTTTTGATGCAATACTTTATGGTTAAACAGCATAATGGGATGATTGTCCTGTTGCCATAATTGAAACTTTTCGTTATTGCTATTTTTCGTTCCGGCGCGTGTCATCATCCATAAAAGCCATTCCTTTCGGCTTTCAATAGGATTGTTTTCAATTGTACTTCGTAATATGGCTGCGGTGTGTTTTTTCATATCACGCAATATGTCCTCCAATTTATTGCTGTTGCTTCCAATAATCAGGTGAACATGACTGGTCATAACACACCATCCATATATTTCAAGACCCTTATGCTTTTGACAATACCTCCAACTGTCAAGCAATACCTGTTTGTATTCATTTCTTATGAAAAGGTCTATCCAATACACAACAGAAAAGCTTACAAAGTATAATTTATCCTGATCGTGAAATTTGTATTTGGTACTCATATTTTCGAATATTTGGCACAAGTAGCCTTTTCACACATTGCCACCCCTTCATACTTGCGCCAGTGGGGGAAGATCATAAAATATAAATCAGTTACAAAAAATTACCTGTCCAGTCTTATATTTTATTAATTTAATAACCATGGAATCTTTAGATTTTATCAACGAATCTCCTTTTTCGATTTTGTGATTGAAATCCCAAAGATTCACAGGAAGGTCAAAAGTCTTACCATTGATCGAAACAGTTGGTTCGCCTTTAATACTGTAAATAACTTTCTCCACTTTCCCGTTGAATTCTATGCTGTAGTTTTTCCGAACTAAATTATTATAATGATAAATCGCCGATGCAAATAATAGTAAGATAAAAACCCCTATGAAAAAAAACTTTTTCATATTCTTTATTTTATTGATCAATCGTATTACTAACACCGGCGGAACCGCTACCCTTGCTGTCCGAAGTTTCCGGCTTCGGATTACTCTTTCCCTAGACACTGTCTCGTTGTACCTTACCCAGCCCAACCTTCTCTATCCAAACTCCTGAAATGGATAGCCTCGGCTAAATGCTCCAGTTTAATTTCCTCACTCCCTGAAAGGTCGGCGATAGTGCGGGATACTTTCAGTATGCGGTCATAAGCCCTTGCCGAGAGGCCGAGTTTTTCCATGGCTTTTTTAAGCAAGGTTTGACCGGCTGCGTTGATTTTGCACAGGTCGCGAACCATTTGAGGGCTCATTTGTGCGTTGGCATGCAGATCGGGACGGTTGCCGAAACGCTCTACCTGGATTTCCCTTGCCCTGATCACCCGTTCGCGGATGAGCTCGCTTTTTTCGGCAGCACGGTCGGATGATAGTTCGTTGAAGTTAACGGGTGTTACTTCCACATGCAGGTCTATCCTGTCCAGCAGCGGGCCGGAAATTTTGCTCAGGTATTTTTGCACCATACCCGGCGGGCAAATACATTCTTTTTCGGGATGGTTATAGTACCCGCATGGGCAGGGGTTCATGCTTGCCACCAGCATAAAACTGCTGGGATAATCGACCGTAAATTTAGCGCGTGATATGGTTACCCGGCGCTCTTCCAACGGCTGGCGCATTACCTCCAACGCGCTGCGTTTAAATTCGGGCAATTCATCTAAAAATAAAACGCCGTTATGGGCCAAAGAAATTTCGCCAGGGGCAGGGTTGCTTCCCCCTCCTACCAAAGCTACATCGCTAATAGTATGGTGAGGGCTCCTGAACGGACGAATGGTTACCAGGGCATCAGCAGCGGCAAGTTTGCCTGCCACCGAATGGATCTTGGTGGTTTCTAAAGATTCATATAAACTCAATGGCGGCAAAATAGAGGGGAGCCTCCGGGCCAGCATGGTTTTACCTGCTCCGGGCGGACCGATCAGGATCACATTATGGCCGCCGGCCGCGGCAATTTCTAACGCGCGCTTAATATTTTCCTGGCCTTTTACTTCGCTGAAATCGCTGTCGTAATTGCAGAGGCTGTCGTAAAACTCTTCGCGGGTATTTACTATTTCGGGTTTAAGGTCGGATGTGCCGTTGAAAAAACCGACAACGTCTTTAATGCTTTCAACACCATAAACTTCCAAATCGTTTACAATGGCTGCTTCGCGGGCGTTTTGTTTAGGGAGGATAAAACCTTTAAAGCCATCTTTACGGGCTTGTATGGCTATGGGCAAAGCACCTTTTATGGGCTGCAGGCTTCCATCGAGTGAAAGCTCGCCCATGATGATAAATTTATCAAGGGTTTCAGGTTCTATCTGGCCGGATGCGGCTAATACGCCAGTGGCGATAGTAAGATCATAGGATGAGCCTTCCTTTTTAATATCGGCCGGGGCCATATTAACCACTACCTGCTGGCGGGGCATCCTGAAACCGCAGTTTTTTAGCGCCGACTCTATCCTGAAATAACTTTCTTTTACAGCAACATCGGGCAGGCCCACAATGAAATATTTTGTGCCCGATGCAATATTCACCTCAACTGTTATGGTAATAGCTTGTATCCCATAAACCGCGCTTCCAAAAGTTTTAACCAACACAGTGATAAAAGTTTAATTGAAGCGAAAGATATAGAATTTTGATGAAGTGATAAAGCGGGGTTGTAAAACAAAAAGCTTGCCGGCGTATTATTAGGTTTACTAATACATAATAAATGGGGCACACCTGTAACCACGACACATCTTTCGGTAATTGAAAGGGTGCCTCGTCGGGTGTTTAAGGTTAAATATCACGCATAAGGGCCACAAGTCTTTGCCATGTGGCGGCGAAATCGCTTGCGGTAACGGGGCTGCATGGCGGCAGCAGGATGATCCGAAATTTGCTTATTGATTATTTTGCATGCAGGGCAAAGCCGTGTGGCCTGTGATAGCTTAGGGATACCATCAAGTATTTCTTTTCAATTTCTTCAGTGCCTCCATTGCCGTGGATTTTACTTCATCATCATCTAATAGTTTGTTAAGAACTTCTTGTACCTCCAAAGATTTTACAGTGCCTAATCCCCGAATTAATTGTCGACGACTTCCTGCGTTACTTTTATCCCTAACTGCAGAAATCATCCAATCTACATCTTGTAAAGTCATAACGGTAGCTATTGCATTACCAATCACCCATCGCAAACCATCTTTTTCTTTAGGCGTCAACTCATATTCTTTTATTAAAGCAGCAGAAGCTAATCCCTTTGCTTCTTTTACTGTTAAGGCCCGTACAATGCCTTCTTTGTTTTTCTCGTTATGGATACGGGGCAAATATTTTAATAGAACATCTATTGCTTGCGGATATGTTTCTTTTGTATTGACTAAATCCCAAATAGACTTGATGACGATATTCTTGTTTTTCAACTCTAATATTAAGTCAAAATATTCTTTTACTCTTTCCGATTCAAGTCGCTCAGCGAGCGTTAATGCTTCATCTGCTTCTTGCTTTGACCGGGGCCGACTCATTAATTCTTTCCAACGCTTTTCTAATTTTTCTAAATCCTCCATATATAACCATTTTTTATTTTTATAGACCCGGAATTATTTTACGGGTAATTAGACTACTATCAATTGACTGTTGTAAGGGTTTAGAAATCAATGTAGTCGAACGTGTATGAATAATCATTTCCAATGAATTACCATACTCCTCGCCAGCTAATTTCGGGTGGAACGACGACAACGTTAATAAGATCCCTTTCATTAATGTTTGATAAGGGTGTTATTTAGTTTAGTGTACTACTTCTTAGCAAAAAACGATATGATAATGTTATCACAATAATAATCACCAGATATTGAAAAACAAGTAGGTGTGTTCACTATAAAAAGACAGTATAAACGCTTCTCAGGGATAGCGCGCGGTAGTACCCGATGGTTTTGCAAAGTCAAAACAAGCCGTACTATAAAACAAAAAACCCGCCGGTACCGGCGGGCCTTCTTATAATCACATTGTTTAATCTCATCTTAAAAATGTTCCGGCCTGGCAAACAACCAGCAGCATGGTGCAGGAAACAATCACACAAATCATCAGCATTATTGACCACGTATTAGGATTGTGTTTGCTGATGCGTGCAAAAGCGGCATTCACCTTTTTAAAATAGCGGCTGTTCAGCAATACAAAATAATTAAGTACAAACGCGCCAGTGGCGCCCAGTAATATCATTAAGCCGGATACCGGGCTTAACTGAAACCAGCCGGCGGTTAAAAATAACTGTGCAACACTTACTAAAATGGCCAGCAAAATGATCATCAAAAAGCTTGCTCCAAAAAGGGCGTTGGCTTTTGGCAATCCGCCGTGACCAAAGTTTTTAACATTCCACCTGTAAAACGTTACATAAATGGACTTGTAGGTTTCTGCTGCTTTCATAATGTTATGGTTTTAGGTAATTAATTCGGTACAAAATAATATTACTTGCACAATATTAGTTTAAAAACGGGATTGGCAAAATTTTATTGCGGATATGTTTGATTTTTATCGCGTTTATATTTCTTTATTTGGTTTGATGTTTATATCGCAAAAAAACAATGCGGAGAAAGAAATAATTTTATTTTGCATGGCCCCGGAACAAAAGGCGCTTTGGTAAAATCAATGTTACAATACCCAATATCTCCCCTTTTTGTAGCATATCAGGCAATATTAATGCTGCTTTCATGTTATTAGAGCACATTTATAGCATATAATGCTGCCTACGGGGTTATGGATGTAGTGGTTAAGCTGGGTGAGCTGTTTTTATGCTTTAAAAGTTTAAGCTTGATATTTGTCGAATACGCGTCTATCAAAAAAATTAACCAACATGCTAACATCTAAACCCTATAACTACCTGATGATTTAAGTTTCCTAATTACCACGGCCCTACATCACCTATAACACAATTTAATTAACCTTACCTGTCTGCACCTAAACCTTGATGAAAACCATCCTTCTTTCATTAATACTGTTATGCCTGTTTTCCGGGGCTTTTGCCCAAAAAGCCACAATAAAAGGGAAAGTCACCGATTCCCTGAATAAGCAAGCTCTTGAGTTGAGTACTGTTGCCGTTGTCGACCTGAAAGATACATCGCTTATAGCTTATACCCTTAGTAAAAAGAACGGGGATTTTGAATTACAGCGACTCCCTGTTGATAAGCAGGTACGCCTGGTTATTTCCTATGCCGGGTATCAAAACTATATCCATAATTTTAATTTTAAAAAAGGCGATATAATTGATTTGGGCAACGTTATACTTAGCAGTAAGATGCTTAAGGAGGTTGTGGTACGTGCAGAGCGGGTGCCAGTCAAAGTAAAAAAAGACACCATTGAATTTGATGCTGCCGCTTTCAAAACCCGCCCCAATGCCGCCGTTGAAGAATTGCTTAAAAAGCTTCCTGGCGTACAAATAGATGGTGACGGAACCATTACCGTTAACGGTAAACAGGTAAGCAAACTGTTGATTGATGGCAAGCAGTTTTTTGGCTCGGACCCTAAGATAGCCACCAAAAACCTGGACGCGGCCATTGTTGCACAGGTTCAGGTTTATGACGACCGGGAGAATGACCCCGATCATTTGGTAAGTGAAACCCAGGTACAGAAGATCATTAACATCAAACTTAAAAAGGCTATTAAGAAAAGCGTTTTCGGCAAGGTATTCGGAGGTGTGGGTTCGCGCGACAGGTACGAGGCCGGCGGATTGTTCAATATGTTTCGGGATACGCTGCAGGTAAGCCTCATCGGGTTAAGCAATAACCTTAACCATACCGCTTTCTCTCGCGATGAGCTTAATGCCGAGGGTGGTTTTGACCGCAGCGGGGGTAACACATCCTTTAACGGCGGCCGAAACTGGGGCGGCGGGATTGAAAAGATCGCCTCGGGCGGCTTTAATGTTAACCAAAACTATGGCGAAAAGCTAAAGCTTAACCTGCAGTACTTTTATACCCAACGTAATAATGTAAATGAATCGGCTAATTTCCAACAGCAGTTTCTGAAGGATACCACACTGTTAACCCGATCTACTAACAGCAGGATCGCGACCAGCTATGTACACACTTTAAGTGGGCTTGTGGAGTGGAAGCCTGACACAATCCGTAACCTGCGCTATAATCCATCATTAAGTTATAATTCAAATAGTAATACCTCCGCGTCAAGCGGCAGCACATCAAACAATTTTGATATGCCGGTGAACCAGTCGGTATCAAATTCATGGGGAGATGGGCATTCAACGCAATTTAACCAGAGCTTTTATTTTCATAAACGATCTAAGAACAAAAGCAAGGAGTCGTTCACTATCTCACATAACCTCAGCATTAGCCCTAATCATAACAACAATTTCAATAATAATGATGTGGTTAATTATCAACGCCCGGAATTATCAGATAGCTTGCATAGGTTATCTACCCGTACATCAAACAATGCTTCGGGCAATCTCGATTTTAGTTACCGATACCCGCTAACCAAAAAGCTTATTGTTGATGTTATCACATCGGGCATATATAACAAAACCAGCGACCAGGTTTTTACCTTTGACCGTAAAACAGGCGGCTTTGATTCGCTGCTCACTAATCAAAGCTCCGACCTTAAACGTGATCTTTGGACGGAGAATATTAAACCGGGGATCACTTATCAGCTCAATAAAAAAACACAAATCATCGCCGGGCTTAACACCCAATGGCAGCAGATCAATAACAATTTCGCGACCAGCAGGCTTGTTCAAAATTATTTTTTCCTGTTGCCAACAATCCGTATTGAAGCTTATGGAATATTTTTGAGTTACGAGCGCCGTGTTAACCAGCCGGGGGTATCAAACCTGCAGCCTATTACTATTGTTTATAGTCCGTTGTACAGCTACACCGGTAATCCAAATTTGAGGCCCGGCATAAGCAATACCTATTACTTTAATTTTTTCAAATACTTTAATAACAGTCAGCTGGGCATTTACTCATACGGCAACATTTCTTCGCAAAAAAACATGGCAATTACACAGCAAACCATTCGCTCAGACGGGGTGCAAAATAGTACTACCGTTAACCGCGATGGCAGGCCGAGCTATAATTTTTCAGTTGGTGTTTCTAAAGGGTTTAAAAAGATAAAAGACTGGCAGCTTGGTACATCAGCTAGTTTTTATGGCAACTATTACCAAAACCTCAACTTGCTGAATAATGTGGAAGGCTGGCAAAATACTGTTGCATATGGATTGCGCGAAAATATTAATGTTAACTGGAAAGATGTGATTGATCTGAATACCGCCGTTGGTTTTAACCAATCGAACTCCAAATATCAATACGACGATTTCAGGAGCATCAGGGTAGCTACCTACAATATAAGCAACAGCCTGGTGGTAAGGTTCCCTAAAAAAATCATCTGGGAAACCAGGCAGGATTTTAATTATAACAGCCAGGTTGCGGCAGGTTTTAAAAAAGGGGTTAACGTAGTGAGCTCGTCCCTGGCCCTGCAAATGCTTAAAAAAGACCGGGGAGAACTTAAACTTTCCGTTTATGATCTCTTTAATCAAAACGTGAGCGTGTACCGTTACATTAACACCAATTCGGTTAACGATGTGCAAAACAATACATTGAAGCGATATTTCCTGGTTACTTACAGTGTTAAGTTCAATAAGCTAAGCACTAAATAAATGTCGGAAAAATTAAAGGAACTGTATTAAGCTGTATAGCGTCTAATAATCAGTGAATTAAACTTTAGGCTTTGTGCATTCTGCTTTTAGCTATGTAAAAAGAGCCATTCGCTGTTTTTTGCCGGCGTGTTGTAACTATCTTTATCAAGGCATAGTCTTACCTGTAATCAAACCTCCCTCATTATGAAGAACAGGACCTACCTTTTTCTATCCTTTACCATCGCATTAATATTTAGCTTGTCAGGACGCGCTGCGGCGCAGGACCTCCCCGGTAAACGCGATTCCATCAATTCGGTTATATTAAATGAGAAACGCGTTATCCAGGTAATATTGCCCGATGGTTATAAAGCCGGTTCGGCAACTAAATATGATGTACTGTACATCATTGATGATTGGAATATAAAATTAGGGCGCGATATCCAGCATTTTATCTTCGATGAACACACCATGCCGCCAATGATAATTGTCGGGGTATTAAATGTTGACCGTGATAGAGATTTTTTGCCCACCCATAATAACGGAAATAAAACATCGGGCGGGGCGGACAAATTTCTAAAGTTTTTTAAAGAGGAGCTGATTCCTTATATTGATAAAACCTATCCTTCTGATGGTGATAATACCCTTTTCGGCCACTCTTTTGGCGGCGTGTTTGTGACCTATGCCTTATTAAACGAACCACAGCTTTTCAATAATTATATTGCCGGCGACCCAAGTTATTGGTGGGATAATGGAGTGATGCTTAAGCAGGTTAAAGAGAAGCTGCCTTCGCTTGCAGGTAAGGAGAAAGCGCTTTACATAGGCGGCCGGGAAGGACGGGGCATGAAGGAAATGAAGATTAATGCCATGGACAGCCTGCTGAAAAAAGATGCGCCGACAGGTTTTGAATGGGTGGTAAAAGCTTACCCCGCCGAATCGCATGGCACTGTACGACTAAAAAACTTTTATGATGGGCTGAGGTTTGCCTATAACGACTACGGCGGTAAGCCACTTGAGTTTCACCCCTCCGGCGGGATCGTGTTAAAGGATAAGCCTATAAAAATCTGGTATTTTAATGATACCACAAAAGTGCATTATACATTCGATGGCTCGCAACCATTGGTTACATCGCCGTTTGCAAAACCCGAAATAGAACTATCCGGCCCTGCAAAAGTTACCTTGAGACAGATTGCCAGCCGTCCTAAATTTGACAAGAGCACCAGCGGCGATTTCAGGGAGGGCACTTACCTGCCCGCAAAACCACTCAGGAAAAACTACAAGCCCGGCGGTTTTCATTACGCCTATTATGAAGGGCCGTGGGATAAACTGCCCGACTTTAAGGCGTTAAAACCGGTTAAAGAAGGTGTAGCCGATAGCACTTTTGATATCAATAAACTCCCCCGCCAAAACAATTTCGGCGTAGTGATGGATGGGCAATTTGAAGTTAAACAGGATGGCTATTACATTTTTGGGTTAGGGAGCGATGATGGCTGCAAAGTATACCTGAATGAGAAGCTGATCATTGACCTTGATGGTTTACACGATGCCGATATACAACGGTCATACATTTCTCCTCTAAAAAAGGGATTTTATCCCCTTCGGATAGAATACTTTCAAAAAGAAGGTGGCCGTAAGCTTGATTTTGTGTACGTAACCCCCGATAATATCGCGAAAAAGAAGATAACGCCAATTCCTTACGCATTGCAGTATGGGCCCAGATAGGTTGCTTACCGTAGGGGCCATTTAAAAACGACAGTTTTTGAATGTAGAGACGCATAACTGCGTCTCCCGCCTGCAATTTACGGTAGCTAAAACGCTTTTGAAATCGCTTGTCCTGCGGAAGACAAAAATATTATCCCTTAGAAAGAACCAGGACCGCCCGGGCCACCTCCTCCTGGACCACCGCCCGGTCCTCCCGGACCACCGCCATCGCGGTTAAATCTGCGCTGGCCGGGATCTTGTGTTGGGGTTTTGCCGACAAACTTTTGCAGGCGGAATGTAAAGGTTAACAAATAATAACGACCAAGCCTGTTTACTGTAGATTGTGTGGTGATGTTGCCGTTTACAACTGATGTATAACCTGTATTTTGATTAAACAAATCATATGCCGCCAGGCGGATAGTACCACGGTGATCTTTCAGGAACCGGCGCTCAACGTAAGTGTTCAGAATATTTGTGTTTTTAATATCAAGGCTGGCGGCATAACCATAATTCACAGTACGGGTAAAATCATAGCTCAGCGTCCAGTCTTTCCAGAAATAGTTTTTGCCGGCTAAGCCTAATGTCAAAGTGCGGAAATTTGAGCTGCCATCAATAAGGTCGCTATGGATAGAGTTGGTTGTTTTGTTAATACCATAGCTGCTGTTGGCTTCTGCATCAATAACATCAACAATGTTTACCCTGAATTTTAAGCCCGGGGTAAAGTTGAGGTTTTTGGCTATGTTTTTTAACGGAGCAGCTGATGCGGCAACGTTATTGCTATCGATGCTGTTTGAGTACGCAACACCGTTGGTGTAGGTTAAGGCGCCATTAAATTGCAGGGTAAATTTACGCTGGGCCCATGGTTTGGCGTATACCACATTGGCAGTGCCGGTATAGTAACCGTCTGCATTTAGATAGTTGGTAAGATTGGTACCCTCAAAGCTTTTTAGCGATGGATCTGCGGCCAACACGGCCTTGCTAAATTTGCGGGGATAAGAAATAGTGTTTTGTACTATCTTGTTTTGAGTTGTTGTGAAATTGAAATTAGTAAAGAAAATATTGCCGGTTTGGAAACTGAAATTGTTATACCTCAATGAAAAGTTATTGGCAAGTTCCGGCTTCAGGTTAGGGTTACCCTGTACCGGGTAAAGCGCGTTTGTGAAATCAATAACAGGCTGCAGCTGGTTAAATGTGGGCTGGTTGCTCGATCCGTTATACAGGAAGTTTAAAGCTTTTCCCCTCGAAAAATTATAGCTGAAACGAGCGGTGGGGATCACGTTAAACGTGGTTATGTGCGTAGCCGAATCGTTTTTAAGATTGAGGCCGTTTAATGCGGCCGGTTGTACGCCAATACCCAAAGTAACGTTGTATTTCTTTTCGATAAAACGGTAGTTCAGGCCAACGCGGTTGGTGGTAAAGTTGTATTTATAGTTGTTGCTCAACCTGTCGTAATGGTCGTAGGTATTGGCGGTACTGAGCGTATCGGTTTCCCTGTCGCTTGTGGTGTTTGAGCGGTTAAATGCATAATTAAGCTCCAAATATCCCCTTTTACTTATTGGCTCCAGATACGAGATGTTTGTACCAAAGCTGGTTACGCGGCTATCGGTATAAGTTTGCTGATTGGCAGGCGCCTGGCGGGGTGCGCCATCGGCATAATCATAAGTTGGATTATCGAACTGCGATGTTTTTGACGTATTAGCGCTGATGTTAATGCTCAGGTTGCGGCCATGCCCGTTAAAGCGGTGATTATACAAGGCGTTAATACCGTAGCCTGGCGTTGTGCCATCGCTGTGCGACAATGAGGTGTATGACGAGTTGGTTATTCCGCCGATAGTTGATGATACGGATTCATTAGCATTTGTATTAGTACTCGAGTAGGTGAAGTTTGGTACAACTTTTAAGTAATTAATGGTATCGGGTTTCCACTCGAGGTTAAAATTAAAACGATGGTTAATAGGATTATCTGTTTGATCGCTTTTTTGCGTACTTATACTTGGCGACTGAACGTTGTTGGTTTGGATAGATGAGCTAATGGTGTTGGTAGTATTATCAGTATAGCTGTAACTTCCGTAAACAGAGAGTGTTTTACCCCACTGATCGCGGAAGTTGGCACCGATAGCGTGCGCGTTGGTGATACCGTTTGCGCTGGTTGTGGAGCTGCTTGAGCCACGCAATGCATTGCCCCGGCCGCCGCCCCCGCCGCCAAAACCACCACCACCTCCGCCCGATGATGGGCTACCGTAAGTAAATGTATTTACGTTGGTATTGTTAATGGTACCCAATACGGCTATTTGTTGTTCATTATTGAAGTTGAAAAATTTCAGATCGCCTATATAGCGGTTGGCATTGGTTATGCCCGGGGCTTTGGGTAAAAAATCTTCGCCATCGCCGGCTGTGGCTTGTCCAAAATAGCCATGGTTCTTGTCCTTCCGGATGGTGATGTTCAGGATCTTATCCGGTTCGCCGGTTTTGATGCCGGTAAGGTTAGCCTGGTCGCCGTAGTCATCAATTACCTGGATGCTTTCAACCACATCGGCAGGCAGGTTCTTGGTTGCTGTTTTAACATCACCCCCAAAAAAATCCTTTCCGTTAACCCTTACTTTGGTCACCGATTTGCCCTGTGCGGTTACATTACCGTCTTTATCCACATCAACGCCGGGCAGTTTTTTTAACACGTCTTCAACAGGGGCATTTTCACGTACAGGATATGCGCTTACTTTATATTCGGTAGTATCCTCTTTTAATATCACCGGGTTAACGCCTACAATGGTAACCTGGCTAAGCATATTGGTTTCGGTTTTTAAAACTATAGCGCCAAGATCAACCGGTTGGGTGCCGGCATCAAGCGAGTAATGTTTTTTAATTGCGGTGAAACCGATTGACGAAATGGTAATCGTTAGCTTGTTGCCTTTTACTACCGGGAACGAAAACTTACCGGCTGCATCGGCAATAGCGATGGTGCTATCACCGGCATTTGAAACCAGCTTAACACTACTTCCGGGTAAGGAAAGCTTAGTGGAATCAACGACAGTTCCCTTTACCTCCCGCCCCGTTTGAGCGTTGGAACCAAAGGCAAATAACAGGGTAAAACTTAAAATAAGAAATAGGGGTTTCATAAACGTTTTTTCGGCGTGCAATTATTGTTTTTGTGTGTATATAGACGCAATTGAACTGCAAATGTTCAACTTAAAATTTGCTAAAAGCCTAATCAATATATTATTGTTACACATTAGGCCTGTAATTGCTTATCAATCATATTATTGTTACAAATTATTATGCAAAAAAGGCCGGGGTCTCCGGCCTTGTGGTTGTTATAAAGATCAGTCAGTCAATTATAAGCGGCGGGGAGTGCTCAATGAGCTACGTTTGGATGTTTTTAGGTTTATTACGAATATGTGAATAATTAGTTTCAATATTTGTTGCAGCAAATACCAAATAATGCTATTGAAGCGTTAATAATCCACACAAGAAATAAACTATTGTTTAAAATGAATTTATATGATAGTAACATTGTGGCATGAAATTTCGTTATACTTAAACCAAACATTAACCTATGAACAATATTGGAAACTCGCTGCATTCAAAAGTGCACAAATGGATCGATACGATCGGTTTTAGGCTGAATACATCGCAAACAAACAGTAAAAGCCATGTTACAACCAACCATTATTTTTTTGAAACCTTTAATTTTTTCGAAAAATCGAAGAAAAATAGGCCCGAGTTAACAAAATTTTTATGCTTTGATGCTTACGGCGAAAAAATAAACGTGAAGTCGTTGCTTGATTTGCAGGTCGCCTTTTTTGAAAATATAAGCCAGCTTAAATAGGCAAATGGCTTTTCATACCTGGCGCATAATTGTTTTAAGTCATCAGCGTTTTGTTAAAGTAAAATCCATAAAATAAAAATCCCACCCTACAAATAGGGCAGGATTTTAAGAAGGATTTTTAAGAGATGTGCCAGATTAGTTTTCAACATTGGTACGTGGCCAGCAGTTCATACTTCCTGTTTTTTCATTCAGTATATCCTGGTTGGTGGTGTTTATACCCCTAACCATTCCCCCTGCAATATTTACAACCGGCCTTGTTGGATTAAGAGCTTCCTTTATCCTGAGGTGAAGGTCGGCATAATGAGCTGCTGTTATTGCATCGCCGCCTTTTGGCAGGCCAGTATCAATTTTCTTTAATTCGGCGCGTACCATGGGCCTGATATCAGACAACGCGATGTTGATTGGAGTAAAGCCCCAGCTTGCCAGCTGCGCGCTTGATACACCAGGGAACGCGAAGCTTGCATCTGTATTTAACAGGTTCTTCAGGTTTTCAATATAGCCCCTTTGCAGGTTGCGCTGGTAGCCGTCGGGTTTGGTTGTGCCGAATATGCCTGTATGTAAATCGGTTAATAACTGCGCAACGGTATAGGCATTAGCGCTGTTTTTGGCCTCATTGTCATACATCCGCGCCAGCCTTGAAGGGTTTAACTCATTGCCCAGCAATGAAACCTGCATGGCTTTAATACGGTTTATCATAACACCGTTATCAAACTTGGCCAATTCGGCTTTGTTAATTAGCCATAACGGGGTTGTGTATAATTGCTGGTTTAAAAACAAAGCGGCTTCACGCTGGCGTTCTTTGCTCACAAAATCATAAACCGCGCCTTTTTGATCATATGTTTTAAAGTTTTCGTTCATGCCGCCAATGTTGGTGGTAACATGCCCCATGTAACGGTAATACTGACCTAAAACTTCATTATATAATTCATTAAGATCGGCATAGTCCTCATCTTTTTTGTACGACCATTTTTCGAGGTTTGGCAAAATCCGTTTCAGGTTGGCAATACCATAAGCGCTGGCCTTCATGGCATTATCGCCCAAATCTTCATTTTGCAGGCGGGGATCGATAGTGGTGCCCTGGCGGCCGAAATAATAAACAGGGTTGCCTGCGTTTTTGTTGGTCCATACCGCTAATGTTTCCTTTTCCTGCTCCGGCGTTTTGTTGCCTGCGAGCCAGGTATAACCCCATTTTATTGCCCAGTTATCGTACTCGCCAATTTGCGGATACAGGTGCGTAACGCCATCGCCGGGTTGGGCTATGTAGTTAAAGCGGGCATAATCCATAATGGAAGGTGCGGTACCATGTGTATCGGTGAAGGTTTTTGAGCGTAGTGAATCAACAGGGTAAGCGTAGCTTGAGCCAAAGTTGTGTGGCAAGCCTAAAGTATGACCAACTTCATGCGATGATACAAAACGGATCAGCTCGCCCATTTGATCGTCAGCAAATTGTGCGTGGCGGGCTTTGGGGTTTACCGCTGCTGTTTGGATCAGGTACCAATCGCGCAATAGCTGCATCACGTTGTGGTACCAGCCAACATGGCTTTCCAGGATCTCACCGCTGCGCGGATCGGCCACGTGGGGGCCATAAGCGTTTTCTACATCCGATGCAAAATACCTGATCACGCTGTAGCGGGCATCTTCGGTGCTAAATTGTGGGTCCTGTTTTGCCGTTGGGGCTTCTTTAGCGGTTATGGCATTCTTAAAACCGGCAGCTTCAAACGCTTTTTGCCAGTCGTTTACGCCCTGTATTAAATAAGGCACCCACTTTTTAGGTGTAGCCGGGTCAATATAAAACACAATTTGTTTTTTAGGTTCAACGAGCTCGCCTTTGGCATAAGCAATGGGGTCTTTAGGCTCTAACCTCCAGCGGTGAATATAGGCTGTTACTAAGGCTTTTTGAGCATTGGTGCCATAATCTGTTTGGCGCTGGCCAAAAAAGCCCACGCGCGGGTCCATGATCCGGGCTTTCATCGGGACTTTGGGCAGTAAAAGCATGGAGGTGTTCAACTCAAATGTAATGGCTGCATTACTGTTATCAGTTGGCGACTCGCCGGCGCGGTAGGTTTTTAGTGTGCGCGCCTCAATATTTATCGGGAAGCTTTTAATGGTGTCGATATAGGAACGAGAGTTATCAACCCCCATGGTTTTATAAGCCTTTTTGATATCATCAGATAAACCAATAGCGGCAATATCGCCATTGTAAAAATCGGTAACATCAATTAAAACGCCGGTAGTGTCTTTGTTAAACGCTTTCACCTCAAAGGAGGCCAGTATAGCATCAAGGTTTGAGTTTTTAACCGATTGGTACATATCGCTGGTGCTATCGGCACGCAACGAATAGCTGGGCACCCGGATAAATACCTGCTTATCGTGCTTTTCCCATTTCCAAACCTGGTTGTTAATTTCTTCGCCGCCATATTGCTGGCCAAATGTTTTGAGGCCGCCCGGTGTTTTTACAAAACGGGTAACCACCAGCATTTCGCGGTTAATTAATGAATCGGGTATTTCGTAGTAATATTTGCCATCAACTTTATAAGTATTAAAAAGGCCACTATCAGCCTTTGTTTTAGCAGGAATAAGGTCGCTAAACTTTTTAATACCTTCCTTTTTGGGGGTTCCGGTTGTTGCTGTCGCAACGGTTCCGCCGGGTGTGGTAATGGTTTTTAGGGTAAGGCTTGGGTTTGCAGCTTGCTTCCTGGCAGCGCAAGAGCCCGCCAAAACCGCAAGTGCCAATACTGAGCCGCGTAAATAAATACCCGGCAACGGATGTTTTTTCATTTATTAAAAATAGTTTAAACCGTAAACTTATATAAAAAACAGGTTTTTTTTAGCTGCAAATTGTTTTATCAATAATAATTTTACAGGTATTACTAATTATATCCTGCGTTTTAATGTCAGTACAACTTTATCAACCCGTTTGTCATGGTACACCTCAAGCAGCAGGCTTCTATCATCCTTTGATTTGAGTATTTCATCAATATCCTGGAGGTTCATTTTTGAAACGGGTTTAAAATTTACCGATATGATCTCGTCGTCGCGCTCAAGGCCAATTTCATCGGCTGCCGAACCGGGCTCTACGCGGCTGATAACAATCCTGTCGAGGTGGTCGCCTGCGGCATAATACTCAAGGCCGCTCATGTCATGCTCAAACGGATCGTTATAGGTTGGGCCGGGTTTTAAATACATGGCACTATCCGGATAATCAAGAATAACGGTAAATCGCTTTAAGATCCCAACGCCAAGGTTTCCATCGCGCTTCACCGACAGATTGATTTGGTTATTGCTGTCATCAGGAAATGACGCTATTACTCTTTTCATCCTGAATTTACCTAAACTGAATTCATCCATCCGGCTTATAAAGCCGTTTATTGGTCCGTTTAAGCCAATGCCGAGGTTGGCCGAAGCAATAAATTTTTGCGGGAGGCCATGGGTTTTGATATAACGCTCAATTGATACCGGGTGCCCTGCGCCAAGGTCAACAACCAGCTTTGTATTAATGGGTGCTACGCCTGGCATTATAACCCGCGCATCCACATAGGCTTTCCTGTCTTCTACAGACAGGGGGATCTTATTCGCTTTTCTGAAAGGTTTGAGGTCTTTGGGCCTGCAAACGGTAACTACACTGTCCTGGAAGCTGATCTTTACAGCCAGGTTGTTAAAAAACTCGTAGCCCAGTAACCCATGAATGGGCATGCCTGCGTAACCCGAAAGGTTAAAGAGATCTTTTTTTAATATGGCAGCCGCAACATCATAGCTAACCAGTCCCGGTATGGCAACATCTAAGGTTGAGGTTACATAAGCTTCAGAATCCTCCCCTTCGCCAAGTCCCGGGATTTTTAATGTACGTTTATTAGGAATACTGATAGAATCGGCTAATTTAGGATCGGTTATAATCATGAGACCTACGCCGGTATCCAATATAAAGTTAAAGGGCCCTTTGTTGTTGATCTTAAGTTGAATGATCATCAGGTTCCGTTCCAGTTTAAACGGGATATTCACCTTTTTTTTATGCACATCAAGATCAAAGTACTGGGCCCGGGCTGTGGTTGTAAGGCAAAATGTTAACACAAATGCCAGCCACAATGCTCCCGGATGGCGTATTTTATAATATAACTTGTGTAACAAAGTGGTTATAGTTGGTATATTAAATTTACGAGATTTATTTGTTAAAAAATTATTTTATTATGCGAAAGTCAACAATTTCATTTCTGTTAATTGTTTGTGTTTTATCCCTTTGTCGTGATATTGTTTATGCCCGTTCCATAAAAAAACGAAAGGTTAAAAAGCTTTTTAAGCATTCGCAGATTGTTAATGATCACTTTACCGGTTTCGCCCTTTATGATTTGGACGAGCATAAAATGATATATGAATTAAACGCCGATAAATACTTTACCCCGGCATCCAATACCAAGCTTTTTACTTTTTACACCTGTTTGAAAATGCTTGGCGATTCTATCCCGGCATTGCGTTATCAAACCCGCGGAGATTCGCTGATATTTTGGGGTACCGGCGACCCTTCTTTTCTGCACAGCGATTTGAAAGGAGTAAACGGGCTTAACTTTTTGAAGAGCAGCAGTAAACACCTTTTTTATTCGCCTGGTAACTATACAGGTGAGTTTTTTGGTGCAGGATGGGGCTGGGACGATTACAATGATTATTACCAGGCCGAAATAACCGCCCTGCCTATTGAAGATAACGTTGCCCGGCTTTACGCAGATAATGACGGTAACATGCAGGTAAGACCCCAATATCTAAAACGGTTTTTAAATGCCGATATTAATTATCACCCGGCACAGTTTAAAGTTAAGCGCGATTTTATCAGCAATAACTTTGTGTACCCTGCCGGGGTGCCCCCCCCAAATTATAAACAGGAAATCCCATGGAAAACAAGCCTGCAGCTTACCATGGCCCTGCTGCAGGATACACTCAAAAAGCAGGTGTCCTTATTGCAGGAACCAATGGCTGCGGATGCGCGGGTTATTTATAATACCAATGCCGATTCCGTTTACCGGCGGATGCTACAGCCGAGCGATAATTTTATTGCCGAACAATTGTTGCTGGTGTGCTCGTCGGTAAAGTTTAATACCCTCAGTACCGATTCGGTGATCAATTACTCAAAAACACATTTTTTGAATGACTTGCCCGATGTGCCGCAATGGGTTGATGGCTCGGGATTGTCGCGGTATAATTTGTTTACCCCCAGAGACCTTGTAGCCCTGCTGCTCAAAATTCAGGACGAGGTGAAAGATGAAAACCTGTTACATAGCATGATGCCGGTAGGCGGCGTAGCAGGTACAATTAAAAGCGCCTATAAAACCGATAACGGGCAGCCTTTTGTTTGGGCAAAAACCGGGTCGTTAAGCAATAACCATAACCAAAGCGGCTACATAGTTACCCGTAAAGGCAAACGCCTGGCTTTTGCATTCATGAACAATAATTTTACCCGGTCAACCCGTGAAATAAGAGATGAGATGGTGAGGATCATGACGTACATACATGATAAGTTTTAATCCCTTCTATAGTGATCCCGAAACAGGTACGGCATGGGCGGGGCTAAAACCAGGAAGAGGTTTCGTGAAAACGAAACCTCTTCCTGGTTTATATCTGTTCCTCCACCTTTAGGGTCAGGTGTATTAACCTTTTACACGCTCAACGTAAGCGCCGGTAGCGGTGTCAACTTTAACTTTATCGCCAATGTTGATGAATAACGGTACACGGATCTCCGCGCCGGTTTCAACGGTGGCATTTTTCAAAGCACCGCTTGAAGTATCACCTTTAACGGCTGGCTCGGTGTAAGTGATTTCCAGCTCGGCCGAGCCCGGGATAGAACCCATGATGGGCTCGTCGCTTTCGAAGGCAACAATTACGTTCATGCCTTCTTTCAAAAATTTAACCGCCGGGCCAAATAATGCCTTTGGTACGTTATGCTGATCATATGTGGTGTTGTCCATTACTACTAATGAATCACCTTCGTCATACAGGTATTGATAATCATTGGTTTCAACGCGGGCTATGTCAACCTCTTCATCGGTACGGAAACGGTATTCAACCAGTTTACCTGATTTAACGTTGCGCATACGGGCCTGGTAAAACGCGCGTAAGTTGCCCGGGGTACGGTGTAAAAACTCCTCAACCTGAACTAATTCGCCGTTGAAGCGAAGTACATTTCCATTTTTAACATCTGATGCCTTAGCCATAAAATAATATTGAGGCGCAAACTTAGGAATTTGATTTGAGATTTGAGATGTTAGATTTGAGATTTTCTACTCTGCAGCCACATTTAAAGGGTTATGTATAAAATAGATATGAGACTTTAGATATGAGATTTGAGACTAAGCAAGTCGGATATCTGTTTTATAGATTATTCAAATAATCTAAGGATTGGAAATCTGATATCTAACGATGAAGCGTTCTAACTATGAGATTTGAGACTAAGTAAGTCGGATATCTTCTTTATAGATTATTCAAATAATCTAAGGACTGGAAATCTGATATCTAACGTCTCAGATCTACACTTTATAATCCACAATACTCAACCTATGCGTACAGAAGCCGTACTCGTGCTCCTGGTTGGAGCATACTATAGTAAGGCGACCGGCGGCAAATTGCTGCACAAGGCTTAAATACCAATCAACGCCCTGGGTATCGAGGTTGGAAGTTGGCTCATCCAGCATAAGCATGGGGGTATCGGCACAAAAAGCAAGGGCAAGCTTAAGGCGCTGTTTCATCCCCGACGAAAAGTATTTAATAAGCTTGTTGGCACTTTTAGGCAGGTTAAGCAGTGCGATAACCGTTTCTTTATCTATACCCGGTTTAAAGCTTTTGAATTTGAAATGAAAATCGATCATCTCGCTCATGGTAAACTCTTCTATCAGCTCAAGATAGGGAGCAGCCAGGCTTAAATGAGTAAAAACGGTATCTATTTCAACCGGCTTTCCTTCGTTAGCAAATTCAATTTTACCTGTAGAAGGCGAAAGGCTGCCGTTTAAAACCTGCAGTAAGGTTGATTTCCCGGAACCGTTTGGGCCAAGGATAGCATATGACTCGCCGGAAGTAAAGGTATAATCCACTCCCCTGAAAATCCAGTCGCGGTTAAAGCGGCGGCCGATGTTTTGGAGGGTGATGATCATAATATTGTCTGAATCAGAATTTTCAGAATGGAAGAATTAACAGAATAGCAAGGTAACTAATCAGAATTTACAGGATTCTGAAAATTCTCAAATCCTGTAAATTCTGATTCAGATATTTTTAAGTATTCCCAAACCCTTTCATGATACCGCGTTGTGAGTTTTGGAGGAAGTTGATGATCTCATCGCGTTCTACACTTGGGGTAAACTCGGCCTCGATGATATCAAGTGCTTTGGTTACGTTATATTTTTTGAGGAATATGATCCTGTAGATCTCCTGGATTTCGGCTATTGTAGCAGCCGAAAATCCCCTGCGGCGCAAGCCTACAGAGTTGATACCTACATATGACAGCGGTTCGCGACCGGCCTTGGTAAACGGGGGAACGTCTTTACGTACCAATGAACCGCCCGAGATCATGCTATGCGCGCCAATTTCGACAAACTGGTGCACGGCAGATGAGCCGCCGATGAAAGCGTAATCATAAACCGTAATGTGGCCTGCCAATTGCACGGCGTTGGCAACAATTACGTTATCGCCAATAACACAATCATGCGCTACATGTACATAAGCCATCAGCAGGCAGTTGCTGCCAATGGTGGTGGTGTTTTTATCAAGGGCGGTACCACGGTTAAGGGTAACACACTCACGAATGGTTGTGTTATCACCTATGGTTACGGTGCTTTGCTCGCCTTTATATTTTAAATCCTGCGGTGGGGCGGATATTACCGCGCCGGGGAAGATCCGGCAATTTTTACCTATGCGGGCGCCATCCATAATTACGGAGTTGGAGCCGATCCAGGTACCTTCGCCAATTTCAACATCCTTATGGATGGTAACGAATGGTTCAATTACCACGTTATCGGCAATTTTGGCCTGTGGATGTATGTATGCTAATGGCTGGATCATGCTTCAGATTCTTTTACTTTTACAATTTGAGCCATCAGTTCGGCCTCAACAACAACACGGTCGCCCACCATGCCTATACCTTTCATGGTAGCTATGCCGCGGCGGATGGGGGCAATCAGGTCGCAAATATAAATAATGGTATCGCCGGGAACTACTTTGCTTTTAAAGCGGGCGTTCTCGATTTTCAGGAACAGGGTAAGGTAGTTTTGCGGATCGGGAACCGTGTTTAACACCAGGATGCCGCCTGTTTGCACCATACCCTCAATTTGTAATACACCGGGGAAGATTGGCGCGCCGGGGAAATGGCCTTTAAAAAACTCCTCGTTAATGGTTACGTTTTTACACCCTACAACGTGGCTTTTAGTAAGCTCCAGGATCTTGTCAATCATCAGGAAAGGCTGACGGTGAGGCAGCATGCCCATAATTTCCACCGTATCAAAAACCGGTTTGGCGTTCAGGTCATAAGTTTTTACCTGCTTACGGCTTTTTTCCTTTTTGATGAGCGCTTTGATCTTTTTAGCAAAGGCAACGTTAGCCGCATGGCCTGGCCTTGCGGCCATGATGTGCCCTTTAAGCGGCACGCCAACCAGCGCTAAATCGCCTATCATATCCAACAGCTTGTGGCGTGCCGGCTCATTTTGATGGCGGAGTTCAATATTATTTAAAATGCCCTGCGGGGCAACATTGATATCCTTGCGGTTAAACAGCTTGGCCAGGTGATCAAGTTCTTCCTGGTCAACATCTTTATCAACAACCACGATGGCATTGTTCAGGTCGCCGCCTTTAATCAGGTCATGCTTTAGCAACATTTCCAGCTCGTGCAAAAAGCAGAAGGTACGGCATGAAGCAATTTCTTTTTTAAACTCGCCAATAGTTGAGATACTGGCATGCTGGCTGCCCAGTACCTGCGAGTTATAGTCGACCATACAGGTAAAACGGTAATCGTCCAAAGGCATGGCAACCATTTCAACCTTACGCTCAGGTTCAGAGTAGTGAATGTTATAGGGGATATGGTAGTATTCGCGGTCGGCATCCTGTTCAATCAGCCCGATTTCGGTTATTACGTCAACAAACTGTATCGAGCTGCCGTCCATAATGGGAGTTTCGGGGCCATCAAGGTCAATCAGCAGGTTATCAACTTCAAGCCCAACCAAAGCGGCCAGCACGTGCTCAACAGTATTTACTGTAGCGCCGTTCTGGCTTATAGATGTTCCGCGCGAGGTATCGCTTACGTTATCAACATCGGCATCAATAATAGGCGCACCGGGAATATCAACCCTCCTGAATTTATAACCGTGGTTTTCAGGGGCGGGATTAAAGGTCATTGTAACGCTTTGTCCGGTGTGCAAGCCTGTTCCTGATACCGAAACCGGCGCTTTAATAGTTCTTTGTTTAACGTTCATATTTAAATTTACCGGCTAAGGCTATTCGCTTGCCTTGCCTTTACGTAGTTCTTCAATCAATTTTTCAAGCTCATAAACCTTGCGGTCAAGCTCCGGCAGCTTTCGCAGCTTAGCGTGGGCACGAAGGTAATCTTTATATGGCATATATGGTGTACCGCCCCATACCTTACCTTCTTCGGTAATAGAGCTATTGATGCCTGTTTGCGCCGAAAACTGTGTTCCGTTAGCTATATTCAGGTGACCGGCAATTCCTACCTGCCCGCCAATTACAACCCTTTCGCCAATTTTGGTACTGCCCGAAATGCCCGACTGTGCTGCAATTACTGTATGTGCACCAATTTCCACATTATGAGCAATCTGGATCAGGTTGTCAATTTTCGCACCTTTACGCACTATGGTCGAACCCATGGTTGCCCTGTCGATAGTAGTATTTGAACCCACTTCAACCTCATCTTCCAATATTACGTTACCAATCTGTGCAATTTTGGTATAAGTGCCGTCGGGGTTGGGCGCAAAGCCAAAGCCATCACTGCCTATTACCGCCCCTGAATGTACTATCACATTGTTGCCGATAACGCAATCAAAGTAAACCGTCGCCCCTGCAAACAGCGTTACATTATTGCCAAGGCTTACATTATCGCCAATATTAACGTTGGGATAGATCTTGCAATTATCGCCGATGCTCACATTTTGGCCGATATAAGCAAACGCGCCTATATAAACGCCCGCCCCTACCTGTGCTGTGGGATGGATAAAGCTTGGCTGTTCAATTCCTTTTTTATCAAGCCTGAAAGTGTTGTACTTATCAAGGAGAACAGTGAACGCGCTGTAAGCGTTTTCAACCCTGATCAGTGTAGCTTTTACGGGCTCCGTTAACTGCTGATCATTATTAACAATAACAATGGAGGCGTTGGTAGTATACAAAAACTGCTCATACTTAGGGTTGGCCAAAAAAGAAAGGCTGCCGGCTCCGGCTTCCTCTATCTTGGCAAGCTGGCTAACAGTTGCCGAAGGATCGCCTTCTACAGTTCCGTTGAGCAGTAAACTTATATCATGGGCGGTAAATTGCATCGGGCAAATTTAAATGTTAAAATTGAAGCAACAAATTATTAATGAGTTATGAACACGCGTTAAAAAGTTTTGACTGTCAACGCGTTTTATTTTTCACCATTTCTTCATTTGTTGCAGATGTATATCGGTTTCGTTTTGCTATTTGTTAAAATCCAAAGTACGACGCCATTGTTTTATCGCTCTCTTAAATAGGGGCGTTGCCTGCGGCCGGGCTTTCCGTTCCAAGTCCTCGCTTGCCCAACCCGTAATTCCAACCCTCGCTGCGGACTTTACACTACAATTCCTAACGCGGCCAGTGCACATTTCCGGCATTTATCCATAATGCCTTTTTATGTAGAGACGCATAATTGCGTCTCCTTTAGGACAGATCGCTTTGCCAATCTCGAACTGCCGTAACCTGCATGCGGGAGACGCAATTATGCGTCTCTACAGTGAAAACCGCCCGTTAATTCAACAACTCCTTATTATAACAAAGGATATATTTTTTCACCGTTTTGGCCAAAGCTACGAGGTTTGAGTTGTCGCTGGCGGCGGCAATATCCTTTACCTCGCCATTCTTCATTAATATACCAATGTTGCCATCGTTTTGGTTATAAGCATTATTGCGGATAGATGTGGTAAACACAAAGTAGGCCGCAGCATCTTCATAACTAACGCCATATTTTTCCATCGCCTTTTGGCGAAGGCTTTCAACAAAAGCTTCGTCGGGGCATTCGTTGGTAATATCAACCCTGAAAAGGTTACGCTGCACCAGGTTTTTGCAAAGATGGGAAAGTACCAGGTCGGGATGATATGCCCACACTTTTACCGATGCCATAATATCGGTATCATCCAAACAGGCAAAAGTTTCCACGTGATGGTCCTCATTCATGAAAGCATCACGGCCAATGCGGTTCTTTAAAAAATGCAGCAGGGCCGGGGTGGCAAACAATTCCTTACCCTGCGAAATCAGTTCGCGGCCGCGCCTGAAGATCTTGGTTAACACCTCCTCGCCCGCTATTACTGTTTTATGCAGATAAACCTGCCAGTACATGAGGCGGCGGGCAATTAAAAATTTTTCTATCGAGTAAATGCCTTTTTCATCAACAACTACGTGGTCATCTTTAACATTAAGCATCTTGATGATCCGTTCTGAACTGATCACCCCTTCGGATACACCGGTGAAGAAACTGTCGCGGTTAAGATAATCCAGCCTGTCCATATCCAGTTGGCTGGATACCAACTGATGCAGGAACTTACGCGGATAGGTATCATTAAAAATATTGATAGCCATGGTAAGCTTGCCCTCAAACCGGGCATTAAGCTTATTCATCAGCATTGATGAAATATCCTCGTGTGCGATCCCGTCGATAATGGTGTTTTCCAAAGCGTGCGAAAATGGCCCGTGACCAATATCATGCAATAATATGGCAATGGTGACCGCCTCCTCCTCTTCGGCAGAAATTTGATGGCCCTTGTTTCGGAGGGTTTCAAGCGCTGTATCCATCAGGTACATGGCGCCCAAAGCGTGATGAAAACGGGTGTGCAATGCTCCGGGATATACCAGGTGGGTCATGCCCAGCTGTTTAATATAACGCAGCCGCTGAAAGTATGGATGGGATATGAGGTCAAAGATCAGTTCGGTAGGGATACTGATAAAACCATAAACCGGGTCGTTAATTATTTTCTTTTTATTCAATGCCGCTTCTAATGATTGCAAAAATGTAAAACAAAGGTAAAATAAGAGCGACAGGTTTGTTAAATTTTGTTAATACCTTTACTGTGTAACAACAAAAGCATCTATTTGGGTTTACTGTCTGAATCAGAATTCATAGAATTTTAGGATTCACAGAATTTAATGGTAAAAAATTGATATTTGAAAAGCATTTAACCTTATACCGGATCATTCTGAAAATTTTTAAATTCCGAAAATTCTGATTCAGGCACTTAATATATATACTATGCAAGATACCACCATTTTATGGGCCGATGACGAAATTGACCTGTTAAGACCACATATACTTTTCCTGGGCGAAAAGGGCTACAAAGTAACCACGGTTACCAATGGCTACGACGCCGTCGACTCTTTTAAGAACAATTATTTCGACCTGGTTTTCCTGGATGAGAACATGCCCGGCCTTACCGGCCTGGAAACCCTGCAGCAGATCAAGAACATCAACAATGATGTGCCCATTGTGCTGATCACCAAAAATGAAGAAGAGTACCTGATGGAAGATGCCATCGGCTCAAAGATAGACGACTACCTGATTAAGCCGGTACATCCTAAGCAAATCCTGCTTACTATAAAAAAACTGACCGAAAACAAACGCCTCGTTACCGAAAAAACCACCATGGCCTACCAGATGGATTTCCGTACACTGGGCATGACGCTTAACGAAAACCTGAGCCACCAGGAATGGGTTGATGTTTACAAGAAGCTGATCTACTGGGAGCTTGAGCTGGAAAAACTGGAAGATGCCGGCATGCACGAGATCCTGACGCTGCAAAAAGCCGAAGCAAACATGCAGTTTTGCAAGTTTGTGGAGCGCAACTACCTTAACTGGATCAAAAACCCGGATCTGGCGCCAACTTCATCGCCCCAGTTATTTAAAAAGAAGGTATTCCCTAAGTTGGATGGTAAAGGCCCCTTGTTTTTTATTTTGATAGATAATCTGCGTTACGATCAGTTTAAGATCATTAACCCTATTATTTCCGAATATTTCAGGCTGGAGGAAGAGGATACTTATTATAGTATCCTGCCAACAGCTACGCAATATGCCCGTAACTCGATTTTTTCGGGCCTGATGCCTTTGGATATGGAACGCCGCTATCCATCTATGTGGCAAAACGACGAGGATGAAGGCGGCAAGAACTTGTACGAAGCCGAGTTTTTAGCCGATCACCTGAAGCGCGTGTTGCGAAAAGATTGCAAACACTCTTACCACAAGATCCTGAATATTGACGAAGGCCGGGCGCTGAACGAGTCGGTTAATAACCTCATGAATAACGAGCTTAATGTAGTGGTATACAACTTTGTGGATATGCTTTCGCACGCCCGTACAGATATGCAGATGATCCGTGAGCTGGCAAGTGATGATGCAGCTTACCGTTCACTAACCCTGTCGTGGTTTGAGCATTCGCCTTTGTATGACCTGTTGAAATACCTCGCTCAAAAACAGGTACGCGTTATCATTACTACCGATCATGGTACCATCCGGGTAAAAAATCCAAGCAAAATTGTGGGTGACAGGAACACTAACACTAACCTGCGTTATAAACAAGGCAAAAACCTGAACTATAATGCTAAGGAGGTTTTTCATATCCGTAATCCGCATGATGCCATGCTGCCGAGACTGCACATTAGCTCAAGCTTTGTTTTTGCCAAGGAAGATAGCTACTTCGTGTACCCGAACAACTACAACCACTTTGTGAATTTCTATAATGAAACTTTCCAGCACGGAGGGATCTCGTTAGAGGAAATGATAGTGCCGGTGGCTACTTACGGGCCAAAGTAAACCCATTAATGTCATTGCGAGCGTAGCGTGGCAATCGCACGGAAGCATATACGCCCTGTATAGCTACGCGATTGCCACGCTACGCTCGCAATGACATTTTTTTAATATTTCTTAAAGTCTCCCCTTCAGGGGAGATTTAGAGGGGCTTAAAACTCCAATTCCAGCAATACCGGGCAATGATCGGAGTGCTTAGCCTCGGGCAATATAGCCGCGCGGCGGATCTTATCTTCAAGCGGGGTACTGGCCATGGCATAATCAATACGCCAGCCTAAGTTTTTACCGCGTGATCCGGCACGGAAGCTCCACCAGGTGTAGTTATGCGGTTCTTTGTTCAGGTGGCGGAAGGTATCTATAAACCCTCCCTCAATAAAGTTCTCCATCCATTCACGTTCCTCCGGTAAAAAGCCCGATGAGTTGGCGTTTGATTTTGGATTGTGAATATCAATAGGACGGTGACAAATGTTATAGTCGCCGCAAACCACCAGGTTAGGATACTCCACTTTAAGCAGGGTAAGGTACTTGCCAAACTCATCTAAAAAACGGTATTTAAAAACCTGCCGGTCATCACCGCTTGAGCCCGATGGGAAATAAACGCTCATCACCGAAACCTCATCAAAGTCAACCCGGATGCAGCGCCCTTCACGATCAAAGTCAGGAATACCACAGCCGTACTCAATATGCTTGGGCAATATTTTGGTAAAAATGGCTGTTCCGCTGTAGCCTTTTTTTTCGGCCGGGAACCAGTAGTGCTGATAGCCCATCTGATCCACCAAACCCAGATCAGTCAATACATCTGGCGTGGCTTTAATCTCCTGCAAACAAACAACATCTGCATCAGTAGCCTGCAACCAGGCCAGCCAACCCTTGTTTATTGCCGAACGGATACCGTTAACATTATATGTAAGTATTTTCATGCCCCCTAACCCCCTAAAGGGGGAGTTTTCTTTTTAAAGTTTAAACTGCAATAATATCCATCTGCCGCGGGTTTTTAACCCGTGGTGTACCATAGTTTCAGCTTTCAGCTGAATTTGTGTAAGCTGAAAGCTTACATCATGCCAACCACGGGTTACGCTATCGCTAACCCGCGGCAGTCAGTCGCCGGTTTATTTTTTTTCCGGAAACAATATATTATCCAACTGCTTACATTCCTTTTTACTCAGCAACTCAACAGTCATCGGCACATTCGTATTGGGACGATCATTGGTATCCTTTTTTACGGCAGCAATCCTATCAACCATATCAATCCCCGAAACAACCTCGCCAAAAACGGTATAGTTTTGATCAAGGTGTGGCGAACCGCCGACTGATTTATACCATTCGCGCTGCCATGCCGGGATCTTGCGGCCTTTAAGCCGGGTATTTTCCAGTGTATCCAACTTACCATCTGTAAAGCGTTTGCCTTCCACAATATAAAACTGGCAGCCGCTTGATTCTTTTTTAGGGTTATCATCCCGCGCGGCAGCAAGTACACCGCGTTTATGAAACAGGCTATCGCGAAATTCGGCGGGGATGGTATAGCCCACTTCGCCATTGCCCAGTTCAGCGCCGGGTTTTGCTTTTACCGGGTCTTTTGAATCCGGATCGCCCCCCTGGATCATGAAATTCTGGATCACCCGGTGAAACAGCGTCCCATTATAAAATCCCTTTTTGGTTAGTTTGATAAAGTTATCGCGGTGCAATGGCGTTTCATTATACAGGCGGAGGATGCAATCGCCATAAACCGTATGGATCCGCACGTACTGATTTTTAGGCGGCCCGGCAAACGCGGCTGTAAGGGTTAATAAAAGAATGCTTAGGGTAAAAAGTTTCTTCATATATGGCCGTTGATTGTTTTTATTGATGAAGATAGATTAATTGTTCCGAATGTTCTAATTCCCTTCCCGGGATCAATTTAAGGGGTAAAAAGCTGGGAAATGTGCGATTCCCCTCTGAGAGGGGCGGAGGGGTGTGTTTATGCTTTGATAAGCCAATCGCAGAAACACACCCCTGCTATCGCTCTTCCCTCCGCGCGCCCTCTCAAGAGGGGAATTATAAAGCCCTGTTATCAACCCAATAAACCACTCGCTATTCCACCCCCTCCATCTCCTCAAAGTAATTTACAATGAGCGATTTCATCATCATTTCTTGTTCAAGCAGGGTATAGTTCGGGATTACTTTTACGCGTTTCCAGTGTGGCCAGCCATCCTGGTCAAGGCCTTCAAGCTCGTAAAAGCCCATCATGCTCATTAAGCGGCAGGTTGCGATATGCATCAGCTCTTCCTTTTGGCGCTTGCTGAACTTACGCGGCCCCTGGCCCAGCTCCTGTACCCCGATCAAAAAAAGCATCACCTTTATATCGGGCTTTTCGTTATCAAAATCCTCAGCTATCCGCTGCTGCAGCGCATCCCATTTTTTATTGATCTCGGCAGGTGTCATATTTGGCAAAGATAAGTTCATTGGTTCACTTGTTCATTGGTTCATTGGTGAAAAGTTTGCCAACCTGTTTAAAGCTCCCTGTATACGCAGGAAAAGACAAATAAACTAATGAACAAGTGAACCAATGAACAATCGCATTATTGTTACAATGTTGCATTAATATTCCCGTTTTAATACTTATTTTTGCCGTATTCCGTTAAAGGGATGTTGACTGTGAAAAAAAACCGCTTACATATTGTATTTGCGTGGCTGCTGCTTGTTTGCTTTGCGGCCGGGCAATATATGGTTTATTCGCACCAGCACGCCCTGATCAAGGGAATAACCAAACACAGCCATATGGCTGTTGGTCAGCAAACTGTTAAAGAAAAATGTTTACTGTGCGATGCCATGCACCATACCGATGCTGTGGCTGTTAGCAACAGCTCATTTTTTATCCCTCTTGTAACTTCTGATCATTTTTTTAAACCCGGCGATTACAATTTTGTAAGCCTTGCGCTTATCCTTGCCGCCGGCCGCGCCCCTCCGGTTATTGCTTAAGGTTACCTTACGCTTTCCTCAAAACATAGCCGTTGTTAATAACGGTATTTATTGATTTTCTTAATCTTTTATCATGAAATTAAAGCTTATAAGCTTCATTATATTGCTGTTGGTGCAGGTTTCTGCATTTGCAGATGTTATTATTGTTAAAGGCCGTGTGGTCGACGCGCAATCAAAACAAACCTTACCAGGTGCTGTGATCACTATCCCCGAATTAAAAATATCTGCCATCACCGATCCTAATGGCGAGTTTTCCTTTAAATCATTACCCAACAGGGGCAGGTTCCTGTTCTCGATAGAATATGTGGGTTATAAATCCCTTACCAAAATAGTTGATCTTTCGGCCGGCACTCCGCTGGTTTTTGAATTGCAGTCGAGCATTATCGAAACCCACGAAGTGGTTATTACCGGCACAGCTATCAGCGCTAATAATAAACAAAACAGCACATCAGTATCAGCTGTGGGACGCGATGGCTTGTTAAGGCAGTCAACCAACCTCATCGACGCGCTTGCACACCAGGTGCCGGGCATGTCGCAGATCACTACCGGCCCTTCTATTTCCAAACCGGTTATCCGTGGCTTAAGCTATAACCGTGTAGTTACTTTGAGCGACGGGATTAAACAACAAGGCCAGCAATGGGGCGATGAGCACGGTATTGAGATTGATCAATACAGCTCGGACAGAGTAGAAGTGCTTCGCGGGGCGGCTTCACTGCTATACGGATCAGACGCGCTTGGCGGTGTTATTAACCTGCTTGAACCACTTACCCCGCCCGACGGGCAGATCAAAGGTGAGTTTTTAACCAACTACTCCACCAACAACGGCCTAACCGGAACTTCATTGATGCTCACCGGTAACGAAAACGGACTGGTATGGCGTGCCCGCGGCAGCTACAAAAATGCCTACTCCTTTAAAACGCCCGATTACTATTTCCCTAACTCCGGCTTTAATGAAACCGACCTGAGCGGCATGATCGGTCTTAATAAATCATGGGGTTACTCGCATATCAACCTCAGCTACTTTAAAAACAATATCGGTTTTTACGATCCGGAGCCCGCTAATGGCCTCAACTTTTTGCATGACGATGGCACACCATTTACGCAGGATGAATACAAAAGCCGTACGCTTGAATACCCTAAACAGGATATCCGCCATTATAAGATAAACTGGGATAACAACTTCATTACCGAAGGGGGCAACCTGAAAGTGAACCTCGGCTACCAGAAAAACCAGCGCCGCGAGCTCGACGGACCGGATCCTTCCCTGTTCTTTGATCTGAATACGTACTCGGGCGATGTAAAATATTATGTTACCGAAGCAAACGGATGGCAACCTGTTTTTGGCGCGAGTTCGGACATCGGCCATAGTTTAAACAAAGGCTCGGAGTTTTTGATCCCGGCTTATGATACTTATGGCGTGGGCGCTTTCGCATACATCAAAAAAACCTGGGATAAAAACACCTTTAATGCCGGTATCAGGTATGATTATCGTAAAAACAAGGGCAAAGGCCTGGTTGAGGATGGCGAAACCAAATTTACCCCCTTTACCAACAAGTTTTCGAACATAAGCGGAGCGTTGGGTTATACGCATGAGTTTAATGAGAATTTGAATTTCAAGGCCAACGCCGGTTCGGCTTTCCGTGCGCCAAACCCGGCCGAACTTGGCTCCAACGGTGTACATGAAGGTACTTTCCGTTATGAAATAGGTAATCCTAACCTGGCGCCTGAAAGAAGTTACCAGGTTGACGCTACCCTGCAATACGATGACAAAATTGTAAGTGCCAGTTTAGGGATCTATGAAAACTATATCCACAACTTTATTTATGCATCGCACAAACAGGGGGACGTAGCACAGGCCGTAAACGGAGCCGGTAGCCTGAGCCAGTTTGATGTGTACCGTTACAACCAGGTTAATGCTAACCTGTATGGTGTTGAAGGTAACTTTACCCTGCACCCGGTAAGCTTCATCCATTTTGAAAATACCTTTGGTTATACTTATGCCCGAAACAACACACTCGACAGGCCGCTGGCGTTCATCCCTGCCGGTACGCTGAAAAATACGCTGCGTTTTGAGCCAACTATTAAAGGGGTGAAACAATCATACATTTCGGTAGGGATAGATAATTTCTTTAACCAGTACCGTTATGATTCGGCTTTTGAAACCGGCACCAAAGGCTACACGCTGTTAAATGCCGGGCTGGGCACAACGGTTAACTTTGGCAAACAACCGGTTAAACTATATGTATCGGGAAATAACCTGGCCAACATCAAGTACTACGACGCGCTTAGCCGTCTTAAGCCCGGTCGTATAAGTTCGGAAGATCCGGAATTTGGTATTTATAACATGGGGCGCAATATTACCTTCGGTATTTACCTGCCATTATCCATCAATTAATTATTAATGATGTTTCAAATAAAAAGTCCTGCCATCCGGTGGGACTTTTTATTTTCCTGTAAGAGCGATTAGATGCAAGAGGGGTTAAAGACTTGACGGCTAATTTATAATTTAGGTATTTTGAGTATTTTTGGGCAAATAAAAGGATGTCATGGGGGAGTAATCACCGGGGGAGTTCCTGAAAAACCGTGATGGCGTATAAGATAAGTTTTAGCGATGATGTGCGGGGGCAGCGTTAGTGATAGTAGCGGGTACCGGCCTTGTGGCTAATGCCTGTGCAGTATGAGCGGATAGCACGGGCCGCAGGCAACGCCCACATTACTATCGATCAAAAAATATATTTAATAATCAATAATTTACGATCACGTCATTATATAAAACAATCACACGCAGGCACAGCTGCTCTCTATGCGGTTGCCACGCTGCGCTCGCAAAATGACATGGTATAAAACAAAATTATAACACGTGCAACTATCTGTAAATTCAACATCTCAATTACCGCAGGCTGCCGAAGCCATCCTGGCCAACTCGGCAGGGAATAAAATTTTTCTTTTTTATGGCGAAATGGGGGCGGGCAAAACAACGCTCATCAAAGCTTTATGTGAAGAACTTGGCGTAACAGAACAGGCAACCAGTCCGACGTTTTCAATTGTAAACGAATACACCGGGCGCGACAGCAAGATTTTTCATTTTGATTTCTATCGTCTTAAAAATCAAACAGAAGCATTGGATATGGGCTATGAGGAATATTTTTACAGTGATGCCTACTGCTTTATTGAGTGGCCCGAAAAAATTCCCGACCTGCTGCCGAGCCGTTACACCAACATCCGGATCCGGGTTTTGGACAGCACCTCGCGCAGCATCAGCATGGAAAATATTTAGTTTTATCATACATCGTTTTTTCTTATCTTCAACAGCCTTAAAAAAAACACATCATGAGTTCAGGGATATACAGCGGGTTTTCGGATATTGCCAAGCAAGCAATGTTGCAGCCCCAGGAGTCGTTGCTGGAGGTAAAAAGCAAAAAAAACAAGCTATACATCGGCATTCCCAAGGAGGTTTCCTTCCAGGAAAACCGTGTGCCCTTGACCCCGCTGTCGGTAGCGCTTCTGGTTAATAACGGCCACGAGGTGATGCTGGAGAGTAATGCCGGGCAGGCCGCCAATTTTTCGGATAAGGATTACAGTGAACAGGGCGCCCAGGTAGTATATGATACCAAAAAGGTTTACGAGGCTGATATCATTATCAAAATAGCCCCTCCTACTACTCACGAAATTGAGCTGATGAAACCCGGGCAGCTTCTGATCTCTACCCTGCAAATCGCTACGCTCAAGGCCGAAAGCATTCAGGCGCTGATGGCCAAAAAGATCACCGCGCTAAGTTTTGAGCATTTGCGCGATGAGGGCAATACCCTCACGGTGGTAAGGGCCATGAGCGAAATTGTGGGCGCTACCTCCATACTTATAGCAGCCGAATACTTAAGCAATGTTTTTGAAGGCAAAGGCCTGATGCTGGGCGGCATCACCGGCGTTCCGCCAACCGAAATTGTGATTCTTGGTGCCGGAACCGTGGGCGAATACGCGGCACGCACCGCCATATCATTGGGTGCCGAGGTTAAGGTATTCGATCCGTCGATATACAAACTTCGCCGCCTGCAAAATAATATCGGTAACCGCGTTTTCACATCGGTGGTACAGCCTATTGTATTAGAAAAAGCCATCACCACCTGCGATGTGGCCATAGGTGCGCTCCGTGCCGAAGATGGCCGCAGCCCCTGCATTATATCCGAGGAAACCGTTAGCCGCATGAAACGCGACTCGGTGATCATTGATGTAAGTATTGACCAGGGAGGTTGCTTTGAAACATCCGAAGTTACCAATCATACCCACCCCGTTTTTCGCAAATATGATGTAATTCATTATTGTGTGCCTAACATCGCATCGCGTGTAGCCCGTACCGCTACTTATGCGCTCACCAATATTTTTGCACCAATACTGCTTGATATTGGCGATATGGGCGGCATCAAAAACCTCATCTGGCAAAAATCGGGAGTGCGTAACGCGGTTTATATTTACCAGGGCCAGCTTACCAATAAACACATTGGCGAGCGTTTTTCGATCCCCTGCAAAGACCTCGATTTGCTGATCGTATCGCACAGATAAACGGGTAATATGAATCACCGGTACTTGATATTGCTGATATTTGTAGCGTGTGCTTTGCGCGTTAACGCGCAGCATTATAAATATATCGACAGTACAAAAATTTATGGTATTGCCCGCTATAAACTACAGGTTAAAGCAAACCCGGATAAACAGCTGGTTGAAATAAAGAAATATATCCCCGAAATTATCTTAGATCTGCGGTATGCTACAACCAACAATTTCATGCATCGCCGCATGTATACAAGGGCCAAAGCTTATGCAAGGCTCCCGGTTGTAAAAGCGCTTCAGCAGGTTGAAGCCGAATTAAAAATGCAGGGACTCGGTATTAAAATTTATGATGCCTATCGGCCCTATTCGGTTACCGTTAATTTTTATGAAATGGCCCCCGATACCAACTTTGTAGCCGATCCGCGCAAAGGCTCAAAGCATAACCGTGGTTGCGCTATTGACCTTTCCCTTATCAACATTAAAACCGGCAAAGAACTGGATATGCCAACCGGCTTTGATAGCTTTAGCCGTAAGGCCGGGGCAAACTATATGGATTTACCGCCGCAGCAAATTGCAAACCGCGAATTATTAAAAACGATAATGGCCAAATACGGCTTCAGGGTGATCTCAACCGAATGGTGGCATTATGACTTTACGGGCTGGGAAAAATATGAGCTGCTGGATATTCCGGTACAGGCCCTCTAAATATTTTAAGCCCGTCCAAAACTCACAACTTTTATTTAAATAGCCCTACAAAAGGCATCAATATTGCTTAACCATTCACGAATAAGCATTAATCTACAAAAACGCAGGCATGAAATTTTTAAGCAAAGCATACTTTAAACAACTATGGAAGGTTCTCCTGGCATCGTTCACGGGCTTTTCAAAAGATAATGGCTTAAAATTAAGCGCCTCGCTGGCTTATTACACTGTTTTTTCAATTGCCCCTTTATTAATTATTGTAATATCGGTAGCCGGCCTGGTTTTTGGACAGGATGCCGCAACCGAGCGGTTGTACCCCGAAATTGTTCGTTATGTTGGCAAAACACCGGCGGCACAAATTCAGGATGCGTTAAAGCACCTTGCGCTATCCGGGAAATCGGGCATAGCGGTTGTTATTGGCGTGGTTACGCTTTTATTGGGCGCGAGTAGTATTTTTATCGAGATCCAGGATTCGCTTAATATAATCTGGAGGGTCAAAGCCAAGCCCAAAAGCGGCTGGATGCAATTGCTGAAAAACCGGTTTGTGTCCTTTTCGCTCATCATCAGCCTGGGCTTCCTGTTGTTGGCATCGCTTATTATCAACCTGGTTATAAGTGCCCTGAAAGATCAGATCCAGCATTTTTTTCCCGGTATCGATTCTTTTACGAAAGTATTTGTCCAGGTGCTAAACCTGGGCATTACCCTGGTGGTGATCACTACCTTGTTTGGCATCATATTTAAGTTTTTGCCCGATGTTAAAATCAAATGGCGGGATGTGCGCAGCGGCGCGGTATTTACAGCTATCCTGTTTATGATAGGTCAATACCTCATCAGCCTTTATATCCAATATACAGCGCAAGGGTCGGCATATGGCGCCGCGGGTTCTATTATTGTGATATTGGTTTGGATCTATTATACATCGGCCATATTGTACATTGGTGCCGAGTTTACCCAGGTATTTGCCGAGGCCAGCGGGAGCCATATCGAGCCCGCAGATTACGCCGTTCATGTTCAGCAAACCGAGGTTGAACACCGCGTAAAAACCCTCCCTCCTCAAAACCCGCAGCTTGAAGGGCATTTGAAAAAGGATGAGGGAGAGAAAAGGGGATAGGAAACATTACATATACCTGCCGTCATGCCGAATTTATTTCGGCATCCCATAGGACAGATGGCCGTTTTGCTTAGCATGGCCGCTTAGCGAGTGGGGTGCTGAAACAAGTTCAGCATGACCTTGATTTTTATTATGTCATGGGTAGTCCGTCGAAGTATGGTGGGCCGGGCCTCTGACAACGAAAAAAATCCTGAAAGCCAAAAAAACGTTTAATCCCGGTTCAGTTTTGCTACGATCTCATCCGCCGTCAGTTTTTCCTGAACTCCGCTTGCCATGTCTTTAAATGTCAATAGCCCGGTTTGCATTTCATCACCGCCGACAACCACCACATAAGGGATGTTTTTATTGTTAGCGTACTCCATCTGCTTTTTGATTTTCGCACCTGCGGGATAGAGTTCGGTGTTGATATTGTTGCGGCGAAGCCGCTGTAATAGAGGTAAGCTATAAAGTTCGCCTTCTTTATCGAAATTGCATATAAGCACCTGCGTGGTTTGATTGCTGCCGGCGGGGAAAAGGTTTAGCTCTTCCAGTACGTCATAGATCCTGTCGGCCCCGAAGGAGATCCCGGCACCGGTAAGGCCTTTTAAGCCGAACATGCCGGTAAGGTCGTCATACCTGCCGCCGCCGCCAATGCTGCCCATATTTACTTCGTTGGTTTTCACCTCGAAGATGGCACCGGTATAATAGTTTAAGCCACGCGCAAGGGTGATGTCCAATTCAAGCTTAGCAGTTTGCAGCGGGCAGCGTTCTATATAGCCGAAAACGGTTTCTATTTCGTCGCAGCCTTTTAAGCCAATCTCTGATTGCGCTAACGCTTCACGAAGACTTGCCAGCTTTTCGGTGTTGTTGCCTTCCAACAGGATAACCGGCTTTAGTTTGTCGATATCGGCATCGGTAAAGCCTTTTTCGAGCAGTTCTTTAATCACGCCATCGAGACCGATCTTATCCAGTTTGTCAATGGCTACGGTTAAATCTATGATATTATCGGATTTATCTATAGCCTGGGCAATTCCTGATAGTATTTTTCTATTATTGATTTTGATGCTGAAATCTTTAAGGCCAAGCTTGGTTAAAGCCTCGTCATAGATCATAATAAACTCGGCTTCGTTCAGTAGTGAATCAGAGCCTACCACATCCGCATCGCATTGGTAAAACTCACGGTAACGGCCACGTTGGGGCCTGTCGGCACGCCAAACCGGCTGCACCTGGAAACGCTTGAACGGAAAAGTGATCTCGTTTTGGTGTTGAACTACGTAACGGGCAAAAGGCACGGTAAGGTCATAGCGTAGGGCTTTTTCTGATATGGCAACTGCTACAGAATTAGAATTGCGTTCAATAAGTTTTTGTTCGTCAACCTTGGCCAGATAATCACCGCTGTTAAGTACTTTAAATATCAGCTTATCCCCTTCTTCGCCATATTTCCCCATTAAGGTTGATGAGTTTTCCATGGTGGGTGTTTCTATCTGCTGATAGCCATATTTGCGGAAAACGGATTTAATGGTGTCGAAAATATAATTGCGTTTCACCATTTCGGCGGGTGAAAAATCGCGGGTGCCTTTGGGTACGGATGGTTTAATGGATGCCATGCGGCAAATGTACAAAAAAGAGGGTTATGCGGGGTTGGATGCTTGGCAGCAGGGCAACAAATCACAGGCTGACGGCAGAAAGTTCTCTAAACAAAGCGAGGGTTCGTTTTCGAACCCTCGCTTTGTTTTTCTACATCTCGTCATTGCGAGGTACGAAGCAATCCCCGATAGGCAGAGCGGCTAAGCAAATCCCTCTGTAAAGTTTGGGATTGCTTCGTACCTCGCAATGACGATTGGAGAAATGTAGGGTAGAAAAATCTACTACTTATGCGTATGAAAGCTCAAACTTGTTGCAAAGCCAATAGTGACATAACCATAGCTATCCTCAAAAAACTGGTTGTAATCATCCTGTCCGCGGTAGCCTCCGCCAACCATAAGGGCGGCATCAGGCATAAAGGGAAACTGGTAATAGTATTTCAGGCTCACGTTTAAACGTTTCTTGAAATCAAAGGTTGAGTAATTATCGTACTTGTCGGCAATGTAAGTGAAGTCGAACCGGATGCGCTGCCAGTTTTGGTAGATCTTTTTGCTTTTATCTGTTGGATCTTCAATGGCTTTGGCAAAATTATACATGCGGCTGCCGTTGATGCGAATAAAGCCATAATGATCTTTCAAGCCTTCGGACAGGCCAAGGTTGAATAAACCGGCGTGGACCTCTAAACCCAGGTTATCATAACGGTTGATGATCAGGTCTTTTTTATCAAAGCGTTTGCCACTGTAATAAGTTAAAGTATAAAAGTTGGTGGTGAACTTGCCGCTATCGCGGTTAAAGCTGCCATCGGGGTTAAGTGATGGTCCACGTACGCCGTTGGAATGATGCGAGTAACCGAACGAAAAGAACTTTGGATTGTAAGTATCCTCGTTCACCCTGAAATACAGCGTACCGCCCGGCATAAAGCTTGGAGATTTTACCGGTGCTCCCTGTGAGGACAGCAGGCGGATCTTTACCCGTGCGGTAAACACAAAGAAGAAACGTGATTTAGGCGTGCTGAATAAAACGAAGTTCGGCGCCAGGTCGGCAGTGAGCTGCGTTTTTATTTTGTTAAAGTAATCGTTCCCGCCTTCGGATACACGCAGGTTTTGCTCATAAATGTGATCAAATGCCTGGTTAATCAGCCGCTTTTTCATCAGTGCGCTGTCAGCCAGCGAATCGGTCGGAGCAGCTGTGCGGGTATTCGCAGTCGCTGTTAAATTGTCAACAGTAATAAAAAGGAGCAGTAAGCAAATCGCTTTTAATGCAAACGTTAAATTAAAACGCCGCGTTAACCCAAATTTCTTGAAACCTGGTTTTATTAAATAAAAATTGATCAATGTAGTAAATATTAATTACCGATAATGCTTGGGTTATAGTTATTTACGGTTAATCTTATGCGTTAAGATAAGGTTAACCACAACGGCGCAATATTACCTATTATAAGTTTTTTTATACCGGGGGATATGTCAGGACTAAGTAAATGTATCTCTAAACACTTTCTTATGACATTGGCCAGAAATTATGAACGTTTGTTGGCTGTTTCTCAATCGGCCCCGCGCGGGCGCCGGTATAGCGTTTGCTAAAGCCCGGGCTTATTTTGCCACTTGGGCAAAACAACACCTTTCCATCCGAAATTATGGTGACAGGATTTTGTCAGCACTCCGCACTGTTCATTCTGCTTAATCCGAAAAACTTTAAAATCCATAAAAAACAGCGAAAATAATAGGGTTTTTCAGGCCCGCACATGAAACGCCTTTAAACTACTCCTTTAGGCTTTACTAATTGATAATCAATTGTTTAATATTGTTTCGCCTTTTTTTAGGTAACTGATTACCAATGTGTTTCATAAAAAAGCCGTTCCGCTGTTTCACTTTCAAAAAATGGAACCTTACTGTTTTTTAAAAAAATAACTACCGGCGGTTTTTCACTTTTTTATGGGGAATCAAAAAATTGGGACACCTCATTTGTTACAATCAGGTGCCCGCTCGATGTTGTCCATCTACCATAAATTGTCCATTGTAACCAAGCTTTTACCTCAGTTTTCGCAGGCTTATACTTTATTTTTGCGATAATCGTTTTAGCATTAAAAAAAAGCCAATATATTTAGCCCAACCTAAAAAAATGTTCAGTTAATTTGCAATTAAAACGTTTTATCAAAATATGCCCTTAAACAGTTTTTATACTTTTTAAGTCAGATACCTTGTACAAAGTAAAACAATGAAACCAACAGGAGCCGCCGCAACCAACCAACGCTATTTTAATGGCGGTTCTGATACTATAAAAACAACTATAATTTTATGAAAAAAATCATGCTTGGCCTGATGGCCATCCCGGCTTTTTGCCTGTCGGTATCGGCACAAACCAAACTGTTCGATGGGAAAACCACCAATGGCTGGCACACCTACTTAAAAAAGGAAGTTGTAGGCTGGAAAGTTGTTGACGGTGCTTTGCAACTCGATCCGCAGGCAGCAGAAGGTCATGGCGATCTGGTTACCGATGGCGAGTACGAAAACTACGAACTTACCTTAGAGTGGAACATCAGCAAAGAGGGTAACAGCGGCATTATTTTCGGGGTGCATGAAGACCCTCAATTTGGCGCAACTTACTTAACTGGCATGGAAATGCAGGTGCTTGATAATAAAGATGCCAGCGATAACAAAAAAGCCAACCACCTTGCGGGTTCATTGTATGATATGATTGCCCCTTCAAAAGATGTATGCAAACCGGCCGGCGAATGGAACAAAGTGAAATTGCGCAAAAAAGATGGTCAGCTTACTTTCTGGCTTAATGGTACCCAAATTGTTGATGTAAAAATGGGCAGCGACGAATGGAACAAGGTATTAGCTGATAGCAAGTTTAAAAACTGGAAAGGTTTTGCCCAATATCCTAAAGGCCACATTGCTTTGCAGGATCACGGTCACCTGGTTAGCTACCGTAACATTAAATTGAAACAGCTTTAATATTTTTTATGAACAGGGTACGGATATAGTGCCCTGTTCATATCTTTATACCATAACTTAAATTGTGTTAACATGCTCCAGGCATGTATAATTTCTCTTCGTATAAGAAAGAAGGATACTTTGATATAATATGAGCGATCTGCAAATTAAAAAATCATCAGCCACCTATGATGTGGTGATTGTTGGTTCTGGTGCCGGCGGGGGTATGGCCGGTTACGTATTGGCCAACGCCGGGATAAAAGTTTTAATGCTTGAGGCCGGTGCTTACTTTGACCCTGCTAAAGATTCACAACAGTTAAAATGGCCATGGGAGTCGCCGCGCCGCGGTGCCGGTACTACCCGTCCTTTCGGCGATTTTGACGCTGCCTATGGCGGTTGGGAAATCGACGGCGAACCTTACACAACAAAAGATAAAACAGAGTTTTTCTGGTTCCGCTCGCGGATGCTGGGTGGCCGTACCAATCACTGGGGCCGGATCTCATTAAGGATGGGCCCGCGTGATTTCCAGGCCAAAGACGGCCTTACCGACGACTGGCCAATCACCTATGACGATGTAAAACCATACTATGATAAGGTTGACCGTATGATAGGTGTTTACGGAACCAAGGAAGGTTTGGAGAACGAACCGGATGGCATTTTCCTTCCTCCGCCCAAACCGAGGCTTAATGAGCTTTATATAGTAAAAGGTGCTCAAAAAGCTGGCGTTAAAATTATTCCGGGCCGTGGTTCGGTATTAACAGAAGCTTTACCGGGCAATAAAGACCGTGGCGCATGTTTCTTCTGCGGGCAATGCGGTCGTAGTTGTAAAGTTTATGGCGATTTCTCGGCATCATCATGTTTGGTAATCCCGGCTATCAAAACAGGTAACTTAAAGGTGATTACCAACGCCATGGTACGCGAGGTGATAACTAATGCCGAAGGCCTGGCTGTGGGTGTATCATACGTTAATAAAGAAGATTTGCAGGAATACCAGGTTAACGCCAAAACAGTTATCCTTGGTGCAAGCGCAGGCGAATCGGCCAGGATCTTGCTTAACTCAAAATCGGCCCAGCATCCGGGCGGTTTGGCTAACAGCAGCGGTGTTGTAGGGCATTACCTGCATGACTCAACCGGCTCAAGCGCCGGTGGTTTCCTTCCACAGTTGATGGACCGCAAGCGTTACAATGAAGACGGCGTTGGCAGTGTGCACATCTACTCGCCATGGTGGTTAGATAATAAAAAACTGGATTTCCCTCGCGGTTACCACATCGAATATGGCGGCGGTTTACATATGCCCTCATATGGTTTTAGCGGTGGCATCCAAAACATGAATGGTGTAGTGCCGGGCCGCGATGGTAAAATGAAAGAAGCCGGTGGTTATGGTGCTTCGTTGAAAGACGACTATCGTCGTTTTTATGGTACCCAATTTGGCATGGCCGGTCGTGGTACTGCTATTGCCCGTTATGATAACTATTGCGAAATTGATCCTAACGTAGTTGATAAATACGGGATCCCGGTATTGCGTTTCCACTATAAATGGGCCCCTGATGAAATTAAACAGGCCAAACACATGCAGGAAACCTTCCAGGAAATTATGCACAATATGGGCGGGGCAATATACGGTCCGCCGCAAGGCCCTGAAACCAACTACGGTTTGGAAGCTCCGGGTAAGATCATTCACGAAGTAGGTACCATCCGCATGGGTAACGATCCTAAAAAATCGGCCTTAAATAAATGGTGCCAGGCGCATGATTGTAAAAACCTGTTTGTAGTTGATGCCGCTCCGTTTGTACAACAAGGCGATAAAAACGCTACATGGACAATCCTTGCGTTATCAATGCGTACCGCAGAATACATTATTCAGGAAAGAAAAAAATTAAACGTTTAACAAGCTAACATAACAATTTTATGAACAGACGTGACTCCCTCAAAGCCCTTGGCTTGGGTACACTTTCGGCAGGATTATTACTGGAGGCCTGTAAAACCGATACTAAAAAAGGCGCAGAAGAAACAACTACCACAGCAGCCGGTGACGAAGTAGGTCGCCAGCCGTTTGAGGTTGAGCGGGATAAAAAACTGCATGCCGATAAATTTTTCACCGCTGCCGAAATGGCTACCATCACTGTGCTTGCCGACATCATTATCCCTAAGGATGATAAATCGGGCAGCGCATCTGATGCCAAGGTGCCGGATTTTATTGAGTTTATTGTAAAAGATATGCCCGATCATCAAACCCCGATGCGTGGTGGTTTACGTTGGTTGGATTTACAATGCCTTAACCGTTTCGGTAAGCCATTTACCGATTGCACAAAAGATCAGCAGATCCAGCTAATTGATATGATCGCTTACCCCGCTAAAGCTAAGCCAGAAATGGCACAGGGTGTGGCTTTCTTCAACCGCATGCGTGATCTTACCGCATCAGGCTTTTTCACCAGCGAAATTGGGGTGAAAGATATTGGCTACGCAGGTAACCAACCCGGCAAGTGGACAGGTGTACCTGAAGATATCCTGAAACATTACGGCATGGAAAATGTGAAGGCTTCCGCTTCGATGTAAGAAAAAACATGTCATAGATGAGGGACGACGAAGCAATCTCGTAGCTATTCGGTGCGGATCTGTTTCCGTGCGGCTGCCATGCTGCGCTCAAAATGACATGGAGGTTATTCTTGCGCCCGTTTGCAACGAATGCTTAACTTGGGTTTGCGTTTATGACGCAACTGGCGATACAATCGCTGAACCATATTAAGCGCCCGTTGCAAACGGGCGCAAGTTTTTTTTAAGATTACTTTTCAATTTAACTCCTACGGTTCCACGCCAAATGCGGATAAATTTACCGCCAGCTCCCCCCCCCTTTTTGCTTCTTTATAATTGAAGTTTAAAGTAATGTAAAGGCTTGATTATTAACAATAACTACAGGCGTGGAAAACTGGTGTATTTTATCCGATGATCCTTTAAAAACATTGCTGAATGTTATAAAGAGCCTTTTCGTGGATAATATAGGCCACTTTTTGGACAATTTGCTAAAGTTTTAGAATCATAGCTTAACCTATTTTTGTTGCATTCAGCACTGTTAATATGGCAAGCTATAGTAATTGCTATTATTTGCACCACCGGTTTAACGGTGTATGAAAAACGTTTAACATATCCCCAATTATGGCCATAATATGCAAGGCAGCTATTGCCAATGGAAAGGGTGGTTTTTCGGTACAGGATATTGTGGTGAATGAACCGAAAGAACATGAAGTGCTGGTTAAAATAAAAGCGGCGGGACTTTGCCATACCGATCATGACTCATTAAGCTGGGGAAAGCAGCTCATTATAGGTCATGAAGGCGCTGGTATTGTGGTTTCGGTTGGGAAAAATATTAGCAGTGTACTACCCGGCGATAAGGTGATCTTAAACTGGGCCATGCATTGCGGCAAATGCTTTCAGTGCCTGGAGGGTAACCTGCATTTGTGTGAAGTAGCCTCGCCGGTTGCAGCCGGCGGCAATGGCTACACTCCGGGCCATGCCGGTCTCGACGGAACAACGCTTAATGGCGATCCCATTTTAAGGTCGTTTAATATTGGTACCATATCCGGATATACTTTGGTAAAAGAGTCGGCGGTGGTAAAAAACACATCGGAAACCATGTCATTCCCTGCTGCAAGTATCATCAGCTGCGGGGTGATGACAGGCTACGGCTCAGTTGTAAATGCAGCCAGGCTAAAAGCAGGTTCATCAGCAGTTGTATTGGGTACCGGCGGCGTTGGCCTTAATGTGATACAAGGTGCAAAAATTGCCGGCGCGGGTATAATCATAGCTATTGATATTAACCCCACCCGGCTTGAAATGGCTGTTAAGTTTGGTGCAACACACACTATTTTAGCCACGAAAGATGATATAGGCCTGCTTAAAGCCGCCGAAGAAGTAAAAAAACTTACCGGTGGCCGCGGGGCTGATTACGCTTTTGAATGCACTGCCATCCCCGAATTAGGTGCAGCCCCCTTAGCAATGGTGCGCAATGCCGGTACGGCCGTGCAGGTAAGCGGGATTGAGCAGGAGATCACCATTGATATGCGCCTTTTTGAATGGGATAAGATTTACCTTAACCCGCTTTATGGTAAGTGCCGCCCGCAAATTGATTTTCCGGATATAGTACAACATTATACCAGCGGGCACTTATTACTTGAAGAAATGATTACACGTACATATTCTATAAACGAACTTGATAAAGCTTTTGACGACATGCTGAAAGGCAGGAATGCCAAAGGAGTTATCGTGTTCGACTAAAAAGCTAATGCCATTTAAAACAACAGAAATTTCCAATCCGCAATATGAAAGTAATCAGCTGCGGTTTATAACGGTAAAAACGCCCAATCTCAAAGGTCGTGGCGATATCTGTTTATACGTACCGCCGGGTGCCAATAAAAACGAGGTTTTACCTATTGTAATATTGCTGCACGGTGTATATGGCAGTGCCTGGAGCTGGGCCATGAGCGGGGGCGTTCATTTAAAAGCCAATGAACTGATTGAAAAAGGCGAATTGCCAAGAATGATATTAGCCATGCCGTCAGACGGGCTTTGGGGCGATGGCTCAGGTTATTTGCCGCATAGCGGCTTTAATTTTGAACAGTGGATAGCCGAGGATGTGCCTACGGCTGTAATGGAGAATATTCCGGGTGCAAAACAAAATTCACCGCTGTTTATAGCTGGCCTCTCTATGGGAGGATTTGGCGCTTTGAGGATCGGCGCAAAATACGGGCATAAATTTAAGGCCATTGCCGGCCTGTCGTCTATAACAAGCTTGCCGCAAATCAAACTTTTTGCCGGTGAGCCTTTAAAAACCTATGCCCAGGATATTGTGGCCGATGAAGATGTGTTTGCAACATTTAAAAAATACAGAGCACAACTGCCGCCTGTTCGGTTTGATTGCGGTACCAATGACCTACTCATCAATTATAACCGCGATTTGCATAAAAAGCTGGATAAGGAGAAGATCCCTCATGTTTATGAAGAAAACACAGGTGGGCACGAGTGGTCATACTGGGCAAAACATATTATTTCAACCCTTAAATTTTTTGCCGGTAAGCTGTAGATAAGGCAGTTAATATAAACTAACGACTGGCTTGTAATGTGCGAATATCATTATTTTGTCAGTTTTAATTAGGCATACATACCATTATTGCACTTCGTAACGTTTATCTACTTTGTAGGTTAACGCCTGCAAATAGTGATAAGGTTTAGGTTTAAAGCCCCAAGCAGCGAGTGCAAGGGGGCTTTTATTTTTGCTAAAGGTCACACAACACTTTTACAGGGTATTTTTTATCGCCAAATATTCTGAGGCGTTTTTCTAAATCAAGAAATTCTGCTTCGAGATCTTCAAAAGTTCTAAGCCCACTTAGTGAACCAGCCATTTTTAGCCCGGGCAATATTTTTAAGGTACCGATAATTTCAAGCTTGGTATTGAAGCTTGTTAGATTTTTATGATTTATGCCAAATTGAACAATACCAAAAAAGAAATTGCAGTTTCCTCCCTCTTTTTCAAAGTTCCAGACACGTTCAATTCCTGGCTGCATTGCCCTGGTTTCTGATTGATCATAACCGGTGCCCATCTTTCTGCCAATTATCTCATTGTTTAATAAATTAACCAAAGTAGGTTTCTCTTTTGCTCGATAGGTTGTCAACGCAAAACGATAATCACATGCGCCGCGGTGTTGGATAATATCGATACAGATAATCACCCTATAACTGCCGTCGATATGCTTAAAGGTTAGTGCTGTATCTGGCTTAAAGTATAAGTTTGTAATGGTTCGGTATGTTTTAGGGGCTCTTATCTTAACGTTTTCCAGGGATATCTTTTTCCAGAATCGTTCAAGTTGGTGGTGCCGGGCTTTTCCTTCGTTTACAGAACTTTCGGCCCAAATCGCGACGCTGATGCCTTTGTCAATCATTCTCTTTACAAGGGATAATATTTCAGCATTGATTTTCCCGATTTCCCAGTATGCTAAGGCACAGGCTGTGATATAAATTTCGTTGTCATAATCGTCAAAATGGCTTAATTCCATCACCGGAAATTTGTCTTTGATGAGTTCAAAATCAACCTTGCTGTCATATAGGTCCATAATGCCCCAATAAGTATCATGAGCAAGATCTCCGTCAATTATTTTTACCCCGTCGGTAGCCATATAATTTATGTTGTTAAAGAACTGCTAAATAAAGAACTATTATTAACTGATGTTAGCCTTTTCCCTATTTTCGTTTTTTATTTGATTTAGTAGATGAGCGATCTGAAGAAAGAATTACACCAGTTATGTGTTAATCACGTGCGTAAAATTATGGAAGCCGCGGAGCTTGCCATAGCCGATGCACAAAAAGCCTCAACCGACGATACCAAAAGCAGTGCGGGTGACAAATATGAAACCGGGCGCGAAATGGCGCAGCAGGAAACCAACCGCAATATGGCGCAGCTAAATGAGGCAAACAAGCTGTTGGTTGCCTTAAACCGGATTGGTACCACCGGTGCCGCGGTACATGCGGAACCAGGTAGTGTGATAATTACCAATAACGGCAATTTTTACCTGGCTATCAGCGCCGGTGTTTTGACACTCAATGGCAAAACATATTTTGCGGTTTCGCCCGCATCTCCAATAGGCAATTTACTTAACGGCAAAAAAGCCGGAGATGAGTTTGCGCTAAATGGAAAACACTATAAAATTGAGTCGGTTGTTTAGGTTTTGAATGCTGATTTATCTTCGGAAAATAACTTTATGTTACTTTAATATTAAAAAAAATACGGGCGGCCCCTTCTTTCTATATTTATTTTACGAAAACACTATATTTTCAAAACAAAACGGATTGGCCTTTGTATTAATGAGTTGGCTTTCACCATTTATTTCCTCAAAAGGGTCAAAAAAATAATTTTTTTTAAAATAAAAGCACTCATTCACATAAACATGCAGTAATCATCAAATATCTATTACTATATTTGATGTTAACAAAACGTGGGTAATTAACAAAGCATGCCCATTAAAAACTAAATATTAATGAACATATTCGTAGGAAGTCTTCCTTTTTCTTTAGGGGAAGCCGATTTAAAGCAGCTTTTCGAAGCTTATGGTGAAGTTAACTCCGTAAAAATTATTATTGACAGGGAATCAGGAAGAAGCAAAGGGTTCGGATTCATTGAAATGGCAGATGATGAGGCAGCACAACAAGCTATAAGCGGCCTAAACGGTTCTGAAGTTAAAGGAAGATCAATTGCAGTAAGCCAGGCAGAAGAGAAAAAACCAGGCGGTGACCGCAGAAGCAGTGGCGGTGGCTACGGTGGTGGTAACCGTGGCGGCGGTGGTTACGGTGGCGGCAACCGCGGTGGCGGTGGCGGCTATTCAAGAGACAATCGTGGCGGCGGCGGCAAAAGCTGGTAAAAATATAACCTAAAGTAAAATACCGGCCTAAAAGCCCGGTATTTTACTTTAGGTATTGCATCTATAATCTACCTTCAGGAAAACAACTTATTTAGGGATTTTTTTGCCTATGCAAATCTCTATGCCCTATTATCTTCCGGACAGGGTCTTTTATTATTGCATTTTTTGCGGCAGCCTTACCTCAAATACAGTCCCTTCGCCAGGTTTTGAGTAGATATTGATTGATCCTTTAAGGGTTTCGATCAGATGTTTTACTAATGCCAGCCCAAAGCCAAATCCCGCTTCGCCGGTTGTTCCTGTTGTTGAAGCTGCATTGCCTTTCAGTATTTTTTCGATAGCTTTTTCATCTATACCGACACCACTGTCCTTCACCTGGATTTGCAGTATATGGGCATGGTCGTTCGGTTCGAGACTCAGGTCTGCATTAACATAACCGCCAGCCGGAGTAAATTTTATGGCGTTTGAGATAAGGTTCCCCGTTATTTGTAACAGTTTATTCCGGGCAAAGGGAATCCGCTCCGATTCGGATGAGGTTGTAACCGTAAGCAAAATGTTTTTATTGCGGGCTTGCGGAATAAAAAGCCGTTCAATTTTATCTTTAAATACCAGCAGGTTAAATTCCGCCCCATTGGATATGGGTTTATGATCGTTTTTATCAGCACTCAGGATCTCATCTGCAAGCTCCAGTATCGATCGCCCGCTTTTATGGATCAGGTTGGTAAACTCCAGCACCTCTTCTATCTGGTTTGACTCCCCTTGTTCGCTGATCAGCTGGGCGAGGCCGATGATTCCGCTTAAAGGCCCACGGATATCATGAGCTACCTTTTTTTGTATTTCGCTGGCTTCAGCAAGCTTACTTTTTAGTTTGGTAATTACTTTCAGGTCTTTTAACCTGCTTAGTATTTCATTGGCAATGATCTTTAAAAGTTCAACCTTTTCGGGTGTGAGTTCCTTAACATTTTTATCAAGCACACATAAGGCCCCGATATTATGATCGTCGCCTACCTTTAGCGGTATGCCATAATAATATCTTAATTTGGGCCCGTCGGTTACATAAAATTTATCCCGGAAACGTTCGTCATTCCGCAAGTCTTCAACCTCAAAATATTCTCCGTCTATAATAGTATACTGACAAACCGAATCCTCACGGGGCATTTGTTCAATTTCTAAACCATGGCCACTGATACTCCATTGTGTATAGGAGTCGATAAGATTAACCAGCGAAACCTCCGTGCCGGTAACTTTGGCTGCCAGCTTAGCCAGGTCCTTAAAACTGTCTTTGTGTTCGGTATAATCAAGATCAAATTCCGAAAGGCTTAAAAGCCTTTCCATTTCATTGTCAGGGATTGGCGGGACAGGCATATTAAATATATATTGGTAATTGCTATATACGTGTTTTTACCCACATAAGATTCAGTAGATAATAAACAGGTGTGCATTAAATTTTAGGTAAGTGTGTATACATTATCATAAATTTATACCGGTTAATCACATTATCCCTCGCAACTAAAACTATATTATCAACGTAATTGTTTTAATGCACAACAGCATTCATTAACATAAAATTGAACCCTATGAAAAAACTGCTCTTATTAACATTATTTATCAGCTTAACCACTATAACTTTTGCGCAGCGCAAAGTGGTTTGCTGCAGTAATCCATCTGCAACACAGCAGTTTGCCATGCTGGCCTCCGATACCCGGTTCAAAATGTCGCACAAAAATCCTTTGCCAATCCGCTTTCAAAGCAGTATCGGCGAGGCCATCACCTACAAAACGCCTGATGGTAAACAGGCATCAGCATTTTTCATGAAAGCCAAAAAGCCTACTAATAATTATTTATTGGTGATACATGAATGGTGGGGCCTTAATGACTATGTAAAAAAAGAATCAGAAAAGCTATATAATGACCTGGGTAACGTCAACGTCATTGACCTCGACCTATACGACGGCAAGGTAGCTACCACACGCGAAGACGCGGGGAAATTTATGCAGGCGGTAAATGACGACAGGGCCCGTGCTATAGTAAACGGAGCCATAGCATATGCCGGCCCCAAAGCACATATCGCTACTATTGGCTGGTGCTTTGGCGGCGGGTGGAGTTTGCAAACCAGCTTACTTGCGGGTAAAAAGGCGGTAGCTTGTGTAATGTATTATGGTATGCCCGAGCAGGACGTAAATAAACTAAAAGCCTTAAACGCCGATGTGCTGGGGAACTTCGCCAATAAAGATCAGTGGATTAACCCTAAGGTTGTAGCTAAATTTGATGCAGATATGAAAGCCGCCGGAAAAAAGGTTTACCTGCACCAGTATGATGCCGACCATGGTTTTGCAAACCCGAGCAATCCTATTTATAACAGCTATGCTACGAAGGACGCGTATGCAAATACCCTGGAGTTTTTAAAGGCAAGATTGAAGTAAACAAAATTAACCGTGCAGTGTTGTATGGGGCAAGCTTTAGCATGCCCCATTTTTTTGTAACATTGCATAAAATTTATCTATTTGACACGCTCTGCTAAAAAGGTTGTTTCATATCTTCTTAAGGCCGGTATATTGATAATTGCAGGGTGGTTTATTTACCGGCAGTTCAACAAAAAGAATAACGACCTAAAGCAGTTTGAACATTTCGCATCGCAAATAAGTACTACCCATGTTGTTATTGTTATGGGGATGGTGGTTATGTTGATGTTTTTGAACTGGTTTCTGGAGGCGCTTAAATGGCGCTATGTAACCAAAGCTTTAATCAATATTTCATTATGGGAAGCTGTTGAGGCTGTTTTTTGCGGCCTTACCTGGGCAGTAACCACACCAAACCGGCTGGGCGAATATGGCGGCCGCGTTATGTTTTTGCCGCCCCGTAAACGTATTCCGGGCATTTTTGCCATGGGCGTAGGTTCATTTAGCCAGGGTTCGGTAACCAATGTTTTGGGCGTAATAGCCATGATCTGGTTTGTAGTCAATTTCATTCATGCCAATTTATTGCTGGCCTGGGGGGTAGTTGCTATCGGCGTTATAATTGTAGCTATGCAGCTGATATTTTATTTTCATATCAACTGGGCAGTTACTTTGCTTGACAGGGTTCCGTTCATTAAAAAATATCATCGCTTTTTTGAAGTAATGGGCCGGTATCACACCCACGAGCTTATCAAGATCATGGGTTTTAGCATTGCGCGGTATATCACCTTTTCAATGCAGTATTTTCTGGTTTTTCAGTTGTTGATGCCGCATATGGCTGTTGTACCCATGATGCTGATGCTGATGCTGTTTTTCGTGGTATCATCAGCCATCCCATCGCTTGATCTCTTTGATATTGGTGTACGCGGATTTACTGCTTCGCACCTGTTTGTGTATGTGACCGATCAAAATATCGCCGTAATAGCCGGTGTATCGTCAATATGGCTTATTAATTTATTTATTCCTGCTATTTTAGGATCGTTTTTTGTTTTAAAACTCAAATTCTTTTGACCGCGCTGATTAGTATTATTTCATTATTTTCCATGGGCCTTTATGTGCTGTTGCTCATCTATCTCCGGATAGGCTGGGCAAAGGTCACCACCCCTCCGGTTATCGCCCAAACATTTAGCACCCAAGTTACTGTGCTTATTGCGGCCCGTAACGAGGAAGAGAAGATCCACCTTACCATTGAAGATATTTTGGCCCAGGACTATCCCAAACACCTGGTGGAGGTCATTATTGTTGACGACCATTCAACCGATAATACCGCGGCTATCATCAGCAGTTATGCGGCACGGGGTGTAAAGCTGTTGCAGCTTAGGCTTGGCGAAACACTTAACTCCTATAAAAAGAAAGCGATAGCCGAAGCCATTAAACTTTCAACAGGCGATTTAATGGTAGCAACGGATGCTGATTGCCGTATGGGTAATCAATGGCTGCGTACTATAGTTGGCTTTTATGAGCAGCATGACCTGGTTATGATTTCTTCGCCGGTAACTTATTTCCAGGAGCAATCGGTGTTTGAGCGCATGCAAACGCTTGATTTTTCATCGCTTATTGGTATGGGGGGCGCGTTTTTAGGTCATGGTTTTGCCGCCACTTGCAACGGGGCAAATTTTGCTTATCGTAAAGATGTATTTTATGAAGTTGGCGGTTTTACCGGCATCGATGACCTGGCCTCGGGCGATGATGAACTTTTGTTGCACAAGGTTGGGGAGCGTTATCCCGGCAGGATAGGCTTTTTAAAACGGCGCGAGGCAATTGTATATACCCACGCAAAGCCTAATTTAAAAGAGTTTATACAGCAAAGGCGCCGCTGGGCATCAAAATCAACCAAGTACAAAAATAAAAAAATGGTTGCCTTTGCGCTTAGTATCTGGCTGTGTAATTTTATGCTATTGTTAACCGCCGTTCTGGGTGTTTTCGATAGCTGTTTCCTGAAATTGTTTCTGCTTACTATCGGAATTAAATATGCGATAGACTTGTTATACATGACACCGATCATGAACTTCTTAAAACGGCGTGAACTACTTTGGTATGTAAGTTTCGTTTTGCCGCTTAATATCCTTTATTTCGTCATTATCGGTTTTTTAGGAAAAAATAAGAAGTATGCCTGGAAAGGAAGAATCGTTAAATGAGTTAAAAGCCATTATTAGGAGCTAAAAGCTCAAGGCTAAAAGCATAAAGCTGAAATTGGGGCTTAACCAAAGCAAATTAGATGTACTGGATTTAGTGATAAGAGGCTTGTAAGCTTTATGCTTTCCGCTTTGAGCTTTCGGCTATCTAAATGTAAAGAAAGCCGTCCTTATTGCTAATTGCACCTATTTAAGCGATATTTAGCCAATACACATGAACTATTAACACATTGGCCGAAATTACACCAGCAAAACGCACCTGGCGTGTTTTTAAGCGTAATAAAATTGCTTTAGGCGGGCTTGCATTTATCCTGCTTACGCTGCTTGTTGCGATACTGGGCTACCTCATTATGCCCGATGATACGCCCCAGGCCAATAATATGATCATACAGCTCAGTATAAAAAAGCCGGGCTCAACCTATATGATGTTAAAGCTCAGGAAAGCGGAGGCTGTTGATACCGTAAATTTGTTCAGCAGGATGCTGTATGGGCAGCCGTCGTTTTATAAAGAAGTTCCCGTTACCGGGTATCATTTCGTTAAAGATTCTATTTACGTTAATGGATATATTGGCGATGAAGATAAGCCCGAGAAAAAAGCCTACAATATTTTTGAGGTAATGACCGGGCAAAAGCCGGTTTATAAAAACGGGAAGGTTATTTTTAATTATAACGGCCAAACAATTGCCCTGCCTGCAATCCCGGCTGTTTATCAAAAGTTTGAAGCCCGCTTACGGGAGGAGAATATCGGGGCTAAAACCTTTTTACTTGGTACTGATGGCTATGGTAGGGATATGCTAAGCCGCCTGTTGCTGGGCACACGGATCTCGCTCGCTGTTGGTTTGATGTCGGTTATCATCAGTATGCTGCTGGGCGTAACTGTAGGGGCTGTAGCGGGTTATTTTGGAGGATGGGTTGATTCCTCATTAAGCTGGCTGATGAATATTTTATGGGCACTGCCTGCCCTGTTATTGGTGATCGCCATATCATTTGCGCTGGGTAAAGGATTATGGCAAATATTTATAGCCGTTGGCCTTTCCATGTGGGTTGAAGTGGCGCGCCTGGTGCGCGGCCAGGTAATGGGCCTTAAACAGGTGGAGTACATTGAGGCCGCACGGGCATTAGGTTTTAGCAACAAGCGCATTATAGCTAAACATATTTTGCCCAACATAACCGGGCCAATACTGGTTTTGGCCTCCTCAAACTTTGCCTCGGCTATACTTTTAGAGGCGGGGCTTAGCTTTTTGGGTTTTGGCGCACAACCGCCTATGCCAACCTGGGGCGGCATGATCAAGGAACATTATGGTTATATTGTTATGGACTCGGCTTTTTTGGCTATCATTCCTGGTATGGCCATTATGCTGCTGGTTTATGCTTTTAACCTGGTAACCGTTGGCTTGCGCGATGCCTTTGATATAAAATCACAAAGTACTCGTATTTAAAAATTATTTCTTCTATTTTAGTCAGCGTACTTATATCAATATGCTGAATATAGACGACGGTTCCGGCGAAGACGAATTGATCAGGCTTTTGCTCAAACGGCAGTCGGAATTAAATTCTTTATTGGAAATAACGCGGGCCATAAACAAAAATACCGCTACTCCTATTCTCATTCAAATGCTGGAAGTTATTCTGCAAAACTATTTGCAGGTAGGTAAACTCAGGTTTTTGATTGAAAAGGATGATAAATTTGCCTGTATAGCTAAGTATGGCGGCGACGTTGAATCATCGGTAGTGCTGGCCCGTGCGTGTAAAAAGCTGAGTAAAGTTAAAGCGCCTATAGCTATTGCCGGGCATCGCGACCCCCTCCTTAAAAAATACAATTACTTTATCCCGGTATATCACAAAAGCAAAGCTCTTGCCTATGCCCTTATCGGCGATTTTAATACCTCGGGCGAGATGCTTAACAATGATCTCAATTTCATCCAAACGCTGATGAACGTGATCATTGTGGCGCTTGAAAATAAAAAACTTTTCCGCGAACGGCTGCAATCAGAACGTTTTTTGCGCGAGATGGAGCTTGCGGTGGAAGTGCAGAATATGCTGATCCCCATGCGTGAACATAAAGATGATAGTGTGGAGATTGGGGCTAAGTATCTTCCGCATCAAAACATCGGCGGTGATTATTTTGATTTTATCCGCCTTAATGAGCATGAGTTTTTATGGTGTATTGCCGATGTATCGGGTAAGGGTATTTCGGCTGCTTTGCTGATGGCCAATTTCCAGGCCAGCCTGCATGCCTGGGCGGCGGTTGAGGATGATTTGACCAATATTATTGACCGTTTAAATAAGATTGTACTCAGCAATACCAAAGGCGAACGGTTTATCACTCTGTTCCTTGCGCGATATAATCAAAAAAAACGACGGCTTAATTATATCAATGCGGGGCACAACCCAACTATACTTTATTCAGAAGGCGGTGCCATTCCACTTAAACTGGGTACCACCATGATTGGGGTTTTTGAAGATCTGCCTTTTTTAAACGAGGGCGAAGTTGATGTGGAGCCCGGCAGCCTGATCTTTAACTATACGGATGGGCTCATGGATTTTGAATCGCCCAGCACCAAAATATGGAATGAGGATAAATTACTTGATTTTGTGCTTGCGCATGGCGAGCTATCGCCCGATAATTTTAATCAGGCGCTGTTGGATTATTTGAGCAACGTTTATAAAAGCAAGCCCATTGATGATATTACCCTGCTTACGCTAAAAATTTTTTAAGTAAAGGGTGCGTTAACTACATGTTGAAAAATACATCATACTAATTGTTTTACTAACACGTTTACAACTCTTATTATATTTACCGGATGTTATCAGCCAGGTACCAGTACGAATTTTTGGAAGCAGGATGCGATGAAGCGGGACGAGGATGTTTGGCCGGGCCTGTATTTGCCGCCGCAGTTATTTTACCGCCTGATTTTGATCATCACCTGCTAAACGATTCCAAACAAGTTACCGAAGAGATAAGGTACCGGCTTCGGGCCGAAATTGAGGAAAAAGCGGTGGCTTATGCCGTAGCATCTGTTGATAATCTGGAGATAGATGAGATTAACATTCTCAATGCATCATTCCTGGCGATGCACCGGGCCATCGAAAAATTACATCTTGAACCTCAGTTCCTGATCATCGACGGCAATCGCTTCAAAAAGTACCGGAACATCCCACATGAGTGTATTATACAAGGCGATGGAAAATATTTCAGCATAGCGGCCGCATCTATCCTGGCTAAAACCTACCGCGACGATTATATGATGCAAATAGCGGCCGAACACCCGGAATATGAATGGCATACCAACAAAGGCTATCCAACCATAAGGCATCGTGAAACCGTAATGAAGATTGGTTTTACACCCTATCACCGCCGTACTTTCAGGGTAACCGACCCGCAGTTAAGTATTTTTTAATGAAGTTTTGAATACCACGTTCAGGATGGTATTTTTGTTAAAAACCAAATCCGCCGTTTGAAGATCCTAATTTTAACTCATCGTGTCCCATTTCCGCAGAATGGCGGTTACGCTATTGTGGTTTGCAATACCATAAAAGGGCTGATTGCACTTGGACATGAAGTTGCATTGGTTGCTTTAAACGGGAAAAGATATCATGGTAGTGTACAAACAGGCGAAGATGAGCTGATGCAGAAGATCAGGTACACATCATATGACATTAACATTAATATATCGGTACTTGATTCCATAACCAACCTGTTCAGCAAAAAATCAAACAACGTTGATCGTTATTACAATGCTGAATTTGAAAAACTCCTGCTACGCGAATTGCGCCAGACATCATACGATGTTATCCAGTTTGAAGGCCTGTTTGTAACGCCTTACCTGGCCGCTATGCGTAAGCATACAAAAGCCAGGTTAATTTACCGGTCGCATAATATTGAACACCAGGTATGGATGAGGCTGGCACAACGAAAAACCGACCTGTTTAAGAAGTGGTACCTGCATTTGCTGGCCCGCCGGGTGAAAGATTATGAACTGCAGCAGCTTAATAAATTTGATGCCATTGCTGTATTTACCAATGAAGATAAAAAAACGCTGTTGTCCTACGGTGTTACCATTCCGGTTGATATTTTTCCAGTAGGTATTTCCCTGACCGATTATAAGCCGGACTATAATAAAACGGAGTTCCCAAGTTTGTTTTTTTTAGGTTCGTTAGATTGGATGCCCAACCGGGAAGGGATTGAATGGTTTATTGAGAATTTTTATAAAGACCTTACCGAGGGCGACCTCCGCGTAAAATTTTATGTTGCCGGGCATAATATCCCCGATAGCTTTGATGAGTATGAAGCGATGGGAAAGATCTTTATCCAGGGTGAGGTTGACGATGCTTCTGAGTTTGTGAACAGTAAGGCTATTATGGTGGTGCCCTTGCTTTCAAGCGGTGGCATGCGGGTTAAAATAGTAGAGGGCATGGCGATGGAAAAATGCATTATCTCTACCTCATTAGGTGCCGAAGGCATCAATTTTACCAATGGCACTAATATCCTTATTGCTAATAACCGGCAGGAGTTTTATGATGCTATTGAACGCTGTATTACCGACGAAGAATTTTGCCGTAATATTGGCCTCAACGCCCGCCGTTTAATTGAAGAACAGCACGATGTACATGTAATAGCACCGGGCCTTGTTGCTTTTTATCAGAGCCTTGACGTTGATTTACCTGAATAAGGGATTCCCTGTACCATTGTTGGTGTGACAACAATTTCTCCGCTGCTACCGCCAACTGAAAACTGCCACTGCCAACTAACCTACTGTTGCTGTTGTTGCTGCTGTTGTTGAATGATCTCCATATATCGCTGATAGCTGTTTTTAGGAAATTCGGCTACCGCGTGCATAGCCGGCGATTCGTGGGTTTTATCCTCAAAAACAATAGTATCTGCATCGTCAACAATTACTGATACTTCCAGCTTGTGGCCGTAAGCGCCTTTATAAACACCTTTAACCGGCGAACAATCTGAAAAATTGCGGCCCACAGCCAGGCGTACGTGGGTTTCATTGGCAATACAGTTATTTGTAGGGTCGATGCCAAGCCAGCCATAGTCGGGCACATACACTTCGGCCCAGGCATGGGTTGCACCTTCGCCGCGCATAGCGCTGCTATGGGTGCAGATATAGCCGCTTACATAACGGGATGGTATTTTAAGCTGGCGGAGCATCACCATTAAAATATGGGCAAAATCCTGGCAAACGCCGGCTTTAAGTTTCCATACTTCATCCAGTGTAGTTTCAACCGTGGTAACGCCTTTGATGTACTCAAAGTTTTTGTAAACCCAGCTGCAAAAACGAAGTGCTATCTGAAAGGGGGTTTCATCTTTACGCCGTTCCTGTTCAACTATTTCCTGTAGCTCGGGCAGGCCTTCAAAATATTCCTGCTTTAAAAAATCAATATAGGGCACCATGTATTGAAGCCGTTTAAGATCCTCCCATTGCTGCTCCGGAAAAATATCATTAACCGGAAGGGGGCGCTGGCGGGTAATGACAACCAGCTTTGAGTTAATGACCAGCATGTTGTGCTGGTTGCTGTAGGTGAAACTGCCAACCTCGTTGCCATAGTAATCGATATGAGTATCAACAACCGGGCTACCTGTTATATTTAGCTCCTGTTTTACCACTTCCTGGTATTCATCTTTTATCGGGAACAGGATGATTTGGTTGGCACTGTCACGAACAGGGCCTTCATAGGTGTATTTGGTGATATGTTGGATCTTAAATTCAGGCATTATTTCTTGAATTAGTTAATTGGATAATTTGAAGATTTGAAAATGATTTAGGGTAGGAGCATCTTCAAATTTTCAAATCGACACATTTTCAAATTAAATTTATGAATTAGCAAAGTAATGTTGGTTTAGTGAATTGCCTATGCCGTATAGCTCACTCCTGATCTGGGTGAGGAACAAGTGCAAGCCCTCCTGTTTGATACTTTTTACCGAACTGTATTTTATGCGGCTTTGCAACCGGCCTATCTGAAACGACATTTCCCTGTAGTCATCGGCATTGCTGTCATTCTTCAATCTGTCGAAATAGCGCTGAATATTATTTACCGAATAAATAACCGAGCGCGGAAAATCGTTGTTCAGTACAACCTGCTCCAAAACGTTTTCGGCCTCAAAACCTTCGCGATATGTTTTCAAATAGAGCTCGTAGCCACCCAATGAAAGCAGCAGGTGTTTCCAGTAAGTGGTATCAGTAAGCAGATCGGGGTTATCACTTATCGAGCTGAATTTAGTATCCAAAATATCAACCGACTGGATGGCCCGCTCCAGGTATTTGCCAATGTTCATAAATGCACGGCCTTCGCCGCGCTCCATAGTAATCTCCACTGTGCCGTAATAAAGCATTACTTGTTTTATCAGCACGTCCAGTACCCCTATCGGGTCTTCCCGGTGCAGGGCGCGTTCCAACCGCGGATCTTTTACAGTGTGGTAATATTCATTCAGGCATTGCCAAAGGTCTTTGGTGATGTGCTCCTGTACACCGCGGGCGTTTTCTCGTGCCAGTGTGATGATGTTGAGTATGGAATTAGGATTATTTTTCCCGGTAACCATATACTTTAAAACCGACCGGCTGTCGTTGTCCAGTTTTTCGGCTTCGCCGGCGTTTAGTCCTGCAAAAATCCTCATTACAGGTTCCCAGGTAAATTCCTGCACCGTATCCTGCGATGAGGCATAATTAATTTTGAGCATCCGCAGCATACCATCGCTGCGCTCAATGTAACGGCTTAACCAATAAAAACTTGCTGCAACCCTGCTTAACATAAAAGCCCCCTAACCCCCTAAAGGGGGAATGATTATGCCGGCGGTTTTGTCGCCGGTATTTTGTTGTTTATATTTTAATTACTTTGTTCAATTAAGTTTTTGGCCTGCACAACTTCTCTCCCAGGAAAAAAAATTAAAAAGCATACACTCTGCAATTCCTCCCCCTTTAGGGGGTCGGGGGGCTTAACACCCACGTGTCCTTACTGCCGCCACCCTGCGAGCTGTTTACCACCAGTGACCCTTCTTTTAACGCCACACGGGTTAGGCCGCCTGGGACAATTTCAATGCCATCGGGGCCGTACAGCGCGTAAGGCCTTAAATCAACCCTGCGTGGCTTTAGTTCGCCCTGCATGTAACATGGTGCCGCCGAAAGACTGATGGTTGGCTGTGCTATGAAATTACGCGGATCTTTCAGGATTTCCTTTTTATATTCATCTATTTCCTGCTCGCTTGCCGCATGCCCCATCAACATCCCGTAGCCGCCGCTGCCATTGGTTTTCTTAACCACCATTTTATTGAGGTTTTTAAATACCATTTCGCGTTCATCCGGATTGCCTAACTGGTGTGTTGGCACGTTTTTGAGTATGGGCTCTTCGTTCAGATAATAGCGGATCATATCGGGCACATAGGCATAAACTGCCTTATCGTCGGCAACGCCTGTGCCTGTAGCATTTACTATGGCTACATTGCCTTTACGGTAAGCTCCCATAAGGCCTGCTACGCCAAGCATACTTGCCGGGTTAAATACCAGGGGATCGAGAAACTCATCGTCCACCCGGCGGTAGATCACATCAACCTGTTGCAGCCCGGTGGTGGTTTTCATGTACACCTTATGGTTGTTCACTACCAGGTCGCGTCCTTCTACCAATTCAACCCCCATCAGGCGGGCCAGCGTGGTATGCTCAAAATAGGCCGAATTATAAATACCAGGCGTAAGTAAAACAATAGTTGGGTTATGGATCTGCCGGGGTGAAAGCGCCAGCAGGTTTTTATATAATATTGACGGATATTCGGTAACGCTGCGCACACTGCATTGCGGCAGCAGGTCGGGAAATAAGCGTTTGGTGATCTCCCTGTTCTCGAGCATATAACTTACGCCCGATGGGGTGCGCAGGTTATCTTCGAGCACGTAAAAAGTGCCGTCTTCATCACGGATAAGGTCGATGCCCGAAATATGTACATAAATATCATAAGGCACCTGGAGCTGGTACATCTCGCGCAGAAAGTGCGGACACGAATAAATAATATCAATAGGTACTATGCCGTCCTTTACTATAAACTGATTGTGGTATATATCCTTCAGAAATAAATTAAGCGCGTTAAGGCGCTGCTTGATGCCACGCTCAACAAAAGCCCATTCATCGGCAGTGATGATACGGGGGATAATATCAAAAGGAAAGATCTTTTCAATGCCTTCGCCGCTGTTATAAACGGTAAAGGTGATGCCCTGGCTCATGAAAAGACGCTTGGCAAGCTCCTCCTTTTTGTTCAGGTCGTCGGCCGATTCCTTCGAAATGTAGTCTATAACTTTACGGTAATGCTCCCGAACATTAGCATCCAAGCCATACATTTCGTCCCAAACATTATCAATTGGGCTGTATTTGTCAAAATAAGCTGATTCTTCCATGAAAAAATTACAATAAATTAAAAATTGACAATCAGTTATCTTTCAGAATTGTAATTTATGAAGTGTTTTTGATAAAAAAGCAAATTATTTTGAAATTTTTGAAGATATTTTAATCAAATTTTCAATTCATGGCGATTTTTAAAATATAATTCTTGTTTTTGTTGGGTCGTTAATATAAAACTGACGGGCTTTAACGTATTAAACAAGGGTATGCAATTCTCCTCCCGCTTTCCTAAAATCCGAAGGGTTCATATGTCTGTATTTTTTAAAAATACGGTTCAGGTGGCTCTCATCATTAAAACCAAGCTCATTGGCAATTTCAACCATACGCATGTTGCTGTGCAGTAAACGGTTCTCAATCAGCTTCAGTTTGTAATTGATTATATACTGCTGCATGGATTCGCCGGTATGTTTTTTAAAATACTGGCTGAGGTAGTTTTCAGAGATCCCGGCTTTATCGGCTATGACTTTAGCTTTTAGTTTTTCAGGGAAGTAGATGTTGGCCTGGATGTATTGCAGGATATCAAGTGTTTTTTCTTCGGTGGCCTCACTAACTTCATCGGGCATGCTCATAGCCACATTACGGGCGGCGATTACTATAACCGTATTGATATATTGCTGCAGGAGCGCTCTACTGTAAAGCCCTTTTTTTTCTTTTTCACTGATGATGGCCTGCATAATGGGTTTTACAACGGCCTTGTCTTCATCGGTTTTTAATATACATCCCGGTGCCTGGCCTGCGTTTTTTAGCAAAAAATTGAGATGCTCGGCTGTTTCGTTGCTAAGGTCACGATCTTTAATGTAAAGTGGGTTAAAGCGGATAAACAGGAACTGTGTTTCGGTTAGTATCTCAAAATAATGTGAATCATCAGGTGTAAGTAAAAACAGGTGACCGGGTTTATAGGTAAACTTGCTTTTGTTTATGCACTGCTTTCCGGTGCCGCTTATGATATAAATAAACTCGAAAAAGCTGTGTGAGTGTTCGCTGCGGGGACAGGCGCTGAGTGGTTCGCGCAAAACAACTTCAAAAGGCTGGTATAAATTATCTTTTACCATAGTGTAAATGTACAAATGTTACGAGGGATTGTACAAGGAATATGGCTGACCGCTTGTATAATTTTGTATTGTAATTAAACAACAACACAATGGAAACTCAAAATACAACAATGCAGGCCCTTATCGCTCCTGAAGCAAATGCGCCTTTCACAATAACCGTAGTTGACCGCCCAATTGCCTCCAAAGGCCAGGTACTGGTGCGTATTATAGCCAGCGGCGTCAGCGTATTGGATAATAAGATCCGTACCGGTAAAGGCGGACATGCCAGGCAGCCCTTACCTGCCATTTTAGGGATGGACTTTGCCGGCATAGTTGAAGCAGTTGGTGCTGATGTAAATACTTTTAAACCTGGCGATGAAGTGTATGGCCTTGCCGGTGGTATTGGTGGGCTACAGGGTACTTACGCGCAATATGCTGCCTTTGATGCAGACCTGCTTGCTATTAAACCATCTCACTTAAGTTTCAGACAGGCGGCTTCGATGCCGCTTAATTTTATAACTGCCTGGGAAGGCCTTGTAGACAGGGCAAATGTGCATGAGGGACAAAAAGTGCTGGTACATGGTGGTGCCGGAGGCGTTGGCCATTTAGCGGTTCAGGTAGCGAAAGCCTTTGGTGCGGATGTATATGCTACCGGCAGTGCGGCCCAACAGCAATATATTGAAAGCATTGGCGCTACTTTTATCGATTATCGTGCCACAACTGTTGAAGAATATGTGAACAATTATACTAACGGCGAAGGGTTTGATATTGTATATGATACCCTGGGCGGAGCCACTTTAGATGCATCATTTAATGCGGTGCGTTATTATACTGGTCATGTGGTAAGTTGCCTGGGCTGGGGAGAGCATAAGCTGGCGCCCTTATCATTCCGGGGAGCTACATACTCAGGAGTGTTTACTTTGATGCCGATGCTCACCGGTAGAGGGCGCAAACATCATGGTGAAATTATGCAGGAGGCCGCAAAACTTGTTGAAGCCGGCAAAATTGTTCCGCTGGTAGATGAGCGTACATTTACATTGGCTACGGCCAATCAAGCCCACGAGATATTAGAGAATGGTAAGGCGAACGGTAAGTTGGTGATTGATGTTGCTGAGTGAGGTGGTTCGCCCTTAAATAAGATGACCGCTCAGTTTTCAAGGCCCGGTATTTAAAACGGCCTGAATAACGGGCGGCTGATTAACGGCGAAAACGACCAGGGGATGGAACTTAAAATAACCAGCAGGGCAATGGTTAGCCAAATGGCCGTGGTTTTAAATTTGTCCTTATCAAGTGTTTTTCGTTTGGCTTTTGATGAGGCAATGGTGATCAGCGTAATGCCGATCAGCATCATGGTAACGTGCTCCATGCCAAAAAACCTGATCTGCCGCTCGTGCACCGCCTCTTTAAAATGGCTGATGAAGTAATTGGCTATCGGACTGATGAAATACAGCCAGAGCCCAATAGTTAGCTGGATATGGGCAATATTGGTGGTAATAACCCGTGTACGGTCGTCAAATTTTGAATAGCTTTTGTTAGTAAGCCATCCGCTGTAAGCGCGATAAATGGCAAAAAGCAGGCTGGCCATAACAAACCAGCGCGTAAGAGAGTGTAATGCTAAAATAAAAGCGTACATATATTATATGTATGACGACCGGCAAAGGAAAAGATTTTATCCGAAATAAAATTATTTTGATACCAATCCCCTTATGTAAATTTCACCGGGTTTATCAGTTGGGCGCCTTCCGGCAACAGGGCCTTTGCGGGCTTCAGGCGCCAGTATCCATATGTTGATCGTCACATCCGGCGACCCATCTTTATTCTTTTTCCAGGTTAGGTTTATTTCGTTGATGTCCTGCGCCGAAATGAGCATACTTTCATCGTCAACAAAATAGCCGTCAACAGCAAACCTCACATTACCACTTACTCCAAACCTCCTTTTTATATCACCGTGTAAGTTCCATAAATTAGATTATTTATAACGGGTTAGTAATCCACCATGTATTTCCGAACGGGTCTTTTACCCCTGCGCTCCTGCCGTATGGTTGATCGGCCGGCGACATGATGCTTTCGGCTCCGTTATCAAGGGCCTTCTGGTAAGTTTCGTCACAGTTTTCTACGTATACAAACATACCTGCATTTTGCTGTTGGTAAGTATCGGTACAATCGGCAAACATGATGGTGCTGCCGTTTATATTAATCTCGGCGTGCATAATGGTATGTTCGTCGCGCATGGTTTTAAATTGTTCGGTTGCGCCAAAAACACTTTGGGTAAACCCGATAAACTGAGCACCGTTTTTAACAATGAGGTAAGGCATGACAGCCTGGTAATTTTCGGGGATGTGTATTGTTGCCATAATTTGTTTTTTTCTCAAAATTAGCTGTCCCCCTGTTCTCAAAATTGTAAAAACCAGACATTATGCATTCCGGTATTCAGTTCCCTCGGCCTTGCCTGAAAAATAAAAACCCGGATGATAGCCAGTAAACTCCTTCACGTCATGAATAAAGTGCGACTGGTCGTAATATCCGCATTCCAGCGCTATCTGCGTTAATGTTTTATTTGCATTATATTGAGTCAGGGCATCCTGAAGGCGCGTGAGCCGCATATAGGTTTTGGGGCTAAAGCCCGCGGACTCCTTAAATTTACGGTCGAACTGCCGTGCCGATAAATTATAGGCATCAGCCAGTTGAGCAACCGTTCTGTATTGTTTATTGTGGATCACATCCCTGATCGCTACCGCTATGCGATCGTCTTTTAACACATTTTGACGTAACCGGGCTATTAAAAATGCAGACAGGATCTCTGCCCGTTTATAGTTATTTCCGGCTAACATGATCTGCTCTTCCAGCTCCCGGCCGGGCCGGCTTAAAAACGTATCGAAATCAAATGCGAGGTTGCTGGTTTGGCTGCTGGGGGTATTAAAAAAATAAGGCACGGCAAAAGGATAAATATAGGCACCAAAAATGCCAAAGCTTTCGGTTGTTATAAACCTGCGGTATTGTGTAGTTTGAAATTGAATGCCCGATAAGCTTGGGCTTTGCTCATTCTTCTCATTCAATTCATTAAACGATGAACGGTAGTGAAATACCAATTCGGCACAGGCATCAGCAACAGAGCGATAAATATATGACGAATGATCCGGCTCCAGTTCATGCTCAAGCACCCAGTAAAATCTTACATAGGGTTTAAGCTCGGCCGGTGGCAGGATCGTGAAATAGCGCATCGTTCTGATTTGGGATTGCGGATATTCGATTTCGGAATTAAATAAATTTAGGGTTTTTATTTAAAAGATGACCATCAGCCAGTTTAGTTATATGATAAAAATCCAGAGGTATTTTATTTCAGGATAACTTCTCTCCCAAGATATGGGATATTATTTCGTATAATGAAATCTAAGTGAGTAAACTGTTATAATATGGTCTTCTACTTTGTAAACAATACGATGTTCCTGGTTAATACGCCTTGACCATGCACCCGAAAGGTTGTGTTTTAGTGCTTCAGGTTTACCGATACCTTTGAACGGATCAATTTGTATTGCCTGGATCAATTGACGAATCCGTTTAAGAATAATGATATTTCCGCTCTTCTTCCTGTATTCGAGATCAGCCAGCGCTTCGTCGGTAAAATTTATAGCTTCTATATATCATCAAGGTTAAGTTTGGTGACTTTACCTTGATGCTCTTGCTCAATTGATTTTTGCAGATGCTGAGCATTTGCTTCTGAAGAAAGCAAGTAAGCAGTATCATCCGTTATTTCGCTCGTTTTATAATCAACATGCAGGGCATCCAAAAAAATCCGGATAGCAGTTTCCTGATCTGCATCTGCAGGATGTATGGTTAATGTTGTCATATATCAAATATACCCGTTTTTATTTCAACCGTCAAATCTGTCTAAAATACAACCCGATACAGCCCCTGCAAATAATGGGGCAAATCCGAAATCAAAATCCCTAATTTCGAAATTCCCTTACAACCCTTTAGTTATAGCCTCATATACCACGTCCTGAATCCTCGGCCTGATATTAAGGCTGCCCAATTTACTGGACACCGAGGGGTTCACCCTGTTTGACAGGAATACATATACCAGGTTATATTTAGGATCAACCCAGATACAGGTGCCTGTAAAACCGGTATGTCCAAAAGCCTGATCTGATGCCAGTTTTGAAGGATAATGTCTTTCGGCTATCGGGTCCCAGCGGTCAAAGCCCAGTCCGCGGCGGCTCACCGGCGATTGTTTGGAGGTGAACAGGTCAACAACCTCCGGCTTAAAATATTGGGCACCGCCATAACTCCCCTTGTTTAAAACCATCTGGTATAATATGGCCACATCATTGGCACTGCCAAATAAACCGGCATGCCCGGCAACGCCACCTAAAAGCGCTGCTGTTGGGTCATGTACATATCCATCAAGTAATGACATGCGGTACTCCTTATCATTTTCGGTAGGGATTATCCTGTCGGGTGTAAAGCGGTATAAGGGTAAGAAGCCTGCAGTTTGCATTCCCAGCGGAGTATAAAAATGCTGCTGTACATAAATGTTGAGCGGCACGGCAGTAATGTTTTCAACAACCTCTTGCATAAATAGCATACTAACATCACTATACACATATTGCCCGCGCGTTTTTAACGGCGAGTTCAGCATATCGGGCAGCATTACATCTTTATAATAGTCTTTGCGCAGGTAATAATGATCAGATACTTTTGTTGGATAGGCGGCAGACGAATCTGTACTGTGATCAGTTGGTTTTACCTTTTCAAACGACTGGATATCGGGGATCAGGCCCGCCTGGTGCAGCAGCACTTCGCGGATCCGGATGTCGTTTTTATTGCTTTTACGGGCAAGGGGAATGTAATCGCCAAGGGTTTTCTCCAGGCTTAATTTACCCTGGTCGGTAAGCTGCATGGTTTCCATGGTAGTTGCCGATACCTTGGTCATGGAGGCAAGGTCAAAAATATCGGTCAGCTTGTCGGGTATCACATTATCATAGGTGTGATAACCGTAAGCTTTATTAAATATCACCTTACCATCTTTTGCAACCAATACCACGCAGCCGGGAGTAGCATGCTCGCGGATGGCTTCCTGTGCTATTTTATCTATTCCCTGCAGATTGGCAGCATTTATACCGGCTTCTTCAGGAACAGTATATTGTAGTCTCGTTTTCTCGGTAGTAAAGCCCATCCCGGTTTTATAAACCGCACTGTAGTTTTTAGATAATTTTTGAGAGATACTTACCCCGCCGAATATGGCTTCGGCACTGTACATAGCCGATACCCCGGATACCCGTTCTGTCCAGATCACGGGGGCGGTTATAACATCAAGCTTGCTCAATAGCGAACCGCTGCCAAAAGCCGCGACAATTATATTCTTGTTTTTTTGATTGGTACTGATAAAGTCAATCACATCCGGATTGCTTAAATCGGCATCATTTACCTGTACTATAATGGTGTTGTAAAACTTCAGATCGGAAGTGAGGTTAGCCAGTGTTTTATTGCCCGAGTAGGTATTGCCATCAAACAGATCTACCTTGTTATATTTATTTAACAGGCTATCAAAAACGGCGGCGTACTGGTTATTGAAATGCACACTGGCAATTTTTAAATCCTCCAGCTTTTGCAGCGGCACCAGGTATGAGGCATTGTTAAGTAACACGGTGGAGTTGCCAACCAACCTTTCTTCGGCAATGAAGGCCTGCCCTGTTAACGGCGGATTTTGCGCGCAAGCGGTATTAAATAATGCAAACCCTAATAGTACTAAAGGAACACGGCCCCATTTATTTTTTATCATATACTTTAACTCCGTTTATATAGGTTTGGGTCACTTTGGTTGCCGGAATCTCGCTGTCTTTTACTTTCATAATATCTTTATCCAGTATCACAAAGTCGGCGTATTTGCCGGGTTCAATGCTGCCTTTTTCTTTTTCTTCAAAATTGGCTTTGGCTGCCCAAATGGTCATTCCCTTTAATGCTTCAATCCGGCTCAGGGCGTTTTCAGGTTGAAAACCACCTTCCGGGAAACCTTTCAAATCTTTGCGCTCAACCGCTGCATAGAACGTATAAAGCGGATTAATGTTCTCAACCGGGAAATCGGTACCCAAAGGGATCCAGCCGTTTTGCTTTAACAATTGTTTATAGGCATAAGCCGTTTTAAGCCGTTCGGGGCCCAGTCTTTTACCTGCCCAGTACATATCTGATGTCGCGTGCGTAGGCTGTACCGATGGGACAATACTGTATTGGCCAAACATGTCCAGGTCTTGCGGCGATACTATCTGCGCGTGTTCGATACGCCACCTCAGGTCGTTTTTGCCTTTTAAATTAGCCGCATAAATCTTAAGCATTACCCGCACTGCCGAATCGCCAATGGCATGGGTACACATCTGGAAACCGCGGGCCGCTATTTTTGGAGCTATTTCTTCAAAATGCTTTGGGTTACTCAACAAAAAGCCGCTCCATTTGGCCGAGTCGGCATAGGGTTTTAGCAGGCAGGCCCCTCTTGAACCGAGGGCACCATCGGCATAAACTTTAAAAGCCCTTACATTTAAACGGGGCGTTTTAATAATTCCCTTCTTAAACAGGTAGTCATAATTCTCCTGTCGGTCGGCCAGCATCACATACAGGCGCATTTTCAGGTCGCCTTTATTTTGCAACTCGGCAATGGTGTTTATCATGGTATAAGGCAGCCCGCAATCATCAACGGTAGTTAAGCCAGCGGCAAAACAATTTTTTTGCGCCGATAGCAAGGCTGTATCTATAATAGCGGCTGTAGGTTCCGGAATTTTACGGGTAACTATACCTACCGCGTTGTCAACCAAAATGCCGGTAAGTTTCCCGTTACTGGTTTCTATTTCGCCGCCGTTAATGGCTTGCCCCGGTTTAACACCGGCAATGTTCAGTGCGGCCTGGTTGGCTATAGCGGCGTGCCCGTCAACGCGGCTAAGGATCACCGGCCTCATCGGGAACAGCGAATCCAGCTTTGCCTTATCGGGGAAATGTTTATTAGTCCAGTCGTTTTGGTCCCAGCCATTACCAATGATCCAGCCATCGGTATTACGCTCGGCATAAGCTTTTACCGAGTCGATAATTTCGGGCCAGCTGTGGGTGCCTACCAGGTTTACTTCCTGCAGGCCCATGCCATATTCATAAAAGTGAGCGTGGGCATCAATAAAGCCGGGATAAACCGCGGCACCCTGTGCGTCAACCACTTCGCGGGCGTTGTATTTTTGTTCAAGGGAATCGGCATTGCCTACTGCAAGTATCTTGCCTCCGCTTACTACAAATGCGCCTGCTGTTGTAAAATTGCTATCAACGGTATACACAACCGCGTTTTTTACCAGCATATCGGCATTGTATTCCTTTTGTTTGCAGGCTGCTGCCAGTAATAGCAGCGCGGGCAATAGTCTCTTCATAAAGTAATTGTATGTTTATTGTAATTGTATTAAACCACAAAAGTATATACAACTATCAAATCATAAAGTTATGCCTTCAAATATTTAATTTAGCATCGAAATAGAAATTGGAGGGAATTTTTTTTAGATGTCAGACATTATTCAGCTTTTACCGGATGCCGTTGCCAACCAGATTGCCGCGGGCGAAGTAGTGCAGCGACCGGCTTCTGCGGTAAAAGAATTGGTAGAAAACGCTATTGACGCAGGTGCGGATAAGATCCAGCTTATTATTAAAGATGCCGGTAAATCACTGATCCAGGTTATTGATAATGGCTGCGGCATGAGCCTTACCGACGCCCGCATGTGCTTTGAGCGTCATGCAACTTCAAAAATACGCAAAGCCGAAGATCTGTTCGCGATCCGTACCATGGGTTTCAGGGGTGAAGCCATGGCATCTATAGCGGCTATTGCCCAGGTAGAGCTGAAAACCCGCCGCCATGAAGACGAACTGGGCAGTTGTATAACTATTGAAGGCTCCGAAGTGATAAGCCAGGAACCATGTGCTGCTAACGCGGGCACATCAATCTCTATAAAAAACCTGTTTTATAATACCCCTGCCCGCCGCAATTTTTTAAAAAGCAACCCGGTAGAGATGCGCCATATTATTGACGAGTTTCAACGTGTGGCCTTGGCACATCCCGAAATTTTTTTCACCCTGCACCATGATAGCCAGGAAGTTTATCATTTGCCGGGCACAACGCTTAAACAAAGGATAGTACACCTGTTTGGCAATAATTATAACCAGCGGCTGGTACCTGTTGAAGAAGATACAACCATTATTAAGCTGCGTGGATTTGTAGGCAAGCCCGAGTTTGCGCGCAAAACCCGTGGCGAACAGTTCTTTTTTGTAAACAACCGCTTCATCCGCGATTCCTACCTTAATCATGCTGTAACTACAGCGTTTGAAGAACTATTGCCCGATGATTGTTTTCCGTTTTATGTTTTGTTCATCGATATCGACCCTTCAAAAATTGATATCAACGTACACCCTACCAAAACTGAGATCAAATACCAGGATGAAAAGGCTATTTATGCCATAATCCGGTCGGCAGTGAAGCGGTCATTGGGCAGATATAATATTACGCCCAGCCTGGATTTTGACCAGGAAAACAGTATCGAGCACCTGATAACCCCCAAACCATTTGAGGAGATCATCGCCCCTACTATTTCTTTCAATCCAAACTTTAATCCCTTTGCAGATAAAGCAGAAAAACCCAGGCAGGAGCACCCATTTTTAAGGGAGAGCGGGGGTTATAAAAAAGACCCCATTCCACAAAACTGGGATACTTTGTATGAGATCAGTAAAAAGGAAACCCTTTTTCAGCACGAGATCCACGAGGAAAAAACCATAGCGGTTGATGAGCAGGATGTAAGTAAACCAAGCGAGCGGCAACTGTTCCAGATCCATAACCGGTTTATCCTGTCGCAAATAAAATCGGGCTTTATGCTCATTAACCAGCAGGCCGCGCATGAGCGTATTTTGTACGAACGCTTTTTACAACAGCTGCAAAATCATTCGGGGGTGAGCCAGCAAAGCTTATTTCCGCAGTCGGTAACACTAAACGGTGCCGATTTTGAGTTATTGAAAGAGCTTTTGCCTGATATCCGGTCGCTGGGTTTTGATATCCGCGAATTTGGAAAAAATACCGTGGTAGTAGAGGGTATCCCGGCCGAACTGAACAACGTTGGTGAGCATGAGCTTTTAGAACATTTACTGGAAGGTTTTAAAAACAATATGGCCATCCTTAAATTAGATAAACGGGATAACCTGGCCAGGTCACTAGCCCGTAACGGCGCTATTAAATCAGGAACCAAGCTATCCCTGGAGGAAATGAACCAGCTTATCGACCAGCTTTTTGCCTGTGAGTCACCTAATCAGGCATTGAATGGTAAGCCCGTAATCAGTACCTTTACGATGAACGAATTAATGGAACGATTTGAAAAATAGCCCCAGGCTAAATTATATATGAACGGATACAATCAATCGCCTTTTGCTAACCTTACACCTGTTGTTAAAAACCTGCTGATTATAAATGTAATATGCTTTTTGCCATTTGTACTGTTCGGCCAATTTTATGAGGCCAAAATAGTGCCATTGTTAGGCGGCTTTTATTTTAATTCGCCTTATTTCAAGCTATGGCAAATCATTACTTACATGTTCCTGCATGGGGGGTGGGGCCATATTTTCTTCAACATGTTTGCCTTGTTTTCTTTTGGCCCTATTGTGGAATATGCTATCGGCTCAAAAAAGTTCTTTAACCTCTATTTTTTATGCGGAATAGGGGCAATTCTGTTTCAAATTGCGGTGCAGGCTATAGAGGTGCATGGCATAACCGGCAGCTTTACCATTGCCCATCCCTCACTTCAGTCATCTTATGCAGAATATGGCGAAAATGCTGAAAAACTTATTGATATTTATGCGACACCAATTGTAGGGGCATCGGGAGCAATATTTGGTTTGCTGATTGCTTTTGGCATGCTGTTCCCAAATCTTGAACTGATGATATTGTTTATACCTGTGCCTATCAAGGCAAAATATATCATTCCTGTATATGTAGTGATAGAATTATTTTTAGGGGTAAAGCAATTTTCCGGAGATTCGGTGGCGCATTTTGCACACCTTGGCGGTGCGCTTATCGGGTTTTTACTGGTTAAAATTTGGCGATTACAACGACCAAACAATTTTTATTAATAACAGTAGTTATCTTTGTAATACAGCTTTATTATGAGCACCCTTTGGCAAAATATCCACTACAAAATGCTGCGCTCCGGCAATAGGCTGAACCTGCTTATAGGCATTAATGTGATTGTTTTTTTAGCTATCAGGATACCGGCAGTAGTTGAACAATTGCTGACTCATTTTGATAACAGCTCCATTTTATTTTACGCCAATAAGTATCTGAATATGCCGGCGTACCTGCCCGATTTGCTGAAGCGTTTTTGGACGCCCTTAACCTATATGTTTATGCATGCGGGTATACTTCATATCCTGTTCAATATGCTTTGGCTATATTGGATGGGGCAGATATTTGAAGAGTACCTTGGTAATAAACGTACTATAGGTTTATACTTAATGGGCGGCCTGGCCGGTGCTTTGTTATACCTGCTGGCCTTAAACCTGCTGCCTGCATTTACCAGTGCTAACGCTGCACAGAACAGTACTATAGTTGGTGCATCGGCCAGTGTAATGGCCATTGTTGTGGCAACGGCCACCCTGTTGCCCAACTACACCATATCATTAATTTTATTTGGGCCGGTAAAATTAAAATGGCTGGTATTTGTAATTCTAGTTATTGATTTTTTGGGTATAGTTGGTGCAAACGCCGGCGGCGAAATAGCCCACCTTGGTGGTGCTTTAATGGGATTTGTGTATATTAAGCAATTACAAAAAGGCCATGATTGGGTGGGCGGAATAGCCGGGCTGTTTAAACGAAAACCCAGGTTAAAAGTGGTTTCAAACAATATGGGCAAAAACGCATCCGACTACCCGCGTCAGGAAGAAGTTGACCGCATTTTAGACAAAATATCGCAATCGGGTTACAATAGCTTAAGCAAACAGGAGCGGGAAATTTTATCGCGTGCAAGCAAACAGGAATAAATGATAAAAAAAAAGCAAAGTATTTTTAGCAGGGTGTTGTTATGGATAAACCTGTTTTTCTGTTTTGCTTTACTAATAGGATATTTAGCCCCCTCGGTTGATCCGCGCAAGTATTGGTTATTCGCTTTCTTCGGCCTTGCCTATCCTCCTATACTGTTGGTTAATATGATCATGATGCTGTATTGGCTGCTGCGCAAGCGCTGGCAGTTTTTATTTTCGCTGGTCAGTATTTTAATTGGCTGGGGAGTACTTAATAACAATATCGGGTTCAGATTTAAATCAAGTTTTTCGCTGCCCCCCGGGCTCAACGTTGTACATGTCATGACCTACAACGTGCATAACTTTAAACATTTTGGCTTCAATAACGATATATCAACCAAGCATGAGATCCTGGAGATCATCAATAGCGAGCAGCCAGATGTGATAGGGTTCCAGGAGTTTTATACCCGCAATAAAGGGCAGTATGAAACACGCGATTCGATCAACAAAATATTAGGCAGCAATAACTTTTACTTTGAACCCTTTAGTTTTAACAGCCGTGAAGCCATTGGCATGGCTATCTTTTCGAAATTCCCTATTCTATCAAGAGGGATGATCCGCCTTGCGGCCGACAGAACATCTGGTAACCAGTGTTTATATGCTGATATAAAAAAGGGAGATAAAATTTTCAGGTATTATAATATCCACCTGCAATCCATCAATTTTGACCCCGATGATTACAAATACATCGACAGCGTATCAAAAAAAGGAAAAACCGACATTAAATCAACCAAGCGCCTGGGGAGCAAGCTTAAAATAGCTTTTATGAAAAGGGCCGAGCAGGTTTTTAAAGTAAAGGCGCATGCTGCCCAATGTCCATATCCTTATATTATAGCCGGTGATTTTAATGATACCCCATCATCATTCGCGGTTAACCAAATGGCCAAAGGCTTAAACAATTCATTCCGCGAAAAGGGATCAGGCTTAGGGCGCACATATAACGGCGATTTCCCCAATTACCAGATAGACTACATTATGAGCAGTCAGGAGTTTTCGGTTTTCAACTACAAAGTGATTGAAAAAAAACTTTCAGACCATTATCCTTTACGCAGCGATCTCGTACTGAATTAACATAGGTCATTGCTCTTCGTTTGTAAAAATAAACCTGAAAGCCGGCAGGCAGTAACTTAAAATTGAAAAAATCGTAAGTTTGCGCTCATGCAACAAAATTTGTTTGTTTACAACACTTTAACCCGTAAAAAAGAGTTATTTAAGCCCATTAACACGCCGCATGTTGGCATGTATGTTTGCGGGCCTACTGTTTATAGCGATGTTCACTTAGGCAACTGCCGTACTTATATATCTTTCGACCTCATGTTCAGGTACCTTACAGCTATTGGCTACAAGGTGCGCTACGTGCGTAATGTGACCGATGCGGGCCATCTTGAAGGTGATGCCGGCGACGAGGGTGAGGACAAAATTGCAAAAAAGGCCAAGCTTGCACAGCTTGAGCCAATGGAGATAGTACAAAAATATACCGTTGGCTTCAGGGATGTGATGAGGATCCTAAACAACCTGCCCCCAAGTATTGAACCTACAGCTACCGGCCATATCATTGAGCAGATAGAAATGGTGAAAGAAATACTTGCCAGGGGCTATGCTTACGAGGTAGATGGTACCATTTATTTTGATGTTGAAAAATATAACAAAAGCCAGGATTATGGCATATTAAGCGGCCGTAATCTCGAAGATCTTTTAAATAATACCCGCACACTTGGCGGTCAGCAGGAAAAACATGGTAAGCTTGATTTTGCCCTGTGGATAAAAGCCAAACCCGAACACCTGATGAAATGGCCTTCGCCATGGGGTGTGGGCTTTCCGGGCTGGCACCTGGAATGCTCGGCCATGAGCCAGAAATACCTGGGAAGCCACTTTGACATTCATGGCGGCGGGATTGATCTTGTGCCAACGCACCATACCAATGAAATTGCCCAAAACGTAGCTTGCTGCGGTACCAACCCGGCTAATTACTGGGTGCATACCAATATGCTTACGGTAAACGGCCAAAAAATGTCGAAATCATTAGGTAACAGCTTTCTGCCGCATGAACTGTTTAGCGGCGAAAATTCGATACTAAATAAAGGCTACAGCCCCATGACGGTAAGGTTCTTCATGCTGCAGGCCCATTACCGTAGTACACTTGATTTTGGCAACGAAGCAATGGAGGCATCCGAAAAAGGGTTTAAACGCCTTATGAACGCCTTCACCCTGCTTACCGATGGATTAAAAGCCTCTGCCACTACCGAAGTTGAAATAGCACCATTAATGGAGCGTTGCTATGCGGCTATGAACGATGATTTTAACAGCCCGGTTTTAATAGCCGAGCTTTTTGAAGCATCGCGCATTATCAATTCGGTATATGATGGTAAATTGAAAATTGATGCCGCTAACCTTGAACAGTTAACCGCGCTTATGAATTTATTTGTGGTTGATGTGTTGGGTTTACAAAATGAGCAGGCGGCTAATGACGATCTGCCAAAGGTGTTAAACTTTATTGTCGATCTGCGCAGCAGTGCTAAAGCCAATAAGGATTATGCCACGTCGGATAAGATCCGTGATGGTTTATCACAGATAGGTTTCCAGCTAAAAGATAGTAAAGAAGGTACCACCTGGGGCAAAGCCTGATAACAGGCCATGATTTTAAAGTGAGTTGTAGTAGCTGAATAATTTAGCTAAGGCAGCATCGCTTTTAAAATTAACTTTGTTGGTTTTGATATACTCCTGCATTTTATCGCCCTTGTCGCTCATTGCTGCGAGGATGGTTTTTTGCGACGGCCGGACCCGGGTCATTTGGTTATTGGCAAAAAGGTAATAGCTGTTGGCCGTCATGAAGGTTTTGCTGGTTACCTGCGAAGCAAAACCCGTTGACTCAAGTACTTTTTTCTTGTAATAACGGAGCAGTTTTACCCTTCCGTCTCCCACTACCTGGTAAAAAGTTTTTGGGGTTTGATCATCCACAGCCGGGAAGCCGCTGTTAAAGTTCATATCCGTTTGGTCACTTTCTTCAAGCGCAATGCCTTTTACTGAAAAACCTTTCACCGGGTCAACAAAGGCCTGTACCGATGAATCCCGGGGGCTTTTAAACAAAAGTTCATCCGCGTAAATATTATAGTTCAATATTGTATTAGCTGTTTTGCCGTTAACGAAATAAACAGTGCCATTCAGCCAGTTATCGGTAAGGAGGGCGCTGCCTTGTATGCCATCATTGGTTTTAAGATAATATGGACGGCCGGTGTAGTCAGAAAGGTATTGCGCTTTTGCCTTTACACACAGCAATAAAAGTACAAATACGCAGTATAGCTTATACTTTTTCATGAAGCAATTTATATTGATTTAAACAAAAACAGGTTAATTGGGTTATGAAGTTAAGTGTTTTTTTATTCAACTTCATTATTAAGTAAATTTAAATATTTACGCGTATTTTATATGATCAAACCCGCGCTCTGCAATTATTTGCCCATATCTTCGTTTCAGGATAAAACAAAAATAATGCGATTGTTAAATTATGCTATGCTGTATAATGCATTTTGACTATTGCGTTTCCGACTTAAAATTTATTACTAAATTGCTCCCTAAAACCCGAATATAAATATGAAGAAAATAATATTAGCTGCTACATTTATTGGTTATAGTGCTTTTGCCCTGGCGCAGGACGCTGTTAATGTAAACAAGGTAGTTAGTGTTGAACAAGCTTTTGATAAGTTAGTTGAACGTAAAGGAATAAAAGATGGTTTCCTGGCAGTTGCCGATCCCGATGGCATCATATTTAAGCCCGATGTAGTAAAGATTGTTGATTTTTATAGTAAGATTGATAAACAGGCCGGCAAGCTTAGCTGGCAGCCCAAATTTGCCCGGATCTCGGCCAATGGCGACCTGGCTTTCACCGCGGGCCCTTATATATATCAAAACGGCAAAACTGATGATGATAAAGTGTTTGGCGATTACGTATCTATCTGGCGTACTAACGCCGATGGTAAATTAAAGCTTCTCATCGACCTTGGTATCCAGCATCCTGAAGCTGAGGAAGAAGTTGTTACCGATTTTAAAGAACCCGACCCGGCGCACCGTTCAGGCCCAAGTAAGGATCCATTCGGCGCCAAAAATGTTATTATTGGTACCGATAAAACATTTAATCATGGGTTAACATTATCAGCCATGGCCAGCTATAAGGAGTTTTTAAGCCCTGAAGGCCGCTATTATTTCCCCGGCTTTCCGCCAATGACAGGAACCGATGTGGTGATGAAGTTTATCAATAACGAAGCTATCAGCATCACTGCCGAAACTACCGATGGCGGCCGTGCCGCGAGTAATGACCTTGCTTATACCTATGGTCACGCCCGCATTACCAAAGGAAATGTTGTAGGCAATTACAATTATGTAAGGGTTTGGGAAATTGACAAAACAAAAAAATGGAATATCCTTCTTGAGATTTTCTCGCCTATTGAGAATGAATAACCATTGTCTGAATCAGAATTTACAGAATTTTAAAATTAACAGAATAAAAAAGGCCTTGCAAATTAATCGCAAGGCCTTTTTTATGACATTCTGAAAATTCTTTAATTCTGCAAATTCTGATTCAGACAATCAAAACAACTGCTCAATAATATCAGCTGCTGATAATCCTTCGGCTTCCGCATGATAGCTTCGCACTATACGGTGGCTTAAAATAGGTTTGGCCACTGCCTGTACATCTTCAATATCTGGCGAGTATTTACCGTTAAGTACCGCGTGGCATTTAGCACCTAATACTAAAAACTGCGATGCTCGTGGTCCTGCGCCCCAGCTTAGCAAACGGTTAATTTGTGGTGTGGCAAACTCGCTGTTTGGACGGGTTTTGGATACCAGTTTCACCGCGTACTCCATCACATTATCTGTAACCGGGATATTGCGCACCAGTTGCTGAAAATAGATGATCTGCTGGGCGTTTAATATTTTATTTACTTCTGCTTTAGTAGTACTGGTGGTGTTCTTAACAACCAGCAGTTCCTCTTTAAATGAAGGATAGCTGAGCGCTACATTAAACATAAACCTGTCCAGCTGTGCTTCGGGCAGTGGATAAGTTCCTTCCTGCTCAATAGGGTTTTGGGTAGCCAATACAAAAAAGGGCTGTGCAAGCTTGTGTGTTACCCCGGCTGCGGTAACCGCTTTTTCCTGCATGGCCTCAAGCAGGGCTGCCTGCGTTTTTGGCGGTGTTCGGTTTATCTCATCGGCCAGGATAATGTTTGAAAAAACCGGGCCGTGGATAAATTTAAAATTGCGGTCTTCACCTAATATTTCAGAGCCAATGATGTCTGAAGGCATCAGGTCGGGCGTAAACTGGATCCTTTTAAAGTCAAGGTCAAGCACCTGCGATACCGTTTGCACCAGCAGGGTTTTTGCAAGCCCGGGCACCCCAACCAATAAACAATGCCCGTTACTGAAAATAGAGATCAGCACAAATTTTATCACTTCATCCTGGCCTACTATTACTTTACCTATTTCGGCACGTATTTGCTGGTAGGCCTGTTTTAAAGCGTTTGCGGCTTCTACATCAGAGCTGTGTTGCATAAAATTATTTAGATGATGATTTGGTTTTGGTCTCCGGGATTACGGGCGAGGGATTGGTATTTACCCATTTCTTCAACACATCATATGCCTGATATTCTTTATCAATTTTAATGAAAGTTTCCTTGCGCCGTTTTTCGAACCATTGAGATACAGTCCTGTTAACCTTATCATTATAGGCATATTCCTTAAGTTTAGGGAAATCCTGCTCTAAATTAGCTTTATGGGCATTTGTGGCCGATTTAAGCATCAATATTTTGTAGCTCTTTTTACCATCGGCGCCGGTAAACAGATCAGGTTTTGAAATGCTGCCGATTTTCATCGTATCGGTAATAAGCGCCACTTTAGGATCAAGTTTATCAGTAGGGATAAATGTTGAACGGCTTTGTACGTCTTCGGCATTAAGCATCATACCACCGTTGTATTTAGTGTCTTTATTGTCTGAGTAATAGGCTGCGGCGCTTGAAAAATCGACACCTACATTTTTATCTTTTATAAGTAAGTTGTAAATACTATCGGCTTTTGCTTTCGCCCTATCCAAACTGGCCTGCGTAACAATGGGTGTAATGAGGATATGCCTTACGTGAACCTGTTCGCCGCGGCGTTCAATCACCTGTAAAAAGTGGAAGCCAAAATCCGTTTCAAACACCGGGGAAATTTCTCCGGCTTTTAACTTGAAGGCGTTTGCGGTAAATTCCTTCACAAAAGTGGTGCGGTCGGCAAAACCAAGGTCGCCTCCTTCAGGCGCCGAACCCGGATCCTGCGAATAAAGCCTGGCCAGTGTACCAAAGTCTTCGCCCTTTTTAACACGCTGCCTTAACTCTTCGGCCTTAGCTTTGTAAAGGTCTTTTTCTTCTTTAGTTAACTTAGGCTGAAAAACAATCTCACCAACTTCAACTTCTTTATTAAATGAAGGCAAGCTGTCCTTAGGGATTCCATCGTAATATTTTTTAACATCCTGAGGGGTAACATTCAGCTTCTCGGTAATGTGCTGCTGCATTTTTTGAGCAACCATCTGCTCTTTCAGGTCGGGCCTGATCTCATCTTTGTACTGGATAACCGAACGGCCTAAAAATGCTTCCAGTTTTTCCTGCCCGCCCGCGCGCTGTGTCATTTCGCGCATACGGCGGTCAACGTTGGCATCAACATCTTCTTCCTTTACTTCAATACTATCAATTGCGGCTTGCTGGGCAAGCAGTTTTTGGGTTAACAAAGTTTGTAAAATACGGGCTTTAACAGCTGGGTCAGGTTGGTTTCCCTGTACCAGGAAGTTAGCGTACGACAGTTCAATGTCTGATAGCAGTATCGGGCTGTTACCAACTACCGCTGCAATTTTATCAAGCGTTTTGCCGGATGTGGGGGCAATAACCGAATCGGCTTTAACCAGTTTTTTTGCTGCTGTATCTGATGCTACCTGTGCCTTTGCAAATGTTATTGTTAAAATAAAACTTAGTACTAATACTCCTAACTTTCTCATGTAACGCTGTTATACTAAATAAAACGGGATAGTTAACCCGTTAAAAACTACGAATTTCGGTAAAATTTATTAATTATAACCGAACAAATATTTTCTGCAAAATCAACCGGCTATAATTGTGCTAATATGCCTATAAAGCTTGAAACCGTTTAACTACTTTTGGTTAAAATTTGTTAAAGTGAAAGTTGAGAACCCCGCCGCGTTTCGGTTTTTGTTAGAGGATGAACTTTACCTGCTCAATGCAGATAAATTGTTATATGATAAAATTACTGAATCCGAACTTCCTGCGTCAGTACCACTATCTCCTGTAACTGAAAATGCCAAACCGGTGTCGGCAACCATTGTTTCATCTTTAATTCCTGAACCTCAGGTAGTAATAAAAACGCCGGTTGATGAATTTAAGTATTTGGGTAAAAACTTAAAGAACTTTTTGGTGCTAACATGGTATAAAAATGCCGGGTTTATAGTTGCCGAACATTTAACCGCCCTTGAAAACATCTTGAAGCGTAAAGAACTTAACCCCGACGACGTGGCGATATTCAATCTGGCAAATTACAGTGAAACCAAATTCAGTCAGTTAAAAACATTTTTTAAACCAACCAAGGTACTTGTTTTGGGCGGGGATGCCCTGCCACAGGACATAAAGGTGCTTAAACCTAATAAACCGGTAACCTCAAACGGGATCACTGTGCTTTACAGTTATTCATTTGATGAAATGATGGATAATGTGGATTACAAAAAAACCTTTTGGGAGTTGGTTAAAACATTATAAATAAAACACGCCAATAAGATATATGCAGCAATTAGTTTTTGCTACCAATAACCGCCATAAGCTTGATGAGGTTTCGGCCAAGCTCAATGGAGCTATCCAATTACTAACCCTGACCGATATTGGTTGTCATGATGATATTGAGGAAACAGGTACAACTTTTAAAGCTAATGCTTCCATCAAAAGTCACCATGTGTATGCCGAATATAAGCTTAACTGCTTTGGCGATGACAGCGGGCTGGAAATTGACGCCCTGAGCGGGGAGCCGGGCGTATACTCGGCCAGGTATGCTGGCGCCCATGGCAATCATGCGGCAAACATCAGTAAAGTACTCGATAATTTGAAAGGCGAAACTAACCGTAAAGCCCGCTTTCGCACGGTAATTTCATTGATATGGAACGGCGAAGAGCATTTTTTTGAAGGCACTGCTGAAGGTAGCATCCGGCAGGAGTTAAGCGGGAGCGGCGGTTTTGGTTACGACCCCATTTTTGAGCCCGAAGGATACGACATTACCTTTGCCGAGATGAGCATGGAGGAAAAAAATGCCATTAGTCACCGGGCAAAAGCTATGGAACGCTTGATCGCATTTTTAAATGAAGCCGGTGAATGACCGCTTTAAGGTATCAGCCTCAATTTTAGACTTAGCACCTTACCATACGGAAGTTTACCGGTTGTGAGGGTTTTTTTCTGTTTGGTAAAACGTTAAACTAAGTTTATTCGATATTCGTGGCATAAACGAAACCTTGCTGGCATATCCCCCGTAAAATAGAGCTATAAGGAATAACCTATGAACATTATTAAGCAAATCGGTAAAATTTTATCGGAAAGGGATACTAACCCTAAGTTTATTAATAGCCTTAAAAAAGTGCGGGAAGCCGACCAGATTGCCGAATCAATCAGTAAAAGGCTAATTGAATTAGAAAAACGCGCCCGCCAGCAAGCGGTGAATTTATAATTACATACTTTGGCAGGATTTATGCTATTTATGCATAAAAATATACTGTCATGAAAAAGTTAATTCAGACCTCAATCGCAATCTTTTCACTTGTTTTGGTCATTTCGGCCTGCTCGTCAACCAAAAGCACAACTACGTCTAATGTATCGCGCGGTAAATTTGTTGGTACCTGGACCTGCAATAATGTAAGTTATGACGGCCTTGTACAAAATGCAGTACAGAGCGTATTTGATCAGGCTCCACCCGAAGCCTTTGTTGGCAGCACATGGAAGCTCACCAACAGCGGTAATGGTATCTACACTTTAACCAACGGAACATCGCAAACCATTTTCTGGTCGGTTTATAACGGTGGTACAACCGGTACCCAATTCCAGTTCAAAAAACTTTATGAAGGGGATAAAGCCAAAAACGTATCAGAAGGATATCGTTTGGATATTGCCAGCAACGATGGCTCAACCATGACCCTGAAATCGCCCGTTACTGTAGGCAACAGTACCGGATACATTGTTTATTCGTTTACTAAAAACCCTTAATTGAGGTTAAAGGTAAAAGGCGAAAGGTTAAAGGTTTCCTTTCCAGCTGATAAAATGAAAAAGGCGAAGTTTGGAATATCTCAAACTTCGCCTTTTTTATTTTCAGCGCGAGGCCAAACCTTTCACCTTTTACCTTTATCCTTTCACCTTCTTACTCCGCTGGTGCAAATTTTAAGCACACCGGGTTGCCAATATCAACTCTGATACCTGTTTGGGCAAGTTTGCCGGTGTTTTGATCTATTTTGAATACCCATATGTTATCGCTGTTCTGATTAGCTACTATCAGGAAATTACCTGTTGGGTCGATAGCGAAATCGCGTGGGTTTTTGCCATAGGTGGACTGGCGCGCTACAAAAGTAAGCAAGCCTGTTTCCTGGTTAACAGCATAAATATTGATCTCATTGGTTTCCAAACGGTTTGAAGCATACAGAAAACGGCCATCGGGCGACAAGTGGATAGCGGCACCTGCAGTTTGGCCGGTAAAGCCATCTGGCAGCATGGTGATGGATTGTTTCTGTTTCAGCTTACCATTATTGTAATCAAACGCAATTACGTTCGATCCCATTTCAGTTACCAGGTAAACAGTCTTTTTATCGGCCGAAAATTCCAGGTGCCTCGGACCTTCTCCTGCAGTAACACTTACAAAGGCCGGTGTTGCGGGCACAATACGGGGCTCTTTTGAAGGACGGTAGCGGTAAACATTTATTTTATCGGTGCCAAGGTCATTATACAATACATATTTTTCATCGGGTGTAAGGACCGCCATATGCGCGTGAGCAGATTCCTGCCTTTCCTTGTTTATGCTATGGCCATCATCATGTACCGTTTGAATTCCGTTAGCTATCGAACCATCTTTATTCAAAGGCATTACCGCAACGTTGCCGCTTGAGTAGTTAGCTATGATCAGGTTTTTTTGTGCTTTATCAACAGATATGTGGCATGGATCGGCACCCAGTGTTGATTGCTTGTTGATAAAAGTTATTTTGCCCGTTTTGGGCTCAAATGAAAATGCGCTTACCTCGCCTTTAGGCAGTTCGTTAACCGCGTAAATGAATTTATTATTGGCGCTTAACGTTAAATACGACGGATTATTTACTCCATCAATTTCACTGAGATAAGCCAGTTTGCCGGTTTCGGCATAAAAACGGTATACCACAATACCTTTACTTTTGCCGGTGGTATAAGTACCAACCACCAGGTCGAACGTTTTAGGCCCTGTTTTTTTATTTTGTGCAAATGTTAGCGCCGGTGAAAGCATAGCTATGATCAAAAGAAATTTCTTCATGGTCGATTATATAAGGTCTATTTAATTAATTCACAAATAGCAAAAATACTGACAATCATATAGCTTTAAGCTTTATACATTTAGCTTAGCCTTACAATTATTGCTGTGCAAGATAACAAAATAGACAAAAAAAATGCCCCGCTGTTTAACGGGGCATTTTATTATTTCATCAGGTGTTTTAACTGGATCACCTCTTTTTCATCAAGGTAACGCCAGCGGCCACGCGGAAGGTCCTTTTTGGTAAGGTTTGCATAAACCACCCTGTCCAGTTTTACCACTTCGTAACCAAGGTGTTCAAACATACGGCGCACAATACGGTTTTTACCACTGTGGATCTGGATGCCGATCTCGCGTTTTGAACCACCGGTAACGTATGATACCGAATCAGGTTTAATTACACCATCTTCCAGCTCAAGGCCGAAGGTTAGTTTATTTAAATCGCCTTGGCTCAGGCTTTTGCTCAGTTCAACCTGGTATAATTTAGTGATGCTGTTACGCGGGTGCGATAGCTTGTCGGCCAAATCACCATCGTTGGTCATTAATAATAAACCGGTGGTGTTACGGTCAAGACGGCCAACAGGGTAAATACGCTCGCGGCTTGCCTTTTCAACCAGGTGCATTACGGTACGGCGCTCCTGCGGATCATCTGTAGTTGTGATATAATCCTTTGGCTTATTTAACAATACATAAACCATTTTCTCGCGTTTCAGCGTTTCGCCGTTATACTTAATAGTATCCTTAAACGGATCAACTTTGGTACCTAATTCTGTTACCACTTCGCCGTTTACAGATACTACACCCGCGGTAATCAGCTCATCGGCCTTACGGCGTGAACAAATACCCGCGTTTGATATGTAACGGTTCAGGCGGATCAGCCCGTCGTCTTCTGATTTAGCTGGAGAATTTTTACGCCCGCGCATGGTTTTAGGGGCATCCTGTTGGTTTTCCCTGTCATGCGGCCTGTGTGCGGGCCTTTCGCCAAATGTTGATTTCTCTTTAAAGCCGCCCTCGCGTTTTTTGAAGCCCCCCTCGGTTCCTCTTGGTGCAAATTTACGTTCGCCCCCTGCGTCCCCGTCAAAGCTTCTTTTAGGCTTGCCCTCAAAGCTGGCTGAAGAACGGGTGCGCGGAGATGAGTAAGGTTTTTTTTCGCCTTGTGATTCGCCGCCGAAACTTCTTTTCGGCCTGTCGTTATCGCCGGTTGTTGGCCTGCCGCTGTAAGGTTTACGCGGGCCGCCACTAAATGACTTCCTTTCGCCTGTGCTATCGCTGCCAAAATTTCTTTTTGGCCTTTCGTCGCTGTCGGATGCAGGCCTGCCAGAGTAAGGCCTTGGCTTAGCGCCTGATCTTTTATCGCCAGATGATTCACCTCCCCTAAAATTGCTTTTGGGCTTATCCTCACTGAACCTGTTGCTTTGGAATGTTTTTTCCGGTCTGGAAAGTATTTTTTTCTCTCCGTTTGGAGTAGCTTTACCTTTTGGGGTTGATGCTGATTTTTTTGGTCGGTCGTCGGATCTTGAACTCCTTGATGACGACTTTCCGGGTTTGTCGTCGCGACTACCTGCTGGTCTCTTAAATACCATAATTTTTTGTTTAGCGCTTTCGCAGCGTGAGGGTCAAAGTTACGCTTTTTTGCCAATTTTTATCTAAAAAGATCAAAAAAATATCCGCTTGGAAAATCGCCGTTTAAACGGTTTTAAACGCCGTTTTTGAACCAAAAACCAACTCTAAAAAAGTTAGCAAAACGGTAAGTATTTGATTATGTGATCTGTATAACCTACCTTTGCAGCACATTCTACCAAATGTATAGTTAAATGATAGGAAAAGAAATGATTAAAAAACACTTACTTACGTGCTCCGTAACACTGGTGCTGGTTCTCATTTCAGAGCTTAATATTTTCGGTACAACGATCATCGAAAAGGCTGCAAAAGCGGCAACTTTAAGCGCCCGAACCTCAGATTTTATTTTTCTCAAAAGCTCAAAGGCAGTTGCTTACAACTTTGCCAATGAGGCATTACCAGTTAATGACGCAAGGGTTACGCGTAAACTCAACAAATCGCTCAGGCAGCACGACTATAAAAGCGTGCAAAGCAATATATTGCACCGCAAAGCCGAGCTATGGTTCCCCATTATCGAACCAATTTTGAAGTTTTATGGTATCCCCGAAGATTTTAAGTATGTACCGTTGGTCGAGTCAGGCCTTAAATCGGGTACATCATCTAAAGGAGCGTCGGGTTTTTGGCAATTTATGCCGGGTACTGCACGTACCTACGGACTTAGGTAGGCCATGGCGTTGATGAGCGGAAAAACCTTCGCAAGTCAACCATTGCAGCCTGCAAGTATATCAAAGAACTATACGATGAATTTAACAGCTGGACACTGGCTGCTGCTGCCTACAACAATGGCTCGATCAAATTAGCGCGCGCCATTAACAAGCAAAAAGAAGATAACTACTTTCGCATGAAGCTGAACCGCGAAACCGGTTCATATGTTTATAAGCTTATTGCCATGAAAGCAGTTATTGAGCAGCCAAAAGAGCACGGGTATGATAATTACTTTGTCATTCCGCCTGCATCACAGTTGCTGGCAATTAATTAACAGCAGGTAATCATACTGTAAATTAATTAAAAGATTACATTACGGAGCACTTTGAGGCCGGTCATCCACAGTGGATGATCGGCCTTTTTTGCTTATATTTGTAGCAAATTGTTGATGGTTTAAGCCAAAAATTTTAGGAAAGCAGGGTTTTGTAAAAAACTGGTAACTATAATAATTAGCTTCAAACAATGTCAATAAATCCATATTAATAAAGTATGAGTACAAAACCTCTTGTTGACCTGGGCGAGCAAAGTGAAGTTGAAGTTTATGGTGCCCGGGTGCATAACCTGAAAAATATAGATGTTTCCTTTCCGCGCAACCAACTGGTGGTAATTACCGGCTTGAGCGGCAGTGGCAAGTCATCACTGGCATTTGATACTATTTATGCTGAAGGCCAGCGCCGTTATATGGAAACATTTTCGGCCTACTCACGCCAGTTTATGGGCGGGATGGAGCGGCCGGATGTTGATAAGGTGTCGGGCCTGAGCCCTGTTATTGCTATAGAGCAAAAAACCACCAGCAAAAACCCGCGTTCCACCGTAGGTACTATTACCGAAATCTATGATTTTATGCGTTTGCTCTTCGCCCGTGCGGGTGATGCTTACTCGTACACCACCGGCGAAAAGATGGAACGCATGAGCGAAGACCAGATCCTCAAAACCATCGGCGAAAAATTTGACGGGCAGCCGGTTAATATCCTGGCTCCGGTGGTAAAGGCACGTAAAGGCCACTACCGCGAGTTGTTTGAGTCTATCCGCAAGCAAGGATTTTTAAAAGTTTGGGTTGATGGCGCCATTGCCGATGTTGAACCCAAAATGCAGGTTGACCGTTACAAGATCCACGATATTGATATTGTGGTTGACCGCCTGGTGGTAAGCGAGAAGGACAGCAAACGTTTGTACACATCCGTTCAGCAGGCTTTAAAAATTGCCAAGGGCATTATCCGTATTGCCGATAAGGATAATAATGTATCCTATTATAGTAAATACCTGATGGATCCGGTTTCGGGCATCTCATATGATGAGCCTCAACCCAATACATTTTCGTTCAACTCGCCTTATGGTGCCTGCGAAAAGTGTAACGGACTGGGTTATATTTTTGAGGTTGATGAAGCTTCGGTAATCCCTAATCCGAAACTGAGCATCATGAATGGCGGTTTAGCCCCTATTGGTGAATACCGCGAAACATGGATTTTCCAGGTGTTGAAATCGCTGGCTAAAAAGTATGAGTTCTCGCTCTCAACCCCTATCGAAAAGCTGAACCGCGATCAGTTGGATATGATCCTGAACGGCGCCCCTGAAACATTGAGTGTTGCTGTAGAATATAACAAGTGGAATGTTCAAAGCTACCAGATCACGTTTGAAGGCATCATCCGTATGCTGGAGGAGCAGCAGGAACGCCGCAATGACGAGGGGATGGACGATATGGAGAACTATCGTGTGCTCCGTACCTGCCCGGTTTGCGAAGGCGCAAGACTTAAAAAAGAGTCGCTGCATTTTAAGGTAGATGGTAAAAATATTTTCGAGCTGGCCTGCATGGATATCAATCACCTGCAGGATTGGTTTGATGGCCTGGAAGACCGTCTTAATGAACGCCAGAATGTGATTGCTAAAGAGATCCTGAAAGAGATCCGCGCACGTATTGTGTTTTTATTGGATGTGGGTTTGAGCTATTTAACGCTTGATCGTACTGCCAAGACCCTATCGGGCGGTGAAGCGCAGCGGATCAGGCTGGCTACACAGATCGGTTCACAGTTGATGAATGTGATGTACATTTTGGATGAGCCAAGTATCGGTTTGCACCAGCGCGATAACGAACGTTTGATCAATGCCCTTAAAAATCTGCGTGATTTAGGAAACACGGTACTGGTTGTTGAACACGATAAAGACATGATACTGGAAGCCGACCACGTAATTGACATGGGCCCGGCAGCTGGTGTACATGGTGGCCAGGTTGTTGCCGAAGGTACTCCGGCGCAGCTAATGGAAAAGCATACGCTTACCACTTCATATATCAATGGCGAGCGCGAAATAGCTGTACCAAAAAAACGCCGCGAAGGTAATGGCAAAACCCTGAGCCTGAAAAAAGCTACCGGTCACAATCTTAAGAAAGTATCGGTCGATTTCCCTTTAGGTAAACTGATCGGCATAACCGGTGTATCGGGCAGCGGTAAATCAAGCCTGATCACTGAAACTTTATACCCTATTCTGAACCATCATTTTTTCAGGGCGAAGAAACAACCGTTACCTTATGAAAAAATTGAGGGATTGGAACATATTGATAAAGTAATTGAGATAGATCAAACCCCCATCGGTCGTACACCGCGCTCAAACCCTGCTACCTATACCGGGGTGTTTTCGGACATCCGCAATCTGTTCGTGGCACTACCGGAATCAAGGATCAGGGGATATAAACCAGGTCGTTTCTCGTTTAACGTAAAGGGCGGCCGTTGCGAAACCTGCCAGGGTGCCGGCATGAAGGTAATTGAAATGAACTTTTTACCCGATGTTCAGGTACCATGCGAAGAATGCGGCGGCAGGCGCTACAACCGAGAAACGCTGGAAGTGCGTTACCGGGGCAAGTCCATCAGCGATGTGCTGGATATGAGCATTGAGGACGCTACGCCATTTTTTGAACACATCCCATCTATTTATCGTAAGGTAAGAACCCTGAACGACGTAGGTTTGGGTTATATAACTTTAGGACAGGCTTCAACCACACTATCGGGCGGTGAGGCGCAACGTGTTAAACTGGCTACCGAGCTATCTAAAAAAGACACAGGAAACACCTTTTATATATTGGATGAACCTACTACAGGGTTACACTTTGAAGATATCAACGTATTGTTAGGTGTACTTAACCAATTGGTTGATAAAGGCAATACTGTTTTGGTAATTGAACATAATCTTGATGTTATTAAAGTGGCCGACCACGTAATTGACCTTGGCCCGGAGGGCGGCTCGGGCGGCGGTAATATCCTGTTCTCCGGTACACCCGAAGGCTTGTGCAAAGTGAAGAGCAGCTTTACAGGCAAGTTTTTGAAGAAGGAAATGGGATTGTAAGCATTAATCAAAACTTCGTAAGTTTATCTCTTAACGTAAACCAAAACAACATGTACAGAAACTTGTACATGTTGTTTTGGTTTTATACCTTTATAAAAACTAATTTGAATGGAGATCACAACTTACACTGCCTTCAGGCAGCAACTAAAATCTTTTTTAGATAAGGTGCGGAATGATCATAAGCCTTTGGTAGTGACAAGTGCCAATGCCGAAGATATTGTTGTGATATCGAAAGCTGATTACGAAAGCATGGAGGAAACTTTCTATCTTTTAAAAAGCCCTAAAAATGCAGAAAGATTACTTCATGGTATCCAAGAATATGAAAAAGGTTTAGGCAAGGAAAGAAAGCTACTTGAAGAGTGAAGATAATTTTCCAAAACCCTGCATGGGAAGATTACCTTTATTGGCAAACGACAGATAAATCTATTTTAAAGAAGATCAACTCTCTTATCAAAGAAATAGAACGAACTCCATATGAAGGAAGTGGAAAGCCCGAACCTTTAAAACATAATTTAGCTGGTTGGTGGTCGCGCCGGATAAATCTCGAACACAGGCTAATTTACAGAGTAGAAGCAGACGCGATATTTATTCTGCAATGCAGATATCATTATTGATTATATTTTCCCTTTCCGTAGCTTTATCGTTTAAACAACACCCTCATGAAAAAAATACTACTCATGCTATTTATAGCAGGTTCGTTAGCGGCCTGTAATCAACCTAAATCAACAGACACCGCCAGCGGCATCCCGGCCAATAAAGACCTCGCCAAAGTTTTTGAAGATTATTTCCAGGACGGCTTAAAACTTTACCCGCTTAATGCAACCTACATTGGCGACAGGCGCTATAATGACTTGCTACCCAATGATGGCTCTGCTGAGTTTTTGAAAAAGGCGCATGATTATAACTCGGTTTACTTGTCGAAAGTGAAAAACTTTGACCGCGCAGAACTGAACGAAGACGATAGGCTATCATACGATATATTTACCTACGAGGTGCAACTGGCCCTTGATAATTTCAAGTATCATTTTGAGTACATGCCTTTTAACCAGTTTTATGCCCTGCCAATTACCATGGGGCAGCTGGGCTCGGGCTCTGGCGCGCAGCCCTTTAAAACGGTTGTTGATTATAACGACTGGCTGAAACGTTTATCTGCTTTCCAGATCTGGGCGGATACCGCCATCTCCAATTTTAACAAAGGCATCAAAACAGGCGTAGTGCTGCCAAAATCGTTAGTTGTTAAAATGATTCCCGAAATGCAGGACCTGGTATCACAAGATGTAGAAAAAAGCCTGTTCTACGGACCTGTTAAGAATATGCCGAAGGATTTTTCGGACGCTGATAAAAAACAGCTGACGGCGGCTTATAAAAAAGCGATAACTACCATAGTTAACCCAACCTACCAAAAACTGGCCGATTACCTGAAAAATCAATACCTGCCCCACGCACGTGCAACCTCGGGTTTTTCATCCCTGCCGGATGGTACTGCTAAATACACCTATTTAGTTAAACAACAAACCACTACCGATAAAACTCCGGAAGAAATTTACCAATTGGGTTTGAAAGAAGTTGCCCGGATCCGTGGCTTAATGGATAGCATCAAAAGCAGTGTTGGCTTTAAGGGCGATTTGAAGGCGTTTTTTGAATACATGAAAACTGACCCTAAGTTTACTCCTTACAAAACCCCGAAGGATGTACTTGATGCTTTTGAAAACATTCACAAACGCATGGAGCCAAACCTGAAAAAAATGTTTAACCATGTGCCTAAAACCCCTTTCGAGATCAGGCAAACCGAAGCCTTCCGCGCGGCATCGGCCAGTGCCGAATATAACCAGGGTTCGGCAGATGGTACCCGTCCCGGCATTTTTTATGTGCCGATACTGGATGCAACCCAATTCAACACCACATCGGGTATGGAATCATTGTTTTTGCATGAAGCAATTCCTGGTCACCATTACCAGATTTCGTTAACCCAGGAAAACGCTTCATTGCCAAAATTCCGTCGCTTTGATGGCGGGGAAACTGCCTATGTAGAAGGTTGGGCGCTGTATTGCGAATCATTAGGGAAAGAGCTCGGCTTGTACACCGATCCTTACCAGTATATGGGTGCGTTAGGCGATGAGATTCACCGCGCTATCCGTTTGGTGGTTGATGTCGCCATCCACACCAAAGGAATGACCCGTGAGCAGGCTATTAAATATATGATGGATAATGAAGCTATCAGCGAGCAAGGTGCAACTGCCGAAATTGAACGTTATATGGCTATTCCCGGCCAGGCATTGAGCTACAAAATAGGCGCACTCAAAATTCGCGAACTGCGCGCTAAATATGAAAAGCAATTAGGCGGCAAATTCAATATCGCCGAATTTCATGACCAGGTGTTAAAAGATGGCGCCATGCCAATGGCGGTTTTTGAGGCTAAAATGGATGCCTGGGCTGCGAAGAAGTAAGAGAGAGAATATCAAGAAATAAAAATGTCATTTCCACCGACGGGAGAAAACTTATACGCCCTATCTGCGACATACAATTCTGCAGGCAGGGCGTATAAGTTTTCTCCTCGTTCCTCGTCGAAATGACTTTTTTTATCAACTAAACACCGCCAGTACCCCGAAATAAATCAGCATACAACCTGAGCTAATGAAATTCATACGCATAGCGTTTTTAAAATTAGCATTAGCTGTTGATTGTCCTACTTTATAAAACCAATAATTAAAAAAGAAAAATATCGGTGCGGCGCATGCTATAAAGAAATAAAAGTTAAGCATCATCCCGGCTAGGTGCCAGTACCAGTAAGAAAGGGCTATCCCCGCGGCAAACAATACGCCCGAAAAAATAAAAGAGCCTTTGTAGCCTAAAACAATACTGAGCGTTTTATCGCCCCGCCTGCTGTCTTCTTCATGCTGATACACTTGGGTTAAGGGGTATGATGCCCCGATGAGGCAGGAGCTGATAGCCCCCGGAATGATCAGCCCTAAATCCCAATGGTCAAACAGGCTTGTGCCGGTAAGGGCGGTGTAGGTGGTGTAATAAATAAAGCATCCCTGGAAAATGAACACCGTTAAAAAGCTGATGATGGGATATTTCTTTAAACGGGTAGCCGGGTGACTGTATAATTTTGACATAATGCCATAAATAAGCACAGCACAGGCAAACTCCCAGCTAATGATAAAGCCAAGCAAAAACGCAATAGCCTCCAGCAAAATGGAAAAATAATACAGGCTGAGATCCACTTCGGGCGGTTTGGCTAACAGGGCAATACTGTCTTCATCCTTGTCAAAATAACTGTTATAGCCATTGCTGGCCGGAAATGCTAAAAAATGCCAGATGAAAAACACGAGCACAGCTGCCCACGTTTTCACTGCACTGGCCTGGCTAAAGGCAAACAGGTACACCGGCAGCAAAAAAACAGAAAACACAAGCCTTAAATGCGCAAATGCCGACCGGGTAGGGATAAATTGTTTAAACTTCATGGCGTGTTTTACATTATAAATTACTGTCGGAGGCAACATTAGGTTGCCTGATTTCGGTTATAAACATACAACCTTAAGTACAAAATTCCTTCAGTATAAATTATTATGTTTGAAACCACGTTAATGTAACATGAATAAGAAAATTTATATAGTTGTACTTTTAATTTTCGCGACGGCAGCGGGCTTCGCGCAAACGGTATCTAAATCAGATATCAGCTTTAAGATTAAAAACCTTGGCTTTAATGTTGGCGGCACCTTTGGCGGTTTGCAGGCCGATATTAAGTTTAAGCCTAATGACCTGGAAGGCAGCTCTATTGAAGCGTCAGTGTTATCCAACACTGTTAATACCGATAACGAAAGCCGTGATAAGCATCTTAAAAGCGAAGATTATTTTGACGTAATTAAATATCCAAAGATCACGCTAAAGTCAGTTTCCTTTAAACGTAAGAGCGGGAGCAACTATATCGGTAATTTTAACGTAACTATAAGAGATAAAACAAAGTTGATTGAAGTGCCTTTTACGTATACGGAATCAGGTAATACAGCGCAACTGAAAGGAAGCTTTATGATTTTGAGGACAGATTTTGGCATAGGCGGCAAAAACCTGATCCTTTCAAATGAGGCCAATGTTTCGGTTGAGGCGGAGATCAGCAAATAAAACGCTTAATCATTTTTAATGGAGAGTTGCATTAGTGCTATCGGGATAGCAAATCCCGCCAATCGTATTGCCCAGCAGGATATTTACCATTTCATGGCTAACGCCTTTAGGCTGGACGCAATCAATGCAGCAAGGTTAAAGGGGATTTATGACCATTCCGGAATTGATTACCGCTATTCGGTAATTCCTGATTTTGGCTATCGTGATGCGGCAGATTTCACTTTTTTTGAACAATCAGCAGGGCTCGAGCCATTCCCTGACACACAGAAAAGGTTAAAGCTTTACGAAAAGGAAGCCATCGCCATAGCTGTAAATGCCGCAAAAAACTGCCTTCAAAAATTTGGAGATGACATTATCGGCAGCATTACACACCTGGTAACCATTAGCTGTACGGGTATGCACGCACCTGGGATTGATATCGAACTTGTGGACCGGCTGCAGCTAAACCGCGATACCGAACGTACCTGCATCAACTTTATGGGCTGCTACGGCGCCATAAACGGGCTCAAAGTAGCCGACTATATTTGCCGGGCCGATGCTGGCGCCAAAGTGCTTGTTGTTAGTGTAGAGCTTTGTACGCTCCATTTTCAAAAAGTGAATACGCTGGATAACTGGGTTGCTAATTCACTATTTTCAGATGGGGCTGCTGCCGTTTTGGTCGAAAATACGGCTAACCGTTTAGGCAGTGGCAATTACCTTTTACTCAAAAACTTCTATTCAGAATTTGTTACTGAAGCACGTAATGAGATGGGTTGGTATGTGGGCAACACAGGTTTTGAAATGAAACTCACCTCCAAGGTATCCAAACAAATTAAGAAACATATCAAATCACTTACCCAGCGCTTTTTGCAAAAGGCCAAAACTGAGATGGATGATATTACCGCTTATGCTGTTCACCCCGGCGGGCGTACCATTTTAGAAGCAGTGGAAGATGCCCTGGAATTACCTGAAGAAAGCAACGCATTCGCTTACCAGGTTTTGCAGGAGTACGGTAATATGTCGTCGGCCACAATTTTGTTTGTACTGGATAGAATGCTGAAGGCAGGTAACCTGATCGATCAAAAGATATTGAGTTTCGCCTTTGGCCCGGGGTTAACCGTTGAGGGGATGATACTCGAAATGCACTAAACCGGTATGAGCGATGTAATTGTGATTGGCGGAGGCCTGGCCGGATTGTTCAACGCCATCTTGCTTAACCGCGCGGGGCTAAAAGTGACAGTTATTGAAAAAAAGACTTACCCCATGCACCGCGTTTGTGGCGAGTATATCTCTAACGAGGTGATCCCTTTTTTGTCTTCTTTGGGCATCAATCTTGATGAACTGAATGTTGCCCGCATCAACCGGCTCGAAGTAACAGCAGCATCCGGTACCAAACTTTCGCAAAAGCTTGACCTGGGCGGTTTTGGTTTAAGCAGGTTTACTTTCGATAATTTTCTGTACCAAAAAGCCCTCGCCGAAGGAGTTGATATTTTAACCGGCACACGGGTGGAGGATATTCGTTTTGCTGGCGAAAAATTTGAAGTTGTAACTCCCGGCGAAACATTAACAGCCCCGTTGGCTATCGGCTCGTTCGGTAAACGCTCCAATCTCGATCAAAAACTTAAACGACCGTTCTTTTATAAACGCAGCCCATACCTGGCCGTAAAATTCCATTTACAGATGGATTTCCCTACCGATCTCATCCAGCTTAATAATTACAAAGACGGCTATTGTGGGGTAAGCAAAACCGATGGCGACAGGTATTGTATGTGCTACATGGCACACCGGGATGACCTGCGCAAATACGGCACTTTACAGGCTCTGGAAGAGAACGTGATCCGCAGGAACCCTTATCTCGATGAGATCTTTCGTAACGCAAGGTTTTTACTGGATAAACCGGAGGTGATCAACGAAATCTCCTTTGAGAAAAAGGCGCCTGTTGATAATCACATCCTGATGAGCGGAGACACCGCCGGGATGATAGCCCCACTTTGCGGCAACGGGATGACCATGGCTATCCATTCGGCCAGAATCCTTTCCGAAAAAATTATTACACACTATAAACCGGGCAGCTTTAATCCTGAAAAGCGCGCCAACCTTGAGCAGGATTATGCCCAAAGCTGGAACAAACAGTTTGCGCAAAGGCTTTGGGTTGGCCGGCAGTTACAGCGTTTATTTGGCAACGATAACATGACGGCCCTTACTTTAAATACGCTCAATCACCTGCCTTCTGTTGCACAATACCTGATAAGTAAAACTCACGGCCAACCATTTGTATAGTTCAGGCGTATATATTATATGCCCGATTTAAGTTACCGTACCGATATGCTGGAGATCATGGATGATTTTGATCTCCCATCAGCCGAAATAACCCCCGTGCTTGAAGGCCTGGGGAAGATGAACGCGCTATTCGGTGGCCATAAAAGCATCATCAACGCGTTAAAAAAATTTGCGGTAAGTAATAATTATGCGGTAAGTGATTGGGGGTGTGGCGGGGGCGATGCCTTGATAGCTATTGCAAAATGGGCTGAAGAAAAGAAAATACGCCTTAAACTAAACGGTATTGATGCAGCGCCAACGGCAGTAAATTACGCACGGCAACAGGCCTCCGGATATAAAAACATCAGCTTTACCCGGGCCGATGTTACTGACGAGGTATACCTCATTAAACCGGCCGATATAATTATATGCAGTTTGTTCACTCATCATTTTGATGATGAACGCTGGGTAACGCTTATTCAAAACATGCACACATCGGCACAAAAAGGAATTATCATTACCGACTTGCACCGTCACTGGCTTTTATATCATGCCATAGTGTTTATAACCCACATTTTTACCCGCAATGCCATGGCCCGTAACGATGGTCCCCTTTCGGTTAAGCGTGGTTTTAAAAGGCACGAATTGTTAGCTTTATTAAAAAAAGCACAAATTGATAATTTTAAATTAACATGGCGCTGGCCTTTCAGGTGGGAGTTAATCATCTATAAATCGTAGCTTTACGCTATGAATTTGCGTGTACTGGTTTTAACAACCTCGCTTGGCGTGGCAATTACGCTCTCGGCCGTTAATTTTTATTTTCAGCATAAATGGTACGATGTAATGGTTACTTTCTCGGTGGCCCTTGGTGTAAGTTACTTCGTTTTTTACTACCTCATCGAAAAATACATCTACTCCCGTATCAAGCTAATTTATAAACTGATCCATAACCTGAAATTAGGCCGCGACCTCAGGGATGCCCTTGGCGAACATGTAAGCGCCAATCCCATTGCCGATGTAGAGCAGGAGGTAAAGGAATGGGCCAAGCAGAAAAAGACCGAGATAGACGAACTTCGCAAACAGGAAAAATTTCGCCGTGATTTTTTATCCAATATCTCGCACGAGTTTAAAACCCCGCTATTTGCTATCCAGGGTTACATTGAAGCCTTGCAGGATGATGATTTTGACGACAAGGAAATGGCCCGCCAGTTTTTGGAAAAGGCTTCGAAAAATGTTGACCGGCTAAGTTACCTGATCAAAGACCTTGATGAAATTTCCAAACTTGAATCGGGTGAGATGCCTATCAATTATACTAAATTCAAGATCAACGACCTGATCAAAGAGGTTTTTGAATCATTGGAGATCAAAGGCAAGCAGTACCACATTAAACTTATATTTAAGCAAAAGTATGATGAGCCTATTGTGGTGAATGCCGACAGGGAAAAGATCAGACAGGTGCTCGTGAACCTGATAGATAATTCGTTTAAGTACGGTAAAGAAGAAGGCAGCACTTCGGTAAGCCTTTTTGTACTGCACGACCAGGTTTTGGTTGAAGTTACCGACGATGGTATAGGTATTGAAGAAAAGTTTTTGCCAAGGTTATTTGAGCGTTTTTTTCGTACAGACAGCAGCCGTTCAAGGCAAATTGGTGGCTCCGGGCTGGGGCTTGCTATTGTAAAGCATATTATTGAAGCCCATCAGCAAACCATCAATGTGCGCAGTACAGAAGGGCTTGGTTCAACCTTTGGTTTTACCTTGGCAAGGGCTAAGCAAACCATTCCTTTCCCGAATTTACCTGTGTTAAAAAGTTAACAATAATTTAACATACTAACTGTACCTTTACACCAATTTCAAATCACTATGTCGCTAAACAGTATATTCCAGTATTTTGTACCCAAGGATAAAAAAATATTCTTCCCGCTGTTTGAACAAGCCGCGGCCAATGTTGTAGCTATGGCTACCATACTGGTTGAAGCAGTTAACTCAAACAACCCTGCAACCCGCGAGGATTTATATAAACAGATTGACAAGCTTGAAAACAAAGGCGACGAATATACTCACCAGATTTACCTGGAGCTTGGCAAAAACTTCATTACGCCTTTTGACCGTGAAGATATCCATGCCCTTGCAACAGCTATTGATGATGTGGCTGACTATATACAGGGTGCGGCCAACCGCATGAGCCTGTACAGGATAGACGATTTGAATGAGCACATCCGTAAGCTATCTGACCTGATACTGCAGGCCAGTGTTGATTTGGAAAAAGCCGTAAGAGAACTGAAAGACCTTAGGAACGTGCGTAATATTGCCGATTCATGCATCAGGATAAATAGTGTTGAAAATCAGGCTGATTATGTTTTTGACCGCGCTGTAGCCGACTTGTTCCTGTATGAAAAGGATGCTATCCGCCTGATTAAATACAAAGAAATATTAGCCGCCCTTGAAACTGCTACCGATATGTGCGAAGACGCAGCTAATGTTATGGAGTCAATCTTGGTTAAAAACGCTTAAGTAAATCTTATCCCCAGCTAAATGGTTACTTCCCTACTTGTAGTTATTGTTGTACTCGCCCTGTTGTTTGATTACACCAATGGCTTTCATGATGCCGCAAACTCTATAGCTACCATTGTATCTACAAAAGTATTAACACCGTTTCAGGCAGTGTTAATGGCCGCGGTATTCAACTTTGCAGCTTACTTTTTTATAAAAGATCATAAGGTTGCTAATACCGTATCTAAAATTGTATTGGAGCACTATGTTACCCTGCATGTGATCCTGGCTGGTTTGGTAGCAGCCATCACCTGGAACCTGTTTACATGGTGGTTCGGAATCCCTTCAAGCTCGTCGCATACCCTTATTGGGGGCTTTGCCGGTGCCGGTATGACTAACGCGCTTTATATGGGTGCCAACGCCCTGCATGCTGTTGAAATGCAATATGTGCTTAAAATTGTTGCCTACATCGTGCTTGCCCCGTTTATTGGTTTAATTATAGCTTATGTTGTAACCATTTTAATACTGCACCTGTGCAAGGCTGCCAGGCCGGCTACCGCCGAACGCTGGTTTAAACGTATGCAGCTGGTTTCATCCGCGGCATTAAGTTTTGCTCATGGAGGTAATGATGCTCAAAAAGTAATGGGGATTTTGTACGTAAGCCTTATTGCTTCAAAAGTGATAAAGCCAGGCTCAGTAATGCCGGAGTGGATCCCTTTAGCTTGTTACTCAGCTATTGCTGCGGGCACCATGTCGGGCGGTTGGAAGATCGTTAAAACCATGGGCTCAAAAATAACCAAGGTTACCCCGCTTGAAGGTGTAAGTGCCGAAACTGCTGGTGCTATTACCCTTTTTATTACCGAGCGTTTTGGCATCCCGGTTTCAACAACACATACTATCACCGGCTCAATTATAGGTGTGGGTTTAACTAAACGAGTATCGGCCGTGCGCTGGGGCGTAACCATTAACCTGGTTTGGGCCTGGATCATTACCATACCTATTTCGGCACTGATTGCCGCCGGTGTATTTGCATTATTACATTTCTTTGCCTAAACAAACCGGGAGTAATTTTGTTAGTTTTACTACTATGAAAACAAGACTACTCATTATCCCCGTCTTAATAGCTTTAATTACATTCACCAGCTGTGATACGCTAAACCAGGTAGCTAACGCCACTATTGAAAACCAGGGAACACCAACATCGCTTGAAATAGGCAACGGTTTAAAACAGGCCCTTGAAATAGGCACCGGTAAAAGCTCTGATCAACTATCGGCAGTTAACGGATTTTTTGGCAATGCCGCTATCAAGATCCTTTTCCCGCCCGAAGCACAAAAGGCTGAGAGAACCTTACGCGGGCTTGGCCTGAACAGCCTTTGCGATAATGTAATCCTTTCGCTTAACCGCGCAGCCGAAGATGCTGCAAAACAGGCAAAACCTATTTTTATTGATGCTATTAAGCAAATGACCCTGCAGGATGTTACCAATATTTTATTGGGCAGCCAGGATGCGGCAACACAATACTTTAAACGTACCACTACCGCGAAGCTAAGCCTGCAATTCAAACCTGTTATCCAGGGCAGTTTAAATAAAGTGAACGCTACCAAATACTATACTGACGCGGCACAAGCCTACAACAAAGTTCCGTTTGTATCAAAGCTTAATCCTGATATCAGCGATTATGTGACCCAAAAAGCCATCGACGGGTTATTTGTGGAGATAGCCAAAGAAGAGCTTAATATTCGTCAAAATCTTGGGGCTCGTACAACGCCTTTATTGCAAAAAGTATTCGCTTTTGCTGATAGGAAAAAAACTGCAGGACAATAAATAGATAACAGAAAGAGATAAAAAAAAAAGGCTGCGTCGATGTTATTCAACGCAGCTTTTTTATTGGGCATATTATTTTTGCTTTTGGAATTTAACCTTTACAGTAACAACTTCGGGTTTGTTGTTAGTACTGCCAACCCATGAGGGGCCATTTTTGATGAGCTCTATGGCTTTTTGATCGGCTGCTTCATTCAGGCCTTTTTTAATGCTAAACTCATCTGTGATGCCGCTCGGGAATACCGTAAATGTTACGGTCACGGCGCCGGCAGTACCATCTGGCAGTACAGCATTAGTTTGTAAATATTTTTTCAGGCTGCCCCAGCCCAGTTGCGGATGTGCCGCGGTAACACTTACCTCGGCGTTGTCATCGTCTTTTTTAGTTACAACCACCTCGCTAAGGGCCCTGGAATCGGGCTTAAGCGCTACTTTAATACTATCGCCGCGTGTGGCGTTAACCTGCCTCGGCTCATAACCAATATAAACCACATCAAGCGTAGCCTTATCCCCCGGCGAACTAAGTGCGAATTTTCCGTTAACGTCAGTTACCGTGCTCCGGTTGGTGCCTTTGATCCTGATTGCCGCACCAATTAAAGGCGAGCCGTCATCTCTCGAAATAATAGTACCGGCAATGTATAATGATTGTGCCGCCGCTTTACTGCTGCCAAAAACAGTTGCTGGTGAAGTTGTAACACCGTCAACCTTTCCGGGTAATTTAAATTGCAGCGGAGCTTTTGCTTTCGCGACTGTCGTATTCGCTCTTAATGCTATCACATCCGGGCTTACTGTATCTTTTTTTGCAATTGGAGCTGTGTATCCTGCTACTATCCGCTCACTTAAATTGCCTTCTTCTTTCAAAACAACTTTATCTTTAGCAACGGGTGGCGGAGTTGCCGGTTCTGCTAAAATATTGCTGCCCACTGGAGGTGCAACATCATTCGAAGCTGTCTTATTGTCACCAGCCGAAATTTCCTGCTGATAAAGTGCATTAGCCGATTGCTTGGCCCGTCTTGATTTTTTGCTTACTGCAATTGATGGGCCTTGTGTGGGCGTATTGGCACTCGCTTTTTTAACCGTATCGCCGGTCTTTACGGTATCGGCGGCAGCTGCCATGGGCGGGGTCGAATTTTTGTTTCCTGCAATGTTATTACTTTGCAGTTCAGGTTTAGGAGATCTGTTAAGATACAGACCTCCCAAACATAATGCTATTAAAACCGATGCCGCTATGGGCCAAACGGTCCACGGCATTACACGGCCTTTATTCTCTCCGGTACGCTGCCGCAGTCTTGAGCTAAGGTCAGCAAGGTTTAACTGTTGACTTGTCCCCATGTTTTCATATCCTTCCAATGCATCCATCAAAAAAGGGTCGTTTAGTGCCTCCATTTCCAGTTTATGCATAGCACGGGCATCAAGCTCTCCGTTGAGATACTTCTGTATTTGCAATATATTTGCCTTTTTACTATGCACTGTTCCGTTCGAGGCAAATTTTCAAATTCCTCTTACCGTTCTGGATATAACTCTTTACCTCATTTAAAGTATATCCTGTTATCCCGGCAATTTCTTTATAACACTTCTCTTTTAAATAAAACAGGTGGATACTTTGTTTTTGTCCGCCGGTTAACCCTGCTATGCAGTGCTCCAAAGCTTTCAAAGCCTCTTCCCTGTTATTATCCTCAGGATGCAAAAAGGGGGTAAATTCCATAACTTCATCTAAATTAACCAACTCCATCTTTTTACCACTCCGTAACTGCATCAAGCAATAATTGCGCCCAAGTACATACACCCAACTCCTGAACTGGTTAATCTCATGCTTTTTAACCTTATCAACCAGCTCCTCAAAAATGCCCATTACCGCGTCTTTGGCCAGTTCTTCATCTTTCAGATATTTAAGGCAAACGCCATAAACAAGGGGCATATATCTTTCATATAAGCTGCCCAAAACTGTTAGGTTACCGCTTGCGCGATAATCACTAAGTAGTTCTTCGTCTGTTGATTTCCCTGGTTTTTGGGGTTTTATAAATAGGCTCATTAAACATACAAAATTAATTTATTAAAATGGTTTATGGAAATTAACTGCCTGCAGACGGCTCTATTTAAGGAAAATAAGCCAATAACGAGGTGTTTTTCATATGTATTGGCCCATTTCTATTATAAACCCTGAATACACTAAGTCTGCACTGAAAGGACACCAGCATAAAGGTTAAACAAAAAAAGCGATGCCCGGGAGCATCGCTTTTCTATAAATATCGTAAAAGTTTTACCTTGCCGGTTGAGGCTTTGGCAGCTCTTTGCGCGGTATCATTTCGGCGCGTTGTGCCGTATGGTAAACAAATGAAGCAACAATGGTAGCGGCTTGTTTCAGGTCGTCTTCAATAAGGCGATCGTAAGTATCCTGATTACTATGATGGGTACGTGAACCGTAATCAATAGCATCCTGGATAAACTGGAAGCCCGGAATGCCAACGGCATCAAATGAAAGGTGATCGGTACCGCCGGTATTACGAATGGTAAGCGTGGTGGCGCCAAGATCTTTAAAAGGTTCAAGCCAGGCTTTAAAGATAGGTGCCGCGGCCGAATCTCCCTGCAAATACACTCCGCGGATCTTGCCGGTTCCATTATCAAGGTTGTAATAGGCCGAAAGCTTTGCTTGTTCGGGTTTAAGCTCCATCGTTTTAGGATCGCCAAAATGATTGGCCACATATCCGCGCGAACCAAATAAGCCCTGCTCTTCCGAACTCCATAGGGCGATGCGAATGGTGCGTTTGGGTTTAAAGTTAATCGCTTTTAAAATACGCATGGCCTCCAGCATTACCGCGCTGCCCGCTGCATTATCGGTAGCACCGGTAGCGGCATGCCATGAATCAAGGTGGCCGCCAAGCATTACTACCTGGTCTTTTAGTTTTTTATCCGTTCCGGGAATTTCAGCGACTACATCATAGCCCTGCAGGTCGTCGGTAATGAATTGGGTTTTAATATCAGCTTCCAGTTGTACCGGCTGACCGCCTTTTATAAGGCGCAAAATGCGCTGGTAATCTTCGCTGCTGGTTTCAAGTTCGGGTGCTACGGCTTTGGCTGTATCGGCATATGAAGCACCGTTGGTCGTAAATACCGTACCATCAGTACCGCGGGCCTGACTTAAAACCAAACCGGCTTTTTCATCAACCAAAAATTGGCTTAATGCAGTCCTGAAAGCACGTAATTTACGGAAGGCAGCCATTTGGGCTGCGTTGGGGTCTACAGCGTTCCTGCGCGGGCCGGCTGGTGCAACTTTCGCGTTGCCCATTTCGGTAAGTTCCTCATCGGTATAACGGGCGGCATCCACTTTCCAGGTACGTTCTGTTGGTGCTTTAGTATCAAATATCACGATCTTGCCGGCCAGCTTACCTTTATATTGCTCAAGCTCTGCTGCCGAATCGGCTTTGATTATCATCACTTCGCCTTTGATTAAGCCATTTGTACCCGGTGTCCATGCTTTAGGTATGGCGATGATAGCGTGATAGTAAGGAATCGTGATAGCTGCATAGTTTTTTTGAACCTCCCAGCCTTTGCCAAATTTACCCCAGGCTTCCAATTTAGAGTTGGCCATGCCCCAGGTTTTAAGCTGATTAACAGCCCAGTTTTGGGCGCGCTTTAAGCCCGGAGAATTGGCAAGCCTTGGGCCCGAAACATCTGTAAGGTAAAAAGCCGTTTCCATTACCTTTGAATGGTTAAGGCCTTCTTCCCTTATTTTTTGAACCATTGCCGCATCAACAGGTTCCTGTGCAAACGATGGTACTGCAATACCAGCCGTAATTAAACACGAAAAGAGTAGTTTTAATTTCATATATAATAAATTATAAGATCAGTTAAAACAAACCTATTTATTATAAATTAAAATCGGGAATATATTGTGTTAACAAAGTTGTTACATGGGGTGAATTGCTATGCTCTTTGGCCGCAGCGACAGAGCATGTGGTAATGTCGGATATTGGCAGCGCAATGATACACCGTTCAATGCTATTGCCTTGTTGCTGTTCAACTTTAAAAGTGTGAACACTTGGTGCTTTTTCTCAAAAATTTTCCATTGATAATCAGGTTGTTACAATTTATTAAAATCTCAAATAATCCATCATGAACAAATCATTACTGATAGCCAAATAGTTACAAAATTTAAGTCCAAAAAGTTGAACACCCTGTTTTTAAAAATTGAACACTGACAAATATTGTCAGTAACTTGGTGAGATACCCTATTGCTGAACTGAATCACGGTTTAGGTACCGATATATTCCTTTTCGTGATTAACCAAACACGTTACACTCAAATAAAAGTAAACGAAAGTTCACTTTTATTTGACAAAAAGTGAACTTTTGTTTACTTTTAATGATAAATTAGAGAAGGAGAAATGAAATGCTCAGAATTACTTAAACTTATTAAAAAAGCCGGGTGGCATGAAGTTCGGCAGTCGGGGAGCCATATTATATTAAGACATCCGGACAAAACAGAAAACCTAATTTTCCCAAATCACGGGAGTGCTGAAATCGGAAAAGGGTTAGCAGAAAAATTGAAAAAGCAGGCGGGGCTTAAATAGCCTCAGACTTGATATCTTATAGGTTTCTTGTATCCTTATTACAAGTGCAGATCCGGCGTTAAGGATAGATGATTTTAATACTAAGTGCATCATGAAGAACCACACTTTCACCGTTGGCAAAACTAATACTGGTTTTGACGCATACTATGAAGAAAATGAATTAATAGTAGCTGTTACAACAGGTAACAATATAACCGAATTGAAAAATAATGCTTTAGAGGCTTACAATTTATACGCAGAGCAATCAAAGAAAAAAATAGCTACAATTGATCAAATTGTATTTAGGTACGACCTGGCATCATTTTTTGAATTTTATAAAGAGATCAATGCTTCGGCTTTGGGGCAACGCATAGGCATGCAAAAAAGCTTATTGTCTGAATATGTTAATGGCAAGCGCACGCCTTCTGAAAAACAAGTAAGCAAGATACTAAATGGAATCAAACAACTGGGCAAGGAGTTGAGTGAACTGGAATTGGTATAAAGTATGAAAAGGGACATTGATCTAATTAAAACTATCCTACTCAAAATTGAGGACTTCGACACCTACAATAGGCCAACAAGTATTGATGTTTCTGGTGTTAAGGAAAATGTCATACAATACCATTTAAATCTATTGCTCGAAGAAAATTATATTGTAGCCGAGAAGACTGGTTATCAATTAGTCTATCCAAGTAGGCTTACTTCCAAAGGACACGATTTCATTGATGCTGCCAAAAACGAAAGCATTTGGAACAGCGCTAAAGAATTTCTTAAAAATAAAGGCGTTACAGTAACATTAGATATTGTTAAGGATTTGTTAATATCCTCTTTGAAAAATCACATAGGTTTGAAATAAGGAACCGATGATTTACTGCCTGAAATTTTGTATATCTGAGTGCTAATATCTATCGGTCAAAGTTCTGTTAGAGCAATTACCATTCCCGGAAAAAAACCTCCAACAAAAAAGGGCTCATCTGTTCAGATAAGCCCTTGGATATTTTAAAGCCGTTATAAATTACAGCTTGCGTTTTACTTCTACATTTTCGTACGCTTCAACAATATCGCCTACTTCAATGTTGTTAAAGTTGTTGATGTTCAAACCGCACTCGTAGCCTGCGCTTACCTCTTTCACGTCATCTTTAAAGCGTTTCAGTGAAGCCAGTTCGCCGGTGTAGATCACCACACCATCGCGGATGATGCGGATCTTGCTGTTACGGTTAATTTTACCATCCAATACCATACAACCTGCAATAGTACCAACTTTGCTGATCTTAAAGGTTTCGCGGATCTCAACGTTAGCCACAATCTTCTCTTCAAAGGTTGGTGCAAGCATACCTTCCATTGCCGCTTTGATCTCGTTGATCGCGTCGTAGATGATAGAGTACAACCTGATATCAATCTGTTCAGCTTCGGCCAGTTTACGGGCACTACCTGAAGGGCGTACCTGGAAACCGATGATGATCGCGTCGGATGCTGATGCCAGCAATACGTCTGATTCGGAGATCTGACCTACCGCTTTCGAGATGATGTTCACCTGGATCTGCTCGGTAGACAGTTTCAGCAACGAATCTGACAAGGCCTCGATAGAACCATCCACGTCACCTTTAACAATGATGTTAAGCTCCTTGAAGTTACCAACAGCCAAACGACGGCCGATTTCATCAAGGGTGATGTGTTTTTGTGTACGTAAGCCCTGCTCGCGTTGTAACTGTAAGCGTTTGTTGGCAATTTCACGTGCTTCAACTTCGCTTTCAAGCGCGTTGAACTTATCGCCCGCGGTTGGTGCGCCCTGCATACCTAATACCTGTACCGGTGTTGAAGGCCCTGCCGAGTCCACACGCTGGCCACGCTCGTTGGTTAACGCTTTAACACGACCGCTGTAGCAGCCTGCCAATATCGGATCGCCTACTTTTAAGCGACCTGCCTGTACAAGGATGGTGGTAACAATACCACGGCCTTTATCTAAAGCTGCCTCAATAACAGTACCTACGGCACGTTTGTTAGGGTTGGCTTTCAGTTCGAGCAATTCGGCTTCAAGCAATACCTTTTCCAATAGCAGGTCAACATTTAAGCCGGTTTTGGCCGAAATTTCCTGCGACTGGTATTTACCGCCCCACTCTTCAACCAAAATATTCATGGCCGATAACTGTTCCCTTACCTTATCGGCATTGGCACCCGGCTTATCAATTTTGTTAAAGGCGAAGATGATTGGTGCACCTGCAGCCTGCGCATGGTTTATGGCCTCGCGGGTTTGCGGCATCACGCTGTCATCGGCAGCTATCACTATAATTACAATATCTGTAACCTGCGCACCCCTTGCACGCATAGCGGTAAACGCTTCGTGACCCGGTGTATCCAGGAAGGTGATCTTTCCTTTGTTATCAGGCAATGTTACTTCGTAAGCACCAATGTGCTGGGTTATACCACCCGCTTCGCCGCCTATTACGTTGGTTTTACGTATAAAGTCGAGCAATGAGGTTTTACCGTGGTCAACGTGGCCCATGATGGTTACGATTGGTGCACGTGTCACCAGGTCGGCCGGATCATCAGGCTGGTCAAGGTTGGCTTCCTCATCCTGCGGTTTAACAAATTCAACCTGGTAGCCAAACTCATCGGCCACAATTGAAAGTGTTTCGGCATCAAGCCTTTGGTTAATGGAAACAAACATGCCCAGGCTCATACAGGTAGATATAATCTGCGTTACAGATACATCCATCATGCTTGCCAGCTCATTTGCCGTTACGAACTCGGTAACCTTCAATACTTTTGATTGCAGTTCCTGTTCCATTGCCAGTTCTTCGGCACTTGCAGCAACGTCATCACGTTTTTGACGACGGAATTTAGCACGCTGTGCAAACTTGCCCGACTTACCTGCGCCACTTAAGCGCGCAAGCGTAGCCTTGATCTGGTCTTGTATGTCTTTTTCTGAAGGTTCTTCCTTCGGTCCTGTATGTTGAGGCGGATTATTGCGGTTGTTCCTGAAATCCGGGCGGTTACCACTGCCATGACCTCCCTGGCCCTGACCTGGCCCGCTGTTTCCGGGTGCTCCATGTGTACGGTTCCTGAAATCCGGGCGGTTAGGATTAATGGTACCACCACCGCTGGGCTGTTGACCTTGTTGCGGGTGATTGCCACCACCGCCCTGCTGGCCATGCGGATGGTTACCGGCGCCTTGCTGCGGGTTGCCCTGGTTATCTTTACGCTTACGTTTGCGTTTGTGATCGGCCGAGTTATTATTTGAATTTGATGATGAAGCTACCGGGTTGCGTTTTGGCGCATTAACCGGCAACTGGATCTTACCAATAATGTTTGGCCCTGTTAAACGCTCGGCTTTAGCCCGGATCACGTCTGGCTCCTGGCTGTCATCAGCTACTGGTGCAGCCGGAGTTTCGGGAGCAGCCGGAGGTGTTGCAACCGGTGCTTTTTCAGCAACAGGCGCTTTAGGCTCTTCAGCTTTAGGTGCTTCGGCAACCGGAGCTGCCGGTTTTGGCGTTTCAACCTTTGGTGGTTCGGGTACAACCGGGGCTACCGGCTGTGGCGCTTCAACTTTTGGCTCGACAGGTGCCGGAGCCGGTGTTGGCGCAGGTGCCTGTGCAACTGGCTCGGGTTGTTTAACAACTACTTCCGCTGGTTTTTCCGCAGGCTTCTCCGCCTGTGGCTTAGCATTCAGGTTGTTAAGGTCAATTTTTCCAACCACCTTAACACCAGGTAATACGTCATTGCGCTCATCAGAACGTGCAGGAGCTTGCGCTGCCGGAGCAGGCTCGGCCGGTTTTGGTTTTTCAACCTGCGGCTGTGCAAAGTGCCCTGTATTCTTGATCAGTATCTCTTCGTTCTCAAAATCGCGCGAACGGCGGTTCTCAACCGGCTTTTCAGGAAACTGTGCAGCAGGCTCTTCTTTCCTTATCTTTCCGATACTGATCTGCTTAGCTTCCTCCTTAATACTTTTGTCAACAGCAAATTCCTTTAACAGGGCATTGTACATGTCATTATCCAGCTTGGCCATAGGATGCTTGTCAACCTTGTATCCTTTGGTAGCTAAATAATCGACAAGGGTACCCATGCCAATGTTCAGTTCTTTTACTGCTTTAATTAATTTTATGGATTTGTCTTCTGACATTTAATATTACTTTCTCTGCTTATTTAGTGCAAAAATACGATTTTAATTTGCTTATTCCGCTTATTCAAACTCCGCATTCAATATTGATAGCACTTCTTTTACTGTTTCTTCCTCTAAATCGGTACGTTTTACCAATTCTCCAACGGTTAAGGCCAGTACTGATTTTGCTGTATCTAAACCAATACGTTTAAATTCATCAATGATCCAGCCTTCAATCTCGTCAGAAAATTCTTCAATGTCCACATCCTCGTCATGCTCATCAGCCTCACGGTAAACATCAATTTCGTAGCCTGTCAATTTTCCTGCCAGCTTAATGTTGTGCCCGCCACGACCGATAGCTAATGATACCTGGTCGGGTTTTAAATACACAGCAGCTGTTTTTTTCTCATCATCTAATTTAATAGAAGTGATTTTGGCAGGCGACAATGCACGTTGAATATATAGCTGAACGTTGTTGGTAAAGTTAATGACGTCGATATTTTCATTTTTTAACTCCCGTACTATACCGTGGATCCGTGAACCTTTCATACCTACGCAGGCACCAACCGGATCGATACGGTCGTCATATGATTCAACGGCAACTTTAGCACGTTCGCCCGGTTCGCGTACAATCTTCTTGATGGTAATTAAGCCATCAAAAATTTCCGGCACTTCAAGCTCAAACAAGCGCTGTAAAAACTCAGGCGCTGTACGCGAAATGATGATCTTAGGGTTGCTGTTCAGCATATCTACCTTTGATACAACAGCTTTAACACTATCGCCTTTCTTGAAGTAGTCGGCCGGGATCTGCTCCGTTTTTGGCAGTAACAGCTCGTTGCCTTCATCATCAAGAACTAAAGTTTCTTTTTTCCAAACCTGGTAAACCTCGCCTGTAACAATTTCACCAACGCGGTCTTTATATTTTTTGAAGATCTCGTCTTTCTCTAATTCCAGGATTTTTGATACCAGCGTTTGGCGGGCGGCTAAAATAGCACGGCGGCCAAAGCTTTCTAAAGTGATCTGTTCAATATAATCATCACCAACTTCAAGGTCGGCGTCATACAGGTGTGCTTCGGCAAGTTCTATCTCCAGGTCATCATCTTCGCTAAAGCCATCTTCCATAACTTTACGTGTGCGCCAGATCTCTAAGTCACCGTTATCGGTGTTCACAATTACGTCGCAATTTTCGTCCGTACCGTACTTTTTCCTGATCATGCTCCTGAAAACGTCTTCCAGAACGCTCATCATGGTAGGGCGGTCAATGTTCTTGAAATCTTTAAATTCCTGAAAAGAATCAATTAAATTAATATTGCTCATTTTTTACTTAAATGATATTAAAACCTTTGTTTCTGTTATTTGGTCCATTGGGATAACGCTTTCTATAACCTGCGCTTTTTTCCCTTTTTCTTTTACTTTTTCTTCAATGGTGATGGCATCCTCTGTAAGGCCGGTTAATGTGCCTTCGCGTTTAGCCCCATCTTTCATTTTAATGCCCAGGTTACGGCCAACATTTTTGGCGTATTGCCTTGGCGACGACAGCGGATAGTCAATGCCCGGCGATGAAACCTCCAGGTTATAAGCGGTTTCAATCACGTTTTCCTCTTCCAGATGGAAGCCTACGTGCCTGCTTACCTGTACACATTCATCAATACCGATACCGTTATCGCCATCAAGCAGGATCACCAATTTACCGTTCGGGTGCATTTTAATATCCACTATAAACAGGTTTGGTTTATCTGCTATCTTCTCTTCTACCAGTTCTTTTACCCTTTTTTCAATATTCATTACCCACCGGTGTTTTTGACAGAATAATTTTGATTGATAAAATAAAAGAGGGGACTAATTGCCCCCTCTTTTATTAACGGTTGCAAATATAATCAAAAATATTAAATTTTCAAGCATATAGGTGGTTTATTGCTTAAAAATCAAATCTGTATAGTGCAAGGCTCCGGGTTTGCTGCGGCTTTTTATCAAATCGGTTAGCGTACTACCTGCACTGAAATCATAGTAACGAAAAAAATACGTTTGCTGTGTGCTAAAGGCCGTATCGGGTGTAAAAACAACTACATTGTTATGAATGGTATAACTACCCGGCTGTGCGGGCTGGAGGTTTCGCATGCTGGTATCGGCGGGCATGCGGTAAACAGCCATCAGCGTTTCCCAGGCTTTGGCAGATGAATCACGACTGATCTCATTAATGATAGCCGGATCGAAACCGGTTATCTGCAATGCTTTCCCGTTGTTAATGGTGCTTACGGTTACTAATGTTTTGGTTGATGTTTCTGCACAACTGGATAACAACAATAACAGAAGTAAAAAAGGAAAATATTTTTTCATTTCACAAGATAGATTTATTGTAATAAAAAGCAGATATTTCTGTTTACAACACAAAATCTGCCACAATTGAAACCTTTATTCCTGTTTTTCTTAATATCTTTTTGCTGTGTTAAAGTTAATGCCGACGTGCCCCGTATCGACCTCAACCGTGTTAAAGAAAAAGCCAAACAAAGCCTGGCGTTTTGCCGGCAACGTGGTTACAACACCCGCTATTGTATTTTAATTGACATGACCCTGCCATCGGGTGTTAAACGTTTTATGGTATGGGATTTCAGGAAAAACGATGTGCTGGTTTCCGGATTGGTAAGCCATGGCTGCGGCCGTAACCCCTGGAGTGGTGAATGGTCGAAAGACAAACCTGCGTTCAGTAACCTGGATGGCAGCCATTGTACTGCTCCTGGTAAGTATCAAATAGATGGGCGGGCCTACAGCGCCTGGGGAATCCACGTAAAGTATTACCTCACGGGATTGGAGGCAACCAATAATAACGCTTTAGCAAGGCAGATCGTTTTTCATTCGTGGGAACAGGTAGCCGAAACTGAAGTTTACCCTAAAGGGACACCCGAAGGCTGGGGCTGCCCGGCTATATCAAATAATACCATGAAAATTGTGGATGCTTTGTTGAAGAAACAAAAGAAGCATGTGTTGATGTGGATATACAATTAATGTACGCTCATTCCCTATCTGTTTTTTCTACTTTACAATAGTTTTTACAAATCCGTACACGGATATTGTATCGGTATATTCGCTTTTCCACAAATGCGACGCGGCGATCTGAAAATAGAACTTGCCCTTCAAAAGCTCGCCCTTTACGTAGGTGTCTTTATCAAGAACAACATTTTTATCTATCACTTTAAAAACAGGTTTTTTATATGAGCTATCAGTAATTGAAAATGTTTGATTGTATTTGGCTTCAAATACACCTGGTGATTTAACAAATTTCAATTCATAGCGGCCATCAGAAAAAGGAGTGTCCGTCAATTGAAAAACAAGAGCATTTTTATCGAGCGTCACTTCGCAAGTTCTGAAATATTGCCTGACTTTACCTGCAATAACCGTCGTTTCTGATGTGTAATTACGTTTTGATGTGTCTTTCGTTTGCCTGTTAATTACATAGTCGAAATGTTCTTCTTTAAAAAAAGGCTCATCATAAAGTTTGCTTGAATAGTTTTTCGCTGGATACAAAGTAGGTGTTTTAACCAATGTTGATAGTTTTTGTATAGGCTGTGAACAGGAAAAAAGAAACAGTGCGAGTAAAATGGATGCCTTTTTCATAAATGATTGATTTTTAGCTTATAACTTGGCCTAACTTGCGGGCGGTTTGATATATAGCCGCCTGGTACAGCATGCGATTGCCGCGTTTTCCGCTTGTCCCCCCCTTTGCTGCTCCTCTTAATTACCCTACTTCTTCAACGTCCCCTCAAATAATTTATAAATGCGCTTATATTCATCGGCCCAGCTGCTGGGTTGTTCAAAGCCGTGGTCTTCTACAGGGTACGAGGCCAGCTCCCAGTTTTCTTTGTGCAGCTCTATCAGTTTTTGAGTCAGGCGGATAATATCCTGGTAGTTTACATTCTGATCTATCATGCCATGCAGCATCAGCAGGTTGCCTTTTAAGCCACTGGCAAAATAAATAGGCGAACTTTTTCGGTAAGCCTGTTCATCTGTAAAAGGTTCATTAAGGATGTTCGAAGTATATTCATGGTTATAATGCGCCCAGTCGGTAACGGAGCGTATGGCGCCGCCTGCCGCGAAAACATCCGGTTCGGTAAACATGCCCATAAGCGTAATGAAGCCACCGTATGAGCCGCCGTACAAACCGACATGCTTCGGGTTAACGCCATATTTTTCAACCAGCAATTTTACGCCGTCAACCTGGTCGGTAAGGTCTTTGCCTCCCATGTGGCGATAGATCCCTGTCCGAAAATCCCGGCCATAACCTGCGCTCGCTGTGTAGTCGATATCCAAAACAGTATAACCATTATCGGCAAGCATGTTATTGAACATGTACTCGCGGAAATAGTAACTCCACGAATAGGTGACATTTTGCAGGTAGCCCGCACCGTGGACAAAAACCACAGCTGGTTTTGCAGGATCTTGCTTTTTAGGCTGATACAGGCGAGCATAAACATCGGTACCGTAGCGGTTTTTAAAGGAAATAATCTCGGGGCCCCGCCAGGAGTATGACAAGTATTCGGCCGAGGCGGAGTTGGTTATTTTTACCGCCTTTGCACCGGGTTTATTGGCCTGGATATAAAGCTCCCAAGGACGATTTGAATAGGAATAGCGGATAGCCAGCCACTTTTCATCGGGCGAAAGTGTTACCTCGTTGCCGCCCTTCATCCCGGTAATTTTAACCGGGGTACCGCCGCTAACCGGGATCCTGTAAAAATGAGTGGTGCCCGGATGATCGATATTGGCAGTAAAATAAAACGTCTTTTTATTCTGGCTTAGCTGCAAAGTTTGCACTTCCCATTTGCCGCTGGTAAGTTGTTTTTTGGCACCGCTGGTTACGTCAACCACATAAATATGCGAATAACCGCTTGCCTCGCTCTGGAAATAAAAATGGTTATCATCAATAAAACCTGCATTTCCGGGGTCATCAATGCCGGGCCCGCCAATCCATGCCTCATCCCGCTGACGGTCAAGCAGGCTTAGTTTGCCGCTTACCGGGTCTAAACGCATGATCCAGCAGTCTTTATTATCCTGTGCTGAGATAATGACCACGGCATTGCTGCCGCTTTGATTCCATAAAACGCCATCGATATTTACCTGCCTGTCGGCGTTTTCCTTTTGACGGGCTTTTAATTCATCGGGATAATCTTTTAAATAGTCGGGCAGGTCTTTAATGCCGGGGATCTCTGATGTAATAACCGGGTAAACCGCTTCACGGCGCTTATCGTAAATAAACGTCTCTGAGGTTGACGACGGACGGCCGACCTTTGAACGGTTAGGTATGTCCTCGGTAAAACCCGATGCGGTGACATAATTAGGTACAATAGCATTTTGAACGCCATCGGCACGTTTGGTAAGGCGATAGGTGATAAACCTGCCATCCGGACTGATCTGTACAGCGCTCAGTCTTTTATCGCCATAGGCAATCTCTTTCAGCTTGTCGGGCTTAAGCAATGCTGTTTCTGTTGAATCTTTTTTATCTTCTTTTGCTTCCTTTTTGATGATCTCAAACAACTCAAGCTGTTGTTTTTTGAGCCATTGTTCCTGCTCGCCGGGTTTATCCTTACTTTTTTTATCGCTTGCTGTCCGTACAAAATTGGTGAGCTGTACCAGGATGCCGCCATTCAGGTTCAGGGCAAAGAGATTATTGTCTTCTTTGTAAATGATCTTTGTTTCATCACCGCTGAAAACAGGGCTGTCTTCCTGCGCTACGGTATTTGTTAGCCGGGTGGTTTTGTTGGCTTTTACATCGTATAAAAATAAATCGCCGTTTTTACTGAATACCTTTTGGCTATGCTTTTTGTTCCATTCGCCGTTACCGGCTACCAGATCGCGCTGTTCGGCAATGCTGACTTTTTGTACCCTGTTGTCGCCGGGGCTAACTGAATATAACCGGGTATCGCCCGAAGCATCATCATCCCATTTAAAATAGATCTTTTTACTATCGTTAGCCCAGTTGATATTGGAGGGTGAAACCCCGATCCATTTAGGGTCGCGCATAATTTTTTCGATGCTAAGGGAATCCAGCTTTTGGGCAAAAGCACCAGTTGCCGGGATCAGGAACAATAAGCCTAACAGTTTTTTCATATCTCAATAAAGCATGCAATTTAACAGTTTGGCTAATGATTGCTATTTTTAAGCATTTTATTGTTACAAAATGGAACTACAGGGCAACGGGTTTTTATTGAGGGCATGGCAGCCCGGCGATGAAGCATCACTTCAAAAGCATGCGGATAACCCGAAAGTATCGGCTTTTTTGCGCGACAGGTTCCCGTACCCCTATACTATGGAGGATGCCCTGTTTTGGGTAAACCTGGCCCAAAATCAGCAACCTTTAACCACCTTTGCCATAGTAGTTAACGGTGAAGCCTGCGGCGGCATTGGTGTTGAACTTTTTACCGGCGAAAGCCGCATAACCGCCGAAATAGGCTATTGGCTTGGTGAAGAACATTGGGGAAAGGGCTTAGCAACCGCGGCAGTAAAACTGGTAACCACTTATGCTTTTGAACATTTTTCGCTATTGCGTTTAGAAGCCGGTGTGTATAATAGAAACACGGCATCCATACGGGTGCTCGAAAAAGCAGGCTATATTCAGGAGGCCGTACTACGAAGGTCAGTTATTAAAAATGGCGAGGTGATGGATAAATATATGTATGCTATTTTTAAGGATGAACAACTAAATTCACAGGATGCCTAATTTGTATATCATAGCAGGTTGTAACGGTGCCGGTAAAACCACGGCAAGCTATACAGTTTTACCCGAATTGCTTAACTGTAATGAGTTTGTAAATGCAGATAACATCGCGGCGGGACTATCTCCCTTCAATCCGGAAAGTGTTGCATTCGAAGCCGGCCGGATCATGCTGCAACGGATTGATGAGTTGCTGAACCGGGAAGTTGACTTTGCCTTTGAAACAACGCTTTCAACCCGGAGTTATGTATTCTTGGTTAAAAGAGCCCGGCAAAAAGGATATGAAGTTACTTTATTGTTTTTTTGGTTGAGTTCTCCTGAAATGGCAATGGAACGAGTAGCTAAACGAGTGAGTAAAGGAGGCCATAATATCCCTGTCGATGTAATAGAACGGAGATATTACCGGGGAATAAGAAATTTGGTATCTTTGTATATACCTCTTTGTGATAGATGGTTTGTAATAAATAATATGAATACAGGCTCCCTGGTTGTAGCAAGAGGTTTCGGATCGTTAGAAGAAACAATAATAGAATCCGACATTTGGAAAGTAATTTTAGATCAGGCAAATGACAACTAAAGCACAAAAAATGGGCATGGATGAGTTAGAGGCGAAAGTGCTTGAAGGCATGAAGCGGGCGAACCGTAAGCTGGTTGAAACCGCCGCAGCTAATAATGAAAGCCTCATCATCGGTGATAAAGACGGCAGTTTCAAAGCTGTACCCGCAAAAGAGCTTTTAAAAACCCTTCCCGCCAAATAACAATCACTTATAATTCCTTTCTCATTACATAATCGTTCATCCAGTATTTACCGATGGCTATATCCTCTTCATAGGCTATGGCAAACCCCATTTTTTCATAGAATGATTTGGCGTTATTGTACCTGTTCACGTTAAGTTCCAGCGTTTTCTTACCGGCATCTTTAGTTTTTTGGGCTACCTCGTTAATCAATACTTTTCCGTAGCCTTTGCCCTGGGTTTGCGGCAGGCAGTATAGCTTGTGCAGCTTATAAACCTCCGGGTTTTCCTCGCGGGGCGAATAGGCTGCAAATGCCACCGGATTGCCTTCTTCCTCCAGTAACAGGTAAGTTTGCTGATTTTCCTGAATCTGTTCGCTGATCTTATCTGCCGAATAGATCCTGCTCAGCATAAAGGCAATCTGTTCATGTTCAAGGATGGGACTATAGGTTATCCACCATGTTTTATCGGCTATATCACGGATGGTTTCCACATCATTTATAGTGGCTTTGCGTATTGTATACATCTTTAAATTTAGTTTTGTGTTATTAAGAAAAGTCGTAAGTCTTAACTTCTTTCTTCCCAGATCATGCACAGGTGCAAAATAGTTTCAACCGCTTTTTGCATATCCTGTACCGATACCCACTCGTGCCGGCCGTGAAAAGCATGTTCGCCGGCAAAAATGTTAGGGCAAGGCAAGCCCATAAACGAAAGCCTCGAACCATCAGTACCGCCGCGGATATTGCATAACTTAGCTGTTAAGCCTGTGCGGTTAATGGCCTCCATGGCATAATCAACAATTTGCGGGTGCTGGTCAAGCACACCTTTCATATTACGGTATTGCTGGCTCACGGTAATATCAAACGTAGAACCGGGAAATTTCTTTAATACTTTAGTAGCAGTTTGGCGGATAACCTCAACATGATCAGCGAGTTTGCTTTCATCAAAATCCCGGATAATAAAATCGATAGCGGCGGTTTCCACATGGCCTTCTATACCTACCGGATGCACAAATCCTTGCATACCTTCGGTATGTTCAGGCGAAAGTTCATCAGGCAGGGCGGCAATAATTTGCCCGGCAATTTTTATAGCGCTTTCCATTTTGCCTTTGGCAAATCCCGGATGGGAGCTTACGCCATTAACGGTAAGCCTGGCCCCATCTGCCGAAAAAGTTTCATTCTCCATATTACCCGCGCTTTCGCCGTCCATAGTATAGGCGGCAAAGGCACCCAATTTAGCAATATCCACATGATCTACACCATGGCCAACTTCTTCGTCGGGCGTAAACAGGATCCGGATATCGCCATGTTTTATTTCCGGATGGCTGATGAATTGGTAGCAGGCATCCATTATTTCGGCCACACCGGCTTTATTATCGGCGCCGAGCAGCGTGGTACCGCTGGCTGTAATAACATCGTTACCTATCTGGTTCTTCAGGTCGGCATGCTCGGCCATGCGGATCACCTGGGTGTTATCATCCGGCAATATTAAATCCTGGCCCTGGTAATTTTTATGCACTAAAGGTTTTACATTCTTTCCGCTGCAATCGGGCGCGGTATCCATATGCGAGCAAAAGCAAATTACGGGTACCTTTTTATCAGTATTTGACGGAATTGTAGCATAAACATAACCGTACTCATCCAAATGCGCATCGGTTATACCCATAACCAGCAGTTCATCAACCAGCAGCCTACCAAGATCTTTTTGCTTTTCTGTTGAGGGAAATGAAACCGAAGAGGGGTCTGATTGCGTATCAACGGTAACATAACGCAAGAAGCGTTCGGCTACTGTGAACTTAATGAATGAACTGAAATTCATATAAAGCTTTTATATTAGTGAAAATTTGGGCGGTGGTTAATGCCATCTCCAGTTGTAAATATTGATTAAAATTATACATTGAAAAAATATTTTCTACTTTTTGTTTTGGCTTGCGCCACGTTTATGGCTAAAGCCCAAAGTGGGTTTAACTATTATGAATGGGGTGTTGGTTTTGGCGCAAGCTATGGCCGTGGCTTTGACGATCTTAACCGCCAGGTTTGGCACCCGGGGGGGAGCCTTAACCTGACTTATAATTACAGTCCCTATGTGCCAATGAGCCTCGAATTTCAGTTTGGTACGCTTGAAGGCGGTGGTCGTACACCGGATAAGGATCAGTTTGGCCGCTATTCAAAAAATAATTATAAGGCCCTGGTACTTCACGCCGATTTACAGTTAGGTGAAATAATTGACTACGATAACAGCGGTTTTTTAAATGTTATCAAAAATTTTTACGGAGGTGCCGGAATTGGCGCTATATCCAACAGCATGAACGATATTCAGCGCACCAACCTATATCTTTTTAATGGTCCAGATACCTATGTGTTTCCCGGAAAAAGTAAAAGCGTTAATTTGATGGTTCCCTTGCGCTTTGGTTATGAATTTAAAATTTACGATGATTATGACCAGGTAGGTTATACCATAACGCTCGGTTATCAGCATAGTTATACTTTTGGCGAGGGATTAGATGGATATAATGATAATACACAAAAATTTAAAAATAACGCACCAGACCAATTCGCCGTGTTTACAATAGGTTTTAAATATAATTTTGGCAATACGGTATCCTATACCAAGCTGGTCAGAAACTTCAGACGATGAATATAGAAGAACTGCGTGATTATTGTTTGCAAAAACCGGGTGCAACGGAAGGCTTCCCTTTTGGTGAGGATACCCTGGTTTTTAAAATTGCCGAAAAGATCTTTCTGTTAACCGGTTTACAAACCGGCGACAGGTTCAATGTTAAATGCGACCCTGAATGGGCTGTTGAGCTCCGTGAACGCTACCCCGAAGTGCAGCCTGGCTACCACATGAACAAAAAAATGTGGAACACTGTGCAAATGAACGGTTCCCTCAGCCGTAAACAACTCTGCGAAATGATTGATCACTCGTATAATGAAGTGGTTAAAAGCCTGCCCAAGAAAGTGCAGGCGGAGATAGCTGTATTATAAAACGGTCCTCCCGTCATCCTGAACTTGTTTCAGGAACCCACAGCACAGATCGCCTCTAAGCAAGTCTGAAACTTAGCGTATGGGGTGCCGAAACAAGTTCGACATGACGATAAATTAAATCACCTCACCAGTAAAAATCACCTTACAGCCCCTTCCTTTGCCACACTTAAACTATATTTGAGCAACGTATTTACTTATGAAGATAGTTTTTGCTGCCCTTATTGCCTGTTTCGTTGCCTTATCTGTCCAAGCCCAGCTAACCCCCTTTGAGTTAAGTAAGGATAAAAATTATACCGCCACCTACGCCCAGGTAATTGATTACTATCAAAAGTTAAATAAGCTATACCCGCAGCAAATGAAGTTTATCAATTACGGCACAACCGATGTAGGCAAGCCTATTACACTCGTTGTACTTTCAAAAGATAAGATCTTTGATCCGGCAGTTATTAAAAAGCAAAACAAAAGGGTGCTGCTCATTAACAACGGCATTCACCCTGGCGAACCGGAGGGCATTGATGCAAGCATGATGCTTGTACGTGATCTGCTTAAAAATAATACCCTGCCAAAAGATGTGGTGATTTGCCTTATAGCGCTGTATAATATCGACGGTAATCTTAACCGCGGCCTGAGCCGTGTAAGTCAGAACGGTCCATCGGCTTACGGCTTTAGGGGTAATTATCGCAATCTCGACCTTAACCGTGATTTTATTAAGGCTGATAGCCGCAACGCTTTGGCTTTTACACAGATCCTTACGGTCTGGAAACCCGAAATCTTTTTAGATAACCATACCAGCGATGGAGCCGACTATCAATATGTGATGACACTTATTGAAACTCAAAAAGAAAAGCAAAACCCCATCCTGGCCGACTATACTACCAAAACACTTACCCCATATCTGTACAGCAAGATGAAAAAGAGCGGGTACGAGATGATCCCTTACGGTGCAGGCGAAGAAGGGCTTCCTGATTCGGGTATCGTTAGTTTTTTAGAAACCCCACGCTTTGCTACTGGCTTTACCGCCCAGCATAATATCATCAGCTATATCACCGAAACGCATATGCTGAAGCCTTTTGATAAACGTGTGTATGCTACTTATGATTTTATGCAGCACCTTATTGAAATTAACCAGCGGGATGCCAACCTGATTGGAGAGTTGAAACGCAAAGCCGATGAGCAGGTAGCCAATCAAAAAACGTTTGCATTAGGATGGACGGTTGATAAAAGTAAGGTTGATACCATTACTTTTAAAGGATATGAAGCAGGCTATAAAACCAGTGGGGTCAGCGGATTGCCAAGGCTGTATTATGACCGTGATAAGCCTTACACTAAAACCATCAAATATTACAATACCTATAAAGTTACCGCCACTGCCGATAAACCTGTTGCCTATGTAATTCCGCAGGCATGGGGTAAGGTGGTTGATCTGTTTAAGCTGAATGGGGTGCAAATGAAACAACTGGCACATGACACCACGCTTAACCTGCAAATGTATTATATAGCCGATCTGAAAACACCGGCCCGGCCATTTGAGGGCCATTATCTGCATACCGGCGTAAAGCTTAACCCGGTGGATATGCCTGTTAAATTTTATACCGGCGATTATGTAGTATATACTAATCAGCCAATAAACCGTTATATCGTGGAAACGCTGGAACCGCAGGGTGTCGACTCGTTTTTTGCGTGGAACTTTTTTGATTCGGTGCTGGGCGAAAAAGAATATTTTTCGGACTATGTTTTTGAAGATATAGCCGCCGATCTGCTAAAAAAGGATCCGTCAATTAAGCAAAAACTGGACGATGACAAAGCGAAAGACCCACAGTTGGCCAATAATGCCGGAGCGCAATTGTTCTTTGTTTACCGCAATTCGCCTTACTTTGAAAAAACTTTTATGCGCTACCCGGTAGGCAGACTATTAACTAATACCAAACTCGACCTTAAATAAATGGAATATTTACAAACGGCCCCAGTGGCCTGTGCTATTTTCGTAATAACAATTATTACTTCGCTTTTAGCTTTTTCAAACAATAACCTTTATGGCCGTATGATGCTGCATCCTTACACCGTTTCGCGGGGAAAGGATATTCATACCATCATTACCAGCGGGCTCATTCACCGCGATTGGATGCATTTGTTTTTCAATATGCTGTCGCTTTATTTTTTCGCGTTCGGGTTGGAGCCATTATTGGGTCACGTTCAATTTGCCATATTGTACACTGTAAGCTTAATTTTAAGCGATATGCCAACTGTGCTCAAACACAAAGATCGTTACAGCTATTACAGCCTTGGAGCTTCAGGGGCAGTAAGTGCGGTTATTTTTAGTGCAATATTATATAATCCATTGGCTCAGATGATGATATTGCCGATACCGATACCTATTCCGGCAGTAATATTTGGTGTGTTATATTTGGTATATTGCCATTATGCCTCAAAGTATTCGCGCGATCAGATTAACCACGATGCCCACTTTTATGGCGCACTGAGCGGCTTGATGATCACCATTATATTTCACCATGAAATTTTGCCCGATTTTTGGCAGCAGATTACAATGGCAGTTTCAAATCTTGGCCATTAATAAAATCCCCATCAGCATTAAATAAAAAGCTCATAGGTTTTTCGGGGTTCTTGATGATCTCTAACAGCAGGAACCCCCAATTTTTCCAAAAGTTTTCCAGTACCTGTCCGTAGGTTTTGTTCATCCATTCGTCAAACAGTGGTTTGCTGCTGGTACCACGCAGGGGCAGGGCTTCTAATGATATGGTGTCACCAATATGGAAAATATCATACTCAGGCAGGCGGTTAAACAAATAAGCCGAGTAAAAGAACCGGGCGTTTAATTCTTCAAACTGGATAGGGTGCAGGACATGATCTCCAATTTTATCCAAAGCCTCTTTATGGTAACGGGCGTTGGCGCCGTTATCCTGCAGGCATAGGATCAGGCCAAAATCTTTTATCCTCAATGAAAAGGTAAGCGTATTGATCTCATCGCGGTAGCCAAAAACGTTCTCTGCATTATCAACCTTAAACAATACCAGGCTGTACGGCTTAAAACCATCAAACTCAACCGGCAGATTGAGGCTTTGCAGCATCATGTGCAGGTTATTGAACTTGTGGATGATAGATTGCGAAATATTAAACTCTTCGCCCTGCGAGTGCTGGAGTTTGATGCCGGCCTGAATCTCGTTAAAAATAATTCCGTACAGCAATTTGCCCGCCCACAGAAACAGTTTATCCTCATCGAGCGCCTTTACAGCTTCATAACCGGTATCAAAAGCAGCAGCAATTTCGTTTTCGAGCGGTTCAAGACAGCGTTCGTTAACTTCGGCTGTGCAGGGCAGTTTCAGGTCTTTATAAGTCGCCATGCTTTCGTCGAGCAACTTAAAAGGCTTATCTTCCAGCTCATAACGGCTCATGAGCCATTGCGGAAATACCTGGATCTGCTCCTCGGGCGAATTAAGGTTTTGCCCGGTAAGGAAACATTTATTGTTGCTGAAATTGAAACTGGTGAACGGTGAATAAATTTGTGCCGGCATGGCGGCAAAGATAAGCACGATTTTCGTACTAAAATTTTAGCTTTGGTTTTTAACATGGAACTGACATATCAACCCTACGAGCTTCAGCTGAAGCATGCTTTTACGATAGCTAAATTTTCGCGTACCTCTACCCCGGTTATGCTGGTGCAGATTAGCCATGAAGGTAAAACCGGTTACGGCGAAGCCTCAATGGTGCCTTATATGGGCGAAAGTCATCAAAGCGCTACTGAATTTTTAAGCAAGGTTGATATTAGCCGGTTTAGTTACCCTTTTGATTTTGGAGCGATCATCAATTACCTCGATAGCATTGCTCCTGGTAATCCGGCCATTAAAGCAGCTCTTGATATTGCGTTGCATGACCTGGACGGCAAATTGAGAAACCAGCCCTGCTGGCAACTACTCGGCAGCAACCCTGCGCTGATGCCAGTTACCAGTTTTACGATAGGCATTGATACGCCCGAAATGATCATCAAAAAGGTAAAAGAGGCAGAAGGGTTTAAAGTGATCAAAGTTAAGTTGGGCAGGGACAGCGATAAAGAATTAATTAATACTATCCGTTCGGTAACTCATGTGCCGCTTTATGTAGATGCCAATCAGGGTTGGACAGACCTGCAGCAGAGTTTGGATATGACCCACTGGCTGCACGGGCAAGGCGTACAATTGATAGAACAACCCATGCTCAAAACTGATCCCGACAGCAATGCCTGGCTCACCGAACGAAGCCCCATCCCCATTATAGGTGATGAAGCCGTTCAGCGTTTTGAAGATGTGGAAAAAGCGAAAGGTATTTATACCGGGATCAACATTAAGCTCATGAAATCGGCCGGTTTACATGAAGCGAAAAGAATGATCGACAAAGCACGCGAACTTGATTTGAAAATAATGATAGGCTGTATGACCGAAACGAGCTGCGCGGCACTTGCAGGATTGTCCATAGCCCCGCAGGCAGATTGGGTTGACCTTGACGGCCCCTTTTTAGTAAGTAATAACCCTTATGTAATGCCGGAATTTAGTGACGGAAAATACATACTAAACCACGATCCGGGCTTAGGGTTGAGATTGAGTTAAGTAGCTTTGATAACCATTCCAGAGCTTTCAGCTTTCGGCATTCTGCTTTTGGCTTTTTTTCAAACCATCCTTGGCCTCGTCCGTTATTCTGATACATCTAAATAAAAACATTATGGACAAGTTAGAAATAAAAGGCGGATGGAATGAGCTGAAAGGAAAAATCAAACAAGCCTACGGCGACCTTACCGACGATGACCTTGCCTGGCAGGAAGGTAAAGACGATGAAACACTTGGCAAGCTTCAGAAAAAAACGGGCAAAACCCGCGATGAGCTGGTGAAGTGGATAAACAGTTTATAAAATTTGAGAAGCTCCGGGGACGGAGCTTTTTTATTGGAATAGTTTGGATACTTCAATATCAAAACCTGGTAGCAGCACTGATTTAAGAACCTCTGTTAATTGAGCTTTTTGTTCGAGGACATAAGCTCTTTCTTTTAGAATATATAAATCGGCATTTTGCTGAATAGGATCTATGATAATGTATTCCTTTACACCGTATTTTTCGTAGATGTCCTTTTTCTGCCTTAGATCATAATACGCATTTGAGGGTGAGAGTATCTCTACGATTAAGTCGGGTGCACCTTCAATGCGATCCTTTATTAGTTCTTTCTTTCTATCTTCTGCTATGTAAAGAATATCGGGCTGTACTATATTACCCTCATCAAACTTCACATCCATAGGAGAGTAAAGCCATTGCCCTTTTCGGCCATGTTGAATATTGTAAAGAACAATAATTTCAGACAATGCATATAAGATCTGTTGATGAATGGGAAGGGGTGAAGGCGACATAATTAAATCATAGTTAATCAACTGAAAAGGAGCACCTTCCTCAAGCATCAAATAATCATCAATGGTGTATTTTTTCTTATCAGCCGTCAGCATAAATCAAATATAACTAAAATTCATTTTGTTACCAATATAGCCGCCATGTAAATAAATCCAATATTATTAAATATTATATATGCAACTATTCCGATGCAGGCGTGTCATATAAGTACTTATAACTACAAAACATGAAACTAAACCTCAACCATCTAATCTTATTTATTTTATTTTTTACATTCTCATCTACATTATCTGCACAGGAAAACGCTTTAGAAAAAGCCGCATCCAACGCCGACAAAAGGATCAGCCAGATCCGGGTTAACAATAAGATCGACGCCGATTCAACCTTTAAATTGCTTAGCAACTGGCATGATTACCCGGATATAAAAGGCGGCAAAGACTATCTCTTTTATTACACTGATTCACTTTTCGGTAAAGTACCATTCAGGGTGTTTGTGCCTGTTTCTTATAATAACACACGTAAATCCACTTGTATACTATTACTTCATGGTGCCGTTGGCCAAAGTAGTTTCGCCGATGCAGACAGCATTCAAAAATTTGACGATGATATCATTTTTGCCATCCTTAAAAAGCAGGACAACATCATTATCAGGCCGATTGGTGACCCTAAAAAGTTCTTCAACTGGGTATTAAATAAAAAAGCTTTTCGCGATCGCGATGTGCCAAATTTTACCTATCAAACGCTGGCCAATATATTAATTTCGGTAAAAAAGCAAGTTAACATCAACGACAGCAAGGTGTTTGCTTTAGGGCATTCAGATGGCTCGGACGGCGCCATTGGTTTGGGTCTTTACATGCCAAATCAATTCGCCGGCTTTATGGCGTATAATTCAATGTTCGACAATATCTTTGCCCGCGACTTTTATATCAGAAACATTATAAACAGCCCGCTATACGTGGTACATTCCGACCTCGATGATCTGCGCCCCATCCAACAAACCCGCATTATTATGGATTGGTTAAAAGATAGGCATGATCATCTGATTTACAAAGAATACATCGGCTACCAACATTACGATAAGCATTTAAGCACCGACCTTCCTTATACACCCGTATTTATAAATAGTGTGAGCCGTAACTTATTCAAAAACAAAATCTATTGGGAATGCTATAGCGATAAAATTTATAATTCGTACGCATGGATAAAACTAACGGGTATCGATACCGGGCTTAATCGTGCTGCCTGGCATCAGTCACTTACTTTTCCTAATTATGATAAGATCAAAAAAGAAATTGATACCAGGTACCGGCAGTATCAGGGCCTGAACAAAAGCGCCGCCGTTAAAGGGACATTTTTCAATAATATATTCAACCTTGAAACATCGGGTGTAAAAGAAACAGAGATAATGATTAGCCCACTAATGGTAAACCTGGAGCAACCGGTTGTTGTAAACATAAACGGCAAACAGGTTTTCAGAGGCAAAATACAAGCGGACAAAAACTTTATGCTTCGGAATTTCAAAGCCAGTTTTGACAGGGATGCCATTTGGGTAAACTCGGTTAAATTAAAAGTAGAATAAGCTTGGCCGGGTTACATTGTTGAGGATTGTTAACTTTGCCCAATGAAAGTTACCAAACCCACCATACTTGTTGTAAATGACGATGGCATTACCGCTCCGGGCATCAAAGCCCTGATGGATGCTATGGCCGAAATTGGCCGTGTTGTAGTTGTTGCCCCGGATAGCCCGCAATCGGGTATGGGGCATGCCATTACCATCGGCAAACCTTTACGGCTCGACCAGGTTGACATTTACGAGGGCATTGAAATGTACCGCTGCTCGGGCACTCCGGTTGATTGCGTAAAGCTGGCTGTTAACAAGATCTTTAAAGGTAAAAAGCCTGATCTTTGTGTTTCGGGCATTAACCATGGCCTTAATAACTCTATCAATGTGCTGTATTCGGGCACGATGTCGGCGGCGGTTGAGGGAGCCATTGAGGGTATCCCGTCGATAGGTTTTTCGTTAGATGATTATACTTTACAAGCCGATTTTGAGCCTTGCATCAGGTTTGTAAAAGAACTTGCTTTACAGGTTTTAGCCCATGGTTTACCACAAGCCAGTTTGTTAAATGTAAACTTTCCTGGTACCAAACACATTAAAGGCATTAAAATATGCAGGCAGGCGGCTGCCAAATGGGCCGAAGAATTTGATGAACGCATGGATCCGCATAAAAGGCCATATTACTGGCTTACCGGTGTTTTTCAATTGAATGATGGCGGCGAGGATACCGATGTGTGGGCTTTGGAACAGGGTTATGCTTCGGTTGTGCCGGTGCAGTTTGATATGACTGCACACCACGTTATCCCCTACTTAAACAACTGGAAATTCAACCTGTAATTATGCTAAACAAAAATGACGTATCCTTAGGCCTGCTCATCGGCGCTATACTGCCAGGCGTTAGTCTGTTTGTTTTTGGATTTCTGCTTAAAAATCAACTGGTTTTCATGCATAAGCCGGGCATTCCCTACTTTGTCGCTTTTGCCATCAATTTGTTTATCATCCGTTATTTTTATGGAAAAGGAGCCGATAAAACGGGAAACGGTATCGCTATGATCTCGCTTTTGTTTATGCTGGCCATATTCATTTTTAAATTGCAATCTCTATAATGAAATATTACCTGGTAGCCGGCGAAGCTTCGGGCGATTTGCACGGGGCTAATTTGATGAAAGCACTCAAATCGCTTGACCCGGATGCTGATTTCCGTTTTTTTGGCGGCGACCTGATGCAGGCCGAGGGCGGCACACTGGTAAAACATTATGCCGATATGGCTTTTATGGGCTTTGTTGAAGTGGTTGCCAACCTGCAAACCATTCTTAAAAACATGAGATCGTGCAAGCGGGATATCTCTGCTTACCACCCCGACGTATTGATCCTGATAGATTTTCCCGGCTTTAACCTCAAAATAGCAGAATACGCCAAAGCTAACGGCATACCGGTTAACTACTATATTTCGCCTAAAGTTTGGGCCTGGAACCAGAAGCGGGTGTTAAAAATCAAACGCATTGTTGACCACCTATTTTGCATATTGCCTTTTGAAGTGGCATTTTACAAAGAGTGGGGAATGGATGTTGATTACGTAGGTAACCCTTTGCTTGATGCGGTTTCGGCATTTAATCCTGACCCTCATTTCCTGCAAAAAAATAAACTTGGCGTAAAAAAAATTATAGCACTGTTACCCGGCAGCCGCAAACAGGAGATCAGCAGACTGCTGCCCGATATGATCCGGGCATCGGCCAGCTTTCCTGAATACCAGTTTGTAATTGCCGGTGCACCGGCTTTTCAGGCTGATTATTATGCGCCTTACTTAAACGGCGAAGAGATCCCCGTTGTATTTAACTGCACTTATGATCTGCTGAATCATGCCCACGCAGCTATTGTAGCCTCCGGCACCGCAACACTTGAAACCGCGCTGTTTAATGTGCCGCAGGTAGTGGTTTATAAAGGCGGGAAATTAACTATCGCCATAGCGCGCATGCTGGTTAAACTTAAATTTATATCGCTGGTTAATCTGATCATGGATAAGGCGGTAGTGAAGGAGTTGATCCAGGAAGAGTGTACGGCTAACAAGATAAGTGAAGAGTTAAAACTGATTGTCAATGATGTAACCTATCGCCAAAACATGCTCAATAATTATGACGAGCTTGATGTGCGCATGGGGCAACCGGGGGCATCAGCCAAAACAGCCAGGTTAATTGTTAAATATACTGAAGCAGATAGGAAATCATAGTAAATTCAGCGACTTCCTTAAAGTAAAAGACCATTATTGCTGTACGCAATGACGCTGGGATATGCTATTTCGCCAGGTTGCTTTTAACAACAAGCTCAGGATTCTATTTCCTTATCATTATTTTCTTCTGGTTTTAGTTCGGATTGGATGATATCCTGTTCCAACTTTTTTTCATCTTTCTGGTTTCGCCTGATGATCCAAACCAGCAAAATAATAACAGCAATAACTACAATTGTTACTATGGGATAATTAACCTGGTCCATAATGTATGTATTTATGTAGAGTATGTAATTTCACAGATAACAATACACCACACAGACAATCGGTCTTTAGCTCCTGCTCGTTCAGGATCAATTGACCGTAACCGATTTGTTCATCACCTGGTTAACGGTACCACGCGTAAATAGATGGTGCAATATGATGTTTAACCGCATAGGCATTCGCCCTCCGCTTTACCCAAATAACCGTTTCAGGCATTTACTTTAGGTGACCAAAGTGTTAATATATTGTTATTTAATATTAAACAAAGATAGCATTAAGCTTGCCCGGCTTTACTAAAAAAATAGAGCCCTGTTTTTGCAGGGCTCCACGTTTTCATAGGTGATGTTAGTACTCGATAGGTAGATATATATATGTTGATCAAGCGGCAGACAGCGTTTGCTGTGCTGCTACCTGCTTGTTGTTGCTCATGAATTGGGTTTTAGCCCTGTAGTTTTTCAGATCTTCCCTCAACAGCTCCAATAATTCGGCATCAAAGCGTGCAAGTAGTTTAGTTATTGCGGGGGTTGGTTTATATGCTTTCATAGGTAGATGTAGTGTAGGTGATGTTTTTTATATTTAGTTTAAGCTGCGGGCGTTAAATAGGGCGTTTTAGTTTTGATAGCTTTTAAGTCGCTCATGATGATGTTTTTAAGTGCATTATCAAAGCTTGCTATTAGTTTGGTGGTTGATGTTTGTTTTTGCGTTTTCATGTTGTAGGTTTTGAATGTTTTAATATTTTAATGTCTTCGTTTTAGTCTTTCTTTTTTTCGTTCCCGTTTTCGGTGAGGTTATCGTGGCGGCGTTTTGCTTCTTTATACTGCCTTAATATTTGTTCCTCATCGCGTGGGTCTGAAGTTTTTGTCGGTTCCACTGGGTTTTCCCACTCTTTCTCTTCTTCAGGTTTAACCGCTTTGTCTTTTGCCTTCATAACAACTGCGTTTGATAAGTACCAATCTAAATCAATGCCAAACTTTTATCCGAGAGCAAAAAAAGTCATTAAAAATTCAGATTTATTTTACAATTTGGTGTAAATGGCTGTAATACAGTGATTTTTTTTAGGAGAAAAATTTTAATTTTTTGGCCAACTCTACCCGGGATAGCCATTCGGATCAGATAAACAGGTATGCGTTACCGAACATCAGTAGCAGTAGCGGACGATTTCCTGTAGTATAACAAATGCACCGCTATTACTATTACCGATAGGACAACTCCAATAGCACATACCCCTTTCCACTCGTAGTTTTTCCAAACCAGGCTGGCGAAGAGCGTGCCTAAAGCCCCGCCTATAAAATAAGACACCATGTACACTGTATTGATACGATTGCGGGCTTCCGGGATCAATGCAAAAATAATAGACTGGTTAGAGATATGAGTAGCCTGCACACCCATATCAAGCAGAATAACCCCGATGATTAGTCCTATTATACTATGGCTCGAAAAATAGAATACAATAAAAGAGATCAGGATAAGCGAAAGGGTATAAATTGATAATTTGCATGCGTCCATTTTATCACTCAGGCGGCCCATAAAGCCAACGGCTACTGCGCCGAAGGCGCCAACAAGGCCAAACATGCCCGCAGCGGCGCTGCCCTCATTGAATTGCGGCTGTTTTAACAGGAATACCAGCGTTGTCCAAAATGCGCTGAAACCGGCAAAACATAAAGCCCCTCTGAATGCTGCCAACCTTAATTTAGGCTGGGTTTTTACTAAATGGATCAATGATTTCATCAATTTACCGTAATTGCCTTTATAATCGGGTTCAATTTCGGGCAAAAACAAAAATATCATAACCCAGATGAGTAACATTAACCCGGCGGCTATATAAAACATGCTTCGCCAGCCGAAATGCTCGCCTATAAAACCGCTTAATGTGCGTGACAGCAAAATGCCGATTAATAAGCCGCTCATTACAAAGCCAATCTTTTTTCCCCGCTCATGTGGCTTGGCTAAGTGGGCCGCCATTGGGATCAGCAATTGCGGAATAATCGATGATACGCCCACCAAAAAACCCGCTATCATAAGTATAGTTACCGAAGGCGCCATGGCGCAGGCTATTAACGATATGATCATGAGCACAAAATCAATTAAAATAAGACGCTTACGCTTAAGCATATCCGCCAATGGCACTATAAATAATAAACCTGTAGCGTAGCCAATTTGCGTAAAAAGCGATATTTGCTGCGCTTTTTTATCGCTTACGCCAAAAGTATTCGCCATATCGGCCAGTAATGGTTGGTTATAATATATGTTTGCTACCACCAAACCAGTTGCTATGGTCATAATCCATAAAGTTAATGGCGTAAGATGCGGATGTTGTTTTGCGGTATGTGTTGATGACATATTTTAAAAGGCAGTATGTTTTTGCTGCAAAAGTGTTAAAGCATCTTTAAAAAAAAGCCTTTGTAAAGTAATTTTTATTATGCAAGTGCGTTTAGAACATAAATTGTTTTAGCAAACAATCGTTCTTTAAAGAGCTAAAAGCAGTATTAAGGCAAAAAAAATGTGGTATTTTGGAGTTTTTTTAAGAAAAATTAGCGATTATTTTGCTTTAAAAACAAAAGATGCTTTGAAATTTAATTTTAAGCCGGGTTTGAATTCTAATTTTACTTTAAAAATCATTTAAAATTAAATTTTTGTAAACTTTATAAACAAAACCATATCATTTTTGACTGAAAATGAACGATGTGATAATTATTATCAAATAATTTGAAAAAATTAGTAAATTAATAATGTTTTATTCTTATTTTTGACAATAAGATACCGGATGGTAGTGTAATTGATAAAACTTACAAAACAATTACAAAATATATTTTCCGAATATCAAAACTTAGTGTTACTTTTACACCGTGTTAAAAATAACGCAATACATAAAATAGTCTTCTCATAATTTAGGTTTATAATTGGTTAGTAAAGGCCCCTGCCCATCAGGGGCTTTACTTTTTTATAAGCTTTTGTTCCCGCCCGTGAAGCAATTTAGGGCAGGCCAGGTGCATGTATATTTTAAGTTTAAATTAAACAAGCCGACGGTAAAGGCGCTGGGACAGGATCGGATAAAATAAATAACAATAGAATTTCATTTTAATTCACAAAATTCTATATTTGCAGCCCACCACGGGGGATTAGCTCAGCTGGCTAGAGCGCTTGCATGGCATGCAAGAGGTCATCGGTTCGACTCCGATATTCTCCACTCTGATAATCAAGGCTTTACGAAAATTCGTAAGGCCTTTTTTTATTTAGATAAAGTTTAGATGAAGTTTAAAAGGATCAAGCAGAATAATTGAGGGGGAATAAAAAAAGTATTTGTTTTGTATTGAATAACTAATACGAATACCCTTGTCAGCAGCCTACGAAACCCTCGTCCGTTTAATTTTACCGGAAGGTCTTTTAGAATATTTTGAACTTATGGATGTCCGCTCATCCGAGAACGGTCAATTAAATATTTATCTCGAAGAAAAGAACCTGCCACCGGCGGGTTATGAAAAAGCACAATTGGAATCTAAAGGTTTTTTACCGGAAACAGCTATCCAGGATTTCCCTATCCGGGGTCATAAGGTGGCGCTGTGTATCAAACGACGCAGGTGGGAAGTTAAACAAAGCGGAGAGATCATCACAAGAGACTGGGACTTAGTTAGAAAAGGGGCACGAATGACAACGGAATTCGGCACTTTTTTAAAAGGTATATTTGGATAATAACCCGATCAGTTGCCACCTGCTCGGGCGGCTTTATACAGTGGATGGAAAGCAACTCCAGCAGCAATACAAAGACTTCCTGAGCGATTTTCATAGCTGGGATCAAAAAGAACATGCGGATGAATGGCTATTATTTGAAGCTAATATCGGTCCGTTGTTGAGTATAGATGAAACCGCATTAAGCAATGGTGAACTCTATACTATTGTTAGCAATAAAGAAGCTAAGGGCGGTAAGAAGGCTATCGTGGCCATGATCAAAGGTACCCAGGCCGACCAGATCATGGCGGTGCTGGGACGTATACCACTACGTAAAAGGAACAAGGTAAAGGAAGTAACCATGGATATGGCTGCTAATATGATCAAAGCCATTCGCAGATGTTTCAGTAATGCCAGTCGGGTGATCGACCGCTTTCATGTACAGAAACTGGCCTATGACGCTGTCCAGGAACTCAGGATAAAATATCGCTGGGAAGCACTGGATACAGAAAGCAAAGCGATTGAAGAGGCCCGCAAAGGCAAGCAACCCTATCTGCCCGGGGTATTCAGCAATGGTGACACTTTAAAACAACTGTTGGCCCGAAGCCGCTACCTGTTGTTCAAGCATGAATCTAAATGGACCGCTTCTCAAAAAGAAAGAGCCGGGTTACTTTTCCCGCAGTACCCCGAACTATTAAAAGCTTACAAACTGGCTATCGGGCTTGGTAATATCTTTACGATATGCAAAAGTAGGGAGATTGCCTTTAAAAGGCTCGCCCTTTGGTATAATCATGTCGAGGAATCTGGTATTGACGCTTTCAAAACCGTGGCAAGGTCTGTTCATCAACATTATGAATCTATCCTAAACTTCTTTGACAACAGAAGCACGAATGCATCTGCAGAATCCTTTAATGCCAAAATAAAAGCTTTCAGGGCTACTTCAAGAGGTGTAAGAGATACTACTTTTTTCTTATTCAGACTTACTAATATCTATGCCTAAATATTTATCCCCCCAACTTTTCCGACTGATCCGTTTAAAACAACGCAAAACGATTTTAAAGTTCTTTTAAATATGATTTTGAAAGACGTTAATCGGTTTAAAATATCGTTTTGAAATAAAAATCGAAATTTTTTGTGAAAGCGTTTAACATCACTAATGAACTATTTTATTTTAATTTCGGATGATAAACGATAGCAGAATCGAATCTATTTAATATCTCAGTTTAGATACAAATTTATTTGATCTAAAATAATTGGTTCGATCCTAGTTTGGGGCCACTATGCGTTGCAAAATACTTCCTGTCCCAGTCAACCAGTTGCAGCATTACCGGTATAAGTGCAAGCCCTTTTTCTGTCAGGGAATATTCCACGCGTGGAGGAAGTTCCTTAAATTCTTCCCGCATAACTACACCGTCCTCTTCCAGTTCTTTTAAGGTTGTTGTCAGCACTTTCCTGGATATCAAACCGACAGCAGCTGCAATCTGGCCAAACCTCGCCTTTCTGTCCCTTAGCGCCCAGATCAAAATCGGTTTCCACTTAGTGCCCAGGATGGCCATGGAGCGATGCATCGGGCAGTCGCTGTATAAAAATACGTTGTTTCTCATTCTGGTTACTTACAGGTTACCACTACTCGTCCTTTCCGGTTACAAATGTAAACTAATGATGGTTACTTTGCGAAACAAAAGATAGCAATGAAAAAATTAGAAAACAAAGTCGCCGTTATCACCGGCGGGAATAGCGGTATCGGATTGTCAACAGCGCTTTTATTCGCTGAACAAGGGGCTAAAGTGGTGATCACCGGACGAAATGAGCAAACCCTGAAAAGTGCTGCGGAAACCATTGGCCACGATGCCGAAGGGATTGTGAGCGATGTGACCGACCTGGTAAGTATCGCAAGCGCTTATCAGCAGATAGGTGACAAGTTTGGAAAAATCGATGTGCTGGTAGTTAATGCAGGCATTGCAATCGGCGCACCCTTAGCAGATGTCACCGAAAAATTATTCGACCAGATCAGCGATACAAATTTCAAAGGTGTCTTTTTCTCTGTTAAACTGGCGCTGCCTTACCTGAACGAAGGCGCATCTGTTATTCTGACATCAAGCGCGACGAACGAGAAGGGATTTCCCGGATACGCCGCTTATGCGGCTACCAAAGCCGCCGTGCGCTCATTGGCAAGAGGATTTTCTACAGATCTGATGGAGCGGAATATCCGCGTCAATGTTTTATCGCCGGGAGCCATCGACACGCCGATATGGGGTCGTGGCGGGAGTTCAGCGGAAGAAATCAGCGGCACCAAAGATTACATGGCTACTATCATCCCCGCCAAACGTCTGGGCACAGGTGATGAGATAGCTGAAGGCTTCCTTTACCTGGCTTCCGACGCGTCAAGGTATATGTTCGGTTCAGAACTGGTTATGGATGGTGGTGTAAAAACACTGTAAAGCTTTGGATACCTTAGTTCCGCTAATATGGTTCTTCCTTAAGAAATTTTGTCCGGTTTGCCGGGTACAGATCCACGCAGTTATGCCGGATTGTACCCGGCATTATTGATCAATAATATCTTGCAACAAAGTTTTGATATCTTCTTTGATCCGCTGATAATTCGCGAGTATTTCGTTTTGACTGATGGTGTTCACCGACGGTATATTCCGGTACTTCTTTTCTTCTGTCGCAATAGCTTCGTGATCATTTTGTATTACGCAATGAAAAATTTTCAGATCAATCCTCTTTGTGGGATCGTCGGATACCATTACATATTGAGCAACTTTTAAAAAATATCTGTGGAATCGCCTTTTAAATTTAACTGATCATATTCTGCCATGCATTTCCTACACTTAGGTAAGTGTTCATTTGATCGACTGTATTTGCTACCATCTCCACGTTAGTGAGTAATAGCTTTAAAAGCATTTAACCCGCTGTCAAGAAATTTAAGGTATTCTGGCGCATCAAAATCCGCACCCCGCGGATTAACCAGGGTGGTCTCCGATTTGGGATCAAGTAACACGTAGAAGGGCTGGGAATTGGCCTGAAACCGCGTTATCTGCAGGTCGCTCCACTTGTTACCTATTGTTATGATCTGGCGGCTGGATTTGGAGACTGTTTGCTCTTTGGGATCCAGGTCGGTTTTATCATCAACGTATAATTGTATGAGCACATATTCGTGGTTTATCCGCTGTGACACCTCTTTATCCGGCCATATATTAGCTTCCATTTTGCGACAGTTGACACATGCATGGCCGGTAAAATCAATCATAACTGGCTTGTTTACTTTTTTCGCATAAGCTATGCCTTCATCATAATCAAAAAACGGGTCAAATCCTTTGGGCTTATCGAAAAGGTTTCCGAATTTATGAGGGCCACTTGACGTTGGTGCAGCAGTATTGCCGGGCGAAACACCGGACAGATCAAAATCCTGTGTAGCCATGGGCGGTAAAAAGGCGCTGATAGATTTTAATGGTGCTCCCCAGAGGCCTGGCACCATGTACATCGTAAAAGACAATACAAGGATCGCCAGGAAAAGCCTTGGAACTGTAATGTATTGTAAAACTGAGTCATGGTTAAATGTTAATTTACCCAGCAGATATAAGCCCATTAAAGCAAATATCACGATCCAGAGGGCTAAAAAAAGTTCCCGGTCAAACCAATGCCAGTGGTAAGCAAGATCAACATTGGATAAGAACTTTAGTGACAAGGCCAGTTCCAGAAATCCCAGGGTTACCTTTACGCTGTTTAACCAGCCACCGGATTTGGGTAATGAGTTTAACCATTCCGGGAACATTGCAAATAAAGCGAAAGGTATTGCCAGGGCAAGTGAAAAACCAAGCATACCTACAGCCGGGCCAAGTAGGGCGCCGCTGGTAGCGGTTTGTACCAGTAGGTAACCGATGATCGGCCCCGTGCAGGAAAAGGAAACGAGGGCGAGGGTCGCGGCCATAAAGAACAGCCCGATCACACCGCTGGATGCTGATTTTTCATCCATTTTATTTACCCAGGAATTAGGTAAGGTGATTTCAAATGCACCGAGAAAGGACGCTGCGAAGGCCACAATGAGCAGAAAGAACGCAAAATTAAATATCCCGTTGGTCGAAAGACTGTTCAATGCGTCCGCGCCGAAAATGATTGTTACGATCAGCCCGAGAAAAACATAGATTACCATAATGGATAAGCCATACAGCAATGCCCTGCGTACCGCAGATCCTTTACCTCCTGAATTTTTAGTGAAGTAACTGACTGTCAGCGGCAGCATAGGGAATATACAAGGCATGAGAAGAGCAGCGAAACCGCCGGCCAGGCCCGCTAAAAATATGGCCCATAAAGTTTGGCGGCCATCCTTGGGCCTGTTAGATTTTAGCGGCGTTTTATTTACAGTTTTACCAGTGCTGCCTTTTGTTGCTGTTGTCCCGGTGGCTGTAGCAGCGGATTGGATGTCGGTAAATGTCACGCCGCTGGTATCTGCTTTTTCCTGGGCATAGGTAACATTGACCATCAGGAACAAAACGGATATAATAAGAATGATCAGCGTTTTCATGGTTTTATTTTGAAATTATTTTTAGATCGTGGAAATTATTGGAATAGGAATCAGAAGGATGAGGGTTAAAGGCTTTCAGGATTTAATATGAATTGTTGCAGGTTTTCACCGCTCATATATTTCTTAGCGGCTTTTTGTAAGGTTTCGCGGTCAAGGCTACTAACCGCAGATTTAATCTGATTAGCTTCACTCAGATCTTCTTTGTTGCTCAGCTGGCGTACCAGGTAACTTACCCAGTAGCCATCCGTTTTGACCCTGACCTCATTCTTGCGCAGGGTCTCAGCCTTAAATTTTTCCAGGTCGAGTGGCAATATTCCATTTGTTTTTAGGTTTTCGATTTCCTCCAGCGCCGCTTTGATCAGTTTATCTGCATTCTGAGGTGCGCAGGTAAAGTTGATAGCGATGCTGTATCTCGCTGACGGGTATTTAGCGAAAGTTGCTCCGGCATCCGGAGTATAGACGCCGCCTTCAGATTCTCGCAGCCTTTCCAGCAGCCTGAATTCCAGAATGGCTCCTAAGGCCTGGAGTTGTAAGTTATTAACCAGTGAATAGTCGTAATCGCCGCTGAATATCATTTTTACCTCCGATTTTTGCTCTTTCCCATGAACAATGATATGTGTCGCCTTTCCCGAAGGGATGACGATATGCAAATCCTTGAAATTACTTGTTGAACCTGTGTCCGAAGGCAGGCTGCCAAGATAGGTTTCACAATACTTGAGCAGGTTTTCCCATTTGAAATTGCCGACAAAAACAAAAGTTTCTCCGTTGACATTATGAAAACGCTCTTTATAAAAAGCCAGTGCTTTATCCAGGTCAATGTGGGATAAAGTATGTGCATCAGGTGCCATTCTCCTGATGCTATGGTTGCCCAATACGGCATTTATGGTATCAGAAAACACAGCCTCCGGATCGTTATGCCTGTTGGCCACTGCAATTTGCGCGTTGGCTATGATATTCTTAAATATGACCGTGTCTTTTCTTGGTTTGATATGATACTGACGAATGAGTTGCAATGCCGTTTCTATATCTTCAGCGCCAAAGCTTCCGCTAAAGCCTTCATATAGCTCATTCATATAAGGCGATACCGATAGTTTTTTACCGGTCAGGAACTTTCCTAATTGTGTTGCCGTCAAGCCAGCTACACCGCCCGCTTTTACGAGCGCAGTAGCATTAACGGCAGAATAGTAATTTTGATCTGAAGCCAGTGAAGTTCCCCCGGATTTATACGAGTAAAACAGTACTCCGTCGTTCTTAAAGTCGGTTTGCTTGAACACTAGCCGCACGCCATTACTAAGTTTGTAAATAGTCGTATTGATATCAGCAACGGCGGACTCGCCAGTTGTTTTACCCGGCAGTGTTTCTTCAGTCATTAAGCCTTCACTTATCTTATTTTCTGCGTAAAGGCTCAGGTTGGATTTTACAACGGCGTTCCGCCAGTTGCCCAAGGTTGCCTCATCCGGTAATTCCTCCCTGGTTGTTTTGGGCCCTGTCACGATAATATCCTGATCAGGTAGCGAGAGAAAAGAGGCGATTTTACTGTTCACCTCGGTAAGTGATATGCCGGGCAAGAATTCAGTTACAAGCCTATATTCGGTGTCTATGCCGGGGGCAGCATCCTGTCTCAGAAAGTAATTCACATATTCTTCAACATAATTAGAAGAGTTGTTTTTGTTTTTTTCCAATACTAACGCCTTTAACCCGGCCAAATAAGCCTTTTTTACGCGGTCAAGTTCGGCCGCCGTAAAGCCATAACGGCGAATCCGTTCGAGTTCAGTATAGGCATTTTTAAAGCCTGACGCTGCCTGGTTGGGTTTAAGGGTTACGTTAAAATTGAACACATCCAGATCATCGAGGTAATTACCACTGGTTATGTTTGCCTGGCTATAGGGTAGATCCGCTCTTTGATTTAACTCGTTGAATCGGAAAGCCAGCAACTGATCAATAAGGCTTGTAACCATTTTTGCCCGGTAATCGGCAGCGGTCCTTAATTCCGGCGACCTGTATTTGTAGGAAATCACTATCCGGGTATCGGGGGCCTCTGCATCCGTGTACTTCAAAAATTGCTTTTTTCCTGTCAGTGGTATACTTATTTTCGGTCTTGACGGCTCGTGAACAGGATTTTTAAGATCGGAAAATATTAGCCTGACAGACTTTTCCATTTGGATGGCATCAATGTCACCGACAACAATAAGGGCCTGAAGATCCGGTCGATACCACTTTTTATAGAAACTTTTGATCTGAGCCGGTTTGAAAGTTGTCAGCACTTCTTCTGAACCAATTGGAACCCGCCTGCTATAAATGGAATTATTCAGGTACATGGGCAGGCTTTTTTCCATTAAACGCTGATCGAACCCTGAACGCATCCTTTTTTCTTCCAATATCACACCGCGCTCTTTATCGATTTCTACAGGTTCCAGTAAAGCACCGTGCGCCCAGTCCCGCATGATCTGTAATCCGTTCTTCAGTAGTTCAGGATCGTCAGACGGTAAAGGTAGCTGATACACTGTTTCATCAAAATTTGTATAGGCATTAAGGTCTGCCCCAAACGTAACCCCTGATTTTTCCAGATAGCTGATCAACTCATTTTTCGGGTAATGGGTAGTACCGTTAAAGTTCATATGCTCCAGGAAATGAGCAAGACCGCGCTGGTCTTCGTTTTCAAGCACGGACCCCACTTTGTTCACGATGTAAAAAACAACCCTCTTTTCAGGCGTCGTGTTACGGCGAATAAAATAGGTAAATCCGTTTGCCATTCTGCCTTTCCTTACTGCCGGATCCAATGGCAGTATTGCAGACGGTTGTTTCTGCTTTAAGTTTTGCTGGCTATATAAATTCTGCGTTAGGAAAAGGCTTGCCAGGTATATTGGCAGGTACCTTTTTTTTAGGTTAAAATACATAATGAAAATAAAGGCAGCCTGCCTTCACAAGCTGCCGGTTAACTAAAACTGACTATAACTGAATGAATAAGAACGTAAAGGCGAATAGGTGTCCCCTTTAAAAGTTGAAATTTTCGGGGCAAAAAATAGCTACTATTAGGTATTCTAACAGTCCCGGAGATGGCCGTCCGCTTAGCTGAAACCTGCCTGTACATCCGTCTGTATATGGCTGCAGAGCCATTACAGCAATACCGGATCTATGCATTTCCGGCGTCTAATTGACAATGACGGTAAATCCTGCATCATCCGGGGGTAAACATTTTTCATCATTGCAGGTCATGTAATGTATATTTCCTTTTACCTTAACCGGGCCCTTGCTTTTGAGCGTTATTTTTTGCTGGAAGATAACCTCATCCGCAAAAAAACTGATTTCCATATTGAACACTTTCTCAAATTTGGTCACCGGCGTCGGCTCTGTGGGTTTTCCATTCAACAGGAAACTTTTTGATGGTACGAAAGTGATAGTTGTCTTTACCGGGCCGCCCTTTTGGACGTTTTGCGAGTAAACATGCCAACCCTGGTCTATGCTTGCCTTTATGAATATGACGGCCTCCTTATCGCTCAGGCGTTTTGCAGCATAACTCCAGCGAACCGGGGTTAAGATCTGGGCACTTACAAGTCCTGTGCTGCTGATAAGCAGGATCAGGAACATTAACTTTTTCATAGCTATATTTCGATCTGATTTTATTTAAAACGCATTTTGATCCAGTCAGTAATAATCTGCAACGCCTTCGGCGAGAAATCACTCTTGATCTCGGCGTACTCCGCCGTTGTGCATTTAATACAGGGCAGGAATAAGTGATTCAGTCCCTGCATTATGTGAATTGTTACATCAGAATTTCCGCCCGCGGTTGGGAACTTTTTCCAATTATCCAGGTTCTCTTTATAAGCAACCATCAGATCTTTGTCCCCGTTTAATGCCAGGATGGGTACGTGTATTTTCGACATCGTCTTTTGCGCATCATACTTCAAAAAATAACGGTACCAGGGGCCAACTGCTGATTTTGACCAACTATAGATCGGAAAACGAAAATGGTCGAACTGAATATTCAGGGTGCTGAAATAGATGCTGTCTTTTTTTTTCCATACAGCATACGCCTCGTTCAATTTAGCTTCCATGTTCGTTGAATCAGCGTATTTGTGCGCGACGGCGAACATCAGGGTGTTCACGTCATTGTAACGCTTCTTATCGTAATCGGGAATAGGTGCGCTATTGACGATATCCTCATTCTGTTTAAGCAGGGACTCATATCCACTTGTGGCGAGCCCGGATAAACTCACTAAAAATTTAATTTTATTGGATTTAGCCGCCGCAATGGCCATTGCAGCTCCGCCCTCACTATGGCCGATCAAGCCAATTTTTGCAGAATCTATTTCCGGACGGGTCCTCAGATAATTAATAGCCGCGAGGGCATCATCACCAAAATCCCCTGTGGTTGCCGTTTCATATATACCGGTTGTTTGTCCGGTTCCGCGATCGTCTGTTCTTAAGACAGCTATTCCGTTTTTTACAAGCGAATCAGAGATAGTCAGAAACTCTTTGTGTCCGGCCATCTCACCGTCTCTGTTCTGCTTACCTGTGCCGGAGACAATCACCACGGTGGGGAAATGCTTTATCCCGGAAGGCAGGGTCAGTGTGCCCCCGAATATGATGGATTGATCAGCATTTTTGAAAGTTACCTGTTCTGTTTTGTAGTTTGATTTTTTGATTTGTGCAGTTCCGATATTAGTAATACATGCGCAGGCAGTTGCCATCAATAGCGTTTTCAACATTAGTTTTGTTTTTTTGTAAGTTCAATTAATTGTGCTATTTCATCTGAAAGCGCTGTTGCACTTCCCTTAAAACCGGAGGTCATATAGCGCACCACACCATTTTTGTCAATGATCAGTTTCAGCGGAACTCCTGAAATCTGGAAGGCCTTTGACACCCGTGCAAAAACTTCACCGGTGCCTTTTCCTTTGAGCATAGGATTATCAAACAGCACATTAAACGTATACCCGTTGTCTTTTAAATATTGCCTGATCTGTTGCTTGTAATCAGGTTCGGTTTCTTCTGTATCAACAAAATAAAACACCACGTTGGGATCATTTTTATAACGTTGCACTGCGAGATTCATGCCCGGAAGAGAGGCCTTGCAGGGCACGCACCAGGTTGCCCAGAAATCCATAACCACTGTTTTTCCCCTTAAGGATACCAGGCTTATTTTTTTACCTTTCAGATCGGTCATGGTCCAGTTCACCATGGCCTTATTTATCATGGTGAGATCTTCCTTACTCAACTTGGAGGCGGAAGCATTTTTTAACGACTGCAAATATTTTTCGAACCCGGCTTCTGACTTATATTTACTGATGTAGTTTTGCTTTAAAAGATCCAGCATAGGCGCGGAAACCTGATTTTCGTAAATGCTTTTGATCAGTACCTCGTTCACTTCGTCACTATGTCCAGTTTTATTCAAAAGAAAGACATAATCATCATTAAGCGATTCTTTACTGTAATGTTGAAATGATTCTGCTTCTCTTGCATATTGCAGTCCCTCCTCATATTTCCCGGCACCACGGCAGACACTAATGTGTTCCAGTACCATAGGAAAGAAACCGGCGATATAATAATCGTTATAGAACCTAAGCCATTGCTCCGGTGAGTAAGATTGATATGCCTCAGGCACATTGGTTTTAAACGCCTGCATGCGCTTAAGCAGTAACTCTGAGTACGTATAAAGGTATTTATCGTCTATAGACTGCCGGTGATGAGCGATCTGGACGGTTTTATAATAAACATTAATAACACTCAGATAAGGAAGCTGATCGATATAACGGTCGATAACACTGAAATCATTATTCCCGATCTGCAATAAAATCACCGTTAAGTAAACCCTGTTGTAATCTATCTGATATGCCCTATCAAGTCCTGCGTAGACCGGGTCATAAGGGTACTTTTTGAGGAATTCCTCACCTTGTTCCTTCATTTTAGCCTGGTCCTTCTGAGCTGCAAACGCTTTGTATGCCTCAAGTTTGGCAATAAAACTACCGGAATATTTTTTTTCTATCGCTTTTCCTAACGAGTCAGCCTTAACCGGCTGCTGTGTGTTATGCAAGATTTGCCAGGCACTGAGCATGTCTGTTTGCGGTGCATTTTTACGTGTCAGATAATTTACCACGGCGCTGATCTTAGGTGCGCTGCTTTCTCCGTATGCGCCATACATTGAGGTTGCATATGCGACAGCAAATGCTGATTTATACTCCGGCAAATGGTTTTGCTCCAATTCTTTCTGGAGATACATGGAAACGACAGTGTCAGTCACGAATTTTCCCTGGTTTAAGTAGTCCGGAATTTCGAAGCCATATTTCGAAGAGCGGAAAAGCCCCCATATGGCCAAGGCTCCCTTTGCATTCCGCGCAGTATCCTCTGGATTCCGTAATAATTGCGCATAGGGCGTCAGAAATCCGCCTGTTTGTCCTGAATTGCTATCAACAGAATCTCCGGCCATAAATTTAAAAGCGACCATCGCCCAGTTTTTTTGGCTGTTGACCGTTGCAGACCACTTGTTCTTTTCGGTAGAAGACAATTTCAGATCGATGCCGTGCCATCCGAAATCCGCATAGTAGTAAGCAATTCCCTTCACGTTGCCCATACCTGAAAGGGAGGTGCCGGATGCATCGTAGGCTATATCAAAGGACTGGCCTGCCACGACGACAGCCGGCGAGGATCTGAACTGCTTATACTGTGCCCGGGCAACCGAGATGCCTGCAATTATAAAAAATAGTGAAAGAAGCTTTACTTTTTTAAGTAACATGGTTTTTAGAAATTATCTGGGGTTTTGAACTAAATTCTTGTTGAATTTGAAATAATATGCAGCGATAGGGAATACATACCGGTTACTGTTTGGCTGTAAAACGACCGTTTGTTTATTGAATACATGGGTAATGGATTTTGCGAAGCGGCTTTCCTGGTTAAGACGCTTAAGGTCGGACCACCTGATCCCGCGGGCGAAAAGCTCCCTTCTGCGTTCATCCAAAACCCTGTTAAGCGCCGTAGCACCATCCGATGCGCTAAGCGGCTGGTAGTCTGCAGGCGCAAAGCGTTTTCTCCTGATCGCATTAATTAATGCTAATGCGCCGCTGACATCATTTGACCTGGCCAGGCATTCGGCTTTGATCAGCATCACCTCCGGAACGGTAACGCCACAATTGTGCGTATTTGGATATTGCAGGAAAAGGTCAACGCTGAATATTCTGCCGGTATAGTCAAAACTGGCGTTGCTGGCATCGGTCGTGAAATTTACATACCGGAGGTCACTGGTGCCCAGTAAATTGAGCAATTCGTCGCTGAGCCTTAATACTGTTGGGGCATAGGCCGTATTTACATTGGCATTTTTTGAAAAAATCAATTCCGGGTTATCTATGTTCCTGGGCGAATTTCCGCTCACCGTGTTTAAATCGAGGATATTGCTGTTAATGGCCAGTGTGCTGTCGGCAAAAACAGCTGCATTTTTATAATCGCTCATGTCCAGGTATGCCCTGGCCAATAAAGCAAAGGCTGCCTGTTTCGATGCCAGCGTATTGTATTTACTGGTATTAGCCATCAGGGGCGCGGCTTTTTTCAGGTCACTGATGATCTGGGCATAGATCTGCTGAAGCGGAACCCGGGGTAATGCCTGGTCCGTTGAGGGTGTTATCAGCAATGGTACCCCGGGGTCAGTGCCAGCAGTAGCAGCGTTATAACCTTTTGCGTACGCGCGGACAAGGCTCATGTAAGCGTCGGCACGGTTAACCAATGCCTCACCCAGGATCTGATTTTTATCAGCGGTTGATCCCTGGGTACTGTTGGGTACGCCATCAATAACCACATTGCAATTAAAGATAATGTTGTACATGGCGTCCCACGTATAATCATGGGATGCCGGGTCAAAATATTGTGCGGCCCAGGTATAAACATTATTGAAAGGGCTGTAAGTTGCCAGGGAAGCCTGTTGTGCGGCATCTGCAAAATCCACATTATCATCCCCAAAATCAGGATAGCCATTCCCTATATTGAAGGTACTGGTGGTATTCATGATATCGCGGAAATTTTCTGTTTCGTTGGGTACCAATTGCCCCTTGGTGCGGATATCTACATATTTGCGGCATCCGTTAAACAGGATGACGGCTATAATTGTCAGCGGTAAGTATATCTTTTTCATGTTGGTGATCGATTAGAAGTTGGCGTTCAGGGATAGGTTGTAAAGCGACGTTGGCCTGAGTGTCAGGGAACTGCCGTTTGAGCCGACCTGGAAATCCGGGTCTATCCCTGCCTTGTTCTTTTTCCATATCAGGCCCAGATTCCTGACTGTCCCCTGGATGTTCAGGCTCCGGATCTTTAAAGCCTCTAATTGGACCTGAGGGAAAGTGTAACCAATGGATACCTGACGTAACCGAATGTTATCGGCCCTCAGCACGTTGATATCCGCATAGGTATACCGCAGGTAACTGGTATAATTGAAATTGGAAAGGCCGGGCACATTGGTCGTGCGCTCATCGCCGGCCTGACGCCATCTTTTATCAATATCAGCATTCGGGCTATAGGAAATCGTTCCGCGGTTAACGTAATAAGGTATGCTGTTCCGGAGAAAAACATAGTCGAACTTATAGGAGATCTGGGCGGTTAGGTTCCAGTTTTTATAACGAAAGGTCTGGTTGAATGCGCCAAAGTATTTTGGGGCCGTATTGCCTGCATATTTAAGATCATTGATATCTGACAAAGGACTGGTTGAATTGACGATGGCATTGTGCTGATCGTAAACCTGGGTTTGTCCTTTATTGTCCAGCCCAGCAAAACGGTAACTGAACAGATACCCGATCGGGTAGTCCTTGATCAATCCGGCTCCGGTGGGCGAATTAACAATATTTACCGTATTGTCAAATCTGCTGTCGGTTACTTTATTGGTATTGAAAGCGTAGTTCAGGGTAACATTCCAGCTGAATTTATCGGAATGAATAACGTCGCCTCCCAAAGACCCTTCAAAACCTTTTCCGGATAAGGTTGCTGTGTTCCTGTTGAGCCTGGTAAAACCGTAAGTAGGGTCATAGTCAAATTCCGAGAACAGGTCACTGCCTTTTTTGATATAATATTCAAAGGACCCGTTCAGCCTGCCGTTAAAGAAACCAAAGTCAACACCCACATTGGTTACTTTCGTTGTTTCCCATTTCAAGGCCGCATTAGCCGGAGAAGTTACATAAGCTATGGGTAAACCGGTCACGCCGTCAGCGCCGGCCAGGGAAATGGAAGCCTCCGGATGAAGCGTTCTGTCTATGTTGCCGTTAAGCCCGTAGGTGGCCCTGAGTTGCAATGCGTTGATCCAGGATATGGATGATATGAAATTTTCTTTCGCCAGGTTCCAGCTGCCGCCCGCAGACCAGAAAGGTTTAGCCCGGTATTTAGCATCTAACCCGAAATTGTTGTAATCATCATACCGGATGCTGCCTGACAGCGTATATTTTTCCATAAAGGTATAAGCCGCATTGGAAAAGTAAGACAGGAACCTGCGCTTCTGGTCAGTATAAGCACCTTGGGTGGGCATGGTAGTAGCGTAGCCATAAATCGTGTTATAGCTGGAAGGCACATACTGTGCTATCTGTAATTGGTCATCCCATCCGTATAAATTATTGCCGTTGACAATATCATACGTTTGCCTGATCTCTGTACCGGCAATCATATTCAGTTCATGGCGCTCACTGATCTTATTCGAATAAGAAAGCTGCCCCCTTAAACTGTAATTGTTTCGGTTGGTATTACGGGTATTCAATATACCGCCATAGGGTACATTCACCGATAAGCCCGTAGCAGGATCATAAGATGTTGCAAAATTGGTAAAGTCGCGCGCGGCATAGGTATATTTATTGCTGAAATTACGGCTGCTTCCAAATGATTTTTCAATGGAGTACAGGACGTTTGCTGTCAATCCTTTGACCACTGGCAATGGAGCTGATAAGCTGAAATTACCGGTGACATTGGTTTCGCTATAGGTATTATCCATGTTTTGCTGTTCCTGCAGGTAGTTATAACCGTAATCCAGATAGCCTTCCCGGACCAGCTTCTGGCTGAAAGTTTTATTGAACGTCTGGTAATAACTGATACCGTTGCCCTTAGCGTCAACCACATGATCATACGGCATAAAGGGATTTATCCGGTTTACCAGGGGGGACAGTCCGATGCTGTTATATAATGATTTGAAATTGGCTAATTTCAGGTTCGCGTTAAAATCGATAACCTTGAAAAGTTTAAAAGTCTGGTTATCGGTCAGTGTAAACCTGGCAGTAGATGACCCGTTATTGATGGGTAACTCCTTGGCATAGGAAACGGAAGTAAAGTACGTGTAAGCCTCTCCGCCGCCGTTTACAGATAAATTGTAATCCTGTGTAACCGGGGCCTGTAAAAAGTATTTACCGTATTCACTATAATTGGTTGAAGCCCCAAGGGCGGCAAGGTCGTTATTGAGTTGAGTTTGCGTAATATTTCCCCTTTTTTGCGCAAATAGCAGATTAACCGCCTGACTTGCCCCCCGGGCGAAATCTGCAGTCGTATTATCAAAGATCAGGTTTTTGGTAACCAGTTCTTTTTCGAAATCGATCATTTGCGCTGATGTCATCAAGTTTTGCTTGTTCAGGTCCGGTTTTGATCCCAGGCCGAAGTTGGCATTGAAGCTTACCAAAGCCTTCTGATTCTTATGTCCTTTTTTGGTTTGTATGACGATGACGCCGTTAGTGGCACGGATGCCCCAGATGGAGGCTGCCGCCGCATCTTTCAAAACCGTGATCTGTTCAATATCATTGGGGTTAAGCGAACGGATATCGGTTTCTACCGGAAAACCGTCTACCACGATCAGCGGGTATGTATCTGCTTTAAATGTGCTTACACCGCGTATTGATAAGGTATATATCGAATTTTTCGTCTTTGGATCGCTAACCAATCCACCCGGATTCGTGTAGGAAAAAGTATTATCTCCTGTAAGAAAATTCAATTGCAGGCCCGGAACCTGGTTTTCCAGGCGTTGCAGTACATTAGCGGTTGGTGTTTGCTCCAGTTGTTTACTGGTAACAATACTGAAAGACCCTGTTGCCCGCTCTTTAGGAAGTACCTGATAGCCGGTCGACACCACAGTCACTTCGTTTAAAGCCCTGACATCCGAAACCAGCGTGACATCCAGTTTCCCCTGGTTAATTACCGTAATTTCCTGCTTTTTAAAACCCAGCATGCTGAACTGGATCACGTCACCCGGACTGACAGCCGGTAAAAGGTATCCGCCGGTTTCATTCGTTCTTGTCGCCTGGTTGCTGCCTTTCACCCAGACATCAATGTCTGCTAAAGCCTCGTTCTTTTCATTTCGCACGGTACCCCGTAGCGTGTAAGCAGCATTGGGCTGGGCGATGCCCATCCGGGTATCAGCCGGAGTATTGGAGGGACTATTAAAAAATGCAGCATTGCGTGCAACTATGGAATAACTGTTATCACTTACATAAAGAAAGATGAGGTTATTTGGATAAAGTACGTTTTTTAACACTTCTTCGAGGCCTTCGCCTTTCAGGGCGTTAACCGTTGTGAATTTATTCTCCAGCAATCCCTGTTCATAAGCGAACTTGGTTTTGAATCGTTTTTGAATAGTCTGTAATGCTTCACTAAGCGTGAGCCTGGTCTTGTTCTTATCCTGTGCCTTTGCCGTAGATATTAATCCGGACAAAAGGACGAATAGTAAACATACCGGTAAGAGGGTAAGTTTTTTTTGCATAAATGTGGATTTAGTTTTAATTATCAGGGGTTATTTTGATTTCAGGTAATAAACAGTATCCCGTTGCTCTACGGTTGCATTCAACAGATTAGCCAGCATGTATAGTGTTTCTTCGGGCGTCTGAAGTGAAATGGTTCCTTCGATCCGCTTTTTCAGCAGACGGGGGTTGTCCACCACGATTCGTCCACCGTAGGTGTCCTCGTAATTTTCAATAATTCCTGCAACCGTCATTCCGCTCAGTTCCATCTGACGGCTGGTCCATGCATCCGGTTTATTGTCGAGACTGCTCACCGGGATCAGCGATGCGTTTGCATTAACGAATCTGGCCGCATCGCCGGATTTCATGATCAGCGGCGATTTTCCGGAATTGATGCTATTTACACTGATGCTGCCTTTAAGCAGGGATACGAGTACTTCGTTTCGACGGTCCCTGATGTTGAAAATGGTTCCGAGTACCCGTACGTCTATTTTACCTGCATGGGCGATAAAACGGTCTCCTTTGTTAATCTTCTCCGGATGCGTGTTCAGGTGTTTTACTTCAAACAGCGCCTCGCCGTTTAACCAAATCTCCCGGTCCGTATGCCAAGCCCAGGCGCGATAGTAAGAAATTTGCGAGTTGGAGTTGAGCTTGATCACGCTCTGATCGGGAAGTGTTACTGTCATTTGCTCACCATAGCCGGTTGTCACCGATATCCGGGAATGATAATACCATTCGCCCAATACAAAAAGGCATAAAGCAGCGGCTACAGAGGCGCTCCATATCCTGATCCGTCTTATTTTCACTGAGCGATTATCAATTGTGTAGATTTCGGAATTGATATTTTCCCACAACCTGTTTTTCTCTGCTTCCTGATCAAATAAGGGTTTTGCGCTAAAAATGGTCAACAAATAAACCTTGGCGTCCTGATAGGCATATACATTCCCAGGTTGGGTATTTAACCAGGATTGCCAGTAACCCTCGTCTTCAGGGTTGGCATATTTAACCAAGCGAATAAAATCGTCGTCATTAACGAAGTCAGAAAAGGTATAAGAATCGTATTTTTCCATTTGCATGACCACTTTGAGCGGGTCTTTTTATATACAAATAAGAAAAAGGCAAATTTTACCCCATGAAAAATCAAAAAACTTTAAATTATTTTAACATTAATTTAAAAGCAATGATTTTATCGGAATAATTCGCACTTACAAACTAACAAAAGAAGGAGAAGGTCCGATTTGGAGATATTAAGAACCGACTTTAACGCATCAATCGCACGATAATTTAATTTATAAACGCCTTTAACGGTCAGATCGAGTAATTCTGCGATCTGTTCATAGCTCAATTCTTCAAAATAGCGCAGGTATAGCACTTCTTTTTGCCGCGGTGTGAGCTGATCAAGCGCCGTTATCAGCATTTTCGCTTTCTGGCTTAGATTTTCCTTTTGAATAAGTTCCGTTTCAGGATTAAATTGGATTTCGAAATTTTCAGCCGAAGATAACGCTGTTTTCTGCCATTTTCCGTTTTCCACACTTGCCCGGACGATCTGGTTTCTGAGCGATGCAAGCAGGTAGTAACGGACATTATCCGTTGTGCTCAGTTTTGACCTGCTTGACCAAAGGTTAACGAAAAGATCCTGGATACAATCCCTGACCATATCGGGGGCATTTAATTTCCGCATTCCGTAGCTATACAGATTTTGATAATATTTGGAATAGATCATCTGGAAGGAAGCTTTGCTACCTTGTAAAAAAGAATTCCAGATTATTTGATCATCCATCTTGAAGTACGGTGCCTTATGAAATGCGGCTAAATTGTAAAACTAAAATATTTTTAATTAAAGTGCTAATTGGCTTTTTTAACCGGATATGGTAAATCCCGTCATTCCGATGTAGCCACGTTAAACCGGAATCAGGCGATCATCGTCTGCCAATCTCCAATCAGAATTCCTGCCAAACTTGTAATCCTGAAAAAGCTATAAGAAGCAGGCCATGAATACCGATATTGATTTGACAAACAGATGAAACAAATACAAATATACAAATTGTATCGAATGATACAATTTGTATATTTGTGCCGATATTGTTAAAATGTTCTTAACTGCTAATCGTCTTTATAACAAATGAGATTTTTACTATTTCCACTATTACTCGTGATCTTGCTTGGAGCAGATCCATATTTTTACCTGGCGGTTAAAACCCTTACATCAAACCCGTACATTCTACAGGGTTACTGGGCTGTCGACATCTTTGTGGTCGCCTGGATACTGATCGCTCTTTTATTACCCTTCCCCGAAGGAATATCGAAAATTTTAAAGTCAGGTGCAATGGCGCTCTTTTTGATCATACTGGTGCCAAAGGCATTTGCCGTCCCGGTTCTTCTGATCGAAGACGCCATCCGGGCCTTTATCGGCTTTCCCCCCGCGCCGTTTGGCCGAGCCAAATTGCGCTTGCAATCGCAGCGGTACCTTTTTTTGGGTTTATATACGGACTTACCCGGGGCGTCACCGGTATACGGTTCACCGGGAAACCCTCTATTTTAACGACTTGCCTCCGTCTTTTCACGGCTTTCAATTGACACAATTATCAGATATTCATTCCGGCAGCTTTTCGAGCCGGGAAGGTGTGGAAAAGGGGATCAAAATGGTAAATGCGCAAAAAAGTGATCTCGTTGTTTTTACAGGTGATCTCGTTAATAACCAGGCCTCGGAGATGGACCCTTGGATACCGTATTTTGCAAAGTTGAAGGCGGCTTATGGAAAATATTCCGTCCTTGGCAATCACGACTATGGCGATTATATTAAATGGAATACAGAAGCCGATAAGCACATCAACCTGGAGCGCCTGAAAGAAGTCCACAAAGAAATAGGATTCAGCTTGCTGCTTAACGAAGCCGTACCGATTTATAAGGACGGACAAAAAATATCACTTATAGGCGTTGAAAATTGGGGTAAGGGAGGTTTTCATAAATATGGAGACCTGGACAAAGCCACTTCAACCGTCGCACCGGATGACTTCAAAATATTATTGTCACATGATCCTTCTCATTGGGAGGCAGTAACCCTCGCTCACCAAAACCATATTCACCTGACCTTAGCCGGCCACACGCACGGTGCACAGTTTGGCCTGGAGCTATTTGGGTTTAAATGGAGCCCGATTAAATATATTTACAAGCAATGGGCAGGCCTTTACGAAAAATTTGGCAAGTTTCTTTATGTAAACCGGGGTTTCGGCTTTTTAGGACTTAGAGGCCGGGTAGGGATCTGGCCTGAAATAACGGTCATTACCCTCAAGACTGCAAACACCGCGATTTAACCGATATCCGTGCTGCGCTGATTGTTTATCTGAAACTGCGTATATTCATCTCATGGCATATTTTCCTTTTTACCTCGGCCTGGTACTTGTTATTTTATTACTGATGATGCTGGCCAAGAAGCTCCGCATTGCTTACCCGGTATTGCTCGTACTTGCAGGACTTTTCATCAGCTTTATTCCTTTTGTTCCCCAGCTACATATCGATCCGGAACTGATCTTTATTATCTTTCTGCCACCTTTATTATATGAAGCAGCGTGGGCCATTTCCTGGAAGGAGTTATGGCGCTGGAGGAGGATCATCAGTAGCTTTGCATTTGTTGTGGTGTTCATCACTGCCCTTACTGTTGCAGTGATCTCCAATCATTTTATACCCGGTTTCTCACTCGCGCTGGGATTTCTCCTGGGAGGAATCGTATCTCCACCCGACGCAGTAAGTGCAGGAGCAATATTGAAATTTGTTAAAATCCCCAAAAGAATGTCCAGTATCCTCGAAGGGGAAAGTTTACTGAACGATGCGTCTTCACTCATCATTTTCCGCTTTGCCCTGATCGCGGTTGCAACCGGCCAATTTATCTGGCAGGACGCCGCCCTCAACTTTGGCTGGATGCTGGCAGGAGGAATCGGTATCGGACTGCTGATTGGATTGTTATTTATGAAACTCCATAAGTATCTGCCAACGGATGCCAACACCGATATTATTTTTACGCTGATTACGCCCTACGTCATTTATATCGCAGCAGAAGAACTGCATAGCTCAGGTGTCCTTGCTGTGGTAGCCGGCGGGTTGTTCCTTTCCAACAAAAGATATACCTTTCTGAGCAGTAGCTCCAGGTTACGCGGCAGTAATTTTTGGGAAAGTCTCAGTTTTCTGCTTAACGGGATCGTGTTTATGCTTATCGGACTTGACCTGCCGGAAATAATTGCGGGACTGGGGTCTGTCAGTATTTTAGACGCTACCCTTTACGGTTTACTCATCACGGTGGTGTTAATCATCAGCAGACTGATAGCCGCTTACGGCGCTTTAATCGTTACCTTGATTGCCAGGAATTTCATTAAAGTGGCCGATACAAGAAACCCCGGCCTTAAAGTGCCCTTTGTGTTGGGCTGGTCAGGTATGCGGGGGGTAGTTTCACTGGCCGCAGCACTGTCTATCCCGGTTTATTTACCTGGTGGAGCAGCATTCCCTCATCGTGACCTTATTCTATTTGTCACTTTTGTGGTTATTTTACTGACGTTGCTACTACAGGGCCTGAGCTTGCCCTACCTGATCCGGAAATTCAATCTGCCTGATGTTGACCAGGATACCAGCGAAGAGGAAATCGAAGCTGGTTTACGAAAAAAAATGGCCCAATTAGGACTGGAATACATCAACGGGCAATGTCCCGAACGTTTAAAGGCCCAGCCTGCATTGAGGCAGATCGCTGCTAAGTGGCGGCAAGGTGAAGACCTGGAGCATACCAACGCGATGACAGTGGAAGTCAAACAGGTATACCAGGAAATTTTAAACCGTCAGCGGGAATGGCTGCTGGAAAAAAACAGCAGCGAAGCCGGCTTAAATGAAGATCTCATCCGCAAACAATTGCAGTATCTTGACCTTGAAGAAGAACGGCTGGGGTATATATAAGATTATGAATAATCTTTTTTTTATTTGGAAGCGATCAAATGCCCGGCTGAACGATCAGCAGACATTTTATCGAAGCGTGTTCGGGAAATATTGTATGGCAATTACCTGCTACGTTTATTTTATTCGCTCCTTGCACATAATATCAGGATCGTTACCGTTATCGCTGCTCGTGATGAGTATGATTTCGGTTCTTGCACCAGTAGATCAAAAAAATAACGCTTTCCGGTTATTTGGGTGGGTACGATGCGCTCCGGCTTTCGATGACACTAAAACAAAAATACACTACCAATCGCTACGGCGAAAAATTCAAAGAAATTTCAGCCAAAATGACCACAAGAAATATAATTGGAAGTAGATTAAAAGGTTCTTCATAAAAAACACCATTATTTGTACTTTCACTAATTTCAAATTAGCACAAATAATGGTGTTGTAAAACCTCTTTACTAGTTGAATTCTACCACAAAGTCTTCTTTCGGTACACGTACCTTTTTCGCTGAAGAAAGCCAGTCACGGTCTGTATCTTTGTATCCAACATACATCAGCAATACACTTTTTAAGCCTAATTCTTTTAAGTTCAAAACTTCGTCAACTAATTTATTATCGAAACCTTCCGCAGGCGTACTGTCAACTCTTAATTCTGCCGCTTGTGCAATTGCCAGTCCTAATGCGATATAAGTTTGTCTTGCAGTATGTGCAAAATTTTCATCTGCCGTTTCATTGAGATATACACCTTTGATGAAATCTGTATAGTCGTTAAAACGACCTTTCGGCAATCCTCGTTCCTCGGTTGTAAAATCGTATACTGTATCTATTCGTTCAGCAGAATATCTGTCCCATGCTGCAAATACGAGTACATGTGAACAATCACGCATACTGTCCGGATTTAATGATCCTTCCGCCAGGCGATTTTTTAAATCCTGATTTTCAACTACAAGAAGTTTAAATGGTTGTAAACCGGAAGAGGTTGGAGCTAAACGAGCAGCTTCAACAATACTATCGATAACTTCCTTACTTACTTTTTTTGTCGGAATGTATGCTTTTACTGCATGTCTCCACTTTAGATCTTCAATTAATGACATATTTATTTATTATTATACTACGTAAAATCTTTACGCTTTAGGATTCTGATTTTCTCTTGCCAATCTTATTTTAAACAATCTCCTCAAGCTGCGATGCATTTGGTGCGGCAAGCAATTTATCACCTAAGAATGCAAAGAAATTCTTCACATAATCTTGTTCTAAATGCCATTTGTAGGTAGCTTCGGACGTGTAAACGCCAAATATTACCAGCACATTTGGGACATCTTTTTTTGAGCTTAGAATAAATACTTCAGTCCCTTCCTCTTGCTGAATGAGATTTTTAGTAAGAATAGCTTGAGTAAGCACTTCCTCAATAAGTTCAGGAGCTATGGTGAGCTCTGCATGGGTAACGATTTTATTATTTTTCATTTTTTGTAAATTTTAATTATTCAATCAGGATAGCTTTGCGCACTATGACAGTTTTTTAAAATGTCGAGGCATCAATTACATAGCGATATCTGGCTTCTTTGTTGACCACTTTATCCCAGGCATCATTAATTTCATCTGCCTTTATCACTTCAATTGTCGGATATATCTTATGCTCTGCGCAGTAATCTACAATAGCCTGTGTTTCAGGAATACCACCGATAAGCGAACCGTTTATATTGACCCTGTTGCGAGCCATCATGAAAGCGGTGACGCTTAATTTTCCACCAATAGGAATGCCCACCTGCGTAAAATTTCTATGAGGTTTCACTAATGAAGCATAAGCGTCAACATTGAAATCATAAGGTATAGTGGATATCATATAATCCAGTTTTCCGAAATGCGGTGCCAAATCCTGATCGCCTTTTACTACAATCACTTCTTTTGCACCATAAGCCAAAGCGTCTGCTTTTTTTGCTTCAGTAGTGGTAAATGCATATACTTCAGCTCCCTGGGACACCGCTATTTTTATAGCTAAATGTCCTAGTCCACCTATTCCCGCAATACCTACTTTATCTCCTTTTTTCAAATTGGCGCGCATCATCGGCGCATACGTTGTTACACCGGCACAAAGCAACGGGGCTGCATCTTTAAGATCTAAATTGGCAGGTATTTTTATTACGAAATGTTCTTTTACCACAATGTTATCGGCATAGCCACCCTGCGTAAGTCCCGAAGGCGATGTTTTGTCCGGTGCACCATAAGTGAAAGTCATTTTCCCGTTTTCACAATACTGTTCTTCACCATCTTTGCAGGATTTACATTCCATACAACTATCCACCATACACCCAACACCAGCTTTGTCGCCAACCTTGAATTTCGACACATTTTTACCGACAGCTGATACGATCCCCGCAATTTCGTGTCCAGGAACAACAGGATATTGTTGCGGAAACCAATGTCCCCTCATCTGATGAATATCAGAGTGACAGATGCCTGAATATTTAATATCAATCAGGACATCATTATCGCCAACCGCACGGCGTTCAAAATTCCATTTTGATAGCTTTGCATCAGCGGCAGTGGCCGCAAACCCTCGTGATTTTATACTGGGACTTTCCGTAAAATTGGCAGCAAATAAATTCAAGGCAGGTGCAAGTGCCAAACCCGTTGTTGCCAATGCAGTGTGCTGAATAAACTTTCGTCTCGTCTGAAAGTCGCTTGTTGGTTGTTCTTTTTCTTTTTCCACTGTAGAATGTATTGACTTATTGTACGGCTGTTACGATTCTGCTTTAAAAGGATTGTGCTTTTAAAGCAGAATTATTATTGCCCTATTATTTAATTACCCGCTGCTGGCGTATCCACGTTCCAGATATCCCTGTACATTTTCCACTCTCCGTTTTCCTGTTTCCAGACGATGATAAACTTCCCTACGAAAACAGATACATTATTTTCGATAAACAGCTCACAAACGCCTGTTTCAACTACCACTTCAGGTCCACCTAATACCTCGTTTGCCGTCAATTTTATAAAGCGAATTCCCATTTTGTAAGCACCATCGAAAAATGCATTTATCGCCTCTTTACCAGTTAATTTTGGAAAATTGGTAGGGAAAATGCTGCCGTCACTGGCGTAATGTTTTGCAAATTGAGTTGGGTCGCCTTTTGCAAAGTTTTCTCCGTAAGCAATATGATTTTCCTCAATAATTTGTCTTACGTTGTCTAATTTAAAATTTTCCATTTTTTTGTTTTTATAAGCATGGCATTAAATTGTTAGCCCGCTTGGGTTGTTTATTGATTTATTTTACTGTATTAAGAAAAGTATTGATGTAGCCGGCTGTTAGGTCAGGGTACTGATGATGAGGTCCATGTCCGGCATCCGGCATAACGATCAATTGTAAAGAAGGGGCTTTTCTGATCAATGGATACCAGTTATCTACTGCGAAAGAAATATCGTTGTCGCCTGAAATTACAAGTACTGGTGTTTTAAGTGTCGCGTAGGCAGCTCTGAAGTTTTCTTTATCCTCTGCTATTGCAGCGTTTGGCGCAAAAAAACGCTGTAAGGTTTCCATTTTTTCTGGCACTTTGTTCATATCCAACCTTTTGGCGATCCTGTCTTCTGACTTTCTGGCGGCGGCACGACTTACTTCAGATTTTGGCTCGAAAAACAAGATGACGTTATCTTCAAAACCAAGGTCTTTATTGGCCTTCATCCCGCTTTGAGCAAAGGCAGGCTGCATAGCGATTTCGTTTTTGCCCATTGCATTAGCATCGATAACCACTGTTTTCAGCACTCTTGATGGATAGTAGAACATCGTATATTGGGCTATCCAACCACCGTAAGACCAACCCATCACGTTGAATTTATCAATCTTTAAAAAGTCTGCAAGTTTGGTGATTTCTGTAGCCTGATCTTTCATCGTTAAAGGCAGTTCGCCTTTAGAATCACCAATTCCTGAATAATCATAAATGATTACCGTGTTTTCTTTTGCCACTTGATCAAGAAACAAAGGATCCCAGGTATCAAGCGTACCTCTAAAGCGATTCGCAATAATCACAGGTGTTCCTTTACCAAATTTGCGATAGGCTACTTGGTGATCAACTATGGTTGCGTATTGTGTTTGCGCTTTTTCTGCAAGATTTGAATCTTTATTGCTTGCCTTCTGCGCTTGAATGTTGCTTATTGTCGTTAACGAGACAATAGCCATGAGCATAAAATATTTAATAGTTTTCATTTTGTTTTTAATTAAAATTAATGTGCGGCCTGGTTTATAGCATTGAAAGCCGCCTGCGGATCAGAAAGGTATAATTGTCGCAGGCCAGCCGTTTGCCCTACCTTGATTTCATAATCATCAGTACGAACGCCTTCCAGGAACTCCTCTGCGACGGTTACCGGAGACATCCCAAACTCTTCACCACCAATTTCCCTGGAAAACTCGGTGTTTACCAACGGCGGCATCAGTTCAAAAACTTTGATATTGGTATCCTTTGCCAAAGTATGGCGCAAAGACAAGGTGTAAGAGTGAGCTGCAGCCTTGCTATCTGAATAAGATGGTGTAGCAGCAGCCGGTAAGTAGCCAACTACAGAGGTTACATTAACAATAGCAGCTTCGTCCTGAGCCTTAAGAATTGGAAGAAAACCTTCGGTAAGTCTTATCAGGGAAAAATAATTTGTAGCGAATTCTTCTGTTGCTTTTGAAAATGCATTGGCATTTTCAGCGTGTGTATATGCAAACGCCCGTCCTGCATTGTTGATTAAAACACTTAGTTCTGGATATTCTGCCGTAACCTGTGCAATTAATTTTTTAATATCACTTTCGCTATTGATGTCGCCAACAATCGCAACGGCATTATCGAGACTTTTTACCGCTTCTTGCAATTTACTTTCTGTTCTTCCGACCAGGATTACTTTGTTTCCTTGTGCCGTAAGCAATTTTGCAATTTCGAAACCTATTCCTGAGCCACCACCAGTGATCAAGACTGTTTTGTTTGTAATATTCATTTATTTATTGTTATAATTATTGTAGAAAATATTCAGTTATAATTATTTTTTAAGTGCGGATGCGACGTCTTTCAATACGGTACCTTCGAACATTTTGTGTGCATAGCTTTGCAGGAACAAAACCATACCCGCCATTTTCCCTACAGGGTTGCTGAATTTTGGCCCTTTTGCATCAATTAGTTTTGTGATTGTTTTTACCACTACATCAGGAGAACCCGCTTCATCAATCCCTTTTTGAGTGAAAGCATTCAACTTCGGCCGGTACGCATCGTAGTCAGCTATGCCGTTTGTTTTAACAGTTACTGCATTGTGGGCCAGGTTGGTTTTGAACCACATTGGTTCCACAACGCTCACTTTGATATTGAATTGATTGAGTTCAAAACGCAATGATTTGAAATACCCTTCAACAGCGTGTTTAGAAGCAGAATAATAAGAAAGATTTGGAGGGCCTATTAAGCCAACAATTGAACTTACCGTTATAATTTGACCAGATTTTTGCTTTCTGAAAATAGGCAACAGAGCGTTTGTTACTTTAACAGTACCCCAGAAGTTTGTTTCAAATTGCTGTCTCCCTACCTCAATAGGAGTTTCTTCGGCAATACCTGTAACCATATAACCTGCGTTGTTCACCAGCACATCTATTTTTGGGATTTCAGTAGAGAGCTCTTTGGCAAAGGCTTCTACAGATGCATCGTCAGAAATATCCAGACGCAAAAGTTTAAAAGAGAATTTTCCTTTATATTTTTCTGGCTCACGGCTTGTACCGATCACGTTAAAACCTTTCTCCTGAAGGTCCTTGGCCAGCATCAATCCAAAACCTGACGATGCTCCTGTAATTAAAATTGTTTTTTTCATTTTCTTAAAATTGTTGTTTATATAAATCCATATTTTTATTATGTATCAAATGATACAATTTTGGCTAAAAAAACTCATCCTCAAAGACTTTCAATTTAAAATCAATCAGTGCTCTGAGCTTGACAGGATCTTTCTCAATAAACTTTGTTGTATTGAGACCGGTCCACATGTTCAATAAATAAATATTCCATAGTTCCTCCGGTAGCTGTGACTTTATTACTCCAGCCCTTTTAGCCCGCAGTAGAGCATCAGAAATACCTGTTGTGATTACAAGTACCTTTTGAATAGCCATAGTTTTTAAATCTTTGTCACTAACCTGAAGAATAATAGGACTAAAGTAGCATCCCAACTGACCAAACAAGCCGTCCGGCTCCGTAAGCACATAGAAGTACTGTCTTAGAGCTTCAATGGGATTATCAAGAGTCTTTAGCATATCCAAAAAAACTTTGGGATATTTTGCAAGGAAATGGTTCAATGATTTTTCAAACAACTCTTTCTTACCATCCTTATAGGCAAGATAAAAACTTCCCTGACCGATCCCCATTGCCTTCTGTAAGTCTCTTGAGGAGGCATTGTCATAACCTTTTTTCCAAAAAACGCTGATTGCCTTATCTAAAGCTTCTTCTTCGTTATATGTTTTTCTCCTTCCTGCCATGCCTTTATGATCGTGTTGAATCAATTGAACGATGCAAATATATATTTTGTATCATTCGATACAAAATAAAATCGAAATAATTTCAAGACCTGTTTAAATTTTGTATAATAATAATTTTATAGCGGCGAGTTTGACCCTATTTTTAGAACAGTCAAGCAGTGCCTCATAATTTCTTTATAACTTTCTGACATTGTTGAACCAAGTAAATGTTCTTTCAACCACTCATCCTTTATGACACGGTTTAAAGCCGGTTTTGTTATTGTCAGAACGCATAACCATCTGGACCAGATAGCCGAGCCCCTCCGGCTTACGATAGTGTTAAAACAAAAATAACGCCGGGCTAAACTTATGCCCGGCGCCCAAGAAAAATAAAAATCAATAAATACCTGACCATGTGTATGAAGGAGCAGTCACAGTTTGTGAAGTATTGCAATAAAATAAGCTACCCCAACCAACTTCGTCGGTAATGGTGGCAGTTGAACCTTCATTTACGTGACTTGACATAACTTGCTCGGTATAGGGCATGCTCAACCCGCGGTAGCGGTGATAATAGTTATATGCCATGTACCAAATAGGGCGATAATTACCCCGGTTAGATGTTGAAATAGTTGCAATAGGAGGAGTTACCTGCCAAATCGGCGTCGCAGGGGTTACTGGTGTCCAGGTCACGCTATTTCCAAGATTATACTTGGCCGTATATTCCATTGCTTGACCAATCACACCGCTACGCGCATCATAGAGTGAATTATCACCCTGATTAGAGGCCATCTGGGCCCATTCCAGGAAGCTTGCTAAACATAATTGGGTGTAGTATTGATCGCGCCCCCCCTCAACCGGTTGACCTGTAGACAAAAATGCCGTCGCATTGGTGCCGTTGTCAGCACCATTAGCGGCAGTTCTGTTAAAGTATTCCAGAGACAGACTATATGCCGTCTGGCTTTCGCAGAATATGCCGTAAGCCATCATAAATTTACCAGCACTGGACCCCAGGATGGCCAGCCGTATATAACAAAAGGGCTCTTTACGTTGTTCGAAGCTGCGTACGCCGCATAATAATTATAAAATATCTTGAAGAGGTTTTTATAATTAGCCTTTTTTGTTGAGGTAAGGCCCGAGTAATTGTAAACCATATCAGCTCCGTAAATCATAAAATGCAATCCGTAGCCATTACACAGTTGCCAGTCATTGTCGGGATATTGAATGGATGTGCAGGTTGACGACCATGCATCAAGCAACTGAATAACCTTGTCCGCATAACTGCTTTGCCCGGTCATATTCCACATTACACCGTTAACGAACATAGCCATGGCATCATTTTCATAATCGCTCTTATACAAATACCTACCCACTTGGGTATGCGCGTGTGGCGCATAGCTACTGGACAAAAATGTGGCATAATTGCTTTGAAAATTAGCAAAAGTTGTTTTGTAGGGTTCCACATTAGCCATTGCCTGGGCATAGGCATACTGCATTTGCGGCTTGGTTAACACTGTGCCGGGATGTACAAAATTTATCGCCGAAGTTTTAAGATTGTTGTTCTTAGGCTCTGCAATAACAGTGCTTACCTGTGCCTTTTTTTCTTTGGCACAACCGGCAAGTCCCACAAGTATCATACTTGAATAAAATAAAATCTTTCTCATTTTTTTAATTGGTAACGTTAATTTTGTCTTTTGTTCTCATGGTATAATGACGGGATGCTTATACCGCACACCACAACCGGTCAGCCCACCTGAACGGGTTATTTCTATCATTCAGAACCAATTCTCCTTCTTTTATCTCATAGGCAATAAATTTAAGTTGATATATTATTGGTATTTAGTTGATTGCTCTTCCGCAATGACTCATCGTTTATCTTCAATCAAAAAAGTCTGTTGCACCGGCATCGCCGTTTGCAATTTTGGCTCGTGGCTATTACCATATTGCCACGCAACTACAGTAACCTTTACCGGAAAACGACTGCGAGGGGGATAGCCGTAATAGTTAAGGTATTCCCGGACAACTCGGCCGGTCCGTCCAGAATGTAAAATCCAACGGGTACATGCGCGTCTGACGCCGCGTTAAGTTTTATTCCCCCAGCATTCTTTTTTTGATTTTGAATCGGTAAAAAAGTGATATGCTGTTCTTTCCCATCTGTATTTCCGGGTGGCACAGGCATCAGCGCCTGCTGTACGGCCGGTTTATAATCAGCATCTCCAGGATGGGTGGCAGCAAACCACAATTCATAACTGTGCGGGTTTTCCCAGTAGCCGGCCTGCGGACTTAACCTAAACGTGGAATCATTTAATTTGGTCACAGGGCCGGTAATCCGGTCGATACTGATGGGGACAATTCCAGCAGTATGCCCTATGTGAGAGCCAATCGGCATATCAGCCCAAACGGGTAAACGAGGGCTGCCCCCTGCAACCGTATCATAAAAAGCAGCATGAAGTTTAAACGTAATCCCATCAGCCTCAGGTGCAAACTTCAGGTTGACCTGTTGGTGCGTATTACGCTGTTCAACCATTTTGCCGTTCTGTACATAGCCTATCAGCTGCGGTTTCTGGTTACGGTGCTTTGCCTGGTAGGCGATGGTTACTTTAGCTGTTTCTTCGTCGAAATACCAGAATGCGTTTGCTGCATCGCCCTTATATCTGCCCACAGGCGCAGGACTTGCAGTAGGCAACTCATTATAACGCCATTTATCAACCAGCCAGCCGGTCTTAGTCGGGTCGATATCGGTTAATACCGGGGCCTTGCCCGCCGGCGTTTGCTTAGGCAACCGGTATTGCATGGCTTTTTTGATGTAGAAGGCGAGGTATGCGATCTTTTGCTGGGTTGCCGCGAAATGCCCCTGCGCCGGATTGGATAACATACTTAAAGGCAATAATGGGTGCTCCTGGCGTTCCTTTAACCCTTCGTTGCTCCAGGTATTCGCGGCTTCGTACTCTCCCATTGTTTCCAGGCAGGGGATATAATTGATATTCTGATCCCTGCTCCAGATATCGGGGGCAAAAACATTCCTTACATAAGGCCATTGCCCGCTTACCGAAATACAGGCCAGCGTACGCGCCGGATTCCATGCCCCAAAATAGTAAGGCGCACTGGCCGCTGCAGAATGCCCCATGGGGATTACCGGCACTGTCTTCAATTCACTATACCCGGAAATATCAGCCAGATCATTAACCAATGCATTAAACTGATCGCCCGCCCCCTCATTAAATAAAAACTTCAGGTTAAAGGCCGGGCTAACCCAAATTTCGGCAATACCCAGCTTATCCATTTCCATCCTGAATTCAGGGTACTCCAGTATGGATTGCTCCTCCATATTGTTTTGTGCGAATATGACGGCCTTCACCTGTTTACAACCGGACCCTATCCATAAAAAAGCCCTTGAAGGATCTTTGTTAACTCCTATCGGTTTAACAGGAACCGACCATTGCCATACAGCGGCCTTAGCTGTCCGCAGACCTGCCAGCATAAAAACGCTTAAGAAAATAATATAGCAGCAATAACTTTTCTTCATCATTTCAATTCAATATAATTTCAGCATCGGGACTGGCAGGCATATCAAAGCACCATTGCCGTTTGCCTTTTTGATTTACCAATTCGCCCTTTATCGTTCTGTTATTCAGCTTGATGGTATGACGTACGGCTAATACTTCCTCCGGCAGATACAGCTTAACCGGATGGCCGGCAGTGAAATGCAGCCTGCTCTGCTCAAACCACAATGCAGCTGATGCCGGGTGCAAAGAAGTTAAGCCGTAGCCATTTTTAGCAATCCTTAACCCACGGCCTAAAAACAGGTAATCCAGTTGACTGCCGCTAATGCTGATGACACCGTACAAACCGCTAAACCGCATATCTTCAAAAGTGATATTCTTAGTTTCGGCGTTTGCAAACAGGTAGTCATTCCGGCCTGATTTATTGCTGACTATCAATCCCGTAAAGCCAGGTTCAGATCCAAATGACCGGATGTTTTTAATAGCTGTTCCATTATTTGCAGCTCCAGATGGCTCATAAATAGCTGCAAAGGGCTTGCTCCAGGCTTCGCCCTGCTGGCGCACAACGACTGTTGGCAGCGGCATATTGGCAATACTATCGGGAATCATTTCGTTTTTGCCCCACGCCTTTGACGGCGGGGCCTTTACGCTGAAAATCTCTCGGCGGGGATAGCCTTTCATCCACATATTCATGAATATGGCTTCGTTGCCGGGGATACTTAAACAGAAACGGGCTTTGAAATCATGTTCAGTCCTGATCGATTTTTTATCGTAGAAATAATCATAGCCTACCAATTCTGTATTCGCGAACGTAAGCTTTTCGGTAGGACGGATATCAAGCAGTTTATTGTTACTATCTGATATAGACACTTGCTGCCCAAGGTTATGGTAGATATAATCATGCGACTTATCCTTACCATCTTTACGTTTCGATCTGAATATATCTACATAATACCCGGTTGAATCGCTGGTGCGGATGATACTCATCAGCCTGTTTTGATCGGCATTGGTTTCGGGTTCCAGGAAGTATACGTCAGAAAAAGTGACGCCTTTAAAATAACCGGCCTTTTGAGCAGATAGCGGATAACAGGCATTCAGTTTTAAGGGGTGATTACTTTTCATGACAGGATATGATGAAATACCATCAACCACAACAGTATTATGTGCCGGAAACTGGGAATAGTATTCGGCATAATCAGTCTGGAAATAACTTCCGCCAATCCCTCCTTCGGGGGCAAGTACAATACCCTGCCATAAAGCTCCATGGCAATACCATTGGCATGCATATGGTTGCCGCTTGAGCCTGCCTGCGATATCATGAGCCCTTTTTTGATATCTAACCCATTACGCTGCACCATCCAGCTTACATTGGGAGACCAGAAAGCTGCCGTGAGATAATCTCCGGTCGCCCCCTGTTTAACTGTATCAGATAGGGTAATCGGGGGGGTGCCAAACAAGGCGTTGAAACCGGCTTGGCGCGTAGCTGTACCGGGGCCATCCTTTTGCCCCAAAGCGTTAATAGTTTTCAGCATCCGGCTATAAATGGCCTCCTGGCCGGCTTTGTTGTTCATGCGGGCATTGCGTATCAAATCGGATATGGCATCGGTACGGAGCTTACCATAATGGGTATCGCCGAAACCAACAATATAACCATTGGGGTACAGGTATTGCGCGTAAGCTAAAACGGCTTTGGGCAACACCGGGATTTGTTTAACCAGGTCGGTATGCAACGTGCGGTCAAACAAATTTGCAAACCCGGTAAAATCGGCAATCACATTTTCTGAATACCCGGGGCACTCGCCCCATATGGCAGTTTCCGGATCATAACCTTTTAAAAGTGTTGTTAAACTCCACTGGCGGGTATATGTTTTATTCAGAATTTGGTCCAGGTAGTACTGGCACCCTTGCTTATCGGCATACTGGCTGTCATTTTCCAGGACGATAGCTATATCTGCTACAAATTTGGCTTCAATTAAATCCCAGTTGTTAAATGGAACACCGTTTTTGATGATGATATCTGCCCATCTTTTGAAAGTAGCGGCAAACACCGGCAGCTTTTCGGGATGATGTTTTTGGATATATGGGAAAAGGAAATCGTACCCAGCAGTTAAAGGCTCCAGCACGTCTTCATGAATTACCTCAAAGGCAGATAAGCCAACCAGGGTTTGATCGTGTCCGTGATTAAGATCAACCGGCTCAACACGGTAACCCATGCCCGTGATATAAGTATTCATTACAGAATAGGCAAAGGCAGCATACTTTTCATCGCCTGTAAACCAGTAAAGCATGGCCGCGTTCCGGGCCTTTTCTATGATTTCGATATTGATGGATTCGATGATCCGGCCGGTTTTTGACTGCTCCACCCATTCCCATGGCTTTCCAGGTACCGTACCGTTTTGGAGGTACAGTTTACCGTCTTCATCCATATAGGGTTTAATATCTTCCAGCTTTGGCCTCATATATTGCGTGGCTACATCGCGTGTACCTGTAAATCTTACTGTTGGGACAGGGGCATGGCCGGTGGCATAGGCATAAATGCCGTTCTTAATAAAAACATCGGTATAGTGCTGTTTCCAGTACATCTGCAAACGCGACACCATCCAGGTACTGTCTGTTTGGTACCGGGCAACGTAAGCATCCGCATCAGTTTGGATCTGTTTAAAAATTCTCCCGGCCCAATCTTCTTTTTTTATCAGTGCATTGAGTGTTTCCCTGCCTGTATTTTCATCAGTAAGCAGACGGGGGTGACCTTTTACATGTATGCCGGAGATATCGATCTGCTGCGCTTCCGTTGAAGGACAGGCAGATATCAATAGCCCGAGGCCCGCTAAAGCATATTTGATTATCCTGCTTTGTCTCTGAAGGTATTTTTTAGCTATCACCATTTATTCCTCTTATCAATTTTTATATTAAACCTTTGTTTATTTATCTATCCTGAACCAGTCAAAATCAGCATAACCACCCATGCGAACATCCGGTGTACTGATACAAAACAGGCCAATTTTGGCACCTGTCCACTTATCTTGTTTCGCATAAAACTCTTTACCAATGGCTGTAAAACTTATGCCGTCTTCACTATAACTAAAAACGCACCCGGCATCCGGGGCAATGATTTTTACACGCAGATATACTTCCGCACTGTTAACCCTTTTTTCATCAGTTACTTCTTCAATTGTGCCATCTATAGCGTTTTTGCAAACCACCGTGCTTACTTTATACCCGGTATCATCTTTTGAAATGGACAGATAGGCGTAGTCATTACCCATTATCAGCAAGCCGGCTTTTTTGCCTTGCCATACTTCCCATTCTGCCTGGTATTTCACTTTGGTAGTTGCTGTAAAATCGGGTGCCGGTAGTTTTTGCAGCAGCAGGTTGGGGGTGGTCCAAAGGTTTACCGCATTCCTATCCTGCGGGAAGGCAAACAACCTTAAATATCCTGAGCCTTTAATTTGAGCGCTCCACTGAATTTTAGAATTGGCATGCCACTGCCATTGCAAGCCCGGTTTATCGCCGTTAAATTCGTCGCTTTCTGCCGGCGTTTCAATAGGGTAGGTTGCCTCTACATTTGGCTTTTTATACGTAATGAACGGTTCTCCCTTACCATCTCCGTCTGGATCATTGCCAATAACCGGCCAGTTGTTCAGCCATTTTACCGGTTGTAAATGAACTACCCGCCCGTACACGCCTTTGTCCTGGAAATGAATAAACCAGGGCTCACCTGTTTGGGTCTCTATCAGCGCACCCTGATGCGGACCGTTCACCGTGGTGTGGCCCTGGTCCATTACAACCTTATCCTCGTAAGGGCCGTAAATATTTTTGGAGCGTAAGGCCACCTGCCATCCTGTAGCCACTCCCCCCGCGGGTGCAAGAATGTAATAGAAGCCGTTGCGTTTATAAAACTTAGGGCCTTCTATCGTATGATTTTTACCATGGCCATCATAAACATGGGTTCCTTCATCGGTAACTGTAGTACCACCAGCGTTCATCTTAAAAATGGTGATCAGACTGTTGATACCAGCACGGCTGCCCGCCCAGGCTACCGCCAGGTAAGCTTTGCCGTCATCGTCCCAAAGCGGGGCCGGGTCAATTATGCCTTTACCGGGCAATACCAGCTCCGGTTTTTCCCAATCACCCGCCGGATTTTTGGTTTTAACCATATAGATGCCATAATCCGGGTCGGGATAATAGATATAAAATTCGTTGTTATGATAGCGGATGCAGGGAGCCCAAACGCCCTTACCGTGTTGCGGCAGGTCATAAACCGCCGCCGGTTCCTGCCTTTTTAAGGCATAATTGATGAGTTGCCAGTTTACCAGATCTTTAGAGTGAAGGATTGGCAGCCCCGGCATACAATTAAAACTCGAGGAGACCAGGTAAAAATCACTACCAACCCGAATGGCGTCCGGGTCGGAATAATCGGCTTGGATAACAGGGTTTTGATAAGTGCCATTGCCCTTATCGGCAATCCATACTTTGGACACCTGGGCAAAGCCCTGCCGGGTGCCTGCTATCAGGAGCAAACCGATTATTACCCTTTTTATGAAATCCCTTTTATACATAGCTAATCTGTCAATCATTGTTTAATTTAAATTCCAGTAAACCACATAGCGCTGGCGATGCAGGTTATAATAGGGTTCAAGTGTAACCGTCGTTCCATTTGTGGTATTGATGGTTTTAAAAGTTAAAGGCTCTCCCTTAACCGGCTTTATTGCATCGGAAATGTTCTGATTGTTAATATGGAGGCTATGAACCAGGTTTGCCGGTATGTTGTAATCATAATCGTAATACTGATAGGGATCTGCCGGGTCATGATAAGGCGCATGTGCTGGCATCGCTTCGGTACCCATTTCGCCCGCCAGCACTACCGGCCCGTACATCACGGCAACAATTTTTGGATTGTCGGGCGTTGGCTCCAGGTGCAATATCATCGGGTAGGTTATTTCTACCTTGTCACCGGCTTTCCATTTGCGGTTCAGAGAGATGTAGCTCCCGGGTACCTGGTCAATTTTGATGTTTTTACCATTTATTTTAACTCTTGCACCGTTGCTTGCCCAACTTGGGTAACGGATGTAAAGGGCTAAACTTTCTTTACCTGCCGAATCGACTGTTAAGCGTGTGGTTGCTTCTTCCGGATAGGCGGTTTCCTGTCTTAATTTCAAACCTTTCGCTTTCCAGGTTAATACCGAAGGAATAAACAGGTTGACATAAACACCCTGATCATTATGGTAGTAAATGGCTTCACCGTACTTTGACTGGCTTTCAAACCCCGAGCCTACGCAGCACCAAAATGAGCTGTCACGGGTGCTATATAGCCGGAAAGCACCTGCTTTCAGCGGGGTAAAATAACAGACCATACCGGTTTTAGGATCCTGCTGGCCCAAAATATGATTGTATAAAGCTCGTTCGTAATAGTCCGCATATCTTACATCGGCATCCCAGGTAAACAGGTGGCGCGTTACCTTGAGCAGGTTATAGGTATTGCAGGTTTCACCGGTATAGCCGGTGATGTACTTTGATATTTTGCCGGGCTCAATAAAGTGTTCCTTATCACTGTTGCTCCCAATGACATAGGTTTGATTATGGATCACATTATCCCAGAAATTGCTTACGATGGCCTTGTCTGTTGCATTACCGGTCAGTTCATAGGCACGGGCCTCGCCGGTAATTTTGGGGATAACAGTATTGGCGTGCATCCTGTTGAGCTTATCCTGTCCGGCGGCTAAGGGATCGAGCACGGCATGGTGATAAAACAGGTCCCCAAGTTTTTTGTGATCAGGGTTACCTGTGATGGCATATAAATTATACCAGGCCTCATTCATGCCGCCAAACTCGTTTCTGAGCATCAGGGCTAACTGCACCTCGTTAAGCGGGATTATTTTATGATAGGCCCATGAAGCCATTTTGGTTACCACATCAAGTGCTTGTGCATTACCGGCATACCAGTAAGCATCAATTAAACCGGCGGTTATTTTATGCAGGGTATACCAGGGAGCCCAGACACTTTTACCCTCAATATTCCTGTCGATATAGTTTTGCGGGAAAGCACTTAAATATCCATCCTCATCCAGGGTAGCCTGTACCTCGGCGAGGCCGGAAACCAGGCTATCGATCTTTTTCTTAAAAGCCATATTGCGGGTGGCCGCGTACTGGAAAGAAAGCCCCGACATTAGGTGGCCTATACTATGGCCGCGCAGCTCCATATCCAATGCCTCCCAGCCGCCAAGCGGTACAGGCATTTTAGTTTTACTACTTTTCTTATCTGTAAGCATGCCTGCGTTAACCCGGAAACTGTGCAGTAAACGTTCAACCGGCAAGGATAGCATCCATGAGCCTTCCCGGTCCATATTGTCCTTAAAGCGGCTGTTCAGCAGCTGCACGTCCTGTAAATCAAAACTGTAAGCTTTAACGGGAATCTTTACATCCGTTTTTATTGCAGACCTATGTTGACCAACATATTGTGCGGACGCATCAAACGAAACGCACAGGGCACAAACCAGCAGGAATACCCTAATTTTTTCCATTTTTTGAAGGTTTAATGTTGCTTAAAAAGGCTAGCAATTTCTCCGTAAACCCATCAGGGTTTTCCAGATTGCTTACATGACCGGCATGGGGTATCAGTACCTGCCTCGCTGCAGGAATCACCTCCAGTAATTTATTGGGTATTGCGGCATCGACGTCGCCGGTAAGTATCATTACCGGGACGGTTATTTTTTGTGATCTTAATTTGTCTTCTGCCTCGTTACCCAGCAAAAAGCGGGGCTCCAGATGTTGCGGTTGCCAGGCGTCCCATTTGTATATCATGTTCCAGATGGGTGTTCTTAAGCTTTCAATATTTTTGCCGTTCCGTTTGGTCAGCATATTAAACCATTCCTTTTTGCTGGCCATTATTCCATTTTGCTGAAATGCTTTTATTTTTCCGTGTTGGATAGCAGCCTCTCCCGGTGTCCATGGATGACCGGGCCCAGAAACATTAAAAAAATCACCACTGGCAGCAGTAGCGGAGATTATCCGGTTGGAATACAGGGCTAAAAAATCTGTAACAATAAAGCCACCTAATGACAGACCGACAATATGAGCCTTATTGATTTTAAGTTGATCCATCAGTGCTTTCAGGTCATCGGCATGCAGTGCTTTCTGGTCTTCTGAGGGCATTGACGACCACCCATAACCTCGCAGATCATACCTTATTACCCGGTACCTTTTAGCCAGTTCAAAAAACTGAGGGTCCCACTCCGTACAGTCAAACGAGTGTCCGTGGATCAGGATAAGCGGTTCGCCCTTACCTGTTTCTTCGTAATACAATTGAGCTCCGTCCGGCGTTGTGATATAGCCGTGTTTTGTATTTTTCATTCCGGCCCGGGTAAGTACATCTCGTACTAATAAAGGCAGTACCGGGCTGCCCATGAAAGAATTGAATCCGTTTTTCATTTCAGCCACGCGGGCAAGCAGGAAGCCGTAAACATTATTCTTTTTATCGATCCAGGGATAGGCCCCGGCCCAGCTCGGGCTGCTGATCAATGTGGCGTTGCCCTTGGCATCAACCTCTTCCCGCCATTCGCCAAGGCCATAGATATCCTTTCGCTCGCTGGCCCGCGTGTTTTCAACGTAAGAGTCGGTCATTTCAGCATTTCCAACCTGGTCGGCCTGCATCTCCTGTATGGCTTTTGCGGATAGGACGCGTTTGCCTTTATATACCCCGTTATGGATGATCATATTTAGAAAACGGGCATAATCATCCAGCCCGGTCCGTGCACCACCGCCAAGCATTGGGCTTTGGCCACCGACATCGCTTACAGGCGTAAAATGGGTGAGCTTCATCCCCAAGGGCGTGGCAATCTTTTCCTGAAATATGGTTTCCCAGTCTTTGCCTGTAGCCAGTTCGGCCATTCGGCCGGCTACCTGCATGGCCAGGCCGCCGTATTTAAATTTGGTACCGGGTAGGGTATCGGCAGGAAGATCAGTAATATGGGCAACGGACTCTTTGAGCGTTTGATAATTATCGGGACGTCGGCCTGCAGGTTGGTAATCGGGATAACCGGCTGTGTGCGAGAATAACTGGCGCAGGGTAGCTTCACCCTTTGTATCCTTAAACTCCGGCAGCCACTTATCTACTTTGTCGTCCCATGAGAGTTTCCCTTCATCAACTACGGAAGCTATAGTAGCAGCAGCAAGCCATTTGCCTGCCGATGCTATATAGGCTACAGTTTTCGGGGTATAATTGCCAAAATATTTTTGATGGATAACCCTGTCATCCTTAACAATAATTACAGATGCCCCTTTATAATAACCGCTGTCAACCCAGCCTGCTAACTTCCTGTCCATGTAGGAAAAATCGTAAACAATAGCCCTTGTCTGTTTTTGAGCAAACGTGGAGCTGCCTGTCATCAAAAATGCCAGCACCAGGATAACTGGTTTTATGTAGTTGAAATCATTACGCATTATCCGAATAGTTATATTCATGCTATTTGTCATTATGAAGCCAATTTCTAATGGCCACTGCTACGATTACTATGCTCATACAGGCAGCTGCATAGGTATATATTTTAAGAGCCTGCAATACCATTTCCACGTTTCGTCATACTCGTCTTATTTGGCCTCCATGCTTTAATTTTAGGACTTGTGTTTATTTTCCGAAAACTCTGCTACCAGCTTTCCACGCGGCCCGTGATCAGGCTTTACTTTATAGAATTTTGCTCCGAATAAGAAAATAACCACATAACATACAACCGGCAAATAATACGCCTGCGCTACGCTATGGTTAGCTATTAGTCCCATCAACATGGGGAATACAGCGCCGCCTACTACACCCATCGCTATAAAAGACGAAGCTTGTTGGATATGACTACCCAGGTTTTTGATTCCTAAACTGAAGATGGTTGGGAACATAATGCTGAAAAAGAAGTTGATCAGCAGCAGGGCGATGTATGATGTCCAGCCTAAACTTTGTGCAACTACCAGGCACATTAGGATACTGCCGCAGGCAAATGCCGCTAATAGTTTATTGGGTGCTATATATGTCATTAACGAGGTTCCCACAATACGCCCCAGCGCCATCATTCCCATAAAAACGATCATGAAGTAACCTGCCTTTTCATTACTGAAATGCATAATATCCACACCATAGTTGATAAAATATGCCCAGGTACCTGCCTGCGCTGCAACATTAAAAAACTGGGCCGCAACCGCCCATACAAAATGTGAATGCTGATGCAGTTTCTTTGATGGCGCAACATCGATATTAACCGCATTCACATCCGCTGCAGAAGCATCCACATGCGGATCGGTTATAGCCGGAATTTTTAAAAACATAAAGGCAACCGCTATGAGTATGATCACACAGCCAATGGCAACATATAGTGTTTTTACTGAAGTTAGGTCGGTTGAACGCACCGTATCTGAACTCAGCAGGAAATAAGATCCAATAGCGGGGCCGATCATCGTACCAACCGCGTTAAAGGTTTGCGCGAAATTTACCCGCTGGTCGCTCCGTCGCTGGTCACCCAATGCTGCAGCGAAAGGATGTGCCACCGTTTCTAAGGTAGCCATACCGCAGCCCATAATAAATAAGGCTATCCTGAAAAAAGTAAATGAGGCTGCGTTGGCAGCTGGCACAAATAAAAACAGGCCCGATGCAAATAAACATAAACCCAAGATTATCCCTGGCTTATAACCAAACTTCTTTAAAAAATAACCTGCAGGGATACTCATAATAAAATATGCCCCGAACACAGAAAACTGGATTAAGCCGGATTGAGATTTGGAGAGATTAAGTACATTCTGAAAATGCTTATTCAGTACATCGCTCATGGAATGCAGTAAGCCCCACATTAAAAATAACGAGGTTACGAAAATGAAGGCTACGATGAATTTTTTTTCGGTAAATGCAGGTTTATTGGTCATGATTGGGTATTGAAATTAGTATCCTTAACTGGTGCAAATGAGAAACCACGTCCGGCTTTGGTTGCAAAACCAGCAGCCGCCCCATTAAGGCGGCATCTTCTCCTAACAAGGCCATTCTTATTTTTACATTTTCGACATACCCCGCCAACTGGTCAATAAGCCCATTGAGAAACAGGTTGGATGCCTTTGCAATATTTCCGCCAATAACGATCACATCCGGTTTTTCGGCCCGGATAATATGCTTCAGGAACAATGAAAGATTCGCTGTAAATTCCTCAAATATGTCTGTGACTACAGGATTGTGCTTAACCATTGATGTTAGTCCGCTCACCCCCGACACGGACAGACCCGTTAATTCATAATATTGTCTTAAGAACCACCTTGTAGAGAAATAATCATCCGCAATACTATCCTGGTAAGGTTCGCTACCCAGGTTTAAGTCCTTCGTAATACCATCAAAGCTCAAAGCAGAGCCAAACCCTGTACCCAGCGTGATTCCAAGCACCTTCCGGAATCCGGTGCCTGCTCCTGCTAAAACCTCACCCTGTAAAAATGCTTCGGCATCATTCCGAAACAGGACATCTTCAGCTTCGATCTTTAAAACCTCCGATAAGTATGACTTAATATTCAAACCATAAATCGCTTCGTATTTATGAAGGTCTTTGATCAATGATATACCATTTTTATAGTCAAACGGGCCTGGCATTGCCAAAGCAACCTGATGAGCCGGCGAACCAAATTTTTGGCAAGCTTGTATCAATGCTGATGACCAGTTTTCCAATATTTCTGTTGCCGCACCCTGAGAATCCACACTTATCCGGGTACGGGTATCTTCAATGATGATCTTTTTTTCCAAATCAACGACAGCGGCTGTGATATGCGTACCACCGATGTCTGCACTGATTACGTAATTATTTTTACTGTGTTGGCTCATGATATACTATCTTAATAATGGCAATAAACTCATTATGGGTTAATTTCAGGAGTTAGATAAATCGCCTGCCCTCCGGAAGCTGCAAGGCTTACATCCAGAACCGTTCGTGAATCCACCTTCAGCTTTTCCATACCAACATGAGTTACAGTAGATACTTTCGCATTGTCTGCACACAGGGTAGCAAGGTATTTCCTTCCTTTAGGTAAGAAGTCAAGCGCTAGTTTTAAGCTCCGGGGATCATTATTTGTAATAGTGCCAACGAACCAATCTTTTCCACTTCTGCGCGTTGTAGTGATATATTCACCGGGCTTCCCTGGATAATGCGGGTTTCATCCCAAGTGGCCGGAATCTTATCCCAAAATTCAAGTTCGGGTTCATTATGCGCGGCTGATGGTTTATCATACCAATAAAGCGTTTGCAGGGGCTATAATAAATAACTGCCAGAGCCAGTTGATGGCATGTGTAGTTTTAATACGTTTGTCAAAATAACAGATGGTATAATCGGCAGCCCCGGCTATGTAGCGGGTAAATGGCAATACGGTATTGTGCGTAGCATCCGGCATTTCTTCATTGCCACGGATACCTTCCGCCGACATCAGATTTGGCCAGGTACGTTGTTCACCTGTCGGTCGCCAGTCGTCATGAATATTTACCATGATATGAGCTGCTGCTGCCTGCTGAATCGCTTTTTCTATCCAGGTTGTCCAGCGGTGCGAGCCTACCTGCACAAATCCGAATTTCACGCCTTTTACACCCCATTTTTGGTATACGGCAAATAAGCTGTCGCTTTGGGCCACTAGCGCCTGTTGATTAACGTACAACCACACGCCAATACCTTTTTCCTCGCCATACCGGATTATACCAGGAAGGTCAAAATTAGGTATGGCTACTTTGGTTGCATCGGAGCTAAAGCTGAATGCAGGGCCGTACCATTTCCAGTCGAACAGGATGTATTGTAAATTATGTTGTGCAGCAAAATCGATATTGGCTTTGGCATCGGCAGTAGTTTGGGACATTACCCGCATGATCTTGCCGGGTTTTATCCATTTTGTATCTTTGATTTTACCAGGCTCATTCAGATTCAGGATCAGGTTATTATTTTGAATCAGGTCACCTGCTTTTTCGGCAACCATGATCACACGCCATGGGGTGCCTACCGGAGATATCAGATCAGCTGCGCCATCCATGGAAGTAACAATAGTATTTGGCCCTGTATTACTTAATTTAAATTTGGTCCGGGCATAATCAACCATCTGCGCTTCTGCTAAGCAGGCATATAGCCCGTTTGGTAATTCCAGTGTTAACGGCCTTTCGCTTTCACCCTGCCAATTGCTTAGGGGGAGTTTTTGATAAGGTGCCTGTGCCCATCTGGCTACCCAGGCTTTGGTATCTGGCGGGAGACTGAAAGTGGTATTTTCTGTCACGATGCGGTAATAGGTTCCTTTTTCATTCTCCGGAAAGAAAAAACGAAAAGCAATACCTTCATTATAAGCCCTGATTTCCACATTCATTTTATAAATGGGGTGATCGTCTTTAACCATTTTTATGGTTAAAGCGTTGTAATGATCCCTGATCATGCTTTTTTCACCGTAAACAGGTTTCCAGCTGGTGTCTTTTGCTGTGGAGTCGATGCCGGTTACCGCCAAATTTTCGCACCATTTTTCATGCTGGTCTATTTTCAGGGCCATCGCACTTTCCGATAAATGGTTGTCCAGTTGCAGGTCTAAAACGGACTCCCGTATTACGGATTTGTCTTTATAGCTTACGCTATAACACATTGTTTTTTTGTTGCCGGGTGCTGATTTTTGATAAAATTCGAGCACCAGATGTTTATCCGGCGATGTTATCCTCGCTTGTGAACCCCGGACGATAGTTTGCCCGTTCACGCTGAAAAAAAAGAATACATAGGCCATGCTGAGATACACCGCTCTGAAAATGTTCCTGAGACGTATTTGATATTTATAGTTCATGGTATAAACTTTTCCTTTTTTTTAATTTTTCAAGCCTGATTAATGCTTCCAGGTAATAATAATCCGCATAAATGATTGAGGCATTGACTTCTGTCTTATTGGGTTGATGTCCGGTGGAATGCAGGAGAAAGGCACTATTGGTACTCCGGCTCTGGTAAGCCGAAGACGAAAGCGATTTCAGCATTTGCTCTGCCTTCTGCCTGTATGATTTTGCTTTGATTTTGTCCCTCACAAAAGTTGAAAGTTCCATTAAAGCCGATGCGGTTATTGCTGCCGCCGAAGCATCCCGCGGCGCATCCGGAATATCCGGCGCATCAAAATCCCAGTAAGGAATCAGGTCGGCAGGCAGATCTTTTAAGTACCGGTCTGCTACCTTTTGGGCGAAGTCTAAAAAGTCTGCCCGACGGGTTTCCCGGTAACACATCGTAAAGCCGTAGATTGCCCAGGACTGGCCGCGCGCCCACATGGAATTATCCGCATAACCCTGATGAGTTATCCCTTTAATCTTTTTTCCGGTTACAGTATCATACACCACGACATGGTAGGCACTGTAGTCCGGCCTGAAATGATTATGCATGGTCGTTTCGGCATGACTAACAGCTACATCATACAGTTTGTGACTCCCGCCATTTTTTGATGCCCAGAACAGCAGTTCCAGGTTGATCATATTGTCAATAATGGTATTGTGTGGCCAGCCCATTTTTTTCACCATTGGCGGCCACGATAAAATAGTCCCAACCCTGGGGTTAAATAGCGAAGCCAGGGAGTCGGCTGCCTGCAGTATCGTTTTTTTGTACCCTGAATCATGCGTCAGCCTGTAACCGTTGCCAAAGCTGTTAAATACCTGGAAGCCCAGATCGTGATCAAAACCGCTGTGATTGACCAGGGGCGTTAGTTCCCGGGTGAATCGATCAGCTTCAATTTTCCATTGCCGATCATGTGTTCCTTCATACAAATACCATAATAAACCAGGCCAGAAACCGCTGCACCAATCAGAATAACCGACAAGTTTCCATTGATTGGAATTAGCACTTATAGTGCGGGGTATATTATCGGTCATATTAACAGGGATCTGCTTCAAAGTCCTGCCTGACTGTGCTGCACAATATTTAATTTCTTTGTCCGCTGATAACAGATCCTGGGCAAATACAAATGCAGCAAATGAACAAAGAATGAAGCAAAGCCCTGCTCTTCTTAAAAAAGGGTAAATGCAGTACGATCCACTCATCATATATTTTTAATTAAAGGCAACAGCATGAAATACTATTTTAAATTGGAATTAAAATTTTAGCCAGTTCCCATCCCGATAAGTACCTGTTTCTTCAACTGCACCTATTGATTTCTCTTTTTTATCCCGGTTTGGGATTCAATAAAATGGGGCTACGGCAAAGAATAGAGCAGGGTTCCTTCTCCTAATTGATCGAAACCGCCGCTGTTTGGTCCATAATCACCACCCCCTCCTTCAGGCCTGGTTGTCTGGGCACCCATTGTCGTGTAAGTAGCCGTTAATCCTTTCAGTTTTACATAATGATTATAGGGGATCTCCCACATCGGGCGGACTGTACCCCTTGCATCGGGACTAACCACTGTATGGGTCACTGTAGTCTGACAGTTATCGTAGTTATAGCTATTGAAGGGTACATCCAGCTTGGCTACGTTATATTTGGCTTCATATTCACAAGCTTTAAGGAATAAATTGTCATTGTACCCAAAAAAGTCATCACCCTGGTTCCAGGCCAATTGACATATGCCCCCCAGCAGCGATATATCAAGCGTACAATGGCCCTGGTCGCGCCCGCTTTCCTGCATTTGCGCTAACCCGGCATTTGCGCCGGTAAATACATTATTGATAGCTAAGCTGAGATTACCATTTCCGATACCATGCTGAAGATAATTTACAGCCTGATTATATATAACACGCTTGTCGGTTAAGATCCCTATAGCCATGATTGATTCCAGGTTACACAGATCCCAACTGGCCCAGTAAAGCTGAGCGCAGCCGTTTTTATGAAGCAGGAAATTATTCTCCCTAGAATAGAAGACGTTCAGCATCCATTGCTGATATGCTGTAAAATCAGCAGCTTTCCATCCGCTGTAATCCCTCATCATCTCTGCAGCTATAGCAAATTGAGCCCCATAAATAGCAGTCAGATCTACGTTAGGATCACCGCTAACCTTGGTACAGGTTGCAGCCCATGAATTCAGGATAAAAACAGCCCTGTCGGCAAATTGCGTATCACCTGAAACCTTCCATCTTATTGCCAGTTGGAAAGCCGCAGCGGCATCGTTCATGGCATTTGGATAATTGTCGGGATCTGGTTCCTCCAGGGAATTACCTCCCCTGATCAGCTTAACTGTGGGATGCGGGGTATACTCCGACTGCGCATGCGAATTAACGATCAGTTTAGTCCAGGCAGATTTCCATGGCTCAGTACCGGCAGCAACCATGGTTCTTATACGGGTAAAATCGGCACTTGTCACTAACCCGCCAGAATGCTTCATGGGTACGTTATCGGCCAGCGTATCTATTGGTTTAATATGTTTGGTAGTATCAACCTTTGAGACGATGCCGCCCGTTTCCGTTTTCTTTGAACAGGACATATACAGCAACCCACCCAGGCCTGATACAATAAGGTAGCATATAAAATATTTCATGTCTATTAAGTTTAAGTGAGATTAAAAAAATTCCAGAGGAGAACCTAATATCCGGGGCTCATTACAAACCCCGGATATAATAACATTGCACGTGATTATTTTTTATAAAAAAGTGTGTACACCTGGTTAGCATTCAATGCAGTGTTGAAAATCTGAAATTTATCAATGCCGCCTTTAAACGCCGGTTCGCCAGTATTGCTCCAGGCAGCCTGGCCTATATAACATCTGGATTGGGTATAAGCCGTCAAATCATAGGCCGCAGGCAACGTCAATTGTCCGATTTGGACCCCATCCAAGTAAATATTCTCAGAAAGATTTTTCTGAGATAACGTTATACAGAGGTGGTGCCATGTTGTTCCGGCAATTGATTTATTGGTTTTTGTCGAGTAAACATTATAGCCGCTAAACCCTGGTACATTTTCAAAAACCACACTTGCAGCAACATTATTTATGAAATCAGGGTAACCCTGAGAACAGTTTAAAGAAATATTATTGCCCCTGGTTGCCCCAAATCCTATTACAGGAGTTCCCCAATTACCATGAGGGTCAGAAGGATCAAATTGTGCCCAGCAGGAAATAGTAAGCTCATTGTATTGAGCAACATTTTGAGGCAGCGAAATAGCCTGACCATTATCTCCCCAGGCCTGAGAATCGTAACCGGCCATCCAAACAGCTTTACCGCTAATACCTGCACCATAACTGAGTGGCATTCCGCCTCCCTGGATATAGGTAGCATCGGTACCAATAGCTGCATTTAGGTTACCTTCAAAATCTAACTGATAAACGGGTGAAGGTACAGAAACCAAGTAAGCCACACCCGGTCCTTGGATAGTATACCCGTTAACATTTACGGTAACATTCCCCGAGGTAAATCCGGTTGGAACTGTAACGGTAATAAGTGTATCTTTCAACGCCGCGATGCTGGCGTTTGTACCGTTGAATTTAACCTGAACAGCAGACGAAGTAGTTCCAAACCCGGTTCCTGAAATGGTAAAAACATCGCCCGGAGCAGCTGCTGTTGCACTTGTTTTAGTTATAGTGGGCACCGCGAGAACCCTAAATGAACCGATAGAATCGACGGTATGTGTCCATATTTTCAGTGTTACTTTCCCGCTGATGGCGTTTGCCGGAACTTTTACAACGATCTGTCCATCAGTACAGGACCGGATAGTATCGGCTTTGATACCGCCGAAAAAAACCGAAACCGCATTGGTATAGGTTCCAAACTGAGACCCCGTAATCGTGACATCGATGCCCGGATATCCCTGACCCGGCGTCATACCTGTGGGCAGAGGGGCGGGGTAGGAATAAATTTTTATATTCGGCGCTTTATTGCAACCGATATAAATGGCAGCCAGACCCAGCACCACCATTGTATGTATATATTTTTTTAGTGATTTCATGATTTTAATATTTTAAAAATCTTATCTGTTAATAGCCATTATTTTGAACCAATTTGGTATTCAATTGAATTTGCTTCAATGGTATCGGGAACAAATAGTTTATCCTTTTAAAATTCCGGTTGGCGGCAGCATCGACAGTGACACAATTCAGGTTTCCTTTGCCTGTGGCGACTGCTGTTTCACCGTAGACATATAAATTCGGTGAATATAGTTGTGTTGCATTTCCGCTGGCATCTTTAAAGTCTGTTGGATAGGAGGCGCTTCCTACAACCGCCCCGCATATCGATTGATTTAATTCCTGTTCCGCAGTTCCCCAGCGTTTGAGGTCATCAAAGCGGGAGTTTTCCCCCCACAATTCAATTGTTCTTTCACGCCTGATTTCCTTGCCTATATCTAAGCCATTAGCAGCAGCTAAAGCGTTGGTCAGCGGGGCGACACCTGCCCTGGCCCTTACCAGATTCAGGGATATATTCAGGTCGGCATCCGAAATGCTACCATTCAGCTCCATCTTTGCTTCTGCGTATATCAGGTAAACTTCAGCCAGGCGTATTTGAGGGTAATCCTGGGATTCCTGATTATCATTACGGTAGGTTGGATAATTATAGGCCGCAAACTTTTGATTACCATAGCCATATGCGCCGTTCAGGGTGACAGAACCCGACGCCGGTAGTGCGCCATAGCCTAGTACATAGCCGTACAAACGAAAATCCCTGTTCTGATACTCTGATGCAGCCGTGTGATATCCCTGAAACAAAGGCGATTTATCAACAGGTAAACCATCCGAACATAGATACATATCCATCATTTTACGGCTGGGAATCAAAAAGGCCTGGACCGTATGAGTTAAGTTGATACCCCCCTGGCGCAAATTGAAGTCGTAAAGGCTTTTTAAAATAAATTCATTGTTGCTGGTTTTGTCAAGGTTCAGGGGATTCGAACCAGAACCATCAATACTGAACAAATAGTAAGCACTGCGGTTGTTCAAAGTACTATTGTAATTCCATAGTTGATAACCGCCATTATCCATCACATCTTTTGCCATGGCGGCGGCATCAGTTAAAAATTCGGAAACCTGATCAGCTGTCGGGCCTGCCGATCCTTTAAAGTCAGTTGTTACCCCGGTATATTTACGCCAGGTAGCTTCATAAAGTTCCACCCGGGCTTTAAATGCCTCGGCAGCCCATTTACTGATACGTCCCTTGTCGGCAGACGGAATAGCCTGCTCTGTAGGCAAGCCGGCAATGGCATCATTTAAATCACTCAAAATCTGATTGACCACCTCATAACGGCTGTTACGGGGACCTGTCAATCCGGGGGAATTTAAATCGAGCACGGTTGTTACAATCGGGACACCCCCAAAGCGTTTAAGCAGGAAAAAATGCTGCCAAGCTCTGAAAAATTTCGCTTCGGCCACATACTGTTTAATATCAGACTTGTTACCGGCGTAAACATTAGCTTTTGACAGCAATATGTTAATGTTCCGGATATAAGCATAGGTATTATCCCAATAAATATCACTATTTGGGGCATTGACAGACCCACGGCCATAACTAACCGTCGACCCCACCGTTACGTTGGACGAAATATCTGAACCAAAGTCCATAAAGTCGTAAATATTGCTTCCCCCAACGGATTGCCAGCTGATCATTTTATTATAAAAATCGCTTGCGGCAGCTTTAAACTGATCCGGTGTGGTAAAATAGCTAGCTTCGGTAAGCTGATCCAAAGGCTTCAGGTCAAGGTAATTTTTCTTGCATGAACCCGCCAGTAAAACCGCGCCGGCTATGGCTATAAGAGTTAATAATTTTTTCATTATGCTTTTTTTTGACTGATCAAATAATAATTAGACTAGAAGCCCACATTAAGTCCAAATGCCCAGGTTCTCATAAACGGATAGCCGTTATTTTGAGAAACTGCACTCTGCTCCGGGTCAAACCCGTCTTTAATAGAGGTAACTTCAAACAAATCGTTTCCGGAGAAATACACCCTCACCCGTTGGATTTTCAACTTTGTCAGCCAGGCCTGGGGCAGCGTATAGCCAACAATCAATGATTTCAAACGGATATAACGGTTATTTTGCAGCATAAAATCATTATGCAAATAATCATATTGCGAACGTGTATTATTCACGGTCAGCCTTGGATAGCGGGCACCTGTATTTTCAGGTGTCCAGGTTTTACCCAAAAAAGCGGTATTTGAATTGGTCCATACTGCCCAGAATGGATATTCCAGGGTTCCCTGGCGTTCAAGATACTGTGAGCCTACACCTTGAAAGAAGGCGCTGAAATCAATTCCTTTCCACGAGGCTCCCAGGTTCAATCCAAAAACATAATGCGGTGCTGCATCGCCCATGTATTTCACATCGCCTTTATCGCCTTTGGTTGGATCTCCGATGGCACTGATATAGCCGTTACCATCCAAATCTACCTTCTTTGTATCTCCGGGACGTAAATTTTGAGTAGGATCACCCTGTGAAGGCAATTCCCCTTGTTTAACGGATGCATATTTGGCATAATAGGCATCTACCTCGGCCTGATTTTTAAAATAGCCGTCTGTTTGATACATAAACCAGGAATTAAGCGGATAGCCTACAATGGTGCTATTTTGTCCGGCCCACCAGGTTGTAGCACCTTCCATTGATATCAGCTTATTGCGGCTGTCACCTATATTAAACCCTATATTGTAGCTAAGCTGCCCTACTTTATCTTTCCAGGCGACTGTTGCTTCCCATCCGTGTACATTTAAAACGCCGCTATTGGATGTCGGAGCAGTGCCGCCTAATACAGAAGGATAGGTCACATTAATTAGCATCCCATTGTTTTGTTTTTTATAATAGTCAAATGTTGCGGTAAGCCTATTCTTCAGGAATCCCAGGTCAACGCCTATATTCTTATTGTTTACACGTTCCCAGGTACGGGTGTTACTGGTCAGCCCACTCAAAAACGCGGTAGTCTGCTTAGTAGGTGTACTGCCAAAAATTGCATAACCCTGGTTGATGGTGGAAATATAATCGTATAGTCCAATACCTACCTGGTTACCGGTTACACCATAGCTGGCACGCACTTTGAAAAAACTAAGTGCCGTTATGTTCAAATTCTTTATAAAATCCTCGCTGGTTAATACCCAGCCTGCGGAAACACTACCAAAATTAGAGAACTGGTATCCCGGCGCGAAACGGGAAGAACCATCACGACGACCGAGTACATCCAGCAGGTATTTATCTTTATACGAATAGTTTGCCCTTGCTAAATAGGAATAAAATCCCCAATGATTCTGACCTCCGCTTCCTTCTACGTAAGTAGCGGGTGCAGCATTGAGGTCATAAACACCATTGCTACCTATATTGGTGCGGTAAGCATACAATCCTTTAATATCATTTTTCTCCGCATTCACCCCACCAAAAGCGGTGATATGATGATCTCCGAATGATTTGTTATACCGTAGATAAGCGCCATAATTCTGATAAAAAGTATTGTCTGACTCGGCGCGGATATTAGATGTCGGATTAATGCTTGAAGGGGCAAGTGTACCATCCCACTGATACATCGGGATAGTCAGGTTATAATTATCCAACCGGTATTGGTTTGACTGGATAGAGCCGGTACCTTCCAGCTCCAGGTCCTTTGTCAATGCAAAGTCGGCTTTCAGATCCACCCTCATCAATTCATTTCCTGCAATATTTCTTCCGCCATCGGTGGTACTGGCCACCGAGTTTCTGTTGCCGGCGCTGCCAAAATTGGCATACCATTGCCCATAGGGATTTTTAGCGGGGAAAAATGGCGGATCTTCGGCAATCATATCAAAACCCAAACCGCTTGACGGCCCCGAAGTCTGGTCTTTCTGATAGGTAACACCGGATTGCAGTTTAAACCAGTCAGTAATTTTAAAATCATAGTTTAACCTCAGATTATATTGCCTTTGGCCATCATAAGCTGTTGCCAGGTTTCCGCGGTTATCGGCATAACCCAGCGAAAGCCTATAATTGGTTCTTTCCGTTGAACCGGAAATGCCCAGGTTGTGTTGCTGTGAAGGGCGGGAAGCGAACAACTCATCAAACCTGTTGGCCTGACCGATAAATATATTGCCCCAGTATTGCGTTGAATATATGCCTTCAACGCCTTGCTGCATTTTCTGCAGATTGGTAAGTGACTGCCAGCCCCAGTAGTTGGGTACTGTTTCCTGCTGATTGGCATCTATCCAAAATGTCGCATATTGCTGCATGGTAGGCGTAGGTGTCTTAATGCCGATGGTATTGAAACGGATATTGGCATTGTAATCCAGTTTCATCTGGCCCTTGCCTCTCTTGGTAGTTACCAGAACAACCCCGTTTGCAGCCCTTGATCCATAGATCGCTGCCATACCATCTTTCAAAACACTGACAGACTCAATGTCATCGGGGTTCATCGTAAAAAACGCGTTCCCTGTAGCCGCGGGCACGCCGTCGATCACGATAAGCGGAGAACCACCGTTTACAGAAGTGGCACCGCGGACGTCAAAGCTGATACCCTCATTACCCGGCCTTGAAGACGTTCGGGTTACCACGAGACCTGGTGTTGCTCCTTGCAGTGCTAATGCCGGGTTAGTTACTGCACGGCTTTCAAAAACCTTACTGCTCACCTGTTCAACAGCTCCTGTTAATGTTGCCTTTTTTTGCGTACCATAACCAACCACGATAATTTCGTTTAGTTTATTGTCCGAAATTTTAAGTTTGACGTTAATGGCTGTTTGGCCGGCCACCGGGATCTCCTGGGTTTCAAAACCGATGAAGCTGTAAACAAGTACGAGATTGGTTTCTCCGGCAGGTATAGTAATTGAATAAGTACCCGTATTATCCGTCGTGGTATTAATGTTTTTTCCTTTTATAGTTACCGTGACACCGGGGAGAGGCCCACCCTTCTCATCTGTGACGACACCTTTGACAACTACTGCCTGAACATTCTCAACCTCGGGTACCCGGGGTTTACGTTGAATAACAATGAGCTTATTTTTAAAACTATATGTCAACGGCTGATTACGGAAGCATGCTTTAAGCACTTCCGCCAGAGGGGTATTTTTAAAATCCACATTTACCGTGCTCGCTCCATCAAGCATCTCATCGGTATACAGGAATGTATAGCCGGTTTGATTTTGTATTTCAGTAAATATTTGGATAATAGATGCATTTTTTCCGGAGAAGGTTACTTTTTGAGCACGGGCCGCAAAGGATATCTGAAGAAAAGCTGTGATCAATAAAACGAGGGTAAGTTTCATTACCAACAGAAATTTATGGATATAGGCAGAAAGCCTACACCCAGTAAGAGTATAAAATTTCATATCTTTGAAATGTTTGGGTTTAAATTGGTTTATCGTTGTGGATCAATTGTATATCGGTTTGTTAAACTCAAGCGCCTTACCGGGAGTGTTCTCAGCACTTCCGGTTTCGTTTATAAAGTTTATACCGTTATTGTAAAAATCATGGCATAACTATTACTCTCCTTTCTACAATTTTAAAGTGTACTAATCCTGTTAATTCAAGTGCATTTAACACTTCGGTTATGTTCTCAGAACGCGGTACGGTTCCAACGAAGCCTTCATGCGTCGCGGGCCCCTGGTATTGTATACTTACATTATACCACCGTGCCACTTTACGCATGATGGTTTCAATATTTTCATGTGCGAAATTGAAATTCCCGTTCTTCCATTCTATAGCCTGGGCAGCGTTTACTTTTGATACCTGTATACTTTCGTTTACACGGGCCTGCTCACCGGGAGCGATCAGCTTTTGGTCTTTTCCTGAAATTACTTTTACCGAACCTTCGAGCAGGGTTGTATTGGTGGATTTTTCATCTGTATATCCCATAATATTAAAATGCGTCCCTAATACTTCTACTACGGAATGATTTACAGTTACCCTGAAAGGCATGGTCTTATTTTTTGCCACCTCAAAATAAGCTTCGCCGGATAGTTCAACATTCCGTTCCTTACCGGCAAAGGCAACCGGGAATTTAAGTGAGGAGGCCGCATTTAGCCATACATGAGTGCCATCGGGTAATACAACCTGGTATTGCCCTCCGTTTGGTGTGGAAATCGTATTATATTCAGATGAAGGTTCTTGATTATTCACTTGTTTATTGGAAGCGTTATATACTAATTTTCCATCCGCTGTTTTATCAACGGTGCTGTTACGCTGATTAGCTAAAAGACCCTTTTTTGCCGTTTCCAGAATAATTTTAGAGCCGTTAGCCAATGTTAGCATGGCCTTGTTACCACCCGGAGATATTTTATTGAAGCTGGCTCCATTTTTTGCCATTTGCTGTTTATCCGAAACTTTCCGGATATATATTCCGACTGTGAGAAATAATAAGATTGCCGCCGCTACAGCGATTACCTTTCTTAAGGAGAGTTTTGATTGGATTGAAGTATTCCGATTGTCATCAGCCTCCAAGTCATCCAGCCTGGCGTCAATTTTGCTGAGTAGTTCCGGATGTTGCATCGGCTCATGATCAGCAAGTTCTTTAAAAAAATGACCATACTCTTCCAACAAGGGTGCTAGTTCCTCTTCGGGAATTGATTTAAGCCATTTAGTAAACAGCTCATGTTCCTGTTCGGTATGCTCGTTTTTAGAAAACTTTTCCAGAAAATTGCGGCGTGTTCTTTCGTCCATATATGCATAAGACGATCAGGAAAGAAGAAAGGAGTATCCGAAAAAAAATATTTTCAAATCTTTTTAGAAAACTCCCAAAATACTTGTAATCAGGATGAAAATAATCGGCTCCAAATACCAATCAAAAACAGCCCTATGGTCAGTTCGCTGTGGCTATGTATATATTTCCTAACGAAATCCATTCCGGTGTACAATTGTTTTTTTACGGTGGCTTTAGAGATGGATAGTTTGGTGGCAATTTCGTCTAAAGAAAGACCGTCCTTGGTTCGTAATTCCACAATCTGTCTTCTTTTTTCGGGGAGCAGATTAATGGCATCCTGCGCTATCAGGTAATAATCTTTATAATTAATATAATCGTCTGACCGTTCACAGCTTTCTTCAGATACGGGCTGAACCATAACCAGTATTTTAGCTTCTGTCTTGCTTCTTTTAATATGATCTAATAACAGATTTTTAGCGGAACGATATAGGTATGAGCGGAAGGAGGTAATGTTTCCCAGTGTCTCCCTGCGCTCCCAGATTTTGATAAAAATACACTGCGCAATCTCTTCGGTTAACTCTTTTGAATTGCAGATGAAATAGATATAACGATATAAATTATTAATGTCCCTTTTATACAATACCGTGAAAGCTTTACGGTCGCCACGAGAGAGTTGCTTTATCAATTCACTCTCATCTAATTGGACTAACATGATTTTTAAATTTATCAGTATAAGAATAAATCGAAATACAAACTACATTAAATAACGAACCGGTTTATTTCAAACCGAGTCCTATTCACTAAATAAATTTATAACTAATCCGTTTTAGGGACAACATTATAACTGGCATCCAAATGTAATAATTATTTTACCAAAGGCAATACCTTCCATTATGGACTTTCGCCGAAAACCCGTGATTTGAAAAGATCAGTCAATTGGAAATTAAAATTGGTTTACGTAAACAAATACCGCAACGGGACTGGAATACATCATGGCCAATGCCCCGAACGTTTAAAAGCCCAGCCTGCATTGAGGCAGATCGCTGCTTAGCGGCGGCAAGGTGAAGACCTGGAGCATACCAACGCGATGACAACGCAAGTCAAACAAGTATACCAGGGAATTTTAAACCGTCAGCGGGAATGGCTGCTGGAAAAAAACAGCCAAGAAACCGGCTTAAATGAAGACCTCATCCGCAAACCATTGCAGTATCTTAACCTCGAAGAAGAACAGCTGGGGTATATATAAGATTATGATTGATCGTTTTTTCATTTGGAAGCGATCAAATGCCCAACTGAGCAATCAGCAGACATTTTAGGGATCATATTCGGGAAATATCTGTCTGACACTCGGCTTAATTTAATTAGTTCAAAAACTGTTCACGGTATTCTGTAGGCGTAAGTCCGACTTCTTTTTTGAACAACCTTGAAAAGTAAGGCGGATTTTCAAAACCTAATTGGTATGCGGTTTCCGCTACGGTTTTATCTGTGCTCATCAGTATGTTTTTTGCTTCGTTTACTAAAGCAATATGAATATGTTCGAGAGCAGCTTTACCGGTTTCCTGCCTGAGCAGATCACTAAGATAACGGGCAGACAGTGACAATTGCGATGCCATGTACGCAACTGTAGGCAAACCGTGTTTTTCTAAATTGCCGGATTCAAAATATCTCTTCAATATTTCCGAAAATCTCGAAGTTACGGTGCCGGACAATACTGAGCGGTTTAAAAATTGACGTTTATAAAATCTTTGAGCATATTTTAATATGGAATCAATATGTGCCAGCATGATGTCTTTGCTGTAATCATCCTGGTTATTGTCATACTCATGACGGATCTTATTGAAAACGTCCCAGATGATCTCTTCTTCTTTCGGAGACAAATGCAAAGCCTCGTTAGCCTCATAGTCAAAATAGCCGTATTTTTTTATCATGGCATGAAGTGGATGGCCTAAAAGGTAATCCTCATCGATGTAGATCATAAAACCACGCTCTGTCAGTTCCAAATCGCTCATGCTGATAATCTGGTTAGGCTTAAGAAAGAACATGGAGCCGTTATCATGATCATATTTTGTTTTACCGTACATCACTGTGCCGGACCTGATCTTTTTTAAGGCGATCTTGTAAAATCCCATGGTGAATTCCGTATGCGCGAAAACACAACCCTTGATGTCGTCAAAAGTGATCAGCCCGAGCAAGGGGTTTTCAGGAGGCGGAAATCCGTTTACCGTGTATAATTCTGCAATTGTCTGAAAGTGCTTCATTTTATATAAGTTAAAGATTGTGATTTTTTTACAGATAAACCAAATGCGTTTTACGAGCACGATGTAAAGCGCTTCTTTCACTTGGATGATAAAGATTAAAACCCCGCCTCTCCGGGCGGGGTTTACCTGACATAGTTATAAAGGCGAATTAAATCATCGACAATACCGCAGCGATCTTTTCGTCGTTATGCGGTGGATACCTGAAATCAGGCTCCCCGGAAACTGGCTTTTTAAGAACACTCTTGTAATGAGAAAATGAACGAAAACCTGCTTCGCCATGATAATTCCCTGTTCCACTATTACCGACGCCTCCAAAAGGCAATGCGCCGTTTGCGGTGTGCATAATGGTCTCATTGATTGCGCCCCCGCCGAACGAAACTTCTGACAGTACTCGTTGCGTAGCCGCATCGTCTGCTGTAAAAAGGTACAAAGCCAACGGTTTGGCCTGTTGTTTGATTACAGAAATGATATTTCCCAAATCTTCAAATGTCATAACCGGCAGCACGGGACCGAAGATCTCATCCTGCATGATCTTATCATCCCAGGTTACATTTGTCATTACCGTAGGCTCGATGATGCGGCCCTCAATATCATAGCCGCCACCTAAAACTACTTTTTGCTGATCGATCAGATTGACTAAACGCTCGGTATTTTCTACCGTAATAATATTAGCGTAATTGTTATTTTCTATCCTGTAATCAGCCCTGACGATCTCGTCCTTCAATAACTGCAGGAATTGTGTTTCAACCGAGCGATGAACATAAATATAATCGGGTGCGATGCAGGTTTGTCCTCCATTGATGAATTTCCCCCAGACCAATTTTCTGACGGCGTTTTGCAGGTCAGCATCCGGCAACACAATTGCCGGACTCTTGCCACCCAATTCCAGGGTCACCGGTGTAAGATGTTTGGCCGCTGCCTGATAAACGATCTTACCAACCGGAACGCTTCCGGTAAAAAATATTTTATCGAATTGTTGTTCCAGCAGCGCGTTGGTTTCTACTCTGCCGCCCTCAACCACTGTGAAGAAAGCTGGGTCAAAATTGTTGTTGATCAGCGAGGCCATTAACTTGCTGCAATGTTCGGTTTGGCGGCTCGGCTTCAGCACAACGGTACAGCCAGCTGCAATAGCCGCCACCGCAGGCGACAAAGTCAGATTCAAAGGGTAATTCCACGCGCCTATGATTAGGCTGACGCCCAATGGTTCCGGTACAATAAAGCTTTCGCCTGGTTGGTTAAACCCGTCTGTTTCTACCGGTTTGACGGCAGCCCATTTTGCGAGATTTTTTAAGGCGTCGTCAATTTCCTGGTGAATGATAAATAGTTCGGTGACAATGTTCTCAAAAGTGCCCTTTCCGAAATCTTTAAATACGGCCTCGTTCAACTGAACCGTATTTTCTTTCAGTATCCCTTTTAGTTTCTGTAATTGAGTTATTCTGAATTCAACGGGTTTGGTCGCATTACTGTTGAAATAATCCCGCTGCGCTTTTACTAATTCTTCCATGTTTTGATGATAGTAAACCGGCTTGACCGGTTGGGTTCCTTTAATAATGATATTGCTTATTTCAGGTCTTTCATGATAGCACCCTCATACATCTTTGGTGCATAGTTCTGAAGGAAAACAATCATGCCTGACATTTTACCTACCGGATTGAGCATTTTAGGCTCTTTTGCGCCGATAAGTTTTTCTATAGCACCGACTACCGCCTCAGGTCCGGGCGCGGCCTCCATGCTTTTCTGTGCATTGGCGTTAACTTTATTCCTGAAATTATTATAATCCGGAATATCGCCCTTAGCGCCCTCGGAATGCTCACCAAGCCCGGTTTTAAACCAAAGCGGTTCAATCATGCTCACCTTGATATTGAATTGCTGCAGTTCAAAGCGCAGCGATTTGAAATATCCTTCCAGTGCATGTTTAGAAGCCGAATAATAGGATAAACCCGGAGGACCGATGATCCCGACAATAGAACTGACCGTAATGATCTGTCCCGACCTTTGCTTTCTGAAAATTGGCAATAAAGCATTGGTGATGTTGACGGTGCCCCAGAAATTAGTCTCAAATTGTTTTCGTCCCAGCTCTACCGGCGTCTCTTCTGCCAGCCCCATGAGCATATAACCCGCGTTGTTGACCAGTACGTCGATTTTGCCGGCTACTGCGGTTAACTCCTTTTGAAATGAACTGACGGAGTCTTCATCAGAAATATCCAAAGCCAGCAGTTTGAAGGCTACTTTGCCGGCGTATTTCTGCGGCTCCCGACTGGTGCCAATCACATTGAAGCCTTTTTTGTGCAGGTTGTTGGCCAACAACAGGCCGAAACCTGATGATGCACCTGTGATTAAAATCGTTTTTTTCATTTGATTTTTTTGTTCATCATGCTGTTGCTTTTACCGCAACTTGGCCTGATCGTTTATGATTATTTTTTTTGTAATTGCTTGTTGGCCTCACCAATATAATAGCCCATGTTTTTCTCGACTTTCAGCGGGCCAACGTCATTCAGCATTTTTCCCAAAACGGGGATTCGCAGGGAAAGTCCAGGCCAGGCTAATGATTTTTGAAACTCAATCTGTGAGTTCAGGATTTCCGATTCCGGCGGGTAAGCAACGGCATTGATCTGCTGCTTGACGGTAACCAGGGCTGTCTTGTCAAAAGTGGCAATGCGGCTGGCCATGGTCATCACGAACTTATCCAGTTGGTCGTCAGGTACAGCCCGCGTCACCCAACCGTACCGCTCGGCTATGTCTGCGTTATAGTCATCAGCACTTATCAATATTTCCAATGCGCGGTCCCTGCCGGTAAGCCTGGGTAACTGATTGGTGCTGCCACCACCCGGGAACAGACCAACGCCAACTTCCGGTTGATTAAAAACTGCCAGTTCTTTACTGGCGTAACGAAGATCAAATGCGAGCGTCAGTTCATCACCGCCGCCCTGGGTACGGCCCCTGATGGAAGCAATACTGATGAAAGGCGCTTTGGAAAGGTTTGTGACAAGTTCCACCCAAAGTGGCTTGCCATCTGCGCCTGTTTGCTTCACGAAATTCGGAAACTGGCCAAGGTCGAAGTGGTTGTAAAAGTAACCGGAAACTTCGCTGGAAAAGATGACTACTTTGATGTGCTCATCCTTACTCAATTCTTTAACAGTCTCGTTCAGGCTGGCGATTGTTTCGGGGATAATTAAGTTCACCGGTCCGTTGGCAAACTTTACTTTACAGATTTCTGGTGTCAGCCGCTCGGTGCTGATTGTTGATTTCGCCTGGCTCTGCGCATCAACAGAATTGATGAACAACAGTGCGGCGAATAAGGTAATGGCTGTTTTTAACTTTTTCATTTTAAAAGGGTTGTAAACTGCGGACACAGATCAATCTTTGGGCATACAGCCGTGTTTCCGGCCTGACTAACCTTTCCGCAAGGGAAGGTGCTGTTAAATATCCCTGCAATCCGCATCGTTAATTAATGCGACAAACATAAATGCCAGCCATTATCCCTGAGGTATACAAAAGTCGGAAGATGTTATACATTTTGACGTTAGCCAGCCAAGTGTTTGATAAATATTTGATCACGAATAAAAAAGCAATTTACAATTTGTGTCATTCGGTACAAATTGTAAATTGCGCCACTGCCGGAGAGTGAATCAGCTCCCTGGTTTATGTAGTGGAGGGCGCCAGTATTAAATCCAGCGCAGTGATAGACTTTTAAAAAAATGGGCTTTTTCTGCTTTTCAGGACTTTAGATTAAGTAATTTATAATTAAATATTTAGGCAACTCATATGAAAAAGAGAATTGTAGTTTTCCTGTTTACAGGTTTCTTGCTTTCCCGACAGAAGGGGCAGGCGCAGACCCTCGAAAAAATGCAATGGTTTAATGAACCGGAAAAATGGGAGATAAAAAATAACACGTTGACGATGTCGGTAACTCCCCAGAGCGATTACTGGAGGATTTCCCACTATGGTTTTACCGTTGACGATGCACCCTATTTATATACCACTTACGGCGGGGAATTTGAAGCTAAGGTTAAGTTATCCGGAGCCTACAAGGCCAGGTTTGACCAGACCTGCCTCATGATTCGCACAGATCATGAGAACTATATCAAAACCGGCGTAGAATTCGTCGACGGAAAGCTGAATGTGAGTTCTGTCGTAACCCACCATACAAGCGACTGGAGCGTGATCACACTGGACAAACTTCCTCCTTTTATCTGGATCAAAGTTGTAAGGAGATTGGATGCCGTAGAAATTTTTTACTCCCTGGACGATAAAACCTACATTTTGTCCAGGAACTCTTTTTTACAGGATAATCGGCCGGTGACCGTGGGCTTAATGGCGGCAAGTCCGGATGGACAAGGCTTTGAAGCGAAATTTGAGAATTTCAATGTAAAACACTTACCAGACCAACGGAGACTCAACTGGCTCAAGAATAACTAAAGTTGTCCGGGTGACCAGTCAGAACACTTTCAACCTTTTCAACGCTAGCATTAGCCACAGCTTTTAAAAGTCAGAGGTAGCTTTTCAAACAGGAATCTCCTGGAAGTGTAAAAAAAAATATATAATTACTGTATCAACCGATACAGTAATTATATTTATCTCCTCAATGGCAGGAAGAAATAAAATATATAACGAAGAAGAAGCTTTAGACAAGGCAATCGGCGTGTTTTGGGAAAAAGGTTATGATAATGCGTCATCCCGTGATCTTCAAAATGCGATGGGTATTGGAATGGGTAGTTTTTACCTTGCCTACAAAGGAGGAAAACAGGAATTGTTTATCAAATCAATGAATCGTTTTTTCGCTACCTATCCAACTCATGCCTTGTCCATGCTGAAGACGATTGAAAATCCAATCGAAGTGATCCGCCAGTATTATTACGTCATGGCAGATCCGAAAGGCCGGTTCCGGCAGTTTGGCTGTTATTTCAGTAATGCGATTATCCAGGTTAGTGAGCCGGATTTAAAGGATACCGCAATCGGGTATGTGGTGACTATTGCCGACGCCTTTTCAGCCGCCCTTCTACGGGCTAAGGAAGCCGGGATTATTCAACCGCAGATACCACAGGAAATGTGGAATCTATATCTGCTCAATTTATGGACAGGTCTTAACGCCACTAAATTCGTAGAAAAAGATGTATCAAAAATTAAAGCGATAATAGACTTTAGTTTAAAGGTTTTTGAATAAACTTTTTTTTTTGAGCTAATTTGTATCAACTGATATAGCTTGGCCAGCTCCGAAATCGTGTTGGCTGAATGGCGTTGATAAGGCAAGTTCATCGTTAAATGGAAAAAGGAAAATGGTGGCTGGAAAGTGTACCTCGGTTTCTGGAATACAAAAGCCCGGCGACTCCGTTCACTGATTTTCTGTAAATTAAAATCGATAATCTTTAAAGGTGTATGAAATAGAGATATAGGGCAGCCCGGGTGAAAGCCTATCTTTCGAATCCTGCCTTCAGCAAGCTGGCTCGGAGCCCCACCCTTAAGCGATGACAGATCATCCAATATTGGGTTTGGGTAAGTTCTAACGACTTGCAAATTTCTCCGCTACGCCGTTCCTCGACATACCTTGAAATAAATACGGCCCGCCAGGCAAATGGAAAATCCGATATCGTGCGGCAGACTGTAGCGGCTAGTGCTTTTTTATCGATGGGATCGTCTATAAAAACAGCAGTATGAACATTCAATAGCTTTTCAGATTTTGAATGCTTGTCGGTGCTTATACCAAGTGTTAATTCATCAGAAAAAAAGATCCGCTCATTTGCTCTTTTTCGGTAGGCCAATAAAATTTTAATCCGAAGAATGCCGATAAGCCAGGTTTTCTCTGTACTGCGATATCCAAATTTAGAGACCTGTTCGAACGCAGTCAGAAAAGTGTCCTGAACGATATCTTTTACAAGGTCTTCATCGTTTAACTTTCGCCTTGCGTATCTATGGAGGTAGTCTGAATATTGATCGTTCCAACATTCCGGGTTAACGCTGCCGAAATAGCTATTTAAGGTCGGCTGTGACAATTTATTGGATTCCATAGCTGATGTGATAAGGGTTGGTTAGGGTTACCATACGGAATGGCAACCATTAATGATGGCGGCTCAGGCATGCTCATCACAATCACCGTACTTAAAAAGAAAAATGCCGCACTTTTTTGCAAAACTTCTATCAAAATATTAGTCTATATACTTTAATACACCAGGCATAGGCCTTTCATTGGTAACGTCATTAGGGCTTTGGATATTGCATTATGCAATATCCAAATATAGTCAAAGCGACAATTAACAATGATGACCAATGCTATTTATGACGTAAAAGTGAGCATACCAATAAGAAACTCATTTTAGCTAACTTTGATATTGCAGCAACCGACAGTACTAATTTATTTTAGCCTGTTTAAACCTTGAATAATGAAAAACGTAAATACAATTACCCAGAGATCGAACTGTCCTATTAGCTTTTCACTTGATTTTATTGGCGATAAATGGTCATTGCTTATCATCAGAGATATGATGCTTTTTGAGAAAAGTACCTACTCTGATTTCCTGAACTCCCAGGAAAAGATAGCTTCTAACATTGCCCGCGACCGTCTTATAAAATTAACGGAACATGGATTTATATCCAGATCCGGTAGTCAGGCACGGCACTGGAACCGGCCATATAAACTGACCGAAAAAGCATTCGATCTTATACCCGTTATAGTCGATTTAACTTTATGGGGTCTCAAGTATGGACCATTCGGCACAATGGAACATAGTGGTGCGATGGAAACAAAAAACAGAACAAAATTAATAGCTGATATCGAGCAGAAATTGCGCGCTCAAGGCGTTATTAAAGCAATCGCTTATTGATTCCGGACACAACCGTTACTGCCTTTTGTAAGGCCGGCTCTCAGGATAGGTTGTTTGTTTCCCTTTTGATCGCACTTTTGCGGCGGGCCTGCGAATCTTCAAAATAGATTAGTGCATCCTCCATTTTCAAAGTCCGATATTTTTTCAAATCATTAACAAACCCTTGCAGCTGACGGGTATAGTATGTTTTACCTAGTTTCATTTCTACCTCCGCCTGGATACACCATAGTTTACCTACTACTTCACTCATGTCCCGCTTCAGTTCAGCTAGGCGTTCCCGATCCATTCCAACATGGGTTATTTCCAAAGGCAACGTTTTATAGGGTTTTAAATCCTGTACACATATGGTCCGTTGCTGCGGAGTACGCTTGATCCGGAACCCGGCACCCATCGCTACGTTCAGCGAATCATTGTAATTCTCTTCTCCTATATTTTCTTCATCTATACTGATCTCCTGCTTACGGCGCGAACGTGCCAAATGCGGCAGTATCGCATGGCTTAAGGCCCTGCCCAGGTAACCTTTTTTCCTGCTTCTCGGTTCAACATACCAATGCAGGTCACCGATCATGTCATACACAGCACCCACAAATTTTCCCTTCCCGTTACCGATAAAATAGAAATTCTTCGGCTCATGGTTTCCCGTTTTTCTTAAAATCCAGGTCTGTCCATACCAAACCAAAATGCACATCAAAGCCAATCGGCTGTGCTGTTATAAAAAACTTAGGGTTTGGCTTATTCAGCGCCTTAATGATTTGTGAGATTGTTTCGTCCGTCATCTTAATTACAACGCCGGTTTTCCGGCAGCAACGAAGATAAGGCTCCCAAGTAAAAACACACACTTCATATTCCTAAAAAATAATCCGGCCGTTGCCTTCGGCCGGGCTATCCATTGCAATCTTTTTCAAAGGATTTCCATTGCTATCCCTAACGGATGGTTTACCATTTTTAACAGATATCCAGGTTAAAACGCCGATCTGTTTGGGGTTGTTAATCGCCTACGGCTCCAATGGCATTTTTTATTAAAACCTATTTTTTTTCAGTCGAAACGGGTAAAAAGCGCAGCTAAAATCACGCCCGTAGTAGTTTTTGGGTTGAAGAAAGACTACGGCATAATTCAGTCACTCGTACCTCGTTCCTTCAGCCTCCGGCACTTATTCCGTTTCCTTTCTTCTCCGTACGGGCGTTTCGATTTGCTTTCTTTTTTCCCTTTTTCTTTTGAAAAAAATCATCCCAAAAGTCACGGCGGGAAAAGGAAAGCGAAACGAAATATTTATTCACTAAAAACAAATTTATTATGCTTTTCACAGGACGACTAACCGCAGATGCCGAAGTCAAAAAACTCAAAAACGACAAGAAAGTCACCAATTTCACCGTAGCCCTCAACACCAAATTCAAAACCAAAGCTGGCGAAAAAAAGGAAAAAACGGCCTTTATTGATTGCGCCTATTGGGTAAACCCCGGCCTCGCTATTTACCTCACCAAAGGGGCAATCGTGGAAATTAACGGATGGATGGAAGCCCAAGCCTATCTCAGCAACAAAGACCAAACGGCCAAATCCCGGCTTGTTTGCTCCGTGGACAAAATCAAGCTTTTTTCATCCCTAAGCACCGCAACCCGCACGGAAGCAGAACCGGAAAAAGCGGGCAACCCGCCATACACCACAGGCGCGGGGGCTGACGACGACGACCTGCCATTTTAATTAACCCATCATTTCAAACCTTTAAAAATTACCATCATGGCTCATAACTTAAATTTCAATAACAATACCAATGAATACAGCTTTTTCAGCCGTAAAGAAAAAGCATGGCACGGATTAGGCAAAATCGTGGAGGATTACCCGACAAGTAGCCAAGCCATCCAATATGCAGGATTGGATTATACCGTAGAAAAACGCCCCCTGTTTACCTATGATAGCGAAAACCACAACGGCGACCCCGACACCGATCTCATTATTCCCGAAATTGAAGTACCCAACTATTTTGCCACCATCCGCACCGATACCGAGCAGGTATTAGGCGTAGTGGGTAAGGATTACAAAATCGTACAAAACCGGGATGCATTCAGCTTTTTTGATGCTATCGTAGGTGGCGGGGATGGTATCCTGTACGAAACCGCAGGGGCTTTAGGAAAGGGCGAACGCATTTTTATTACTGCCAAACTCCCCGGCTATATTAAAGTGGGCAAGGATGATTTTATTGAACAATACCTTTTCCTGACCACCTCCCACGATGGCCTCGGCAGTATTATGGCAGCATTTACACCCGTGCGCATTGTCTGCAACAATACCCTTAACGCCGCATTGTCCAACCACCGTAACGCTATCAAAATCAGGCATACCGCCTCGGCTAACGACCGCCTGAAACAGGCGCATACCCTGATGGGCATTACCAACAATCTATCCAATGACCTGAACGATATCTTTAATCACTGGTCAAAAGTGCGCATCACTGATAAAGAGGTGAAAAAGCTGATTGAAATGGCACTTGCACCCAATAAGGAAACCGTACAAAACCTGTTAAACGGGAAAAACGAAGAACTATCCACCGTTTACACCAACATGGTAGATAAGGCTTTTGAGTATGCCATGACCTGCCCCTCACAGCAGATGGAAACAACAGCGGGAACTGTGTTTGGTGCCTACAATGCCATCACCGGCTATTTCCAAAACGTCCGCAATTACAAAGACGGGGAAGCCAAATTTAAATCCATCATCGAGGGCAACGCCAAACTGAAAGGCCAGACCGCATTCGACCTGTGCCGGAATTTTTCCAAGCACCTTAACGCCAATTTTTTAACTCTTAACTAACCGCTCAAAAGGGGGAGCAATCCCCCTTTAAATCCTAATAAGATTTAACGATGAAAACATTAAATAACTTCACTAATGTAGATAAGGCCAAACTGGTACACGGCTTATTTATACACGAAATACCCGGCTTTTTAGCCTTTACCCGTGAACTGTCCGAATACATGAGAACGCACCCCGATGAAGTGCGCAAGGTTTGGAAAAATCAATTGTTCGGCGTGGATTTTTGGTTTGAGTTAGCAGAAGAATCCGACCGCAAAATCAAGCGTTACGGCAAGCAACTGGAAAAAAGCAGCAGCGTTTTTGCCGACCAGCTTTTTGACGGTTACGGCGCTTTGTACTTAAACCATTGCCTCGTAACCTATACCGAAAAGGGCAAACACGGCGACCCCAAATTCAAAACCGCCGTTGACCTATTCTTTAACCCTTAATCCCACACACACATGACACGTTCAAATCTTCATATCACTTTATCAAATGGCGACAAACTGCAATGCGTTGCAGATGGAAGCAGCGCACCCGAACAGGGATATATTGTAGAGCATTTGCTATTGCCTTTACTGTCTTTTCACGATGCTAAAAAGGAAATGGCATTGATAACGGAGCATTGCACATTAGGCGGACAGCGCACCAACGCAGACTACCGTTACATTATCGACCTGAAAAACGAGCATATCGGTTTTTACGAGGAACATTATAACTACGGCAAGGACACCTTAAAAAAAGGTATCGACCTGACAGGGCGTTACATCTCTTACCTCAAAAAACTGGAAACGGAAACCGAATTATTCACTAAACGCAAATTCAGGAACATAACTAATAAAGAACTGGTAAAGCGTATTAACGGGTTGCCGGATTTCAAATGGGACGATGAGGGGGTAGAACTGAACCGCCGTAGATTATTATCCAACGGTGCTTTTATCTACAAAATGCAGGGTAATACTATAATCATCCTGAAAGACGAATAGCCGGAATAACGAATTATTGACCATTCAAATTTTACTAAAATGACAACTAACTTTTTTCAAAATATCATCAGCTTGAACGCCCCCGGCGTTTGGAATATCAGCATTACCACCGACGAGCAGGGCAAAGTAAAAATTATGGGTTTATATAACCTGCCTAAAAACGGCACACAAGCAGCCAAAGTCGTACCGCCTTTTATTGTAAGCGGTACAGCCGAAGAGGTAGACAACACCTTTTTTGATACCATAGAGAAACCGATACAGGAAACCGCAGGGGTATTTCATAATATGGAAGATTACCGCAAAGGACTGGAAAAAGCAAAAAACCTGTCCAAAGCCACCACAACCGCCAAACCTGCGACACCAACGGTTGCCAAAAGCCCCGACCAGGAACTGCCCGACCCGAAAGCGGAAAAGAAAAAGGCCTACGATACGGCTATCAAGGCAATTCATGATTTACAGGCTGATTGCAAATACGAGGAAGCTTTAGCCCTGTTACCCCCCATTGAGGAACACCCCGAAAAGGAAACCGAGTTAAAAAACCTGCGGATTGACCTCAACCGCAAAAAGGAACAATTAGCACAAATCAAATTATTCTAACCCTAACAGATACGACCATGTTTAGTGATTTATTACCAAGGGTTTTTATCCATAAAGAAAACGGGCAGGAAATATTATTGACCGACCCCGATAGAAACCTTAGCCCCGAAGAAGTGTGTGATTCTTATGCTGCCCTGTATGCGATTTTGGCAACTGCCAAAATCATTGGGCCGGAATTTAAGAACGACACCGCCCAATACCAGTTTGTCACCACATTAGGCACAAAAGGATAACATGAAAAACAACACACAGGCAGGCTTTATCAGCCTGCCTAAATCCAAAAGACAATGCAAACTCTATCAACAATTAGCAACATTCGCAGAAAGCCTCAACCAACTGTCGGACGCAGCAGCCGTGCAAAGGGACAAAGCCAAATCGATACCCTTGCCTCATGTGCCGATGGTTTTATGAACCATCGCTTTTTACCGCTTTGCGTGTCGGAATCCCAATTGCCTGACCGGGAAAAAGTTGAGCAGGGGTATTTTCAATCGATAACGGAATTGTGCAATGTGAACGGAATACAGCAGTTGGATGTAAGCCACCTGCCATATCCCTATAACATCTTACTCAGCCATCATGACCTGTCCATCAAGCTGAACAGGCAACCTTACGAAGTTCAACTGGTCATTACCAAAGATGATAATGATGCCGTTGCGCTCTCAACGAAACAGGAATTTGAGTTCGGGCAAACCCTGTATTATATTCCGGTTATCCCGCTTTACCGTTTCCTGCGGGATAGTAAAAACAGGGCAACGGGTAATCTTCTACTTGCGGTGATGTCCTACCTGTACAGAGAGGCCGGAGTTCCTTACCACAGGGAACAGGAGAGTTTTATGGCCGGGGAATATGAAATGTTTAAAGAATATTTTTTAGAAACAATGGAAGAAAGTCCTGACGATTACGAAGAAGATATGGCCGACATCAACCGCACGGAGATATGCAGCGACATCATGCTGCGAAAAATTCGCAGTCCCTACCACCTGCAAAATTTGGAAAAAGCAATTCAGCGTTTCCATCCGCAGAACCAGCGGGATGATGATTGTTTGAACATGGCTGCTGAGGCTTTGTCGCTCTACCGTGATTTTCCGGCCAATCACATTTGGCAGCACCTGAGCGATTTGGAAGATTGGGATGACACTGCCGGATGCGATGCTTATATCTCTTTTATTGCCGATGGTACGGGCTGGCTGTATGATAGGATCGAGCAGAATGTAAATGACTACCTCGGGAATTTCAGCTACGTGCATCAGCCGACTATCGTCGTTGATTATGAAGGCAACACCAACCAACCCCGCACCCTTGAATTTGAACACCGGCTATACGAACTGGTACTCAGTTTATCCACCATTTTATTTGATTTACCATGAGAGAGAACATCACCCATAGTTTTGGAAAACTATACGAACCGCTGAAGGCTTTTGTTATTTATCGCGAACCTCAGGAGAAAAATGTTTATGTGGAAGCGTTCGATATGGACAAGAATGGTAAGCCCGTTAATGCGCACCCTTTATCGTTACAGGAAAGCATTTCGTTAGCTAAAGCCCTTGATACTTCGGAAGATTTGCAAACCAGCTTTTTAGACCCCATAGGCCTAATGCCCAAAAACGTATTGTACATCAACCGTGGGCGCAATGCTTTTGCTCTTTGGCAGACCCCGGCGCAAAAGGTAAGGTTGTTATTCAAGGACGATTTAGGCATCCCCAACGGGGAGGCGTATATCCCGCCGATGGTTTGGAAAGCCTCCCGCACTACCCTTTATGTTTATGCACTGTATACGGACGAGCCTGTGAACTTAACCTCAACCCTGCACAAAGCCCCGTACTTCAATATTTACGCCGATGGTAAAGTTTGTCTCGGCACGGTTTCTATCCAAATCCCCAAAGATTGCGGTTTGGAGGAATTTATGCGCCAATGGCAAATCTATTTTTTCAATAGCTTTTTCAGCCATACGCTCGGCGGCGTAAGCCCCGTAAAAGGTAATATCGTTCAGCTTTGGAAAAAGCTGATTGGTACTGATGCGCCATTCCCCGCCGACAACTTAATCCCATTTAAAACCACCGTTAAAGACCTCATCAAATGAAAACACTACCCGCCATACATTTTACCGCCAGTTCATTGGTTGACCCGACCAACCCCATAACCGTTAACCTGATTGGTGCAGGTGGCACAGGCCACCGCATGCTCACTGAACTGCTCAGGATACATATATCCTTACAGGCATTCGGTCGCCCCGGCTTGCAGGTCAATGTGTTCGATGATGACATCATCAGTGATGCCAACAGGGGACGGCAGCTATTTGCCCAATCGGAAATCGGGCATTACAAATCTGTTATCTTGATCAACCGTATCAACCGGAGCAATGGCACCAACTGGAAAGCCATACCCGAACGGTTCAGCACCAACACCCTGCACCTGTTACCATCATCGGGTAAAGCCAATATCTACATTACTTGTGTAGATACCGTTAGCGCACGTTTTGATATTGCTAACGCTTTACGAAAAGTTTGCAGAAACAGCCGTAACGACCGTGCCCAGCCCTTTTACTGGATGGATTGCGGGAACGGCAGGATTACAGGCCAGGTATTATTGGCCACCTTAACCGAAATCAAACAGCCCGACTCGGAACGTTTCCGAACCGTCGCCGAACTGCCCAAAGTCACCGATGAATTTAAACACCTGTTGGAGGAAGTAGACGATAACGACGAACCAAGCTGTTCACAGGCAGAAGCCCTAAAGAAACAGGATTTGTTTGTCAATACTGGCTTAGCTGTTAACGGTGCAGAATTGCTTTGGCAATTGCTCTGCGAGGGTATGATTGAATACAGGGGTGTATTTATCAATATCAAAAAGTTCAAAACCGTGCCGTTAAAAGTGGCGTGATAATCGGTTATTAGGTGCTAATAAGTGCGGGAGAAATCCCGCCTTTTAGGGATTGGGAGGCAAAAAAAATCGCGCCACCCGGCCACTTGCTCCTTGATCCGCAACAGGCCGGGCGGCGATAAGGTAGCCTGACTTTCATTAAAGCAGCGCCCTCTCAGGGTTTCCCCGCTTTAACAAAACACAGGCTGTTTTTTAATAATTATGCTGGTTTTGTATCTTTAAGCATAATTTTAGAGACCTTTTCACTACTTGATACCCTTTCTTATGATGACGATCAACGATATTATTGTTTTGTTAACGCTGATCATCGCGCTGATCGCTATCATTAACGAAAAGAACCGGGCGCACCTGCTGCTGAAATTCACCAAGCTGGACAGGTGGCTTTTTTGTTTGGCTTTGGTGCTGATCAATTATTTTGTGTTTTATCCCGATTTTGAGCAAAAAGATTGGGTGATTCATTCGCTTTACTTTAATGGTTTCGGTTTGCACCAGCCACGGCATTGGGCCTATATCATTACGCTCATCAGTCTGATTTACCTTTTTTATAAGATCTACGGTTCATTCTATGCCAAATTTCAGATTGAAAAGGTCAATGCTTTTTATAATAAGCAGATCGAGAACTTGGAATTATCCTTTTTAATTGACCTGATCGAGCGATACCACAAAAATGATATTATCCGATGGGTGAGTAAAAAGCAAGTCAAGGAAGACAATCCCGAACCGGATATTGAAATTGATGAACCAGAAACATGGCAAGTTAAAGTAGCTAATTGGTGGACTGGATTTATAGCCGGGCTATTTCCGCTATCATGGAATAACCGAAGTACATATGCCCGTAGTGTGCTGTACGCTATTATCAACACGCCGGGATTTGTTTGCCATGCCGCCAATCTTCGCCCGTATTTCTTCCCGGATATTTACCGGCACTTTACTGCCGCGCAGGACGACCAATATCCGAAAGAATTAATTAACTCTTTTTTTAATGAATTGCTGCGGGACAAAAATTACTGGTTAAAAAAGGAACTGAAAGCAAGCGAATCCTTCGATACCGGTCAGCCGGTACGATTTCACGAGGAAAATAAAATACTATCAGGCTTACTGGAAGATTTGACGGTTTCCGCGAAAAGCAAGATTTGGCAGTCCTTCGGTGATACCGCGGTGCATGAACTCCAGGAGGAAATTCAAAAGGGTTTGGATAGCCCACTTTATCAGGAATATTTTTCTGACAACCAGCTTTGGGAATTTAAAACCCAATTCTTCTTTCAATTCTATAAGATTCTGATTATCGAAGCCATTAATAAACTGCATGACGGTGAACATTTCTGGCTCTTTTATTATGACCGGATCATTGAAAAGATCATCAAAGCATGGGAGAAAAATCCGCCCGTGGAAGACATCAGAAAAACGGTGGGCCATAAATTCATCGAAAATATTTTTGATACCCTCCAGCAATGGCTTGAGTTTGCTAACGAAAGAGAGCATACTGGATTGTATTATGATATTATAAGATGCATCGGTAGGGTATTGCAGGTGGTTAATGATTCTAACGAATACCCGGAAAAGGATAAGATCAGGATGCTTGACCTGTTATTTATAACTTATTGCAACTTAAAGGATAACGGGCAAACAGATACCTTGCGAACAAAATTGGAGGAGATTATTAAAAAACCAAATAATCTGGTAGAAGCAGGTTTTCCATATTATGGAATCGTTGCCACGGCCTGGGATCAATTTGATAAGGTACCGCATAGGGTTCAGAATTTTACGGACTATGCCTACTTTGGACGGTTCAAACGTAATGTAATCCAGCCACTTGGGTTGCCAACTAATACGCACTGAGATATTTGTAATTGTGATATTTAATAGCGAAATTTAAAATAACAAGTCCGTCAGCCTATGAAAACGAAAGTCCGCTTTGAATTTGATACCCAGTTATTCTACCCGGCTTATAATGGCCCGAGGAACATCATCTTTGAAAATCCGCCGCATATCCCCGCGACCGGTGACTCGGTTAACTTTAGGATCACCGACTTTTTTGACGATAAAAAAGTGATCAAAAAGTTTGAGGCGTTGGATGATGGCAATGTTTTCTATGCGGAACGCTTACAGGCAATCTATAGTAAAGAGGAGATAGAGATCATTGTAGTGGTTTACGAAGAAGCCATCTTTAAAGAGAATTTCCCGCAGTTCTTTGCGCATAGCATGGTGTAACTTATAAAGTTTTGGCAGTATTAAACATCTTGGATTTTTGACCAGACGACATCACTATTATTTAAATTGGGAAGCCTATCTGTTAATAGCTGTTTAATCATAGATTCAAACCAACCCGTTGCGAACGGAGATATGTAAACCTGGTCAATAAGTTGCTCCATATTCATATCGACGGCAGCGCCTATCTCAAACAGGGGTTCCTTAGTTAACTTGTCATATTGGTTAATAGCTAAAACCCGGTATTCCTTTTCATAGGCATAAGGGGGGCGTTTATTCGCAGAAACATGAAACTGGCCAACATTGAAGTGGCTTAGCGCTTCATAAGTTACTGAGCCACCTGTAAATTCAAATTTCGTATTGCTTGCCAATTGCGCTTTCAGCTTTCCGACAGTTGTTTTGATGGCCACGCCTTCACCAGATCCCCGCAAATAGATCTTCCACATTGCATAACTCTCGTTATTATCCATGTTCCAGCTGCTTGAAAGTGTCCATTGCCGGTAGTCCTTGATATGCTCCGCCTCCTCGTTTGCCCTTTGGGTCGCTTCTGTCAGGGACATATATGGATCGATCTTTTGCAGCCACCTGACCTTTGATTCAATAGTTTCCTCTACAAGTAGTCCTTCCAGTTTATCCGTATAACAATCTATCAGTTTAAAAAACAGGTTTTGATTGCGCAGCAGGGAATAGAAGCTGATGAAGTCCATATACCGGAATAGTATCGTATCATCTGGTGGGTTTTGCAGTTGCTTGTTCTCTTTGTACATTTATAAATAAATTAAGCCAGTGGGTTCATACCTGTTTGAGGAACTAAAACTATCACAATTATGGATGAAAAGAAAATACATTTAACAGGCAGGGTTGACCAGGCGGTCCGCGATTATTTCCAGGAGAATCCTGCTGAGAATTTGATCATTGCAAAAAATCTGATGGATATTTTCATTCAAAAGGAAATCTTTAAAAAAGATCACCGGGCAGGTTCACCCATCCGAAACCTGTTAAGGGAACTGGATGCCGAAAACAAATTAAACCTGCTCAAACATTGCAAGGTCGTCCGCAAAAGTGCCAACCGGAACTGGTACTTCGAGCGGGGAAACTAACATTGACTTTAGCAAGCCCGGTCAATCATCAGTTATGGGCGTGTCTGTATATCTTAAACGGTAAACACTGTGGTCCTCACTCAGGATTTTTACTGCCTTGATCACGTGAACCTTAACAGATTTTACAATCAATTTTAAGGTAACCTGACGAGGATCTGCTGAGCCTGAACTTTCCAGTTCCTCTAAAAGGGCATCTACCGGTGATTTTTCCTCTAAGGGTATTTCTTCAGTTTCAATAGTTACATCCTCGGGAACCCTCTCAATAACCTGATAATTGCGATACGGGCCGCTTTCTTCCCAACCCCATAGTTGTACCTCAGTTTTAGTTCCGGCCGGCAATGTCTCTTCGGCCACCCTTGATGATTTATGGAACAATACCATGTTTTGCTTTGCCCCTTCTACCTGTGCCGATGGAAATAAAAGGCCGTCAAACTCGAATGGCGGTTCGCTTGAGAGGAAATCAGCAATCGCCTGGGTCGGCAGGTAATCAAAAACTTCATCATCCGGCATCACCGGCCTTGTTAATATCGAGGTAAGGTTGCTCAAAAAGGTAATGCGCTCCAACTCGGCGGCAAAATCGGGATCGAAAATGCTGCCTTCTGCCTTGATGTCCGGCAAAGCAGTTAGGTCTAAAACTTTGAGCCGCCTTGTTAGCGTGAACTCGCCCACAATAACCTGTGAACCAACAGGAGGCCTTACTTCCGCAAGTGCTGTTTCTTCGTCAATTGCGCCGTAGAAAACCGAAATACCACGGGCATTCATCCTGCCACTACTGGCAAATTGTGAAGGAGGCGGGCCTATATGCAGCGCCGGGCTTTTGAGCGCATCGCTCAATCTTGCATCTGACTGAAATACCCTTGCCCTAAATGCGGAAGTGATACCAGTGCGTGGCCCAATTGTCTTTACAATGGGACGTCCGCCACGTGCACTCATTTCCTGGATACCCTCAAAAACCTTTTTCAATAATTTAGTGCCTTCTCTATTGAAAAACCTGCTTTGCGATTTGATGCTGCTTTCAAACTTTTCCCACTGGTCACGCCACCATTTATCACTGGTTTCATTGCTGGTATAATAGGAATCTGCATGAAATTCAGTTTCTTCAAGAGGATCGGAAGGGTCCCAATTGGCATTTTTATCGGCAAGGATAGCCTGTACGTCTTCGGCAATATCGTTTTCGCTTTCTAAGGCCTCAGCAATGGCTTCTATCACCGGTTGGCCATTACGTTCCCATTCATAGCTAATTTCGCGATCATTATGCATGGCGTATTCAAAGCCATCCATATCAGCTGCTGTACGAATATAGAAGGTTTCAAAAGCTTTTTCCACCCTTAAAGCTACATCTACCAAACGATAACCTTTTGAGACTTTTCCGCAATAAGCGCATTTGCGGCGGTTGCCGCTTTTTTGCATTTCTTCTTTCAGGAATTTGTCGCCGATGCACTCATAGCCGACATGTTTTAAACCAACAGATTCATCGTAGGGAAAAGTCAAAATAATAAGCGCTTAGTTACCTACCAAGATAATAAAATTCAAATCTTACAATAGATGCACATACGCTCGCAACTAAGAAATATTTATGAGATTATATGGCCAGTGAGAACCGAGATTCTGATTATATAGCAATTTACTGCCTTTGAAACTCGACCCGTCTATTTGCTACCCTACCTTCTTCGGTAGAATTATCAGCTACTGGTTTGGTCTCACCATAACCTTTTACCTTGATAAGCCTTGCATCTACTCCGGCATTAACAAGGTAGGTTTTCACTGAATTTGCGCGGTCCTTTGCTAAGCTAAGCGCCTGGGCAGCAGTTCCTTCGTTTGCCGCATATCCACCTAATACTACCTTTGCGTGTGTATTTTTCAGATCCGCCGCCGTTGAATCAAGAATTGCATAAGAAGAGGCACTTAGAACGGCCGTATTCTCTTCAAAATGGATCGACTGATAAGCACTTGCCGGACCGAACCTGTATGGAAAAGCCTCAGTGCAATTGCAGTCTACATCCACATATTTGAAACCAGAAGGCACCTCTAAGAGTTGGTCATACTTGGCACAAGGCCGGTATAGCTTTTGAGTGGGATACCAAATAATCTTATCTTGCTTATCCGGGTGGCTTTTATCCCGTAAATAGCCACCGTAATGCATCTCCGTTTTCAAATCTACGACACCTCCGGGTGTTTGCACAACCTGTGCAAAAACGCAGGTGGAGCTTAAAGTAAAAGCGATTGTAAGATATTTTTTCATTTTGATTTATCTAATAATCCTTGACAGTTTTACATCTTCTTTCTTGACCGTGAATATCTTTTTGTCTTTTTCAAAGGCATTATCAAATGTTACACTTCGATCTGCCACGATAACGACGTAGACCTCTTTTGAATTTAGCAGAAGGCGGAGATTCTCTTTTTTGTTGTTTGCTGTAAAAGTGCTGTCAATGTTCTCTGGTATAACATCGTCGTCAGGAGAGGCCTCAACTGCTTTTGCAGTGATAGGCTCCTTTTTTGTTTTGTCCTTATTTGAGGAAATGGATTTTGTTGAATCGCGAACGCCAATGACGACAGCATTCTTATCTTTTTTGATTTCTTCTTTCATCACGAACTTAATTCGCAATAACCCGGATCCTCGGTAAGCGAAGTCTTTTCTTGCGTCCGATATACCCGCAAGTATCGCACAGTAATAAAGCAAACCAAAAAGCGCAATGCATGAAGCATACGGAAACCAGCTCCATTTTATTTTATAAATCAGAATAATAAAGATCATTGTCGCCAATAACGAATAAAACCAATGATCAATGACCAGAAACGAGATCACGTTTACGGAGTAAACGATAAAATAATAAAATTCCAGGCCTGCCTGTCCAATAGAAATTCCAAAGGCACTAAAGTAGGTATAGATATAAACCCACCCTGCAAAGTATAGGTAGATAGCGATAATGAAGGCGATATCACGGGCCGATTTTAGAAATGATGACCCTGCTTCCGCCGGCTGAACTGATTCTGCCATTAGTGTTAGGTTTAAGTATTTAAATATACAACCACATGTTGTGAAAAACAAATAAAAATCAAAATAACTAATTGACTATCTGTGTATTTGATTCAGGGCATCGTCGAATTATATGTCAAGCGGTATTACTTTTGATTTCAGATTTAACACCTCTAATATTTTAATAATTACAGAGGTTATTTAAGAAATTAAATACGATGTCGCTGACTAAAAGTCCATCAATTCTTTAAGCGGGATACTTAATCCTTTAGACAGTTCCGTCAGTGAAATGAGCGTCATGTTTAATTCGCCGTTCTCATATTTCTTAACGTCAGCATGATCAATATTACAATTCATGGCAAGTTTTCTCAGCGAAAGATTTTGTTTTAAGCGAAGCGCCTGGAGATGCTTTCCAAATTTGATCAAAATATCATGGTGTTCTTCGCTGAGCATTATAATTTTTGGTACAGCGAAAATTGTTGTTTTTTAGACCAAAAGTGGTGGGGATTAACCCACCACTTTCTATATTTGTCTGAGCATGAGTGATTATAACGGCATATTTCGTAATATTAAACACCAATTATAATTTAACGTGATGTCAAAATTTCAACCTCTTGGGAAAAGAAGGCCATTTAATGGTGTACCTGCAGACGCCGAAAGACAGAATTGGCAGGCAAAAAATAAAAGGATTCAATGGTATTTCGCAGCGGGATTAATTTTGCTTTGGGTCTTTGTTTATATTTTAATTAAACTAAATGTGATCCATTCTTTATAACCGTCAGTTATAATTTTAACGAGTTATAACTACCTATATGCCGTAAATTACACATCTAAACTATGTGCTATGAAAAACGCCTTGAAAAAGATATTTTTAGTGGGAATATTGGTGAACTGTGCGACAGCTTTTGCACAACTGCCAACCAGGATAGTGAGCGGTAAGTTATTGATCAACGATGGAAGTTTAACACCGCGACCGGACAAGTACGCGAAGTTAGCCGATAGCCTGGATAAAAAACTTAAAGCTAGCCCCAAAGACACAACGTGCCTTTTTTACCGAGCCTTGCTTTTAGACCGCTTTAATGAGCAACTTGCCAAGCCATCGCCCGGCGAGAAGGGAGCATTGGAAAATTTGCAGCAGGCGGCAAACTTAGTTGAAAAAGCAATCTCGCTAAAAATGGAGGATTTCAGACTAAAAGTTTTAAGGGCGCAGATTTATAAGGATTTATGTTATCGTTTCGGAGCTGACCAGTCCTGGCAATTTAATGCAAAACAAGTTATTGAACGACGTAAGCTCTTTAACTCATACAAGCAGTTGACAAACAAATTTTATGACGAGCTGGCGGAAATAGATAAAGATAATTCTTATGATTATCAGAAATTAAAAGAAACTTCAGAATACCCAATCAAATCTTAAAGTCCAGTAAATCTTTTGGTTCAACTTCCAATCCTTTTGCCAACTCAAAAATAGTTGATAATTGAACATCCCAAGTAGCATTCTCAATTTTTGAAATTTGACTATCATCAAGATCGCATTTGGCGGCGAGAGCTCTGAGTGATAGCTTTTTGTCGTTTCGGATTTTTTTCAAATTTGTTCCAAAACTTTCTTTCAAATGGTCGTAATTACTTTTCAATTCAATGTTATAAAATTCACATTCAAAATGAGTGATTATTTTTACTAAAATGCGGTAATATTCTTCCGCAAATCAAAAAGATTATTATATTTGTTTTGCGATACTTCTTGATTTAACTGAAGCATTCGCTTTGTCTCGACTTAGAAACGTGAGAAATTTCAACCCTCCGAGACGTAAGTGACCGCCCATATCCTATACCATAGGTGTGGGCTCGCTTATCGTTGGGTGGGCCATTCTCACGTGCCTTAAGTCGATAGGTTGAGTCCACCCTATGTGTTTTTCATAGGACCGACTTGCAAACTCAAAGATGCATGGAAGCGGTTTTTTATAACATTCAGCCTTATCCAGGTTTACCTTTAAAAAAGGTGATGGAAAGCTTCTTTGCTAAACATTCGCCGGATTCGGCGAGATATATGTTTTGGAAGTTCTTCCAATGCTGGGCGCTGAAAGACTGTCAGGTCAAAGCGGAGATTTCTGATGAAGAAGTCGCTCAATTCTTTGATCAACTAACTGAACTCGTCGTTGCAGCTTACCTGGAACATCAATCTATTAACTTCAATAAGCAGAAGGGAGATCGACATGAATAATAATCCTGTCCATACCTGGTTGCTTCTAATTTCCCCTCCCGAATAACGTTCGGAGGCGGCAATCGGTAATAAGATCAGTTAGTTAATTTTACCGGTTGCCGTTCTCTGTAGTTCCTCCAAATTTTCCTGTAATAACGCCTGCAAATCAGGCATGAAATACCTTAGTCATCGTCGATTTGCAGTATAACCCCTACAAATCATTCATGAAAAAAATCATCATTTTTATGGCTCTGGCCACGCTTTGTCCTTTTTTTAAGGTACATGGCCAAACTAATTACCTAATAAAGGGCCGCGTAATTGACTCTGCCACGAATTCCCCGCTGATTGGCGCAACAGTCCGAATAAAAACAACCCAGATATTAAATCATACCGACAAGGAAGGTGAGTTCACATTATCCAGTAAAAACGTCAGCGGCATATTAAATGTAAGTTTCATTGGATACAAGACAAAAGAGCTAAGCTTCAGTGTGGAAAATCAATATGATATTACCATATCTCTTACCGATGATAGGAATAATCTGAAGGAAGTAAGTGTTGTTTCAACGGGTTATCAAACATTGCCTAAAGACCGCGCTACGGGCTCTTTCGCTACAGTAGATTACGAATTATATAATCGCAGAACCAGTTCAGATATCTTGAGCAAATTAGAAGGCGTAGTCCCCGGCTTGTTATTTAACCGAAATACCGCCGTCAACGCTAACGGAACTAACGATATTAACATCAGGGGGCACAGTACTTTATTGTCTAATGATCAACCATTAATAGTTATTGATGGATTCCCGTACCAGGGCGACTTAAATAATATCAATCCTAATGATATTGACAATGTTACTGTGTTAAAGGACGCAGCCGCGGCATCAATCTGGGGCGTTCGTTCCGGAAATGGCGTAATTGTTCTCACAACAAAAAAAGGAAAGGAAAATCAAAAACTTAAAATTGAATTAAACGCCAATGTAACGTTTGCCAAAAAGCCTGATTTACATTATGATCCCAATTTCTTGGAATCAGGTGACTATATTGATATTGAGAAACTAATCTTCAATCAAGGATATTTCGATTCTCAAATAGGTGATCCAACACAGGTTATTTCACCAGTTGTGCAAATTTTAGCCAAACAGCGTTCAGGTTCACTTAGCAATGACGAAGCAAATGCAGCAATAAATAATTTGAGGGCTGTTGACTCCCGGGATGGCTTAAGTAAATATTTCTATAGAAAATCGGTTAATCAACAATATAACTTAAACATTAGGGGCGGCGGCCTTAAAAGCGATTACTATATCTCAGTCGGCGAAGACCATCTTCTTTCAAATCTGGCAGGTAACTCGAATAACAGGTTTACCTTAAGCTCGAACTTCAATTTCTATCCCACCAAAGATTTAAGGATTAACATTGGATCAAGATATACTATTTCAAACCAGTGGAATAATAGCCAGTTGAACAACATTGGTGTAAGAGGGAATTTAGGTAACCATATTTACCCCTATACACAATTTGCAGATCCTAAGGGTAATTCCCTCGCAACAACAAAAAATTACAATCTGGATTTCGTCAACACAGCACAACAAGCAGGTTATTTAGATTGGAATTATCGTCCGCTCGACGAGCAAAGTTTCTCTGATAACCAAATTTCCTCACGGGATAACCTGTTGAATTTTGGTGTTAACTACAAAATCATAAAAGGCCTTAATGCGGATTTGAAATATCAGTTTGAAAACTCAAACGGGCAAAATTCAAATTACTACAGCCTTGATAGTTATTATGCCAGAAACCTGATCAACGAATATTCGCAAAAAAATGCAGACGGATCTATAACTTATCCCATTCCGGTCGGCGGTATTTTGCAGCAATCAAATGGATTTCTTAACGCCTACCAGGCTAGGGCACAACTGAATTACAATAATGTATTCGGCAATGACCACGAAGTAACAGCCATTTTAGGCGCGGAATTAAACAGCACAATTAATAAAAGTAATTCCAATACAGCTTATGGTTATAATAAGGATACGGAATCAAGTACATCAAAAATTGACTTCGCTGATCTTTTCAACTTAAATCCTGATTTAGGCACAGGGCAAATACCCAATAATCAAAATTTCTCCAAAACAACAGACCACTTCGTTTCATATTTTGGAAATGCTTCTTATACTTATAAACAGCGGTATATAGTTTCGCTAAGTGGCAGAGTTGATAAGTCCAACTTGTTTGGAGTAGCGACCAACAATAAAGCAGTGCCGTTATTTTCGTCGGGCATTGCGTGGGATTTAAGTAAAGAACAGTTTTATCACATCGACTGGTTGCCCGATTTAAAAATTAGGGCAACCTATGGTTACAACGCCAATATTAATAAATCGGCTACCGCGGTTACCACGTTATTGCAACTAAGTAATTCGTATTTCAACGGGCAACCATATAATGAAATTGCAAACCCCGGAAACCCCGAATTACGGTGGGAAAAAGACAGGATGATTAATCTTGGAATTGATTTCGCATCGAAGAAAAACATTATTTCAGGCTCATTCGATTATTTTTTTAAACGAAGTACTGATCTATTTGGCCCTTCGCCGCTGCCTCCGTCTACCGGGGTAACTAATTTCTTCGGAAACACAGCAAGTACCGTCGGACACGGATTTGACTTGGTCTTGAATTCTCAAAATGTTAGCCTATCTAACTTTACATGGTCATCTAATTTTCTATTAAGCTATGTTATAGATAAAGTAAAAAGTTATTCGGGGGACTACACCGTTATCGATTATCTAAGAGCTGGCGCAGAATCAATCACCCCCATCGCTGGTACGCCTACCTTTGGGATTTATAGTTTTAAAGCTGGTTCTTTGACGCACGACGCCGGGGACCCGCAGGGTTATATCAACGGCCAGATAAGTACGGATTACACTAACATTATTGCCAAAACCACGGTTTCTGATCTTTATTATAACGGGCCATCCCGGCCGACCACCTTCGGCTCGTTCCGGAATAATTTCAGATACAAAAGCTGGTCACTTTCGGCAAATCTGATTTTTAAACTTAACTATTATTTCAGACGAACTTCCACGTCGCTCTCTTATGTAGGTATAGCATACGGTGGCTGGAATTCCGATTACTCGAAAAGATGGCAGAAACCAGGTGATGAAAGCTCAACAACGGTACCATCGATCCAACTACCGCCTTCCAATAACGACCGGGAAACCTTCTATGATTATTCCCAGACGCTCGTAGATAGGGGCGATCATATCAGGCTCCAAGATATCAGGCTTGCTTACGAAATGAAATTTAACCTGGCAAGTAAGTCAAAGATTAACCATTTGACTCTTTTCGCTTACCTGAATAATGTCGGCATTATCTGGCGCGCAAATAAAGACCACCTTGATCCCGATCTATTTACCGGATCGTTGCCATTGCCTCTTACTATTTCTTTAGGACTTAACACTAATTTCTAATCATGAAACCAATAATCAATATCAAATATGCTTTTGCACTTTCCGTTTCATTGATATTTATAGGAAGCTGCAAAAAAGAAGACAAATTTTTGGATACAAAACCCAATCAGAATTTGGCGATACCATCAAGTCTCAATGACTTAGTCAATCTATTAAATAACGAAACAATTTTCAATCGTGGCGCTGATCCGGCCTTAGGTGAAATATCTTCAGATGATTTTAATGTTGCAGATATTATTTATCCCAACCTATCACTAAACCTGGAGCGCAATACATACACCTGGCAAAAAACGCTGTATGATGCAACTTTCACGCAAATCCCTGACTGGAATAATCCTTATGCGATTATATACTACTCCAATGTTATACTGGAGACGCTTCCGAAGGTAAGCACTCCCGCACAACAAACTTTAGCAGATCAAATTAAAGGCGCAGCTTTGTTCTACCGTGGTTATTCGTACTACAATTTAGTACAAACATTTGCGCTCCCTTACAATGCCGGTAACGCAACCAATATACCCGGAGTCCCAATCAGGCTTACGTCAGACTTAAACTCAAGGCCCCAAAGATCAAACTTGGCAGATTGTTATAAGCAAATAATAGCCGATATCAAGCAGTCAATAATTTTACTTCCCGTTGTTCCTAAACTGAAAACCCAACCTTCGCAACCGGCGGCAAATGCCCTTCTTGCGCGCATAGAACTTGCGTTAGGTGATTATTCTGAAGCTTTAAATTACGCAAATGCCTGTTTAGCGAAGTATAGTAGTTTAACAGATTATAATAAGTTAACGACACCGAGTACCACAGGCCTCAGCAAAACATATCTGGAAGAGGATATTTATCATAGCACGTTGAATAATTACTCTGTTTTTTCTCGAACATTTAACTATGTCAATCCATCATTTGTGGCGCTTTATGACGTAAACGACCTCCGAAAAACAAAGCTTTTCACGATTCTAAGTAACCAAGCGCAATACCCTAGGTTTGTCGGCTCATATGACATTCGAAGTTTGAAATATAGTGGAATCGCAACTGACGAAGTGTATTTGATAAAAGCAGAATGTCTCGCAAGGAGCAATGACATCGATGGCGCCATGAGTGCCCTTAATACCTTATTAATTAAGCGTTGGAAACCAAACACCTTTATTCCATTCTCGGCAAGTAAGCAGGATGATGCCCTTAATAAAATCTTATTGGAGCGTCGAAAAGAATTACTATTTAGAGGTCTGCGATGGACTGACCTACGTCGATTAAATAGAGATCCACGGTACGCTGTGCAATTAGCCCGTGTTGTTGGTAACACAACTTATATGTTGCCGCCTAACGATCCCAGGTACGCGATGCCAATTCCCGACAATGAAATTTCATTTGAAGGTATCACCCAGAATCCCAGATAAATTTTACATCATGAAGAAAATCATCTTGAACGCGATATTATTTGCACTATATATCGGTGCGGCACACGCCCAACAAAAAATCACTATTGAAGGTATCTATTCATCCCTTAAAAAAAGCGATACGGTATTGGTTCAAATCTATAATCATCCTGAACTGCCTCCGACCGTTCATCTAATTGAATGCCAAAATATTGTACTCGCAAATAATAAATTAAAATTTAGTTTTATCCCCAAAACGGCCATAACACATATTGAGGTATTACCTAAGGATGGAAGTCTCCCTTCTTTAAGTCTATATCTGGAAAAAGGGAAATCTTCAAGTTTTTCAGAGCAAAAAGGCAAATATGAATTTATACGCGAGAACGCAAAACAATATAACATAGTGCACCATTTGCAGGAACTTAGCACCATTTCCAATAACTTTGAAGGATATTTTAAGCCTGAAAACCTTGAAAAAATTCTTACTAAAATAGATTCAAGTATCGTTAGAGCCCTGAATTTTCTCTCCGAAAATAGATCTGCTTTCAATATATCGCTTTACAACTTATTGAAATCGAATGCGTTTTATGGAATTCAATCCCAAAAGGATAATCTATTGATGAAGAAAGCAGGACGTCAGCCAGATTCGACGATTTTAGTATTGAAGAAAATATATCAAGAGCACCGAATTATACCAGAAATTTCCCGAAAAATCCAAACAGATAAATTGCAAAATAAGTTTATCGGAAGTAATTTCCCACTTTACGTTTACGGCAAGTATCGGTTAGATTCTTGCTTTTTTTCGCTTAAACCTTTTAGTGATGCAAAATACCTTGATTACGTTAACCAAAAATATTCCGGAAAACTCTTGGTTCCGCTATCAGTTTATGCGCTTGTTTATCAGAAAAGTAAGTCAAAGGACAATCTTAAACCTTATATCAACCGGTTAATTCCCTTGGCTGAAGATCCGTTTTACAAGGACTTTCTGAATGGATTAAATCAAGTTTATTATGAATCCAATATTCTGAACTACTCGCTTACTGATCAAAATAATAGAAAAATCAATCTAAATAATTTTCTCGGCAAGACAATTGTATTTGACTTTTGGTATACCGGTTGTGGTAATTGTAGAGAGCTGACACCGATTTTAAGCAAAATTGAAGAAGATTATAAAGATAATAAAGAAGTTGTTTTTTTATCTATTTCAATAGACAAGTTTAAGCAACGGTGGTTGAATTCTGTTAGTACCCATCAATACGGCTCAACATTAAGTACAAACCTTTATACTTCTGGCAACGGAAATGCTGATCCAATTATTAAAGAATTGAATATACAAGGTTTTCCTACGATGTTTATTATTGACAAAAGAGGGCATCTCACGCCGAATTTTAACGACTTGCGTGATGATAACGGCCAGGATTTTATAAATAAACTGGAGCGAGTGTTAAAACAATAAATTAAGAAAGAGGATGTCTCAAAAGTAAAATCGAGTCCTTGAGAATCGTCTATACGAAAACTTACTCTATCACCTCCCCGAATAAATTAAAGAAAAAGAGGCTGTTCTCTGACTTTTGAGACAGCCTCCTTTCTTAGCTTAGCGATAGATCCCTTTATCAGACTCTGAGGTGTGAGTTGACGGAACTACGTTGTTTGTAGGAGCGGTGTTTGTAACAATTGTACAAATGCCTACAGATCCGGCTGTACAATCCTTATCCGCCGGTTGCGTAGTAGTCCAAAAGAATGAATTCGGCTGTGACGGGTTTTCCGTGCTAACTGCATAATAGGTTAACGCGTTAGGTTTGGCCGTCGGGCTAAAAGCAAATGCGCTACCAATACTGCTTACCGCAGCTAAGGCCATAAGGCCCATTTTGATCTTTTTCATGATATTGTATTTAAAAATTAAAAAACACCGGTTTTATTGCAGGACCAGTTTTAACCTGATTTCGCGCGTGAAATATCTTCAGGTGGCTATCAGCCACCAATTTTGTTTTCAACTTTGTATTGCAGAATCAAGCCTATACCGGCGAGAAGTAAAAAGCAGACGTTGAATTCCAGGTGTTCCCCCCAGTCAAGCCTGCTGATCACCCCCCCGCAGGAGCAAGGAACTTTTTTGAATAGGTGCAACAGGATGGCCGCCACATAAACGGTAAATAATAGCATCAGTACAGCCGCTGCCCACAACCCGTTTTTTCGCGTCTTTTCACGGTATAGGAAAATACATACGCCGATTTCAATAGCTGGGATAAGGAAGGTAAGCAAGCTTGCGAACCAATGTGGAAAAGGCTGCTTATGCATGGCCCTTTGAAAGGCAGCAAAATCAAAAAGTTTACTGAAACTTGCATATAAAAACATGATCAGTAACAAAATAACGGCAACGTCGATAACAAACTGTTTTTTCATTTTACATCAGATAAGCTTAGCAATGGGAATGGAATTTTATCCGGGAATTGATAGCGGAGCAGAAAATGGATGACCCCAGCATTACCGGTCATAAATGCAGCTTCAGGTCTTTCCTCACTGCCATCCAACCAAAATAATGCGCCATCTTCTGAGCGGCTCGTCTGCAGGAAAAAGTCGACGATTTTCTCTGCTCTTTGTATCCAGCCAATATCACCAAACACTTTAAATGCTTCAAGATATACCTCGCCCAATCCCGCGAGCCCTGTTCCCTGACTGATATAATTACTGGTAATTTCTGCAGGGTGTGCCATTAAAGACTCACATGCATGCTCTTTTAAATAAGGATCTTTGAATAATTGATATGCGCTAATGAACAGGAACGCCACACCGGTAAACCCGGTATCGAACCAGGGATTGACATAGGTACTGCCAGCGCTAACTGGCCAGTTAGATGAAGTTTTTGACTTCGTCCGTAATTTCATAAGCCATTCGAGGCCTGATTTTGCGGCATTTTTGGCTTTTGAATCATTCTGCCTGAAGCCGTAAAACATCAGGAAATAACATATTCCGGAAACACCATTTAAGAACCCTGTAAATTTAATTGCGCCTTGGTTGCCGCCGTCTTCTTTAATTTCCCATGAGCCGTCCCGGCCTTGGGCGTTAATAAGCACCGTAGCGATTTCTGAACCCTTTGATGGCAAATTGGGAAAACCCAAAATCTCAGCACATTTCATGATGGCAAATCCCTGTCCGGCCAAACCATCAGACAAATTAAAGTTTCGTCCGCTCAGAGAAAATCGCTGTGCCATCAGGTTTAATTGTTCATCAGTTAGGGGAATCCAGCCCATTCGGCTCAAATAAGCTGTTATCACATTAAATCCCGATATTCCCTTATACAAACCTATATTGTGGCTTTCAGGTTGTTTATTATAACTCTCTTCCGACACTACATAAATCCTTGATATCGTTGACTGCATTCCAGATAGGTCGTAGCCTGCTTCCACTGCCATGATCAATGCATAGATTATTCCCGAAGCCCCCAAATAGAAATCCGGAAAAGAAGAATACCCCTTATAACTATTCGCCAAACTACCAGTATCAATGTTTTTTTTCGACAACCAATTCTGCTCTGATAATAACGGCGGTTTGAACAAACTTTCAATAGCGGAACTTATCGTTTGTTTCAAATAATCATTGCTCGCAGTAATCTTCTCCCGTGTGCTATTATTTTGCTTGTTGGCAAGAATCATTGACCTGTAGAACTCTAATTCATTAACTACAGAGGACAAGGTGGGCCGTTTATTAACGTCAGTGTTAAGACACGAGGTAAGCAAAGCTGATAAACGTTTGTTATTGATAAAATGGTTAATGCTTTGAAACAGCTTTTCTGTATTGCTCAAATTGAATTTAATTGGCGACAGGCCGGTTAACGTTCGAATCAAAATGGCTCCTATTCCATAAACATCATCTTCAATTAGAGGCTGTTTTCCAGCTACCTGTTCAGGCGACATATATCCAGGTGTTCCAAGCGTAAAAAATGGCTTTGGTTGATTAATAAGTATATTATAGCTTAGCTCAAGATCTATAGCAAATACCTTTTCACCAGGTGTGACAATAAAATTCAAAGGATTAAGGTCCCTGTGCAGGTATCCCAATTTATGCATACCGTCAATCAAATCAATGACCTGAAGCGCTAACGAGATTAGCCGGTCCTGACGATCAGGAGCCAACGAATGCCATATAACCCCTTCCTGGATGGAACTGATCTGGTTGTGATAGGAATCGCCTTCGATAAACTGCATGATAAAATAGACGTCATCATTCAAATTGATAAGATCGATTGCTTTAGGTATTGGAAGATCACCTGCTAAGGCCGTTTGTACCTTAAATTGCCATTGGAGTCGGTCTCTTATGTCTCTGCCGGCAGAATCTACACATTGGTATTTCTTTCCTTGTTTAAGGACACACCATTGTATATCCGTCAATTTGCTAAAATCGAAACCTTTGTATACATTTCCCTTGGCATCATTTTTCAAAACTGAGTATTTGAAAAATCTTTTATTTATCCATTTACCATTTCTGGGCAATTGAAAGGTCGCTATACTTTTAAACGGCCAGCTCTTTTTCGCAGCTGTTTTTAGGTCGCCAATGTTTTTTATCGAATACTCGCCATAAGAAGTATAAACACTGGCTTTTAAATGAACAGCAGCCGGAATAGCTGGGCCGTTATATTTTTCCGTATGCTTTATTAAATAATCGGCGAGTGATGAAGCTTGAACCGTATCGTATGGCCATATCGTAATGATTTTACCAATTTCTTCGACGCCAAAACTGCCGTCTAAAATCATATTATGATGAAAATCACTTTGAGGTATCGAAAAGGCACAGCCTGATTCTACTAAAACGTCAAGAATGTCGGACAATAATTGGCCCATCTGTTGTTTGATTACAGAAATATGGAGCATCCACTGACCATGCTTTTGACGATCCTCGTTTATCAAAAGGTTAGGAGTCCTGGTAATAAAGCGAACATCCCTATCCTGAAGATAGGAATGATAAGTTTTAGCACCTGCATCTTGAGTCACTAATTCCGGAAAGGCTCGAAATGGCGATTCGGATATTTCAGATGAGGCGATTTTAAATTCCTGTTTTTCCATGTAACAGATTGTTAAGCATGGAATAAAGTTAGCGCGGGGTTAGTGACACAAAATGTCCCTCAAATTTTTTTATTAAAAAAGATTTAATAAAAACTATTTTTCGGTTTCGTCGCCTTTTACGAGATATTTCTTCTGTTGGCGGTCATAATGAATATCGTGACCCTGATCCCGCAAATTATTAATCATTCTCTTTACTGTCCTGGTGCTGCAATCAAAGCGCTTAGCAGTCGCTTCAACTGATAGAAAACGATTTTTTTGGATAAGCTCTAATAGATATTCCAGCCGTTTTTGATAAGATATATAATCCATAAATATCCCTCTTTATTCTCAAATTCAAAGAGTTGAATTTGAGAATTTGACCGGCAATTACCTATAAATCAATCTTATAATTTAGTAGTTTTAGTTGTTTGATTTGTCACTGTGAACAATATTCAGACTTTCAGCTTCAACTCTTTTTTGTTTAGACTTGCGGGATACATACTTCCCAAGCCGAAAAAAGAATTGTTTTATTTTCAGGTAGTTAATACCTAAACCATATTTAGACGGTGGCATTAATTTGAATGGATCGATTTCTAATATCTCCGCTATTTCATATACCCTCCGTAAACTTAGTTCGGTTTCATCTCTCTCAATTTTGGAATAGGCAGGCTGCGAAATTTCCAACATGAATGCCATATACTGCTGGCTATAGTTTTTCATTTGTCTTTGGAGGCGTATCTTATTTCCTGTTGTATCCATAGTGATAAGTATTTAATATTCCTATAAGCAAAAGTAATAATTTACAAGTTAAGGTTTTAGCTTCAAAAATTACCCGGAGTGACCTTTAAGGCAATTCTTAATACTGAGAAGAAATATAAAAAGTTGTCTTATGAAGGATCTTTCTGATGAAGCTGCAAACCAATTTAAAGGGGGATATGCCGCTAGTTCATGTGCTTATCAAGTCGTTTCCTCAGCCGTTGTAGGTGGGTTGTTTGGAGGAGCCGGCGCAATTATCGGTGCTGTAGCTGCTGCGACAGGACCTGGCTGTCTGGGCATTTGGTAAAATAAGTGGCCGGGAATCATCCCGGCCACTTAACAATTCCCGGACAAAAAACTAAGGTGCTGATTATTCCGCCTAACGCACCGAAAAAATGTAAATCATGATTTAACAATTCATTGCTACGCCGCCATTTATAAATGGATATGCCAATAATAACAATCAAGCTAAAATAGAGGTTGGTAACGTAGCCTATCACCGGTAATGAAAATGCCACCATATTTGGCTGTACCATGGTATAACTAAACAGACACCCAATTACACTGCCTGATGCGCCAGCGCTAGAATAGCCAAAATCTTCTCGGTTCCTCAAGGTACTACCCACAGAGGAGAACAAACAGCTACATATGTAGATCGCAACAAACCGCAAGGTACCAAATGGTAGCTTTTCGTTTAGATGTTGTTCTAAATTCCCTCCATAAGTGAAAAGCATAACCTCATTCAACATTAAGTGAATAAAATCGTGATGAACAAAGTCGGAGGTAAATAGTCGATAATATTGTTTATCCCGAATAATGCTTACCGGATGTAATAATAACTGCAAAACATATTCCTTGTTAAAAAAGCCAAATAAACTAACGGCAAAAATGATAATGCCAAGTATCGAACATACCGGCAGATCTAATAATTTATAAGTAGACGTATTTATTGCCATAGTAATTTAATTTATCTTTTCTATAACCAAAACTTATAAATTACAAGTTACAGTAATTGGATATGGCTCTTAACTCCCGGAATTTTACCTAAAATATTTAGGTAATGAATTCTACAAGAAACCTCATTTTAGTTAGTCTGGGGCTATATTTCGGACTATCTCTTATATTAGTTAGTATCACAAGCCACTTTATCCTGACAATAAAATTTTTTGAAAACTCCAATGAATACCTCTCCGGGATTCCTGGCCAGGAAACGGGAATATATAATTCACTACAAAAATATTTATACCTGTCCAATATTTTATATGGCATTTTTAAGTTAACGCTCATCGCGTTAATTATCAATACGGGGCTATATCTATCTGATGTAAATGTGGCCTTCGGCAAAACTTTTTTGATTACCGTGCTTTGCGAGTTCATTTTTCTGGTACCTGCCATAATCAAAATCTTTTGGTTCAAACATTATTATCCGAACGGCACACTCACGGATTGGCACCGGGTTTATATTTTATCTGCACTTTCTTTAGTCGACAAAGTGCCTGCGGACTGGTATTACCCATTGCAAACTTTGAATGTTTTTGAAGTGGCTTACTGGTTCCTGTTGGCCTTTGGCATAAAAAAAATATCGAAGCTCAATTTTGACCAATCACTTCGCATAGTGGTATTAAGCTATGTACCTGCTCTATTTGTCTGGATCGCATTTATTTCATTTTGTACCGTCATTTTATCACCTGGAAATGCTTAACGAAATTATTAACGAAATCTACCTGTATGCTCAACATCAACACGATAAAACGGACTTTTGTCCAGCAGCACAACACCGATGATTGTGGCCATGCGTGCCTCGCCATGATCATGAATTATATCGGTAAAACGGATTTAGCCAAATCCATTATCTACCAGGCACCATCAAATGGCGGCCTATCATTGCTCGATCTGAAATTGGCAGCCCAAGCTGTTCACCTGGACTGCAAATGTGTAGAGTTCGAAACTGACTATTTAAGATCCGTAACTAATCCATGTATTATACATACCAGAAACGAACTCGGCCTTGACCACTTTGAGGTATTGTATGGCAGTAAAAAATCTAAAAAAGGCTTCCAGTACCTGGTTGCCGATCCGGCGATACAAGTCAGCTGGATTTCCGAACTGGAACTTTTGAAGCGTTGGAAAAGTAAAACCGCATTGTGGTTTCCTCCATTAACTGCTGACTTACGGCCATTCTCCAATAATCCCCTCCAATTCATTTTCGATAACAAATATTATCCGTCTGGAATACTTGCCGCCCTGCCGTTATTAAGCTTTTCCATTGCTGCTTTTGGGATCGCGCTTACCTGGCTGTTGCAGCGGGGATTAAATGAACCCCGCATTCTTCAGGGCGGTGTCTTTTTAAGCTTGACGGCCTTGCTATTAATTATCAGCATTTTTAAAAGCTTGTTTTCCTTTCTTCGTCAGCATATTTTGATCAACATTAACCTGAATGCAAACAGTGCATTAAGCAAAGCGCTCGTTTTTGGGTTAATATCTTCCGCCATCTTTAATCACCAAAGAGGCGGACAATTCGCGCGGAACAGTTTAGGCCATATTCAAAAAATGCAAAACGCAATATCGGCCTTCTTAGGGGTAGTTGTCACTGACGGCAGCATGATCCTATTATTGTTAAGCGGCCTGTTTTACCTTCATCCACTCGCTGGTGCGATTATATTTATCTATCTAATCACTTATGGCTACGCGATTTTCAAATCGTTGCCACAAGCCGCCTACAACCAGGAACGCCTGAAGCAATTATCGATTGCAAGCGAATTACAATTAGCGGATGATATTTCCATCAATAAAAGTGATTTGTTATTACCTGATTACTCCGCATTCTTGAAATCTCATCAGCGAAACCTTGGTGTTGCAAAAGAGATGGCTTTACGGGTTTCGAGGCTCTACATGTTATATGAGTGTTGTGGAACTGTCGCTATTGTTCTTGTTTTTTTTTCAGGAGCGCAGCAGCTTAACAAGGGGGATCTTAGTTACAATTCTTTCATGCTGGCCGTTATTGAGGCTTACCTGATTGCTTCGCTAATGCCGAAATTGCATGCATCTTTTCAGCAGATCGCGGAAGGTTCCGATGCTGCAATACAGTTGGCTAATCAATAATTGTCAATTTTTCCTGATTTAGCTTTCGATTTGTCTGACCCCGGCAAGTCCTGCTACTGCTATGCCCCTAATTGATCTGTCCAGTATCTTACTTAATACAAAATCTTATGAATGAAATTTTTGAAAAGTTGAAGGTTGATCTGTTGGAGAGGCTTTCAAATCTTGAAGAACAACTCACGCCGATTGAAAGGTTACATGCTGCAAACATCATATCCGGCGATATCACATTACGGTTAAAAGAACTCATTAAGGAACATGTTTTTCTAAGTGAGGAAGAGGAAATTCAGTTCTTTAAACATATCAACCCTGAGATTCTGTCTCACCAAATTGAGGAAGGGCTGCGTTATAAATTATTGATCAATCAGCCCATCAACACTACTGAAAATATTGTTCAGTACTATGAGGAAGAAATGAAAACCATGCAAAGCTTTTACCGGATGAATAACTTCCATTATCAATACTATAAAAATAACTTTATGGAATTAGATAAGATCTACTTTTTGAAGAATAATGGCCCGGTCACTATCCCGCTACCGGAAATCCCGTATAACATCATTTATTCCTGCACACCTATGAGCTTCCTTTTTGCCCAATTCATTGCATACGAACGTACACAGTATTTCATCCTGCAACAAATTGCAAAAGTGAGAAACTGGCCTTCGGTATATTCTGAAAGTGAGGGTGGCGATGAATTTGCAGATTTCAAATGGACAGGCGATATCACCAATGTTGTTGAACTCGCTTACGGTATTTACCTCACCGGTCAGATCAATCACGGCAATGCAAGCTTAAACCAAATTGTCCGCTGGCTGGAGAAAAGCCTGAAGGTGAACGTCGGGATCATACAAAAAAAATTTACCGATATTGAACGAAGGAAGAGATTAAGTATCACCAAATTTTTGGATCAGATGAAGCAAGCTATCCTTAAAAAAATAGATTCAGGTAATTCCTGATTTTGCTTTGGATAATATCATGGGAATGATCATAAGGCGGGGAAACCCGCCATTTTTGTTTTATAGACATTTTAAAAACTTCGGTACTACCGATAAACTACCCAATATTTTTCAAAAATGAAATTAACTGGATGGAGTAAACTTTAAATAGTGCCAACCTTCATTCAAATGCATGATTTTAATTGGTTATGCCTCCTAAAAATCGCCAAAATTTATTTAACGGTATTACCAAAAAGCTACTGAAGTCCCCGTCCGGAATACCCGGAATTTTGATCCCGATGACGCTGAACACTGCGTCTAAAAGAGATCTTTGACATCCAGGGACAAAGCATTATCCTGTTAGCATCAGGAAATTTTGCGAAGGTGAGATAGTATCAAAATACCGAAAACGCATTGGCAGGCGGCAGCCCGGTTCGTAGGAACCGACGTGAGTAGTCCCGAACATATATACCGGCAGAAATGAATTATCGGGTTCGTTACCCGCTGCCGGTACCAACTCATCCAATGCGTCCATTGGATGTCATCAAAACCCAATATTTCCATACAACATCTTAAATTAATCTACTATGTCCATATTATTAGCTGCTAAAACGTTAAAGGAAGAGGCGTCTTTAGTTGATTTGCTATCCCGCCTCGGCTATGAGCCTGTGAAAAAGTCAGGTCATGAAAAATTCTACATCAGTATGATCCGCGATGACGACATTAATCCGTCGTTCACCGTTAACGATGATCTTGGTGTCTGGTTCGATCACGGCATGCGTAAAGGCGGCAACATTATCGATTTTGGTTTAACCTACTGGAAAAACCTGCGATTTGGCGAGGTCATCCAAAAACTGACAACCACCTGTGCGATTCCGCAAACGGATATCATGGCCGTAGACAGGCCCAGCAAACCGCGCCAGCGGCTTGCGGTTAAAGTTCCGCATTATATTGTTGTTGAAACCAAGCCAATTGGTACACATCCGGCTATTACGGAATATTTGAAAAGCCGCGGTTTATTCGAGGTCGGCAAGGCCCACCTTTCCGAGATCTACTATTACGTGGAAGATGACAACGCCGTTCGCAAGTATTTCTTTTCAGCCGGCTGGCAGAATGAAAACAAGGGCTGGGAAGTACGAAATAAGTATTTCAAAGGCTGTATCGGTCACCAGGGCATTACATTTATAAAAGGGCATGCGAAGAACGCTGTGCTGTTTGAGGGCTACATGAATTTTCTAAGTTGGCGGTGCGAAAACCCATCAGCCGACCACAGCATTATAGTACTCAACTCCGTTTCAGCCTTGAAGCCGGGCATTGCTAAAGCTAAAAGCTTTTCATCGCTGGATATCTATTTTGACCGGGACAAACCGGGCTTTGCTGCAACAAAGGATTTTATTGCCGCTCTGCCATACGCAACAGACCGTTCCAAAGCGTATGAGGGATTTAACGATTATAACGACAAGATTAAAGCCCAGCTAAAGCTTGTTTCTGAAAGTCGCAAAACTGTAAAAGGCTTTCATGCCGCTCTTAAAGTACCTTTTGAACGTTAGCGTATGGCTTAAATTGAAAAACTTCTAAACCTGGTGATCGTGTCCAAAAGGCCAATTGGTTATCCAAAATTCCGTTGATTCCTCAACGGCAAGATGTCTTTTTGTAAGACAAAAAGTATCTTGCCCTCCGGGGGAATTGTAAAAAACTCGCAACTCGTTTTTTCTATGGGTGATCAAAAAAAGTCCAATGGGAGGCCCAAACTGGAAGATGGTAAACGGAATAAGATCGTTAACGTCAGGTTCACCGAAGCGGAGTTTAAATCAGTAACCGAGCTGGAAAAGGAACTGAACATTACAAAAACTGAACTAATCCGAATGAGGGTGCTGGAAAATGCCGAAAAGGTGGTACTTAACTCCAGGGAGCTTTTAGGTTACCTTGACCACATCGGCGCAGAAATGGGCCGGGTTGGCAATAATATCAACCAGTTGGCCAGGCATGCCAATTTGCTCAAACTTCAAAAAGCAATGCACCCTGGGATCATCCTGAAATTTGAGGAACTTTTTGAGGAATACTTACACATCCAGCAGCAATTGGAAATTGCACTTCGTAAGATCATCCGCCTGATGGGTAAGTGAAATAACTATAACCATTGATCTTCATAACCGGCTATCGTGAGAACCATATACCATTATATCTAATGATCAATGTAACCGTATCTCGATGTTACTATATAGCTGATCATATGATTATAGGGTTATTTAGTTTCAGAGTTATTTGGTTACAAATCTACTGCGATACATAGTTATAGCGATTGATAGCTGTAAGGCTATACTGATCGTTAGTTAGCCTGCTCCTTTGCGATGTGGTTACAAAGTAATACAGATCCCTTGATACTCCGTTCTCAAGCTATACAGATCATCAGTTATATGGTTACAAGGATCTGTGGAGATACAGTTACACGGGTATATAGTATAGCCGGTCATAGGACTATAGAGATACCAAGCTCAATAGATTTACCGATATGATTGCGAAGATCCTGCCAAAGCCATCCAAAAACTTTGCTGGGGTTCAATACAACACCAATAAGGTTGACCGCAACAAGGGTGAGCTGATGAAAACCGCCAACTTCGGGCCTTTGGATGCGATGACCAATCTCCGGCCGCAGGACTATATCAACTACTTTCAGCTGGTATCCGCCCAAAATAAAAGAATAGGCAACCCGCAGTTTCATGCGGTACTTTCCGCCAAAGGCAAATCCTATACGAAGGAGGAATTAACCAAAGTGGCTGAAGCCTGGTTAACCTTGATGGGTTATGGTACGCAGCCTTATTTGATCGTATTTCATAAAGACACCGACAATAATCATGTGCACATCGTTTCCACTCGGGTCGGCAGGGACGGTAAAAAGATCAGCAGCGCTTATGAGCATGTACGGTCTTTTAATAACCTTAACCAGGTTCTCGGTTACGATCACGCTTTACGTTACCGGTTTTCTACCAGAGCCCAGTTCTACCTCCTGATAGAACGCGCCGGGTATTTGGGAAAAGACTATGACGAGGAAAAATTACAGCGGAAGATTGATCAGTTTCAACCTGATAAAGAACGGGGATCAGCGCTTAGGCAGCTCTTTATTGCTTTAAATGGTGTGCCCAATTTTGGTGCAGTATTGAAAAATCAGTATGGTATTGAATTGGTGTTCCATTGTTCGGAAGGCAAAAAGCCATACGGTTACACCATTATTGACCACGATACCCAACAGGTTTTTAAAGGCAGCGAAGTACTTAACCTTAAATACCTGAACGGGGAAGTAGTCTATAAAACGGCATCTGACGGGGATCAGCCATCACCCGGCGAGCAATCGGAGAATGAATCTTTGGGCGAGCAATACCAAACGCCCGTTTATATCGGCCCCATCTATATCGCAGACGATGTGGATGACCAGCAGGTCCTCGGCATGAAACGCCGAAGGCAAAAGAAAGCAAGAACTAATACCCGATGAGGGATAAACCCATGAATATTTATGATTTGTTTATTTGGAAACCAAAAAGGCGGTGTCGGCAAAAGTACGCTCACCGTCCTGTCAGGCAATTACCTGACCCTGGCTAAGGACTGGCCGGTAACCGTGATCGATATGGATTACCAGCAGTCTATTTCGCAAAAATACGAGAAGGCCAAAGTGCTGGAAAATGCCGAACCCTACGAGGTATTGCCGGCAAACCTCGAAACCTTTCCGATGCTCCGGGATGTCCTGACCAAAAATAAAAAGGATGCGATCCTGATTGATCTTCCCGGAAAACTGGATGATGACGGTTTAATCGCTGTCTTTCAATCGGCAGATATGGTCGTTTGTCCTTTTGCTTATGATGAGTTTACCTACGAATCAACCGTGCTGTTTACCGTGGTACTGAAGAAAGTAAACCCGGCCATAGAGGTAGTTTTTGTACCCAACCGCATCAAGGCGAACGTCAAATTTGAAACGCTGACCGAAGTAAACGAGCAGCTGTTAAAGTTCGGCACCATTACGCCGGTCATTCCTGACCGGATCGATTTTCAACGGATCACCACTTTTCAAACTCCTTTATCCCTATACGCGGTTATCGGCCCCGTATTCGAGCAAATCTTCGCTAAACGCCTATGGAATCCATGAAATCCTTAGCAGACCAACTTCGGGAAAAGTTGGTCACCGCCCCGGAAAAAGAAAAAGTCCCTACCTCTAAAAAAGAGCCTGCCGGTTCGGCCAAGAGTCGGGAGAAGCCGGCCAAAGCCACTTTACCCATCATGGAGGCGATTGCCACGTTCGACAACAGCCAAAATAAAACAATGGTGCATGTGCGATTTGACTCCAAAACGGCTGATACCATGAACAAGTTCAAAATGGCGACTAACATTGACGTAACCAAGTTCGTTGCCTTCGCGGTCAAGCACCTTTTTGAGACCCATCCCGAACTCAAAACGATCATCAAACAATTTATTCAAAACACAGAATTATGACCTGGCTAAAATTTGCATTATGGCTATTGGGAATCTATAGCCTTTATTATGCTGTCCTGATCTTTTGGGACAGGCAGCGGGCAGGTAAATCCGCCCAGTCCGGGGATAAGCATGAGCTTACCTTCGTAGAACACATCGAGCCGATCAAATCCTTTATCGGGGAATTGCTCGACCTGCAAACTTCACCGATCGTCTCGCATGGCGGGGTATCTCTGAAGGAAGTATTCAGCCTGGCCCGTGAAGAGGCCATTGAATACATTCGACCCGTCAGCTTTTATTAATGAAAGTGATCCTGGTAGTGGGGTGCTGCTTTTTGCCGATCCTGGCAATGGCGCAACCCGGCATATCAGAAATGCAGCAGGCGCAGCAAAACCTCTCCGCCACATTCTTCTCCGCATTCGACTGCTCCCTTGTCTTAGCCACCATCTTTGGTATCATCGGCGCGGTAAGGATCTACCATAACTGGCAGATGGGCAAAGACCGGATCGACAATGAAGTCGCCAATTGGTTCTTTGCTGCATTCTTTATGGTACTGGCCGGTGCATTTCTCAAAGCGATATTTGGAATTTGATCGCTTTTGGCTCCCGATAAATAGCTTCCGCCCGGAGGCTACTAAAAAATTTCTGTCTTACCTACTCAAAGGGCTTTCTTAGAAAAGCCTGCAAAATCTTTGGGCATAAACCCTGGGCGTTGTTCGTGATCTGAACGCTCTTTAATTTATATCCCGGTCGCCCCCAAGCGGCTTTAAAAGATCTCCGCTTCGATTTTTTCTCCTTTTTAAATGTTTAACAAAACCAAAAAACTGCTGGCTTCGGCCGTGTTGCTGGCCATGTCTGTGCCGGTATTTGCTCAAAGTGGCGTAAATGGCCTTAACACCGCCACCACCACCCTTAAAACCTACGTGGCACCTGTCACCAATATCACGCTGGTGATCGGTGGTATCGTGGGCATCGTCGGCGCGATCCGCGTGTACTCCAAATGGAATTCTGGTGATCAGGATATCAATAAGGAACTAATGGGCTGGGGTGGCAGCTGTGTGTTCCTGGTGGTTTCCGCACTGGTGATCAAAGCCTTTTTCGGCTTGTAAAATGACCAGGAAATTTGCTGTTTATAAGGGGCTCCAAAGGCCCCTTATATTCAAAGGCTTCAAAGGGAAATACATTTATTGGGGCATCGCCTCCCTTTTATCAGGCCTCGTTTTCGGTGCCCTCACCATGTCCCTTGTCAATATGTGGCTTGGCGCGATGGTGCTTATCGGCTTTACAGTCGGCGGTTTGCTTTACTGTGCCACCAAACAAAAAGGCGGCCTCCACGCCAAAAGCCGGAACCATAACATTTTAATCCTCCATCATCATGGCCGCAAAAACTTTATTTGAGATACCCTATTCGGGTATTGACCGGAGCGGTGATTATGATCTCCTGATCGGCTTAAACGGTGAATATTCAGTTGTCATCAGGATGGTAAACCCTGTGATCCGCTATTCGGCATACCCGGCTGGCTACGAAGAGTTTCATTACCTGCTGATTAATATTGTCAAAATTCTTGGTGATGGCTACCTGGTGCAAAAACAGGATATCATCAGTACCTCACCTTATAAAGCAAAGCCTGCTTCTGAATACCTGCAAAAACAATACAACGCCCACTTCGACGGAAGGGAGCGTCTGCAGGTAACCACCTACCTGACCATTACGCGGCAGGTCAAAAAAGGGGCATTCTATGTATTTGATGCCCGCGCACTCATCAACTTCAGGCAGGCGATTGGTAAGGTGCTGGATATCATCCCATCCTCCAGGGTGCTCAAAGAGCCGGAGATCAATCACCTCGTTTTGCAGATGCTCAGCCTGGATTTCAGTCGTCAATCTATTGTACTCAATAACCTTTCGGCAACAGATAACGAGATAGATCTTGGCGACCGGGCAGCGAGGAGCATTAGCCTGATCAATATTGATAGTATCGATCTGCCGCCTGCAGTTGCTACCTATATTGAACTGAATGAAAAAGAAAGCCTCCGCGGTTTTCCCGTGGATTTCCTGTCTTTCTTATTCAAGGTGCCAGGCTGCGATGTGATCGTGTTCAACCAGGTTATAGAAATTCCTAACCAGGTTGGTACCCTTAGAAAGCTGGAACAAAAAAAGAAAAGGCACTCGGGTATTCCTGACCCGGCCAACCAGCTTTGTGTTGAAGATATCGACCAGTTGCTTGCCGATGTGGCCCGCGAAAATCAACTACTGGTTCATTGCCATTTCAATATTTTGGTTGCTGCACCTAAAGCTTCCCTGCAAAAGGCCTGTAATTTTATTGAAAGCTCGCTTTTCCAATTAGGGATAATCCCCAGTAAAAACGCTTACAACCAGCTGGAACTTTTCAGATCGGTATTGCCGGGTAACAGTTCCGAACTGAAACCTTATGACCTGTTTCTGACTACCTGCGATGCCGCAGCCTGCTTCTTTTTCAAGGAAACGCTGCCGTCCGATGAGCCTTCTGATTTCCTGCTGCGCTTTACAGACAGGCAAGGTTTACCAGTCGGAATCGATCCGGCTGATCTGCCGATGCGCACCGGCCGCATCAATAACAGGAACAAATTTGTGTTGGGGCCCAGCGGTTCGGGTAAGAGTTTCTTCATGAATGCGCTGATCGAGCAGTACATGCTTTACAACATGGACATGGTGATCGTGGACACCGGGCATTCCTACTCCGGCCTGTGTTCCTATTACCAGGGCAAGTATATCACCTATACTGAAAAGTCGCCGATCACGATGAACCCGTTCCGCATCACCGAGGCGGAATATAACATTGAAAAAAAGGATTTCCTATGTACCCTGATCGGGGTAACCTGGAAGGGTGCCGAAGGTACGCTTAGTCCGGTAGAGCGCGATGTGGTCGCTAATGTGATCTCTGCTTATTACAGCCAGTTCTTTGCCGAAAACAGTGAGCTGAATTTTAACACCTTTTATGAATTCGCGCTTGAAAAAATACCGGAGATCAAAACCGAAGAAAAGATCGTGTTCGATTTTGACGAGTTCCGTTATGTTCTTAAAAAGTTCTACAAAGGCGGTGAATTTGCCCGGATCCTGAACGAAGAGACCGATAAATCGCTGTTCACGGAGCGGTTCATCGTGTATGAAATTGATTCGATCAAGGAGAACAAGACCCTCTTTCCACTCGTCACGTTGACGATCATGGACGTATTCATCCAGAAGATGCGATACCGTTCAGGCAGGCGAAAAGCCCTGGTTGTTGAGGAGGCATGGAAAGCGATTGCAAGCCCGCTGATGGCAGGTTACCTGCTTTATTTATACAAAACAGTCCGCAAATTCTGGGGGGAAGCGATTGTCGTTACCCAGGAATTGGGCGACATTATCGGCAACGCGGTCGTAAAGGATAGCATCATCAATAATTCTGATACGGTATGTCTGTTAGATCAAACCAAATTCAAGGACAATTATAAGGAGATCGCCGCCCTGCTTTCGATTAATGATACCGAGCAGCGGAAAATCTTTACCATTAACCAGTTGGATAACACGGATGGCCGTGGCCGCTTTAAAGAGGTGTACATCCGGCGCGGTGCCGTAGGCGAAGTTTATGGTGTTGAAGTTTCCCTGCATCAGTATTTGACCTACACCACGGAAAAACCCGAAAAGTCAGCCGTAGAAACCTATACCAATCGCTACGGATCATATCCCGAAGGCCTTGATGCTTTTATCCGGGATTTTAAGGACAGCGGAAAATCCCTGCCCTCCTTCATTTCATCAGTTAATCAAACACAAGACTCATGAAAAATTTGCCTATTATTTCTTTCATCAAAAGCTTCTGTTTAATAGCCGCCTTGATCAGCCTCACCTGTAAAGTTCAGGCCCAGGAATTAGTGGTTGACCCCGCCGTTTCAGCCGCCATCGCCGTCAATTCTGCTACCATAAACGGGCAATTGAATAACACCAATAACAAACTCGACCTAATCCAAAAAGGACAGCTGGCCGTAAGCGGCCAGCTGGTTGTGGCCAACAGCATTCAAAACAAAATATTTCAGGGGCTCAGCCAGGTCGCGTCAATCCTTCAGAACCTGACCGTCATTAAAGAGATCGGGGAATGCGGAATAGATATTGTCAACGATGTGCAGGCGGCTGTAAAACTGGCCAAATATGACCCTGTACTGCTATTATTTGCCGAACGGGGCGCAAGGGACTTTCAACTGCGGGCTACTGAACTGGCAGCTGAGGTAAGCGCTTTTGTCCTGAAAGGCGGTAACGGTAACCTCATGGACTCCGGTGAAAGGGGGCGCTTGCTGAACCACATCGCCGATCAGATGCGGATCCTTCGCGGTATTGCCTACGGCATGGATCGCGCCATGTACTGGGCAAAAATAAACGGTGTTTTTCGCTCGCTTAACCCATGGGCGGAATGGCAAAACCAGGATGTGCGTATCGCCAACGATGTGCTCACCAATGCCAAATACCTCAAACCCTGAATTTAATGGCTTATGAAAAAGTTCCTGCTATTATTTTTATTGGTGGCTTTTATGCGCTATGAGTCACGGGCACAGCAAAGCATGCTGGATATCCCCGGTATCCACCAACTGGTCGGCCAATCGCAATCGGAAAACAAACTACAGGTGAAGGCCAAAAACCAACAGGCACTCGCCACCGCTAACGAACAGGCCAACCTCACCTTGCTGGAGAAGCTTAAAAATATCTCCCGCACCTTGCAGCAGCGCTACAATACATTAGGCACGGCCATCAACATCGCCAATATCGGCATCAATGCCGCCCCAATGGTTAGCCGCATCGTGAGCAATCAGGCGCAGATCATACAACTTGCCCAAAAGAACCCGGCGCTCATTGCCATCGGCTACCAATCGGAACTGCAATTCGCCTCGGCAGCCAAAGACCTCCTGGCTTATGTCACCGGTTTAACACTGGCCTACGGTGATGTCAACCAGATGAAGGGCTCCGACCGGAAAATACTGTTTGACTACGTGTTATCAGAACTCAGCAACATTGAAGATCTCTCCAATAACATGATGAACCTGTTGCAGTATTCCAACCTGGCATCATTGCTCCGCGCCGCCAATCCTTTTCAAAACTTCATAGATGCCGATAAGGATATCGCCAAAGACATCATTCAAAACGCAAAATACCTGAAATGAAAAAGACCTGTCTGATTTGCCTTTATGGCCTGCTGACCATATGCTACACATCCGCCCAGCAATATGTGATTGACCCCTGGCACCTGAATGCCGTCGCGCAAAACGCGGCGGTACGAAGCAGCGCTGAAAGCACCCACGAACAATATTTAGGAAAGATCAATAATAATATCAACGACCTGAATACCAATGTTGGCGCGGTTGTGCTCGCCCAAACCATGATTTATGAAGGTTTATCCAACGTGAACTCGGCGCTCAAAAACGGGCTGGCCGTAAAGAACATGGCCGTCACGGTAGCGGATATGACCTATTACATCAACCAGGCCCTGACCTTGGCAGGAAGCGAACCTTACCTGCTCACTTTTGCCAATAATGTTGCTGCCGAGATGCGCCGGCGGGCATTAGCCCTGGTTAGCGATGTTTCATCCTATGTCCTCAAAGATGGCAATAATGTACTGGCCGATTATAACACGCGGGATGAATTACTCCGTAAAGTTACCCATCAACTGCAGATCCTTGACGGGCTGGCCTATGGCGCATGGAAGGCGATGTACTGGGCTAAAGAGCGTGGTATCATCGCATCGATCAACCCTTATGCCGGTTTTATTAACCAGGATAAAACCTTCGTCACCCAAATTATCCAAAATGCTAAATACCTGAAACCATGAAATTTTTAACACCTGTATCATTTACTTTTTTGCTGCTCTGGCAGCAATGTAACGCGCAATCCGTGGTCAAAGATCAGAGTATCCGTTACCAGCAGGAACGTATGGTTTTCCTGCAATGGGATCAGAAAAAGTTTACGCCCACGCCCGGCTTTCTCCACTTGAACCCTTATTACTGGCTTACCTGGGGCTTATTTCATCCCGATTACCACAAGAATGATTTGCGGCCGTTATGCGCGACCGGCCCTCAAACCCAGCGGCTTGCCCTTGTTGCTGCTATGAACGCTACCGACAATAAGTACAAGTTGCAATCTGATACCCTGCGTAACACCGAACTAAGCGAGGTAGCCAATCAATCAGGAACCATAACCGACTTCGATCCTTTATGGCAACTTTATTACGGCAAGAAACTTAAACCGGTACTCAATTATAACTCGGCATCCATTCTTTCCGGCCTTTCTCCGCAGGTGAGTGCCAAGCTGGTATCTGAAGGCCTGTATAACTGGTATATAAATGAGTTGGATATGCTTAAAGAGCGGGTCAGCGCAGCACATAGCACAACGATGGATCGTGGTGCCCGGATCATGGCCTATCACCGTTACCTCATGGAATACCGTCAGCTTGCGGCGGTATGGACAACCCGAACCTCATCGGCACAAGCCACTATAAATATGACCGCCCAACAGCAGCGATTGAAAAGCAATCTGGTTGGCGTTCCCGACTGGACTCCGCAATCGGATATCCAGATCGCCAATAAAGTTTTACAACATGTACAATGAAAAAGAAGATTTCCGCAGCCTTGCTGCTGCTTTGTACGGCTAACCAGCTTTTTGCCCAGACCTCCACGGTTAACAATAAAACGTTACAATTTCTTCAAGGTGATGGCGTCTATGAAGCCGGGGTAATGGTTTTTCTAAAAGGCCTTAAAGATTCAGTCTGGGCCCATTTTGATTTGTTCATCACCGATGCCAAAGCCTTATCGGCTATTTTTATGATCATCTTTTTTGCCATTAAGAGCTATGAAATGATGGTAGGCGACAAACAGCTTGAAGTGATGCCCTTATTAAGACCCTTCGGGCTCGCCATGGTTATCCTGTGGTGGGGCGCTTTCGCCAGGATGGTTGCCTTTCCAACCGACCTGGTGGCCAATCAAACAGAACAGATGTTCGAAAGTGAACAAACGATTGTTAACGACCTCCGGCTCAACCGCGCCAACTTGATGCTGGCTATGGCCAACTCTATGTACACCTACCAGGCACAGACCGAGGTAGCTGAAAAGGAAAGTGATACCTGGTACGGGCGGGCATGGGATTCAGTGACCAGCACGGTTAAAGAAGGGATCAGCAGCTTGGTTTCACCGCTATTGGAATTAAAAAACAGGCTGACCATTGGTATGCAATTGCTCTTTACCCAGCTACTGGAAATATTGGGTATCTGGATACTCCGCCTGGCTGTATATATCATCTTTATGATCCAGATCATTTATTCTTCTATCCTCATCATCCTTGGGCCTTTCGCCGTTGCGGTGAGCATACTGCCAGCTTTCCGGGATAGCTTTAGTACCTGGATCGCACGTTATGTTTCCGTTAACCTTTACAGCGGCATCGCTTACCTCATCATGTACCTGTGCGGATTAATGCAGGAATACGCGCTTACCTCCGAAATTTCTAAATACCAGGAACTGGTCGGCAAGGATGGTGCCAGCGCAAACCTCGAAAAGATGGCCTGGTTCGCCGGTAACGGTATCCTATCCTTCGGAACGGTGATCATTGTGTTTCTCATTGGTGCCATCTGCATGTTTACCGTGCCAAGCATCTCTACCTGGATCATCTCTACTTCAGGTATCAGCTCCGCTACATCTACTTTCGGACGCAGCGCTGGAACCGTCTTTGGTGTGGTGCGTAAAGCATCAGGCAGCTTTATCTGATTTCATTGAATGCGCTTTTTCTCTTGGTTCTCTTTTCTTCTCTTTTCATCCTGAAGGCCGTACCGGTATACCGGGCGGCCTTTTTTAATTCCTAAAAATTATGATCATCAAAAATATCGAGTCGAAGGTACGGTTGGCCACTTTCGTCGCGGCCGGCAGCTTTGTAGCGGCGCTCATCATCGTCGCCATCAATAGTTTTTCTGCTTACAAAATGGTTTCCAATGCACAGAAAACGATCTATATCCTGGATAATAACGTGCCCATACTGGCGAGGCAAACGGATATGCAAATGAACCGTCCTGCTGAATACAGGGCGCATGTAGACCTTTTTCATTCCTTGTTCTTTTCCCTGACCCCGGACGATAACTACATGGAATACCAAATGAAAAAAGCCATGTACCTCGTAGACGAATCCGGCATGCGCCAATACAACGACCTGAAAGAAAACGGATTTTTCAACTCTATTCTTTCTTCCAGTTCGGTACTTACCCTGCAAACGGACTCTATCGCGGTAGATATGCCTAAGCATTACTTCCGCTTTTACGGCAAGCTCAAAATCGACCGGCGCAGCTCCACGGTAATACGCTCACTCATCACGGAAGGCTATCTCAAAGATATTCCCCGGAGTGACAACAATCCCCATGGGGTACTGATCACCAATTGGAAAACCCTCGAAAATAAAGACCTGCAAGATGTGGAAAAGAATACATTCTAACAGGGATCCCAGGGATACCCTGTACAGTGAGATCAAAAAAGAGTTCGGAACTTATTTTCAATTGGCCGGTGAAGGTAGCAAGCGGATTTTAGACAGGTATCCGAAAATTGCTTTTGCAATGATGATCGTGCTCTTACTCACCTCGGCTGCCTTATCATTCACCTTGTTTCGCCACCGCGAAAAGCCAGGTCCTGTAGCTGCCAAAGCTGTTATTAGCCCGGTTTCCGATGGGTTCAGCAGGATCATGGATGCCGCTAACGGGATCAAGGAAACCTTGACCCTTAAAAAACTGGTAGACAGCCTCACCAGCAAAAAGCAACTGAGCGGCCGCGACAGCCTAACGCTGGACAGCGCCCTCGACCGGCTTAAGGTCATCACTAAACATTAAAACTCAAATCATGAAAATTAATCTCCGGCAGCCTAAATATGTGCTGCCCCTCATATTATTGCCTTTTTTGTGCTTCTTTTTTTACGTCTGGCAAAGCGGTTTCAGTAAACCCAGCACCGAGGTTAAACAACAGGTGGGCCTTAATGGCAATGTTGGCGGTGTATCTTCCGAAGTTCGCAAACGTCAGTTAGCTGACAAGCTGGATGCCTACCGCAATACCTATAAAGATGCAGACGGCCTGACCGCAGTCGCGGTCATCCCAAAAGAAAACTCAAGCAATCCTGCTTACCAGCTGAACAGCGCCGAACAGCAGCAAAAAACGCTGGATTCCATCAGGGCGGCAATGCAGAACAGGCTCGGCAGCAATTCTTCAAATTCAGGATATGTGCCTGCACGGCCTGAAATGGATAACGCCAGGTTAGCAGCGGTTATCGCCAAACAGCAGGCACTGCGTCAAAAAAACGATACCCCAGACGATCCGCCGCGCTATAAAGACCCCATGGAGATCTTTAAACAGCAAATGGCGATCATGGACAGCATGACCAAGGCCAACGACCCCGCCTATAAAGCGGAAAAACAAAAAAGGGATGAGGCCGACAAACTGGCGAAGCTCAAAGCCGGGCAGACCAAGCTGACTGTTTCCAGGTCAGACGAGCCGTCATCAGATTTTAATACCATCATCCCTTCGAGGGAAAACAACTTTATCAGCGCGGCCATCGATGAAAATGTGACGGGTTATGCAGGTTCGCGCCTTCGCCTTAAACTCATGGAAGATATCAAAGCGGGTAACTACCTCGTCAAAAAAGGAACTTACCTCTTTGCACAAATCACGGGGTTTTCCGAACAGCGGGTAACCTTATCCATCAGCTCCATCCTGTACCAGGGCAAAATATTACCGGTCAAACTCGATCTCTATGACTTGGATGGCTTGCCGGGTTTATATGTGCCTTCTTCAGCCTTCCGTGATTTTACCAAAGACCTTGGAGGCAACGCGGTTCAGGGGGTAACTATCGACGGCAGTTCTGGAAACAGCCAGTTCATCATGAGTTCGCTCGATAAAATGTTTCAGTCCACTTCATCTGCTATTGCCGACCTGATCCGGAAAAACAAGGCCAGGCTGAAGTACAATTCATACATCTATCTCATCGATACCGATGCTTTACAGAACACTCAAAAAACTTATTGATATGAAAAATTTAATGATTATTTTATCCTTCTTCTTCGCACATACACTGTTTGCTCAGGGAAAGTTGCCTGTGGTTTTCCTGCCTGAAAACCTGACCATCCATTTCGTATCGCCTGAAAACATCCAGTACGTAGATATATCCACCAGTGATATTGTAGGCGATCTGCCCCTCAAAAATGTTTTGCGGTTAAAATTAAAGGATACCCTTAAATCCTTTACCGGTGCCGTGGTCACCATCGTCGGCGAAAAGTTTATCGCACAATACAACCTGATTCCCGGCCATCCGGGCGTTCCAACCGAGGTAGACATTGAGCCCGGCGATACCAAACCGCTGGATATTTCCGGGATCGGTTTTTCACAAAATCAGCTCAAAGCCATGTCGCTAAATCTCATCGCCCATAGCCCTGGTCGTGCCATTGAAAAAGTAAAAGCTTTCGGTTTGAAGGCGACCCTAAATCACGTTTATACCGTAGGGGATTATATCTTCCTGGATATTTCTTACCACAATAAAACTAACCTCAAATACGATATCGCCGATTTTCGCTTTAAGGTAGACGATAAAAAAGTGGTTAAAGCCGCCAACAGCCAGTCGGTGGAACTGAAGCCGGAATTTATATTGTTTCCGATACCCTCATTTGAAAAGAATTCCCGCAACATTTTCGTACTTAAAAAGCTAACCTTCCCAGGAAACAAGGTGCTGAAAGCTGAACTCAGTGAACAGCAGATCTCCGGCCGGGTGATCACTATTAATATATCGTATCAGGATGTGCTTAACGCTGATACGCTTCCCGATTAACAGGTCGCTACCCCAAATAAATTTTATGACTGATTCCATAGCCTACGACTATCTAAAGCTCGTTTTGGAAGAGGAATTTCTGGGAACTTACCTGCGGTTTTCCAACCATGGCATTCTTCATTATGAGCTGACCAATATCCTCGAAATATGCGCCCCGCTGGTGCTGGGCTTGGACGAGGACGACCGATTTCTCCGGTATGAGGTAATCGGAACCATTGCAGATTATTTACAGGAGGTTTAAATGGCCTTTAATCCCGTTAAAGTCATGGCCGGCAATATAGCCGCCATACGTATCGCGCTTACACACGGCGACGAACCGCTGACCTCCAACGAACTTGAATCTTTAAAGCAATACGCGGGGTTTGGTGGTTTGAAAACGGTATTGCTCCCTAAAGGAAGCCGTGAAGACTGGCAGCAATTAAATGCCTCCAATACTGACTTTAAGCTTTACCTGCAGGTTCAGGAACTCCACCAGTTGCTTGCTGATAACCTTAGTGAAAAGGATTACAAATCGGCCGTTGACTCTATTAAAACCAGTGTCCATACTGCTTATTTTACGCCGGCACTTATACCCCAAACGGTATATGCGGCCTTAAATGAGTTGGATATTATTCCACGTCGTCTCTATGAAACGAGCGCCGGGGCTGGTATATTCCTGACCGAAGCTGCCGCCGCATTTCCCCATCTGGAAAAAATGGATGCGGTAGAAAAGGATCTGATCACCGGCAGGATATTGACACTTATTGCTAAAGAGCTTAATGTGCCGGTTGAGGTACAAATCAGGCGTTTGGAAGAAACTGCGGCAACCGAAAAAGGCCAGTCTGATCTGGTCATCAGTAATATTCCATTTGGAAATGTTGCCGTACATGACCCGGCCTATAATAAAAGTGGTATAGCTTCCCGTATCCATAACTACTTTTTTGCTAAAGGACTGGATAAAATACAGGATGGTGGCATACTGGCTTACCTGGTAACCGATGCGTTTCTGAATACGCCGGGTAATGTAACTGCCCGCAAATACCTGTTCACCTCCGCTGACCTGCTTACCGTGGCCGCACTGCCCGCCAACCTGATGAAAGAAAACGCCAATGTGGAAGTGGGCACCCACCTGATCATCGTTCAAAAAAACGACCATAAAAATGCGTTAAGCCCTGCCGAAACGCTGCTGATCGATACCATAGAAAAGGAAAATGAGTATGGTAAGTACCATCAAAATGCTTATCTCAACGACCGTTTTTCCAATGCATTAGGCGATGAAGTGATTGAGGGTACCAACGCCTATGGTAGTCCTACCACACAGGTCTGGCAAAACGGAAAGATGGAGGACATCGCCGGCCCGCTGAAGGAAATGATCATTAACGGGTTCAGCAATTTTAACCGTGAAAAATGGGAGGCGATTACCTATGAGCCCAAGCAAACCCAGTTACGGCAGTTAACCTTCCTGCCGGTACCGGAACCGGAAGAAAAAAAGCCTTTAGGAGCCGGGCAGCTTGGCTTATTTGATGCGCCACCGCCAGCGGTAAATAAAGCCATTGCTTATCTCGACGATATCGACCGCAAACTCATTGTTGCCGATTCCGCCAGACTGATCAGTACCATCCGGACAACCGACCGACCCCTGCATGACAGTATTGTTTTGATGACCGCACGATCTGCTGCCAACAACCGGTACCTCTATAAATTGTACAGCAATGTTGCCGAACTTAATTTTTCAGCCAAATGGATTTCCGGGGTTACACTTGGCCAGGAACTGGATGCCTTATCTATTAAACTGAAACAATACGGCCATGACTACCGGTACGAAGGTGATACTACGCTCGAACCGGCCTTTAAAATAACCGGTGACCGGGAAAAACCGTTCTCCGCCCTTAAATCATTTTACATTAAGGACACGCTGGCATTTCATGGCGGCAAGCTGGGCACCATCGGGCAGCCTAAAAATGGACAGGCTAAGTTTACCGAATTTGATCAGCAGGCTGACCTTGAATTTTACCGTGCCTATATTCCGCTCCGGGACACTTACCTCGATCTTTCAGGTTCTGAAAATGAACATTTGGCGCAGTTCCCTGAATTGCGGGAATCCCTGAACAAGCTTTACGATGAGTTTGTCGCCAAACACGGGCTGTTAAACAAAAACATCAACCGTAACCGGGTTTTTAACGACATCGCCTACGGCTTTAAAATTATCTCTTCACTGGAACTGCGCGAAGGCGAATCCTATGTCAAATCCGACATATTCCACGGGCCGCTTTTTGCACAAAAGTCCGCCATAAAAACAGACGACCCTACGGAAGCGCTGGCCATCAGCCTGAATGATCTCGGCCGGGTTGACCTTCCGCTGATCAGCCAAATAACGGGCCTTACTGAAGAGGAGGTAATAATCGGGCTCGACGGTCAGATACTGTTGAATCCGGGAACGATGAACTGGGAAACCACTGATAATTATTTATCTGGAAATGTAGTAGCCAAAATGAAGGAGGCCGATGAACAGGCGCTGAAAGAGCCTGGTAACCTTCAGTTTGCCAGGAGCCTTGCTGCTATCCGGCGTGTGCAACCAGCACATATTCCTTTTGAACAGCTTGATTTTAATCTTGGGGAGCGCTGGGTACCCGTAGAGTATTATGCAAGGTTTGCCAGCGACCTGTTCAACTTGAACACCACCGTCAGTTACTATGGCTCGCTGGATACTTACAAAGTAAGTTATGGCCGAAGTGGAAACACAATCACGGATACCGAATTTGCCGTTAAACCCAAAGACAGCCACAAGGTGACTGGCAGGGGGCTTCTCGAATATGCCCTGCTAAATACAAGCCCGAACTTTACCATTTCGATTGAGCAGGGTGGTAAGACGATCAAGATTCCTGATACCGAGGCTATTCAAACTGCCTACCGGAAGATTGATACGATTCGCAGCAGGTATTTATTATGGCTTTTGGAACTGCCTAATGAGGACAAGCAATTTCTCGAAAAGCTGTACAATGACACCTACAACTGTTATGTGCTTCGGGAATATGACGGCAGCCACCTTAAATTTCCCGGACTTGACCGAAAGGCGCTAAAAATCACCGATCTGTATCCGTCCCAACGGAATGCAGCCTGGCGGGTGATACAAAACCGCGGCGCACTCATCGACCATGAGGTTGGCCTGGGGAAAACCCTGACCATGATCATCGCGGCTATGGAAATGAAACGCCTCGGGATCGTTCATAAGCCGATGATCATCGCTTTAAAGGCCAATATCCAGCAGATCACCGATACATTCCGCTTAGCCTATCCAAAAGCAAGGTTGCTGGCTCCGGGCCAAAACGATTTTGAGCCTGCTAAACGCAAACGCATCTTCCATGAGATCAAAAACAATAACTGGGATGCCATTATCCTTACTCATGACCAGTTCGGAAAAATTCCGCAATCCCCGGAAATTCAACGGCAGATTTTTGAAATAGAACTGGATAACACTGAACTCGACTTGCTGGCCGTGAAGAAATCCGGTGATGACATCACCCGTGAAATGCTAAAAGGCCTTGAAATACGCAAAGAGAACCTGCAAGCCAAACTCCATGGTGTGATACAGGCCATCGAAAGCCGCAAGGATACCGGCATCAACTTCCAGGAAATGAATGTTGATCACTTATTTATTGATGAGTCCCACAAGTTTAAGAACCTGACTTTTACCACCAGGCATAACCGGGTTGCCGGCTTAGGCAACATCAACGGTAGCCAAAAAGCGCTGAATATGCTTTTTGCGATCCGCTCTCTGCAGGATAGGTTTGGCAGTGACCTCAATGCCACCTTTCTTTCCGGTACGCCCATCAGCAACAGCCTGACGGAAATGTACCTCATCTTTAAATACCTGCGGCCAAACGAACTGGAAAGCCAGCGCATTTCCAACTTTGATTCCTGGGCAGCGGTTTATGCCCGGAAGTCGGTGGACTTTGAGTTTTCGGTCACCAACGAGATCCGCGCCAAAGAACGCTTCCGGCACTTTATCAAAGTACCCGAACTGGCCCTTTTCTATAACCAGATCACGGATTACAAAACCGCAAAACACATCAACCTGGACAAGCCCGAAATTGATGAGGTATTGGTTAACATCAAACCTACGCCTGATCAGCAGGATTTTACCAAACGCCTGATGCAGTTTGCCAAATCCGGCAATGCCACCCTGATTGGCAGAAGGCCATTAAGCGCCGATGAGGACAAAGGCCGGATGCTGATCGCAACCAACTACGCCAAAAAAATGGCGGTGGATATGCGTATGATCGATCCGGTTAAATATGGCGACCATCCGGGCAATAAGGTCAGCGTAGCCGCCAGGAACATTGCCACGATCTTCGAGGAAAGCAAAGAGCATAAAGGCACCCAGATCGTTTTCAGCGATATCGGCACTCCAAAGCCCGATGAGTTTAACGTGTATGATGCCCTCCGGGATAAGCTGGTTAACGACTTTAACATCCCTGCTGCTCAGATCACTTACATCCACCAGTGGGCCACCGATAAACAGCGCAAGGAACTGTTCCGGAAAATGAATGCCGGGGAGATCCGCATTTTGATCGGCAGCACTGAAAAGGCCGGTACCGGCCTGAATGTGCAGGAACGCATGGTGGCTATGCACCACCTGGATATTCCATGGAAACCCTCCGAACTGGAACAGCGAAACGGCCGTGGCGCACGCCAGGGCAACTGGCTGGCTAAAATGCACTTTGGCAACAAAGTCCGCAATTTTATTTATGCTGTGGAACAATCATTGGATAACTACAAGTTCAACCTGCTTAAAAACAAACAGGTATTTATCAGCCAGATGAAAACCAATGAACTGGCCAAACGTACGCTTGATGAAGGGGCTATCGATGAAGAAAGCGGTATGAACTTTTCTGAGTATATCGCCATTCTTTCCGGGGATACTTCTTTGCTGGAAAAAACCCGCCTCGAAAAAAAAGTGGCTGAACTGGAAAGCTACCGCTCGGCCCACTATAAGGAAGTAGCCCGCAGCCGTTACCTGCTGGAAGACCTGCAGAAAAAACGCACGGACACCAAGCACACGCTGCACCTGGTCAAGGAGGACGAAGCCAATTACCGGAAAGCACTTAAACACGATACCGATGGAAGCAAATTAAATCCCATCAGGTTATCTAACTTACCGGAAGCCGATGCGGCGGTGATCGGTAAAAAGCTGATCGACCTGTATACCAACTGGTCGCCCTCGGATTTCAACAAACCGGAACTTCACCTCGGGGAACTTTATGGATTTGACCTGTATATCAGGCGGAAGGTATCAGCTTCGGATCCGGTTTTTAGTAACCGAGTGGAATTTATTACCTCCCTTTATGCCGAAAGTCGCAAAACAGGGATCAAGTACCTGCAAAACGGCGGCGCGCCCAACGTGGACAATCCAAAGATCGCTGCCCGTTACTTCCTCGATGCCATTCACCGGGTGGTAGGAATGGCCGAGCGTTATGAGAAAGATCTCGTGGATCTGGAGAAACAGATTCCTGAAATTCTGGAACTCACCCAGCGCCCGTTTGACCAGGAGCAGGACCTGCTCCGTATGAAAGCCCAGCTGGAAAAGCTGGAAGCCGAGATCAGTCAGCGCATCGCCCAAAAAGAAAGGGAATCCGCCGGTGCGGAAATTTTTGCCCGGGACCAGGTAAAAACAGCGGACATTTCCGTCTCTACGGAACTTACCCGCTGATTATCACGCTTTAGAAGTATCTCAGGAGAACTTAAGCGAAAAAATCAGACACAACTATTCAATTACTTAATGATCCTTTTTGAACATTTCAGGTGTCCGTTACACCGCTATACGTTTTCGGTAAAACCGGTAAGGGATTGGGTAGAGCAGCGGTGTGAAGGGCGGGTACTGAATCTTTTTGCAGGCGCGACCATACTTACGGTCAATGAAGTCCGAAATGACCTTGATCCATTGATGCCGGCCGATTACCACCTCGATGCGGTTACCTTCCTTAGAAAATGGGATGGCCCGCCTTTTCAAACGATTATACTCGATCCGCCCTACGCTCTCCGGAAAAGCATGGAATTATACAACGGTATGATCTGTAGTCCTTTTCGGCAACTGAAAGATGAAATACCCCTATGCCTTTCGCCTGGTGGAAGTGTAATTACTTTTGGTTATCACTCTATTGTTATGGGAAAAAGCCGACAATTCAACCTGGAACGGCTTGCCCTATTTAGTCACGGTGGAGCTATTCATGACACCATTGCCACCGTCGAACGCTACCAGCCCTGATTCCACTTGGCCGGCGTGGCATTCGTGCTGCATCATATTTAAAATTTCAGTTTATGGAAGAAACACGGGAGCAACAAAAACTCCATGGGTTTTTGCAATGCGCGATCTATGTATCTGTTTTATTAGAAGCATCCATATTTGTTTACTTAAATGCCCCTTTCTGGGGTATTTTCATTAACCCGCTCGCCAGGCTCGCGAGCATTTTTATCTATCAGAAACTGGTCTACTCCAAACTCACCACGTTTGGCCTGATTTGCCTCGTCTCTATCGGTACGCTGGCAAAAAAGGAAACGGAACTTGACCCCAAAAAGCATATCGTTTACCCGCTTTGCGCAGGATTGCTGCTGTTCTTTGGCAGTATCGCGTTTCAGGGACGTGCCTCACCGCCTGCCTTTGCTTACACTTCGTGGTTTGACTTTGCTTATTTGACCTGCTCCCTGGTCGGCGCGCTCATGGTCAGCCTCTCCATGGACAACATATCCAAGATTATCAAGTCCGGGCTTGGCAAGGATAAATGGAATACAGAAGCGGAAAGTTTCATGCAGCCGGTAAAACGGATTGATACGCCTTACTCGGTTAACATCCCCATGTTGTTTTACCACCGGAAAAAAGTGCATAGCGGCTGGATCAATATCTGCAATGTTTTCAGGGGGACGATGGTAATCGGTACCCCCGGCAGCGGGAAGAGTTTTAGCATCGTCAACCCTTTTATCCGGCAACTGATCGCTAAAGAATTCGCGGTCTGCCTCTATGATTTCAAGTTTCCCGACCTCGGCCAGATTGCTTATTATCATTACCTGCTGGCGAAACAACAGGGCAAACTAAAGGGATTTGCCTTTCATGTCATCAACCTGAATGACATCGAAAAAAGCCGCCGTATCAATCCCTGGCGGGCGGATTATATTCGCTCACTGGCAGATGCGGCTGAAACTGCCGAGGGATTGGTAGAGGCACTAAAAAAGGGTGACCGCTCAGGCGGTAGTGATCAGTTTTTTACGCAGTCTGCCATTAACTTCTTGGCATCCTGTATCTATTTCATGAGCAAATACCAGGGTGGCAAATATTCCAGCTTTCCGCATGTGCTGGCACTGCTCAACCGTTCATACGAAGAGATTTTTGATACGCTGATGTCCGAGCCGGAATTGAAAGCCCTGCTTTCGCCGTTTATGACCGCCTATCACGCCAAAGCATTTTCCCAGCTCGAAGGGCAGGTCGGTACCCTGAAGATCTTTATCAGCCGTTTGGCTACCAAAGAAACCTATTGGGTTTTCAGCGGTGACGACTTTAACCTCAAAATTTCCGATAAGGAAAAGCCGGGCATGCTTGTACTTGCCAATGACCCGAATACGCAAAACATCAATTCGGCCTGTTACTCCATTGTTATCAACCGCCTGACCAAACTCATTAATACCAAAGGCAATTTTCCTTCAGCCCTGATCGTCGATGAGGTGCCAACCTTATTTGTACACCGGGTAGAGAACCTGATCGCGACCGCACGAAGTAATAAAGTGGCGGTACTGATGGGCTTGCAGGAATTACCCCAATTCAATCAGCAATATGGTAAAGATACGGCTGCCACCATCACAGCCGTAGTCGGTAATGTACTTTCCGGTTCGGTTCGTAACAAGGAAACACTGGACTGGCTGGAACGGCTCTTTGGCAAATCCAAACAGCTTGGAGAAGGCCTGTCCATTGACCGCAACAAAACATCTACCTCCCTCAACGAAAAACTGGAAGCGCTTATCCCGGCAGGGAAAATAGCCTCGCTCAATTCGGGGGAAATGGTGGGCGTCATCGCGGCGGAAGCACAGGAGAAATACTCCGGGCAGTTTGAAACGTCCGCCATCAATTGCCGCATTAACCTCGATATGGTCCAGATCGCCAAAGAGGAAAAAGCATTTAAACCGCTGCCCGCCTACTATGATTTTGGTGGCAAGCGTGATGAGCAGCTTTCACAAAACTATTTCCGCATCAGCCAGGAGATCGAGCAAATGGTGATTCAATTCAAACCACCCGAACCACCGGCACCTAAAACCAAATAGAAACAAAATTCAATAGCTAACAAAATGACTTAAAAAATGAAAAATGAAACGATTACCGGTTCGCTCGTGCTCGTGCATCCGGAGGTGAAAAACGACCCTGTCGGCAAGCAGGGACAGGTTGGCGTACTGACCTACGCAAGGGATGCCAGCGAGAATTACGTCAGCTTTCCCAAAGGCGGTGAATCTGTCTATCAGGCCAAAGACCTGATGATGCTAAAGCCTAAAGAGGAGATCATGAAAGAATTATTGCAAAATGGTTCCAAGATGCCCTTAAACGATTTTAAGACCATGTACAAGATCATGATGCGGCAGGATATGGGAACTTCTTCAGACCTGTTCAACGCGTTAGAGATCGCACGCGATCATCCCGGTATCTGGGATAAAACACTCGAAGCGGTAAACCGCTCCGAAAAAATAGAACTGGAAAATACCCTTTCCAGATGAAATGGCTGGTCGGCCTCTGCCTGATCTGCCTCCCCCTGAAACACTTTAAAATCAATTCTTACTACGGTTACCGGTTGCACCCGATCTCGGGGAAATATGCCATGCACTATGGTATCGACCTGAAAGCTCATGACGATACCGTTTACGCCATTATGGATGGCCGCGTATCGGCGGAAAGCTACGACAAGGTACTGGGCATCAACCTGCACATCAGCCATGGCCAGTTAGAATCCATCTACGGCCATCTGAGTCAGCTATTGATTGGCGAACAGGATTCCGTTTTTGCTGGCCAGCCCATAGCGATTACCGGTGCCACAGGCCGGGTGACCGGGGAGCATTTGCATTTCAGCCTGCGCTATCAGCAGCGATTTATCAACCCTATCAAATTTTTTTATGAACTACTAAATAATCAACAAGATGAGCGAAAATTTCAAAAGACTGCCGGTACAGTTATCAGAAAAGCTGGCCGCTGAACTCAAAGCCGGAACTTCCCTGTTTCAAAAGCCGGTCAAAGACAATGGCATGCCCGCCTTTGTAACACCCATCAACCCCACTACCGGTAAAGGGTATAGCGCCATGAACCAGATCATCCTGGCCATGAAAGGCCATGATGATCCGCGCTGGATGTCGGCCGATGCCGCCAGCTTTAACGGTTACCTGGTTAAAAAGGGCTCAACCGGTACCCTGATCGAGTTCCCGAAAACCAATGACATTCAAGCCATCCGCACACCTGAAGGGGAAAAAATCAAAGGCGCAGATGGTAAAACCCAAACCAAAACGGTTGAATTTGAAAAGCCGCAGCAAGGCAAGGCCTTCCTGTTTAACGGCTCCCAGATCAATGACCTGCCGCCCTTGGAGGAATTTCTGAAAAAACAAGAGCAGGGCCAAACGCTAACACCGATCCAGAAAGCTGAAAAAATCATCGAAGACAGCAAAGCCGTGATCATCCACGGCGGTAAGGAAGCTTATTACGATAAGCAGCGTGATGCCATCTTTTTGCCGGAAAAAGAGGAATTTGAAAGCGAGGTAAAATACTACCAGGCGGCCATTCACCAGCTGGCACACTGGACCGGGCACGAAAGCCGTCAGAATCGCCCGATGGAAGGTAAATTTGGTTCTTTGGAATATTCCCGCGAAGAAATGCGCGCGGCAGTAGCATCCATGCTCATTGGCGGTGAAATAAAGCTTGGTCATCAGTTTGGCCCGCATGCTGCTTACTCCAACAACTTTCAGAAGATCCTGCGGGATGAGCCGTTCGAAATCACCAAGGTTGCCCGTGACGCCCAAAAGATCGCTTCGCAACTATTGGGTATAGCACAAAAGCGGAACAGAAAGTGGGTGCAGAAAAAAACCTGACCTTCCAAAAAGGCGACCAGATTGCCTATATGGATACCAGCTACAAAGTGCTTGATGTTTACAAAAACAAAAGCATCAAGGTGGAAGACCTTGATGGCGCAAGAAAGACTATCAAAGCCACTGATGGCCTTTATAATTCCCTGCTCGAAGCCCGTAACCATCCGAAGGTAGGGGAAGAACAGGGACAAGGCAAGACACGGGATGCGGACTTGTATGGTGCTGAACAAATGTATAACATGGAACGATAATATGAACCTGATCAGCTATAACGAAAACAAACTTCCGATTGAAGATCTGGAAACCATAGGACTGGCCGCAGGCGGCCAGCTCCTGCTGAACGTGGATGACCTGAAAGCGCTCCTTTCAGGTCGCCGCACCGGCCTTATGCAGTTGCATAACCTGCAGGCCGAAAATATACATATCAAAACCCTGGACGCCAAAATTTCCCTGGCACCGGATGAGAACGGCAAACTTGACTTGCTCATCCATCCGGTGTACCGCAAAGCGGTAACCCCTTCCTTCCTGGAAGATAACGAGGCAGAACTGCTGCAAAAAGGGGAGGTAGAAAACTTTCAGAAGATCACCATTGATGACAAGGGCAATAAAAAGGAATTGCTGGTTGAATACGATGCGGACACCCGCGAGTTTATCGTATCCGATACCGATAAAATACTGGCACCGGATATGGTTAACGGCGAGTTCCTTACACCTGCCCAGAAAGAAAATTATCGCAAAGGCAAGCAGGTAGAGCTACCCGACCATACCGTATTTAATTACTCAGGAAAAGATACCCACGGTATACGGTCCAATAAAATTGCCTTAATAGCATCTATCCTGATCGATGGAGGTTTATCCTATGTGCTGTACAAAGGATTGAATGCCTTGTTTAATAAAAAGCGGGATGCTAAAGAAGCCGAGAAATTAAGCCCCGGTTATCATAACGCGGTGAAGGACATGCAAAATCAGCAAAGGCAGGCCATTCCGCAGGTTGGACGAACCGACCGTGCGGAAGAACAATCGCGGTAATGTGCGAAGCGCTAAATGCTCTCGGCGTTCCCTTAGAAGTACAGCGTCTTTTTAACCTGCGGGATGCCGTGTTTGATTATGGTGATAGCGTAGAAACTTATACTCCTGCATCATTTTTTATCCCTGCCAGCCGTAATCTCTGGATCGCAGGTAACGAATCTGCCACAGAGGTTTTAATCAGTCGCTCGGCCATGGACTGCATCGCCTTTCTTTCCCTTAACCTGGTCAAATATCGTCAACCGGAAAAACTTTGCTTTATCGGCCTTGGCAACAGGCCGGCAAACGGACAGCTTAACTGGATCAGGGACAACTTCAAAAAACGAAAATATACATTGCTTTTTGAGGATGACCTGGCCGGCAGGGCCACAGACATTGTGGTTGCTGCCGGTTTAAAATCCCACCCGATCAGGCTGCAATGGTTGGGTGAAACAGTAGTGGTAGCCTGCAAAAACAGGAGCGTTAAATTTCCCGTAGATCAGCTTTCACTGAATACCTTTGAACTGGCCTTCTCCATCCGCACCGGCATCCGTACCCGTAAACCAATTCATTATTCCACTTTTTTAGATCAATTAAGATATGATACCAGCTAAAGATATCGAGTTAAAGCCCGCTTATATCTGGGCTTTCCTCAAATGTTTGCCATTACTCTTGCTGGCGGTCACCTTCCTGCTGTTAGCATGGTGGCTGTCACATTATTTTATCCTTTTCAGCCTTGCCGTCACCGGCGCTGCCTGGTACCGAATGCTCTACCTGCGCAGCTACACTTTCCATGTAACCACTGAAGTCATCCGCTTGCAGCATGGTATACTTAATAAGCGTTCCGACCAGGTTGAGATGTTCCGCATCAAAGATTACATCGTTACGCAGTCTTTCTTTCAGCAGCTTTTTAAATTGATGAATGTAACACTAATAACTACCGACCCGGAAAACCATGCCATTAACATGTTCGGCATTCCCGAGTCGGAAATTATAGATACCATCCGCGAGCGTGTACAAAAGGCCCGGCAGGACAATCATATCTATGAAATAAATTAAATTTCGCCTGGGATTTACTAACATAATTAGTAAATTTAATTATTGAGCCGATATGAAAAATTTCATCCATTTTCTCTTTACCTGCATGGTTTCTTTCTTTGCTTTTTGCGGTGCATTAAGTATGAAAGACAACCCTTGGCCGGGTTTTGCAGTAGCATTTGGGATCTGGGGCATATTTCTTTGGCGTTATAATGTGCGTGCTAAACGCAATGCCATGAAGCGCGAGTACGAAGAATGGATGTTCCGCGAATACATGCGCTCAAGGTCGAATAGTCACCGCTATTAATCAATTAAAAATTTAATGTAAATTGGCCACATTATTACAGTGCTCAACACTGTATGTGATAAGGTTTAGGTTGAAGAGTCCTGGCGGCGAGCGTTCAGGACTTTTCTATTTTTAAACCTTTCTTTTTCCCCTTCCGGGTTAGGCTTTTTACAGATCACTCATCCTTTTATTTTAATATCATGAATCTACATCAGGTTTGGATAGCGCCTGTCAGGCCATCTATCCGCTATACCGCCATTTGCACAGCGCCCTGGCTTTTTGTGTTTTTTATATTAACTGTCGCCGGATATTATGTGTTTCCGCTGCTGATCGTCGGCAGCTGGGTTTCACTTTTCGCTTTTTTATACCACGTTTTGCTATTGAAATCTCATACCTACTTCATTACTCCCGAATATTTTTTGGTGAGCAAAGGCTTGCTGAAAAAGCAGGTAGCATGGGTAGAACACCTGAAAATCAAGGATTATTTCATTCACCAAACCCCTATAATGAACTTGGTAGATGTGGTTAACATTACCATTGTCAGCGAGGGATCGCCAGCTATCCGGTTTACATTGAAAGGGGTTAGTAATTCAGGTATGAAAAACACATTCGGTGACCTCATCGAATTTTTAGAAGTACGCAAAAACTACTACCAAAAAATGATTGATGCAGTGGAACCTCTTTCCGCTATGGCCCAATAGCCGTCAATCACTATTATCAACAGACCGTTCCGGACAGACCGGGACGGTTATAACTTTAAGCAAATATCCTTATGGGCTTAGAAGTCTTAACAACTGAAGACTTGGAAAAATTCCGGTTACAGTTAATCTCCGAAATCAAGGAATTGTTGTTGGCCAAGCCCGCCAAAAAGTGGCTGAAGACAGCAGAAGTTATGGAAATGCTGGATATATCTGAAGTGACCTTACAAACACTACGCAATCGCGGCAAGATCCCGTTTAGAAAGTTAGGGGGCGTCTGCTATTATAATGCGGAAGAAATCGACGAATTATTAGTCACTCTTACCCAAAAAACAAAGGCGAAAGCTCATAAAGGACAATAACTGCCCTGCTATTCAGATGCTTCCGGCATTTCAAATCCCTTTGCCGTAAATTTCCCGCGAATAACTTCGAGATCCTTTTTCCCGATGCTTCCCACGTTCTTAAATTTATGGGAAAGCCCCCGTTTCCTAAATGCAATTTTAGATTGCTGCCGATATTGTGCGATGGATCAATAGATTACAAGCTATTAATTTAGTACCAATTCTCTCTTATCGTTTTAAAATTGCGAAGAGCACTTTCTATATTTTCAATAATATCGTTAAGGAAATCTTCGGGATCAGGCATATTGCTGAAATCAATCAAATTTTCATCTTGTAACCAAGAAATGTCGAGATTAACTTTTTCTCTGGAAATTAATTCATCGTAAGTATATTTTCTCCAACGGCCTAACGGATTACTTTCACTCCAGGTTTGTTCATTATTTGCCCGCTCTTTCGAAAGATAACAATTAATAAAATCTTTTAAATTCTCAAAGGTTAAAGGATTTTTTTTAGGCGTATGTCTGATATTTGTTCGGTAATCATAATACCATAAATTTTTAGTAGCTGGCGATGAATTTTCACTCTTTTTTTCAAAAAACAGAACATTTGCGTTTACGCCTTGAGCATAGAAAATTCCTGTCGGGAGCCTCAATATCGTATGCAAATTTACCAGATCTAATAATTTAGTGCGTATAATTTCACCAGGCCCTCCTTCAAATAAAACGTTATCGGGGAGCACCACTGCGGCACGGCCATTTTCTTTTACTAAGGAATAAATGTGCTGTAGAAAGGCTAATTGTTTATTGCTAGTGGTGACCCAAAAATCGGAACGTAGATAATAACCATCTTTTTCAGATAGTTTTAGGTCAGGAGTAGGAATATCACTGCTGCTTTTTCCAAACGGGGGTTAGCAAGGACAATATCAACTTTATTCAAAGAAAGGCTTTTCAAACTGTCCCCGATTTCTATATCTGGAGTTTCTTTTAAATCTCCAAGCCCATGAAGAAATAAGTTCATTAAACACAGTCTGGCGGTTGAGCTTTCTATTTCCCAGCCCTTAAATGTGTGAAATTTAATAAATTCCTTTTGAACGCTATCTGCTTCCAGTCTGGAGAGTGATTCCAATGCACCTAAAAAAAAACCTCCGGTTCCGCATGCTGGATCAGCGATAGTTTCGCCTAAGACTGGCCTAATGCACTCGATAACGGCTGAAATAATTGGCCTCGGGGTGAAATATTGACCTGCGCCGCTATTTTCCGCATTTTTTTGTAATAGCGACTCATAGATTTCACCTTTTAAGTCATAATTCTTTGATGTCCAGTTTTCTTCGTCAATTAGTTTTATTAGCTTTTTTAATTTAAATGAATCATGTATTCTGTTTTGCGCGCCAGCAAATATCTTTTCGAGCATTCCGCCTGACCTTGACAAACCTTTTAAAATATCTTCATAGGTTCCTATCAAGTCCCCCTTTTCCTTATCTTTAAGAAATGACCAGTCACAATCTGACGGCAAATCATATTCTCCTGGATTTTCATCGGCCATTTTTAAGAACAATAAGTAAGTCAGTTGTTCCAAATAATCGCCATAGCCTAAGCCATCATCTCGGAGTGTATTACAAAACGTCCAAATTTTTGATACAAGGGTATTTGCTTTCATGCAATAGCTTTTAAGGCTTCGTTAAGCCAATAATAATCTTCGTTATTTAATTTTTCCTGAACAAAGTTAAAAACCACAATGGAATGTGGTTGATTCTTTGCTGCAAGATCAGCCAATCTTTGATAGCACTCTTCAAGCGATTGATCTATTAATTCGTCATTGTTTATATGCACCTTCAAATCACTTTGAGTAAGTTCGACAATACTTTCACATTCATCCCATACCCTTTTCCGGCCACGTATCAATGGGCTATGTTCAAGCCCATAGCATTTAATAGAAAGGACCGCACGATTGTGATTATGATCATTATCGTCAGCGTTATAAGTAGCGAATACCCCCCCATTTTGATCGAATGAAAGCAACCCCACATCCCGTGAAATTGTTGGATCAAGAAGCATTGGAATTTCACCGCGACAGCGCATATCATTCTCTAACGAGAATTGCGATCCGGTTTTCAAAGGAAAGTAGCTTCCTTTTCCAAAAACGTCATCGTCATCAACAAAACGATCCTTCCTTAATAGATTTGAAAGAGAGCCAGATAGGCGGAAGTTTCGCCAGTAATAAGAGAGCCACCAATAGCCAGTGGCGGAAATTATTTCGCCTTCTGAATTCAATGACTTAGCCTTAGGCCTGAAATGATCTACTTGCCATTCACTTGAATTTTCTTTAGATTCAGTATACCAACACTTATGCCCTGATAATTCCGACATTGCATCATAAAGGTCCGTCCAAATATTGTTTGCTGCCCAATATGTTTTTCGTTCTCTTTGAGTTTTCGTAGTAATCGCCGCAAGATGTCGGTTAGCTCTTTCTTCCCATGCAATAAAAGACCCAGTTCCATGAAGTGCTTCAAAAACAGCTTTTAACTCGCTGATCTTTATATACCTCATAACTTCTCCCTCCTCTTAGTTAATAGGCGCTGAATTACCTCCTGACTACGAAGGCTAAGTTTATCTCGTTCATCTTCAGTGAATTCGACCTTTTGAAATGCTTCGTCTTTCGACATTTCGGAAATGTACTCCTTAAACCAATAATCCTCCGTCTCCTCATAAAAACCATAATTTTCAAGGTCTAATTTTAGACCTTTATATTCCTCCAAGTCTTCTGGACTAAGTGTTTCCCTCATTAGCCGCCCTTGCAGATACCTTTTTCTATTCAATTTCTTTTGGGTATCCTTATCTAAAATACTCGGAAGTCCGAACATATCGCTCGTCAAGATACCCGCTACTCCCATTCCTCGTGGACTCTTTTCAGGTTCAATAGCTTGATTTAAACCATTAATTCTTAGTTGTTCAAATTTGTCTTCGGTGATATCCTCAGTATTCGGGACGTGGATAATTTTCTTTCCGAACATTCTTACCTGTGATTTGTCCATACTGCCTATTACCAATGGATCATGGGTGTTAATAATTATTTGGGTAGTAGAGTCTTCTATAATATTTGAGGGATCACTCTCGTCCACCGAAATATTTTTTACATACTTATTTAGGTATTGCAAATAATCGTACTTCCACAATGGATTTAAATGTGTGTCAGGTTCGTCAAGTAAAACCAGTGACTCTTCTTCTTTCGTGAAAATCAACAATCCAATTACAGTCAACAATTGTTGTTCTCCTTCGCTTAATTCTTTGAATTTTACCTCCCCGTCAACTCTTTTTTTGACTTTGACTTTCACTTCTTCTAATAACTCGGAAATGTAAGTGCTTTCAAGCGCCTTAAAGAGATCCGTATTATTGGGTTGTATATCAGACAATCGAAAAAATTCTAACGCAAATTCGTTTAGTTTTTTCTTATCAGTTATATATAAATACAATTGATCTTGCTTCACGCCCTTGCTTCGGAAATCCGGATAAACGGTTTCTGAATAATAAATGGGAGCTAGTGAATACTGCCATAAAATTTTTAAAAATTCGCTGACAAGACCCTCTGCTCCGAAAAACCGTTGATCGCCTTTTCCGCGCCACGATGGCCGTTTTAAAACAAACAAAACAGATTCCAAGTCTTCTATGCCTAACACATCATTCAGAAATTGTTTTGTTCTGTTTTCGACAGTCGGTAGCGCGAAAAACGCCAAGAGCACGAAAAAACTATGAATTTGCTTAACGTAGAAAAGACGTCTTAAATCATCTAATTTCTTTCTGTCAAAATTTGGTTTTTTAATTTCATTATAGAAATTTTGCTGGTGTTTCCAAAATATTTTATCTAAACGATCACTCAAACCAGAATAATAAGTAAACACATATTTTGGAAGATATAAATCTTTGTTTCTGAAAAAATCTGTTTTCGTAACCGGTCTTGCCAATTTTTCCCAAACAGTTCCGTCAGTGTCACTTTGCTTAAAAATCTCGAATGAATAAGCGCTTTCCAAAAAGTCGACTATTATTTTATATGTTCTTACCCGATATTCTATTCGGTAATGAAATTGAAGTTCTTTTGGCGGCTCCTGTTTTAAATCTAAATATTTAAATATTAAAATCAAGGCTTCTATGAAATTGGATTTACCCGTAGCATTCTTACCAAGAAGCACCGTGTTCATTTGTGACTCATCGAGATCAATACTGAACTTTTTGAGATTCTTAAAATTTTCAATATAAACTTTGTCGATTCTCATGGAACAAGGGAAATTAACGATTCTTGATTCTCATATGTTACTTGGATTTTTGCTTCAATTAATTTTAATTCCGCAAAAAAGGCTTCTATATCGTCTTTATGAACAGAGAGTTTCCAAAGATCCTTTGTAAAAACCGGTTTTTTTTTCTCCATTAATATTTCTATGATCGATTTGAGGGGCTCCATTGTTATTTTGTTACTCTGTTTAAATTTATTTGCGATTTTTTGCTCAGACAGAAATTGTTCCTTTTCGACTTTAATTCTATTAAGTAAAATTTCAACGTTTTCATCGTCCAAATTCTGGTCGGTTAGTTTGCCTTTAAAGGCATTATCTAAAATATAAGATTTGAAATTATCAGCTTTAATTAAAGCGATTTTTAACATATCAATCAAATGATCCGCATGAGTCAACAGCGTGTCGAGTTTGTTGATAATGGAAGTCTGTTGTTCGAAATTGCAAAGTGGAATTGAAATATTTCTAATATTCTCCATTGAAATAGACCCTTGTGCTGTCGCTTTTGAAAGTTCCAAAATGTGCTTTTTACCGATCGGAGATGACAAAAAGTACTGCACATATTTATTAAAAACATATTCACTTGGCTTAATTAAAGCAACATTAGGACCGAGCATATATTCTTTACCCAATGGCACAACACCGACATTACCTAAGCCAGCACCAACGAACACAAATAGTATTTCTCCGCCCGATAACTTAATTCGAGGTAGGTGCGTCAACATTTCTCTAGTTACATAGGAATACTCGTTATCAGAAAATCCGCCTTTAGAAACATTTTGAGCCTTAATCACCGGGATGTCTCCCGTTGATTCATATTTTATATATTTTGAAAATTCAAAACCAGCAAGCTTTGTCACAAAAGAAAAATTACCTAATTTTTCCCACTTCCAAGATTTAGGTATAGTTGGCATGCTCTCTAACTCTTTTGCGTCGGTTGCAACGTATGCTTGCGGCTTCGACGGTCTAACTGGTCTTAAACCCTTATTAGAATCAGCTTGCCATAGTTTAAAATCTTTATAATAGTCGTCTAAATTCAGCCTATAATGGTTTTGAAAATCGTTTTGAATTTTTTCGATTAAAGTCGTTCCCGTTTCATATTCGTTTGGTGGTATCGGTAACAAAGTGCCATCAAAAGCTTTATAAAGAACCAGTTGTTTATAAATATCAAGTCTTTTCAGCGCAGTGGAAATTTCCTTTTTTGCATCTTCAATTTCGCTGAAATATTCTTGAATGGCATTGACGATTCTTATCTGTTCCTGAACTGGAGGAAGTGGCAACACAATTTCATCTAAGTCAGCTAATCTGATTCCTTTAATCGTTGTGCCGCTTGCGCGTTCTAAAAACTTCTGTTTATGTGCCTTAATTAAATAGTATGAAAATAGGGGACTTATTCCTCCAAATCTTTTTACTATTTTCAGATCTTGGTTTATTGCCATTGAATTTTTACAAATGGTTACCTCTCCAGGTGAAATTCGAGTAACCAAAAGTAAATCATCATTAACTGCGAGATTCGATGAGCTGTTTTCCAACCCAGCCGCGGTTATTCTATCAATGGTATCGTTTAAAACTTCATATTTAATATCCTTAACAGATGCCCAAGGTATATCCCCATTCCAAAATTTTAAATTGGATTTATCCGGCGTACCTCCCCCAATAAAAATAAATAAGTCACTTAGCGCAACATTTTTCCAAGTTTTGGGTGTCATTTATATATTCTCCAGTAATTCCCGTTTAACTAATTCGTATGCTATTTCATTATTATATTCAATCCCGGGTCTCAGTATCACGTGGATATCATCTGTAAACTCCTTATCCTTCAATTTCTCATCCATATTAGCAATGAACATTTTTGGAGTAGGCGGCTGCGCGGAAGAAAACTTCATATAGCTACGATAGCAGTGCAGTAGTTTTTCTTTGTCAATTTCATGATTTGTCAACGCCCAGTATAAATCAAACAAATCTCTCCCTTTCCGCCTCTGATAAAGCGCCCTTAATTTGGTGCCTAATAATTCTTCTAATTGATAAGTGGTCAGATCACATTCACCATTAAACCAAGAGTTCTCAACTTTAAAGGGAAATGATTGCAAACCCAAGACATTAAAATGTTCACGGCAATTAATTTCGATTTTTAAAGCCATATTAATTATAGGCGCTATTTCCGACTCGAATCGATAAACAATTGTATTATTATTGGCTTTCTGTTTTACAATCCTTTTTGTCCCCAAAAAATCTAGCCGTTCTCGTATACGTTTTAAAATTGGATTAATCGGGCCTTCCTGTATTTGAACCAGGTCAATGTCTTCTGAATATCTTACCTGAGGTTTTAAAAATAGCTTATGAAAAGCCGTACCACCTCTGAACGCGAGATTTTCCCTAATCATCTCATCTGAAAACATCTCCACTAATGCGCGCTCAATAATCAGATCCTGTTCAACCTGGGCATTATCGGGCCAGGGAGCAAATTCCTTCCATTCTTCTATATAGCGCCGAGCAATCATAAATCTGATTCTAATTCAATATTTTTTATAATTTTCCATTGCTCATTCAATTCCCCACCACGCTGTTTATTGGTCGATAAAGGAATTGGCAAGACTTTTTTTTCAGCAATAAATTTTATTAAAGGAGCGGCAAGGTGTGGCAATTGCAATTCAATACACAATAAAAACCCCAGACGTTGGACAGCTGTAACGTGTGGGTATCGTCTAACTGTTTGGTTTAAAATTGATGGTTTCATTTGTCCAGCGAGTTCTTCCAAAATAGTCAGCGTTCGGCTTAAACCGATGCTTTCCTGGTAATAGATCAGATCTAACGCCGTCATTTCGGGTGTGGAAACTTTAATATTGCCAGCATCTGTTTTAATTTTTCTTATGTCTTCTTGAAACCACTCTTTTTTTATGTAAAAATTTATTTTAACCTTCTTATTTCTGATAGGGCGTAAGGCGGGCTTTTCAGTAACTATAAAAAACTCCATTGGTTGCTGGTGCGCGGCACCGTATAATGCAGCGGCAGACAATAATCCAATATAGTAAGGCTTGTTTAATGCCTGCATCATGTCGTCAATAAATAGGGCGGGGGGAACCATTCCTTGTCTTAGATACTCAGGGGTAATAATTGCATAAATACCCTTTCTTATTTGAGCAATTCGCTTCTTAGCTTTGAGTCGGTATAATGCCTGATTAACAGCCTTATCGGAAAGATTAAATTTAGATTTAACTTCTTCGAGGGTAAGCACATACCTTCCCTTAGACCTTATCTCAGTAATAAAGTCTTCTAAATAATTATATGATGGCCCTTGAAAATTAGTTACTTTGGTTTGCATTTTACTACGAATTGTGTAGTGTTACGCAAATATAGTATTAATGAAATGATTTACAACTGATATTTTCAATTTGCATATAGCTACAGAATGTGTAGCAGTACGCAACTAAATTAGTAGTTTTACAACTAAATTTTTATGACAATGGCCTTATTCAGCGACAGAGAGTTCGGAAAAAAACCTGCAACAAATGAACAAATTGAAATATCAGTTTGGAACGGTATAGTATCTATTTATGAAAGTTACGTAGCAAACCATTCTTTGGATAAGGATTTTCCGGAACAATGCCAGGACGGAAGGGGTATTATTGGTTTTGATCCTTACAAATTCAATCATCTCTTAAAGGCAACCATTCCTGAAATAGAAACACCTATTTCAATAAAAAGAGCAGAAGTAAAACCAGATTATAGCGATTGGGGAGAACCTGCGCCTGATGTCACACAACCGAAGCCCAGCAATGAAACTGATTTAACTGAAACAATTGCTATACTGGATTTTTTAGAGTTCTGCTACCAGCACTTATATGATGCCAAATCAGTTGGCGACTTACACGACTATTTTCAACATTATCATTATTCGTTTTCTACTCGAGAAATTGCACAGGCAAAGTTTAGAACAGACGTAAATTATTTATTTCAACGTAACGGCATCGCTTACGAAATGAACACTAATGGCGAAGTCCAACGGCTATTACCAGAGGAAATGCAAAATATCATCAAGAAGAATTATAAAACTAACGACGCTGACTTAAATGATTTGTTAAACCAAGCAGCGGAACAAATTCACATGCCAGCGCTTTCTGATAGAAAGCATGGGTTGGAAAGGCTATGGGACGCTTTTGAAAGAGCCAAAACATACTACTCAGCCAATAAGAAGATTTCAGCTCAACAACTGGTTAATGAAATCTCTGCGGGGAACCAACCATTCGCGGATTTACTAACCTTAGAAGCAGGACAACTTACTACCATTGGAAACCAGTTTCAAATCAGGCATTTTGAAACTGATAAAATACCCCTGACCAATATTCAACATATCGACTATCTGTTTTTTCGCGGTTATGCGTTAATTAACCTGATGATGAAGACGCTTGAGAAATGATTAATATTTATGTCCTGAAAAGTTCTGTTTATTGGATAATTTAGTAAAATCATCAGAATAAACGAAAGCATAATGATTCACTCAAAGTAAGTTTATTTAAGCGCTGCATTAATTGCACTTGTAATAATTCCATCCTCTATATCATCCAGATAAACCCTCGTTTGCAGTTGAGTTTCGTGCCCTAATGCTTCCTGAATTATCTTAATGGGCACATTCGCTTCATTTAAATGACTTGCAAACCCATGCCTTAAAGCGTTTGAAGTAAACCTTTTTTTCCAACCCACCGCATCTGCCATCGCTTGCGAATCTTCATTAAAATCCTTTAAGGCAGAATCTATCCTCGCATCAATTTTTTTAGCTGTATCGTGCTCCTGCATAATAAACGGAAATATGTAACCGGCATCAGACTGCTCTGGGAAGTTTTCTAATAATTTCACCACAGCAACCGCCTTTGGGTGCAATTCAAAATCATAACTTCTTTTATTTTTTGAACGCCTGTATACGATACCATTGTTTACGAATTGCTCTCTTTTCAGCTTTAACATATCGTTGAAGTTCATCCCCCGTCCGTAATACATAAACTGCATCATCAAATGTGACCTATAAATTCGGGTTTCCTTTGATGGTTTTAGCTTCATTATACGATCCCAGTAATCAGACTTGATGGATCGTTTTTTTGTCCTGATACGTTTATAAGCTTTGAATTTTATAAACTTTTTAGGATGGTGGTTTTTTGTACAAAGACCGTCTTCTATGGCCAAATTCCAGATACGATAGTAAGTCCGCAGATAATTACTAATAGTTGATTCCGAGAGCCCGGTAATTTGCTGTTCATATGCTTCATGGTCTGCCTTTGTGAAAGACAGAAACATTTTGTCTCTATCTTTTAACAGTTTCTTTAATGTTAGTTTGCAGTTATAAAATACATTGGCGTAACCGGGATTATCAACTGAGTTGTAATAATCAACAATTGATTGCGCATAAGCCATAATCTTATTCGGTTTATCAATAACCGGAGTAAGCTTACGATCTAAACCCAGATTTGCCTTGATTTCAATGTGTGTAATAACACGGCCTGCCTTATCCGCAGTCTTTATTTCATATTCAATATCATCGATGATACCCTTTATCTTGGATGATAATTCCAAAAACTTTGGATGAGTTGTTTTTGGTCTGGCATGTTCCTTATCCCAGTTTTCTACTGAACTGCTGAAACCAGTAGGAATATATATCGGCTTTTCATTTTGCCACATCCTAACCCTTACTTCATGCTCGTCTTTTATGAAGTTATTATCCGTGTCTTTAATTTTCCGATATGTCCAAATGATTGGTGTTGTCGAAATTTTCATAGTCCAAAATTTTAAATTATTAGTGCATGCAAGTATGTATGCAAGCGGTCAGGCTTTATCCCACATAAGATGAAGCTGAGATAAAGTAAAAGTAGTGATTTTAGGTCTAAAATTCCAAATTTTTTAGCAAAATATTTTCACTTAAATATCTGATATTCAATTGTTTTGCATGATTTTTGAAACTCTTTTTAATTTGCTAAAAACGGCATGGCATGCAAGAGGTCATCGGTTCGACTCCGATATTCTCCACATCTGATAATCAGGGCTTTACAGGATCTGTAAAGCCCTTTTTCTTTTCAGCCAAATACTGTTAACACATAAAATCAATTAAACCCTCTTTCAATTTAAGTTAAAAAAGGTTTTAAATATATGAATACTATAAAGTATAAAGCCTTTGCAAATACGCAGACATGTGGTTTTTGAATAGCTTTTTGCGAGTAGTAAAATGCAATTAAATTTCGTTGTCCCTGATCATCGGGACAGTTCAAGCGAATATTAATGTGCTATGGCTTTACAGCCACTACCGTTATATGGGGATTACCGGCTACGCCCGCCTTAATTAGCAACTTTTTCATAGCATTTACTCTATTAGCAGGTACCTCGTACCTGACGTTGTAATTGGTGTTTTGTTTCAGCGCCTCGTCAGCTCTTTGTACCTGGTCGATCGATTTTTTGTGCGTAGTTACATTCAGCTTTCTGTCGATCAAGGTATTGCCCTCTATTCCATCAAACTTAATGAATCGTCTGCCTTTTGGGTTTTTGTTATCATATCTGAGAACGGGAACGAGCTTATTATTGGAATCAAGACTCATAGCCACGCCCATGGCGCCGCCTTCGAAATTGTCCGCCTCTGATTTATTTTTTCTTTCTAAAGTTCTCCCTGCCCCACGGTTATCGACAGAGTCAATATCTATACTCGTCCATACTTCTTCAGGATCGTCCGTTTCCTTTTTGGGTTGTAAAGCCCCACCTATGCCTGCTCGGTTTATCCAGGTGCGCTGGACGATAATTATCACGGATGACCCTGATGGAGTTGGCTTGGCACGTAGGTATTTATACTGGGTTTCATCTCCCTTGGCTGTTTTCTTGTTGAGGTCAAACCATCTTTTGCCCGCATCTTCCATCGTGTCAAAAGTATCGCGCCGGCTTTCTATGGGAAAAATGAATATTTTTCTTTTTTTGGCTGAGTTCTGGGCATATACAGGTTGCATCGACAGGGCAGCGAACATCAGGAACAATACGGTACGGTAACCTTGCCGTTTAAGAAATAAAGTCATGTTGTCAATTTTATTTAATTATATATTCTTAGATTTTTCTATTTGTTTTTGTATACAAGGCACATTTACGGGATTCACTGTCCCATCAGCGTGATACAAGCAAAAGTGGGCAGGTAGATTTTAAATAGCAGAATTTTATGATTAATAAAGTCATTCAAAAAAACAGCATTGTAATCAGTTTTACTTTCGCACTTGTTGCAAATACATTAGAGTTTGTTGCATTGATTTCGTCCAAAACGCCTGGTTGAGCTTATCGCCGAAATCAAAAGGTTAAGAAATTGGGTTGTTTTAAAGGCCCTAAACAAATTCGTCCATAAGGTCAACGAAATGAACGAATACCATGTCACAAACACTTGTTCTCCGATAATCAAAAACTTCCTATAACTTAATTTTAAAGATTCTGACGTTTTTACCGTTTTTGGTGCGCTTGACCGTAAGCCTGAATATTTGAGCACCACACATGATCAGTATAAAGGACGTTGTTTGAAATTGAATCGATTGTGTTACGTATCGCTAATGCGATTATATGACTGGAAGCACTGATTGATGGTCCCAGAGGCCTTGATCAGGTGGTTCTGTGCCATTCGAACAACACCTTGTATTTATCGCTTCGAAATCGCAATTACTAATCAAGATTTGATATGGTCAAAGTGTAGCCGAACTATTGGTCCGCTATTTCCGAACTTCATGATCAACGGCTCGGGAATATCCAGCTACTTCCTTATTACATTTTTGGTGATTGTTAAGTAAAATCGATTAATGGCTATTTAATTTAAATTCACCACCAGCTCCATTTACGATCTGCGGTCTGCGGTAAGACGTTTTTAAACAGTCTGGGATATCCCAAAAATGATGGCGAATAAGACCCGCTGCCGCCTGATAAAAAGACGAAATATTTGAGAATAAGTCTGGAAATACCCTCTGGTCATAAATTAACAATGATATTTGCATCAACTGGGTTATATTTGTCAAAACAACACCAATTAAAATAAATTACTGAAGCCTTTATTGGTTGCTGCGAGTGACTATTCATCAAATTTTAATCATGCTTAAGTTTAAAAGCTGTTATATATTGACATGCCTGCTCTTTTTGTATGTCCCATCTCAAATTTATGGACAGGCCGCTATAAACTTTACATCTATTACAATAAAAGAAGGATTGTCTTCGAATACCGTAAATACCATTATAAAAGACCGGTTTGGATTGATGTGGTTTGGAACGGGAAACGGGCTTAACAAATTCGATGGCAGTAATTTCGTTATTTACAGGCATGGCGCATCTGGTAATAGTATTCCTTCCAACGAAGTTTTGTCAATGTTTGAAGATAAAAATGGGCGGATATGGATTGGCACCAGCGGAGGGGGGCTTTCTTATTACAACCGCAAGTTTGATCGATTCGAGCCTTTCAGGGGAGACGGTTCCTGGCCAGAAATTTCAGACATATCAGTCAGGGCTATTTGCCAGGACCACCAGGGCAAATTATGGGTAGGCACTTATGAAGATCTCCGGATAATTGATGCGAAAACCGGCAGAATTACGCCTGTTAAGATTCCGGAACCTGATAAAAAGGATGCGGGCGCGTTTGTCGTGCTCTCTTTGTTCGAAGATAGTCGACAGCGGATGTGGATTGGTACCAATTACGGGTTATACCTGTATGAATGGTCATCAAATTCTTTCAAAAGGTTTTCGCACAATGAACAGGGCAGGTACACATTAAGTAATAACACGGTTAAAGCAATCATTGAAGATAGAAAAGGCAGCATTTGGTTTGGTACGTACGACGGGCTGAACAAGTGGACAGATGATGGGCATTTTGAAATTTTTCGTTCTGGCACTCAATCGTCACTGAGTCTGGACAATAACGCAATTTTCACGATGAGCCTGGCTAAAGACGGCAAGATCTGGATCGGAACAGAGGGTGGGGTCAATTTATTCGATCCTCAACTGGAGGTTTTTCAGCAATTAACCGCAGATCCCAGGAATGCGGGCAGCCTGAAAAGCAATTCCATACGCAGCATATTTGTTGACCCTGCAGGTATATATTGGGTTGGAACTTTTACCGAAGGGATCGGAAAATACGACCCTCATCTTGCACTCTTCAATCACAAGAAAAGTGACCCTTTCGATCCTCTCGGTTTAAAATCGCCGCTTGTAACCGCTTTCGCGGAATGCAGCAGCGGTGACATTTTTGTAGGGACCGACGCAGGTATTGCTTTGCTCGACAAAAAGACAGGCCTTTTGCATTCGTATGATATACAAAGTAAGTTGAAACGCCGTGGAAGCTCACTGGCCGTAACATCACTTTATATAGACAGGAAAGGAAACTTGTGGGCGGGAACTTACCATAACGGGCTTTTCCGAATCGACACCGCTACTCATAGATATGTACAATATACAGCTGACGGCAATGGTCATGGAATTTGTAGCAATGATATTACTTGTATTAACGCCGACGCGAGTGGCAGAATTTGGATAGGTACACTGGGTCGGGGAATAGATATATATGATGAAAATAGCCATTCATTTTCACATCTGACAAGTCAAAACGGGGCCGGCGGCCAGAGCCGGAGTTTACCCGTTAACGGTTTTATTTCTTCTGTTATTCCGGGCCGGGACGGGCGCATGTGGATTGCTTCGATGGGAACTGGAATCGTAGTGCTTGATACTGAGCATCAAAAGTGGACGCATTACAATAAAAAAAATTCGGCACTGGCCGACGACGTGGTACTGAACTTATTTGTAACCAATGACGGCAGTGTTTGGTCTGGCACCAAACAGGGGATTAGCTACTTCGACGAAAATCAAAAAAAATTCATTTCTTACGGTGAAGATCAGGGCCTGGCTAATTCCTTCGTAAAATCAATTTTGCAAGACGATAAAGGTTTCCTGTGGTTAAGCACAGATCGCGGAATCAGTTCGTTTGATTACAAAAGAAGGGTTTTCCGCAATTTTACTAACGAAAACGGCGTACAGCAAGGAGCTTTTTCTTCAGGCTCAGGAATAAAAACCAGGGACGGCAATCTTTATTTTGGAGGTCAGGACGGCTTTAATTTTTTTAATCCATCGAGATTACCGGTTGTCTCTCGTCCCGGACGGGTAATTCTAAGCAATTTAACCGTTGATAATGCGATTGTAAATCCTGGAAATGAGTCACCGATTCATGAGCATATCAGTACCGCAAAAGAAATCACTTTGAAATACGGCCAAAATTTTTCCATCGGTTATGTGGCACTGGATTATACATCTCCTAAACAGAATTTATATGCTTACCGGTTAAAAGGTTTTGATAAAGCCTGGAATTATGTTCAAAATATTCGGACAGCCAGCTATACCAATATTGATCCCGGGACATACAGTTTTGAGGTGATGGCCAGTAAAGATGAAAACCACTGGAATAACCCGGTGACGACGATCAGGATAACTATATTGCCTCCGTTTTGGCGAACAGTTTATGCCTATATTGCTTACGTGGTTATTTTAGGATCGGCTTTGTTTTTCATAAGGAGACGTGGTATTCAGAAGATCCGGAGGCAATTTGAGCAGGCCCAGGAGAAACTTCAAGTCAGTCAGCTTATTGAACAGGAAAGGCGGGAAGCTGAACGTTTGCATGAGCTGGACTTGCTGAAAATAAAGTTTTTAACAGATCTAAGCCACGAGTTTCGAACCCCGGTGTCGCTGATCCTGGCCCCGGTCGAAAAACTGCTTGAAAAATCTGTTCCGGGGAATGACATTGAGGATCTGAAAATGATCAATAGAAATGGTCGCAGGTTACTCAACCTGGTCAACCAGTTGCTTGACTTTCGTAAAATGGAAGAGCAAAAGTTGAAGCTCAGCCTTTCGGCGGGAGAGATTATGTCTTTTATCACTGAGTCGTGCGAAGCATTTCAGGATCTTGCTTTAAAAAAACAGGTTACACTGGAGGTTGATGTGCAACAGGAAGAGATGCGGGCCTACTTTGACCCGGATAAACTGGAGCGGGTTATTTTCAACTTGTTGTCTAACGCATTTAAATTCACCCCTGCCGGCGGGGTGGTTTCTGTAAGCGCCCGGGCTGAAAAGAATTCGTTGTTAAGCACGGGCCTGCTGCTTAAGGTTACTGATACCGGAATTGGCATACAGGCCGATGATCTCGAAAAAATATTTGAACGCTTTTATCAATCGCGCCAAAGCAGTGCAATAGTCAACCAGGGTACCGGCATAGGCCTTTCCATAACCAAAGAATTTATAGAACTTCACGGCGGCACAATTCAGGCGGAAAGTATAGCCGGACAGGGAACAAGCTTTTTAGTAAGGCTTCCGCTCACCGCTGCGGTGGAAGCCGGTACATGCGAAACACCTCCCGTTTCTAATAAAGAAAACGTTAAAGACAGGCCGGCCGGCAGTGAAAACCCTGAACTAAAGCCAACCGTACTATTGGTAGAGGACAATGACGAATTCCGCTCTTATTTGTCGGATCATCTGAAAAAATACTATCATATTATTGAGGCGGCCCACGGTAAAGAAGGATGGCAAAAAACACTTGGCGCGCATGTTAACCTGGTTGTCAGTGATATCAACATGCCCCACATGGATGGGATTGAGTTGAGCAAAAAAATTAAAGCCGATAAACGCACCTGCCATACCCCTGTAATATTATTAACGGCAACAACCGGGGAAGAGCATCAGTTAAAAGGCCTCAAAACAGGCGCTAATGACTATCTTACGAAGCCTTTCAATTTCCAAATCCTGCAAACCAAGATCGATAACCTTCTTGATCTGAACAAAAATCTAAAAGATACATATTCCAGGCAAATACAGATGGTTAGCCCTCAGGTTGAAATGGAGTCGGCCGACGTAAAGCTTTTAAATTCGATCATGAAATATATAGAAGATCAATTAAGTGAGCCGGGGCTGTCAGTTGAAGAACTGAGCCGGCATGTGGGCATGAGCAGGGGATCACTTTATTACAAACTTCTGGAAATTACGGGGCAAACCCCGGTGGAGTACATCCGCAACGTCAAACTTGACAAAGCAGCCCAGTTGCTGGAAATCAGTGATTATAATGTAGCTCAGATCGCCTATATCACAGGCTTCGGCACACCCAGTTATTTTTCGCGGATCTTTAAAACACGCTTCGGCATGTTACCGTCGGAGTACATGATCATCAAAAGGAATATGTCTAAAAACAAGGCCACTCCTGCAATTTAAGGCGTCCTATAGCCTCCGCAGCCATCTTTTCACACAATGGTACATGTATCGGAAGCAGCATTCCGGATATTCGGGGGGGCGCGCGCTCAAGGCAAAGTAATTCAACAACACTGCAGAAACCACCCATAAGGGCATCATTGAACAAATGTATCACGAATTTTGCGATTTGTCCTACCCTAATCATTTTAAAGCGATGATCTTCGGCATAGCTATGAGGGGCATTCCTGCCGCCATGTACAATTTATAAACTAAAAAAAGCATTCTGATTTATTTGATATCGTCCGGATTAAGATCCGCATGATGTCACCGTCAATTTCGCAATCGATTGCGAAGCTGGTCATAATAAAGTTACCGTTGTGATTTAACAAACTATAAAATGAAAAACCTGATTAGAGGCCCGGACGGGAAGCATATAAAATTCAAACCTGGGCAAATTGCTCCATGGCACAAAAACTTCAATTTTTTTAAACCTGAATTATGAAAAAATCATTACAAACTATTCAAAAGAAACCATTCTTGCTGCTGCTGGCGGTTTTGCTTTCCAGCCTTACAGCATTTGGGCAAGGCAGGAAAATAAACGGTACCGTAGTCGATGAGAAGGGTCTGCCTTTACCGGGCGCTACCGTAAGGGCAAAAACAGCTAAAGCAACGTCAGTAACCGATGTTGCCGGCAATTTCACCATAACTGTCCCTCCAACCGAGAGGGCGCTTATTGTGACTTTTATTGGTTATGCCGACCAGGAAATCCAGATTAACGGGCAAACCCATTTATCCATTCGTCTTAGCCAAAGCAGTAACAGCCTTAACGATGTGATCGTTATCGGCTATGGTAGCCAAAGGCGGGAAGCTGTAACAGGTTCAGTCGCGTCGATCAGCGGCGAACGGATCCGTGATATTCCCGCGCCTAATATCAGCCAGGCTATACAAGGCAGGTTACCCGGCGTAGAGGTCTCTCAAACTTCTACAAAACCAGGTGCAACGATGCAGATCCTCATCAGGGGCCAACGGTCGCTTACTGCAAGCAATGATCCTTTGATCGTACTTGACGGTATCCCTTTTACCGGCTCTCTTGGAGATATTAACCCTAACGACGTTAAAAGTATCGATATTCTCAAGGATGCTTCCGCCACAGCTATTTATGGCTCGAGGGGAGCAAACGGCGTTGTACTTATTACCACTAACAGGGGCCAGGTGGGAGGAGCCGCTAAAATTACCTATAACGCCTATTATGGGGAGCAAAAACTTTTCGCCAGGTACCCGATGATGACCGGTCCCGAATTTTTAAAACTACGTAAAGCGGCAGGCCTGTACACTAACGCCGTAGACGAAGCTGACGACGTTAATACCGACTGGCAGAAGCTTTTTTACAGAAGCGGTATGGTTTTCAGTAATGACGTAGGTGTTTCCGGAGGCAGTCAAACGGGTACATATAATTTCGGCGGCGGCTATTATAAAAATCAGGGCCTTATTCCTACGCAGCAATATACCCGCTACTCCATGAGAGGGTCAGTGGACCAGAATGTAGGCAAATACGTTAAAGTTGGCTTTACAACTAACAATAACTATAACCTTACTGAAGGCAGCCAGGTTGGCGTTGGCAGTGTTTTGGGACTTTCGCCCCTTGCCAACCCCTATAATGCGGACGGAAGCCTGAAAAGGACGGTTAAAACGCCACTGTCTGAAAGTTTCGTGTTGACCAAAGGTATCATCAATAACCTCCACGATCAATGGCTTAACGAAACAAGAAATTACGCCACATACAACTCCGTTTATGGCGAAGTAAAAATTCCGTGGGTAGAAGGCCTGAAATACAGGGTAAACCTTGGTCTCGATTATGTGCAAAGTAACAACGGCAACTATACCGGAGTTGGGATTGGCAGTGCCACGCCTACAACGCCGTCAACAGCGGGCGTAAGCAACTCAGCCCAATATCACTGGGCGGTTGAAAATTTGCTGACCTACGACCATACTTTCGCTCAAAAGCATAACATAAATGTCGTAGCCCTGTATTCTACCGAGCAAACCAGGTACAATTCTTCCAGCATGTCGGCCAAAGATATTCCAGCTGATGCTTTCCAGTTTTATAATTTGGGTGCAGCAACCGGCGAGATCACGATCGGCAACGGCAACTACAGCCAGAGCGGCCTGATGTCCTACATGGGGCGTGTGATGTATTCCTACGATGACCGCTTCCTGCTGTCTGCCACCGTGCGCTCGGATGCCTCTTCCCGCTTAGCTCCAGGTCATAAATGGCACACTTATCCCGCGGTTTCAGCAGGCTGGAATATCATGAACGAGTCGTTCATGAAAGGCATTTCGGTCATAGATAATCTGAAACTGCGCGCGGGCTTTGGGCAAACCTCAAACCAGGCAGTAAACGCTTATCAGACATTAGGTACTTTGGGTACGCGTCAGTATAATTTCGGCGACACAAACTATGCTACGGGTTATTATGTAACCCAGCTTCCAAGTCCAACTTTAGGTTGGGAATATTCCAAGACATGGAACTATGGAATAGACTTTTCTTTGTTTAAACATCGCTTATCAGGTACTGTTGAATATTATGTTACAAATACAAACGACATCTTACTGGGCGTAGGACTGCCTCCTACCGCAGGGGTTGGAAGCTATACAGCAAACGTTGGGCGGACTCAGAACAAGGGGCTTGAGTTAAGTTTGAATGGTACGCTCATCAATAAAAACGGGTTTACCTGGGATTTGGGTATTAATATTTATGGAAACAGGAATAAACTTGTGGCGCTTGCTTCAGGTCAGACACGTGATGAGGGCAACGCATGGTTCGTAGGCCATAATATAAACGCCATATACGATTATAAGAAAATCGGATTGTGGCAGACAGGCGATCCTTACCTGAGCACCCTTGAACCGGGCGGAAATGTGGGCATGATCAAAGTGTTGTATACCGGTACTTATGACGCCAACGGCCAGCCAACAAGGGCTATCGGGGCTGCCGATCGTCAGATCATCGATGTTGATCCTAAATTCGAAGGCGGCTTTAATACGCGTGTGGCCTATAAAGGTTTTGATTTTAGTGTTGTAGGTGCCTTTAAGAAAGGGGGCACGCTCATCAGTAGCCTGTACGGCTCAGGTGGCTATCTGAACCTGATGACAGGCCGCAGTAATAACGTTCAGGAAGATTACTGGACGCCGGATAACACAGGAGCAAAATACCCGAAACCAGGCGGTATCCTGAGTGGCGATAATCCGAAATATGGCAGTACGCTCGGTTACTTTGATGCATCCTATCTCAAAATCCGGACAATGACGCTTGGCTATGATTTTAGCAAGCTGCTCTCAAAGCACGCGAATATGCGCCTGCGCACTTACTTCACCGTGCAAAATCCATTTGTATTTTTCTCGCCTTATCATAAAGAGTCCGGGATGGATCCTGAACCAAACTCTTATGGTAATGAAAACGCGGCGGTGCCCCTGTCAAACAGTCTAAGACGATTCCTGACAGTCGGCAGCAACGCCCCTTCGACCACGAATTATGTACTTGGATTGAATTTGACATTTTAACATTATCAACATGAAAACTTTAAAGATAAAAAGCGTCATAAAATCCACGCTTTTGCTAACGGTCTTATCTACGGGATGTAAAAAAGTGCTTGATGAACAACCGCGTTCCTCCTTCACCCCGGAATATTTTAAAACGGTACAGGGTGTAAATGGTGGATTAACAGCCATGTACGCTCACCTGCGTAATATTTACGGGCAGGCTTATTACTATAATTCGGGTGTTACCGGTACCGATGAAGCTACATGGGGCCAGAGCGCCGACGGAAACTTCAAAGACCTGGATTGCTCAGGCGTGGGCATTATATCTTCAACCAGTTATCCTACCAGTATCATATGGGGCGAGTCTTTTACCGACATCAACACTGCCAGCGGTGTAATCGAAAACGCCAGTGCCGTGGGGATTTCCAGCGCTCTGATTGCTGAGGCCCGCTTCTTCAGGGCATTTGATTATTTTTTGCTGGTGCAATCCTACGGCGGCGTACCGCTTGATCTGGGGTCGGGAGCGTTGAAATTTAATATCACGCCTTCAAGGACGTCGGTGCGTAATACGGTACCCGAAGTTTATACAAAGGCGATTTTCCCGGATCTGCTGCAGGCGATCAATGATCTGCCGGAAACCGGCCGGGTAACCGGCGGACTGACCAAAACGGCAGCTCGCCTTTTCCTGTCTAAAGCCTATTTAACTTATGCATGGTGGTTGCAAAATCCCAATAGTATCCCGACCTATCCCGCAAGTAACCGGACAGATCCCAATGGACACGATGCTGCGTGGTATTTTCAAAACGCCTACGATATCGCCACCACCGCAATTGATAATCCGGGCTCGTTCAAATTACAGCCAACATTTTACGATGTGAATGTTGGAACAAACGACCGTAACAGCGAAATGGTGCTTTATGCAGACCATACCCAAACCAGTGAAAAATATAACGGTTCGAGTTTGACCTACGGAAGCGGCGGCGCTCCGGATAACTTTGCCGGCTGGATGATGACCTGGAACTATCCTAACATAATCAGTGGCGGGGTGAACTCAGTTCTGCGTGAGGCAGATCAACATTTGGGCCGGCCCTGGGTCCGCATGGCCCCTACTGTTGAAGTACTGAAAAACACTTTCGCTGATAAAGTGAACGATTCGCGATATGACGGAACTTTCACAACCGTATATCGCGGAAACTGGCAAAAGGGCGGAAATACGGCCCAGACCTTAGCCAATGCCAACGGCTTGCCCGTAGCACAGGGGGGCGCGATACTCTCGTTCCTGGATAATGACGATCCGAACGTAGTGTATGCCAAAGGAAACGGGAATGTTGGTGCGGGACTGCTGCCGGGGAGATCAGATTGGGTGGTCAACCCTGGCGATATAAGCCGGATAATTTATCCGGGACTCTGGAAACTGGGGCCTTATCGTACAGATAACGGCACAGGTTTGGGACAGCCAAATGCCGGTAGTACGCGTCCCTATCCAATAGCAAAATTCTCGGAGCTATACCTGATCGCAGCAGAGGCGGCAGTTAAAGGCGCCACTGTTAAACCCGGAAAATCCGCACGTGAACTCGTTAACGTGCTGCGGGCACGCGCAGGCAAGTGGCGTTTCAATAATAATGGTAATGTAGTAAAGATTGAAGACGATAGCCAGGCTATGATGGCGGCTACTCCCGCAATCATCGACATGAACTATGTATTAGCGGAACGTTCCCGGGAATTTTATGCAGAAGGCGGCCGCTGGTTCGATCTGGTACGGACGCAAAAGTGGGGGGAACTTGCTGCTTCCTTTACAATTGCAGGAACCACCTTTGGAGACCACACGCCGGTTAAAGTTACACGTTCCATCGACTCGCATCTCTATCTTCGCCCTATTCCGCAGGGGCAAATAGATGCATTGGTTATGAGCGCTGCTGATAAGGCTGCCTACCAGAATCCGGGATACTAAGCTGGAGAAATAATGATTTTTTAATGAGGCTGTTCAATTTGTGAACAGCCTCTTAATTTCTTCCGGTCGGTGATGCTTAGCGCACAGCATTTGCATAAATTATACAATGATCTTTCTCGTGTTTGAGAGGCAATTTATACAGCTTAATGCAGCTTTCCGGTTTAACATTTGCGCAATTGTATTGCGCAGGCCTATTCGGCGAACCCTGTTTTCTTTAAAACGGAGCTTGTTCGAAAATCAATCGGGATAATTAATCCGGGGATAAAATATTGTTCATGAGGCTAATAGTCAATATATTGTAAGAAAAAAGCAGCCATACTTAAAAAAGTGACTTGCGCTATAACCCAATAAACTGACTTGCAAACCGGCACGGGCTTGTATACCCCTGTCATAACTAAACTGATAAAATTGAAAAAGACATTTTTAGCAATAATTGCAGGCTTTTTTTGTGCCGTCGCCTGGGGCCAAAACAATCAATCCGCTCTTCGGGATCTGCGTTATAAGTTATGGTACACCAGGCCCGCGACCACCTGGAATGAGGCCCTGCCGATAGGGAATGGTTTTATAGGTGGAATGGTCTTTGGCGGCGTACAGCAGGAACGCATCCAGCTCAACGAATCTACCATCTGGGGAGGCGCCCCCAACAATAACATTGATTCGGCCGCTAAGCCTCATATTGAAGAAGTACGTGTGCTTTTGGCTCAAAAAAAACACCTCGAGGCACAGGCGGCGGCCAATAAATATCTCGGCCCGAAGGGCAACAGCGGCATGCCTTATCAGCTCGCCGGCAATTTGTATATCACTTTTCCCGGCCAAACAGATGTTAGCAATTATTACCGCGACCTGGATATTGAACATGCCACAGCTACAGTACGGTACAGCTCGGGAGGTGTTCAGTATAAGCGGGAATACTTTACCTCTTTCAAAGAACATGTGTTACTGGTACGGCTGAGTGCTGATAAACCGGGAATGATCAATTGCAAGGTAAGGCTCCAGAGCCCGCTTGTACAAGAGCTTACCGCAGCTAACCAGGAAATCGTTCTTTCAGGTAAAAGCAGCGATCACGAAAATCAAAAAGGCCAGGTTAGGTTTAACATGATCGCCCGTGCAAAAAATCATGGGGGTACTATACAAACGGATACTTCCGGGATGACCATCGCCCATGCGGACACGGCGACTATTTACCTCTCCATCGGCACTAATTTCATCAACTATCACGACCTGTCAGGAAACGCGCCTGGGCGGGCCCGCAACGATATGCAGGCTGCCTGTAACAAATCGTTTAATACCCTGCGCCAATCTAATATCAGGTTTTATCAATCGTACTTTAACCGGATAAAACTGGACCTGGGCATGACAAACGCGATCAAGCTGCCCACAGATGTGCGGATACAAAACTTTGCAGGTAACAACGATGCCCAGCTGGCCGAACTGTATTTTCAATTCGGGCGTTACCTGCTGATCTGTTCGTCACAACCGGGATCACAACCGGCCAACCTCCAGGGCATATGGAACGGGGAACTGAAAGGCCCGTGGGATAGTAAGTATACCGTCAACATCAATACTGAAATGAACTATTGGCCGGCTGAGGCCACCCAACTGTCTGAGCTGGGCACGCCTTTATTTAACCTCATCAAAGATGTTTCCGTAACCGGTAAGGCAACAGCCAGGCAGATGTATGGGGCCAGGGGCTGGATGCTTCATCATAATACAGACATCTGGCGGATTACTGGTGTAGTCGACGGCGCATTCTGGGGTTTATGGCCAACCGCAAATGCCTGGCTGTGCCAGCATCTGTGGGAGCATTATCTTTTCACAGGAGATAAAAAATTTCTGAAGCAATATTACCCGGTAATGAGAGGTGCCGCTACCTATTTCGTTGATGTGCTGCAAAAAGAACCGGATCATGGCTGGCTCGTCGTAAGCCCGTCTGTTTCGCCCGAGCACGAATACATAACCGGGAGCCATGAGGTGTCGGTTGCTGCCGGGACCACGATGGATAACCAATTGGTATATGGCTTATTTACAGATGTTATATATGCTGCGGCAGACCTGAATACGGACAAAACATTTGCCGATTCGCTGAAAGCGCTGCGCGAAAAATTGCCGCCAATGCAGGTTGGCCGGTACGGGCAATTGCAGGAGTGGCTGGACGACCTTGACCGGCCAACTGACAATCACCGCCACGTATCGCACCTTTACGGACTTTTCCCGGGGAACCAGATTTCTCCTTTTATACATCCGGAATTATTCGCCGCGGCCAAAAATTCATTGGTATACCGCGGTGACGTATCTACCGGCTGGTCAATGGCCTGGAAGATTAATTTGTGGGCCCGGTTATTAGACGGCAATCACGCTTACAAGCTAATCAAAGACCAGATAAAACCAGTCATGACCGGATCCGGAGGCACATATCCCAATTTATTTGACGCACATCCCCCCTTTCAGATTGACGGCAATTTTGGCTGCACTTCGGGGATCACCGAAATGTTGATGCAAAGCCATGATGCTGCAATCTATCTGCTGCCTGCTATGCCCGACGACTGGGATAAAGGCAGCGTAAACGGGCTGATGGCCCGTGGCGGATTCAAGATAGACCTGGCATGGTCAGGCCGTCACCTAACAAAACTCGTTATACATTCGGCCCTTGGCGGGAATTGCCGGCTGCGTGTTAACGAACTGCTGAACAACCGGATGTTAAAAAAAGCAAACGGGGTTAACAGCAATCGATTCTATCGTATCACCGACATCGCGCAACCCATCATCAAAAAAAACGATAAAGATCTAAGCGTAAAACTCCCGAAAAGTTATTTATATGATCTTCCAACCCTGGCAGGTAAAACATACCGCGTTATTTGAGTAATTAATACGATGAGTTGTAGTAGCAATTTCCCGCTATAAACATATAAAAGGGAATTGGCCGGCGATATGATAAAAAAATGCCGGACAACCCGGGCTATCCAGCCCCGTCAAATTAAGCATCGAAGTATAAATGCCCTGCCTGCTGCCTTTGGAAAACAATATTAACAAAGATGAAACAAACCCAATTTAAACTTATCTGCACACTCATGGCGGCGGTTTTCACCGTAAGTCAGGCCGCCGCCCAAACAAAAGAAAAACAAACATTTTTATCTCCTCCCCTCGTCAGATCGATTTATACCGCAGATCCCTCCGCACATGTTTTCAATGGTAAAATTTATATTTACCCTTCTCATGACATTGACACAGCCGTAACCGACAACGGCAGCGGCGATCACTTTGCGATGAGGGATTATCATATCCTTTCGCTCGATCATATCAACGGGCCGGTAACCGATCACGGGGTAGCCCTCGATATAAAAAATATCCCCTGGGCAGGAAGGCAGCTATGGGCGCCGGATTGTGCTTACAAAAATGGCGTGTATTACCTTTACTTTCCGGTGAAGGATAAACAAGATGTTTTCCATATTGGTGTCGCTACTTCCAAAAATCCCGCGGGGCCTTTTAAAGCGGAACCACAGCCAATTGAAGGCAGTTTTAGTATCGATCCGGCGGTTTATACAGATTCGGATGGCCAAAGTTATATGTATTTTGGCGGTATCTGGGGAGGTCAGTTACAGCAATGGGCCACGGGTAAATACCAGCCCAACGGTTCCAAAACCGACCTTCAGAACGATGATGCCCCGGCGCTCAGCTGTAAAGTGGTCAGGCTAAGTTCGGATATGAAGCATTTTGAGGGGCCGGTGAAGGATGTTATTATCCTGGACGAGAGCGGGCGACCGCTGCTGGGAAAAGACCATGACAGGCGTTTTTTTGAAGGGCCCTGGATGCATAAATTTAAAGACAAATACTATTTCACCTATTCTACAGGTGACACGCATTACCTGGCATACGCTACAAGTGATAAGCCATTCGGCCCCTTCAGCTATAAAGGAATATTTTTGAAACCGGTGCAGGGTTGGACCACGCACCATTCTATTGTGGAGTTTAAAGGAAAATGGTACCTGTTTTACCACGACACGGAAATCTCCGGCAAAACACACCTGAGAAATGTTAAGGTAACGCCGCTTTACCACCGTTCAGATGGCAGTATAGCCCTGATTGACCCGTTTAAATCAAAATAAAATTTAGAATAAGCTACGGTCTTCAATTGGGCTAAAGACCGTAGCTTATTAATTTATTACCTTTTTTCCGCCCAGGGATGGCAATCGGAAAGCACTGAGAACGCCTGCCTTTATGATCAATTAGTTTCGGGCAGGGACAGCTTATTTAAATGATAATGATCTTATTGCCAATGCATTCTTAGATCCTTTTATCTTAACATATAGATCATGCTGACCGGCAATGGGCGGTATCTTTGCAGATATGGCCGACCATTTATTCAATGAGCCCGTACTTTTAACCGGTATAACGGCGATTCTCCTGCCCTCTTTGTTTAGGTCATCGATCCATATTTCAACGCTGCCGTTACTAAGCGCCGCGGCGGTCAAAAAAATACTGGTTGCTTGGTTTGCCCCTCTCCCCATACCCACTCCGCCTAACATCACCCAACCTCCGGCATCATTATTTAAGATAGCGCCATCAACCTGAGATAACGTAACGCCCCAATAATTATTGGCGCCTGCTAAAGGCTGCTCCGAATAACCGTCTTTATAAACGAAAAGATCGAAATCAGCTTCCTTGCCTTCAGCAAAAAGGCCCAGGCTGGTACCTACCCACGAATTAAAATTAGGCTGGGCTTTGTCCAGTTCACTTGCATTGATGACCGTACCGATTTGATGCCATTGCAGACCATCAGAACTGTAGTAACCGGTTAGCTCATGCGCTTTTCGCTCCAGCTTTAGCCATACGTTTTCCCCAATTTTGTTTTCTGTGCTGAACGACTGGCCGCCCATCGCGAAATTGAATGTTTTTCTGCCTCCTTCAAACCCAGTACAAAGACGCACGTTTACCGATTCATTGCCGGAAGCAAGGTAAATGCCCGCCTCTTGCCCCGATGCCAGGGCATTCAGCCTTACCCGCGTAACGAGCGAATAATAATGTCCCGCCTCTTTTTGCAGAATGTGGGTCCTGCCAATTTTCGGCTTAAGCCTAAGCCAGCCTTTATTGTCAGTGACTGAATACTGTTGCGCAGCGTTCTTGTTGAAAAAATGCCAATACAACGACAAATTTGAACTTGAAAATTCATCCGACCTCGGTAAGCGCCAGGCCAGGCCGTTATTTGTAAGATTTGGACGTGCAAGGGGCATATCTGAGGGATAAGGAACGAACGGACGGCCGTCGGCTGTCCACTGAACCTGCAAAATCAGGTCCTGCCTTCCCTGGCCGCTCCAGTCGTCCCCTTTGGGTGCATCGTAACTTTGAGCGATACACCACCAGGTACCGTCACTTAACCGAAATGGAGACGACATGTGATTGACTGATCTGAACCTGTTATCCGGATCTTTTGAAAACGCGAATATTTTTCCAAGGTTCTCCCATTTCGCTGAATCCGCAGTAAGTGATCTTGAACGAAGTACATACTGCCCGCCTGTAACATCACCAGCCATGAAGTAATAATACCAGCCATCCCTCTTACACATCACAGGGCCCTCAGCCCAGCTGTATTTCTTGTCATGATTGATCCAGTCCAGGTTAATCAATTTGCCTGTCAGGTGGCCGGAACGATCGATCTGCTGTATGCGGTTAGCTGTCTGACTGGCTTTAATGATCATGTAAGGCGTGCCGTCGTCATCTACGAAAATAGAATTATCGTAGCCGATAGGCCCTGTATCCGGGGTTGTTTTAACTTTTTCAGGCGCAGACCATGGCCCCGACGGTTTCGTGGCGCTTGACATGTATTGCCCGCCCCCTGCGCTGTTTGAAAAATAAATACGATAAACGCCATAAAAATAGGTTATTGCGCCTTGCCAAATGCCGGCACCCGGCGCCCCGGACTTTAACTCATCCCAATCCGCGGGCACAACCCTTGAAATGAGCTCCCAATGCAACAGGTCTTTGGAATGGAGAATCGGTAAATTAGGGACGAAATGAAAACTGGAGCCGCACATGTAAAAGTGATCGCCAACTTTTAAGAGCGTCGGGTCCGGATGATCCCCGGCGAGCACCGGATTAACATAAGTTTTAACCTGGTTTGCTGCATCCCGGGGGTAAGGGGCCGGCTTGATATCTTCTACCTTATTGAACTGGGCCATAGCGCCATGATACCAGAAGATAGAACAAACAACTATTAAATTACAACGGAAAATAATGGATTTGAAAGTCATCAGTGTACAAATGAATATAAGACCTAAAAATATGGTTACAGCATTCGCCCGGATGTCCTGTATGTAACTAATCGTACAACGAATGTGCAAAACCGCCATATTGATAACGCTCATTGCAGATATCGAATAGCTGATTATCCATATTGTCATTAGACTTTAGATGACATGATCAAAGGTGCCGAATTATCAAAACAAGACTATTGTTCCATTTTTAAGTCATTGCGGCAATAGTAATGAGTATAAAAAAAGGTAAAAAGTGTCTTTCCTGTATGTGTCTTTTTTATAAAAAACTGTTAAGAGTTGTACTGTGTGCTTTCCTGCTGATATAGTGAGTATCTTCCGGGCTGAACGTGTGCAAGGCGTCCGATTTGTCACTTATAATGACTATAACAAATGATAAACATTAGGCACAATTGACGTATTACCGGGCCTTTTGTAATATCCGCAGGGCCGGTTGGTTTAAATTTTCGGCGAATTAAAAAAAATATTCAATTTTAATTATTTAAGACACGTTTATGAAAACAGTTGTCAGGTACCTTATTAATGCTTCAGCGCTGTTGTTTTGCTTTCAAACTTCAACAGCACAACAGTTTGTCCATCCGGGGCTGCTTCAAAGCCGCGAAGACCTGGCCAGAATAAAAAACGGCGTTGCCATGCGCATTGAGCCCATTTTTACGGGCTATAATGAATTAAAAGATAATCGCCAGTCGCAGTTCGATTATAAAATGCAGGGGCCAATGGAGATGGTTGGCCGAAATCCTACCGTGGGCCAGGGTGTTTATGATGCTGACGCTAATGCGGCCTATCAGAACGCCATCATGTGGACCATAACAGCCGATCAACGTTATGCGGAAAAAGCAAAACAAATTATTGATGCCTGGGCATCGACATTAAAATCCATAAAAGGCCGTGACGCCGTATTAATGGCCGGTCTTGGACCGTTCAAAATGGTTAATGCCGCGGAAATTTTGCGCTATACCAATTCAAACTGGGCACCTCTCAAAATTAAGCAGGCTGAGAAGCACTTTAAAGAAGTGGTTTATCCGGTTATTAAAGATTTTGCACCTTTTGCTAACGGCAACTGGGATTCAGCTGCACTAAAAACAATGATGGCCATAGCTGTATTCTGCAATGACCGGCCAATGTTTGAACGCGCGATTGTTTACTATCAACATGGCGAAGGCAACGGCAGCCTGCCCAATTATATTATTAATGAAGAAGGACAGTGTCAGGAAAGCGGAAGAGACCAATCGCATACGCAATTAGGTATTGCGCATCTTGCCGATTGCGCCGAGATAGCGTGGCAACAGGGACTAAACCTTTACGGTATACTCAATGATCGCCTGCTCAGGGGCTTCGAGTATACCGCGAAATATAATTTGGGGGAGGATGTTCCTTATTTGCCCGCAATGGACCGGACCGGAAAATATTTGCATGCGCAGATAGCTACAGAAGGGCGCGGCAAACTGCGTGCGGTTTATGAAGAGGTATTTAATCACTATGTTCACCGGGCGAATAAAACGGCCATTTTTACACAGAAAGCTGCTGAAAAGGTACGGCCGGAACCGCAAGGCACGCCAGGTGCAGACCATATTGGCTTCGGTACTTTATTGTACACACGCAGTATACAAACTATTGATCCCTATGCAACCATTACGCCCTGCACACCGTCGGGATTGATGGCCGTGCCCGAGAATGGGTCCATTCAATTGACGTGGGTACCGGTACGGGGAGCCACTTTTTATCAGGTTAAAAGGGCGGTCAACAGGAAAGGAAAGTTTAAAATAATTTCCACCAGGGTTACCAATGCACAGTTTCAGGATAAAAACGTAGCATCGGGGCGCAAGTATGTGTATACCGTATCGGCGGTGAATAATAAAGGTAAAAGTATGGATGCCTATCCTGCTGCTGTTACAGCGGGATTGCCCGCCGGATGGTCGGTTACCGATCTCGACCCCAAATCAAAAAAAGGACAAGCACGGTCATTGGATTCTGGTTTTACTGTTGAAGGTACCGGCATGGGATTTACCGGAAACGAAGAGCAGGCTACCTACATCCATCACAAATTAGTGCCTTATCAAACGCTCGCCATTCATTACCAGCCGCAGTTGACTTCGCAGTTCACCGGCTTCGGCATTTCGTTCCGGCAGTCTGCGAAGGAAAAGGGGACCGGGGTAAATTTGCTGATCTATCCAGAAGTTTCGCAACAACTTGAGGCTCCAAAATGGGTAGTAACCTGTACGGCACGGCTTCACCCGGGCGATAGTTTAACACAGGTGGGAGCAACGTTCGATATAAAAGAACCCGTGATATCTTTTAACCGTATGACGGGCGGTTGCTGGTTGAAGTTGGTTCAGGAACAAAACCAGGTAAACGCGTTTTATTCCGCAGATGGCAAAGAGTGGCAACTGATCGGGACTGTAGCACAAAACCTGTCGCTGACAGAAGCCGGCATAATTGTTTTTTCAGACCTTGAAGCGGTATCTACAACGGTCAGGTTTGATCAGGTTAGGTTAGAATAACCTTTTAAAAATATTAATATAGCCGGAAATGCTGACATCGTCAGGTCGGGTTTATATAACAAAAAGTCTATTTGGAACAACAATATTCTTTTTGATACCCATAAATTCGTATCAACCATTTAGCCTGAGCAAACAAAGCCGTGATCATATCTGCTGGTTGCACCATCAATTTTGGTATGCCTGCGGTTGAAAAGCCCGGATTTTTACAGGACTTGATAAGCCGGGTCGACTGAGGTGCAATTATAAACTTTGTTTAAACTGGTTATGACCTTACAGAATTTTAAACCGGAAAAATGAAAACTAAGCTTTCCCTGATTTTTTAATACTATGTTCGGTAATATTTCTTTTGCGCCCGTTATTGCGGGCCTTGTTTTAGCCCTGCTTTGTTTTAATAAAGCCAGTTGCCAGCCTAAACAAGTAGCCCCGCTATGGGGCAACTGGACTCACTGGGGCGACCAACCCGACGGTAGTTACCGTAACCCTGTTTTACCCGGTGATTACAGCGATGTGGATTGCATCCGGGTGGGTACTGACTATTATGCTGTATCTTCTACGTTTCAGTATTCGCCTGGTTTTGTGATCCTGCACTCCAGGGACCTGGTGAACTGGCGCATCCTGGGGCACGCCGTCAACGATATTTCGGTGATTTCGCCCGCTATGAATTACACCAGGATGGACCGTTATGGCCGTGGGATCTGGGCGGGGGCCATACGCTATCACAACAACCGTTTCTGGATCTACTTCGGAGATCCGGATGAGGGTTATTTTATGAGTTCGGCTACACGGCCCGAAGGCCCCTGGGCACCTTTAAAACATGTACTGAGCGAAAAAGGCTGGGACGACTGCTGCCCGTTTTGGGATGATGACGGCCAGGGCTACCTGATAGGCACCAGGTTTGCCGACAACTATAAAATCCACCTGTTTAAAATGTCGGCCGATGGCTCGGTGATTAACCGGGAAAGCGACAAGGTGATCTACCAATCGCAGGGCAGCGAGGCAAACAAGCTGTACAAAATTAATGGCTATTATTACCACCTGTTTAGCGAGGTGCGCAACAACGTAAGGGTGCTCATGATGGAGCGGGCCAAAAACATCCGGGGCCCTTACGAAGGCCCACAGCAATTGAACGAAGGTCAGCCGCAATTTAACGAACCCAACCAGGGCGGATTAGTACAGGCTGCTGACGATAAGTGGTACTTTTTGACCCACCATGGCTCGGGCGATTGGTCGGGCCGGATATTGAGCCTGTTACCTGTAACCTGGACTAATGGCTGGCCTATCATTGGCCGGCCTAATGCAGCGGGCCTTGGCGAAATGGTGTGGCAGGCCCCTATGCCCGTAACCGGCACCGGTCGGGTTGTTCCGCAAAGTTCGGATGAGTTTAACGGCAACACGCCTGGCCCCCAGTGGGAATGGAACTACCAGCCCCGCGCCGGCAAATGGTCCTTAACTCAGCGAAGAGGCTGGCTCAGGCTGCACGCCTTCAAACCGCTCAAAAACTATTTGTTATATGCCGGCAACACCATAACCCAGCGCTGCTACCGCACCAACGCCAACGAGGCCACCGTTAAAATTGACCTGAGCGGTATGGCTAACGGCCAGCGCGCCGGGCTATCGCACTTTGGAGCACCCCATTATGCGGCGGCCGGTATAGTGCAAACCAGCAGCGGTAAACAGTTGCAGTTTTTTACTGAAAATGCCGTAACCGACGGCCCCATCATCAAGAGCAATAGCATTTGGTTACGCACAGCGTGGGGCCTGGATGGCAAAAGTAATTTTACGTACAGCACGGATGGCAGGCATTTTAAACCCATTGGTGAAACCTATCAGTTAAGATGGGGATCATACAGGGGCGACAGGCTGGCCATCTACAGTTTTAACGACCTGCAAGATGCCGGTTTTATTGATGTTGATTACCTGCACTATCAATATTCCCATTAACAACAGCTCTAAACAGGGTGCAGACTATAACAAGCATAATCCCTACCAACCCGATGATCCGCTTAATATCCACACTACAATTATTACTCGTTTACAGTATTGACCACGGCCCGGCGCCGCGCAATCCTGGACGTAAAGCGAAAGTTGATAATTCGTCAGGTATGCTTTACAATTCTATGGTAATAGGTAAGCGCAGTTTAAATCATAAGCAACAAGCGCCGGCGATGGAAATTGTAGCTACGTTGCGGCCCAAACCTGCAAACTAAATAGCCGCTTCTTGATATTTCGAATTAAATTCTATCTTTGCATCCAATTCCTGATTTGTTAATCTTTTAAATATCAAGGAATCATGACAGAGCAAATCTACATATCGCCCCTTTCGCTCATTGCCTGATCAGGCAGGCAAACCCTGTATTTTATTAAATAATTAAACGGTTGCGTCAGTAACCTGTGCATTATTTTGCCTGCCACCAAATTCACAGGATTTTTTGAGCGCTCTAACAAGGGTATATCCTTACTCAAGGACGAACTGAGATCAAAAATCAAATTCAGGAAAATTAAATGAAAGTGTGATGAACACACATGAATGGCCGCGCTGTATCAAATCGGCACGGCGCAAAAGGCGGCTCGTTAAAACCGGTCGGGATAAACAACTAATACAGTTGGACAAACGGCGCGATGAACTAAGGGGGCAAAGAAGGCTTTTGCCGATGGTTGCGCTTGAACACCCGTATCAACGTGGCTGGAAACGTTTTTTTGTGTTGCGGGATGACCAGAAGCGTAACCCGGGGAAGGACTTTTATGAAGCTCTGCTGATGAAAATTAACACGGTTGAATATCATCAGGACAAATCCTTCAAACGGAAAAAACGTCGCAAACAACGTTATGTGTACCAGGCAAAACCGCAAATGCTGCGTGAGCTGTCGCAGCATAGCTGGGATATCAACAGGATCAATTTAACCGAACAGGAAAAGACTTGCTTTACCCGTGTTGAAACTTTTGATGTTAAAACCTACCGTACCGAGGTGAAATACGTGTTTGCCGAGCCCTGGCGATATGTGCTAAAGGTAGCGCCGCATATGGTAACACATACTAAAATGATCGATGCGGATATTGAAAGGGAATTAGCGTGGATAGACGAACACATTGATAACAACCACTTGTGGCCGCGCATCAACCTGTTAACCCGTGGCCGGAGCTATCGCTGGAAAGATGAGTTTAACGACCGGCCAAAATACATTAACAAATTTAAAAACACACCAAGGTATGCCTGTAAAGAAGCTTACCTGGAATTAGAAACATAACCCACATGGGCAATTTAAGAACAAAAGATTTAAGTAAAATAGGTTATCATAATGATCAGCTGCGAAGCCTGGTTATTGGTATAACCTCTAAAAATTTCAAGCACCATAGTAAGCAGCAGCTACTGGACCTGTTGGTGAATATTAAGAACGATCCGGAAGCATTTCTGGATGATGAGTTAACAAGCAAGATAGCCGAAAAGGTAATTGGCAAAACGGACACACCATCCTTTAAAACGTTTGCACTGCGTAATGAACCGGTATACTGCAAAACTTACGGTGGCAAGGGCATTGAGCAATCGGCCAAAAAACAAATGGAGCTGGCTAATATGCTGCCTGTAAGCGTTCAAGGTGCATTAATGCCTGACGCGCACATGGGTTTTGGTTTGCCTATTGGTGGCGTACTCGCTGCAAACAACGCGGTAATTCCCTATGCTGTAGGTATGGATATTGGCTGTCGCATGGCGCTGTCAATTATCGATGAGGGCGATGGTTTTCTAAAACGATTCGAATATCAAATTAAACAAGCCTTAAAAAATCATACTCATTTTGGTATGGAAGGAGGCCTGGATGTAAGGCAGGAGCATGAAGTGCTGGATAGCAGGGTATTTAATGAGATTCCATTTTTAAAACCACTGCGGAGTAAGGCGGTACGGCAATTAGGCACCTCGGGCAACGGAAACCACTTTGTGGAGTTTGGCGAGATCGAACTTTTGGCTGATAACGCTTTAGGTTTACCCGCCAAAAAGTATACGGCCTTGTTAACACATTCGGGCAGCCGGGGTTTAGGTTCGGCAATAGCGAGGCAGTACACGCAGATAGCCATGAATACCTGCAAACTTCCGCGCCACGCACAGCAACTGGCCTGGTTGGATATGAACAGTGAGGCGGGCCAGGAATATTGGTTAACCATGACCCTGGCCGGAGATTATGCCAAAGCTTGTCACGAGCGCATACACGCCAACCTGTTAAAGGCTTTAGGCTTGAAAGCTTTGCACGTGGTGGAAAACCACCACAATTTTGCCTGGAAAGAACAATTGGCTGACGGCCGGGAGGTTATTATCCATCGCAAAGGAGCGACACCGGCGCATCAAGGCGAGCTGGGCATTATCCCTGGCAGCATGACCACGCCGGCTTACCTGGTATCGGGCAAAGGTGCAAATGATGCTTTATATTCTGCATCGCACGGTGCCGGCCGGGCCATGAGCAGGCAAAAGGCTAAGGACAGCATGACGGTTTCGGCCATGAAAAAGTTGCTGACCAATGCAGGTGTAACCTTAATTGGCGGTACCGTTGAAGAGAACCCCTTAGCTTATAAGGATATCGAGGCCGTAATGGCGGTGCAAAGCGACCTGGTTGATATCCAGGGCAAGTTTTATCCACGTATCGTTCGGATGAATAAGGAGTAGTGATGAAAAAGATGATGATACAAATCACTTCAGGCAAAGGCCCGGCAGAATGCTGCCGGGTTGTAGCCCGCGTACAAAACCTGATGTTGAAGCAAGCCAAACAGCAAGGCATTCAGCTTGAAGTACTGGAAAACAAAGCCGGCGGGTTAAACGGCACTTTACTATCCGCTACGATGATGGCTACAGGTAATAACCTGGATGCCTTTGTAAAAGAATGGACCGGTACAATACAATGGATAGCGCAAAGTCCGTATCGAAAATATCATAAACGTAAAAACTGGTTTGTGGGCGTATCTGTTTTTGACGTAAAAGAACTGATGCAATGGAACCCTAAAAATGTAAAGCTGGAAACCTGCCGTTCGTCGGGGCCTGGCGGTCAAAATGTAAACAAAGTGGAAACCGCGGTTCGGGGGACACATTTACCATCGGGACTGCAAGTTATGGCAATGGATAGCCGGTCGCAGATCGAAAACAAAAAGCTTTGTTTAGCCCGGCTGGAAGCCAAAATACTGATCTGGCAAACAGAAAAATTGATAGAGCAACAGCAAAGCCAATGGCAGGAGCATAACGCCCTTGAGCGTGGTAATCCGGTTAAAACCATCAGGGCAGTAATTTAAAACGGGCGGCAAAAGTAACCGGTTTTTTTCGTAAAAGCCTCAAAACGGCGTTTGGCTGTTGTTTTAGAGGTTTTGAACACTCTGATATTCTCCACATATCGATTACCAGGCTTTTAGATTAATTTCTAAAAGCCTGTTTTTTATGGGTACTACACCGGCACAACACTTTCCGTAAGTTTTATTGATATGTTCCAATCCCAATCTGCGTGAAAAATAGACTTGTAAGGTTTTTGGCCAAAACGTTGTTGTCCCAGCGGAAAGTATCTTGTCATCCGTTTTGTTAATGAATTAACTATCGGCTGATCCTATTGATACTGTCGACACAGCACCAGCATATTAATTATTTATCTGGGTTGAAAGTGAATATCACAATGCGGCAACCACTGCTTTAACTGTGTCTTGTCTTCTTTTGATAAGTAATTGTCATCCAACCTTACCTCTTTTAATTTTGTTAATTTTTTGATTTCAGGAGAAATATAACGAAGTGGGTTATTCCAAATTTCAAGTTTTTCGAGATTAACCAACGAACCTATACAGTTAGGGATACTATCTATTTGGTTATCAAAAATTAGTAATTCTCTAAGATTTGACAGATAGCGAATATTATCAGGTATGCGTTTAATCTTATTGCTATAGACCTGTAATGTTTGAAGCCCACTTAATTTATTATCTACGAAGCCCAAATCTTTAAACTCATTCTCTTCAATTGAAAGCCATTTTAGGTGGGGAATAGTCTTGATTTTTTCAGGAAACATTAACAATTTATTGCCAGAAATATCAAGATACTCTAAACTATCAAGGTTTGAAAGATCAGTTTTAATTTCGCGGATTTCCGTTTTTCCTACCAGCAGGCTTTTTAGCCCTCGCATTTTATACAAATCATTAGGAAGTGACTTTATGGGGTTTGCACCCAAATAAACATTATGAAGTGATTTAATTTTATAAAGCTGTGGGGGTATTGTTGTAAATTTATTCTGTGCGAGGTAAATTGTATTAATTGGTAATGTGCTGACAGCATCGGGCCGGTAAGCAAGTCCGGCACCTTGAAGAGTTAGATAGGCTCCCTCATTAGCCATTACAATTGACACTCCTGGAGACGTATAAAGGGTTTTCAATTTGCCTGCATCAATTTTGTTCACAATTTCTACTATACGCTTTTGCGCTAATGAATCGGATTGCCCTCTTTTGCTAAATAACCATGCCTTTACTATTCCCTTGCTTTTAATGCAGGGATATTGAAAGTTTGGGTTCCATTCAATGTCGTTCGTTTCAACTGCAGATCTATCGGAGTACCGGTATCGTTGCCAGGTTGGCATCTCTTCCCCTTTTGTAGACGTGATGACAATACCGCTATCCGGGATGGTAACAGTTTTAGTCCAAAGAAAAGCTGGAGGCAGCGCAGGGTAACCTTGAATTCCGAAAACTATCCCTGCTGCGCCCCTGGATGCTTTAGAGAAGATAAAAGTTGTATGTTCCTGCCATTTCAAAGCACAATAAGAAACAGTAAAAATATATACTGCCGATACTCCCATCTGTATTAGTTTAAAATGTTTAGTCTTGGAAGCAAAATAATTAATGAGATAAAGTAATATTGAACTTATCATCATCAATATCCCTATTCCCAGTCCAAACCCACCGGTTAAGTAAATTATCGCCAGGCCTAAACAGATGGCCAATATGGCAAGGGCTTTGAGCGGAGTTATGTTTGATCTTTTCAATTTTGTCAAGCTTGGAATCGCTAATACTAATATGGCAACAACCAGGAATCCTTCCCTGTACCCAGATCGTAATGATAAACTCCCGCGCGCATGCCTGCGTAAATAATATTATTTCTGATAACCATTGAATTGGGATAAAGAGCCGCGTACCATAATCCTTTATCTACTAAAAAAGATATTTGTGCATTTCGACCTACTTTTAACAAACTTTTAGAAGTAATAATGATAAAGTTATCTTGATGATCTAATGCGATAGCTTCTGGTGCTGTTGGTAATTTTAAGTGTTCTCTTACAGCCCACTTATCATTTGGTTTATAGATTTCAATAATGCTTCCTTCCGAGGTTCCTAAGTGTGCAAGCCCTTCAATGGCGTATTGTTTGCCTCCTCTATTAATAAACTGCACTATCTCATGATTTGATATTTTATAATAATTCTTACCATCACTTGAAACCCAGTATAGAGCACCACCCCATTCACCTCTGTAAAAACCTACTAAATAACCATCTTCTACCTTCAAGATTGAGGCCCTTCCCCCAAAGTCACGACTATCAGCTTTTTTAACTTTAATTTGAAAAGGTAATTGAGGAGATGGAAGTTCTTTCTTATCTACCACAAAAACAGAATCGTTTTTCTTATAGACAGCCCATTCGTGAAAAGAGAAACCATATTTTCTGAGGCTGTCCGGATTAGTAGGAATTGGATGCGTATTCCAGTTACTGATTAGCTTTTTATCTGTTCGGCCTAAACAACTTTCGAGGCTAAATACTATTAATATGATAAGTAGGTTAACTTTCATAAGTTGTAGAAAGAATTAATTAATAATCATAAATATGCTCTATCGTCACTCCTTTTAGTTTAAGTGTTCTTACAAGCGAGCTAAGGTTTCCCACCGTTGTCACTATAGCAACCCTAGTTAAGCCCGGCTTGGTAAAGATTGGCTGAGTAAATAGTATTTTGTAATTAGCGGTTATATTTAAAGACTTTTCGGTTAAAACAGTAAGCATAATAGCACTGTTATTTCCGGCAATCTCAGTAAAACCAACACCATTTTTTGCCAGCTTACTAACCGCTGTATTAAATTCAGCATAACGGGGTAAATTAGCCAGCACCATACCGTTTGGCAATACTTTTATATTATGCATAAATCCGGTTGTATCCAACCCTGTGGGTAGCCTATCCATCACTACTGCTGTTTGCAACGAGGCTGTTTCATAAGCCGATTTGGTGCCGAGGCCGATCAGCCAGCCATAGCCGCTTTTAATCAATAGTTCAGTGGTTAGATAATAGCGCCTCTCCAGTTTACGCAGCAAATGCGGACCGGAGAAAGAGGTACTACTCCACAACATTTTGAGCTGATGGTTAAAATCATACTCGTACCATGGCAGCACCTCAATAAATTTCACATAACTGTATTCATAATCAGCGTTAAACGTATCTTCGGCGGTCATTTCTTCATTGGGGCCGGTATCGGTCACACGGCCAATAATGGTCTCGTAAAATGATTTGATACCGTACTCAACGGTTGTGCTGCCGGCTATTACCCATATCATCACATGATAACCGGTATTGAATGGAAAATTTCCTTTAATCTGATCGTACATTACACCGTAACCACCCCACATCTGGTCAACATGTTTCAGGTATGGAAAGGTGGTTGAAGTATGGGTTTTAAAGTAATCTGCCTGCTCAGCCGGACTAAACACCAGGAACCATTCGGGGTAGGTCAGAAAAGTTTGATCAGGCGGACGTACGACTGCCTGAGGCGTTAGCGGGTGCTTATTGATTGATAGCCAGGCTTTATCCACTAACAAACCCTTCCCGGCAGGCACGGTGGATGGCTTCCTGTTTTTAACAACAAAAGTTATGATAGCCAGTAGCAGCGCAATTAATGTCAGTATCCTTAACCTTTTCATGCCTATATTTTGGTAAACAACATTAAGGTGTTATCGGATGGATCTTTATCTTGTAGTATTCGTTTACCGGCATCTTTAAATCCCGCCTGCTCAATAATGGCTGCCCATTCATCTGCGGACTTGAAGTTTTTAAAATCTCTGGCTTCAAACTCCCAGGTTTCGTTCAATCCCACATTAAATACCGTATGCACCAAAGAAACAAAGGTGGCCATTTCTGGCGTTTTAACATTATGATCGCGGATAACAAACGAGCCGCCGGGCCGTAGGATTCGGTTTATCGATTCCACAAACCCATTCAGCTTTGCTACCGGGCAATGGTGTAAACCAATATAGCACGTAACCACGTCCAGGCTTGCATCAGGAATAGTTAAACTACTGATAGGGTTATAGCCATTAATATCCACAAAATTGCCCAACTTGCCCAGCTGCCCCCGCTCCATAATGTCTCCCGGCGAATTGGTTGGCGCGAGATCATTAATAAGATATATTGGGCCGGTGACCTTGATTTCTTTTCTTAGCTGGCTAATATAACGACCAGTAGAACCGATCTCGGCATAACCGGAGATCTGTTTAACATCGCCCAATAGCCCCAGTGTTTGCCTGACTATTTCTTTTTTTTGCTTTTTAAGCGCTGGCAAGGCATAAGTCAGTTCTGATAAGAATGGCTTAATACCTTTCAATTTGCCTTGAACTGATTTATAGATCTCCTCATCGGTTTTGCCGAGGGCAGTTTCTTCTTTTATTAATTGATGGAATTTATCCTCGGGGTACAAATGAAATATCACCTGCAAAAAGCGGTAAAAATCGTCGCTCCATTTGGTATCGTTAAATACTGCTTTAAATTCGGATGTATTAGCCATTGCTTTTTGGTTTTAATGGTTGATAATAGGTGTCCCAAAAAATGTTCCTGAATTTATAGTCAGGATCAAGCTTGGTTTTCAAGTCGAATAACTTTTGCGCGTTAGGATATGCTTTATGAAACTGTGCCGCGGTTGGATGTACCTGATAAGGTAAATAATAAGCACCGTTTACAGTAATTACGGCGTCAGCCAGCTCACGGGTCCATACAGCAACAGCATGTTTAGATGCCGGATCTGTGCGTTGCTTGTAATAAACCACAAAAGCAAATACCTCTTCCCGTGCCCATGCCAGGTAAGTGCCCGGATCGGCTTTGGCATGTCTGATGGATACATTAAGCACGTTAACATTAAAACGGATAAATATTTCGGCCATGGCTTGTTCAAATTCCTCAAAGCGCTGAACAGGAACAAAATATTCCAATAATACATAAGTGCTGTTGATTCGTGATTTGGGCTCCAGTTCGGCAACATCATAACCGGCTTCGTAGTTGCGCCAGTGGATCTTTTTGCCCCTAAACAGTAAAGGGTCAATTATAAACTCCCGGTAAGGCTTGCCTAATGGTCTTTCTGTAAACGCCCACAGGAAATACCGCTCCAGCGGATAAGATTCTTTCAGTGGCATCAGCCGGGTTTTAACTGTCGGCTTTTCGGTGGTTTCTATCCAGCTTACAGCTCTTAAACGCGTGTATTTTGGCGGGTAGATATCGCCGTTATGGAAAACTACCTGTGAATTATCGCGTATGGTTTTGAAGAAGTAATTTTTATATTCTTCAACTTTCATTTTTTTATCAATTCGTTTAATGGCCAGGTTATCGGCTAACTCGAGTTCAGCCTGAACGATAACGCCAATGCCATTATAACCGCCAATTGCGCCAAAGAATACTTCCGGGTTTGCTGTTTTAGTAGCATGCACTAACGAGCCATCGGCTAACACAACATCAATTGACCGTACTGATAAAACAACCGGCCCCATGCCCATATATCGCCCATGGGCATTAACACTCAATGCGCCACCTACCGTGAAATTGGCATAGGTTTGCATGACCTTGATGCTCAGGTCATACTCATCAATATATTGCTGAATATCGCACCAGCGGATACCCGTCTGTACTTTGATGAGTTTATCTGCTGCTGAAAACTCCAGTACTTTGTTCATTCCGCGCATATCAATATGCAGACTATGCGGGCTTGCTGTTTGTCCACCCATGCTGAAACGGCCACCGCCTACGGAGATAGCACCGGTAGCGTTTTTAACAATTTCGCAGATTTCTTCGACCGAAGTTGGACGCGCAATTTTACTAACCAATACGGGGTTCAGCCGGGTTACATCGTCAATAATACGCTCATCGGTTTTAAGATGGGGGATCTCTTTACCTTCATCATTTTTCAAATAATCGGGCGCCGACCCGGGTACCGAACCATATTGGTTTGTCGTATAATCCCCTTTTTTTAAACCTAACCGCCAGAATAACCATAACGGCCCAAGCACGGGTATTAAAACAGTAAACAGCCAATAGCCTGAATAGCCCTGATCATGCAGGCGCTTAATAGAAGTAGCTATAATGATCCAGAATAATAAAGGATATAGGATAAACGTAGCACCTTCGCCAGCAAACAATAAAAAGTTGTACAACACGTAAAAAGTGCACCAGTAAAACAGGGAAGCCAGCCAAAAAGCCCCTTTTGATAAGCGGCCGTTAAAAGTAAATAGCAGATAGGTTACAGGTAGCTTTTGTTTCAGGCGCATGGATGGTCTTGGCAATACGCTAATATATCATTACTTTCAATTATAATTATAGCCGCTTATATAAATGTAACATGATACCCAGAGGTAAATTATATATCAGCTATAAGAATTTGGTTGAAGGCGCTTATTATTGCCTTACTGATCGCTTTCGCTCACCAGGGCCGGATGTTGATCAATGCGCTAACGAAATGGTTTGCCTCTCGGTGAGAACTGGAATCGATCTGGTATTAAATGCTTTGAATTTTCCGCCGGGCTTCGAGATGATTGTTACCGATATCAATATCCCGGATATGTTTGCCATAATTAACTGGCACGAATTAACGCTTGTTCCTATCCCGGTTAATAAGTATACCTTAAATATGTCCCCGGCCCAGGTGGAAGCAGCAATTACACCTGCAACCAAAGCTATATTGATCACTCACCTTTTTGGCGGTATCATGGAAATTGAAGCGATAGTTGCCATAGCAAAAAAGCATAACCTCATTATATTTGAGGATTGCGCACAAGCATATGCCGGTAATTTATATAGCGGGAATCCCGCATCGGACGTAGTGATGTTTAGCTTTGGCTTTATTAAAACCAATACAGCTATTAGCGGGGCGATGATCAAAATAAAAGATCCGGCTTTGTACGCTGAGGTTGTTGCACAAAATAGGCGCTACCATCAACAAAGTACTGCAGGCTATTTTAAAAAGCTTTTTAAAGTGCTGTTTGTAAAGCTGCTCACCAATAAAAGTATTTATACCGGGTTTTATAATTTAGTAATGGCTTTGGGGAAAGACTTTGAACAGGTATTAGGTGGCTTTACAAAGGGCTTCCCCGGCAACGATATTTTTAGACAGATCCGGCATCAGCCTTCCACACCAAATCAAAGGCTGCTCCGAAAAAAGCTTGCTAACTTTGATCAAAATAGTGTTATTAAAAGGATCCAATTAGCCAAAGATATTTTATCAAAGATCCCTGATAATTATAAAATTGGTTTTGAGAACAAGAGGCATTCTTACTGGGTGATGCCTGTTGAAACCCATAATCCGGATGCACTGATCAAACACTTGCGTAATAACGGTTTTGATGCTTCGCAAAAAGCATCAAGCTTAATCAAGTTGAGCGGGGCGGGCGGCGTTCCCAAACCCGAAGAATTAGCATTAGACAATCTTGTTTATTTACCAGTATATCCCGCTATGAGCGCAAAAGACCGTAATAAACTAATACAACTAATAATCAATTTTTCGCACTGATCTCTTCTTATGCTGACAGGTTGTGGTGCTTTAACGTTTTCCGTAACTGGGCTTCAATTGCTTAACCATATCCCTGGCCGAAAGATATCCGTTTATTAATAAAAAATAGCCCGAACTATCCCACCCCCACCCATCCAAATCCACTTTTAAAAAAATATCATCAACAGCAATGAGGGTAAAATGCTTCAGCCGTGTTTAAGAGACAAATTTTAATAATCGTCTTAACAACACAAATGCTATGAAAGCAACATTCCTGATCTATCTTGTTATCTTTTTAATTTCGTTTAAATTTACTGCAGGCGCCCAGCAAAAAACGGCAACCAATGCCGATTCAGTATTTAAACCCAAAATCGGATCATTTGATGCCGGTTACTCCTACTCGCCGTTTACCGTTAAAAATAAAAACATGAACATCAGGCAAGTGAATGCTTCGGTCAACGTACCGCTGATAAATAATTTCAGGGACGGAAAGCTTGATTTTTTACTTGCCGGCGTTAGTTACAGCGGGCTTTCCTTATCCGGAACAGGAAAATCATTCGGCGGTACTGATTTTTATTCTATTTCGGTACCCATCACTTTTCAAAAATCGTTTTCTGCAAAGTACGCGCTGCTGGTATCAGCAATCCCTACCTTATCATCCGACCTGAAAGATGTTTCGGGCGAAGACATGCTATATTCAGGCTTTGTCATGCTCAAGATCCGTAAGTCTAAAACCTTTTCCTACGCTGTTGGTGCGGGTTATTCACGGCAGTTTTTTGGTACGATACTGCTGCCGGTTATCGGGATAGAATGGCAGATCAGCGAAAAACTAAGCCTTAGCGGCACCCTGCCCGTTTCCGAAAAATTAAAGTACCAGCTCAATGATAAAAGTATCATTGGTTTCAGCAGCGACTTTGGCATTGGCGGGGGCTCATACCGGTTGTCAAAAAAAACAGGGTCAAATTATTTACAGGTACAGCAGTATAAAAACACGCTTTTTTATAATTACCAGCTGGCTAAAAACTTTTCGGTACAAATAAGCGGTGGTTACAATTTTGTGCAACAGCTTGACTTGTACAACAAAGATCAAAAAGTTAACTGGGCTCCATTTAACGACCTGAACAAACGCGTTCACCTGGCCGAGTTAAAAAAGACCGGCTTTACCGTCGAATCAGGGATCAGCTACCGGTTTTAACCCGGAGCAGGTGCAGGTATTTCTTCTCAATGTATAACATTAATCAACCGCAGCAATGGGAACAGCTATTAATTCAATGGTCGAGGTTTTTAAAACAAATGTTGAGGATCCGGCGCAGGCAGCAAAATTGGTGGGCCTGCTTCAAAAACGCATTACCAATAGCAGTGTAAATTTTGACCTGGAAGATTGTGATAAAGTATTGAGGATAGAGGGCCCGGATGTTTCACCGCAATCGGTCGTGGGCATCCTTAAAGATTATGGCTACAAATGCCAGCTGCTCGAATAAACACACACCGCCCGGATTATAATGCTTGTATGCCGTTTCATTTGTTAAACGTGTAGGTTTAGCGTAACCTGCACGTTTTTCAATTACCTGGACTTAATAAACTATGAACAGTCAAGACAATTATTTCAGTACAAAGCAGGAAGAAGGATGGGCCCTGTCGTTGTAAATATCGTTAAGCTGCGTTGGTCCCGAAACGGTATCAAAAACCATGATATTATTTTCGCCGGCTACAAAATGAGGCCATTGCTTATCATTAACCTGGCCCGGGGCTTTGCCTTTTATAAAGTTTATCCAGGTTTGGTGTATTTGGTTAGCCAGTTTTAGTTCTGTATCGTTAAAATTGTTTTGTTTGGGTAAAAACCAAACATAGCCTAATTCATCGGCATGGGTTGCACCGGTACCATCGCGCTTGTAATCAAAACGGTACATCCAAACGTGGCTGCCTGCCTGCGCTAATGTGTTAGCCAGCCGGTAGCTGTGCATCTGGTACATGTATTGGGTAAGTACTTTTATGGCAGCGCTATCTGCATTGCCATTTTTAGCCTCGCTTTCAAAGTTTGATAAAATATAACGGTAATTATCACCAAACCAACCATATAGCACCGTGCTGTCGGGGTGGTTGAGGCGTTTATCAAAATTCATAAACATTTTACTTTCAAACTTATTGGTACCGATCAGGAAGCGTACTTTATCATTTCTGTTTTTGAGGATATATTGATATGGATCCTGCGAAATCACCGCGCCATCTATCACCGGGCCAAAATAGTTGGTGCCCTGTGCCCCATTGCTGATCTTTGCCTGTGCTGCAATAAGTTTTTCGGCGGAGATTTTGACAAGGTCGGCAGGTTTGCTAACACCCAGCTCGGTCATTAACCGCTGCCTGATGCCTTTAGCGGTAACAGAATCCCGGATGCATTGCACGGCGCCGCTTTCTAAAATCTGCTGGTTGAAATAGCCTTTGGATTGCGGCGTTGCCAACAGGGCACTGGTGAGTTTAGCCCCCGCCGATTCGCCCATGACGGTAACCTTCGAAGCATCGCCGCCCATAGCCGCAATATTTTGCCTGATCCATTTCAGCGCCATGATCAGATCGAGCAGGCCATTATTTCCGGATGATTGATAAGCTTTGTTTACATCGCCCAAATACATAAAGCCGAAAACACCAAGGCGATAATTAATGGTAACGGTAACAACGCTGTCATCGTCGGCAAAAGCGTGGCCGTTCATCCCCATACCCGAGCCGCCTGTAAGCGAGCCGCCATGTACCCATACCAGCACCGGAAGCTTAGCATCCCTTGCTGTTGTTGGTGTATAAACGTTCAATGTGAGACAATCTTCGCTGCCTTTTAGTCCGCCTGTGCCGCCACCCTGCGATGCCGGGCTTCCAAATTTTTCGCATGAAAGCGTATCTTTCCATGAAGTCATAGGCTGGGGAGGCATAAAACGCAGAGGGCCAACCGGTGGTTTAGCATACGGGATGCCTTTAAACACCAGGGTTGGCCCTTCTTCGATACCTTTTATCCAACCACCTGATACCTTGGTTACAACTGTTTGGGCAGAGGTGGTAAAACCTAAAAATATGCCCAGTAAAAACGTGTAAACCGGAATCAGGCGGAGGATATTTTTCATAAAATGGTTTGATCTTAATAAGTGGCAGCCAGCTGAAGCGCGTTATAAGCATTAACCACGCCGCCGGTTACACAAAGATCGGTAAACGGAACTTCTTTTTTTGTCTCCCCATCTTTAATCTCTACATTATGTGATATTTTCACTACCGATTTCATGATGATCTCCTTAACCTGTACAGCCGTTAATTTTGGATAATATGAACGGATGAGTGCCGCCAGGCCGGTTACAACCGGTGCCGCCATACTGGTACCATCATGCTCGGCATAGGCTGATTTTGGTGTGGTTGAATTGATGGCCACACCCGGTGCAAACACATCAACACTGGTTTTGCCATAATTGGAGAAAGATGCTTTCAGCGTTTCATCGTCTTTAGGGCCCGACGCGCCAACTTCTATCCAGGCACCGGCTACGCCGCTTTTATCTTCATAAATACGGTTAGGGACGTTCAGTTCAACTTCGGTGTTATTGTTGTCATTACCCGCAGCATGTACCAGCAACACATCCTTGTTTAACGCAAATTTTACCGCATCATCAACTGCTTTTTTATTGTACGAGTAACTTTTGCCGAAGCTCATGTTGATCACCTTAGCGCCGTTAGCCGCAGCATAACGAATGGCGTTTGCTACATCCTTATCGCGTTCATCGCCGGTAGGTACTGTACGTACCGACATGATAGCTACATCATTGGCCACACCCATAACACCAAGATTGTTATCCCGTATCGCGCCAATGATCCCGGCAACGTGGGTGCCATGATCAGCATCCGGGCCGGTTACGTCATTATTGCCATAAAAACGCTCATTAGCATTGTTATAATTATCGCCCACGGTATCCCTCGAATTGAAATTAAGGTTGAGGTGGTAATCCAACTGCTCTTTAAAGTGGGTTAAGCCGCCGTTTACCTCTTTCTCTCTGAACTCGGCTACATTTTTAAACGAAGGCAGGGCGCTTACCAGTACACGTTTAACATAGGCCTCGCCATTATCTTTAGGCTCAAATTTGGTGATATCATCAAGGCTTGGGTTTTGGTTGCCCAGCTTCGCCAGTACCCCATCAAGCAGGGTATTGAATTTATTGATCACCGTATAGGTTTGTTGAGCTTTGGCAACCTGCTTATCCATATCGGCTTTCATAGCGCTGTATGCTTTAAAATCGGCAAGGTCTTTCCCGGTAAGCTTGGTACTGTCAACATTGGCAAAGCGGGTGTTGTTGATCCGTACAAGGCGAGTTAGCTCCAGGTTATCATAATGTACATCTCCCTTGGCCGATCCTATAAAATCCCAGCCATGCACATCATCGGCGTAACCGTTTTTATCATCGTCCTTTTTATTCGCGGCGGTTTCTTTCGGATTGTTCCAGATCACCTTTTTAAGGTCTTCGTGCTCAACATCAATACCCCCATCAATTACGGCTACCAGCACGGTAACGTGTTTTTTGCCTTTTAACAGTTCGTTGTATGCTTTTTCGGTACTGATCCCAAATACAGAATCGGTTTTAAGATCAAGGTTTTGCCAGTTAGGTTTAGTTTTTGGAGCTTCCTGCGCATAAGTGAATACAGGTAAGCAAAGCCCGGCTACCAGCACAAGCTTTTTAAGCGGAAAATTGTTTATCATTAATACTTTCAGTAATAGTTTATAAGTACAAAAACTCTAAAGTAGGTTTTTAATTGTTTAAAAAATGTGCGGGTTTGGTGATTTTAACACGTTTTCAGGAAAAAATATTTTTCCGATCACTCTACTTTTTGCTCAAAAATATGTTCAATTATAAATTTTGATTCTTCTACATAAACCTTTTTCCTGATCAGTTCCGTAAATCGTCGGTAGCACCATCCCTTATCTCATAGTTCTTTTCTTTACAGGTTTTTATAAAATCTATATATAATTGTTTCGCTTTGCCTGTTTCGCCTTTTGCAAGTGTGGCAAGCGCTATATTAAACATGGCGTAAGTGGCGTCATCCTGGTATTTCAGCGCCTTGTAAGAATATTTTATACAGTCATCAAACTTACCAGCGCAATAACATGACCACCCCAGGTTACCCAGGGCATTGGCATAAGTGCTGTCAATACCTATTGCTTTTTTGGCGGCATCAATAGCTTCCAGGTAGTTACCCGATTGCGTATAACTTAAATTGAGCCCTACATAGGCGTATTTATAGGTCGGGTCGGCCTTTACTGCTTTCTGATGATAAGTTATGGCTGTTTCATATTGCTTTTTCTGATAGTAGCAATCACCTATCCTGTCGTATGGAAAAGGATATGATTTATCAATGCTGATAGCTTTTTGGAGATCTTTTATGGCATCATCCAATTTATCTGCGTAATAATAAGCGTCGCCGCGATCAACATAAAAAGTCCGTCGGTCGGGTTCCAGGTTGATGGCCTGCGTGTAAAGACTGATTGCTGTTTCATATTCGTTTCTGTCGCAATAGATATCGCCTTTCAGGTTATAACCATCACCATCGTCGGCATTTTGGTTGATATGCTGATTGATAAAATAAAGGGCGCTATCAGGCATATCCATATTTCTGTAGCACCTGGTGAGGTTGTAGTAAGTCCAACTATAATTGGGCTTTAACTGTAACGTCAATCGCAGATCAGTTGCTGCTTCCTTATATTTTTCAAGGTCGATCAGGCAGTCGGCCCGGTCATAATAAAGTACAAAATAGCCCGGAAAAAATTTAATGGCCTGGTTGTAATCAGTTATCGCCTTGTCAAGCTCATCAAGATTATAATAGCACTTAGCCCGCATCTGGTATGCATGGGCATACTGTGGCCATACCGCCAATATTTGATCACAATACGTTATACATTCCCGGTATTTATGTTCATCAAACAGCATTTCTGCTTTCATTGTGTTGGCCGAAATCAATTCCGGACTGTCTTTTAGCAACCGGTTCAATTCAGTGCCCACAGCCGATTTTCCTTTAAATGACGCGGTAAGTAATTTTAATCGTTTAGCAAAAACGGTATTAGGGGCATTTTTTAAAAAGCCGTCTAAAATTTTATCGGCATTTTTATCGCCGGGCTGTGATGTGAATACCAGTTTAAAAAAATCTTTCCCCAGTTGTTTTTCCGCAGGCGAAAGATGGCTATTGTCGGCAATATCATTAACAAGGCTGAAAACTTCATAGCCCTGATAGGGCATGATCCGTGTTACATCTTTTTGTAAAGTGATGTTTTTAATGCTTTTGGATAGCAGCATCATTCCTTTATCAATGCTGTCTTGCCTGAAACAGGTGATAGCCTCTTTTAAATAGGATGCATAGTCGCTGATCTGGTAACCAGGTGCGGTTATTGGTACAGAAATTTTTTTTCTGGAAGTATCCGCCGGTACTAAAGCACAGGTGGTTAAAGGGCCTAAAATAAAGAGCCAAAAAACAATTGATTTGCAGGATAAGGTCATGCCATAAAAATAGCATATCCGCTTAATATTAAAAAATGGAAATGGGTTCCCGGCTTAATCCTATTTACCCGGTTCGGCCCTTACCTTTTTTACTTCAGCCGCGGTAACCAGGCTGCTGTTATTGCCGAAATTATTGCGGATATAGGTAAGTACCGCCGCGATATCAGCATCACTTAAAAAATTGTGCTTGGGCATGGCGCTGTTGTAAGGCCTGTTTTTCACCTTGATAGGGCCATCGAGGCCATTAAGCAGTACCCTTATAGCGAGGTCTTTTTCCATAAACTTACCGCCGGTTACCCATTCCGATCCGCTAAGCGGCGGGATCATATTACCATCGCCGCGGCCATTTTTTTGGTGACAGTTGGCGCAATAGGTATTGTAAATTTTAGCGCCACCTTTGAGCATGCCGGTTTGCAGATCGCTCTTTAAGACATCGGGCAACCTGAAACCCGGTAGTTTTTTACGGAGCTCCATTTTGGCAAGTTCGGCCTTGCCAAACCCCGCTTTGTTACCCGTGTAGGAAATTTTCCAGATCTTTCCTTCCTCTGTTTCGCTGATGTATAAGGAACCATCGGGCCCCATGGCCAGCCCCATTGGCCGGTAAGCCGCGTCACTCACGCTTACCACCGTGTTTTTGCCGGTAAAACCATCGGCAAAAATTTCCCATTGCCCAAAAGGTTTGCCGTTTTTAAAGGGTACAAAGCATACAAAAAAGCCGGCCTGCGGGTAAGGCGACCTGTTGGTTGAACCATGAAAGGCAATAAAAGCCCCGTTTTTATACCTTGCCGGGAACTGATCGCCGGTGTAAAAAAACAGGTCGTTGGGGGCCCAGTGCGCCGGGAAAGCCATGATAGGCTGGGTGTATTTAGCACCGTTGCCGGCTTTTATGCCATCGCCGCCATATTCGGGGTTCAGAAGTTTTTTCTTTTTAATGGGATCATAATAGTAGTAGGGCCAGCCTACATCAGTGCCCTTTTTTACTTTTATAAATTCTTCGGCGGGCAGCACCGCGCTTTGCCAGGCGCTGAATATTTTAGGGAACTGCAGGCGCAGGTCGTCGCGACCGTGGGCCACCACATACAGGCAATTATCGGCAGTATTCCAGTCCATAGCAACAACGCTGCGCATGCCGGTAGCATAGCGGATCCCATCAGCCTGTACCTGGTTAGGTTTGGCCTCATCAAACTGCCAGATACCCCCGTATTGTTTCAGCAGCGGGCAGCCCTTGATCCCTTTTGAACCGGGCACCCTGTTTTGCTCCTGGCAGGCGTTTGAGGGTGCTCCGAACGCCACGTACATATGTTCGGCATTATCAAAGGCCAGGGGTTTAGCATCATGTTCATGCGGGGCGGTAGCATCATGCAAAATCAATTCGAGCGGGGCATCGGGTACCAATGTTTGCGGATTTAATTTGGTTCGATAAACATTTGCTTCCGAGCTAAAGTACAGGTAGCCCTTATGTACCCTCATGCCTGTGCCATAGGGGCCTTTGTCTTCGTAATTGGCAAACTTTTTAATGATGTCTGCCCGGCCGTCGCCGTTAGTATCACGCAGGGCAACGTTGCCGCCGATAGAATCGGGGAAGCGGAGTTTTACATAAACATCGCCATTGGTATTCACCGCGATGTGACGTGCACGACCTTCCAAACTATCCACCACCACAACCGCTTTAAACTTGCCGGGCAGGAGTAAGCCGCCATTGGTGGTAGTATCCTTAGTAGGTGGTACAGTGTTATGGCCTATATTTTTAAAACTGATAATCAACAGCGCACACAGCACCAGCATCACGCCGGTCATAGTTTTTTTGCTTTTCATTTGAGACGAACAGGTTATCTAAATGCAGGATTGGTATTAAACGGCAATGCCCTGCTATAAAAGCGATTTTGAAGGTAAATGTTTAGGAAGATTTATTTTTATTGGCAGAGAGGCTAAATATTATAACATAGGCCGGATGTAAGAAACTGTTTAAATTTGACGAATATCGTTTACAGGTAAATAAAACTACATTGCCGTTGGTTTTAACCAACGGAATAAAGCATTCACAACAAGAGGGCTTCAGCCCAAATCCGCTTGCATAATTAGGCTAAAGCCAGGAGTTTTCGGCTCTTAATCCGTTGGTTAAAACCAACGGCAATTAATATTCTTCATTCTTAAACAGCTTCTAAGGATATCATATTATCCCAAAAAGTCCTATCTTTTCAACAAAACAAAAGATCCATGCCCGAAACACATCCCGAAAAAAACAAATTAGGCCTGTGGACCAGCACCTCGCTGGTGATTGGTAATATGATTGGTGCAGGTATTTTCCTGATGCCCGCGGCTATGGCTTCGTTCGGGAGTATTGGTTTGCTGGGCTGGGTGTTTTCGGCAATAGGCTCGTTCTTTTTAGCCCGGGTTTTCAGCAACCTGAGCAAGCTGCTGCCCCATGCTACCGGCGGACCGTATGCCTACACCCGCGACGGGCTGGGCGATTTCATTGGATTTTTAGTGGCCTGGGGATATTACCTTGCTGTGGCCTGTGCCAACGCGGCTATAACTATCTCGTTTGTGAGCGCCTTAAGTACCTTTTTTCCAATATTGGGAAGCAGCAGTGTTATTGCTGTGATTACCGGTTTATGTTCTATCTGGTTATTAGCTTATATCAATACGTTGGGCGTTGTTACCGGCGGCAAGCTGCAATTGGTTACCACCATTTTAAAGGTGTTACCACTGCTGCTGGTAGCTATCGGCGGTTTGTTTTTCATTAAGGCGGTAAACTTTAAACCTTTTAACGCCAGCGGGACAGGCATAGTCAGCGCCCTGCAGGCAACCGCTACCATGACTATGTTTGCGTTTATTGGTATTGAAAGCGCCACCGTACCATCTGGCAGCGTGGCCAATCCCGAAAAAACAGTGGCCAGGGCAACTATGCTGGGACTGCTTATTACCACCTTTATCTATATACTGGGGAGTGTAAGTGTGATCGGCATTATCCCGGCGGCGCAGCTGCAAAAATCACTTACCCCTTATGCCGATACCGCGGTGGTCATCTACGGCAGCAGCGCCCGCTACTGGGTTAGCGCCGGTATTGCCATCGCCGCTTTCGGTTCACTGAACGGGTGGACATTGCTACAAGGACAAGTGCCTTATGCCATTTCAAAAGATCAACTTTTCCCGCCGATATTCAGCCGCACTAATAAAAAGGGTGTACCTTATATGGGTATTATCATCAGCAGTATTATGGTATCGCTGTTTATGACCATGAATTACACCAAAGGCCTGGTAACACAATTTAAATTCCTGCTGCTGCTTTCGCTGTTGAGCGTTTTGATCCCCTATTTGTTATCGGCAGCGGCTTACCTGGTTATCCGGGTACGAAAAAGCCCAAAGGCAGGGGGCTGGGCCGGAGCTATAGCACTGGCTATGCTGGCTTTTGCCTATGCGCTTTGGGCTATTGCGGGAGCCGGGCAGGAGGCTGTATATTACGGCTTTTTACTGCTGATGGCCGGGATCCCGTTTTATGTTTGGGCCGCATTTACCAAAAATGCGAATTAGTTTTTCTTAAATATTATAAGGCCCTGCCTTGATCTCGTCAACTACTGCCGGATCAAGCAAAGTACTGGTATCGCCCAGGTTTGAGGTATCCCCCTCGGCTATCTTGCGCAAAATGCGGCGCATGATCTTGCCCGAACGGGTTTTTGGCAAGCCGGTTACAAACTGGATCTTATCAGGTTTGGCTATCGGGCCAATGATACGTGATACCGTCATGATGATATCCTTGCGGGTAATGTCCTCATCGCCATGCTTATCAGGGCTCACCACATAGGCATAAACACCCTGGCCTTTAATATCGTGCGGATAACCAACCACTGCCGATTCAACTACGCTGCTATGCATGTTGATGGCATTCTCCACTTCGGCAGTGCCTATACGGTGACCTGATACGTTCAATACGTCATCCACGCGACCGGTAATGCGGTAATAGCCATCCTCATCGCGCAGACAGCCATCTCCGGTGAAATACATGTTTTCGTAAGTGGCGAAGTAAGTGGTGCGGCAGCGCTCATGATCACCATACGTAGTGCGCAGCATGCCCGGCCATGGAAATTTGATACACAGGTTGCCGCTTACACCGTTGCCTTCAATCACTTTACCGTTTTCGTCAACCAAAACGGGTTGTACGCCGGGTAACGGCAAGGTAGCATAACCCGGTTTGGTAGGGGTAATGCCGGCGATAGGAGAAATCATGATACCGCCATTTTCGGTTTGCCACCAGGTGTCAACAATCGGGCAGCGGTTTTTGCCGATATTGTCATCAAACCAATGCCATGCTTCCTCATTGATAGGTTCGCCTACCGAGCCTAATTTTTTAAGCGAGCTCAGGTCTTTGTTATTTACGTTATCCAAACCAAAGCTCATTAACGAGCGGATGGCCGTTGGCGCGGTATATAATATGTTTACTTTGAATTTATCCACAATCTCCCAGAAACGGCCACAATCAGGATAAGTTGGGATCCCTTCGAACATCAGCGTGGTAGCCCCCTGCGAAAGCGGGCCATATACGATATAAGAGTGACCGGTGATCCAGCCGATATCGGCAGTACAGAAATATACCTCGCCCTGGTTGTACTGGAATACGTTGGCAAAAGTATAACCTGTATAAACCATATAGCCGCCGCAGGTATGTACCACCCCTTTGGGTTTACCCGTTGAGCCAGATGTGTACAGGATGAAGAGCATATCTTCAGCATCCATCACTTCCGCAGGGCAGCTTGGGTTACCTTGTGTTTCCACCTTTTTGATCTCATCTTCCCACCAAACATCGCGGCCTTTGATCATGGATACCGGCGTGCGGCTGCGGGTAAGCACAATCACTTTTTTAACCGAACGGCATTGTACCAAAGCATCATCAATCACAGTTTTAAGCGGTATTTCCTTGTTGCCGCGCTTGCCGCCATCGCAGGTGATCACGATGCTGCACTCGGCATCATTGATCCTATCGGCAATGGACTGTGCAGAAAAACCACCAAACACTACCGAATGGATGGCACCGATGCGCGCGCAAGCCAAAACAGCAATAGCCAGCTCGGGGATCATGGGCATATAGATACAAACACGGTCACCTTTTTTTGCACCGTTGTTTTTAAGCACGTTGGCAAACTGGCAAACCTTATCATGTAACTGGCGGTATGTTAATATCCGGTGGTCTTCTTCCGGGTCGTTAGGCTCCCAGACGATGGCCGGTTTATCGCCAAGAGTTTCGAGGTGACGGTCGAGACAGTTTTCGGTAATATTGAGTTTTGCACCCTGGAACCATTTGATCTTCGGCTCCTTAAAGTTCCAGTCCAGTACGGTGTCCCACTTTTTTTGCCATAAAAAATTATCGGCAATGCCGGCCCAAAACTGCTCGGGCTGCTCAACACTTTGCTGGTAAACTTTTTTGTACTCTTCAAATGATGTAATTTTCATCGGTTGGTTGTTTGGTTGATGAAGCTGTTCCGGGTTTAAATTGTTTGTTTTTTGTTGCCCCGCGCCAGTTTCATGCTGGTTTAAATGGTGGGCGTAATTTAATAATTTATGTGTGATGTATATATTAAAATTCTATCTTTTTAAAATATTTTAAAAAGTAATTATTGGACTAATTGTTGGCTCCGTTTGTTGTTGTTCCCGGCCGGGTGCGCAGGCGGCGTTAGGGATTGGAGTGGAAAGCCCGCAGCGAACGAGAGGGAGCGTAGGGGCCAAGCGAGGACTTGCAACGGATAGCCCGGGCCGCAGGCAACGCCCAATATTATAAACCCGATTGGGAGGGCCATCTCCTTGCATTGGATACACGGCATGTGGGGCACCGATAAATCCGGCATGGCTTCCTGTTTTGATTGGCTAATAATACACAACCGAATATGCTATGATAATGCGCACAGCCGCCTAAAATTTTGTTACTTTTGCCCATATTGCTATACTAATTTATGAGCGAAGAAAGATCACTGAACTTTATAGAGGAAATTGTTGAAGAAGATTTGGCTGCCGGTAAAAACGACAACCGTGTACTTACCCGTTTCCCGCCCGAACCTAATGGTTACCTGCATATTGGTCATGCCAAGTCAATTTGCCTTAACTTTGGTTTGGCAAAAAAATACAATGGCCTTACCAACCTGCGTTTTGACGATACCAACCCCGTTAAGGAGGATGTTGAATATGTTGACAGTATTAAGGAAGATGTAAAATGGCTTGGCTTTGATTGGGCCAATGAGCTTTATGCTTCTGATTATTTCGATCAGCTGTATGCCTTTGCCGTTGAACTGATCAAAAATAACCTGGCCTATGTTGATGACAGCACAGCCGAAGAAATAGCCGCTCAGAAAGGTACACCTACCGAACCAGGCACGCCAAACCAATACCGCAGTCGCTCAGTAGAGGAAAACCTGCAGCTGTTTGCCGATATGAAAGATGGCAAATACCCGACGGCGCGAAAGTACTGCGTGCCAAGGTTGACCTGGCATCGCCCAACATGCACCTGCGCGACCCGTTGATGTACCGTATTAAACACGCTCATCACCATCGTACAGGCGATAAATGGTGTATTTACCCCATGTATGATTTGCTCACGGGCAATCGGATGCTATAGAAGAGATCACGCACTCTATCTGTACGTTGGAGTTTGTACCTCACCGTCCATTGTACGATTGGTTTATTGAAAAACTGAATATTTTCCCGTCAAAACAATACGAGTTTGCCCGATTAAACCTGAACTATACGGTAATGAGCAAGCGCAAATTGCTGCAACTGGTTAACGAAAACTACGTTGATGGCTGGGACGATCCGCGTATGCCTACCATCAGCGGTTTACGCCGCCGTGGTTATACCCCTGCTTCAATACGTGAATTTTGCGAGCGTATTGGCGTTGCCAAACGCGAAAACATGATAGATGTTGGTTTGCTGGAGTTCTGTATCCGCGAGGACCTGAACAAAACCGCGTGGCGCCGTATGGCTGTGCTTGATCCGGTTAAGCTGATCCTGGATAATTATCCCGAAGGCGAAACCGAAATAATGCACGGCGAAAACAACCCCGAAGTTGAAGGCGGTGACGGCGGCAGGGATATCCCTTTCGGCCGTGAGTTGTGGATAGAGCGTGAGGATTTTATGGAGGTTGCGCCTAAAAAATTCTTCCGCCTGGGTATCGGGCTGATGGTTCGCTTAAAAAACGCTTATATCATTAAAGGCGAAAGCATTGTTAAAGATGCTGATGGTAACATCACCGAAATTCATTGCAGCTACCTGCCCGAATCAAAATCAGGCCATGATACCAGCGGCATTAATGTAAAAGGCACTATCCACTGGGTGAGTGTTGAACACGCCAAAACTGCCGAGGTGAGGTTATACGACCGTTTATTCCAGGTTGAAGATCCTTCAAATGAGGATGGCGACTTTAAAGATTATATCAACCCTAACAGCCTGCATGTATTATCAACCGTATACATTGAACCAGATTTAGTTAATACCGAGTTAGGCAAGCCGGTTCAGTTTATGCGAAAAGGTTATTTTACTTTAGATAAAAACTCGACTCAGGATAAACTGGTGTTTAACCGCACCGTTACATTGAAAGACGGCTGGGGTAAAAAGTAATCGCACCCCTCCCGAGGGAGGGGTGCGTTGGCGTTGCGTGGTGGCAGGGAGGGGTTAGGCACCTTGCAAAATCAACACTTGGCGACGAAACCCCTCCCTACACCCTCCCAGGGGAGGGAATCGCACAAGCCTACGCTTTTTGTCTTTTACAGTTTACTTTCTGCATTCAGCTTTTAGCTTTTACAACAAAGTTATTCCCCTTTAAACTCAGCCTTCCGTTTTTCCATAAAGGCTGCTACGCCTTCTTTAAAATCATTTGTGCCGAAGCATTTGCCAAACTCGGTTATTTCAGTTTCATAGCCATTAATACCATCGGTATAAGCGGCATTGATACTGCGGATAGCTGCCGCAAGGGCTAAAGGGGCACGGGATAATATTTTATTCAGGATTTCTTCGGCTTTAGTTAATAGTTCTTCGGGGTTAACTACGTGGGTAACCAGGCCATATTGCAGGGCATCGCCCGCGGTGATCATATCGGCGGTCAGGATCATTTCCATCGCTTTGCCTTTGCCAACCAGTTGGGTAAGGCGCTGTGTACCCCCATAACCGGGGATCAGCCCTAAAGTTACTTCAGGCAGGCCCATTTTAGCATTGTCAGATGCTATGCGGATGTGGCAGGCCATGGCCAGTTCGAGCCCACCGCCAAAGCAAAGCCATTTACTGCCGCTATTACCGGTTTGCTTCCATTGGCTATTAAATCAAATACTTCGGTGTGGCCTGTACGCGAAAGCTGTGCACCTCCTTCAATATTCAGCGCTGCAAACTCACTGATATCAGCCCGGCAACAAATGCTTTTGGTCCGGCTCCGGTAATGATGATACCACCTACCTCCGGATTTTGGAAAGCTTCAGTAAAAGCGCTATGCAGTTCGGCCAGGGTATCTTTATTAAGAGCGTTCAGTTTGCTTTCGCGGTTAATAGTGATTTGTTGAACGCGGCCCTTGTTTGTAATCAGCAAATTTTGAAATTCCATAGGTATTAGAAATTGCGGTGTTCATGTACCCAACCGGTTATATATTTTACAATATCCTGCGTGCTGGTGCCGGGCGGAAAAAGCTCGCCAACACCCAGCTTTTGCAGCTCAAGCATATCTTCATGCGGAATAATACCACCGCCGGTAACCAAAACATCATCCATTTTTTTCTCTTTAATGAGATTAATGATGCGCGGAAATACCGTCATGTGCGCACCCGAAAGTATAGAAATGCCAATGGCGTCCACATCCTCCTGCAGGGCAGTGTTTACCACCATTTCGGGGGTTTGGCGTAGCCCGGTATAAATAACTTCCATACCTGCATCGCGCAGCGAAGTGGCAATAATGCGCGCGCCGCGGTCATGGCCATCGAGCCCTACTTTGGCAACTAAAACACGGATTGGTCGGTTAAAGGTATTACTCATGAATAACCTATTGGTTTTTGTAAAAGTAATAAGAAAATTATGGAAGTTGTTTGTGTTTATTATAGGCGGTTTAAAACGATAGTTTTTGAATGTAGAGACGCATAATTGCATCTCACACTTGCAATTTACGGCAGCTGAGGTGCTTTTGAAATCGGCTTGTCCTTAGGGAGACGCAATTATGCGTCCCAGCAATTTTTTTCATTTTTAAACAGTTTATTGATAATGGCTTGATCTTAAGTTAGTTTTTTGATCGATTTATAAATATGGGCGTTGCCTGCGGCCCGTGCTATACGCTCATACTGCACCGGCATTAGCCACAAGGCCGGTATCCGCTCCTATCACTAACGCGGCCCTTCGCGCATCATCTCTAAAATATATTTCGTACTTCATCATGGTTCTTTCCGGAAATTTCCCCGATCGTTATTCGGAAAGGTGGTAAGTATCATTGTTTAATAGCCGGCAAATTCTTCACGGCCTCTAACAATGTGGCTTCTGTAGCTGCGTTAACGTTTACCAGGTAAAACGGCTTGGCTCCTTTTGCTGCTGCCCATCGCCATTCAAACTCATTGATTGATTTCATGTTACCATTATCAAACCACCAGGCAGCATAAATCTTATCCTTTGCCTTGGTAAGCACTCCTAAATAAACCTGCCGACCGGCAATTACTTCCTTTTTTATCGTACTGAAAACATAGCCGCTCCCCTGCCAGCAAATCATTGGGTCGTGCTCAGGGCAATAGAATGGCGATGGTTTAACATACACCAGCGCACCGGTGTTTTCAAATTTAATTACCCCGCTTTCCAATACCGATTTTTTATAACCGGGTAAGGATACGTTACTTACGCTTTTGTCCTTCAGGTCATCTATCGATTTGATGTTCATAGTTATTACAATCAACGCAACGGCCAAAGCAAGGTGTATCAGCGGAAAGCGCAGTTCATCCGGCGCCAGCCTGATGGTTTTATAAAACCGCGGATCGATGTATGGTTTTTCGGTTCGTTTCAATACGAAAGAAGAAAGAAACAATAAAGGCAATACCACGTAAATGAGCAGGCAGATAATCCCGGTCAGGTCATGCATCGTTGTACCCGCCGGTATTTTAAAAAAAACCAGCAGCAGGATACGGCAAAGGTTGCACAGGATGTTGAGCGCAAAAGTAAACACCAACAAAAACAAGATCCACACCAGGTGCAGTTGCTTTGCCGCCTGCCGCTGATAGTGAGCTATTATAAACAGGCATATCATGAACGAGGTGGCAAGCATATGCAAACCTGCGCATGCCTGGTCCACAGAAAATTCGAAACCTTTAAGCCGGATGATGTTGCCTGCTGCGCTGGCTTCCATTCCCATAGATGCAAACAGAGAGGCTGCTACTTCACTGAGCCAGATCCTTAAAGGAAAGCTGAATGTATTACTGACATATTCGAACGCGGGTGAAATGAGCAATAACAACAGGAACAATACCAGGCTTATTTTTCCTTTTAAGTTCTCAAAGAAAAGCAGTGCAGAAAACAGCAAGGCCAGGAACAAATTTGTTTTAACCGGAAAATAAATGGCAACTGTTGCAAAAACAATGGCCGGGACGAGGTGCCTTAATGAAAGGCCCCCACGCTTTACCTTGCAGATATAAGGCAGCAGCGCCAGGCCAAGCACTGTATTGGCATCCCACTTAAAATAAATGATACCTAACCTCGCTGCAATGCCAATGTATATTAACCAGCAACTACTGATGATTAGCCTGCTGCCGGTTAATTTAAATGAGATATACTCCTGCAAATTATAGCTCCGGCTGAACATGCTTGCTCTTATATACTAAGTAATTTATCACCGCTATTACAACCAGGATCAACAACCACTCACCGGGCTCAGGCACCGCACCTGATGATTTGGCAGACGCGTTTTGAAGACTGTTTTTATTTTCATCAATGCCAAAGCGCTCATAATCCTTTTGAGTTTCCAGTACGATGAGGCTTGAAACGGGAGAGGCGATAAAAGCCTGGTTAGCCTCCTCGATAACATCCGGCTGCACATAAGTTTTATCAAAATACTGCGGACCAATCTTTTTCATAATATCATTATAAGCAAATAGGCGCAGCAGGTGGTCAGGAGCGTTACCTGTTTTCAACGTATCGGCCGTTTGTTCAATAACTAAACCCGATTGGGCAAGTACAACATGGGTTGAATCTTCCTGCGAACGGATAAATTCATTTTTAGCAAGCCTGCTTTGCAGCATTGCCATATCACCCTCATTATAAGTAAATACCCGCATCTCTTTCAATGCCTTTAAATAAGGCGTTAGGTTGGTGCCGATATTGTATAACTGCAATTGTTTTGCACCCGGCAGATAGCTGGTTAACGCTTTGCCAAACTCCGATTCGTCAAGATCGCGCAGGTTAGGAGAGGTTTCGGCGCATTTGGTAATCAGCAATGAACTTTCGGGGTGTTTGATCTCATTAACCGGGAACATACTGAAGTTGAGTTTGCCCATCCTGCTGCAAACGCTTCCGAGGTTATCTTCAGTTAATGTTTCCAGCTTGCCATCGTAATAGTAAACTTTTTTGGTTTTGATGGCCGGCCAAAGCTCGTCCAGTTCGCTGGCCGACCAGCTTGCATTAAGGTCGAGGTAGACGGCTTCCGGGTTAAAGTTTGTGGTTTGAGGCACATAATCTTTCAGCTGATAGCCTTTACCTGCAAATGCGAACGGCATATCGGCAAGCGGCGGGGCTTTAAACGTGATCTGCTCATCCGGTTGATAAGGCCGGTCGGCAGTATAAACGCCCTCGCTGATCTCGTCAAAGTTTGGCATGTTGATGCTTTCAGGTTTCTTCGAAAAAGATACCTGGATGGCTTCGGTTGCGCCTTCGGGTGATGGGCCATCGAAATAACTGCTTTCATAGGTAAGCATATCGTTTTGCTTGCGCAGCGGACTGGTGATCCCCACCCTGAATTTGCGGTTTTCTTCGGGAGTACATGGAAAAATTCGTGCTGTTATCGTATTTCCCTCCTGCCAGTGAATTACCGATGGGTCATGCTGTTCAACACCCACAATCTCTCGATAAGCCGATTCGGCTTTACCTTTAGTGGTTAATCTTGATTGCTGTTCTTTACCGTCTATCCATAATGATAAAGAACTAACAACCGAACCTTCTGGAACGTGGAATGTATAAATGGCTTCTTGTTTGCCCGCCCAGGCCCGTACTCCTCCTTTTTCGGTGTTATGCACGATTAGTGTTTTTTCGGTATAAGCTAAGCGGTATTCAGGAAAGATTTTAACATTGGTGATCACGTTGGCAGTTTTTAGCTTATCGCCGCTCCAAAGCCGTTCCTGTGCCTGGTGCCGTGAATCATACATGGCTTCCAATATTTTTATCCGCTCCTTTTCGTCAAGGTTTAAGTCGCCTCCAAACAGGCTTGCTATCACTATAAAAGGATCATGCTGCATTGGTTCATCAAATGAGGCTTTATTCCAATCACCCCAAAACCAGCTATCACTAAGGTTGGCAGTTTTATACACGATGCCCGCTTTGATGATCCGTTGCGCTATAGCGGTTTTAGGGATATTTTGACTGATCACCACCCAGGTCGGCAGTTTGCCTTCAGATAAGGTATTATGATTAATAGCAAGGTTAACCTGGTTATTGATGCTTTTCCATTGCCATATAAAAATACTGCATGCCACAACCGGAACCAGTAAGCCTGCCCCCAATGCCATTTTTAAAGAGCCGCTGCCCTTTATTGTTCTTTTAATGGTGATAAACGTTACTATAGTCAAACCCATCGGCACAAAAACATGCAAAGACAAGCCCAACGCGATAGCGGCAAAAATACCGATGAGGTACATAGAAGTAAGGTATACGCTGTAGTAAATAAAAAGCAGGAAAGCCATCCCCAGGAAAAATGTCACCACGTGTTTCATTTTTGAACTGAACTCATTCATAAATACGGAAAGTATAATGCCGATTGTGGAGATACAAATAACAACCGACAGCCAGGTAACCGAAGTGTTGAAAATAGGGATGCTCAGGTTAAGTGCAAACGCGCTGATGAACCAAAGCGCCAGGAGGAGCACCCAATAATGTAAGCGCCTGAATCCTTTATATATCACCACAAAGAAAAACACAAGTGAGGCGGAATAATTGAAGCAAAAGGCGCCGAAAGCAGTTCCTTCGGTGAGTTCAAAAAGGCCGGACCCCTCCATAAAGAAGAGCCCGGCAGATATAGTGATTAGGATTAGGCCAAGTTTAACGGTGCTATCTTTAAATAGAATTGCTTTAAGGTTTTTCATGTTTTATAAATTAAAAGTACTTTGTAATTCAAAGTTTATGAATAAAAAAAATTACATTTTTTGTTGTTTGATCAAATTTTCGAGGGCAAGGAGGTGTAATTTGAAGGCAGCCCGGCCTTTTTCGGATGCCAGGTAGCGGGTATTGGGTTTGCGGCCGATGAAAGTTTTCTCCACCTGGATGTATTCTTCCTTCTCCAGCGCTTTCAGGTGCGATGCCAGGTTACCGTCGGTAAGGTTAAGCAATTCTTTAAGCGAGTTAAAGTCGTAACTTTCATTGGCAACCAATACGCTCATGATTTGCAGGCGAATGCGGTTTTCAAAGGCTTTATCAAACTGATCTAATGATATCTTCACTTATCGTATCTAAAATGCATTACAGTACCATAAATAATGTGGAGCAGACCAAAACCCACACTCCAGAAAATTAAGCCGTAATCCGGCATTACAGCACACAGCAAACCTAATAAAATCTCCAATATCCCCAAGCTTCTAATCCCCGAATATGTATAATGGCTGCCTGCAACTAATGACATGCCATAAAATATCAATGTAGCAGGCGCCACAACACCATAATAACCGCGATAAACAAGTATAATAGTAAATAAACCGCCGCTTACCAGTGGGATTGCCATATTAATGAGCAGGCGTTTGCTGCCGGCGCTCCAAAATGGCTGACCATTTCTTTTAGCCTTGCGTACCGATAACCAGATCCCCGTGCCAATAGACAATACAAGCACCGCAATTGCCACGATAAATAATTTTATGATCAGCAATTCTTCGTTGTAAGTATGGCCCTCCCTGAGGGTAGTATACTCGCCCTGCAGCAAACTGTATCCTATGCCGGCGCCGGCGAAGGCATAGATGCCTGCCATCACACCCGAAAGGCCGCTAAGCGAAATAAACTTGGCCGAACGCTCCATCAGGTCGCGGATGGAACTTAACTCTGCATGAATATCTTGTTCTTTCATCAAAAGTACTTTGTTGTTCAAAGTTAAATATAAGATTTGATTTTGCAAGAGGGCAGGAAACTTTTTAGTAAATAAAAGAAACTTATGCGCATACATGTTACTAATCAAAACTTCATGTCATTTCGACGAACCGTTAGGGGATGTGTTTGGGGGTGAGGAGAAATCTTATACATCATTTAACGCCTGCTATTGGTTCCTGTGCGTGGCGTACAAGATTTCTCCTTCACCCCCGCTGCTCAGCCCAGTTCCGTTCGGTCGAAATGACAATTCGTTTAAAGGCTTTCTTCAAGATACTAAGTGTCCAAGGATTTAACTTTAATTTTCAGTATTTATTGAAAGTTTAAAATATATTGTATATTTGTTTCAGAAAACACTGAAAGTTATGAAAACGCTCAAAAACCACATGATCCTGTTTGATGCAGAATGCCCGATGTGCCGTGCTTATACCGGTGCCTTTGTAAAAACAGGGATGCTTGATCCTACCGGCCGCGCTGCATACCAGGAAGCACATGCAGGTACGTGCCCTGTTTATGACAGGCAACGGGCTGTTAATGAAATAGCCTTAATTAACCTGAAAAGCGGCGAGGTTACCTACGGCGTTAAAAGCCTTTGCAAAATAATTGCCAATACCTGGCCTGTATTTACTCCCTTATTTGCTTTTAAACCATTCATCTGGCTCATGAGCAAGGTTTATGCTTTTATATCATACAACAGGAGGGTAATTATCCCTGCTACCGAAACCGGCTTCGAATACCAGCCTACGTTTAAGCTGCATTATCGTTTATTGTATTTGCTGTTCACCTGGTTTTGTACAGGGTTTATCCTTACCGCTTACGCACAGTTGCTTACGGGGATTGTTCCTTTTGGCAATCCATACCGTGAGTACCTGATCTGCGGCGGCCAGATCCTTTTCCAGGGAGCTGCAATATGTAGCTTTGACCGCCGCAACCTGTGGACTTACCTCGGCAACATGATGACTATCTCTTTTGCAGGCAGCTTATTACTGCTGATCGGGTTGGTTATAAATCATTTTTTTCAACTCGGTCCGCTGATTTACACCCTGTATTTTATGGCGGTAGCGGGATTAATGCTCCTTGAACACATCCGCCGTACAAAATTGCTTGGGCTTGGCTGGGTACTCACCGTTACCTGGGTAACTTATCGTATCGTTTATTATTACTTATTTTAAACCTTAACTGATCATGAAAGCTTATAAAAAAATCGTACTGGCCGGCGGCAACGGTTATCTCGGTACCGTGCTGGCCAAATACTACCGCGATTTGGCAGATGAGGTGATTATCCTCGCCCGGAAGCAAAAACCGGTAGATGGCAATGTGCATACCGCAGTTTGGGACGGCGAAAACGAAGCAGGCTGGACAGTACACCTTGCCGGCGCCGATATGCTGATCAACCTCTGCGGTAAAAATGTAAACTGCCGCTACACTGAAAAGAACAAGCGGGAGATCATCCGTTCAAGGGTTGTACCTACCGAACTATTAGGCAGGGTGATCCATAAGATGGAAAACCCGCCAAAGGTTTGGATTAATGTAACTTCTGCCACCATTTATCGCCATGCCCAAGACCGTCCGCAGGATGAGGAAACCGGTGAAATCGGTTATGGTTTTTCTATTGATGTTTGCAACATTTGGGAAAGCACTTTCTTCAAAACAGATACACCCAACACCCGCAAAATTGCCCTGCGCATGGGCATTGTGTTAGGCCGAAGCGACAGTGTTTTTCCGCGGTTGCTTAACCTGGTGAGGTTTGGCCTCGGCGGCAAACAAGGCGATGGGCAGCAATACATAGCCTGGGTGCATGAGCATGATGTAGCCCGGAGCACCCAATGGCTGTTAGACCACCCCGAATTAAATGGTATATTTAACTGCACTGCGCCCGAAAGCACAAAAAACACCGATATGATGCATATCACCCGCGAGGCTTATGGTGCCCGTGTCGGATTACCAGCCCCGCAATGGCTGCTGGAAATTGGCGCCATGGTAATTGGTACCGAAACAGAGTTGATTTTAAAAAGCCGGTGGGTAATGCCCAAACGCTTATTGGATAGCGGGTTTATATTTCAATTTGAAAAAGCGGAGTATGCGGTGCATGATATTTTGAGTATAAGAGGGTAAAGGCCTCAAATACCTCATATTTCATTGAGTAACAATCGGAACACCCCCGAGCCGGTGAAGACTTACGCAGTTTTCAAACTTCGTAAGTCTGGCTTCTACTATTTGTTATCAGGAGGATGGTTTTTATACCTTCACGATCATTTTCCCTTCATTTTTGCCCTGGAATAAACCAATAAAAGCTTCGGGGAGTTTGTCAAAGCCATCCATAATTGTTTCGATGTATTGTAATTGACCCGCTGCTACCCATTGTTGCAACCTGCCAATACCTTCGGCAAAGCGGGTTTTATAATCAGCAATAAGAAAACCCTGTATCAACAGTTTTTTGTACACCACCAGAGGCAGCAACCGGGGGCCCATCTCGGTTTCCGTATCATTATAGCTGGCTATGGAACCACAAACCACTACGCGTCCATAATCATTCATCCGGTTGATCACAGCATCTGAAATAATGCCGCCTACATTATCAAAATAGATATCTACACCACCGGGACAAAGTCGGGCTATTGCGGCCTCAATATCGGGAGTGGCTTTGTAGTTAACCCCTTCGTCGAAACCCAACTGCGATTTCATCCATTCAACTTTTTCGTCACTTCCGGCAATGCCGATTACCCGGCAGCCCATTAATTTACCTATTTGCCCTGCAATGCTACCCACGGCCCCGGCTGCGCCGGAAACCACTAATGTTTCGCCGGGTTTAGGTTTGCCGATATCCGTTAACGCGAAATAGGCTGAAAGGCCTGTTGAGCCCAGGATGCTGAGATAACTGCTTAAAGGAAGGCCGTTTGCGTTTAATACTGTCAGCCCTTCACCATTGTGAATCAGGTGATCGCGCCATTCCATGAAACCAAGCACTTTGTCACCCGGTTTGAATTCCGGGCGGGCAGAGTCCACAACCTCCGCCACCGCGCGTGAATACACTATGTCACCGGCAACAAGCGGCGGCTTGTGGCCTCCTGCCATTTTAGCCCGAAGATAGGGGTCAACAGAGATGTACAAAGTTTTGAGTAGTAGTTCCCCCGTTTTAATAGTGGCCAACTCTTCAAAACCGAAATGAAAGTTGGCCACCTGCGGTATTCCTATTGGCAGGGAAGCCAACCTGATCAATTTGCTGTTCATTAGATGCCGTATTTTCCGGTGAGTGCTTTTAGTTCGATGCTTTTGGCGAAAAGCGGTGTTTCTTCATGATTGTGAAGATCTGAAGCGGCCTGGCGGCTGGCGGCGGCTTGTGCTAATGTAACGCCGTGTTCTTTAATAAAAGCTAAAAACTCAGGTGTGGCAGTGGCATGGATCTCGTTGGTGTATTCGCAGGTATCTGCATCAATAGCGGTAGCTTTGAGCTCCCAAAGTACCTGTACGGTGCTGCGGCCGCTTTTACCAAACACGTCAGACACTGATAGCATACGACAATAATCCGGGCGATATTCTGTTGCCACATAGTGCTGTATTACCATAGCATCGCCTATCATTTCCACGTTGATAGACATTGGCTCGCCATCATAGGTACGGGTAAAGCCGGCTGCAATGTGATTAACAGAGCATTTTTGATATTCTGCATCCGGCAAATTGAAGAGCCAGTCGGCAATGTTTACTTTTTCAATGGGTGCGTTGATGGTAGCTTTTACTACAGAGTGAGACAAAGCGTTTTCGGGAGTTTGTTGAATTTCCATGATCTTGTGTTTTGTTTTGTTAAATCAAAGGTCAGCGATAAAACTTAATCGTCTAAACTCATTTTTTCGATGTAGTTCATTGATAAAAGCGATTACAAAACATGAATTGTTTATCTTCGGTCATGGAACTTCGCCAATTGAAATATTTTATAAAAGCTGCCGAATTACAAAACTTTACCGACGCCGCAGCGGCAGTATTCATTACCCAAAGCACGCTTTCGCAACAAATTAAACAACTGGAAGACGAATTGCAGCTACCGTTGTTTGATCGTGTAGCCAAGCGCGTACGCCTAACAGAAGCGGGTAAGTCCTTTTTGCCTTATGCGCAAAAAACCGTGAGGGATGCCGAAGAAGGGCGCGATATGCTTAAAGACCTGATGAACCTGCAAAGCGGTACCCTTACCGTTGGCACCACCTACGGGCTTACCAATTTGCTTACCAAGGCTGTGTTGGATTTCAGTGCCAAATACCCCAACATCAAGTTGCAAATCGGTTTTGGTACAACGCAGGACCTGCTCACGCAGCTGGAACAGGGTAAACTGGATATGATGTTGTCATTTATGCCTGAGCAACAATCGGCTACCATCCAATCGGAAAGGATCTTTTCATCTTGTCTCGCGCTTATCGTTCATTCAGATCATCCATTGGCTCAAAAGAAACAGGTAAATCTCAGGCAGCTCAGCGAAATCCCTTTATTATTGCCTTCCGCCGGTTACAGTATCCGTAATTACCTCGATAGCGTATTGCAAAAACAGCAGGTAACGCCCAATGTAAAAATGGAAGTTAATGACATCCATATGCTCCTGCAACTGGTTGACACGGGCAGGTGGGCTACGGTGCTCATGGGCTCTTCAGCTTTTAACCATCCCGGTCTCAAAGTCATCAAGATTATCGGTGCAGGGATGACAAGGGAAGCAACGATTGCCTGGCCCAGGAACGCCTACCACAAACGTTCGGCATTAGCGCTGGCACAAGGTATTGCAAGTTATGCAATGGATTATCATGTGGGTGATTTGTAGATTTACAGTTTTTGAATTAGAACTTATAGTGATCCCTATAGTTTCAAACTAAATAAAATTAAATTCAAGTACGGAGAACAACAATTTTGTTTACACGGACAAACAAGCTATGAACCATCAGCTATGATTCCTAAACTACGCCTTACTTCAGCCAGTGATACACAATAAATGATGCCGTATAAGCCAGCGCTGTCATATAGGCAAACTGGGCAGCGGGCCAGCGCCAGTCTTTGGTTTCGCGATAAACAACAGCTACCGTACTGGCACATTGCATGGCGAAGGCATAAAACATCATGAGGGAGAAAGCAACCGCTAAGGTAAACACCGGCTCTCCGGTTTGCGGATTTTTAGCCTCGTGCATTTTTTGCTGAACCGATTGCATCTTATCGGCATCGCCCTCCACGCTGTAAATGGTGGCCATGGTGCCTACAAATACCTCGCGGGCAGCAAAGGAGCTGATGAGGGCTATACCTATCTTCCAATCGAAGCCAAGGGGTTTAATAACGGGTTCAATAACATGGCCAAATACGCCGGCGTATGAGTTTTCCAGTTTTTCGGATGCGATAACTTTGCTGAGGCTATCGGGCGTCATGGTTTTGGTATATTGAGGCTGGGCGTATTGTTTATCTATCTGCGCAAACCTGTCGCCGGGGCCATATGATTTCATTACCCACAGGATTACCGAAACAGCAATGATCACTTTACCGGCCTGCAGTACGAACGTTTTTGAACGGTCATACATGGTAAAGATCACGTTTTTCCACCTTGGCATGCGGTACACGGGCAGTTCCATAATAAAATAGCCGCGTTCGCGGGCTTTGAGGATAAACTTCATCACAAAAGCCACAATAACGGCCGAAAAGATACTAAGCACATACATGGCTGTAAGCGCCAGCCCCTGCAGGTTAAAGATCCACCAAACGTTGCGGTTGGGTACTACCAACGCAATCAGCAGGGTATAAACAGGCAGGCGGGCAGAGCAGGCTACTAATGGGGTAACCATGATGGTGATCATCCTGTCTTTCCAGTTTTCGATGGTACGGGTACTCATGATAGAAGGCACAGCGCAGGCGAAACCGCCGATAAGGGGTACTACCGATTTGCCGTTAAGCCCTACCTTGCGCATCACCTTGTCCATCATAAAAGTAACGCGCGACATGTAGCCGGTATCTTCCAAAATGGAGATGAGCGCGAAGAGGATGGCGATCTGCGGGATAAATACCAATACTCCGCTGAGGCCGGCGAGCACACCATCAATGATCAAACTACTCAGCGGACCGGCAGGCAGTATTTTAGCGGCGCCTGCCTGCAGCCAGATAAACAGGTCTTCGATGAGCGACATCGGGTAGGCCGACCATGAAAAGATAGCCTGGAATATGAACAGTAAGATGGCGAAGAAGATCACAAAGCCAAATACTTTATGGGTAAGGATCTTATCTATCTTGTTGCTTATGGTTTCGTCGTGCGCCGTTTCAGCTTTTTTAACCGTATCGTAAAGCAGGTCGTTGATGAAGTTGTAACGGGCGATGGTTTCTGTAGCCTGCGCCTTTTGCGAGTGGAAAGAATGCTCCTGCTCCAGTTGTTCAATCCGGTCGCTCTCGGCTGCTGAAAGGTAGCTTAGCGTTTCGTGCTGGTGGGCAAGTTGCAAGGCTATATATGGATTTTCAACCTGCATCTCCCCTTTTATTTGCGCTATGATGCCCGGGGCGATGCTTTCAATATCAATAGTATCCTGCTGCAGCGGCACGCTGTTGGCAAAAGCAATGGTGCTTTTAAGCTTGTCAATGCCTGTATTTTTCCTGGCAGAAATAGGGACTACCGGAACGCCCAGTTTTTGGGCAAAAAGATCAATATTGATTTTGATGCCCGCCTTGTCCGACACATCTACCATGTTGAGCGCTACCACTACGGGGATCTTGAGGTCTGCAACCTGGGTATAAAGCAGCAGGTTGCGTTTTAAATTGGATGCGTCGAGGATCACCACAACCAGATCGGGCACCATGCCTTTTGATTTATCGGCCAGTACCGAAAATACGATGGATTCGTCTTTACTTTTGGGATAGATGCTGTAAGTACCTGGAAGGTCAATTATTTCGGCCGTGCGGCCGTCAGGCAGTTGGCAAAAGCCTGTTTTTTTATCAACAGTAACCCCCGGAAAGTTCCCGATTTTTTGATTTAACCCGGTTAATATATTAAAGAGAGTTGATTTACCGGTATTTGGATTTCCTACAAGTGCAACTCTTATATTGGTTTTCAACGCTTACAAACTACTGCAAAATGATGGTGGACGCTTCAAACCTGCGTAAACTAAGCTGGTAGCCAGATACGCTGATGGCAATAGGATCGCCAAGAGGGGCGATACGCGAAATGCGGACCTCTTCGCCGGGTAAACAGCCCATCTCCATCAGTTTTACTGACATTTCAAGATCGGTAAATTCCTTTACAATACCAGTTTCGCCTATTTCCAGTTGTGACAGCTTCATCATTTATAATATAAAACGTAGCAAATGTAAGCTTATTTATATTAAATCCAAATAAGATTTGCTATGATGTGCAGATTTTAAATGTGCAGGTGATTTTTGATTTGTAAATGACAATTCGAGATGCAGTTGGGAGGATTTAGATGTGCAGATTCCGGATCGGCAAAGCATATATTGGGTGCCTTCACTGACACGATTATGTCAGTGTTCAATTTTTAAAAAGGGGGTGTTCAACGTTTAATTTCTAAAAAATGCAAGTCGCTGATTATCAATGATGATGTGTTCATGTTGGGTGCTTTGCTAATAGTCATTAAAATTAAGTGGCTGATTATCAGTAGTTTTTTTTTGAAAATAATTGCAAGTGTTTACACTTTTAAAAATTGAACACCCGCAAATTGAATAGTAAATGTGCTTTGCTGATATAGATTTACCTGGCTAAGCCATCATTTGCACATCTGCACATCTGGAATCGGCAGATTTAATTTTCCCGAAATGCGGACAGCCGCAACCCTTGTGGAAAATGCCGCATGATGAACCTGCCGTTAAGAGCAGCGCGCCCAATAAAATGACCAGTTTATTTTTTTTCATTTTTTCCAATTGCCTCAACAGTTAGCATTACACTAAAAATCCCCATACAAGCTCCAAGTACATCGCAAAAAAGATCGTTCCAGTCGCCGCTGCGCCAGGTGAAAACAGATGCCTGCAGCACTTCAATAAGCGCCCCGAAAAATACGCTGGCTGCCCATATCACGAATGCCCTTGTATACGTAATCTGTCGTGGTTTTTGTTGCCTGATAACGCCAAAACAAACCAGTACAATGAGGGTGAAAAATAAACCGCAGTGGGTTAGCTTATCAAAACCCTCAAAAAACATCGGGGATTTATCAACAGAATCAAGATGTATGGAGCAAATAATTAAAACAAATAAGGCCCACAAAATAGCGGGCCCATGATATTTTAAAAACAGCTTCATCTTATACGCCGATAACCGTTTTATAATCGCCGGCAGATAAAAGTGAGTCAGCATCGGCAGCATCAGCTACAGTGATCTTTACCATCCAGCCTTCGCCATATGGGTCGGTGTTAACCAGTTCGGGTTGGTTATTTAATGCCGGGTTAACTTCGGTTACGGTGCCGGCAACAGGCATAAACAGGTCTGATACTGTTTTTACTGCTTCAACGGTGCCAAAAACTTCGTCTTTAGCAACCTCTTTACCTAATGAAGTAATATCAACATACACAATGTCGCCCAGTTCGCTTTGAGCAAATTCGGTGATGCCTACGGTAGCTACATTGCCTTCAACCTTAATCCACTCGTGGTCTTTGGTGTATTTTAATTCAGCCGGAAAATTCATGTCGTTAAATTTTGTGTGCTCAAAAATAGTAAAACTTTGGCTTTCGCAATTATTGATATGTAAATTATAAAATCATCATTTTCTATATGGCATAGCAATGATTTATCGTTGATAAATTTGTAATTAAAACTTTCTTTCGGCAGATGCCATCCAATCCTCCAGGGCCTTCCGTTGGTCTGCGTTGTTTTGCAGCCACTTTGCTCCTGTTGTTTTATCGGCGCTTAAACTAATTAATTTAACCGCCGTTGAAAAGCTTTGAGATTGTGACATCTTATAAAAAAAAGCTGCATAGTAATTCCAAAAGAAGGTTTGCCTGCCCGGCTTTTCGCCAAGTTTGCCAACCGCCGTAAAAATGTTTTTCAACTGGGTTTCCAGCTGACCGCCAGAAACCGAAACGGCGGTGCTTAGGGTTTTATTTAGTAACAGGGTTTCCGGATCTGCTTTAGCTGCTTTCAGGTCGCCGCCTTTTAGTAAACTTTGCAGGTTGGTATAAGCTTCGTCGGCGCGCGGGCCTTCCGGGTCGAGCAGCAGGAAGCTGCACAGGCCCATCAATGCCGGTACCCTTTTGTTTTGGTGGAAAGTTACCAGCCCGTATAAGCGTTGGCTATTAGCATGTTTAGGATCAAGTTTAATGGCTTCAATGGCAGACAGCTCGGCATCGGCATATTTTTGCGCGCGGAAATAGGCTATCCCCAGGTTAAAATACAGCGGCTGATAACCGGGCTTTAATTTGATCCCCTCTTTATAAGCGTCGATGGCCTGTTGCGGCTGATGAGCAGTATCATAAATGCTGCCCATTAATTCATAAGCAGGCCCTGTTAGATCGCCGCCTGTTTTTATCACTTTGTTAAGATAAGGTATTGCTTCCGTACCCCTGCCCGATGCATTGAGGCTGAAGGCCAGCTGGTAGTTGGCCTGCGCATTATCTGGCTCGGCGGCAAGTGCCTCTTTGTATTTTTCAATAGCGGCCGAATAATTTTTTTCGCTGTTAAGCCTGATGCCCTCCTTAATAATACTATTGACATCCGTATTTTGAGCAAGTGCCACCCCTGTGCTAAGCACGAAGGCTATAATAAACAAGCCTTTTTTCAACAAAACCATACTTAAACATACTAATTGTGCTAACTAACAGAAAATTTTAAAACTTTAATCAATACCTGCTGTATAATTTCTAATTTTCGCATTCGTTTAGTGTGAGATAAATTGATTTATGAGATTAGTGTACAAAAGCCTGGTAGTGTTTGCTGCCCCCCTGTTACTGTTAGCCTGTTCATCCAAAAATAAAAATAAAGACCAATCGCAGTCGCAGGTTGCCGCCAGGCCGCTTGATACCACCGCGTTGCTGGCCTACAATCCTAAAAATGCTGATAAAAAGATAGATGCCGTAATGCAGGAGCTGCATCGTACCCGCGGTTTTAACGGTAACGTGCTGGTGGCAAAAAAAGGCAAAATAGTTTATGAAAAAGCCATTGGCTGGGCCGACTACCTGCATCGCGACAGTCTGAAAATAGGCTCGCAGTTTGAACTGGCTTCGGTAACTAAAACTATGACTTCAACAGCTATTTTACAGTTGATGGAGCGCGGCAAATTGAAGCTTGACGATGACGTTAAAAAGTTTTTTCCTGATTTTCCCTATGATGGTGTAACCATTCGCTTGTTACTTACCCACCGCTCGGGTATGATGAATTATGTATATTTTATCGACGATATTTACCGGAAAAATCACCTGAACCAGCGCAAAGGACTTACCAATGCCGAGGCTATGAAAATGATTGCCGATTATAAGCCAACGCGCTTCAACGAGCCCAATAAGCGTTTCCTGTATAACAACTCCAACTTTATGGTGCTTGGTTCCATCATTGAAAAAGTGAGCGGAATGAGCTATGCCCAATTTATGCAGGAAAACGTGTTTAAACCAGCCAGTATGGCACATACCCATGTTTACTCAAAAGCGGTTTATAATAAAATCCCGGTTGATGTGGTGGGGCATGACCGCGGCCAGTGGCGTTATTCAGTAGTGCAGAACTTTTTGGACGGCCCCGTAGGGGATAAAGGCATTTACAGCACGGTTGGTGACCTGTTCCTTTTTGATCGTGCTTTGCGCGCGGGGTTGTTATTAAAACCAGCTACGCTTGATTCGGCCTACGTGCCACGCAACCCGATGGTGCACGGACATTTCAACTACGGCTACGGCTGGCGTACATTTACAGCACCGGGCGAGGAGGTAATTTATCATACCGGCTGGTGGCATGGGTTCAGGCATATTTACCTGCGGGATATGAAACACGACATTACCATAGTATTGCTTACCAACCTGGCCAACGGGAGTTTATTAAAGCTCGATGACTTGTTTAAAGCGGCTGGCATGCCTATTGTACGTAAAAGTGCATACAATGGAAATGGCGATACCAGTGATGATTAATTTTTTTGGAATGGTTGATTGAAGTTATTGGGTGAGTGGTTTTAATAAACCGATTGATCATTTTTCCTCTATCTGTATTCCAACCATTCACCTAATTAACCACTTACTAAAAACTAAAAAATCATGTTTGATAAATTAATGGAAGCCCAGCAAAAGGCTGGCGAAATGAAAAAACGCCTTGATGCCATCAGTGTATCAGGCACAGCCGAAGGCGGCAAAATAGTTGTGAACGCTAATGCCAATAAAGTGGTCCAATCGGTACAGATCGATCCTGATTTTTTAGCCGATGCCGATAAAGAAGAACTGGAAGAGTTGTTGGTTGTTGCGGTAAACAAGGCACTTGAACAAGCCGAAAACATCAGCCAAAGCGAAATGGCTGCCATGACCCAAAGCATGTTTGGCGGCTTAGGAGGCCTGGGTAATATGTTTGGTAAATAAACCCGATTCGCTTAAGTAGGTATTTAAAGATATTAAAGCGTCATTATAAGGTACGAAGCAATCCCCGATTAGCAGGGCCGATCTGTATAGTTTGTGATTGCTTCGTACCTCGCAATGACGCTTTTCTTTCTTTATCGCTTTTTACATTTTAAGGGTTTCACAGCACTATCTGTTTAAACACTATGTGTAACTTTTTTGCCACTAAATCAAATCGTTGACATAACTGTTTACTTTTGATCAGATCATAAAATAACATTCTATGAAAACTACTTATTATGGCCAGTCGGCCCTTGAGATTGTAGCTGGTGGAAAGAAACTGCTTTTCGATCCGTTTATAAGCCCTAACCCGCTGGCAAAAGATATTGATATCCACAGCTTGACGCCCGATTATATCCTGGTATCGCACGGGCATGGCGACCATGTGGCCGATTTACTGGAAATTGCCAAGAGCAGTGGTGCAAAGGTAATTTGCATTGCCGAAATTGCCGGATGGCTTGGTACTAAAGGCATTGAAAATGTGCATGGCATGAACATAGGGGGCGGTTTTAACTTTGATTTTGGAAGGGTTAAGATGGTAAACGCGGTACATTCAAGCACTTTGCCCGATGGCTCACCAGGCGGTAATCCTGCCGGTTTTTTAATTTATGCCGAAGGAAAGGTTATTTATTTTGCAGGCGATACTGCGCTTACCTATGATATGAAACTCCTGGCCGATGAAAATCTCGACTGGGCATTTCTGCCTATCGGTGATAATTACACTATGGGTGCGGATGATGCCATTAAAGCATCAGCGTTCATCAATTGTAAAAACATCATCGGCATTCATTATGACTCATTCCCGGTTATCAAGATTGATAAAGATGAAGTAACCGAGAAGTTTATCAAAGCAGGGTTGAATTTAAAGTTGCCGGCTATTGGCGAAACTATTGAGTTGTAAAAAATATCCGTCATCCCGAACTTGTTTCGGGAACCCACAAGACAAGCGCACCTTGCGGGGCGTAAACTTGGCATGTGGGGTGCTGAAACAAGTTCAGCATGACGATCTAAATAACGCAAACAGCCCCGGCATTTTGCCGGGGCTGTTTGCGTTTGATACCACCGGGCTTAAAAGTTCCGGCTTCCGACTAAAGACTTATTTCCTTTTCATCTTCATAGTGTCTTTTTTCATGATGGTATCTTTTTTCATTTTCCTCGTTTTCTTCTTCTTGGTTGTATCAGTTTGCATAATGCCTTTTGACGGGCGAACCATTGTACCATGAGCGAAAACGCTGCTGAACGAGATCGCTGCTAAAGCGATCATACATAGTGCCTTTTTCATAGTTGATTATGTTTTAGATGGTTAGTTCTATCTATAACAAATTAACTATGGTTTGTTTTTTTTATTTTTTAATTAAATAACCGTGCCGCTTGGTATTATAGCGCGCTTCTTAACTACCACAATACCGTCCTGCACGGTATGGGTGCCGTAATCGCCGTCTTCAAGCTTCTCGCCGCAGTTAATGGTTACATTGTTGCCGATGTATGTATTTTTATCAATAATGGCGTTTTGAATATGGCAATTATCGCCGATGCCCATAATTGGCGAACCGCTTTCTTTGCATTCGGCAATCTCCTCAAGAGTTTGATAATTGTCGCTGCCCATTACATAACAGTTTTCGATAATGGTATTAACACCAATGCGGGTGCGGATCCCTATTATAGAATGGATGATCTGTTTGGCATTGATAATACAACCGTCGGCAACAATAGATTTTTCCATCAGCGTGCCTGATATTTTTGACGGCGGCAACATGCGCGCACGGGTATAGATCGGGTTTTTATCAAACAGGTTAAACTTGGGGATATTATCAGTTAAACCCAGGTTGGCCTCAAAAAATGAAGGGATAGTACCAATATCTGTCCAGTAGCCTTCGTATTGATAGCTGGCTACGCGATGGCCTTCAATTGATTGTGGGATGATCTCTTTACCAAAGTCGGTACGCTCGTTGCCTTCAAGCAATTCATATAACAATTTGCGATTAAAGATGTAGATACCCATTGACGCCAGGTATACGCGGCCTTCAGCCTCCATCTCCGGACTAACCTCTGACGCCCAGCTTTCGAAATTGCTTTTGGGTTTTTCGATAAATGAGGTGATCATGTTGTTTTCGTCAGTTTTCAGGATCCCGAAGCCCGGAACGTCAGCTGCATCAACAGGGATGGTAGCTATCGAAATTTCGGCATTGGTTTCGATATGATGGTTGATCATATCTTCAAAATCCATCTGGTATAGTTGATCGCCCGAAAGGATCAGCACATACTCAAACTCATGCACCGCCAAATGGTGTAGGCTTTGCCTAACAGCATCGGCCGTACCCTGAAACCAGGCTACGCTTGACGGCGTTTGCTCTGCCGCAAGAATATCAACAAAAGCATCGCTAAAGCTGCTGAAATGATAAGTGTTTTTGATGTGCTTGTTTAAGGATGCCGAGTTAAACTGCGTCAACACATAAATACGCGTAATACCCGAGTGCAAACAGTTTGAAATGGGAATATCCACCAAACGATATTTACCCGCAATTGGAACTGCCGGCTTTGACCGCGTTGCGGTAAGCGGTGATAAACGGCTGCCCTGGCCGCCACCGAGCACAATGGAGATTACTTTGGATGTCATAAAGTTAGTTTTAAGCTTTCGTATAGTTCAGTGTATTGTTGTGTTGAGCGTGCCCATGAAAAATCAAGGGCCATCATTTGTTTGCGTAGCTGCTGCATTTTTGCGCTATCCTGGTAAAGTTGTTTTGCCCTGAAAACTGAGTGGCAAATATCCTGCACGCTGGCTTGTACAAAGCGGATCCCGTAGCCTCCCTCATCGCCAAAATCAATAACAGAATCTTTCAATCCACCAGTAGTACGTACAATTGGCATGGTGCCGTAACGCAGTGCATAAAGCTGATTAAGGCCGCAGGGCTCCACCCGCGATGGCATCAGCAGAAAATCGGCGCCGGCATAAATCAGGTGCGCCAATGACTCGTCATAACCTATAAATACATTGCAATGCTCAGGATATTTATTTTTAAGCTGAAGCAAGGCAAGTTCGTTTTCTTTATCGCCGGCTCCTAATATTACAAAGTTAACTTCGCCTTCGTTTTCGAGCAGGCTGCGTTCAATAGCGGCAGGCAACAGATCTGCGCCTTTTTCAACAACCAGGCGGCCGATAAAAGTAAACAATGGTTTTTCGGGATCGAGCTCAAAACGTTTGCAAATAGCTTCTTTATTAGCCCTTTTGCCTTTAGCCAATGTTTTAGCCGAAAATTTGGTTGGGATCATTGGGTCGGTTTGCGGGTTCCAAACCTCGGTGTCGATGCCGTTCATGATACCGTAGCCCTTTGCCCGTTCAATGTAAAACAGGTACTCCAAACCATTGGAGTTATAAGTAAGCTCCTCCAAATAAGTTGGGGACACCGTCGTATAACGCCAGCTGCATTTAACCGCAGCTGCCAGTGGATTGATCCCGCCGGCCCAGTCAAGCAAGCCTGTTTTGGTCAGGTCAATTTCAGGTAATAAGGATAGCCTGTCCCAGCCGAAAGCGCCGTGGTACTGGCCGTTGTGTATGGTAAATATGGTTGGGGTATTGGCCAGCCTTGTATATAGCTTGGAATGATAAAGTAAGAACGGGACTAACCCGGCGTGGTGGTCATGACAATGGATCAAATCAGGCGTTTGCTGTGAATAACTGATCCAATCTAAAAATGCCAATTGAAAAGCCATGAACTGGTCGCGCTCATCAGGGTAACTGTAGATATTTTCCCTGTCGAGCAAGCCCGGGATTTTTACTAAATAAAGTTCAAAACCGAGTTTATTCGTTTTCTCTTTCAGTATCTCGAAGAAAAGTCGGCGATTACCGAGTAAGGTTGCAGCAGCAAACACAATTTCAAAGTCGTTTTCCTGGGTAAACTTACGATCGTAAAAAGGCATAACAACCGCAGCCTGCAAACCTGCAAGGTTCTGGTACTTAGGCAATGCGCCAACAACATCGGCAAGCCCGCCAACTTTAGCAACGGGATAGCATTCGGCACTCAAATGGTATATTTTCATTCAGGTTTTATTGGCTCAATTTAAGCAAAGATTACCAAAAGAGAAACCTATGAGAATTAATATAGTTTTGGAAAATTTAGATAAAAACCGCTGAAATTTTATTATCGTTAAGATGTTATAGTTGTAAAAATGATAGGGAAAAGGAAGGATTGAGAAAGTACCTGCGCTTACGAATTATTGCTATACCCGGTACACTAAGGATAAAAGTGCAGGAAAGTGCGATTGCCCTCTTGAGAGCTGAGGAACGGAGTGTCTATGCTTTGTTTTTTTAACACAGAAACACAGCCCCGCCTTTGCTCTTCCCCGCGCTTACCCTTGAGAGCGAAGTTTTTTAAATTGATCAAAACTCAAAAATAACCCCAAGTGTTGGCTGCACATTCCCGCCTTTGCGGTTAAGCAATTTGGTTTGAATGTGCGACGGGTCGCCTGGCTGATCCTGAAGGTTTCCTGAAGCATCTTTCACCGCAACTACAACCGGTTGTTCCTTATAGGTATGAGCTGTTAAATTTTGAATGTCGAAGTAAACGTTGAACGTGTAATGTTTAAAATAGTACTTTTTATCAACCCGGGCGTCAAGCTGGTAAAAAGGATCTAAAACCCGGCCGTTCAATTGCGTGTAATTGAAAATTCCCTGCGGATAAGTACTGTAATTTGTTTTAAGTGACGATAGCTGCTGATCATAAGGCGTGTACGGACTGCCACCTGTAAACCTGAATTTAGCACCTATTTCCCAGTTGCGTTTAAGGATTTTGCCGGCGGTCATGCTTAAAATATATCGACTGTTCCAGGATGATTGCACATAGTTGCCATTTTTGTTCTGAAACTCACTTTTGAAAAGTGTGAGCGCGAAAATGCCATAAAAACCTTTGTTTAGCTTTTGCTGTGCGAAAAACTCCACGCCATAACTACGGCCGTTGCTTTCGCCAACAACCGCATCGTTACCAATAACACCAAAGTCGGCACCAAGATTAGCCAGCGAGATGGAATCATTCAATTGACGAATAACAGGATAATGTTTGTAATGTTTATAAAAACCTTCAACCGTAAAGCGGGTGTTTTTAAGCGTATTATACTCAAAGCCTAATACCAGCTGTTTGTTTTCAATATAATTTACATCCCGGTTTACCAAACGATTAGTGCTATCCCGATAGCCCATAACAGTATAGGCCGGCAACTGGTAATAAATACCAGTATTAAAATTGATGCTAAACTGATCGGTAAAGTTATAGGAGGCAGAAAAGCGCGGCGAAAAGGTTTTTAGCAGGTTGTTCATCCGGCTTGAATAGTTGTTGGCATCGGCCCTGGCACCGAATGAGAGTGATAGCTTATTGTCAAAAAATATTCGGCTGATTTGGCCAAACAGGTTATACTTAAAAAAATTAATCTTTGATTGGTAAATATGGTTGCCGAAGGGCAGCAAGTTAAACGTATTGGTGCTGTAAGACGCCGTTTCTTCGCCGGTACCGAAGTTTACACGATAATTGCCCGCCTGTTCGGTATGCTCAAACCTGAATTTGTTCTCTGCCTCGGCCGACCGGTAATTGAGCGTTTGGCCCAAACTCTCGTCATTATTCCTGAATTTTTGCGCTCCGTTATCCAAATAACTGCGACTAATCACCACCTGTGAAAAGCCATGTTGCCCAAAGTGTTTATAAACCGCACCAACTGAATAGTTTTTCTGATCGTTGGTTGGGATTGTTGCCAAAATGTACTGGTTTTCTTCGGTTGGATCGGTGCCGAAGTTGAGCTTAAACTTATCGAGCGCGCCAAGGCCGATGAGTGTAAGCTCGTTTTTGTTGTCTAATTTGGTTTTAACCTTAAACTGAAAATCTTGGTATGATGGTAAAAAAGGCAGTTTAAGTAATTTAAATAAACCTTGCAGGTATGAGTAACGGTACGATGCCAGATAGGTAGTTTTTGAACCCAGCGGACCTTCAATAGTAGCACCAAAATCGCTCGAGCCGATGGTAAGGGTGGCCCCCATTCTATCCGACCGGCCATTTTTTTGGTTGAACTCAAATACAGAACTTAAAGCATTGCCTCGATTTGAGGGAAAAGCCCCCGAATAAAAATTAACCTCTTTCACAAAATCTACGTTGATGAGGCCAACTGGTCCGCCGGATGAGCCCTGTGTGGCAAAGTGGTTGATGTTAGGAATTTCTACACCGTCGAGGTAAAATCGGTTTTCGTTAGGCGCTCCCCCTCTTATAATAATATCATTACGGAAACTTACCGGCGCCGAAACACCGGGTAACGACTGGATAACTTTTGAGATATCACGATTGCCGCCAGGGTTTCGCTTAATTTCGGATACGCCGATGCTACGTAATGATACCGGGCTTTCAAGCGTTTTGTTGAGGCGGCTGCTTGCCGTAATTTTTACCTCATTAAGGCTGGCTACCTCCTCATCAAGTGCTATATCCACAATAGTAGCCTTAACGTTATTTACCTGGATATCTAACGAGGATTTGCTTTTAAAACCGATTTTTGAAAACGATAAGCCAAAATTTCCCGGTTTTAAGACAATCTTATAGTTGCCGAGTGAATCGGTGATTGTACCGATGGATGATTGATTAATAACCATTACAGAAACTCCCGGAAGTGGTATGTTTGAAAGCCCGTTGGTAACAGTCCCTTTAATAACAGCTGTTTGGGCATTTGATGATGAATATGTAAACAAAGCACACAGATATATTATGCTAAGTTTAAGTAACGCTTTATTCACCGGTGCCTCCGTTGTAATGGTTTGTCATGGAGCTTAATATATTAAAGCGATTTTTGCTTTCATAGTTTTATCAGTAAAATGTGCGGGCAAATAAAATGGGGATAAACAAGGCCGATATCCCCATTAAAGTCTGAGGACTTAGTGCGCTTCAAGCCAGTTCAAACCAGTGCCGATTTCAACCATGATGGGTACCTCGGTTTTGATAGCGTTTTTCATGTGATGCATAATGATCGGTTTCACGATCTCTACTTCATGATTCGGAACGTCAAACACCAACTCGTCATGTACCTGCATGGTCATGCGGGCATCCAGCTTTTGTGCCTTAAGTTCTTTGTGGATATTGATCATGGCTATCTTGATCATATCTGCAGCCGAGCCTTGTATAGGCGCATTGATAGCATTTCGCTCGGCAAAACCGCGAACGGTTGCATTGGCCGAATTGATATCGCGCAAATAGCGGCGGCGGCCCATCAGCGTACACACGTAGCCATTTTCGCGGGCGAAGTTCATCGTATCGCTCATGTATTGTTTAATGCCGGCAAACTGCACAAAATATTGCTCGATGATCTCGGCAGCCTCTTTACGCGGAATCCCCAGGCTTTGTGATAAGCCAAAGGCCGACTGGCCGTAAATAATGCCGAAGTTAACAGCTTTTGCATTGCGGCGCTGATCGCTGGTTACCTCGTCAAGCCCGATGCCGTAAACGTTGGCAGCTGTTGCCGTGTGGATATCGTGGTTATTGATAAAGGCCTGCATCATGTTAGGGTCCTTACTGATCTCGGCAATGATGCGCAGCTCTATCTGCGAATAATCCGCAGAGACGATGGTATGGTTGCTATCTCTCGGAATAAAAGCTTTCCTTACCTCGCGGCCGCGCTCGGTACGGATAGGGATATTTTGCAGGTTGGGGTTAACGCTACTTAATCGGCCTGTTGCGGCAACAGCCTGGTTGTATGATGTATGTACCCTGCCTGTTTTAGGGTTTACCATCTGCGGCAGCGCGTCAACATAAGTCGATTTTAATTTTTGCAGCTGGCGGAAATCAAGGATATCACGCACAATATCGCTCTTGGCAGCTAATGAAAGCAATACGTCTTCTCCGGTTTGATACTGGCCGGTTTTGGTTTTTTTGGCTTTAGGGTCAAGCATCAGTTTCTCGAACAATACTTCACCCAGTTGTTTTGGCGATGCAATGTTAAATTTTACGCCCGCTTTTTCATAAACCGTTTTTTCATATTGGGCAATGTCGGTTTCCAGTTGCTTGCTAAACTCACGCAGGGTATCATGGTCTATTTTCACACCTTCGTACTCCATATCGGCCAGTACATAAATAAGCGGGTGCTCTATTTCATTCACCAGTTTTTCGCCTTCAACCTCTTTTAGTTTAGGCTCAAAAATATCTTTTAGCTGCAGGGTGATATCCGCATCCTCGGCGGCGTATTCTTTTATTTTTTCAAAATCCACATCGCGCATATTGCCCTGGTTTTTGCCTTTGGGGCCAATAAGTTCGGTTATGGAAACAGGTTTATAGCCCAGGTAATTTTCCGACAGGATATCCATATTGTGGCGGGTATCCGGATCAAGGATGTAATGGGCCAGCATGGTATCAAACAGAGTTCCTTTCACTTCGATGTTGTACCATTTGAGCATCAGGATATCAAACTTAATGTTTTGCCCTATTTTGCCGATATTTTCATTTTCAAGCACTGCTTTAAATTCGGTAACAATGCTTTTTGCTCCCGCCTGGTCGGCAGGGACGGGTACATACCAGCCCTGTCCTGGTTTAACAGAAAACGACAGGCCTACCAGTTCGCAATGATTAGGATCGGTACCGGTGGTTTCGGTATCAAAGCAAATGGTTGGCTGCTGTGCTAATATTTTGATCAGTTCGGCCCGTTTTTCAACAGTGTCGGCCAAATGATACTCATGCGGCGTATTGTTAATATTTTTGGCAGCGATGATCAGGTCCTCACGAATATCTTCCACATCAACTGTCATGGTGGTACGACCAGTTGCCGTTGGATTGCCAAAAAGATCGATCTGGGTTCCGGCCGGTTTCATTTCAGTAATACTGAAATCATCACCAAATACACGCTTGCCTAAAGTACGGAACTCTAATTCGGCAAAAAGCGGCTCTAATAGTTCCTTACTTGGAGCGCATACTTCGAGGCCTTCTTCATCCAGTTCAACAGGTACATTTAGCAATATGGTAGCCAGTTTTTTCGACATCAGGCCCTGCTCTTTAAACTGTTCAACGTTTTCGCGCTGCTTTCCTTTAAGCTCATGGCTATGCTCAAAGATATTTTCCATTGAGCCATATTGTTTAATAAGGGCTTTGGCCGTTTTTTCGCCGATGCCCGGAATGCCCGGAATGCCGTCTACCGCATCGCCCCATAGCCCTAAAATATCTATCACCTGGTCAACTCGCTCAATTTCCCATTTCGCCAATATCTCTTTCACTCCTTGTATTTCCATCTCGTTGCCCATGCGGGCCGGTTTGTAAATGAAAATATTATCTGATACCAATTGGCCAAAATCCTTATCGGGAGTCATACAATAAACAGTGTAGCCCTTTTGCTCGGCTTTTTTTGCAAGGGTACCGATGATATCGTCGGCCTCGTAGCCATCTGAAGTAATAACGGGGATGTTAAAGCCCAGGATAATTTTTATTACATAAGGTAAAGCTTTTGCCAAATCTTCGGGCATGGCTTCGCGGTGGGCTTTGTAGCCTTCAAAATCGGTATGTCGTTCGGTTGGTGCTTCGGTATCAAAAACCACGGCCATGTGGGTGGGGGCCTCCTTTTTCAAAACATCCAGCAGGGTGTTGGTAAATCCCATCATTGCCGAGGTGTTTAGCCCGTTTGAGGTAAACCGTGGTGTTTTACTTAAAGCAAAATGCGCCCGGTAAATAAGGGCCATGCCATCCAAAAGAAATAGTTTTTTCATAATATCATTGACACTAATTGCACGAATTTAAGCTAATTGACTCGAAATTTTTGATGCTGGTGTTTATGCAAAGAACACGATTTTTAATGAATTGCATGGTTTTAATTTCATTATCAATTTGTGTAATTCGATCACATTCGGGAAAATTCGTGTTTGTTTTATTTGAAGCTGCAATCAGGAATGTGATCATTTACCATACCGGTAGCCTGCATGTGAGCATAACAGATGGTGCTACCGAAAAACTTAAAACCCCGTTTTTTCATATCCTTACTGATAGCGTCAGATTCGGGGCTGGTAGCCGGTATTTTATGCGAATGATTTACGATAGGTTTTCCATCGGGCATAAAGCTATACAGGTATTTATCAAACGAGCCAAATTCTTTTTGTATGCCGATGAACAGTTTAGCATTGTTCATAGCGGCTAATATTTTGAGCCTGTTGCGGATGATACCCTCGTCATGCATTAAGCGCTCAACATCTTCATCGGTAAAAGCTGCTACTTTTTGCACATCAAAATTGGCAAATGCCTTACGGTAGCCTTCGCGGCGGCGCAATATAGTTATCCAGCTAAGCCCGGCCTGTGCAGATTCTAATATCAGAAATTCAAATAAGGTATGATCATCATGAACTTCTTTGCCCCATTCTTCATCGTGATATTTGATATATAATTCGTCGGTGCCTGCCCAGGAGCAGCGGGTTAGGTTGTTGGTTTGATTGCTCATTATATTTGTCTTAGGTAAGAATAAATGATTGAAAATTTGTTGATTTTTTGCTGACCTAACATGTCTATCACTTTCTTGATCTCCGGGTATGGGGTTTCAGCATCGGCCATAAGAACAATGCGTGTGCGGGTATTGTGTTGTTTCCATGTTGCTTTGCGCGATTCAATTATCCACTCGCTTAATTCAATGAGTGACAACCCTTGTTGAGCATAATAATCTGAAGCGTTATAATAGCCCGAAATATATTTTTTCATTTGGGGCAGTGGCGTTCCTATCACATCCGTTTCTCCAAATTTAGTTGCATCTGCCGGGGTGAATGTCATATTGTGCTTGCTTCCCATTTGTTTTAAAGCAGTCTCTCGTATATCGGCATCCTCAAGTTTGAGCATTAATTTTTTCTGCCCGATGAGAATTGTGGCGTAATTCCCCTCAGGATCGCTGGTGTTAAAGCATGATCCAACCGGCAGATTGATCAAAATAGGATAACGTGTTGCCGGACGACCACTCAGCATGAGAAACGATAGAACGATCAGTAATAAATTGAACATCGGAAACATATCTACATCAAAATGCTCTCTGCGGGAATTAGGTTTATACATGACGTGAAAAGGTTAAGTAAAGGATTAAACAACGAAGTTACAAGGAGCGAAGCCTATAATGCTAAACAGAACGCGCTTCACTCGTTATAACGACGATGTCACGTACTTATTTCACTTCGTTTAATTCATCCCAGTATTCTACCGCTCTGCGATAATGTGGAATAACTATTGAGCCTCCAACCAAATTGGCTATCATAAAAATCTCGTTCATTTCATCGTGATTAACGCCCGCTTCGTGGCATTTGCCGAGGTGGTATTTAATGCAATCGTCGCAGCGTAAAACCATGCTGGCAACCAGGCCGAGCATTTCTTTGGTTTTAACATCCAGTGCGCCTTCGGCATAGCTGGTGGTATCGAGTGCAAAAAAGCGTTTAATATTGGTATTGGCGGTTTCCATGATCCTGTCGTTCATTTTAGAGCGATAGGCGTCAAATTCTTCTACAAGTTTTCCCACGGGGTGTTGTGTTTGTTAATAAAAATTTAAGCTAATTAAGCTAAAATATTTAGCATTTAAAAGATTGGATCGTTATTTTTATGGCGTTAACCAAATTCTTTACACACTAATTATGGAAAGTTTATCACCTAACATTTTTGTAAACGATATTAATGCAACCATCAGCTTTTATGAACTGCTTGGTTTTAAAGTGGCAATGAGTGTTCCCGAAACCGGGCCCGATCTTGTTTGGGCTATGATGACTAACGGAAGCGTTACCATGATGTTCCAAACCTTTAGCAGCCTGGGCGATGATCTGCCCGAGATAAGCCGTACCGATGGCGGCTCATTACTGTTGTACATCAACCTGAAAAATATCCGTACTTTTTTCGAAGAGATAAAGGATAAGGTAACCGTACTAAAAGGCCTCGAAACTACTTTTTATGGTGCTACCGAATTCTCCATAAAAGATAATAACGGTTATGTGCTTACTTTTGCCGAGCATGAATAACCGGGGTTATCATAGAAATTAATAATTTAATTAAAATCGCCTTCTTTAGGGGGATTTAGAGGGGCTTATGATCAACTTTAAACGCGCCGACCATATCCAGATTTGTGTTCCGTTAGAACGGCTGGAAGAAGCAAGAATTTTTTATACCGACGTTGTGGGGTTACAGCGGATAGAACGACCGGCCTTTAATTCAAAAGGCTATTGGTTTCAGATATCAGATATCCAGCTTCATTTAAGTACCGAAGATGCTTTACCGCGAACATCGCGGCATACGGCCTTTGAGGTTGCCGATATTGCAGAAGCCCGCCGGCACCTGGAAAGCTATGGCGTTGAGTTTTGGGAAGAACCTGTTCTTCCGGATCGCACGCGGTTTTCATTTATTGATCCATTTGGAAACAGGATGGAGTTGCTGCAGTTTACAGAGTAAACTAATAATTGCTGCTGGAGCCAACAAGTGTTAGGATGATGAAATTATCTATATTTTAAAATAGAAAAAATGCCATTGCGAGCGTAGCGCGGCATCTAGTCCGTTTAGGTTGGTCTATACATGACTTTTATGCATTGGCTACGAGATTGCCACGTCGCGCTCACGCACTATCCGGCTCGCTCCTCGCAATGATATGGTTAAATGAGTTTAGCGGGAGATTACAACGCCAGCTCTACCATAGGGTCCCAAAAAACTGTTTTAAAATCCTGCACTTGATCGTCAACTACTTTTATGCCTTCACTTTCCAGCATTGCAGCCATGCGGTTGCCGCCGAAATGAGCTTTTGCCGTTAGTAAGCCCTGACGATTTACCACCCGGTGAGCCGGAACTGCTGGTTTGGCATTGCCCGCTGCCTGCATGGCCCAGCCTACCATGCGCGATGAGCCTTTGGTACCAAGATAGGCTGCAATAGCACCATATGAGGTCACCCGTCCCGGCGGAATGAGTCGGGCTACCTGGTAAACTTTTTCAAAAAAATTAATGTCCTCCATCAGGCGTTTTCAGGAAATGAAAACTTAAGGTAGTTAATGTTTTTGTTATCCTTTAAATATTTTTTCTCGTAGTAGGTTTTAATAGAAAGTACCTCGTCCGCATATACCGAATTGTATAGATCTTCAGTTTTAATGTACAGATTCAACTTCAGCTCGTCAATTTTTTCTGCGGTATAAGCGTGCAGTCCGTCGTTATCTGTTTTAAGGTTAACACAGCCACCTGGTTTTAAGACGATGATATATTTATCTAAGAACCGTGGTGAAGTCAATCGCTTTTTCTCTCGGCTTAATTGCGGCTGCGGGTCGGGGAAGGTGATCCAGATTTCATCAACCTCGCCGGGGGCAAAATAATCAAGCAGGTTTTCGATCTGGATGCGTAAAAAAGCAATATTAGGCACACTATCTTCGATGGCAGTTTTGGCGCCGCGCCAAATGCGGTTGCCTTTGTAGTCGATACCAATGAAGTTTTTATTGGGGAACATCCGCGCGAGGTTCACTGTATATTCGCCTTTGCCGCATGCAAGCTCAAGCACTACAGGATTGTCATTTTTGAAAAACTCAGAACCCCATTGTCCCTTAAAGGGTTTGCCGGCATCTAATTGCAATACATTACTAAAGGTTTCAACCTCGGCAAAACGCCTTAACTTATCTTTTCCCACTTTACGTTTTTAAAATAAAGCGCAAAAATATTGAAATTATTTTAACATGAATGATTTGCTTGTTGCAGCGCCAGGGCTGACGTATAAGAAACGGTAAAAATGAGTAGTGTTACCAACAAAATGTTGGTAAAGAGGGAATAAGTTTAAATGTTCGGGGGGGGGTAAAGCCTTTTAGAGTTTTTTCTTTGTAAAAAGAATATGACAACCTCACTCCAAGATCATTTCAGATGGATACCCGATCCGCGCACGGGCAATAATAAGAAACATAATTTACTGGAAGTAATAATCCTATCGGTATTGGCGGTTGTATGCGGTGCGGAAAGCTGGTGCGAAATGGAGGAGTTTGGCAAGGAAAAAGAAGACTTTTTAAAACAGTTGCTACCGCTTGAAAATGGCATACCGAGTCATGATACGATCAATCGCGTTTTTATGATGATCGATGCGGATGTTTTTGAACGCTGTTTCCGCGCCTGGACGGCGGAACTTGGCCAGAGCCTTCAAACAACAGGTACATCTGGCGAAAGGGAACTGATTGCTATCGATGGAAAGAGCGTCTGCAATAGCGCCTGCAAGCATCAGGGATTGGGGCATTACATTTGGTAAGTGCCTGGTCAGGCCGTAATCAGTTGGTACTTGGGCAACAAAAGGTGGCTGACAAGAGTAATGAGATTAGTGCCATCCCGGCATTACTATCTTTATTGAACATTAAGGGGCAGTAGTCAGCATCGATGCGATGGGCACCCAAAAAGCAATCGCTGAAAAGATTATCGAAAGTCAGGGGGATTATATCCTGGCCCTGAAGCAAAACCATGAAACGTTTTATGACCAGGTAACCAACCAGTTTAACTTCAGGGAAGACAGTTACAGCCAGCATCTGGATAAAGGGCACGGGCGGTCTGAGATCAGAACCTGCAAGGTCATACATGAACTTAACTGGATTGACGAAAAGGAAAATTGGAAAGGAATAAAGAGTATTATCAAAATCACCTCCGAACGCATAATTGGGGACAGCCGTACTACACAAAATCGTTATTACATCTCCAGCCTTCAGGCAGACGCTGCCTATTTTAACAAAGCCATCCGCACACATTGGGGAATAGAAAACCAGTTGCACTGGCAACTGGATGTTGGTTTTGCCGAAGATTATAATACCACACGAAATAGTCAGGCTGCACAAAATCTTGCTGTAGTCAGAAAGATAGCTTTAAATATTCTAAAGGCTGACAAAACCAGCAAAGCCAGCATAAAGGCCAAAAGAAAAATGGCTGGGTGGAATCACAAGTTTCTCCTAACACTTATAGCTAACAAAAATTTCTAATGCGTCGGCCCTGGTTGCAGCGCAATTAAATCGAATTGCACGAATTGGTTTAATGGATCTGTATAGCAGGTTTGAGAAATTCGAATAATTAGCAAAATTCGTGTGGGAATTTTTAACATGAATTGATTTGTAGATTGAGCAGCAACTAATCGAATTACACGAAGTTCAAAGGTTAAACTTTCTAATTCGTGAAATTCGTCTCAATTCGAAAAAATCGTGTAAAAATTATTATACAACAGCCCCGCCCACAGGCTTAACATATGGCGTAGGTTTATATGCTACGTCATCTTTCTTTTTGGTGAATTTGGCGAAAAGCGTTTTTGCTTTGTCCCAAATGCTGCTCACGGTATCTTCATTAACATAGTTTGAAGCTTTTTGTGATACCAGGCCAACCAGTGTTTTTACCAAAAAGTTGGAGTGTTTAAAAAGCGTTTTATTCAAGGTAAGCGGAATCACGAACCTGGAGATGAGGTTGAGGATATCGGGATGAAAAAAACTGGTATTTTTTACACCATCGGTATCATTTGAACGCGGGAACAGCGTAAGCACAGTTGAAAATAAAGCAGAAGGGCTGTTAACGCGCGCTTTCAAAGCCACCGATTGCTGTTTTTCAAGTGTTTTTAACCTGAATATTTCGGCTTGCAGATCGCTGATGTTGGTGATATGGAGATCCATGGTTTATCTTTTAAATATTTTTTGAATAAAGATGTTGATAAGCGGCCTTTCAAGGTGTCGTTTAAATATCTTGATAAACATGGCTATCAAAAAGTATAGCACGGCAATACATCCAAAACCCATCCAGTAAGAGTGTAAAATATCGGCAAGAAAAAAGCCTAAGGTAACACTTGCAAAAAGAAAAGCCAGTACCATGCTTATTACAGTCACCAGATCAGCAATGATGCTTGCTAATATGGAGGTACCACCTTCAATAGCTTCGTATTTTAAAAGCTTAAACCGGGTTTCGGCATATTCCTTTAACTGATCAACTATTGGGGGTACTGGCGGTTGAGTCTCTTTTTTATCTTCCATGAGTAAGGTTATATATCCCGGATGTTGTTTTATCCGCATCCGGGATTGGTGTTATACATGCTTATGCGTGCTCCAGGTCGTCCTGGTATTCTTCTTCGGCACCTTTAATTTTCGACTTGATGTTTTCAACAACTTTGTCTTTTAAGCCAACCAGGTTGTCAATTTCGGCAGCGGCAGTATCTTTTATCGACTCTCCAAGGTTTTTTAATGATTCGGTAAGCTTGTCGCGGGTTTCATTGCCTTTATCGGGTGCAAACAAAATACCTAACGCTGCCCCTGCTGCTAAACCGGCAAGCAATGCAACAACTACTTTTGAGTTATCATTCATTGTAATATAATTAAAAGTTGAACATTTTATTAGTTACGTGTAAATATCCTGCCAAATATGTGCATTTGGCACAATTATTTTTATTTAAGTATAAATTAACTTTTATCAGTCAAATAAATTTTACCCTGTGTTCACAAAACTATTCAGGGCTGTACGATATATTTTATACGCTGTTTATCCGTTCAAGCCTGTCGGCCGCCATGCGGTTTGTTTCATAAATTTCCATCAGCAGCAGGAAATAGGATAGCAGTACCGGGCCAAACACCAGGCCCAGGATCCCGAAAAGGGGCAGGCCTATAAAAACGCCTATTATTGAAATAATAGGGTGTGTGTTGGCAACACGCTTGTTAATGATCATGCGCAAAAAGTTATCAATATTGCCAATGAACAATAAACCATAAGCCAGTAATGCTACCCCCTGCCAGTTGTGCCCCTGAGCAAACAATACAATGCTTGCCGGGATACATAGCGTTGGTGCACCTACCACAGGTAAAAACGAAATAAAGATAGCGATAACCCCCCAAAAAATCGGGTCGGGAATGCCAAATATCCAAAATCCGTTGGCCAGTAGTATTCCCTGTGTAAGTGCTATAATTCCCTGGCCTAAAACGTTTGAATAGGTAGAATCGCGCAGGGCATTGGCAAATTTCAATGCATGCTGCTCCCTGAATGGCGCATATTTCAATAACCCGGCCTCAAATTCACGTATTTGTGTAAACATGAAATATAGTATAATATACAATACCAGCAGGGTCAATATGGTGTTGGCCGCGCTGCCCAGTATAGACGGGAAGAGACCGGTGGCAAAAGTGCCTAATTTTTGCAATGTCTCTTCGGCAAAATGAGGTTGATTAAGGTTTGCGCCGGCAAATGCATCAATTTTTGAAATCCACTGGTCAATAGGAAGATCTTTAAGGTTGATGCTTGAAATTTTGCCCACAACCATTATGCTTAGTGTTAAGAAGGGGATCACAATCACAATAAGCGATATAAAAATAATAAGCAGGGCCACCAGCGAGCGGTTCCATCCTTTGTTTTCGGCAAGATTAATATAAAGGGGACGAAAAATGGTGAACAATACCACTGCGCCAAGGATTGAGCTAAACAAGCTGCTGAGCGCATATAATAAGAAACAGCCAAGTATAATGATACTCGCCAGGATAATATTGTTGCGCTGCTTATAATTGAAGACTGACATGTAGGCTGTTGATTGATACTTGCTTAAACAAAAAAACGCCAAAAAGTTTTAGCGTTTCAATCATTAATTGCAACGCCTTTAGTTGGTATCGTTAAGCAGGGTATTGATTCGGATTGAACTTATTTCTATGGTATCCATGTAAAACAAACAGTCTGATGTTGGATTGGGTATTTCATACCGTAATTGCTCAAGCGCCAGGTGAATGTTTGATAATTGATTTTTTATGTCGTGCCTTAGTTTACGCAGGGTCTCGGCATCGTCTTTTTCTTCATGAGCCCCCATTTTACTTAAGGTTAATGGCCTTCATTTTATTATAAAGGGTTTTGCGGTCGATATTCAGGATTTCGGCAGCTTTGGTTTTGTTGAAATTAACTTCCCTTAACACCCTTATAATTGTTTCATACTCGGCCTCGAGCGCGGCATTTTTAAGGTCATGACGGGGTTCTTTAGCCTCGGGCGCTTCTTCTGTATGCGATGTGGTATGATGATGTTGCGTATAATGATTAGCCGTTTCGTATGATAATTTATAGGTCGACATTTCAAGCGGCAATGCTTTAAGCGTGATCTCATTGCCCTCGGCCAAAAGTGCTGCACGGCGGATCACGTTTTTAAGCTCGCGGATATTGCCCGGCCAGCGGTAGTTCATAAAGCAATCTACAACCTCCTGTGAGAAGGATTCAACGTTGCGCCCGAGCTCCTGGTTGGCTATTTTTAAAAAATGTTCGGCCAGTAATATAATATCATGGCCGCGCTCACGTAATGGCGGCATGTAAATGCTAAACTCGTTAAAGCGATGATAAAGATCTTCGCGGAAGCGGCCTTTCTGAATCCCTTCCTGTAGGTTCTCATTGGTGGCTATGATAATGCGTACATCAAGATCTATCTCTTTAGTACTGCCTATTCTTTTAACTTTACGTTCCTGTACGGTACGAAGTAAAGCAGCCTGGATCTCGTACGAAAGGTTGCCCACTTCATCTAAAAATAAAGTGCCTCCGTTAGCCATTTCAAAGTGGCCTATTTTAGTATATAAAGCGCCGGTAAATGAACCCTTTTCGTGGCCAAAAAATTCACTTGCCGCGAGCTCCTTGGTTAAAGAACCGCAATCCATAGCTATAAAAGGCTGGTTATGCCGCGGACTGTTGAGGTGAATACTTTTCGCTACGGATTCTTTTCCGGTACCGCTTTCGCCTAAAATAATAACACTGTAGTTTGTTGGCGCCACCAGTTCTATCTGCCGGGCAAGCTCTTTTGACGCGCGGCTGGTGCCAGTTACAAATTCGGCTGCAAAAACGGTTTTTTTTACAGGGTTAGCTTTAGCTTTCTCAGGTAAAATAGTGGCCTGTGGCTCCTCGTCAATTTCAACCAGGGCATGGTGTGTCTCAAGGGCCTTATTAATAGTATTTAATATTTCATCGGGATACAGCGGCTTGGTGATATAATCATAGGCCCCCATTTTTATAAGCTCAACCGCCATTTTAATATCTGAATAGCCGGTGATGATGATAACCCCTGTTTTTGGATATTGGATTTTAATATTGCGGAGCATTTCACGGCCGTCGGTATCTTCGAGCCTGAAATCACATAGTACAAGTTGATATTCACCATTTTTCAACGCTTCCATCCCCCCGGTACCGCTTGATGCCGTACTAACGTCAAACCCATTCCGCGTCAAAAACTTCGATAGCAATAACGCCACATTAACTTCATCATCAATGATGAGGATCCTTTTCATATTCAGCAATTATTGTGCGGTAAATGTAATATTACGTGTCAAAATACAAACAATGTGCTAATTTATACGATTTATTTAATTATAAAGGTTCATATCAACTAAAAAAACATAATAAAAAAGGGGAGCCGAATGAGCTCCCCTTTTTATATCAAGGTATTTGTAGGGCCATATATTAAAAGCCGTACGCTACACGTAAACCTATAAAGTTAACTTTGCTTTGATCAACACCTGTTGCATATTTGGTAGTTGCTTCATAGCGGATACCAGCATCAATAAAGCTGCTTGCACTTACCGGGAACTGAACACCAACTTGCGGAGCATAAACAAATGCAGTTGATTTATTAGCGCCAACGTCAGATTTGTTTAACAGGAATGCAGCACCGGCTTCGCCCTGAACATAAAAATTGCTGATAGGGAAGTATTTCAAACCTGCTTTAACCGGGATTAAATGAAAATCAGGTGCGTCAAGGCCTTGTACACCGCCAATATCTTTTTTACCGAATACGTTGTTATAGCCTGCGTTAACAGTAACAAATAACTGGTTTGAAAGAACCGGGATATCAGCCTGTACCGAACCGCCTAAATTCCACTTGTAGTTATCTTTGAAATTGCTAAGAGGAATGCCTGCGTCAACACCGATGCTGTAACGGATGCCGCTTTTAGTTGTAGTTGATGTTGTAGTAGTGGTGGTAGGTGTAGATGTTTGTGCTTTTGCACCAAATGCTAAGCCTGCAAATGCAAGGGCTAATGCTGAAACTTTGAATAAATTTTTCATAACTATTGTTGTGTTTTTGATATATGTTGTTTTAAACACACAGCAAATTAACAACACAAATCAGATGCGATTTTTCATCCAAAAGTCATGAATATTTAATCGATTGATTAATAGTAATTTATTTTTTGACCCTATGGGTATTTTAGTCAGGTGAGTGTAAAATGGACTTGTAATTGCTGTTTTTCTGTCAAAATTAACGTTAGCTTAACATGTGCCTTTGACCCGAAAAATGATGAATTCTGCGTGAAATTGGGCGAAACGAGTAAATGCCGAAAAAATCCTGTGAATTTAGTTTGCAATTTACATCCGGTAATCATTATTGAACTGCTCAAAAAAAAAGGGCTTAAGCAAACGCCCAAGCCCTTTAGTTGCTAAAATAATAGCAGATATTATTCTTTATTCTCCAAATCGGCAGCAGCAGGTTCGTCGAGAAACCATTCTACTTCGCCGGATATGGAATCAATAAGCTGTGCCGGATAAAGCTCAATATCCTCATCATCTTCCAGGATGTGTTTTACAGCTTCGGCCTTACCTGCTCCGTAAACTAAAAACGCAATATGGGCAGCATCATTAATAAGCGGTGCGTTGAGGGTAATGCGCCATACCTGCTGATCTTCAAGCCATACTTCTTTTACACCAGGCACACGGTCGTGCAACACCGGCGTATAAGGGAATAATGATGCGGTGTGCGAGTTATCGCCCAAGCCTAACAGCACGAGGTCAAAGCTTGCCTCGGTATCATCAAAAAACGCTGAGATCACTTCCCAGTATTTGGCTGCAGCTTCGGCAGGGCCAAACGATGTCTCAACCGGAAAAATCTGCGCCGGACTGATCATCAATGGCTCAAACAACGCTTTTTTTGCCATTAGGTAGTTGCTGTCCTTATGGTCATGTGGCACGTTGCGCTCATCGCCAAAAAAGAAGAAAACCTTTTCCCAATTCACCTGGTCGGCGTATGTTGTTGAAGCTAATAGTTCGTATAGCTTTTTAGGTGAGCTGCCGCCCGAAAGCGCCACACTGAACTTCCCGTTTTTGTTAATGGCTTCGGTAGCCAGTGTAACAAAATGATCGGCCAGCCCGGTTAAAACTTCACCTTCCGTGTTATAGATATTCAGTTTCATCAGCTTTTTATTTTTTACCGTTTACAGGTAAAGTAAACCAGTTATAGCCATCACGGGCAATTAAAGCTTCTGCAGCTTCAGGGCCCCATGAATCGGCCGAATAATTAGGGAAGTTAAGGCTCTTTTTATTTTGCCATGTGTTTAGTATCGGCATTACCAGTTCCCATGCTGCCTCAACCTGGTCACCACGCATAAACAGGGTTTGATCGCCCATCATGGTATCCAGGATTAGTGTTTCGTAAGCTTCAGGTGCCTGGTTGGTATAAGTACCTTTATAGTCAAACACCATATCAACGGCGTTTAATACCATATCAATACCGGGGCGTTTAGCCTGCACCTGCAAACGGATGCTCATCTCTGGCTGAATGCTGATGATCAACCTGTTTTGCTGCCAGCTTTCGGTAGCTTCGGCCGGGAAAATCTGGTGAGGGACATCCTTAAACTGGATGGTGATAACTGATGATGACTGGTGCATTCTTTTACCTGTACGCAAGTAGAATGGTACACCTTGCCAGCGCCAGTTGTCGATGAAGAACTTAATTGCTGCAAAAGTTTCGGTATTTGATTCCGGATTAACTTTTGGTTCTTCGCGGTATCCCGGTACTTCTTTACCTTTCATCCATCCGCTGCCGTATTGGCCTCTAACGGTCGAATTACGAACATCTTCGGCGGTAAATTTGCGCATTGCTTTCAGCACGTCAACTTTACGGTCGCGCACTTCATCGGCACTAAAGCTGATAGGCGGCTCCATAGCAACGTGGCAAAGCAATTGCAGCAGGTGGTTTTGGATCATATCACGCATAGCGCCCGAACCATCGTAATAATCGCCGCGTTCTTCAACGCCTAATTGCTCGGTAACGGAGATCTGTACGTGTTCAATGTGGTTACGGTTCCATAGCGGCTCCATAATGGAGTTGGCAAAACGGAAAGCCATGATATTTTGAACAGTTTCTTTACCCAGGTAATGATCGATACGATAGATCTGGCATTCATCAAAAATGCTTTTCAATAACTGGTTCAGATCTTTTGCAGTTTCCAGGTCGTGTCCAAATGGTTTCTCAATGATGATCCTTACACGTTTTTTATCATCGGCCAATTTAGCTTTTGATATGTTTGAGGCAATGATCGGGAAGAAATTAGGCGCTACCGCAAGGTAAAACAACACGTTTGCCTTAGTTTTCCACTCGGCGTTGTGTTTCTCAATGCGTTTGCCAAATTCTTTGTATGTTTCAAAATCAGTAGCGTCAGATACCTGGTAATAAACGTTTTTTACAAATTCGGCCCATTGTTTATCATCCGTTTTACCGCTGCGCGAAAACTGGTTGATATCTTTATATAGGTTTTCTCTGAACTGCTCGTCGGTTAGCTTGGTACGACCGGTACCAATAATGGAAAATTGTTTGGGCATCCATCCATCTAAAAATAGATTATATAGGGCCGGCGCAATTTTCCGGGAGTTCAAATCTCCCGTTCCACCAAAAATGATAAATATGGTAGGGTCTGATTTAGCTGTTGTGCTCATTGTTTTGTTTTAATTAATAGCGTCAATTAGTCGTTTGCCGGAGCCCATTGTGTATGGAAAGTGCCTTCTTTACCAATCAGCTCATAAGTGTGCGCGCCAAAATAATCACGCTGGGCCTGGGTAAGGTTTGAAGGCATTCTTTCGCTGCGGAAAGCATCAAAATAGCTCAATGCTGAAGCATAACCGGGAGCAGCAACACCGGCAGCAATAGTAGCCGATAATACTTTCCTGATGCCTGGTAAGGTACCGGCAACCAATGCCTGTATATCACTGTCAAGCAAAAGGTGAGGCAGTGCCTGATCTTTATTGTAAGCATTGTAAATGTCATTCAAAAATTCTGAACGGATGATACAGCCGCCTCTCCAGATCTTGGCAATTTCGCCCAAATGAAGGTCATATTTATACTCTTCAGATGCTTTGGTAAGCAGGTGCATACCCTGTGCATAAGTAAGGATGCTGGTAAAATAGAAAGCCTGCTCTAAAGCAACCAGTAACTCTTCTTTATCGCCTTTAAGCTCAATAGGGTCGTTATAAAGGGCAGAAGCTTTTTCGCGCAGTGATTTGTATTTAGACAGGTCGCGCATAGATACCGATGTATCGATGGTTGGGATTGGGGTTACCAAATCCATAGCCACCTGCGACGTCCATTTACCTGTACCTTTAGCTTTCGCTTCGTCTTTAATATCATCTAACAATAAATGATCGGTTCCAGGTGCTTTGTATTTGAAAATATCTTTGGTGATATCTAACAGGAATGACTTTAAACGGCCTTCGTTCCATTTAGTGAACAGATCGCCAATTTCGTCGTTACCTAACTTTAAGCCTTTTTTAAGGATCTCATAAGTTTCGGCAATTACCTGCATGATACCGTACTCGATGCCGTTGTGAACCATTTTAACAAAGTGACCTGATGCGCCAGGGCCAATGTAAGTAACACACGGTTCGCCGTTAACTTTAGCAGCAATGGCTTCAAAAATAGGTTTCATGACAGCATAAGCATCCTTATCGCCACCCGGCATCATGCTTGGGCCACGACGGGCACCTTCTTCACCGCCTGATACACCCATGCCAAAGAAATGCAGGCCTTTAGCCTCCAGTTCCTCAACACGACGGTTTGTATCAGTAAAGTGCGAGTTACCGCCATCAATCAGGATATCGCCTTTTTCCAATAAAGGGGTTAATTCCTCAATTACAGCGTCAACAATTTTACCGGCAGGCACTAACATCATGATAGCCCTTGGTGTGGTAAGGCTCTGTATAAATTCTTTAACATCGGCAAAGCCTTTGGCAGCCCTGTCACCAGCTTCCTGGTTCAATGAATCTACTTTACCGGTATCTTTATCGTGCCCGGCCACCGCGAAGCCATGATCGGCCATGTTCAGCAGCAGGCTGCGACCCATAACACCCAGGCCTATCATACCAAAGGCGTATTTATTTTCTGTTGCGCTCATGTTGTTTTGAGGTTTTCTTTTTTAAGAGTTTCTAAAATTTTCTTAGTGTTTTCGAGGCTGGTGTGCTGAAAAGAACGGATGCCTAATTTTTGCGCGGTATCGACAAACATTTTCCTGTCGTCGAAATAAACGCATTGCTGAGGCGATACCTGGGCTATACCCATGGCTAACTGCCAGATACCCGGATCAGGTTTACGCATTTTTACTTCGCATGACGATACAAAGGCATCAAAACACTCATGCAGCTTAAACTTACGTACCCTATAATCGTTTAGCTCCTTACCCTCGTTGTTCACTGATATAATGCGGAAGCCACAATCTTTTTTCCAATCTTTCAGGAATTGCAGCATAGGCAATTCCACAGATGTAGAATAGATGAAATCCTTAAAATCTTCGCGTACAAAATCCCGCGGGTGGTTAAATATCACCGTATCAAGGTATTCGTCGAGCGTGATACTGCCAATTTCATATACGTTAAAAATGAAATTATGCAGCGCGTTAACTTCTTCGTAATCAAGGTTAAAACGTTTGGCCGCTTCTTCGCGCGCCTCATGCCCCCATCCGTTCGACAGCAAAATGCCGCCCACGTCAAAAAAAAGGATCTTCAGATCAGCAACTTCCATAGATGTATTTTTTTAGTCGTAAGTCTTTAGTATTAAGTCCGAAGTCAAAATAATTACCCCGACTTCGAACTCATCGCTTTCGACTTAAGACTTCGAACTTATTACTTATTCTTTTGTGTTTCGATGGCGTTCAACAACTTTTCAAATGGCTTGTTGAATTTCTCGATACCTTCGTCTTCCAGTTGCTGGGTTACAGCAGCAAGGTCGATACCTAAAGAAGGTAGTTTGGCTAAGATCTCGGTAGCTTTATCTAAACCGGTTTCTAAAGTGTTGGCAGCAACACCGTGATCACGGAAAGCGTCAACAGTTTCCAGAGGAACGGTATCAACCGTGTCCGGGCCAATTAATGCCTCAACATATTTGGTATCTTTAAATGCAGGGTTTTTGCTGCCTGTACTTGCCCATAATAAACGCTGTGGTTGTGCACCTTGCTCGGCAAGTTTTTTCCACCTTTCACTGCTGAATACCCTTTTATAAATTTCGTATGCTTTTTTAGCTGATGCGATTGCGACCTCACCATACAGCTCTTTTTCGCCTTTTGCTTCAATGATCGGGTCCACAATAACGTCGATACGGCTCAGGAAGAAGCTGGCTACTGACGCAATGTGGTCGATTTTATGACCTGCAGCTAAATGCTCTTCCAAACCGGCAATGTAAGCTTCGGTTACTTCTTCATAACGCTCTAAACCAAACAGCAGGGTAACATTGATGTTGATACCTTTTGCAATTGATTGCTGAATAGCAGCCAAACCCGGTTTAGTACCAGGGATTTTGATCATTACGTTTTCGCGGTCAACTTTTTTCCAAAGCTCTTCGGCTTGTTTAGCAGTACCTTCGGTATCTAAAGCCAGGAACGGAGAAACTTCAAGGCTTACGTAACCATCAACTTTGTTTGATTCTTCGTAAACACCTTTAAACAGGTCGGCAGCAGCCTGGATATCTTTAACAGCTATTTCAAAAAACAGCTTTTCGTTATCGCTTTCAGATTTAAGTGCAGCGATATCAGCATCGTAATCAGAACTGCTGCTGATAGCCTTTTCAAAAATTGCAGGGTTTGAAGTAACGCCGCGTACGCCGTCAACGTCAATTAATTGTTTAAGTTTTCCTGAAGAAATGATCTCACGGTCAATAAAATCAAGCCAGATACTCTGACCAAAACCATGTATCTGCGCTACGTTATTAGTTGCCATAATAGGGTTTGTTTTTGTGTTTGTTAATTATTTTGTTAAAAGCGCGATGAAGGTAGTAAAAATTGCTACCAAATCGGTCTATTATGTAAAGTTCTTAATAAGAATGTCAGTAATTGTAAGATTTATATAATACTTTGTTAACATTTCCGGGTTAAGTCTGCAGTTTTTAGCAGTAAATGCCGGTTTTTAGTCTTAAATTAGAATTAGCAAATCAAAAGTCTCATTTTCTTTAAGATTTCGGACTAAAGAAGTCGAACTTAAGGCTAAATCTAACTGTTCGAGGCCATGATAATATTCACATCAAAGCCGATAAAAAGCCCGCTTTCAATTACCCCTGTTATCGATTTAATATCCCTTTCAAAACTTTTACCAATTTCATCGAATTTGCAATCCAATACAAGGTTGCCATTTTCTGAAATTATTGGCCCATCCTTACCTTTTGCCGGACGGATAGCTATTTCGGTGGCCCCTAAACTTTTCAGCTCCTTTTCCACATAAGGCAATGCCTGTGGGAAAACCTCGATAGGTACCGGAAATTTCGAGCCTAATTTATCAACCATTTTCGACTCATCAACTATAATATAACTTACTTCACTTGAGCTGATGAGCAACTTCTCTTTAAACATAGCCCCGCCGCGCCCTTTGATCAGGCTTTTGTCGGGGTCAACCTCATCTGCTCCGTCAAAAAGCCAATCGGGTTTATGTTCATACAGCGTTGTTATTGGCAGGCCCAGTTTACTGCAAAACATAGAAAGCTCCACAGAAGTGGGGATAGCTTTTACATTCAGCTTTTCATCTTTTACCCTTTGGGCAATGGCCACCAAAGCCAGGTATGATGTTGAACCCGAGCCAACACCTATAATATCGCCATCCTTAACTTTTGCCGCTATTTCGGCAGCTACCTTTTGTTTGCCTTCGATATTGATAATCTTATCGGCCCACTCCAGGTTATTTATCAGGTTGCTGTTCCAGTTCATTTTTTTGTTAGATGTGAGATATGAGATTTGAGACGTGAGATTAAGATATAGGATCAGCGTCGAAGCTTTTCCCAATCTCAAATCTCACATCTAATATCTCAAATCTATAACAGAGCTTTCGCTTTTTTTACAACGTTATCAACAGTAAAGCCGAAGTGTTTGTAAAGGTCTTCGGCAGGGGCCGATTCACCAAAGGTGGTCATGCCCAGCATATCGCCTTCGTCAGTGATATATTTGTGCCAGCCCATTGGTGATGCCATTTCAACCGCCAAACGTTTTTTACTTGCTTTAGGGAATACTGATTCTTTGTAAGCCGCATCCTGTTTTTCAAACAATTCCCATGATGGCATACTTACCACGCGGGTTGAAATGCCTTCAGCTTCCAGTTTTTCCTGTGCCTGCATAATTAAGGCTACTTCAGATCCGGTAGCGATCAGGATCAGATCCGGGCCTTTGCTGCCTTCTGAAAGGATATAAGCACCTTTTTCCAGGTTTTCGGCTTTGCCATATTTATCCTGGTCAAGGATAGGTAGGCCCTGGCGGGTGAAGATCAGCACAGTTGGGCCGCCTTTTTTCTCGATGGCAACACGCCATGCATGCGCGCTTTCGTTGGCATCAGCCGGGCGGATCACGGTTAAGTTTGGGATCGAACGTAAAGAAGCCAATTGCTCAATAGGCTGGTGAGTAGTACCATCCTCGCCCAAACCAATACTATCATGCGTATAAACAAAAATCGGGTTTATTTTCATGATGGCCGCCAGGCGGATTGGCGGGCGCATATATTCAGAGAACATCAGGAAGGTAGCACCAAACGGCAACACACCTTTGGTTAAAGCCATACCGTTTAATGCAGAACCCATGGCATGCTCACGGATTCCGAAGTGGAAGTTGCGTCCTGCACGGTTTTCTGATGTAAACGAATCGTACTCTTTCAGGTTAGTTTCGGTTGATGGGGCAAGGTCGGCCGCGCCGCCAATAAGGTTTGGCAATGCCGGCGCAATAGCGTTTAATACTTTGCCTGAGGCCTGGCGGGTTGCCATTTTAGGGTCGGAACCTTTAAATACAGGCAATTTATCTTTCCAGCCTGCAGGTAGTTCGCCTTTCGCGGCAGCTTCGTATTCGGCGGCTAATTCAGGAAATTTTGCTTTATAATCTGCAAATAATTTGTTCCATTTTTCTTCAACTGCAGCGCCGCGTGCACCTTTTTTGTGATAGTAATCCAGCACCTCGTCGGGTACGTTGAATGATTTTTCAGGATCAAAACCGAAGAACTGTTTTACCAGTTTAATTTCGTCGGCGCCAAGCGGTGAACCATGTGAACCTGCAGTGCCCGATTTATTAGGGCTACCATAGGCAATCAGCGAGCGAACGCGGATAAATGATGGTTTCTGAGTTTCGGCTTTGGCATTGATCAAAGCCAGCTCAAGCGCGTGGGTATCGTTTACGTCAGTAAGGTCCTGCACGTGCCAGCCGTATGCGCGAAAACGGGCGCTTACATCCTCGTTAAAAGCAATATCGGTGCTGCCTTCAATAGAGATGTGGTTGTCATCATATAAATAGATCAGGTTACCCAATTGCAGGTGACCAGCCAATGATGCCGCTTCTGAAGTTACACCCTCCATCAAGTCGCCATCGCTGCAGATGGTGTAAATATTGTAGTTGAACAGCTCAAAACCAGGTTTGTTGTAACGGGCAGCCAGGTGTTTTTGAGCAATGGCAAAGCCCACAGCATTGGCAAAGCCCTGTCCCAGCGGACCGGTAGTTACTTCAATGCCCGGAGCCAAACCATATTCAGGGTGACCGGCCGTTTTGCTGTTTAGCTGGCGAAACTGTTTAATGTCATCTAACGAAAGATCATAGCCCATTAAATATAAAAAGTTGTACTGTAAAATACAAGCGTGGCCCGCCGAAAGGATAAACCTGTCGCGGTTTGCCCAATCAGGGTTTTTAGGGTTGTAATTTAAAAACTTTGTCCATAAAACGTGGCCCATTGGTGCCAGCGCCATAGCTGTACCAGGGTGGCCTGAGTTTGCTTTTTGCACAGCATCGGCTGCCAATACCCTTACGGTATCAATCGCCAATTTTTCTATGTCTTGTTGGTTTTCCATTTTGTTATCAGGTATTGTAGTTAGTGTTAGTTTTTAATTTACTCGGTAGGTGTTGCAATTTTGCGCTTGGTTTTACTTTCGTCCTCACTGAGCCAAAGCCTCGCGCCGCCTTTGATACCATCGGCATTGGTAACTATCTTCATATTTTTGTCGAGCTTAAAGGTAAGCTCATCTGAATTGCCGCCGCCAATGTATAAAGTATCGTAATTGAATACAGTTTTCAATATTTTGAAAACCTTTTTCATGCGTTTGTTCCATTTCTCTTTGCCTTCTTTCTCCAAAGCCTTCTCGCCGATATAGTTATCATAGGTAATACCTTCTTTTATCGGAAGGTGCGCCAGCTCAAAGTGGGGCAATAAATGACCATCCATTAACAAAGCAGTACCAAAACCTGTGCCCAGGGTTATCACCATTTCAAGACCTTTCCCGGCAACTACGCCAAGGCCCTGCATATCGGCATCGTTTACCACCTGTGTTGGTTTGCCTAATGCTTTTTCCAGTTTTTTGCTTAAATCAACGTCGGTCCAGTATTCGGTACCAAGATTTGGCGCGGTTTTAACAACTCCGTTTTTTACATAACCCGGAAAACCGACCGATATTTTATCATATGCCGGAAAATCCTTCACAAGGGTGTTGATAGCTTTTATAACGTTTTCGGGATTTGCAGGAGCGGGGGTAGGTATCTTGTCGTACTCCATTTTTAAATCCCCTTTTTTATTCAGGATAGTGGCTTTAATGTGTGATCCACCGATATCGATTGAGAGAACCCTTAGTTGGGATGGTGTTTTTTTCATTTAGCGTAATTTATTTAGCTGGTTAGCAATTTGGTGAAACCCTTAGTTCCCAGCGCATAAATATCACATTTTAATAATATCAAATTGTTAAATAATGCGATAAAATCAATTTATCCCATTGAAGCAACAAAGGTAAAGTTAGCGTTGCTTTTATTTAACGAGTCAATTTTTAAAAGTATTTTACTTATGCGTGGCAAAATCAGTGCAATTAAGGTAAAATGTAAATACCCCCGGTTATTTTTCTCAAATGCTTAAACTGTTATTACCTGTTTTAAGTGTAAAAGTTTTCCCTTTCCACACAAAAATGCCTGATGTGTTTTTGGGGAGCACTATGTTAATACTCCATTTTCCTTTATCGAACACGTATTTGGCATAAACTTTTCCGTTAGGGTGGGGCACTTCACCGTTGATATTTCTGATCTGGCCCAAATGCGGCTCAATTTTTATTTTGCTGAAACCCGGCGCATACGTATCCACACCTAAAATGGTACGGTAAAATTCAATGTTTGGACTTGCACCCCAGGCATGACAATCGGAACGGTTGTGATCCAGGTCGGAGATTTCGGCCCAGGTGGTTAAGCCCATTTTGATATTATCCCGCCAGATGTTGAGCCAGTTTAAGTAATCATCGCCCAAACCACCCTTAACCATGGCCTGATGCAGGTAGTATTTAAAGTAGATGGTGCATTTGGTGAGCGTACTATCATTCAATAATTTTAGGCTGATATCATGTGCGGTCGCGCTATTTACCATACCCGCTAATACAGCTATGGAGTTGGTATGCTGAGAAAATAGTTGTTTATCCTCGGTATCGGCATAAAGTTTTTTGCCAGAATCCCAGTATTTACTTTGGATAGCGGTTTTTAATTGCGCTGCTTTGGCCTTGTACATTGTAGCAAACGCGGGCATTCCCATTTTTGCTTCTATTTCGGCGGCCTGCCGATAGGCCCACATCAACTGCAAATCTAATATAGCCGAAGTGCCTTTGGCGCTTTTAGGGGCCTGGCCAAAATCCCAGCCTTTGTCATTAACCCAGTCAACAAATGTCCAGTAGGGTGTATCTTTTAAGGAGCCATCGGCTTGCTGATATTTGCTGAAAAAGTTGAGCACATCGCGCATGCCTGGCAGCTTGTCTTTAATAAATAAACTATCGGGCCGGTACATCCAGTAATCATGCAGCATCCCGATATACCACAACGAAAAAGTGGAAATGATTTGCGGTGAGAACGAAGGGTGACGGCTTAGCGTGATCCCTTCGGCCAGGCGGGAATGATCCATCTGGTTGATGGCGTTGCGCACCAGGCGGTCATCGCCGCTATTATAAAAAGATACCAGCGCCTGGATGCGGGTATCGCCAACATATTGCAGCTGTTCATAGTAAGGGCAGTCGGTATAGGTTTCACCGGCGCAAAGGCGGGCGGTGCGCCAGCCAATATCCAGCATCTGCTGCATTTCGGGGTTGGAAGTTTCCAGTTTGGCATTCATTTTAAACGGATACCCGGTAAACGTTCCGTAAATATCATCGATAATTAATGGTTCATCTTTGGTGGTTATTTTCACTTCGATGTACCTGAATGTGCGCCATGTTAAAGTAGTGAACGAGTTACCGGTAGCTCCATCGGAGATGATACTATCCCGCCGGCCGACAAAGATTTTTCCATCAACATCATTCCGGTTGCCTTTAACAGTACCCTCCGGGCCGGTAAGCGCTTTAAACAACGATTCGGTATAGCTAATGCCGATACCTGCATTTTTTCCCTTGCTAAAATTGAGTGTTAAAAACGCGTTAGTAAGATACGTTTGGTCGAGTATCAGGGTAGCCGAAGTATTAGCCGGGATAGTGACCACAGTTTTGCTTGCCGGGAATGAGGGTGGAACAGTTATGCCATCCGCCTTTCTTAAAACCGGAATCCTTTGATTGGTCATTTCCATAGCAGGAATTGACGATGGCACCAGCATCCAGCCAAAAGCATTGGTTACGCCTTTGGGGTTTCCATTGTCAATACGCACAGCGTTTTTCCAGTTACTGTCATCAAGTCCGGCGGTATTCCAATCTTTTACCGATTGGTTTAGATCCACCCGTTCGCCCGGCCCCGCAACGTAATAAGGATGCCAGCCTATACCGGTGATAGGCTGAAAAGATTTATCGCGGATGCCTTTCCAGGTTTTATTGGTATTGATGATTTCTTCATTGGGCGTATCGCCCTGCATAATGAAACCTGTTTGCAGCGAGATCTGCGCTTCGGGGCGATAATCGCCATCATTCCAAACTACAGCGGCAATGAGGTTTTTGCCCGGCTGAAGATATGGCGCCAGATCAACCGTTTCATAATTCCAGTAATAGGTATCTCCGCGGGCGGGGCCTAACGAAACCAAAGTTTGGTTAACGTATAGTTTATAACGATTATCTGCCGATATATGAACGACGAAGGAAGCAGGCTTAGCTGAAAGTTCAATGCTTTTCCTGAAGTAATAAACGCCATATTCTTTTAATGATTCCTGTGGAACAGTGATCCACGATGCTTTCCACTGGTGTTTTAAAAGCGCCGGACTGATGGTTTGCGCATAGGTGGATGCTGTAATAAAAAGAAAACACAAAAAAAAGTAACGTTTAAAAGATGTCTTCATGAAATAGGGTGGTTTATAGGTGATCGGTATTTGCCTGCACAGCTAAATTACAATTAAAGCTTTAATTTATATGCAATATGCCTATTGACGGGCAGGCCTGATAGTGGAATATTTCATAATTCCGTTATCTTTATTTTTTACAAACCTAAAACTATGGATGTATTAGCCGTCTTTTTATTAGTGGTGATCATTATAATAATGCTGAACCACAAGGGCAGTTTAAACAATAAGATCAAAGAACTTGAATTTAGAATATTTGAATTAAAAGGTATTATTGAACAGCTTAAGATAACCCGGCCGGGTGCTGAAGATGTCAAAAAAGCAGAAGAACGGGCACCTGCAAGCGTTTCGCCTCCTGCGCCTGTTATACCACAACCCCCTGTTGAAAAACCGAAAGCACATGTTGAAGCGGAGATAAAACCAGATCCTATCACGCCTCCTAAAATTGAAAGGCAGCCGGAAGTTATTGAAGACAGCCAATCAATTATCAATCGCCCGATAAAAACACGCGATTTTGGGCCTACAAAACCGGTTGAACCAAGGCTTTCATTCTTTGAGCGCCATCCCGACCTGGAAAAATTCATCGGCGAAAATCTCATCAATAAAATAGGCATAGCCATCCTGGTGCTGGCCATTGGCTTCTTTGTAAAATATGCTATCGATAACGATTGGATAGGCTTAGTAGGCCGCGTGGGTATAGGCATTGTTTGCGGTGGTATTTTAATTGCTGTTGCACATGCGCTGCGTAATAGTTATAAGGCCTTTAGCTCGGTGCTGGTAGGCGGCGGATTGGCCGTGTTTTATTTTACCATAACATTGGCATTTCAGCAGTTTCACCTGTTTAACCAAACCACGGCGTTCATCATTTTAATTGTGATTACCGTTTTTGCGGTGCTGCTTTCCTTATTATATGATAAGCAGGAACTGGCCGTAATTGCTTTGGTTGGCGGGTTTGCCAGTCCGTTTATGGTGAGCAACGGAAGCGCCAACTATAACGGCCTGTTTATTTATCTGCTGATATTAAATACCGGGCTGCTCATCATTGCGTACTATAAAGCATGGAGGGTGCTTAACATTGTTTCGTTTGGTTTTACGGTAATTGTTTTTTCAACGGTGCTGTATACACTTACACCTCCCACCTACCATTTCGGCTTTATTTATGCCAGCATTTTTTACGCGCTTTACTTTGTTATCAACATAGCCAACAACGTACGCGAAAACAAAAAATTCATTGCTTCCGATTTCAGCATCTTGCTTCTTAATACCGGGTTATATTTTGCTACCGGCCTGTACCTGTTAACCATGATGCATGATGAGCAATACCGCGGCTTGTTTTGTATTTGCCTGGCTGTGGTAAACCTGGTGCTTTCATACGTCCTGTTCCGCAATCGTAAGGTGGATACCAATATATTGTACCTGCTTATCGGCATTACACTCACGTTTATTTCGCTGGCTGCCCCTATTCAGTTGCACGGCAATAACATCACCATTTTCTGGGCTTCAGAAACGGTGCTGCTTTATTGGCTATACCTGCGCTCGGGCATCCAGCTCATGAAATATACAGCTGTGTTTTTATGGATAGCCATGTTGCTGAGCTTGTTAATGGATCTGTTCCAAACGTATGGTAACTACAGTTTGAGTTTGACCATAATTGCCAATAAGGGTTTCATCACTACGCTATTTGCTGCTGCGAGTTCATTTTTGCTTTCGGCATTGGTTAAAAAGGACTCAACCAAGCTGCAGCACACCAATATTTTTACTGAGCAGCTTTTCGGGGTAGCCGCGCTTGTGCTTTTATTTTTAAGCGGTCTGCTGGAAATTAATCACCAGTTCCTGAACCACTACCCGGATACCAACCTTAATATTTTATATGCGATGGTGTATACGCCTGTGTTTGTATTTATCTACTATACGTCATCGCCCAAAATACAGGTTATCAATTTTAGCAACTACACAAAATTTGTGATACTGTTCATCTGCCTAATTGTTTATCTATTACTTACACCACAATATTATTCGCTGCAACATTTAATGCTCGAAACTAAGAAGCCGTCAACAAGCCATTTTATGGCACATTGGATAGGTGCTGTATTTATCGGTTTGTTGTTTTACAGGGTGATCCGCCTGTGTCAGCAAAGCTTGAATGAAAGTTTGAAAAAAGTATTTACCTGGGTATTAAGCGCGGGAGTGGTATTGTTTTTAAGCTTTGAAGTAAGCCTGATGAGTAACCTGATATTTTTTAGTAAAGCCAATTCTATCGATCAAATAGAAACCGTGTATGTGAAAACCGGCTTACCCGTATTATGGGGATTGCTTTCCTTTGCGCTGATGTGGCTGGGCATGAGGTATAGATTGCGGGTAATGCGGGTGGCTTCGTTAACGCTGTTCTCGCTTACTTTATTAAAATTATTTTTGTTTGATATTAAAAACATCCCGGTTTGGGGTAAAATAGCTGCTTTCTTTTGTTTGGGAGTACTATTGCTTATTGTGGCATTTATGTACCAGCGAACAGCTAAAAAAACTATTGCCGATGATGAGGCTAAAAAAAATGAATAAGCTAACGCTTTCAACGCTGCTGCTTTGCGGAGTCATATTATCCGCATCGGCACAAAAAAAATTTAAATATAAAGCCGCGCTGCACAAGATTGACAGCACCGGTTTTTACCGTATTGGCCTACAACCCGGTTTGGTAGCGAAAGCCAAACCCGATCTGTCGGACATTCGCATTGCAGACGCGAAAGGCAACTTTGTGCCTTACATCCAGGCGGGTAGTCTCCCGCAAAAAAGCCAGAAAAGTTTTGTTGTTTTCCCGGAGATCAGCAACACGCCCAAGACCGATACCAGTACTGTTTTTATCATAGAAAATAAAACCGGGCTGGTACTCGACCGCCTTTGGATCAGGCTGCAAAACACAGCCGTAAAACGTAAAGTGAACCTGCTGGGCAGCGATGATCTGAAACAGTGGTTTGCCATCCAGGAAGAGATCACCTTGCAGGAAGCTGTACAAAACAGTGAAGGCACCTACCTGCAATCGTTATCCTTCCCGGCGAGTAATTATCGCTATTTAAAAATCCAGGTAAACGATAAAAACAAAAACCCGGTTAAGTTTTTGGAGGCCGGCATTTATACTGAGTACGCATCGACAGCGCAAAGTTACACGCTTGTTGCGCCTTTAAACATCATCCGTGCCGATAGTAATAAAACCACCTTTATCGACATTAAGCTGAACGATAATTACCAGATAAATAAGTTGCACCTGAATATCAGAGCGCCGAGGTATTATAAACGGAGTGTTACCGTTTACCAGTTTGTAAACAATGGCAGGGAGCTCTTGAGCGAAGCCGAACTGTCATCAGATAAAACAACTGATCTGTTAATTGCTGCAAAAGCCAACCACCTGTTAATAGAGATAAGCAACGGCGATAATCAGCCGCTGAGCATCGGCGAGATCAAAGCGTTTCAATCTGACGAATATTTGATCAGCTACCTTGAAGCCAAGCAAAGCTACCAGTTCCTGGTCGGTGATCCTTCGGCTCAGGTACCGGAATATGATCTTAAGTTTTTTGCTGATAGTGTTGGATGGAACGCCCCGGTTATTAAACACGAGGCTGTTGTTAAAAATACCGGCTATGCAGTGGCAGTAAAACCTGCCGGGAAAGATTACACCGGATTGATTTGGGTAGCTATTATTGTTTCGTTAGGGTTGTTGTTGTTGTTGACTTTGAAGATGACCAGGGAGGTGAAGAAAAAAGAGGAGGAAAGATAAAATTTACACCCTTTAATTTAGGATGAGATTGGATGTAGAGGCTTGCCCATCCCGGCAAACTTATACTTTAGAGCAAATAACCGTCATCAGAAACTTAGAGAGTAAATCAAAGTTTTACAAACCATCGACCATGGTTTATGGACTATCAACCACAAATTCTTACATTTGCATTGAGGTAAAAATTGGATAAAGTAAAAGTTTTAGAAAAATATCTACCGGCAGAAGCGGCCCCGCTCATTGCCCGGTGGATTGACTACTTCAAGTGTGAATTTAAAATTTCGCGCAACCGTAACAGTAAATTTGGCGATTACCGTTCACCTTATAGCGGCAAAGGTCACCGTATCTCGGTTAATTACGACCTTAACCCCTACGCTTTCCTGGTAACTACAGTGCACGAGTTTGCACACCTGCATACCTGGAACGAGCATAAGCAAAAAGCCAAACCCCACGGAACAGAATGGAAAAACAATTTCAAAAAAATGATGCAGCCATTTTTTGAAAAAGAGATTTTCCCGGCAGATGTTAAGAAGGCTATCGTAAACTACCTGGATAACCCGGCGGCGTCAAGCTGCTCAGATTTGAACCTGTACCGCTCGCTGCGCAAGTATGATCCTCCCAAAACATCCGAAGCAATTTTAACGGTAGAAAAGATCCCGCTTAAGGCATTGTTTAAGCTAAAGGACGGCAGGGTGTTCCGCAAAGACGAAAAGCTGCGTAAGCGCTTTAAATGTACCGAAGTAGCTACTAAGCGGATCTATCTGTTTAGCCCGGTAGCGGAGGTGGAGTTGATTGAAGGGGCTACGGCGGCGTAGTACTATATAACAATCGTCATTACTGTAGGTACCAAGCAATCCCCGATGTCTTTGCCAAGCAGGTACGTCTTTTTTCATAAGATTATCAAGGCTGACAGTGGGAACATCAGGGTCCTCTAACGAGAGACCCTGATGGGACAGAATGACGGTTATTCACTCACCTCTTTTTCATCTACCAACACCCAATCAATTTATTCCGTACTTTTACCGCATGGCAAAAGTTATATCATTTGTAAATAACCCTTACCAGGAAAACACTTATATTTTGTATGATGAAACCGGCGAATGCGTGATCATCGATCCGGGCATGTATACTGCACCAGAGCAAAACACCGTGGTTGGCTTTATCAAAAACAATAACCTCAAGCCTGTTATGCTGCTCAACACCCATTGCCATATCGATCATGTGCTGGGCAATAAATTTGTATTCGAACAGTATGGCCTTAAGCCCCGTTTCCACGTTGGCGAGTCGGAAGTATTGGCTGCTGTGGTAGCTTATGCGCCATCTATGGGCTTCCGTTACGATGTATCACCTATGCCTGATGAATTTTTGCCCGAAACCGGCACCATTCACTTTGGCAACACTACGCTGCATTTAATATTTGCACCCGGCCATTCGCCTGCTCACTTGTGTTTTTATGATAAAGAGGCTAAGATCCTGATAGGGGGCGACGTACTGTTCAGGAATAGTATCGGCCGTACAGATTTACCCGGCGGTAACTTTACTCAGCTTATAGATAATATCGAAACCAAGCTGTTTACCCTGCCCGATGATGTTACCGTTTATCCTGGCCACGGCCCCGAAACAACCATCGGCTACGAAAAACAAAACAATCCGTTTTTAACTTAGTTAACATCATAGTGACGTTTTACTGAGCATAAGCAAACCTGAACGCATAATTCCCACACAATTGAACACCTCCATTTACATAGCAAAGCGTTACCTGTTCTCGGGCAAAAAAATGCATGCTATCAATATTATTTCGGGTATATCCATGTTGGGGGTGCTCATTGGCAGCGCGGCATTGCTTATCATTCTTTCGGTGTTCAATGGTTTTGAAAAAGTTATCCTTTCGTTATACAGCAACTTTACGCCCGAAATAAAGATAGAAGCTAAGCTTGGCAAAACCTTCAATCCCAATACACCTTACTTTGCTTCCCTGCATAAAGATGCGCGCGTGTTTTCATTTACCGAAGTATTGCAGGAAAAAGCCCTGATTAAATATGGAGATAAACCATTTTTAGGTACCGTAATGGGCGTGAGCGATGATTTTTTGAAAAACAGCCAGCTCGATAGTACCATAGCCAGCGGCTCATTCACGCTTAAAAGCGGCGATCAAAATTTTGCTGTTATTGGCGCTACCATACAGGGGAGCTTAGGTATTAATGTTCATGACGAGCTTTCGCCCATGCAGATCTATTCACCGCGGCGCGGTGCGGAAAATTCGGCTAATCCTTTAAATGAATTTGTTGTACGCAGCATTAACCCATCAGGAGTGTTTGCCATACAGCAGGAATTTGATGATATAGCTGTAACCCCCATTGAGTTTGCCCGCGACCTGCTTGACCAGCCGGTAAATGTTTCTTCACTACAGCTTAATTTTAAGCGCGGCACCAATATCGATGCCATGCAAAAAGACATCCAGGATAAAATAGGGAATGATTTTACAGTAAAAAACCGCAAGGAACAAAACAGCGAACTTTACAAAACCCTTAATTACGAAAGCTGGGCGGTTTATATGATCCTTACCTTTGTGCTTATCATCGCAATATTTAATATCATTGGCTCGTTAACCATGCTGGTTATTGATAAGCGCAAGGACATAGCCATTTTAAGCGGGCTGGGCGCCAATAAAAATATGATCCAGGGGATTTTCTTTTTTGAGGGAATGATGATCACCGCTATTGGCTGTATTATCGGCATAACGCTGGGCACCATTTTTTGCCTGCTGCAGCAGCATTACGGATGGATAAAAATGGGGGCCAAAATGTCGGTGTTAGACTCGTATCCTATCGACCTTAAAATTAAGGATTTTGGCCTGGTACTGCTAACCGTTGGCGGCATTTCGGTAATAGCTGCCGGCATCAGTGCCCGTTTAAGTATTAAAGGATTGGATGAAATCAAACAGGATTTGTAAATTTGTTAAATGGGTATGAGGTATATCAAAATTTTTGTTTTGCTGCTTGTTGTTATTGCTGTTTACGCATGTAATAATGATGCCCATAAAAAAGACGGGGTTACGCTTTATAAAGGCTTGTACAGCGCGGGGCCCGAAATTAAATCATTTAAAGATTGCGATAGCGGCCAGGAGTTTTGGGCTGTTGACAGTTCGGCTCAGTTGGAGCTTCAGTATTCCCAACTCAATTTCGAAAAACCCTACGAACCGGTTTACGTGGAAGTTGAAGGAATCAAATCAAAATCGGGCGATGCTGGCCGCGGGTCTGAATATGACAGTACCCTCGTTGTAAAAAAAGTAGTAAAAATAACCAAAGAGATCCCGCAGGACGTATGTAATTAACCCCCTGCTGCCATTGTTAATAAAAGCCTAAAACAATAACTTAGGCTTTTGCATTAAGCATTAAACACTCATCTGCCTTATCGGCGTAACTAACAACCCATGGAATCAAAACGTCAGCAAAAATTTGCCGGAGTAATACAGGAAGACCTTGCAGCTATTTTTCAGCGCGAAGGCATGAATTATTTGCCTAATACACTGGTAACCATAACCAAGGTACGTGTAACGCCCGATTTGGCCATAGCCCGTATATTTTTAAGCTTTTTGGGCAATCCTAATGTGCAAACCGCTTTGCATACCATCAAATCGCACGCTTCGGAAATCAGGTACAAACTGGGCGCCCGCATCAAAGACCAGGTAAGGATCATTCCGCAGCTTGAGTTTTTTGTTGATGATACCAGCGAATACGTTGAGCGTATGGACAAGATCTTTGATAAGATCAGTAAAGAGGAACGCCAGCCCGATACCGAAGAAAACTTATAACCACTGATGGACCGGCACACGCTGTTTGCTAATTACGTTAACAATCATTCCGAAGCCATTGGCAAAGTGGTTGATTTTGATGCAGATCATGACCGCCTTTATCATTTTGACCTTACCGCCGCCAATAAGGAATTGACGGCTGAGGTTATTAACAAGCCGTGGATGTTTAGCCAGTTAGTAAACGAAAAGCTGCATGACAACAATTGCCGTTACGGTATTGGCGGGTATATGGAACACCGTACCATTTATGCTTTTAGCAGTCATTTTGACACAGATGATGAGCCCCGGCGCCTGCATTTGGGCGTCGATATCTGGAGCGATGCCGGAACGCCGGTATATGCCCCTCTTGATGGCATTGTACACAGTTACCAGGATAATAATACCATTGGCGATTACGGCCCAACCATTATTTTACAACACGACCTTGATGGCTTAACACTTTATAGCCTGTACGGGCATTTAAGCCGCAAAAGCCTGAAAGGGCTTTTTAAAGATATGCCTGTGTCTAAAAACAGCCAAATAGCAACCATTGGCAATGCCGATGAAAACGGCCATTGGCCACCGCATTTGCATTTCCAGCTGATGTTTGATATGGAAGGTAAACAGGGCGATTATCCCGGTGTAGCTAAGTTTTCAGAAAAAGAGATCTGGCAGAAGAATATACCTGACCCCGGCTTGATATTGAGGTTTCCGAGGGCGGTGAATGTAGGGTAGGCCCCGTAGAGACGCATAATTGCGTCTTCCCCACAACCCCGCGGCTGGTAAACCTTTTTAGGACGATACATTCGGAAAAGCACAAGTCATCCACGCTTATATCCCCACACAAGACTTGCGCTAAAAAGGGGCTGGGATAACTTTTGCTTCCTGCTGTCATTTTTCCGTTAATACCGTAAACTTAAAATCAAGCGGTTCAAACAGGCGGATAAGCTCATCAATAAAAGTTTGCCCCCATTTTACATACATGAGGCCGAAGTTTTCAGAACGCTCCTGCAGGCTGTCTTTAGGGAAGAGCTCGGCTTTGACAGCGGTTAGCTGCTCCAACCGTACACTGTAATTTCTTTTTTCGGCACGGATCAGCTTCTTTTCAAGGTTATCCATGGCCTTTTTAAGGCGGGCCTGTACAGCCGCAGCTGATGGTGAAAGTGTAGGATCGATTTTGTATGCGCGGAGTTTTATTTTCTCAAAAAGGTTTTCCATTTCGCGCCATTCTTCGGCAATGCTCAGGTTATGGCCGCTGTGCTTTTTGATCCAATAGGTTTGCAGGGCATCGCTTTGTTTAAACAGGTCTATAGCGTCAAGGTTCATACGTTCAACCTTGGCGGCCTGTTCTTTTTTGATCACCAAAGCCGAGTTGCGAAGGATGAGGATAGGGAAATCAATTTTATAATGATCAAAATTGGATTTCAACTCGAGCCAGTAAACTACCTCTGCACCACCACCGATGTAGGCGATGTTTGGTAAAATGCATTCCTGGTATAGCGGGCGCATCACCACATTAGGGCTAAAGCGCTCCGGGTATTCAGCGATTTCCTTTTTTAGTTCGGCTTCAGTAAACCTGATTTCGGTATTGAGCACATGATAGCTGTCATTTTCGAAAACTATCCGCTCGCGAAGCTGATCTTTCAGGTAAAAGAAATTGATCTCGCGTGGGTTAACCTGGATGTGTACACCAAGCTCATGCAGCTTTTGGTTAGTTTCGGTAATGTTTTTAAAACTGTGCTGACCGATGATGTCCTGCTCCATAACAGACGCGAACTCTTTTTTAAACTCATGGTCATCGGCATCGATGATAACTAAACCATATTGTCCGAAAAGTGAATTAACAAGATATCTGGTAGCATCAGCAAGTTTATCAAATTTGGTATAGGCAGTTTCAACAATTTCGGCAAGGTCAGTAGCGTGACCTTCCATGCCTAAAACGCCTTTGTATTGGTTAAGTGCCTGGCGCATGCTCACCGGGTCGATACGACCTGTGGCTCCCGAAGCCTCATACCACCAGTGTACTTTTTTACCGCCAATGTTGGTATAGTTAATCTCGGCAAAGTCGTGGTCTTCGCTGGCCATCCAGTAAACAGGAACAAAATTTTTATCGGGATGGGCGGCTTTTAACTGCTGCGCCAGTTTAATGGCCGTTGCAATTTTATAAAGGAAATATAAAGGTCCGGCGAAGATATTCAACTGGTGGCCGGTTGTAATGGTATAGGTATTGTCCTGCTTTAACAGCTCCAGGTTTTGGGCTGTAAGGGCAGTTGAATAAGTACATAATTTACCCGGCTCTTTGCCTAAACACTCATATTGCTTAGTTAAAACACGTACCAGCACTTCGCGGTCAGCAACTACCTTTTTGTTTTTCAGAAATTCGGCAAAACCGGCCATATCCGGACGGTAACCATAAAAAGGGCGTAGTTCGGGTTTATTGTCGATGTATTCGGCAACTGTGCTTGAAAAAAAACCGGTGTCTTTATAACTTATACAGGATGCGTCCATTTTTCATTTCGGATTTTTCACTTTTTGACTTGCTTTCTATGGTGTTCAAGAAGGCTTCGCCGTTTGAGATGTTCGATTCCGGATTTGGCCTAAAACAAAACATCAGCAAATAAAATTAAATGCTGATGTCGAAATTAGATTATAAATCGCAAATCGCTTTACAGCCGACCGCAAATTAACATTATTTTACAATTTGTCCATAAAGGTCAAAGTCTTCGGCGCTGTCTATCTTTACGTTAACAAAGCTGCCAACGGTAGCATAATCAATGCTGGCATCAATCAAAACTTCGTTATCAACCTCGGGCGAATCAAATTCTGTACGGCCAACAAAATAGCCGCCATCCTTTTTGTCAATCAGCACTTTATAGGTATTGCCAATCTTCTCCTGGTTCTTATCGAACGAGATGCCCTGCTGGATTTCCATGATGGCATCGGCACGCTCCTGTTTTACTTCTTCAGGTACATCATCAACCAAAGTATGAGCATGGGTCTTTTCCTCGTGCGAATAGGTGAAACAGCCCAAACGGTCGAACTTGGTATCCTCAACCCATTGTGCCATCTCTTCAAAATCCTGCTGGGTTTCGCCCGGGTAACCGGTGATTAACGTAGTACGCATAGCAATGCCCGGTACACGATCGCGGATCTCGTTTACAATATCAATGGTTTTTTGCTTGGTAATACCGCGGCGCATTGATTTCAGCATGTTATCGGTGATGTGCTGCAAAGGCATATCCATGTATTTGCAAATATTTTCACGCTCGTTCATCACATCCAGGATCTCCATCGGGAAGCCTGATGGGTAAGCGTATTGCAGCCTGATCCATTCAATACCATTTACGTCAGATAAGCGACGAAGTAATTCATCAAGGTTACGTTTGCCATAAAGATCAAGACCATAATAGGTTAAATCCTGTGCAATCAGGATCAGTTCTTTTGTTCCGTTTTTAGCCAATTTCTTAGCATCCTCAACTAGCTGCTCAATAGGTGAGCTCAGGTGCTTGCCACGCATCAGCGGAATAGCACAAAATGAACATGGGCGGTTACAGCCCTCAGCAATTTTAAAGTAAGCAAAGTGCGAAGGTGTGGTTAATAAACGCTCGCCTATCAACTCGTGTTTATAGTTTGCGCCTACAGTAGCTAATAAATTTTGCAGGTCATTGGTGCCGAAGTAGGCATCAACATTGGTGATCTCAGCTTCAAGTTCGGGTTTATAGCGTTCGCTCAGGCAGCCGGTAACAATCACCTTGCCTACTTTGCCCTGCTCCTTAAGTTCGCTGTATTGCAGAATAGTATCTATCGACTCCTGCTTGGCATTATCAATAAAGCCACAGGTATTAATTACTATAATATCATTTTTGCCTACCTTCTCGGCCTCATGCACCACATCAAACTGGTTGCCCTTCAGTTGGCCCATTAATATCTCCGAATCGTAAATATTTTTTGAGCAACCTAACGTAACCACGTTTACACGGGGTTTGGCCTGTTTAACTGATGGATGGGAAATTTCTTTTGTCTTCATAACACACTAATCATTGAGGGAAGCCCCTCTAAATCTCCCCCGGTAGGGGAGGCTTTCAAGTTCATTTAGCCCTCCCTACCGGAGAGGGTTGGGTGGGGCTGTTATTGCTTAAATAAGCTATCTACAAACGCCTGCCTGTCAAACAGCTGCAGGTGATCCATTCCCTCGCCAACACCTATATATTTAACCGGAATCTTAAACTGATCTGATATTCCTATAACCACACCACCTTTAGCTGTACCATCCAATTTGGTTAGCGCCAGCGCGTTTACGTTGGTAGCTTCGGTAAACTGCTTGCATTGCTCAATGGCGTTTTGCCCGGTTGAGGCGTCCAGTACCAGCAGTATCTCGTGCGGAGCACCGGGGATCACCTTTTGCATCACGTTCTTGATTTTGGTTAGCTCGTTCATCAGGCCAACTTTGTTGTGCAAACGGCCGGCAGTATCTATAATAGCCACATCATCGCCATTGGCCACAGCCGAACGAAGGGTATCATAAGCAACCGAAGCCGGATCGGAGCCCATAGCCTGGGCAACAACTTTTACACCAACACGTTCGCCCCAAAGTTTAATCTGGTCAACCGCGGCTGCGCGAAAGGTATCGGCAGCACCTAAAACAACCTGGTTGCCGGCCTGCTTTAGTTTATGGGCCAGCTTGCCTATAGTAGTGGTTTTACCTACGCCGTTAACGCCGACTACCATAATTACGTATGGCTTATAATCGCCATATTCAAAATTACGGAAGTCGTTACTGTTGTTTTCGGCAAGCAGTTGCTGAATTTCATCTTTTAACAGGGCGTTCAGCTCGTTGGTGCTTACGTATTTATCGCGGGCAACACGGGCCTGGATCCTGTCAATGATCTTGAGCGTGGTGCTTACGCCAACGTCGGATGTAACCAGGATCTCTTCCAGCTCATCCAACACATCATCATCAACGGTTGATTTACCGGCGATGGCTTTGGTGATCTTTGAAAAAAAGTTATCCTTGGTTTTTTCCAAACCGGTATCAAGCGCCTGCTGTTCCTGCTGCGTGTTTTCCTTTTTCTTAAAAAAATCAAATAATCCCATGGTGATCAGAATTTTCAGAATTATAGAATTTTCTGAATTTAAATATGTTTTCAGAAATATCAGATATTAATTCAAACAGCATTCTGTCAATTTATTAATTCTGTAAATTCTGATTCAGACAACATTCAACAAAAAAAGCCCTCTCGTTAAAACAAGACGGCTTCAATATTTTAATCAAAGAGTGATTATATAGTTTTACCTGCAATTGCATCCTTAACTAAATCGTTAGGGACAATTTGCTCTTTGAATGAATAAGCACCAGTTTTAGGTGATTTATTCATGGTGATCACTTTTGAATATTCTTTGCCTTTACCTGCTACTTTCAGCGTTGCAACTACTTTCTTTGCCATGTTGTTTAATTATTGATTTAGTGAATTATTGAGTTGGCTATATCAAATTAAAACTTAATGAGCCAATCAATCCGGTCAACTAATTATTTAATCTCTTTGTGAACGGTTACTTTCCTCAAAACAGGGTTGAATTTTTTCAACTCTAATCTTTCAGTTGTGTTTTTTTTGTTCTTAGTGGTGATATAGCGAGACATGCCTGGCATACCGCTTGTTTTGTGTTCGGTGCACTCTAAAATCACCTGAACCCTGTTGCCTTTTTTTGCCATTTTCTTTTTATGTTGTACGTGTCACCTCACGGCTTACGTAATTTTTCAATTTTATTATACTGCTAAACTTGAAAGCCAACTACTAAATGTAGCCTTTTTTAACAAATTTATTGATGCAGGCGGTAATACCGTTTTTGCTGATAGTTTTTACAGCAGAAGTAGATACCTTTAAGGTAATCCATTTATCTTCTTCAGGAATATAAAACTTTTTAAGTTTCAAGTTAGGATGAAACCTGCGTTTTGTTTTAACGTTTGAGTTTGAAACGTTGTTACCTACGATAGATCCTTTTCCTGTTAGATCACAAATTCTTGACATGACAAATATTTTTAATTATCAACCCTTTATCCAAAAAGAGTTTGCAAATATCAGACTTTTAAATCAAATATTCAACAGTGATTTGAAAAATTTTCAAAAAAGATTTGCTGCAGTGCCAGGCGCTTATCTATTTATCTAATAACAGGTTATTCTTAGCTGTGCTTACTGTTGTCTGAACCCGAATTGATGGAATTTGATCAATTAACAGAATGCTAAGCAAATTCGATGAATTCTTTTAATTTCATCAAATCGGGTTCACACAAAATCGGCAAATAATTTTAATCAACGATTATAGCGAGTTGCCTTCGGTCCGGGCTTCCTGCCTTGTCTCCGCTCAGGGATTCTGTACGCTATGGGCCCAATGTGGTGGTGGAGAGGCCGTTTTTACATCACAATTGCCGGGTTTTGAAAATCAATCACTTACGAATTAAGTAACAACTCTGCCACTTCCTCACCTACCAAACTCCCCATGGCAACGCCCATACCATTGCATCTCACAGCGCAAAAAATATTAGGCTGCACTTGTTTTACTATCGGGCTGATCTCCTGCCCGAAACCCATGATGCCGCTCCACCAATAATCAATCTCTACATTTTGGCCGGGGAGGATCACCTCGTTCAGATAGCTTATCAATTGCTGTTTAACTTCATCGGTATGGCCAAAATCCCAGGTTTCTTCAGCTTTATAATTGAGGTTGCGGCCGCCGCCAAACAATACCCGCCCATCAATATTGCGGAAGTAGTAATAACCCTGGTTAAAATGATAAGTGCCTTTAAGTTTTAAACCGGAAACCGGCTTGGTAACCATTACCTGTCCGCGGCCGGGCACTACATCAAGTTGAGGATATAGCTGGCTTGCAAAAGCATTGGTAGCCAGGATTACTTTGCCCGCTTTAAAAATACCTTGCGAGGTGCTTAGCCTGATGTGCTGATCTTCCTGCCCGATAACGGAAATACTGCAATTATTAAGTACCAATACGCCAAGTTGGTATGCTTTATATAAAAGAGCACGCATCATTTTGCCGGTATGGATCTGCCCTTCAAAAGGGTTGTATATGATATGCTTCACTTTATTGAAGCCAAAACCTGCAATTTTTTCATCGGCTACTGAATAAATGTCAGCATGGCCTATAGCATGTTGTAGTAATTTGTTAAGGTGGTCTATTTGATCAATACACTCACGTGCATGGCTTTCCTCATGATCCATGAACAGTTCATTCCCGCCATATTGATAATAATCGATGTTAGCGTCACCTAAATTTTCCCTTAATCGTTGCAGTCCTTTCCACTTGTAAGCTACCACGTGCATGGCCTCTGTTTCTGATGAATGATTTATTGCTTCAATTTGCTCCGAAACTGTACCAAAACAGGCAAAACCAGCGTTTTTAGTACTGGCGCCTGACGGTAGGAAGCCGCGCTCCAACACTAAAACTTTTAAGGTTGATTGCTGTTTTTTTAACTGAAGGGCGGCACTAAGGCCAACAAGTCCGCTGCCAATAATGATAACATCGGCGTTATCGGTAAAGGCTGTACGCTCCCAGTATGAAAATGATGGCTCCAACATGTTCAAAAATAGCTATTCGGGAAGCAAAAACTTTGAGGTAACCTAATGCTTTTAAACTTTTTGCTTAAAGCGGAATAGTTTTTGAACAAGCGCTGTAACGTTTGTAAGGTTTCAACCTACTTAGTTTTAACTTAATATTTATCAATTATATGAATCACATATCATTAATTATGGGATACATCGCGCCGAACTCGGCTTGGTTCCTGATGATTATTGTTGCCCTGGTAAGCTTTATTGTACAATGGCGGTTCAGGAGTAAAATTAAGCAGTATTCTGAAATTGGCTTAATGTCTGGCTTGTCGGGACAGGAAGTAGCCGTGAAGATGCTGCGCGCCCATGGTATTTTTGATGTACAGGTAATTTGTGTTGAAGGACAGCTTACGGATCATTATAACCCCGAAACAAAAACAGTGAACCTGAGCACCGATGTTTTTTACAGCCGCAGCATTGCCGCTGCCGCTGTCGCCGCACATGAATGCGGCCACGCCGTACAACACGCCGAAGCTTATGGCTGGTTAAGTTTCAGATCGGCTATGGTGCCCGTTATCAACGTGGCATCAACTATTACCCAGTGGACTTTGTTCATCGGCATTGTGCTGTTATTTTTTTCGGGTAGCCCTTATGTTTTGGCAGTTGGTGTTGTCGCGCTTGCACTGGTTACATTTTTTAGCTTTATAACCCTGCCGGTTGAGTTTGATGCAAGTCGCCGGGCGTTGGCGTGGCTGGATAACAATTATGCTGTGGTACAAACCGGACAAGAACATGAAATGGCAAAAGATGCCCTCTGGTGGGCTGCCATGACCTATGTAGTTGCCGCGTTGAGCGCTTTGGCTACGTTGGTTTACTATGCTTCGTTTTTGTTTAACAGGAGGAATTAAGCTTCAAGAGGCGAGAAGTCAAGAGCCAGGAGGCAAGAAATCAAGAGGCAAGAGACAAGAAAAAGAAGTCTTTTGCGTTGATGTCAAATGAAAAGCCCTAACCGATTATTCAGTTAGGGCCTTTCTATTTTTACATTGTTTGTCTTGCTTCTTGAATCTTAACTTCTTGCTTCTTTAATTGTTTCTTGAATCTTGCCGTCTTGACTCTCAATTCAACCTGTATGGCGCTATCAGATAAAACTCAGGGATTTGTACATTGAAGTTGGCGTTATCCAACAGGCGGATCATGTGGTATTCGCCTTTCATGTTGCCCATGTCGGTTTTAAGGTTGCAGCCTGATACATACTCATGGGTATGGCCCGGCTCAATAACAGGCTGCTGGCCTACTACACCTTCGCCCTCCACTTCGCGCTTTGCACCGTTTGAGTCAAATATATACCAGTGACGGCTCATCAACCTGATGGCGTAGTTGGTCATATTTTCGATGCTTACCTTGTAGGCAAACATAAAATGATCGTTTGCCGGGTTTGAATACTCCGGCTGATATATGGTTTCGATGGAAACCTTAACACCCTCAGTTATAGTGGTAACCATGTGACAAGTATCGTTTATTTCAAATATATGGAAAGGGAGCAAATATTAAGCCATTTCGATGGCATATTTTTCTTCGATCTCGGCCAAAATCTGGTCAACTGCTTCAAGATCAGGGGCGGTAACAAACCGCATCCTAAACTCTTTGAAATGATCTATCCCTTTAAAGTAGTTAGAGTAATGCCTGCGCATCTCAAAAATGCCCGTTTTAGGGCCTTTCCACTCTATTGATTTGTATAAATGGGCACGGCAAGCTGCCACACGTTCGGCAATTGTTGGCTTATCCAGGTATTCGCCGGTTTTAAAAAAGTGCTTTATTTCGCGGAAAATCCATGGATAACCAATCGCCGCACGACCGATCATCATGCCGTCAACCTCATATTCCATACGCCATGCGGCAGCCTTTTCGGGCGAATCGATGTCGCCATTGCCGAAAATGGGGATTTTTATCCGCGGATTTTTTTTGATATCCCTGATCAACGACCAATCGGCTTCGCCTTTATACATCTGCGAGCGGGTACGGCCGTGTATGGTAAGTGCCTTGATCCCCACATCCTGCAGGCGTTCGGCAACCTCATAAACATTTTTGGTGTTATCGTCCCAGCCAAGGCGGGTTTTTACGGTTACCGGTAAATGTGTGGCCTCAACAACCGCTTTGGTCATGGCAACCATTTTATCAATATCCTGCAAAAGGCTTGCGCCGGCACCGCGGCAGGCCACCTGTTTTACCGGGCAGCCATAATTAATATCCATTAAATCGGGATTGGCCAGCGTAGCTATTTCAGTAGCTTCGCGCATGTGGTCAATATCACTGCCGAAGATCTGGATGCCGATAGGCCTTTCGTATTCAAAAATATCCAGCTTTTGCCTGCTTTTTGCCGCATCGCGGATCAGGCCTTCGCTTGAAATAAACTCTGTATACATCATATCCGCGCCGTTTTGCTTGCACACATAACGGAAGGGTGGATCACTCACATCCTCCATCGGCGCCAGCAGCAGCGGGAACTCACCTAAATCAATATTTCCTATTTGTACAGACATCCTTATCTTTAGCCTGCAAAATTACGAATTTTACATCGAATGATAAAAGCCTCATATCAAAGCCCTCAGCCACAGGGAAGTCAAATAACGCCGTTTTTACAATTTATAATACTGATTGCGCTAACTATAGGGATGCTGATTGTGTGCGGTTTAATAGCTGCCGGAATTATCGGGGTGATATTTGGGTCACAAACGCTTACTGATACGTTTACTTTTAATACCCGAAACCCGCATGTTGGTGCCGCTTTATGGACACTGCAAATTATCAGTACTACCTTGCCCTTATATCTTGCCCCTGTAATTTTTGCACGCTTTATAGTAAAGGAACCTGTAGATTATTTAAAGGTTAGCCCCAAATTTCCACCAGTGCTGTTACTACTAATACTATCTATCATGATCTGTTCATCGCCGGTGATGGAAGTGCTGGTAAATGTTAACCAGAAACTGGCTTTGCCGGCCTCGTTAAAAAGCCTGGAAGATGCGTTACGTGCCATGGAAGCACAGGCCCAGAAGGCTACAGAAGCCATGCTTCAAATGAAGACCATATCCGACATGCTTTTTGCGGTTTTAGTAGTTGGACTATTAACTGCCATCGCCGAAGAGTTTTTATTCAGGGGATGCTTACAAACCATCATGATCCGGTGGACAGGAAATCCGCATGCAGCTATCTGGATCACGGCTATCCTTTTCAGTGCTTTCCATATGGAGTTTTTTACCTTTTTACCGCGTGTGGCGCTGGGCGTGTTTTTTGGCTATTTTGTAATGTGGAGCGGCAGCATCTGGACAAGCGTTTGGGCGCATTTTTTAAACAATGCCACCCAGGTGGTGATCCTGTACCTGTATTCGCAAAAGCGCATTACCCTTGATCCTAATGATCAGCACGTATTTAATTACCAGAGCTATGCTTTAAGCCTGATAATTATTTTAATTTTGCTTTTTATGTACAGAAATACTGCTAAAGGAAAAAGCCCGCTGTTGAGTTAAATGGAAAAAAACTGGGTCAAAATTTTTACTTCAACTAATTTTTACCAATCAGAAATTGTTAAGCAAATGCTTACCGGGAATCATATTGATACCGTTTTGCTGAATAAACAGGATTCATCGCACCGCAACTTTGGCGAAATAGAGGTTTATATTCACCAGGAGGATTTTAGTAAGGCTATTGAGATCATGATCCTCAATCAAATTAATATATGAAACAACGCGCCATCACTGGCTTATTTTTTATTATCGTAATGATTGGGTCTAATTTATTAGGCCCATATGTATTTAGTGTTTTTTACCTGTTATTGAGTCTGTTTTGCCTTTTGGAATTTTACAAACTGGTTAAACAGGGCGGTATGCAGCCCGAGCTTTTTACCGGGGCACTTGCCGGCGTAATCATGTTCTTCTTTTTTGCGGCTAACTGCTATTTCCCGGCATATAAATACATTATACTGCTACCCATACTGCTTAGCTTTATTCCGATAGGCGAGTTATATAAAAAATCTACCGCGCCATTCACTAATATTGGCTTCACTTATTTGGGTTTGCTGATGGCTGTTGTGCCGTTCATGTTTTTTCATGCGATGGCTTTTACCCGTGGCGATGGTGTTTTTAACTTTCACATGCCGCTTGGCTTTTTAATTATGCTGTGGAGCAATGATACCGGGGCTTACCTGGTGGGCAGCAAATTTGGCCGTAACAAGTTATTCGAAAGGCACTCGCCTAAAAAATCATGGGAAGGCTTTATCGGGGCATACTGATCTGCGCTTTGGCGGCATATATTTTGAGCCGTTTTTATACAGAATACAATTGTTTCGACTGGATCATTATGTCGCTTATCATCTCAAACTTTGGCACCATGGGTGATCTGGTTGAATCCATGTTCAAGCGCAGCCTCAACGTAAAAGATTCGGGGGGCATATTACCAGGCCATGGCGGCCTTCTTGATAGGTTTGACGGCCTGCTGATGGCCGCGCCAATTGTATATGCATACCTGTACTTAATTTCAAATTAGTAGTTTTGTATTAAACACAATAAATAATGACCATACATAAAGAAGGCTATACCTCACTCGCTATTACTATCCTGTTCATTTTTGTTTTAAATGCGCTCATCCAGTTTTATATGCCCACCGCGCATACCCTAAAATGGATAGTTTACATTTTTTCGGGTGCTTTATTTTTGATCATCCTGCAGTTTTTCCGCAGTCCATTCTTTGATATTGAAACCGCCGAAAATACTATCCTTTGCCCTGCCGATGGCAAGGTTGTAGTGATTGAAGAAACTGAAGAAACCGAATTTTTAAAAGATAAACGTATTCAATTATCGGTTTTCATGTCGCCGGTTAATGTGCACGTGAACCGTAACCCTATTGCAGGTGTGGTAAGTTATTTTAAATATCATAAAGGTAAATACCTGGTGGCCTGGCATCCTAAATCATCAACCGAGAATGAGCGTACTACAATAGCTATTGAAAACAGCAAAGGGGTAACTGTATTGTTCAGGCAGATAGCCGGTGCACTGGCCCGCCGCATAGTTTGGTATGTTAAACAAGGGGATATTGTTGAGCAGGGCCAACAGTTCGGTTTTATTAAGTTTGGCTCGAGAGTGGATGTTTTCCTGCCGCTGGGCACTAAGATCCTGGTAAATATTGGCGATGTAGTAAAAGGCGGTCGTACCATTTTAGCCGAGCTGGTTGACGCTGAGCCTTTAAAAGAAGCTGCGAAACCTGATGCCATTGTTGTTCCCGAGCCGCCTGCAGCACCTGTTGAACCAGCTGTTTTGGTAGAGGAAACACCTACTATGAACAGCATTACTCCTGCTCCGTCATTGGTAGTTGATTATCCTGAGGCAGCTGAAAATCCGGCAGTGGAAGAAAGCGCCGCAGAGAAACCTGTTAAGAAAAAAACAGCATCAAAAGCTAAAAAAGTTGATAGTGGTGATGCGGCAAAGGAAGCGGATAGCGAATAATTAGAATTTTATATTAAAAAAGCAGTTGGGTTATCCATCTGCTTTTTTTGTGCCCGGATAGCTGCTTGTGCTATGAAATCTACACAAGCAAAACCTGTTGTCATTTCGACGAACAGGCGGAGGGTAAAGTAATGGTGTGAGGAGAAATCTTCTACACCATGCTTTAACGTTTACAGTGGCTTAGCAAGGTGTATTAGGTTCCTTTTTCGCCCCGTTGCGAATCCTTCCCTGCTCACTCGAAATGGCAATTTTATTTATTGGAATTAAAAACACTGTCGCGGGTTTAGGGAAAGCGTAACCCATGATTCGGCATGATTGAAGCTTTCAGCTTCAGTGGCATCTTAAGCTGAAAGCTTAAGCCATGGTTCACCACGGGTTACAAACCCGCGGTAGTTTACTTTGATAGCTTGCCTTTGCCTTCGTATTTGAAAATCAATAGATTAAGAGGACGGTTTTTCAAAAACCATCACATAGCAAAAGGCCTTACCGAAATTACTTCAGAAAGGCCTTTTAATTTTTTATATACCGCTAAGCGGTTGGATAAATTAAACGCGTTTTGATTTGATACGAGCTGCTTTACCAGTAAGGGCACGCAGGTAGTACAGTTTAGAACGACGAACTTTACCAACGCTGTTAACTTCGATTTTGTCGATGTTTGGAGAGTTAACAGGGAAGATACGCTCAACGCCAATGCCATTTGATACTTTACGCACAGTAAAAGTTTCGCTTACACCAACGCTGTTACGCTGAATAACAACACCTTGGTAAACCTGAACGCGTTCTTTATTTCCTTCTCTGATTTTATAGTGAACACTTACAGTATCACCAGCTTTGAAGGATGGAAGCTGCTTTTTTTCTACTGATTGCTCTTCAACAAATTTTACTAAATCCATGATTTTAAGCTCTTAATGCGATTTTTAGCCCGTAAAAATCGGATTGCAAGTATAGGGATTATTTTCAATAAAAGAAAGCCAAATTTAAAAATTTCCACATTTAGTTTTTTTATTAACAGTAGGTTGTGGTTCCTGTCAATGACAAGAGGGTGTTTGGTGCAAAATTAAACATCGGTTTTATTAAATTGCCGATGCTAACCAAGCCAAGCATGTACAATTCAATTGATTCAAATACTGCAAGAGCCACTAATATTGCCAGGTGGCTATTCTTTATTAATCTTATACCCACAATTATCGCATGTGGAATTGTTTTAATCACCTTTGACCAATTGGAACGAAACCATTTTGGAAATACTTATGATTGGATAGTCCTAAGTTTGATGCTACTTGGTATCGCAACGCAGTATATTTACTATCGGCAAATGACTAATACATACCATGCACTCAATCCGGCTGGATGGGTTTGCTCAATAATTATTAATACGATTTTTATTGTTAGTCATGTTGTTAGTTCTTTCAGAACGCTTTCTTCCGCTGGGTTAATAATCGTTTATCCGATTGTATTTCTTGTATTCAGCGTAAAAGTCTTGAGATTGTTGAGGCACTCTGAACCTTCGGCCATTTCTTAAAGCCATCATTTATTTTTTATGAGATCCGGCGCCGGCTTCTTCTCAGTAAAGTAGGCGATTAACGTATACACCAGCCCGATTAAAAGCAGGTTGAAGACAAAATTAATGAGCGTATCACTCACCGAATGCGAGCGTTTATCGATATCAATAAACGTAAAAACAGTATAAGCAAGTGCAATGATCAGTATGATCCAGCCAATAATGGATACAGGCAGGTAGATGATCCCTTTGCGGGTAAACCAGTTTAATTTCATGATGGTTAATTTTTGATGGATATGTTTTCTGTCATGGCGAAATTGATGAACGCGAACACAATGGCAAGGCTGATGAGGATCAATACAATGTTCCACAGTTTTAACCTGATACTGATATTGAGCTCTTTTACTTTGCGCCTGTCGGGATCTATTGGCCGAACCTGTACATGAATAATAGAAAGCAGGTTGATAACAATGCATACAACAGGAAGTATGAACAATACCAGCGGGCCGACATAATCGATATAGGGCACCTTTTCCAGCTGTACCATCACACTGAACATAGCACTAAACCAGTTTGCATTAATGTGGAAGTGATAATACATGAATACGCACAGCAAAAAGTAGCAGGGCACTATCACCAGCCATAATCCCAGGGCTGCCGAACGCCCGGCGTTCATGATGGCCATTTTCACCATGTCCTGGTGTTGGGATGGGTTTACATCGGGTACTTTTAAATTTTCCATTTGCTTTAAAAATTCGTCCTGATCTTTCATGTTAATTACCCTTATAATGCATTAATTGGTTTTGGTTGCAGTGCTTAAAGCATGTTTCTTAATTTCTCCAGCCCGCGCGAAAGCAATGATTTTACGGTGCCTTCATTTTTATCCAGGATCTCGCTGATCTCGGTATTTGTTTTCTGTTCAAAATATCTTAAGGAAATAACTTCCTGGTATTTAATATCAAGCTTAAGCAGGTTTTGGCGGATCTGGTTGTAATCATTGTAAGCTTTCAGTTCCTGCTCCATCATCTCGCGCTCGTTGCCGGCATGGTCATGCAGCAGCTTTTCCATCTGCGGGTTTTCCAGCAGTTGCTGTAACGATTCCGGTTTGTATTTACTGCTGCGGTAATACTGATTAAGCTCATTGGTGGCAATGCGGTAAAGCCATGACGACAGGCCTATCCCCCTCCATTTAAATGAACCTATCTTCAAAAAAGCTTTTAGGAAAGTTTCGGCTGCGATGTCCCTTGCCAGGTCGTAATCTCCACAGCGACGCATAATGTAGCCGAATACCGGTTTATACCAACGATCGAACACCTGCCCGAAAGCAGCCGGGCTGGTTCGGCATTGTTCAATAAGCTGGGCTTCGGTGTGGTTAGGGTTCATAGCTGCAACGCCACTATAATGCAATAAGCATTATTTGGTTGCAATCTAATTTAAGGAAAAGAGCATTGTTAATATACCGCTATGTTTTAACAAAGCGTTGAATTTTGAATAATTATATCCGGAGATAGGCTATAAATTGGTATCATTGATATATGCCATACCATATGCGTTTTAATGTAAAGCAAAACCCCTATTTCCTGTTTTCACCGTTCCTTGTTTATTACGTTTATCGTGTATTGAAATTTAAATATCCTGTGTTGTATGGCGATGAGCCCAGGTACGTAGGTTTTGCATCTAACTTAATTCATGGTTTTTATTCGCCCCCCGCGCCTGATATTAATTTATGGAGTGGTCCGGGTTATCCTGTTGTACTCATGCCTTGCGCCGCGTTGCATTTGCCAATGATTTGGTATCCCTTATTAAACGCGCTTTTCTTTTACCTGTCGGTAGTGTTTTTTAATCAGGCCCTGCGTTATGTGGTTAGGGAAAAACTGGCGATGCTATTTGCTGTTATATGGGCATTTTATATTAATCTTTACCAGTTTTTACCCGCAATTTATACCGAGGTTTTTACTTCATTTTTAATAGTAAGTATTGTATACAGCATCACCTTGTATTATGTGAAACATAAAACAGTATACCTTGTACTTTCAGGTTTTTTGATTGGTTTCCTGGCCTTAACCAAAATCATTTTCGGTTATGTAATATTGCTTTGTTTGATTATCTGTTTGCTGTTAAGTATCATAAAGGTGATAAGAACATCTTGTATTAATGCGGTATATATCTTCGCTATAGCCTTGCTTACCACAGTGCCCTATCTTTCCTATACCCAACACCTTACCGGAAAGATTTTTTACTGGGGAAATTCCGGAGGGATGAGTTTGTACTGGATGAGTTCGCCCTATGATTTTGAATATGGCGACTGGAAGGTTCCCTATCTGTCTAACTCAATACTCCCGATGCCGTTTAAATCAACCGAAGGCGATTCGCTGCTGCAAGCAAATCATGCCAAAGAGATATCTTTTATCATGGCGCATCAAGGTGTTGAGCAGGATGAACTTTTTAAAAAAGCGGCAATCAGGAATATTAAATCCGCACCTAAAAAATTTGTAAAAAATTACTTCTACAACATCGCGCGAATGCTTTTTGATTTTCCTTATTCATATACCTACCAGGTTACTCAAACAATAAGCAACATTATTACAGGATCCTTGCTTTTGTGGGCTTCCATTATATGTTTAGTCATAAGTGTAATTAACCGAAAGCAGATCATCTATCCGGTTAAACTAACAATGCTGCTTTTTACGGTTTACTTTTTGCTTAGCGGCTTTGCAAGTGCTTACGTGAGGCAATTGGATGTTGTGGTGCCGATACTGCTTTTTTGGATAGCCTGTACTATTGATAAACTTCCAAAAATGAGCCTTAAGTTTAAAGAAACGGTTGTTTAATCTTTATCCAACAAATCCGGCCGTCGTGCTTTTGTACGCTCTAATGCCTGCTCGTGGCGCCATTTTTCTATTTCGGGTGTGTTGCCTCCTAAAAGTATTTCGGGGACCTTGTGCCCGTTCCAGTCGGCCGGACGGGTATAAACAGGGGCATCCAGCAGGTCGTCCTGGAATGAATCAGACAGTGCGGATGTTTCGTCGCTCAATACACCGGGGATAAGTCTTACCACGGCATCAACCAATACGGCGGCAGGCAGTTCCCCGCCCGAAAGTACGTAATCGCCTATAGAGATCTCGCGGGTTACATAAATGTCGCGGATGCGTTGATCAATACCTTTATAATGGCCGCAAAGGATAATAATGTTTTTTTTGATGGAAAGCTGGTTAGCGATAGCCTGATTGAGGGTTTCGCCATCGGGCGACATGAAGATGATCTCGTCATAATCACGCTCTGATTTTAGTTTTTCAATACATGCCGCAAAAGGTGGAATGGTCATCACCATACCGCTGCCGCCACCGTAAGGATAATCATCCACGCTTTTTTGCTTATTGGTGGCATAATCCCTCAGGTTATGAACAACAATTTCAGAAATCCCCTTTTTCTGCGCACGCTGCAAAATAGAATGTGCAAAAGGGCTTTCAAGCAAACCGGGCAATACAGAGATGATATCGAAACGCATATTTTCTTCAGACTCAGGATAAAAGAATCAGGATGCAAGATTACTGAAAAATGTCCTCTCTCCGAAATTGTCTTGATTCTGAGTCTTGCAATCTTGCTTCTTTAGGCTATCCTCTATGCTGATAAATTCCCCATAAATTACCCGCCGGGTCAGTAAAATGTGCGGTAATTTCCGGGAAATCCTTACCAATGGGTTGAACAATGATACCCCGATTGGCCTCTATCAGTTTAAGTGTTGCTTCTGCATCATCAACCATAATGGAGATCAGTAACCCTGCTTTGCCCATCGGTTCGCGACCGGTTACCCACATGCCGCTTACTTCTCCTACGCCGTCATCAAACGAGGCGGAGCCGTGATTATCCGTACGGATGTGCCAGCCGAAAACAGTTTCAAAAAACTTTGAGGATATGCTGATATCAGTAGCTGGAATCTCGATATAACATATTTTGCCGTTGCCGTAGGTGGGTTGCTTTGCCATAATGGTGCTTTTTATCTTGTCTCTTGATTCTTGTTGCTTGCTTCTATATCAACTATATCACCTTCTCAATCATCCAGCGGTGCCCGAAAGGGTCAATAAAGTCACCCTGGCGGTAACCATAGTCCCAGTCTGTTACTTCCGAAGCTATTGTTGCGCCTGCCTGCCTCGCAGCTTCCATCACAGCATGCACATCATCAACAAAAACACCGATGGTTACAGTGGTAGCCTTTGTGGTATCGGGGCAAAGTACAGCCGTTCGTTCGGTTTCCTCATGTAAATGAAAAATGGTGCCATCTATCGAAAGCTCCGATACGTGGATGCTGCCATCATCATTACTAAAACGCCTGAGTTCTACCGCGCCCAAAGCTTTAATGTAAAAACTGATATCGGTTACACCATGCGGAATGGCTAACTGCGGTGCGAAGCTTGGTTTTGTTGCCATGGTTATATTGGTTTAATTAATCCTCTTCGTCTAACGAAAAAATATCCTCAACAGGTTTGCCAAATACGCGGGCTATTTTTAAAGCCAGCACGGTGGATGGCACATACCGGTTGCTCTCAATAGTGTTGATGGTTTGCCGCGACACCCCGATAAGCTCTGCAAGTTCGGCCTGGGTTATGTTTTTGATGGCCCGCTCAACCCTGATGTTATTTTTCATGCCTGCCCCTCTTCCTTATTGATGAGACGGTTGTTCTGAAAAATTTTCCACCTGAAACGCACAATGAAAAACACAAGCGGTACCAATAAATTTAAAAACAAAATATGTTCGGTGTCTTTACTTAATATTAAACTCACAACCAAAAGTATATAATTTACATAAATGGCCCATTGCAATGAGTCGAGCCGGAGTTTAAAGATCTGTTCGTCTTCAATGCGTTCTTTTGCGAAAGCGATAAAGAATAAACCTATGGACATGAGCAGTGTGGTAGTCATGAAAAAGATATGATGGCTGTTAAACAGGTCGTCGCTCACGGTCTCTTCATTCATGCTAAAGCCCATTTCTTTTTTAAACATTACGATGGGAATATGGATCAGGAACAGCGCAAGCCCCAGATACCTGAACCAGTGTGGGAATAGAAAACGTGATTTCATGATTGTAAAGTTTGGTTTTCCAAAAGTAAAATAAACTTTACAAAAAGTCAAGTATAATTGCAGTGATTTTTATGGTGAGCTTTTTATAAATAGAGAAAAAAAGCCTGCGTTGTTGAAAAGTTAATAACTATTTACAAATCATATAAACATTTCAGTGAAATCAGCGTATATTTATGTGGGTTTTGAAAGATAAACTTTCTATTGGAGGGCATTTCGCATCCGACTGGGGCTTTGGTTAGCCCCTTTATTATTTAGGAAAAATTTTGATTCCTGCACCGTCTACTTTTCCATGTTTTTTGTGAATCTTTTCTAATAAAAGGTTGTAAGCAAAATTTTCTTGTTGTGGATAAATTACATGCCTTAATATAGGGTATGCAAATAAATCGGCAAATTGCAAGCCATTTATATTGTCTTTTTTTGTGTTGAAAAAGATTTTAATATTTAAATCGTCGAAATCTTTTGCATTGACAAACATTGTTCCATAGCTAATCGTTCCTTCTATATGTTTTTTTAGACGTTTATCTTCTTTGGGGTTTCTGCTTTCAATAACTATTGTCAATTGTTTTTCGATGTTTCTAAATTCTTGCAATACGTATCTTACCCTCTCAAGTAAAAAAGTAACTGCTAAATGATATACATTGCCAAGGTCATCCCGCCTACTATTTCTTAATTCTCCCTTGTCTATTACGGGGCAGATTATTCGATATTGCGTTTTCTCAATTATATTGCTTAAGCGGGTTAGAAACTTCTTGTTTGTAAAGTCGTCTTGCAGAAAAGAAAAATCGCCCGATTTATTACGAATATCCCTTGAATGTAGAACGAGGTCTTTATTTCCTACAAAATCCTTTTTAAAATCTTTTAAATCATTGTCTATTTTTCTGTAAGAATTAGATGAGGTCAACACTCCGCAAATAGCAAGATAATTGTCGTCGTGACTGTGAACATTTAAATCATAGTTTCCACTTTCATCAATTAACAAAAGAAATTTCATTATGATAACTACATTATTTAGGATTTGATAAATGTAGGTAATTTGTAATAAATGAATGTATAATCACCATATTTCATATTAGTAAAGGTATTGAAGCGTCTTAATATATTTGACAAAATATTTTTTGATATCAAGCCAAATAAAAAATGCCCGTGAGGACACGGGCATGGGGGGATCTTATTTCTTTAATCTAAAAGTCTTGAATCTCAAACTTAGCCTTCCAAATAAATATCCAGCAACCCTTCGGGCAGGTCAATGTAAATCTCACCGCCTTCAACATCAATACCTTTAATGATCTCTAAGTTAAGGGGAAAAAGTACTTCTTTATTTTTGTATTGAACTGTAGCTATCAATTGCTGCGGATATTCCTGCACCGATAATATTTCGCCCAGTTCACCGTGGGTTTCATCTATAGCGATAAAGCCTTCCACGTCATTCAGGGTAAACTCGCTCTTTTTCTTTTTTGGCTTTAGCTTAGCGGGCAGGTAGATATCCCGCTTTACCAGGGTTGATGCTTTTTCAATGGTATCAACATCTTCCAGGTTTAAGTAGGCGTTGTTTTTTTGCAGGTACTTTATTGATGATACGAAATAAGGGATCATTTTGCCCGCGATATCAATAAATACCGCATCGAACTTAATGTTTTCAATGCCATCAAAATCAACATAAATCTGCAGCTCGCCTTTTAAGCCTTTGGTTTTTAGTACGCTGCCTATCCTGAAATGCTCTTCGGTTTTCATTTAAAATATAATTAAACAATAATGGCGAAGCTGTTTGCCTCGCCATTATCCGGATTTAAGAAATCAAACGTATAGATTCAAGATAAATTACTTTTCCTGCGTCTGTACGCTCTCTTCAAAATTATTCTGCGCTTTCAGCTTCAGCTTCTGGTGCTGCATCTTCTGCAGGAGCTTCTTCTTCGGCAACAGGAGCGTTTTTAGCAGCAATAGCAGCAGCTTTTTCTTCGCTCTTTTTAGCTTCAGCAGCTAAAGCGGCTTTGCGGGCTTCGTCTTTAGCAACGTTAAGGCTGGTTTTTTTACCAGTGATTTTGCCTTCTTTCTGGTCAAGCCATTCAGCAAATTTGGTTTCTACCTGCTCTTCGGTTAAAGCTCCTTTTTTAACACCGCCTTGTAAGTGTTTTTTGTACAGCACACCTTTGTATGAAAGGATAGCACGACAAGTATCGGTAGGCTGGGCACCGTTGTTAACCCAATCTAAAGTTTTGTCGAAATTAATGTCAATAGTTGCGGGGTTGGTGTTTGGGTTGTATGAACCTAAACGCTCAATGAAGCGTCCATCACGTGGAGCGCGTGAGTCTGCTACTACGATATAATAAAAAGGTTTGCCTTTTTTACCGTGTCTTTGTAGTCTGATCTTAGTTGCCATTGTAAATTTTTATGTATTCAACATTATCCCCGGAGTTCTTTCTGCGGGGATGCAAAGGTATTAATTTTTATCATAATTAAAAATGGTTGATAATTAATTATTTATGGTTGAAGTGAATGGCTGATTGGGTTGACTGGTGAATGGTTGTTTTTGCAGGACTTGATTCGGTTTATTTAGCTGTTTTTTAAACTTAACATTGCAATAATTTAAAAAAATCGGAACTTACCCGCCATGAGCATCAACAGAAAAATACGGGTAGCTATTGATATGGATGAAGTTATTGCCGATACCATTGGCAAATTCATCAGTATGTATAAAGAAAGGCATGGTGAAGAAATAAGCCTGGGCAATATGGAGGGTAAGGAGTTTAGGGAGATCCTGCCGCCGCATTTAAGCGAAACCCTAAGGGTTTATATTAATGAACGGGGTTTTTTCAGGGATATCCCGGTAATGCCGGATGCACAGGAAGTAGTGAAAGCCCTGCACGAAAAATACGATGTATACATAGCCTCGGCCGCCATGGAGTTCAAATACTCGCTGGAGGATAAACAGGAATGGCTGGAAGAACATTTTCCATTTATTTCGTGGACAAACATTATTTTTTGCGGGCACAAGATTTTGGACGTGGATATCATGATAGATGACCGGATCAAAAACTTCGCCACGTTTAATGGCCGGAAGATCCTGTATACCTCAACGCATAACATGCTGCTTACCGACTATGAGCGGGTAAATACCTGGAAGGAAGTTGCAGCGAAATTATTGTAGTTGTTTGTTTATCATGTAAATAGCCATATCTTTAAGTATTCACAGCTTTTTTATATGTTTAACCCAAACCCGGCTGCAACCGGAAATTGTACAATTGTTTTTGATATCGATGAACAGAAATACCTGTTTGTAAGTGAAAGCTTTTACAGCCTTTTTGAAGTAGGCGCTGATCACCTTCGTCAAAATGTTGATTTTTTGATTGGATTGGTAAAGCCCGAAACGTTTGCCGGTGTAAAGCAACTTACTGAAGGGCTTGCTATGAACGAGTCGATCCAAATAACTTATCACCTGGAGGCCGGCCAAAAGCAGCTAACCGAAAAACGGACACTTGCTACTGATGGGCTCACCGGTCATAAAATCATATTAAGTAACATTACCTCTGCCCTGGAAGGTGTACGTACCCCGATCCCTTTTATCAAACCCGGGCTGAGCGAGCAGTTTCTCAATTCGCTTATTGATTCGCAAACCAATTTCCTGGTGAGGATAGATACCAATGGCAGATTTAGCTTTGCTAACCGCAGGTTTTTTAAAACCTTCGGTTATGATGAGGCTGACATAATAGGTCATCACTTTTCCAAAACAACCATTCCGGAAGATGCGCAGCTGTGCCAGGAGGCTTTTGTGGAATGTATTAATAATCCCGGCAAGATCGTCAGGCTCGCTCACAAAAAGCCTGCTAAAAATGGGAACCTGCATGATACCGAATGGGAGTTTGTATCCATCGCCGACGATAACGGAGTGGTAGTTGAAATACAGGGTATAGGCAGGGACATTACATCTCAAATGCAAATGCGGGAAGAGGCTTTGCATATGAAAGACAGCCTTGAAGCATTGATCAATAATACCCGTGACCATATCTGGTCGGTTGATAAGGAGTTGCGTTATTTGTACATGAACCAGGCCTATGTTGACCAAGTGACTCATTTAACAGGCCAAAAACCTTTTAAAGGTGAATACTCCTATAAACATAAGGGCTTTGGCAAGCAATTAATTAACGATTGGACTGTTTATTATAACCGTGCTTTAAGCGGAGAACGGTATGATATTATCAGTGAAAGCATCGATCCGGTAAATGGGCAGCGTTTGTATTATGAAGTTAATTTTAATCCTATTTATACCGCTGCAGGCGATATAATAGGTGCAGGTTGTTTTGGTCATGATATTACCGAAAGGCTCAAAATACAGAAAGAACTCGTGAGCCAGAACGATCGTTTAAGAAATGTTGCTTCTTTAAGCTCGCACGAGCTGCGCCGGCCGGTGGCAAGCATGCTGGGGCTTATAAGCTTAATGGACCATGAAGATTTCTTTAACCCCGAAAACAAGGAGATCATAGCGCACCTGTTTACCGTGAGTGCCGAAATTGATACAGCGATAAGGCTTGTTGTTGACAGCACCATTGCCAAATAAAACAGCCCCGGCTTGATTAAGGCGGGGCTGTTTTTATTTATCGTTTTAGCTTAAATTACATAGAAAGCATTTCAACCAGTTTGATCATGTTTGGATCGATGCCCTGGTGGTGTTTAATAGCATGCTCAAATGGGGTATAAGCAATTTCACCATTGATGAGGCCTATCATTTCGTTGCGGTGCCCGTCTCTCAAAGCTTCAACTGCGGCAGCGCCGACACGGCTTGCCAATACCCTGTCCATACAGCTTGGTGCTCCGCCGCGTTGTATGTGACCTAAAATAGAGATCCGGGTATCATAAGTAGGGAACTTTTCCTGCACTAACCTGCCCACTTCAAACGCGCCGCCCGCATCTTCACCCTCGGCAACAATTACTATACGCGATGTTTTATCTTTACGGCCAAATTCAAGACGGTTTAACAAACCTTCGAGCCCGGTTTTGCTTTCGGGGATCAGGATAGCCTCGGCACCGGTAGCAATACCTGTACGTAAAGCGATAAGGCCCGAGTCGCGGCCCATTACTTCAACAATAAATAAACGGTCGTGCGATTCTGCAGTATCCCTGATCTTGTCAACGGCGTCAACAACAGTATTAATGGCGGTATCGTAACCAATGGTAAAATCGGTGCCTACAAGGTCATTGTCAATTGTACCTGGTAAACCAACCACCGGAATATCATACTCGCTGCCAAAAACTTTAGCGCCGGTAAAAGTACCATCGCCGCCAATGGCTACCAATGCGTCAACTTTATTTTTTACCAGGTGCTCATATGCTGCCTTACGACCTTCGGGTGTTCTGAACTCATCACATCTTGCAGTTTTAAGGATTGTACCACCACGCTGGATAATGTTTGAAACGGATTTACGGTTCATGGTAAAAAAATCACCTTTGCCCATGCCGTCGTAACCACGGCGGATCCCAGTGACTTCAATTCCGTAATACATGGCGGCACGTACAACCGCCCTTATGGCAGCGTTCATTCCGGGGGCATCACCACCCGAAGTAAAAACGCCGATATTTTTGATCTGAGTCATTTTTTTGTTTTGGTTATAAACAGGCTAACCTATTCATAACTAATTAGGGTTGTAAATATTGTTCGTTATTCAAACGCCGCGCCTAACCAATAAAGCACAAAATTTGAATTTTGCGCGAATTTACACTTATTTTTTAAACCCGATCCCTATTTTTTGTAAGCCGCTACGCCGCTATCCAAAAATTTAAGGTAGCTGGCTATGTCATAATTTGCAGGTGAGGTAGGGATTTCGGCCCCCGACGCATCTTTTAGCAGGTTGCCGTCACTATCAAGCATGACATATAACGGTTGCGAATTGGAGTTGAAGCGCTGCGCCTCCAGGTTGCTCCATTTACCGCCAAGTGTTGTGATCTTTTTACCGCTGTAATCTGATACAAAGTGTTCCGCCGCAGGCAATTCTGCTTTGTCATCAACTACCAGCTGCAGCAGCACAAAATCATTTTTAATGCGGCTAAACACCTGTGGATCTGACCATACGTTGGCTTCCATTTTACGGCAGTTAACACAGTTAAAGCCAGTAAAGTCAATGAGTATCGGTTTATGCAGGGCCTTTGATACCTGTAAAGCCTGGTCATAATCATACCATGCATCCAGCCCTTTGGTTTTGATACGGGTATAGTTGGAGGCATATTTACGTTCGCCAATACTTGCAGGTATAGCAGCCGATGGAGCTGCTGCCGACGACGAACCAGAACCATCAGGAATAGCTGACAGGTTAAAATCCTGGGTAGCCTCCGGAGGTAAAAACGCGCTTATTGATTTTAATGGCGCACCCCACAATCCCGGTATCATGTAAATAACAAACGCGAAAGTAATTATAGCCAGGAATGTACGCGGGATACTTAGATATTTAACATCGCTGTCATGCGAAAATTTGATCTTGCCAATCAGGTAAAGCCCGATCAGTAAGCCAATGGCTATCCAAAGCGATAAAAATATTTCCCGGTCAAACCAGTTCCAGTGATAAGCTAGATCCACATTTGATAAAAACTTCAAAGCAAATGCCAGTTCAAGGAAACCCAATACAACTTTAACGCTGTTAAGCCATCCGCCTGATTTAGGCAGGGTTTTCAGTGCTGAAGGGAATAAAGCGAATATGGTAAAAGGCAGTGCTAAAGCCAGAGAAAAGCCGAACATACCCATTGCCGGGCCAAGGCGATCACCTTTTGAGGCTGCATCAACCAGCAATGTTCCTATAATAGGGCCTGTACAGGAAAACGAAACAACAACCAATGTTGAAGCCATAAAGAAGATACCTGCAAGACCGCCTTTATCCGAATTTGCATCCAGCTTATTAGCCAGCGAACTTGGTAGTGTAATTTCAAATGCGCCCAAAAAGGAAATACCAAATACAATGAGCAGCAAAAAGAAGAAAATATTAAATATACCGTTCGTTGCCAGTTCGTTAAGTGCATCCGAGCCAAAAATGATTGAGATCAGCAAGCCTAACGTAACGTAAATTACAATGATTGATACCCCGTAGATAAGCGATTGCATGACAGCTTTGCTCTTGCTGCCGCTTTTCTTGGTAAAAAAGCTTACCGTTAAAGGCAGTAAAGGATAAATACAAGGCAAAATTACTGCAGTGAAACCGCCAAGTAACCCTTCAATAAAAATTTGCCAAAGTGATTTTGGTTTTTCTGCTGTTTTTGAAGCGGCAGCAGGCGCTTTTGATGCCTTTGCCGCTTCTGCCTTTTTTACCGAATCGGCTTGCTTTTTCCTGATAGCTATGCTATCTGCTGCGGTAGGAATATCTGTAAATGTAACATCGGCAGCTGACACAGAAGTATCGGTCGCTTTTTTTTGCACAGCATAAGCCGGGTTTGCACCGGCTATATTAAGGACAATCAGGGTAATTAATGTGATAAGCCCGGCGCGCAAGTAAGCACCTTTATTTAATAATTTCATGACTACTGTTAAGGTGTGTTGAATTATTTACCTAAAGGGATAGTGAAATCAACATCTTCTGGCGGCAGGCATTTCATATCGTTACAGGTCATGTAGGTTAGTTTGCCTGTAACTGCTGTTGCTTTGGGTGATTTTAAACTGATTTTTTGGCTAAAAACAACTTCTTTTTCAAAGTAGCTAACATTCATGCTGAATGATTTTTCATACTTGGTTACCGGGGTAGGCTCAGTAGTTTTGCCAACGGCAGCATATAATTTTGATGGGGTAAAATCAAATGAAGTTTTTATTGGGCCGCCGTCTTTTACGGTTTGTGAATAAATGTGCCAGCCGTTTTGTATGGTTGCTTTTAAAAATACAACAGCTTCTTTGTCATTTACCTTTTTTGCCGCGTATGACCACCTCACCGGCGATTCGATCTGAGCGTAAGCGCCAACGCTGATGATAAGCGCGGTTACCAATACCAATAGTTTCTTCATTTGTTTGTTACGGTTATTATTTATTAAAAAATTTCAATTCTTTGAGGTTAAACTCCATTTGTTGCCCGTTAGTATCTTCAATAAGCAATAAGCCGCTTGGCAGTACATTTTTTACAATGCCATTGAATACCCTGCCGTTTGACTCAAAACTTTTAATCTCGTTTAACCAGTATAGTCGGCTTAAGTAGGTATTCCTTACAAAATCAATTTGCCCGGCTTTCAGTTTGAGATAGTATACCTCAAGCTTTTTGCAAATTTCCGATAATAACAGTGTTAAATCATAATCCTTTTGTAAGATTTGTTTTACAGAGGTGGCATTTGAGGCGCCGGGTGGAAAATTTTCCTGGTTTATATTTAAACCAATGCCAATAACCGAGTCTTTGAGCTGCCCGCCCTGTATAGTATTTTCGATGAGCATGCCACCCAGTTTCCTGTCGGCATAGTAAATGTCATTAGGCCATTTTATTTTTAGCTCATCACCTAATAATAGATGCAGGGCGTCATACACCCCTAAACTTACCGCACGGTTTAAATCAAACTGGGCATCAACGGGTAAAAAACGGGGTTTTAATAAAAGGCTGAATGTAAGGTTTTTTCCGGGTTCGCTATGCCAGGTATTTTGTTGCTGGCCCCGGCCGGCGTATTGCTCTTCTGCCATAATGACCGTACCTTCGGGTACTGGCTTGGAATTTGACAGTAGATTTTTAAGAAAACTATTTGTTGAGTCAACTTGTTTAATTGTTACTAAATTTTGACCAACAAATAATCCTGAAAATATGTTATTTTGCAAAGTGTAATAATTTTATACTCAAAAACGTTCAAAACTAATTCTTTTTGATGGTAAAAAACAAAGTGTTAAGTGAATCTGCCTATATTTCAGAGCTGGCAATACATGGTATCCAGGAAAAAAAAGGCAACGATATTATTAGGTTAGACCTTCGTAATATATTCAGTTCAGTAGCAGATTATTTCGTGATCTGTCATGCTGATTCGTCGACACAGGTAAAAGCTATAGCAAATAGCATTGAGGATGAAATTTTCAAAGCCACCCAAGCCGAGCCCTGGCGCAAAGAGGGAATTGAGCATGGCGAGTGGATACTGCTTGATTATGTGGATGTTGTGATCCATGTGTTCAGGACCGATAAACGTGAGTTTTATGGAGTGGAAGATTTGTGGGGCGATGCAGATATTAAATATTATAAAAGTGCATAAACATCCGTCACAAAAAGGCTCAACGCATAGTCTTACTGTTACCGCGTAAAATTTAAATTATAGATTGTAAGTTTGAGCTCGTTAAAAGAAATGAAAGATATTAAAGATTCTAAATCAGAAAATCCAAGACCTATCCGTAAAATTGTGAACAAGAAGCCCTCAGCAAAACCGCCCAAGTTCAATATCATGTGGCTATATGGTATTGTTATTTTGGCCTTTTTACTGATTCCGGCCTTGTTAAACGGCGGATCGGGCAAACCGGTTACTTTCCAGGAATTTGAGGCAAACATGCTTCGTACAAATGATGTTCAAAAAATTGTAGCTTATAAAAGCGGTGACCTGGTAATGGCCGATGTTTATATTAAGCAGCAAAGTTTGTCAAAACCATATTTTGTTAATAACACCTCTAAAGAAAAAAACTTTTTTAATACCAGTACCAACAGCGGTCCGCAGTTTACTTTTACAGATGCCTCATATGAAAGCCTGAAAAAGTCTATTGCCGATGCTCAAAAAGATGTGCCTGATGATCAAAAAGTATCTTTACAATTTGAACAGGGGCATGAAAGCCTGTTATCAAACTGGCTGGTACAAGGTGTTATCATGGTGATATTGTTTGCCGGCGTGTGGATCTTTATCATGCGCAGGATGAGCGGTGGTTCGGGCGGTGGTCCGGGCGGCCAGATCTTTAACATAGGTAAATCAAAAGCTACCCTGTTTGATAAAGAAGCCCAGGTAACCGTTACGTTTAATGATGTTGCCGGTTTGGAAGAAGCCAAACAGGAAGTAATGGAAATTGTTGATTTCCTTAAAAACCCTAAGAAATATACTAACTTGGGTGGTAAAATCCCTAAAGGCGCGCTGTTGGTAGGCTCGCCGGGTACCGGTAAAACCTTATTGGCCAAAGCCGTTGCAGGCGAGGCGCAGGTACCTTTCTTCTCTCTGTCAGGTTCTGATTTCGTGGAGATGTTTGTAGGTGTGGGTGCATCACGCGTACGTGATCTGTTCCGCCAGGCTAAAGACAAAGCTCCTTGTATTATATTTATTGATGAAATTGATGCTATCGGCCGTGCCCGTGGTAAAAACAATATTGTAGGTGGTAATGATGAGCGCGAAAACACCCTGAACCAATTACTGGTTGAAATGGATGGTTTCGGTACCGATTCAGGCATTATTATCTTAGCTGCTACCAACCGCCCGGATGTACTGGATTCAGCATTATTGCGTCCGGGACGTTTCGACAGGCAGGTATCTATCGATAAACCAGATTTGATTGGTCGTGAGCAAATTTTCAAAGTTCACCTGAAACCAATTAAATTATCTGATGGTGTTGATGCCAAGAAATTATCGGCACAAACCCCAGGTTTCGCGGGCGCTGAAATTGCTAACGTTTGTAACGAAGCTGCGCTGATTGCTGCCCGTAAAAACAAAGAGGCGGTTGATATGACCGATTTTCAGGATGCTATCGACCGTGTTATTGGTGGTTTAGAGAAGAAAAACAAAATCATCTCTCCGGAAGAAAAACGGATTGTTGCTTACCACGAAGCTGGTCACGCTATTGCAGGCTGGTTCCTTGAACATGCCGATCCTTTGGTTAAGGTATCAATTGTGCCTCGTGGTGTCGCTGCGTTAGGTTATGCTCAATATCTGCCAAAAGAGCAGTTTTTGTACACTACCGAGCAATTGCTTGACGAAATGAGTGTATCTATGGGCGGTCGTGTTGCCGAGGATATCGTTTTCGGTAAAATTTCTACCGGTGCACTGAGCGATTTGGAGCGTATCACTAAACTTGCTTATGCCATGACCAAAATTTATGGTATGAACGATAGTGTTGGGAATGTATCATTCTATGATCCGCAGGGCGAGTACCAGTTTAACAAGCCATATTCTGATACTACTGCAGAAATGATTGACGCTGAAGTACGAAAGCTGGTTGATGTGGTTTATCAAAAAACCAAAGACTTGCTGAATGCCAAACGTGATGGCCTCGAAAAAATAGCTCAGAAGTTACTGGAAAAAGAAGTGTTGTTCCAAAGTGATCTGGAAGAAATTTTGGGTAAGCGTCCGTTTGACGAACGTACAACTTACGATAAGTTTGTAAACGGTGAAGCCGCGTTAAATCCGGATGTGGATAACAATGCTATTCCAGACTCGCTGACTAATCCTGAACTTTCAAGAATAGACAGCGAAGATCCGAAACTTTAATTTTTAAATTATAATACAAAGCCACCGGCAAAGCTGGTGGCTTTTCTTTTTTAGCCATGAGGGATATCACTACATCAAAAGAAAAACTGCTTAAAAAAATCAGAAAAGCACTTTTGGAGAAAAGGGATAATCCATACCCTCAGCTGGAAGACCAGCCCCTTTATCCTGCAACGGATGAAATGCCCGAGGTGGTCTTCGCCGAACAGTTTACCAACGTAGCAGGCCAGTTTGTTTTTTGCGAGGATGAACTGCAATTTATTGAAAACCTGCTTACCCTTGCCGAAGAACGTAAATGGCACAAAATTTACTGCTGGGAACCTAAGTTGCAGGAGATCCTGAACCAGTTTGAATACCCGCACTACGAAACCGATAAAGACTTTGAACAAGCCGAAGTTGGTTTTACCCTTTGCGAGGCTTTGATTGCCCGTAACGGCAGCATCCTGCTTTCAAACGGTAATATGGCCGGCCGCAGGTTAAGCATCTATCCATCGGTGCATATTGTACTGGCTTATACTTCGCAAATGGTTATGGACTTGAAAGATGGTTTTAAACTCATCAAAACCAAATATGGCAACCAACTGCCATCCATGATCAGCACGGTAACCGGCCCAAGCCGTACCGCTGACATTGAGAAAACACTGGTATTAGGCGCCCACGGCCCTAAAGAGCTTTTTGTTTTTATGCTGGAAGGGTGACCGTTGATTTTTTTTGATTTCGCTGACCCTTTATCCTTTCACCTCCTTCTCAAAACAGCTCTTCCAAACTGCATTCCTCGAGTATTATTCTTTCGCTTTGGTTTAGGTTATTGTATTCCCATTTAATTAACCGGATCTGGCCTCCCGATATTTCGATGCCTGTTATATCGCCGTCGTCGTAGCAGCAACAGCCACTGTTGAAATAGCTTGGATTACAGGTGCTGAAATCAGGAACAACATCGCCTTTTATCTGCCTGTTTACAATCTGTTTATTTAACTCATCGGCCAGCTCATCATTACCTGATTTTCTTGCTTTAACAATGTCATTATACAGTCTTTCGAGGTGAGTTAATGACCTGAATACCGGTTGATGGGTGTGTCCTGTTATAAGCAGCGTGCTTTTTTGCCTCTGGCTCCATTCGTACATAATACGGTTATGATCTGTTTTGAGCAGGTCATTATTTGCCGGCGTATTGATATTTACCTTCAGATATGCCTGGAAAGGTGCCCATATGTTGGATACAAACCATTTACTGAACCAGTTGCCATCGCTTTGCAAATCGCCTTGGTGGCCATGCGTCATGAATATATTTAGTGGTTTACCATTAACTGTTGTTTGTAGTACAGCTCCTTCATAGATCTTAATTACTTCATCATAAATTTGCTTTAATCCAACTGCCGCTAAAGGGTCATTGTCCCAAAACAGATCATGATTGCCAAATATTTTCATGAATTCTTTACGTTGTATGAACCGTTTTTCGCTTTCAAATGTGGCTTTGTTGTGCTTTTTTATGGTAATGAATAAGTTTTCCCAAAGCTCCTCGCTGTCGCCAAGATTGATGTAGAAAAATTGTTGGCTGTAGTAATAATCAAGTGCTGTAAGGTAGTTCTTCTCGGCGAGGGCGAAAATGTCCATATCATCACGGGCGCCCTTGTGTTGATCAGAAAAGATAATGAATTTACCTTTTTCTGCATCGAAAGGTATTATAAGGCCTTTTTTACCCGACCCGGTTAGCAGGCTTTTGTATAACCGGTTCATTGATCTGTTAACCCGCTTCTTATCCGGTCGTGATGAGAGCCTGTCGGCCAACCGGGCAACCGGCTTAGTTAACAGTTTTTGTAAAAACTTGCGCATGACTTTTTAACGTATGATATAGTGTATTGTGTTGTAAGTTGACAGTTACTTTTACCGTGTTTAAACGGGATGTAATACAGTGAAATAACGGATAGGTTGTTTTATTATAATTAGTTAGATTAGTCCTGATTTAAAGACACCCTAAATTATATGGAACCTATTGACTTAAAAACAGCCAGGGAAATGGTAGCCCGCTATAAGCAAACCCGAAAAGCGGTTATTGACAAACATCATGAGGTTAATGATACCGAATCGACATGGCTCCCGATAGACAAACTGAAGGAGTTTATTAATAATCTGCCGCCGGAAGCTACTGGAGTGAGGATACATTTTGGAGTGCATGATGCGGATCATAAAGATGCACCGCATCAAACATCGGTTGCCATAGTTGGTACAGTGGCAGGGAAAGGTGTGGATCAGCATATAGATGCTATACAGAGTGATGATGTGGCAAGCCTGGCGGTAAGTGGGTTAGCTGCTTTAAAATCAAGCAAGGATTGCCCGCCAACATGTCAATCCTGATAAATTTGTAAGCTGCATGAATGCTATTATATATTATTTTAGCGTTCATGCTTGATTCCCTTTATTATGTGATGTTTGTAGTGGCTTTTATATGCTGTATATTCACATATAAGTCGCTTGACAAAAATTTTAAATGGTTTTTGCCTTTCTTAGCTTTTGGGGTATTTTATAATTATCCGGCTATTTTTCAACTGCTTATTATTAACCATACCAATGCTTGGTGTAATAACTTCAATGACATACTGGAGTTTATTTGTTATACAATGTTCATCATGTCATTTGATGATCGGACAAAACGAAAAAAGTTTGTATATATAGCTGCGGGGGGTATTGTTGGGTTAACACTTATTGATATATTTCTCATTCAGGGTTTCTGGCATAGAGCAACTATCGCGATAGTTATGCAGAATATATTTGGCCTTTGGCTTGTTTGTGATTATTACTATAGATTATTGAATGATGATAATGACGAATACATAGAATTAATATCACACCCCCGTTTTTGGCGATAACGGGGATTTTTTTCTATTATTTGGCAATGACATTTTATTACTCTTGTTTCAGCTTCATGGTGTATAAAAACAATTATCATTTTTATCTGATAGCAATGACATTGTTAGATCTTAACTCATTAATGCTATACGGCCTATTTTCATTTTCCTTTATATGCTTTTTCAGGAAGAACAATTTATCCTCATAATAATAGCGGGTACTGCTTTATTGCTTCTGTTAGGGGTGTTCATGGTTAGCTTTATGCTCATGTACCAAAAAAAGCAGAACAAAAACCTGCTTGAGCGCGAAAACCTAAAGGCGTCATTTAAGCAGGAAATGCTTAAAACGCAGATAGAGATTCAGGAGCAAACACTTAATGATATCAGCCGCGAAATTCATGATAATATCACACAGGTTTTGTCATTTGTAAAATTGAACCTGGGCCTGCTTAACAATAGCCTTGATGACGAAAAAAAAGCCCGTGTAAATGAGAACCGCGAACTGGTTTCGCAAACCATTAATGATTTGAGGCACCTTTCAAAAAGCATGAGCTTTGAGCATATCAGTTCGCAGGGACTTATAAAAACCCTCGAAACCGAAACCGAACGTTTAACCCGCAGTGGTATCATCAATGTTATTTTTGAGGTTGAAGGTGATGTATATAGTTTAGGAGAGCAGCGCGAACTGGTGATATTCCGGATCTTCCAGGAAGCGGTAAATAATACTCTGAAATACGCTAAGGCAGCTAACCTTAAAATCGGTTTGTATTATACTGCACAAATGTTTAATTTGCTCATCGAAGATGATGGTGCTGGTTTCAATGCCGAAAAGGTTGATAATAAGGGCGGTTCGGGATTGCGAAACATTGAAAACAGGGCAGCTTTAGTAGGCGCGGACGTAATTATTGCCAGCTCGCCTGGTAAGGGTTGCCAGATAAAATTGTCGTTCAATCCCCTGGTACAACAAATTTATGCTAAAGGAACCCATTCAAATAGCCTTAGTTGATGATCATAAACTCTTCAGGAGCGGTATGGCTGCTCTTGTCTCTAATTTTAAAAGATACAACATACTATTTGAGGCCGCAAACGGGCAGGAACTGATAAATACCATAAACAATGGCACTGTTCCGGATATTGTATTGCTGGATATCAGCATGCCGGTTATGGATGGGGTTGAAGCTGCACAGGTGCTGCGGGCCAAACATCCCGGTGTCAGGATTATTATTTTATCCATGTTCGAAGATGCCGAAAAGGTGCTAATCATGGTAAAAATGGGTGTTAAAGGCTATCTCCTCAAAGATTCGGAGCCTTACGAAGTTGAAGAGGCCCTTTTGAAGGTTTCGCAGGGAGAGCTTTACTATCCCGAATTTGTAACCCGCCACCTGATCACTAACTTTAACAGCAAGTTAGAGAACATTAAGCTTAATCCGCGCGAAATAGAATTCCTTCGTCTTACCGGTACCGAACTTACTTATAAAGAAATTGCCGAAGCCATGAACATCAGCGTGCGCACCGTTGATAGCTACCGCGACCAGCTTTTTGAAAAACTCCAGATTAAAAGCCGCGTAGGGCTGGTTTTGTATAGCATAAAAAATAAACTGATTGAATTGTAATTTGCTAATAAATTTAGCAAATTTGTTCAATGTCACATGAGGAAAATCCGGACTTTTTTAAGGGGCGGGGTGCACAGGTAAATACGCACAATAAGTTTCTGAAAAACAAGTATGTACTTGATCATATCGAGGGTATTGACGAGCCTTTGCTTGAAAATTCCAACACGCAGCTTTTTGAAGAAACACCAAAAAAAATAGTAAGCGAATCCAACAGTCCTGATTTGAGCCATATGTACTCCATAAACCCCTATCAGGGTTGCGAGCATGGCTGCATTTACTGTTATGCCCGTAACAGTCATGAATACTACGGTTTTAGTGCCGGGCTCGATTTTGAGCGCAAGATCATTATTAAACCCAATGCCCCCCAGCTGCTTGAGCAATATTTCAACAAAAAAAATTATAAGCCCGTTTGCATCATGCTATCGGGCAATACGGATTGTTATCAGCCTGTTGAACGTAAACTCGGTATTACCCAGGCCCTGCTCGAGGTTTTCTGGAAGTATAAAAATCCGGTTAGTATCATCACTAAAAACAACGTGATACTGCGGGATATCGATTTGCTTACAGATATGGCCAGGCTGAACCTGGTACATGTAAACATATCTATCACCTCCCTTAATGAGCAACTGAGGCAGAAACTTGAGCCGCGCACTGTAACAGCAACAGGCCGTTTGGCGGTAGTTCAAAAGCTTTCGGAAAAAGGCATCCCGGTACGGGTAATGGCAGCGCCGATCATTCCCGGGTTAAACAGTAATGAAGTGCCTAATATCATTAAAGCCGCCGCCGACAGAGGCGCTTTAGCCGCCGGTTTTACCATGGTGAGGCTCAACGGCAGCATAGCCGAGATTTTCAGCGACTGGATTTACAAAGCTTTTCCAGACCGCGCCGAAAAGGTACTGAATATGATCCGCGCGACGCATGATGGTAAACTAAATGACAGCGATTACGGCCGCAGGATGAGCGGCGAGGGCAAGGTAGCCGAATCCATTCACCAGATGTTTAAAATGGCTTGCAAACGCTTTATGGGCGATAGGCAAATGCCCGAATATGACTATAGTTTATTTGTGCCGAGGAAAGGGAAGCAGACGAGTATGTTTTAAGAGGAATTTCTTTCGACGCTCTTTTACAATCTTGTATAAACAGTTTAGAACGTAAGTGGTTTAAAGTTAATAGTCAAATAAGGTTTAAAGCTTCCACGGCTATCGGCTCCGTGTGAATAAAAGCTTTTCAATCCCAACACCTATCCCCACCCCAATAACATAACACAACAAATCGCTCCACAAAAAGCCCTCACCTAAAACGAGCCTGCCAAACAGTGTGTGCCTGATGTCATCTATCCATGGCGCTTTATAAAGCTGACTAAACTCTATCGCGAAGCAAAACAGCAAAGCCGCAATAACATTAAACTTGACAGTCTTGCTGATAAAAATAAACCGCATAATAAAGTAAACCATAATGGCCCACAAAATATCGCCGATAAACAAAGGGATAAATTTAAAGTGACGGGATAGCAAACCGAGGATAATGGTTGCTATTGTTAATATCAAATAGGTTATCCGGGTTTTAGGCATGAGATAAATATCGGCTAAATAAAGCAACAAAAAAGGCACCCATTGGGCGCCTTTGATATATTTAACTTTATAAATGGTTGCTTATGCTTCTTCAGCTTCCAAAGCCATTTGCTCGTCAACCAAGATACGCCCGCAATGTTCGCAAACGATGATCTTTTTACGCTGACGGATGTCTGACTGGCGCTGAGGAGGGATCTGGTTAAAGCAACCAGAGCATGAATCACGTTGGATAGTTACAACTGCAAGGCCGTTTTTTGCGTTTTGACGTAAACGGGTGTAAGCAGTTAATAAACGCTCTTCGATGTTGTCCATAGCTTTTGCAGCCTGGGCATTCAACTCGGTTTCTTCTTTTTCAGTTTCGGCAGTAATGGTGCCTAATTCTTCTTTCTTGGCGTCAAGGTCGGCCTGGCGGGCTTCCAGATCAGCCAATGCTTTTTCGTAAACCTGGGTTTTGTTGGTGATTTCGAAGCCGTATTCACGGATCTTCTTTTCGCTCACCTGTATATCTAAGCCCTGGATCTCAATTTCTTTTGAGATTGCATCATATTCGCGGTTGTTTTTAACCTCGTTAAGCTGGCCTTCGTATTTTTTGATGTTCGCCTGAGCTTCTTTGATCAGGTTTTTACGGGTAACTATGTCATCTTCCACATCGTCAAGTTCACCTTTGATCTTTTGGATGCGGGTTTCAAGGCCTGCAACGTCGTCCTCAAGGTCGGCAACTTCCATTGGCAATTCGCCCCTTACCTGGCGGATCCTGTCAATCTTGGTGTGGATAGTTTGTAGTTCGTATAAAGCTTTAAGCTTTTGTTCTACGGTTTGTTCCATTAAATAAAATATTTGACGGGGTTTGTATTTACTTCTGTTAAACGGACGGCAAAGATAGGGAATTTTTTTCTAATTATTTCATACAATAATTGCTGCGTAAATTGTTCACTCTCAAAGTGTCCGATATCTGCAATAACTATCTTTCCTTCGGCATCAAAAAACTCGTGATACTTGTAATCGGCAGTTATAAAAACGTCGGCTCCTGCGGCTATGGCATGCTTTAGCAAAAAGCCTCCCGAACCGCCGCACACAGCTACTTTTTTAACGTGTTTGCCCAATAGTTTGGTATGCCGTATCACATGCGTGCGCATCTTATCCTTTACATGAAACAGGAAACTTTCTTCATTAAGCGGCAGTTCCAACTCGCCTATCATGCCCGAGCCTACCTGCTGGTGCTGATTGGTTAAATTGTAAAGATCATAGGCAACTTCTTCATACGGATGGGCCAGGATCAGCGCCATCAGGATCTTGCTCTCCAAATTGGCCGGATATACCGTTTCAATGCGGATCTCATCTTCCTTGTGGCGTTTGCCAATTTCGCCCACATAAGGGGTTGCGGCATCATTGCCTTTAAATGTCCCTGTTCCCTCTGCATTAAAACTAACCTCGCTGTAATTGCCTATGGTGCCCGCTCCTGCCGCAAACAAAGCATCACGCACAGTGTCGGCATGGTTTAGCGGAACGTAAGTAACCAGTTTTTTGATCAGGTTATGTTTGGGCAGCAGTATTCGGCTGTTTTTTAAACCTAAAGTTTCACAAATACGGGCGTTAACGCCGGTCATGATGCTATCCAAATTGGTGTGAATAGCGTATATAGCAATACCTTTACGGATAGCTTTTTCAACCACCCGTTCCACATAGGTTTTGCCATTGAATTTTTTCAATCCCTTGAAAACGATAGGGTGGTGCGATATGATCACCTGGCAGCCGGTAGCGATGGCCTCATCAACCACAGCTTCGGTACAGTCAAGCGAGATCAGGGCATGGCTTACCTCCTGCTCCGGGTTGCCAACTATCAGGCCAGAATTATCATAATCTTCCTGATAGTTGAGCGGTGCGAGGCTTTCAAGGTAAGCGGTTAAGGCAGATAGTTTCATTAAGTTTTTTTAGAGATAAATAATGGCTTGGTTTAGCTGCTCATTTTAGCCATTTGGTAGCTTTCATAAGCCATATTCTTATTATACTCCAAAGTTATCGACTTATTGTTGATCAGATCCACAATAGTACCAATAACACAAAGCCCGCCTGTAAAAAAATACAGGATCCCCATGCCAATCTGTCCCAATACAAAACGCTGGATACCTGCAAAGCCAACAAACCCAAGCAAGGTAAATAACAATATATCCTGCGAGTTTTTGCGCTTGTTGCTGTAAACCATGTAGAAATATTTCTTTTGATTTTCGGTTAAATCGGGTGTTGCGTGTTGTAAAAAGCCCAACTCCTCGGGCGAAAAACCGGCAAAAGTATTATATGGGTCTTGTAGTGAGCTCATGTTTGGTAAAGGCTTTTGTTATAGTAATAAGCCAAATTTAAATATTTACCGCATTAAAACTATAGGTTAAAAAATGATTTAAAAATTCTTTTCCATACATAGGGGTAAACAATAGTGAGGTTGTAATACCTGTATGAAAGTTTTAGTAACCGGGGCAACAGGGTTTATTGGCAGGCAGCTCACGTTATCGCTGGCTATGCAGGGCTATGATGTTAAAGCCTTATGCCGCAATACCGATCACCCGTATTTAATAAAGCATAAAAACATCGAACCGGTTACAGGCAATATCCTTTATCGCCAAAGCCTGGGCAGGGCTATGCAGGGTTGCCAGCAGGTTTATCATACCGCCGCCCTGGCCAAAATGTGGTGCCGTAACCCCGATGATTACCATGAAACCAATGTTGTTGGTACCCGTAACGTACTTGAAGTTGCAGCAGGTGCCGGTGTACAGAAAATAGTTTACACATCAACCTGCGGTGTTTGGGGGCCAACGGTTAAACACCCCATGAGTGAAAACGACCCGCGGATAGCAGGTTTTCCCATTGCTTACGAGCGTACCAAATACCTGGCAGAATTGGAAGTGCAAAACTTTGCAAAGCAGGGAGGGATATACATCGTTACAGTAAATCCATCACGCGTATATGGCGAAGGGCCTGTTACCGAAAGTAATACAGTGGGTAAAATGGTTTTGGCCTATTTACGCGGCAAATGGCATTTTATTCCCGGCAACGGCGAACAGGTAGCCAATTATGCTTTTTTAACCGATGTGGTTGAGGGGCATTTGGCGGCTATGAATAATGGAACCAGCGGCGAACGCTATATTTTAGGCGGAGAGGATATTAGTTTTAATGATTTTTTCAAAACAGTACATCAGGTATCAGGTAAGCAACATCGTCTCATTCATCTGCCGTTAAAGGCTATTGAATTTTATAGCCATTTTGAAAAGCTTAAATCACAGCTTACCGGGCTGCGCCCTTTCTTTTTACCCGAGTTTGCAGAGCGCTTAAAGTACGATCAAAAATACAGCAGTAATAAAGCCATAATGCAACTTGGTTACCGGATAACCTCCTTTACTGAAGGGATGCATAAAACAATTAATTACCTTAAACAAGAATGAACATGACCAACCAAACCTCCATCATAACCGGCGCCAGCGAAGGGTTGGGCAAATCGTTTGCCATTGAACTGGCGTCGCGGCGAATAAATCTGGTACTGGTATCATTGCCAGCTACCGGATTGCCTGAGCTTGCATCCTTTATCCGTAAAAACTTTGAGGTTAAAGTGAATTATTTGGAAATTGATTTAACACTTGCCGAAAGTTACCCTGCAATTTTTAATTATCTTAGTGATGAGCAAATTACGGCCCACCTGCTCATCAATAATGCGGGTTTAGGTAACTGGTCGTGGTTTGAAGATTTGAACATTGGGTTTTATAAAAAGCAAATTGAACTGAACGTGATTACACCTGTACTGCTTACACGCTTGTTCCTGGCCCAGGCCGATGTCTCTGCTACCTCTTATATATTGAATGTGGGGAGCTTGGGCGGCTTGTTTGTGGTGCCTAAAAAGCAGGTTTACGGTGCTACCAAATCATTTATCAGGTATTTTACCAAATGTTTGCAGCAGGAACTTCATGGCTCAAATGTGAAGATCAGCTTGCTTAGCCCCGGTGGGATCAACACCAAGCCCGAGCTGCTGGTGATGAATAATAAGCTTAGAGGCATATCAAAGGCAACCATTATGGAGCCCGGGTACGTAGCACGTATAGCGGTGGATGGCTTGCTGAGAGGAAAAAAAGAGATCATCCCCGGTATGATAAACCGGATGCTTGTTTTATTAAACAGTTTGCTGCCTGCCGGTGTTAAAGAAATCATTATAAGGCAGCGACTGGCCACCATTATTAAAAGCTGACAGCATGATCATTTCATTACTTACCTATCGGCATATTAAAAACCTGTGCAGCTTTTTTAAGCGTACCCGCAATAGCTTTAAGCTTATTAACAACGAACGCATTGTTATTATTTCGGGCAGTATGCGCGGGTTGGTATTGTATTTTGACCGAGATGCTTGTGAGGTTAAGACCGGCGACAGGGATTATATCAGCATTGATATTACCCGCGATTTTTCAGTTGAGATGCTGATGCGGATCCTGGTGAACCATAATATCATAACCCCGGTTTTGGAAGGTTGAAGAGGTGAAAGCAAATCCACATCATCCCCGTAACATAAATGAACACCCGCTGTCCGTATCCGAACGATAGTATATTGCGAAGTTTTGTAAACTACTGATAGTTAGAAATTTATAATATTGGCATCATTTTGATTAGGTGTTGCCTGATAAAGCCGATATTATTATGCTGAAAAACTATATCAAAACCGCCTGGCGGAACCTTGTCCGCAATAAGTTTTATTCGGTGATCAATATTGCCGGGTTAACTGTAGGCCTCGCCATTGGGATCCTGATCCTGCTTTGGGTGCAGGACGAATTTAGCTTTGATAGCTTTCATAAAAACGCATCAAATATTTACCGCGTAGAGCTTTTTGGCGGTACGGGGGCCAGCAAGCAGATTTGGCAAACAACAGTAGCACCGATGGGGCCGTTGGCTAAACAGGAACTGCCCGTTGTGCAAGATCAGGTGCGCATAACCAATAACTGGTTTTTCTCATTATTTAAATACCAGGATAAAATTTTTAACGAGCAGGCGGTAGGCTTTGCTGATCCCTCCCTGTTTACTGTTTTTGATTTTCCGCTGATTGAAGGTAACAAGGCAAAGCCTTTTACCAGCGATAATTCGGTAGTGATCACAAAAAGAACGGCAAAAAAATATTTCGGTAATGACGATGCTTTAGGAAAAGTTATTGTGGCCGATAATAAAGAGAATTTTACTGTATCGGGCGTTATTAATGATTTCCCGCTTAACTCAAGCATTAATTACGATATGATCATGCCTATGAGCTATCATATCAAATATATGTTTACCAACAATAAGGTTGATCTGAACCATGATTTCAGCAATTACGCTTATGAAACCTATTTGTTGTTGAAGCCGGGTACTTCTTTAAAAAAGCTATCGGCCGATTTGAATAAAGTTCATCTGAAACGGAAGCCTGAAGATACCGATGCCGATTACCTCTTGCTGCCCGCAACTAAAATGCATCTTTATAATGCTGATGGTACCGACCGGGGGATCAGCACTGTACATATCTTTATCATTATCGCCTTAGTAATATTAGTGATTGCCTGTATCAACTATGTTAACCTTTCAACCGCGCGGGCCATGCTGCGCGCCAAGGAAATAAGCATGCGAAAGATCATCGGCGCGGCAAAAACACAATTGTTTATGCAGTTTGTAGTAGAAACAGCTTTGCTGTTTATCCTTTCGTCGGTTTTAGCAGTGTTGGTAATTTATAACGTAATTCCTGTATTTAATGAAATTGCGGGTAAGCAACTGGTATTTAATCTTTCCAACTACCATATCTGGTTGGTTATTGCGGGTACCATCACTGCTACACTTGTATTGTCCAGTATTTACCCGGCGCTACTGCTTTCATCTTTTGAACCATTAAAAGCACTTAAGGGTAAAATATCCAATGGTATTGGAGATGTGCTTTTCCGTAAGATCCTGGTAGTGGTGCAGTTTACCTTTTCAGTAATATTGATCATCAGTACCATTGTGATCACCAGCCAGCTTAATTACATCCGGTCTAAAAATTTAGGCTATGATAAAAGTCATGTGTTTGCTTTTTGGATGCGCGATATGAAAGATCATTATGATGCTGTTAAAGCCGAACTTTTGAAACAACCGGGGGTTGAAGCCGTAACGCGTTCAAGCGGCAATATTGTTAATAATGGTGGTATTTCCGGCGATAACGATTGGGATGGTAAAGCCACCGGTCAAACGTTTATTGTACATCCACAGGGAATTGATAAAGATTTTATTTCTTTTTTCAAGATAAAAATGGCTGCAGGTCGCGGTTTTGATGGCTCGGTGAGTGATTCGGCTCATTATATCCTGAATGAGGCTGCAATTAAGGAGTTAGGTATGAAAGACCCGATAGGCAAACGTTTCAGGTTGCGTAAAACTGAAGGAACTATTATAGGCGTGGTAAAGGATTTTCACTTTGCAAGTATGCGTGAAAAAATTGGTCCGATGGTATTTTTCTACGCCCCGGATACGTATGCTTCACTGTATATTAAAACAACCGGCGATGGTGCGCCAAAAGCCATAGTAGCTGCCGAAAAAGAGTTTAAACAATACAATGGCCAGTTTCCGTTTGGTTACACTTTCCTGGATGAAATATTCAACAAACTTTACCAGGGCGAACAGCGGGAAGGTACATTGTTTAACTATTTTGCGGGGATAGCTATTTTAATCTCCTGCCTTGGCCTGCTTGGTTTGGCAGCTTACACCGCTCAGGTACGTACCCGCGAAATTGGTGTGCGGAAAGTTTTGGGTGCTACCGTAACAAATGTTGTTGCCCTGTTAGCAAAAGATTTTATTAAGCTGGTGCTTATTGCTATAGTTGTGGCTTTCCCGATTGCCTGGCTGGCTATGAGCCACTGGCTTGATGCATTTGCTTACCGAGTTGGCATAAGCTGGACAGCCTTTGTATTAGCTGCTGTGATTGCGGTATTGATCGCTTTTATCACTATCAGTTTTCAATCGGTTAAAGCCGCGCTGGCTAACCCGGTTGATAGTTTGCGGAGAGAGTAATAATGTAAAGACGCATCACATGCGTCTCCCGAATACAGGTTCTGCACATTAATTGCTTACTTGTCCTCATGGGAGACGCATGTGATGCGTCTTTACTTTGAAAACTTAAAACAATTCCACCAACCGCTCCAAAGCCATCCCTGTTGATCCTTTAGACTGTTGATCACTCCACTTATTAAATATTTTTTGCTCTTGATATTTTGCTTTAATTTTAAAGCGCTATTCCAACATGGCGTTTTTATGAAAATATTCTTTAGCCTGATCCTTACCCTTTTTGCACTTTATTCATTTGCTCAAAACGAGAGTGAATTTCCCAATCAAATACATACAGTTAAGTCCGGTAAGCTTGTAAGAATAACCGGAACTAAGGTTTATATGCAGATACCTAAAGATTATCAGTATATAAAAGAGTTGGCCCGCTATCAAAAAAATGATAAGTTGTATATACAAGTTGTTGAATCAACTGCTGCAAATTTTAATAATACCAAGACTCGTTTTACGAGGGAAGCAATTGAAGCCAAAGGGGCAAAAATTGATGTTGTAAAAGGCATTAAATTAAATCAGTTTGACGGCATTTTTGGCGATGGACCTTCCAAATATCCCGGCGAAACAAAAGTGATGTTAGTTTTTGGTGACGAAACATTTGTTACCATGATTGCGGGCGTTTGTAAAACAGCAGACGGACATGGGAAAAAGGAGTTATTAGATATCTTGAGATCAGTTTACTATGACAAGGAATTGAAATCAGATCCGCTGGAATTGGCTAATTTTGAATTTGATCATTCCATCACCAATTTTCAATATGCTATGACCGCTTCAAATGTGTTTATGTATAATGAAAATGGTAAAGCTGATGTGAACAACTCGCTGGCCAATTCTTTTATCATTACGTCACTCCCTAAAGTTACGGAAGAGAAAGCGAATGAGTTTGCCAATGATATGCTTTGGCGATACGAAAAAAGGGGTATCAAGCTTGACAATAAAACAATAAGCAAAACCAAAATAGGTAATTATACTGCCTTTGTTTTAAATACTAAAACAACACTTAACGGAACGGCTGGTGTAATGTACCAGGTAGCATTGGTAGGTGAAAATTCCAGTCTTCTTTTTATGGGAAGTGCTTACAGCAATACAAGCAATTACCTTGTTAAGTTTAAAAAAACAGTAGAGTCGATAAAGATTAAGTGATTAGTTTAAAACAATTCCACCAACCGCTCTAAAGCCATTCCTCTTGATCCTTTGATCAGGATAGTTGAATTGGTAATAGGCTGTGCTTTCAAAGCAGCAATGGCATCTTCGGCAGTTTCATAAAACTTGCCCATGGCCCATGGTCCATGATCCATGGACTGCGAAGCCCCCAAAAAATCCTTTCCGATAAAGATGCGTTCATCAACAGCGGTATCCATCGCTTTGCGGATAACAGATGCATGTTCAACCGCTGCTTCCGGGCCCATTTCAAACATATCCCCCAAAATAAGCACTTTTCTTTTTGCTTCAATTTTACCCACATTTTCAATGGCAACAAACATACTGCTTGGGTTGGCATTGTAATAATCGCAAATGAGGGTATTGGTGGCCGTTTGTACAATTTGCGAACGGTTGTTTTTAGGCTGATAACCTTCAATTCCGGCGTTAATCTCATTTGCAGATAAACCGAGATAGGTGCCGATGCATATCGCCACTAAAATATTAGGCAGGTTATAAGTACCGGTTAGCTGTGTTTTAACTTTATAGCTGTCGCCGGTTTTATTGTTGGTCCACTCCAGGGTAAGTAAGGGAGAGTTTTCCAACAGTTCACCACTAATGAGGTTATCAATAGCATCGGTTCCGTAATACTCTACATGAGGCAAACGACGGGCTGCAGCCATTTCCATTAAAACAGCATCATCACTATTGACAAAAACAGCGACATCTGTTTTACTTACTCCCCCTTTAGGGGGCAGGGGGGCAAAATAATCATACAATTCTCCTTTGCCCTTTTTTACTCCTTCAACTCCGCCAAAGCCTTCTAAATGCGCCTTCCCAACATTGGTAATTAAACCGTGAGATGGTTGGGCAATACTGCACAGTAACTCGATCTCTTTTTGGTGATTAGCCCCCATTTCAATAACGGCCACTTCATGAGTGGCGTCAATTGTTAGTATGGTAAGAGGTACACCTATATGATTGTTTAAATTTCCCTGTGTAGCCTGAGTTTTGAAATGCTGCGATAACACAGCGTTGATCAACTCCTTAGTAGTGGTTTTGCCGTTAGTGCCGGTAAGCCCAATAACCGGGATGCCAAGCTGGCGGCGATGATGACGCGCCAAATCCTGCAATGTGGTTAAAACATCCTCAACCAATAAATACTGCTCGCCCAGTTGGTATTCGGGATTGTCAATCACCGCGTAAGCTGCACCGGCCTCAACTGCTTTTTGCGCAAAAGTGTTGGCATCAAACTTATCGCCTTTAAGCGCAAAGAACAGACTGTCCGGTGCTATTTTTCGGGTGTCGGTGCTGATTACGGGGTGTTTGAGGTATATATCGTATAGTTGGGTTGTTGTGATCATGATTATTAAAACAAAATACAATTCAAAAATATGTCATTTAAACAAGTTTGTGATTGAACATTTTTAAATCCCCTCTTGAGAGGGGGCGCGGAGGACTGAGCGAGGGCTGGGGTGTGTTTCTGCGTTAGACTTGTCAAAGCAGAAACACACCCCTCCGCCCCTCTCAAGAGGGGAATCACACAAGGGCCGCACTTTTTTATCTCCCTTTATCGCTAACAAAAATTATTCCTACCTCTTCATCCAGTCTATCACGGCCCTGATTTCGCCGTAGCTGTAATCGTCGCCTAAAACCTCTTTTAATGGTGACAGCTTTTCTGCTCCGTAACTTTCAACAGCATCAGTAATAACGGCTATCTTTTTCTGCGGAACAATTTCGGTAATATCCAGATCGCCGTTTTGTACATAATAACTCAGGTGTGTTTCGATAGTAGATGTGGTAAAACCACGTTCAGCGGCTATTTCGGCAATGGTTTTTCCAGAACGATATAGATTAAACGTTTCGGCTTTAGTATCACTGCTTCGCGACGAAGGTTTGGCTTTTCCCGGTGATTTAGCCTTTCGCTCCCGCTTAGGCGATTTTTGCTTTATTTTAGAGCCGAGGCCTTTTTCTACGCAATATTCTTTTACCGGCTGTAATAATTCCCTGCCATAGCGTGCAAGTTTAACATCGCCAAAACCCGAAATCATTCGCAATTCATCCAAACTTTGCGGCAGGTAGGTGGCCATCTCTTGCAGTGTGGCATCGGATACAATAACGTATGCTGGTACATTTTCATTTTCGGCAATACCCCGCCTAACTTCTCTTAACCGGTTGAATAACGGAACTTCATGAGGTAGGCTTTCCTCATGATGAACCTCTTCTACCTTTTCTATCTCAATAAACTCAACCTTTTGCCCGCCTTTTAATACATCTGTACTTTGCGCGGTAAGCTTTAAAACAGGGTACTCATCGCCCGCAGTTTGCAGGTAGCCCATGGTTACCAGCTCGCGGATGTGGTGCTGCCAGTCGGCCTTGCTGATATCCGCGCCGATGCCATAGGTTTTGAGTTGTTTATGTTCCTCGCGGATCTTATCACTTTTTGACCCGCGCAGAAAATCAATCACATAGTTAGCACCGAAGCGCTCATTTAACCGGGCTACGGCCGATAATGCTTTTTGAGCGATCAGTGTGCCATCAAAACGTTTATACTCGGTAAGGCAAACATCACATGAGCCGCATTTTGCCGGAAAATCCTCGTCGAAATATTTCATCAGGTATTGCCTGCGGCACGATAACAGCTGGCAATATTTCACCATATCATTAAGCTTATTAAGCATAATGCGGCTTTGCTGCTCATTGCCTTCAACCTTTGCAAAACCCTGCAGCTTCATCGCATCGCCGGGCGAGTAAAGTAATAAAGCTTCGGATGGTAAGCCATCGCGCCCTGCCCTGCCGGTTTCCTGATAATAGCCTTCAATGTTTTTAGGCAGATCAACATGCACTACATAACGCACGTTTGATTTATTGATGCCCATGCCGAAAGCGATGGTTGCCACAATGATCTTCAGGTCATCGCGTAAAAAGGCTTCCTGGTTACGGGCTTTAACTTCATTACTAAGACCGGCGTGATAAGCCTCGGCAGCAAACCCTTCATCTTTTAAATCTTCGGCCAATGCTTCGGTAGATTTGCGGGATAGGCAATAAATAATCCCCGACTCATCCTTATGTTCATTTAAAAAGGCGATGAGCTGTTTAAAGCTGTTCTTTTTAGGCGCTACGCGGTAAGTAATATTTGCCCTGTTAAATGAGGATACAAATATTGCCGGCTTATGAAGGTTGAGCTTTTCAAGAATATCTTTTTGTGTAAGCTTATCCGCAGTAGCCGTAAGTGCAATAACCGGTACAGAAGGAAATTCCTCCTTGAGTCCCGCAAGCATTAAATATTCAGGCCTGAAATCATGCCCCCATGATGAGATACAATGCGCCTCGTCAATAGCTATCTGGGCTACCTTCAGCGTTTTTAAAAAGGGAATAAGCTTACTTTCTTTATTCTCTTTGCTCTCGGCACTGAACAAGCGTTCGGGGGCGAGATAAAGCAATTTGATTTCGTTATTCCTTAATCTATTCACCAAAACCCGTGTTTCCTCGGGATTTAAGGATGAATTGAGGAATGCTGCCGGGATGCCATTAACGTTCAGGCTGTCAACCTGATCCTTCATCAGGGCAATAAGCGGTGATATCACAATGGTCAAGCCATCGAGCAATACCGCAGGTAATTGGTAGCACAATGATTTGCCGCCACCTGTAGGCATCAGCGCCATTACATCCTGCCCTTTGAGTATATTTTGAATAATAGCTTCCTGCTCATGCCTGAAGGTACTATAACCAAAGTATTTTTGCAGGGCCTGGATAGGTGTCATGTTTGTTGATTGCAGATATGCAAATGTGCAGATTTCAGATTATAAATATGCGGATTTCAGATGTGCAAATTTTAGATAATGCGCATCCTATTTATTTTGTGTTTTTATAAATAAATTCAGTGTATTTTCTAATCATTTACATATCTGCACATCTGAAATTTGCACATCTAACAATTTGCCAATATTTTTCTGCATATTAGCTTATCTCTTTTCTCCTATATATCTATTATTTATTTATGATAAAAAAACATTTACTCCTTTTTGTATTTGTAAGTTTTTTTTGCCCGGCCTTTGCGCAAAAGATCCAATCGCCGCAGGAGTTCCTGGGTTATAAACTGGGTGAGCATTTTACTCCACATTATCGTATCGCTGAATATTTTAGATACGTTGCGACGGTTTCAAAAAATGTAAAACTACAGCAGTTTGGTACTACCAACGAGGGCCGGCCTTTACTGGCGATGTTCATCGCTTCTGATGAAAATATTGGCAGGCTGGAAGAGATCCGTCATAATAACCTTAAACTGGCCGGGATAGAAAGCGGTGGCGGCAGCACTGCCATGCCTGTTGTTACCTGGCTAAGCTATAATGTACACGGTAACGAGCCTGCATCAAGTGAAGCTTCGATGTGGACTTTGTTTGACATGGTTGATCCGGCAAATGCTGCTACTAAAGCCTGGCTTAAAAATATGGTTGTTGTTATCGATCCATGTTTAAACCCCGATGGGCGCGACCGCTATGTTAATTTTTATAATTCGGTAGTTGGCGCTGCGCCAGATCCCAGCCCAACATCGCGCGAGCACGTTGAACCATGGCCGGGTGGCAGGGTAAACCATTTTTATTTTGACCTTAACCGCGATTGGGCCTGGCAGCAGCAAAAAGAAACCCAGGCCCGCGTAGGCTTATACAACCAATGGCTGCCGCAGGTTCATGTTGACTACCATGAGCAGGGTTACAACGCACCCTATTACTTTGCCCCTGCTGCCGAGCCTTACCATAAAGATATTACCCAATGGCAACGCCAGTTCCAGATCACTATTGGTAAAAACAATGCCAAGTACTTTGACCAGAACGGTTGGATGTATTTTACAAAATACGAGTTCGATCTGCTTTACCCGTCATACGGCGATACTTATCCTTTATACAATGGCTCTATCGGCATGACGTATGAGCAAGGTGGTATCAGTGCCGGTTTGGCTGTGGTTACCCGCAGCGGTGATACCCTTACTTTGGTGCAGCGCGTGGCCCATCACCACTCAACCAGTTTAAGCACACTTGAAATAGCCGCGTTAAATACTCAAAAGCTTTTGGATGAGTATAAAAAGTTTTTTGACAACAGTCGGGCCAATCCCCCGGGCGATTACAAAACCTATGTTATTAAAAACGATAACAATAATAAAATTAACGCGTTGGCAAAAATGCTGGGCCGCAACGGCATCCAGTATGGTTTTGGCTTAGCTAATAAAACCGTTACCGGCTTTAACTATGTTACCCAAAAAACGGAGCAATATAATGTTGGCGCAAACGACCTGGTAGTTAATGCCTATCAGCCTAAAGCAGTATTACTGCATGTGCTTTTGGAGCCCAAAACCTTTATCCCGGACTCGAATACATATGATATCACGGCATGGTCGCTTCCGTATGCTTATGGATTGAAAGCTTACGGATTGAAGGAATCATTTAAACCTGCCAGTACCGAATGGAGCGTGGCCGAGCCTAAGCCTCTGGTAAATACACATGCTTACGCATATGTATCGGCGTGGCAATCTGTTAATGATGTGAAGTTTTTGGCTGCTTTGCTAAAAAAGAAGATTAAAGTGCGTTATGCCGAGAAGCCTTTTGAAGCAGGGGGCAAGCAATTTACAGCAGGTTCATTAATTGTTACCCGCGCAGGCAATGATCTGGCTGCTTTTGACCAGGTGGTTACTCAAACCGCTGCATCACTTAGTCAGGAGATCACCCCCATTTCAACAGGCTTTGTTGATAAAGGATCGGATATCGGTTCGGACGCGGTAAGGTATATCCATCAACCTAAAATAGCGTTGATTGCCGGCGATGGTGTTAATTCGGAAGCTATGGGCGAGGTTTGGCATTTGTTTGAGGCGCAAATTGGATATCCGGTCACTTTAATAAGGTATCAGGACTTAGGTCGCACAAAACTGGGCGAGTTTGATGTGGTGATTTGCCCCGATGGTCGTTATGAAGATTTCCCTTCAGAGAAATTGCAAAACTGGATCCGTGACGGAGGTAAGCTGATAGCTGTGGATAATGCCGTATCGTTACTGGTTGATAAAAAAGGCTTCCTGATTAAGCATAAGGAAGAGAAAAAAGAAGATAAAGACAAAGAAAAGGACAAGGATAAAACAGTTAAGTTATATGGAGACCGCGACCGGTTAGCGCTTAGCGAGTCTATTCCAGGCGCTATTTATAAACTGAACCTTGACAATACCCATCCGCTTGGCTTCGGTTTACCGGATTACTACTATTCATTAAAGTTGAATGATGATATCTACGATCTTTTTTCGGGCGATGACGGCTGGAATGTAGGTACCATTAAAAAAGACGGTTATGTATCGGGCTTTGTTGGCCAGGAATCAAAAAAGAAGATTAATAACGGTTTGCTGCTTGGCGTGCAACCCATGGGCCGCGGTTCGGTAGTTTATATGGTTGATGACCCATTGTTCCGCAGCTTCTGGGAAAATGGTAAACTGCTGTTCAGTAATGCCGTGTTTATGGTGGGACAGTAAGCCCCCCAGCCCCCTAAAGGAGGAGCAGCTACATCGCTTTAAAATTAAAGGGCTTGTTTCCAAAATGGAAACAAGCCCTTTAATTTTAACTTATAGCCATGCTAATCAAAAGCTCCCCCTTCAGGGGGCTGGGGGGTTAATTATTCCCCTTTACCCTTCCTTTTTCATCATCGGCGCCGCTGCGGTGCTGACGCATTTTGATAGAACTGTTACCAAAGTTATAAGTAAAAGTAAGGCGCATTACCCGGGTATCATTTTTTTGTTTGATAACAAAGTTATTGTTCACCACCTGGCTGCTCAAATCATTGCGGCGAATGTTGAAGATGTCATCGCATGAAGCTTTGATGTTGAATTTCTTTTCCATGAACGATTTACTGACACCCATATCTACCGAGTAGCGCGGCCTGATCTTGTAAATGCCGTAGGTTAATGATGATTGGTAATCGCCGGTTACTTCAAAGCGGTAGCCTGCAAACTTGAATGTTTGTGTTGTACGGCCTTGGAAAGCCCATTGCCCATCATTGAACTTTTGACCGGCAAGGGTATCCGACTTAAAGCCCAGGTAAAACGCGGTTGCGTTAACATTGCCTTCCCACCATTTGGTAATAGTGAATGGCGTGTTGATGTTGATATTGTAACCGGTTTGGGTTTGCAGGTTTTGATGTGTTTCAAATGAGCGCTTGCCCTCGGTTAATATCAGCTCGGTAATAGCATCGGTTGTGTGACTGTAACCGAGGCTTACGTTGATGGTTTTATTATAAGTGTAATTAAGCTCAAAATTTTGAGTGTATTGCGGGTTCAGGAACGCGTTACCTTGCGAATAAGTGTAAGGATCAAGGTAATAAACAAAAGGGTTCAAGTCGTCATAACCCGGACGATCAATACGGCGGCTGTACGAAAAGCTTACCTCGTTTTTATCATTAATGGTTTGGTTAATAAATACGCTTGGGAACAGGTTTAAATAGCTCCTCTTAACAGGTGTACTGCCAATCAGGTTACCTGTAGACCGGGTTTGCTCGGCACGTAAGCCTAATTGTACCGAGAATTTTTTGAACTGTTTGTTCAGGTTCAAATATCCGGCGTTGATTTTTTCGGTGTAAATAAACCGGTTGGTACGTGTAGTATCATTAATATAAGCACCGTTGCTGAAGATCTGCGCTTGCAGGTCATTATCAGTTTTAACGCTGCTGAATTTTACCCCAGCTTCCAGTTTGATGGTTTTGGTAAGCGGTTTGGTATAATCGGCTTTACCGGTATAGATGCTTATGGTTGACGGGGTTTGGTTACGCAGCATTTGTGGTTCATGCTGTATACTTCCATCAGGTAAAAAATAATCGGTATTGTACATGGCATTGGAGTTGTTTTTGAATTTCGAATAATCCAAATCAATGCTCAGCTCCTGGCCGCTGGTATCAAGCTTAAGCCTGTCGTTAAGGTTAAGGGCGAAGTTTTTATAGGTTTGCCTGATATCTGATGTAGTGTGCAACGAAGAATCGGGCACGCCAAATTGTTTGCCGATAATTGTGCGGTTATCATTCAAGTCTTTTTCGCTGTTTGAATAACCACTTACTACAAAACCGATAGTATGTTTTGGGGTTAGGTCATAATCGGCACCTAAACGATAGTTATTGTAATGGTTGATGCTTGGCAGGCTTGATTTTTGGTTGAAATAAGTTTTATTGCCAAGCGAATCAGTAATGATACGGTCAATGCCAATATCATGGCCGCGTTTGTTATCACCCCTGCTTAATGAGGTAAATACATTGAGATTGCCTTGTTTGTGATTAAGGTTTAGGCTGCTGTTATCGCGCCAGTATTTACTTTTGGCACCACCTACAGTGATACTGCCGTTTGTGCCCGATTGTGTATTCTTTTTTAATTTGATGTTGATGATCCCTGAGTTGCCTGCCGCATCATATTTTGCCGATGGGTTGGTAATGATCTCGATAGATTTAATGGTATTGCCATCAGTTGAACGCAGTAAAGTAGCCAGCTGCGCTGCTGTAAGATAGGTTAGCTTGTCATTGATCATGACAGTTACGCCCTGTTTGCCTTTCAGGCTGATGTTGTCATCCTTATCAACAGTAACGCCCGGTGCACGTTCTAAAATTTCCATGGCTGTGTTGCCCGCTGCCAGTACGCTGTTTTCAACGTTCATTACCGTACGGTCAATTTTACGTTCAATGAGCGGTTTGGTAGCAGTAATAGTTACTCCCTTTAATTCGGTACTGCCTGTATGCAGGTTCAAAGCAGGAGCTGTAACATGCGGTGTATTTGCAGGCACGGTGAAGCTTTTGCTTACAGCTTTTTGATAGCCAACAACAGTGGCTTTAATAATATAGTTGCCCGCTTTTATGTTGTCAAAAACATAAACACCGGCATCGTTACTTAATGCTCCTTTAACCACAGTTGAATCGGAGGCGCGTAAAAGGCTTACAGTCGCATAATCAAGTGGTTTGCCCTGCTCGTTAACTAAGGCCCCGGATACCTTGGCGGCAGGCGCGGCCTGCTGGGCAAAGGATACACTGCAACTGATAGCAACAAGCAGCAGTGTATAAAATATGTTGTGTATGATAGCTTTCATTTTTAGTTCGGTTTAAAAGTAAGGGCAATACAATGCCGTTAAAGGATTGCTCCTTTTTAAAAATTTGTAAATAAGTGTTTTTAGTTTCCGGCGTGCTTTTTCCGGTTTTTTAGGGTTTAGTAATTATGAGATATAGGCGATTGTTTTCATAGTATTCATGCTTTTGATTTAAATTTTTAGCAAAACAATCCCACCTGGCTTTTAGGCCATTTTTTAACGATTATTAAATTTATGTTGCCGGATTACCCGGAAATGGTAATTGTGTTGCTTTTTATAGTAAGATGCAAAAACAGGGGTGTTGGTTACAGATTATTTTCACTTTTTAATGCGGGCATTAAATTTTTTGCCATATCCTTAATAATCCGGAAGGTAATTGGCATTCCATTTTGGCAGGGGATGGTTGCCTCCCGATTGCTTATCCTGCTGTTTAAAAGCGATTTGCCTCCTGTTTGCAACAGGAAGTAAAAAGGAATAATAAGCCCGCTAAAAATTAGCAGGCTTATATATTTAAAAATGCTTTTCATAGGATGGTGCTTTTATTGTGCTTTTGCAGTATCGGGGCTTGCCTGCAAAGTATCCTGTTCCTGTCTGAGAGCCTTTAAACTATCGGCTTTAAATTTGGCCGCCTTCACTGGGTCAACTTTACATTCTAACCCATTGGCAGTCATGATATAGGTGGCTGTGGTAATGCCATCACCATCGCTTTTGCAGTCATATATATTAAAGTTGATGTTGCGATCGAGTTTTTGATCAATAATGATCTTAGCGTTAAGCGGTACTTTTAGGGTTAGATGTAATTCCTGCCCGCGCCATAAAAAGCCTTTAGGCATTTCCAGGTGGCGATCGAAATTTAATACCGAATCTTTTTGCTCAAAACGATAGGAAGCGCTGCGGGCGTTGATCAAGGCTTCTTCAAGATTGCTGCCGCGGGCACTGAAAGTCTCTACCAGTACAGGTTGCGGCACATCGCTCTTTTCAATATCGATGTTAACATTGCGGTTTGGCATATCATCGCCATTAAAATCATCATCTAAAATGATCATGCCTTTAAAGCGTTCATTTATTTTAAGGCGGGTGCTATCCTCATTGCTTAAATACTTGGTGTCATTCAGCTGTAGGTAATACGTGTTGTTTGTAGTTGGCTTAAGTTTAACTGTTTGCGTAAATTTACCGCCCTCGCGGAAACCGGCCGCCGTTTTTACGCCATAATATGAAACCGCACCTAATGAAGCTAACCAGATACATAACAAGGTTGTACCAATTGAACGGTTAAATGAAGCTTTTTTAAACAGGAAGCCTATGGTTGATAAAATAATGGCTAATAAAGGTATAGTTAGTACTAAAAAGCCGCTCGCCATAAAAATGCCGTTGGCCTGGTGATTAGTGATGTTGAACGGAAACAGGTTATAGATGCCCATATTACCAGCCGCAAATAAAGCGACAAGCGAAACGATGAGTGCTATGGTCATGCCAAGGCAGGCCAATAAAACAGCTGCAGCCAATAGTTTGCCAAGTAAACTGCCGGTACCTCTTAAAAAGGCTGCAAGGTGTTCAAAAATATCGCTGATCAGGTCGCGCACCTGGTAGATGAACGGTTTGGCTTCATGTTTAAAGTTTTGAAGGTTTTCGCGTACGGTACTCAACTCTTCTTCAAAGTTCTTTTTAAAACCCTTCAAGTCCTGCTTTTCGCCTTTCATAGCCATACGGTCGGCGCGGGTAATGGCTTTCGGGACAGCCATCCATAGTATAATATATATAATAAGGCCCATGGCGGCAAAAGGTACCAGGATAGCGAAGGCCAGCCTTACCCAGGCCGGGTTAATGTCAAAATAATTGGCAATACCGGCGCATACGCCGCTGATCAGGTGATCGTCCGGGTCGCGGAAAAGCCTGCGGCGTTCGGTATTGTACTCAAACGGATTGCCACCTGCAGTTTTGGCGTCGGTTTCGGCAGTTTCAAAATCCTGTACGCTGCCCATTTGTTCAGTAACTTCCTTAACATCTGCCTCAACAATAACTTGTTTGGCATCGCGGGCAAGGATTTCGTTAAACATTTCGGCAATGCGGTTTTCAATGTCGGTTGTGATCTCCAGGCTATCGGCCGAAGTTGAAAAATGACGCTTTACATCCGTCATATAGTTCTTCAGCACTTCGTAGGCATCTTCTTCAATGTGAAAAACCATGCCGTTTATATTTATGATAATTGTTTTGTTCATGATTATAGTGAGTTTGTAGGTTTTTCTATTTTCTATCGCCGATAGCTGTTTGAACAGCAAATATCAGCTCCTGCCAGGTTTTATCTAATTGTTCAAGTACGGCACGGCCTTCGTCCGAGAGCACATAGTACTTTCGGGGTGGCCCGGAAATTGACTCCACCCAGTTATAGGTGAGCAGTCCGTTATTTTTTAAACGGGTTAAAAGAGGATACAGAGTACCCTCAACTACAAGCAGTTGGGCTTTTTTAAGTTCAGCAATTATGTCTGATGCATATGTTTCGCCCTTAGCTATGATGGAGAGGATGCAATACTCCAGTATGCCTTTCCTCATTTGGGTTTGGGTGTTTTCGACGATCATAATACAAAGATATATGTTTTAGATTGTATTATGCAATACATAGTACTATAATTATTATTCTTTTAGCTGAAACTTGGTTTTTTGAAAAAAAAATGACGTTTTAAAAGAAATTACTTGACTTTTTGATAACGTAACATTACTTTTATGATTAATTAACTATTAACTGATCTTATTATTAACGAAATGAAAAAACTTCTACTCGTAAGTTTGTGCTTACTTGTGTTGTCTATGACGCAAGTATTCGCGCAAAACCGTACAGTTACTGGTACGGTTACGGCCAAAGACGACGGCCTACCCATTCCGGGAGTAACAGTAAAGATTAAGGGTACAACCATAGGTACCCAAACCAGTGCAGCCGGTAAATTCTCTCTCAGCGTACCGGCAAATTCAACGCTCACATTTTCATTCGTTGGTTACACGTCACTTGACAAGGCGGTTGGAACTTCATCAATTGTTAATGCAGTTCTTGAACCCTCAGCTAAACAGCTGGGAGAGGTAGTTGTAACTGGTGCTTTGGGCATTAAAAAGGCTGCAAGAGAAACCGGTTACTCATCAACTAAAATTGGTGGTAAAGAACTTACCCAATCAAACGTTGTTAACGTTGCCAACGGTTTAACTGCAAAAGTTGCCGGTTTGGCGGTATCAACCATTGATAACAGTATCGACCCTCAGGTGAGGATTACCTTACGTGGTAACAGGTCGGCCCTGGGTAACAACACCGCGCTTATCGTTGTTGATGGTGTGCCAATCCCGGGCGGATCATTATCATCAATCAACCCGAACGACATCGCCGACATTAACATCCTTAAAGGTGCCGGTGCGGCCGCGCTTTATGGTTCGGAGGCAGCCAACGGTGCGATGATCATCACTACTAAAAGAGGTACGGATGCCAAGCCTGTAATTACTTACAGCAATTCGTTCCAGCTTCAGGACGTTGGTTATTTCCCTAAACTACAAAACCAATACGGTATCTACGGCGGTGAAGGCGCTCCTTATGTTGATCCTATCACCGGTTTCTCGCTGTACACTCCTTATGAAAACCAGCAATATGGTCCGCTGTATGACGGTCACATGGTGCAGGTAGGTTACCCTGCAGGCGGCCCTAATGGTCCGGTATTGATGGTTCCATACTCTGCTCAGAAAAAAAATCCTATCAAAGCTTTCTTCAACACAGGTATTGTTGAACAAAACAACATTAGCTTCTCTCAGGGCGATTCCAAAAGCTCATTTTATTTCTCTGCTCAGAACGCTTACCAAAAAGGTGTAGTGCCAAGCGATAAAAACAACCGTACGTCGGTGAGTGTGCGTGGCGCTAAAAGTTACGGAAACTTCAAAGCCGATTTCTCGGTTGAATACACCCGTACAGATATCAGCACTTACGGTACAGGCTACAATGGTTCGCTGTTGTTCACCAACCTTATCCAGTGGCCATCATTCCTGAATATTAAAGATTTCAGGGATTCAAACAATGGTACCTTCTCAAATCCAAGCGATTTTTATGATGCTTACGCCATCAACCCATACTGGATCACTGACAATTCAAGGATCAACAAACAAAGGGATGTGTTCTTGTCAAACTTAACCTTGTCATACACCGTGAACAAATGGGTTGATCTGAACTACAGGGTTTCACATAACTTTGGTATCGACCAGGAGAAATACACCCGCCGCGAGGTAAACTTTACGCCTTACAGCATCAGCGATCCGCTGGGTGCAGGTAGTGTACAAAGTACTTTTACTACAGGTAAAGCCCCGGGCCAGGTAAATGATTACTACCAATACGGTGACGGTACCGCCAATGGCGATGGCTATGCGAGGTTACAAGGAGATGCGATAGTGACTATCCATCATAAATTTTTCAATAACGACCTTGGTGTTAACTTACTTTTAGGTAATACCATTACTCAAAAATACCGTAAAGCGATGAGCACAGGTAGCAATAACCTGTTGATCAAAGACTTTTATAATATTAACACAATCGGTGGCATTGCCTCAGCTTCAGAGGGTGAGCAAAAAATTCGCCAGGTTGCATATTATGCGGCTTTAAACTTAAGCTACAAAAATTACCTGTTCCTTGAAGGTACCGTAAGGAATGAGCGTGATTCTCGTTTAAGTACTGCAAACAGGTCGTTTTACTATCCATCAGGTAAAGTGTCGTTCATCCCCACTGATGCCCTCGACTTCCTGAAAAATAACAAAGTTTTAAGCTACTTAAAATTATACGGCGAGGTTAGCCGCGTGGGTAACATCTCAATTGATCCTTACAACTTAACTGATACCTACAGCGTTACCTCTGGTTTCCCTTATGGTTCGTTAGGTGCTTTAACTGCAGGTTCAATTCACTATAACTACGGTTTGAAACCAGAGTCGATCAACGAGATTGAGTTTGGTGCTGAGGCTTCATTCTTTGACGGCCGCATCAGTGCAAAAGCCACATATTACAAACAAAATAGTAAAAATCAAACCCTTAAAGTTAGTACCTCTGCGGCTACAGGTTATCAGCAAGTATTATTGAATGCTGGTGAAATTGAGTCAAAGGGTGGTGAATTTGAATTAACCGCCGATGTGTTAACCAAAGCTAAAAACAAAGTTGGTTTACGTTTAGGTGGTAACTTATCAATTAACGATTCGAAAGTTATATCGTTATTGCCAGGTATCAACTCGTTACAAATTAATAACAACGTTTTTGCAGTGGTGGGGCAGCCTTTCCCGGTTTACAAAGGTTCAGATCTGTTGCGTGATCCTCAGGGCCGTGTAATTGTAAGCGGTACTACCGGTTTGCCATCGGTTGATCCTACTCAAAGAAACTTTGGCCGTACAACGCCTAAATACATCCTTGGTGTTAATGCCCAGGTTAGTTACGATATCGTAACCTTATCGGGTGTTGGTGAGTTCCGCGGCGGTTACATCATCTACAACGGTGTTGGTTCAACCTTAAACTTTGGTGGTTCATCACAAATTTCAACCGAAGCGGGCCGTTCACGTTTTGTTTATCCTAATTCGGTTATCCAAACTTCGCCGGGTGTTTACACTCCAAATACCAATGTCACTGTTGCCGATGGTAACTATGGTTTCTGGCAAAGTTCTGCTTATAACACCGCAAACGGCCCAAGGGTATCGAGCGCTGCATTCTGGAAAATCCGTGAAATCGCACTTAATTTTGACTTAACTAAATTTATCCGTACAACAGGATTCATCAAAGGTTTAAGCTTTGCATTAACCGGTCGTAACCTGGCGTTATGGACTCCGAAAAGCAACCCTTGGGGCGATCCTGAGTTCAGTAACTCTGTTGGTAACGATGTTGGTACAAACAGTGCTTCGCAAACGCCTGCAACCCGTGTTTACGGTGCTGATCTTCACGTAACGTTTTAATTAGTTTAAAAGATAAAGAGATGAAAAAATATTTTTATATAATGGCAGGTCTGGTTACTATCGGTTTATCCGGTTGTAAGAAGGACTTCTTAGAACTTTCGGTGAACCCGAACACGCCGTCGGTCACCACTCCGCAATTTACTTTGGCCGGTGCACTTAAAGTAGCGTCGGATATCGTTAATATCAATTACCCTCACTACGGCGTTTGGGCAGGTCAGTTATCACCAAGCGGTAACTATGTGCCGAGCCCGCAGTTGCAGCAATACCAGTTCACTACTGATAACTATCAGGTATTTGCCCCGCTATATGCAAACTTAACCAACTTTAACACGCTGGAAACTATTTCTGCTGATGCTTCATTTGCAAAATTCAGGGCGATTGCCAAAATCATGAAAGCGTATGATTTTGAACAGCTGGTTGATAATTATAACAATGTTCCTTACACAGAGGCATTTAACTCGTCAAAAACGCTGTTCCCCAAATATGATAAAGGTGCTGATATTTATGCCGACCTGATTAAACAAATCGATGCAGCTATCGCATTAATTGACGGTAACGCTTCAGCTACCAGCCCTGATGTTTCAGACATCGTATTTAAAGGCGATATGGCTAAATGGAAATTGTTTGCCAACACTTTAAAATTACGTTTGGCTGTTCGCGGTAAACTAACTGCTACATTACCAGCTTCGGGTGATGCTAACTATCTTAACGCAAGTGTGAAAGCCGCTACGCAACCTGGTTATGCCAATAGCGACGCGGTAGGTGGCCAGCAAAGCCCATTCTGGAGAAGCTTTGGTTTTGATCAGAATGGTAACCCAACCGGTAACAACGCATATTATCGTGCCAATGCATACGAATTAGGTATATTAACTGCTACTAATGATACACTAAGAGCCAGGGCGTTTTATGCTGCAATAGCCAATGATCCGAAGAAAATCAAACGTGTTGGTATCATATTTGGTGATGATTCTGCTGTTCCGAATGCGGGTACAAGCGCTATCGGCCCGGGCTTGTTGAAATCAGCTACACAGGATGGCATCCTGATGTCATCAGCCGAGTCGTACTTCCTTCAGGCTGAAGCTGTAGTGAACGGAACTATTACGGGTAATGCGCAAACTCTGTACGAAAGCGGTATAACAGCATCGTTTGTTGCTTTAGGCCTTAGTGCGGATGATGCCAAAACTTACTACAATCAGCCAATTGCTAATGTAAGCTGGGCGGCGAGCACTAATAAACTTCAGGCTATCATTACTCAAAAATGGATTTCATTAACCGGTTACGGAAGTCTTGAAGCTTATAACGAGATCAGAAGAACAGGCTATCCTGCTGTACCAAGATCAATTGATTCAAAAGCAATTGGTACAGGTTTACCAACCAGGGTGTTTTATCCAACTTCTGAGTATCAGCAAAACGCCGATAACGTAGGTAAAGAAGGAACCATTGACCCATTCAAATCAAAGATTTTCTGGGCTAAATAATTTAAAACGAGATAGATATGAAAAAGTTTATATATTCGAAGCTAACGGGCCTTATCCTGTTGGCGGGTGTAACATTACTTAGCTCGTGCCTTAAAGATGACAGGTACGTAGACTTTGGGGCATCAAAACCTATTGCCGAATTACCGATAAGCGGTTTGACAAATTTTAGTAAAGATGCGTTCACAGAAGCGGGTGATACTATTGTTAGGCAGTTTGCAGTTAATATTGCGTCGCCGTCAATCCCGACAACTGATACGAAAGTAACTTTGGCAGTTGATAACTCGGTTATTGCAGCTTACGCGAAAATTGATAACAGCGTTTCTTATGTTGCTATGCCTGCAAACGCTTTTGTGTTTACCGATGTCTCTGTAACTATAGCAAAAGGTACCCGCACAAAAATTGTTTCGGTTACTATTTATAAAAATAAGTTAGATCCGTCTTTAAGTTACATGCTTCCAATTGTAATAAAAGATGCTTCAGGAACTACTATCAGCGGTAACTTCGGTATCCATTATTATCACGTAATTGGTAACCACTTTGCCGGCGTTTATAAATGGGATTATTTACGTTATAATAACAGTTCAGGCACAGGAACTCCAACAACTGATTCCAAAGGACAGTCGGCCACTTTGTCTCCGGTTACTCCAACTCAATTTGAAGTTGCTTCCGGATACCTGGGATTACGCTATGAAGTTACATTTACGCAGAATGCGGGTACTTATTCTAACTTCGCAGTAGCGATAAATGCTGATGACGCAGCTGCTTTGGCTGATGGAACTTTGGCCGGAGCAAAAATATCGATCAGTTCGCCTGCCGAAATAGTATCTGTTGATCCTATAGCTCAGAAATTTATTTTCAAGTTTAAGGTTCATAATAATGATAACGGAACAGATAGATCGCTTCAGGATACTTACTATAAATAAAATTATTTAATGAGATTAATAAACAGGTCGCCGATCGGTGACCTGTTTTGCTCTAATAGATATCGGCTTTTACTTTTGCTTTCAATATGAGGTTGCAAAAACTATGCATCCAAATTTGTTTGCTTTTTAAGGCGAAAGTGATGTCAAATGTTGATAGGGATTCGGGTATTTTAATATTAAATTAATGTAATTATTTTTTATCCACGCTATATTTCCCTGGCCCAATAAATATTAAACCGGCAAACATAACAGCGTCTTCAATGGCATGTGCTGCATCGCCCAGCCCGCCTCCGGTGTCCAGGTGCATTAACGCGGCTACCACAAGGTTAATAAACAGCAGGATACAAACCGGCCTGAAAGCCAGCCCGATGATAAGGAGGAAACCGCCAAAACATTCTGTAACTGCAGCAAGTAATCCCCAAACCATCGGCCAAAAATGGATGCCGACATATTTCATCGAGTCGCCAAGGTGTTTCCAGCTTTCGGTGCCTCCCATTAGTTTGGGATAGCCATGATAAATGAACATAATACCAAGACCGATCCGGATGATCAGTAACCCCAAGTTTTTGTAATTGCCTAAATTGCCTAAAAGTGCCATTTAAAGATATTTTGTTGATGTGAGGGCTTAAGGTAATAAAAATGTTGGAAGGTATTACAATAAGACTAATTCCTCCTTTGGGCACGCGATAGAATAACGATGGGGCGTCAATCCTCACACCGCTGCCAAACATAGTTCCCCCGACGACTTCTATGTGAGACCACGCGATTATGCGCTTTTTCTTACTTAAGTTGATGGCCACCCGGCTCCAGTTTGTCGATGATTTAGGTAACCCTGCATGTTTATTAAATAGTTTATTTTCAATTATTTGTGTTCTTATAATCGAAATTGTGTTAACCCTGTTAACCCCCTGCAGCCCTAAGTTAACAGCTCTGTCATCTCAAGAAAAGAACCACGCTTGCTTACCTTTTTTATTGGGGCTCATAGCCAGTACTCCCCAATCTACCATATTTAAACTATTGTGCTTATATTACTATCTCCAAACAACCCGTATGAAAGCAAGCCTTATTTTATCACTATGTGTGTGTTCGCTGCAAGCTATAGCTCAAAAAAATGCCTTACGTACACAGGTAAATACCAAAGCCGATGCCCTGCAGGAACAGGTAATAACCTGGCGGCGTGATTTTCATGAACATCCCGAACTGGGCAACCATGAGGTACGCACATCGGCCATTATTGCTAAACATCTACAATCATTAGGTATTGAGGTAACAACCGGCATAGCCACCACCGGTGTGGTTGGGGTATTGAAAGGCGGGCATCCGGGCCCGGTTGTGGCTTTGAGGGCAGACATGGACGGGTTGCCGGTTATTGAGCGTACACCTGTGCCGTTTGCGTCTAAAGTGAAAACTACTTATAACGGACAGGAGGTTGGCGTGATGCATGCCTGTGGGCACGATTCGCACATGGCCATACTAATGGCGGTTGCGCAGGTGCTATCGTCAATGAAAGCAGACTTGCACGGAACCGTAAAATTCATTTTTCAACCCGCCGAAGAGGGCGTTGAACCCGGTCAAAAAGGCGGGGCAGAGCAAATGGTAAAGGAAGGTGTACTGGAAAACCCCAAAGTAGATGTGGTTTTCGGGCTGCACATTAATTCGCAAACGGAAGTTGGCAAAATTACCTACCGGCCGGGTGGTACCATGGCTGGGGTTAATGATATGCAGATCATCGTAAAAGGGCGGTCGGCCCACGGGGCTTATCCATGGTCGAGCGTTGATCCGATTGTAACATCAGCACAGATCATCAATAACCTACAAACTATAGTAAGCCGCAATATCAATATAACCGAAAACCCGGCGGTGGTAACTATAGGTGCTATAAAAGGCGGTAACCGCTCAAACATCATCCCCGAATCGGTTGAAATGCTGGGTACCCTCCGCTCCTTTACCCCTGCCGACGAAAAATTACTGATTGCGCGGGTAACAGAAATAGCCACCAAAACTGCCGAAGCGCAGGGAGCTGCAGCTACGGTAAAGATTCCGTACAGTAACCACTATCCGGTTACCTATAACGACCCAGGGCTTACCCAGAAAATGCTGCCGAGCCTGCAGCAAACTGCCGGTGCCGCTAATGTGCTGTTGCGCCCCCCAGTAACCGGTGCCGAAGATTTTAGCTTTTACCAGGAAAAGGTACCGGGCTTGTTCATATTTTTGGGCGGTATGCCAAAGGGAGGCGATCCGTTGAAAGCACCATCGCACCATACGCCCGATTTTTATATTGATGAAAGCGGCTTTAGTTTAGGTGTAAAAGCCTTGTGTAATATGACCATTGATTACATGAACAACAAGAAATAAGTTACTCAGTACCCTATAGCTCTTTTTAATTTAGCTGAAACAATAGCGATCAAAAAGTATTTTTACAACGGCTTATTCGTATATTGAACGGCTTTAATAGCATAGTGTGAAATTGTTAAGATCATGAAAAAGCATTTACTACCCCTTTTATGCCTGTGCATGTTTATGAGCAGTTTGCCTGGTATTGCAGCTTCGGCAAAAATGATGCTGCCTGCCGATACGGTAGCTAAATTAAAGCCCGAGGTACGCCAGGTTGTTGAAACGGTAATAAAAGCTTCCGGCACTTTCAGTATCGAAGCGGTATCTGATCTTTACGCTCCTAATGCCGTAGTAGCCGATGAACAGCCTCCTTTTTCGTGGAACGGGCAACTGGCTGGTGTACAGTGGATAAATTCGGTACAAAAAGCGGTTAAGGATTTTAAGATCAGGGATTTTAAAGTCGATTTGCAGCGTATCAAAACTTTTCAGCAAACCGACGAAATAGTTTACCTCATAGCTCCTGTTGAATATACCGGCCTTGTGAACGGCGAGCATTTTGAAGAACAGGGGGCCTTTTCGTTCGTATTAAGGATAGTGAGCGGTAAATGGCTCATTAAAAGCCAGGCCTGGGTACCGCGCAACGGCATGTAAAACACCAGTCTGTACCATATGCCGCCTACTTTTGCAATCTGAATTTAAAATTAAGATTGACAAACTTCCCTTTAGAAAAGCCCTTGGTTTTATTTATAACTTAGCTTCTATGAACGCTATCCTACATATATTAAATGGCGATGCCGCGTTAGATGGTTTTGATCAAACCGGGCTCGACGGCGATGTTATGGTTTGGCGCGAGGTGTTTTCTGAAGGCCCTTTACAGGAAAATATCCTTTCAGGAAGTTTCTGGAGTGGGCGCCGCGATTGGATTGGGACAACATTCGGTGCCCCGGCAGATGAATATCAGCATAAAGTAATAGATGAACTGGGCAAACTAAACAGCCGGTATACCGAGATTAACCTGTGGTTTGAATTTGATTTGCATTGCCAGGTAAACCTGCTGGGCGTATTGGAAATGCTTTCGCTGAAAACCGATATGTCGGCCCCGGCCATTTACCTCATTTGCCTGGCAGATTGTGTTCAGTTTGATAATAAGAAAGGCCTGGGCGAATTAACCGGCGAACAATTTGAAGAATTGTATGATGCCCGCGAACGCCTGAACGAATGGGAGCTCGGCCTGGCCGCCGATGCCTGGAGGCTATATGTTAATAATGACCTCGCCGGGTTAGAAAAATGGCTAAACGAAAATACCTTTTGGGGCGGCCTCCCGCTGCTTAAGCCCGCACTACAGGCGCACCTTAAACGGATGCAAACCAATGCTGATGGGTTGAGCTATATCGAACAAAAACTACTGGATATTTATAATGGTGGCGCTAAAACCAAAACGGCCATTTACCACGCCTTTTGGAAAAATGAAAGTATTTTTGGCATGGGCGATAGTGAGATCGATATCTACCTCAATAAACTGAAGGAAAAGGGATTGATTGAGTTATAAGTTGTGTCATTGCGATTGAGCAGAGAGGGGCTGAACATCGGGGCGAAAGAAATCTTATATACCCGGCTTAAACGCCTTGGATAGCCGCTTGATATAGTGCATAAGATTTCTCACCCGGTCCTCGTTTTGAAATGACAACGGGATATTAAAGTATTACGGAACTGTGACGGCTATCGTTGGAGACCTTTCACTCTCATTCTTCATCCTATCTAATGCTGTGACTACATAAAGATAAGTTTTACCCTTAATAACAGTATTATCATCATACCCCAGCGTGGGATCATATTTGATTTTGAGAATGTTTTTAGGATTGTCGATGTCTATCTTTTCACCATCGTTAAAGCGGTAGATCACATAGCCGTAAACCGGCTCTTCGTCTTTAGCTAAAGTTGGAGTAAGCCACCTTACTGCTACACTTCTACCTACGGCTTTGGCCGTAACCTGTTGAGGGGCGTTAGGCGGTATCGAATCGCGCCATAGCATTACCGGCGGCAGTGCAGGGTATTGGTAATAATTGTCGCGGAGTGAGTCGGTAAAGCCAAGCGGGTTGCTGGTGAGCGAATTGGAACTAAAGTAAACACTGCCCTGAACCCTTGGGTTGTTGCGAATAAGTTCTATTTGCTGAGGTAGCTGAGCCGGGTTTCTGAAAGCCTGAACTTTGCGCTCGTTGATGCGGTAGGCCGCCTGGCCTACATACAAATGCCTGCCATAAGTATTGTCGCCCCACCAGTCGAGCAGCTTTTGAAAATCGGCGGCACGGTTGCCTATCTGCCAGTAAAGCTGCGGATTGATATAATCTATCCAGCCTTCTTTTACCCACTTGCGGGTATCGGCATAGTTTTCATAATATGAGGAGCCGCCATTGGTTTCGGAACCTTCCTCATTTTGCGCTTTATTAGCCCAGATGCCAAAAGGACTTACTCCGAATTTGATGTTAGGATCATGCGCATGAACGCTGTCGGCAATCATATGTATCAGCAGGTCCACATTGTGGCGGCGCCAGTCTTTAATATTATCGTAACCTTCGCCGTACTTTCTAAATGTTTCCTCGTCGTTTATTTTTTGACCTGCAATTGGATAGGGATAAAAATAATCGTCCATGTGTACGCCGTCTATGTCGTAATTATCTACAACATCCAGTATCACCTGTACAATATAATCGCGCACTTCGGGCAGGCCGGGGTTAAAAGTTTTAATACCGCCGTAGGTAAAGAACCATTCAGGCTTTATTTTAGTAATATGCTGCGGACTAAGCGCTGCAAAGTTGCCGTCAAAAGTAGCGCGGTAAGGGTTAAACCAGGCGTGCAGTTCCATGCCGCGTTTATGTGCTTCGGTGATGGCAAATTCAAGCGGGTCATAGTTGGGGCTTGGGGCCTGGCCCTGTTTACCGGTTAAATATTTCGACCAAGGCTCACGGCTTTTGGCATAAAATGCGTCGGCAGCGGGCCGCACCTGAAGCATAACCGCATTGATCCCGGTTTCCTGGTGCGAATTTAGTATATCGATAAGCTCTTGTTTCTGCTTTTCTGAAGGCGATTTGGAGTTGGTTGGCCAGTCGATGTTAACCACGGTGGCTATCCATACCCCCCTGAATTCGCGTTTGGGCTGCATTTTTACATCAACCGGTGCCGGTACAAGATCGGCAGGTTGCGCATTGACTGTTAAACTTGTAAACAGGATTATAATCAGGAGTATGAACCGTTGGTATATATGCATCAAATAGAATTAAATTGAAAGTTGCAAAGATATAAACTCATAACGTAGCAGGTTTATTATGAAGTATAAAAATTGAAGCCTTATTGTGTTTTAAACATTTTGTAGTTATTTTAGCTCAACGCCTAAAACAATTGATGTAATAATTTTTTAAAAAATCATATTTTTAGTGTTTTAACGTTCAATATGTTAACCATTAAGGATAAACGCATCTGTATATACTTGCAGGAAAGCGCTTTACATCAATTAACAGTTGATATTTCGTTAAAAACTAAACACTATAGCTAAGCTTTTGTTATACCACTTGCTTAACTATGCTAAAACTTAACATTTAATTGCTATGGAAAACCAATCTGGGCAACAACAACCTAAGAAAAACTCAAACGTCATTTATTTTCTTATTGTAGTAGTGCTTGCTTTATTGGGTACCGATGTGTATCTGTACCTGCAAAAAAACAACTCCGATAAAAAAATAGTTTATCAGCATGATGAGCAAACAAGACTGCAAACCGAGCTCGACAGTCTTGAATCGCAGGTTGAACAAGTCACTGCAGGCAAAGCCAAAATGACCGCGGCACTAACCGCCAAAAACGACTCGTTAAAATCTACCATTAAAGTTTTGAGGGCTAAACTGGCCAAAGGTAAACTTACCGCACAAGAACTTGCCAAAGTACAGGAAGATGTAAAACAACTCCGTTATTTTGTAACCAAGTATACTGCCGACATTGACGAGCTCAAAAAACAGAACACATCGCTCACCACCGAAAGGGATACTTTAAAAACCAATCTGGCAACAGTTGCCAAAAAGGTGGATACGCTATCCAAACAAAATGAGGATCTTGGTGCTAAGGTGAAAGTAGCCCAGGCGCTCAAGCTGGCAACTTCAGATGTGGTGGCCTATAAAATAAAAGGCAGCGGAAAAGAGGTTGACGTAACCCGTGCAAACCCAGCCAAAAAACTGAAGATCAACTTCACAGTGGCCAGCAATACTTTGGCTACAAAAACTATGCATGATATTTATGTACGCGTGATTGATCCAACCGGAAACCTGATCACAGCTCCTGATTCCGGAACTTTCAGCGCCGATGGCCAGGACCTGCAGTACACCTACAAAACATCAATTGATTTTAAGGATGATGGCACACAATACACCATCGACTGGATAAACCCAACCCTGCCATTCCAGAAAGGCACTTATACCATTATGCTTTATGCTGATGGTGGTACTATGGGTAAAACAGGTATTACACTTAAATAATCATTGGCACTAATTTTTCGAATTAAGTCGAATTTCACTAATAGAAAATAAGAAGCCCGGTTTGTGCTATGCAAACCGGGCTTCTTTGTGTTTGATGTCCCAATGAAACGTTATTGCAATGATGGCGTAATTATGTATTATTTCTAATTCGTGTAATTCGACTTAATTCGAAAAATTAGTGATCATTACATTTTCATCAATGCCGGGCTTATCCTTTAAATAAACTTCAAAACCAATAGGTGCGCTACCGTAAAGCGGCTTTAACGCCGATGGTGAAACATTGAGCGTAGCCTGTACACCGCCGGTAACATTGGTGTTTTTGAAGCTGCTTAAAATACGGTTTGCTCCCAGGGTTAAAGCATTGATATTGAAGTTGGGGTTAAGCGGGTAGGCATCGTGCATGTCCAGTTCTTCGGCGTCTTTTTGCACAAATTCATATCGGCCATAAACAGCGGTTTTGTTGAGCTGTAAAGTATTCTCCAATAAAACAGACGGCTGCGTTTTATGATTGTCCGAATAATGGTTTTGTCCGTAAACCAGTGTAGTTGCTACATAACTGTTTTTGCTTAACATTTTGGTATGGATGGCTGATGCAGTGAACCTGTTGACGTTTTGCCCCGGCTCAGATTCTTCCGCGCTGTGGATCCATCCGTCTGATACCTGCAGGGCCCACTCTTTGGATGGATTATAGGATAAACGTGCCGAGTATGAATCAAATCGCATTTTATCAAAATCATAGCGGTGCTCATCCGGCTCACGGCCGGTAAATATGGATCCTTCCAGCTTTACATTTTTGATACGGAAGCCCAATGTTGCGACACCAAAAGTGATATGCGTAGCATCCTGATAATGATGACCAAGCGGCGCATCGGGGTCATTGATGGCCGAAAGGCGGTGCATAAACACCGGCGGACCTAAAGCCGGCTCTCCCGGGTAACCGAAGGACAGATAGAGATCAGCATCCTTAGCCACGCGCTGGGTATATGCTATACTCAACTCAGCAAAGAGATCATGCGGGTGCTGTTTGTCGACCAATTTTTGTCCTTTGTATGATTCGCCGGTTTGATACAGCAGGGGATAACCGCCGTTGCCCACCAAAAAGGGATCGAACGAGAACATGGTATTAATGGAGAACAGCCCATTATTGCTTACTTTTCGCTGAGCCATGAACATAAGCCAATTGGGGACATCAATCCTGTTACTGCCACCCCTTTTACCCGAATTAAACAGGTCCTGGTTGTTATAGCGCGCAAAAAAGCTACCATGTACCATGCTCATCCATTTTTTGCCATGGATCATGTAGGCATACAGTGGAGTTTCATCAGGCACCCATGAGGTACCCGAACCGTCGCGGTTCATGGGGAGATCGCGCGAGAACTGGCTCGTCATCATCATATGGTGCATGGGCGTATCCATTTTCATATTGTCCATATCCATACCATCCATAACCATGGGTTTGGTGCTGTTCATGCGCATATTCTTTTTTGTGGTATCACTCATCTTCATATCGTGATGGTGTTGGGCAGATGCGCCCACAGCAGCCAGGTTTAGGGCGACGAACACAATATACGCTTTCATAGTAGTGTAGGGTTAAAGATTAAAAAAGTTGTACTCCAGCCTGATGAGGTACATGTTTTTAGTATTCCGTTGCATATCATTATAGATAGGTGTACGGTACGAGAAATCAAGCCGGCAGGTACTGTTAAAGATCAGTTGCAAAGCGGGTGCAACATCCAGATAACTTTCGCTATGCCCTGGGTTGGTTTTGCCCAGCAGTTCACAATACAAGTTTAAATTTACCTGCTTGTAGTCGCGATAATTACGTGGCAAAAGCAAATAGCCGCCAGATAAGGTATAAGCAGCGGCATTACGTACTCTATTGGTTGAAATTTCATAGTTACCGCTGTTATTAAACGCCCGCAAATAGCTTGCCGAACCTGAAAGCGCCAGCTTATGCAGTAGCTGGGTGAAAACCACACCGCCCTGTGCACCGCTGTTATCACCTTCTAAAGTGATCTCCCGGTTCACTATAGGATTGTTAATACTTGATAGCTTGGCAAAAAATGCGCCCCTGAAATGCTTTTGAACGGTATCGATAGATAGGAACCGGTACTTGGCGTACACGCTGCCACCTTCAAAGTGCTGGCTCGAATTATAATAATCAGACATGTAAACCGAGCCATGCACCATCAAATGCCGGCTAACGCCATACATGGCTTCAATAGTACTACGGTTTTTGTACGATGGCTTAAAATATCCCTGGTTTTCCACGCGAATGCCCAATGAGCCGGTTGCCATATTGCTGGCAGGTTCTGTATTTACATACAGTTCCTGCGCCAATACAGGGCGTGCCATTGCCATAAGGCAAACAGCCAATAATATCCTCTTCATAAAAAATGATGTTAAATGAAGAACTTAGATAGCTAAATGATAAACGCGGCCGCTTGCAGGGGCGGTATCCGTAACCTGGCCAAGGTATTTTTTTGATACCGATTTGGGTGCGAAACCATTGTCAACCACGGTAAAGCTCACATCGCCGGTGAATGATTTATCGGCAGCGTTAAGCAGGCGGTAAGTATCGCCCCCGTAGTTAAATGCATTCTCGGCAACTTTGGTATTGGCAAAATTATAAGTGGCTTTTAAACTGTTAACCGAAAATCCAGAACCCTGAACCTTTTTGCTGATCTGCTCAAAATTTACCGGAACGTCATTTTTAAAGGTAATGAGGTAAGTGTTACGGATCAGATCAGTTTTGATTTCGCCAATAAACGGCAGTGTGCGTAATGCTTTTTCGGTTGATTTGGCGCAAAGGGCGCAGGTAAGGCCGCTAACCTGGAGTTCGGCTTTGGTGAATTGAGCTTTAGCTGCTGTTACAGAAAGCGCAAATATGATGATGAATATTTTTAAAGTTTTCATGTTGATCGTGTAATTAATTGTTAGAGAATAAACTGCTGATAAGGTTTACCGGGTTTAACAATTAACAGATCAAATGCGGAAGATACAGTTGCGGACAAATGTGGCGATGCCCTGAACCGATGGATTGGGAGGGCCGCGATCATAAAATTTGCCGGAAGAGGAAGATGGTAAGGCCGGAAATAGGCTATCGAACGACCAGCTTGGCAGTTCAAAGCCAAATATCTTTGCTAAAAACGAAGTTGATTCGCCCTGGTGAGCGTCTTTTACTTTTACTTCAACCTGTTTATCCTTGCAGCATTTCATTTTGCCGCCTTTTTGGTCCATTTTGCAGTTAACCGCCGGGGCATCAATTTTTACAGATGCTACATAGTCGCCGCAAATATGGAAATTAAGAGCAAAGCCCAATACCGTAACTGTGTACAGCATAGTGAGTAATATCGCTCCTGATCTTTTTACCATACTGCAAAAGTAGGTGATTAACTTGTTGATTACAAAATGTTTTTATCAGTTGGGATAACACATTGTTTAACAAATGTGCAAATAGTGATTTTGGCATATACCAAAAAGCCCCGGCTTTGCGCCAGGGACTTTCTCTTTAAACTATTAACTGATCTTATTATTACGCTGTATTACTGGGCAGCCTGTTTTGCCTGCTCCTTCATTTTTTCGTTTGCCACAATGGTGATCTCAACCCTGCGGTTTTGTGCGCGGCCATCGGCAGTGGTATTATCGGCAATTGGTTCGCTTTCGCCCTTGCCGGTCACTGTCATACGTGATGAGGCTACATTACCAGCAACTAAATATGATTTCACAGCATCCGCCCTCTTTACTGAAAGTGTTTGATTATAACTGTCAGATCCGGTATTATCGGTATGGCCAATGATGGTGATATTAGTTTCAGGGTTTTTCTGTAATGAGGCAGCCAGGTTTTGCAGGTTAGTTTCCGCAGCGGGTTTCAAATCTGATTTATTGGTGTCAAATAAAATACCTGAATCAAATTTAACCAAAATGCCTTCACCTTCGCGGGTTACTGTGGCACCCGGCACTGTTTGTTTAATTTCGGCAGCTTGCCTGTCCATATTACGACCGATAAAAGCACCAGCGGTGCCACCTACAGCACCACCTATAATAGCACCTAAAGCGGTATTACCGGCAGCTTTACCAATAAAAGCACCTACTGTACCACCGGCACCCGCGCCAATAGCAGCACCTTTTTGTGTTTTTGTAAGTGAATTACATCCTGAGCCTAATATGCCTGCTGTAGCTAATGCTATACCAAGGGTGGCTACTTTTAATTTAAGCGTTCTCATCGTACTTGTATAATTATGTTATACCGTACTTTTTACAAAGCAGATGCCAAAAAAACCTGATGGCAGTATTATAGACTGCTTCCTTTAAAAGAACACCCTCCATAAATCATAGCAACATTTTTTTAATGATAAGTAAAGTTAATTTCAGTGGAGTAAAGAATGCAGGATTATTGATTTTTACACCACTGCCCGATTTTTAGTACAAAGCAGTAGTAAAATTTTTGCTACAGTACAATTTGGCATGCTTTTTTGAAGTTTAAGAAATTACTATCAACGTGGCCGGGAAAATAAGTTTAAAGGTGCTCCCTTTATCTTTTTCAGAAATTACATTGATTTCAATATCATGAAAGGCCGCTATTGATTTTACAATAGGCAGGCCCAATCCAAAGCTATCTTGTTGTAATGACTGTCTGAATTTTTTAAAGCGGTTAAAGATCAGCGGGATGGCGTCTTCATCTATACCGATGCCAGTATCAGCTATACTGATCAAATATTTGTCATTTACAGCAATGCCTGTTACCTTAATGCTTCCGCCTTCATGATTGTATTTAATGGCATTGTTGATAAGGTTAAAAAACAGGTTAAAGAGTAAAAATTTATTGATGTTGACAAAATGCCAGTTGTCAGGCATCAACATTTCATAGCTGATGTTTTTATCCTGCAGACGAATGGAGATCTCGTCATAAACCTCCTGCAACAGTTCGGATACAGATACCTTGTCTTCTTTTAAAAACTGTTCGTTCTCTATCTGTGAAATGAGCAGCAGCGTTTTCGTAATGCTCTTCAACCGGTTCAGGATCTTTTGCATCTCCAATAACCTGCCTTTAAGCTCATCGTTGATATCCTCCTCCTCAAACATATTCTCGATTTTTGACTGAAGAATAGAGATTGGTGTCATAAGCTCATGCGATGCGTTGGAAATAAACTCCCGCTCTTTATGAAATTTATCCGCAATGGTTTCGATCATGTTATGGATACTGATATCCAAATGCTGAAAATCTGATGTGGTAGTACGTACCTGCCGGTAGGTATGAAAATTAGGGAATTTTTGCCCTACAAGCTTGGTTTTAATAATAAGCCGTAAAGGCTTAAGTACATAGGTTGAATATACCTGGTCGGCTAATACGGTCAACAAGATCATTCCCAGCAATACCTGGAAAGCTATGTTTTGCAGCGGGACGCTGGTTTCATCCAAAGTATCTACACTTTTGCCAATTTCCAGCAGGTAATTTTTGTTCTTAACCTTAAAGGTGTGGCTTAGTATGCGATACTCTAAAGTATCCCCTTCACTAAAAAGCCGCTTGCCTCTTTTTATAGTATCCAGGAAATAATCGGGATCAACTTCGTCCAGGCTGATATATTCTTCCTTAAGCGGGAGGTAGCTGCCGTAGCCTTCGCCGTTTTCGATGTAGGTTTCAATGCCCTTGCTTTTTACAATTTGCAGCAGCTTGTTTTTTTGTTTGATAAGCTTGCTGTCGACATAATTACGGCTGATATTTTTGATCAATACAGGAACAAGCAATACAAACAGTATCACGATAACCAGTTTGGAGATGGCGTTAAAAAGGGTAAGTTTTGTTCCTAATTTCAAATACTCAGACGTTGATCTTTATTTTATAACCCAAACCACGTACCGTTTCCAGCCAGTCGGGCGGGGCATAGGCATTTAATTTTTTACGGATATTTTTAATATGCGCGTCAATATAATTGCTGTCATAGTCATTATTCACCACGCTGCCCCAAATATGCTCGCTCAGCTGCATGCGGGTAAGCGTACGGTTTTTATGTAAAATTAAATAGGCTATGAGGTCAAATTCTTTTTTGGTAATGGTATTAACAACGCTGTTATAATAGGATATAGTACGTGCGGTAAGGTCGATCAGGAAACCACCCAGTTCAACAATGTTATTTTTAACACCAAACTTACGCCTGATGATGGCCTGCATACGGCTTTGCAGCTCAAGCAACGAAAAAGGCTTAGGCAGATAATCGTCGGCGCCAAGGTCGAGGCCTTTGATCCGGTCGTTGATCTCTGCGCGGGCGGTGAGTATAATACATGCCGCCTCCGAATTAGTCTTTTTTGATTCCCTGAGCAGATCAAGGCCGTCATAATCGGGCAGGCCCAGGTCTATCAATATAAAATCATACAGGTTTGTGGCAATTTTTTCGGATGCCGAAGTGCCGTCAAAACAAACCTCGCAGATATAGTTATAGTTTGAAAGAAAAATTTCAAGTTCGTGGGCAAGTGCTGTCTCGTCTTCTATTATTAAAACATTCATGTATTATGACTAATAAAAAACGTAGTAAAAAGTTAAATTATAAAATGACTCGCGCCGGTTAAGCAATACTCCTTCTACGTTAACTGGAATAGAATATTTGTACGAAAATTCAAACGTATAATGCGGCCGGTTATAAGCCACCGGGATTTTGAAGCTGTAATTAAGCATGTTGAACCGGCGGTTACGGCTCGCATAACGCGGGTCATATTGTATAGAAATATTGGCGGCCTCGTCCCTGAAATGATGATCAAGTGAATAGCGCTGAACAAAATTCTGCGTGCCCAGGATGAAATTAAAGGAAGGGTTAAAGGAAAGAAAATCCTGGTCGTCAAAAATGCTCCAGCTGCTTTCCCAGTATTTTGAATTGCTTATCGTTAAAAAAATGTCGTTCGATTTGCCGAAAAGATAATCCAGCACGGCACTTGTTTTCAGGTAATGCCAATCGTATGAGTTTTTAAAATTGATATCATTTGAGGAGGCCGACTTGATAACCTGCGCTGCATCCCTGGCAAAAAAGAACCGCGTATAACTTGCTGAGCCGGAAAAGGCTTTCGAAAATTTGTAAAAATACCCTCCGCCCAAATCAACCTCATCAACAGGGGCATAACCCAAAACTTTAAAGGCCGAGCCATATAAAAAGATACCCGACTTGGTATTATAAATCAGATCGGCAGTAACAAAAGGATATTTTACCGGGCCGGTACGACCAAAAAACAGCACGTCGCTGCCATAACTTACCCCGGCCGAAATTGACCGCTTACGAATAATGGTATCAGAATCGGCTACTAAGGGGTGCTTACCGGCAAAAAGGCGCAAATCAGTATCCGCACCAAATACGGTACCGCTTGCAGCCATAAAAAAAAGTAAGCAAAGGTATTTCATCAATATGGTAAATTGTTTAACCGGTTTAACTGCCATTTCTCCTCGGTATTTCGGGCGGGCGCTCCATGCCTTCGGGGCGGCGCTGCCTTTTTGGTTTGGGCTTAGGCGGTACGGCATCTTCGTCAACGGTAGCCGGCTTAGCCTGCCGCTTTGCTTTGGCTATTTCTTTGATTTTTTTCTTTTCATCCTCCAGTTGCTTTTTGGTTTTGGTAGTAGTATCAGCCGCTAATAAAGTATACGACAACGCACCCGGTTTTTTGTTACCGGCATGAGCAAGTGCATCAATGTTTTTTGTAAGGGCATTGGCAAATGATATACGTGTTGCAAATATCAATAACAGGACAATATACGCAAACCACTTTATCATTGAGGGGAAGAAAAGGTAAAAATAAGGCTCAAATAAAGGACAATTTAAATGTTTACACCAAAATGAGAAAGGTACAACAAATAACAATTCATTTGCAGGAGCACTTGTAAAAATGCCGATGCAAATGAATTATCCAGATCACAATTATGATGAAAGGTTTATGAGTGTACTTTAATGTTTGAAAGTCAGAGCGCGATGTCTTTTGACGGATAAACCCGGTTTTGATCATCAATAATAACGCAGGCCACCTGGTTAAGCTGATTGATCATGTATAAGCCGGCGTTAACACCTATGGTGAGTATCGGTGTGGCCAAAGCGTCGGCAAATTCGGCAGTAGGGCTAAGGATGCTTACGCTTGTAATACCGCTAACCGGAAAACCTTTTTTAGGGTTAAATACGTTGGTGAATTTCTTATTGCTGATACTTGCATATTTTTCGGCATTAACCGATGTTGCAAAAGCAAGATTACTGATCTCCAAATCAGCAAAGGGTTGGTTTAGCTGGCTAATGTCGGCATCGGCAACAGTCCAGGGCTGCAGGTTTGGCTGTAAGCCCCATGCAAGCAGGTCACCGCCAAAATTGATCACGCCGCTGCTCACACCGTTCATTTGCAATACATATTTGGCCCTGTCGGCGGCGTAGCCTTTGCCGTTTGCGCCAAAACCTATGCGCATCCCTTTTTCTTTCAGAAAAACAGTTTGTTTTACAGCATCAAGCACTATGTTTTTGTAGCTGGCCAGTGGAAGCGTACGTTTGGCGGTTTTTACCAAATTGTTTTCGGCTGTGGTTTCGTTAAACGCGTTATCAGCCAGGTAGGTAATATCAAAAGCGCCGTAAGTAAGTTCTGATATTTGCAGTGCCCTGTTAATTAGCCTGAATGTTTCACCATCGGCTTTAACCGGGGCAGCACCGGCATTACGGTTTATGTGGTTGATGCTGCTGTCATCGCTAAAAGCCGAAAGCAATTTTTCAACCCTGTTAATTTCATCAATGGCAATGTCAATTTGCTCATCGGCCAGCAGGGGGTTATTGCCCACTACACTAATCTCAAATTTATCGCCCATTAAACGTATGTTGCGTTTGTAGACTGTTAAATTATCGGTTAAAGTTTTTATAGCCAGCATAATAATAATCTTTTAAGTATCTAAAAATGAACACACAATGCACCGTAAATTACCTTACGCGAGTTTGATCAATTACGCTACATCACTCCTTTACAAAAACTAAAGTAGCGGCGCTTTATGAAATTGAGATGAAAAAGGCTTTTTAATTAATATAATTAACTGATTTTGACATTTTTTAACACTTAAATGATAAAAAGAGTTAAAGCGGGCAGAAGCGCTAACTTTAGAGGGCAGTGTTGAAGCAACATCGAAATAAAATATCTTTTTTCCTCTACTTTTATAAATTTTCAGCAGGATATAGTGTTGAATATCCTGAAAGTAATATAGTCCATATAAAACCTGATTATGTCCATTTATCAGCTTGTTTTATTATCGAAAATTACGGACCAATTATCAATCAAAGAAAAGTTTATGAGAAAGAATCAAATCCTTTCAGCAATAGCTGTGACACTGGCTTGCGCTGTTTTGTCCTGTCGTAAAAATGCTGTGCCTCCTGCACAGCAACGAGTGAATCAGCCAGTTATAAATTCCGTTCAAAGCGGGGGAAGCATAACTGTAGGAATAGGAAGCCCCCTCCAGAAGATTGACCTTATAGGGGCGGGCTGCTATTTTTATAGTGGGCACCTGGTAAACGGGATAACTAATTTTACTGATGCAAGCAACTGGCTTTGGCATGACCTTAATGTAAATGTTTTTAAAATTGTACTTAGAGCTGATGGGGTGGAGGATGTGAATGATAACACAGACCCGAATAACACCGATTTTTCTAAATTTAATTTTACCGGCAATTCTAACCTGGTTGACCAGATAACAGCGTTAAAAAAAGCGCAGCTTACAAATCCGGCTATTAAAGTTTGGGCTATTGTATTATCTCCGCCTAAATATTTGAAAACTAACAATAGCGTTAATAATGGAGGAACGCTTAATGCCAGTGTAACCAATGCTTATAGCGAGTTCGGCGAATTTTTGTATGCTCATATTAAAAATCTAAAAGACAATGGAATAACTGTTAATTATTTGAGCTTAATGAATGAGCCCGATTATCCGTCTTCGGGTATAGCCTATGAATCGGCGGAGTTTACCACAGCGCAAGCCCAAAGTGTATATACAAGCACTGCCGGATGGCTTAAAACTAAATTACAGTCATTGAGTATCTCTGTACCTGTTTTTGCATCTCCGGATTGTATTGATGTAACCCATACCGGATCATATGTTTCGGGGCTTAATGCCTCGGGGAACGTAAGTCTTTTCACCACTCATCAATATTTCAATAGTTCTGCTGCTAACTTTTCATCAGCCTCTTCATCAGCGGGTGCAAAGGGCCTGTATATGACGGAGTGGCATGCTGGCTTTGGTATGGGAACTACACCGGATGAATTAACGGCTGCCCTTGACCTTGTTAATAAATTTCATGATGCCTTTAGGGGCGGAGCCAAAGGCTGGCTGTATTTTGAATGGGGTAATCCTGAAACTAATTTTGGCGGGCTGCTGTATACTCCCTGGGGAGCGCCGGCGGTACGAAAGAAAAATTACTACGTTTTTCAACAATATACGGCTAACCTGCTTAACGAAAATTATATTCCTACAACCTTAACCGGCATAACGAACTTTGGAGCGGATAACGTAAGCGCTTTTACAACCTCAAACAAGGCCGATATTAATGTAGTTAACTGGAATACTGATCCCCAAAACAGGGTTAGGCTGTACTTTGGCGGCAATATAAGTACTATAAGGATTTACAGGACCAGTGCAACGGAAAATAACGCGTTGATTTGGAGCCAGGATAATGTGAATCAAAATTATTATGATGTTGATTATGCCGGAAAATCTTTCACTACAGTAAGGGTGACATGGTAATCGGGTCATGAATTTTCCCTTTTAACGCTCAATAGTCCGTTTTTGGGTAATCAATTTGAGGTTTTCATAAAACAAACGCCTATAGCCCGGTAAAAACCAGGCTGTAGGCGTTTCAATAATTTGAGTAAAAATTTATTCCAGCGTTATTTGCCTCCTGATACTTTCTTCAAGCGAAATGAAGGTTTCGGTACGTTGAATGCCTCTTACACCCTGGATCTGCTCGTTCAAAACTTCACGCAGGTGAGTGGTATCATGACATACAATTTTAGCAAAAATGCTCCATTCGCCGGTAGTGTAATGCAACTCGACAATTTCTTTAATTGTTTTTAATTGCTTTACAGCTTCATTATACTGTGATCCTTTTTCGAGGTAAATACCCAGGAATGCAGTGATGTCATATCCTAACTTTTGCGGATCTACCTCAAGGCTGGCCCCTTTTATTACACCCATCTCCTCTAACTTTTTCATCCGCACGTGTATGGTTCCGCCAGAAACAATCAACTCTTTAGCTATCTCGGTGTATGGAGTGGTAGCATTTTTCATTAATATTGATAAAATCTGGATGTCAAGATTATCAATTTCTAAATTTTGAGCTTTTCTGTGGGACATAAATTTGAATATCTATATTGAAATACAAGTTTAATTAAAATTCGATTAAAAATAAAATATTTTTGTTGAAATATTTGCAAGAAATAGATAGTCCTATTAAATTTGTATCAAGCAAAAGGGAAATGCTTAATGTTCTTTAAAGTAAAAACAATGTTGGGTGGTGAAATTTTTGGCAGACACACCTCCTTGTCCCGGTGGCGGAGATCATGGAAAACCCGAAGCGGGCTAACCACTCTGTGAAGGTTCGAATCCTTCCCCAACAGCAAGTTTAAGTACAAAGTCAGAAGTCTTAAGTCAAAAGACTTAGAACTTCAGACTAACGACTTAAGACTTACAATACTGTAGGATGGTGAAATTTTTGGCAGACACACCTCCTTGTCGCGGTGGCGGAGAAATTGGGAAACTTTTAGCAATAAAAATAACCACTCCGTGAAGGTTCGACTCCTTCTCCTACAGCTCTTCTCATAATTTAGGTTTATAATTGGTTAGTAAAGGCCCCTGCCCATCAGGGGCTTTGCTGTTTTTACAGCTTTTTTATTTTGCATTCTCCAAAATATTGTAATCAGCTTAAGCCAATTCGCATAACATCATCCTGATATCTTCACGGGCACCTGCCGACAAAAGCAGGAAAAGAAATAACTTTTCTGTACATGACCGGGCATAGCAAAAACCGTCAGAATTACAGTAAAAATAATGTGTCATTTTTACACATTGCATATTGTTTCGTAAAGATTTAGTTATAAATTTGGTAGGCAGCAATTTATTGCAATCGATTGTGGTATATTGCTGCCTTGAGTCCTGAAACCGATCCGAACACCAATTAACCCAATCTGCAATTAAGTCGATATGAAAAAAATCGTCCTGATGGTTCTTGTGGCATTCAGCTGCATTTACTTATCCTGTAACAAAACACGCCCCAATAAACCGCGCGTGCTTATCTTTTCAAAAACAATGGGCTTTCACCATGTATCCATCAATGCAGGTATAGCCGCTATCAAAAAGCTTGGCGCCGAAAATGGCTTTGAGGTAGACACTACAAAAAACTCGGCAATGTTTAACGAGGATACCCTCAAAAAGTATTCAACTGTTATTTTCTTAAGCACTACTGCCGATGTACTTGATTACAGGCAGGAAGCGGCCTTTGAACGTTATATCCAAGCGGGGGGCGGTTATGTAGGCATTCATGCTGCCGCCGATACAGAATATGACTGGGGGTGGTATGGTCGCCTGGTTGGCGCCTGGTTTTATGACCACCCGGGTATCCATGATAAAAACCCGAATGTACAGCCCGGTACTTATAATATAGTTGACGCCAACAATGATGCAACTAAAGATCTGCCTAAAGTATGGAAACGTACCGATGAGTTTTACAGTTTCCGCAAGCCATTAGCCACAGATGTACATGTACTCATTACCCTTGATGAAAACAGTTACAAAGGAGGGAAGCGTATGGGCAACCACCCTGCCACCTGGTATCATGATTTTGACGGGGGGCGTGCGTTTTATACAGCTATGGGCCATACCGACGAAAGTTATAAAGAAACAGGCTACCTGAAAATGCTGCTTGCCGGTATTAAATATGCCATAGGCGAAAATAAGGAATTGGATTACAGCAAGGCTAAAACCCAACTGCCACCCGATGAGGATCGCTTTAAAAAGACACAATTATCAACCGGCGAATTTTTTGAGCCAACCGAGATGACCATATTGCCGAACCTAGATATTATGGTGATCCAGCGCCGCGGCGAGATCATGCTGTACAAGCACGATACGCAGAAGGTGAAACAGGTTGGTTTTTTTGATGTGTATTGGAAAGCCCATGTGCCCAATGTAAATGCCGAAGAAGGGATGCTTGGACTGGCTAAAGACCCTGAGTTTGAAAAAAACAACTGGATTTATATTTATTATAGTCCTGCCGATAGTTCGGTAAACCGCCTTTCGAGGTTTACGTTTAAAAACGATACCCTGGATAAAAAAACGGAGAAGGTTATTTTGGAGGTGAAAGCCCAGCGTGATATCTGCTGCCACACAGGTGGCTCGATAGCATTCGGTCCTGGGCCTGATAAAACCCTGTTCTTCTCGGCCGGAGATAACTCAACTCCGTTTGACGAAAAAGGACAGAAGTACGTAAGCAGCGGTTATGCACCGCTTGATGACAGGCCGGGTCACCTGCAGTTTGATGCCCGCCGCTCGGCTGGTAATACCAATGACCTTCGCGGTAAAATTATGCGTATCAACCTTAAAGATGACGGCACATATGAAATCCCCGAAGGCAACCTGTTCCCGAAAGGTACGCCAAAAACCCGCCCGGAGATTTATGTAATGGGCGACAGGAACCCATACCGGATTTCGGTAGATCAGAAAAACGGCTACCTGTACTGGGGCGAAGTGGGTCCGGATGCGCACAATGACAGCCTTGACAACCGTGGCCCCATGGGATACGACGAGGTTAACCAGGCTAAAAAAGCGGGTAACTTTGGCTGGCCATATTTTGTAGGCGATAACAAACCGTACCACCTTTATGATTATGCCACAGGCAAATCGGGCCCGGCGTTTGATCCTAAGCACCCGGTTAATAACTCGCGTAATAACACAGGTTTAACCGATCTGCCGCCGGCGCAACCTGCATTTATCTGGTATCCTTATGGCCCATCGGCAGATTTTCCGCAGGTTGGTACCGGCGGTCGTAACGCTATGGCTGGTCCGGTTTATTATACAGATATGTTCCCGGAAGAAACCCGCCTGCCTGATTATTACAACGGTAAGTTTTTAGCATACGATTGGATGCGCGGTTGGATAAAGGCCATCACGCTAACTCCAGAAGGTGATTTTGATAAGATGGAACCTTTCTTCCCTAAATTGAAGGTAAACTCCATGATTGATATGGAAGTTGGCCCAGATGGCAGGCTTTATGGTTTGGAGTACGGCAGCGGTTGGTTTTCACATAACCCGGATGCTGGCCTGTTCCGTATTGACTATATTTCAGGCAACCGTCCTCCCGAAATTTCATCTTTTAAAGCTGATAAAACATCTGGCGTACTGCCTTTTACTGTTAAGTTGACTGCCAAAGCCGCTGATCCGGAAAAAGATAATATTTCTTACACCTGGAACCTGGGTAATGGTGTAACTAAAGAAACAACCACCCCATCGCTTAGCTATACTTACACAACAGTTGGCGATTACAAAATTACTGTTGAAGCAAAAGACGATAAAGGTGCAGCAAGCAAAAGTGCGCCGGTTAGTGTTTACGCAGGTAACGAACAACCAACTGTTAGCATCAATATCAGTGGTGGTAATAAATCGTTCTACCTGCCTGGCGTGCCGTTCAAATATGCGGTTAACGTAACCGATGGACCTGACACCAAAGCGATAGATCCAAAACGTATTTATGTTGGGCTTGATTATATCGAAGGCTTCGATAAAGCACAATCAGCCACGCAGCATGAGCAAGGCGAACCCGAAAACCGCGGTAAAACACTCATGTTAACTATGGATTGCAAAAGCTGCCATAAGGAAGACGGTAAATCAATAGGCCCGTCATTTGTTCAGGTTGCGGCCAGATACAAAAAAGATCCTAATGCCATGGCCAAACTCACCCAAAAGGTAATTAAAGGTGGTGCCGGTGTTTGGGGTGAAACAGCTATGTCTGCCCATCCAAACATTAAGCAGGGCGACCTTGATCAGATCATTAACTGGGTGCTTTCGCTCGATAACAGCAATCAGAAACCTTCGTTAGCTGCATCTGGCACTATTATGCCTGCTCCGCCTGAAAAACAGCAGTCGGCAGCCTTAGTGTTATCGGCCAAATACACTGATAATGGCGGTAACGATATTAAGAAATTAACAGGTAGCAGCATTGTATCGTTAAACAGCAGTACTTACCAGTTTAAAGGCACCGAAAAATTCAACGGGTTTACCGCCTTTAAATACAATGGCATTAACCTGATGATCTATCCGGCTACCGACGGTTGGTTTGCATTGGAGAATATCGATTTAACAGGCGTACGCTCCATTAACCTAACCAATTTCTGGCAAGCACCACCTACTGCTCCGCTTAATTTTGAATTAAGGCTCGATTCGGAAACAGGAGCCCTTGCAGGTAAAGGAAGTATGCCTGTGCCTGCTAAGGATGCTAAAGGCGGCGCTGTTCACCTGGTACTTACGCCGGTAACTGACGGTAAAATGCATAAGCTGTTCTTTATATACAAACCGACAAGTAAAGCCGCTATGACAGCAGGGGTAACATCAGTTGTGTTTAGTGCGAAGTAGCTTTCACGTGTTATGGCGGGGGGAGTTACGAGATTATCATACTATTCGCTGGCATAATTTTATTTAGATCTACAAAATCAAAAAACCGTATCATAAAATAAATGATACGGTTTTTTGATTTTGTTGTTAATGCGTCGGCATTATTAAGATGGTTTCGGATCGTTTTTAATATTATATCTTAGTGCAAATTTTGAACTTGAACCTTGCACTTCTTATGATATTACAACGGATCGGTGCCTTTTTATTATCATTTCTGCTACTTATATCAGTTAACGCCAATGGCCAGGCTCCGGCTATAAATGCATTTTCCCCTTCAAGCGGTCCTGTTGGTACAATTGTTAATCTCGATGGCGCCAACTTTAATGCAAATGCTTCCGGTAATACGGTTTATTTTGGACCGGTAAAGGCAAATATTATATCGGCAAGTAATACACATTTAACTGTTAGCGCTCCCAAAGGTGCAACTTGTCAGCCCATTACTGTTACCAATAATAGACTTACCTGTTACTCCAAACAGCCTTTTATTATAACGTTTAATAGTACACCTTTTACCGCCAGTTCATTAAACGGAAAGATTGATTTTCAATCGGGTAATTACCCTTATGGTCTTGCCATAAAGGATTTGGACGGAGACGGTAAGGCCGATATTGTATGCGTTAACAGTGGCGGCAATAATGTTTCGTTTTTAAAGAATAACAGCCAGCTGGGTGTACCAGTCTTCACACTCGCTACTCAAAAAGCAGTAAATAATTATTCAAATGGCTTAGCTGTTGATGATTTAGATGGGGATGGTAAACCAGATGCTGTAGTTGCAAACTTTGGTAACAACACTATTTCTATATTCAAAAATACGTCTGCTAATAATCAGATAAATTTTGATAATGCTGTTACATTTAATACAGGGCAAAGTCCCTACGCTATCGCGATTGCTGATTTTAATGGGGATGGTAAACCTGATCTGGCAGTTACCAACGAGTATAGTTATCCATCGTACATTTCGATATACACTAATTCAACGCCGCCAAATGGCCCGATTTCTTTTTTAGCAGAAAGGGATTTTCCTTCATTAACCAATTCCAGAGGGATCAGCGCTACCGACGTAAATTTAGATGGCAAAGCAGATCTTATTGTGGCCAGTCAGGACGGTTTTGTCTCGGTATTTAAAAATACCTCTGCCGGCAGCACCATCAATTTTGATGCGAAAATTGACTACAGTGTGCCATCAAGTGGCGGAGGGGCTGAAAGTGTGGTAGTTTTAGATTTTGATGGAGATTTAAAACCGGATATTGCAGTTGCTGATAATAATTTGCCTGGAAGTGTTTCAGTATGGAAAAACAATAGCTCGGCAGGTTCAGTTTCTTTTGTAAGCAGACAGGATTTTTCTACAGGCCAAAACCCTTTTAGTATCTGCGCCGGAGATATCAATGGAGATGGTAAACCAGACCTTGCCGTAACCAACCAGGTTGATAATTCGATATCGGTACTTATAAACAGCAGTTCGTCGGGCAGTATTAATTTTAATAACAAATTGGATTTTGCGACTGGTAATTATCCAAGAAGCGCTGTTATGGGTGACATAGATGGAAACGGCAGGCCCGATCTTATTGTTGGAAACAACGCAGGCAGCACCGTGTCGATATTGTCGGCAAATAGCCAAAAACTGCCGTCAATAATTACTTTCCCGCCTCCCGAAACAATGAATATCGATAATGATAATATTCTGCATCCGGGCGCAACAAGTACAAATACTGAAACTCCTATTATCTATACAAGCAGTAATCCCGCTGTTGCTTATGTAGATGCAAACGGCTTGATCCATGTTATTGCTCCGGGTGTAACGGTAATAACTGCTTCGCAAAATCGCAATGATAATTATGACCCGGCAACTCCGGTTCCTGAAACTTTTACGATTAAGGAGAACCTCTTGCTCGCTTTCCCTCCGTTTGCAAACAAAACTACCTGTACCGCCGACTTCAATGCCAATGTTAGCAGGAGCAATGCTACAATACCTGTAATGTATACCACCAGCAATCCTGCCGTCGCTACCATAAATGCCCAGGGACTAATCCATATTACAGGCCCCGGATCCACTATTATTACGGCAAATCAAAGCGGTGACGACTTGCACAATGCCGCCACTGTGTCACAGCAACTAACCGTTATTTTGCCGGTTAGTCCAGCAGTAACTATAGTCGTCGATAATAGTCCTGTATGCGAGGGGACATCCATTAACTTTACCGCAACTCCAACACATACGTCGGGCGGCACAATAAATTATCAATGGCAGATAAATGGCGTAAATACAGGAACAAACAGTCCGGTACTCACAATAACTTCGGCTACAGCTACGGATGTTTTCGCCTGTACTATCACTGAAGTTGGCTCCTGCACATTATCAGCCAGTTCAAATAATATAACCAACATAATCTTTTTGCCTTATAAAACCCCATCAGTGGTTATTACGTCGTCCGTTCAAACCCCGGTATGCAGCGGTACATCTATCAGCTTCGCAGCGGTGCCAACTCCTGCAGGCGGCAATGTAATTTACCAGTGGAAAGTTAATGGCATACCGGCAGGAAATGGATTACCCACTTTTACCACTAAAACACTCAGCAATAACGACAAAGTGAGCTGCGATATAATCAATACCAGCAGCCCCTGTCTCGTTAACGCCTATGCAACATCAAACGTCATTTCAGCAGACATAATTGGCAACTCGGGTCCTTCATTAACGGTTTCAATAAGTGCTTCCGAAAATAACATTTATGAAGGCGCCCTGGTTAGTTTTGTAGCTACGTCATCAAATGCAAGTATGGTAAGCAACTACCAATGGCAGGTAAACGACATAAATGCTCCAAATGGCAACAGTTATATATTTAACACCAACCAATTAAAAAACAATGATGAAATAACTTGCATAATTACCAGCACCGATGCCTGTAGCATACCGGTAACAAGTAGCCCAATTAAAATAACGGTACAACTTCTAAATGTTACTATACCCAATACATTTAGCCCAAATGGCGATGGAATAAATGATTTTTGGAGCATTCCTGCTTTATCCAACTATCCTAATTGTTCTGTGAGGATTTTCACCCGTTATGGGCAGGCGGTATATGATACAAAAGGATATGGTAAACCCTGGGACGGGACTTATAAAGGAAAATTATTGCCGGTATCAACCTATTATTATATTGTTAAACTGGATAATAAAATCCAACCTTTTAGTGGGTATGTTACTATCATTAGATAGAGATTACAACCTAATCATAGGTAATTACTTTTAACTAGATATAAAACAGGGCTGTTCATGATTTATGACAGCCCTGTTTTATATTAATCAACATGTCCTCGCGGACATTATCAACTTAAAAAATCTTAAAGCCCACACTCAGTGCCCAAAGGTTTTGGCGTTTAGCAAAACTGTCGCTCACTTTGGTTAAGCCGCCTTCGTAACGCAAATCGGCAGTGATTGAACCTATATCAACACCGGCCCCGGCCTGGAAACCAATATTGCTTTTGTTAAAATTATTGAATGCATTACCTACGTTATTACTTACGCTGGTGCTTTGATCAAGCGTGTAAGTATAAATAGGACCTGCCATAATGCGGAAGTTCAGATCTTTTTGGCCGAATGACTTACCTACCAATAATGGCACATTCAGGTTAGTGAACCTTACCTTGCCACTAAATGCGGTATTATTATCATTTGATTCAAATTTACCGCCGGTGCCGCTCAGGTAAAGCTCTGGCTGTAAGTAAACGCCGTTGCCTACGCGGGCAAATAAACCAGCCTGGTAGCCAGTCAGGTTTTTGTCGTTAAAATTATCGGAGCCAATTTTTGAAAAATTGACACCTCCTTTTACGCCTAAAGAAAATTGTGCTTTTGCACTGATGCTTACAGCTATCAGCAATACTGCACTTAATAGATACTTTTTCATGATTTTAGATGTTAAATGTAAAGCCATAAACGCACGTTATCCTTTAAATTGTATACGGCCCTACGCTATTAATTTACTTTGGTTATAACCCGGCCCATATTTGAGCCGTATTACGTATTATCAATACACGAGCCAAACAATTAGCAGTAGCAACTTGGTATTTTTTATATTTTTGCTGAAAATAAATTGAACATGGCTGAAATCAGTATTACCAACAAGGATTGGGAACGCGTAAAAATTAAGATTCAACGTAAATACAACCACCTTACAGACGAGCAGTTAAAATACAGCGAAGGACAGGAAGAAAGCTTGATTACCAAACTGATGGACCTGGTAAACCGCGATCGTAAATATGTGGTTTTTACCCTAAAAAAGGCCCTCGTGAATATTGATACCAACCGACTGTAAAATAGACACTGCGGTTATACAAACTGGATAGCTTTTTTGTATTTTTATTTTTTTCGAGGATAAATGATGAAACAGGGTTTAGTGTTCAAAAAAGAATACAAAAGAGCAGGCTTATTTGCAGGTATTGCCTTGCTGGCCGCGGGTATAGTGGGTTTTAATGACGACCTGTTCCAGATCTCTAAGAACCTTGATGTTTTTGCCTCTGTTTATAAAGAGGTTAATATCAATTATGTTGATGATATCAATTCGGCCAAGCTGGTAAAAACCGGCGTTGATGCCATGCTCGATGGCCTTGATCCTTATACCGAGTTTGTGCCCGAATCGGAAATTGAAGATTATAAGCTGCATTACGTAAGTACCCAGTATGGCGGCATTGGCGCCAGTATTTTTTTGCGTAACGGTAAAGTATTTGTATCGGAAGTGTTTGCGGGCTTCCCGGCCCAAAAAGGAGATGTACACCCCGGCGATCAGCTCCTGAAGATAAACGATGTTGACCTTAACGGCAAGAATAATGACCAGGTGAGCCAACTGCTGAAAGGCTCAAAGGGTGCGGCCATAAAACTGTTCATCAAACGGGATAATACACCTCAGCCATTTGAAAAGAACCTGGTTCGTGACGAGATCAAACAGCCCAATGTATCGTACTTTGGCATGGTTGATGGCAACATGGGATACATTAAACTGGATAAGTTTCTTGAAAATTCGGCTGCCGAAGTTACCAATGCCCTCGTGGAGCTAAAAAAGAAAAATCCCAGCGGTATCATTCTTGATCTTCGCTCAAACGGCGGCGGTATTTTACAGGAAGCCGTAAAAATAGTGAACCTTTTTGTGCAGAAAGATGTGGAGATCGTATCGCAAAAAGGGAAGATAAAGGAAAAGAACTTTACTTACAGCACCATCAGCGCACCGCTCGAACCTGATTTGCCTTTGGTGGTATTGGTAAACAGCCATTCGGCATCGGCAAGTGAAATTGTTGCCGGCGCTCTGCAGGACCTCGACCGCGCGGTGATCATCGGGCAGCGCAGTTATGGCAAAGGCCTGGTACAGCAAACTTTCAATTTACCATACAATAGCCTGGTAAAAATTACCATTGCCAAATACTATGTGCCTTCGGGCCGTTGTATCCAGGAGCTGGATTATACCCACCGTAAGGATGATGGCAGTGTGGTAAAAGTTGCCGATTCGCTGATCCATGAATTTAAAACAAAGAACGGCCGTTCTGTTTATGACGGCAGCGGCATTTACCCAGACCTGTTTATTAAACAGGAAAAATTTGCTAATGTTACCCAGGCATTGGTGGGCAAACTGCTGATATTTGATTATGCCACAGTTTACCACGATAAGCACGCTAAAATTGCCGATGCCCGTTCGTTTACGCTATCTGACGGTGAATACAATGACTTTATAAAATACCTGGCCGATAAAAACTATAGCTACACCACCGCATCCGAAAAATTGTTAACCTCCTTAAAAGTTGAAGCCACAAAGGATAAACAGTTCAACGATATCCAGGCCGAGTATGAAGGCTTGAAAACCAAACTTATTGCCAGCAAAAAGAATGACCTCATTCAACACAAGGACGAAATAAAACAAGTACTGGAAAACGAAATAGCATCACGCTATTACTACGAAAAAGGCCGTTACGAAACCAACTTTAAATACGATAAGGAACTTGCGCAGAGCGTAAAAACGATGCAGGACAAGGCCCAGCTGGTATCAATACTAAAAGGCGAAGGCTTCTATAAAGTTATCGGAAAACCTGTATTGGCCATGGCCGCTAAAAAAGCAGCCGATAAAGATAGCGACGACGAATAAGCTGAACACCAGTCTGTTTCAATTCAAAATATACATTGTATCCAATTAGTTACCCGTTGCAACATGTAACGGGTTAAACTTTTATGCACGGTTATTGTCATACCTACAAACAAAACAATAACACAACATGAAAAAGATAATTTTAACAGCTGCTATTTTATTAAGCAGCTTAACTGTAAAAATAGCCAGCGCCCAAATAAGCTTAAATATTAATATCGGTAGCCAACCTGCCTGGGGCCCCGTAGGTTATGACCATGTAGATTATTATTACCTGCCCGATATTGATTCTTATTACGATATCAATGCCCACCAGTATGTTTATTTTGATAATAATGTTTGGGTTCATGGGGCTATGTTGCCGCCACGTTTTGGTAACTATGATGTATATCGCAGCTACAAGGTAGTAGTTAACGAGCGCACCCCTTGGATTAGGAACGATGTTTACAAACGTAAATATGCTTCATACAAAGGCCGTCATGATCAGGTTGTAATTCGTGATAGCCACGATGAAAAATACCGTAACCATTGGGTTGAACGTAAAACCGTGCGCAGGGTTGACGTAAAATACAAATCAAACGGGAATAAGCGCGGTCATGATGGTCATGACAAACACGGCAATGGCCACCGCGATTAAAGTTTGCATAGCTATATTTTTGATTGTTTTTATGAAGGACTGTCCCCTAAAAAGGACAGTCCTTTTTTCTTGCAATTCCCCTTATATCTTCCCTTAGGGGCATAGTTGGCCTTCGGCACAAAAGTTGCCCGTTTATGTCACATTTGGGTTAACTTTTATAGTTTGTTTACTTAGGTTTAGCTATAAACAAACATTATATTCGTTACTTAGTTAACCGATTTATTGTTAAACGATTTAAATCAAATTACACCATGAAATACCGAATATCCATTTTGGCGCTGCTTGTAACAGCAGTATTAGGCCAAAGCTGTGTAAGCAGCAAAAAATACAAAGAGCTGGATGCTAATTACACCCAATTGCAAAACAGTACCAAAGACCTGAGCATTAAATACCAAACCAGCGAACAGGCCCTTGCCGTAGCACGTAGCCGTAACAAAAGCCTTGAAGAGCAAATTGAGCAGCAAAAAACAAATGTAACCGCTTTGCAGGATGCTTTGAACAAATGTTTAAACTCAAGCAGTCAGGGCAATGTGAACATATCAAAGCTGGTTGATGAGATCAATGCTTCAAACCGCTACATACAACAACTGGTTAACGCTAAAAACAAAAGCGATTCGCTTAACATGGTGTTGACCAACAACCTTACCCGCTCATTAACTCCGCAGGAAACCCAGGATGTTGATGTAAAGGTTTTGAAAGGAGTGGTTTACATTTCATTATCTGATAACATGCTGTATAAATCGGGTAGTTATGAAATATCTGATAAGGCGGGTGCAACTTTAAGCAAGATAGCCAAGATCATTATGGACTATAGCAATTATGACGTGCTGATTGAAGGTAACACAGATAATGTTCCTATTTCGCAGAAAAATATCCGTAACAACTGGGATTTAAGTGCTTTACGTGCCTCATCAGTAGTGCAGGCCCTGCAAACCACTTACCAGGTTGATCCTAAACGTTTAACTGCCGGTGGCCGCGGTGAGTATAATCCTATCGCGGATAACTCAACCCCGAGTGGTAAAGCACAAAACAGGCGTACGCAAATTATCATAACACCAAAATTGGATCAGTTTATGGACCTGATAGGCAAAGCACCGGCCGATCAGCCCGCGCCGCCTAAACAATAATTGTAGTTTAGCTATCAATATTTCAAGCCACCCGGTTAGGGTGGCTTTTTTTATGCAGCTATTTTCGTATGTTTTTGCATACAGTATTGCAATGGCTAAAGCAGGGCTCCGGGAATCCCGGAAAGCTTTTATTTACCATATAATTATTAACCGAATGATAACAAAAAACAGTTTTTTTAATTTGGAATATTGCTCATTTAATTAAGACGGAAAATAACTAACATTTGCTGTGTTACAATTAATTGAGCTTGCTTCATTACACTAAGGTTGCCATTACAATGGCATTTGTTTTGAATAAATGGAGCAACAGATATTAAGACAGGTTAAACCAAGGGCTTTAACCATAGTCATATAAATATAACTTATTACACGCGTTATGAAAAAGATGATTTTATCGGCAGTTATTTTGTTAAGCTGCTTCTCTGCAAAAATAGCTTCTGCACAGGTTAGTATTGGTTTAGGGATCAACATAGGTAGTCAGCCCGATTGGGGCCCTGTAGGCTATGATCATGTTGACTACTATTACATGCCTGATATTGATGCTTACTACGATGTGCCAACCCATAATTATATTTACTATGAAAACAACGTATGGGTACACCGCAGGTATTTACCTGTAAGGTATCGTAACTATAATGTTTACAATGGATATAAAGTTGTGGTAAATGAGCGTAACCCATGGATACGCAACGCGTACTACAGGGACCATTATTCAGGCTATCGCGGCCGTCATGATCAGGTGATCATCCGCAACAGCCGTGATGTAAGATATGCCAATCACTGGCGCGGCGGCGACCGCGGATGGCATGGCGGTAACCCAAACAGAGGCGGATGGCACGGTGGCGGTGATCATGGTCATGGTGGCGGTCACGGTGGTGACGGCGGACATGGTCACGGCGGTGGTCACGGACATCACTAATAAACATTATTATATAGCATAGGCTTCCTGAAAAGGGGGTCTATTTTGTTTCTAAGGCATATCTATAAGTTCATTGAGGCTCAGTTTAAGGCATATTTACCTTCCAGCCTTCAAATGGTTTGACCGTAGCACAAATGGGACTGCCGTCTTTTGCTGTTCCCGGAAAGCTCGTTATAAGGAATGCAGTTTGATGATGGCTAAGCTGGGTTATCATATCCCAGGTTACTCCGGAAAGTGGAATTTTAACCCTGCGGCTCCAGCCTCCCACTTGGCCTGCATATTCACCAACGTCAATATAAATAAACTGACTTACAGGCTTTCCCTGTACAAACGGTCCTGAAAATCGAGGTTCATTAATCTTCTGCGGATCGCTTTTTAATTGAATCGTCAGATTAAATTGGATATCCAGCCCATCGGATCGTTGTGTCTGAATGGTTTCATATCCGGTTCCGCTACCCTTTTGAATTCCGAAATCTACCCCCACCGGAGGATTTTGAAGAAGAATACAAAGTTGAATATCCATATACAATTATAATACAAACCAATCTTCAAAAGTTTTATCCGGAGTATTTTCTTTTAAGCTGAGGCACTACCTAACGTTCATGATGTAATAAGCGCTTTACTTTTGCTTATGTTTGTATTTTATCAAATTGATTACTGATGTATACGCTTTCGGAAGAAAACTATTTAAAAGCTATTTATCGCCTTGCATTACAAGGAAAGGATTTTAAAATAACGCCCACCGCTATTGCCGAATCACTCAGCAATAACCCAGCCTCGGTGGTAGATATGATCCGTAAGCTTACCGAAAAACAATTGATAGAATATGATAAAAAGAATGGTGTAAGGTTAACCCAGCAGGGCTTAAAGGATGCTACATTAATTGTACGCCGCCATCGACTCTGGGAAGTTTTTTTACTGGAGAAATTAGGCTATCACTGGGATGAGATCCACGATATTGCCGAAGAACTGGAACACATTAACGATGCCACCCTTGCCGACAGGCTGGATAAATTCCTGGGCTTTCCCGAATATGACCCGCATGGTGACCCTATACCAAAGGCGAACGGTAAAGTGCCTAAATCCTATTCCGTAAGCCTTTCTGAGCTTAAACCTGGTGCCCAAAGCCATGTTGCCGCCGTGCGTGACACCAGCAGTTCATTTTTGCAATACCTTCAACGGCTGAACATAGGGATAGGCACAAAAATTCAGTTGATTGAAAAAATTAAGTACGACAATTCGCTGGTGATAAAAATTGAAAGCCGCGGGGATACCACGGTTTCGCAAAAGTTTGGCGAGAATATATTAGTAGATTAAGCTTAAAGCAGAAAGCCGAAGGCTTAAAGCTTTGGAGAAAAAGAGCAGAATGCTTAAAGCTAATCTGTAAGTTAAAAAGCTTTTAGCTTTCTGCCTTCGGCTTTCAGCTCAAACTAAGGTTTCCCCGTTACTCTTGATGATTCGGCAAGTTCACCGTCAACGTCTACATCAAAGTAGAGGCGGTAGATCTCCCATTCATTTTTGGGTTTGTAAAACATAAACGTCATGCGGGCCGGTTGGCCTTCGTGTTTAAGCAGATAGCTGTACAGTACCAGGCTGTTTGAAGCCTTGCGTTGCATGATCAGGTCCTTGCCGAGATATTTGCCTATTACACTTCGCATGGAATCTATTTTGACAATAATCCCGGTAAGCCGGGTTGAATCCATCTGCTTGTTGCTTTTAAAAATATCAATCACTGCACGGGCCGTGCCTTGCTTGTCGTATTCTTTAAAAAACTTATCAATAAAGGTTTGTACCCCGGTTACCGGAGCCGCGGCCGAAGTTGCCGCCTGGGTTTGTGCCGAGGCAACATTGCCAGTGAATACCAGCGCCGATACAATAAAAAATAAGGGTTTAAATGCTTTAAAGTAGGTGTATCGCATGTTCAAAAATGTTAATTTTTAAAAGTAGGCATTTTTTACAAATCCCCCAATAATAGCCATTAAGATGATTGAAATGTGGCAAAGCGGGCAGCTAAAATAAAGTTTCAAAAAATAAAGAGCCCGGTATTCTCGTGGCCGTTGCGCAACTAAACTGAGGTTTTCAACTAACCCAGTCGAATAAAGTTCGATTGGGTTAGTTTTTTTATAAACATTTGACAATCAGATATTTGTTTTGTATATTAAGGATATGCAAGGCAAAAAAGATTATCAGGAAAAGCTCTTTATCCGGTTTCAGCTTTCAGACTACGTTCCAGCAGATAACTTCTACAGGCGTTTGAAAAGTATACTCGATCTGAACTTTGTTTATGATACGACCAGCAAATATTATGGTACAGAGGGTCAAAAGAGCATTGACCCGGTTGTGTTTTTCAAACTAATGCTTGTTGGTTATTTAGAGAACCTGAATAGCGATAGGCGCATTATTGCTACCTCACGTATGCGCATGGATATCCTCTATTTTATAGGATATGATCTGGATGAAGAACTTCCCTGGCATTCGACATTAAGCCGCACACGCCAGCTTTACGGAGAAGAGGAGTTTACAGCTGTCTTTAAACAGGTTCTGAAAAAGTGTATTGATGCAGGTTTGGTAGCAGGTAAAAGACAGGCTATCGATAGCGCATTTGTCAAAGCCAATGCAGCTATGTCAAGTTTGGTAGAACGCGAGATCATGAATGATGCGGCAACTTATGGCAAGCAATTGGACGATCATAATGATGAAGCCCCGGCTGGGGACATACCGGATGAAAACACTAAGCCTAAGCCGAGAAAGAATGCTAAAGTTGATAAGAAAGCGAACAGCAAGCGTTACAGCCCATCAGACCCTGATGCCCGGTTATCGGTGAAACCCGGAAAAACAACACGGCTGAACTATTCGGCTCATGTAAGCGTAGATACACAAAACCACGTTATTACACACATCCAGGCCTTCCATGCAGATAAAGGAGATGCACCATGCCTACCTGAGATCCTTACCCATGTCGCCGGAAACCTTAAAGATAATGGCATGGAAATAGAAGATGTGCTTGCCGATACAGGTTATAGCGGTGAAGCGGCGCTTCTGTTTTTAGCTGGTAATCATATTAAAGGCTTCATACCTAACAGGCCAGGATGTCAAAGCAGGGAAAGCCGGCAGGGCTTCAGTTATGACGGGGAGCAAGACCGGTATGTTTGTCCTGAAGGCAAATACCTTACTTTTCACAACTTCAAAAAAGCAGAGAACGATAATACCCATAAGATATATCGTACCAGTGTTAAAGATTGCAGGGACTGTCCGCTTAAAAGCACCTGCGCTAATCTGCAAGGCTTTAAAGTGTTTAAGGATTCCGTAGCTAAAGACCTTTATATAGAAATGCATGAACGCATGCAAACCCGACAAGGGAGCAAGGCCAGGAAAGTAAGACAAAGTACGGTAGAACCGGTACTGGGCACCCTGATCAATTTTACAGGCATGAAACAGGTAAACACAAAAGGGCTCGAATTGGCCAATAAATGTATGATCATGGCCGCCATTGCATATAACCTTAAAAAACTTGTCAATGGTATACCTGCAAAAATCAGAAGAAGAAAAAGAAAGCTACCGGGAAACCATTCTGATGCCGTAATCAATACATTATCGGCCTGTTTATTGAAGATAGCAAACATACTAACTGCTTTCAGCATTGACTATAAAAGCAAATGGCCGAATAATCATTTGCTTTGCAATTTAATTATTCAGCCATTTTAAGCCCTGTTGCGCAACGGCCACAAAATGTATCGGGCTCTTTACATATTTTATATTAAAACGATTACTTGGTAACGTACATCACTTCTTTAACCGCTTTGATCACCCTTTCAGGGTTTGGCAGGTACTCCTGGATCAAAGTTGGAGCGTAAGGAAGCGGAACGTCACCGCCCATGATACGCAGGATAGGAGCGTCAAGGTAATCGAACGCATCTTTTTGAACTTTGAAAGCAACCTCGGTAGCAATTGAACCTAACGGCCAGCTTTCTTCAATAATTACCAGGCGGTTTGTTTTCTTTACCGATTCAATAACTGTAGCATAATCGATAGGGCGTACAGTACGCAGGTCGATCACCTCAGCGTGGATACCTTCTTTTTCAAGTTCGGCAGCAGCAGCGATAACCACTTTCATGATCTTGCCAAAGCCAACTAAAGTAACATCAGTACCTTCTTTAACTACTTTTGCTTTACCCAATGGGATATAGTAAGTTTCTTCAGGCACTTCACCTTTATCGCCATACATTAACTCCGACTCCATAAAAATAACCGGATCGGGATCAAGGATAGCTGATTTTAATAAACCTTTAGCATCGTATGGGTTTGATGGTACAACCACTTTTAAGCCAGGGCAGTTAGCATACCAGTTTTCAAAACACTGGCTGTGCTGTGAGCTAAGCATACCTGCATTACCGGTAGGGCCGCGGAAAACAATCGGCACCGAAAACTGGCCGCCGCTCATTGACATCATTTTGGCAGCGCCATTGATGATCTGGTCGATAGCTACCAGTGAAAAGTTGAAAGTCATGAACTCGATGATGGGGCGTAAGCCGTTCATTGCCGAGCCAATACCGATACCGGCAAAACCCAATTCAGAGATGGGCGTATCTATAACACGCTTTGCGCCAAATTCGTCCAGCATTCCCTGGCTTACCTTGTACGCGCCGTTATATTCGGCAACCTCTTCACCCATTAGGTATATATTCTCGTCGCTGCGCATTTCTTCGACCATGGCCTCTCTTAGCGCTTCTCTGAATTGTATTTCTCTCATTATAGTAAAATGATGTTTTTTTGCGAACGCAAATATAAACACTAATGTGTTAAATGCAATTAACCGTGGTATTGGTTTGATTTTTAATACATATATTTTACATTTTAAATCGAAAAAAAACTGATAGTGTCCATTTAATTCAAAAATTAACAATGGCTTATTCTAAAAATGGCAATCAAATAACGTTTTCCGAGGATAATAGCATCGATTTTGAATATCCAATCGAGGAAATTTTTGAAGTTGATGGTATTTTAGTTGTTACATTGAAAATACCCAACAATGTTCGTGATCGTCGTAATGTTTTTGCCTTTAGCAGAACCGGCGATTTTTTATGGCAGATAAAAGATGTACCGCTCTATCACAACGGCGATTTCTGCCCCTTTATAGGAGCACTTGTCAATAAGCAAAACGAATTTGTATTATTTAACTGGTGCGATACCGCTGTTATCATAGATCCGCAAACCGGTAATGTTATCAGAACATATCAAACAAAGTAGCTTTGTTTATATCTTGATCCGGATATTGATCTTATCCAGCAATCCCGTGAGCCATACCATTACAAAAGCAAATACAATGCATTTTATGAGGCCCCCGGTGCCCTGGCTCAGGTATTCGGGGTAGCCTATCCTGCTCATTTCATATATGGGATAAAACAGGAAGGGCACTATGTAACAGGTAAAAGTGTTGGTGCCGGCGGGTTCTATCACCTTAAACCAGTTGTATTTATTTTTAACATCAACCAGGAAAATAAAAAAGGCGTATACCACCAAACTAATGCCGGTACAAATGAGCACCCATGAAGGGGTATCGCGTTCTTTAGAGATGCCGCCACTAAAATAGCGCACTATAAAGCCCAGGTTAAACAAAATTATTGCAATCAGGATCATGGCCACCCAAAGCATCTTCATTTCGTTATTGGCCTTGAGGCGCATGTACAATACCGAAATAAATACCCCTGCCATGGTGAACGATTGCATGGCGCCGTTGCCGGCAATCCAGATATAGCCCTGCAGCTTGTCGATAAAATCAAGAAAGCCGAAGTGCACATCCAGGTTAAAGAAAATGAAGAACATCCAGGCCGCCAGCTGCACCCACAAATGCCCGTCGGAATAGTAGTAGATAAGCGCACAAAGCATGTATGACCATCCTATCAGGCCTAAAATACCCCACCAGGTAAAGTGAAGCCAGGTATGTCCGGGTCGCTGGTACGATAGAGGGCTGCCATGCCTGCAAGTAACAATATACCGAAGCCCTGCAACATATAGCGTTTAGTTGGTGACGTGTCCTTGCCGTAATCTAAAAAAATAAAGAAGAAACTGAATGTTACCAGGCTTTCCCAAACGGGCTTGGGTAACAGGGTGGTAGCTTCATTATAGGTTTCCATGTTAGCATGAAAAAAACCTATAAAAATGAGCGCGAACGAGCGGCTCACTATTCGTGATAGTAGCTTGAAATTGTCGCCCTGCTTTAACCTGTTTTGAAAAGCAAAGGGAATTGAAAGCCCGACTATAAATAAAAACGCGGGAAAAATAGTATCGGCCAAACCCAGCGCATCAACATTTGAGCCCGCGTGTTTAAGCCATGTTGGGGTATTCGGAATGCCATCCAGGTCATTCACAAATATCATGAGGAACATTGTTACAGCGCGGAATGCATCTATTGAACGTATGCGGCTAAGAAAATTATTCATTCAGTCATGTAAATGCAACAAGCAGCGTAAATGTTTTAATTTAACGGTAATTAAATTGAAACATTACTATTACAAGGCTTTTTTAATCTCTGTCGCGGCTTAGCTTGCTGAATAAAAGTGGATTTTCATTAAGTTCCAGCCCTTCCTTGCGGTTCTTTACAATGTGGATAGCTGTAAACAGCGCTTCGCGGAAGGAGATCTCAGAAGCCTGGTTTTTTCCTGCTATATCATACGCAGTTCCGTGATCGGGCGAAGTGCGTACAAAGCTTAACCCGGCTGTAAAATTAACACCCGTTTCAAAGGCAATTTGTTTAAAAGGGATCAGGCCCTGGTCGTGGTACATGGCCAGTACAGCATCAAACTGGAGGTAAGTGCCATTGGCAAAAAAGCCATCGGCCGAGTACGGGCCAAATGCCAGGATATTGTTTGAGCGGGCTTCTTCAATAGCAGGCATAATGATATCTTTTTCCTCGCTGCCGATAAGGCCGTTATCGCCGGCATGCGGGTTAAGCCCCAATACCGCAATTTTTGGTTTGCGCACCCAGAAATCATTTTGCAGACTTGTGTTCATTAGCTTCAGTTTGGCCAATATTTTTTCGGCGGTAATACTTTCGGCAATTTTTGATACCGGGATATGACCTGTAACCACGCCAACACGTAAAGTATCGCTCACTAAAAACATCAGCGATTCGGCAGCACCATCGTATTGCTGTAAATATTCGGTATGGCCGGGAAAGTGGAATTTATCGTTCTGTATATTATCCTTGTTAATAGGAGCCGTTACCAGGGCATCTATATAACCTTCCTTCAGGTCATAAACAGCGCGCTCCAATGATTTAAAAGCGTACTTGCCCCCTGCTTCCGTAACCTGCCCTATATCAATCTTTACATCTTCCTCCCAACAGTTGATCATGTTGGGTTTGCGAAAATGAGTTTGTGAAGGATCATTGATCACCAAAAAATTAAGCTCATTAACCTGGGTTGCACGGCGGTGGAACGAAGCCACTTTGGTATGCCCGTAAACAATAGGCGTACAATAATCATAAATCTTACTATCGGCCAAAGTTTTAATAATTATCTCTAAACCGATGCCGTTTACATCGCCAATGCTGATCCCAATTTTCAATTTATCGCTCATTTTTATATGTTGATTTCACCGTTTAGTTCGTGATTTCACCGATTGCCCAATGATTATACAGAATTTTAACAGTGATGATTACTAATGGTTTATAAAAGCTCAGTACTTAAAGCAAACCTTTTACCTTTAACCTTTCGCCTTTAACCTATCTTTACACCTGCAAATAAAAGATTTTAAGCTTATAGTTCCTGATAAAAGCACAAATATGATTTAATTTGCTCAAATATTTGATTAATAATGACATTGGTAAGGGCAAAAAAACATTTAGGGCAACATTTTCTTACTGATAAAAACATAGCAGCAAAGATAGTTGACAGCCTGAAACCCGAAGGGCGTTTCGGCCATGTGCTTGAGGTGGGGCCGGGCATGGGTGTACTGTCTGATTTCCTGCTGCAAAAAAGCGAGTACGAAACATCACTCATTGATATTGATACTGAATCGTACGATTTTCTGAAAAAAAAATACCCGCAATTAGGTACCCGCCTTATCAATGCCGATTTTCTGGAGCTTGATTTTAAAAGCATTTTTCCCGAAAACTTTGCCATTATCGGTAATTTTCCCTATAACATCTCATCGCAAATACTTTTTAAGGTGCTTGACAACCGCCAGCAGGTGGTTGAGGTAGTGGGCATGTTCCAGAAAGAGGTTGCTGAACGTTGTGCCGCCAAACCAGGCAGCAAGGAATATGGTATACTTAGCGTGTTTTTACAAGCCTACTATAAAGTGGAATACCTGTTTACGGTGAAGGCCGGTGTATTTAATCCTCCGCCCAAGGTGCTTTCGGCAGTGATTAGGCTTACACGCAACGATAAACAAACACTTGATTGCGACGAGAAGCTATTTTGGCAGATAGTAAAAGCGGGTTTTAATCAGCGCCGCAAAACCCTGCGCAACGCCATATCGTCACTCATTAATAAAGAAAAATTGACTGATGAACCTGTCCTCGATCTGCGTGCGGAAAGATTGAGCGTAGAGGATTTTGTAAAACTTACTAACGCGGTTTCAGCGAGCAGGTAGGTAATTAACGTTTTGCGCCCTCTAAATCTCCCCCAAAAAGGGAAGACTTACAATGACGTCTCCATATTTTTAACCCGCTACTAAACCAGCAGCTGCCGCTAAAAAATCAATGCTTATTCCCAAATCCAAACTCTCTGTATGAATTTGGTACGTCATCGGTATTGCTAAAGGCAAAGGTGAAAGTAGTACTCCAATTCTCATAGTCGGCTTTTTTATCCTGCGATGGTTCAACATGGGTTGAGCTAACCATATATACCCCTCCCGGCTCAGTTTAAAAAATACCAGGCCATTGCTGTCGCTCAATAATTTTTGCGGAACGATGGTGCCGTTCAAAGTGCGTACATATTGCATTACCACAGCATCCTTCATAGGTTTACCTCTAAAAAGCACCTGGGCGGTAACATCATCGCCATAGCTTGATTTATAGGGATTTTGCTGTATTACAATTTCATATTCCTCACCCAGGGGTTTATCAAAGTCCTTCCCGTTAGCTTTATCAACAGAAATAAGGGTTTTGCTTGACTGGTGATACTTTTCAACAAAGTATTGCTGGCTGCTGGCCCGGGCTTCTTCGGCCATTTTATCGAGGCCTTCACTTTCAAGCGCCCTGATAAATTTATTCCTTTCCGATTCTGTTTCATCATCCCTTACCAGTTCAAAAAGTGCAAGCCCGGAGTTTTGCAGCTCATAGACAAGCAGACTGCTATCGGCAGAGTTACTGACTTTTGAAAGGTCCGTTTTCTTTGAGCCTTCATACAGCAAAAATTTAGTTGCCTTTGCTGTGGCAAGTTTAAATTCATTTTCGGGTTTAAACTCGTTGCCGCTCAACAAATGCAGGTTAAGCTTATCGCCTTTGTGAACGTAAAAATTATGTGGCAATAAGAAAAAATCCTGCGAACTGGCCGCAAAGCCTATCATGAGCAGTAATATAATGATGAAAATAGAGGTGCGCTTCATAGTTTTTGGATAGTATCACCAAACATACAAAGTTTTAAAAACTTCAGTAGTTTTACGTTATGATTTTTGACAGGAAAAACCTCGATAATGATACTTTGCTGGCATTTTATAAAAAATTGCTGTTTCCGCGCATGGTTGAAGAGAAGATGCTTATCCTGCTGAGGCAGGGCCGCATTGGCAAATGGTTTTCGGGTATTGGCCAGGAAGCCATAGCAGTTGGCAGCGCCCTTGCTATGAATGCCGACGAATATATTTTGCCTATGCACCGCAACCTCGGTGTTTTTACATCGAGAAATATTCCCCTGTCGCGGTTAATGGCGCAATGGCAGGGCAAACCCTCGGGCTTTACCAAAGGGCGCGACCGCTCCTTCCACTTCGGCACCCAGGAGTATAAGATCATCGGGATGATCTCCCATCTTGGTCCGCAGCTTGCACTGGCTGATGGCATTGCCTTAGCGGATTTATTATCGGGTAAAAAAAAATCAACCCTTGTTTTTACCGGAGAGGGTGCTACCAGTGAAGGGGATTTTCACGAAGCACTTAACATAGCCTCTGTTTGGAAACTGCCGGTAATATTTCTGATCGAAAATAATGGCTATGCCCTTTCAACCCCAACCAGCGAACAATATAATTGCCGCGAACTGGTTGATAAAGCCGTAGGCTACGGTATTGAAGGCCGCCGTATTGACGGCAATAACCTGCTTGAAGTTTATAACACCATAACTTCACTTAATAAAGCTATTCGCGAAAATCCGCGCCCCATTTTGCTGGAATGTATGACCTTCAGGATGCGCGGCCATGAAGAAGCATCAGGCACCAAATATGTTCCCACTAATTTATTTGAGTGGTGGGCAGGAAAGGACCCGGTCACAAACTTTGAAAAGTACCTGATTACCGAAGGGGTTTTGTTTAAAGACATGATCTCTGTTATCCGTAAGGAGTTCGCCGCCCTTATTGAAACCGAAATTGAAAAGGCTTATGCCGAAACAGATATTATACCGGAAGTGGCCACCGAAGTGCAGGATATGTACAAGCCTTACAGCTTTCCTGCTGTACAGCCAAAATCATCGCCGGTTACCAGTAAGCGATATATAGATGCCATTAGCGATGGGCTCAAACAAGCTATGCGCAAACACCCCAACCTGGTGATCATGGGGCAGGACATTGCTGAATACGGCGGCGCATTTAAGATTACCCAGGGCTTTGTTGAGGAGTTTGGTAAGGCCCGTGTACGTAACACCCCCATTTGCGAATCAGCAATTGTTGGTGCAGGCATGGGGCTTGCGCTTAATGGGTATAAGGCCGTTGTTGAAATGCAGTTTGCCGATTTTGTTACCTGCGGCTTTAACCAGGTTATTAACAACCTGGCAAAAACGCATTATCGCTGGGGGCAGGGCGTTGATGTGGTAATACGGATGCCCGCGGGTGCAGGTACCGGGGCAGGCCCATTCCATTCGCAAAGCAATGAAGCCTGGTTTACCAAAACTCCCGGCTTAAAAGTGGTTTACCCGGCTTTTCCGGCAGATGCCAAAGCTTTGCTGCTTGCCGCTATTGACGATCCTAACCCGGTAATTTATTTCGAACACAAATACCTATACCGCAGTATCAGCGCCGATGTGCCTGATAATGATGTAATGATAGAGATAGGCAAGGCTAATGTGATTAAGCAAGGCGAAAAGGCCAGTATAATTACATTCGGCCTTGGTGTACACTGGGCATTGGAGTATGCAGACAAACATCCCGATCAATCCATAGAGATCATCGATCTGCGCAGTCTGCAACCCTGGGATCACGAAGCGGTGGAAACCAGTGTTAAGAAAACGGGCCGGGTGCTGATTTTGCATGAAGATACGCTCACCAACGGTTTCGGCGCCGAAATTGCCGCCCATTTGGCCGAACATTGCTTTAAATATCTTGATGCTCCTGTAATGCGCTGCGGTAGCCTCGATACAGCTATCCCGATGAACAAAGCCTTGGAAGATCAGTTTTTAGCCAAGGCAAGATTGGAAGAAAGCATGGAACGGCTGCTGGCTTATTAAGCAGGGCCTTCGAACTATACTTCTATTCCTTTAGAGTTTCATGTCGCGCTGAGCAGCACGGTTAAATATTGACTTCAACTGATTCCCAGCTATCAATTTTGGGTATAATGAAAGACTGTACTGCTTATCCCGTTGCCTTTGGGTTTAAGTTAACCGCATTGAGTTTTTAGAAGAAGCATAACTACGGTTAATATTTAAAGTGTTTCAATTATTTTTCAATAAAAAAAGATTGTTCTACGGGTATTGCTGTTTGCAGTTTAGGCTCACTGCTATTGCCATATTGCCAGGCCACTACCGTAACCTTTACCGGGAAACGGCTTCTCGGCGGAATAGCAGTAATATTTAATGTATTGCCTGATAGCTCCGCCGGGCCTTCTAATACATAAAACCCTACAGGCACCTGTGCATCTGAGCTGGCATCCAATTTTATTCCCTTTGCATGTGCCTTTTGGTTGGGGACCGGTAAAAATGTAATATGCTGCTCCTTCCCCGCTGTATTGTGTGGCGGCACAAGCATCTGTGATTGCTGTACGGTCGGTTTATAATCCGCATCTCCAGGATGGGTAGCAGCAAACCACAACTCATAACTATGCGGATTTTCCCAAAAACCGGCCTGCGGGCTCAATCTGAAAGTGGAATCATTTAACTTAATAACCGGGCCTGTAATGCGGTTAATGGCAATAGGAATATTCCCGGCAGCATGCCCTATAGCGGAACCAACCGGCATGCCAGCCCAAACAGGTAAGCGGGGACTGCCCCCGGGTACCGTATCATAAAATGCAGTATGGAGTTTAAAAGTGATGCCATCGGCCTCAGGTTCAAATTTCAGGTTTACCTGCTGGTGCGTATTACGCTGTTCAACCATCCTGCCATGCTGTATATAACCTATTAACTGTGGTTTTTGATTGCGATGTTTTGCCTGGTAGGTTATTGTTGCGCGAGCTGTTTCTTCATCAAAATACCAAAAGGCTTTTGAAGCATCGCCCTTATACCTTCCTACAGGTGCTGCACCTGCGGCGGGCAATTCATTATAGCGCCATTTATCAACCAGCCAGCCGGTTTTTGTCGGATCGATATCAATCAATTTCGGAACAGTACCCGGCGGTACACTTTTTGGCAAGCGGTACTGCATGGCTTTTTTAATGTAGAAGGCCAGGTAACCGGTTTTTTCAGGTGAGGCAGCGAAATGCCCCTGCGCCGGGTTGCATAGCATACTCAACGGTAGCAGCGGATGTTCCTGTCTTTCTTTTAATCCCTCATCGCTCCAGGTGTTTGCAGCTTCGTATTCGCCCATTGTTTCCAAACAAGGGACATAGTCCAGGCTTTGATCTTTACTCCAGATATCGGGAGCAAAAACGTTTCTTACATATGGCCATTGCCCGCTTACCGAGATGCAAGCAAGCGTACGCGAAGGGTTCCAGACACCCAAATAATAAGGCGCGCTTGCCGCTGCCGAATGCCCGATAGGGATCACCGGCGTTGTTTTCAATTCGCTATAGCCTGAAATATCAGCGAGGTCATTGATCAACGCGTTAAACTGATCTCCGGCGCCTTCGTTAAATAAAAACTTAAGATTGAAAGCCGGGCTAACCCAGATCTCCGCAATACCCACCTTGCCCATCTCCCCTCTGAATTGAGGATCTTCCAATATGGATTGCTCCTCCATATTGTTTTGGGCGAATATGACGGCCTTCACTTGCTTACAATTCGGCGATATCCATAAAAAAGCCCTTGACGGATCCCGCTTGGTACCAGCAGGCTTAACCGGCACCGACCATTGCCAAACAGCAGCTTTTGCTACCGGCAGATCCGGCAACATCAGCGAGCTTAAAAAAATAAAATAAAGACAATACCTTTTCATAATTCTAATTCAATACAATTTAACATCGGCGCTTGCCGGCAGATTAAAACACCATTATTTATTAAAACCCTGATTTACCGGCTCGGCTGTTATCGTTACATTATTGAGTGTGATAGTATGGTGGGCAGGTAATATGAGGGTTGATATAATTCTGCGGGCTTTTCATTAGTGTTTAACTTTATAAAATTTAGCGCCGAATAAAAAGATCACCGCGTAGCAGATGATCGGAAGGTAATAAGCGTGAGCCACACTGTGATTGGCTATCTGCCCCATTATCATTGGAAATACCGCGCCGCCTACTACCCCCATCGCTATAAAAGATGAAGCCTGTTGTGTATGACTGCCCAGGTTTTTGATCCCCAAGCTAAAAATGGTGGGGAACATAATGCTAAAAAAGAAGTTGATCATCAGCAGGGCGATGTATGATGTCCAGCCCAGGCTCTGTACAACTATCAGGCACATTAAGATGCTGCCGCAGGCAAATGCCGCCAATAATTTATTGGGCGCGATATAAGTCATTAACGAGGTGCCCACAATACGTCCCAGCGCCATCATCCCCATAAAAATAATCATAAAGTAACCGGCCTTTTCATTACTGAAATGCATAATATCCACACCGTAGTTGATAAAATATGCCCAGGTGCCGGCCTGTGCCGCCACGTTAAAAAACTGTGCCACCACTGCCCATACAAAATGCGAATGCTGATATAGTTTTTTTGATGGTTCCACATCTACGTTAACCGCATCAGGATCGATGGCCGAAGTTTCTGCATGCGGATCTGTTAAAACCGGAATTTTTAAAAACATAAAAGCAACCGCTATAAATATAATCACACAGCCGATAGCTACATACAGCGTTTTTACGGAAGTAAGATCGGTTGAATGTACCGTGTCCGAACCTAAAAGGAAATATGAACCAATGGCCGGACCGATCATGGTACCCACCGCGTTAAAAGTTTGCGCGAAGTTTACACGCTGGTCGCTCCGGCGCTGATCGCCCAGGGCGGCTGCAAAGGGATGCGCAACAGTTTCTAAAGTAGCCATACCGCAGCCCATAATAAATAAGGCTATCCTGAAAAAAGTAAATGAGGCTGCATTGGCTGCAGGGACGAAAAGAAATAAACCCAGGGCAAATAAAATCAGGCCCAGGATTACGCCCGGTTTATAACCAAACTTCTTTAGAAAATATCCTGCGGGGATACTCATAATAAAATACGCTCCAAAAACGGAGAACTGAATTAAGCCGGATTGGGATTTGGAGAGATTAAGCACATTTTGAAAATGCTTGTTCAGTACATCGGTCATGGAATGCAGTAAGCCCCACATTAAAAATAGCGAGGTTACAAACACAAAGGTTACGATGAATTTTTTCTCGGTAAAAGCTGGTTTATTGGTCATATTGTTGTTAAAATTAATTACCCGGATGATTGGCGTTAAATAAGATATTAAGTCCTCGCCTGCTATCAAAAGCCGCAGCAGCACCCATCAGCGCCGCGTCTTCTCCCAATAAAGCTAATTTAATTTTTAAACTTTCATCATATGCTGTTAACCTGCTGGTAAGTTCATCCAGAAACATGCCCGATGCTTTTGCAATATTGCCACCAATAACAATTACATCAGGACCTTCAGTTTGGATAATATCCCGGAGGAATAAAGACAGGTTGACCGTAAACTCATCAAAGATGTTCCGGACCACAGCGCTGTGTTTGGACATTGATATCAGCGAGCTCACTCCGGTAGTGGACAGCCCGGTTGTTTCATGATATCGCCGTAAGAACCATCTTGTAGAGAAGTAATCATCTGCAATGCTATCTTTATAAGGTTCGCCGCCCAGGTTTAAATCTTTCACAATACCATCAACGCACAAAGCTGAACCAAACCCTGTGCCCAGCGTAAGCCCAAGAACCTTACGGGAGCCGGTGCCTGCTCCTGCCACAACTTCCCCTTGTAAAAATGCTTCGGCGTCATTTCGGAACAGGATATCTGCAGCATCTATCCCGAGCTCTTCCGACAGGTATAACTTAATATTTAAACCATAAATGGCCTCATACTTATGCAAGTCTTTGATCAGTGAAATCCCATTTTCATAATCAAATGGGCCAGGCATGGCCAGGGCAACCTGCTGAGCCGGAGATCCGAATTTTTCATAAGCCTGTGTTAATGCTTCCGCCCAAGTTTTAAGTATTTCAGTTGCCGTTCCATGGGAGTCCACAGTTAACCGGGTACGGGTATCTTCAATGATCATCTTTTTTTCCAGATCAATGACCGCTGCTGTAATATGCGTACCGCCGATATCTGCACTGATTACATAATTATTTTTACGCTGTTGGCTCATGTATGATATATATATGGATTATTTTTCCGGAGTAAGGTACACCGCCTCGCCGCCTGATGGCAGCAGGGCAAATTTTAATACTGTTTTACTATTAACAGTTTTACTGCTGACCCTAACGTGCGTCTCAGTATTCACCGATGGGTCATCGCTGTAAATAGCCGCTTTATACTTTTTACCGGGCTCTAAAAAACTTAGGTCAAGTTTGATTTCACGTGCATCATTGTTGGTGATAGTGCCTACAAACCAATCTTTTCTGCTCCTGCGGGCTGTAGAAATGTATTCACCGGGTGTTCCCTGCACTATTTTCGTTTCGTCCCATGTGGTTGGGATCTTGTTCCAAAATTCCAGTTCGGGCTCATTATGCTCCGCCGAAGGCTTATCATACCAATACAGCGTTTGCAGCGGGCTGTAATAAATTGCGGCCAGCGCCAATTGATGGGCATGGGTAGTTTTAATACGTTTATTAAAATAACAGATGGTATAATCGGCTGCTCCGGCAATATACCGCGTAAAAGGCAGCACGGTATTGTGCGTGGCATCGGGCATTTCCTCGTTACCACGGATCCCTTCGGCCGACATCAGGTTTGGCCAGGTACGTTGCTCGCCGGTTGGCCGCCAGTCGTCATGAATGTTTACCATGATCTGGGCAGCGGCCGCCTGCTGAATTGCTTTTTCCACCCAGGTTGTCCAGCGGTGAGAGCCTTGCTGTACGAAACCAAATTTTACGCCTTTTACACCCCATTTATGATAAACAGCAAATAAACTGTCACTTTGAGCTAATAAAGCCTGCTGATTAACATATAACCAAACACCAACACCCTTATCCTTGCCATATTTGATTATACCGGGGAGGTCAAAATCAGGTATAGCAACCTTGGTAGCATCCGAGCTGAAGCTAAATGCCGGTCCGTACCATTTCCAATCAAACAGAATATATTGCAGGTTATGCTTTACCGCGAAATCAATATTGGTTTTTGCATCATTTGTTGTCATGTCCATTACCCGCATGATCTTACCGGGTTTAATCCAATTAGTATTGGCTATTGCCGATGGCTCATTAAGATTCAACATCATGTAATTATGTTCAATCAGGTCGCCCGGTTTTTCAGCTATCATGATTGCCCGCCATGGTGTGCCTACCGGCGATATGAGCTGCGCCCGCCAAACATAGAGGTTACCAGGGTGGATGGTTTATCGGCACTCAGCTTAAATTTGGTGCGTGCATAATCAATTAGTTGTGCTTCCCCAGCGCTGCAAAAAGGCCGTTAGGCAATTCGATGGTTAATGGCCTTTCGCTTTCGCCGGGCCAGTTTTTTAGCGGCAGTTTGTAATATGGCGCTTGTGCCCAATTGGCAAACCAGGCTTGGGTGCCTTCAGGCAGGTGAAACTCGGTATTTTCGGCCCTGATGTTGTAGTAGGTTCCTTTAGGGTTTTCGGGGAAATAATACCGGAATGCTACCCCCTCGTTATAAACCCTTACCTGAACCTGCATCACATAAATGGGATTGTCATCCTTTACCAGCGTAATATTCATTGCGTTGTAATGATCACTAATCATAGCCCGCTCTCCGGTAACTGGTGCCCATGTGGTATCATGCCGGGAGGAATAAACGCCCGTGATCAACAGGTTTTCGCACCAGTTTTTATGCTGATCGACCTTCAATGCCATTGCTTTTTCTGAAAGATCATTATCCAGTTGCAGATCGAGGACTGACTCCAGAATTACCGGTTTGTTTTTATAATCCACGCTATAGTGCATCGTACGCTTCCCGGCCTCAACTTTTTGACGGAACCTGAATGTTATATTTTTATCAGGCGACCGAAGGCTAAGTACAGAATCTTTTATTCCCTGTCCCCGAACCACACTGATAAAGCAGCTTAACCACAAACCGGTAATCAATATTATTGCGTTTTTTTTCATGTCAGACAGTATTTATCCAGATAAGACAAATAATTTCATGATTTATAATCATATAAAAAGCAATTAGCAGCAATAATTACAAAGAGGATTCGGATCTTCCTGCGAGATAGTATATTACAGATTGGCAAGGCTAGATAAATAGGAGCTAAAAAAGTGAGAGCCTGACATGTGCGAGCATGTACCAATTGAACCGGCCACTTTTAACCGCCCATTGGCAACTGTCACGGTTGAATTTTCGGCCAAGGGCATGCTTCCCCTTTCGTCCAGCTTATCAAATGCTCATTTTAAATGGCCGGGCTTGCCATAAGCTCTTCAACGTTGCAAATGCTTAAGCTGCTGTAGCGGCGTTAACTGCCCGACTTTTATCTTTGCCCGATAGGGAAAAGTAATGGGCAACAACACTACACTTGCTTCCTGAATAAAAAAAATTTGATAAGCAATTACGCAGCATTCGAAATATACTTCACCAGGCTTCTTTTGGCCACCGGCAGCAGTGTTTGCTCAAGCGGAAAAGTAATATCGCTGTGTACATAATAAACCGCAGGATTGGGCATAAACTTGTTCCTGTTTATAAGACGCAGTTTAATGCTTTCGGGGGTATTGGTGATACTTTGCTCGTAGGCATCAACAAAAGCTACGTTAATGCCGCGGTATTTATCATCCTTGCCTTCAAAAATAGTGATCTGGTACTCGTAGATCCGGTTGGTTCGTTCCCTGCCGTTCTGTAACGAAAAATAGCCGTTATAAGGCATTAAAGGGGTGATGCCTACCGGATCAATATTCACATGGCTTTCTACAAAATCATAAATATCCCTGCCAGTTTTTATAGCCGGGTCCATTTTGCCTAAGGCATAGGTAATGATCTGCTCTATCTCCTGCATGCTTTGATCATCCATAATGATCTTTTGATAGGTAAGCTTTACTGCGTCGATATCTGCCTGTGTTAAGCGTTGCGGAAAAGCCTGCTGTAACAACGATTTATTCTTTTTAAAATCGACCAGATTGTTGTAATGGAATATCAGGTCGGCCAGATTGGGATATAACCGGCCGTTATCAAAGTGACTATTAATTTCCTGCAGGTAACTTAACAGGATATATTTTTTGTGTTCAAAATCAATATGACCTTCTATAAACCAGTTTGCGCCTAATTGCTTCATTTTTCAGCCTCCTTTTGATAGCTTAAATTAAACAAAAAACACCAACTTTGCAATATGCCCTATGGAACCCTTTATTTAATTCCCGTACCGCTGGCCGATGACGCGGCTGCAAAATCATTTACACCATACCTTACTGGTACCATAAACAGTATCAAGGAGTACATTGTGGAGAATGAAAAAACCGCCCGTCGCTTTTTAAAAGAGGCCGGCTTGAAAACCCCGCAAAGCGAGCTTTTGATCCATGATTATGGCAAGCATAACCGCGACATGGGTAAGGCTGACTTCTTTAAAGGCCTGCAAGCAGGTAATGATGTGGGTTTGATGAGCGAAGCCGGCTGTCCCGGTGTTGCTGATCCCGGTGCCGAGATTGTGGATAAAGCCCACCGCATGGGCATTAAGGTTGTACCCCTGGTTGGCCCAAGTTCTATTTTGCTGGCGCTGATGGCTTCAGGCTTCAGCGGACAAAGCTTTGCATTTCACGGCTATTTGCCTATTGATAAGGTGCTTCGTGCTAAAAAGATCAAAGAGTTGGAAAGCACAGCCATAAAGCTTGATCAAACCCAGCTATTTATCGAAACACCTTTTCGCAATAACCCCATGCTTGAGGAGATCCTGAAAACAGGCAATCCCAAAACCAAGCTTTGCATAGCCTGCGACCTGACCTCCGCAACCGAGTTTGTGCAAACTAAAACCATTGCCGAATGGCAAAAGAAAGTGCCTGACCTGCACAAGCGCCCAACCATCTTTTTACTCTATCACGGTAATAAATGACCATAAGCCAGCAGCATACCCCGGTTGTAATAGTAGGCGCCGGTCCATCGGGTTTGATGATGGCCGCTCAGCTTTTGCGCTATGGTGTGCAGCCGGTAATTGTTGATAGCAAGCAGGGACCAACCACACATTCAAAGGCGCTTGCAGTTCAGGCTCGGTCTATGGAGATTTACCGGCAGATGGGCGTCATCGATAAAGTGCTCAATGATGGTAAACGGGCAGCAGGTGTACAGTTTAATCAGGACGGTGAAGAGGTTGCCAGTCTTTCGCTTGCCAATGTTGGCGAAACGCAAACGGCTTTTCCATTTATCCAGATGTACCCGCAGAGTAAAAATGAGCGGTTATTGCTGGATTTTATTACCCTCAACTGCTGCCCGGTATACTGGAACACATCGCTGCTGTCACTAAGCCAGAATTCAGATAAGGTAATACTCAGGTTGCAAAAAGGCGAGGAACAAACCATTACCTGCGACTGGCTGGTTGCGGCAGATGGTGCCCATAGCACTGTGCGCAAAAAACTGAATATTCCTTTTAACGGGGATACCTACCAGCATCAATTTTATTTGGCCGATATAAAAATAGAGGCCGACTTTGGCGATAAGGTTAACCTGCTCCTTTCAAAAAAAGGCTTTGCAGGTTTTTTCCCTATGCCTGATGAACGGAGCTATCGTGTGGTAGGTAACCTGCCCGATGAATTTGATAAAAAAGATGAGCTTCAAATTGGCGAGGTGTTACCTCATTTGCGGGATGTAACCCAACAACAGATCATTGTTGAACATACCAACTGGTTCACTACCTACCGTCTGCATCACCGCATGGCCGATAAATTCAGGCAGCAGCGCTGCTTTTTAATTGGTGACGCCGCGCATATCCACTCGCCGGTTGGCGGACAGGGGATGAATACCGGCTTGCAGGACGCCTATAACCTGGCCTGGAAACTGGCAGGTGTGGTTAATAACCAGCTTAAGGTATCGGTGTTAGATAGCTATGCGCAGGAAAGGATGCCGGTAGCAAAAGAGCTCCTTAATACTACCGACCGGATCTTTAAAATGATCCTGTCGCGTAACTGGTTCATTAACTTACTGAAGAAATATTTGCTGCCTGTTGTTTTAAAATGGGTATGGAGTAAACCCAACCTTCGCGAAGCGTTTTTTAAACGGGTATCACAAACCGGTATCTCCTATCGCGACAGCACCATAAACCTTAACTTAAGTCATGCCAGCCAGATCAAAGCAGGCGACAGGCTACCTTATCTCAAAGTGTTCGACGAAAAACGGGAGGTGGAAACCGATCTGCATGAATGGTGCAATAAACCGGGTTTTACGCTCATCTGTTTAGGCAAGCTCAAAGAGCTCGACCTGTTTACCATCGCCAAATGGATAACCCAAAACTATGGGGCCAGTCTCAACTTTTTTTACCTGCCGCCTTCGACAAAAAATCAACACGTTTTCGATGCTTTCGCCATTAAAGAAAACCAAAAAAAAGCACTCATCACCCGTCCGGATATGCATATCGGTTTTTTAAATGATGTGGTGGATATTGATATGATGGATAATTATTTACTGCATGTAGTGGGGGTGAAGCCGATCATAGTTCATGGTTCATAGATCATGGTTGCCTGCGAATTGTTCCTGCCTGCGTATTTTCGCCATGAACTATGAACCATCAACCATGAACTAATAAACCACCATCACCCAGCCGCTCATTACATTCCCATTCTTTAAATCTATCACATAATAATATGTTCCTGACGGAATACCCTGGCCGTTAGATCTGCCATCCCAGGCTTCAGGATAGCCTGTGCTTTTAAACACCAGGCCGCCATAACGGTTAAATACCTGCGTTGTCGAGGTTGGGTAAGTATTCAGCGCCTCTATCTCCCAGGTATCATTAACCCCATCACCGTTGGGTGTAAAAGTATTGGGGATAACTACTTTTTTATAAACACGTACAAATACCTGGTCGGTTGCTTCGTCACCGCAGCCTGAGTTTGATACCACATGCAGGGTGTAGGTGATATCTTCCATTGGTGCAGCTGTAGGCGTAAGTTCAAGGCTGCTGCTCAGGTTATCGGTCGGCGTCCAGTAATAGCTTACGTTGGTTCCTTTGGTGCTGCCGTTAAGTGTTGTTGACTGGCCCTGAGTAATGTACCTGTTGGGCCCGGCATTGGCCATAGGCTTTTTTATAACATCTACTTGTACTGTGGCTGTCGAGGTACAAGTGCCGTTACTTACTGTTACAGTATAAAGTGTATTATCTGTTGGGCTGGCTACCGGGTTAGCGATACTGGCATCTGAAAGGCCCGTTGCCGGCAACCATGAATAGGTTAAGCCTCCGCTGGCGTTTAATGTAACCGAACTCCCCTCGCAAATTGGCTCAACCGCATCAACAGCAGCAACAGGTTGGGCGTTCACTACAACCGGCACGGTTGCTGTGACTTCGCATCCCGAGGATGATTTAACCGTAACCGAGTATGTACCCGCTGCTGCAGCAGTAACGTTATCGATAGTTGGGCTTTGAATGGCCGATGTAAAACCATTTGGCCCTGTCCATTGATAACTCACCCCGGTTGATGCACTTAGCGTTAACGTTGTGCCTGCGCAAACCGGTGTATTGGCCGTTGCTGTTGATTGAGGCGGTGCGCCAACCGTAAGTGTTAGCACATTTGATGCAGACCGGCAAAGTGCCGAATTAATATTACCCGCCTGCGCCGTTACTGCCCGGTAGTAATAAGTACCAGCCACTGACGGCGATGTTATCTGGTAATTTGAACTGGTGCTGTTTGCTCCGGTAATGTCCATCCAGGCCCCACTGCCGTTTTTGTATTGCCATAAAACGGTATAGCCACTGGGGATGGTCGTATTGAGTGTATAGGTCTGCGGAACATCTGAACAGGCCGATGCTGTATTGGCTGAGCTTGAAGTGCTGAAGCTGGCCTCTATAACAGGGCCATAAGGCCTGAAAACAATATCATCAATGGCAAGGTCATTGGCAGGGGCACCGCCGGCGCTGTTATTGATCATTTTGATCACCACATCGCCGACACCAGCCGGTAGTGTAAAATTGAACGACTCCTGCACCCATTGATAATTGTTGCTTGTGCGGGCAATGGTGCCGGTATTAAAGCTTTGAATAATTGTTCCGTCAGTTTTTTCGATGGCGAAAGTAATGTTAGGCGGGCTGATATCATTGCTTCTTAACAAATTCACTACCCAGGCCGAAAACTGGTAGGTGGTATTGGAACATAAACCGGTAATGGCGCGCTTATAAAAATAATCGGTTTTGGATACGCTGGCATTTACCACCATCATATAGCCGCCTGTATTGCCTGTATGGTCTGTGGCCGACCACCAGACATTGCCTGCACCCGCGGTAGTGTTTTCAATGGTATAAGAGCCGTCGCTGGGGAAATTGGCACTGCTATATGTATAACTGGTTGAGCCCGAATCGGCAGGCAAGGCACCCGAATGTGTTGAACTGCCCGAGCCAAAGGTGATGCTCACCACAGGATCGCCGAGGCTTTGCGCGTTTGTTTTACGAACTAATAAAATGAGAAAAAAGCTGATTAGGGGAGTAACTTTTTTGCTTCCAACGGAATACTGTTTTTAAAAAAGCGCCTGCATGTAACTACTAACACGCAGACGCTACTATCGCAACTATTATGAAAAGGGGTACTAATAAACCATTTATGGGTTATAATTGGTTTATGATATAAATATGGGACTAAAGCCGGCATTCATCAATAATGTATCGATGAATAGCGCTTTTGTATTGGTGAATGTAAAAAGGATTGGAAAAAAGTTTAAACCGCCTGTAAATAACCAGGTAATCAGTACCTGATCCGTTTGGATAGCCGTAAACAGGGCAGCTCCACCATGCGATAAAACAGGTAAGCAAAACTGATACTCACAGCAATGCCTGTTAAAAACTCAAACGCCCTGAATCCAAATGTTTTTGGCAGGTGCATACCCATAAAAGCTACAAGACTACTCCCAACAACATCATGAGTAAGGTATAGCGAAAAAGAGATGTTGGAAAAAAACGTAATAACAGGGTGGCGCTTTAAAGGCAGTATTAAAAGGACAAGTGCCAGAAGGCCGGCAACCATAGGAAGCCACCCCGCACTATAAAAACCATAAGCGCTTACAGCTACACCATATATCAAAACTTCAGTTAACCCTCTTTTACCTGTTAGGTACAGGTAATATAATATGCCAAGAGCAAAAAACGGAAAAACGTTTAACAGTGTTGATCCGGGCACGGGTATAAATAAAGGCAGGAGGCAAATCAGGGGCAGGGAGATGGCGCCCCACTTTTTTATAATAATTGGAAAGAAAACACCGATGAACAGGTAATATTGAAACTCAATCCCCAGCGTCCAGTAAACGGGGTTCAAATACGGGCGACCGATAAAATTGTTGATATAAGCTAAGTGGGTTAATATGTTACTGATAGCAGGCCGATAATTTGCGTTTAATAAATACCCGGCCAAAATGGTCAATAATATGGAGACTATGTAAGGGGGCTCAATTCGTGTTATTCTTTTTAAAATGTATTTGGGGAATAAGGCCCAGCTATAATTTTCAGGAATAGCCCAGCAAATTATAAAACCGGATAACAGGAAAAACATCTGCACGCCCAGCCAGCCATAGTGTAAGCCGGGCAATGATTTGCCGCCAAGATGAAACAAAGCTACCGCCAATGAAGCTATTGCCCTGATATAATCAACCTGCTGAATATGTTGCCTTGTTTTATTGTTTGCTAAAGTCATTTATATAAAAGCCAAATGCGTAAAGCTTAAAGCCAATTGATTAATATTATTGATAAGCCGATTGAAAGAATTGCGCTCATTTTACTTCTGTTTTGACCAGTTGCGTGCAAAATCATTATAGCTTTCGCTTACCGGGAGCTCAACATTTGTAAGCCGCACCTTACGGTTTTGGATAGACCGGATCTTATTAACAGGTACGATATAGCTGCGGTGAATGCGCTGAAATTTGGCGGAGGGCAATTTCTCCAATATCTTTTTCATGGGTATCAGCGTAAGGACGGTTTTATCATTAGTGATATGGATCTTGATATAATCCTCCATACTTTCAATATATTCAATAGTATCCAGGTCTATTTTAACCATGCGGTATTCGGAGTATACATACAGGCTTTCTTTAGCTTCGTCGTCGGTGGGCTTGTTTTTGTACTTGTAGTAATCAATGGCCTTTTCAACGGCTTTGGTAAAGCGTTTAATATCTATCGGTTTTAAAATATAATCAATCGCTTCCAGTTCAAAACCCTCATACGCAAACTTTTTATAGGCGGTAGTAAATATTACCATGGGTTTTGCCTGCAAAGAGCGCACAAGGTCAATGCCGGTAACATCGGGCATGTTGATATCAACAAAAAGAAGATCTATTGGGGTGTTTTTTAAAAATTCGGCGCCGGTTATAGCATCTTCAAAAGTATTAACCATTTGCAATGCCGGGAAGCGTGATACATATTCGTTTACAAGCCTTAAGGCCAGCGGTTCATCATCAATGGCGATACATTTAAGCACCATAATTTAAGTTTGTAAAGTAAGTTGAACAATATACTCATTATTCAGGCTGCTTATATTTAACAAATGCTTGCCGGAATATAAATATTCCAGGCGCTGTTTGGTGTTGCTTATGCCGATGCCGGTACGCTGGTAATCTCTTTGCCGTACACCAAAGACCCGGTTTTTGCAGTAAAATGAAATATTGCGCTCATTAATATTAATTCTGATATCAATAGCAGCAGGTTCGCGCTTGCTTACGCCATATTTGTACTGGCCCGGGGGTATTTAAAAAAACAGCGGAAAGGCCATGAACAGTCTTAAGTTAAAAGTCTATAGTTCTAACTCGCAAGGTAGTATACAGATCAACACTTCAGACTTTCGACATCTGACTCAAAACTTACCCATGAATAGTTTCACCCTTACCGTAGTTCTGAATTACCTGGGCTTCATATTCCAGAAATTGTTTCCAGCGGGCTTCAACATCAATTTCTTCAGCGTATTTTTTGGCCAGCCGAATAAACATGGAGTAGTGGGTTGCTTCGCTTACCATTAGTTCGTGGTAAAAAGTGGCCAGTTGTTCATCATTAATATTTTCGGACAGCACTTTGAAGCGTTCGCAGCTCCTGGCCTCTATCATGGCCGAAAACAGCAGCCTGTCAATTAGCTGGGCTTCGCGGCCACCGCCGGTGATAATAAATTTTCTGAGCTCGTTCACATAGTTGTCCTTCCGCTCGCGGCCGAGGATATAACCGCGTTCCAATATAATATCATGTACGCGTTTAAAATGATCCATTTCTTCCTGCACCAATAGGGCCATTTCCTGTACCAATTCACTCAGGTTTGGGTTTTGAACAATAAGGGTAATGGCATTGCTGGCCGCCTTTTGTTCACAAAAAGCATGATCGGTCAAAATTTCTTCAATATTGCTCTCTACCACGTTTTTAACCCAAAGCGGATCGGTAGGCAACTGCAGTTTTAGGATGGTTTTCTCACTCACAGTACAAAGATAGTTTTTGGAGGTGAAAGGTTAAAGGCGAAAGGTAAAAGGTATTTTTACCGTGGAGATAAAAAAAAGAAGACCATCTTTGTGGGATAGCCTTCGTTATTGGCGCTTGATTCGGTATGAGTACCGGTTGCCGTGTTTAGCACATCATGCCGGCGGTAAAAACCATAACAGCAAAGTTTTTCTATATCATTAATTAAATCAACTAAAACTAAGCAGATCAATTGTAAATACCAAAACCGAGTTTGCGGGGATGCTTCCGGCCGCACTGTTGCCGTAGCCTTCTCTTGAGGGAATCACCAAAATAATCCGACCGCCGGTTTTTACATACGGCAGGCCCGATTGCCAACCCTTGATAAGCCCCTGCAGGCTTTGGTTAATGGTGCCCGAGTCAAACGTAGTTCCATCCAATAGTTTGCCGGTATAGGTTACTTTAACGGTCGAGTTAATGGTTGGATTTGCACCTGTTCCCTGGGTTACTATCTTGTAATAAACACCAGAGCCATCAGCAGTAGCATGAAAAGCAGTGTCGGTACCGATATAAGCTTTAATTGCGGCATCATCCGTGGCTGCCTGTTTTGAGGCATCGAATTTGTCTTTTGAGCACGAGGTTAGGATCACTAACGGGGCGAATACGAATAATAGAAATTTCTTCATTAGTTAATAGTTCTGTTTGGATTAGTTTGACGCGTAAAAGCTACAGAACGCTACAATAATTGAACTTATTTTGGGAGGATTAGTTAAATTCTGTTAAATCTACAGTGAACACCAATACCGAGTTTTCGGGGATGCGGCCTACGCCATTTGCGCCATAGGCAAGGCCCGAGGGTACAATGAGCAATATGGTGCCGCCCTCTTTTACCAATGGGATGCCTATTTGCCAGCCTTTGATCAAACGGTCTAACGAGCTTGAAAAACCGCTCGCTTTATCAACTACCATATCATTTAACAATGCTGCGGTATAATTTACAGTGACCAACGAATTTTCGTTAGGGTTTCTCCCCTTGCCTTCGGATAAAACCTGGTAATAAATACCGGAGGGGTGTTTCTGCACTTTGATCTGCGGGTTGGCCTTCAGGTAAACGCGTATCAGCGAATCATCTGTTTTGGCTTGTTTAGCCCGGTTTAATTTCGCTGAATTATCACATGACATCATCAGTGTAATAATAACCGCGCTTAGCAATAGAACATATTTTTTCATGATGGAGGTCCAAATAAAAGCCCCCTTTGCAATAAAGGAGGCTCAGTGTATGTTTTGGGTTAGTTAAACCGTTGTTTTTATTTTTAGCTCGGTCATTTGTGCTTCGGCAATGGTTGATGGTGAATCGATCATCACATCGCGGCCCGAATTATTTTTAGGAAATGCGATCACATCGCGAATTGAATCCAAACCTGCAAATATCGATGCCAAACGATCGAAACCAAAAGCAATACCACCATGCGGAGGTGCTCCATATTCAAAAGCATCCATCAGGAAGCCGAATTGTTTTTGTGCTTCCTCCGGCGAGAAACCAAGGTGCTTGAACATCAATGATTGCAAGCCGCGGTCGTGGATCCGGATAGAGCCGCCACCAATTTCGGTACCGTTGATCACCAAATCATAAGCATTGGCACGTACAGCTCCCGGTTCGGTATCCAGCATGGCAATATCCTCTGGTTTGGGTGAAGTGAACGGATGGTGCATGGCATGATAACGGCCGCTTTCTTCGTCCCATTCCAGCAACGGGAAGTCAACAACCCATAGCGGCGCAAAAGTATTTTTATCGCGCAGGCCTAAACGGTTGCCCATTTCCAAACGTAGCTCATTCAGTTGTTTGCGTACTTTATCGGCACCACCGGCCAGGATCAGCATCAAATCGCCTTTTTCGGCATTGAAAGCAGCGGCCCAGTTGGTCAGCTCATCTTCATTATAGAATTTATCGACTGATGACTTCAGAGTACCATCCTCATTGTAACGGCAGTATATCATGCCGGTTACACCGATTTGCGGGCGTTTTAACCACTCGGTAAGCTCATCAACCTGTTTACGGGTATAACCTGCGCAGCCTTTGGCGTTGATGCCAACAACCAGTTCTGCATTGTCAAAAATGCTAAATCCTTTGCCTTTAACAATATCATTCAGCTCAACAAACTCCATCCCAAAACGCAGGTCGGGTTTGTCAGATCCGTATAAACGCATAGCATCTGAATACAACATGCGCGGCAGTTCAACCAAATCAATACCCTTTACAGTTTTGAACAGGTGACGTGTAAGGCCTTCAAAAATATTCAGGATATCTTCCTGGCTCACAAACGAAAGCTCGCAGTCGATCTGGGTAAACTCTGGCTGGCGGTCGGCACGTAAGTCCTCATCCCTGAAACATTTTACTATCTGGAAGTAACGGTCAAAGCCGCTCACCATCAATAATTGCTTAAAAGTTTGGGGCGATTGCGGGAGGGCGTAAAATTCACCTGCGTTCATGCGGCTTGGCACCACAAAGTCACGCGCGCCTTCTGGAGTCGATTTGATCAGTACCGGGGTTTCTACCTCGATAAAATCAAGATTATCTAAATATTTACGCACTTCCTGCGCCATTTTGTGGCGAAGCACCAGGTTGTTGCGGATAGGGTTACGGCGCAGGTCGAGGTAGCGATATTTTGCACGCAGTTCCTCGCCGCCATCGGTTTCGTCCTCAATCAGGAACGGCGGCAGCTTGGCGGCATTAAGCACTTCAATATCAGTAACGGCAATTTCAATTTCGCCGGTTGGGATTTTGGTATTCTTGCTGGCCCGTTCAATTACATCACCGGTAACTTTGATCACAAACTCACGACCGAGCCCGCGGCTTTTTTCACGCAGGGTAACATCTGTATCTGTGTTAAATATCAATTGGGTTAAACCATAACGGTCGCGCACGTCGATGAAAGTGGTACCGCCCAAATCGCGCGATTTTTGTACCCAACCGCATAAAGTAACGGTTTGGCCTAAATGGCTGATATTTAATTCGCCGCAGGTATGAGTTCTAAGCATAACAATGTTTTATAAAAGTCTGCAAAAGTACATTTTTGAGGCGAAAGGAGAAAGGTAAAAGGAGAAAGGTAAGAAAAGAACAGGCCATCATTAATTTTTATTGAAAGGATCGGGATATTTTGGTGTTTGATAGCCCATTCTTTTTTTCAATAGCTTTATCCTTTTGAGCCATCTTTTGATATCTGCTGCAAACCTCTCTAAATCAAAGTCATCAAATTTGTATTTGGCAATTATTGCAATTGTTTCAGAAGCAAGACGTTCCGCGATTATTTTTTCTCTTTCGTCGTGTTCTATCTTGATAAATTCATTGTAATCAAGCATTATATCCATATAAAGCAATTTCTCTTTTTTTGAATGCCTGATTCGTTGCTTGAAATTAAGTTCCGGATCTCTGCACATGAAAACTACTACAACCCCATTAAGAGAAGTGCCATAATTTCTTTTTTCGAAAAACTCTGTATATCCAAAGTCTGAAAGAGTATGAAGAACTTTATCAACCCTCGTTTCCCAATTAGTATCACTTAACAGGCTAAATTTCATAACTACCGGGGTTGTTTACTATTATAATGTGATTAAGGTTTATCGAAAATAAGTATCTTATCCTATAAATCCGAAGTTCCACATCCAAAATCCGAAATCAAAACCTATCTTTGCCTCAATAATTCTCAAGGGGTGCCCTGCTTTGGTTGCAAAACAAACTGCAGATTGTTTTACCAAACTGAAAGACGGGCTGAGATCATACCCAGGGAGTAAGTCAATAAGTACTAAGTTTTAAGCCTTAAGTCAAAGCGACTTTGGACTAACGACTTCCGGCTCACGACTTCCCCCACACCTGATCCGGATAATGCCGGCGGAGGGATAAAGGTAAATAAGTTAAGTGTACTGCCGCGTTACCCTGGCGCGCAGATGGTTTAACTCAATTTTTGTTTTACAACATTTTGAAAAATTTATTTGTGGCTGTTATGGCCCTGTTGTTGCCTGTTATGGCATCGGCCCAGCTTTCGATTTCAGGAAAAGTGACCAATCAATCCGGCGAAGTATTGCCCGGCGCAACTATTACTATTTTAAACCCTCAGCAAAGCACCGTTACCGACGCTGCAGGTAAGTATAGTTTTAACGATCTGAAAAAAGGCAACTATACCGTTAAAGCAAGCTATATCGGCTATCAGCCTTTAACCAAAAGTGTTACGCTTGCTGCTAATCAATCAATCAACTTTTTATTGGGCGGCAGTACATTTACTGCTGATGAGGTTACTGTAACCGCTACCCGCGCAGGCAAAAACTCGCCGACGGCTTTTACTAACCTCAGTAAAAAAGATCTCGAAAAAAACAACTTTGGCCAGGACTTGCCTTATCTGCTTAACCAAACGCCATCGGTAGTGATCAACTCTGATGCAGGTACAGGTATAGGTTATACGGGGATCCGCATCCGCGGGTCAGACGCATCGCGCATTAACGTAACGGTTAACGGCATTCCTTTAAATGACGCGGAAAGCCAGGGCGCATATTTTGTCGATCTGCCCGATTTCGCATCATCTATCAACACCCTGCAAATCCAGCGTGGTGTGGGTACCTCAACCAATGGAGCAGGTGCCTTTGGTGGTAGTATCAACGTACAAACCGCTACCCGCAGGGATACCGCTTATGCTCAGCTCGATAACTCGGCAGGTTCATACGGTTCACTAAAAAACACCGTAAGCGTAGGGACTGGTCTGCTTGGCGGCAGGTTCAGTATCGACGGCAGGTTATCGCGTATCCGTTCCGACGGGTATATCGCCCGTGCATCAGCCCGGTTAAAATCCTTTTTTGTAAGCGGTGCTTATTATGGTGATAACAGTACTTTAAGATTAAACGTGTTCTCGGGCCATGAGCGTACTTACCAGGCCTGGAACGGTGTAGCCGATTATGTAATAGGCGATGATACCCGCCCGGATAACCGTACTTATAACGAACTGGGAGATATGGGTAACGGTGCCTTTTATAAAGACCAGGTTGACGATTACCTGCAAAACCATTACCAGTTACTATATGATAAAAAGTTTTCGGATAAACTGTCGTTCAGCGGGGCCCTGCATTATACTCATGGCGAGGGTTATTACGAAGAGTACAGGAAAGGTGATGCTGTGAGTAATTATGGTTTATCACCTGTTATTTATGGTACCGATACCATTTCAACCACTAATCTTGTTCGCAGGCTTTGGCTTAATAATGATTTTTATGGTGTTACTTATGCCTTAAAATATCAGCCTACTACCAAACTGAACTTCAACCTTGGCGGCGCCTATAACGAATATAAAGGTGCGCATTATGGTAATATTATTTCTGCCGAAGAAAGCATAGGCGTTGGTCCTAACTATCAATACTATCGGGATGATGCCAAAAAGAAGGACTTTAACATTTTTGGCCGCGCCGAATGGCATGTAGACAAATTTTTGTTGTATGCCGACATGCAATACCGCCACATAAATTATTCGTTCTTCGGTATTGACAAAAACCTTAACAATGCCCAGCAAACAGCACAGTTAAATTTCTTTAATCCTAAAGCTGGTGTTACTCACCAGTTTAATGAGCACAGTAATGTGTATGCCTCCTTTGCGGTGGGCAACCATGAGCCCAACCGCGATGATTATGTCGACTCGCCTCCGCAAAACCGGCCGAAATCCGAAAATCTGAAAGATTTTGAGGCCGGCTACCGCTTCAGCTCACCTGTTTTTAGTGGGGAGTTGAATGGTTTCTACATGCTATATAAAAATCAGTTGGTATTAACCGGGTCATTGAATGATGTAGGTAGCCCGGTGCGTACCAACGTAAAGGACAGCTACCGCGCGGGTTTGGAATTCAGCGGAAAAGTGAAAATCACTGATCAGTTAAACTGGAGCGCTACCGCAACCCTCAGCACTAACAAGATTAAAAACTATCACCAGTTTTTCTCTAATTATGATGATGGCTCGCTGGTTGAGGAAACATTTGCCAAAACAGATATCGCCTATTCGCCGTCATTCACCGGTTCAAGCGTAATCAGTTACAGCCCTGTTAAAGGCGGGGAAATTGCTTTTATCAGCAAATATGTTGGTAAGCAGTACCTGGATAATACCATGAACCGTAATCCCGAAGGTTTTGGCATTGCGCCTGATAATGCTGCTAATCCTTATGCCGCCAACCGTTTGCTGAACAGCTTTTTTGTGAGCGATGTGAGGTTGAGGTACAGCTTCAGTGTTCGCTCGGTTAAAAACATAACTGTTGGTCTGCAGGTTAATAATATCTTCAGCGAGAAGTATGAAAATAACGGTGCTACCTACCCGGATATTGAAGGCGGGCATGTAATTAACTACAACTATTACTTCCCGCAGGCGCCGCGAAACTTTATGGCTTCGTTAAGTTTAGGATTTTAAATGAGCACTAATTTTTACGAATTGGATCGAATTTCACGAATTGAGGATTAGGATATGAATCATTGGCTCGACCTATTCATTGAACAAATAAAGGAAACCACCTGGCTGCAATGGCTTGCCGTTGCACTGGGGGTTACCGAGGTATTGCTGGCCCGCGTAAATAACATATTGTTGTACCCGGCAGGAATATTGGGTACGGCCATCTCTATATTTCTGCTGATGGAAGTTCATTTATATGCCGAATCGATACTTTACGGTTATTACATTGTAATGAGTGTTTATGGTTGGATCTACTGGGTAAAGAAACGGAACGAGCCTCCGGTAAAAATTACCTACTCCACCAAAAGTGAATGGATAATAAGTTTGGCGATCAGCATTGTGGGTTGGGTGGTATTTTATTACATGATCAAAAACCTACCTGCTAAGTATTTTACACCGTCAAACGTGCCCGGCTGGGATGCTTTGGTATCCTCTACCGCCTGGGCAGGCATGTGGTTGCTGGCACGCCGTAAAATGGAGAATTGGATTTTTTTGAACATTTCCAACTTTTTCGCGGTACCGCTACAGTTTTATAAAAAATTGCCGCTGTTTGCCATGCTCACCATCTTCCTGTTTATTATAGCGATATGGGGGTATTTTGAGTGGAAGAAACAGGTAGAGGCAGAGCGGTTGGTGGTTGGAGATTAGAGGTTAGGAAAAATGTCCAATGGCCAGGTTGTACCAGGTGTTCAATTTTAAAAAGTGTAAACACCCGGCGTTTTTTGAAAAATAAACATTATTGATAGTCAATACTTTACGAATTGGTTAAAATTCAATTTTAATCAAATTGAACGCCTTGGTTCTGGTAATCAGCACTTTGTGTTTTTAAGGGGCCGAAACGTTGAACACCCGTTTTTCAAAAATTGAACACTGACAAAATACTGTCAGTATCTTTTGTTATCCTGATGGTAAATTGAGTATTGTCTGTTACGCTTTAAGCCTTTTGCTTTCAGCTTTAAGCTAAATAAAAAATGCATCCATCAAAAAATTTAAAACCCGAATGGGTTGATATCATCCGGAAAGATGCTCCTGCAGCCGAACAGGCCGGCAAGTTGCAGCCCGGCCAGCTGGAGCTTATTTATGAGCGGGGTTGGTTTAAATTTTTAGTGCCGCAGGCTTATTCCGGTCTGCAATTGGCGTTGCCGCAAATGGTACGACTGGAAGAAAGTTTGGCCTGGGCCAATGGCAGCCTCGGCTGGGTAGTAACCCTTTGTGCAGGTGCAGGTTGGTTTGGCGGATTCCTGGATCCGGCTTTAGCTGCAGAGGTCATGACCAATCCGCAATTATGCCTGGCAGGTAGCGGCGCATCAACAGGTACAGCTACCATTAGCGGAGATGGCTATATCATCAACGGTACCTGGAAATATGCCAGCGGTGCGCATCATGCAACCCATATCACTGCAAATTGCATCATTAAAAATGAGGAGCAAACCGTTTTGAATGATGAGGGCGAGCCACTGATATTACCTTTTATTTTTGATAAAAAAGATGTACATGTTTTCCCGGCCTGGAAATATGTTGGTATGATGGCCACCGGGAGTGATGCTTATGAAGTAAAAGACATTTATGTTGATAAAAACCGCTGTTTTAAGATCGATCCGCAATATACGGTTGTAAATGAACCTTTATACCGCTACCCCTTTCTGCAATTAGCTGAAGCAACTTTAGCAGCGAACCTTTCGGGCCTGGCGGTTCATTTTCTTGACCTCTGCGGACCGGCGTTTGATGAACGGATGAAAAATCCGCGTTTAACCAACCCTCAAAAAGGATACATTAAACAATTATTGGCCGATCAAACCATCTTACTCAATGCGATCCGCGCCGAATTTTACCGGGCTGTTGATAACTCATGGAACAACTTTGAGTCGGCCGATAATAACGGCTTGCAGGAAGTAAGTTTAATGAGCCGGAAGCTGGCCAAAGTTTCGCGCGAAAGTGTGGATAGGCTTTATACCTACTGTGGTTTATCTGCCGCCAACCCCGATACGGAAATTAACCAGGTATGGCGGGACCTGCATACCGCAGGTCAGCATTCGCTGTTAACCTTTGAATCGATTGATTAAAAGATATTCGTTTAGCTCGTTTCTTAGAAGACCAATCAGCTGCTTGCCGGTTATGCTGAAGCGTTGTTTCAATATTTCCTTATGCTTTTGCTCCATCACGAAGATTACATCAGCCCGGTCAATCATTTTTTGATTCACCCTTACCCGCGCCTTATAACTGGTACCTGCCGATGAAGCTTTGTGCAAAGGAAGGTTCCTGAATAAAGCCTCGGCTGTCGGGCTGCGCCACTGGTTTTTACTGCAAATGAATATACAACTTGGGACAAAGATAAAATAAATTTTGCGTCACACTTGACAAACGAGAGTGTTGTAGCATATATTTGCTTTAGTAAAAATATTTAAGAATTAGGCAGAGATGCGGGTTCGATTCCTGCCAGTCCCACTAACTGCAAATATCTAATTGGGACTGTAGCTCAACGGATAGAGCCTCCTTTGACTTTGTAAACGGTAGGTACAAAAGCCTACCGTTTTTTATTTAGCAAAATCGTATATTTTTTTACCATCATGACTTGTGGTAAAGTCCGCTGGGTCGCCGGTAAAACAATGAACGGGTAATTCTATTTTATTGCATAATGTTGCAAAGCCGCTATCATTGGTCAACACAATATCGGCTTTATACATTTTTGCCACAGAACAGATTAACATATCTTTTCTAATTCTGTCCTCTACATTGGCTAAATTACCGCCAGTTGGATAATTAACAGATGCTTTTAGTTCCTTTATCGTAGTGTTGCCCAAATACCTCTCCAACCATGAGTTATGATAAGCGGCGGCATCAGCGTCAAAGGCTATTATTTCTAAGTCAGTAGCACCGCATACCGAAACCAATGCTGATGCAGTTTCTTTGTGTTTGTTTCCGCAGTGGAATAACTCCGCGACATTTATTGAAGTAGTTTGAAAAGTTATCTTATGTTGAATTTCGTCTATAAGATCGAAAAACATATTCGTTTGATTTATACGTTTCTCAACGTCAGGTGATGCTGTGGTCAAATCAACTCGAAGTCGATCTATAAATACACCTGTATCGACGAAAATGTTATAAAGTTTAGTTATCGACTTCGTAGCCATTAATTATTTCTAAGGTTTTGCAGCAATTGTGCGGAATCTTCAATATGGTCAAAAATATCACCATATTCTTTTTTTACGTTTTGTACTGTATTATAAAATTTATCATTTAATAGCGTAAAATCAAGCAAGTTAGATTGCGTGGCTTCGCCATTGGCGATCTCTATTCTGCTTCTTATCCTAAATCGAATGTTTGCATTCTTATAAAACTTGCTTAGTTGTAATTCTTGTTCTCGTGTTACATAAATACTGTATTCAAAGCCGTTAGAAGTGCGTACAAATACATGCGGGTTTGCCTCTACCTTGCCATATAGAGCCTGTACCTGCCCTGTAATACTTGTTATAGAATAATAATAATTTTTATCTTCTTTTTTTGTTAGGCTACTTAATTTAATTTTTCTTTCGTCCCTTGTATTTGATACGGTGATATGCAATCCTTTTTCAAAAAGAAGTTTATTCAGTGCTATAGCGTAATCTTTTTCGTATTTGGGCAACCTTTTGAAATTATTGTCACCAACGGCTTCGTGTATCTCGTTAAACTTATCGACACCTACTTCATCATCGGTATCCAAGGTCGGGCTGTACGATGAGTTTTCAATATCTATAAGTGTAAACGTAGCCGCCTTATCCCCTAAACACCTTATAAGTTTAGACAGCAATTCGGTGAGGTCTTTTATGTTGATCCCGTCCTCATTGGATAACTTTCTGTTATTACCCTCTATTTGTAATTTACACCTATACATATCTTGTTGAACGAAATTATAAAATAAATGTTATTTGAGCCTTTTTTACTCATAGAGGCTGGTAATAAAAAGTAATTGACCTGTTATAATTACTTAACGTCCCATCAGGGTCTCTCGCAGAGGATCCTGATGTATACGCCATGCAGATTCGCTGGTCAGGTATCCCGTTAGATGTTTAAAGGGCGGCGGGCCTCAGGGTCCTCTTTGAGAGACCCTGAGGGAACATAAACTTTATTCCTGTAAAACACACCTTTCGCCTTTTACTTTTATCCTTTCACCTCAAATCAAACCTTCGCAAATTTCTTCACCGTTTCGGTTACATGTGCCAAATGGTGGTTGCTATGCCATGCGTACAGGGCCAGTCCTTTTTTCAGCGATATCGTTTCGCCCGAGGCCGGGTGAACAAATGTGCGTGCCCATTCGTTTTCGGTGAAACTTTCAAACAGGGCTACAAAATGCTGATGGATGCCTTCCAGCATTTTTAATGATGGCTCAACCGGCAGGCGATAATCTGGTAGTAGCGCCCAGTCGGCCTCTTCATATGGCTTTATAGTTGGGTTATTTTCAGTGAGGGCAAGCTTAAAGCGGGTAATGGAATTCATGTGGCTATCGGCCAAATGGTGAATCACCTGGCGCAGTGTCCAGCCGCCGGTGCGGTATGGCGTATCCAGTTCCTGGTAATTAAGGCCGGCAATTGCATGACGCAGCTTCCCCGGCAGGGTAGCAATATCTTCAATCCAGCCGCGCATATCTTCGGTAGTGTAAGAAGCCGGGGGCGCAAACTTCCCGATAGGGTATTTCATTTGTTCGTCTGTCATCATAAATGTTAAAAAAATTTAAATTAGGTATTATTTTATACTACCACAAGCTTTTGACCTATTTTAGCGTTCTGTAGATTGTTAATTTAACTAATGATAAAAAAGTTACTGGCGGTACTTTTAGTTTTTAACTGTACGCTATCCTTTGCGCAAACCATTAAAACCGATATATTAGTTGTAGGCGGAAGTGCAAGCGGAACATCCGCCGCCATACAGGGTGCACGAAGCAAACTAAAAACCATGCTGGTTGATCAAGGCCCCTGGCTTGGCGGCAGCATGACGGCTGGCGGGATGTGTATAATTGAAGGTAACCGCAATTTACCAACAGGCATCTGGGACGAGTTCAGGCGCAGGGTGCGTGATTTTTACAGCAAAACCCCGGGTTATGATACGGCTTACAATGCTACGCTAAGATTTGAACCATATACCGGGGCCGCTATCCTCAAAAAAATAACCGATACGGTAAAAAACCTCACTGTAAAACTAAATACCCCATTTACAGCTATTAAAAAAGATGGCACCGGCTGGGATGTAACTATCAGCCTCGACGGGAAAACCGCTACCGTAAAAGCTAAAGTAGTTATTGATGCTACCGAAACCGGCGATGTGGCCGCCAAAGCAGGCGAAACCTACGTTTATGGTTTTGAGGGTAAAAAGCAAACTAACGAGGCCCTTGCGCCTGATAATGAATCGGCACAGTTGCAGGACCTTAGCTGGATTGCTATTTTGAAAGATTTTGGTGCCGCGGCAGATAAGACGATTGCCAGGCCCGATGGCTATGATGCCTCTGCTTACGCCTGTCTAAAAGGAAAGGATCTTAAGCAAATGCTCAATGATGGCAAGCTGCCCAACGATAAATACATGATCAAATGGGCCGAATGCGGAAACCAATTCCCTGTTACCCCTGATAATTTAAAGCCGGAAAACCGGGAAGCTTTTTATGCCAAAGCACGCTTGCATACTTTAGGTTTGATCTACTATCTGCAAACCGAACTGGGCTATAAGAACCTCGGGTTGGACGAAGGCTTTACTACACCCGATCATTTGCCATATCTCCCATATTTGCGCGAAGCCGGTCGCGCGGCGAAAGGTTTGGTGAGGATGGTGCTGGATGATGTGTACAAACCTTACGACCGCGAATCAAAGCTTTACCGTACAGCCATTGCCGTTGGCGATGCTTCCCCGGGCCAGCATTATACAGATGCCAATGCTCCGAAAGTTATTTACCCGCCTTTCCCTGCTTATGGAGTGCCGTTAGGAGCTATCGTATTGAAAGATCTGGATAATTTACTGGTAACGGAAAAAGCCATGTCGGTAACGCATTTGGTAAATGCCAGCACCATGTACCCCTCGGTACAAATGGCTATTGGGCAGGGTGCCGGTGCAACCGCAGCCTATTGCGCCTTTTTTAAAACCACCACCCAAAACTTAAATGTACGGATAATCCAGGGCGAACTGCTGGATTTTAAAGCCTGGATCATGCCCTTTGCCGATATTAAACCAGCCGACCCGTATTTCCGGGCCATGCAACAGATAGGTGCTTCAGGGTTACTAAAAGGTGTACAAAAAGCAGATGGCAATACCGCGCGTTTGTTATTTCAGCCTGATTCCTTAGTTGCCACAGCCGAAATCAAACCAACACTGGAAGAGATTTATACCCGGGGCTTTTTATGGTTTAATAAAGAGAAGCCCGGCCCGGTATTCACGGTAGGAAACCTATTATCGTTTATCAGCGAAACTACGCTAACCGATCCGCATACTTTGGAGATTGCCATGCAAAAGGCCTGGAAAGATCAATATAAATTCAGTTCTGCTTTTGATATGAAACGGCCGGTAACCCGTCTTGAATTTGCTATACTGGCCAACAGGTTTTTTAATCCTTTTGCACGGTCGGTGGATGTTGCGGGGAGGATGGTGAATTAAGCATCATCATTTGACGATAATAATCATGTCATTGCGAGCATAGCGTGGCAATCGCACGGAAGCAGAGCGGCCATGCACAGCATGCGATTGCTTCGTCGTTCCTCCTCGCAATGACATGAATTTAAGTAAAGCGGCCGATAAGCCGTGAGGAAACGGCCTTGGGGAGTGACTTACAACTCCAATTCCAACTGATCTCCCGGCCCAAGCTCTTTATCATCCCGCTGCTTAACCGGCAATTCGCCAAAGTTTGAAAGCGAAATGCCCAACAGCCGCACTTTTACATCATCAACACCCGTGGCAGCCATCAATTGTTTGGCCGTATGGCTGATTGTTTCCAGATCGTTTACCGGTGTGGGGAAGGATTGATTGCGGGTGATCTGTTTAAAATCGTGGTATTTTACTTTGAGCGTGATGGTACGACCTTTGAGTTCATATTTGAGCAGCCGGTTATGAACGGTGACCGCTATCTTATCAAGCTCAGCCTCCATTTCCTCAAGAGTTGTCAGGTCATAGGCGAAAGTATCTTCGGCACCCAGTGATTTAGTTTCGCGATGGGGTTGCACTTCGCGGTTGTCAATCCCGCGTACTATCTGGTAGTAAAACCTGCCAACCTTGCCAAAGTGTTTTACAAGGTCACTTTCCTCCAGTCGTTTCAGGTCGGCCCCTGTGTGCAGGCCCAGCTGTTTCATTTTTTGAGCGGTCACCTTACCTACACCAAAGAATTTTTCGACAGGCAGCTGCTCCATAAAGTTTTCGATGCTTGATGGCCCGATAAACTTTAGGCCATCTGGCTTATTAATATCAGATGCTATTTTGGCTACAAATTTATTGATAGACACTCCTGCCGATGCGGTAAGTTGCAGTTCGTCTTTAATAGCCTGCTTAATGAGTTTGGCTATTTCAATTGCCGAGCCGATGTCTTGCTTGTCGTTGGTTACATCCAGGAAAGCTTCATCTAAAGAGAGCGGTTCTATCAGGTCGGTATAACGGCTAAAGATCTCCCGGATATGCTGTGATACCTCGCGGTATACATTAAACCTTGGCCGTACAAATAATGCATGCGGACAAAGCTGTAGTGCCTTTTTCGATGACATGGCCGACCGGATGCCAAACTTCCTGGCCTCGTAACTGGCGGTGGCCACCACACCTCCCCGACCTTCGGGCAAACCGCCCACTACCAACGGTTTACCCCGGTACTCCGGAAAATCCCGCTGCTCAACCGACGCGTAAAAAGCATCCATATCAATATGGATAATTTTACGGTGAATATTTGGTGATTGCTCCGTCATGGTGATGAAAGCAAATATAGGCGGGTTGCTGGCTTGCTGCAATTGTTGTGGCAGGTTTGAGTGTCGCTAAACTCAAATGCTACCGCAAGCGCGATGTTATTAAGTTAAGGGATTGACAGGTTGCACCAGAGGTGCAGACGGTTTGTAGAAATCAAATAAACAGTTTTTAGTGTGCCAGACGTACACAACTCCGGTGTTCCGTATTAACTCGCGCTCGTTTTTAACGAGTGCGTAACTGGGTTTGCGTTTATAACGCACGGGCGATACAATCGCCAAACCATATTAAGCGCTCGTTGCAAACGAAGCGCAAGATTGGCATCATGCTGAGTTATGCAGGCGGTTTGTCAAGTTGCAGACTTAAACGCGGGCCACAAGCGAGAACGCTTGCGGCAGCGAAAGGAGCTTAAAAAACATTGTTCAACTCTCCGTATCCCCCGGCAAAAACTTAAGCTTCTGCTGAAAATACACGTCCCAGCTGTGCTGTTGCTTGCGGTCGGTCATGTGAGCCGTGTCCTCATCATAATCGGCATTGAGCTGTTTGTACTTGGCGTCGATACGGTTAAAGATGGCCATGGCTTCGTAGTTGTAATTATTGCTGAAACGGGTATTGCTTACTATACGTAACAGCTCCTGCTGCTCTAAAAACGCAATGGTGTAATGGCCCTGCTCATGTTTCAGTATTTCGCTGAGTTGCTGCGGCGTATTAACCCGGCTTTTATCAAGCCATGATTTATTGTTGTTAAGGATGAGCCTGATGTTAAAATTAAGCCGGTAACCCCTGCCTTCGCGTCGGGCCTGGTACCGGTAATCGATGGTGCAATTGGTATAAGCTACAACGCCGCCGGCATTAGCCCGCGGCGTTCCCCAAAAATCATTGGCAGTTAGCTGGTGAAATGACTGTGCCGAAGCAGGCGCGATCATCATTAAAACACACATGGCCGCAGGGCCTATCACTTTCACTATATTTCTTTTCATTTAAAAAACTGGCGGTTTCAAACTTTTACTTTTTGACGTTGTCGGTATGTAAAAGGTTTAAGGCCATCATTTCTTTTAACGTATGTTGCATCTGATCGGTTGAGCCATCCAGGAAAATAACATTCCCTTTTGAGTTTTCGGAAAAGTGTTTGATGGATTCTGTCCACATGGTGAACAAAATCACCGAGGTATCCATGTTGGCTTCGGCCATTTCTTTAGCGGCTACAGTCATACCGCGGGCAACTTCCTCGCGGAACAGCGCAATACCCTGGCCTCGTAATTGAGCTGCCTCACGCTCGGCCTGGGCCGAAATTTTGATGGCGTTACCCTCGGCCTCGGCGGCTTTGGTTTTAGTGATGAGCAGGGCCTGGCCTTCGTTTTCGGCAGCGGCCTTCAGGTTGTTGGATGCCACCACCTGGCTCATTGATTTCATGATCACATCGTCAAAAGTAATATCGTTTAACTGGAGGTCCTGCAGGTGGTAGCCCCAGCCTTCCAGTATCACATCCAGTTGCTCTTTTACGTGTTCCACAATATCGCGGCGTAATATCAGTACCTCGCTCTGGCGTTTGGTGGCTACAAAAGCACGGATGGAGCCTTCAACCGTACGGATAAGCGCCTGCATCAGGTTACGTTCGTCAACAAATTTAAAAGCTACGTTTTTGATGGTTTCTTCCTGCTGGTCCAATACCGAGTACAGCAGCATGGCCTTAAAATACACATTAGCCTGGTCGTAAGTTACCGCCTGGAACTCCAGCTCAACCGAGCGGTTTTGGATAGAGATTTTGGAGTAAATGTTTTCGATAAAAGGGATCTTGAAATTAAGCCCCGGGGTTAGGATGCGGCGGTATTTGCCAAATACGGTGATAACTACTATAGTGCCCTGTTTTACAGACACAAACGAGGTAAAAATAGTAATAAGGATAACAACAAAAATGATGATTGTTATCAATGATCCAAATGATTCGGGCATGGTTTGGTTTATTATGTTTAAAATAAAAGTAGCATTAATTATTGGTGTGTTATTTGTTTTTTAAAAAATGCTTATAAAAAACAACACACCTGTCATGAACTTAAAACGAACTTTTGGAGCTATATTGAGCGTGCTTGGTATAGTTGGCCTTATTTATACCGGTGTAGCTATCATAAACCATAGCGCGCAAATAACCACCATGGTGGTTATAGGTATTATCTCATTAATATTTTTTACAACGGGTATCAGCCTGGTGCGGAATACTAAGGATGAAGCGGCTTAAATGTGCACATTAGCTGCAAATTGCATAGTTTACTCACCCGGTCTACGCTTCGCTGGACCACCCCTCTCTCCGGCTGTGCCGCAAAGAGGGGTGGAAGAAATTAAAATCCCCTCTTTGCGCAGCAGAGAGGGGTGACGAGCGTAGTGAAGCCGGGGTGAGTAGATCCGGCGTTTAATTCCTGCCCTGGTATCTATTTATAAATTCTCGCTCTGAATAGCCGGATTGAGGCTGATCTCGCCGGTGTCGGATATAAGTAATCCCGCATTTGGGAAATCAGCTTCTGTAAGTTCCCTGATCCGGATGGCAGCATGGTTAAGAGAATCAAGCTCAAGCCCTTTATCATGCGCTTGCCTTAGGGATATGATGTGCCCATTTAAAAACTCCCCCTTTTTGTTCAGCTTTACTTTTAATAATGGCGCCAGACCACAAACCCCTGCCACGCTTACTGATTTATAAGTACAAAAGTTACCGAGACTGTAAGCGATCAGTCGGTTTTTATAAACCTCCATTGCGCGGCTCACGTGCGGGCCATTGCCCAATACAATATCCGCACCGGCATCAATAGCATTATGGGCAAAGGCATTTACATCGCCACGCTTTTCGCTGATGAATGATTCCATTGCAAAAGGAATATGTTCATAAGCTACACCCTCGCCGCCACCATGAAATGATACAATGAGAATATCACATTGCTGTTTCAGTTGGCTTATGATGCGGGTTGCGTTCTTTAGGTCGAGAATAGGCAGGGTATTGGCATTGGGGGCAAAAGCGCAAAAGCCATATTTAACACCGTTACGTTCGAACACTGTGGAGGGGTGGCTAAGCAATCCGCCATAATTAATCCCTATGCTATCAAGCACGTGAGTGGTACTCATCCGGCCTGTATCGCCAAAATCGCCTATATGGTTATTGGCCAGGCTTAGCAAGTTAAAACCGGCGTCTTTAAAAACGCCTGCATAGGCTGTAGGCATCCTGAAAAGGTAAGCCTTACTTCGTTGATGCAGTTTATAATGGGCGGGGTTCCCTCCGTCAAGCAAACTGCCTTCAAGATTGCCAAAGGTTACGTCGGCGTTTCTTAGTTCGTTGGCTATTACATTAAAACTGTTTTTCGCACTGTCGGGTGGGAGGGTGTAATTATTAGGGTACGATGTTCCGAGCATCATATCGCCAACAGCGGCAATGGATATAGATGAATCAGGCTGAACAACGGCTGCGGTTGTTGTAGCGGTAGTATCGGGTTTAGGTGCAGGGGCCAGGATTTGTTTTTTATTTGGCGGATGGTTACACGCCTGTAAAAACAGCGCCAGGCAGGCTGCCGTAAGCAATAAAAATTTCATTATAAAAAAAATCCCCTCATCAGGATGAAGGGACCAAATTAGTTTATTTATTTCAAAATCGTTTAGTTCTTGCTTTCGTCTACGTCGTCGCCCATATCGTTGCTACCCGTCGATGCCGAGCCTTTAAACTCATCCTTAAATGAAGCTAACAACCTGCCGCCTTTATAAAAGAAACGGCTGTAGTAAGCATCGTCAAGGCTACTGATGGCTACACCCCTTGACGAGGCATGAGCAAATTTATTATTACCTAAATAAATACCTACATGTGAAATGCTGCGGCTGTGGATCTTAAAGAAAACCAAATCGCCTTCTTTTAACTCATCCTTACCAACAGGGTTAACCATGCTGAAAATATCGCGTGAGTTACGTTTTATATCGAGGTTAAAAACTTCGCTGTACAATTCTTTGGTGAAGGCTGAGCAGTCAATGCCTCTTCTTGAGCTTCCGCCAAAATGGTAAGGGGTACCAATCCAATCGTAAACAAAGTGAAAGAGTTTCATGTTTGAGGTAGCAGATAAAGCAACTCCCATAATTTGGGAAAAGTATGCTTTACCTAAACTTTCTTGGTCGTCTTTGTTATCATCACTGGTGCTTTGGGCACTTTTGGTTTGAGCTTGTGAAGCTACGACGCTGAAAAGTAAGGCAATAGCCAGGGCAAATTTCTTCATTTAATCAGTTTGTTTGTTGAGTTAGGACAACAAATTGTTTATTAAATCAGACACTATGTCTATCGTGCTCTACAAAACTATTTATATTTTTTAAAATTGCAAATAAATGCAGCTTATTTTTCAAAAAATATAAAAAAGTGCTTTTTATTACACATCCTTTTAATAAACAGGCTTTTGTACGTGTATTAATGTAATTTGGTTGTAATTATTTAAAGGCTTTTTTTAGTCTTTTGCGAAAAACAACCCTTCTAAAACTTCGCAAAACGATAATTTATTGCCTCCTGGTGTGTTTTTTTAAGTTCTATTTTAACCCAATGGGGCATGCCAAACTTATAAACAGCCGGTTTGTTGTGTTTAAACACACTTTAAGGCCACCAAATAAAATTTTGCAACAATTTGCTTGAGGTTTCGATATTTTGCAGGATATAATTAGATTTGCGCTTTACTCCAAAAAGGTTGTTTAATACATGAGTTCAATCGAAATAAACAAGGACACCTACCTGATGTGGTACGAACAGATGCTATTGATGCGCAGGTTCGAAGAAAAAACAGGACAGTTATACGGACAACAAAAGATCAGGGGCTTTTGCCACTTATATATTGGGCAGGAGGCTGTTTTGGCCGGAGCCATGTCTGTAATTAAACCTGAAGACAGTATGATCACCGCATATCGTGATCATGCTCATGCACTTGCTAAAGGTGTAACTCCAAACGCCATTATGGCCGAAATGTATGGTAAAGCTACCGGATGCTCAAAAGGTAAAGGTGGTTCTATGCACATGTTTGATAAAGAAAAACATTTTTATGGTGGTCACGGCATTGTGGGCGGCCAGGTACCGCTGGGTGCCGGGATTGCTTTTGCCGAAAAATATAAAGGTACCGAGTTTGTGAACATTGCCTATATGGGTGATGGTGCCGTACGCCAGGGCGCGCTTACCGAAACCTTTAATATGGCTGCGCTTTGGAAACTGCCTGTAATTTTTGTTTGCGAAAACAATGGTTATGCCATGGGTACTTCTGTTGAGCGTACAACCGCGCAGACTGATATTTATAAATTAGGCCTGCCTTATGGTATCCCTTCATCGCCGGTTGATGGTATGGACCCTGCTGCGGTACACGTAGCAATGGACGAAGCTGTTCAGCGCGCGCGTGCAGGCGAAGGCCCAACCTTCCTTGAAATGCGTACTTACCGCTATAAAGGTCACTCCATGTCCGATCCGCAAAAGTATCGTACTAAAGAGGAGTTGGAAAGCTATAAAGCGAAAGACCCTCTTGAGGCTACCAAACAAACTATCCTTGCCGAAAAATATGCTGATGAAGCATGGTTTGACGAAATGGACGCTAAGATCAAAGCTATTGTTGACGAAGCTGTGAAGTTTGCTGAAGAATCACCATGGCCGGATGCATCTGAATTATATACAGATGTTTACGTTCAAGAAGATTACCCTTATATAAGGGACTAAGTTTTAAGTCGAAAGTACTAAGTCGAAAGCCTATAGTCTTTGCGGTCAAAAAAAAAGACTTCAGGCTAAAAACTTCAGACTTTAAACTTCACGATAAGAACTAACTATATTTATACTGAATTTATAATACTATTAATATATGGCCGAAGTAGTAAAAATGCCTAAAATGAGCGATACCATGACCGAAGGGGTATTGGCGAAATGGCATAAAAAAGTTGGCGACAAGGTTAAATCGGGCGATGTACTGGCCGAGATTGAAACTGATAAAGCTACCATGGATTTTGAATCGTACCAGGATGGTACATTGCTGTATATAGGTATACAGGAAGGTGCTGCCGCCCCGGTTGATTCTGTAATTGCCATTTTAGGTAAAGAAGGTGAAGATTATAAGTCTTTACTTGACCAGGCTGGCAGTGGCGCTGCCGCAGAGCCTGTTAAGGAAGCGGCACCCGCTGCCGACAAAGCACCTGCCGCTACTCCGGCACCAGCCGCACCTAAGGTTGATTTATCAAGCATTCCGGCTACGGTTATCCGCATGCCATTATTGAGCGACACCATGACCGAAGGTACCATTGAAAAATGGAACTTTAAAGTTGGCGATAAAGTAAAAGCAGATGATTCACTGGCTGATGTGGCAACCGATAAGGCTACCATGGAAGTTGTGGGTTACGAAGCCGGTACCTTGTTATATATAGGTGTTAAAGAAGGTGAAGCTGCTAAAGTAAATGATATCATTGCCATAGTAGGTAAAGAAGGTACCGACATCACCCCGTTATTGCAGGATGGTGGTTCGGCCCCCGCCGCTGCTGAAGCTGCACCTGGCGCCGAAGCGAAAACTGAAGCTACTGCTTCTGCAACTGCTGCCACAACTGAAAGCTCATCTGATGATGATAGCCGCGTAAAAGCATCTCCGCTGGCACGTAAAATAGCTAAAGATAAAGGTATCAACCTTAATGATGTAAAAGGCAGCGCTGAAGGCGGCCGCATCATCAAAAAGGATGTGGAAGAATATACACCGTCGGCCAAACCGGCTGCGGCTCCTGTTACTGAAGCTGCACCTGCTGCCGCTCCGGCTGCTGCTGCAAAAGCACCTATCGTATTGCCAACCTTTACGGGCGAAGAGAAATTCAGCGAAAGGCCGGTTACTCAAATGCGTAAAGCTATCAGCCGCCGCTTAAGCGAAAGCTTGTTTACTGCTCCGCATTTCTATGTGACCATGAGCATTGATATGGATCAGGCTATTGTGGCCCGTACCCGTATGAACGAGATCGCTCCGGTTAAAATTTCATTTAATGATTTTGTTGTTAAAGCCTGCGCTGTTGCCTTAAGGCAGCATCCTGCTATCAACTCATCATTCCTGGGTGATAAGATCCGCACTAACGAGCACGTTCACGTTGGCGTTGCCGTTGCTGTTGACGAAGGTTTATTGGTACCGGTTATCAAATTTGCCGATGGTAAATCATTAAGTCACATATCGGTTGAAGTGAAAGAGTTTGCAGGCAAAGCAAAATCTAAAAAACTACAGCCAAACGAAATGGAGGGTTCAACCTTCACCATTTCAAACCTTGGTATGTTTGGCGTTGACGAGTTTACGGCCATCATTAACACACCAAACGCATGTATCCTTGCTGTAAGCGGTATTCAGGCTGTTCCGGTTGTTAAAAATGGTGCGGTAGTCCCTGGCAACATCATGAAGGTTACCCTGAGCGCCGACCACCGCGTGGTTGATGGTGCTACAGCTGCCGCCTTCCTGCAAACATTAAAACAATTATTAGAAGAGCCGGTAAGGCTGTTGATATAATTTCGGATATTGGATTTTCGATTTCGGATTTTGAAAAGCGATGGGTTTAGGCTCATCGCTTTTTTTGTTTATGGGATAAATTATAAAAAATGTCATTGCGAGCGTAGCGTGGCAATCTCGTAGCCAATGCCAGTTCGATATGTATGGCTACGAGATTGCCACGTCGCCCCGGATGCTCTTTACCCATGCCGCTCCTCGCAATGACATTTTTTTATTAACGGCAGTTATGTCTGCAAAAAAATGACACAATGACCTAATGACTTCAATGACCTATATGTGTATATTCACGGCAAATTTTGATGTATGACACTTTATAGCTTTTTTAAGGAATTTCATTCCGGTTTCAGGTACATTGTTATTGTACTGGTATTGCTGGCCCTTGTACGTGCCCTTATGGGCTGGTTGGGTAAAAGACCATATGGCGAGGGCAACCGTAAGCTTAACCTGTTTGCCATGATCTCGGTACATACACAATTTTTGCTGGGCATCATCCTGTTTTTTATCAGTCCGATGGTGCAGTTTAGCAAAGAGACCATGAAAAACCCTGTTACCCGCTATTTCACGGTTGAGCATTGGGTAATTATGCTTATTGCCATTGTTTTGATTACTATCGGGCACAGCAAATCAAAGAAAGCAGCACTGCCCGAAGGTAAGCATAAAGCCATCGCTATCTTCTATTTAATAGGGATTGTACTTATTTCGGTAGGTATTATGCTTATTCCACAGTAATTCTACGTAGCTAATAGGATTTAGCAAATAAATAATTTCACAAAAAATTTGACAATTCAAATTTCTTTATAAATTTGTGACCGCGATGATTAAAAACACACATAAAAACAGCTGGTGGCACCAATTAAATTGGCAGCCGGCTTGCGCTTTTTGATCAGAGACAACCTAATCAATTGTGAACCTAAATAGGAAACCCGGCGACCCCAATTCGCCGGGTTTTTTTGTTTTAAGATATTTGAAAAATAAACATGAGCACATTTAAAATTACTACAACTTATAAAAAGCTGCTGGCCGACACCACTACACCAGTGAGCATTTACCTTCGCCTGCGCGATGTATTCCCTAACTCACTGCTGCTGGAAAGCTCCGATTATCACAGCCGAGAAAACAGCACCAGCTACATTTGCTGCGAACCGCTCAGCGGTATTGTGCTCAATAACGGTACCCTCAAAAAACAATATCCCGATGGCAGCCAGGAAGTACATGAGGCTGGTACGTTTGATTTGATTGAACAGCTTAACAATTTTACCGGTAGCTTTGAAACCGACTCGCTGCCGCTAAAAATGATCACCAATGGCTTGTTTGGTTACTTTACCCACGAGGCCGTTGAACATTATGAAACCATTAAACTAAAGCAAAGCGATGATGCTACACGCCAGATCCCGGTGATGCAGTACCATATTTACAGGTACATCATCGCTATCGACCACTTTAAAAATGAACTTTACATATTTCATAATCAGCCCGAAGGTGCACCAACCAATGGCGGTATCGAAAAACTGGAATACCTCATCAAAAACAAAAACTTCCCCGAGTATAGCTTTAAAAGCAATGGTGATGAAAAATCGAACCTTACCGGCGATGAGTTCATTGCCATAGTGGAGAAAATGAAGCAGCACATTTACCGGGGCGATGTTTTCCAGATAGTGCCTTCAAGGGCTTTCTCCCGTACTTTCCTGGGCGATGAGTTTAACGTTTATCGTGCCCTGCGTTCTATCAACCCGTCACCATACCTCTTCTATTTTGATTTTGGCGATTTCAGGATCTTTGGCTCATCGCCCGAGGCGCAGATCACCATAAAAAATAATGTGGCTAACATATTCCCGATAGCCGGAACATTTAAACGCAGCGGTGATGATGAGCGCGATGCCGAGCTGGCCCGCAACCTCGAGAACGACCCAAAAGAATCGGCAGAACACGTAATGCTGGTTGACCTGGCCCGTAACGACCTGAGCCGTCATTGTGAAAATGTAACCGTGAAGGCATTTAAAGAGGTTCAGTATTACTCGCACCTGATCCATTTGGTATCACACGTAAGCGGAAAACTGAAGCCCGGTGTATCGGCCTTTAAAGTTGTAGCTGATACTTACCCGGCGGGCACGCTGAGCGGCGCTCCAAAATACCGTGCCATGGAGATCATCGATGAAAACGAAAATATAAAACGCAGCTTTTATAGCGGTGCTATAGGTTTCCTGGGTTTTAACGGAGATTTTAACCATGCCATCATGATCCGCTCGTTTTTGAGCAAGAACAATACGTTGCATTACCAGGCAGGCGCGGGCATAGTCGCCGGGTCGATCCCCGAAAGTGAGCTAAGGGAGGTTGATACCAAGATCTCGGCTTTGAGAAGGGCTTTTGAACTGGCGGAGGAGCTGTAGGCAACGCCCCCTAACCCCCTAAAGGGGGAATTATAGCGGATAAATTAGATTTTGATAGATTTTTTAAGATAGATATAACAATGAACGAAAATATAAATACACCCTCTTCAAGCACCCCCTTTAGGGGGCGGGGGGGGCGAAGCATTCTGATCATAGATAATTACGATTCCTTTACCTATAACCTGGTGCATTTGGTTAACGAGCTCGGCCTGGAATGTGAGGTTTGGAGAAATGATCAGTTTGCTATTGAGGATGTAGATGCTTTTGATAAGATCATCCTATCGCCAGGGCCGGGCATCCCTTCGGAGGCTGGTTTGCTGCTGGATGTTATAGCAAAGTATGCACCCACCAAAAGCATATTTGGGGTATGCCTTGGTCAGCAGGCGATTGCCGAAGTATTTGGCGGAAGCCTGTACAATCTTAACCAGCCTATGCACGGTATCGCGACGCCGATAAAAGTGACCAATGGCGATGAAGAACTATTTGCCGGTTTGCCCGATAGCTTTAAAGTAGGGCGTTACCACTCATGGGTAGTAAGCGGGAATGACCTGCCCGATTCATTGCAGGTTACCGCTATTGATGAAGCCGATAATTCTATCATGGCGCTTAAGCATAAACAATACGATGTAAGGGGCGTACAATTTCACCCCGAATCAATCCTGACCGATTATGGTAAGGAAATGATGCAAAACTGGCTTAAGGCTTAGTTTTATGAAATAATGATAACTTTGAAAAATTGATATAACGTCCCCGCAGGGTCTCTCGCAGAGGACCCTGCGAGGACAGAAAATCATATGTACAAAGCGTCATTGCGAGGCACGAAGCAATCCCAAGCTATACAGGACGGCTCTGCCAACAGGGGATTGCTTCGTGCCTCGCAATGACGCTTTAAATAACATTCCCTAACGAGGGAACACAGAAGCCCCGAATAGTGCGCGGTGGCCGCGTTAGGGATTGCAGTGAAAAGCCCACAGCGCGGGTTGGGATTGGGGGGCAGGAAAAGCGAGGACTTGCAACGAAAAGCCCGGGCCGCAGGCAACGCACATGTTATAAAGATTAATTAAAAAATACACTTAATAACCAAAAACTCACAATCATGTCATTATAAGTAACGAAGCAATTAACCCCTCTGATTCTTCCCTGGCAGTGGAGACTTTAAAAGCATTAAAGTCCTTTCCTTCAGAGGATTTGGGTAAGGCCAATTGCTTCGCGCCTCACAATGACATAAATATTAGTGCTTCGATCCTATGACGATACTTGATAAAATAGTTGCCAACAAAAAAAGAGAAGTTGCTTCGGCAAAAAAACGTACATCATATACCGTACTTGAAGAATCGGATCATTTTCACCGTGAAACCTATTCATTCAAAGAATTTCTGCTCGATCCCTCACGTACCGGTATCATAGCCGAGTTTAAGCGTAAATCGCCTTCAAAAGGTATTATTAACGATAAAGTGCGGGTTAGCGCCGTTACAACAGATTATGCCGCTGCCGGCGCTTCGGCACTTTCGGTTTTAACCGACCGTAATTTCTTCATGGGCCGCAAAGCCGATCTGGTGAAAGCGCGTTCGGTAAACAGCATCCCTGTATTGCGCAAGGATTTTATGATAGATGAGTACCAGGTGATAGAGGCCAAGTCATTAGGCGCCGATATTATCCTGCTCATAGCCGCTATACTTACACCTGCCGAAATTGATACCCTGGCCAAACTTGCCAAAAGTATAGGCCTTAACGTATTGCTTGAGGTACATAACCTCGAAGAACTGGAACGCAGCATTAACCCTAACCTGGATGCCATTGGCGTAAATAACCGCAACCTGGCCGATTTTACCGTGTCGGTTGAAACCTCTTACAAATTGGCTAAACATATCCCCGCCGAGTTTATGAAGATTTCGGAAAGCGCCATCAGCGATCCCGAAACTATCAGGCACCTTAAACTGGAAGGTTTCAATGGTTTTCTTATTGGCGAAACTTTCATGAAACAGCAGGATCCGGGACAGGCTATGCGTGATTTTGTGGCTTTGTTATAAGCCAATCCGGATCTTTAAAGTATTATTACATCGCTGCCCGGGGGTGAAACGCTTACCGGCAGATCCCGTAATTGTATGAGGTACACTATCGTGCCTCTTTTATACCTGGTTATTTTCCTAACCGGGTATTTTTTTAACCTATAAAATAAATAATTTCACCTGGGTATCATTGTTCATTTTGTTGACGTTTTATCAAACCTATTTTTAGTATTTTACGTAAAAAGGCGCACATCATTGCCGGATTGGTATAACATAACAGTATTGTTTGCCAATCTTAAAACTGTGCTCAATAAGGGGAGTTGTTAAAATGAGCCGCTTGCAGCCACATTTATTGAGTATAAAGAGACTTATGAAGAACATTAATAAGCCGTTGCTTGTACTATTCCTGTTGGTTATTTGTTCATTAGCAGGGTATAGTCAAGTTTGTACATTGAATGTAACCATATCCTCAACAGCTAATACAATATGTTCGGGAAAGAATGTAACGTTAACTGCTAACCTATCGGGTGGTACAGGCCCATTTACCTATATCTGGAACACCGGTGAAAATACGCCATCTATTGATGTAAACAAAGCCGGAACGTATACTGTAACGGTTAGTGATAAAACCCCGGGCTGCCAGCCAAAAGTTGCCAGTATTCCGATTACCGCTGTAGCTTCTCCAAATCCGCCTACGGTAGCCAATCAGGTTGTTTGCCCCAATACTTCGGCAACATTAACAGCAACGGCTCCCGGAGGAACTTACCAGTGGTATGATGCCGGTGGCAATTTCCTGTTTACAGGTAACCCATATGTAACAGGCCCAATTACCCAGGGCACCATTTTTTATGTGGAAACCACTATAGGAAGTTGTACCAGTACACGAAGTTCGGTTGTTGTTAATGTAACAGGTCGACCAGGCATTCAGGCAGATCCGGTGTGTTATGGTAGCCCCGCAACGTTAATAGCGTCCGGTGCCGACAGTTATGCCTGGTATTCAAATTCCGCGGGAACAGGAACTCCATTGAGCAACGATGCAACCTATATAACGCCCCCATTATTTGCAAATACCACTTATTATCTTTTTACAGTAATTAAAGGTTGTACCAGCTCCGGTATACCTGTAGTTGCCCGGATCAATGCGCCACCTGCAGTTCCCGTACTTCCCGCCGGTGGCTACAGCACTTGTTCCGGATCGGCTATTACGCTGCATGCTGATGCCTCGGGGGTAGCTGAGTGGTTTGATGTGCCTTCAGGAGGCACGCCGTTAATTTCAAGTCCGGATTATACAACGCCGGTGCTTACCTCTGCGGTAACTTATTATGTGCAAACACGGGTAGGCGATTGCACAAGCGACCGTATTGCGGTGCCCGTATCTGTAACGCAAATACCGGCCGCGCCACCTTCGCAGTCACCGTCTGCCTGTTATGGCACCGGTATTACCTTAACTGCCGATCCATCGCCTACCGGCACATATAACTGGTATACAGCAGCCACAGGTGGCAGTTCGGTTGGTACCGGCAATACTTTTCAAACCCCGGCTTTAACAAGTAATAAAACTTATTATGTTGAGCATACCACCGGCGGTTGCACAAGCGAACGTACCCCGATAACAATTACTGTTACCCCTGCCCCGGATGCACCGGTGGTACCCGACGGGCCGGTAATTTGTAATGGGGCAACAGCCTCGTTAACGGCAACATCGGCACAAGGCGGAAGTTTTCAATGGTTTACCGCGGCCACCGGCGGTAACTCTATATTTTCGGGCGATACATTTACAACTCCCGCTTTAACGGCCACCACAACTTATTATGTTCAAACCACGGTAGGAACATGTATCAGCGAGAGGGCGGCAATTACTGTGACTGTTCTTGATCCGATCCCTGCGCCTGCCGTGCAACCGGTTCCGGCAATATGTGCCGGTACATCGGCCACACTTACAGCAACAGGCTCGCCCGATGACTATGAATGGTATGACCAGGCCACCGGCGGTAACCTGTTAGTAACCGGCAACACCTATGTTACGCCCGAGCTAACTGCAAATACCACTTATTATGTACAAAGTATAGCTAATGGCTGCAGCAGCCAGCGTACCCCGGTAACCGTACAGGTTACCCCACTGCCTGCCGCCCCAACGGTTAACGGTACTGCAACGGTATGCCCGGGCGACCCTGCCAGCTTAAGCGTTCCGGCTTCGGGCGCAACCATTCAATGGTATACTGGTGCTACAGGCGGTACACCGGTGCATACCGGCAACACTTATACTACCGATCCTTTGTTTGCACAAACAACTTTTTATGCCGAGGCCGTTAATGGCACATGTGTTAGTCCGCGTACCGCTTTCACCGTATCAATAACACCTGTTATTGACCCCCAGTTCCGGTATCCTTCGGGCACGATATGTACATCGGGAAGTAATGTAAAGCCTGCTATTCTTAATCCGGCCGGAGGTACTTTTTCGTCAACACCCGGGCTGGTTTTTTTGAGTAACACCACAGGCGAGATCAATGTGGCGGCAAGTATTCCCGGAAAATATACCATTACTTTTACCTATGGGGGCTCATGCCCGGGAACGGCCAGCCAAAGTATCTCCATAGTAACAACACCGGATGCTACTTTTACATATAATACCCCTATCTGTAACGATGTAAAAAACCCGCTGCCGGTTTTCCAGCCGGGGGCAAGTGCCGGCGTTTTCAGCGAACCAACCGGTAATATCGTATTTAAGAATCCCGGCACCGGCGAGATTGACCTGGTGAGAAGCCACGCCGGGGGGCCGTACACCATAACCAATACCATAGCGGCAAGCAGCGGCTGTCCGCAAAGTATTGCTACCAACACTATAACCATTTATAATAGGGTTATCGTTGATGCAGGCCCGGATCAAACCGTGAAGCAGGGCGATCCTGTACAATTGGCCGGAAGTTTTGGAGGGGGGGCTACATCAGTAAAATGGACAGGCGGCGCGGGTACATTCTCCGACGATACAAAGAAGGACGCTGTTTACACCCCTGCCGCAGGAGAAAAAGTTGCAACACTAACTTTAACATCTAATGATCCTGCGGGACCTTGCGGTTCAAAGTCAAGTAGTGTTACCATAACTATAAATCCGGTGCCTGCCGCGCCAACGGCCCCTGGTAAATCTGTTTGTACAGGCAGTACAACTAACCTTGTAGCTACAGCGCCGGGCGGAACATACCGCTGGTATAGCGATGCTACCGGTGGAACGCCTCTTAAAGTTGGCCCGATATTTACTACCCCGCCAATACTAAACGATATTACTTATTATGTTGCGACAACAGTGGGCGGTATTACCAGTGCGCGTACCGCTGTTTTGGTTAAGGCTATAGCCCCTCCGGCAGCACCTACGGTTGGCACCAATAACACAGCGACGGTTTGTGAAGGGCAATCTGCTATACTCACCGCAAGCGGCTCAACGGGTACTTATACCTGGTACAATGTCCCCGTCGGAGGAACCCCTGTACACCAGGGAAACCCTTTTCCTACAGCTCCGTTAACCATCAACAGAACTTATTATGTGGAGACTAAGGTTAATGACTGTATTAGTGAACGTACTAAAGTTGAGGTAACGGTTACACCTGCCCCACAGGTAATAAGCAGCGCCACAGGCGATCCCATATGCAGCGGTACCGCGCTAAATTACGCGATCACCGCAGATCAGCCAGGAACGACTTTTTCATGGGACCGCCCCGCGGTTGCCGGCATCAGTAACCCCCCGGTAACGGGTCAAACGTCAAGCACAATTACCGAAACACTGTTAAATAACGATGCAAACGGCGCGGCTGTTGACGTGGCATATAAAATAACACCTTATTTAAATGGTTGCCCGGGCGATGTATTCAATTATACGGTGAAGGTAAATGCTACGCCTTTTGTAACAAGTGGACCCGTTGATCCGGTTTGCAATGGTACAAGCACCAATTATGAAGTTAAATTTAACACCCAGGTAACAAGCTTTACATGGGGGAGGGAGGCTGTTGCAGGCATCAGTAATGCCGCTGTAACAGGGCAGGCCGCGCGTACCATAAAAGAGGTGCTTTACAATACCACCAATGCGCCTGTTGAAGTTACCTATATGTTTAATTTTAAAACGAGCGACTGTGCGGGAGTTCCGTATCCGCTTAAGGTGACGGTTAACCCGGGAGCGGTAATTACCAATCCGCCGCCGCTGTCGTCTGTTATGTGTAACAACACCCCGCTGGGGCTTACTTTAACATCCAATATATCTACGGCCACATTTTTATGGAGCAGGCCTGCTGTCACCGGCATCAGTAATGCCCCGGTTACCGATCAAACCGCTAACCCTATTAATGAAGCCCTGGTTAATACCACAACAAACCCTATCCAGGTTTCTTATACCATAACGCCTGTAGCATTTGGCTGCCCAGGCACTCCGGTTAAATATACGGTAACTGTAAGGCCCCAGACATTACAGCCCGAAGGGCGCAGCAACAGCCCTGTTTGCGAGGGCAATGATATTTTACTATTAACTCGAACCATTGCAGGCGCAAAATATTTATGGACAGGTCCTAATAATTACAGGTCGGAAGAACAAAACCCTACCATTCCGAAAGCTACTGCGGCCAATGCAGGCACGTATAATTTATTTTTGATCATAAACGAATGTCCGGGCGAACCAAGCCCTGTACAAGTTGAAGTAAATCCGATTCCGATCGTTGATGCCGGACCTTCGCATAACGTATGTATCAATGATCCATTCATTCAACTTGCCGGTGAGGTACATAGCACAACCAATACCGGGATCTGGGGCTTAGGGCCCGGTGCCAGTGGCAGTTTCTCTAAGCAGGATGAGCTCAGGGGACAATATTTCCCATCGAAGGAGGATAGAGCTGCAGGATCAGTTACTTTAATCCTAACGTCAACCGGGAAAGATTTTTGCCCTGTATCAAAGGAAGTCACATTTAAGTTTGCGCCAGATCCTGGTGCCGATGCCGGACCGCCAAGCATCGATAATGTTTGTATCCAGAGCCCAATGGTGCCGCTGAGCGGACAGGTATTTTCCGGAACTACAGTAAAATGGACATCGGCATCGGGATTGGGGCGATTTATCCCTTCGGATAACGTACTAAATCCAAGCTTTCAGCCCGACCCAATAGATATTGCAAAAGGCTCGGTTAAATTGATACTTACCGCAACCCAGGCTGATAATTGTCATACGCCTACTGATGATATCACCATCAATTTTGTTCCGCCGCCAACAGTGCAGGCAGATGCAGCCGGCGATACAAGATATGTTTTAAAAGGGCATACCATTACTTTAAACCCGGTAGTAGGCAGCGAAAACGTAACCTATGAATGGACACCGGCTACAGGTCTGGACAACGCTACAGCTAAAAACCCGGTAGTAACAGGTGATCAGGATATCATTTATCAACTGAAAATCACCGATAAGTCAAACGGCTGCGTTAACAAAAGCACTGTTGCAGTTAAGGTTTCGCCGGTAATAAACGTTAGTAACACCTTTACACCAAATGGTGATGGGGTAAATGACTTTTGGGAAATTAAAGGTCTTGTAGCATATGAAAATTCTACCGTTGATGTTTACAACCGCTATGGGCAACTTTTATTTCATTCTGTAGGTTATCCTAAACCCTGGGATGGCACTTACCAGGGCAAACCGCTGCCATCCGGTACTTACTACTATATAGTAAATACAAAGATGAATAACATTGTTATTTCGGGCTATGTAGTGATTTTGAGGTGATGGAATGAACTTAACAAACAATTTAATGAGTTACCGACGCTTAATTGTTAACCAATAAGTTTTCAGCCGCCCTGATACTGCATTTTTGATATTTTACATAAGCCGCAACTGCCCGCTTCCGAATGCTTGATTGCGATTCGTTATTGACATAGCCCGTTATAGCATCATGAAGAGTGTATGCCTCGGGGCACATGAGCCCGGTTGTTAAAAGCAGGGGATTAGCTTTGGCATTACTAATAAAATCGCCAAAATATTTTTTGCTGATACAGGCCAAAATGATGCAATCCCGGGTTTTGCTATCTGCATTTTTAAATTCGTTGGGTAGTTTGAAGTCCATCAGCCCATCATGACCAATATAAGCCAGCAATTGGGCATTGCCATTAATGCCTATAACCCGTCTGTTATAATGTATGGTATCCTTTAATTGGCCCGCGCAACTAAATAAAAAATCCTCGGTAGTTTTTTCAATAGCCTGGCCATCCCAGGCATCGGCTACTAAATAAACCTTTTTTGTGCGATGCCGAAAGATGAGCCTTTCCAATATTATTGGGCTTCTTTTTTGTTTTTTAAGCAATTGCCAGTCTTTACTTTTTTTAAAATAGGTGCGCACACCGTTATCGCTGCCCCAATATAAATTGGTTTCGGGATTCTGACCATTTCCAATTGCGGGCGGCACAGGTACTATTCCCTGATATTTATTATCGCAAAGGGCAACAAAAACATGGATTACTTTAAAAGCGGTATCAGTATAAGCAATGGTTTTGAATTTGGGCACTGCCGCATGGCTGCTACCAGTTTGGGCAGGCTGTTTTACAGATGGTTTGCACGAGCAAATGAATAAACATATCGATACCGTAAAAATCCGGATCTTGATATGTGCTATGTAACCCATCGCCTGTTTATTTAAAAATAACGCTTTATTATTTTATTGATAGCCATCCCCCAAAACTGCCCTAAAGCTTCAGCCCCCTTTTTATTGGGGTGAAGATAAAAAGTACCTTGTTTACCATTCTCGGGGATAAGATCAGTTAAATGATTTTTTTCGAAGTAGGCGAACGCTTTGGTATCGCCCACAAAAACCTGTTTGGGATTTGTAGTTGCGTATGCTTTTACAAGCGCATCTATCATCGGCACATAGCTTTGCAGCCTGTTTAACCCTTCCTGCAAATATTTTGCGCCATTATAGGTGTTAGGGCTATACCATAACGGGTGCTGGAAAATGATAACCGCTTTCGGAAAATCGGCTAAAAGTTTATCAGCTATGGTCTTTAAATTTTTTTGATAATCTTCGGGTGATACGGGAGCACCATGCGGCCCGTGTATAGCACTGTCATTTGTGCCAAGTTTTATCGAAAATATCAGCAACGCGTTCTTAGTTGTAAAAGCGTTAGCCGCTTCTTCAACTCTCGCAAAAGTACCTGTGCCTGGCAAAAAATCGAGCGTAGTGTAGCCGCTATGGCCCTGGTTACTGAAACTTACTGTGTCCAGGTTCTTTTGTTTTTGCAGATAAGCCACTGCCGTGGCTGGCGGCGCTTCAGTTGCCGGATTGGCCAGCTGCACGCCCTGGGTTATGCTGTTGCCTATAAATACAATGTTTAAATTTGGTTTTTTATGCTGCGCAAATGTTATTGCCGAGGCAACGAATAACAGAACAACAGCTAACAGGTATTTTTTCATTTATAAATTGAGTATTGAAATTAAAAAATCGTTACCACTTTATCCCCATATTCCAGAACATGAAAGCCCATTTATCAACCTGGCCATTGATGAGCTGGGCTGTACTTTGTCCTGCTCCGTGGCCGGCATTGGTTTCAATGCGGATAAGTGTTGGCGCAGTACCCTGCTGGTATTCCTGCAGGCGTGCCGCAAATTTAAAGGAATGGGCGGGTACTACACGGTCGTCATGATCGGCGGTAGTAACCATGGTAGCAGGGTAAACGCCCGGTTTAAGGGCATGGTATGGTGAGTAGTTATAAAGATATTTAAACATTTGTTCCGAATCTTCGGCGGTACCATAATCATAGCTCCAGCCGGCACCTGCGGTAAACTTATTATACCTCAGCATATCCAGCACACCAACGGCAGGGAAGGCCACTTTAAACAGGTCGGGACGCTGGGTTAGCATAGCGCCGATAAGCAGGCCACCGTTTGAGCCGCCCGAAACGGCAAGGTAATCTTTGGAAGTATATTTGTTTTTGATAAGGTATTCGGCCGCGGCAATAAAATCATCAAACACATTTTGTTTTTTTAGCTTGATACCTTTGCGGTGCCAGGTTTCGCCGTACTCGCCGCCACCCCGCAGGTTTGGCACAGCGTAAATACCTCCATGCTCAAGCAATATGATGTTTGATGTACTGAAAGCAGGGGTTAAGCTAACGCCAAAACCTCCGTAAGCATACAGCAAGGTTGGGTTTTGCCCGTTAAGTACCGTCCCTTTTTTATAAGTGATGATCATCGGGATCTTTGTTTTATCCTTCGAGGTATAAAACACCTGTTTTGATTCATATTGCTCCGGGTCAAACTTTGCCCCCGATTTTTTATAGACCGTGGAGGCGCCGGTTTCAATATCCAGTTTAAAAATAGTAGGCGGGTATATGTAATTGGTAAAAGTGTAATAGGTAACCTTCTCTTCTTTTTTTGTGCCGAAACCCGATGCAGAGCCTATTGACGGCAACTGGATAGTACGTTCAAGTTTGCCATCCATATTATATTGCTGAATCAGCGAGGTGGCATCCTGTAGGTATTCAGCAAAAATTTTACCTCCGCCGGTAGTGGCGCTTAACACGTTTTTAGTTTCGGGGATGAGGTTTTTCCAATGGGTGATACCCGGTTCGCCGGCATCAACAGTAACTATTTTAAAATTGGGCGAGTAGATATTGGTGAGGATATAAAGCTTGCTCCCCACATTATCCAAAACGCTGTGCTGGTTATCAAAATTGTTCACAACGTTAATGATCTGGCTGCCGGGTTTGCTTAAATCCCGGATATAAAGCTCGTTGCCGGTTGTTGAAGTGGCGGCTGTGATCACCAAAAAGCGTTCATCCTCGGTAAGATAAGCGCCTATGTAACGGCGAGGGGTTTTATCACCGCCGAAGACCAGCTTATCGGTACTTTGAGGTGTGCCCAGCTTATGGTAATAAAGTTTATGAAATTGTGTCATGCCCGAAAGCTGGCTGCCTTCTGTCGGCTTATCGTAGCTGCTGTAATAAAAGCCGTCGGTACCATGCCATGCCAGTCCGCTGAATTTTACATCTTTCAGGGTATCACCCACAACGCTTTTATCTTCGGTGTTAATAACGATAACCTTGCGCCAGTCCGAGCCTCCCTCAGAGATCTGGTAGGCTGCCAGCTCACCGTTTTTGCTAAATTCGATGCCTTGTAAAGAGGTAGTACCATCGGCAGAGAATTTATTCGGGTCGAGAAAAACTTCGGGGGTGCCGTTATCGCCTAATTGGCGATATAGCACATTCTGACTTTGTAAGCCATCGTTTTTATAAAAATAGATGTATTTGCCTTCCTTAAAGGGAGCGCTGTACTTTTCGTAGTTCCATAAAAACTCCAGGCGCTTATGAATGTCGGCGCGGTAAGGGATCTGATCGAGATAATTGAACGTTACCTTATTTTCTTCCTGTACCCAGGCTTTGGTGTCGTCGGCATGATCATGCTCAAGCCAGCGGTATGGATCGGGCACCTGTGTGCCAAAATAGGTATCAACAACATCAACTTTTTTTGCTTTGGGATATGGAAGTGTTTTTATAGTCATTTGTGCATGTGTATAGCTGCAAGATAAAACAGCTAATGCTAATAAACAGAACGTTTTTGTCATGATAGTTTAAATTACAGGCAACTAAAGATAGCCATTCGGGCTACATTACCGCAAGGCAATAACGGTTCAAAAGGTTAAAAGTTGTTAATTTTGCACCCGGTTGCTGTTTAATTGCCCGTTGCAGGCTATATTAGCGGCGTGAAAAAACTGCTGTAAAATAAGGGCAAGTTGTTAAAAACTAACCCCTTTGATTTTTTGCAGCTGATAACCGTTGTGATTTTTAACCCGAAAGCGGAGCTTGTTATCACCGAAGTATCAATAATAATGCGTTTTTTTACACGTTTGCTTTGCGGTTAAGGATGCAGCGGCAACTTACGGTAATACAGTTACATAATAACAAACATGAAACAAACCCTTACTTTTTTTACAGCAGGCCTTTTAATGCTGCTGGCGTTTACTTCAAAAGCTCAGGATACCAACGATAAAGATGACGAAACCAAAGTAAAACTTAAACCTTATGTTGGCTTAGGTATGGGTATTTCTTATCCGTTAAGCGATTTCCAAAAGGTGGATTATAAGAATAATAAATCGGGCTTTGCAAACAAGGGCGTTACCTTCCAGCTTGACGGAGCATATTACATCTACAGAAATTTTGGTATCGGTTACACTTTCTCATACCAGGACCAAAGCAATTTTTCATATGATGACGACCTGATACTATCGCAGGGTTATACAACCGATTTTAAAGCCGACCAGGGAACTGTAACTGCCGATAAACGTTACCGGAGCTTTAACCTGTTAGTAGGCCCGCAATACACCTTTGTATGGAGAAGCCTGTCATTTGATTTAAGGGCATCGGCAGGTGCTATCAAAAGCCAAACATCACCGCAGTTAACCATTAGTGTTACCGGTGTTGACGCGCAAACCGGCAGCATTACCCAGCAAAGTGCTAAAGGCTATGCTTTCGCTTACGGCGGCAGCGCGGCTATCAGGTTTGATATGGGTGCCGGCTGGGGTTTATCGCTTAAAGGAAATTATGTTAAATCGCAGGGATATGATGTAACAACAACCGGGCGTACGCTTAATGTAGGCCGTTTAGTCACCAAACAGCCAATTACCGAAGGGCAGATTGTATTTGGCTTGTACAAAGCTTTTTAATTGAAGCTAAAGGCGAAATGCATAAAGCTTAAGGCTAAAAAACCTTAATAAGATTATTCCCTTATAAACAAGAAAAGCAGATCAACGATCTGCTTTTCTTGTTTATAAGGCGCTGATAGCTTATTAGTTAACTGTGATCTGCTCTGGTTTGTCGGCTACGATTTCGGGCTGGCCTTTAAAAAGTTCAAATGTGCCGGTTGCACATACGTGTTTTCCTTTTATGGCAGATAGGTCAAGCTTTATTGTGCTGCCTTTTACAGCTATGGTATATTTTTGCCTTGGGTAAGCTGCGCCCATGTTCAAAAGGGTAAGTGTATCGCTCACTGCTTTGTACGAGTAAACGGTATCGCACAAAGTGCCTGTTTTGCCTATATTAGCCTTGAAATCAGCCATGGTAAAGCCTTTTGACTGTGCAGATGCCTTACCGGCAAAAACAACCATGATCAAAGCCGGCAGTAATATTTTTTTCATTGCTTAATATATCAGTGCTTTGGCGATTGCAGGTCTTCGTCATTTTTATCCGGAGCAGGGGCATAGCCATCTTCAAAATTTAAAGTAAACGCTGATTCTGATGCCCGGGAGGCCGCGTTCAGTCCGGCTACATCCGGTTCGCTTTTATCAATTATTTCGTTACCGGTATCCTGGCCTTCATTCTGCTCATATTCATTGCCGGGGTCTTTATCTTCCTGCGCATCGTCAAGATTTGGGTTTTCGGGGATTGCCATAATTTTAATGTTTAATGTATGCTGAATAACCACTAAGATACGGCGTTGTTTGCTGGTTATTGTGTAACAATCTTTATCTTTTCTGTTTGGCTGTTAAAACGTATTTTTGCCGATATGCCGGTTCGCGACAAACTCTATTTTGCTTCTGATGTTCATTTAGGCACAGGCACATATGCCTCAAGCCGCCAACGCGAAGATAAGATAACGCGCTGGCTCGACAGTATTAAGCATGATGCCGCCGAACTATTCCTGGTTGGCGATGTTTTCGACTTCTGGTTTGAATACAAAACCGTAGTGCCCAAAGGCTACATCCGTTTCCTTGGCAAACTTGCCGAACTTGCCGATGCCGGTGTAAAGCTTTACCTGTTTAAAGGCAACCACGATATGTGGATGTTTGATTATTTTGTAAATGAACTGGGCGCAACTATTATCAGCAATGAATTAAAAATTGAGCGCGGCGGAAAGAAATTTTTCATTCATCATGGAGATGGGCTTGGTCCAGGGGATAACTTTTATAAGTTTTTAAAAGGTTTTTTCAGGAGCCGGTTTTGCCAGTGGCTGTTTGCCCGCATTCACCCAAACCTTGGCGTGGGAATAGCCAATAAATGGAGCCGCCACAGCCGGGATACCAATGCAAAGAAAGAAAACCCAAAACCGGGGGAGCAGGAATGGCTGGTGAATTTTTGCCGTGAAGAATTAAAGACTAATTTTTACGATTACCTTGTTTTTGGCCATCGCCATATGCCGCTTGATATTCAAATGACCCCTCAAAGCCGTTATATTAACCTTGGCGAATGGATTTCATATTTTTCTTATGCGGTTTTTGATGGTAATGAATTGAGGCTGGAGTATTTTGTTTAGTTCATGGTTAATAGATCATGGTTCATGGTTTTTGATTGGACTAATTGATATTGATAGGGTGGCTTTGCTATGATCCATGAACTATGATCTATAAGCCGAGCTACCTATGGTCCATAAACTATGAACCATTGGCGGGGTGCTCTATGATCTATGAACCATCATCTATAAACTAAGAAAAACAACTTACAATCCGCTGAATTAAAATATGCAGTAAAATGCGTACTTTTGTGCACTTTTTTGCAGTAAGCCTGTAAGCCGCCCGAAACGTCAAATCTTTCATAAGCCGGTTCAATATCAAACAGTTTTAGCTGCATCATTATTTATAAAATATGTTAGATAAATTAGAGCTGATATACGAGCGCTGGAAAAATGTTGAAGGTGAATTGAGCAATCCTGAGGTAATGCAGGATATGAAGCGTTTTGCCCAGTTGAATAAAGAATATAAAGACCTTGCCAAAATTGTTGACGAGTATCACATATATCGCAACATTATGAGCAATATCGAAACCAATAAAGAGATCCTGGCTACCGAAAAAGATGAGGAGTTTCGTGAGATGGCCAAAATGGAACTTGACGAACTGCTTGCTCAACAGGAAGTAAAGGAAGAAGAAATTCGCCTGATGCTGATCCCTAAAGATCCTGAAGATTCTAAAAATGCTATTGTGGAGATCCGTGGTGGTACCGGTGGTGATGAGGCAGCCCTTTTTGCCGGCGATCTTTACCGCATGTATATGCGTTATTGCGAAAAACGCGGCTGGCGTACCGAGCTGGTGGACTATACCGAAGGCACCAGCGGCGGTTATAAAGAGATTGTATTTAACGTAAACGCCGAAGACGCTTACGGAACCCTGAAATATGAATCGGGCGTACACCGTGTACAACGTGTGCCTGATACCGAAACACAAGGCCGTGTACATACTTCAGCGGCTTCGGTGGTAGTACTGCCCGAGGTTGATGAATTTGACATCGATCTGCAGGTAAGTGATATCCGTAAAGATTTGTTCTGTGCTTCAGGGCCGGGAGGTCAGTCGGTAAATACTACCTATTCGGCTGTGAGGTTAACCCACATCCCTACAGGTATTGTTGCCCAGTGCCAGGACCAAAAATCACAACTAAAAAACTACGATAAGGCATTACAGGTACTACGTTCAAGGGTGTACGAAATGGAGCTGCAAAAGCACCTGGAAGAAACATCAAAAAAACGTAAAACCATGGTATCAACCGGCGACAGGTCGGCCAAAGTACGTACCTATAATTACCCACAAGGTCGTTTAACTGAACACCGGATCGGTCTAACTATTTACAACCTGCCGGGCGTATTGAACGGCGACCTGCAGGAAATCCTTGAATCGCTTCAGTTTGCAGAGAATGCTGAGAAGCTGAAAGAAGGGACAGTAGCGTAAGTTATAATCAGATATTAAATAGAAATCCCCAGCCTGATAGGTTGGGGATTTTTTTGTTTAAGAGAAACTATTCAGGGAGTTTGCTACTAACTTTTTAAAAAGATCGTCATGCCGAACTTGTTTCGGCACCCCACAGGACGAGTCGCAAATTTGCTTAGCAGGCTTGCTTAGCAAGTGGGGTGTTGAAACAAGTTCAACATGACTGGCTTTGTAAACAAGCACGTGAGCAATCCCGTTTTTTTTAATTACAACTTAAACTTACCCTTCAACGCAGCCAGCTTCAAAGCCATATCGGTTTCCGGTTCTTTTTCAACCCTTTTATTAAAGTTGGGCTTGTTGTTATTCCCTTGTGGACGGCGGTCATCGTTTCTGCGCTGGTTGGGTTCGCTTTTGTCGTTCTCTTTCATGGATAGGGCAATACGCTTGCGGTTCACATCAACCTCGGTAACAGTTACCTCAACCTTTTGATGTACTTTCAATACTTCGTTAGGGTCTTTGATATACCGATTGGTGATCTGGCTCAGGTGAACAAGGCCATCCTGGTGAACGCCGATATCAACAAAAGCACCAAAGGCTGTAATGTTGGTGACGATGCCCGGCAGCTTCATGCCAACTTTCAGATCGCCGATAGCATTTACACCTTCTGTAAAGCTGAAAGCTTCAAACTGCTCACGCGGGTCGCGGCCCGGTTTGGCAAGTTCGGCCATGATATCATTCAGGGTTGGCAAACCAACGGTTTCGGAAACATATTTTTGCAGCGGAATGCTCTTACGCAGGGTTGGATTGCTCATCAGGTCTTTCACTGTGCATTTCATATCTGTAGCCATTTGTTCAAGCAAACCATAACGCTCCGGGTGAACCGCACTGGTGTCTAACGGGTTTTCAGCATTGTGGATCCGGAGGAAGCCTGCTGCCTGCTCAAATGCCTTATCGCCCAAACGCGGAACTTTTTTCAACTGCTCGCGGCGTTTAAAAGCACCGTTCTGGTTGCGGTATTCTACAATGTTCTGTGCCAGTTGCGGACCAAGGCCTGATACATAAGCCAGGATTTGTTTTGAGGCAGTGTTTAACTCAACCCCCACCGCGTTCACGGCGCTGATCACCGTGTCATCTAATGAGGTTTGCAGCTTGTTTTGGTCAACATCGTGCTGGTACTGGCCTACACCAATTGATTTTGGGTCGATCTTTACCAGCTCGGCCAATGGGTCCATTAAACGGCGACCAATAGATACGGCCCCTCTTACGGTGACATCATAGTCCGGAAATTCTTCCCTCGCCACTTCAGATGCCGAATAGATAGAAGCACCACTTTCATTAACCATTACAATAGTCACGCCCGGTAAATTCAGGTTGCGAACAAATACCTCTGTTTCGCGGCCAGCGGTGCCGTTACCTATAGCAATAGCCTCGATATTATATTTCTGGAACAGGTGCTGTACTGTTTTTTCGGCTTCACGCGCCTGACCTGCACCCGTATGCGGGTAAACAGTGGTGTTTTCAAGCAGTTTGCCCTGCTCATCCAAACAAACCAGTTTACAACCGGTACGGAAACCCGGGTCAAGCGCCATTACACGTTTTTGACCAAGCGGTGCGCTCAGCAATAGCTGGCGGGCATTCTCGGCAAATACGCGGATCGCTTCCTCGTCGGCTTTCTTTTTGGTAAGCAGGCGCACCTCTGTTTCCATCGATGGTTTTAACAGGCGTTTGTAGCCATCGGTAATAGCCAGGCGGATTTGTCCGGCAGCCGGGTTGTTTGCCTTGATAACTGAATTTTCCAATATCTCCAGTGCATCATCTTCTTCAGGTTTCAGGTCGAGCCATAGGATCTCTTCCTTTTCGCCGCGGCGCATGGCTAATACGCGGTGCGATGGCGCTGTTTTAACAGGCTCAGTCCATTCAAAATAGTCTTTGTACTTAATGCCCGCCTCCTCTTTGCCTTCAACCACTCTTGATGCAAAAGTGCCTTTCTCTACAAACAGCTCACGTATCCTGGTACGTATTTCAGCATTTTCGGCAACGGTTTCGGCAATAATATCTCTTGCGCCGGCTAAAGCTTCTTCAACGCTGGCTACACCTTTTTCATCGCTGATGTATTCGGCAGCTATCAGTTCGGGGTCGATATTTTTTTGTTCCAATAAAACATCGGCCAATGGCTGCAGGCCTTTTTCGCGGGCTGTAGTAGCGCGGGTTTTGCGTTTTGGGCGGTACGGAAGATAAAGGTCCTCCAAAGTAACCATCGTTTCTGCTTCGTTGATCTGCTTTTCAAGCTCGGGCGTTAACTTACCCATATCTGTAAGCGATTTCAGGATAGCCTCACGGCGTTTATCTAACTCGCGCAGTTGCTGTACACGATCACGAATAGTGGCAACCTGTACCTCGTCCAAACTGCCGGTAAGTTCTTTACGGTAACGGGAAATGAACGGAACGGTAGCTCCTTCATCAAGCAAGCCTACCGTAGCGGTAACCTGTTTCTCAGCTACAGAAAGCTCTGCAGCTATTATTTTATAATGAATACTCATAATCAAAATTCGGACTGCGAAGTTGAGGGAATAGGCTTACAATTCAAAAAAAGATTGCTAACAAAAAGTTGAAAGTTTTGATTGGGCTATTGTTGGCAATGTAAATATAGGGTACATTTTGTTAGCTGGCAGTTTTAAATTGTCTCTGCGGCGCGCTAAACCGCCCGATGTTAAAAATGCTGATCTTTTCTTTAAGTTTCAAAATGCAAAAAATGCATGATCACGATAAGTAACATTAGCGCAATGGGTAATTACGTAATGGCAATTCGAGAAATGTACGGTCATCTATATCTTTTGCTTCGCCTTTATTTCCAGGTAGCGGTTTACTGTGTTTATGGTAAGGTTTTGGGGGGATGTTAGTATCGACTGGATGCCGTGGCTGGCCAGCTCTTTTACCATCAATTTTTTATCGTAAGCAAACTTTTCGGCAATGGTTTTTATGTAGATGCCTTCAACATCTTTGGCAGGCTGTTCGCTCAGGGTTTTTAATTCCGTATTTTCAAAGAAGACTACCAACAGCAGGTGAAACTTGGCTATCCGTCGTAAAAAAGGCAACTGCCTTTGTAACGCAGGTAAGCTTTCATAATTAGCGAAGAAAACAACGAGACTTCTTTGTTTTATTACCCTGCGTACAGTAGTATAAAGCGCCTCCATGTTGGTTTCAAGGTAACGGGTTTTTTCCTTATATAAAACCTCCAGGATCTTATTAAGCTGAGTGTATTTGCTATCCGCAGGTATAACAGTCCCAACTTTTTCCGATACCGTGATCAACCCTGCTTTATCTTCTTTTAACAGCGCCACGTTTGATAAAACAAGACTGGCATTTATGGCATAATCAAGCAGGCTCAGGCCTTCAAAAGGCATTTTCATTGAGCGCGACTTGTCAATTACACAATATACATGCTGCGATTTTTCATCAACGTATGAGTTCACCATCAGGTTGCTGTGCCGGGCGGTAGCTTTCCAGTTAATGGTACGATAGTCATCACCTGATACATAGTTTTTCACCTGCTCAAATTCGAGGCTATGCCCAATCCGCCTGATCTTTTTTATGCCGATATCAGTTAAGCGGTTTGAAATAGCCATAAGTTCATACTTCCGCATTTGTAAAAATGAGGGATAAACCGGTAATATTTCGGTCTGTTCAAAATTGTATCTGCGCGAGATTAACCCCAACGGTGATTTCACAAACACCCTGATAAAACCAAACTCATATTCGCCGCGGCGGGTAGGCCTTAAGAGGTAAAGGATCTGCTTGTGTTCCCTGGGTTTCATCATGGTTTTAAACCAAACGTCACGCTTCTGAAATTGCTCAGGGATCTCGTCAATGATGCCAATATTTATATTAAAAGGGTAAAAGCTCTCTATATAAATGCCTAATTCGTTTTCGTCGCCATTGCTTAACCTTTCAGGAGCTATCCGCTTTGCAAATACGCCGTTTGATGTTCTGTAAAGCATCAACAGATCAAGTATTACCAGGAGCACAACTATCCAAAACGCCAGCCTCGGTATGATGCCAAGCCAGGGGAAAAAGAAACCGAATATAAACAGCACTACGCTGCCGGCAAGGCAGGCGAATAGCCTGTTATTAAAAAAAAGGTTCTTATAAAACAATCCGATCAGCTTTTTCACAGCAGGGTATTAGCGGGGAACTTCTATTTTCTGTATTATTTGTGCAATTACTTCATCAGGGCTTACACCTTCCATCTCCTTATCGGGCGTAAGCATAATGCGGTGCCTTAAAACAGGCGCAGCTACATATATTATGTCTTCGGGGGTTACAAAATCACGCCCTTTAATTGCAGCAAGTGCCTTAGCCGCGTTTATAATAGCTAATGAAGCCCGGGGCGATCCGCCAAGCTGTACCGATTTACTATTGCGGCTTTCATGAATTATTTTGGCTGCAAACTCAAGCAGTTTGGGTTCAACATGTAAAGCACGTACCTGCTGCCTTACCTCGGTAATATCCACAGAAGACAATACCGCGCTGATCTGATTTAGCTGATCGGTGGTTTTTTGCTGATGTTGCTGGGTTACAATGGCTATTTCTTCTTCAAGCGTTGGATATTTGATCTCCACCTTAAATAAAAACCTATCCAGCTGCGCTTCAGGCAAACGGTAGGTGCCTTCCTGCTCAACAGGATTTTGGGTAGCCAGCACTGTAAATGGTTCTTCCATTTTATAGCTGTGCCCATCAATAGTGAGCTGGCGCTCTTCCATCACCTCAAATAATGCCGACTGTGTTTTTGCGGGCGCCCGGTTTATCTCGTCAATAAGGATAATATTGCCGAATATCGGTCCTTTTTTAAATTCAAATTCTGTTGTCTTAGGATTAAAGACCGAAGTTCCCAAAATGTCCGAAGGCATCAGATCGGGTGTGAATTGGATCCGTGAATAACGGGCATCAATAGCTTTAGCGATAAGTTTAGCGGTAAGGGTTTTGGCAACACCAGGCACACCTTCAATAAGGATATGACCATCTGCCAGCACCCCCGCTATCAATAGGTCAATAGATTCTTGCTGGCCTACTATAATTTGGGCAAGTGTAGCCTTGATTTGTTCAACAGCAGTATGCAGCTTACCCAGATCAGTACGTTGTTCAAAAAGTTCGTTTTCCATGTTTTACCTGGATTGGATATAAAATTGTTCAATAAGTTGGTTCAGTTTAATCAGCTCATGATCTGCAATGTCTTCATGAGTAGTAATAAAATTCAAAGCCGTAGTCAGGTTAGCAGCCAGCGAATGAGGAATGCCACTTTTTTTGGCGAGCATATCAGTAAACTCCTCATCAAGGTTATTGGTTCTTAACGAATACTTATCCCTGATATAGCTTAAAAGGTATAGGGCTTTTTTATGAGCAATATCGGCATTGTCACGTTTCTCATAATATACCTGCCCAACAACGGTAACAAAATCAACAGTAGTATTTTTTAGCGGTTCAACTACTGGTATGATTCGCTGCCGGCGTTTTGCTTCATATACTATAAAAAGTGCCATGCTGAAAAAGGACAAATAAAATGCCCACCGCAAAGAAGGGTTTCGTAAAAATACACGCATGGTTGTTTCGTCTTCTGGTCGGCCCAGGGTATAATACTGGTCCCATATTAAATTACCATCATTTTTCACAACAGATAGTGCCTTTGCCGCATAATCCATGCCCCCGCTGGTCAATAAACTGTAATTGGTAAACATAAGCGGATTAGCATTCAAAAAAATATGCCCTTTTCCAATGGTATATTTTAAAAAATTGGTTTTGTGCTTTGTGTTTTTTCCGAGTACCAGAGCTTTGGCAGTGTCAATTTTGCTAAAGTACCCGGTATTCATACCCCTTTCTGCACTGTAAAGCTGCGTAGTATCTATTTTGGGATTTGAGAAGCGAATACCGAGCGCATCTTTATTTTCAAATACAACCTGGGTTTGTACTTTAAGGTCCTTTCCCAGTTCTTCACCAAAGTATGATGCGGCTATAAAAACATCATTGCCTTCATTCACAAACTTCCTCAGCTTTATATAATCGTATTCGTTGAGGTTTATCGAGCTGCAAATTATAAGATAGGTTGCGTGCTTTATTCCGTGATCATTTATAACATTATAAAGCGGCTCGCGGTATGTAGTAACATTTGCGGCAGGAAATATATCGTTGATTTGGCTGTACAAAATATAAGTACCAAAAGGGATCTTGTCATTTATATCCAGCGTTTCGTTCCAATTAATGGCTTTTGGCCGGTTATATTGCGCAACCAGGTAAATAAGCATTAAACTGCCCAATGCAATAAGGTAAACCCTTAAACTTTTCATGACAGGCTCTGTTTAAATTCCTGAAAAATGTTATTTATCCGTTGATATGATTGTCCGTCTATCGGGAAATCCCCATACCAAACATATTCAAACTGCCTGGTAACAACTGTAAATTGTTCGCGCTGGCCTGCATTAGTTAATTCGTTAATATAGGCAGTATTGGTTTTTTCAATTTTCCAGTTTATCAGGTTAAGATCACTCAATTGTTTAAGGCTGCGTAAATAAAGCAGCCTTACCGCAAGGCGGTAATTCTTATTTGATAAAGCATCATCTATAGCTTCATCAAAGCTTATTTCATGAATGTTTTCAACAGCTTCTGAGTAGGGAACCGATGCGCTTTTAGCCTGCTTTTTAAAAAGATGGGGGAAACTGATGCCTAACAATTTTATTATGCAATAAATGATAGCAAAAGCACCTGCACCCAGTATCACATATTTTATAACATTAGCAGAGCTTTTGCCCATATTGGCACTCCCGAATAACTTTTGAAACAACTCGGCAACCCAGTTCCAAAAGCTTGCCCACAAATGCCACACCCAGCTCCAAAAGTGGTCCCACCAGCTTAGGCCTTCTTTTATAACATGGTAGTTAAAGTCTTTATCATTTTTATACTTATCCATTGCCGCTTCATTAAAATGCTTCACAGCAACGTCTACAGTATCAACTTTAATAAAAGCGGGGGCGTGTAACGGAGATGCTTTACCGGCAGGTACAACATGCCCACCCATAGCGAGATTTGTTTGATGCAGGATGTTTGATGGTTTAAACATAAGCCGGTTAGTATTGCTCTGTTGAAAACTGATCAGCAGCGGGATCATTTTTACCAAATGATTTGATCCTGTTTACAAGATTGTTTGCTTCCTTATGTTCAGTTAAGCTAAAATAAACCAATGTAATTGATATAACGGGCAGCAACCACAAAAACTGGCAAACATGCTCAATAATAGCCTCAACTATCGCATATGTGGTGTTATAATAGGTGCCTGTTAGCCATTGGCTGCCACCATAAAATATCATTGCCGGGATAAACAATGCCATTACCGTTGCCAAAACAATAATCGACATCAGTAATATAACCCCGAATGTAAACCACCAGTTCTCTTTAATGATTTTGAATGATTTTCTTATCGCAAATTCGACACTCCCGTTCTCTATAATCATTATTGGAGTAACTAACCCAAAAATGGGAGCAAGGTACACCGAAGGGAAAAAGCAAAAGAAAAACGCGATAACCAGGGCAACACTCAATAAAATCTGGGTACCCAGCACCCTGAAAAAATAATATTTAAAATAAGCCCAAACTTCAAGCGTGGTAGGTGGCTGGTTTTCCTTTTGCTGGTATACTGCCAGATAGCTTATCGCCGTTAACACTAAAGCCGAATAGTTAACCTGCTCAAAAAGGATTTTTGCTATTCCCCAAAACGAAAACGCCGAATACTCGCCCTCCTGTGTATGCTGGAAATTAGATAGTATGGTTAACAAAGTGCTGGTTAACAAAAATATACCACATATTGCAAGGTATGATTTAAATAGCGGTTTAAAATTTTGCCGTACAATAACAAAAGTATCGCTGATGATATCTCCAAACTCACGTGTTTTACTTAACTCAATATTCTCCTTCATTTGCGATTTCAACAATTTTTAAACGGTGTGACAGGTACGCAGGATAAACTACAACATACCAAATTATAAATAAAAAAGAACCTCCCAAAATCAAGCTGCTGAGCCATACCGGCATTTCTGTATGGCGTGTGATGAAGCTTTCAAAAACAGCGGCGGTCACCACAATTGGCGATATTCCAAGCATAATCTTAAGCCCGTTAAGTGCGCCTTTTTTTAACGATACCATACGGCTAAACGTTTTAGGGAATAACAGGCTATTGCCAATTATAAGCCCGGCTGCACCGGCCAGAATAATAGTTGATATCTCGAGCGTACCGTGAATCCAAATCACCAAAACCGACTGTATACCCAAACCCTTGCTAATGAATAAATATTGGAAACAGCCAACCATGAGCCCGTTACGGAATAAATTGATCACCGTTCCGGCCGATAAGGTAATACCCAATACAAAAGTGATTGCGGTTACCGTGAGGTTATTCTTCGCAATCATCCAAAACATCACAAATTCATTCTGACTTTTAAAAACACCAAATGGATCGCCCTTACTGATATTTTCATTAGTCATGTTCACATAATCATCCGACAGAACAAACCTGATGAAGGTGCGGTCATATTTGGCTGATATAATGCCAATTAAAAAAAAGGTTATGAAAAAAATAAACGAATACAATATTTGCCTTTGATACTGTTTAAATAGCAACGGTAATTCCGTTTTCCAAAAAAACACAAACCGGTTAGCTTTTTCCTTCTTGTTTTTATAAATGGATTGATGGAAGCCTGCTGCTAACCCATTCAAATACAAAGTGGTTTTTGACTTTGGGTAAAATGTTTTTGAATAGGCCAGATCGTCGGTAACGATTATGAAACGCTCGGCAAGTTCATCAGGGTCTTTTGCAGGCTCAGTTTCATAACTTTTCCATTTGGCCGAGTTCTGTTTTATAAATAATGGCTCACGCATGTGAAAGGCTCAGTAATTTTTTGTTAAAATAATAACAATATTTGATGTTGAGATATAAAGAATTAAATTGTTAATTATATTTATTGCATGCAAACAGTAAAGATACACACTTCACAAAATATTGAAATTGATTATGAAGTAGCAGGTTTAGGCGAACGCGTTTTGGCGCGTATTGTTGATATGGGCGTTTTTATGGGAATAGGATATATTTGTTACTTTATAATTATCTTCTTTTTTTTAACAACAATACAAAACTTTAAAGGCGATAGCATTCCTGCAGTATTAATAGTAATAGCTATAATATATTCGCTTGCAGCTGTTTTTTACGATCTCGTTGCCGAAGTATTTTTTAACGGCCAAACTATTGGCAAATACGCGGTAAAAATCAAGGTAGTAAGCATCAATGGTTCACGGCCATCATTTGGGCAGTTTTTGCTTCGCTGGGTATTCAGGCTTGTTGACTTTGGGATTACTTTTGGGATAGGGGCGCTGATATCTGTAGCTGTATCCGAAAAAAAACAACGCATTGGCGATATAGTTGCCGGCACAACGGTTATAAAAACCACACCCAAAGCCCAATTAGGCGACCTGGTTTTTGCTTACCAGGATGATGAATACGACCCCACATTTAATAACGTAGCTGATTTAAAAGATTCAGACATTACGTTGATACATGAAGTAATAAGTAATTTTAAAAGTACAGGTAACAGCCAAATAGTATATGACATGGCTGTGCGTGTTAAGGAATATATTCATGCGGATATTCCGCAGGGAATGAATGAGTATGACTTTTTGTTAACTGTAATTAAAGATTACAGCCACGTGGTTGCGCGTATGGGCGTTTAAACCGGGCTTTTTTAAAGATTATATAATTTATATAAGTACGCGATCAGTATGATGTTCCCGGTTATCAGGTAAAGCGTTTTTTTTGCGATGTGCTTTTTATCAAATTTTAACCGGCCATCAAGCAATACAAAAACAAAAGTAACGAGCAGGGGAATGGTAGCAGGGTATAACTGTAAGCTATCATGCATATGACCTTTCAATAAGGCAATAACAGAACGCTGAAAGCCGCAACCCGGACAATCATAGCCGGTGAATTTCTTAAAAGGACAGGGTATTAAATGATTTTGCAGCCATTGAATGAATATCAAATGGCTGCAAAATAAATTATAACAATGCATAATAATTATGCTTGCGGATCAAAAGGTTTTTGGTAATCGCCGGAGCCAAAACGATTGTTCATATTGGCTTCTTTGGCTGATGGGCCTAAATATACGGCATCTCCAAAACCCAAAATCATGACAAAAATAGGGTGTAATAATATAAGGCCAACGGTAAAACCTTCGCTTTTGCCAAAACTTTTACTTACCAAATTAGCCACCCATATTACAAATATAAAATTAATACAAGGGCAAATCATTAAAAGGAACCACCAGATAGGTTTACCTACTATTTCACAAAGAACAATGTAGTTATAAATGGGTATCAGGACGGCCCAACCGGGTTTGCCGGCTTTCACAAATACTTTCCAGGCTCCTGCTGCTGTTAAAATAAGTATAGCCAAATAAATTACGATGGCTACAGTGGGAATGCTGCCCAATCCGGGCGAAGGATAATTTTCCATTTTAAGTGTTTAAGTTGAGGTTTTTTGTTTATATAACTTATTGCAAAATATAAATTTTTTTAAATAAAAATTAAAGAGAACGTATTTATTATGGAACCTGTAATTATAATTTATCCTTAATTTTGACTTGATGCAAAGAGAACAGATTTCGGTTTTTGATATGTTTAAGATAGGTATTGGCCCGTCGAGCTCGCATACGCTTGGCCCCTGGCGTGCCGCTCAGCAGTTTGTGCAGTCGCTTGGGCAACAGGGGGTACTGCCGATGGTGCAGCAGGTTAAGATCTTATTATATGGTTCATTGGCCAAAACAGGTCATGGGCACGGTACGGATATAGCTATATTGTTAGGTTTAAGCGGCGATGACCCGGTTACTTTCGAGGTGGACCAGGTAACACCTAAAATTGAGCAGATCAAAAGCTCGCATCAACTGATCATCGGTGGTATTTTACCATTAAGTTTTTATGCCGAGGATGACCTGCTGTTCCTGTTTAACGAAAGCTTACCTTATCATCCAAACGCAGTAACTTTCCAGGCATTTTTAAGCACCGGAAAGGCAATTTCTGAAACATACTACTCGATAGGAGGTGGTTTTGTGGTGAAGGAAGGTGCTTCAGGGCAATCAAAAGCGGAGGTTGACCTTCCCTTCCCTATTGATACCGCAGCCGATCTGCTGCACTGGTGTATCAAAACGGGTCTTCGGATTTCGGAAGTGGTAGCCGAAAACGAGCTGGCCTGGCGTAGCGAACAGGAAACCCGTACCGGGGCATTGAATATCTTCAAGGCATTAAAAGAGTGTATTTACCGGGGATGTCACACTACCGGCCAATTGCCTGGCGGGTTAAATGTGGCAAGGCGCGCCGCAAAATTAAACGCAAAGCTCATCGGCAACAATAAATACAGCAATTATGATGAATGGGTTGCGGCCATCAGGAATACAGGCGACAGCTTTAAAAATACTTTAGATTGGGTAAGCTGTTTTGCATTAGCAGTTAATGAGGAGAACGCCTCATTTGGCCGTGTAGTAACCGCGCCAACAAACGGCGCCGCAGGCGTGATCCCGGCCGTACTGCAATACTACATCGCTTTTTGCGATGGAAACACGGAACAAAAGATCATCAACTTTTTATTTACCGCAAGCGAGATTGGGAGCATTTTTAAAAAAGGCGCTACCATATCGGCAGCTATGGGTGGCTGCCAGGCCGAAATAGGTGTATCATCGGCCATGGCTGCGGCTGCTTTGACCGAATGTATGGGCGGTACACAGCGCCAGGTACTCATGGCTGCCGAAATAGCCATGGAACATCACCTCGGCCTCACCTGCGACCCGATTGGCGGGCTGGTACAGGTCCCCTGCATTGAACGTAATACCATGGGGGCCATTAAGGCAATAACAGCATCACAATTAGCGCTGCAAAGCAATCCCGAAAAAGCTAAGGTAAGCCTTGATGCCGTGGTAAAAACCATGTGGCAAACCGCGCTCGACATGAACTCGAAATACAAGGAAACAAGTGATGGCGGATTGGCAATCAGCATCCCGATCAGTTTGCCGGAATGTTAATTGTTTACTTCTTAAACAGTCTTGAATCAAATTCAAAAAATTCGGTATTAATAATTTTTATTGCTTTAAAATCGGGGTGTAGAGGGTTGAGCAGGTAGTTAAAATCGCCCGCAACAGTGGCCGATGGTACCTGGAGCGCTAAATATTTGTTGGCTTTCACAAAGCTGTCCCCAGTTTGCTGTGTTGCTTTGATCAGGGGGTTACTATTCCACTTTTCGGGTAACTGAGCAGTGCCAGGCTTAAACATCTCTGCATTATCAGGCAGCTCAATCGTCGCCATAAAATAATCAGCAGGCATAAATCCAAGCGGTGTATGTACGGCTACTTCGAGTACAGCCAATGCGCGTGACGAAGAGGTATAAACCACGGCAGTTCCTTTACTGTTCCAGCGCCCGCCGTTTAGTTCAGCGCCCCTGCCGCTTAAGTCATGAATGTAAGCTTGTTTACTTAAGCGATAAACGATCATGCAAGTATGCCATGTTCAATACGCCCCAATTCATCGCGGATCATATTGATCCCAAAGGCTGTATCCAAAAGTTCTTTAGGCTTTACTCCGCCCAGGGGGATGCTTTTATAATCCATCCAGGCGTAAAACTTATTTTCATCGCCAAAAACCTCAATACCTTTCTTATAAAGTAATTCGATCATGATTATCTTTTCAGAATAAATAGGATCAAAGGTTTTGTTTTCCTTTTTATAACGTTGAATAGTTCGCTCGGAAAGATGAAGGTACGAAGCCCAGTCATCAATATTAAAATGGATATGATTTGATAATTTGGTAAGATAGGGGAATGAGATTCCTTCCCTTACCATAAAGGTTAAATTAACCTCATCATCATCAAGAAATTTATAGGGTTTTGGAGCACTCATGGCATTCATCGTAAATTGTCAATGAATTTACGACAATTGTCGTCGAAAAGCAAATCTTATTTTTTAGCAAAAATAGCCACTACTGCCGTCCTCAGTTTATCAACCCACATTCCATACATTTTACCGGATGGATGCAAACCATCGGTCGCCAGTAAGGTAAGATCATTCGCCGCCAATTTAGAAATGCCTGTTATTTCAACATAATTAACCTTAGCATTTTCACTTATTTCACGGTTAATATCATTGAACTGATCTATCTCAGGGGCGATAACGGCATCCTGCCCTTGAGCAAAAGGAGTAACGCCATAGTCGGGGATAGACAGCACAAACACATGCTCGCTGATACCGCCAGCAAATTTAATGGCCGTATTTAAAACCTGCTCAAACTTAATGCGGTAATTTTCCTGGCTTAAGCCATCGTATTGATCATTTACACCTATCAGCAACGTGACTACATCATAAGTATTGCTTTTGATGCTGCTTTGATCAATAGCTTCAATGAGTTGATCGGTTGTCCAGCCGGTGCGGGCTATGATAGTCGGCGTATTTACTTTAATGCCTTGTAACTGGTTAGCCAGTTGATTAGGAAATGCCTGTTCAGGGGGCACAGACTGGCCTATGGTATATGAATCGCCGAGGGCAAGGTATGTTAGGGTATCCTTTATCACGGTAACTGGTTTTGACGGGGGATTATTATAGCTAACCGGCGCCGGCGTGTTTTTGCCTGCACAGGCCGATAATGTAATTGCTGTGAGTAAACTGAAAATTATTCCCTTCATTTATAATATCTCCATACCAAAAAGTACGGAAATATGATGTTTAAGGATTTTTTTTACTTCATTAATATCAACCTCATACCCAAGTTCCTGCTGCATGGAGGTAACAGCCTTATCGTCAATACCGCAGGGCACTATGTTTTTAAAATAGCTCAGATCGGTATTTACATTAAGCGCGAGGCCGTGCATAGTAACCCAGCGACTGCAGCGTACGCCCATGGCGCATATTTTACGGGCCTTGTCATTATCGGCATCAAACCATACGCCGGTATAACCTTCATAACGACCGGCCTGCAGGCCAAAATCGGCGAGGGTAAGGATCACTGCTTCTTCCAGCGTACGCAGGTACAGGTGGATATCAGTAAAAAAATTATCAAGGTCCAGTATCGGGTATGAAACAATTTGCCCCGGCCCATGATAGGTAATATCACCGCCCCTGTTTATCGGGTAATAAACAGCCTGCTTTTCTTTCAAGCCTGCCTCATCCAACAATAAATGCTCGGGCTTGCCGCTTTTACCCAGGGTATACACGTGCGGGTGCTCGCAAAATACCAGATAGTTAAAAGTTTCGTCGGCTTCGATAGTATCGTAGGCCACAACAGTCCCTGCGTTTTTAGCAGCTGCTTCGTAAGCCGTTTCACGATTACGGTTGTCTATTTTAGTTTTAACCGTTTCACTAAAAAGGGTTTCCTGTTTATCCCAGGCCTGCTGGTAATCAACCAGGCCCCAGTCCTGAAAAAATACTTTCTTGTTTTTCATCATTCGCCCTTTACGTAGCCTATCATATAATCTTCATATTGCAGATAGCCTACTGTATAATCAATGGTGGTATCTTTTTTATTTAATTGCGCATTTACCACGCCATGATGCTCAAACTGAAAAGGCTCCAAAAAAATGTTATCGGCAAACGAAACCTCTTTTTGCCCGTTGCACTTATAAACAGCTTCTTTGGCGCACCAGCAAACATATAATTGCTCAATTTTTTGCGGCCCGTTTATAAATTTCAACTCTTCCTTACGCATAAACTTGTTGGCAATGCGTTCAACTTTTTGCTTAATCTGCTCAATATCAATCCCAACCTTATATGTTTTGCTGATCATCACAGCGGCATAATCAAATGAATGGCTTAAGGAGATATGGTAAGGAAGGTTTACCAGGTAAGGCTTGCCATGCTCATCAACTTTACAATCAATATACTCATCGGTACGGAGCATTTTACGCAGCAGCACGCGAGTACCCAGCCAGTGCAGGTGCCGCTTGCCATTGCTCAGGCTTTCTACAAAATCCTTTTCCTGCTGATCAAGTTGCAATTGGCTGTACAGGTCTGTAGCCTCCTCCTCGATACGCCAGAGTGCAAACTCGGTGTCATCATCAATACGCTGCCTGTATGCTATCGCCATAAAAGTAAAATTGCAAAATAGGTTGCAAACATATGTCAAAAAAAATTAAATAATATCAGCGCAGCTACATATTCGTAATCGGCTGAACCATATCAGGTTTAGGAGTTGTTTCTGCGCTATCTGAACGCATTTCGCCGGCCAATATTGTTTATAAAAGCCGGCGCCGATTAGGCTAATTTTCATAATTTAGCGCCAGCAATAACCTGCCTGTATGATACTATCTGATAAGCGCATCCTCGAAGAAATTGAACATGGCCATATTATTATTGAACCATTTAACCGCGAATACCTGGGCACTAACTCGTACGACGTTCATTTGGGTAAATATTTGGCTACTTACCGTAGCCGGGTGCTTGATGCTAAAGTTCATAATGAGATAGATGGTTTTGAAATTCCGAAGGATGGCTTTGTGCTTCAGCCCAATACCCTTTACCTGGGCGTAACAATGGAGTACACCGAAACACACCGGCATGTTCCGTTTTTAGAGGGCAAATCAAGCACAGGGCGTTTAGGTATCGATATTCACGCAACAGCGGGTAAAGGTGATGTTGGTTTCTGCAATACCTGGACACTTGAAATTTCATGTGCCCAGCCGGTGCGCATTTACGCCGGCATGCCCATTGGTCAGCTTATTTATTTTGTAGTTGAAGGCGAGATCGAAACGCTGTACAACAGCAAAGCCAACGCCAAATACAACAACCCTACTACACGCCCTGTTGAAAGCATGATGTGGAAGAATAAGTGGTAGGCTTAAGCCACAAGTATTAAGTTGAGTGTCTCAAGTTGGTAATCTTAAGTATTCAGTATAGAAAATAAAGTCAGATTTTCGACCAAAGACTTCGAACTTCAGACTTAATACGACTTGGTACTTTTTTGCGTATCTTGGTAGTTCAAGATTTATCTTTCTATGAACCTAAAACGCCTATCGGTTGGAATCCTGATCACCTTAATTGCCGGTGCTATCTTAGCTTTTATAAAACCCGATGATGAACTGGTAACAAAAATCATTGCCCAGCTTGATAAATGGCGTACCGAGCATCCGCAGGAAAAAGTTTACCTGCACTTTGATAAGCCCTATTATGCCATTGGCGAGGATATCTGGTTTAAAGCCTATGTTACCATTGGCAGTGAGCATAAGCTTTCGGCTTATAGCGAAACCCTGAATGTTGACCTTATTGATGATAACGATTCGGTGAAACGCAGCCTTAAACTTCCCTTAACAGCCGGCCTGGCCGCGGGCGATTTTGCTTTGGCCGATAGTATGACTGAAGGAAATTACCGCATCCGCGCTTATACCAACTGGATGCGAAACGAGGGAGAGGCCTATTTCTTCAATAAAACCATCACTGTGGTAAACGGAATCAGTAACAAGGTTTTCACCAAAACCGCCTATGCCTACAGCACCTTAAACGGCAAACAAAAAGTAACTGCTATTACTACATACACAGACCTCAACGGTATAGCCTACGTTAATAAACCAGTAAGCTATGAAGTTGAAATAAACGGGAAATCAATCGCCCGGGGGAAAGGTATAACTGATGATAAAGGGAACCTCACAGTCAGCTTCACAACCGGTCAGGCAGTTTCAATAACATCCGGCCATATCAATACCGAGGTTAAATTGGATGAAAAGCATACTATAGCCAAAGCCGTACCTATAAAAACGCTATCAAATAAGGTTGATGTTCAGTTTTTCCCGGAGAGCGGAAATTTAATTAATGGTGTTTTTGAAAAAGTAGCTTTTAAAGCTGTTGGCGCCGACGGGTTAGGGGTTGATATTAAAGGCTTTATTGCCGACGATCAAAACAACCAGGTTGCGCAATTGGGCAATAGTCATTTTGGCATGGGTACTATTACCTTTGAGCCTGAAAGTGGTAAAAACTATAAAGCGCACATCACTTATGCTGATGGCTCTGAAGGTGTTTTCGATTTGCCCAAAGCAGTTGATAATGGCTATGTATTAAGTGTCAACAGCATGCGCGACGATAAGGTGTTTGTATCCATCGTTCCCGGTAAAAGCACCGGTAACGGCACAGCTTCATTATCGGGTTTAACGCTGATAGCGCAATCTGGCGGCGAGCTTTGTTATGCGGGCAAAAGTAAGGATGGGGCAACATCCTTTTCAGCTACAATCCCTAAAAATAAATTCCCATCGGGCATTGTACAGTTCACGCTGTTTTCGGCAACCGGTGAGCCTTTGAACGAGCGTCTCATCTTTGTTCAAAACCCCGATCAACTTAAGCTTGCCGTTACTTCCGAAAAACAGAACTATAAACCCCGCGAAAAAGTTACTATTAATCTCAACGCTAAAAACAGTGAGGATAAACCCGTTGTGGGTAGTTTTTCGGCATCGGTTATTGATGAATCAAAAGTTACTACTGATGAAGCAAATGAAAGTTCTATATTTTCAACACTGCTGCTCACCTCCGACCTGAAAGGGTATATTGAAAAACCGAACTATTACTTTACTAATGTAAGTAACGAAACCAAGGACAACCTTGATGCACTGATGCTTACCCAGGGCTACCATCGCTTTGAATGGAAACAACTGCTTGCTGATAAATTTACCCCAATAGTCTTCAAGCCCGAAAAATCTCTGGAAGTAACCGGGCACCTCAAAACTTTTGGTGGCAAGCCTGTACCTAATGGCAAGGTTACCCTTTTTTCAACATCGGGAGGAACTTTTATTATTGATACCGTGGCTGATGCCGAAGGTAAGTTTACTTTTAAAGACCTTGTTTTTAGGGATAGTATCAAGTTTGTGATCCAGGCGCGCACTGCTAAAGACCGCAAAAATCTCGACATCACCCTTGATAATGTAACTCCGCAATCTGTTGGGCCTAATAAAAACGCACCCGATATCCAGGTCAACATCAACGATGGCGCATCGGCCTATCTGTTGAACAGTAAAAAGCTTTATGACGAGCAGGTAAAATACGGTATTGGCAACCACACTATCGTATTAAAGGAAGTAGTGATCCGCGAAAAGCGGGAAAACCCATTTAAAAACTCTTCTAACCTTAATGGACCCGGCAATGCAGATCAAACACTTACCAGCAAAAATCTGATGTACGGGGGTGGAATGCTATCCCAGATTTTACAAGGCAGATTAACCGGTGTGATTTTTCGTAACGGCACGCCTTATTCAACCCGCAGCCCGGGAACTCCCATGCAAATTGTACTTGATGGAACCTATGTAGGAAGCGATTTCCTGGATAACTTAAATGTAAATGATATTGCCACTATTGAAGTTTTACGCAGCATTGGCAACACTGCAATTTATGGCTCAAGGGGAGCTGGCGGCCTTTTGGTTATTACAACCAAGCGCGGCGGTGAAAGTGTTTACAATAAATACGCGCCGGGTATTGTCACCTATGCTCCTAAGGGATATTATAAAGCGCGCGAATTTTATTCGCCTAAATATGATGATCCTAAAACCAATGCCCAAATGCAGGACCTCCGCAGCACCATTTACTGGGCACCAGGCTTGTTAACTGATAAGGATGGCAATACATCTATGAGCTTCTTTAATGCCGACGCTAAAGGTACATATCGTGTAATAATTGAAGGTATTGATGTCGATGGTAATTTAGGCAGGCAGGTTTATAGATATAAGGTGGAATAATAAAAATAGAATGAGGGTGTAATTAATCTATTTATATTGTGTAAGTCTAATATTAACTAATATATTAGAATAATAACACTTAAACCTTATGAAACCTTTTCGCATAACCCTTTTTGCTATTTTTTTATTATACAGACTTGCATGTACAGCACAAACTAATACTCTGCTTTTAAACAAGGCTGTTAATTCGCTTAATAAGTGGTCGTCAGCCTATCCAACTGAAAAAGTTTATTTACACTTGAATAAACCTAATTATTTGCCGGGTGATACTATTTGGTTTAAAGCCTATACAGTTATTGGCCCGCAACATCAACTATCTGCATTAAGTAGTGTTTTGTATGTGGAGCTTATAAACCCCAAAGATTCTGTAATAAATCGTAAAATATTCAAACTGGCTTCGGGCACAACACGGAGCGAATTCGCATTAGGCAATTCAATCATTGACGGAACTTACCATGTTAGGGCGTATACAAACTGGATGCGAAACGCAGTTACGGACTATTTTTATGATCAATCTTTCCAAATTGGAGGGATCGAAATTTTGACCAGGCAAGCCGCACAGCAGCATTTAATATCGCAACCCGACGTTCAATTTTTTCCGGAAGGCGGATTTCTCATTAATGGCCTTCGTTCAAAAGTAGCCATAAAGGTGTTAAATGCCGCTGGCCTTGGCGAAGATGTAAGTGGTATCATAACAGATAATACGGGAACCGTTGTAACTGAATTTAGCACACAGCATTTAGGGATGGGGGTGTTTGCACTTACACCGCAAAAAGGTAAAAACTATAAAGTACAGATTACTGATAAAAGCGGCACCAAATTTAGTACTGACCTCCCCTTGGCCAAAGATGATGGACTTGTTTTAACTGTCAATAACAGCATGGCCGACTCACTCAGGATAAAGATCACCCCGGGAGCGCCAACATTTGCACGACAACGTGATTCGACGTTTTATTTGATTGGCCAGGTAGCGGGCAAGGTTTATTATACTACTGCCTTTAAATTATCAGAGCAATCGTTTTTAATTAAAGTAGAGAAGAATAGGTTTCCATCCGGCATATTGCAACTTACTTTATTAGGGCCGGATCATAGTCCAATAAATGAACGTGTAGTTTTTATCCGCGGTAATGACAACCTCAAACTGGCTATAAGTGGTGCCGGCGACAAAGCCCGGGGCCGACAAAAAATGTCTATTGATATTAAAGCTGTAGATATCGATAACAAGGCTGTTGTAGGCTCATTTTCGGTAGCGGTAATTAATGAAAGCAGGGTTAGCTTTAATGAAGACGCAGAACCGACAATAATTAATAATCTGTTATTTACTTCAGATATAAAGGGCTTTATTGAAAAGCCTAATTATTATTTCACAAACATCGACGATAAAAAAAATGCCGATCTTGATATATTAATGCTTACCCAGGGGTACCGGAGGTTTGATTGGCCAAATATTTTAGATGAGAAACTGCCTGCTGTTATTTACAAGCCCGAAGATGCACTTACATTAACCGGAACATTGAAATCATCATCAGGAGGGCTTTTATCTAATGGAAAAATAAGCCTCACATCAACTGCTGATAATTTATTTATTGATACCGTAACCGATGCCAACGGTGATTTTAAATTCAGCAACCTTGATCTTTCCGACACCTCAAAAATAGTACTTAGGGCACGCAAGGAAAACAACGGAAAAAACGTATCCATTTTTGTAAAACAGCCTGACTATCCTGTAATAAATAAGTCTAAGCACGCGGGTGATAATAACGATTTGCTTGATCTATCACCGGAGCAAATCGTAATTCTGCGAATGAATGCTACCGAAATCAGGAAAAAACGACAGATAGATTCTCTTAAAAACGGGGTGCAGCTTAAGGAGGTAAAAATAAAAGGTGAAAAAAATAAAAGCTTGGCGGAATTAAACAGATATGGCACAATACAGGACAGAAAACTTGACATGAGTAAGTTAAGAAATAAAAACTTCAGTTCGTTAGGAGACGCATTGTTTTGGACTGAACCACTTTACTTTGGCCAAAAATCAGCTTATATCCGCAAACCGGCAGCGTCTCCTGTTCAAGCTATTCAAGATACCACCAAGGGATATTAGTGGATGGTATAAGTTACACACCTGATATCTTAAACAGCTTATTAGCCAGTGAGATTGAAAGCATTCATATAATCGCACCCATTGACCCAGAGCATCCGCCCCATCATTGTAATAACTACCAAACGCAAAGCAGGTACAGATACCACCGTACTTAAACAGGTAAATATCACGGCTAAAAGAATTAACAAAAAACCGGACATGAGCTATTCCCAGAACCTGAACGGGCCAGGCAATGCTGACCAGGTAATTATGGGTGATAAAATTGGTAGTGGATGCATTCGTTTGTCTGACTGCCTCATCGGGCGCGTTTTTGGTGTTTATTTTGAAAAAGATGGTAGTCCACGAAATACGAGGAGGAGGAGCGGAAAGATGTCTGTTATTGTTGATGGGAATATCTTAAACGGCGATGCCCTAAATAACGTTAACGCCAATGATATTTATAGTATTGAAGTATTGCGTAGTGGCGCAAGCATAGCGATTTACGGCTCAAGCGTGGGGGCTGGTGCCCTGGTGATCACCACCAAACGCGGGAATAACAATTTTGTAACCAGCGAATCTCCCTCCGGCCTCATAACTTATCCATTTAAAGGATTTTCAAAATCCCGCGTATTTTATTCGCCCAAATACCGGCACACAGCTAATGAAACAGAAGGCACAGATCTGAGAAACGCTATATATTGGCAACCTGATCTTTTTACAGATAAGGACGGCAAAGCAACGTTTGAATATTTTAATGCAGATACAAAGGGCACTTACCGTATTGTTATTGAAGGCATTGATGCCGATGGTAATTTAGGAAGGCAGGTTTATAGGTATAAGGTGGAATGATATTAAGTCCGCAGTCAGAAAGTCCGAAAGATTTAAGCAATGCTAATGTTTATCTCTTTCGGACTTTATTTTTGGCGAGCAAACTTATTTACTGCTCAAATAATACTTCTCCCAAAAATCAACAGATTTTGATATTTCGCCTGCACCGCCCGCCGCACCGCGGCCCATAGCGCCTCCCATACCACCGCGACCTCCTCTTCCGCCACGGCTGCCACCCATGCCGCCTCCGCCCATTCCTCCTCGTCCGCCGCGACCACCACCGCCGCCAAAGCTGCCACCGTCTTGCTCGCCCCCACCTGTGCCTGCCGGGCGCTGGAAACCGTTGATCTTAAAATTAAAAGCCCACTCACTTTTAAAAGCATCATTACCGGCATGGAAAAAGCTCAAGGGTATGGCCGCTTCATAAACCAAATCGCCATTGGCATCGTAATTTATGGCTGTTTTAATGCCGTAGGTATTTGATGTGGTGATCATATCGCCATCAATATCCTTAAACCCAACAACCTTAATATATCGCAGCTTAGTTATCCGCTCGCGCATCAGCTCGTCACGGTCGGCCTGGGTAATTTCGCCGTTATCATCTTTTGGCTTGGCAAACTCCGGCTTCTCATCCGGGGCTGCCAACGGAAAAGTAAGCATAAAACTATCTTTCTTTTTCCCTTTGGGATCAATGCTTAGTGTAATCCCTGCATTTAACACTTTCATCTTATCAAGCCTGTCGCTAATGCGGATAGCTGCATACAGGTAATCCTTATCATTGGCCAGCGCGTAGTTCAGCTTGTTCTCTTCGTTGTAATAACGCAGGCTGTCGCCCCATTCTTTCAGATCGCCATCAATGTTAATATTAGCGGGCGGGCCCTGTAAGCTGTTTTTAGTACTTTGGGCCGATGAATGATGAGATGCCAAAAGTTGTGCAGTTAATGCTAAAACAAAAGCCGGGGATGCTTTTTTCATGTGAAATTTTTTAGGGTTTTTGTGTAACATGATTTTTAAGACCATGGAACACGATTTTAACTTTTTTATTATTGTTTTTGAGTAAATTTGTAGTTACGTATGCCAACTGAAGTACAGGAAGAAACATTTACCCTCGAAGAGTTACTTGCAGGACTTAAAGAGATGCATCGTTTAATACTCTGGAACGATGATTTTAACACTTTTGACCACGTGATCCACTGCATGATGAAATACCTGGATTACTCCGAACCCCAAGCCGAAAAGATAGCATGGAAAGTACATAACGAAGGCAAATGCGCCGTACTGGAAGGCTCCTTTACCGAAATGGAGATCTACCGGAAGATCCTTCAGCAGGAGGGCTTGACAGTTTCAGTAGAATAACACGCTAAAAAATAACCGACATGCTAAAAAGATCATTTTTATTTTTTTTATTAGTCGGTTGGGCAAGCCTGACCGCCTGCGGCCAGGGCAAAAAACTGAAACTGGTAATCATCCGCCATGCCGAAAAGCCCGATGTTGGGGATAACCTTTCGTGTGCCGGGTTTAACCGTTCGCTCAAACTGCCCGAAGTTTTAAAAGTCAAATTCGGTTTGCCCGATCATATTTATGTACCGGCAATGCACCAGGGTAAATCAACCGCGAGGGTGCGCATGTTCCAAACCATCTCGCCGTTTGCTGCAAAATATAATCTTTCTATCAACAGTAATTTTGAAGAAGAGGATGATAACGGCGTGGCTAAAGAGCTTACCTCAAAAAAAGGCACCATCCTTATTGTATGGGAACATAATCAAATTAAACCTTTACTGAAAGCTTTAGGCATGAAAGTTAAAGACCTGGAATGGCCCGATAGTGATTTCGACAGCATCTGGATAGTGACTTTCAAAAAAGGCAAACCATCGTTAACGATGGATAAAGAAGGGATTACGCCGGCTGCGGGTTGTAGTTTTTAAGAATATCACTAAAATCATGTCATTGCGAGCGCAGCGTGGCAATCGCATGCTATACAGAGCGGACTTGCGCACGTGCGATTGCCACGCTGCGCTCGCAATGACATAGAGATTTGTAAATGTAAAACGCCCCGGATTTTCCGGGGCGTTTTACATTTTTATGTTAACTGCCCATTATTCGCTAACCAAGTAATTCCAGCCGCGGGTGTCCGGAACATTACCATATTTAATGGCATCCAGAGTATCAAATACTTTGTTCGAAAACTCACGTGTTTTCGGATCGCTCAGGAAATACTCCTGGCCTTCGTAGCTGATTGAAGCTACAGGAGCTATAGTTGCGGCAGTACCGGCACCAAAGGCATCGGTAAGTTTGCCATTTTTAGCACCTTCAACAATCTCGGCTACAGAAACTTTGCGTTCTTCAACAGTGATACCCCACTCTTTGGCTAAAGCTATAACGGTATCGCGGGTTACACCATCTAATATCGTATCTTTTGCTTCGGCTGTGATCAGTTTACCATCCAGCAGGAACATCGCGTTAGCAGCGCCCATTTCTTCAATAAACTTATGCTCTTTGGCATCAGTCCAAATCAGTTGATCAAAACCTTCTTCGGTTGCTTTGCGGGCCGGCAGCATGGAGCTTCCGTAGTTACCGGCAGCTTTGGCATAACCCATACCGCCTTCGGCAGCGCGGGTGTAGTGTGTTTCAATTTTAACACGCAATGGTTTTGAAAAGTACGGGCCAACGGGGCCAATCAATACCATGTATTTATAAGTTGAAGACGGTGTTACCCCCAGGTACGGATCAGTAGCGAACATGAACGGACGGATATACAAAGCATGGTTTGGCTTTGAAGGTACCCAGTCGCGGTCAAGGTCAACCAGAGTAGCTATACTTTGCAAAAAGATCTCTTCGGGTAAAGTAGGCATACAAAGGCGCTCGGCCGATTTGTTGAAACGGATAGCATTTTTATCCGGGCGGAAAACGGTAATTTTTCCATCAGCATGTTTATAGGCTTTCAGTCCTTCAAAAAACGCTTGTCCGTAATGAAGTGCTGAAATTGCAGGGCTTAGACCAATTTCGCCGTAGGGAATGACCGAGAGATTTTTCCATTCACCGTCCGCGTAATCGGCCACAAACATGTGGTCAGAAAAAGTTTTTCCAAAAGGTAAGTTGTCAAAGTCCGTTTGCTGCAAACGGGAAGCAGTTGTCCTGCTGATCTTGATGTCCAATGTCTCGGTCATGGCATTAAAAATTAATAAATTATAGAAAATGGCAAGTTAGGCATTTTTATGGCCTACGCCAAAAATTTGCATAGTTAAATGGTGATTATCACATATAAAACATCATTTTGACAATATGATTGCCAGGTTCAATTACTATCCAGCACATCATCAACCCAGGCCTTACCCCAGTTCTCTTTTTCCTCTTCGCTCCATACCCAAGGATAAAAGATTCGCTTTTGAAAACGTGGCGGCAGGTACTTTTGCCAGTTAGTGCCGCCTGTTGCCTTAATATCCTCAGGCTCGCGGTTCAGGTAACGCACCGCTGATTTATAATGTGAAAGCGGCCAGTTTACGTTGACATTGATATCCAGCTGGCGCAATTCGTTACGCAATTCAGGAGTCAGTTGTGATGACGAATCAAATTGTTTAGCCAGCGTATTAAAGTTATGCTTAACAGCGGCCTTGCCCAGTTCAATAAATGTTTTTGAATATTTTTTTTCGAACTGTTTAAGTGTCAAAGTCTTTTTACCGGTGGAAAGTTCGGTAGCGCCAAACTTCCAGTACAGGTATTCAAATTGCGTTTCAATAGTTGCATGCTGCAGTTCCTCTCGTTTATCTTTAGCAACCAGGTTTATAAAATCCGTAGCGTAGATCTCGATCATCCGGTACTGGCCAGACTGGAAGCCGCTTGCCGGCAGCAATGACATTCTGAATTTCAGAAACTGCTCTTTCTCCATGCCATCAACCATGATCTCAAACGAGTGGGTTAAGGCTCCAAAATACCTGTTGATCCTTTTTAACCGCGCTGTAAAAAACTCAGCTGTCAGCGGCGCTGCTTCAGCAATTTGCCTGCACTCATGCAGGGCAAGCTTAAAATACAGCTCGGTGATCTGGTGATAGATAATAAAAATCTCCTCGTCTGGAAATGGGGTTTTGGGGTTTTGTAAACTAAGCAGGGTATCCAGGTGGATATAATCCCAATAGGTTAAAAAATCTGCATAAAGCAGGCCATCAAGGTATGAGTTCATATCCTGGCCCATAGCTTCGTACTTTTCCTGCAGTTGATTTAGCCGGTCTTCAATTTCGGTAGAGAAATGCATGCTTCAAAGGTACTAAAATAGTATACTGCTAAAACATATCCGTATTAGGTTGTTATAATGGATACAAGCCTTATAAATATTATTATGAAGATCAGGAAGATACTCATCGGTATTGATGAAAGCGAATTTTCACGTTATGCAGCGGCCTACGCTTTTGATATAGCCCATACCTATAATGCCGAAGTTGGTTTGGTGCATATAGTTGAACCGATTATTGTGCCCACTGATACCCAGGAGGGTTTATTAGGAGGGATGCCATTTGATCCTAATATAAATTTGCCAGGCACAGAATTAGAAACATTGCAAACCGAGCGCTCTGCCGCATTGCTGGATCAGACGGCAAAAGAATGGGGCGAGGGACTGGAAATAGCTCAATTTACCCAATACGGTTCAACAGCCGAGGGTATTATTGAATGCTGTAAAGAATTTAATGCGGACCTGATAGTTTTAGGCACTCACCGCCGTACCGGTATCGATAAATTCTTTTTAGGCAACGTTGCCGAACAGGTGGTCAACAAATCATTGATCCCTGTATTGGTTGTGCCTTATATTGAAGCGAAAAATTAATATAAAAGCCTGAACTTAATGGTATGCTCAATCGCTTTTAACTCGTTCAATACTTCAGTATCATAGCCTGTATTAACATCGGTAATTACATAACCTATTTGCGGGTTGGTAACCAGGAACTCACCCACTATGTTAATATTATGGCGGGCAAATACATCGTTAATTTTAGCCAGTATCCCCGGTACGTTTTTATGGATGTGAATTAAACGGTGGGCATTGTTAACACGCGGCGGCTGCAAATCGGGAAAGTTACAGCTGGTATGCGTTTTACCTTCGTTCATGAAAGCCATTACCCTTTTTGGCAAAAAGTCAGTACTGTGTGGGTTATGTCTCGGGTCGTCAAATATAATGATCCCGTTTTCGGCAGCAGCATCGGCCAGCTTGCGGTTACATTTGCCAAAAATACCAATCACCTTTAACCTGCCTGCATTTTGAACTTGTTCGGCGCTTGGCTGATGTTCTTCGTCGCAAAATAACACACCGGCTTCTTCAAGATATTTTTCTTCAACATCGTCGCGGTGGCGCATGTTGTAACCCTCTTTTTTAAGCTGATCAAGTGCATCCTCATCCACATTACCCACAACCAAACATTTAATACGGTTTTTAGGGTAGGAGATGGCACGCGGCAGTTTATTCAGATAGAGGAACTCGTCAAAGCTTGGGGTAATATGGTCGGCTTTTTCGGCTACTGATTTACGTTCGATGTTTTCGGTAAAAGCGAAGAACTTTTTGATCATGCCCGATTCCTTTAACTGGAAATCAGAATAACCATCACCGATACCATAAATATCGCCCGGTAACTGAAGCTCTTTCAGCAGCTTTACCTTACCGCCCTCCTGCGAAAGGGGATTTTCGCGGTCGTAACCTATAATATTGCCTTCCTCGTCAAACACGAAAGTGTTGGCGTAGATATTTTCTTTTTTGATATGATACTCGGTAACTACCGGGGTAATGAACTCTTTGAACCCACCGGATACGATCAAAACCTCGTCCTGGTGATTTTTAAAGAAGATAGTATTCCGCGAAAAAGAGGTAGAAACTTTCTTTTTAAGATGGCTGATCAGTTGCTTTAAATGATCGCGATTGGCGTTGAGCAATTTTACCCGGCGCTCTAAACTTTCGGTAAACGATAGTTTACCTTCCATCGATGCATTGGTCAAATCTTCTATCTGTTTGTAGATATCTTCGCGGTCGGGGCGATTTTTTAGAGAGATCCGGGCCAGTTCATCAAGGGCCTCAACCTGTGTAAAGGTGCTATCGAAATCAATAATAAAGTACTGTTCCATCTTGGCTGCAAAGGTGCGAAAAAATTTGCTGATAGAACAGGTAGAATTTATAGGTAATTGAAAGCTCTTATTATTTTAACGCCTCACAAATTTCCCCTACCGTCTTACTGATGGGCTTAAACTCAAAGCCTATCGCTTTTTTAATTTTTGAATTATCAAACTCGCGGGTTAATGAAGCTGTTTGTGCCGATGTTTTATCTATAGCCGGAACACCACCGGTTATAGCCGAAACAAAAGCGGCTCCGCGCCAGGCCAGTTCCATCATCCAGGGTTTAGCAAAAATAGCGGGCGGCTTGATGCCGAAACCTTTTGCTATCTCGGTAACCATACCTTTGTAGTCCCGGTTTTCGGCGCTGATGATATAACGCTCGGCCGTAATATTGCTGTTCATTAAACCTACCATGCATTTGGCAACATCTTCTACATCAACAAAACCTATAGTGCCCGAAGTATAAAATTTGAGCCCCTTACGTACCGTGTTGAATAAAGCGCCGCTGCCCTGGATACCGGCACTCGCGCCAATTATCAGCGAGGGATTAACAATAACAGCATCCAAACCTTCGGCAATACCCCGCCAAACCTCCATTTCGCTTTCTAATTTGGATATGGCATAGCCATCATTTTCTGTTGATTGTTCAAGGTGGTGGTTTTCGGTAATTAACTCTCCGGGTTTGGCGGCGCCAATAGCAGCAATCGAGCTTACATGCACCATCCTTATGCCACGTTCATTGCAAAGGTTAACCAAATTGGCTGTCCCCGTAACATTGGTATTGATCATCGGTTTTTTATCCGCCTGCTTTAATGATACCCAGGCGGCGCAATGATAAACTTGTGTAATACCTTCAAGCGCATCGGCCAACGCAAAAATATCCATCATATCGGCGTCAACCCAGTCGATGTTTTCCCGGTATGGCAACAGCAGCTTGGGGATAACTGAACTTGCCCTTTTGGTGCAACGGATTCGCCGGCCGGTGGTAGTTACTAAAAGTTTTGCCAGTTCGGCCCCGAGAAAACCAGTTGCGCCTGTTATTAAGATCATGATGCAAATGTGAATATTTTTTAGCTCAAAGCAGAAGCCTAAGGCCTAAAGCTTTCTTTTTTAAACTTAAGCAACATGGTAACAAAAGCTTTCTGCTTTTAGCCTTAAGCTTTAGGCTAAAAAATCTGCACATTTGCACATCTGAAATCCGCACATTAAATACTTATGTCATTAGCTGATTTTTTTACGCCGATTGATCTTAAAAAGATAGCTCCTAAAAAAGGCTATTATACCAGCCAGCTTGGCGATAAAATTGTGCATTATTCTGTCGATTTTCCTGATTTGGAAGAGAAAACTGATATCGCTATTATTGGTGTTATGGATGATCGTAATGCAATTGGCAACCCCGGTTGTTCACTTGGCCCTGATTACATCCGCGAAAAATTATATCAGTTAAACGAAGGCGGCTATTCTGTAAAAATTGCCGATCTGGGCAATATCCGTGCCGGCGAAAAGGTAACAGACACCTACTTCGCTGTTAAAACGGTAGTGAGCGAACTGATCAAAAAAGACATCATCCCAGTTATTTTAGGCGGGGGACAGGATCTTACTTACGCCCAGTACCTGGGTTATGAGGAGCTTGAACAGAAGGTTGACCTGGTGGTAATCGATTCGCATTTTGATTTGGATGAAGATAATCACGGCGAAAGTATTGAAACTACTTCTGCTTCTTATCTCAACAAAATATTCCTGCATGATCCCAATTACCTGTTCAACTTCAGCAATCTTGGCTACCAAACCTATTTTGTAAGCCAGGACAGCCTGCGGGTAATGGACAAACTTTATTTTGATGTACACCGTTTAGGCGAACTGAGCGGCAATATTGCTGTTACTGAACCTGCCATCCGCAATGCCAGCATGGTGAGCTTCGATATCGGTGCTATCCGGGCTGCCGATGCCATGGGGAATGCCAATGCCACACCAAATGGTTTTTATGGCGAAGAAGCCTGCCAGCTTTGTCGTTACGCGGGCTTTAATGATAAACTTACTTCGATAGGTTTTTATGAATTTAACCCGGCTTATGATAGTAACGGGCAAACCGCCTGGCAATTGGCCCAAATGATCTGGTATTTTATTGACGGTTTTTATAACCGCAAGCGCGATTTTCCGCTTAACCCTAAATCCCAATACCTTATTTATAAAACCAGCTTAACCCACGACGACCAGGAAGTAATATTTGTAAAAAGTAAAAAATCCGACCGCTGGTGGATGCAGGTGCCTTACCCTTCGGCAGGTTCGCCTAATGAGCGTTTTCATTTGGTACCCTGCAGCTATGCCGATTACAAAACAGCAACATCCGGCGAATTACCGGACCTTTGGTGGCGCACATATCAAAAATTAAACTGATATTCACAATTTTAACCCTTGCTCAGACGTTAGCAGCGTAGAGTTTTTATATATTTTAATGAAGAAATTATTTTTTTACATAGCCGCCATGCTGCCGGTAACGGCGCTTGCACAGGCTACAGACACCTTTGTTATTAATGGTAAATTAGGCAATGTCACCACACCCGCCAAAGTATATTTATCGTACCAACTGGGTGCTAATAATGTTACCGATTCGGCCAATGTGGTTAACGGAGCATTTTCATTTACCGGCACGATATTTAACCCCGTTAATGCCACATTAGCCGTTAACTATAAGGGCTTACCCCTCGAAAAATTTATCGATGGCAACTATAAATATGCCGATAACGGCAGCCTGATTTCAAAGACGGCCGATGACATAGATTTTTTTCTGGAAAAAGGTACCATTACCATCACCAGTAAAGATTCGATAGATAAAGCACAGATCACCGGGTCGCAACTTAATGCAGATAACGTAAAACTCCAGGCACAGTTAAAAGCCATCAATCAAAAAGGCGAAAAACTGATGGCTGAGGCCAAGGCAGCAACGCCAGAGCAGCAAAAATCGGCAGCTTTCAGGAGTGCCATGCAGGCAAGGTATAAAGCCCTGCAAACAGAGCAAAAAACAACTTTAAAAAGCTTTATTGCAGCCAACCCTGATAGTTATTTAAGTTTACTTGCACTAACCTCGGTGAGCGGACCGGCCCCAGACCTTAGCGAAGTTGAGCCATTATACAATTCGTTATCTCAAAAAATCAAAGATACCGAAGCCGGTAAAATGATGAAGGTGCAGCTTGACGCCCTAAAAGTTACAGCCATTGGCTCCGAAGCTCCTGATTTTACACAAAACGACGTTAACGGAACTCCTGTAAAGCTATCGTCGTTCAGGGGCAAGTATGTATTACTTGATTTTTGGGCATCATGGTGCGGTCCCTGCCGCCAGGAAAACCCGAACGTGGTACGTAACTATGCAAGGTTTAAAAACAAAAACTTTACGGTAGTTGGGGTTTCGTTGGATAGGCCCGACGGCAAATCGGCATGGCTGGCCGCTATTAAAAGCGATGGCCTTGAGTGGACTCAGTTATCCGATCTTAAATTCTGGAACAACCAGGCTGCGGCTTTGTACTCGGTAACATCTATCCCTCAAAACTTCCTGATCGATCCGCAGGGTAAGATCATTGCAAAAAACCTGCGCGGCGAAGATCTTGATGCCAAACTGGAACAGCTATTTGGAAAATATAATTAATACTATGACCCAGCCAGGGCAATATTAATTAATATGTCATATTCACCGTTGAATTAGCCGGATATTTAATACCCGGCTAATTTTATTATATTGCGATATGAACTTGACCTCAATTAAAAAAATAGCTTTAACAGCAATTGCAAGCGCCCCTGCTTTAGCTTTTGCTCAAGATACCCAATATACTGTGCAAGGTAAAATTGGCGACTATAACGCACCGGCGAAAGTCTATGTGCAATATCGTAATGATGGAAAAACGGTTGTCGATTCGGCAATATTGAACGGAGGAGCCTTTAAATTTACCGGTAAAACAAGCACAACAACACCTGTAAGCGGTTATATTTTGTTTAACCCCAAAGGTACCGGTCTGCATAGCTCAGAAGATTATCGTTCCATTTACCTTGAACCAGGTACCATCAACGTAAGCGCAACTGATAAAATTGCTGATGCCAAAATAGAAGGTACCAAAACCAATAACGATAACGAAAAATATAACCTGGCCGAAAAACCGATTAATGATGCCTATGAGGCGCTTTCGGCAAAACGTAAAACCGCCACGCCGGAGCAAATGGCCGAACTAAATGCCGAAGAAAAAAAGATCGACGACCAGGATGCGCAGGTAAATAAAAAGTTTATCCAGGAAAACCCCGATTCATATGTAAGCCTTAACGCGCTTGAATCATATGCCTACAGTGCCGATTACGTAGATATTGCCCCATTGTTCAACAACTTCAGTCCTGCTATTAAAGCAACCGAAGCAGGCAAGAAATTTGCCGAACGCCTACCAAAATTAAAAGCTGTGGCATTAGGTGCAACCGCCCCCGAGTTTGCCGAAGCTGATACTGCCGGTAAAATGGTTAGCCTGTCATCATTTCGTGGTAAATATGTACTGATAGATTTCTGGGCATCATGGTGCGGCCCTTGCCGTCGCGAAAACCCTAATGTGGTAAAGGCTTACAACGCTTATAAAGGCAAAAACTTTACCATACTTGGCGTGTCGCTCGACAGGCCGAACGCAAAAGATAAATGGCTGGCAGCTATTCACAAAGATGGCCTCACCTGGAACCATGTATCCGACCTTAAATTCTGGGACAGTAAAGCAGCCGATCTGTATGCAGTACGCGGAATCCCTCAAAACTTTTTGTTAGATCCTAACGGAAAGATCATAGGAAAAAACCTGCGGGGTGAAGATCTGGAGAATAAGCTCGCGGAGATTTTTGGAAAGATCTAATCATATTATTGAAGTCATTGACTGTAAGGCCTTAGCAAAATCAATTTGTTAAGGCTTTTATGTTTGTTTCTCACCCCTAAGAAGCTGTTTAAATTTGAGTCGAATTATTTATGTATCATATTGGAATCATAGCCGTTGGTTTTAACCAACGGAATAATGAGTAATAATAAGGGGCTTCAGCCAAAATTCTTTTGCACAATTGGGCTAAAGCCAAAACTTTTTAGCTTTTTTTTCCGTTGGTTAAAACCAACCGCTATGAATATTTCCCGTTTTTAAACAGTCCCTGAGATTTAGGAAGCAAAAGGAAAAGGGCGGCATTGACCCAAGCTCAACATCAAGATATTTACAAATCTGCAATATCCTTTTACAAGTATAAACAACTATTTTTGAGGGTCATCCCTGATTGTCAATCTATGCTAAAACGCTTTACTCTTATAACTCTTATACTTGCAGCTTTTACTGTAACCCACGCACAAAATAAGATTAAACCTAAGAGAGACACCACCGAGCTTAAACCGGTGATCATCAAAGGTTATCTGAGCGACCAGCCTGTGATAAGCGTACCGGCGTCGGTAAGTGTGCTTAATGCAGCCCAGCTCAAGATCCAGCCTGATAATTCATTTGTAAACGCCTTAAATACGGTTCCTGGGGTACGTACCGAGGAGCGTTCGCCAGGCAGCTATCGTTTATCCATCAGGGGCAGTTTATTGCGTTCGCCTTTTGGCGTGAGGGACGTAAAGATCTATTTTGACGATATCCCGCTTACCGACGCCGGCGGCAACAGTTATTTAAATGCCATTGATATAGCAGCCATACAAAAGGTTGAAATATTAAAGGGCCCGGATGGCAGCTTATTTGGGGCAAACTCAGGCGGGGTAGTCATTCTTAGTCCGCTGAACCGGTATAACGACAGTACCTATATTTCGGCCGGGATAAATGGCGGTTCATACGGGTTGTTTCATGAAAAAGCAGCAGTACAATTAAAAACCGCCAATTACCTGCTCAACATTAACCAAAGTTTTCAAACCTATCATGGCTACAGGCAAAACAGCGATACTCACCGCAACTACCTGCAACTGGCTGATAGCTGGAACTACAGCAGTAAAAACACATTAAAAGCACTGGGCATCTATTCGGACCTGGCCTATCAAACACCGGGTGGCTTAAACCTGGCCCAGTATACCGCCAATCCGAGATTAGCCCGCCAGCCTACGGCAACTTTGCCCGGGGCTATTCAGCAACGCATAGGTATTACTACCAAAATGTATTTAGGCGGCTTAACCAACGAATATCATTTTAACGACCACGTCCGCAACGTGCTGGCCGTGTTTGGGAACCACGTTGATTTCGCCAATCCGTTCATTACTAATTATGAGCAACGCAGTGAAAATACCTATGGCTTCCGTACTTATTTTGAACTAACCGGCGATAATAAACCCAATTTAGACTGGAAAGTTGATCTCGGTTTTGAATGGCAGCAAACCAACTCACATATTGCCAATTATGGCAATAAAAAAGGCGTAAAAGATACCACCCAAACTATTGACGATATCCATACCAATCAGCATTTTGTATTTGTACGTTATGCTGCTGATGTTTATAAACGCCTGCATGTTGAAGCCGCGGTAAGCTTAAATGATTATGGCTACGATTTTAAAAACCTGTATCCGCTTAATCAAAACAACTTTACTAACCGAAACTTTAGCGCGCAATTGATGCCGAGGCTGGCTTTATCATACCAGTTCATTAACGCATTGGCGTGGCGGGCAAGTGTAAGTCGCGGTTATTCAAGTCCTACGACTGCCGAGGTACGGCCAACTGATAATATTGTAAACACAAGCCTGCAGGCCCAATACGGCTGGAATTATGAAGCAGGTTTCCGCCTGCGCAATAGCGACGAAACTTTTATGCTGGATGCATCTGTTTACTACTATCGCTTAAACAATGCCATAGTACGCCGCCTAAATGCTAATGAAACCGAACATTATATCAACGCCGGTGGCACCAACCAGTTAGGCACCGAAGCGTCATTATACTATTGGATTATTCGCCCAAACAGGTATAACTTCATCCGTGGGCTACAACTCAACGAATCTTTTACGTACAGTCATTTCCGGTTTAGGGATTATATGGTTACCAATGCCAGTTATTCGGGTAACAGGCTAACGGGCGTACCTAAAAACGTATTTGTGAGCAGCCTGCAGATCAGGTTCCCTGAAAGTATTGCATTATTTGTTCAGCATACCTTTACTTCAAAAATTCCGCTGAACGATGCAAGCACCGTATATGCGCCAAAATATAACCTGTTGCAGTCCCGCGTTAGCTATCAGCCAACCATTGGCCGTAAAATCCGTTTTGAAATATTTGCTGCCGCGGATAATTTACTGAATCAGAAATATAGCCTTGGTAATGATTTGAATGCTGTAGGTAACCGATATTATAATGCAGCTCCGCTTAGGAATTACTCGGTTGGGATGAATTTTATGTATTAGATGGTTAATAGTTGATGGTTCATAGATCATAGTAAGTAAAGTCCAAAATACTGCCGACGCTCGGCTCCAGCCGAGTGGCGATTATTTCCAGGCCTCTGGCCTATGTACGCCTTGCTTGTTTACGGCGGCCGGAGGCCGTATAATAGTTGCCACTCGGCTCCTGCCGAGTGGCGGCATTTGTAAATAAAAAAGTCCGGTGTTTTTACGAAGTAAACACCGGACTTTTTTCAACTTGCAAACTGCAAACCCAAAACTGCCAACTGAAACTACGGATTCAGATTATTACTTCCTCCCTCAGCCACATTACCACCCCTGCCTTTCGGATCAAAAGCGCGGAATTTGATAACGCCGCCATTGTAGTTAACAGGGCCAGTATAAACCTTACTACCAGCGTCAGGATCTTTACCATTCGTTGTATACCGGATAGTCAAGCCTGGAAACTCTACGTTACTAAAATATTTACCATCCTGCAGGCTGATTCCTGGCTTAGAAACACGGTAATCATAGCCACCGTTATAATAAGAGAGGCGGGGCAGTTCACGTTTACCTAACACATTTAAAAAATTTGACCAGGCGGCCTGGTATGCTTCTTTACTTTTTACAGGATCTTTTTCGGTAGCCCAAGCCGGGTCTTGCGCCCAGGCACGTTCAGCCAGGCCAAGCAGCCTCGGGAAAATCATGTAATCCATTCTTTCGGGACCTTTCACTGTTTCGGCCCATAAGGCACCTTGCAAGCCTACTATATTGCTTTTACCATAATCGGTAAGGCGTTGCTTGCCGATGAAGATATTCCTGTTTATCGGGTTGCCTTGCTTATCAACGTCGGCATTTTTAAAATAATCGTAGGGGATAAATGAGAAGAATTTATCAATGCCTAAAAATGCGCCCCAGTAATAACCCGGCTCATCAAATGATTTGTAATTGGCCATATCAAAATACAGGTTGGTAACGCAGGTTAACACCACCTTGTAACCACCATTAGCCAAACGGTAGGCCAGATCTTCCTGTCCCCCGCCTAACACGTTATTCCAAACATCAACCTGTAAGTGTTCTTTTGTAAAATCCGGATTGGGTACGTAAGCCGGCTGACCGTCGAGGGTTGTTTTACGCAGCGCCATTTCTTCCCAACCCGACAGGCGGATACCTTTTGCTTTCAGGATTTCATTAATCCTTCCGTAGAAATAATACCAAAGATCATTAGTGCTCTGTATTTCGGGATGGGTAGACTTAAGCGCTGCATAAGCAGGTGATTTTTCCCACACATTGGCAGGGACCTCATCGCCACCGAAGTGGATGGTGGGAAGTGGCGCTTCGGCGTCTTTATAAGTGCTGATGAGGTCATTTACCACAGTCTCCACAAAGTTATAGGTTGAAGGGAGCGATACATCAATCACATTATCGTTCCAGTATTGTACCGAGCGATACTCAGATTTATCATAGGGATCATACAGTAAATATTTTTCAGCTTCAGCCTTTTTGCCTTCGGCCATTAATCGGTCATAGCGAGCGTTCATTGCTTTAATAGCTCCGCGGGCGTGCCCCGGTGTTTCAATTTCAGGTACTACAGTGATATGACGGTCATTGGCGTATTTCAGGATCTCGATATAATCTGCTTTCGTATAATAGCCGGTGCCAAAAGGGTTATTAACCTCCGGGCCAGAGCCGTGCGACGGTGGCAGGTGGCGTTTGCTATCAAGGGTATGCCCGCGTTTCGAGCCGACAGCAGTAAGCTCAGGCAGCGCAGGAATCTCTATTCTCCATCCCTCATCATCCGTTAAATGCAGGTGCAACACATTAAGCTTGTACAGGCTCATCGCTTCCAGTAATTTCAACACCTGCTGTTTTGACTGAAAGTTACGGGCTACATCAAGCATTACGGCACGATACGCAAAACGAGGGGCATCGGTAACTTCAACGCATGGAATTTGTACCGATGATGGCGTTTTAGCTAAAGCGCTCGCCGGGATCAGGCTTTTGAATGATTGAATACCATAATAGATGCCGGTATTTGCAGATGCGCGGATAACCACAGTGGTTGGTTTTACACTTAGCTCGTAAGCCTCATTGCCCAAACCGGCTTTGTATTCAAATGAGATAACTTTACCCGGTTTTACTGTTTCCTTTTTTCCGAAGATGCCGCCAATGTAATTACGTAAAACAGCCGCTTCTTTGCTGAACCGCGCATCGGCAGATGAAACTTGAACGCCCGCAGCGAACGAAAAACTGCCGCTGCCCGGGCTATAACTTACCGGTGTAGGGAAAACCTTTACCAACTGATCTGCCGGAATATCAGTGACCGTTTTATTCCTGTCATAAACAATTTCGGGGGTTATTAAGCCCTGGTAAGTTGGTTTGTACGGCGTAATATCATATGAGCCGAAAGAATAGCCTTTTTCAGGGGCATTATCCCAAACAAGGTATGGCCCTTCAGGTGCATCGGTAATGTTTACCACAGGGTCATCGCACACAAATTCAATCCGGGAGGTTTCGCCGGGTTTCAGGTCTTTGAAGCCGGATGTTGGGGTTATGCTGTATAAGTCGCCGTTAACCTGTTCAATCAGGGCGTTATTGCTAACGGCTGCTTTAGTAAAACCACGCCCGGAATTAAAGTAGATCTTCCATCCCCCTGCAGGCAAAACCTCATGACTTTTATTGGCAATCACCAGTGCGGTGAGGGCTTGGTTTTTATTTTGATAGTTATTATCCATTACCTGCCAGGTGAGGTGCAGGTTGGTTACGTTCGGTTTTTTATCATCATTAATTTTAAAACCGCTGCATACAAAAACCGCGGCGATAACCACCAGCGTAAAAATTTTGTTCATAATTGATCCTGTGCCTGGGAGATAGCAGACAGGTAAATATATTACTTTTTAAATTATTTTAATAAGTGTTTTTTGTGGAGACACACCACAGGTTACGCTATCGCTAAACCTGCAGCAGTAGTGACTCAAGACTTAAAGGGAAAACTTAATCCACCCTTCCCCTTCATAACCAAATATGAACTGCTTAGGGCGGATGATTTCGGCGAGGATCTCTATTGAGTCGACAATCCTTGGGCCGGGACGATTAAAATATTGGTTGCCATCGGCGATATAAAACCTGTCGTTTTTTACCGCTTTGAGAGATGCAAAACCCGGGCGGTCCAAAAGGAGGTTGATCTCACGCATGGTACGTTCAATACTGAAGCCGCAAGGCATCACCACAATAATTTCCGGGTCCTGCTGCAGGATCTCATCCCACTCAATATAGGGCGAGTGCTTCCCTTCCTGTGCTAAAACGGGCGTTCCGCCTGCTATGTTTACCAGGCCTGGTACCCAGTTGCCGGATATCATTATTGGCTCCAGCCATTCAATACAGGCAACGGTGGGTTTGCTGTCTATAAACTTAAGTTTGTGCTTGACAATATCAACGCGCTCCTGTAAGCTTTCAATTAACTCAGCCCCGGCTTGCGGCACATCAAGTGCGTTGGCAACATTAGTAATATCAATAAATATATCTTCAAGGCTATTGGGCTGTAATGATATAATTTGAGCTTGTTTATCCAGGTAGTTTTCAAGCGCCTCTTCAACATCTTTTAACGATACCGCGCAAACCTCGCACTGGGCCTGGGTTACCACCACATCCGGCGCAAGGGTTTTAATTTGTTCGCGCTTTACGGTATAAACCGATAGTGCATCGGCCAGGATCTCTTTCACTTTTACATCAATATCGGCGCTGCTCAAACCATCCGGAAAATTAGCTTCAGTACATATGGGTAATTCTTTAACAGATGCCGGAAAATCGCATTCGTGCGAACGCCCCACCAGGTTTTTCTCTAATCCTAAAGCACAAATTATCTCGGTAGCGGCCGGCAGTAACGAAACTATTTTTTTTGTTGGCATGTTAACAAGTTAAAGTTTGCAAATGTAAGGAAGATTCTGAACCGGGATTAAACGGATTTGTCAGATTATTGGATTCTAATGCCGACATCGGGACAATCCTCAAATCCTATAAATCGTGGTTCAGACAATAATTTGCCAACTCCAATTAACAACCTATCTTTGCTGCAATGATATTTTTGACTTTTTTCATCGGGCTTATAGCTAATTTCATAGGCTATATACCACCCGGCAATATAAACCTAACTTTAGTACAGATCACTATAAACCGTGGCATAAAAGAGGCTGTACGTTTTATTACAGCTTTTTCGGCAGTTGAATTTTTCTTTACCTATTTTATTATGCATGCTGCCCGCTGGCTTTCGGGACAATTGAAACTGGGCACCATTATCGACTGGATCATGGTGGTTTTGTTTGGTGTAATGGGTTATATCACCTGGATTCATCGCAATGCCCCTCCTAAAACCAATTACTCTGAACACGCCAGTATTAAATACGGTATTTTATTAGGCTTTCTAAACCCCATGCAGGTGCCCTTCTGGATGGTGACCGGCACCTACCTTATTACACACGAATGGATCCTTGACGGCAGGGTAGCCCTTGTTATTTTTAGTCTGGGTTCGGCAGCAGGTGCTTTTTTATGCCTGTTTATCTATGCCAAATTCGCTAAATACATACAGGAAAGATTTGCGTTAAGCACCAGGCTTATCAATACCAGCATAGCTATATTATTTTTCGCTTTCGCGATGTATCATATTGTGAAACAGATTTACTTGTCATTTTTTAAGCATTAAAACCTTGATTTTCTTGATTTAGGGATTGCCTGATGCGGTGCGTAAGCTGCCAATCCATATTGAATTCAAGGTAATCCTCAAATCCTAAAAATCATGCTTCAATTCATGACTTTCAACACATCAACCTTATCCTGGGCCAACTGAACTTTCAATTCATCAAGCGATGAAAACTTAACATCACCCCGGATGTAGTGGTAAAACTCCATACGGATAGTCTGATTATAGATCTCTTCGTTAAAGTCAAAGATGTTTACTTCGATATTGCGGCTAAGGCCATTGACCGTTGGGCGACTGCCGATGTAGGCCATTCCTTTGTATTTCTGATCAGCTATAATTACTGTTACCGCAAAAATACCATCGCATGGAATAAGCTTATATTTTTCTTCAACCACGATATTGGCTGTCGGATAACCAAGCTGACGGCCGATCTGATCGCCGCGGACAACCTTTCCCGTAATAAAGAAAGGATAGCCTAAAAAGGCATTAGCCAAATGAATATCGCCGCTCAGCAGGGCATTACGGATGCGGGTTGAGCTGATGGCCACCTCGTTGATGTCCTGTTCGGGAATTTCTACCACATCAAAGCCATAAACGGGGCTAAGGCGCTGCAGATCTTCAAAGCCGCCCTGCCTGTCTTTACCGAAGCGATGGTCATAGCCTATTACTATTTTTTTTGTACCAATTTTATTAACCAGCACATCGCGGATATAGCTTTCGGCGGATTGATTGGAGAAATCTCTTGAAAAAGGGGTTATAATGAGATGGTCAACCCCGATACGGTCCATTAGGTCGGCCTTTTCGGCAATGGTGGTTATCAGTTTCAGGCTTTCATCTTCCGGGTGCAGGATCATGCGCGGGTGCGGAAAAAAAGTAAGGATCACCGTTTCGCCTCCTGTGCTTTCGGCCAGCTCCTTAATGCCTGAGATAATTTTACGGTGCCCTAAGTGTACCCCATCAAATGTACCGATGGTGACTACTGCATTGTTTACCGCTGTAAATTCGTCGATATTATTGTAAACCCTCATTTATGAGTAAAACACAAAGTTAATTTTTAGTTGATGGGATTAAAAACCGGAGTGTTTGAGCTTTGTAAATTTCCTTTACCGCGCTGTATGTACATCTGATACTTTTAATTCCCTCACAGTATTTACCAGTTCCATCACTTCCCAGGCATCCTCAATTCTGAAGCTACCGCTGCGTGTGCGTCTTAGTTTTGAAAGATAAGCCCCGTTGCCTAAAGCTGCGCCAAAATCATTCACCAGCGAACGGATGTAAGTGCCCTTACTGCACACCACCCTGAAATCAACCTCGGGCAGCTCAATACGGCTTAGTTCAAACTCGGTTATAGTGACGTTACGCAGCTTCAGTTCCACATCCTCGCCGCGGCGTGCCTTTTCATATAAACGTTCCCCGTCAACTTTTATGGCCGAGTGCGCCGGCGGATATTGCTGGATATCGCCAATGAACTGTCTGCAGTTGTTACGCAGCATTTCTTCGGTGAGTTGGCTGATGTCGAAACTTTTGTCTGGCTCCGTTTCCATATCGTACGAGGGGGTAGTAGCACCCAATACCATGGTCCCGGTATATTCCTTTTCTTCGGCCTGGAAAGTATCAATCTGCTTGGTCATTTTACCGGTGCAGATGATCAACAGGCCGGTAGCCAGCGGATCAAGCGTGCCTGCATGGCCAACCTTTAGTTTAAGCGGCTTAAATGAATTGCGGAGTTTGCCAACCACATCGAAGCTTGTCCATTGATACGGTTTATTAACCAGCAGTAGCTGACCCTCGGCAAATTCCTCTATTTTAGTGTACGTGTTCTTCAAATCTTTTATTTACACCGGATCAATTTATCCGATTTTTCGCAAAGGTACGATTTTCGGCCCTATTGCCGGACAAGCTATAAATTACTACGCCGGATCAATCTCTTTTGATATGAGAATGATCCGGCGCGGCAAAATTAATGTGATATACTTAAATGCTTAAATCGTTTGTAATTGGTGCCCGCTCAAAATTAATCCTATAATAACAGCTCCAACCACGATACGGTACCAGCCGAAAATCTGGAAGCCACGGCGCTCAAGAAAAGTAATGAATGTTTTAATAGCCAGCATGGCAACAATAAAAGCAATGATATTACCTATGGCCAGTAATTTAATTTCTTCGCCGGTAAATACGTGCCCTTCTTTATGGAAGTCGTATAGTTTTTTTGCAGTCGCGGCAAACATAGTGGGCACCGCCAAAAAGAATGAAAACTCGGCAGCTGCAGTTCGGTTTAGTTTTTGCGCCATGCCACCAACAATAGTAGCAGCCGAACGCGATGTACCGGGGATCATGGCTAAACACTGAAAAAAACCTATTTTAAATGCAGTTAAATTGCTGATTTCTTTTTCTTCTTTAATCATAGGCTTGTTGAACCATTTATCAACAAACAATAAAATAATACCGCCAACAAAAAGGGTAATACCAACGGTAAGCGCGCTCTCCAATAAAGCATCTATCTTTTTGCTAAACAATACGCCAAATACCGCTGCAGGTATAAAAGCGATAAACAGTTTTAAATAAAAATTAACCGATTGGAGGAACCTTCTCCAGTACAGGAACACTACCGATAAGATGGCACCCAGTTGTATGGCAATAGTAAAAAGCTTTACAAAAGAATCGGCTGCTATGCCCATTACTGATGAAGCAATGATCATGTGCCCGGTTGATGATACGGGCAAAAATTCAGTTATCCCTTCAATAATTGCAAGGATAATAACATGGATTAAATTCATTGGGGTTTTAAGGGGTTGAGGTAGAGATATACGTTATTACAGTAGATATCTTTCACTAAAACATATCTACTGTAAAATTCAGCATGGTTACTGTATTAATTAGCCGAAGGCTTTTTAAGGATAGCGAAGAAACCCAAAGCAAAACCGGCCAAAACTACTATTGGCGCGATAACTATTTTGGTAGTGCTGTAAATGTCAGTTGTGCCCGACATCAGCACAAAACCGAAGGCCACAACCGCCACGCTGATGATCAGCATACGGTAATTGCTTTTATCAAATATAAATTGTACCGGTTGTGCAGGCGCAGTAGCTTTTGCAGCACCGGTAGCTGTCGGCGATGTTGCAGCAGTTGTTTTTACAGGAGCCGCTGGTTTAAATTTTTGTGCCATATATCTTTTAATTACTGAATTATTGAGTTAATGAATTAGTGGTTGAGAGCTCAGATCAAGCCTTTCAGCATTCACCTTTCGCCTTTAACCTCTACCTGTACAGATCGTATATTTTTAAACGTAAAAACTTGTTAACTGCTAAAAAGGTACTGAAGCCTGATATGAAAATACCCAGGCCAACAACAACTAAAAACACAATGCCAAACTCAGTGTAGTTTTGTAAAAACACCAGGTCGGGTACATTATCATAAGCTACATACAGCGTACCTATCAACAGGATAATAGCAATCAGGCCGCCTAATAAGCCATGCCAGATCCCGTACAGTAAAAAAGGCTTGCGGATAAACCCTTTTGTAGCCCCAACCAGTTGCATTGACTTGATCAGGAAACGCTGCGAATAAATCGCCAACCTGATGGTATTATTAATCAACGCTACCGAAAGCACTACAAAGATTCCGGCGAAGGTAAGGATGATCAAACTGATGGTCGTTACGTTCTGGTTCATCTGGTCAACCAGTGACTGCTGATATTTAACCTCTTTTATTAAGGGGTTTTTCAGCAACTCGGCTTTAAACTTTTCGATATCCTTGTTGTTGGCATAATCCGCTTTCAGGTAAACATCAACTGACTGTGATAGCGGGTTATAACCTAAAAACTTTACAAAGTCTTCGCCAAGATCTTTTTGCAGGTTGCGGGCGGCAAGCTCTTTACTTACGTATTGGGTTTGTTTTACCATTACGTTGCCATCCAACTGTTTTTGAAGTTGCAATACATCGCTTTCGTGGGCGGCATCATCAACAAAAATATTAAGCACGATGTTTTCTTTAACATAGCTCGAAATATTTTTAGCGTATACCAGTATTAAACCCAGCAGCCCTACCATTAACAGCACCATGGCAATACCAAATACAGTTGAAATGTAGATGGTTTTTGTCTTTTTAGAGGATGCGCTTGCTTCAAATTCTTCCATTTACTTTTGTTAGATGTTAGATATTAGACGTGAGATTTGAGATCACTATCCCCCTCAAGTTAACATCATATTTCTGCGAAAATAAGAAACCCTCCCTAAAGGTAAAAGTTTATTGCTTATAAATATGTTTAATAACGCTTTAGCTTAACAGATTTAACATTTATTAACAACCGACCGTTGATCTTTTTGATTTCGCTGATTGCGTTGATTTTTTTGTCTGAAATCAGAATTTACAGGATTTAAGAATTAACAGAATCTTATCCACTTGTGACGATTTGATTACGCTGACAGGTAATTCTGAAAATTTAAAAATTCTGTAAATTCTGATTTCAGACAAATTAAACATCAAATTCTGATCTAAACCTGGAGTTAAACAAAGCACGGTTGCTGTTGTTATTCAATCATGACAAAGCCAGCAAACCAGAAAGATAAACCTTCACCATCAGATACCCCTACCCACAGGCCAGCCGATAATGGGCATAAAAGCAAGGTGCGTAAAGAAGATAAACAATATCACGCCGATAATCCGCATGGAGGCGATATTGCCAAAAAGCATGAGAAAGAAGAACAACCGGTTCATTCGGTGAAAAGTGTACCGAAATAAGCCCCCTCTAAATCTCCCCCGGAAGGGGAGGACTTAATTAAGATCTTTAAGCCTCCCTGCTGGGGAGGGTTGGGTGGGGTTATCTCGCAATCCCCGCCGAGTTAAACTGAAGGTCGTACAATTTCCGGTAGTGGCCGTTCTCAATTTTAAGCAACTCCTGGTGGGTACCCATTTCCATGATCTCGCCGTGATCAAGTACGATGATCCTGTCGGCGTTTTGAATGGTGGAAAGCCTGTGGGCTATTACTATAGCCGTGCGGCCTTCCATTAATTTATTGATGGCATTCTGGATCAGGATCTCCGTTTCTGTGTCAACAGACGACGTCGCTTCGTCCAAAACTAAAATTGCGGGATTATAAACCAGTGCCCGGATAAAGGAGATCAGCTGCGATTGCCCGGCCGAAAGTGTTGAGCCGCGTTCCATCACATTATAATCGTAGCCACCCGGTAACCGTTCAATAAAATCATGTGCACCAACATCTTTGGCTGCAGCTATGATCTGATCGCGGGTGATAGCGGGATTATTGAGGCTGATATTATTGGCAATGGTATCGCTGAACAAAAAAACATCCTGTATCACAGTTGCTATCTGCGAACGCAGGTAGTTTACATCATAATCATGGATATCATGTCCATCAACCCTTACACAACCTTTACCAATTTCATAAAAACGGTTCAGGATATTAATGGTTGATGATTTGCCTGCTCCGGTTGCCCCTACCAAAGCCAGGGTTTCGCCTGGTTTAATGTGGAAGCTGATATTTTTCAGCACCCAGTTTTCATCATTATAGGCAAACCATACTTTATCAAAGCTAATATCGCCCTGCAGCCTGCCTGTTGTAAGTGTGCCTTTATTTTCGGCCACCTCGTCTGTATCCAGTACTTTAAAAATCCTGTCGGCACCCACCATTCCCATTTGCAGGGTATTAAATTTATCGGCCAGCTGGCGGATAGGCCTGAACAACATATTCAGCAATACAATAAAGCTGGTGATCAACCCCGGAGTAATTCCTTTGCCTGATGCAGAGATAGTTAGCATTTGACTATCTGACAGCATCCGTTTGCAACCATACCAAACCAACAAGCCCATGCATATGGCAAACAGAATTTCTACTACAGGAAAGAATATCGAATAATACCAGTTTGAGCGGATATTGGCATCGCGGTACTTCTCGTTCACGGCTTTAAATTTGCGCATCTCCTGGTCTTCACGGGCGAAGATCTGGATCACGCTGATCCCCGAGATATGCTCGGCCAGGAAAGTATTGAGCCGTGCTACCTGTGTGCGTACCTCCTGGAATGATGACTTGATAGCCTCCTTAAACACATAGGTTGAAGCAAACAGGAAGGGCATCGGAATGAGCGTAATCAGGGCCAGTTTCCAGTCTTGCCAAAGCATATAGCCTATCACAGCAACCACCAATAGCATATCACCCATGATAGAGATCAACCCTTCCGAAAAAATATCGGCAATAGTTTCCAGGTCGGACACCGTACGGGTAATAAGCATACCGATAGGCGTACGGTCGAAGTATTTTAATCTTAAACTGGTAATGTGGTTAAAAATATCGATCCTCAAATCGCGTATCACATATTGGCCCAACGCATTGGTTAAATAAGTTTGGTAGTACTGCGCAATAGTTTGAATAATCAATTGAGCTATCATTAGCTCAACCATAAAAACCAGGCCGTTATAATCGTCGTTCAAAATGTTGACATCCAGCGTACGCTGGATCAGGATTGGCTGCAGCAAAGCATTGGCAGCTATAAAAATAGTCAGGAAAGTAGCTATAACAAAGGTTTTGTTATACGGCTTAACGTAATGCATTACCCGGCCGAGCAGCTTCCAGTCAAGGGCCTTTCCGGTTACGCCGCCCCCGGAAGAGGGTGCCTGCTTATTAGTATTTTCTTCCTTTTTTGCCACTATTTCAAATGTAAGGTATAATTATAAATCTTAAAATTCCATTCTCCACCATTATTCCCCCTTTAGAAGGTTAGGGGGCTTATGGAATAGATAGGCTATATGGATATTTCACCTCCGTCAAATACAAGCCGCAGGCAGGTACGCTGGTGCCAGCGTTTGAGCGGTTCTTACTTTCAATAATTTCGCGAATGCTTTCGGGAGAGATTTCTTCCCGGCCGATCATCATCAGCGTACCCACAATGGCCCGTACCATGTTACGCAAAAATCTGTCGGCAGTTATATGGAAGACAATGCCGTTTTCTGTTTTCACCCACTCGGCGCGGGTTATTTTACAGTTATTGGTTTTAACCTGGGTGTTTGATTTGCTGAAACAGCTAAAATCAATATACTCCATTATGATAGCCGCTGCCCGGTTCATTAGTTCCAGATTGGGCACATCACGCAATTGCCAGGAAGCCCCTTGCAAAAAAGGGTCTTTATTAAAGTGAACATGATATTGATACGAGCGCGATGTGGCATCAAAACGGGCATGCGCATCGGCATGTACCGGGATAATATTTTTTATGGCGATATCATGAGGGAGCAGAGCGTTTAGCCCCCCCCGCCCCCTGAAGGGGGTGCTTTCTAATGAACTTACTCCCCCTTCAGGGGGTAGGGGGGCGTCAAAATGCGCAAAAAACTCCTTTGCATGTACGCCTGTATCTGTGCGGCCGCAGCCGGTTGTTTCTATGGGCTGCCGTAAAATTGTGCTTAGTGCCTTGTTCAGCAATTCCTGTACACTTACGGCATTTTGCTGTATTTGCCAGCCGTGATAGGCAGTGCCGTTGTAGGCCAGTTCAATAAAATAACGCTGGTTGTTGCTCACGACGGCAAAGTTAATAATCTGCCACCTATGCCGGGTTCATAATTTGGTCATAGTATTATGCGGGTTCGGTTATATAGGCCTTATAGATAGCCTCAAACGCCAGTTTATTTTTAACAGCCAGATTAAAAGGCTTATTGATAAAGGAATTGCTATAGCCAATGGTTTTTGCCAGGTTACGCAAAACATCAAAATAGGTTATTTCAATCCCTTCGATGATCTGCACATAAAATACAATGAACACATCACGCTCCATGGCAGTTTTCCCGGTTTTAATTGCCGATATATAAGCTTCAAGCGTCATGGCTTTTATGCCAAGTACCGTCGTTTTTGATGGCGTTTCATTAATGGCGCTGTAAATAGAATCGAGATGGGTAAGCTGCTTTTGGGTAGCTTCATAACATTCCTGTACGGCCTCCTTTAAATAAGCTAAGGATGCAAGCTCTTTTATCTCCTCAAAAAAATCAATCAGATGTTTTTTACCAAAATAAATACTGTTCAGGTGCTCAAGGAAAATCCTTTTTAAATGGACGTTCTCAAATTTAACATCTTCGGGGTTTTGTTCACTAATGCGGGGCATTTGACAATTGTTTAAATACAAATAAATATACATTAAATAATTATCATTCAAAGCAAGCGATATCGCTATTAAATTAGTGCTTCTCCAATAAGCAAAACATTTATATTTGCCTTTATAATTTTTAATATCATGCTGCAACGCATCCAAAGCATTTACCTTTTGTTCGCCAGCCTTGTGCTGTTCGCCCTTTTCTTTTTTCCGCTTGCCCACAACGTCTATGTTAATGATAAACCATCCAGCATTATGGTTACCGGTATTTACCAGGATGTGAACGGCGTACAGCAACATACCCAAACATTTGTGGCACTCACCGCTATAACAGCTATTGTTGCCCTCATTCCCCTGGTTATCATTTTTCTATATAAAAACCGAAAACAGCAAATAGCCTTCTGCTACAGTGCTATACTGGTACTTATTGGCTACAGTTTCTGGATGGCACAAACTGTTAAAGGCGCAGCAGGCAGCATTACCCTTGACACACGCACGATGGGTATTGGCCTGTTCCTTACTTCATTAAGCATCATACTGATCATCTTCGCACAAAAAAGCATAAAAAAAGATGAGAAGCTGGTAAAATCGGCCGACAGGTTGAGGTAACCCGGGTTAGCGTTAAGTCGACAGTACTAAGTCGGAAGTTAAAAGTCTGGTTTTTCTTTTTCATGCCTGGAGCTTGTGGCTGAAGCCTTAAGTCCCTTTTTTGCAATCCCGGTGTAAAAACCAGGTAATGGATTGATGATTTTCATGCTTACTAAAGCCCCTTATTATCAAAAATCGGGCTTTAAAAACCGGAGAAAAAAGTAATCCTTGTTATGAAATTATTAATTAACTGGTTTTTTTTCAGCCAATTAGTGGCTTATTCTCAATAATACTACCAAACTTCATTTTATCTCAACCCGCCTATTGGAATTATAAAACATTAACACTATCTTTGCGCCCGATTTGACGATGTTGTCAAATTCGTTATTTAAATTCATGAACAACCCATTTATTGAACTGGGAATCCGTCATGATATTGTTAATGCCATCTCTGAGTTAGGATTTGAGAATCCTACACCAATCCAGGAGCAGTCAATCCCGGTATTGTTAACAGGCAGCAACGATTTTGTCGGATTAGCCCAAACCGGGACCGGAAAAACTGCTGCCTTTGGCCTACCATTGTTGGAACTGCTTGATTTCGAAGAAAATCATCCACAGGCACTTGTTTTATGCCCAACACGCGAACTTTGTTTACAAATCGCGAACGACATTAAGAACTACTCCAAAAAAATGAGCAACGTACACGTTGTTGCTGTTTATGGCGGAGCAAGCATTATGGATCAGCTACGCCAGATCAAACGCGGCGTACAGATCGTAGTTGCTACACCAGGGCGTATGCTTGATATCATTAACCGTAAGGCTATTGATTTTTCGGCTGTGAAGTATGTAGTATTGGATGAGGCTGATGAAATGCTCAATATGGGCTTTCAGGAAGACATTGATAGTATCTTATCTACCACACCCGAAGAGAAAAAAACCTGGCTATTCTCGGCCACCATGCCTGCCGAAGTTAGGCGGATCGCGAAAAAATACATGACCGATCCTTTCGAGCTTACCATGGGCGCAAAAAACACCGGCAATGCCAATATCGAGCATGAGTACTATATAGTACGTGCCCGTGATAAGTATGCCGCGTTTAAACGTATTGTTGACTTTAATCCTGATATTTTTGGTATTGTATTTTGCCGTACCAAAATTGAAACCCAGGAAATTGCTGAGGCCCTGATCAAAGACGGCTACAATGCTGATTCGTTGCACGGTGACCTTTCACAGCAACAACGCGATAAAGTGATGAAACGCTACCGTGAGCGCAGCCTGCAATTATTAATTGCAACCGATGTTGCCGCGCGTGGTATCGACGTTAACGACGTAACTCACGTTATTAACTATTCATTACCCGACGAAATTGAAAACTACACCCACCGTAGCGGCCGTACAGCCCGTGCAGGTAAAACCGGTGTATCAATCTCTATCGTTAACGCCAAAGAATTAGGCAAAATTCGCCAAATTGAGCGTGTTATTGGTAAAAAATTCGTGAAAGCTGAGATCCCTACAGGTTTTGATGTTTGCGAAAAACAATTATTCTCTATCGTTCACAAGGTACATAACGTAACTGTAAACGAAGAGCAGATTGAGCAATACCTGCCGCGTATTTATGACGAGTTTAAAGATTTCACCAAGGAAGATTTCATCAAACGATTTGCTTCAATTGAGTTTAACCGTTTCCTTGATTATTATAAAAACGCTCCCGACCTGAATGCCAGCGTTGAAGAAGGCCGTAACAGGTTTGAAGATCGCGGCGAACGCGGCAATGGTGTCCGTGGTAACTTTACCCGTTTATTTATAAACTTAGGTTCGGTTGATGAATTTAACCGCGGCGATTTGTTGGGTTACATTTGCAACACAACCAAAATAAGCGGCCGTACCGTAGGTAAAATCGATGTTAAAGGTGTGTACTCTTTCTTTGAAGTACAAAACGAAGATGTTGATAAAGTGATGGCCAGCTTTAAAGAAGCCGAATATAAAGGTCGCCCGGTAAGGATCGAGATCTCAGGCGAAGGCACCAGCGATAACCGTAGCGGTGGCGAACGCCGTGAAGGCGGATACCGCGGTGGCGACCGCAGAGAAGGCGGATACCGTGGCGGAGACCGCCGTGAAGGTGGTTACCGTGGTGGCGAGCGTCGTGAAGGCGGTGGTTACCGTGGCAACGAAAGGCGCGAGCACAGCAATGGCGGTGGTTTCCGCGACTTTTCAGGCAAACCCCGTGAAGATCGTCCTGAGCGCAGAAGGAGATTTTAATCATCCATCATAAAAAACCACCATGTGCAAAGCATGTGGTGGTTTTCATGAGCTTCCTTTAGTAAGAAGCATTAGTTTTAGTTTAGTTTTGTTAACAAAGCCTTTTTACCGCTGCATACGGGAACAAAGGCTTTTGTTTTATATATAAGCCCGCCTTTTCTGGTCATAAGCAAACTTCAACCCATCCATTAAACTTATGAGCTTTCCGCTTTAGGCATTTAGCTTTCCGCTTACATTAACGGCTAAATTCAACAATGTCCGAATCAGGATAACAAAGTGTTAGCTTACTGTCGGTAAGTTCCTTAATAAAAAACTTGGTATAAGGCCTGCTCCCCTGGTATGAGGTATAAATCGTATCATTTTTTACAAAATAATCCTCTTTGCTGGCCTGTCCGTCGTCCATAATAAAATCTTTATCCGTTATCGAAAGCTTGGTAACACCATCTTTTGATTTCCAGTTACCTTCCAGCTTTTTATTGGCGGCCGGCGGCTGAGAACAAGCGTATATCAATAACATGCCTGCAACTGCAGCAAATATGGGAGCAAACTTTTTCATGACGGATCAGGATTTTTTAGAACGGCTTACGCCTTTGTTGAATTTAATTATTGGGCAGGTTTATCAATCAGTTCAGATTTTTTCAGATAAACCCGGTGACCTTTTTTATTCACATAAAAATAATGCGAATATTTATCAATGTAAATGGTTTCGCCATTAGGGCCAGCCTTGCCGGCATATTTCTTATCAGCTACCGTAGCTGCGCCTTTAGCCGCAATTTCGGATGTTTTATGGCCTATTTTTTTTGTGGTTTTGCTGATCTTCCCACCGAGGGTTGAATCCTTATGCGTTTGGGCAAAGCCCGGGCTAACCATAAATGTACCGGCAGCAAACAGGGCTATTTTAAACAGATTTTTCATATTGACAGTAATTAAGTTTCTTTAATAAAATCAACTCAATTTCTCGGCCAAATTTCTCATTTCTACTACAGGTGAGCGTTTTTGATATAAAATTGCATAAACAGCTTCGCAGATAGGGATGCTCACGCCGTATTGCTTATTAACCTCGTGTAGGCAATTTACTGCATAGTACCCCTCGGCAATCATGTTCATTTCCAATTGGGCCGATGTTACTGTATATCCCTTGCCTATCATGTTACCAAAGGTGCGGTTACGGCTAAATTGCGAATAAGCGGTAACCAGCAAATCGCCCAGGTAAGCTGACTCTTTAATATCCCTGTCGATAGGATGTACAGCGGCGACAAAACGCTCTAATTCGCGAATGGCGTTTGATATCAGCACCGCCTGGAAATTATCTCCATAGCCCACACCATGGCAAATACCACTGGCAATTGCGTATACATTCTTCAAAACAGCCCCATATTCTGTACCATAGATATCATCAGAAATGTTTGTTTTGATATACCGGGTATTGATCATTCCCGCAAACTGCGAGGCAAGTTTTGTATCTCCGGAAGCTATAGTTAAATATGATAATTTTTCGAGCGCTACTTCCTCGGCATGGCACGGCCCGCTGATCACCATAAAATCATCAAACGATATATCGTACTTTTGATGGAGGAATTCGGCAATTATCAGGTTTTCATCGGGGACAATACCTTTTATAGCCGATACTATTTTTTTACCTTTCAGATCGGCAGTAGTAATATCTTTTAGTGCGTCTTTCAAAAAAGCAGCCGGCACATTAAGCAACACAATGTCAGCAGCCGCTATGAGTGGTTTCAGATCGGTAGATATATTTTGTTCGGGAAGTTTGATCTCCACCGAACTCAGGTAATGCGGGTTACGCGCAAACTTTTTCAAATATTCCACAGCTTCGGCATTACGCATCCACCAAAAAATTTCTTTAGGGGTGGTGTTGTCGATAAGCATTTTGATATTAGCCGTAGCCCAGCTCCCCCCGCCAACAACTGTGATCTTGTTTAATTTTTTATCCATCAATAAATAATAGAAATATCGCTGCCTGGTTTTAATCGGCCAAGCAAATTAATGAAATATTATGCAGATTGGCGAATGATAGAAAAGTGGGCTTAACTACTTTTTTGAGCTTTTTTGCAAGACAATAACCTGGCTCCGGGCCGATGCTTCCGTTTTTCTTTTCTAAGAAGCTGTTTAAGAATGAAGAATATTAATTGCCGTTGGTTTTAACCAACGGATTAAGAGCCGAAAACTCCTGGCTTTAGCCTAATTATGCAAGCGGATTTGGGCTGAAGCCCTCTTGTTGTGAATGCTTTATTCCGTTGGTTAAAACCAACGGCAATGAAGTTTTATCTACCTGTAAACGATATTTGTCAAAAATAAACAGTTTCTAAGATAAAGAGTTTAAGATAGTTTGCATGCTCCCGGGTTTGTTTTGTCGGGATGGTTGGTTAAAGAATAGCGGGTGAACGCAAGATACTATTAGTTGTTAAGTATCAATTCAAAAACACCTCATCCAAAAACACCCAGCCCGGTTTGCCTTTGGCCGGATGCCATGCCGGCACGCTTTTAAGCGATTGGGCAACCAGTTTGATGCAGGATATCTTTTGTTCGGATTTTAACTTACATTCCAATGGAATCAGAGCAAACGGATCAGATTTTTTTGGTGCCACTGTTTTAAGTGTGCTCAACAGCTTGAGATGGTTTTGATCAGAGCCTCCCCAAACCTCAACCCCGGCGGGTAAAAAGATCTGGGAACCTGTATTACGCATTACATTGAGACTAACCGAATGCAGATCAATCGGTTTATTAAACCACATGATCACCGCCAGATCCTTTTGCGATGCAACCCATTTTCCGTTGCCAAAATTGTCGCCGCCTAATTCTTTATCGATAATTGTTTTAGCGCCATCGCCTTTGTATTTGTCGTCGGGATATTTGACAAAGCTAATGCTATCGGGTGTATAGGCACATTTATAAACATTGAATTGTACGGTATCGCTGCCAATCCATCCGGCTTTAAATGCCCTTGTCCTGATCACGGTACTTTGGGTAAATACAATGCCTGGTTTGTAAGATGCAGCCTTGATACTATCAGGCACCGAACCATCAGTAGTGTACCGGATATCCGCACCTTTTATAGGGTTGCTAAGTTGCAAAGCATAATTCTGCTTAAATATAACTGCTGTATTTTTTAACTGCGGACTGGTGAGCTTAAGCGCCTTACCATCATCCTTAAAGCCGGTTAACAGGCTAAGTTTGGGGTTTTGTTTTTGAAGCAGTTGCAGGTCGGCCGGGTTTAGGCCGCTATCCCATACAGCGAGTTCATTGAGGCTTTTTATAGCGATGAGCTGTTTTACATCGGCTATATTAAGTTTAACACCCGTTAATGAAATACTCTTGAGATATTTTAAACCTGCTAATTCCTTTAAGCCTTTGCCCGTAACATCACTGAAGTTAAGGTTTAGCCTGCGAAGGTTTTCAAATTTGGCGATGGTTTTCAGGTCGGCATCCTTTACGGGCATCTTGTTCAGATCGAGCGATACTACCTGTTTTTTTATAGAACTTAACTCCTCCAGCACTTTTACATTATAGGTGCTTTTATTGTAAATATTAACCGCGAGCGCCGGCGACTCACTGGCCAGCGGATAAACCACCCGGTAATTGTTGTTCAGCTTTTGAATTTCTTTTTCATTGGCTGCCGAAAAATCATAAACCTCTTCTTCCCTTTCTGCGGGTTTTAAGCGGGTGGCGGCTATCATCCGTAATGAATCGTTGGCAGGTAAATCAATCACTTTTTTACTGAAACCGGCCTTGCTTTTTATCCACAGGTAAAGCAACATTTTTTCATCATCGGTAAGCTGCGTTTTGCCGGTAGGCGGCATGTGTTTCTTTTCGGTTTCGGGCAGGTGCACACGTTGCAGCAGCAGGCTCATGGCCGGGTCGCCGGCTATGAATAGCTTGCCGGTTTTGCCGCCTTTCATTATCGCCGCCGAATCAGTAAGCATCAGGCCGCCTTTCTTTTTATCGATATTATGGCAGCTTTGGCATTTAACCTCAAATATAGGGCGGATCACATCGTTATAAACCAGGGCCTGGTCTATCGGTACCACGTTTTTGCTCTTATCCATTACCGGCCCCAAAACAAAATCATTGCCATGGGTAAGATTGCCACCAAGGTGCCCGGCAACAATTAAACAGAAAACGGTTATTATAGCTCCGGCTTTAGCGAACCTTACGGTATATTTTGAGGTATGGCGGATGAGGTACACGCCATACCCGACAAAGGCCACGCTTACTCCAAACCATTTATGCCATTGTAATGTATCGCCCTCATAACCTGGCTCTCTTGAAAGGAACAAACCCATGATCACCGTTATTGATGACAGTAATGCACCCAGCAGCAGCAGGTAGCTTGTGAAAGTTTGATACAGCTTTTCGTTAATAAACTCGGCCCGGTAACGGAAAAACTCCATCACCATGGCCAGCATCAGTATCACGATGGGAAAATGCAGGATCAGCGGGTGCATGCGGCCAACAGGTTGCAGCCAGCGGGGCACAACCAGGCTATCGCCGGCTATAAGCAGCACTACAATAAAAATATTAAGGGCAAATAATGTCCCTTCCGCAAAACCTTTGTGGCTGCTTTTCATATACGCCGGGCTGTATGTGTATTAATTAAACCCTTGTGAATTTATAAGGATATACCTTGCCCGATGCCCATTGTGCTACATACAAATTCTCGTCGTTATCCACACAAACATCATGTGGGTTCAGGAAAATCTTTTCGGCCTGGGCCATTGGTTGCAGTACGCCGTCGGTATACACTGGTTCGGTACCGCCGAGGTTGGATACTACCTTGTTGTTTTTATCTAATATGGTAGTAAAGCCGGTATTTTCCTTGCTCAGATCGGGCGAGCGCAGCACAGCGGCATACAAATGATCTCCCTTAATTACCGGGCGGCAAACGCAGGCTCCCGGCAGTTTGATCACTTCCTGTAGTTTGCCATCCATGCTGAAGCGTTTAAAGCAATTACGGGTACGATCGGTAACCAGCAATGTGGGTGTATCATATCGCCTGTCAATCACAATACCGTGCGCATTATCCAGGTGTTCGTCGCCCTCGCCTTTACCACCGAAGAAGCCTTTAAGTTTGCCATCCTTATCATAATGGGTAACGTATTGGGCCCCGTAGCCATCGGCAATAAAAATATCGCCATTGCTGTCGATAGTAGTTTCGGTAGGCACGAATTCTTCGGCTTTTTTGTAGACGCCGGTTTCGAGCGGCACATTAATGGTCATTAAAATACGGCCATCAAGCGTGGTTTTATAAACCTGGTGTTTTACGGTATCGGTTATGAACAGTACTTCGGTGCCGTTTTCATTAAACAGGGTGAGGCCATGTGCGCCAGGGAAATCATGCCCCCAGGTACTTAGCAGCTTGCCCGATTTATTATAAATGAGTACATTGTTCTTAGTCTCGTTGGTGAGCAGCAAAATGCGGCCTTTTGAATCCTGCACCATCTCATGGCAATCATTCACCGGGTTCTTCTGCGAATCGGCCTTGCTCCAGTTTTTATCCATACGGTAGCGCATATTACCATGACCGTAAATTGGGCCATCGTCTTTCGCTAACAAATCTTTGGCTATAAAAAAGCCCGCTGATAAAACTGAAGTGTGCTTGATAAATTCTCTTCTTTCCATACCGTTGATTTTTATGATTGCGTTGATTACGCTGATTATTTCTTTTGATTACTCCGATTTTTTGAATCCTTGTTCATCCCGTCATTGCGAGGAACGAAGCAATCGCGAACTTTACAGGGCGGACTTGCATTGCCCCTCGGCATCCGTGCGATTGCTTCGTAACTCGCAATGACATAGTTGAATGGGGGAGATTTAGAGGGGGCCTACGCTATTATCCCCTTCACCACATTCCCCGCCACATCCGTTAATCTGTACCTGCGGCCCTGGCTTTTATAAGTTAGTTTTTTATGGTCGATACCTAATTGATTTAAAATGGTGGCATGAAAATCATGCACGTGCACCGAATCTTTTACGATGTTGTAGCCAAACTCGTCGGTTTCGCCGTAAACTATCCCTGGTTTGATACCACCACCGGCCATCCAGATACTGAAACAGCGCGGGTGATGGTCGCGGCCATAATTAGCTTTCTCCAGTTTACCCTGGCTGTAATTGGTTCGCCCGAACTCACCGCCCCAGATTACCAGTGTTTCATCCAGCAGGCCACGTTGTTTCAAATCAGTAACCAGTGCTGCCGATGCCTGGTCTACATCTTTGGCCTGCCCCGCCATTTCCTGCGGTAGGTTGCTGTGCTGGTCCCAGCCCTGATGATAGAGCTGCACAAAGCGAACGCCGTTTTCAGAAAGTTTGCGGGCCAGCAGGCAGTTAGCCGCATAAGTGCCGGGAATAAGGCACTCCGGCCCGTACATTTTCACAATATCATCGGATTCCTTGCTTACGTCCATAATTTCGGGTACGGCGGTTTGCATGCGGTAAGCCATTTCATATTGCTGCACTTTGGTGTTTATTTCCGGATCACCGAACTCCTTATAATTCATGTCATTGAGCTCGGCCAGTTTATCCAGCATTTTACGGCGCTCGTGACGGTTCAGTCCTTCAGGATCATTCAGGTACAGGATTGGGTCTTCGCCGCTGCTGAACTGTACGCCCTGGTGAATAGAATCTAAAAAGCCATTACTCCACAATTTGGAGTAAACACCCTGCCCGTTTCCCTTGCCTTTAGATAGCAATACGGTGAAAGCCGGCAGGTTTTTGTTTTCGCTGCCGAGGCCGTAACTTACCCACGAGCCCATGCTGGGCCGGTTGCCCTGCTGTGCCCCGGTTTGGAAAAAGGTAAGTGCCGGATCATGATTGATGGCATCGGTGTTAAGCGATTTAATAATGCAGATGTCATCGGCAATTTTGCCTATGTGCGGGAACATATCGCTGATCCAGGCGCGCGACTCGCCATATTGCTTAAAATCATAAAAAGAACCTACCAGCGGGAACGAAGCCTGCTTAGCCGTCATGCCGGTAAGGATCTGGTTGCCGCGTACGGATGCCGGCAGCTCCTGCCCCATCATTTCACGCAGCTTGGGCTTGTAATCAAACGACTCCAGTTGTGAGGGAGCCCCATCCTGGAAAAGGTAGATTACCCGTTTGGCCTTTGGCGCAAAATTGGGGATGCCGGGGATAAAATCAGCCTCGGCTTCATCTCCTTTGCCGCTAAACAGATCAGGAATGAGCAATGAACCCAATGCCACGCTGCCAATGCCCAAACTGAGCCTGGAAAGAAACCTGCGCCGGTTGATGTTAAGCCTGTTTTCTAAAAAATCTTTTTCCATGTGCTCAGGTTTTTGTTATGGCTTCTTCCAGATTATACATGGTATCAACCACTTTCATCATAGCTGCCAGTGTTATTTTATCCAGATTGGCCGGTACCGGATATTCGCCCACGGTTAGCAGTTTTTCGGCATCGGCCTTTTTTATGGTTTTTAGTTCATCTGTATAGTATGAAGTTAAAATTGCCAGTTCTTTTTCTTGCGGATGGCGGCAGAGGATCAAGCGGAACGCTTTGGTGATCTTTGCTGTCGATGTGCTTTTGTCCTGCAAAAGTTTAGCGGCCAAAACCCTCGCGCTTTCCAAAACGGTTGGATCGTTCAACATTACTAATGCCTGCAATGGGGTATTGGTACACAGGCGTTTTACTTCGCACTGGTCGCGGTTGCTGGCATCAAAAATACCTAAGGATGCTGGCGGAACAGTACGTTTTATCAATGTGTACATTCCCCTTCTATAAAGGTTTGGCCCGTGCACCTGTTTGTAATTTGCCAAAATCCCCCTGCCCGAGGTGGCATTTTCCCAAAGGCCCGGCGGCTGGTAAGGGTTAACACTCGGGCCGCCGATGGTTGGATTAAGCAGCCCGCTGCTGGCCAGCACCAGGTCACGAACAAATTCGGCAGGTAAACGGCCCCTTGGGCCCCGGGCTAATAAAGTATTATCCGGATCTTCCTTCAGTTTTTCGGGTGTGGCCGCTGCCGATTGCCGGTAAGTGGCCGACATTACCATCTCTTTTACCAGCCGTTTAATATTCCATCCATGATCGCGGAAATCAACAGCCAGCCAGTCCAGCAGTTCGGGATGCGATGGCAGATCTCCCTGCATACCGAAATCCCCAGAGCTTTTTACGATGCCCTTTCCAAAAAACTCCTGCCACATTTGGTTCACAAACACACGTGCAGTAAGCGGGTTGTTTTTATTGAACAGCCATTCGGCCAGGCCTAAGCGGTTTTTTGGGTAGTTATTGGCAAATGGTAATATGGATTTGGGCGTACCGGCCTGCACCTCATCGCCATGGGCATCGTAGTTACCTCGCTTAAGGATATAAGTTGGCCGCACCTTGTCGCTATCAGTCATGATGGATACGATGAGCTTATCGGTATCGCGCTTGTTCACAAAAGTCAGGATCTTTTTAACATCCTCATTGCTGATCTTCATCATGGGGTTTTTAGCATAGGTTTCGGGCCCGCCCACGGTTGATTGCAAGCCCACTTCCTTCACATTGTTAAAAAAGGCATAAACCTGGTAGTATTCTTTTTGCGAAAAAGGGTCGTATTTATGATCATGACAATGAGCGCATTCCAATGTGACGCCCAATAGTGCTTTGCCGAAGGTATTGGTTCGGTCGGTTACATAACTAACCCGGTATTCCTCATCAATTACGCCGCCTTCTTCGGTTATTTTATGGTTGCGGTTAAAGCCTGTTGCCAGCAACTGCTCCTTAGTGGCGTTGGGGAGTTGATCGCCCGCCAGCTGCCAGGTAATGAATTTATCATAAGGCAGGTTTTCATTATAGGCATGGATCACCCAGTCGCGCCATGGCCATTGGGTGCGGTAATTGTCATCCTGATAGCCATGCGAGTCGGCATAGCGGGCAACATCCAGCCAGTGCAGCGCCATTTTTTCGCCGTATTGCGGAGTTGCCATCAGCTTGTCCACCATTTTTTCATAAGCATTGGCGCTTTTATCGGCTAAAAACTCATCCATTAAAGCAAGAGATGGCGGCAGACCGGTCAAATCGAGTGAAATGCGTTTCAGCAGGCGTTCTTTATCCGCTTCGGGATTAGGCTCCAGGCTGGCCTGCTCCATTTTTTGCAGTATGAAGTTATCAATCTCATTTTTAGGCCATGCCGCGTTTTTTACCTGCGGAACCGGGTAATTTCGCGGAGCGACAAAAGCCCAGTGTTTTTCATATTTGGCGCCCTGTTTTATCCACTTGTGAATGAGTTCAACTTCATAGGGCGATAACCTCTTTAAATTGGATGACGCCGGCGGCATCTGTTCGGTGGTGTCTTTGGTAGAGATTCGGCGATAAACCTCCGATTGCATAGGATCTCCGGGGACAAGTGCATGCGATGATGGGTTATCTTTTAATGCCTTATAGGCGCTCTCCGGAAGATCAAGCCTAAGGTCGGCTTCGCGATGTGACGCATCAGGGCCGTGACATTTATAGCATTTGTCTGAAAGTATTGGGCGGATATTAAAGTTGTAGCTGATGGTATCGGGCACCTGTTCTTCAGCTAACCCGCCCGATGAATGGCAGGAATAAAGCGTGTACAGCATGCAGATGGCTATTGTAAGCCACACATAATACAACTTCCGGTACATGGGTTTAAAATTGGTTAAACGGAAATTAAAGTTATATAATTTATAGCACAATTTGCAAATACATATTTGTGTTCTCAAATTGATTTAGCGGGGGCAATATAGCATGAAAAATGATATGTTCATACATTTTGTACAAATGTTTTAACATACACGCAGAGGAGGGTATTTTAAAAGAATAAAAACGGAATAGCGGATGAGCAATAAATTGAATTTGACTGGCTAATGTTTGTTTTTTAATGTAAAGGGGCAATGTTCTGAATGCTCATCTTTTCCAACTTTTTAATATCCCGGTAAACGATATATAAAGGGATGATCCCAAAAATACCGAAGCAGCAGTCAATGAACCGCCAGTAAACGGGGATACCGCGGATTGGGCCGGCAATAAAGGCCAGCGGGAACACCATTACACAGGCAATCATGCCGAATTCAATTATCCAAATGTTTTTAACCGGGTCTTTCAGCGGGCCAACAAATGCCATAGCAATAACCAAGTGACCGAAAGCCAGCCAGTCGGTGCCATAAGCCAGGTAAGGATAGTTTTGATTGGTTGTTTTTACTGCGAGATAAACATTGGTTAGCCAGTCCTGCATAAATCCCGGAGATACGGAGGCATGATTAGCAAGCCAGGCAAGTTCAGTTTCGATAGGGAAGGCGGTTACACCACTTAGTACCAGACCAATGATAAATACAATTACCCAGGTTTTTATTTTTTTGCGAAGTTCAGGTTCGGTTTTCATAACAAGGGCAAGTTAGGGAATTTGGCGGTATATTCTCCCTTTAGGGGTTAGTGGGCGCAATACTTCTTTATAAAATTATCGGCCTTATCGCTGCCTATGTTGCGGATAAAATTCCAGTCATGACAGGCACCTTCTTTGTCGCCTTGTTTAAATTTTTCGCCGGCCTGGCTTAGTACATCGTTTATAAAATCATCATCATAGCCAAGTTGTTTTTTGAGGTTAATAATGATAGCCTCTTTGGTGGTATCGGCCTTGCCTTTGTATTTGTTGCTGTAGTAATTGGTAACCGCGTTTTCCAGTTCCTGCTGAGCTTTATAGCTGGCAATAGCGCTTTGCATATCGCGGATGCTGGCAGGCCCGCAACGTGTGGGATCAGGGTCAAAACGGATGGGTTGAACGATATTAGTTTTAAGATTATACCCCGCCGGAACCATCCACTGGCCCGATGTAAGTTTAATAACCCTCAAAGCTTCATCGTCAAGGTCGATACCGGGGCCATCCTGTATTTTTGCATCATGTACCACACCATCTTTATCAACCATAAACGAAACATTGATGGTTCCCGAAATACAATTTTGCCGCGAATATTCAGGATAAATGATCTTTGTCTTCAGAAAATCATTAAACGCCTGCTGTCCGCCTTTAAACGCAGGCTGCTGGGCAAGCAAATAACCCGCTGTAAAAATGATGAACGCGATATGGAGACAAAGCGCTTTAAGCATAGTATAAATATCGACAATAAATTGCGGATTATGTTTAGATAGCCTTAGAAAGAATTGTTGTTGAATAACTAAACGGATAATCATATTTGTTTTCAGTATCCCATTTGCAAGCGGCTTGCCAATCAACTTGCTGAACACCTGTTTTTGTATAACTAAATCCAAAATCGAAGACCCGAATTCTCAAATCAAAGCACCTGGTTAAACTCCAACCGTTCGCCATCCGGCCCGGTGATGTTGAAATATTTGCAGCCATTTTTCCAGAATTGTAAAAACACGGGCTCTGGTTCAAGCACATTAAAGCCGGCCTCTTTAATAGTTTTAAAGGCGAAGTCGATATCATTAACGTCAAAGGCTACATGATCAATGTGCCCGTTTGATCTTGAACGGATCCCGGCCAGCGAAGCTTCAGGCAATTGGTAAAGCTCCATGATCATATTGCCGCGCTGCATCATAACGCAGGTGCCGGTACCGCTGTTATCGGTAAAAGGGGCTTGCATTACATTGTTAAAGCCCAGTCTGGCGTAAAATTGTTGTGATGTTTCAATATTGGTTACCGGCACGCCGATATGTTGTATCCCGTTTATTGCTAAATTTATATGGTTGCTCATGTTGATAATCAGTTGTTTATTATGGATTTAATATATGTTTAAACACTCGGTAGCGGATATGGTTGGCAACGCCGGCAAAATAAATATGCAGTAATTATCATCCATCCATCATTTTACACAAGCTTAACACATTTGATGTAAATTGCAGTTAAACTTGCACCAATTAAAACATATTAATGAAGATCGGAATTGTTTGTTACCCAACCTTTGGCGGAAGCGGGGTTGTTGCCACTGAACTTGGTAAAGCCCTTGCAGACCGTGGTCACCAGGTTCATTTTGTGACCTATAACCAGCCGGCCCGGTTGGATCTCTTTTCCGAAAACCTGTTTTATCACGAAGTTTCGGTTTCCAACTATCCGCTGTTCGATTTTCCGCCGTACGAGCTGGCCCTGGCAAGCAGGCTGGTTGATGTGGTACGTCATGAGCAACTGGATGTACTGCATGTGCATTATGCTATACCCCATGCTTCGGCAGCGTTTATGGCCAAGCAAATATTAATGACCTATGGCATTTATATCCCTGTGGTAACTACACTGCACGGTACAGATATTACGTTGGTTGGTAAAGACCGCACCTTTAAACCGGTTGTTACTTTTTCCATCAACCAAAGTGATGGTGTAACAGCCGTATCGCAAAACCTTAAAGAGGACACCTATAAGTTTTTTGATATTAAGAAGGATATCCTCGTGATCCCTAACTTTATTGACCTTAGCAGGTTCAGCCTTAAACCTAAAGATCATTTTAAGAAAGCGATTGCACCATCGGGCGAAAAGATCCTGGTACATACCTCTAACTTCCGTAAGGTAAAACGTACCGAAGATGTAGTGAAGATTTTTGCTAAAGTGATCAAAAAGATCCCGTCGAAACTGCTGATGGTAGGCGACGGCCCCGAACGCTCCATGTGCGAGCAGCTTTGCCGCGATTTGGGCGTTACCGATAACGTGCGTTTTTTAGGTAAACAGGATGCTGTTGAAGAGATCCTTTCAGTATCCGATTTGTTCCTGATGCCATCGCAATCAGAAAGTTTTGGTTTAGCAGCGCTTGAAGCTATGGCTTGCAAAGTGCCGGTGATCAGCAGTAATGCCGGTGGTTTGCCCGAATTAAATATTGATGGCGTAACAGGCTTTTTGAAAGAGCCAGGAGACGTAGAAGGCATGGCAGAAAAAGCAATATTTATTTTGGAGGATGAAGAACGTTTAGCTAAATTTAAAGAAAATGCACTGGCACACGCCAAAGAGTTTGAATTATCTACCATTTTGCCCAAATATGAAAACTTTTACCTTGAGGTAATTGAGCAAAATAAAGCTAAGCTGTTTAACCAACAGTTGTAATAAACCTGATACAATTCAAAAAATATTCTTTAAAAGTTAAATTTTATCGGTTTCGTTAATTAATTTAGTTTTTCACTCCTAAAAGTTAAAACTTATGGCAAAGCACACACTAAAAAGCGGACAACTCCTTAAGTACATCGGAAAGAAATGGAAAAACCTGCACATTGGTCATCCATTAAAATTTATGGGGTACGATGAGAATAGTTTCGCCGACATCTGGGTGGAATACCAGGGTAAATTAATGCTTCTGGCACTTAAGGATGTGGAAACACTAAGCGTTGCTTAAGTAGATAACTTGAGCCGGTCTGTTCAAAAGACAAGGGAAAATAGCCTTACTCATGCATACGTGCTAAGTAAGGCTATTTTATTTTTAGCGAAAAGAAACCTATATTAGCGTCACAAAAGGAAATGGTGTCTTCCTACTTAACCGCCCTAAAAAGCTGATGGCGCCTACAGACAATTAACTCACGGGCTTTTATCCTGTGCTAATTTTTTGTGGGTACATAAATATCAGCAACATGCAAAATCAAAATCAACTTTTTTCTTCGCAGCATTTCGCAATTCTTAAAAACGCCCTTCGGTGGACGGTCATTATCATCCCCATAGCTGTTGTTATTGGCAGCGCGGTTGCCTTATTCTTGTGGTTGTTGAGTTGGGCTATCCATTTTAGGTTTGCACATAACTGGTTATTGTATTTGCTGCCGTTGGCAGGTATCACGATATTTTTCATTTATAAATTTTGGGGTGGTCCGGCCGAAAAGGGGAATAATTTAATTATTGATGAAATCCATAACCCTGGTGGCGGGGTCCCTAAGCGTATGGCCCCACTGGTGCTGATTACCACCATTATCACTCATTTGTTTGGCGGCTCGGCCGGGCGCGAGGGAACGGCAGTACAAATGGGCGGCAGCTTAGCCCAAATGATAGGCAAATGGCTTAAGCTGAACGAAACTGATACCCAAACAGTACTTACCGCGGGCATAGCGGCGGGTTTCGGTGCGGTATTTGGTACGCCGTTAACTGGTGCTGTTTTTGCAATGGAGGTGCTGACGATAGGCCGGGTGCAATATAACGCGCTGCTGCCCTGCCTTATAGCGGGCATTGCCGGCGATATTACGGTGGCCGCCTGGGGTGTTCACCATACTCCTTATCATATTGATATCATTCCCGTTATCCCGCATTGGTTTTCAGGCTACGTTTCAACCGACTTGTTAATGATCTTCAAAACTATAGTAGCTTCTATCGCCTTCGGGCTGGTCAGTTACCTTTTTGCCAAAATGGTACATGGCATCAAAAGTTTTTTTACCCAATACATTAAAACACCCTGGTTGATCCCGTTTATTGGCGGACTGATCATTATCGCGCTTACTTTTGTTAATGGCAAACCCGATTATCTGAGTTTAGGGGTAGATGCCGAACATGCTGGTGCTGTTACAATCCCTTCAGCTTTTCATGCCGGCGGTGCCGATACCTGGAGCTGGCTCTGGAAAACCATTTACACTACCGTAACCTTAGGTACCGGTTTTAAAGGCGGCGAGGTAACACCGCTGTTTTATATTGGCGCTACTTTAGGCAATACGCTATCCGGCTTACTTGATGCGCCGGTTAGCCTATTTGCTGCGTTGGGTTTTATAGCGGTTTTTGCAGGCGCAACTAATACCCCGCTGGCCTGTACTTTTATGGGTATAGAGCTTTTTGGTGGCGAACACGCCCTGTTGTTTGCCGTAGCCTGTTTCACAGCCTATCTTTTCAGCGGGCATACGGGTATATATGGCTCCCAAAGAATTGGAGTTGCTAAGTTAACCGGTGGGCCGGCTGATGACAAAACGCTTTCGGAAGCAATGAAAAGGCGCGGATATTTATACCATAAACTGGCGAAATATAGTTTCCTTAAAGCGAGAGAATAAGCACTATTTAGTAGCGGTAACCACAATATAAGGAGATAGCAGCTTTGATTCAACCGGTATGATTTTGGTAAAAACCTTGCCTGCTACCCACACCAGTTTGGTGATCGCTTTAGCTATGGCAGGCTTGTTAGCCTTATCCTCCAGCCAAACAGAAAATTTGCCGTAATAATATGCCTCAACATTTTTTAACCCCAGTTCCTTGCAATAGCCGGCCAGTAATGGAGGGTTCATACTATTGATGTTGTGTTTTTCGTAGTTATTAAGGTCGTAGTTGCGTTGTACCCACCCGTTAACACCGGTAAAGTTAGGCAGGGTAATAAACAGTGTGCCTCCCGGTTTAAGGAAAGAGAGGTGTTTTTCAATAATACCTTTGGTATCATTAAAATGCTCTATCAATCCGCATGAAAGTACCAGGTCATATTCGGTTTCGGGTTGGTATTTGAATAGGTCGCCCTCGATAACTGCAATGTCCTGATCATTAAGCTGATTGGCATCCAGTACTTCCTTTAAAACTTTTGGGTGCACATAAAAATCGAACAGCGTAGTTTTTAACCCGAAATACTTCTTTAAAAAAATGGCAAAATAACCCGGAAAACCTCCAAGCTCAATAGCCGACGCCGGTTTATGGGTATCGATAATTTTTTTTAGCAGCTTGTGAAAAGTATAATTAGCCGGCACATTGAAAGCCAGGTCTTTTTTTGATTCCCAGTAACCGGCCCAAAATGCCTTGTCGGTGAGTTCGTTGCTCATGGGTGCAAAGGAAAGATAATTCGGCAATAGTTCAAAACACTGTTATTTTGTAAAGCATGGATTTGAGATGGTAACATCAACAGGAAATAATTACAATCATCCGGGAATTGTACATAAATATATCATGCGATGAATAAGCAACTTTGTGTAATTAATTAAACAACAGTGTAATAACTGTATTAAATTTAGCATTCATGAGCAATGAACTTATTCCTACAATCAAACTTGATGAAGTAATTGAGCTTGGTTTGCAAGTGGTTGATTATAGAAAAGCGGGCGATCTTCATTTTCTTAAGAGCCCTCACCGCAACGAACATTATCTTTTTGTATTGGTAACGGACGGTAACCTGAAACTCGTAGTTGATTCGCGCGGGATGGTGATACCGGCTCAATCTGTTTATTACATTTTGCCTGGGCAGGTAATGCAGCATTTTGACACCGAAGCCGATGCTTACGTTATTGCTGTGGATGCCTTTTTGCTTAATCAAACTTATAAGTTTATTCTTGATGAAGGTTGTTTTGTACAAACGCCTGTGGCGATAAACGCAGAAAGGGGCGGGAGGCTAAAATCGGCGATTTCACTGCTGGGCGCTGAAGTGAAAGATGCAAGTGTTAATAGCTGTAAGGAACATATAAAACGGGGATTGATTGATGCTGTAGCAGGCATGTTTGCCGGAGAATACGTTGATAGTACAATAGCTCACGGGAGGAAAGACTCAAGCGCTGTCAGGATCACTACGGCTTTTAAAAGGCTGATTTTTGCAGAATATAAAACATTGAAAAAGCCCTCTTCATATGCTTCGGCTTTAAATATATCTACCCCGTATCTTAACGAAGCGGTTAAAGAAATATCCGGACAAACGGTTAGTTACTGGATTCAGAATATGATCATGTTTGAAGCAAAGCGCCTGCTGATTTATACCGATAAAACTATTAAGGCCATTGCTTATGAATTGGGTTACGCCGATTACGTCTATTTTTCGAAGATGTTCATTGGGATGGTAAAGATGTCGCCGGGGGCTTTCCGTAAAAAATACCGCTAATTGTACATGTACTTCCGCTATTACTACATTGTTTAAGCTTGAAACAGTTTGTTGCTTTGTGATAAATCAAATCATTATAAAACAACAAATTAACCATGGAAAACTTAAAAAATGTAGTGCTGGTACACGGCGCGTTTGCAGACGGATCTGGCTTTAAAGCACTCTATCAAATCCTTACTAAAAAAGGTTATAACGTATTGGTGGTGCAAAACCCGCTAAGCTCATTGGAAGATGATGTAAAAGCAACCCATGTTGTATTAGACAAGATTAGTGGCCCCGCCATCCTTGCCGGGCACTCGTGGGGTGGCGCTGTAATTACCGAAGCCGGTAATCATCCAAATGTAGCTGCGCTGGTGTATATCGCGGCTTTTCAGCCGGATAACGGCGAATCAGCACTGCAGTGGCTGCAAACCGCACCACCTGCACCGGAAAACGGCGTGTTACCTCCCGATGAAAAAGGCATTGTATACTATGATAAAGACAAGTTTCACGCTGGATTTTGCGCTGACATTGATGCCGATGAAGCCGCTTTTATGTATGCATCACAAGGTGCATTTTACGCAAAAGGTTTTGTTTCGCCGATAACTGACGCGGCCTGGCGTCATAAACCGGCTTATGGTTTAATTGCTACCGAGGATAAAAGTATCAATCCGGATATTCAACATGCTATGTATAAGCGATCAAACACTATTGTAACCGAGGTAAAAGGCAGCCATGTGATTTTCATGTCGCAACCAGAGATTGTTGCCGATGTGATTATTGAAGCAGCCAGAAAAGCTTCGGAAGTGTAAAAAAACAGTTTAAATACTGTATGAACATCCGTGTGCATTAAACCGTATGCGGATGTTTTGTTTAAAACCTCATCAATCTGCCTTATCTTTAGCACCAAAAAATTAATGAAGTTAATTGTTTCCGACCATAAAACCGGCGGCGATCTGTTACTGATCAGCGGGGAAGAAAATTTTGACCGTTTCTTTTATACCCGCGATAAAACAAAGAAGTACTTTACCATAGCCTGGAATACCGGCGCGAGTCAAATAATCAATATAGATGGTGCAGATCATGTATTTAACGCGAATACGCTGTTACCGCTCATGTTCGACCAAACCTTTACGTTCGAAAGGTCGGCTGATATTATCGCCTGGCAATTTAACAGGGAGTTTTATTGTTTGATAGACCATGATACCGAAGTAAGCTGCGTAGGTTTTCTTTTTGGGATGGGCGATCTGCTGTTCATTCCACTGGATGATCCCAGCCAATCGAAACTTAAAGTATTACTGGACATTTTTACGCAGGAACTGCATATTAAAGATAAAATTCAGAATGACATGCTGATCATGCTGCTAAAGCGGCTGATCATCATGGTAACGCAGATGGCTCGCACAGAATACATCCCCGCAGAAAATAATCAGGATCAAAAACTGGATATCTTCCGGAAATTTAACCTGCTGGTTGAAATGAATTTCAGAAGCGAACATTCTGTTAACTTTTATGCGGGACTGATGAATAAATCGCCCAAAACGCTCTCAAATATTTTCTCCCTTTATAACGACAAAACGCCGCAACAGGTGATCCAGGCGCGCATTATTGTTGAGGCGAGGCGGTTGTTGAGCTACACCACAAAGTCGGTTAAGCAAATTACTTATGAACTGGGTTTTGAAGATCCTGCCTATTTCTGTAATTTTTTCAAACGACATACCAGGCAGTCGCCCGCAGAGTTCAGAAATGGGAAAGCGCAGCCTGTGGCAGCGTAAAAGGAAGCAAATGTGTTGAACTAAAAAGGTAAAAAGTGGGGGAGGTGCGATTCCCTCCCCTGGGAGGGTGTAGGGAGGGGTTTCATAGCCCCATATATCCGTTACATGGCGTACAAACCCCTCCCTGCCACCGCGCAAACCAGCCGCACCCCTCCCCAAGGGAGGGAATTGAAGAACTTTCCCAACTCATTTAAACCATTCGGGAAGATATTACAATCTTTCGGGAACTGGCGACATTTCCCACCTGCCGCATTTGGGGCACTTTTGTATTGTTAAATCAAATACAACATTTAAGATAAAACAATATGAAAACTCCAACATTGAAAAACAGAATTAAAATAGGTCTACTTAGCCTGGCATTAACCTTTGCAGCCGTATTAGGTTTTACTATTTCATCACAGGCCCAGGCCGTAAAAAATGTAGTGCTGGTACACGGCGCATTTGCTGATGGATCTGGCTATAAGGCATTATACAATGAACTTACCAAAAAAGGATATAATGTTACAGTGGTGCAAAACCCACTCTCTTCTTTGGAAGACGATGTTAAAGCTGTAACAATAGCATTGGACAAACAAGACGGACCTGCGGTATTGGTAGGCCATTCATGGGGCGGTACGGTAATTACCGAAGCAGGTAACGACCCAAAAGTAGCAGCCCTTGTTTATATCGCGGCACTGCAGCCAGATAAAGGTGAAACATCTGTTCAATGGTTGCAAACTGCTCCTCCTGCTCCTGAAAATGGTGTTCTGGCACCTGATGATAAAGGCATTGTTTATTATGACAAAGCTAAATTCCATGCCGGTTTTTGTGCCGATATAAGCAAAGAAGATGCTGATTTCATGTATGCTTCACAAGGTGCCTTTTATGCAAAAGGATTTGGCACCCCTATCACTAATGCAGCCTGGAAAACTAAACCTGCTTATGGCATAGTTGCCACTGAAGATAAAAGCATCAATCCATATATAGAACGTGCTATGTACAAACGTTCAAATACAATAATAACTGAAATAAAAGGAAGCCATGTGGTTTTCATATCGCAACCTAAAGCAGTTGCCGCTGTAATTATAAAAGCAGCCGAAAATGCTTCTGTAAAAAAATAAGCTACCGGTAGCTTTTAAAAACTCAAAAACCGGGTGCCGATATTGGCATCCGGTTTTTTTATTGCCAACTGTTATTTTCCCCTTTAGGGGGTTAGGGGGCTAAAACTATACCCTTCCTTACTCCAAACCTCCAAAGCTCGCGGCAGTACATACTCCAATCGATCAAAAGCTTTGATGCTGTCATGAAATACTACCATTGATCCTGCTTCGGCATATTTAAGCACATCTTTTAGGCAATCTTCTGGTTTAAGTGTCATGTCGAAATCGCCGCTCAGCACATCCCACATGAAGATATTCAGACCGGGCTTGGCCGCTTTCAGTGCCCGGATCTGCGCCCTTTTTATCCGCCCGTACGGAGGACGAAACAACGGCGTATCCAGTAATTTATCGGCCTGTAAAAAATTATCAAGGTAAGTTTGGGTATCGGTTTCCCAGCCTTTGAGATGGTTGAAAGTGTGATTGCCAATGGCATGGCCCTCGGCTTTTACCTGTTCAAAAATATCGGGGTGTTTGCGTACATTGTCGCCAATGCAAAAAAAGGTGGCTTTGGCATTGTATTGTTTTAAAATATTTAATACAGCCGGTGTAACAATTGGTATAGGGCCGTCGTCAAAAGTGAGATAAATGCAACGGTCAGTTGATTTTATATCCCAGGTAAGTTGGGGATAAAGCTTTTTCAGCAGCCACGGGGTTTTAGCCAGGTACATACAGATGAGGTAGTTTGTGTTTTATCCCTATTAACAACATTTAACAAAAATAAACACTGCAATGTAATGAACAGTTGCTTACCATTGTATAGAAAAACCTTATGAAACTAAAATTATTACTATCAGTTAAAGCAACGCTCATTTGCACAATAATATTTTCGGTTTGCGGCTTTAATGCCGCCGCGCAGGAAGTAATAGGCTTGCAAAAGGCGGTAGACCTGGCCCTTGAACGCAATCTTACCATTAAACAGGCCGAATTTACAGCTGCCATCACTAACGAAGACCTTAAGCAATCGAAATATAATCAGTTGCCTAATTTAGCTGTGAGCCCACAGGGATCATTTAATTTCGGCCGTAATATCGACCCTTCAACCAACCAGTTCAGTAACCAGCGGATCCTGGCGGTTAATGGTAACTTTACCTCGCAGGTTACACTGTTTCAAGGCGGACAATTGCGTAATACGGTAATCCAGAATAAGATTTTGCTTGATGCCGATAAAACTAATGTTGCCAAAGTAAAAAACGACCTGATATTGAACGTGGTTACTACGTACCTGCTGGTGCTAACCAACCAGGACCTGGTAACAGCCGCTCAACAACAAATTGATGTATCCAAAATAGCTTTGGATCGCGCCCAGAAAGGATTTGATGTAGGTAATCAAACTCTTGCCGATCTGTCTCAGGCAAAAGCGCAGCTCTCGACCAACGATCTGAACTATACCAATGCCGAGAATCAACTGGAGCAATCGCTCCTGACCCTAAAGCAATATATGGAGATGGATCCCGGCACTGATATTAGAGTTGAAAGGCCCGACATCAGTAAGTTAAACAATGTGAAAACTGTATACGATGCCCAGGAAGTTGTAAAAACCGCTCTTGCGGTAAACCCAGATGTGTTATTAGCTGAGCAACGTCAAAAAGCTGCGGCGCAGGGTGTTAAAATAGCAAGAGGCAACTACTATCCGTCGGTAGTGTTGTTTGGTGCTGCCGGTTCATACTTTTCTGATGCCAAGAACACACCATTTGGTGTTACTCCAACAGGCAGATTTGACACTATTGGTTTTGTGCAAAATTCGCAACAGGCGGTTGTAGTGCCTAACTATAAAGTTGGCTATAAAAGCAACCCATTCTTCAGGCAACTGAGCGATAATTTTAACCAATCGGTAGGGGTGAGCTTACAGATTCCGATTTTCAACAGGTTTCTGTCACGCACAGCGGTTAGGAAAGCAAAACTGCAAAATCAAAATGCCGAGGTTACAGCGCAACTGGCCCGCAACAATTTGAGCAAGATTATCTACCAGGCGGTATGGGATTTACAGGCGGCTGATAAGCGTTATGCATCGGCAACGCAAACTTATAACGCAAATAAAGATGCGTTTAATATTATCCAGCAACGCTATACAGTAGGTTTGGTTAACTCGCTTGATTATAATACATCGCTAACCAATCTTAACAAATCGCAGTTTGATATGATTGAGGCGCAATACCAGGTGATTTTCAGAAGCAAAGTCATTGACTATTATTTAGGTAACCCTATAACACTTTAATAAAATCTTAACCGTAAAATATCCAAATTCACCGTCATGGGAAAAACTACTAAATATATTCTGATAGGTCTTGGCGCACTGATTGTCCTGCTGATCATTGCTAAGGTAACGGGCCTGATAGGCAAGCCCGCGCTAACCCAGGTAGCTACCGAAAAGGCCGAAACACGCGAAATAAATGAAACCGTATCGGCCAGCGGAAAGATCAAACCACATGTTGAGGTTAAGATAAGCCCCGAAGTATCGGGCGAGGTGGTTGAGCTGCCAATAAAAGAGGGTGATGTGGTTAAAAAAGGCCAACTGTTGTGTAAAATCAGACCGGACATTTTAAAGTCGGGTTACGATCGGGCTATCGCGTCATACAATACCCAAAAAGCAAGCGTAGGTAATTCAAGCCAGATGCTTAAACAAGCCGAAGCTACCTACGCTAACCAGGCCGGTATTTACAAGCGCAGTAAAGAGCTTTATGATAAAAAAGTGTTAACCGTTTCGGAATTTGAAAATGCCAAAGCTGCTTATGAAGGCGCTAAAGCATCGCTTGAAGCTGCCAAACAAAATGTGGTAGGCTCGCAATATGGCCTGGCACAATCACAGGCATCGGTTAAGGAAGCACAGGATAACCTCGCGAAAACAACTATTTACTCGCCGGTTGACGGGGTGGTTTCAAAGCTATCTGTTGAAAAAGGTGAGCGTGTTTTGGGGACCCAGCAATTTGCCGGTACCGAGATCATGACTATCTCTGATCTGAGCAAAATGGACGTGAATGTTGACGTGAATGAAAACGACATCAACCGCATCTCTCTTGGCGATTCATCAAAAATTGAAGTAGACGCATTTTTAGGCAAGAAATTTACCGGTGTGGTAACTGAAATAGGCAGTTCGGCAAACGTGGTAGGTACATCTGCCGACCAGGTAACAAACTTTACTGTAAAAGTGAGGATCAATGCAGATTCATATGCCGCCCTGTTAAAGAAAACAGCCGATAATCCATCACCTTTCCGTCCGGGGTTAACAGCTACTGTTGATATCAGCACTAATTCGGCCAAAGCGCTGTCGGTACCAATCCAATCGGTAACCACCCGCGAGGAAAAGAAAGAAAATAACGGCCCGCCTAAAGCTGATGAGGATAAGAGTAAACCACAAATCAGCCCGGTAGCCAAAGAATACGTATTTGTGCTAAACGCAGGTAAGCTTAAACAGGTACAGGTAACTACGGGTATCCAGAACGATAGTTACATCCAGATCTTATCCGGCCTTAAAGGTGGCGAAGAAGTTGTATCAGCTCCATATTCGGCTATTTCAAAAACGCTTAGCGATGGGCAAGCTGTTCAGAAAGTAGATAAGTCAAAACTATTTAACGCTGATAATACCAAGTAATTGATATGCGGATGAATTAGATTTTAGATGCCCGGCTTCGCCGGGCTTTTTTGTGAACGGAATTTCCGATGACTAAAGCCCTCGTTAAAAATGGGCGCGAGTTTAAGATGAACGGCGGTCATAGTCCTGCCGTCCACGCTTCGACGGGCTCCGGCTTGATAGGCCTCTTTTTGTTATTTTACCTTCACTGTTCGCCGGTTTTCGACACCTGGGATGACCAACCTTTCGACAACTATATATAGTAACTTACCGGCAATTTAAAAAAGCATATAACTCACATGCTTCAACACCTGGCGTAATTTTTCGAGGGCGATGCTCATCTGGCGCTCTACTGTTTTAGGGGAGATATTAAGCTGTACGGCAATTTCGCGATATTTCATATCGCTGAAACGGCTCAATACAAAAATCTCGCGGCATTTTTCGGGAAGGGTAGCTATGGCAGCTTCTATCTGCAGGGCGAGTTCTTTTTCCTCCAGTCCGTTTTCGAGCGTATTGCGCAACTCATCAAACAAGTTGTTTTTTTCGAGGTAATTAACGTAAAGGTTTTCTATTTTCTGGCGCTTAAGGTAGTTAAGGCTTCGGTTTTGCACCATTTTAAAAAGATAAGAACTTACCGATGAGCAAAAATTGACCTCATGCCCGCGCTCCCACAGGTGGGTGAACACATCGGCAGTAATTTCTTCGGCAACGGTTAAATCGTTTACAAAACGATTGGAGAACAAAGTTAGGCGGGTATAGTATAGCCTGAACAGGGTTTCAAACGTTTTCGCGTCACCCTGTGTAAATGAGGTTATAGGTAGTTTGTTTTCCTGGATCATTAATCCCGCCTTTAATTAATCCGAATACTTTTTAAAAAACTTTAACAAGTTACAGAGTTTTTCATTCTGTATCAAATTTAATATGGAAATAATGAAAAGCTAATCACAAACATTCTGTAAAAAAACAGTTACGCGTAATATGAAGGGGACGTTCAGGTTACTCGCCGAATAAAATTGAAAAATATTTCTTTTCGTTTTGAGGGTATCTGTTTTTTCGATTGTCTTAACGATAATATTACAAATGGATAACGAAGAAGTAAAACTGCTACTGGTAAAATATATAACGGGCGAAGCTACCCTACAGGAGCTTGAGCAGGTTAAACAATGGATAAGTGCGCACCCCGAAAACGAGCAGTATTTTGTACAACTGTATGAAACCTGGCATAACATGCTTTACCTGCAGCCAGCGGTTGTAAATAAAGACAATGCCTATAATAAACTTTCGACCGGTATGGAACCAGCGGAGCCGTCGCGCTATGCAAGGCTGATCAGTTGGGGCAAAGTGGCAGCGGCTGTTGCTTTACTGGCAGCGGTTACCGTTACCTTATATAACAGGTATTCAAAAAATGCAGAAAGTGTAAGGCAAATAGCCGCTAACCCCGGCGCCATTAAAAAAATTGTTTTGAGCGATGGCACACAGGTTTGGCTTAATGCAGACAGCAAGCTTAATTATACGGCCGATTTTGGCAAAATAACCCGTACCGTTTACCTGGAAGGCGAAGCATTTTTTGATATCGCTCCGGGTAAAAAGGAGGTCCCTTTTATTGTAAATACAAAAAACTATACCATAAGGGACATCGGTACAAAGTTTAATCTTAAAGCCTATGCTTCCGACCCGTTTTTTGAAACCACAGTAGTAAAAGGCGAGGTATCTGTAGAGGGAAATATAGAAAACAACGCGCATGAAATGAGCCGCATTTATGTAAAGCCGCGGCAGGTGCTCCGCATTTATTATCATCCCAAAAAAGAAAACTATAGCTATACCACACCAGATCCCAAAAGCCTGAATGAGATCCAGGTATCAGAGATTGATTCGGCAAAGCTTGACCGCTATGACGGCTGGAAGGAAAACCTGCTGGTATTTGATGGCGCTACCCTTAGCGAGATAGCTAAAGTGCTTGAACGAAGATATAACGTCACTATTAACATGACCGATGCAGAATTGAGCGGCATTCGTTATTCGGGTAGTTTCAAAAACATTCAGAGCATTGAAAAAGTGCTGGCAATTATAAAAGCTAATACCGCTATCAATTATTCGATAAATGGCAATACAGTGAACATTACACGAAACAACAATAATGATTAACGACTAAAAAAACAAAAAGGAAACTATGATCAAAAACTAACATTCTCTTTTACATAAAAAAACCCGGATGTGCTACCAACACGCCCGGGCCTAAAGCAATCAAAGCTAATACCCTACGCTTGGGGAAGCATCGTATTAACTGATTAACAAACAAATTTATGATTAATTTTTACAGAAAGTCCGCTCTGGCCGTCGGCCCGTGGCAAAAAACGATCAAAATTATGAAGCTGGTAACCGTTCTGCTCTTGACGGGCATTATGCAAATACACGCTGCCGCTTATTCACAAAACGTTTACAACTTTAATATGAACAATATTTCTGTTAAGCAAATGTTTAAGCAAATTGAAAAAAGCAGTAAATACACCGTTTTTTACAGGCTTGACCAGGTTGATGTTGACAGGAAAATAAACGTGGATGTGCAGGACGCGCCTATTGAGTCGGTAATGAAACAGGTGCTTCAAAAACAGCCGCTTACTTTCCAGGTGGTTGATGATATCATCATTATAAAACCTGCCGATGCAAAACCTGTTGTCACGGTAACTGTAACAGGTGTAGTTAAAGATGTGAGCGGTCAGCCCTTACCGGGCGTTAGTGTAAAGCTCAAAGGCAGTAATTTAGGCACAGTTACCGACATCAACGGTAAATATACCCTAACCCTGCCCGACGGTAACGGCTCACTTGAATTTGGCTTTTTAGGCTTTACCACGCAGGTTATGCCGGTAAATGGACAAACCACCATCAACGTAACTTTGCTTGAAGAGTCAAAAGCGCTGAACGAGGTGGTTGTGGTTGGTTATACCACGCAGAAAAAGAAAGACCTTACCGGCGCTGTTGCGGTAGTTAACGTTAAAGACCTTAATAAACAGGCATCGTCATCAGTAAACTCGCAATTGCAAGGCCAGGCATCGGGCGTTACCGTTACCGGATCAGGACAACCCGGCGAAGAGCCGCAGGTACACATCAGGGGTTTTAATACTTTCGGAAATAATACTCCCTTATACGTAGTTGACGGTGTGGAAACATATGATGTAAGCACGCTGAACCCTAATGATGTTGAGACCTTCCAGGTGTTAAAAGATGCGAGTTCGGCATCAATATATGGTGCAAGGGCGGCAAACGGCGTTATCATCATCACTACCAAACGGGGTAAGGGCAAAGTAAATATTCAATATGATGCCTATTACGGCACGCAAAGGCCCAAAGGCGGCAATGTCTGGAATACCATTACGCCGCAACAAATGGCCGATCTGAAACTTACCGCTAAGAAAAATTCGGGCGATAACAGCATTAAAGATGCCTTGTACAACCCAACCGGTACAGGCTCGGCTTTTATACTGCCTGATTACATTACCCCGGCAGGTGCTAAAGAAGGTGACCCATCTGTCGATCCATCAAAATACTATGTAAACCCTTTTTATACATCAGCTGCAGACCTGGGTAATTTTTACAGGATAACAAGGGCCAACAAAGCCGGTACCGACTGGTATCATGAGTTGTTTAAATCGGCCCCGATGAATAGCCACAATATATCGTTGAGCGGCAGTACTGATAACGCCAGCTATTTATTCTCGTTAAATTATTTTAACCAGCAAGGTACACTGATTGATACTTATCTTAAACGATACACGCTGCGCTCCAATACCACCTACAATGTAACTAAACACATCAGATTGGGCGAAAACCTGGCTTATTCTATAACCAGGCAGCCGCAGGTAAATGACGGAACATCACATTCGCAGGTCAGCACTAATGACCCGGACGGCGTTATTGCACATGCCCTGCGCGAACAGCCCATTATTCCTGTTTACGACATTAAAGGTAACTACGCAGGCAGTTACGGTACGGGCCTTGGCGATGCCAATAACCCGGTTGCTATACAGCAGCGTACAAAAAACAACCAGTCAACAAGTTATCGTTTGCTTGGTAACGTATTTGCCGAAGCCGACATTATTCCCGGCCTTACCTTACGTACCAGTTTTGGCGGCGATATCATCAACAGCAACAACCATTCGTTTTCGTTCCCTACATATGAAAACGTTGAAAACTCTTCAACCAATACTTACAGCGAAGGATCAGACAATAGCTACACTTATAACTGGACCAATACCCTTAGCTATCAAAAAGTATTTGGCAAACACAATATTAACATAGTGGTAGGTACCGAGGCCGTTGAAGATCACGACCGTTATGTTGGCGGTAGCATCCAGGGTTTTTACACTTTTGATCCTGATTATGTAAACCTGTCTACCGGTACTACCAATAAAAACACCTACAGCGGCAAATCTAACAACTCATTATTTTCGGAGTTTGCCCGTTTAGATTATACTTATAACGACCGCTACCTGTTTAACGCCACTATCCGTCGCGACGGCTCATCAAAATTTCCGGTTGACCAACGTTATGGCTATTTCCCGGCATTCAGCGCGGGCTGGCGTATCTCGCAGGAAAACTTTATGAAAAATATTACCTGGCTTACCGACCTGAAGCTAAGAGGCGGCTGGGGTATTATGGGTAACCAGATCAATATGGGCAGTAAAGACGCTTATGTTACATTCAGCAATGATATTGGCCAGTCGTATTATCCTATCGATGGTTCACTTAACCTAACGCCGGGCTTTTATCAGGACCAAACAGCCAACCCTCACGCGCTTTGGGAAAAAGATATTAACTCCAACTTTGGTTTTGATGCAACCTTATTTGGCGGCAAAATAGCCGTAACTGCCGATTACTACCGCAAAGACATTAAGGACCTGTTATTTAACGCTACCCAGTTAGGTACTGCGGGCAACGGTGCTTTCCCGGCACAAAACGTTGGTAAAATGAAAACTGATGGTCTTGACCTTTCAGTTACCGGCAATTTCAGGGCCAGCAGCGATCTGAGCTTTAATGCGACAGGTACTTTAACCACTTATAATAATAAAGTATTAAAAGTATCTGATGACAGGGACTACTTTCCTGGTTCTGCAACAAGCAGGTTTGATAACCCAATTACCCGCAGCCAGGTAGGTCATTCTTTAGGCGAGTTTTATGGCTACCAGATCGTAGGCTTCTGGAATTCGCAGGCCGAAATTGACGCAGCCGACAAAGGTGTACAAACCCGCACCGGCGATCCGAATGCTTACTACCAATCAGATGTAAAGGTTGGCCGTTTCAGGTATAAAGACGTAAACGGTGATGGTGTCATTACCGATGCCGACCGTACTTTTATCGGTAATCCAAACCCGAAAGTTACTGCCGGCTTAAACCTGGGTGTAAACTATAAAAACTTTGATGCCAGCGTATTCCTTTACGGCTCATTCGGCAATAAACTATGGAACAGCGTTAAATACTGGCGGGATTTCTATGCTTCATTCGGTACAGCAAAAAGCTATACCGCACTTAACGATTCATGGACGCCAACTCATCAAAATGCAAAGGCACCTATCCAGGAACTTGACGCATCAACCAGTAGCGGCGCCACACCAAACTCATACTTTGTTGAAAACGGCACTTACGTGCGCATGCGTAACGCGCAGGTTGGCTACACCTTTAACATTGCAGGGCTTAAAAAGGCGGGGATCCAAAAGTTAAGGATCTATGTATCGGCAACCAACCTGTTTACTTTAACAGGCTACAGCGGTGTCGATCCTGAACTGAGCGGCAACACCAAAGATTTTGGTATTGACGAGGGTAGTTACGCGAGCCCGCGCACCTTTATATTCGGAGTTAATTTTTCATTATAACAGCAATATTTAAACGGATTACAATGAAAGCTAAAAAACTTATTTCCATAGCGCTTTTAAGTATACTATCGCTTGGCGCGTGTAAAAAATCATATCTCGATAAACCTATTAACGGCGCCCTCGAGCCTCAATTTCTCGAAACAGAATCAGGAGCTAATGAACTGCTTGTAGGTGCTTATGCAGTGTTGGATGGCCAGCAGGGCGGCGACGCCTCAGTAGGCGGCGGCGGAGCATGGGAAGCCTCGCCGGATAACTGGGTATACGGCGGTGTAGTAGGCGGTGATGCATCAAAAGGCAGTATTGCCGGCGATCAGCAACCGATAGAACCGATGATGAAATATAATGCCGATGCCAGCAATGGCTTTTTTGACAGCAAATGGCGGGCCGATTATGAGGGTGTATCGCGCACCAATAATACCATTAAAATAACCAATAAGGTTACTTCGATATCAGCCTCAAACAAAACCAATATACTGGCACAGGCCCGTTTCTTAAGAGCGCATTATTACTTCGACCTGAAAAAGATGTTCAATAATGTGCCCTATCTTGATGAAACAACAACCGACATTAATCAACCTAACAACACAGATATTTGGCCAAAGATTGAAGCGGATTTCAAATACGCTTACGACAATCTGCCTAATACCCAAACCGAAGTTGGCCGCGCCAATAAATGGGCTGCCGGTGCATACTTAGGTAAAACATACCTATACGAGCATAAATATGCTGAAGCAAAGCTTGTATTTGATGCGGTTATTGCGCAGGGTGTAACTTCCGATGGTAAAAAGTATGCACTTAACGCCAAATTCAACGACAATTTTAGAACGGCTACCAACAACAGCGCCGAATCTGTTTTTGCTGTTCAGGCTGCTGCCAATACCGATCCTAACGGCCCGTCGCAGGCAAACAACGGCGATATGCTTAACTTTCCATATGGCAATAGCAGTCCGTTTAGCTGCTGCGGCTTTTATCAGCCATCAATTGATCTGGTTAATCATTTTCGCACCAATTCAACTACGGGTTTACCATATCTTGACGATTATAACAGCCACGCTATAAAAACAGATATGGGGCTGGCATCGGCCGATGATTATACTCCTGATGCAGGTACTATTGACCCGCGCCTTGACTGGACTGCCGGCCGCCGCGGGATCCCTTATCTTGACTGGGGCTTACACCCGGGAGCCGACTGGATCCGCGATCAACAGTACGGTGGCCCTTATTCGCCTATCAAAAACGTTTACGGCCAGGCCGAGCAGGATGTAAACGGCGATAATACCTCATGGGCGCCAGGCTCAGGCATCAATTACAACATTATTCGTTACGCCGATGTACTGTTAATGGCCGCTGAGGTTGAAGCACAGGTTGGTAGCCTTGATAAAGCCGAAAGCTATGTAAACATGGTGCGTAACCGCGCAGCAAATCCCGAAGGTTTTGTACATAAATACAAAGACAATGATGACCCTACAGCAGGTTTCACCACTCAGGCAGCAGCTAACTATAAAGTGAGCCCTTATCCCGGCGGTGCATTTGCCAGCAAGGACTTTGCACTTAAAGCCATTTATTTTGAGCGTAAAATTGAGCTTGCCATGGAAGGGCACCGCTTTTTTGACCTTGTACGCTGGGGCATTGCCGATACCGAGCTTAATGCTTACATAGCATATCAAAGTACGTTGACCAGTGATGTAAAAGGCGGTAAATTCATTAAAGGTAAAAGCGAATATTTCCCGATACCGCTGGTAGAGATTGACTTAAGCGCCAAGGGCGGCACACCGCAATTGAAACAAAATCCGGGCTATCATTAATTAAAGCTGAAAGCAAAATGCGCAAAGCTAAAAGCTAATAAACTGGTGTTCAGTTGGTAACAAAAAAATGCAAAATTATAAATAACCGGACAACTTATCGGGAAAGCATACTTCCCGGTAAGTTTATTATCTTGCCTTAACATCCCTGCTTCTGAAAAGCTGATTATAAACATTTTTAAACCCATTTATGGACAAATCATCATCGCGGTTTTTATCGTTGGATGTATTTCGTGGCATGACGTTATGCTTCATGATCATAGTAAATACGCCGGGCAGCGGAGCAGCCCCTTTTTCGCCACTTGAACATGCCGCATGGCATGGCTTCACCCCAACCGATCTTGTGTTTCCTTCTTTTTTATTTGCCGTAGGCAATGCCATGAGCTTTTCAATGAAACGCTACCAGGAAATGGGCAACTCGGCTGTGCTAAGCAAAATTTTCAGGCGTACCCTGCTCATATTTTTAATAGGTTACCTCATGTACTGGTTCCCTTTCTTTTCAACAAGCGGCGGGCATTTTCATCTAAAAACAATTACCCATACCCGCATTATGGGTGTTTTGCAACGCATTGCCCTGTGTTATTGCTTTGCCTCGCTCATGATCCATTTCCTGTCCAAACAAACGGTTTTCATTTTATCGGGGTTATTTCTGGTGATCTACTGGATCATCCTGCTGGTGTATGGAAACCCAGCCGACCCGCTGAGCATGACCGGCAATGCAGGCATTTATCTTGATAAATTTTTATTCGGCCCTGATCATTTATATCATGGCGAGGGCATTCCCTTCGATCCGGAAGGCGTATTAAGCACGTTACCGGCAATTGTTAACGTTGTAGTTGGATACTATGCAGGTAAATTTATCCAGCAAAAAGGTAAGGGATATGATACCACCACCAAATTGCTGTTAACCGGCTGCCTGTTCATCTTCCTGGCCTTATGCTGGAACATGGTTTTTCCGATCAATAAAAAATTATGGACAAGCTCATTTGTACTGGTTACCACAGGGTTGGATTTAGTGATCCTCTCAGCTTTGATATATGCTTTGGAGATCAATAATTGGAATAAAGGGAACTGGGCCCGTTTTTTCACCACCATGGGGAAAAATCCGCTGCCTATTTATGTACTATCCGAAATACTGCTGATTCCGGTAAGTATGATCATCATAAGCGGAACCAACGCTGTCGACTGGATTAACACTGCTTTTTACCAGGCTATAGTGCCCGGCCCAATAGGGTCATTATTGTTTGCCATCAGTTTTATGATGATTTGCTGGCTGGTTGCCTATATACTTGATAAACGGAATATTTATATCAGGGTGTGATTTATGGGGATTACACCGATTGATTTTGATTTCACCGATTTTTGTCTGAACCGGGATTTTGGGAAATTTTTAAGATGGTGGGATTTTTTGCCCGGCGGCCGTGTCCTCACGGTCGCATGATAGTGTTTTTGCCTGAACTCGAATTTTAAAGGAATTAAGTAATTACCCGAATGCTCAGCAAATTCAAAAAATTCCAATAATTCATTTAAAATTCGAGTTCAGACAAGAAATCATGGTTCAGAAAATATACTTCTTAATATTATTTAAAAAGTTTAATTTACGTACATCCAATTAAATAACAATTCTTTATGAAGAAATTATCCTTATTGCTTTGCGGCTGTATGGCACACCTGCTTTCTGCGGCCCAAACAGCGAAACCGGCGCTCGCGCTTATCCCGCAGCCGGTAAAAGTTACCCAAACTACCGGCCAGTTTGTATTGCCCAAAACGGTTGTTGTAGAGGCCGGTTCTTCGACTGATGTGGCAAACGTTACCGCCTATCTTAAAAGAAAGCTATCTACAGCTACGGGGGCATTCATCACTGTAAAAAGTGCTGCACCAACAGCGCCCATCAGGCTGATTCTAAATAAAACAGCCGATACAGTTCTCAAAACCGAGGGGTATAAATTATCCGTAACCTCTAAAAAAGTAGTGGTCCGCGCTAATGATGCTGCCGGGTTATTTTACGGCGTACAAACGTTTTTTCAGCTGCTGCCTAAAGAAATTGAAGGACTGGAAGTAGCCAAAGGCGTAAAATGGACTGCCCCGGCAGTCGAAATTACCGACTATCCAAGGTTTGGATGGAGAGGATTGATGTTTGATGTATCCCGTCACTTTTTTACCAAAGCCGAGGTTAAGCAATACATCGATGCCATGGTTAAGTATAAATTTAACCTGCTGCACTTGCACCTTACAGATGATGAAGGATGGCGAGTGGAGATCAAAAGCCTGCCAAGATTAACCGAAGTAGGATCGCACAACGTAAAAAAAGTAGGCCAGTTTGGTACGTTTACTCCACCTACACCTGATGAACCACGTACCTACGGCGGTTTTTATACCCAGGAAGATATCAAAGAGTTGGTACAATACGCCAAAGACAAGTTTGTAAACATCCTGCCCGAAATTGACGTTCCTGGTCATAGCCTCGCTGCGGTAGTTGCCTATCCTGAGCTTTCATGCACTCCGGGTGCCGATAAATATGTGGTAAACTCTGGCGAACCTTTTATGGACTGGAGTGGCCCGCATAACCGCGCTATTGTCGACAATACTCTTTGCCCGGCCAATGAAGCTGTTTATACTTTTATGGATAAGGTGGTTACTGAAGTTGCCCAACTGTTCCCCTTCGGCTATATTCATTTGGGCGGCGATGAGTGCGCCAAAAATTTCTGGGAGCAAAGCGATGCCATAAAAGCATTAATGGCTAAAGAAAACCTGAAAACGATGAGCGAAGTACAGGCTTATTTCGAAAAGCGACTTGAAAAAATCGTTGAGTCAAAAGGTAAAAAATTTATGGGTTGGGACGAGATCATTGAAGGAGGTCTTGGCCCTAACGCCGCGGTAATGAGCTGGCGCGGTATTCAGGGTGGTATCATTGCCGCTAAAGCAGGTCATGAGGTGGTAATGAGCCCAACAACATTTGCATATCTTGACTATATGCAAAGCGACCGTGTAAACGAAACCAAGATCTATGCCACACTTCGCTTAAACAAAACCTATTCATGGGAGCCTGTACCAGATAGCGTTGATGCGCGCCTCATTAAAGGCGGCCAGGCCAACTTATGGACCGAGCAGGTATACAACATCCGCCAAGCCGAATATATGACCTGGCCACGCGGCATGGCTATTGCCGAGGATGTATGGTCGCCAAAAGGAACTAAAAACTGGGACGGATTTTTTAGCCGGGTTGAGAAACATTTCCCACGCTTTGATGAAGCCGAAACCAAGATAGCCCCAAGCGCTTACGATCCATCATTTGATGCAGTGTTGAATCCTGACAGCACGTTAAAAATCACTTTAACCAATGAGGTAAACGGGCTGGACACTTATTACAGCTTCGACAACTCGTTCCCCGACAGGTTTTATCCTAAGTATACTGAACCTATAGATGCCCCTAAAGATGCAACTACACTAAGGGTGATCACTTATCGCGGTAAAAAACCGATTGGCCGCATGGTTACGATGCCATTGGCCGAGTTGAAGAGCAGGATCAAAAAATAAGAGTTATTTATAAATGGAAAAGCCCTCCGGATTTAGTTTCGGAGGGCTTTCGTGTTTTACACAACCACTATGTCATTGCGAGTGTAGCGTGGCAATCTCGTAGTTATACAGAGCGGCGATGCACTATGGCGATGCAAAGCTACGAGATTGCCACGTCGCCCAATTGCGCAGCCCCCGCTGCTCCTCGCAATGACATAAAGTGCTTTTTTTATTTCAACTCCGGAAATTTGGCAGCCTCAAAAATGCTTTTCTCGGTAGCAGCTTTTTCAATATCCTGCCATTTGCGAGGTGCATCTATCGACAGGATGGTTCCACTGTCTTTACCAATTTGTACGTCATCTTCAATACGTACGCCAATATTCCACCATTTTTTATCGCAGGGGCTGCCGGCAGGGATATAGATCCCCGGCTCAACGGTGATCACCCAGTTCTCTTCCAAATTACCGCGACCGCCTTTATCATGCACATCAAGCCCTAAATGGTGCGAGCAGCCATGCGGATAATATTTACGTACTTCTGAAGCGTCCTTAATAATACCAAGCTTAATTAATCCGGCGGATAATACTTCTACCGATTTTTGCTCAAGGTTTGCATAAGGGACCCCCGCTTTACACAATTTAAAAATCTCTTCCTGCGCATCGTAAACTAATTGGTAAATGGCTTTTTGCTCTTCGGTAAATTTGCCGTTAGCCGGTACGGTGCGGGTAACGTCGGCAGAATAGCCATGATATTCGGCACCAACATCCATGAGTAATAACTGGTTATCAATTTTTGTGGCCGAGTTTTCTTCATAATGCAGGATACAGCCATTTGCGCCTGCACCTACAATTGGTGGATAGCCCTCGTCTTCTGCTCCGTATCTTTTATGCACGTAAGTCATGATGCCTTCAACCTCGCGCTCGCTCATATTGGGTTTTACCGATTTCATTACTTCCAAATGGGCAAGGCTTGAGATTTCAACAGCCTTTTTCAATACGGCTATTTCCTCCGGTGTTTTTACACCGCGAAGCTTTGAAGTAAATTCAGTATATCCGGTGTTACCGCCGTAAGTTGTGCCAATCTTTGCCTTAACATCGGCAAGCGTTGCAGAATCGGGCTTGGCCGCCAATTGTTGTATAAGCGGATTATTTTTGTGATCCTCATCAGCAAACTTATCTTTGAAATAAGTCATGAAACGGGCTAAATTTTGAGGAGTAACCATTCTTGCTATCAAATTAAGATCACTCATAACCTGCCTGTTGGTTTCCGTTATGCCAGCCTTACTTTTAAAAGCTGCGATCAGTTTTTTTAGCTCGCCGGTCGATCCATCGCCGGTAACATCTTCGGGCAGTGCATCATAATACACATTGGCAAATTTTTTAAAATCAACGGGGAATTTCGCGAAATCCTCGCTGTTGTAAGCCCGCTTAAAACCAAGCTGCGATTTAGCGCCCTCAAGGCCTAAACGCCTGCCTGTCCATTGCTCACGAGCGGCATCCCGGTGGCGTACAAACAGCACCTCGTTATAGCTGCTGTCGCCCACAGCCTGCATTTCTTTAAATACCAACAACACTGAGTTGGGTTCTTTATATCCTGAAAAATAATACAGATCGGGATTAGGATGATAAACGTAGTTAACATCGTTCGAAAATACCTGTTCAGGGTACGAGAAGATCACCATTACCGAATTGGCGGGCATCAGATTGCGCAGGGCCTGGCGTCTTCCGGCATGAAACTCTTTGCTTAAATAATCGGTGGGCAGGTTTTCGGCGGTTTGTCCGAAACAGCGGTTGCCGCCGGTGAGGGCAAGTAAAACTACTAATGCCCGAAAAAATGATCGCGTCATAATGATAAAGGAATAATGTCAGTCAAAAAAACGGTTTAAGATACTAAATATCAGGGATTATCACGCTCACCCTTTTGGGGTGAAAAGATTGATGTGCAAATGAAAAGATTTCAGATGTGCAAATTAGCAAGGACAATATCAACGCTGAAACCAATGGCTACAAAAAAACAACTATGTCATTGCGAGGAGCGGCCCGGGTTTGTGTGCCAGGGGCGACGTGGCAATCTCGTCGCATAGACAGCAAACCGGCATGGCGAATAGCATTGGCTATGAGATTGCCATGCTATCGCTTGCAATGACATATTAAATTTGAACGATCTACTTAATCTTCCTCGCCGTTACACCTTCATTGGTGATTTTCACCGGCAGGATCTTGCCATCCTTGTCAAAATACATTTTATCGATACAAGTAACGCGGTGGTTGCCATCAGTCTCGGTTAAGGGACGGCGGTGATAAACAATATACCATTCATCCTTGCCAGGTACCTGGATCACCGAATGATGGCCTGCACCTGTTGCAATATTAGCGTCTTGTTTTAATATTGTCCCGATCCGGTTAAACGGACCGAATGGAGAATCGCCAATAGCATAAGCCACGCGGTAATCCGGACCAGTCCAGCCGCCTTCGCTCCACATAAAGTAATATTTCCCTTTTCGTTTAAACATCACCGGGCCTTCAACATAATCTTTAGGGGTGATCAGTTTGTAGGTTTCGCCATCTTTAAACGGTTCGATACCTGTAAAGTCGTTTTTTAGCTTTACAATATTACATTGGCCCCAGCCACCGTAAATCATGTAGTACTGGCCGTCGTCATCCTTAAACACAAATTGATCTATAGGCTGCGCTTTATTGATGATCTGCCCAATGAGCGGTTTGCCCAAAAGATCTTTGAACGGGCCTTCGGGTTTATCGCCAACGGCAACACCTATACCGCCAACTTCGTTATTGTTCTGAATATCATTAGCGCCAAAAAAGATATAGTATTTACCGTCTTTTTCAGTTACTGCCGGGGCCCACATAGCACGTTTAGCCCACTTTACAGCGGCAGTATCGATAATGCGGGGATGCTTAGTCCAGTTAACCAGATCGGGCGATGAAAAGGCATCCATAAATACCTGGTCATTATATTTAGCCGAATAGGTTGGATACACCCAGTATTGTTTATTGAAGATTTTGGCTTCCGGGTCGGCATACCAGCCTTCAACAATAGGATTGCCTGATGTTTTCTTCTCCTGTGCTAATGCCTTATTTTCAGATATGATAATTGCCGCACCAAACGTTGCCAGTAAAACCAGTTTTTTAGGAATGATCATTGGGAAATAGATTTTTGGTCTAAGATATTAAAATAGATAAAACGTTTTAGTAGTGAAACACAAATTACTTCGGATTGAGATGAATTACACAAATTTTTAAATTGTTGAGCTTTAACTGCCAACTATTAATTCGTGTAATTCGATTAAATTAAATCAACACCCAAAATGGTATTCGTGAAAACTTTTTAATTACCCGTATTCTGCTGTTTCGGCTTCTTTTTGCCCCAGCGACGGTTAGGTTTCCTTTTGGCATCTCCGTGAGGCTGTTCGGGCTTCAGGGGTTGTATTGTGGCCAGTTCATCCGGCAGTGCCATCAGCTTTATCGGCTTTTCAATCAGTTTCTCAATATTTTTAAGCTTGCGCTCGTCGCGGTGGTTAACGAAGGTTATGGCGGTACCGGTGGTAGCGGCGCGGGCCGTACGACCAATACGGTGAATATAATCTTCCGGATCGCCGGGAACATCGTAGTTGATCACCAGGTCGATGCCCTCCACATCAATGCCGCGCGAAAGGGCGTCGGTACCGATGATAACTGGTAATTGCTTGTTTTTGAATTTAAGGAGGATCTCTTCACGCTCCTTCTGTTCCAGATCGGAATGGAACGACATGGCGTTGATCTTAATCGCCTTAAGTTCTTTGTATAGCGCTTTAACAATTTCCTTGCGCGATGCAAAGATGATGATGCTTGTAAATGCCGAATCTTTCAGGATATGCTGTACCAACGGCGTTTTTTGTTGATCATGAACCCGGTAAACCTGCTGATCGATACCAACGGCCGGCTGCGAAATAGCGATATTGATCTGCTCCGGATCTTTCAAAATAGCTTTGGCCAATGAACGGATACGGCCTGGCATGGTGGCCGAAAACAACAGAGTTTGCCTCTCTTTTGGCAGGTAGCTGATAATTTTCATGATATCATCAGAAAAGCCCATATCCAGCATCCGGTCGGCCTCATCAAGTACCAAATGGGTAAGGTGATTAAGCTTCAGCACGCCCGATGTAAGGTGGGCTATCAGTCTGCCGGGGGTAGCTACAATAATATTTACATTGTTTTGAATGCCGCGGCGCTGTTGTTCGTAAACAATGCCGTCGCCGCCGCCAAAAACAGCAATAGAGCTGATACCGGTAAAATAGGCAAGGCCTTCAACCTGCTGATCTATTTGCTGGGCAAGCTCGCGGGTTGGGGCAAGTATAAGGGCACTGGTATGGTGTTTATTTGTTTTGCTGATGCTGTTTAAAACAGGAAGCAAATAAGCGCCGGTTTTACCGGTACCGGTTTGAGCGCATGCAATCAGGTCGCGCCCCTCCATAATGGCTGGGATGGCCATAGATTGTATGGGTGTGGGGTTTACGAAACCCATGCTCTCTACACCTTCAAATAATTGCTCGTTAAAATTAAAATCCTGGAAAGTCACTATATCTTATAAGTAAATTATGCAAGGTATAAAAATTAAACGGCAAATGAGGGTTTTAGCATTAATTGAGCTTCCCTTAAAGAATCAAAATAAATCTGGTCACCTTTTATATGACACTCAACTTACCTGTACAATCAATTCAAAAATATATTTTTGAAAACCTATGAATATTATCACTCAAACACCACGCTTGCTGATCCGTGAATTTACAGCCGAAGATGAAGAACTTGTTACCACAATAGATGCCGATGACCGGCTTACACAATATGTAAAAAAACGTACTCCGCAAGAGAGTAAACAGGTTTTTAAAGATACGCTTAAGGAATACCAGAACGGATCGGGCCTGGGCAGATGGGGGATTTTTAATATCACAGATAACGATTTTATAGGTGTTTGCGCCCTTAAACCAAGCGATTACGACAAGAGCCGCATTGAGCTGGGCTACCGGCTGCACCTCAAGTACTGGGACAAGGTATAGCTACCGAACTTGCCGAAGCACTAATCAGTTATGGATTCAATGATATAGGGTTAAAAGAGATTTGCGCCGTTACCCATCCGCAAAATGCAGCATCACAAAGGGTGCTGATTAAAGCCGGTTTTGTACGGGAAGGGATTGTGTTTTGGTATGGGGAAGAGGTGCCGTTTTTTAGGGTGATCAGTAAGCAGTAAATATAGAATATGTCATTGCGAGCGCAGCGCGGCAATCTCGTAGCTATGCAGGGTAAACATTCACAGCGGTTAGTATGGCTACGAGATTGCCACGTCGCGCCATCACAAAAGGCCGTGCTGCGCCTCGCAATGACATAAAATGGATATCAGGTTCAGCCTTTACCTCAAATACTCTATAATATCCCTGCATCCGTTTTCAATCAGCTCAAAAACCGGTTCAAACTGGTTATCGTCATAATACGGATCGGGGACAACCTTATCACCTAACAGAAGCTTTACTTTAGCAGCCTGTTCTTCGTTGCGGGCCATATCAAGCACATCGCTCAGGTTATTCCGGTCCATCACAAAAATATGGTCGAACTCGTCAAAGTCTGTACGCTTAAACTGACGGCAAATCTGTTTGCTGATGTCGATACCATGGTTACGGGCTGCGCGAATGGAGCGCCTGTCAGGAGCTTCGCCTATATGCCATCTTCCGGTACCCGCCGAATCAACATCCCAGCCAAGTCCATTTTCATCTGCCAGGTGCTGCATAACCCCCTCCGCCAGCGGCGAACGGCAGATATTGCCCAGGCATACCATTAGTATTTTCATTTCTTTAAGCTTAAAGCAAAAAAGCCGAAGGCAAAAAGCTTTTTTTACCTTCGGGCTTTGCCAATTTTTAATATTTTTAAGATTCAAAAGCTTTCGGCTTTGAGCCTTTCGCTTTGAGCCCCAAATTATCCAAATATCTGGTTCAGCAAACCGGCCAAACGTACGCCGGCTTTAACCATTTGCTGGTTAAGGGTTGCTATATGGCTAAAGTTGTATTTGTAACCAAGTTTATCACCGGTTTTAGTTTCGGAGTACAGTTTATCTGCCATCTGGTTGCTTTCATATATCCACTGGCTCATTGGCGCTTTTTGTAATTCGGTGCGCTGAGCGGCTGTTGTGTGGTTTATCATCGCGGTATACTCGGTGTAGCTTAATTGCTGAAGGTCAATCAACTCGCTGTCCCAAACCGAGTGCAGGTTGCTCTCTTTACCAAACCATTGTACTTTTACATCGTTACCGCCCTTATCGCTCAGGTGACCAGTGTGCAGCGGCTGGTGCACATCCTCAACAATATGGATCAGCATGCGCAGGTAAAGCAGCTTGTTGGTTTTGGTAGCAGTTTTCTTTTTAAGTTCGGCCACCAGGAAATTCATTTTGGTATAGGCATCGGTAATCGTATCGGCCTTTAAATAAGCCTGCAGGTCCGGATAGCTGTAAGCTTTTTCCAGGTTGATAAAATGCCAGTTATACAAGTAATTGTAAGCCGGGTCTGATTTAATAAAATCGGCCCAGTTGCTGGTAATGGCAATCGACTCATTACCCAAAATGGCTTGAATAGCTTTACGGGCTTTGGCGGTTAGGTAGCTATCCGCAACCTGGCCGCAAATGCGGTGCCCATTAGTACCCCAGGCCATGCTTTGCAGGGGGATATAAAATATCGCCACCAGCAATAAAAGTTTTTTTAAGGTTTGTGTTTTCATTACAATGGTTTTGGAATGCAGCTTGTTCTTTTTATTAAATGCGCGTTAAAAGGTATTACGTTGGATGTACTTACAAACCGGATCAGCGAGTCGCTTTGCTTATGAACCTTAAAATATTCTTCATAATCGCCAAACCTGAAACAGCCCTGTTCATTTTTATATGAGCCATCGGCATTGCAAAACTGCCCCTTAATGTGCAGCGTGTCCTGCCTTTGCGAATAAGTTCCCCGTATATATTCATCCCAATGGCCCTTGCTCATACAAGTATCCGCCCCGTAATTAACCTTGCTAACGGTACTGATCTTCAAAAGAAATGAATCACAGCTGAATTTAATATCATATAGCGAATATGTTACCAGGCTTTTTTGCGCAGGTATTGAGTCCTGTTTCCACTCCCCCTGTAAATAGCCCTCACCGGGTGTTTGCTTATCCGGGTTCATGGTACAGGAGCTGAAAGCTGAAAGCAGAAGGCTGAAAGCTATGAGGCAAAAGGCGTTTTTTAAGCTAAAAGCCGAAAGCGGAAAGCTGAAGGCAAAAGGCCTGAAACCGAAAAAAGAAAAGAGAAAGCTATAGCGTTTTTGCATAAGCAGAAATTAAAAGCCCCTCTCCTTTGGAGAGGGGTTGGGGTGAGGTGCTTCTTATTTTAAGCTGCCTATCATATTTTCGGGACGTACCCACTCGTCAAACTGCTCGTTGGTTAATAAACCTAAGCCTATAGCTGCTTCGCGCAGTGAACTGCCGTTTTTAAGGGCTGTTTTAGCAATTTTTGCTGCGTTTTCATAACCGATATGCGGGTTAAGCGCGGTTACCAGCATCAATGAATTTTCAAGGTGTTTTTTGATGCCATCATAATTAGGCTCAATGCCTACTGCGCAATGATCATTGAACGATACGCAGGCATCACCTATTAACCTTGCCGATTGCAGGAAGTTTGCGGCCATAACCGGTTTAAATACATTCAATTCGTAATGGCCGTTTGAGCCACCGATAGAAATAGCCACGTCATTCCCCATAACCTGTGCAGCTACCATCGTAACAGCCTCGTTTTGGGTAGGGTTAACTTTACCCGGCATAATTGATGAGCCTGGTTCGTTATCCGGAATATGGATCTCGCCAATACCCGAACGCGGACCAGAAGCCAGCATCCTGATATCGTTAGCAATTTTCATTAATGAAACCGCAATTTGTTTCAAAGCGCCATGGCTTTCAACAATGGCATCATGAGCGGCAAGAGCTTCAAATTTATTTTCTGCTGTGATGAACGGCAAGCCGGTAAACTGGGCAATGTACTCAGCAACTTTTACATCATAACCTTTAGGTGTGTTAATACCTGTACCTACAGCCGTACCACCAAGGGCCAGTTCCGAAAGGTGATCAAGCGTATTACGCAATGCTTTTAAGCCGTGGTTCAACTGTGAAACATAACCTGAAAACTCCTGGCCTAAGGTAAGCGGGGTAGCATCCATCAAATGGGTACGACCGATTTTAACTACGGATTTGAAAGCCTCAACCTTAGCCTGCAAGGTATCGCGCAGTTTTTCGATACCGGGGATGGTTACATCAATCAGGATCTTGTATGCCGCAATGTGCATAGCTGTTGGGTAGGTATCGTTTGATGATTGTGATTTGTTCACGTCATCATTCGGGTGGATGAAGGTTTTACCTTCGCCCAGTTTATTGCCTTGTAATACGTGTGCACGGTTAGCAACAACCTCGTTCACGTTCATGTTTGATTGCGTGCCCGAGCCTGTTTGCCAAATCACCAGCGGAAACTCCGAAGCCAGTTCGCCGGCCAGGATCTCATCGCACACCTGTGCAATCAGGTCGCGTTTTTCGGCAGGCAATACACCTAAATCGGTATTGGTATAAGCGGCTGCTTTTTTCAGATATGCAAAAGCGTCGATAATTTCCTTTGGCATTGACGCCTCCGGACCAATTTTAAAATTATTGCGTGAGCGTTCGGTCTGCGCTCCCCAGTATTTGTCGGCAGGTACCTGTACCTCGCCCATGGTATCGTGTTCGGTTCTGAAACTCATGGTATTAAATTTTGCAGGGGCAAAGTTATGTTTTTATATGATGCGGGGGAATGCAGGGTGTAAACTTTTTGATAGGGGACGTGATTTTTAAAGGAATACTATTTCATTATTTGATTGTATCGAAGTTGAAAGAAGAGGTAGAATAAAAATATTATTTACAGTAGTGTATAAGTTTGATTATTAACGAGGAGCGATAGAATCAAAAAAAATATTTGCCCACTCGATATCATCTTGCTTGCTTACAGAAATAACACATACAAGTATTTGATTTTTTGATTTCTTTGTCCCTTTTAACTGCCAACTATCGGCATTTTTCACCATCGTTGGTTTACCTGCGAAAGAATCAGTTAAGAAAGTATCGCCGCCACTAACGTGAAGTGCCGAAACGTATATTACCCGGGTACCATCTTTATTAACAAATTGGCGAGAGTCGGGGTTTTCAATCGTATCAAAATCCGCTATATCTCCAAAATCCCAATTATTATAGATAGACTTTTTTCTTTTGAGCCAATTAAACATAAGATAAAGCTAATGAAAAGAAAGCCATATAAAAAAGGAAGTATTCGGAACTGAAACAATACTTACATGATTAGCACCTAATCCAGACAAGCGGTTCTTACCAGTTTTCAAGAAGTCTTGTACTTGACACTTATAACCAACACGGTTAGCAATCCATTCAAAACCGAAGAAAAAAATTGGGACGATCAAACAGAGCAGACTGATGTTTATATAACGTTTCTTGATTTTATCCTACTCATATAGCTACCACTTCACATCTTCAATTTTCACAACCTTGTAATCAAAGCCCAATCTTTTGGCATTCTGTTCAACAGTTTGATCAAAACCGGCTTGCTTACGACGTTCATTTACACCTGCCGCGTCTTTTATCGGCCACACATAATAGCCAATCTTTTGGCCGTTGCGCAATGGCTTTGACGTAGCCTGCGAACCGTAGATTTGCTCTTTACCTTCATACATCAGCTGCCTGTCGAGCATCATGGCGTACAACCTGAAAGGTAATTCTTTGTTTTCGGCAGCCGTTTTTATCGCGGGCAGGTACTTATCTATTTTAGGGGAATGCTGCACTACCGACCACGCAGCTTCATTAGTTGGTTCGCCAACAAGCGTTTTGCCGGGGTAACCGTACTTGTTAAACACGTTCTCGATAAAAATCAAATTGGTCGAATCGGCCTGGCTCTGAAGCTTCCAGTAATGGCCTGTAGCTTCTTCCGGTTTAACCGGTAATGTTTTTAACACCGAATCCTTTTTGCTCGGATCCATCAGATAAGTTAAGATCTCGCGATATTTCTGATCAAGTGCTAATACACTGTCAAGCTGTCTCTTCAAAATAGGGTTAAACTTTTGCTGTGCAGATGCTGTGCTTGCCGTTATCATTAACAAGGCGATGATCAGGTTTTTCATGGTCAATAAGGTTTAAGCAAATAAACGCAAAAACCTGTATCACAAGTATAAACTATCCGCCTTTTCAAACAATTTTTTATTGCATTCGGTGGCACCTAAAGAATAATTGAATCGCGAAAGCGCATACAGCAATGGCAGCTTGGCCGGCGCTATTTCATTTTGCTGCAGATCGTTGAGCCAGTCGGCCCCGTCAAACTCTGCCCGGTATTTTTTTTCGAGGCGATCATAGATCCGGTAGGCATCATCATAGCTAAGCCACTCCGGTTTGATGTACAGACCGGTGAGGTCGCCCATTTTTTTTCGTTCCTCCGCTTCTGCAGTATCGGCGCTGCCAAATACAAAATAAAAATACAACCACAGGGCCAGGCCAATGGCCCCGATTAACAAAGCGGTTGAATCCCTTTCGCTAAAAAAAAAGATGAAAGCAATAAAGGCTATGATCACCGAAAACATGCGGGCGTAGCCTGCAATGATGCTTTGATGGTTGAGCGGAATATTAAACCCATTGCGGCTTCGCCAGGCCGACCGGGTTACCAGCATGGAGCTGGTTGGGAACAGCGGAATGCCAATAACCACAAATTTGGTCTCTATCCACTGCCCGTTAACCTCATGCACTTTGCCCAAAAACAATGATCCTATTAACATATCAGGTATAATTTAGTCGCGTTATTATAAAACACAACTTATAAAAGTGCTTTTAAACAAATGTTAAATATTTATTAAAAACTAAATATTAACAAACGGCACCCCAATTACCTGTTGTTTCTTATTTTACAAATAAGAAAATCAAACTTAATTAACTAAAAAATGTTAACTGTAAAAACAAATACATAAACACTACTATGAAAAAGTTAAGTTTAATTGCAATGATGGCCCTGGCGGCATTATCATTCCAGGCCTGTAAAGGCGGAGCAAAAAGCGGCAGCGGCGATAGCACAGCAGCTGCAACAACTGACACTGCCGACAGTGCCAACAAAGTAAAAGACACAACTACTACCGGTGCTACAGGCATTGCCGTTACCGCCGATGATGCAAAATTTGCAACCGAAGCGGCCAATGCCGGCTTAGCCGAAGTTGCTGTTGGCCAGTTGGCCAGCGAAAAGGCAACCAATGCCAAAGTAAAAGATTTTGCTAAAATGATGGTTACTGACCACAGTAAAGCAAACGACGAACTAATGGCCATAGCCAAAACTAAAAACATTACCCTGCCATCGGCACCTGATGATGAGCACCAGAAAATGAAAGCCGACCTGGCAGCCAAAACAGGCGCTGATTTTGACAAGGACTATGTTGATGCTATGGTTAAAGGCCATAAAAAAGTTGAATCATTGTTTGAAGATGCTTCAAAAAACTGCAAAGATGCCGACCTTAAAGCCTTTGCAGCTAAAACATTACCTGTTATCCAGCACCATTTAGCCGAAATTGAAGCTATTCAAAAAGGCATGAAGTAATCAGCTATTGATTAATTCAAGACAGAAAAAGGGAGATGTAACAATCTCCCTTTTTCTGTTTAATTCCCTTGTACAGGTGTAGCTAAAACGATACTTTTAACACAGCAAAATCTACTTTAATATGTCGAAACCAATAGTAACCGGCCTCATGGCCTATGGAATGTCGGGACGGATTTTTCATGCCCCGTTTTTAACTACCAATCCGGGCTTTACTTTTAAGGCCGTGGTTGAGCGCCATGAAAAAAAAGCCGGCAAAAAATACCCTGATGTGATCAGCTATGATAGCATCGACCAACTGCTTAATGACGAGGAAATAGAGCTCATCATCGTTAATACCCCTAACAATACTCATTTTGATTATGCTGTACAAGCTCTGAATGCAGGTAAACATGTACTGATTGAAAAGCCCGCAGCTGTAACTTCAAGCGAAGTGAAAGCGCTGTATGATCTGGGTAAAAAGCTTGATTTGAAAGTGATGATCTACCAAAACCGCCGTTATGACAGCGGTTTCCTTTCGGTAAAGGAGGTGATTGAAAGCGGCAGGTTAGGGGAGCTTATTGAAGTTCATTTCAGGCTGGACAGGTACCGCATGGCCATCGGTGCAAAACAATTTAAAGAAACAGCGGGCGTTCCGGGCGGTGGCCTTACCTATGATCTGGGCGCGCATTTGGTTGATAATGCCATCAGTATCTTTGGCAGGCCATTGAGCTATGAAAAAACAACCGCTGCATTCAGGCCAAACTCGCAGGTTGATGATTATTTCAATATCCACCTTAAATATCCTAATCAACTTAATGTATATCTAACCTCGGGCTTGCTCATTGCCGAGCATACTTATGGCTTTGTGGTACATGGAACATTAGGCAGCTTTGTAAAAATGCGTACCGATGTTCAGGAAGCACAGCTTGATGCCGACATGATGCCTACCGACGAAGGTTTTGGCATCGAACCCGAAGGCAGCGACGGTAAACTGGTGCTCATGGGGGCCGACGGGCAGAAGACCGTGGAGTGGATAAAGTCACCCAAAGGTAATTATAATGGCATATTTGATGCTGTATATCATACCGTGCGCGAAAATGCGTTATTCCCGGTAACCGAGGAGCATGTTGCATGGCAAATTGAATTGCTTGAAAGCTAAAAATGTTGTAACTATGCTTATTAAATGCTAATTAAAATAATGAAGAAACTGTATTTACTGCTTTGTCTGATTATTGCCGCCGGGTGCAGCCAGGCACAAACGCCACCTGCTAATTCCGGCTTGCCGCCATATCACATCCTCACTACAGACAGTGTCTACGTTACTCCTGCCAACCTGAAAAAAAACAAACCGGTAATGGTGATCTATTTTTCGCCCGATTGCAGCCATTGCCAGCACCTGATGTATGATCTGAAACCCGAGCTGCCCAAATTAAAAAATGTACAGATAGTGATGATCACTTTTATGCCTATGCTTAAAGGGATCCAAACTTTCCAGCGCGATTTTGACCTGGCTAAATACCATAACATCACCATCGGCACCGAAGGCTACACCTACCTGGTACAAAAATTTTATAGTGTACAAACAACTCCATATATCGCTATTTATGATAAGTACGGCAAATTATTTCAAACTTATCCCAAAGTACCTAAGATCCCGGTGTTGATGGAAACGATTAAAAAAGTATAAAGTAGCTAACTTATAGCTCATGCCGGTTAACGCAACGTTAACCGGCTTTTTTTGTTTAACGTCCCCTCAGGATCTCTCGCAGTCTGAGTTACCCCACAAAACTGTTTTGTCGTTTAATCAGCAAGGTGTGTTGTTTTGCCCCGCTGGGGCACAGGATATTTTTATAACTTTTCATGCTACAAACCTTTTGCACCCCTGGTGCACTTGCCTTTAAGTACATCTCAATTAATGTTGTTTAATAAAATATACAAATCCCCAGAGGGGAAAGGTTTGTAGAAAATGGCCCACCCCCTTATCCGAACCCCAGAGGGGTTCAACTTACTTAAACTCGCAGCGGCTATAAGAAGATCATAAAGCAATCAACAAAATCAAAACCAATCAACGGTACCGATTTCGCTTCATAATAGTTACCTTTGCGGCCAATATTTAAGTTGACGATGAAGAATACCGCATTAACCGATATCCACGTAAAAGCCGGTGCCAAAATGGTTCCATTTGCCGGTTACAACATGCCCGTTCAATACACAGGCATTAACGCCGAACACGAAACCGTGCGCAAGGCCGTTGGTGTTTTTGACGTAAGCCACATGGGCGAATTCATTTTAAAAGGAGAGAACGCGCTTGATCTGATTCAGCGGGTAACCAGTAACGATGCCTCAAAATTATACGATGGCAAAGTGCAGTACTCATGCCTGCCGAATGAAAACGGCGGTATTGTTGACGATCTGCTGGTTTACCGGATCGACGAAAAAACCTACATGCTGGTGGTTAATGCATCAAATATTGAAAAAGACTGGAACTGGATCTCCAAATACAATACCAAGGGCGTAGATATGAAAAACATATCCGACCGTACATCACTGCTGGCTATCCAGGGTCCCAAAGCTGCCGAAGCTTTACAAACCCTAACTGAGGTTGATCTGGTATCCATGGAATACTACACCTTTAAAAAAGGAACTTTTGCGGGTGTTGACAATGTATTGATATCAGCTACAGGCTATACCGGTGCAGGCGGCTTCGAGATCTATTTTGAAAACCAATACGCGGAGCAGATCTGGGATGCAATTTTCAAAGCCGGCGAGCCTTTTGGTATTAAGCCAATTGGTTTAGGCGCACGTGATACCTTACGTTTGGAAATGGGTTTCTGCCTATATGGTAACGACATTGATGATAACACCTCACCGCTTGAAGCAGGTTTGGGTTGGGTTACCAAATTCAACAAAGAATTCACTAATGCTGAAGCATTACAGGCACAAAAACAAGCTGGTGTAAACCGCAAACTGGTAGGTTTTGAAATGATAGACCGCGGCATCCCCCGCCATGATTATGTGATAGTTGATGCCGATGGCAACACCATAGGTAAAGTAACTTCAGGCACACAATCACCATCATTACAAAAAGCTATTGGTATGGGCTATGTAGATACCGCTTTCGCCAAAGAAGGCACCGAGATCTACATCAGCATCAGAGATAATAAAATTAAAGCGCAGATTGTAAAACCTCCGTTTTATAAAGCCCTCTAACCCCCTAAAGGGGGAACTACCTTCAAAGTTTTCTAAATTAATTAAACACAAATGTCTGAAAATACAATTACTCTAACTCCCCCTTCAGGGGGCCGGGGGGCACACGTTTGCCTAACGCCTGCATTACTGCCACTGTTTAATGTGGAAGATTATATTGTAGTGGTTATTGATATTTTCAGGGCAACATCATCTATATGTTATGGTATTGAAAACGGTGCTGAGGCTATTATACCGGTATCACAAGTTGAGGAGTGTGCCGCGTATAGAGAGAAAGGGCTGGATTACCTTCTTGCCGCCGAGCGCGACGGATCGGTAGTTGATGGTTTTGATTTTGGCAACTCGCCATTTTCATATACCAAAGAAAAGGTGGCCGGTAAAACAATAGTGTTAACCACTACCAACGGCACACATGCACTGCATTTATCGCGCAGCGCAAAAAAAATTGTTATTGGTTCGTTCCTGAACCTTACCGCTTTAAGCAACTGGCTTAATACCCAAAACGAAAATGTGTTGCTGGTGTGTGCCGGCTGGAAAAACAATTTCAATTTGGAGGATACCCTGTTTGCCGGTGCTGTAATTGAGCAGTTAGAAGATAAAGGATTTTTACTGGACGATGCAGCCTTAGCCGCTAACGATCTTTTCCAGGTTGGGAAAAACGATATCAATGGTTATCTCAAAAAAACATCGCACGGCGAGCGCCTGAAAAAATTAGGCATCGAAAAAGATATCGAGTTTTGTTTACAGGTTGATTTAACTACCGCCATTCCTGTTTTGGAAGGGGAGAAACTGGTGAAGTTGGCTGTGTATTAAAAAACGTCATTGCGAGGCACGAAGCAATCCCAAACGATACAGGGCGGACCTGCCAATAGGCGATTGTTTCGTGCCTTACAGCAAAAATAGAAGTCGTTGATGCCTCGAAAGAGCCGGCGTAAGTAAGCTCCCCCTTTAGGGGGCGGGGGGGGCAGCAAACTCCACAAGCGCCTTTTCAATCCTGCTGATGGTTTCTTCTTTACCGAGCAGGGCAACAATATCAAATACATGCGGCCCAAACTTACCACCAACCAGCATAATGCGGAACGGCAGCATCACATCACCAACTTTTAAGCCTTTTTCTTCGGCAAGTGCTTTGAATTTAGCTTCCAGGTCATGAGCTTCAATAGCTGCTTCGTTAGTTAGCAAAGCAATGAACGCGTGATAAAACGCTGTTTTGGCATCAGTCCATTTAGGTTTTACCGCGTTAAGGTCATACTCCTTAGGCTGCTCAAAAAAGAAACCTGCCTGCTGGTAAAAATCAGGAAGTAATACAACGCGATCTTTGATTAAAGTGATAACCTTAGTCAGGTATTCATTGTCGTTAACAGTAACACCCTTATCAGCAAATACTTTTATAACATCTGACTTCAGACTTTCGACTTCAGACCTCTTAATCCACTCGGCATTGAACCATTTGGCTTTCTCAAAATCAAACTTGGCGCCCGATTTGTTAACGCGCTCTATCGAGAATTTTTCTATCAATTCGTCAAGCGTAAAAATCTCCTGCTCGGTACCGTCGTTCCAGCCTAAAGTTGCTAACAGGTTCAGGAAAGCTTCCGGTAAAAAACCTAATTCACGGAAACCCGGCGTCAACTCGCCTGTTTTTGCATCAAACCAGTTCATGGCATACACCGGGAAACCAAGTCGGGCTCCATCACGTTTGCTCAATTTACCATGTCCATCCGGTTTCAAAATCAACGGCAAGTGTGCCCATTGGGGCATGTCGGCCTTCCAGCCCAGGTATTCCCAAAGCAGCAAATGTACTGGGGCCGAAGGCAGCCACTCTTCGCCGCGAAATGCGTGCGTGATCTTCATCAGGTAATCATCAACCACAACGGCCAGGTGGTAAGTAGGCATGCCATCGGCTTTTAATAACACTTTATCATCAACCAGGCCGGTTTCAAAGCTCACATATCCGCGAATCATATCATTGAAACTCACGGTTTCACCCTCCGGCATTTTAATGCGGATCACATGAGGTGTACCTGCATCAAGCAAGGCATCAACCTCATGCTGAGGTAACGAAAGCGAGTTTCTTAAGGTATGGCGATAGGCCAGGCCGTACTGAAAATTAGGGATCTCCTTTCGGTTTTTGTCCAGCTCTTCGGCGGTATCAAAGGCATAATAAGCATGGCCTTCCATAACCAGGCGTTCGGCATATTCGCGGTAAAGTGGTTTACGTTCACTTTGGCGATATGGCGCGTAAGGACCGCCGGCAACCGGGCTTTCGTCGGGGTGAAGGCCGCACCATTTAAGGCAGTCTAAAATATATTCTTCGGCACCTTCCACGTAGCGGGTTTGGTCGGTATCCTCAATTCGCAAAACAAAATCGCCCCCATGCTTTTTGGCGAATAAATAATTGAACAACACGGTGCGCACGCCGCCAAGGTGCAAACCACCTGTAGGGCTCGGCGCAAAACGGACTCTTACTTTTTTATCGGTCATGATGGGGGCAAAGATAGGTTATTAAGCGCAAAGCTTATAGTTCATAGATCATGGTTCATGGCATTATAAAAGAAATGGCGCTGCTATGAACGATGATCCATCAACTATGAACTACTAACAAAAATTATATTTTACAAAGCAATTTTACGTTATTTGGGCTGTGCCCAGCATGAACCCATATCAACAAAAAAAACGTTGGAAATATTTGCTCCTTGCCTTTGCAGTGGTAATTGCCAGCGGTTCGTTATTTTACACCAGCTACCTGGTAAAAAACATTGCCCGTTCTGAGCGTACCCGTGCCCAGGTTTGGGCCATAAGTATGCGCCAGATTCTTGCCTCAGATGATAATGACTTTTTAAACTATGTAATAGCCGTGCGCGATAGCCTTACCGTACCCGCCATTGTAACTGATGGAAAAGGCGAAATAGTTTTACAGCGTGGTTTAGACACTACAAAGACTTTTATTAAGCTGGAAGCCGAAAACAACAAGAGGAAAAAGTACGATCCGGCTTACTTTAAAGAAGAGCTCGCCTATATGAAGGGTCAGCATCCTCCTATTAAGCTCCAGGTTTTGGGCGAAGAAAACTTTGTTTACTATAAAGATTCGCCGCTGCTAACACAGCTACGCCTATTCCCTTATATTCAGCTTACCGTAATTGCTATATTTTTATTAATGGCGTATACAGCCTTCAGTTCATCGCGTAAATCAGAGCAGGACCAGGTTTGGGTTGGTTTAGCCAAAGAAACTGCTCATCAGTTGGGTACGCCTATATCATCGCTTATTGCATGGATTGAGCTGATGAAGGAGAAATTTAATGCCGAAGACGATGTGCTGGTGGCCGAAATGGAGAATGACGTAAAGCGCCTTGAAATTGTAGCTGACCGTTTTTCAAAGATTGGCTCCAAACCGGTATTGGACGAGCACGGAGTTTATGCCGTGGTGAAAGATTTTGTTGATTATTTTAAGGTACGTGTCAGCAAAAACATCAGCTTTGAAATGACGGGTAATCCGCACCTCAAGGCCGGGCTCAATATTCCGCTATTTGACTGGGTATTGGAAAATTTGCTGAAGAATGCTGTCAATGCCATTGAGGGTAAGGGAAGCATTAAGGTTGAGATTAGCGGCAATAAAGTTAAAAACCAGATTTTTATTGATGTTACAGATACCGGCAAAGGCATCTCCCGTTCTAAATTTGATACCGTTTTCCAACCTGGGTATACCACCCGTAAACGCGGCTGGGGATTAGGCTTGTCGCTCACCAAACGTATAATAGAGAATTACCATAACGGGCAGATCTTTGTGAAAGATTCGGAAATAGGTAAAGGAACAACCTTCAGGATAGTATTAAAAAACACGCGCAATGATAACAAAACCAAAACCAGGTGATTATTCGCCATTTGCAGCGGGATATGTGGGCCTTGTTGGCGACAATGATGTAATTAACATGCTTGAACAGCAAATGGACAGCAGTTACCAGCTATTCAGTAATTTAACCGACGAGCAGGGACTATATGCTTATGCGCCCGGCAAATGGACAGTTAAGCAGGCATTGGGCCATATGATAGATACCGAACGTACCTTTGCCTATCGTGCCCTCGTGTTTTCGCGCAATCATATCGAACTGCCGGGTTTTGACCAGGATATTTATGTTAACAATACCGATTTCAACAGTCAAAATATAAAAGACCTTGCCGAAGAGTTCCGTGCATTGCGCCAGGCAAACCTTTATATGATTAAAGCATTCAGCGATGAGCAGCTAAATCGTAACGGTATTGCCAGCAACCATTTGTTTACCGTTGCAGCATTTGTATTTATGCTGGCCGGGCATGAGCGCCATCATTTAAATTTATTTAAAGAGCGGTACGGAATAGGATAAGATATTTATATCGCACATCGTAAGGCCGTTAAATATAAAGACTTACGAAGTTTTTAAAACTTCGTAAGTCTGAGCTTCGCGATTTGCGAGGGTAAAAGAGAAGCTGTAGCTGTTTTCTTATTTTTCTTTGTACAATTCTTCTTTATCCAACACTTCTCTTTTTTCGATGCGGTATGATAAAAACAAGCCTGCCCCTCCAAAAATAGCGATCAATGCTACGTATAAAAAGAAAACATCATCGTCAAAACTATTGAATATGCCACGGTTTAAAACGTAGGCCAAAAATAGCCCGATACCCGAACCAATAAGCAGTAAGCCCCATTTTAAATTTTGGTAAGGAGCCGATTGCGGTTTATAACTCCTCGGATCCATGTTTCGTTCAATCATAGCTAATTTCTCCCGTTTGTTTAAGTAAACGATCCCGAAGATCATTGCGAATAAGCTGAGGGGTATTATAATTCCTGCTAATACGCCCAATTCACCTGCGCCCATAATATTTGTTTTTTTAATTAAGTTAATATTGTTTTTCTCTCTGTAAATACGCCATTGCGGTGTATTTGTAAGCTATGACCACATGTTTTTTAAACAGGTTACACCTTGATTAAAAAAAAATTATTGCTGCTCCCTTTAGGAGGGCGGAGGGCATTTATTAACTTTGCCTTAATGATAAGTGCGGCTACTCCTTTTAGCCTGCTGGGGCAGGATCTTTTATTATTACCACAAAAAGCTATTTACTGGCAGCAGCAAAGCGCTTTGATAATTGCCGATGTGCATTTGGGCAAAGTGGGCCATTTCCGTAAAGCCGGCATAGCAATACCAAGGGATATGGAGCAAAGTGACCTGGCCGTACTTTCCGATCTTATTTATGAACACAAGCCGGAAAAGTTAGTTTTTTTGGGCGATCTGTTCCACAGCGATATGAATAACGATTGGGATTGGTTTATCCTTTGGCGCAGCCAGTTCCCCGCGTTACAGATCATCCTGGTCCGCGGCAATCATGATATCATTGCAGATAAGCATTATCATAACCTGAATATCGAACTGCACGACGAACTGTTGATCGGCCCCTTCCTCATGATGCACCATCCGCTTGCCAACGACCAGGACGAAAAAGCAGGTTATGTTTTTTGCGGGCATATCCATCCGGGGGTAAACTTAAGCGGCCGGGCACGTCAAAGCATTACATTGCCTTGCTTTGCCTTTGGCAATAAACAGGGAATTTTACCATCCTTCGGAAAATTTACCGGGCGGGTGGCTATCCGTAGCCTTCAAAACGACAGGATCTTTGCCGTTTTGAAAGATAAAGTTGTGGCTATAGCCTGATTTTCATCTACAAAATGCGCTATATTCATCAATTTCCCTGTCATCGTATTGTATTTGGATGTTGAATACCAGGACATTATTTTAGATTGATTCTAAATAGCTTTTTGGTCTCCAATAAGCCAAAACCTCTTCTATGTTTTGTTATTTAATAAATACTTTTGCCTAATAAATCCAATTCATAATGAGCGAATTCAAACAAACCTTAAACTCGTCGCTGGGCAAAAAGCTGATCATGGCTTTAACAGGCTTGTTTCTGTGTACCTTTTTAATTGTGCACGTAGGCGGCAACCTGCTGTTGTTTAACAACGATAACGGTTTCAGTTTTAACGTGTATGCCAACTTCCTTACGCATTTTCCGCCTATTGAAGTTATTGCATACCTGTTGTACCTTTCCATTTTAGTGCATGCACTATACGGTTTGATCCTGACTGTCAAGAACCGTAAAGCCCGCCCTGTACGCTATGCGGTAGCGGCAAAATCTGATGCCTCATGGTCATCAAAAAACATGGGCCTGCTTGGTTCAGTCCTGTTCCTGTTCATCGTTATCCACATGGGCGATTTCTGGTTTCGTTACCACAACGACAAAACCATGGGCTTTAAAGAGTACCGTACCGATCTGGCAACCGGCGAAACCAAAGTTAGCGATTACACCCCGGCCAATGCCGAATTCAGCCACTCGGTATCAACCGAAAACAATGTGGAAGTTGTAAGGGTAAAAGACCTGCACGCGCGTGTTGCTTACAGTTTCAGCAACATTATCTACGTTATATTTTACGTAATAGCCATGGGCGCTGTAGCATTTCACTTGTTACATGGTTTCCAGAGCGCGTTCCGTACGCTGGGCTGGGTACACCGTAAATATACACCGGTAGTTTACTTTATTGGTACATGGCTGTTTGCGGTTATCATTCCGCTGCTTTTTGCCGCCATGCCGGTTTATTATTACTATTTATCAACCCAGGGAGCTCACTAAGTTTAGCTGGCCAAAAGCCACAAACATAAATACAAAGAAGAGATGACATTAGATGCTAAAATTCCTCAAGGCCCATTAGCCGAAAAATGGAGCAAGCATAAATTTGATCTGAAGCTGGTTAACCCCGCCAATAAGCGTAAATACGATATCATTATTGTAGGTACCGGTTTGGCAGGCGCTTCGGCAGCTGCCACTTTAGGCGAGCTGGGTTACAACGTTAAGGCATTTTGTTTCCAGGACAGCCCACGCCGTGCACACTCTATTGCTGCACAGGGTGGTATCAATGCCGCTAAAAACTATCAGAATGACGGTGACAGCGTTTTCCGTTTATTTTACGATACCATTAAAGGTGGTGATTACCGCGCCCGCGAAGCCAACGTTCACCGTTTGGCCGAAGTTTCGGTAAACATCATTGACCAGTGCGTTGCGCAAGGTGTACCTTTCGCCCGCGAATACGGCGGCTTGCTGGATAACCGTTCATTCGGAGGCTCGCAGGTGTCGCGTACATTTTACGCGAGGGGACAAACAGGACAGCAGCTTTTATTGGGTGCTTACTCTGCCCTTAACCGCCAGATCCATGCCGGTAAAGTGAAAATGTACACCCGTCACGAAATGCTTGACGTGGTAACTATAGATGGCCATGCCAAAGGTATTGTTACCCGTAACATGCTTACCGGCGCTATCGATACGCATGCCGGCCATGCGGTATTATTATGTACCGGTGGTTACAGCAACGTATTCTACCTGTCAACAAACGCAATCGGCTCAAATGTAACGGCAGCCTGGAGGGCACACAAACGTGGTGCTTTCTTCGGTAACCCTTGTTATACTCAAATTCACCCAACCTGTATCCCGGTAACCGGCGATCACCAGTCTAAGCTTACGTTGATGTCTGAATCACTGCGTAACGACGGTAGGGTATGGGCTCCTAAAACCGCTGAAATTGCTGAGCAGCTACGCAAAGGCACATTAAAAGCAGACCAGGTTAAAGAAGATGACCGCGATTACTTCCTTGAGCGTAAATATCCGGCTTTCGGTAACCTTGTTCCGCGCGACGTGGCCTCACGTAACGCTAAGGAAATGGTTGAAGAGGGCAAAGGTGTAGGCGGCTCTGGCTTCGCGGTATTTCTTGACTTTGCTGACGCGATTAAACGCCTGGGCGAAGAAACCGTTAAGGCCAAATACGGTAACCTGTTTGATATGTACTACCAGATCACCAACGAAAATCCGTATAAGCAACCAATGCGTATTTACCCTGCGGTTCACTATACAATGGGCGGCCTTTGGGTTGACTATAACCTGAGCACAACCGTACCTGGTTTGTATGCTTTGGGCGAGTGCAACTTCTCCGATCACGGTGCTAACCGTCTTGGTGCATCTGCACTGATGCAGGGTTTATCTGATGGTTACTTTGTGATCCCTTATACACTTGGCGATTACCTGGCTAAGATCGGCCCTAAAAAGGTTGATACCAACCACCCGGCGTTTGAAAAAACCAAGCAGGACGTAATTGCCCACGTAAACAAATTGCTGTCATTAAAAGGAACTAAAACCACTAACGAATACCACCGCGAGCTTGGCCACATTATGTGGGAATATTGCGGTATGGCCCGTACCGAAGAAGGCCTGAAAAAAGCCAAAGGTTTGATCCAGGCATTGAAAGCCGATTTCTGGAAAAACGCTATCGTAACCGGTGAAAACGAAGAAGTAAACGCTTCGTTAGAGAGAGCTGGTCGCGTGGCCGATTTCATTGAACTTGGCGAGCTGATGATCGACGACGCTTTAATGCGTAAAGAATCATGCGGTGGCCACTTCAGGGTTGAATCACAAACCCCAGATGGTGAAGCGCTCCGCGATGACGAAAACTTTGCGTTTGTTGCAGCCTGGGAGTTTAAAGGCGAAAACCAACCGGAAGAATTGCATAAGGAACAGCTGACATTTGAAGCAGTTCATTTATCACAACGTAATTACGCATAGTGAATGGTTGATTAGTGATAGGTTATTTAAGTTAAAACCACTCACCCAATCAACTACTCACTCAATCAACAAAAACAACGATAACTCAAATCTAAAACAAAGATGAGTAACGGAAATATGAACCTGACGCTTAAAGTATGGCGTCAAAAAAATGCTCAAACCGCGGGTAAATTCGTAAGCTACAAAGCCGAAAATATTTCGCCCGACATGTCGTTCCTTGAAATGCTCGACGTGGTTAACGAAAGCCTGACCCACAAAGGCGATGAGCCAATTAACTTTGACCACGACTGCCGCGAAGGTATTTGCGGTATGTGTTCATTATATATCAATGGTCACCCGCACGGGCCAAAACGCGGTATCACTACCTGCCAGCTGCACATGCGTACCTTCCACGATGGTGAAACTATCACCATTGAGCCATGGCGCGCGGAAGCATTCCCTATCGTAAAAGATTTAGCGGTTGACCGCTCTGCATTTGACAGGATCCAGCAAGCTGGTGGTTATGTTTCAGTGAACACCGGTGGTGTACCTGATGGTAATGCTATCCCAATCCCCAAAGTTATTGCTGATGAAGCTTTTAACTCGGCTACCTGTATTGGCTGCGGAGCCTGCGTTGCTGCCTGTAAAAATGCCTCGGCTATGTTGTTCGTATCGGCTAAGATCACTCAGTTGGGCTTGTTACCTCAAGGTCAGCCGGAGCGCTATCGTCGTGTACAATCAATGGTTGCCCAAATGGACGAAGAAGGTTTTGGCAGCTGTACCAACACCGGTGCCTGCGAAGCCGAGTGCCCTAAGGAAATTAAATTGACTAACATTGCCCGTATGAACAATGACTATTTTAGCGCGAAACTGTTCAGGGAAGAAGAAGTACATGAGCAAGGTCATTAATTGCCCCCCTGTTAGGATATAGTAAACGGCCCGGCTTAACCGGGCCGTTTTATGTTTTATTCAGAAGATGTTAAAACGGCTTGATAAAATGAGGTAATAAAAACGCTCCTGGGTTTTTGGGGAATAAGCACACAAATTTTTTTATCCGGCTTAAAACTAAGAAACTGTTTAAATATCGACGCATATCGTTTACAGGTAAATAAAACTTCATTGCCGTTGGTTTTAACCAACGGAATAAAGCAATAAGAGGGCTTCAGCCCAAATCCACTTGCATAATTAGGCTAAAGCCAGGAGTTTTCGGCTCTTAATCCGTTGGTTAAAACCAACGGCAATTAATATTCTTCATTCTTAAACAGCTTCTTAGAACTCAAGATTTTCGGCTTATTCCTCTCCCACAAGCTTAAATACCATCCCATCCATATCTTCAGAGATCCTGATCTGGCAGGCCAGTCTGCTTGCAGGTGGAGCGTAGGGTAGCGTATCCAATACGTCGAGCTCGGTATCCGTAGCAGTAAAATATTCCTCGGGCCCTTCTATCACCTGTACGTGACAGGTGGCACAAAGCGCCATACCACCGCAGGTGGCCAGTATATCGTACTCAGATGCCTTCAGTACTTCCATCAGGCTCAGGTTTATACCTTCCGGAATTTCAACGGCCCTGCTGCCTCCGTCGCGGTCAATTATGGTTAAATTTATCATGGCTAAAATGCGCTTACACCGTAAACGGTGGTGTATTTAAAACTCAGTTTTTGCTCGGGGTAAACATATTTGAAAGCACTTTGGGCCATTAAAGCACTTTCATGAAAACCGCAGAGTATCAGCTTAAGCTTACCCGGGTAGGTATTGATATCGCCAATGGCATAAATGCGCTCAATATTGGTGCTGTAATCAACTGTATTTACGGCGATGGCTGATCTGTCGATATTCAATCCCCAGTCGGCAATAGGGCCGAGTTTGGGGCTAAGGCCAAATAAAGGAATGAGATGATCAGCTTCAATATGGCTTACCTGCTGGTCCCGGTCAAGCAGGGTGACCTCCTGCAAACGATCATCGCCGGTTAAGGCAACTACATTTGATTTAAGGACCAGGTCGATCTTGCCTTCCCTGGCCAGTTCAAATACTTTTTCGGCACTATCGGGCGCTCCGCGGAAAGTATCCCCCCGATGGACCAGGGTAACCCGCTCGGCTACATTGCTCAGAAAAACAGCCCAGTCCAGGGCAGAATCGCCGCCACCTGCAAGCACCACTTTTTTATCTCGAAAATGTTCGGGGTTTTTCACCATATAGGCTACTCCTTTTCCCTCAAAATCTGTAAGGCGGTCAATTTCTGGTTTGCGGGGTTCAAAACAGCCAAGGCCGCCGGCAATTACTACTACCTGGCAATGAACGGTTGTACCGTCGTTGGTTATGATATTATAAGATCCGTCATCATTGCGTTGCAGGTTTTCTACCCGCTCGCCCAAACTAAAGGTGGGGTGAAAGGGGGCTATCTGCAGCATCAAATTATCCACCAGTTGCTGTGCGGTAACATCAGGATAACCGGGAATATCATAAATAGGTTTATGCGGATAAATTTCGGAAAGCTGGCCGCCAACCTGTGGCAGCACATCGATAAGATGGCAGCGCATTTTTAGCAGCCCGGCTTCAAAAACAGCAAATAAACCAACAGGTCCCGCGCCTATAATGCAGATATCGGTAGTAATTTTTTCCATGTATGATCGCCTTTGATTCAGCAATCAAATTTGCCGCTAAACTAACTGGCAATCAAATGATATAAAGTAATACAAGATTACTTTAAGTTATAATTGGCAAGGCAAAAACGCTTAAATAACTCTATCAGTTTGCTGTGTTTGCCATGCAATTGTATGAACTGAAAAGTGCGGAAAATCTCTAATCCTTTAACATCAATAATGGTGAGCTCGTTGTATTTTAACTCGCTTACTACCGATTGGATGGAGAGAAATGTCGCTGTTTCTGAGTATAAAAGGTATTGTTTTATAGCGATACTGCTCTCCAGTTGAATCTCGATGTTCAGGTCTTTAGGGTTGATTTGCACGGCGGCCAGGGCATTGAAGATAACATCCAGGGTGCCCGATCCGGCTTCCCTTAAAACCAACGGGATAGCGGGTAAATGTTTGGGAGTGATCTCGGTCTTTTTGGATAACTTATTGTTAGCACTGGTTACCAGTACAATTTCATCTTTAATAAAATCGGTATAGGATAATTGCGGCGAATGGGCAGCCCCCTCTACAATGGCAATATCTATTTTTTCGGCAAGTACCAGCTGCGAGATCTGATCGGTATTGGCCTGGATAAAATTGAAAGTAACCTTGGGATATGTTTTTTTAAACATAGCCAGAAGCTTGGGCAAAATAGTTTGCGCCACGGTGGTACTGGCCCCTATGTGCAGCGTACCGGCCTCCAGGTTATTAAGCTGAGCCAGTTCAGTTTCCAGGTCGGTATAGGTTTGAAAAATTTTCTCAGCGTATTTTTCAAGGGTCTTGCCGGCAGTGGTAAGGGAAATATTATTGCCGTTTCGTTTAAACAACTGTACGCTGAGTTGTTGCTCCAGTTCCTTGATATGTTTGGTGACCGCCGGCTGGGTGATAAATAACTCGGATGCAGCTTTGGTAAAGCTTAACCGTTGTGCAACCGTATAAAAAACCTTCAGCCTGAAGTCAAATATCATTGGGCCAATTTAGGAATAAATACTTTTTATTCAGCATGGCACTACGAGCGAAGCGTGGCAACCGCATACTATACAGTGCGAATATGCATTGGCTGCGAGATTGCAACGCTTCGCTTACAGCAATGACATAAAGTTATGTCAATGTATCTATTTAATTTGTAGCCAATTGTGGGCTGGCATGCTTGCGTTTCAGGATCAAAGCTGCTATCAGCGCAATCACCAGGCCAACGGGCAGTATCTCCATATAAGTAAGCACGATTACGCCGAAGGGGCTTTTGTACATATTAACATAACCAGCCATGCTTGCTTCCTGTTGCTTAAGTTCGGCGGCCGTAGCACCATGGGCTTTGGCTTCCCGTAAAACATGGGCGACGTATTTGGTCATAAAATCGGGGTAAAAGTTATAGAACTCTATTAACCACACAATCACATAAACTGTTGAGGTGATCAATACAATGTAAAGGCCGATCATAAAAGCTTTGCCGAAACTAATTATGCCTTCGTTGTATTTGTCGCGGTAATTTTTGATGGCTACAAATATCAGCGAAAACGCCAGCAACATGGAGCCATAGCCCACCCACATGTTGCCCTGAAAGTTGGGGTTGTTATAGCAAAGGGCCCCTGAAATTCCCCCGGTAGCGGCGATGATGAGGCCGGAGATTGATCCAAAAACAAATACATTCTTTTTCATATCGTTTATATTTTGATAGAACAAATTTGGCTTGTCAGAAACTTTTCGGGCTCATACTTTAGGGTGATTTTGAAAAATATGCTGCCATTAGTACTAAAGTATGAAGCGGGTTAAGGAATAATGCTGAGCCGCTTCCCCATTTCAACAGCCTGGGTGCGGCGCTTAACCTCCATTTTTTCAAACACCTTTGCCGAATGTGTTTTGATGGTATTCAACGATACAAATAAACGCTCTGAAATTTCCTGGTTACTTAACCCTTCGGCCATTAATTGCAAAACATCAAGCTCGCGTTTGCTGAGGCCAAGCTTTTCCACCTCTGTCTGGTTAATGATAAATTCAGGCCCGTTATTTACATAAACCTGTTTTTCTACAACAACTGTTTTGGGTTTGGTAAGTTTAAGTGCCAGCCAAATTCCTAATACGGTAAAAAATACTGCTATGGCACCCATGTAAATTTCATAGGCATTATCAACAATGATCAGTTTAAGCTCAAGCCATTTCAGCAAAAACAACAGCAGTGCAAGTGCTACCGCGTACAGTATGGTATGTTTGTTTTTTACCAATAAATTAGAAGCCATGTTATGATCACCGATTTATCTTAAAATTAGGATTATTTAAGATAAGCAGAAAAGCACACAAAACAAAAAAGCGGAAAAACATCCCGCTCTTAAATTTATAATCTGTAAAGGAGCTCCCCTTAACCCTGAAAGCCCTGGTTTCGTTTATTCATCAGCTTTAGCCGCGTCTTTCTTAGCTTTTTTATCGGCTTTTAATTTTGCATAGGCTTTTTGTTGTTCGGGGGTGAAAATCTTGTTTAAGCCGGCGGTAGCGCGTTGTTTAATCTTTTGATCGGCCAGGTGACTGGTTTTTTTATCCTGTTTCAGTTTTTTCAGGCTATCGATACTTGTTGCCTGGGCAAGCAGGATAACGTTCACTTTTTTTGCCTGGTCGGCAGTAAGTTTTAAGTTTTTTTGCAGGTGCTCGGTTTTGTTGGCCGCTTTTTGAGCGGGCGTTTTTTCAACCTTTTGTTGTGCGTTGGCTGCGTAGTTTAGTCCGCAGGCAAGGGTCAGCAGCATCAGTAGTTTTTTCATATTTTTTTATTTTTTGCAGATAATTAATTTATTGACAATATAGATGAGTTTTGGTTTAAATGGGTATGCGTATAAGTTTCTTTGACAATTAAATTAAACCAATGGGTTTTTTCATGGTCACACTAAGGCAAAAGTTAAATTTTTAATTTAATAACCCGGATACTATGAAAAAGGCTGTTAAGTACTGGTGTGGCTTTGTTATGTTGTTGTGTTTGTTTACCGTATTTACTGCCTTTTTGCCGGGCTATCCTAATGCAAGTTTAAAATTTCCCTATAAGCAGGCGGGTTTAACACCCGAACAGGCCGCGGCTCATTTACTGAGCCGTTTTACTTATGGGGCAACCCCGGGCGAAGTAGAAGAAGTAGCCAAAATCGGCCCCGAAAAGTGGTTTGTCCAACAATTGGATGCCCAACTCCCGGATGATTCCCTTAATCAACTGTTAAATAAATATGATGCCTTAAAACTGAGCAATACAGAAGTTGTTGCCCAATACCCCAAAGGCGCGCAGGTTTTGCGAATGGCTGTAAGGGACGGTATAGTTAACAAAGATTCGGTAAAAACAGATCGCAAAGCTTATCGCGATCAGTTGCAAAACTACATGCAGCAAAACGGATTAAAGCCCGAGCAGGAGCTGTTACGCCAATTCATCAACCAAAAAATATTAAGAGCTGCTTACAGCAATAATCAATTACAGGAAGTAATGACCAGTTTCTGGTTCAATCATTTCAATGTATCTATAGTGAAAAATGACTGTTCGCAATATATCCCCGCTTATGAGCGCGATGTGATCCGTCCGAATGCCCTTGGCAAATTTAATGATTTGTTATTGGCCACTGCCAAATCGCCGGCCATGTTATATTACCTGGATAATTTTAGCAGTTCGGGGAATAAGGACAATATGGAGCAAGGTAACAGGCCGATCCGCCGCCGGCTGATGCAGCAAATGCAGGGTGCGGATACAGGTCGTTTTGCCAATATGCCCAAACTAAACAAAGCAAAAAAAGCACAGGGGCTTAATGAAAATTACGCCCGCGAGGTAATGGAACTGCATACCCTTGGCGTTGACGGCGGCTATACCCAGCAGGATGTTACCCAGGCGGCTAAAGTACTTACCGGCTGGTCGGTTTATCCAATGGGCACTTACGGACAAGCGGGCCAAAAACTCATGAACCGTATTGGGGATGAAAAACTGGAAAGCCGCGGTTTTGTACATGAGGGCGATTTTCTGTTTAACCCGAACAAACATGATAATGGCGAAAAGACGGTATTAGGCCATCATTTTGCTGCCGGAGGCGGGTATGAGGAGGGTGTGCAACTGCTTAATATGCTGGCACATCAACAAGCTACGGCAAGGTTTATATCAAAGAAAATAGCCGTGCGCTTTGTGAACGATAACCCGCCGCAGAGCCTTATTGATAAAATGGCCCGTACCTTTATGAAAACGGATGGTGATATTAAACAGGTACTGATCACCATGGTTGATGCGCCTGAATTTTGGAGCGCGGCAGCCGTAAGGGAAAAAACAAAATCGCCTTTTGAACTGGCCATAGGCTCCGTGCGTTCATTGCATGCCGATATTACCCAACCTTACCAATTATTTAACTGGATCAATAAAATGGGCGAAAAAATGTACTATTACCAGGCCCCAACCGGCTTCCCCGATAAAGGCCAATACTGGATCAATACCGGCGCGTTGCTTAACCGTATGAATTTTGGTTTGGCGCTGGCATCGGGCCGGATCCCCGGCGTAAAGGTTGACCTTGTTGCACTTAATAACCATCACGAACCCGAAAGCGCACAAGCGGCGCTCATTACCTATAGTAAAATTATTATGCCGGGCCGTAAGCTTGATGAAACTATTAAACGGCTTACACCTATGCTTAACGATCCCAAACTTATGGAAAAGGTTGACAAAGCCAGCGCTAAAACTCCTGCAGCAACCGCAGCACCAGTGGCTGCCAGCGATGAGATGATGGATCAGCAGGCGGGTTTAAAAGGTAAACGGAAAAATAATTTTATAGCGATGCAAGGCACCTCCGGTAATAATTCTATGCTGGCGCAGGTGGTTGGCGTTATCATTGGTTCACCCGAATATCAGAGGCGTTAATAACAGGAGGATTTAAAAATGGTGTCAAGAAGAGGCTTTTTAAAATCGGGCGGACTGGCCCTTTTAGGCGTAGGATTACTGGGCGGCATACCCGGTTTTTTAGCTGAGGCAGCCGCAAGCGAAAAAATCTCATCGCCTTATAAAAAGAAAAAAACGCTGGTATGTATCTTTCAGCGGGGAGCTATGGATGGCCTGATGGCCGTTACTCCGTTTACTGACGATTATTTGAAAGCTGCCCGGCCAAACCTGTTCATGTCGGCTGCCAAAAGTGGCACGGGTAATCCGCTGATAGACCTGGACGGGCGTTTTGGTTTGCACCCTGCCATGAAGGCCTTTGAACCCATGTTCCGCGAAAAACGTTTGGGCATTGTTCATGGCATAGGCTCACCCAATAATACCCGTTCGCATTTTGATGCGCAGGATTATATGGAATCGGGCACTCCATTCAATAAAGGTACCTCAAGCGGCTGGCTTAACCGGGCTGTAGGTTTGCTTGGGCATGATGCGCTTACCCCTTTTACGGCCGTGAGCATGACATCGGCCATGCCACGTTCTTTTTATGGCGACAACCCCTCGGTAGCCATCAGCAATTTGCAGGATTTTGCCATTCAAATGCGAGGCAACCCTGCCGGAGCCAATATCGCGGCAAAAAGTTTTGAGGATCTGTATGATCAAACCGCATCAGGCTTACTGAAGCAAACCGGAAAGGAAAGTTTTGAGGCGATGAAAATGCTGCAGAAAACCGATGTTAAAAATTATACACCGGCCAATGGCGCTGTTTACCCCAACTCGGCATTGGGCAATTCGCTGAAACAAATAGCCCAGCTCATCAAAATGGATGTGGGACTGGAAGTTGCCTTTGCCGAATCGAACGGTTGGGATACCCACTTTAACCAGGGAACCGAAAACGGCATCTTCGCCCGTAATGTTGCCGACCTAAGCAACAGCATAATGGCCCTGTGGACCGACCTGGGCACCTACCAGGACGATGTTACCGTAATGACCATGACCGAGTTTGGCCGTACCGTACATCAAAACGGGACTGGTGGTACCGATCATGGTCGTGCCTCATGTAACTTTATTTTAGGTAATGATGTAAGCGGCGGTTTAGTGTATGGCGATGTAAAGCCGCTCGCCGTTGAAAACCTTGAAGATGGCCGCGACCTTGCCGTAACTACCGACTTTAGAAGTGTGTTCAGCTCAGTAGCTGATAAGCATCTTGCGATAAATAATGATCATATACTGTTTCCCGACTGGAAAGGGGATAGGGTGAATGTAATGAAGGGATAAAAGCGGGCTGCCGCGGTTTTAGCGATAGCCTAACCCACGATTGAATGAGCTGAAGTTTCTAACTTCAGCTCATTCAGACCGAAGTTGGGCGATAACGTAAATCGGCCTAAAACCGGGCAAGCATTTTGCTTGCGAAAGCAACAGCTTTTAGCCATAAAAAATGGTGGTGCTGTTTTGTCAGTACTTTTTTTCCAAAACCTTTCAGGTTTATTTTTGCTCAAAAAATATCAAAAAATCAGTAGCATAAAAGCCTTAGAAAAAACACTGTTGAAACATTAATTTTATATTCTTTGAAGTTTTAATCATTGATTGTCAATTATTTGGCGATGTTTCACTAAGAATGTTAAAGCATTGATTATCAGTGATAATGGTGTTTTAATGCGTTTCGTGTTTCACTCTTAAAATTTGGAACATCATGTTGTTTCTGAAAAAAGGGCCTGGGTGTTTTTTTAATTTTTTATGGGGAATTAAAATTTTGGGACACCACATTTGTTACAATCAATTCGCATGCAACGCATCTACCGCTTTGATACATATCGACTAAAAACTGAATCAATTTTGATAACAGCTGTTTATGGTTTGTATCTAAATTTGTTTAAATCGATATATCTATGAAAAAAATTGCCTGGCTGTTATGTTTCCTGTTACCTGGCCTCGCGGTTTCGGCCCAACAAATTAAGGGGAGCTATGCTATTAAAAATGAGCAAACCGGGATGCTGTTACGGGTTAAAGACGCACATTCAGAAAATGGTACCCCGCTGGTTGCTTACTATCCCGAAAACTGGAAATGCATGACCTGGAATTTTAAACATGTTGCAGGGAATACCTATCAGCTTCAGAATTTGCTTACCAACAAAACATTTCAGCCTAAGGGCGACGCTGATGTAAACGTAGCTTTAGAGGAACAACCGCTTAACGCGAACAGCGCCAATCAGCAATATGAGTTTGAGGCAATAGATCATGATACTTTCATGATTAAACTGAAAGGGACAGACTTATACATTACTCCTTCTGATAAAAAGGGGGCAGTTAACTCACAGATAGTTTTAGCTAAAAAGACAAATACAAAAGACCAGTATTGGGATATTTACGAACAATCGCCTACCATGTGATTCACCATCTGAAGATGCTGTGCTAACCGGTAATATTACAGCAAGGCCTGAAATAGGATTCTGCAACGGTACCTGCCCAAAACAGTGCGTTAATCGGCCGTAAATATAAGATTCAGCGAAACTGCTATCTCGTCGGTAACAATTGTGTTTTTTACCGCCGAAAAGAAGTCCCATGCTTCCCGTTTGGGCTGCATATCGATTTTCCATTTAAGGCGGTCGATTGTTGTATTTGCCTTAGCGCTGATGATATCGTTCTTTTTAATGACAGCCGCCATAAATTCAATGGGATTGCTGATCCCTTTTATGGTAAGGACGCCGGTGACTTTAAAGTTGGTTGACTGGCCAACGCGTGTAATTTCTTTAACAACCATGGTTGCTTCCGGGTACCGGTCTACTGCAAAAAAGCCCTCTTTTTTCAATTCTTCATCTACCTTTTTATTCCCGGCCGCATCGGCATGATCGGTATTGTGCATGGTATTCATATTCAAGCTAAAGGTGCCGTTTTTTGGTTCACCGCCAGCCGTATACTCCAGGCTGCCCGATTTAAAAAGCAGATAGCCGTAATGGCCGCCCATGGTTTTGCGGGTATCCCATAAAACTTTACTTTTTTTAATATCTAAATGGTAGGTTTGCTGCGCAGCGGCCGGGAGCAGGGCCATAGATAGCAACAGGATAATTGCGTGTTTTCTTAACATACATAAGTGATTTATTTGGCAAACCTACTCAGCTTCAGCGCGTTTGTTATTGCCGATATTGTAAATAAAATTGTAAACTTTGTAAATTAAATCTCCAGGAATATGGCCGGTTCCAAACTACCAATGAATAAGACAACCAAACGCTTGCTGGGGCTTGGTTCCCTGCTGCTCATGACCCTTTTATGTGTTGCTTTCAGCTTTACCGGTAAGAATGACTTTGATATGGCCCGGCAGGAAATTCTGCTCCGGAAAATTGGGCATGAGGTGCTATTATATTCGGGTGATAGTACATCTCGGGTGATGCCGGTACAAAAGATTGCTGAAAATGAGTACGAGTTACGGTTTGAAAATGAATTTTCTTTTCAGCCCGATTCGCTCGAAAAAGCAATCGGCAGCGCGCTGGCAAAGGACAACCTGGCTAACGACTATATTGTGAATGTTTTAAATTGTGGAGGGAGCAGTGTTATATTTGGCTATGCTATATTCAAAAATAAAAAGGACAACATAATGCCCTGCTCGGGGCGGAAACAACCTAAAAGCTGCTACGTGATCAACCTCAAATTCAAAAGCCAGGGATGGGGTGCACCTCAAAAAGGATATTTAATTGGCGGGATACCTTTATTGGCGTTTATCGGGCTTGTAATTTCAATGTCGGGAAAAGGCCGGAAAAATACAGTTGTAAACAGCTCTGCCCCGGATAATAGTTTTAAAATAGGTAATATTATATTTAACCCGGCCAGGCGGCAGTTGCACAGCGCCGGAATGATTACCGAGCTCACCTTAAAAGAAAATAAACTGCTGCTCATCTTTGCCCGGTCGCCAAATGAGATCATTGAAAGGAGCAGGCTTCAAAAAGAGATTTGGGAAGATGAGGGCGTAATTGTTGGCCGGAGCCTTGACATGTTCATATCAAAACTGCGAAAAAAACTGGAGCATGATCCGGCCATTAAACTGGTGAATATACACGGTAAGGGATATAAGCTGGAAATCAACGGGTAATTCTTTTGTAACTATAAGCTTCGCTGTATATCTGTACAGATAATCCACTGTCTAAATACAATAACGTGATTTTTATAAATGATTTGCGGCGACGATAAACGTTATCAAGCTTTCCGTCAAAAAAATAGCCGATTTATCGCATCCAGGTAAATTTCGATACGATTTTGAAAGGCTCTTCCTTAATTCACTATTTTTGGATGCCGGCCAGCTTTACTTGTGGACATAATGAACATCTAAAGAAAAGCTTAAAGGTGTTACATTGATAATCATTTGCTAAAAACGCCCTGCATCTTCAGCGCTTTATTAATCACCATAATTGAAAAACAAAATGAGTAAAATTACAGTAAAAGACGGAACCGAAATTTATTACAAGGACTGGGGAACCGGGCAACCATTAGTTTTCCATCACGGCTGGCCTTTATCTGCCGATGACTGGGATGCTCAAATGTTCTTTTTCCTTGAACAAGGTTATAGGGTGATAGCCCATGACCGCCGCGGCCACGGACGTTCAAGCCAAACCGCAACAGGTAATGAAATGGATACCTATGCAGCTGACGTTGCCGAGCTTGTTGAGGCGCTTGACCTGAAGGGTGCAATCCACATCGGTCACTCTACAGGTGGTGGAGAGGTTATTCGTTACGCTGCAAAATATGGAAAAGGACGTATCGCCAAAGCTGTGCTGATTAGCGCGGTTCCTCCGGTTATGGTTCAAAGCGAAAGCAATCCTGATGGTGTTCCGATTGCAGTATTTGACGGGATCCGCGAAAGCACTGCAACCCAAAGGAACCAATTTTACCAGGACCTGACTATTCCGTTTTACGGCTATAATCGTGAAGGTGCTAAAGTTTCACAAGGCATCATGGACAACTGGTGGCGACAGGGTATGATGGGCGGTATAAAAGCACATTACGACTGTATAAAAGCTTTTTCGGAAACAGATTTTACAGAAGACCTTAAAAGTGTAGATATTCCCGTACTTGTTTTACACGGGGAAGATGACCAGATCGTTCCGTTTGCAAACTCGGCGCTAAAGTCTATAAAGCACTTGAAAAATGGTAAATTGATCTCCTATCCGGGTTTCCCGCATGGTATGCCTACTACCGAGGCTGCAACCATCAACAAAGATCTTTTAGCTTTCATTAAAGAATAATTTTTTCATCAATTACTGTATTGCAAAAGGCTGCCTCTTTTGAGACGGCCTTTTTGTTTGTATTGACATCCCAATAATCTATCCGGATTTCATTTTATACACATCTGAAAATTTGTTGTTGAAATGTTTATTATTTTTGGATGATGCATCCGGAATTTGAAACATATCTGAGAAGGAGCGACCTATCTGAGGAAGCGGTCAGGAGGGTCAGTGATCTGGCAGTGGCAAGAAAATTGCGCCGTAACGAACTCCTTTTTAGTGCAGGCGAAATTGCCGGCACAAGGTATTTGTTGTAAGCGGGCTACTGCACACGTTCAATATCTCGGCGGGAGGTAATCAGCATATTTTGCAATTTGCACCGGAAAACAGCTGGACGCTTGATGTTGAAAGTTATGACCGGCAGGTACCCTCGCAAGTAAGCATAGGAGCAATAGAACCCAGCGCGATACTCTGCTGGCAAAAAAAAGATTTCGATATGCTGCTGGCAGAGGTGCCCCAACTAAAAAAATTTGCCGAAGGCCTTATTGCCCGTAATATCCATTACAGCCGGAAGCGGATCCTGATTTCATTAAGCGCAACGCCCGAAGAAAAGTATGAAGATTTTATCCAAACCTTCCCGGACTACCTGGCTCGTTTGCCCCTGCGTATGATTGCCGCTTATTTGGGCATCTCCATAAAAACCCTTACCCGTATCCGTCACGCGCAGCTTCTGCGCTAATTGAAATTATGGTCAGCTGACCATCTTTAGCATGATTTTATTGGGGAATTTTGTATCAAATAAAATCATTGACCTATGCGTGTATTTGTAACCGGAGCCTCAGGATTTGTAGGCTCAGCAATAGTAAAAGAACTTTTAGAGGCAGGCCATGAGGTACTTGGCCTCGTCCGTTCAGATAAAGGCGCTGAACAATTGGCATCAACCGGTGCCGAAGTATACCGTGGCGATATCAACGACCTGGAACTTATTCAGCAAGGCGCCGCCGCGTGCGATGCTGTAATCCATACGGCCTTTAATCATGATTTTTCACAGTTTAAGGCCAATTGTGAAGCCGACCGGAAGGTAATTGAAGCCCTGGGCGATGCCCTGGCCGGAACAAATAAACCTTTAGTCATTACCTCCGGAGTAGGACTTTTGAATTATGGCCGGCTGGTTACAGAAGATGACGCGCCGCCTGCAGGATCAGATGTTATTCCGCGCGTAGCTTCAGAGGAGGCCGCCGCGGCTGCCGCGGCAAAAGGTGTAAAAGTTTATACGGTGCGCCTGTCGCCCAGTGTGCATGGTGAGGGCGACCATGGTTTTGTACCGATGATCATTAACATGGCCCGGGAAAAAGGAGAATCGGTCTATATAGCTGAAGGGAGCAATCGCTGGCCTGCCGTTCACCGTTCAGACGCCGCAGTTCTATATCGCCTGATTATAGAAAAGCAACCTGGGCTTCGTGTGTTTCACGCCGTAGCTGAAGAAGGTATCGAATTTCGTGAAATTGCCGAAACAATAGGTCAGGGCCTGCATTTGCCTGTACTGAGCAAAACAGGTGATGGAGTGGCGGCACATTTTGGCTGGTTTTTGCACTTTGCATCATTGGGTTGCCCCTCATCCAGCGAAAAAACACGCGCGGCCCTAAATTGGCAGCCTAAAGCTGTCGGGTTAATTGCTGATATGGGAGCTGCCGGTTATTTCCAGCAATAACATTGACCAAAACTTTAAGTTTACTCAAAGAACAAAAGCCGTCGTATACTTTTGCGATGGCTTTGGTTATTGGGTGATGAGTAAAAAACAAGCTTAGGTAACCAAACCAAGGATAACTTCATAGTAAGCACCGCTCACCGACAATTCAATACCTGCCTAATTGCACTTTATGATTTTGTAAGGATTTTATTTTACCTACCGGAACAATATACCTGTGGTGAATGAGCCGAAATTTTGCAGAAGGCAGCTTTTTCAAGACCTCTTTTAATGGCATTAGCGTAAGTATGGGCTTGTCATTGGTTAAATGGGTCCGGATATAATTTTCCATCGGGGAAATTTTAAATGGAATCTGTTATTGGTTTGATGGAAGGATCGCCTTAAAAAAATAAAAGCCTCCCAACCTTGCGTCGGGAGACTTTCAACCTAAACCTTATCACAATTAAACCGGTAAGTTTACCAGTTCGTGAATCTTATTACAATCACTGTGCCAAAAGCGGCGACTTTTTAAATTTTTATTTAATGTATTCTTGTTGATACATTAATCATAGGTTAAAACTGAGATTGCTGTTACAAAAGCCAGGTGCGACCCGTGTCAATATGACACTTTGGATGATTTGGCATATAGAAAACTGAACACTTTATGCCTCTTTTGCAGCTTTTTTTCTACGCAGATAACTGTCAGTTAAAAATAGCGCCAAAATTACGTCAAACACGAAAAAACTTTTCATGAAATCGCTATTGAAAATGGTGTTGGCTGCAGGCAATTTTAAATTTGCAGGTAGCTTAATGTTTACAACACTGAACGGATTTCCAGAAATTTGGACATTTGAAACGGTGATTGCCAGCAGGGCCAATATGCTTAGTACAAAAAAAGCCGCAATACCCAGTATAATCTTTTTATTTATAGTTGATTTTAGAGGTGCCAGTGCCTGATCTGCCCTGATAGCCTCCATTACATTATAGTTAAAGGCCATTGATGGTTCATCAAGTTCCAGGCCGGCAAACTCCTGGTTTAGCACAAGCAGCTCTGTGTACTTTTGTTTGTACAGATCATCTTCCTCAATAAGCCGGGCAATGGCTTCCTGCTCAGCCGGTGTGCAGGTACCATCAATATAGTTCCAAAGTTTTTCTTCGATGGTGTTCATATTAGTTCTTTCACCTCGTGTTTTAAATTGCGCTCCAGCTTTTCTTTCAAACGCTGGCGTGCCCTAAATAGTTTAACCTTAACGGTATTTGTTTCAATACCCATTGTTTGGGCAATTTCTTCTAACGATTGCTCCCCCTTATAAAACAGGGTAATAATAGTGGCGTCATCGGGCAGTAATTGCTCAATTGCCTGGTTCAGGTAATATGACCGCGATTTGTTTTCTGCGTTGTTGGTATCATATGCCGATTCATGGCTCTCAACCTGTACAAGTGTACCTTCATCATCAATCGAATCGGTATCCACCCGTTTCTTTCTTAAAAATGTCATAGCTGTAGTATAAACTATACTATACAGCCAGGTACTGAATTTTGACTGCCCCTGGAACGAAGCCAGCGAGCGGTACGCTTTCACAAAACAATCCTGCGCAATCTCTTCAGCATCTTCCCGGCCCTTTGCAAAACGTAGGGCCAGCGTAAAAACAAAACGCTGGTGCCGCTTAACCAAATCAGCGTACGCGAACTGGTTACCCGCCAGGGTTTGCTCAATAAGTTCGATATCTGAAAGCTTGCTCTGCATTATATAACCTCTGTGACTACGCTTTTGCGGGCCAGGTTACACCTTTATGTAAATATAATTTATTTTGATGGGAATAGATATGGTATTAGGGGATTGCGCGTGGGGCGCGTTAGGGATTGCAGTGTAAAGCCCGGAGCGCATAGAGAGGTTGCGGGTAGGAAAGGCGAGGACTTGCAACGAAAAGCCCGGGCCGGAGGCAACGCCATTGTCTGAATCAGAATTTATAGAATTTGATAATTGACCGAATGCTAAACCAAAAAAAAATCCTTAGTCCATTTAGCTCAGGTATGATATTAAAAGAAATCCGAATTCGAAAATCCCAACTCCGAAATCAATCATAGCGTTGCCTGCGGCCGGGCTTTACGCTCATACGCCTGCAGGCATTACGCTCCCGGCCGTTTTCCGCTTCAATCTAACGCAAATTTGGGTTCAATTAAAGCGGTGCCCTCTAAGGTCAATAATCCAAATACACACCCGATTCGTAACATACGCCCCAACATTCAATCTCATAATTTTGTATTTTTACATTTATAAAAGGGATATTTTACGTTGATGGATGAAAACAGGCTAAATATTTTAAATAGCTCAAACAGGATGCTCAGCAAGCTTCAACTGCTGTCGGTATTTTTTGAAGATGAACTCATTTATAAGATCTACCTGCGTACCCAGGTTATCCATAAGCTTTTTGAAACCAATCCCGAAATCGATATCAACAAGCTGGAACTTTTTCATGTGCAATTTACCACCAGTCTGGTCGACCTGCTCCGCAAGATCAAGAAGAACAACGAGAACAATGTAAGCCTTGTGCTCGACGAGATCCAGCTTACCCGGGAAATGATTGATAAGATGGATGATAATGTACTCACCGAGCAGGATTTCAAGATTGACAGGCAAAGGCAGGCGCTGAAAGTGAACCTTTCATTGCGGAAGCTTTACCAGGTACTTTCAGATAACTCAACCGATTATCCTTTCTCCAAAAATATCAATGCCTTCAGCCTGCGCTATGGTTCCGATTTTTTTTATAACATAACTCCCGAACTGTATAATGAACTTGTGCAGCATAACTATAATGATACCTATCATAACAACTACGCTACTATTCAGCGTAAGCTGATGGGGGTATTGTTAAAACGCGAGTTCCGTACAGAGTTTTACTGTGGGTTAAAGGCCGGTAACCTGATACTTGAGGTATATAAATTTATGGATGAAGACAGGCACTTTTTATTTTCGCCTGCCAATAATTTATTCCTATTTTGCGATGTTACAAAGCTTTCGGGCATCGAGCATAATAACAATCTGTCAAAAAGGGAAAAACTGATGCATGAGCTACAGGACAAAATTGATAAGCTGCAAAGCGATGTAGTTACCATGAAAGCTTATATGCCTCCCGAAATAAAAAGCCTATTAGCCGAAAACTACAAAAAAATAGCCGACATCAACTTTTTACAAAGCCTGAGCGATGTGGATGTGCAGGCCAATATTTTAAAAGCAATGCTTAATACCGATATTATATAATTTATGGAGTTTTTACATTACCTGCTCGGCCCCGACCTTAAGGCCGGCCTATTAATTGTCCTAAACCTGATTGTTATTGAGAGCCTCCTCTCCGTTGATAATGCCGCCGTACTGGCTACCATGGTACTTGACCTGCCTCCGCATCAGCGTAAAAAAGCACTACGTTATGGTATTATTGGTGCATATGTTTTACGGGGCGTTTGTTTGTTTTTAGCGGCATGGCTGGTATCTGTTTGGTGGCTGAAACCACTTGGAGGCCTTTACCTGATATACCTGAGCTTCAATTATTTTAAAGGCAAACTGAAAAAGGCCGACGGCGATGCTGAAGAGGAAACGGTTGATAAAAACAAAAATTGGCTTTACCGCTCAACCGTTGGTTTGATAGGTAATTTGTGGGCAACCATAGCTTTAGTGGAGCTGATGGACCTTGCCTTCTCTATTGATAACGTTTTTGCAGCTGTTGCATTTACTGACCATAAGATGTTAATTTATATTGGCGTGTTTATCGGGATCCTGGCTATGCGATTTGTTGCCCAGGCTTTTGTAAGGCTGATGGAAAAATTTACTTTCCTGGAAACTGTAGCTTTTATCGTGATTGGCGTACTGGGCATTAAACTGGCCTCATCGTTATTCGTCCACCTTTATCCTGAAGCGGGATTTTCAAAAATGATGGAAGGAGAAAGCGCCGATATTTTCACTTCGGTGTTTACGGTGGCGTTATTTATTATCCCGGTATTAACGTCGCTGCTGTTCAACTTCCCTAAAAGGCATACTACTGAACCAAAAGTAGCTGAGGCTGCGGAGGATGTGCTGGATAAACAGTAGTTCAGTTGGCAGTGGCAGTTAGCAGTAGGCAGCAGTAAAAAGCGCAGAACTCGTGCGATTCCCTCCCTTGGGACGGTGTACGGAGGGGTTTCCTGAACTTTGTATGATTTTGCAAAGCGGATAAACCCCTCCTTGCCACAACACCGCCAGCCGCACTCTCCCTGGGGAGGGAATGAAAACATTAATGACTTGATATATAAATTAAATGTTCTTAAATAAAACAATAGCGTCCATTTTCGGCATCGGCTTTTTAAAAGGTGGGGGTACTTACGCTGCTATAGTTACCTGTGGCTTTATCTGGCTGCTGTGGCAAAGTCCGGCTTTGCAAAATCCATGGTACCTGTTGGCTATTACCATATTTGTTACCGCACTTGGCGTATTTGTAGGCAATAAGGTTGAACCCGACTGGGGCGAAGACAGCTCGCGTGTGGTAATTGATGAGGTTGCCGGAATGCTGGTAGCTATGCTTTTTATCCCTGCTAACTTATATTTCCTTTTAGCCGGATTGGTATTGTTCCGTTTTTTTGATATTGTGAAACCGCTTGGCGTACGCAAAATGGAAGATCTTGGCGGCGGTTTGGGTGTAATGATGGATGATGTGCTGGCTGGCGTTTACTCCAACATCCTGCTTTGGATTGGATATTTTGTGTGGATGAAATTTGGAGCACATTAGTGAAAGGAGCGGGTTTATGAGATTTCCTCTTCCTAGCCCATAAAATCAAATATGTGGTTACATAGCTAACTTGGTTAAGCCCCCATGATGCTTATATCACACAAATTTTTTCAACAAAATTAATCCTGAGTTCAGTTAATCAGTAGCTTATACCCCCGTCCGTGTACGTTGATGATCTCCACGTTAGGGTCGTCTTTCAGATACTTACGGATCTTGCTCAAAAATACATCCATACTCCGACCGTTAAAATAATTGTCATCATGCCAGATGTTCAGCAGGGCTTCTTCGCGGGTAAGCACTTCGTTTTTATGCACACACAACAGGCGCAGTAATTCGGCCTCTTTGGTAGATAGCTTTTGCTGGTTGTCTGTTGTCATGATCATCTGGGTTGTATAATCAAACGTATATTTCCCAATTTTAAAGGAGGTTTGTTTCTCCTCTTCCTTTTTGCCGATATTATCTGTACGTTTTAACAGCGCATTTATACGAAGCAGTAATTCCTCAATGCGGAAAGGCTTGGTGATATAATCATCCCCCCCCAAATTGAAGGCCTGGGTTTTATCTTCAATCATGCCTTTGGCAGTCGCAAAAATAATAGGCACCTGGGCATTTATCTTACGGATATCCTTACCAAGCGTAAAACCGTCCTTTTTAGGCATCATAACATCCAGTATCAGCAAGTCATATGTTTGTTTGGTAAAGGCGCGTAGGCCTTCTTCGCCATCTTTACATAAAACCACATCAAACTTACCTTTCAATTGCAGGTAGTCTTGCAGTAACAGGCCTAAATTGGCATCATCCTCAACCAGTAGTATTTTCTTCATATATTTTCCAAGTCCGGAAGATTTTTTAGTCCGGAAGTCCGAGGTCGGAAAGTCCGTAAGTCTTTATTTATTAAGTGGCTGAGCTTATCTTACGGACTTTCGGACATCCCGACTTTCCGACTTAACAATTACGCCACTGCAAACTTCAGCTCAAACTCCGAGCCCTTCTCTTTTTCTGATTTCACGCTTATGGTGCCATTCAGGCGTTTTACTATGGTATTAACATAGCTTAAGCCCAGCCCAAAACCTTTAACGTTGTGCACGTTGCCGGTAGGGATGCGATAAAACTGTTCAAATATTTTTGATTGCTGGTCGCGGCTCATGCCTATACCTTTATCAGCTACTTTAATAACAATCTGTCCGTTTTTAACAAAAGTACTTATAGTTATATCAGGCGCTTCGTTGCTGTATTTAATGGCGTTATCAACCAGGTTGTATAATACGTTCGAAAAATGCAGCTCATCAGCAATAATATAGGCTTTTTCGGCATCAAGGTGTAGTGTGGTTTTAGCATTGCATTTTTGCAGTTTGAGCGCCATACTGTCAAGCACTATGGTAACCATTTCATTTACATCAACCGGTTTTTTATCCAGTTTAAAATCGTTACGCTCAATGCGGGCAATGTTTAATACGCGCTCTATATGGCTGCCCAAACGGGCGTTCTCTTCAAAAATGATGTTCGCTAAACGGGCTACCCGGTTTTTATCTTCGGCAATTTCATTATCCCTTAAAGCTTCACTGGCAATCATGATGGTTGACACCGGGGTTTTAAACTCGTGGGTCATGTTGTTGATGAAATCGATCTTCATTTCGGAGATCTTTTTCTGCCTCAATATCGAAAATATGGTATAACCGAAGCAAAGGATCAGCACCATGGTAAGGCCACCGGTTGTAGCCATAGTAGCGGTCATATTACTTAATATCAATGAGTTTTTTTGCGGAAACGAAAGCCTGATCTTTCCGGGGTCGTTGATCACCTCTTTGGTAAAAATGGGTGTTTGGTAAGTATTTGCCGCCACAAACACAGGCAGCTTTTCGCCCTGGCTGTCGCTGGCATTTGAAAATATGAGCGAGTCGCTGTTGGCGGTTGTAACTTCGTAGCTGAAAGGCAGAAAAATGCCTTTATTATGAAGCTCAAAACGCAGTAACGAATCTATCCAGAAAGGGTTGATCCGTTTATTCAACGGTTCGCCCGATTTACGGTATTCTTCGGCCAGGTTCTCAATAACGGTGGGCTTATTGCTCAAACTGTTAGCCTTTTCAAGCGAATCGGTCTCCAGCATTTTTTTTATTTGTTGAACCTGCCGTTCCTTTTGCTTACGGGTTTGTTCCTGTACCCACAACGGATTGATGCGTGGCACCGAGATCATTTGTTTGCCAAACTGGGGGTCGACGTAGACATACCTCAGGGTATCATACTTATGAAGTTTTTTAGGATGACCTACCCTGCGGGTAATACGGGTATGCACTATCTCGGGTGTAAGTTGCTCATGTACTACACCAAACTCGTCTGTATATTCTTCAACACGTACTTTAAAATCAACCGTACCTTCTGTTTGTAGTAAGCCGTTAAGCTCATCATCCATTTTTTTACGCTGGATCATGCGCTGCAAACTATCGCGCAGTAGAGCAATCCGTTTTTCGCGGGCGGATGAATGTTTTTTTGTTTTTGGTATTCCCGCTACTTTTATTGTGCTTATGTCCTGTTCTTCATTGTCGGTGCTGATGGTAGCTTGCTGGGTTTTGGTTTTCAAAAAGTTATTCGCATCCTGGCGGGTAACCTTATCTACCACATTGTTCATAGCCTCCCTTACCTGGCGGTCGAACGAATCGGACTGCATCTGGTATGATTGCCTCAGAAAATAAAATTGCATAGCCATTACGCCCAGCAACGCAAAGCTCATTAAGCCAATAATTAAACCTATGCTCCTTTTCTTCATTTATTAACAAACAAAATTATCCTAAATCCGCACACAAAAATTGCATTTAACAAAATTTAACAAATGTACATTCAATTTAAAACTCTGCTGCTTAATATTTTATTGTATCAATAACTGAGGCGTCTGTTTAAGGCTATGGGTTATAACGGGCAGCGTATAAACAACAAAAGGCCCGTTAACAGGGCCTTTTGAAATATTTTACTTATGCTTTTCTTTATTTATTAGAATGGCAGATCGTCATCATCGGCCGATGAGCTGATATCAGCTGAAGGTGCTGCGTATTGCGGAGCAGCCGTTGCGTTGTTAGCAGCAGCAAGCGGAGTAATTCTCCATAACTGCAATGAGTTAAAATAGGTTTTTTTGCCCATTTTATCTGTCCACGGGCGACCTTTAAGATTAAAAGAAACCTCTACATCATCCCCAACTTTTACGTTATCCAGTAAATTGCAACGATCCTGTATAGCTTCAAACTTTAAATATTCAGGGTATTGAGGGTTCTCAATATATTCAAGTATAAGTTCGCGTTTTTTAAGTGAATCGGTTACTTGCTGAGTGGCCGACACTTCATGTACCTTACCTTTAACTTCCATAATTAGTCTTCAAATAATTTAAAATGTAAAGTTAATAGTAAGAAATTAAAATAGGGGCTTTTTAATTCTTAATTTTGCCGAATTAATATGCAAGTTTTCCACACCGAAAGTAAAATCATAATTACATGTAACAAAAGGCTTTCGCCTTACCTGCAAAGGGAGGTTGAAGCTTTAGGCTATGAGCCGGTCCGCGTTTTCCCTACCGGGGTTGAACTAAAAGGGACCGTTACAGATACTATTCCGCTTAATTTGAACCTGCGCTGCGCAAGCCAGGTACTGTATTCGTTAAAAACTTTTACCGCCCGCGACCCGAAAGAGCTTTACGATGAGCTGGTAACCATTGAGTGGGAAAAGCTGATTGATTTTACCGGCTATTTCTCGGTATCATCAAATGTAAATAACGAGCACATCCTTACCCCGCTGTTTGCCAATGTAAAGGTAAAGGATGCCATTGCCGACAGGATCAAATCCATTAAAGGTATCAGGCCCGATTCGGGCCCGGAGGTTAATAAAACCCTGGTACATCTTTACTGGCAGGATGACCGTGCCGAAATTTTCCTGGATACATCGGGCGAAACCCTGGCCAAGCACAGCTACCGTAAGATACCCGGCAAGGCACCAATGCTTGAGGCTTTGGCCGCATCAACCATTATGGCTACTAAATGGGATATGAAAAGCACATTCATTAACCCTATGTGCGGTTCGGGTACCCTGGCTATTGAAGCAGCATTGCTGGCTACAGATAAGTCGCCGGGTTTGTTCAGGATGAATTATGCTTTTATGCATATACTGGGTTACGATGAAACCGTATTTTTTGCCGAACGCCGCAATTTAAAAGATAAAGCAAAAAAGGAAACCGGCTTTAAGATCATTGCCACCGATATCTCTGAAGACGCGGTTGACATCGCCCGTAAAAATGCCAGAACGGCCGGCGTAGAACATTTGATCGATTTTGCCGTTTGTGATTTTGAAGATACCGAGGTTCCGGCAGAAACTGGTGTAGTAATGTTTAACCCCGAATACGGTGAGCGTTTGGGCGTACACACTAAGCTGGAGATCACCTATAAGCGTATGGGCGATTTTATGAAAAAGAAATGTCTTGGGTATAATGGTTACGTTTTTACGGGTAATCCCGACCTGGCCAAAAAGATAGGCCTGAAGGCAGCCCGAAAAATTGAATTTTATAATGGTAAGCTTGATTGCCGCTTGTTTGAGTATGAATTATACCAGGGCAGCAAACGCGAACCGAAAGAAGAAAATTAAATGAAAAAGATCCTGTTATTTATAACACTTATTTTATCATCAGTACTGGTTAAAGCACAAGCGCAATTGGCATTTCCGTTTCAGGGCGGTAGTCCTATTATGAACCGCTTTTTTAAAGACAGTCTTGTTGTATCACCCGAGATCATTAAAAAGAAAGCAAGCGGAACAGCGGTGTTTAAATTTACCGCTGATGAAAAAGGTTTGATCAAAAAAATAATTGTTTACTATGCGGATGATGCCATACTGGTAGTACCCATCATTGAGGCGCTAAAAAAATCAAATCATAAATGGATCATCCCCGATCATGAAAAACTGCATGATTTTATTTTGCCGTTTTCCATTAACTTTAATGCGCCGGCAAATACAAGCAATGCTACTATAAAGGCGGCATTTGATTATTACAGCAAACGCAAGCCAATCATATCTTATAACCAGGTACCGCTTGAAACGGCTACTTTATTGCCCACGGTAATTGTTAGTTACAATTTAAGCGAGTAGTTTTTTTAATAAAAAGGAATTTGAAAGCGACGGACTTTGCGGCCTGTCGCTTTTTTTGTCTTTATTATTAATTAATATGGTTGTTAAAACCTATGTATTTATACCGGCTCTTATAAAGGGCTGTTAATTTTTAATTAAAAAAAGTATAAGATATCAGCTTTTCAATTGGTTAGCCATTAAAAAAATTGAAAATTTTGAAATCCATAACCCCATTATTTTCGTTATTTATAATCGAACTAATAAGTAAATGGATGAAAGATATGCTAAATTTAAAGATCAAGGCTATAGCTGCTAACATAAGGCATACCAGGGAGGGATTAAATTACACCCAGGAATACCTTGCAGCCAAGCTGGGTATATCACAAAACGCGTATAGCAAAATTGAGTTAGGTTATACAAAAATAACAGTGGAAAGGCTTTTTCAGATCTCCGCTATTTTGGAGATTGAAGTTGCCGAACTTATCGATACAGAAAAAATAGCCGCTGCTTAACGTTTTATACACAACCCCATTGTTCTGTCTTTTGCTTAGTATCTTTGCAAAAGATGGAACATAATAAACTCATTGAAGCCACTGTAAATTTTGTGCGCAACACCCTCAGGGATGCCGAAGGTGGTCACGACTGGTGGCATATTCACCGTGTTTGGACAAACGCGAAGCTCATCAATCAAACAGAAAAAACCGATCAGCTGGTGGTTGAACTTGCTGCCCTGCTGCATGACATTGCCGATAGTAAGTTTCATAACGGTGATGAAGAGATTGGTCCGCGTACTGCCGGCAATTACCTGCAAAGTATGAATGTTGATACTGGTGTTACTGAGCATGTGCAGCAGATCATCAGGCATATGTCATTCAAGGCCAGCTTTGATAAACCGTCCTTTCATTCGCCCGAACTGGCTGTAGTACAGGATGCCGACAGGCTGGATGCTATTGGAGCCATCGGCATTGCCCGTGCCTTTACCTATGGAGGCTTTAAAGGCCGGGAATTGTACAATCCCGAGATCCCGCCAAACCTTAACATGACCAGGGAAGAATATAAAAACACTACCGCACCAACTATTAATCACTTTTACGAAAAGCTATTGCTACTTAAAAATAAAATGAATACGCCTGCTGGTAAGGCACTTGCCGAACAAAGGCACACATTTATGGAGCATTATTTAAAACAGTTTTTTGACGAATGTGGTTCAAGTTAACGCGAAAGCTTACTTTTGCGCCAAAATTGACAGCCCATGAAAAAAATTATACTTACTATAATACCCGTATTAATTACCGCTGTCGCTTTGGGGCAGGATACAGTTAAACGTCAGCGGTTCAACTTCCATTTCCAGCAAACGGTAATTACCCAATACAAACCATCGTTTCATGCCGATTATAACGGCGATAACAGTTTACTTACCAAAGAAGAAACACAAAGCTCAATTACTACTACGCTTTTTGGCGGTGCAAGGCTCTGGAAAGGCGCCGAAGCTTATTTCAATCCCGAGCTTTCGGGTGGATCGGGCCTGAGCAAAACGCTGGGTGCGGCAGGTTTCCCTAATGGCGAAACTTTTCGTGTAGGAGGCGCAGAGCCGAAGATCTACATCGCCCGGTTATATTTTACCCAAAACTTTGAATGGGGCAAGGATAAAGACACCGTTAGCGATGATGCCAACCAGTTAGCCGGTTTAAAAAGCAAGCGTTACTTTTCGGTTACCGTAGGTAAATTTGGTATGGCCGATTTTTATGACGGCAATGAATTTAGCCATGATCCGCGTACGCAGTTCATGAACTGGAGCTTAATGGATAACGGTGCATGGGATTATCCCGCCAATACCCGCGGATATGTTATGGGGATCCATACCGAATTAGGGCAACCTAACTGGACTTTGCGTTTCGCCTTTACCATGTCAACCACTACCGCCAACGGCGCCATTTGGGATCAAAAAATTGGTAAAGCAAACACCCAGACCTTAGAATATGAAAAACGCTATACACTTAACGGCCAAAAAGGTACCTTCAGGATCTTAGGTTTCCGTAATAATGGCAAAATGGGAGATTATCGCCTGGCAATCGCGCAAAGCCCTGTTGCCCCCAATGTTGATACCACACAAGCTTATGGCAGGCACAAATATGGTTTCGGCATCAGCGCCGACCAATATCTGACCAAAGATTTTGGGGTATTTGCCAAAGTGAGTTATAATGATGGTAAAACCCAAACATGGTATTTTACCGAGATTGACCGTTCATTGAGTTTTGGCGGCGTACTTAAAGGAAGTTCATGGAACCGCGGCGATGACGAACTGGGCCTTGCTTTTGTAGCCAACGGCATCTCAAACGCCCATCGTGATTATCTTGCAGCCGGCGGCTACGGTTTCATCATAGGCGATGGCAAGCTTAATTACGGCACCGAATTTATTGCCGAACTTGATTATAAAATAAACGCATATCAAAAAAAGTTCTGGCTTACACCCGGTTACCAGTTTTTGCTCAACCCTGCCTATAATAAGGACAGGGGACCGGTAAATGTCTTTTCGCTAAGGGCACATGTAGAGTTTTAAACATAAAAAGGCCTCGTCACTTATATTATGATGAGGCCTTTTTGTCTATATATAAGCTAAAAGCAGCATGAGCAAAACTTATAGCTAATAGCTTGATTAATGTTATCCCAATTGTTAACTGATTGCCTGTCTGATCTTCTCGGCAGTAGTGTTAAATTGTTCGGGGGTAAATTTTTGTTTGGGGAGCGAAAAGTTAATGCTGCTCATATCATTCATGGGTATAAGATGGATATGCGCATGGGGCACATCAAGGCCCATAACTGCTACTCCAACCCGTGGGCAGGGAATAGCCTTTTTTAAACCGAGGGCTACTTTTTTGGCAAATACCTGTAAGCCTATATAAGTATCATCGTCCAAATCAAAAAGATAATCAACCTCCTTCTTTGGGATCACCAGCAAGTGACCTTCCGTAAGCGGAAAAATATCCAAAAAAGCCAGAAATTCATCGTTCTCGGCCACTTTATAAGCGGGGATCTCGCCTGCAACTATTTTTGAAAAGATGGTCATTATTGATGAGTGGTTTATTATAGATAGTGAATGGTTGATTACGTTGATTTGGAGAGTGGTTGATTTCGTTAGATAATTAGATTGGGTGATCCATTTCTTTAATTTCTTAACCGTTCACCTAATCAACCACTCACCTAAATTAAATTACCTGCTTATTTCCAGGATCTCAAATTCAATTTTACCTGCAGGTACGGTGATCTCGGTTTTTTCACCAACCTTTTTGCCAAGCAGGCCTTTAGCTATCGGCGACGCTACCGAGATTTTACCGGTTTTAAGATCGGCTTCACTCTCTGATACCAGCTGATAACTCATGGTAGCTCCGTTTTTCAGGTTCTTGATCTTTACTATCGACAATGCAAGCACCTTCGAAACGTCAAGTTTTGATTCATCAAGCAGGCGCGCATTGGCCAGTGTTTCCTGCATCTGGGCTATTTTGGCCTCATGTAAGCCCTGCGCTTCTTTAGCCGCATCGTATTCGGCATTTTCCGACAGATCGCCTTTGTCACGTGCCTCAGCAATAGCTTTTGATATATCGGCACGGCCGGTTGTTTTTAATCTCTGTAGTTCTTCTTTTAATTTCTCTAAACCATCTTTGGTATAGTATGATACCTCTGCCATAACGCAAAAATTAATTAATATTATTACTGTTAATCAACCAAAAAAAACCGCCCTTCCCTGTTTTAAGAAAGGACGCAATGCTTATAAAAGCAAACAAGACTATGTAAGCCCTCTGCTTACATAGTCTTGCGTTTTGGTAATAAACGAAGATAAGTGATTTAAGTTTTATTATCCAAATTTTTAAGAAGGGAATTTTTTTGTTACATTATTACACAATGCCTTGTTATTCATTGGTAAAGTGGGGGCTAAGTATACGCAAAAAGGATTATCGGAATAATATGGTCAATTATACAGTTTTCGCGTATCCTCATTGCAATCAAACCTGATCTCATTTTTTATTCGCTCGCTTAGCACATTATTGTTCTTTAATATTTCAACAACATGTTTCCGGCACATACCGCAAGTGTGTTTATCATAAAGTGCTTCCAATGGCTCCCGGCATTCCGGAGTTTTATTGGCATAATAGATATTAGTAATGTCAATTATCAAGCCCTCTAATTCAATGCCTTTATTGCTGTTTGCTATGAGGGCAGTCAACAGTTTATGATCTCCCTTTTTATAATTTTCTTTTAAAAGCTCAACAAATAGTGTTGGATGTTTACTAATAGCAATTTGTTTTAAAGCGAACTCCCTGATGCTTTTATTTTTAAAAAGACTAAGCGCTTGAATAGCGAATGTCACAACTCTTCTGTTCTTTGCCGGATGTTTACAAGCCCAATCAAAAAGAAATTCTTTGTCAAGAGGAAATGGATGCTTTGTAAAAACTTTAAGTAATTTTTCCCGGTTACTTTTCTTTCGTTCAATTATAAGTTGCTGACCGATTGATTTAAGTTCGGTGCTTTTTAGTTTCCTATTGTAAAACCAAAGTTGGCTTTGTCTCAACAGCGTTTCCTCAACTATATTTTTATAAACGGGTTCCGGTGGTTTTACCTTTCTGGCACGCTGTGCCATGTTTTCCCTCACCGAATCGATGTAGATCTTTATAAAGCGATTTTGTTTGGCACTGATATCCAGTTGCGTCCAGGTGTCGGTTTCCGGGTTTTCTTTTTGAAATTGATTAATGAGGTCCTCGTCCTGCCAGTCTTCCGGATCTGCTTCTATGCGTTTGCCAAATTCTTCGGCAATAAATTTCAAACCTTCAATACCATCAAGTTCTATAATGTCTGAGGTGCCGGCCAATCCGATCGCCAAATAGGATTGTGAACAAAGGCATCGTAAATGGTTTTCCGGGCTTCGGCATCATCTTGTCGGGCAAACATTTTAGCCAGGCTGAAAAGCTGTGTCAGTGTCCAGGTATCTTTCTGAGGTTTTAGCAGGGCTTTTAATACTGCTTTCTTTATTTTGTCTTTTTTCCCCGAAAGGCCAATAAGTTCAAAAAGATATTCCCCTCTGCTGCCTTCGCATTGTCCATCGTATGAGAAGTTTTTGACGCAGGCTTTGATGATCTCTCCCGAAAAATCAATACCGGGATAGCGTTGCAGTAGTAAATACGCTTCGCCGGTTCCCCGTCGTATGGCGCTTTTAAATTTTTGTTTGATAAGGTGGGTTTCTTTCATTAAAATATAGGTAGCACTTTAATTAATCTGGAGTTTCGTATCCTTTTGTTTTATGGTATCCGCTAACATTTCAAGCCTCGCTGTCTCATCAGTTTCTTAAGCGGGGTGTTTAAGACTTCCCTACCTAAATGTATCTGGCAGCGTTTATTATCCCGGGGCTTTACCTATGCATTACTTTCCGTTGGCCTTCTTCACCATAAAATCCAAAGCGGCTTTATCCGGCAAAGGTTTTGCGCCCGGCTTCTCACCCAATATCATTATTTTATGATCACTTGTTGTATAAGCCGGCCATGTAGGTACGCCTTTCCCGTTCGGGTTACCGGTTTTAACGAAATTAACCCAGTAAGTGCTCATTGTATTGGCCAGTTGCTGATCGACAGGTTCCCATGGCCGGTTCAGGAATTTGAGGTTATCATAGGCATAAGCAACCTCGCCAGTATGGAAAGCGCCGTATTTAACAAAATCGGCAGTGGCTGGCAGGCGGCGGGTAAAACGGTAAACGTAAATTTTAGATTTCCCTTTTTCATTTTGCACATTGGCCCAGGTATAATTCTGCATCCCGAAGATCTGATCGCGGTTTATTCGTGTTTGGGAGGTCGCGGCTTCCTGGTCTGAACCCGCCGGATATAGTTTTAAAAATGCATCAGCATCGGCACCATATTGGCTTTTTATCATCTTTTTATACTCTTCAGCAGTTTTTGGCGGACCAACAAAAGCGTCGTCTTCGTTCCAGCCGGTAAGTACAGGCACATCGTTTTGTTTATGCTCATTAAAAATATCAGCGATGGTTGCGGGTAAAACATAGCCGTCAATAACCGGGCGGCTTTGGCCTTTGCCAACCAGTTCGGCAGCGGGTTTACTCCTTAGTTCGGCAATGGTGCTTGCACCCAAGGCAGTCGCTGTTTTTACACCGGCTGCCTCTGCTTCCCGCAACCCGCCTGATCCTTGCTGACTGATAAAACTGGCCCCACTTTCGGCAATTGCACCACCGAACAGCCCTTTACCTAATGGCGATGCCACCAAACAATTTACACTCATGGAACCTGCCGACTGTCCCGCTATGGTAACCTTATTCGGGTCTCCACCGAAAGCCGCGATATTCTTCTTCACCCATGTTAATGCAGCCAGCTGATCCATCAAACCATAATTTCCTGATGCATTATGCGGCGATTCCCTGGTTAATTCGGGATGGGCGAAGAAACCAAAAATCCCGACGCGGTAATTAATAACCACAAATATGATCCCTTTTTTAGCCATCGCCTCGCCATCATAAATAGGTACGCCAGCTCCACCACTTACAAATCCACCGCCATAAATATAAACCAGCACAGGGCGTTTTTCTGCCGATGTTTTAGCCGCCGTCCATACATTCAGGTACAGGCAATCTTCACCGATAGGCTCATAGGGAATCAGGAATTCGCGCGTGTAAACACCAAAGGGATCTGGTTTACTCTGCATTGGGCTGGCCGCAAAATCGGCGCATTTTTTAACGCCCTCCCAGGGCTTTACCGGCTGTGGTTCCTTCCAGCGCAAATCTCCAACAGGCGGTGCAGCAAAGGGAATACCTTTATAAATATGCACATCGCCCGCCTGATTGGTTAAGCCTGATACTTTACCTGCATCAGTAGTAACAACATCAAGATTTTTATTTTGAGCGATGACAGAACAGGACAGCAGCAAAAACGGCAATAAAAGGATGCGTTTCATTGATTATAGGTTTAATGATTGGTTTGCTAAACTTACAAAGTTTTGAACAATTTGTAAACACAGCCCCACCCAAACCCTCCCGGATTGGGTGGCTTTAAAGTCTCCCGTTCCGGGGGAGATTTAGAGGGGCTTCTGTAACAATCCCCTATAATTAACAAAAGCATCACATTGCATTTTAAATGCTTTGCTGATATTTGGCGAAATCAAAAATCTTTTTTCGCGATGAAGTTTAAACATCTGCTGCTTATTTCCCTGTCCTTCGCTACCGTTTCGGTATCGGCCCAAAAAAAGAAAACTACAACGGCTGCCCCGGCATCTGCATCAATTCCACGCCCAAAATTAGTTGTGGGTTTAGTGGTTGACCAAATGCGCTGGGATTACCTGTACCGCTACTATGACCGTTACCAAACCGGTGGTTTTAAGCGCATGCTTAATGAGGGTTTCACCTGCGAGAATACCAATATCGACTATATCCCAACGGTAACCGCTGCCGGCCATACTTGTATTTATACCGGATCTATCCCCGCCATACATGGCATAGTGGGTAACGATTTCATTATCCAGGCTACGGGTAAATCCATGTATTGTACCGACGACAGCACGGTTGTAGCTGTTGGCAGCACTTCAAAAGCAGGGCAAATGTCGCCCCGCAACTTGCTGGTTAGCACGGTTACTGATGAATTGAGGCTGGCTACCAACTTTCGCTCAAAAGTTATCGGTATAGCATTAAAAGACCGCGGCGGCATCCTGCCAGCCGGTCATTCGGCTAACGCTGCTTACTGGTTTGATGATGCCAGTGGTAACTGGATCACCAGTACTTATTATATGAATGACCTGCCTGCATGGGTTAAAACTTTCAACAATCAAAAAATTGCTGAAAAATACCTGAAGCAGGACTGGAACCCGTTATATCCTATTAATACGTATGTACAAAGCGCACCCGATAACAGCGATCGTTATGAAGGCAAATTTGCCGGTGCCGCTACACCTACCTTACCGGTTAAAACATCCGAGCTTTATAAAGGCCATATCGGTATGATCCGTTCTACTCCTTTCGGCAATACCATGACGCTTGATTTGGCAAAAGCGGCTATTGAAGGTGAAAGACTTGGTAAAAACACAGTAACCGACTTTTTAGCGGTGAGCCTTTCATCAACAGATTATGTTGGTCATCAGTTTGGCCCTAACTCGGTTGAAGTTGAAGATACTTATTTAAGACTTGACCAGGACCTGGCCGCGTTTTTTAATTATTTAGATGCAACTGTAGGTAAAGGCAATTATTCGGTTTTCCTGAGTGCCGACCATGGTGCTGCCCATAACCCTAACTTTTTGAAAGACCACAACATCCCGGCAGGTGTTTGGGATGAGGGCAAAGCCGCAAAAGAATTGAACACGATGATCAGCGATAAATACAAAGTAGATAACCTGATCATCAGTATGGATAATTACCAGGTTAATTTTAATAACGTGGCCCTTGCAAAAGCCGGTGTTAGCGAAGAGGCTATAAAGTTAGACTGTATCGAATACCTGAAGAAACAACCAGGCATTGCCTATGCAATCGATCTGCAAAAAATACAGGAAGCTAATATTCCTGATGACCTGCGCAGTATGATCATTAACGGTTATAATGCCGAGCATAGCGGTGCTATCCAGATCATCCTGAAACCGGCATGGTATACCGGCCACGGCACAAACGACCGCGGGCCAACCGGTACTACACACGGCACCTGGAATCCTTATGATTCGCATATCCCATTGGTATTTATGGGCTGGGGCATTAAGCATGGCAGCCTTACCCGCCAAACACATATGACCGATATTTCGGCTACTGTAGCATCGCTACTTCATATCCAGGCTCCTGATGGCTGTGTAGGTAAAACGATCAGCGAAGTGCTGAAAAACTAAGTCTGAAGTCAGGAAAGCCGGAAAAGTCCGAAAGGTTACAATACAAAACTTTCGGACTTTTCGGTTAATAATTAAAAACTTTCCGACTTTAGGGCTTGACCGAATTCGGACTTATAAAATGAAAAAATACATTTCTAAATTTCATTATCTTACCCATGACCTGCCTGATTTTAGCCACGTACAACAGGTGCAGATGGCTTGCGGCGCGGGCGCAAACTGGGTACAATACCGTTGCTTTACCAAACCCGAAGATGAGCTGATTGATGAGATAAACGAAATAGCCGAAATTTGCGATGAATGGGGCGCGACCCTTATCATCGCTAATCATTACGACTTGCTTGACCGGGTTGATGCGCAGGGTGTGCATATAGATGATAGTGATGCCGATCTGGCCAGTATCCGCAAGATTATCGGCCCGGATAAAACTCTTGGCGTATCGGCGGCAGGTGCTGATGAATTATTGAAATTACAAAGTACCGGAGTGGTTGATTATTATGTTTACGGGCCATTTGCATCCACTAATACAGAGGAGCCTGTTGGGCATCACCCGCTTGGTTTTAACGGATATCGCCAACTGGAGAAACTGGGTCTGAGTATCCCGGTGATAGCAACAGGTGGCATCCAGCCGGATGATGTTGAGCCCTTGCTTCAAACGGGAATCGATGGTATTGCGATATCATCAGCCATGAATCTTGCTGCTGATCCTGCTGAGAAGTTGAAGGAGTTTTATAGGAAGATGTACTGATAGCTATCTATATCTAAAGAAGCGTTGTCATTTCGAAACGAGGAACGAGTGAGAAATCTTATACGACTTATTTTAACTTCGGTGAATGCTTTACCGGGCGTATAAGATTTCTCTTTCGCCCCAACGGCGGGATCACCCCGCTCTATCGAAATGACATCGGTATTAAAACTATTCTACCGTCATAAAATATTGATTTGGTTTCACCAATCAATAAAAACCTCATCTTTATATTTTCATTTAATATTCATCTGTTCCATCTACATTAGCAATGTCATCACATCATATAGTACGCGAAAAACAGGAGCCAGCTTTACTGGTTTTAAGTATGGATACTTTTGATGATGAAATGCTGGGGCAGTTGCTGGAGTGGAGCCCGACAGTGATCTGCACCGCCAACACTGCCGAAAAGCTGGACGCATCAGGTATTAAAATCGACTGGATAATAAGTGATGGTGATGCGGGTGATTTGCAGTCGGATGTGAAGGTGATGTCTTCGGGAGGTGACAATGCGGCAGGTGCAGCTTTAAAATACCTGGTAACGCATAATTACCCGGCGGTTAATGTAATTACCGACGTGCTGGACCTGAAAGATTTTTTGTTTTATGCTGATAAAATAAATCTGGTGATTTTCAGGGAACGGCAAAAGATCTACCCGGTTAATTCGGGCTTCAGTAAGTGGAAACCCGCAGGTGAGTTCATTGAAACACTTTCGCATCCGTCGGGCTTACAAATAAGCGGGCTTGAAACCACAGGCAATAACAGGTATAAAACCACACACGACGGTTTTTTTACCCTTCAGTTTGAGCAACCTTTTTTGTTCATTGCCGAGGATATAGCGTAGCGAAAACAATAGCTGGTACGTATGGTTGGTATTGGTTCGCTTTTTGAGTAAAAAATAATTAAAAACGCGTTAAACCGTTTAAACATTTAATAGTCTATATATTTATATCAGCAAAAATACCATGCTGATCTGTTAAAAAATCTTTCATCATGAAAAGGACATATAAAAATCTATTAACAATTGCATTAGGGGGCTTATTGAGCTTATCCCTGGCATTCAATGCTGATGCACAACGTGGCGGCGGTTCTCGCGGCGGCGGTGGCGGAGGGGGCGGTGGTTCAAGACCGTCAGGCGGTGGTGGCGGAGGCGGTAGTTTTTCCCGTCCTTCTGGTGGTAGTTTTTCCCGTCCGTCAACTTCATTTAATGGTAGCACACGTACCTCAATAGCAGCGCCGCAGCGTAGCTACGGCACCGATTCGCGCAGCAGCTATGGCACTCCTCAACAACGCAGTTATGGAGGTCGTGATTACGCGATAAGGCCAAATGGCACATCTGTAGCACCCCAACGTAGCTACGGTAGCACAGGCCGTACCGTATATAATGGTAACCGCAGCTATACTACTGTAGACAGGCGCGTTTATAATGGCGGTCGCGGTACTTATTACAGAGGCGGTTCATACGCATACGGTGGTCGCAGGGTTTATCCCGGTACTTACCATTACGGTGGCCGCGGCGGTTATTTTGGCAGCCACTACTATTATCCATACCGTAACTACTATAATTCATTCTATTATCCGCGGTTAGGTTTTAGCATAGGTTTCTTGCCTTATGGTTACTATCCTTTCTGGTGGGGCGATTACCAATATTTTTACAGCGATGGTTTGTACTACCGTCAATACAATGACCAGTATACCGTTGTTGAACCGCCGATAGGGGCCGAGATTAAAACCCTGCCTTCAGGTGCCGAATCTATCATGATCAATGGCGAACAGTACTATGAGTTAAATGGTGTTTACTACCAGCCATACACCAAAGATGACGGCTCAACTGTTTACGTTATTGCAGGTAAAGATGGCCAATTAAATACCGATCAGGGCAACGGCGATGGCAGCAGTGTTGACCAGGGTCCGCAAATTGGTGACATTGTAACTCAATTGCCACCGGATTGCCGCAAGATCAAGATCAATGGTGAAAAGCTGTTTGTATCCCCTGATGGTTATTACTACCAGGAAACTCAGGATGACGGCAATAGAGCTTACAAAATTGTAGGCACCCCATCTGATGATCCCGAAGATGGCAACGGCGACCAAAACCCGAACCAACAGTAATTAATAAAAATTCAATATATATTAAGGCCGCTTCCATTTTGGAAGCGGTCTTTTTTTTTGATTCTTGCAGAATCTGAACCGAATAATTCAAATTAATTCAAACTTTCTTTAATTGTAAAGGGTAGTATGTTAAGTAATAATTAAAATCTACCATTATGCAAAATCATGATCACCGCGTTATAATTCAAAAATTATTGGATTGCGCTTTAGCTTGCGAACATTGTGCTACTGCATGCCTGCACGAAGATGATGTTAAAATGATGACCAACTGCATTAGTCTTGACCGGGACTGCGCTGACATATGTGTCCAGGGAGCCCGCCTATTGCAAAGAGATTCAGTTATTGCCCACCAATACCTGGTTTTATGCGAGGAGATCTGTCGCCTTTGCGCCGCTGAGTGCGGCAAACATCAGCATGACCATTGCCGGGCATGTGCCGAAGCCTGTATCGATTGCGCAGAAGCCTGCCATGCACATCATGAGCCCATTACACAGGATTGAGATAATTACATTTAGCTCCTGTTTGAGAATAGTCGTCAAAAAGCGGGAGGGTCGTGCGATTCTCCTCTCGAGAGGGGGGAGGGGTGTGTTTCTGCTTTTGATAAGTCTACCGCAGAAACACACCCCTGCCACCGCTCCTTCTTCCCCCTCTCAAGAAGGGATGTTGAAAACCCTGCGTAAGCACAAACACTATTTTACTAATTTTTTTAGGATTTAGCGTTTTCTTTTCTGAATTTTACTTTTATGAACAACCTTCCGCCATTAGCCGAACGTATGCGCCCCAAATCGCTTGATGATTATGTTGGGCAAAAACATCTTGTTGGGCAGGGAGCGGTATTACGCAAAGCTATAGAGTCGGGTTCATTGCCGTCGATGATATTCTGGGGCCCGCCGGGAGTAGGTAAAACTACTTTGGCTTACATTATTTCGCAATCATTGTTTCGTCCGTTTTTTGCTTTGAGTGCTATTAACTCGGGCGTAAAAGACGTAAGGGAGGTGATAGAAAAAGCGTCGTTGTTAAAGAAACAAGGCGAGGTGCTGCCGATATTATTTATCGATGAGATCCACCGCTTTTCCAAATCGCAGCAGGATTCCTTATTAGGTGCTGTAGAGCGGGGCATTGTTACGTTGATAGGCGCTACTACCGAAAACCCATCTTTCGAAGTTATCTCGGCTTTGCTGTCGCGTTGCCAGGTGTATATTTTACAATCGCTGTCCGAAACCGATCTCATCGACCTCCTGAACAAGGCGATGAAAGAGGATGTGGTTTTGCAGGGTAAAAACATCACCATAAAAGATTACGAAGCTTTACTGCGCCTTTCGGGAGGCGATGCGCGCAAGCTGCTCAATATTTTCGAGCTACTGGTAAACGCTTTTGACACACCTGAGATAATATTAACCGATGAGGTTGTATTGGACCATGTACAGCAAAACATGGCCCTCTATGATAAAACCGGCGAACAGCACTATGATATCATTTCGGCTTTTATCAAATCCATGCGGGGCTCTGACCCCAACGGTGCAGTTTACTGGCTGGCGAGGATGATCGTAGGCGGTGAAGACCCTTTGTTTATTGCCCGCCGTATGCTGATCCTTGCATCCGAAGATATTGGCAACGCTAACCCCAATGCTTTGCTGCTTGCACAAAGTTGTTTTGAGGCGGTTAATAAGATTGGTATGCCCGAATCGCAACTGATATTATCGCAAACGGCTATTTATCTGGCAACATCGCCCAAAAGTAATTCGGCTACAACAGCTATTGGTGCGGCCATAGCATTGGTGCGCCAAACCGGCGATTTGCCTGTGCCACTGCACTTACGTAACGCCCCAACCAAATTCATGAAAAACATTGGCTACGGCAAGGATTACAAATACGCCCATAGCTACGAAGGTAATTTTACCGACCTTGATTTTCTGCCGGATGCTATCCGCGGAACAAAAATTTACGACCCCGGTAACAATGCGCGCGAAAACGAATCAAAAGAAAAGTTAAGAAAACTTTGGGGCGACAGGTATAAATACTAACTTAAGCTTCGCTTTATAAAGGGTGTTAATTAATATCATATAACAAATTGACCAATATTAATTAATTTATAACTTTAGGCTTTGCGCACCGTACCTATAGCTTTTATATAGAACATTTATAGCTTTGGACTTTGTGCAGTCTGCTTTTAGCTTTATATAAAACCTATACCTTAACCTTTAACTGTCTATACTTATGATCACTACCTTTCTCGGGCACGAACTTAAAGCTTTCTGGCGGTCAAAAAACACAGGTAAAAGTATTGCTATCCGTGTCGTGATGGGCTTACTTATCCTTTATCTTTTTGGATGTATTTTGCTTGCCGGTTTGTTTTTGAATGAAATTTTGGGGCAGGTTTTTCCGCATAATGACATAGTGGTTTCTTTTTGCGGTATCATCCTGCTTTATTTTTTGTTTGACCTAATGATGCGCATGCAATTGCAGGAGCTGCCAACGTTACGGGTGCAGCCATATCTTCATTTACCTATAAAAAGGAATACGGTGATCGGCTATCTGGCCTTTACGGCCATGCTCTCGGTTTTTAACCTGTGGCCCATTATACTTTTTGTACCTTTTATTCTAAAAGTAATCCTTACCGATTCGGGTGTTTGGCCTGCGCTGGCTTTTATATTGGCTATTATCGGTTTCATGCTTTTCAATAATTACATGGCCTTGTTTATTAAACGCAAGGCTAATCTTAACGGCTGGGTTCTCCTGGTTTTCGCAGCGGCTCTCATCCTTATTATTACCGGCGATTTCAGGTTTCACCTGTATTCGGTACGTAATATTTCCTATCTGTATTTTGGCCATTTGCTAAATAAACCGGTATTGGTATTATTGCCTGTTGTGCTTGCTGCAACCATGTATTACATCAATTTTGCCTACTTAAAACAAAACCTGTACCTCGAAGAGCTGAGTTCGCGCAAGGCATCGGCTTATAAAAGCAGTACGGAGTTTCCGCTGTTAAACAGGTTTGGTAAAGTTGGCGACCTTGTTGCAAACGAGCTGAAGCTGATATTCCGTAATAAACGGCCGCGATCGGCATTGGTTATGGGGCTGTTCTTTATGTTTTACGGGCTCATATTTTATACCAACAGCCATTACGGACAAACCTGGTACATTTTTGTGGGCATGTTCATGACTGGTATTTTTATTATCAGTTATGGGCAGTTCATGTATAGCTGGCAAGGCGCTCATTTTGATGGCCTGTTGGTAAGCAAAATTAATTTCCGCGATTTTTTAAAGGCAAAATACCTGCTGTTTACCATGGTATCAACCGTGGCTTTTATATTGACTACGCCTTATGCTTATTTTGGCTGGCGCATTGTTTTGGTACATTTTGTAATGTACCTGTGGAACATCGGCATCAACACAACCATTGTGCTGTTTTTTGCTAACCGCAATGCCAAACGGATAGATCTGTCAAAAGGCGCGTCGTTTAATTGGGAAGGGGTGGGGGCAACGCAAATGCTTATTTCATTTCCCTTGATGATCACGCCGTATATCATTTACCTCCCTTTCTCCCTGTTTAAACATGCTGATATAGGCCTGGCCATGCTGGCCGGTACAGGGATCATATTCATTTTAACCCGCGATTTTTGGGTTAAAAAACTGGAAGAGGATTTTATACAAAAACGTTACACCGTTGCCGAAGGCTTCAGAAATAAATAATTCTATGATTGAAGTAAGAAATTTAAAAAAGGTTTATAACGGGATTACCGTTGTGGATGTACCTGCCCTGCAAATTAACAAAGGCGAAAGCGTTGGCCTTGTAGGTAATAACGGCGCAGGTAAAACCACACTGTTCCGGATGGTGCTTGACCTTATTCGCGCCGAAAGTGGCGAGATTTTATCCAACGGTGAAACTGTAGCTGATCATGAGAAGTGGAAAGATTACACCGCTGCTTATCTCGACGAAGGTTTCCTGATAGATTACCTTACACCTGAAGAGTATTTTTATTTTATAGGAGGGCTGCATAGTCATAACCGCACATATGTTGACGAGGTGTTGGTTAGCCTGACCGATTTTTTTAACGGCGAGATCCTGAAGAAAGGGAAGTACATCCGCGACCTGTCAAAAGGTAACCAATGCAAAGTTGGTGTAGCGGCCTGCCTGTTGCAGGAACCTCAATTGCTGATGCTGGACGAGCCCTTTGCCAATATTGACCCAAGTACCCAGTTCAGGCTTAAAAGCCTGCTGAAAGATCTGAACAGGAATAAGGGTGTAACTACCATAGTATCCAGCCATGATCTTAACCATATCACCGATGTGTGCGACCGGATCCTGCTGATGGAAAAGGGCGTGATCATTAAAGATATTGCAACCAGCTCATCAACGTTAAATGAGTTGGAAGCGTATTTTGGCGTTGAGGTCGCCCCTCCTGCCCGTTAAAAGGGTAACTACCGTCAAGACCCCTTTTTAAGCATAAAAAACGCATTGCCGACAGCAATGCGTTTTTTTGTTTAAAATCTTCTTTTGAAAAGCGCGCGTGCATATAAGCCCCCCCTTTAGGGGGCGGGCGGGGCCTGGATTAGCTCATCCGTCAATTTCTCAAACTCGGTGATAAACTCGGTATAATGCTCCCCCGTACCGGGGCCGCTAAAACCTGTATGGATCTTTTGTACGTCGCCGTTTTTATCAATAATGATGGTGGTAGGGAAGCCAACCACTTTTGATAACATAGGCAGGCTTTGGGCGGTTTGTTTTTTATCGCTGGTATAGCCGGTCACCAACAGCGGGTAAGGCACTTTAAACCTGTTTTTTACCTGCTGCAGCGCTTTCTTTGATTTCTCAAAATCGGTGGTGCGCTCATAAGCCAGGCCAATTACCTCAACACCTTTATCGTGATATTTATTATAGTAGTTGACCATATAAGCAGTTTCGTCCATGCAGTTAGGGCACCATGAGCCCAATATCTGTACAATTACTACTTTGTTTCTGAACCTGGCATCATCAAGCGAGATAGTTTTGCCATCAAGGTCCTTAAAGCTGAAAGTTATTTTTTTATACCCCGGTTTTAATGAAGTGAGTGAATATGCATCGGGAAGTTTGGCATTTTCATCCTTTACAGCAGTCCATGCCTGCACAGATGAATAGCCGGCGAAAAATTTACCGTCGGTTAAGGTCTTATCATCGCTAATGGTAGCAGTAAAAGTATAGGCATGACCACCGTCGAAAGTAGAGAGGTAAAGTTTATTGCCACTTACCGAGCCTTCTAAATAACGGTAATCGCCGGTGGTGGTTAAGAAAGTACCTGTAAGTCTATTACCGTCCTGCTTAAACTCGCCAACAGTGGTATCGCGGCCCTCGCCCTCACCAAACACTGCCGACCAGCGGCCGCCGATATTAAATGCCGGTTTTTCGGTATTCTTAAAAAAGCGCCATGAAGTGTTGGGCCGGGCGCCGAACGGAACCAGAAGATCATTATCGGCCAGGTGCCTTACCCAGTTGCCGTTAAGGCTATCTCCGTTAAGTTTCAGCTTAAATTCTGAATTGAACAGCGGCATATGGATAAAAACAGAATCGCCTTTGGTAGCAACATCTGTTACTTTAAAATGCTCGGCACCGTTAATGATAGCTAATTGTTGTTTGCTCCCGCTATTGTTGACCTCGAAATTAAAAGGGATTTCGGTGCCTGATTTAGTTTTAAGCGCACCGCGCCATACACCTGTTTTTAGTTTGGTTTGAGCAAAGCCGGTTTGCAGAAATAGTAATCCGCAAATACCGGCTATAATATTTTTGAAAGTCATGCTTAAATATATAGTCTACTTAATCTATATACTTTCAAAGGTATAAAAACAGCGCCATTATTTCAACAATCCGCGCGAAATGACAATTCTTTGAATTTCAGATGTTCCTTCATAAATCTGGGTTATTTTGGCATCTCGCATCAGGCGTTCAACGTGATACTCTTTCACGTAACCGTACCCGCCATGAATTTGCACCGCTTCTGTGGTGGTGCGCATAGCTACTTCAGATGCATAAAGTTTTGCCATTGATGATGCCTGGGCATAGGGTTTTCCATGATCTTTAAACCATGCCGCTTTAAGGCACATCAAACGGGCTGCCTCAATTTCGGTAGCCATATCGGCCAGCTTAAATTGGATAGCCTGGTGATCGGCAAGCGGTTTGCCAAAAGTTTTGCGCTCCTTAGCATATTGCTTGGCCAGTTCATAAGCGCCGGATGCAATACCCAAAGCCTGCGACGCAATACCTATACGGCCGCCATCCAGTACGTTCATGGCAAACTTAAACCCAAAACCGTCTTCGCCAATGCGGTTCTCTTTAGGCACTTTTACGTCGGCAAACATCAGCGAGTGGGTATCCGACCCGCGTATGCCCATCTTGTTCTCTTTAGGGCCAACAGTAAAGCCCGGCATTCCTTTTTCAACAATAAAAGCGTTAATACCATGGTGCTTTTTTTCGGCATTGGTTTGTGCTATTACAATATAGGTAGATGCGCTGCCTCCGCTGGTGATCCAGTTCTTAGTACCATTAAGCAGGTAATGATCGCCCATATCAATGGCTGTAGTACTTTGTGATGTAGCGTCAGAGCCGGCTTCCGGCTCCGAAAGGCAGAAAGCGCCGATGCATTCGCCTTTGGCCAGCGGTACCAGATATTTTTGCTTCTGTTCTTCGCTGCCATATTTCTCCAATCCATAGCATACCAGCGAATTATTCACAGAAACAATTACTGACGTGGATGCGTCAATCTTTGAAAGTTCTTCCATCACCAGCACATATGATATGGCATCCATGCCAGCGCCGCCATATTGCGGAGATACCATCATGCCCAGGAAACCCAGTTCACCAAGTTTCTTAACCTGTGCGGCAGGGAATTTTTGCTGTTCGTCGCGTTCAATAACACCCGGCTTCAATTCTGTTTGCGCAAAATCACGCGCAGCCTGGCGAATCATTTTTTGTTCTTCGGTCAGTTCAAAATACATGGGTATAATTAAAAGCATAAATATATAAAAATTACTATGCATGCATAGTAATTTTTATAAACAAAAAAAGAGAGCTTTTTTTGAAGCTCCCTTTCCCTAATTAATTTAAACTATTGATTAAACCCAAAACAAAGAACAAAAAATCTCAACTTGGGCGTCTGAGAATTCAATTTAATTTTTCACAGGTAGATGTTACTAAATCTTTTATTTTTTCACAGATGATACAGGGCGAATAACTATATACAAATCCTTTGCCATAATTATAAAATTGTGGCATTAATATTTCATGTTTAAACGTTAGTTGCTCATTTTTATAAAAGAATAATATCTGTATATAAAATGTAATGATGTTATTTTATATTTAGCTTACACAAAAAGTACAAAGTATTATATTATCCGATCCAGTCATGCTTTTAACTGATTTTGAATACCTTAACGACACTAATAGCGCATTTAAACGCAAAGTTGCCTTGAAGATTAAAACCTTACGCAAACAAAATCAGGTTACCCAGGAGAAGTTTTTTAACGAAACACACATAAATATTGCCAGGCTCGAATCAGGTATTATTGATATCAGGTTGGAAACACTTCGTAAAATTTGTTATTATTTTAACGTTTCCTTAGCAGGTTTTTTCCAGGAGATATAATAAATTATCATATTTTAAAAAATAAGCTGTCCTAAATTCTATTTTACCATACAGTTGTTGTATTTTAATTCATACACACACCTAAAAAATGAACAGAAAAACCCAATCCTTATCCATAGTTGCCGCCGCGCTTGGCACCTTACTTAGCGCCTGCAGCCAAACCGACAAAACAAAAGCTTACGAAGCCGGCGACCCCGTAATCCATAATATGGATACCACCGTAAAACCCGGTGACGATTTTTTTAAGTATGCCAACGGAACTTGGCTTCGTAAAAACCCTATTCCGGCTGCATATGCCTCCTGGGGCATCGGCAATGTGGTGCAGGAGGAGCTGCGCGACAAGATGAAAAAGATCAACGAGGATGCGCTTAAGGCTAATACTCCGAAGGGCAGCAACACCCAAAAAATAGGCGATTTTTATTTCAGCGGGATGGATACCGTTAACATCGAAAAACAGGGGCTTGCACCTCTAAAAGATGAACTGGATAAAATTGACCGGATAACGGATATCAAAAGCCTGGTTGTGGAATTCGCACACTTACAAAGGATTGGCGTTACACAGCCTATCGGCGCTTATGTTGGGCAGGATGCTAAGAACAGTGCAAAGATGGCTTTGGGTTTATACCAATCGGGCATTGGTATGCCAAACCGCGATTACTACTTTAATAAAGATGAGCATAGCGTAGCCATCCGTACCGACTATCAAAATAATTACCTGCCCGCCATATTTAAACTGGCAGGCCTGCCTGCCGATAAAGCAATTGCCGCCGCTAAGAAAACTTATTCGCTGGAAACTTTCCTGGCTGATAGCAGCCGGAAACTGGAGGACCTGCGCGATCCTTATCATAACTATAACAAAATGCCACTTGCCGCGCTGAGCAAGCTGGCCCCGGATATTGACTGGAGGCCCACCTTTGAGAAGATGGACTACAAAAATACCGACACCGTAATTGTAGGACAGCCTGAATATTACAGGGCGCTTAATAAAGCACTAAAAACTTTTACTATAGATGACTGGAAGAATTATCTTCGCAAGAACCTGGTCACTGCTTTTGGGCCATACCTCAGTAAACCGTTTGATCACGAAGTGTTTCGGTTTTATGATAAGGTGATTTATGGTAGTACAGCCCAACTTCCACGCTGGAAAAGGGTATTGGATACTGAAAACGGCTTGATGGGCGAGGTATTAGGGCAAATCTTTGTAAAAGAATATTTCCCCGAAAAGACAAAAGAGCGCTATGTAAAACTGGTTGAAGAAATGCGCACCAGCTTTAAAGAGCATATTGAAAAGCTGGATTGGATGAGCCCCGAAACCAAGGAGAAAGCTTACTACAAATTATCAAAAGTTGTCCCTAAAGTTGGTTACCCGGATAAATGGAAGGATTTTTCAACACTGGAAATTAACCGGGGCCCTTACGCCCTCAACGTATTACGGGCAAACGAATGGTGGCATAATTTCAGTGCAGCTAAATTGGGCAAACCTGTAGACCGTACTGAATGGGACATCACGCCTCAAACCTATAATGCTTACTATAACCCATCAAACAACGAGATTGTATTGCCTGCCGGCATTTTTACCATTCCCGGTTACAAGGATGAAAATATTGATGATGCCGTCATTTACGGCTATGCTGCTGCCTCAACTATTGGCCACGAAATGACCCACGGTTTTGATGACCAGGGCCGTCAGTTTGATGCTGCCGGAAACCTTAAAGCCTGGTGGAAACCGCAGGATTCGGTAAAATTTAGTCAGCGTGCCAAAATGCTTATCGACCAGTTTAATGGTTACAGCATCTATGGTTTGCATGTAAATGGCAAAGCCACTCAGGGCGAGAATATTGCTGACCTCGGCGGCATTGTAATAGGTCTTGACGCGTTCAAAAAAACACAGCAGTATAAAGAGGGTAAACTCATTAACGGGTTGACACCCTTACAGCGCTATTTTTTAGGATACTCATTAGGCTGGCTTACGCAGGACAGGAAAGAATCACTTTCGAGCCAGATCCTAACCAATGAACATGCGCCCGGTTTTATGCGTGTTAACGGGCCGTTTACCGATGTGCCTGAATTTTACGAAGCCTTTCATATTAAAAAAGGTGATAAGATGTGGATAGACCCGGATAAACGAGTGAAGATATGGTAGCGTAGCGGTAATGATGTAACTGGCCGTTACATGATCACAATTATAACGTTTAAAACAGACACGAAGCAAATCCAAACCATACAGGGCGACTGTAAATCGGGATTGCTTCGTGTATCATAGTTGCATGACTGTAAGTTGTTAATTGTCATTCGTAATATGTATTGTAGTTTTAGGATTGTCCTGGGGCTACTCCTCATGACGTCCTAACGGTTCCCTACAATATAAACTTCGTGCTCAGGAAATTGGAATCATTGTCATTCACAATTTCGTTGATGATGTTTTTGTTGGTTTCGGTCATTTTAGTGGTAACTAATGAACGGATTGAGAACGACCTTAACGCATCATGTACCGAAAGTGTACCCTCGGCGCTGTCCTTGCGCCCGGTGAACGGAAATACATCCGGACCGCGCTGGCACTGACTGTTAATGTTTACGCGGCTTACTAAATTCACAAAGGGATCGATCAGTGACGAAATTTCCCTGGCATCATTACTGAAAATACTCACCTGCATACCATGTGGCGAATCTATCTGGTAAGCGATAGGCTCCTCAATATCTTCAAACGGAATTACTGGGATCACCGGTCCAAATTGCTCTTCGCGGTACAGTTTCATGTTTTCATTAACGGGGTAAACTATGGCCGGGAAAAAGAACGAAGCCGATGTTTCACCTCCGTTTTCGTTAATCACCTTTGCACCGTTAGCTAAGGCGTCATTTACAATATCGGTAAGGTAAGCCGGTTTATGAGGTTCGGGGAGCGGGGTAAGTTTTACGTCCTTTTCCCAGGGCAGTCCGAACTTAAGTTTGGCAACGGCCTCGCTCAATTGTTTTAAAAACTCATCAGCAACGGCTTTATGTACAAATATCACTTTAATAGCAGTACAACGCTGGCCGTTAAATGACAGCGAGCCTAAAATGCATTCGCTCACAGCCTGCTGCAGGTCGGCATGTTTGGTGACTATAGCTGCGTTCTTGGCGTCCAGGCTTAAAACAGCTCTTAAGCGATTAATTTTAGGGTGGCGCTTTTTCAAATCATTTGCCACTTTGCTTGAGCCAATGAAAGCCAGCACATTCACCTTGCCCGATGACATCAGCCCGGGTGTTACCACTGCGCCCCTGCCATAAATGGTGTTCACCACTCCTTTAGGGAATGATTCCTGGAAGGCTTTTAGCAATGGGTAATGCAATAGTGTGCCGTGTTTAGGCGGTTTAAATAAAATGGTGTTCCCCATAATCAGCGCGGGGATCAGCGTAGTGAAAGTTTCGTTTAACGGGTAATTAAACGGCCCCATACAAAGCACTACCCCCAGGGGCGAACGACGGATCTGGGCCACCAGGCCCTCGGCCATTTCAAAGCGTGACGACTGGCGGTCGATATCTTTTAACGCGTCGATGGTGGCATTGATGTATTCAATAGTGCGGTCAAATTCTTTAGCCGAATCAGCGTATGATTTACCTATTTCCCACATCAGCAATTTTACCACCAGCGTACGTTGTTCGCTCATTTTGTAAATAAAGCGCTCCATACATTTAATACGGTCGGCAATGCTCATGGTGGGCCATTCGCCGCGGCCATTGTCATAGGCTTCAAGCGCGGCATCCAGGGCTTCAAAAGCTTCTTTTTCGGTGCAAACCGGGTAAGTGCCTATCAGCTTCCGGGTAAAAGTACCGTCCTCTGCCCAAAAACCAACAGGTGAGTAAACTTCACTTACTTCGCCGTTCCATGGTTTCATTTCGCCACCGCTCAGGTATTCGCGCTGGTGTACTTCTTCAATCTGAAATTCGGGGGGATATTATTTTCATCAATAAAAATTGAACTGAGCTGGGTTTTAAAACTCATATTTTTTCAAGGGTTTGATTTCCCTAAGATAAAAAAAGCCTGCTTTAACAAGCAAGCTTTATGTGTTATAATTGTTTACTGATTTTAATAGCCGAAGGCATTATTGATGATCCGATCCACCTTCGTGAAAGAATTATCCTTTTGAAGGGCCTTTGATTCCCGGTTTCCTGCTTCTTTTCAAAATCCTGGTTTAGGGAAATTAACGCCACCTGCGGCAAGCTCTTTAAGCATTTGTTCCTGAAGGTTTATTTTAGCATTGAGGAAATCGGCCGGATCAACCCAAACATTAATGGTAAACCTTACACAATCGTTATCCAGGCTAATAACACCCACCCGCGCGGCCGGATCATGAAGGATATCTTCATTGGCATTTACTACGCCTGTCATGATGGCCTTCGCCTTTTCTATATCATTGTTATAGCCCACCCGCAATTCAAAATCAAGACGGCGGCGGCCTTCGCGCGTTATGTTTACAATAACTTCATTAAACAGCTTTCCGTTAGGGATAATGACGGTTTTGTTATCGGCAGTAATAAGTACGGTATAAAACATCTGTATAGATACCACCCTGCCATCCTGGCCTTGCGCAACAATGCTGTCATCTATCTCAAAAGGTTTTAATAACAAAATCAGCACACCACCTGCAAAGTTTTGAAATGTGCCCGACAGCGCCAAACCGGCTGCTACTGAAAATGCGCCGATAATGGTGGTGAAAATGCTCATTTCAAGCCCTATGATGTTCATTACCCAAATAATGAGCAAAACATATAAAGCTGTAATGGTTAAGCTTAAGAAAAATGGCTGCAGTGATGAATGAATACCACGCTTCATCATACGCATGCGCAGCCTTGCACGCAAAAACTTAATAAACCATAACCCAATAAAAAATATGATTAGTCCACCTACATAATTAGGGCCGCGGTTAATAAGCCAATGGTGGAACTCAGTGTAAAATTCGTCCAGTTTCATAACTGGGCGCAAAGTTAATAATTATCTATTAACTGTACAGGGAAACGAAGAGCTCGGGGCCCTTAAACAACACCCACTCAACCAGGGTGCTTTGTATTTGTTTTGTTTTTTGAGATAGACGTTTCATGACCTGCATAATTCAAATCCTGTGCCTGATTAGTGCTGTATCAGATTTGTTATGCAAAATTACGTATTACTACGCCCAGAGGATTTGGAAATTAATCAAATGATTAATAAATGACCGTTGAATTACCTTAGGATGACTATAACGGCCTCTTTTAAAGCACAAAACCCTGTATGCAAAAGCATACAGGGTTTTGAAAGTATATAAGTTTCTATACACCCCTTCAGGGGGCTTGGGGGCTCTTACATCATGCCGCCCATGCCACCGCCACCCATTGGTGGGCCAGCTGGAGCATCTTCAGGATCATCAGCCAATACAACTTCAGTTGTTAATAACATTGAAGCGATTGAAGCAGCGTTCTCTAAAGCTACGCGACCTACTTTAGTTGGGTCGATAACACCGGCAGCAATCAGGTTTTCGTATTTATCGGTACGTGCATTGTAACCAAAGTCGGCAGTGCCTTCTTTAACTTTTTGCACAACGATTGAACCTTCGATACCAGCGTTTTCGCAGATCTGACGTAGAGGCTCTTCGATAGCGCGACGGATGATCTGGATACCAGTGTTTTCGTCTTCGTTATCGCCTTTAAGGTCAGCTAAAGAAGCAACAGCACGGATGAAGGCAACACCACCACCAGCTACGATACCTTCTTCAACAGCGGCACGTGTAGCGTGTAAAGCATCGTCAACACGGTCTTTTTTCTCTTTCATTTCAACTTCGGTAGCAGCACCTACGTAAAGTACAGCAACACCGCCAGATAATTTGGCTAAGCGCTCTTGTAATTTTTCGCGGTCATAATCAGAAGTTGTTGATTCAATTTGTGATTTGATCTGGCTTACGCGGCCTTTGATCTCTTCTGCAGAACCAGCACCATTGATGATAGTAGTATTATCTTTGTCGATAACGATTTTCTCAGCAGTACCTAAGTAGCTAAGATCAGCGTTTTCTAATTTGTAACCTCTTTCTTCAGAGATCAAAGTACCACCGGTAAGGATAGCGATATCCTCTAACATAGCTTTACGACGGTCGCCGAAACCTGGAGCTTTAACAGCAGCAACTTTCAGTGAACCACGGATTTTGTTAACTACCAAAGTAGCTAAAGCTTCACCGTCAAGATCTTCAGCAATGATCAATAATGGTTTGCCGGTTTGTACTTGTTTTTCAAGGATAGGAAGCAATTCCTTCATCGAAGAGATCTTTTTATCATAGATCAGGATGTAAGGATTTTCCAGTTCAGCTTCCATTTTATCAGCATTGGTTACGAAGTAAGGAGAAAGGTAACCACGGTCAAACTGCATACCTTCTACAGTTTTAACTTCTGTTTCAGTACCTTTTGCTTCTTCAACGGTAATAACACCGTCTTTACCAACTTTTTCCATTGCTTCAGCAATTAACGAACCGATAACCTCGTCGTTATTTGCAGAAATAGAAGCAACTTGTTTGATTTTGTTATTGTCTTCACCAACAGTTTGTGACTGAGTTTTCAGGTTTTCAACAACTGCTGCAACCGCTTTATCGATACCGCGTTTCAAATCCATTGGGTTTGCACCGGCAGCCACGTTTTTAATACCTGCAGTTACAATAGCCTGAGCTAAAACAGTAGCAGTAGTAGTACCATCACCTGCAATATCGGCAGTTTTTGAAGCTACTTCTTTAACCATTTGAGCACCCATGTTTTCAAGGGCATCTTTTAATTCAATTTCTTTAGCAACAGTAACACCGTCTTTAGTGATGGCTGGTGAGCCAAATTTTTTATCGATGATTACGTTACGGCCTTTAGGGCCTAAGGTTACTTTTACTGCGTTAGCAAGGATATCAACACCGCGTTTCAGGGCGTCGCGTGCTTCAACATTGTATTTAACTTGTTTTGCCATGATGTTTTAATTATTGAATTATTGAATTAGCGAATGAGTGATTTGATTTCGCTTTCAATAATCTATTTTTTTTAATTTCTTTGATTTTAAACCAGCGGTTTGAATAGGAATAAATTCACTAATTCAATAACTCACTAATTCACTAATTGGTTAAAGAACTGCGTATATGTCTGATTCACGCATAATTAAGTACTCTTTACCTTCATAGGTAATTTCAGTACCTGCATATTTACCATATAAAACCTGGTCACCAACTTGTACGGTTAAAGGCTCATCAACTTTTCCCTGTCCAACAGCAACGATGGTTCCACGTTGAGGTTTTTCTTTGGCAGTATCAGGAATGAAGATACCTGAAGCGGTTTTCTCTTCGGCTGCTGCAGCTTCCACTACAACCCTATCGCCGATCGGTTTAATGTTTAATGACATAGTTATAACTGTTTATTTTTATTTAAGTTTTTCAGCCCGATATGCAACATCAATTATGCCAAGCGGGTATTATGGCAAGTATTGACAGGCTAAACTGTTTTAATGTCAGCAAAAGGTTATTTACGTTTTGCAGCTTAACAATTTTTTAACCCGATGGTGTCAGGTTGTCAGTATGACTTAGGGATGACGGTAGGGGGATGATGCTTTAAAAAAAATGTCATTTCGATAGAGCAGGGGGGAGGAGTGCGCGGTAGGGCGAAAGAGAAATCTTTTAGGCTTTGCAGAGCGATAATGTATGATTTATACAAGGCGTATAAGATTTCTCCTCACTCCCACGCGTATTCCCTCACTTGTTCGTCGAAATGACAACCAGTTTTTATTGGTCGGGAGCGATTAAGAAAGAATGTTGTATCTGAACGAGTCTTACGCCGTTTTCCTCACCGCTGATAACTTCTTCACTTCATCCTTAGCTTTTGCAAACCATACTTTATTGCTTTTTCGCTCAACAGGGCTTAACTGCGATTGCTCGTTGAGCATATCCGTGAAAATTTGCCAGGCATCGTCATCGCGGCCGGAACGGGTAAGGAACATGCCGTATTCATAGCGGGGTTCAAAATAGGAGTAACGCCCTTTCATCAGTTTAAATTCATTTTCGGCCAACTCTTTCTGGTAAGTAAGCTCAAGCGATTTGGCATACAGGATGTGCGCTTTTGAACGGGCAAATTGTGGTAGCTTATAAAGCTTTTTAGCAATAGGAATAACCTCGTTATACTGGCCTTTTTCAAAGTAAGCCACAATGAGCTGTGCCATCACATGTTCGTTTTCGGCAAAGGCTCCGGTAAGACTATTCTTGTATATTTCGAGTGCCTTATCAGTAAGTCCGGCTTCCAGGTAGGCATCTGCCAGTTTTACCCGATTGGCAAAGGTATCAGTAAACCTTACTTCATCTTCAAGGCGTTTTATTTTGGCCCCGGGGTTTATTACCGCTTCAACATTTATTTTAGGTGCACGGATGCTGCGATTGGACAGGATTTCGCTGTATATATAATACAAGCAGCCAAATACGGGTATTACTATCAGGACCCAAAGCCATTTTTGCTGGGTGCCGCGCCGCAGGCTGTGAATGATACAAAATGCCTCTAATATCAATATAATATAATAATAATTGCCACCGCCGAAGTACATGCCTGTTTATGATATAAGATTTAGTAATAATCAAAAATAATGAAAATGTAGCTTCAAACAAGAGGTATTTATAGCTGTAAAATGATTTTTTTGCTAATTGTTTGAGTATTGGATAAACGGGATTAATCGGCAGGTAAATAAAAGCCACCGGTTATTGTTGCCGGTGGCTGTATGTTAAAATAGCCCTAATTGTCCCTGGTCATCCATGTCGATATCGTCGGGGTTGGTGATCTCAAAATCGATCTTTTTAGGTGGCTTTGGCGACTCTTCAGATTGATCGGCTGGTGTTGCCGGCCCGTCTTCCTGAGAAACTACAGGCTCATCTTCATGTGTATCTGTTGATGCAAGAGTAGCTTCTTCGTTAATGTCGGTTTCGGCAGTTTCCGTTGCCTGGTTAATGCCATCACTTATCAGCTCAACTGATTTTACCGGATGTTGTGAAAGGCGGTTGCCCATGGCTTTCATTCCTTTTACATCAATAACATCTGCTAAATTCAGTTCGAGGGTTTCAGGTGTTTGATCTTTGCCTTTCAAGTGCGTCATGCTGATTACAGGCGCGGTGTGACCGATCAATACCATTTTTGATCCGGCTTCTTCACTGATCAGGCTTACCTGCTTACCAACGGCTATGTTTTCAAAAGAGAAACGCTTAACAAGATAGTTTTTGGATTTACCCTCGATGTGCACGATCGAGAAAACTGCCTGCGGCTCATACTTTTCGATAAGGATCATCTTATCATCAAAGTGGTTGTTAAGATCAAAACTGCTTAATTCATAAACGCCATTGCTAAGCACGGTGAGAATACGGTCGTCACCATCAAATTCGCCCAGGTATTTGCCGCGGCCATCTGCGTTCAGGCGCTTCAGGATATCATCATACCAGATCTTACGTCCGGCCAGCGTTGACACACCCTTGCTTTTCAGTATGATTTTTTTAACCGGGTATTTGGTAATGATATTACCCATCGAACCGCGGCCTTTGATAGCTATAGATGCGAAATCCTCATCAAACTGTAGTTTTTTAAGTTTGGAATGAGGTTTAAGCTGTACGTTCACCACCTCGGCCTCACCGTTAGGGTTAGCGGTAAAGTACAATACTTTTGAGCCTTTGGTGCCCTTGGTAAGGTCATATTCCTTATCGCGGGTTACACCCACTACCGAGAATCGTTTGATATAACTGATGCCGCTCTCGCCGTCTTTATATATCATATTATAAACGGTGCGCTCATCGTTCTTTTTAAACACGGCAACGTGAATGATGTCCTTACCCACAAAAACCTTGTCCTGCACTTTGGTAATCATACAGCGCCCATCGCCCCTAAAAACAATGATCTCGTCAATGTCTGAGCAATCGCCGACGTATTCAACCGAGTCATCTTTCTTCAGGCCAGATCCAATAAAACCGTCGGCCCTGTTAACATATAGCTTGATATTAGCCAATGCTACCTGTGCAGCTTCAACCTTATCAAAGGTGCGCAGTTCGGTTTTGCGCTCCCGGCCTTTACCATATTTATCCTTCAGTTTTTCGAACCAGGCAATAGTATACTCGGTAAGGTGTTTCAGGTGATGTTTTACCTGTTTTATCTCATTTTCGAGCGCCTTCATTTGCTCGTCCGCTTTCTTAACATCAAAGCGGGTGATGCTGCTCATAGGTTTGTCTATCAGCTTTTTATAATCTTCGGGCTGTATGGTGCGGTAAAACTGCGGAAAGAAAGGCTCAAACAAGCGGTTCAACACTTCCAACACCACTTCAAAATTGCCCGAGTTTTCGTACTCAGGATTTTTATACATCCCTTCCTGAATAAAGATCTTAAGTAATGAACTGAAGAAGATCTTCTCCATTAAATCCTTCAGCCTGATCTCCAACTCCTGTTTTAGCAGGTCTTTGGTGAAGAATGTGCTTTCGGTAAGCATATCGTTCACGCTCATGAAGCGCGGCTTATCATCCTGTATTACGCAGGTGTTTGGTGATATGGATACCTCGCAATCGGTAAAGGCATAAAGAGCGTCGATGGTTACATCGGGCGAGATGCCGGGAGCCAAGTGAATAATGATCTCTACATCCCTGGCGGTATTATCCTCAATTTTTTTGATCTTGATCTTACCTTTATCGTTGGCCGAGATCACGCTGTCAATTAAACTGCCGGTAGTAGTAGTAAATGGTATTTCGGTAATGGCAAGCGTTTTTTTATCGCGCTCAACAATTTTAGCTCTTACCCTCACTTTACCTCCTCGCTGACCTTCGTTATATAGTGAAGCATCAGCCATGCCCCCTGTCGGAAAATCAGGCATGAGGTTAGGGCGTTCACCTTTTAATACGGCTATGGAAGCATCAATTAACTCGATAAAGTTATGAGGTAAGATTTTGGTAGCCAAACCTACCGCAATACCTTCGGCTCCCTGTGCAAGCAGCAAGGGGAACTTTACCGGCAGGGTAATAGGCTCTTTGTTACGGCCGTCATAGCTGGCCTGCCAAACGGTTGTATCCGGGTTAAAAACAACATCAAGTGCAAATTTTGATAAGCGCGCTTCAATATAACGGGGTGCCGCAGCCGAGTCGCCGGTTACCGGGTCGCCCCAGTTTCCCTGGCAATCAATCAACAGGTTTTTCTGACCAATCTGCACCATCGCGTCACCAATAGAAGCATCACCATGAGGGTGATATTTCATGGTGTTACCGATAACATTGGCGGCTTTGTTAAAACGCCCGTCGTCCATTTCCTTCAACGAATGCAGGATGCGGCGTTGTACGGGTTTTAAACCATCGTTGATATGCGGAACAGCCCGGTCGAGAATTACATAGGATGCATAATCAAGAAACCAATTTTCATATAACCCATCGAGTGAGGCAACGGCGTGGAGTTTTTCTTCATTAGGGTTTGGTGTATCGTTTTGATGCAGATCTTCACTCATTATTCAATAAAAACTTTTGGATTGGTAAAGATACGGATTATGTGCTGATGTGCAGATGAAGTGAGCTACATTTTAATGTCTTGTTAATATTGGTTTATAACAAAATTGTTACGTTTGGGTAGGTTTGCAACAATTACCAATTGCGTGCGTAAAAATTATTAATGTAACAAATAATTGATTGATATTGTCGTTAAAGCATAGCGGTTATTTGAATGCGCGAGGGTGTTGATTAATTAATTTGTTTATATATTTACCTATGGTGCTTTAACCAGGTTTTTTTTCCTGGCTGCCCCTTAAATGAAAACTATTTTGAAGTTAACCCGGCCCTTATTGCTTATGGCTTTGTCGTTGCTGTGCTTTACAAAAAGCATAGCTCAGATAAGTCCAAGGCCGTTATATGCCCAAAATAATAAGAAACATACAACTGCGAAGGTTAAGGCTGGCTACTCAAAGCTCAAAACAGCAGGTACTGATCAGTTTAAAGAATTTACCAAGCTTTTGGCCCAGGCCAATGTAATTTATACCCCACCCAGGGGGTTTAAAGAGATTCCCGCTCCCAATGATGAGGATTTTTCATTTGATTATGCGTTGCAGTTGCCGGGGCAGGATTTTGAAGTATGGTTCCAGGTAAAATCCCAGAAACAAAATTATACCAGTTATGAGCAGGGGCAATATGATATTGACCGGGAAACCGAAAATCCCGATTCGATATATATAAACATGAGCAGGGCGCACGCCATAGCTTTTACCGGCGAAAGGGATAACTTTATGCGGAGCATACCGGTTAACGTTTTAAACAGATATAAAGCTGATGCCGGTAAGTCATACCTGTTAAACCTGCTCGATTTGCCTGCTACCAAGCATTATAAATACGCGCTGCTTATTGCATTACAGCGTAACCATACCGGCACCATTATGGCTGTTTGTTTTACTAATGATAAAGGCCCAGAGTTTTTTAAAAATGTAGACAGGGCAAGTAATTGCTTGAAGTTTAAGCCGTAGAGAGATAAAGAAAAGTAATCTCTCTGCTGTGTCATTTCCTTTATATAATTCCCCGATGTTAATAAGTTGATATTTGCTCTCCGTTAATTCAGGCGGGAAGTTTTATTTTTGCAGTTAGGCGTATTTTTACGCTGTTTAATTTTCTACTTTATATACATGGCAGAACCAGTTAATTATAGTGAAGATAGTATCCGCTCCCTTGATTGGAAGGAGCACATCCGTTTACGCCCCGGTATGTATATTGGTAAGCTGGGCGATGGCTCTGCTTATGACGATGGTGTATACGTACTGCTTAAAGAGATCATTGATAACTCGATAGACGAGTTTGTAATGGGATCGGGCCGTACCATTGAGGTGAACATGAGCGACCATAAGGTATCGGTGCGCGATTATGGCCGCGGTATCCCTTTGGGTAAAGTGATCGACTGTGTATCCAAAATAAATACAGGCGGTAAATACGATAGCAAGGCCTTTCAAAAATCGGTAGGTTTAAATGGGGTGGGTACCAAGGCAGTTAACGCGCTTTCCAACTCATTTACAGTACAATCATACCGCGACGGGCGCACCAAACTGGCCGAATTTGCCAAAGGTGAGCTCATTCGTGATGAGAGCGAAAAAGATACCACCCAGCGTAATGGTACCGCTATCAATTTTATACCCGATGATACCATTTTCAGACATTACCGTTTTATCCCGGAGTTTGTAGAAAGTATGATCTGGAACTACGTGTTCCTGAATGCGGGCCTTACCATCAACTTTAACAATCAAAAGTATTTTTCGGAGCGTGGCCTGTATGACCTGCTCACCCGCAATACCGATGCTGAAACTTTACGGTACCCAATTATCCACCTTAAAGGCGAAGACATTGAGATAGCCATGACCCACGGCCAGCAATACGGCGAAGAATACTACTCATTTGTTAACGGTCAAAATACTACCCAGGGCGGTACGCACCAGGCGGCGTTTCGCGAAGCTGTGGTAAAAACCGTGCGCGAGTTTTATAAAAAAGAGTTTGATGCATCGGATATCAGGGCTTCAATTGTTGCAGCTATTGCCATAAAGGTTCAGGAACCGGTATTTGAATCGCAAACTAAAACCAAACTGGGTTCACAAAATATTGGTCCGGAAGGCCCGTCTGTACGTGGTTTTATTAACGATTTTGTTAAAAAGGAGCTTGATAATTATCTGCATAAAAACACAGAAGCGGCTGATGGCTTGCTAAAAAGGATCCTGCAATCAGAACGGGAGCGTAAGGATATTGCCGGTATTAAAAAACTGGCCAACGAGCGTGCAAAAAAAGCATCGTTGCATAACCGTAAGCTGCGCGATTGTAAAGTGCATTTTGACGATACGCACGAACGTAAACAGGATACCACGTTGTTCATTACCGAAGGTGACTCGGCCAGTGGTTCTATCACTAAATCGCGCGACGTGATGACCCAGGCTGTGTTCAGCTTAAAAGGTAAACCCCTTAACTGCTTTGGCCTAACTAAAAAGGTAGTTTACGAAAACGAAGAATTTAACCTGCTGCAGCATGCACTGAATATTGAGGACGGCCTTGATGCTTTACGTTACAATAACATTGTGATAGCTACTGATGCCGATGTGGACGGGATGCACATCCGCCTGCTGTTGATGACCTTCTTTTTGCAGTTTTTCCCCGACTTGGTGAAAGCCGGTCATGTTTCCATATTACAAACACCGTTATTCCGCGTACGAAATAAAAAGGAAACCATTTATTGTTACAGCGATGAGGAACGCCGTAACGCCATAGCTAAATTGGGTAATAAACCCGAGATCACCCGCTTTAAAGGTTTAGGTGAGATCTCGCCCGAAGAATTTGGTTTGTTTATTGGTAAAGACATGCGGCTTGACCCTGTAATATTAAGGGATGCCAATGTAAAGGCGCTCCTCGAATATTTTATGGGCAAAAATACTCCAGCCCGTCAAATGCATATCGTTAATAACCTGCGGGTTGAAAAGGATGATGAAACCATCAACCCAACAATAGCTAAAGAAACTGAGGCTGAGGAAGAGTTGCCGGTGGCAGTATAAACCTTGATTTGCCTGATTGGAGGATTTCCTTGAGTTGCTTAACATATGAGGATACTTTAATCAGGCAGTTTTTTTTATCGTGGAAATCAAATAATCCTAAAAATCAGGGTTTTTATTGAAAAATTTCCTTATCTTGTTTCCCCCGATTTTTTAACAAGGGTTGATAATATATGATAAGTCACGAAATTAAAATAGCCTTTGACGAATATGAGTCGCTGGCCGATCTTGATAAAGCCGACAGGCAGCTGTGCCTTGAAGCACAGAAAGCATTAAAAAACTCACATTCTCCATATTCCAAATTCCGTGTTGGGGCTGCACTTCGTTTGCAAAGCGGTAAAATTATTTATGGCAGTAACCAGGAAAATGTAGCCTATCCATCGGGTTTATGTGCCGAGCGGGTGGCATTGTTTAACTGGGGAGCCAATCACCCTGATGATCCTATCGAGGCTATGGCGGTAACTGCACACTCAGATGATTTTCCTATTGTAAAACCAATTACCTCATGCGGATCATGTTTACAGGTATTAGCTGAATGCGAAAAGCAGCAAAATCAATCAATAAAAATTATATTGCATGCCGAAGATGGACCGGTTTGGATCATCAAAGGCATTGAAAACCAATTGCCGTTTTTATTTTTTGAAGAACGTATAGCTACTCCATAATGAAACTGAAGTTTTTTTTTCTCTTCATAGGTCTTGCATTTAGTATTGATGTATTTGCCCAACAGGGTTTCCCGTTTGATAATGAGATCAGGGCATTTAAACATCAGGATAGCCTGAGCTTTCCAAAACCAGGTGGTATTTTATTTATCGGCAGTTCATCTATCCGTAAGTGGACAGATCTCGAGCAGCGTTATGCCGGCAGGCCTATTATAAGGAGGGGAGTAGGCGGTTGCGAATTATGGCAGATAGCAGATTATTACACGCCTTACATCCTGCTCCCATACAAGCCACGCAAAATTTTTGTTTATGCCGGCGAAAACGATATAGCGGCAGGTAAATCGGCCCAGGCGGTTGCCGCTTCATTTGCAAAGCTGTGGGAACTAATCCATCAGAAATTGCCGGGTGCCGAAGTGTATTTCATGTCGATTAAACCGAGCCCGGTGCGCGCTAAATATTATGATGTGGTTTATGCCGCGAATGAGCTCGTGAAAAGCTATCTGAAAGGTAAACCAAAAAGTTATTATGTCGACCTGGTTCCGGCTATTTACAAGCCGGTACTACAGCCCCTGATTCAAGTTTGTTTAATAACGATTACCTGCACCTTAACAGCAAAGGTTATGATCAATGGCAAAAGGTACTTGATCCGCTGGTGAAATAAAATAAAAAAGCCCCGCACCAACGGGCCTTTACCTACTTACATATTAAACACTAAACTAAAACTTACTTATTTAAAAACGCTGTACACGTTTGTAATTTTCCAGCCGCTGCCGGTGTTGGTAACGGTTACATAGTTGCTGCGGGTAAAAGTGCTGTATTTCATATCAACTTTTACTACGGCAAGGTCATTGTTGCTTTCAACAATTGAAGTGCTGGTAATGCAATCCTGCTCGGTATTTTTATTGGCTTTTAATAAGTCAACTACTTCAGTTTTGGTAAAACTTAATACTTTAGTGCCGCGTAACATGCTGAATTTTGCCGATTGATCTACCACTTCGTTAAAGCCCTGCATTTTGCCGCGGGTCATGGCATCTATATAAGTGTTGATGGCGTAGTTTTTGGTTAAATTATCGCCTTCAATTTTATTTGTTGCTTTTGCTGCAGTGCCTATTACTAATAAGGCTAAGCCAAGCATGATTGATTTTAAGGTTTTCATATTGTTGTTGTTTTTTAGGTTTTTAACTTTTAAATTGTTTTTATACTCATAAGACATCGCTACCATGCATTACGTTACAGCCTCTACAACTAAATATGACGATTTAACAAACATTTAACATTTTCGCATATTTTTTAGTGGTGATGATTACAATATGCTATTAAATAATACTTATGGTTGATTTTAATACCATTATTTTACAGTTTGCCGAACAGGGCGAAAAAACCGGGTGGACCTACATTGAAATTCCGGCAGATGTGGCGCAAGAAATGAAGCCTGGCAATAAGAAATCGTTTCGTGTAAAGGGTAAGCTTGATGAGTTTGAGGTGCGTGGTATGGCCCTGATGCCAATGGGAGAGGGGAATTTTATCATGGCCCTGCGCCGGGAAATCTGTAAAGCAATCCATAAACATCGCGGGGCCATGCTCCGGGTACGGCTTGAACCTGATAATGATTTTAAATACATTGTTCCTGATGATTTGCTGGAGTGTTTGGAATACGAACCCGATGGCGGCGATTTTTTCAATAGTCTTGCCGAAAGTCACCGGGGGTATTTTATAAAATGGATTGAGAGTGCCAAAACCGAAGTTACCCGCGCTAACCGTATAGCACAAACCGTTAACGCCATGGCACGCCGTATGGATTACGGCCAAATGCTGCGCGCGCAAAAAAAAGCAAGGGAGTAACTGTGTAGTGTATCAGCTGTAATAAATTTGATGATTAATAATTATTAATGGAAATCCCTTCATTTAAACTTAACGGTCGCATCTGGATAGAAATGGACGAGGAAAAAGTACTTGGCCATGGCCGGGTCGAGTTACTTGAGCGGATCCATGCCTCCGGCTCCATCAGGCAGGCCGCGCTGCAAATGAAAATGTCGTACAAGCAGGCCTGGGATTTGGTGAACCACATGAATGATGGTTTTAAGCAGCCGCTGGTAATTTCAAAAAGAGGGGGAAAGGGTGGTGGAGTAGCCTTGCTTACACCATTTGGGCTGGAAATTATCGGGGAGTTTAAAGATCTGCAGCAAAAATTCTCTCAATTTTTAGAAAGGAATAGCAAAAAGTAAAAGTTTTTTCTGGGTTTAGTATTGAAAATTAAAAAACGGTATTCGTGGTGGATTGATTTGTCGATCCTATTCTGCATTTTTGCGTTGTGTTTTTTAAAATATAACGAAATCGCTATATGATATAAGCGTTTTGCAGATCTACAGCAATCAAAAAAAACTAACATAAGCCATGAAAAAATATACCCTTATATTGCTGCTATTGATAGCCGGTTTAACAACACAGGCGCAAACAAAAGAAGCCGTAGTAAAAATAACCGGAGAAGTAACAAATCCACTAACCATTGGCCCTGCCGAGTTGCAGCAATACAAGCAAACCTCCGTTACCCGTAAGGACAAGGACGGAAAAGCCCACATCTATTCGGGCGTAATTGTATCCGAAATACTGACTAAAGCAGGTGTTACCCTGGGCGCCGACTTACATGGTAAAAACCTGGTCAAATATCTTTTAGTTGAAGCCAGTGACGGCTACCAGGTACTTTTTGCCCTTGCCGAACTGGACAAAGGTTTTACCGACCGCGTGATCATTCTTGCTGATAAAATCGATGGCCAGCCCCTGGCCCCTGCCGATGGGCCGTTCCGCATCATTGTTCAGGATGAAAAGAAACCTGCGCGTTGTATAAAGCAGGTAATTGCTATGAAGGTGATGTTTGCGAAGTAGGATAGGTATATTTAATTTGAAATGCTATCTTAGAAGCTGTTTAAAGATGTCATTGCGAGGTACGAAGCAATCGCAAACTATACAGGGCGGGTCTGCTAATGGGGGGATTGCTTCGTATCTCGGAGTGGTGCTTTTTTATTTAAATAGCTTAATTAATTTAAACCTTTCATGATTCCATATAGCCAGGCTGTAGAGCAACTTGAAGAAGAGAAACCTAAAATATACACCCTTAACTCAATCAGGGTAGCAACATTTATATTCGGGCCATTAGCCGCGGGGTATTTGGTATCTCAGAACTACAAAGCGTTTAACGAGAAAGATAAATCAACCACAACATGGATAATTGCCGTTGTCGCATTGATCGCAATTATTGGCCTGGCTGTTATTACTTCAAATACAGAGCGGTTTCCAAGATTTATATTTCCATTGGCTTATGCCTGGGGGACTTTCCTGCTTGTACAAAAGTTCCAGGGCGAACAAATGAAGGAACATTTTGCCACTGGAGGTGAAATTTTTACCATATGGCGTGCATTGCTTGCCGGTCTGATTTGTCTAATTGTGACACTGGCAGCCATATTTTTGATTCTTTTAATGATACCTGGAGCTCTTGAAGAATAAAACTCGCCATAGGACGGTCAGCACCAGAGATGCAAAAGGTTTGTAGAAAATAAATAATCAAATTGTTAGTGTGTGCCAGAGGTACACAACTTCAACGTCCTGCACCTCTGGCACAATTAATTTATTCCACCTCTTCCATCAGGGTATTGAACATCACAAATTTTTCGTTAAATTTTTCCTGGTGGGTAGCCTGAAATTTGTGCAGGTGGTTCATGTAAAACTGCTGAAAATGCTCAATGCTATCAGCATTGTATTGAATACAGTAGGTAACCCCTTCGTTAGGCGAATCAATAACAGTCAGGATGCGGTACGAGCTGAAATGTCCGGTAGCCATGATAGCCGGAATATGGATGGTTTTGATATAGTTAAGCCATTCGTCATGAATGGTTTCGTCAATTATTATGGTATCGTTGTATACAATCATCTTCAAAAATAATCATTTTCGATTTAGGTCATTAAGTCATTTGGTCATTTTGTCATTGGTCAGGCGTAAAAGTAAACTCCCTTTGCTAAGCAATGACCTAATTACGCAATGAAACAATGACCTATCAGGACGCATCCGGTTTATCGCCTCTTAAGAGCCTGAAGCGTTTACGGGCTTCGTTGATCCAGAGGCTGCCGGGATAATCGGTTATGATTTTCTGGTAGTAGTTCCTGGCAGTGGTTTTATCGTTTAGCCTGTTTTCATAAATATCGCCTAACATAAATACGGCATCGTCAGCCCAAAGGTCGGCGGGATGTTCTTCAAGTATTTTTTTCAGAAGGGGTACCGCGCCGGCATAATCCTTCTGCTGGATCAGGATGCGAGATTTTGACATCATGATATCATCATCTAAAGCATTGTTCGGGAACTTTTTGCCAATACTGTCTAATATCATTACTGCCTTTTCGGGATTTTGAGCAAAAATCTGCAAATCGGCCCGGGCGTACACTTTAAGCGCCGCCCCGCTGCTATCGGCAGCAAGATTATCCTGGATCAGCAGCAATAGGTTAAGTGCATCATTTGCTATTAATTGCGATGTAGCAACTTTCAGCACATCCAACTGTCCCTTTGCCCAGGTGAAATCTCCGGTATAATAAGCCATTTTAGCATTTCTGAATAAGGCATCCTGCCCGATGGCAGTAGCTGGGAAATCTTTCTCAACCTGGCTGTAAAGCAGTGTGGCCTCCCAGGGTTGGTTGTTAAGCAGGTAAATATCGCCTAAATCAAGCTTGCAATCGGCTAAAAGGTTTGGCCTGATATCATTTAACCTGGTAGTTTCTTCCAATAATTTTGGGGCGTCCTTAAGCTTGTGAAGCTTAAAAGCTTGCAGATTGGCCAGCTTCTGCATGGCAAAGGCGGTACTGCTGTTACGGCCAAATTCGGTGAGCAAGTCGTTATAATCTTTTTCAAGTCCAAGCAAATCTTCGGGTAGGTATTTGCCCGATGTTACTTTCAGGTTTTTGGTGTTGATCAGCTCAATCTTTGAGAGGATGTATAGGGAGGTTGTTTTCCCTTTACTGATAATGTATTCATATCCGCGGATGGCTTCGTCATAAGCCTCATTGGCAATGAAGGTACGGCAGAGATCATAGATGCTGTTACCATCGTCATTTTGTCTGCGGCTCAGGGCCAGTGCCTGGTTAAGGGCCAGATCAAATTCTTTTTGCTGCAGGTATTGCCAGGTAAGCAGATCGGCATAAATGGTTTGCTGCGGATCTTTCTGAATGCGTCTCAGTAAAGCTGTTTTAAGCATATCATAATCAGCGCTACCCTCGTATACATTTGAAAAAGCATTCTCGGCCTGGTTTATAAAGTTGGGGTTTTGAGGTAAAAAGTTCAGGTATTCATCGGTTAATGATATTTTGTCGCGCTTAAAACGGTAAAGGTTAATAAGCTCATAAGTAAACATGTTATCATTTTTGAGCAATTTCCGTCCTTGCTGAAAAATTTTAATTGCATAATCAATATTAGCGCTTTGGTAAAACTGGGATGCCAGGGCAGCTATTTCACCCTGGTCGGCCGGGAGGTTTTTGATCAGGTCGTCATAAATAGCGTCAGCTTTGGCCATATTGCCCCCCTGTGTATAAATGTTACCCAGCATTATAGCATACTGGTGGTCATCAGGATGGCGGCGGATCAGTTTTTTGGTGACGCTTTCGGCATCATCAAATTTTTTAAGATTGAGCAGTGTATTTACGTATACGCTATAGTAATTCTCGTTGTTTTGCTTGTATAACTTTTGATAAATTTCGAGTGCTTTTTGCGGTTCGCCGTTAGCATTGTATTGCCTGGCCAACAGCAGTTCATTGTCCTGTGCAAGCAGCCTGCTGCTAAAGCAAAAAGCAATAATAATAACAATATATAAAGCCCTCATCTGTTCAAAAATAATCAATTAATAGGATTGCTTAAGCCGGTTTGCCATATTATTTATATAACGGTATATAAGGGTAAAATTGTAGTGACATCTTGATAACATCGAACTTATTTATCTAATTTGAGTACGTGAATAAAATGGGGTATTTGTAGCTATGTTGAGCCGGGTTAGATTTTTTCTTATTGTGAGTTGCATTATCGTCTTCTTTTCCTGCAACAGGAGTAAAGTAAGGCAGATACCTATTATTGACTTTTTTAAAACACCCGAAAGGAGCTTTTACCGAATTTCGCCCGATGGTAAATATGTTTCATACCTTAAGCCATTTAAAGATAAGCAGAACATATTTATACAGTCATTAGCCGATGGTAAGGAACGAATGGTTACTCAATTTGAGGACTATTCAATCAGAGGTGATTATTTTTGGACATACAATAACCAGCTTGTTTTTTCGCAGGATCTTATCGCTACCGATTCGGTTAAGATGTATGCTTTTGATGTGGCTACCAATAAAAGCCGGATTATATTATCGTTCGGTAATGTGAGGATTGGCCTGGTTAACCGTAACCGGCAGCAGCCAGATATCATCACTATTAAAACTAATGAGCGTGATCCGGGTAACTTTGATGTTTACCGCCTCAACGTAAAAACCGGCGAAATGAAGACTTACCTGCTTAACCCGGGTAATATTACTGAGTGGTTTGCAGATGCCGACGGCAGGATCAGGCTGGAAAGGGCATCAGACGGGGTTAACGAAACCATCTTATTTCGCCCCGATGAGGATAAGCCCTTTAAGCCTATAATCGAAAATAATTTTAAGAATGCAGTAAGGCCTATAGCTTTTACAGGTATAAAAAATTATTTCTATGCGTTATCAAACGTAAACCGCGATAAGATGGCCCTGGTTGAGATTAATGCGGAAGATGGTAAAGAAGAGCGGACGATTTTTAGCTGCAGCAAAGCGGATATCACCAGTTTTGAGTATTCGAAAAATAAACACCGGATAGAATTTACCGGCTGGGACGAATCAATGCCGCGTAAGCATTTTCTGGCACCTGATGTTGAGCAGATGTACCAAACCATTCAGCAACAGCTTAAGGGTAATGAGATCAGAGTGGTTGACCGCGACAGCTCCGAGAATAAATTTATCCTCAACACTTATACCGACCGTAATCCCGGTTCATACTATCTTTTTGAAAAAAACAGTGGCAAGTTAACCAAGCTAAGCGATATCAACTCAAGCCTTGTACCTGCCGAATTATGCGCCATGAAACCTATATCATACCATGCGCGCGATGGCTTGCTGATTAATGGTTATTTAACCTTACCAAGGGGCGATAAAAATGAAAACTACCCTGTAGTAGTTATGCCGCACGATGGCCCATGGGGGCGTGATACCTGGGGATATGATGACCAGGTGCAGTTTTTAGCCAATCGTGGGTATGCCGTGTTCCAGGTTAATTACCGCGGATCAACAGGCTATGGCAAGGCCTTCCGAAGTGCGGGATATAAACAAGTAGGCGGCAAAATTCAAGATGATATTACCGATGGGGTACACTGGCTTATTGATACTAAAGTTGCAAACCCTAAAAAGATTGCCATTTTTGGCGGGCGTTTTGGCGGTTTTTCAGCGCTTTATGGTGTGTCTTTTCATCCCGAGTTATATAGTTGTGCTGTAGTACAATACGGGCTTATTAACTTTTTTACCTATATTAAAGATGCACCACCATTTGTTAAACCTTATTTAAAAATGACTTACGAAATGGTTGGCAACCCCGAAACTGACGCAGATCAGTTGAGGGCGATATCGCCTGTTTTTCATACCGATAAAATTAAGGTTCCTCTAATTATATTCCAGGGTGCCAAAGATCAGCGGGCTAATATCAGCGAGCTTAACCAGTTTGTACGCGAGCTGCGTAAACGTAACGTTGATGTGAAATATTTTTTAAAACCCAATGAACGTGCATATTTCAGGAGCGAACATAACCGTATGGAAATGTATGCCGAAATAGAAAAGTTTTTGGATAAGAATATGCGGGTTAAACCATAAGCCGACATGGCATTACAGAAAAACGCTTACCGGCAAAACTTTACGCTGATCACCATTTTCCTGGTGTTCATTTCCATAACTTTTGTGGTAGCCCTGTTTATATCTTATAACCTCACCGCAAAGTATGTTGAAAATGAGTTTTCCTCAAAAAAGGTTGAGGTACTGGAACAAACCATTAAACCGTATTATGAGTTTTTTCAGAATAAGATCCCTGAAATAACCTCCTATCAGGGTTTTCTTGATTCGGCATCGGCAGGTAAATATGCGGCCTCTGTTTTTCATGATTATAATTTTGTGCGCCGGGTTATCTTTTATGATGCCCTCATTGGCGGCAAAACTACGATGACCGTACGCAAAAATAATTTGAACATAGCCGCTAAGGCTGTTTATCAGTATTGGCACGTTAATGACAAGGTGTACGGGGCCGAGCAGCGGAGAACAGTCAATGAAGATGATTTCAGAGAGATGGCTATTAAATTAAGTAATTATATAGCCTTTTCAGATACATCACGCGTATCAAGTCAGGATGAACTTTTTAAAGCTTTTTGGGATGTGAAACCCGACAAGATCAGTTATACCAATGTTCTCAGGCGCGAGGATGTACGTATCTATCGTGACATGCAAATGTTGGGTAACAGCAAAGGAGCTTCATACAAGCAAAACATGATGACCTTTTACCTCGACCCGTACCTGATCAAGGTGAAAAATACGCATCCCGAGCTGTACGAAAATGTATCCATTCAACCCGTTGTATATGACCCTATTGACAGTGAGGGCGATAAACTGATAACCGAGGTGTCATTACCTGTTGCTTTTTCTGATTACAAGCTGTTCTTTAGTTCGGCACAGGGCTACTTAACTGCCGAAATTAATCGCCGCTTTATGCCCATCGGAGCTATTGTATTATTAATGACCCTGTTTTTAATGCTGATAGGCTGGCTTATATACCGTAATCTGAACGTGAATATGAAACTGTTCAAGCTTCAGTATGATTTTATCAACAACTTTACCCACGAGTTTAAAACACCAGTAAGCGTAATCAAAATAGCCGGCTCAAATTTGCGCGGCGATGGCGAACTTACCGAAAGGCAGCGCCGTCATTATGGCAAAATATTAGATGAGGAAGCTGATAAGCTCAACGAGCTCATGAATAAGCTGCTTTCCTTTACGCAGATTGAAAATAAATCCATTACTTTAAAAGAGGAAGAAATTGATATAGAGAGCTTTATTGGCCGGTATATTGATACCTTTAAAATAAAGTATGCTGATTTTAATATTAAATTTAAAATCAACAGGGTTGAAACTTTTTATACTGATCCTGTATTATTAGGGAGTGTTTTTCAAAATCTTATTGAAAATGCATACAAGTATTCGCACCCTCAGCAAAAGGAGTTGTTCATCAATATTTCACAGGAAAAGCGCAATATTGTGTTTTCGTTTGCAGACAAGGGGATAGGGATACCAAAAAATGAACTGAATAACGTTTTTAAGAAGTTTTACAGAATAGAAAACCAATACAATCAAAACGGGAGCGTTGGCCTGGGTTTGGCATTTTGTAAAGAACTGGTTAATTTTATGAACGGTGATATAACCGTTTACAGTAAGGTTAACGAAGGTTCGGAATTTATAGTTACGCTTCCATACGAAAATTAAGATATGAACAAAGAAATTAAAATTGCGCTGGTTGAAGATGACGAGAACCTGCGTTTCCTGGTTTCAGAGCGTTTGCAATCAGAGGGGTACAAGGTACTGGAAGCCGGTAATGGCAATGAAGCCGAAACCATGATATTGGCCGAGCAGCCTGATATTGTACTGTTAGACTGGATGCTGCCCGGCAAACCGGGCTCGGAGGTTTGCGGTAATATCCGCGAAAAAGGGTTCGATAAACTCATCATTATGATGACCGCTAAGGCGCAGGATGTTGACAAGATAGAAGCCTATAACTTTGGGGTATCTGACTATATCACCAAACCATATAACATGGACGTATTGGTGGCCCTGATTGAAAACAAGATCAAGTTTTCTCTTAACAGCGAAAAGCCCGAATCGTACCGTTTTGCCAACATGGAGCACCTGCCTAACACGCACCTCCTTATCCGCGATGGCCGTAAGATAGAGCTAACTATCCTCGAAAACAGGATCCTGCTTTATTTCCTCAAAAACAAAAACAAGGTTATCAACCGCGAAGAACTAATGATGGAAGTTTGGGGCTACAACGCCGATGTAAATACCCGCACCCTGGACATGCACATCGTTCGCTTGCGTAAAAAAATTGAAACCAATGCCGATTCGCCGCAGTACCTGCAAACTGTAAGGGGGATAGGATATAAGTTTGTTTATAATCAGTAGTCTTCAGTTTGCTGCTTTAAGTGGGCAGTTTGTAGGTCTGTAAATAGGCTTTTTTGAAAATATGTCATTGCCAGCGAAGCGCGGCAATCTCGTATCTAATGCATGTCCGACCTGTATAGATACGAGATTGCCGCGTCGCCTCTGGCGCTTTTGCCCGTGCTATTCCTCGCAACGACAATTTTAATATGATAGTTTCCTATATACCCTCCCTACAATAAAATCCCCAAAAAATGTTTTATCCCCAATCACATTGTATCCCGCAGCATCAAAATGTTTTTCGATAGCTGGCAGCTTACTTGCTTCTATCCCGCAAAGCAACCTGAAAAAAACAAACATGCTTTTGAGTAACACGTTTTGCCACCAGCGGCCGGTAAGCTGAAAATCGGCATTGAGCCAGAGGCCACCGGGTTTGAGCGGGTTGTGCAAATGATTAAAAACATTATCAACCGTTTTATCCACAAAGTTATCGAACAAGAAGGGCGTGATAACCACATCAAAGCCGGCAGTAAGTTCAACGTTTTCAACAGCATCGTTAACAAAGGCAACTGTGTTTTGGCCGGTTTGCCTTTTTTGCGAGAGCTCAGTCATATTAGCCGAGATTTCCACATAGGTAATATCTAAACCCGAAGGATGTATTTTGGTGAGTTCTTCTAATATCCAGCCGGTGCCGCCGCCTGCTATCAGGATTTTACTTTTAGGCGGGATAAAACCCAATAAATATACCTGCGTGTTTATTAATGCCCGCCCATATACCAATCTTGAAAGCCGATCATAAAACCATGCAGAGTTGTTATAATTGGCCGCCATGCTTTAACGAAAAAAGTATTTGAGGGCGTTAAAGGCTACTACAATAACATACTGTAAAATCAGCACCCCATCCATATAAAAAAAGTAATAGTACTCATTCTTTTCCCAGGCCGATCTGAAGATGAGCCATCCGGTAAGGAACATGGTAAGTGTGAGTGCAAAGAAATCAAGGCTAAAGCCATTTTGCCTGAACAGGAACATAAGTACAATGTAGCCGGTGAGCAATACCTGGCAAAACAGATAAGCATTTTTTTCACCCCAAACTACCGGGATGGTCTTAAGGCCCACTTTACGGTCGTCGAAAAGGTCCCTGATATCGAAAGGTATTGTAAGCGCACCTATAAACAAAAAGCGTTTAGCTATGAGTATAGTAGTATCGCGCATGCTGATATCGGTTAGGTGATTATGCATTGATTCCAATACCGGGAACAGTACACAGCTCATTGTCCATACCAGGGTTATTAAAAACGGTTTTAAACCGGGGATATTTCTTAAACCAAATTTATGATCGCCTACACTAAACAAGGGTAAACCGTAGCCAAATGATAAAACACTGAGAAATATGAGCAGGATCTTTGATTCGGTAGTGATGATAAAGAAAAGCGGGACCAACGATAGTAGCGACACGATGGTAAATGTTACCATAAGCCGATAATGTGCAAAAAACCAGCGTACCCTTTTATAAGGCGACCGTTGTGGTTTAGTTGGACGGGTGATGAGAATACAAAAATTGTAAATACCCAGTGTTGAAGTGAATAACAAGCCCAAAACAGGGAACACTGGTTTTGATCCTATTAAGTGAAAGGTTAACAAGGCCTGTGCTACAGCACAAAGCGACATGAAAATATTACTGAAGAGCAGAAAATCTAATACAGACTGTAATAATTTCTTCATCGGTAAAAGGATAGCAGCTTCTGCCTGGATCTTTTAGGAAATTGGTAATGAGGGATCGCGGCCTGCTTTTAATGTAAATATCGTAATCTCCGGCAATATTCCAACCCTGCCGGTTAAACCAACAAAACCAAAACCTACATTTACATATAATTGTTGTTTGTTTTCCTGATAATGACCAGCCCATTCATTATAAACATATTTTATAGGGCTACATTGAAAATGTGGGGTACGTACGCCAAATTGCATGCCATGGGTATGCCCGGCAAACATAGCATCAATTTGTGGGTATTTAGGTAATACCTCGGCCCGCCAATGCGATGGATCGTGCGAGAGCAGGAGCTTTACCGGCAGGTCATCTGTGTTTTTTACGGCCAGGTCCATACGCCCGTATTTGGGGAAGCGGCTGTATTCGCTCCAGTTTTCAATACCTAAGATCCCTATTTCTTCTCCGTTGATTTTTAGACGGCGATTTTCGTTCCTGAGCAGGTTCCAGCCCATGTTTTTATGGGTGGTTATCAAGTCATCATGATTTTTCTTTTTATCCGCCGGGGAGTTCCAGTCGCCATAGTCGCCATAATCATGGTTACCCAGTGTTGAAAAAACACCAAGGGGGGCTTTTACGTTAGTGAAAATGTCCTGGTAGCTGGTCATTTCCGATGCTTCATCGTTAACCAGGTCGCCGGTAAAAAATATCAGGTCGGGTTTTTCTTTCAACAGCATTTCAACACCACCGAGCACCGCTTTTTTATTATAAAAGCTGCCTGAATGAATATCCGAGATCTGCCCGATCCTTAAGCCATCAAAGGCCTTTGGCAGATTAGGCAGATACATAGTTTGATACAGTACATGATAATCATACGAACCTTTGGGCATGGCCTTTTTTATAGCGGCCAGGGGAACGGTTGCGGCAAGCAAGCCTGCTTTTAAAAGAAACTCGGAACGGGGAATGGCATCAATATTAGTAGCAGCGGCAGGAGCAGTTGAGAGAGGAACTGAGGTATCAGTTTTTTTCCTTTTCAGCGCAATTTTTCGCCTGATATCATCGGCAAAAATGAATGGTATAAAAGTAAATTTACAGATGAGCAGGATAAATGTTACCAGCAAACAGGCAGCGCGTACACCCGTACCTGCTATGGTAATATAACCGGCAGTTAAAAGCGCGGCCACACACAAGGCCGAAAAGCCCCAAAAAAAAATGGCGAATGCTTTTGATTGAAGCACTCGCCATTTTTTGAACGCGCCACGGATGCCATATAAAACATACCGGTCGGCCAGCAGCTCAATTATGATCCAGAACAATATGCTTAGCGCTTTAAAAATCATATAGCGCCATATATTTTAGTATCGGTCGTCGTCAATGTCAAGGTCATCGTCATCGGGCTGCAAGTTAAATAAACTGTTAAACATATCCGAAAACGCGAAGCCATTATCCAGGAAACCTTTGTTCAATTGTGAAAATTCCGACAGGCCGTGAAGTACAAATTCCATCAGCAGCAATTGCTGGCTTTCGCCCAAACGCGGGTGGATCTTTTTTACAAGGTCTTTCAACCCCACAACTTCTTCCAACGCTTTTTTGTATTCCTGCATGGGCATATCATCAACCAAAGCTACATTGTTGCCATCGCCAAACCAGTTAATGATAGCTGCATATGGGTTAGGGGCTTTGGCTTTCTTAGCCTTTTCCGGGTCAGGGAAAAACGATAGCAGTAAGCTTTTGATGGCTTTACCTATCAGGATATTGGCCACTTTGCCTGGTCCCTCCAGTTCACCCTCATAAACCAGCTCAATTTTACCGGTGATGGCAGGGATCACGCCTAAAAAGTCGGTGATACGTACAAAGGTAGTTTTTTCGTGGTTGATGATCATCCTGCGTTCGGCATTACTGATCAGGTTTTCATAGGCCGAAATGGTTAAACGCGCTGATACACCCGATTTTTTGTCGATATACTCGGAGTTACGGGCTTCAAAAGCAATTTGCTCAACCAGGTTCTTAACTAAACCATCAGCCTCAATAGCGATACGCTGATCATCGGTAAGGGATGCTTCCTGTTGGGTGATCTTACGCGAAATTTCAACCGAACGTGGATAATGTGTTAAAATCTGGCTCTCAATACGGTCTTTAAGCGGTGTAACTATCGAACCACGGTTGGTATAATCTTCAGGGTTGGCGGTAAACACAAACTGGATATCCAGTGGTAAGCGTAATTTAAAACCACGGATCTGGATATCTTTTTCCTGCAGTATGTTGAACAGCGATACCTGGATCCGGGCCTGCAAGTCGGGCAGCTCATTGATCACGAAAATGCCGCGGTGTGCACGTGGGATCAAGCCGAAGTGGATTACACGCTCGTCCGAATAGGTTAATTTTAAGGTGGCAGCTTTGATTGGATCAACATCACCAATTAAATCAGCTACGGTAACGTCAGGGGTGGCCAATTTTTCGGTATAACGCTCAGAGCGGTGGATCCAGCCGATGGGGGTATCATCTCCTTTGTCGGTTATGATGCTATGACCAAACCACGATATGGGGTTGTACGGGTCATCAAATAACTCTGATCCTTCAATATATGGGATATACTCATCAAGCAGGTTAACCAGCAAGCGTGCAATACGGGTTTTAGCCTGGCCGCGTAAGCCTAACAGTAAAATGTTGTGACGTGACAGGATAGCAGTTTGCAGATCAGGGATCACAGTATCTTCAAAACCGATGATGCCTTCAAAGCCGCCTTCGCGCTTTTTAAGCTGTTCAATAAGGTTGGCACGCAATTCGTCTTTAACCGAACGGCTCTTGTAGCCTGTTTGCTTTAGCTGGCCGAGGGTTTTTATATCTAATAATTTACTCATGTTTTCAATTAAGGAATTTGACAATTTGATAATTTGAAAATGGACGTATCAAAACATCTTCAAATTATCAAATTGACTAATTTTCAAATAATAATTTACCTCACAGTCCTTCTTCTGTTTCTGATATAATCCTCAAAAATGTACTCACCAAGACCGTTCAGGGAACTGTAAAAGGCTTTGCCTCCGTTTGTTTCTGTGAATTTACGAACAAACTGCTGCAAATAAGGGTCTTTAGCTATCATAAATGTGGTAATAGGTATTTTTAACCGCTTACATTGGGCAGCCATATTAAGGGTTTTGTTAACCACTTTCCTATCCAAACCAATGCTGTTTTTATAATACCTGGTGCCTTCCTTTAAGCAGGTTGGCTTACCATCCGTAATCATGAAAATTTGTTTATTGTGCGTTTTACGGCGGCGGAGCAGATCGGTAGCCAGCTCCAAACCTGCATAGGTATTGGTATGATATGGGCCAACCTGCAAGTAAGGTAAATCCTGCAAGGTTATTGGCCATGCATCGTTCCCAAATACAACAATATCCAACGTGTCCTTAGGATATTTGGTGCGGATCAGTTCGGCAAGGGCCATAGCTACTTTTTTGGCCGGAGTGATCCTGTCTTCGCCATAAAGAATCATGGAGTGCGAAATATCGATCATGAGCACAGTTGAAGTAAGGGTTTTGTAGTCCATTTCCTCTACCTCAAGATCGCGTTCGGTCATCATGAAATCGCCTATACCGTGATTAACCTGGGCGTTGTGGATAGACTGGGTCATGTCTATCTGATCAAGGCTGTCGCCAAACTCAAACTCGCGGCGTTCGGCATTTTTTTCATCGCCCTGGCCTGATTGCGGCGAGCGGTGGTTGCCTTTGCCTGATTTTTTTAGCTTGCCGAAGATCTCTTCCAGAGCGGATTGCCTGATGCTTTGCTCAGTTTTTGCCGTAATCCGGAACTCGCCATTCTCATTATTTTCGTCGAGATAACCCTTTTGCTTTAGTTCATCGATGAAATCGCCCATGCCATAATCATCGTTGGTAAGGTTATATTGTTTATCGAGTTCGTTAAGCCAGGCTAAAGCTTCGCCTGCATCGCCCGATGTATAGTTGAGCAACTCGAGGAATAATTTTAACAATTCGTCAAATCCGCCTTTAGGGATTTGGTTGGGCTTAAATTTGGAAAATCCAAAACCGCGCATATTTTGTCCTTTCTGTACATAAAGGAACGGAATATTTTTAGGAAAAGTTTCGCTGCGGAAGTGATAAAATAAATTGTTAGTTAAGTATGACAATTAGATTTTTGATTTCGGATATCCGATTTCGGATTTATTTTTAATAGCAGCAATAGCCTGTTAAACCAAATCCGAAATCCTAATTCCCAAATCCGAAATTAAATGTAAGCCAAACTATTCAGGAGCTCAGCCGGGTATACCGGGTTAGCGCCTCGCTGGCTGGCTACGTATGAGCCAACGGAGCACGCTTTATCTACCACCTGCTGCATGGGTTTTCCCGAAAGGAGGCCGGATACAAATGTTGCCAGGAAAGCATCGCCGGCGCCTACGGTGTCGGCAACTTTTACCGGGCAGCCGGGACTGTCATAAAATTCATGGTCGTGCCATACCAGTGCACCATGCTCGCCGCGGGTTACGCAAATGGTTTGGCTATGGTATTTGGAACGGAACTCGCCAATTTGATCGCGCAGGGAAGCACTACTTCCACCGATGAGCAGGTTGGCTTCTTCCTCGTTCATTTTCACTACGTCGGCCCGGGCCACCAATGTTTCAATAGTTGACAGGGTGTAATGCGGCGGGCGAAGATTTACATCAAATATTTTTAGCGCCGGGGTTTCATCAAGCAGGTTTAACAATGTTTCGCGGGTAGTAGCGGTACGGCAAGCCAAACTGCCAAACACAATGGCCCTGGCTGCCTTGGCTGCTTTAGTGAGTGCAGCCGATGGTTGTATGTTATCCCATGAAACGGGTTGTGGAATAATATAGGTAGCGGTATTGTTTTCATCAAGCTGTACGGTAACCTCACAGGTTGGAAATTCATCGTCCTGCTGAATCAGGTCCGAATACAGGTCACTGCTTTTTAAAAAGCCTATCAGTGCATCGCCCGAGTTATCCATACCCACAGAGCTCGCAAACGCTGTTTTTACACCCTGCTGTACCAGATGCCGGGCTACGTTCATGGGTGCGCCACCAGCTTTTTTTCCGTCGCCAAAAGCATCCCATAAAACTTCGCCGAAGCTTAATACCTGATTTCTCATAGTTAATTTGTTTTTTTACTGACGATGAAAACCAAATATACTGTATTAAGTTGGATTTTATTTTTTGTTTGAACCATGATTTTAGTCATTTTTAGGATTAATGGATTTACTTTGCCGATATAACAACAGGTAATCTGTTAATCGGGCAAATCGTGAATCAGAAAATTGTATACCTTTATTATATGAAAATAATATTGCTGGGTTTTGTGTGTATGCTTGCTGCCACATGCTGCTTTGCGCAGAACAGGCAAGCCATTTTGAAAGTAATGCATACACAAGAGGAGGCCTGGAACCGGGGCGATATTGAGGCGTTTATGCAAACTTACTGGAAATCAGATTCGCTGGTTTTTGTAGGAAAAACGGCGCCAGCTTACGGCTGGCAAACAACACTTGATCATTACAAACAAACTTATCCGGATAAGGCTGCCATGGGGCAGCTTAGCTTTAATATCATACAGCTAAAGGTATTGGATGCAACCAATGCTTTTGTTTTGGGTGGATGGAAACTAACCCGTGAAAAAGATACGCCAGGCGGCTATTTTACGCTATGGTTTAGGAAAATTAAGGGTGAGTGGAAGATAGTTTGTGACCACACTTCGTAGAGAGATTAGTGATTGGAGACAAGAGATTAGGAGAATAATGTAGAGATTCAGAAGCGCAGGGAATGCGCGATTCCCCTCTTGAGAGGGGAGGAGGGGTGTGTTTATTCACTTAATGGACGACACGCACGCACATTTCAACACACCTCTCTTAAAGGAGGGTTTGCAATTTCGGATCTCAAAAAGATACTGCATGAAAAGAGGTTTGATCATTGGGAAGTTTTTGCCGTTGCATATTGGACATATGACTTTGATAAGTTATGCCCTTGAACACTGTGATGAGCTAATAGTAGTTATCGGTGCCAGCGACGATGAGCCAATTGCAGGTGATGTGCGGCTTGACTGGCTGGAAAAAACTTACGCAGGTTATGACAAGGTTAAGCCTATATTGTTAAGCTACGATGAAGCTATGCTGCCGGGTGCGGCCGACTCGATAGAAAATATGTCGAGACTTTGGGCCAGCTATCTTAAAAAAAAGCTGCCGCCTATTGATGTTATATTTGCATCCGAGGCCTATGGCGCTTATATGGGGCGGTTCCTGGATTGTGAAAGCGTTATTTATGAAGAACCCTGTAAAATTGTACCGGTACCAGCGGCAAAACTCAGGGAAGAGCCTGACTTATACCTGCATCTTTTGCCCGATGTGGTTAAGGATTACTATAAAAAATCAGGCTGAATAATTTGGGTGGCAATATTTTACAAACGTTATTCCCGATCAATCCTTAGCAAACCAGTTCCGCTTAAAATCGGAGGGATTTTTTCCAACTATTTTATTAAAGAGTTTATTAAAATATGATAAGCTTTCAAATCCTACAGCGTAACAGGTTTCAGTAACGTTTTTATCCTGCATGAGCAGGTTTTTGGCTACATCAACACGGTATTGGTTCACGAAATCGGTGAAGGTCATTTTAGTTTGTTTTTTAAAATAGCGGCAAAAAGCCGCTGTAGTAAAGTTCACTTTAGCCGCCACTACATTTACATCGGGTTTAAGATTGTAATTACTGCCGATATATTCATAAATAGCCCCCATCCTGATCTTATCTTTTAAAAAAAACTGCAGGTTCGGCTCGTCATTGTTTAAAATCGTAAATTCTTTTGAACCAGCCAGGATATTAAAGATCTCCATCAAACCCATTAATTGCTGAAAAGAATCCATCCCCGGTAAAAGTTTCAGTTTTCGCACTGCCGTAGTCCTGGTATCTCCATAAAAAGCAATACCGTTGGCGGCTTTTTTGAAAAGCTGCCCGATGGTCGAAAATTCGGGAGTGATGCCTATTGCCGTTCCCATGAAATCTTCTTTTAGCTGCACCACTATCTGATGGTATTCGCTCCGCAGCCGGTAATCGAAGTTGAGGTGGGGAAGGTTACTGCCAATAAGCACCAGGTCATGCTGGGTGTAGCCGGAAATGTGTGAACCTACGTGCCTGATCCCTGCATCGGCCTCAACATAAACCAATTCGTATTCGGGGTGATAATGCCACAGAAAAGTGTTGCGAAGCCGGGGTGAAAAGAGTTTGAACGATTTGCCAGGTTCAAAATTGATCTTCTCTAACTGGATCTTATCCATGCTATATTGAGCATTAAGTTTTAGTAAAGATAAACAAAGTGATCAATGCAGAGCAAATTTTGGTCATTGTACAGGATAATCCATCTTCCATGCCAACCTAAATTTGAGTTATAAATCAAAAAGAAAATGATGAAGACCGAAAACGCAGCCATGACCATGGCAACCACGCTGGCGAATGCACATAAAGAGATCCCTGGTAATCCGTCAACCGCTAAATCAAGCCAGATCCGCCTGAATGAACGTAAAAACAATGCATCGCTGAAAGTGCTTAGCGAGGCCGATTGGCAATTTTGGATAGAGAATGGTTATGTGATCATCAAAAATGCGGTACCTAAAGAGCAGGTTGAAAAATTAGCTAATTATCTGTGGCAATATGAAGATAAGGATGCCAATGATATCACTACCTGGTATAAAAAGCCCAATGCCCAAATGCAAATGAGCGAGTTGAACAATACCGGCATGGTTGAAATTTATAATCAGCAGTTTATGTGGGATAACCGGCAATATCCTAAAGTACATGCGGCTTTTACAGATATCTGGGGTACCGAAAAACTATGGGTAACTATTGACCGGGCCAATCTGAATTTTCCGCTAAGGCCTGGCTTTGAATATAAAGGTTTTATTCATTGGGATTATGACCCGGAAACCAAACCTCAAAATGTGCAGGGCGTACTGGCCCTCGCCGATCAGACTGATGAAAACATGGGTGGTTTTCAATGCATCCCGGAACTATATCGTACATACGATACCTGGAAATTAACTCAACCAGAAGATAGGGATCATTATAAACCTGATATCACCGGTTTTGAAACCGTAAAAGTAAAACTGGAAGCAGGTGATCTGTTGATATTTAATAGTTTGCAACCGCATGGCATAAGACCTAATACCAGTGCAGATAAAGTGCGTATAGCGCAGTATATATCCATGATGCCCGCCCAGGAAGACAATGAGGAGCTGAGAAAATGGCGCATTAACAGTTGGCAAAGCCGCGAAGCCATGCAGGGCTACGCTTTTCCGGGTGATCCGCTGGAACGGGAAAAGCAAAATCCGGTAGCTGAGCTTAGCGATCTGGGTAAAAAGCTTTTGGGCCTGGAGCGGTGGTAGATTGTATCTCATATACACGTTTTCGGGAGTATTTGATAAACAAGCCGGTTGTGAAGACACGGTCTTGGGTATAAAACAAAATAGCGATGGACAAATCCATCGCTACTCAATATCATGACTTAAGACTTTCGACTTTAAAAAGGTTTCCCCGCGGCGAGCTCTCTATTAGCCCATTTAACGGCCAGTCCTTCGCGGTATTTAGCATATTTGCCTTTGAACATCATTTTTAGAGCGCTATCAACACCACCTTTAACGGCCAGGTTATACAAGCTTGCCGCTTTACGGCTTATACTGGCATCCCATGCGCGAAGGCTCAGGGAATATGAACCATCAACATATTTCATCCAGTGCCAGTAGCCGGTTGGCATAAACAAGGTATCGCCATGTTCCAGGAAAACTTCAATGCCTTCCACGCCGTCGAGCGCCGGGAATTTTTTTACATCAGGATTTAGTACATCATAATCCTCCAGTGCATATGTAGCATTGGGGATACAGTACAGGCGGCGCTTCCACTTGTTTTCAAATAGGATCACATGCTTACGCCCTCCAAAATGGGTATGGAAAATATGCGGAAGATCAATATCGTAATGTAAAAAAGTAACCGAGTTTGAACCGCCGAAAAACATGGCGGGCATGCTTTCCAAAAAGCCCCCCATCAGGTCCTTAGGTAATACGATATCATCCAAAAGTTGTGGCGCTTGCTTAAATATGTTAAAGAAAAAAATCCTTAACTCGGTTGGTTTACTGCGGATAAGGTCGATATATTCATCAAAGGGCATTTCAGTTGCCGACGAATTGATAGGTTTTGAAGGATCGGCCTTTGAATTATCATACAATGGCACTACTTTATTGCCCACAACCTGCTTTAAATATTCGGGTGTCCATTTTTCGCGGCAGGCCAGCTTTTGGTAAGCCCTTTGATAACCAGCGGGCGACGAGGGTCTAAATAATTCTTCTTGAAGTCTTCGGGAGAAATATTTTCAACCGTATCGATCGGGTTAAGAATGAAGCACATAATAGTTTATTACTTTAGGGGGATTACGCTTATTTTAAAATAAAGTTACAATATTGTTTCTTACTCGTTTAAAAGCATTCAAAATAACGAAATAAACCCCAAAGTAGTATAAATATATCTTAATATTATGGCTTGCCTGATACAAGGGCGTTGTTAGCACGTTTGATAGCCAGGCTCTCCTTCCAGTCCATGTAATCCTTTTTAAAGCGGGCTTTCATCAGGTTATCGAACTTGCGCTGCACAGTTAGGTTATACAAGCTTTTGGCTTTAATGGCCCATGATTTATCCCAGGCGCGTAACGATATCGAAAATGAACCGGTGAGGTATTTCATCCAGTGCCAGTACCCGGTTGGCATAAACAGGGTATCGCCGTGCTCTAAAATGGCCTCTTGTCCTTCAATGCCGTCAAGTGCCGGAAATTTGGTGAAATCGGGGTTTTCAATATCATAATCTTCCAAAGCATAGGTAGCAAAAGGGATGCAATATAGGCGTTCGGTCCATTTCTGATCGAACAGCATTACATGTTTGCGGCCATTAAAATGTGTATGGAAAATGTGTGCAAGATCGATGTCGTAATGTAAAAATGTTACAGAACCGGCGCCGCCGAAAAACATATTGGGGTATTTATCCAGGAAACCACCCATTAAATCAGATGGCGAACGATAATCTTCCAGCAGTTTTGGGGCATGTTTAATTGGGTCGAACAGGAAAATTCTTAAATCAGTTGGCTGTTTTTGGATAAGATCGATATAATCGCCAAACTTCATTTCAGTTGCAGATGCATTGATAGCTTTGGAAGGATCGGCCTTTGAACTGTTATAAAGCGGAACGGTTTTATCTCCAACTACCTCTTTCAGGTATTCAAAAGTCCATTTTTGCAGGGCAGGCCAGCTTTCGGTAGCTTTGCGGATAATAAGCGGTTTACGCGGATTTAAGTAGTTGTTAACAAAATCCTCTTTGCTTATATTGTCTACACTATCAATAGGTGTAAGCGTTATACTCATTTTCACAAATTAATTAACGAGTAAAATTAATTCTTTGTAAATAATATGTAAACGATTTGTGCCGATTTTGAAATTGTGCTGACAGTTGTATTTTAGTGGCAGTACGGAGCCGCAGTGGCAGTAGAAAGTTGCCGGTGCAGTTTCATAGAGTGTATTCAAAAAAGTATATTTTGGCTATCTCACTCTAATCAGTGTACCACTTGTACAACTGCCACCACTAACTGCTTCTGCCACTACAAACTGCAACTAACTTAATTGGGCTTCAAAACCGAATTAACTACTTGGATAACGCCGTTGCTTTGGGCAACATCGGCTATGGTGATGAATGATTTGCCACCTTTTTCGTCAACAAGGTAAAGTTTTGCCCCCTGCGACATCACAGTAAGCGTACCCCCACTCAATGTGTTAAGCTCCAGCTTGCCTTTGCCCTCCTTTACTTTAGTTAACAGGTCGGCCGAGGTTAATTTGCCGGGCACCACATGATAAGTAAGCAGTTTAATAAGATTGGCCTTGCTTGCAGGTTTCATCAGGTTGTCAACGGTGCCGGCAGGAAGCTGGGCAAAAGCTTCATTAGTAGGTGCAAAAACAGTATACGGACCGGCCGCTGATAGGGTAGGCGCTAAACCGGCAGATTTAATAGCGTTTACCAGCGTAGTATGGTCTTTTGAGCCGGATGCGTTTTGTACGATATTTTTAGCGGGCGACATGACGGTACCGCCTACAGTTTTTTGGGCGAAAGCTTTTGGGGCTATGGTAATAGCTATAAACGATAGGGCGATAATGAGTACTTTTTTCATAATTGCAGGCATATAAAACATTGCGATTTGATAAATATAAACAGTTTTTAAAACCATTTTGCTTTGTAACAAAGTACTGACTGTAAAAAACCTCAAAGGTTTAGAAAAATAATCCGGCTGCAATATGATCGGCATACAGTTTACCTGTTGCGCTAAGATAAATAACATTATCTTTTTGTATGATCCATTCCCTATCGAAATATTCGGCGGCAGCTTTGAGTAATTCGGCTGATGCGCCTTTGGCTATCTGGTTGAGCTTAACCAGTTCAAGGCCCCAGATTGTGCGTAATGAGGTCATGATATATTCGTTCAGGCGGTTCTCTTCGGTTAGCTCCTCGGTTTCGGCCTGTAGTTTTCCGGTTTCAAGCGCCTGCATATATTTCGCGTTGTTAGCGATGTTCCACTGCCGTGTATCGCCGTTATAAGAATGCGCCGAGGGGCCAATTCCTAAATATTTTACCCCTTTCCAGTAATTTGAATTATGACGGGAGTATTGGCCGGGCTTGCAAAAGTTGGAGATTTCGTAATGTTGAAACCCATGTGCCTGCATGGCATCCATCAGCACTATAAATTGCTCTGCGCTTTGTTGCTCATTCATGGGGGGCTGTTTTTTTTTGCTGATAAAGGCTGCAAGTGCAGTTTGCGGTTCAACCGTCATCGAATAGGTAGACACATGCGGAACATTAAGCTCAAATACCTTATCAAGGTTTTGCTTCCATTTGGTATCGCTAAGCGTAGGATAACCGTAAATGAGGTCGACCGTAATGTTTTCAAAACCGGCGTCCTGGGCGCGTTTTACTGATGATTCTGCTTCCTGCCCGCGGTGTACACGGTTCATCCAAACCAGGTCCTCGTCAAAAAACGACTGGATCCCTATGCTGAAACGGTTAACGGGTGTTTGCCTAAGGGCTTTGAGTTTGTCGGGTTTCAGATCATCGGGGTTAGCCTCCAGGGTTATTTCGGCGGTAGACGATACGGTGTGGAGTTCGGTCACCGTGTTGATGATCCTGCTGATTTGATCGCTATCCAAAACAGATGGGGTGCCGCCGCCAAAGTAAATGGTTTCGATGGTTTCACCGTTGAGGTAACCTTTTTGCAGCTTGATCTCACTGATCAAAGCATGCACCATTTCATCTTTGTACTTTAACGATGTGCTAAAATGGAAATCGCAATAATGGCAAGCTTGCTTGCAAAAGGGGATATGTATGTAAATTCCTGCCATGCTTTTAAGAGTATATAATCCCGTAAAGAATGGGATAGATTAATGATGTTAATGTGTTGATTATCAATATTAAAAATGTTTTAATAGCTTCCTTAATCTTTTGTTTTTTATTCTATTTTATGTTATTTTTGTTACTCGGGTGTTACTATTCAGGTTTAACGAGTAACAAAAGTAACAAATAAACAGTAATTAATAAGTCATGGTAACTATTAGATACAAAAAGCTAAGCACAGGCAAATTTAGTGCTTATTTGGATGTCTATTCCAATACCGGTGAGGGTAAAGGTAAACGCAATTACGAGTTTCTTAAGATTTACGTCGATAAAGACTATTCTGATGCAGCAAGCCGTATTAGCGAGCCTGATAAAGAAAAACTGAAGATTATTAAAGCACTTCGTAATAAAAGAGAGGATGAACTGAATTTCTCGGAGCATGGCTATAAGCAACCTGCCAAGATCAATTATTATCTTCAAGACTATCTTGATCAATGCCTTGCAAAGAAATTTAATTATAAACTGGAATGCCTGATCATTCATCTTGGAAAGTATTGCCCCAAACGAACCATATTATTCCAGGAAGTAGATGAAGAATTTTTAGATAAGTTTCAGAGTTACCTGCTTAATCAGGTTAGCAGAAATACAACTAATGCCTATATGTCCGTGTTTAGGCAGCATTTCAATAAACTGGTAATTAAAGGGATTATTCAAACTTCTCCTTTTGGTAGTTTTAAGATTATCGAAGAGGAAGACTCGGAGCGCACCACGCTCACTATTGAAGAAGTAAGAACCTTAGCTAATTACGTTCCCAAAAGAGGAAACAGCCAGATCAGGGAAGCTTTTATTTTTTCTTGTTTTACTGGTTTGCGGTTTTCGGATATTAAGAAATTGCATTACGATGAAATTGTTAACGAACAGCTGATTTTTCGACCGGCAAAAACGACAAAGAAAATTGTTACTGTACCATTGGCCGATGAAGCAAAAATGATTATTGCAAAAGTGGTCAAGCATCCTACAAATAAGAAAGTGTTTTGGGATTTGCCAACAAGTCAGGTGGTGAATGTTTACTTAAAATTCTGGGCATTGGAAGCCGGTCTGAAAAAAAACCTCCATTTCCATGCTGCCCGACACACTTTTGCAACCATTGGCCTGACTTTTGGAATCGATATATATACCATGAAAGAACTGCTGGGACACAGTAAAATCGAAATGACCCAAATCTATGCTAAAATCGTTGACGAAAAGAAAAGAAACGAAATGTTGAAATTCCCTAAACTTTGAATATGAAAAAGGTTTTTTTTGAAATCGGTTTAGTAATTGCGTTTACCCTGGTCTACCTTTTGGTTCCGGGAATACGCTTGCCGCTGATTATTACCTTTGGCGTATTAGGCATTTGGCTATTGCCCGTCCAATTATTTTTATCGGTAAGTTTTAAAAACTGGCAGGATGAGCTTAGTGGCCGTTTTCATCATTTGCCGACACAGGAGCGTTTATTGCAGGTTAAGGGTACTTTTGATGGTCTTGACCCGATAGAAGTTAGCAAGCTTCGCTTGTTTTATATCAATGTAAGTTTTTTTCACTACCTGCTGATGGTTTTCTATGGCCTGTCATTTCTGTTGATCGGCCTTTTGTTTTTGGGTTTAGGTGTCTATTCTAAAGGCACATATTTTGTTGCTATAAGTCTTTTGGGATTTATTATTACCTGTTTTATAGGCTACGTCTTGATTGGTCAGATTTTTCCGGCCGGTAACAAGAAAAATATCGACGCTGTTTTCTATCTGTTTTGGAGCAAGGACTGGCAAAAGCAACTTTTTGCACTTGGTCAGATAGACAAGGAGGATTTTCAATTATTGCGTAAACCGCAGTCATTCTATGATTTTTGGCGGCAAGGTAAAACAATAGAAGAAAAGGAAATGGCATTTAAAAAATTAATAGATGACCTGAACAGGCACAGTAAAAGCGGGCCACTTTTTAAATATAATGAGCAGGGAAAAATAGAGCTTACCGAAATTATACGTAATGGTGCACCGGACAAAACGCTGGCAGGTTTCCTTAAATACTGCATTAAAGACCGGAAAATACTTTCGGAGGATATTTTGAAAAAAAGCCACAGGGGATTATTGCATTCCGTTTTTATGATCGGTCAAAACAAAGGACTTGTCGTATTAGAGAACGAAAGATTTAAAACCTTACCCGATGATTATGTCGAGGTATATAAATCAATCCTAAAAGAATAAACGTTTTGGATAGAACTCCATAATGTACCCAAGCGTGACATAAAGTACGTTTGTACGATACCGCCCAATCGGTCGTATAGGTCTATTTTGTTCTATTTTTTTGCTTCCGTTAACCAAAACGGAGGTCGAATGAATATCAATGAAAACACCAGGGTAATAGATCTTAAAGTATCAGATCTGTTGACCATTTTAAAAGAATCCGCAACAGCTTTGCCCGCACCACTACCGGTACCGAGTGACGAAGATGAAATAGGCGGCTATGAAGTAGCAGAGAAAACTACAGGTTACGCACGCCAAACCCTTTACCAGTTAAAATCCGCAGGAAAGATTCCCTGTATTGTTCTTCCTAATGGTGGTGTCAGGTTCTCTAAAAAGGAGATCGTTAGCTGGCTGATGTCCCATAAAAGGCTAACCGACAAAGAAATAGCCGAGAAAGCAGAAAATTTTGTTTTTAAACGCCGTTTGCGCAGAAAATAAAGGGAAATATGGAACAGGAATATCCTTATCTCCGAATCGGCACGGCCTATTACAAGATCGTTCAAAAGCCCCTCGCTTCGGGTGACCGCATGACACTGCTCCTTCCCTGGTCGGTAGAGTGCATTAAGCAAGATCATGGCAAGAGCTATCTGTCCGGCATACCAAAGTATGATGGCTTTTGCTTTGTACCATCACACCTGCATTACCAGCGCTTTATCGGCAATTTTTATAATCGGTATCATCCATTTATACATATTCCGAAGATTGGACAGCCGGAGCGGACGCTGGCCTACCTGGGTCATATTTTCGGCGACCAACTCGAATACGGTTTGGATTATTTAAAAATCCTGCTCGAAATGCCGATGCAGATGCTGCCCATCCTTTGCCTGGTCAGCACCGAGCGGAATACAGGAAAGACCACTTTTTTAAATCTGCTGAAAGCGGTTTTCGGGGATAACATGACCATCAACACAAACGAGGACTTTCGTTCAAACTTTAACGCAGAATGGGCGCATAAGGTCATCATAGGAGTGGATGAAACTTTTTTGGAACGCCGAGAAGACTCCGAGCGCCTGAAAAATCTAAGTACTGCCACATTCTACAAATCCGAGGCCAAAGGACAGGACAGACAGGAAATCGAATTTTTCGGGAAGTTCATTTTATGCAGTAATAACGAGGACAATTTTGTACTGGTTGACCCCGGCGAAACCCGGTACTGGATACGAAAGATACCCGTACTGGAAAAGGAAGATCAGGGCTTGTTGCCCGCACTTAAAAAGGAAATTCCTTTACTCATTCACTACCTGACAGGTAGGAAGCTGTCTACGCCAAAACAAAGCCGGATGTGGTTTACCGCCCAGCAGATCGCTACACCCGCACTCAAAAAAGTTATCCGGCAAAACCGGAACAAACTGGAGATGGAAATTGCCGGGCTACTATTGACAATAGCGGACGGAAAGGAAGTAGAGGAAGTGAAATTTTGTGTGGGCGATGTGCAGGACTGGCTGAATAAAAAAGGTTTCCGCAACCATGATACCACCGCTATCCGCAGGGTACTACAGAACGTGTGGAACCTGAAACCGGCTGCCAATTCCAACTCCTATAACCAGTACAAGATTGGGCTGGACGGTACTATCTATGAGAGCACACAGAAAGGCCGCTACTTTAACATGAGTATCAAAGTGATTGAAAAGATCAACGACTCCTGATGATTTGATGACAGGTAATGTAATTTATTGATAATCAAAAAAAATACAGTCATCAAAACTTCATCAAAGTATCATCAACGCCAATTGCTGATGAAAGAAAAAACCACCAAAATGATTTGATGACAAATTTGATGAATAAATGATGATGAGTTAACTAATTGAACAACAAAATATTAAGTGATGATTTCGTCAAATCATCAAAAATAAACACTAAAGCGTATGAGAACATTGAGTTGCGGTGAAGCCCGGCAAATCCCGATCATCGAATACCTGGCAAAATGCGGTTACCAACCACAATATATCAGGGGTAATAACTACTGGTACCTTTCCCCATTACATGAAGAAAGTCACGCTTCTTTTAAGGTTAACACCCGGCTTAACGCATGGTTTGACTTCGGCATAGGTGAGGGCGGTAATATGATTGATTTGGGTATCCGGTTATACAAATGCAGCGTAAAGGATTTTTTGCCGCTGCTGAGCAGCGGCTATACCCATCTTTCTCCTGATGCGAAAATGATAATAACTTTTACACCCGGACCAAAATCTCCGGCTGCCAAAGAAAATCATATCGAAATACTGGACGTAACGGAACTTCAAACCCCGGCGATGGTGGCCTATATCAAAAAAAGAAGTATCAGTCAGCCACTGGCAAAAACATATTGTAAAGAAGTTCGCTTTGCCATCGCAGGTAAGAACTATAACGCTATCGGTTTTGCGAACCGCTCCGGCGGTTACGAATTGCGTAATGACTGGTTTAAAGGCTCGTCCTCGCCAAAGGATATCACCATACTTAAGAATCACAACGGCACGCAAGCGGTTTGCGTAATTGAAGGTTTCATGGACTTTTTGTCACTATTAGAATTGAAGCAATTGCGCAGACCCGAAACCGATGTGATCATCCTTAATTCAGTCGCCCTGATTGGGCGGAGCATCGAAATACTGAAAAGTTACAAAGATGTATTTCTGTTTTTAAACAACGACAAGGCCGGACAAACCGCCGCAGAAAAGTTGAGACAAGCAGATATCAACGGCATCGATGCCAGTGAGTTTTACAAAGGCTATAACGATGTGAATGAATACCTGAGTGCCCAACAAAGAGGCGCTTTGCAAGCGCAGATCAGGCGCGAAGCGCCTGAAGAAAGGGGGCTGGGAATTGGGCGGTAAACCGCTTTTTTTTCACCAGCAAAATACCGCTTGCGGTATAGATGTATATCTATATAAAGGGCGAACGGCCAATGGCCGTTTTTTATCCGCTGTAAGGAGCAAGATACTATTATGAAAAGCAAATTTTTAAGTAATTTTTTGATGGCAGCCTTTACGAAACGCGTGCTTTATTTTATACCGGGAGATTTTATACCGGGAGATTTTGTACCAGGGGAGTTTGTGCCACGAGGATTTGTACCCGGGGACTTTGTACCGGGATAAAGTCTTGTCCTTATGCGAAAAGCATAAGGAGCAAGCGGAAGTTGGGCGGAGCCCTACTTTGCTTGCCCTACGCTATCGCTACGGGGGTTTTACGTATCCTCCGGGGATACTTTAGGGCGTTTTTGCCGGTGAAATAAAAGAAAACAGGATACTTAGGGGTATCCTGTATAAACAGATAAAGGCATATTCCGATATACAGGATTGTGCTGGTAAAACGAATGAACGATGGAAGATATTAATGTAAGATCAGTAAGATACCCCATATTGGTTGACCAGAAGTTTGAAAAGATCGCCCTTAAACTGGGGCGGACAAAGCGCCAGGTCTTTATCCAGATGGTAGACTATTTTTATAAAAGCAAGAAGGATCCGATAGATCTGAATGATGAGTTGTTAAAGAATGCCCTGATGAAGAACCACCAGCAGTATATCGGTTTTATCAAAAGCCAGGAAAACATGCTGCTCATACCCATGAAAACGGAAATGGACAGGGTATCTGTATCGCAAGGCCAGATCATTGAACGCTTTAATACTCAAATACTCAAGGCCAATACAGACCTGCTGAATAATCAACATACCCAGGACGGGAAGCTAAACGCCATCGGGATAATCATGGACACGATGCAGAAAGGGCTTAAAAGCAAGGAAGCGCTCAAGTCGCAGTTCCTTCATATCCTGGATGGGTATATCCGGTCCAGAGATGCGTTTGGCATGATGACATCGGGCAGGGAAAAAGAAGAGCTGATTGCGGTTACCAAATCGCAGATCAGTTTATTATAAGTAATAAATCAAGAATGTTAGGGGGTATGTTTATTAATATTACAGACAGTAAAGAAGCGGCGAACAAAGGAAGCAGCGCAGGGCTGGTGCATTATCTTGAAAAAGAAAACCGGCTCGATCATAAACAACAACCGGAGTACTGGTTTAACGGCCAGCAGACTAGGATCGAACCGTATAAGGTAATGCGGACAATAAATAACAATATCGCTAAGCTGAGTAAGGAGGATGCCAAATTCTTTCTGGTCAATATCAGCCCCAGCCAGAAAGAGATCGCGTTTCTAAAAGAGCAATACGGCGAAGATGGCGCAAAAGAGCAAATGAAAGGGTTCGCCGTCAGGGTAATGGATGCTTACGCACAGAACTTTAAAAAAGACGGTATTCACAGCCATGAAGACCTGGTATGGTTCGCCAAGCTGGAAAATCACCGTTACTATAGCCACAAAGACCCGGAGGTCAAACAGAGACTTAAAAAGCGCGGCGACCGCAAGGACGGCGAGCAGATGCATGTGCAGGTCATTGTCAGCCGTAAGGATGCGACTAACAAGATCAAGCTTAGCCCGATGAACACCTCGCGGGGCAAGAATGCGGAGCACTCTAAAAAGATGGGGCAGTTTGACAGGGTGGCTTTCAAGCAAAGCGGGGAAAATCTTTTTGACAGCTTGTTCGAATTTGACAGGCAACTTAAAGATACACTGGCCTACGCTAATGTTCAGAAGAACGGCAAACTGGCGCAGCGGGAACAGCTGGGCGTACTGGCCGAGGGCGCTTCGCAGAATTACCAGAGCAGATCGGTAGCTAATGAACTTGCCCAGGGCGTTGCAGAAGGCTTGTTTACGACCACAGTCGGTATGCTGGCAGCAGCAGGCAAAACAGCGGCGAGTTTCCTGGAAGTAATGCTGGAACCGATGTATACAGCAGGTGCTAATATCGTCCCGGAGAGCGAAGCCGAGCAAAAGAAAAAAAGAAAGAAAAGATCGCAGGGTCAGCAGATCACGCGTTGAAACTATGCCATGGTATCCTAAATACAGAATAATGCTTATCTTTACAGTACCAGAGGTTATGCCCTACTTTAGGGCAAAGACCATCTACTATAGCCCGTTTATGCGGGCTATTCTTTTTAAAAAAAGCAGTACCAGATATTAGGCTACCGGTGATCCGGGCTATAATCCTGACCGTTTTTATACAGGGTATAGATCAGGACGAGCAGTTTTCTTTCCAGGGCAACGATACCCGTCTTTCCCGGTTTGCCATTATCTTTAAGCCGGTTAAAATAAGTCTTTAAGGTTTTGTTGTGAATAATAGAACTGACAGCAGCCATATACAGCCCCGCCCTAATGTAGGCATTTCCCGTTTGGATATATGGGGCCGCCATGAAAGGGTGCCTGACTCTTTCATAACCACATCCAAACCCACATAGCTGACCAGCTGCCGCCGGTTACCGACATTGGCAAAACCATCGGTTTCAGCAATAACTGTAATAGCTGTAACAAAGTTGACCCCCGGAATGGTAATGACGTGTTTGGTTCGCTTGGAGAGTTCAGGGTCACTATCTGTCAGTTCCCGCATTTGTGTTTCTATCTCACCAAGCTGTTTGGTTGCTAAAGCGATACGTTCTTTCAGGCGCTCTACACTATCCCTGAAAGCATCGAAAGAATGGTTCAGGGCATGTAACTGATTGGTTAAGGCGTTTCTGTCCCGGATCAAACCGATGCGTTCCCTGCTCATTCTTTTGAGGCGGCGCAGCTGCTCATTGGGCCGGCTCCAGGGCATAAGGTCCCGTTCCAGTCCCATACGGGCCAGCATACCGGCATCGATCTTATCTGTTTTATTCTTCTCATCCAGGCTCTTGGCATACTGTTTGCCTTTAGTGGGCTGAATAACGCTCAACCGGTAACCGACCCCGGCAAGAAAATAGGCGGCTTCTTCATGGTAGGTGCCGGTCGCCTCCATATTGACATGCAAGGCAAGGCTATTATCCTGTTTCCTGTTTAACCACTCCCGGAGCTTTACAAATCCGTCAGGGTTATTTTCATATCCGCTTGTTGCCACTACCTTGATCTTCAGGTCTTCTGTGTAGAAGGACAGGCAGCAATCAATCTTTTTCATGGATACGTCAATACCCAGGCACTGTTTCAATGTTACTTTTTTGCTCATAATTGAATTGTTACAGAAATCGAAACAGAGAGATATATCCCACAGTCTATACTCATATTCTACACAGGCTCAGGGAGCTGTCCCCCGGCTTAAAATACTATTGAGACTCATGGATAAGAACCCGGCAATGGTAAGGTCTTGCTCAGGCATACATCATTACTTATGATGTTGCAAGCTATGTGGATGCTCTTTTGCCGTCCCCTCTCTATATCAATATCTTATTGTTTACTAACTAATTACAAATAAACGAAACAGGAGACCGGGGAGGCATTATCTGGCTAAGCATGCATCTATTCTGCTGCAAAGCTATGTTAGGTACTCTCGGGCCGGTATTCCTGTTTGCGTTACAAAAACAAGGTATTATCTCGCTATGCATACATCCTGTAAGTTGTTGCATGTTAATGTTCGGTACTCTTGTCTCTGCCTTTATAATCTTCTGATAGGTATGGTAAGATCTTGCTATACATTCATATAAATCATGCTGCACGTTTGTGTTAGTTACTCATTAATCTATCTCCTGGATTACGGCTACTAAAGTATGAGTTTGTGTTTTTGTTGCCACAAAAACTTCCCGGATGCCTACGGCACCGGGCAAACTTGCCTCATGCGCCCGATGGTTGCATGAGGGTGAAGCGCAGAAAGACTAAGAAATTTAAAAATGGAAGTAATTGCAAAATCAAAGAATAAATTACCAGGCGACCAGCAAAAAAATAAGGGCGGTGCGCCCAAAAAGAGGGTTAAACGAGAATTGATTATCCGGGTGAGAATGACGGCAACCGAACGCTTTCAGATCGAGACTAAGGCTAATGCCGCCGGGATGCGCTCAAGTACCTGGATAAGGGCTTCCGCCAAAAATGCAAAGATCATTCCCCGGCTAACCGCCGATGAGCGGCGCATCCTTTGGATGCTGGCTGAACTGTCCAACAACCTTAACCAATTAACCAAACTGGCACACCAGCTTGGACTTTTGAGGGTGGTACGGCAATGCGAACAGGTTATAAAAGAGGTTGACGAAACTTTTAAAAAGTTAAACAAGGATGATCGGGAAAGTGATAACGGGTAGAAGTTTTGGCGGCTGTATCCGCTATGTCGTTCAAAAGCATGATGCGGTTATACTGGAAGGCGCGGGTTTAAGGATGCGGGAGGTAAACCAAATCATCGACGACTTTAACCTGCAAAGAAAGTATAACCCAAACTTAGGACAGGCAGTAGGCCACATTGCTTTAAGCTGGAGCATTAATGACCTGGCTAAACTCAATGATGAGGTAATGGTGAATATGGCTAAAGAGTATTTACAAAAAATGAAGATTAAGGAAACGCAGTATCTGATTGTAAAGCACCAGGACAAAAATCATCCCCATTTACATATAGTTTATAACCGGGTAGATAATGATGGTAAAACGATCCCTGATAATTTTCAGAAGCAACGGAATGTCGTAGTATGTAGGGATATGACTATAAAGCACGGCTTTTATCTTTCGCCGGGGAAAGAACAGGTTAACCGTCAGCAGCTAAAAGGCGAAGACAAGGTCAAATATGAATTGTACGATGCCATAAAGTCGGCCAGCAAAAAAGTAAAAAACATGGACGAATTGAAAAGGGTATTAGCCAAACAGGGTATCGGAATGCACTTTAAATATAAGAGCAGTAGTAACGAAATACAGGGTATCAGTTTCAGCAAGGGCGAGTACAAATTTAAGGGGTCGGAAATCGACCGCAGTTTAAGCTACGCCAAATTAAGCCAGGCAATTGAGCAGCACCAGCCGGAAAAGAGTTTAGCCGATCAGTTGAGGGAAGTGGTAGAAAACGCCAAACAGGAAAGAATTAATCAACAAAAGCCGGAACCGGAAACCCATTATTTGCGGCAAACGCTATCATCGGGGGCAGATTTATTAGAAGGCTTGCTGGGAAATATTGCTGAAGAAAATGATGGGCCGGAAAGAAAACGCAGAAAGAAGAACGAACAGGAGCAAAGCAGAGGAATATCACGATGAAAGAAATAGATGAACTTACCGAAAGGATAGACGGGCAAGATGAGATTATTGATAGCCTTATCAAAAAAATAACAGATCAGGAGAAGCGGGAGCCTAAAACAGCCGATTATACACTCCATTTTGAGGCCTTGCAAAAGATTTTTGAAGTTTTTTTGGTGAGATATAACAAGGAGAATGCGGAACTTAAACAGGCTGTTACCCTGCTTAATATCAGCTATCCTGCGGAGCAAATACAAACTACTTTGATAGAGGTTAAAACCATATTGGAGGCAATTAGAAAATCATTGCCTGTAAAAGTAAAACACGAGTTTGACCCTAAAACTAAGGGCTGGATTATTGCCGGGGTAGTATTGTTGATTGTAACTGCTATCAGTTCCGGTTTGTGCGGCCATTTATGGAGTGAAAATATGCGTTTACAGGCCAATGATATCAAATTTCGCATGCTGCGGCAGTGCTATCCGATTCAAGCGAATTGGGCAGAACAACATTATTATAACAATCCTGATGCAGCTGAAGGTGAAACAATACGTCTGGAAAATGAGGCGAAAGAAAGATCAGCAGCAGCAGACATTGTAAACCAAAAACAACGGAGAATCAAAGTTGCATACAAAACGTTGATCAAGTTGAAACATCACTAATTTTTAAATGATTTCGACAATAGGCATCGGCTGGTGGTGCGAATTTGATGACAAGATACCGATGCGGTTTCATACATAGTTGATCTTTCAGCCGTACGACACATATATTCTTACATAATGCTCTCCAAATGTTTACCGGGGCAAACTTTTTTAAGCCGAATTAATAATTATCAATTTGAATGAAAGGAAATTAGCAATAATAGTTATACATAAAATTTTAGACAAAAATATTTGTCGGGTGAATAATGTCACTAATAAAATTAGATTTGCATAGCCTATACAATTATCTTTTTTTGTGAACCTAACACCTTTTTCGAAATCAATAATGTGGTTATAAAACGGGAGGTTCCAAAAAGTGAAATAGGCATTAAAGCTAAAATCAATCACCCTTTGGCAGATTAGTAATGCACTATATAAATCCTTTTAATCTCTTAAGCATACAAGCAGATAGTTTATCTGAAATAGACTCTTCAACAATTCGAAAGGCAAAAAAGATCTTGTTAGCAAACATCGAACTTAGTGACAACGAAGCGATTGATTACAATGGTGTTGAGATAACAAAATCGGCTTGTTTGTCAATTATCGATGAACTTGATGATAAAAATAAAAAAGAGTTTCATTTTTTCATTTTTAAGAATTTGCGCTTAAATGACTTTTTATTCGATGGAGATTTGGATTTCTTTAGATATTTTAAAATTGAAAGTATTTATGCCCTTCCTGAATTTATCGCTTTTATTAGTCCGTATTTCTCACTCCAGTTCGATAAATCACTTTCTAAAAATTTCAAAAAGCAAAATTTTAGTGATGTAAAACTGCTTTTATCCATTAAACCTATTGTGCACGAAACCTATCTTGAAAAAATTTATAATTCTACTTATATAGCTGTTAAGGATGTTGAAAGTGAGATAATTCAAATTATTAAAGACATAGAAAATAAAACAAGCCCTTATATTAAACTCAATTTCAACGGATTACCAGATCTTGTTAACCGGAAGGTAAACATTGAACTTGTAAATATATTGCCAGCTTACTTCAATACCGTGCGAAACCAACTCGCTCAGACTATTCGAAATTTAGCGAGAGATTTAAATAATGAACCATTTGAACAATATAAAGCTGCATTTGAAATAATTGAAATTGCATATAGTATTGTAACTGATGGTTTGGTAAAGCAAACAGTTACTAAGGGTTATTTTATCATTAAAAAAAACAATGATGACAATATTCATAAACAAGTAAAAACTGTTAGCCAGCCCATAGTAAAGCCTAATCATATTGAAATAGTGGATGCCCAACCGGCGGTAGAAAAACCAAAAAAAAATAGTGACGGAATTATTTATTGGGTATTTGTATGTTGCGCATTTGCAGCAGGGTTCTTTTATGCTCCCATTCAAGCAATAATACTTGCTTTATCATTGATAACGATGATATTTCCTGTATTCGCTCTCTATAAAGATAAAGATTTTAGCATACTTTCATTTTTAAAAAGGAATCTAATTTTAATTGCAGCAGCTGGTTTAGGTTTCTTTTATCCAATTATTGCACAATTATTTATTTCTTATAACTTTTTGCTTTATCTGAAGATTTTATATGATAAATTAACTTATAAAAAGAAAGAAAATAAAAATAGGTATGCTTTTTATTTGATTGGCGCCCTTGTAATAACCTTTATATATAATTATTCTTTGAAGTCGTCAAACAATTTAGTGGTAGACAAGGATAATAATTCAGTAATAGTGCTTTCAGCCGAAGATTACTTTCAAAAGGGTCAATCTCTTTTTAGCAATTCAAATTATAGTGATGCAATACCTGCCTACGATAGCGCGATAAAAAAAAATCCCAATTACGCAGACGCTTTCTTAGCACGAGGAGCAAGTAAAGCGAATTTAGGTCACTATAACGATGCAATTATAGACTATTTAAAGGCCCAAAAGTTTGGACTGAATAGTTCGATATTATTTTCAAATTTGGGTTTTTCTAATTATCAGTTAAAGCAAATTGATACCGCTAACAAGTACCTCCAAAAGGCCTTGTCATTAGATTCAACCAATGCTAATGCTTACAGATGGATAGGTGATATTAAATATGATAAAAATGATAATAAAGGGGCAGCAGATGAATATACAAAAGCAATAAACTATAATGGCAACGCGTCTAATTATTTCGCCAGGGGATTGGCCTTCTATTATCTTAAAAATTATGTCAAAGCTATTCAAGACATGGATAAGGCAATTGAATTAAATCCAAATGTTGGTCAATATTACTACGATCGAGGCGACACAAAAGAAATGATCAATGACAACGACGGAGCGTGTAATGATTGGAAGATAGCAAAAGTAAAAGGATATGATGTCCCTGACTATAAAGTTAATAAATGTACTCCCCAAATAATTTCTGTTCCCGATGGTGAAATTGCGGGGTGCAATGGTATAAGATATAGATACAATAGAGAGTTAAATAACAGATTATTAATAACAGTTGGTGGTAATGCGTGTGTTGCAGTCAAGCTTATTAATTTTATAACTAATAAATGTATTCGCTATGTTTTTATTAATAAAAATTCTACCTATTCGATTAAAAATATTCCCGAGGGGAAATACTATTTAAAAATCGCCTATGGTGATGATTGGAGTATAATGGGTGGCCAATCAAATTGTATAGGCAGATTTACTCGAAATTCAATATTTGAAAAGGGCCAGGATATTTTAGATTATAACATTTTACATGAAGGGAGAAGATATCAAATCCCGAGTTTTTCACTAAAATTAAATATTGATACTACAGGTATTAATAACAATACCTTTAATACCAATAAAATAAACGAAACCGATTTTTACAATGAGTAATATACTAAAAGCATTAAAGCCTTACTTATTTCTTCTGAACCAATTGTTTGAAATCGAACAGAAGGTAGTAAAAATAGAAGAACAAAATTCTATCGCCCGAAATATTGAACGGCTAAAAAATTATTTTGAAAATGATGCTTTGGAAAGTGGAATTGAATATCAGGGATTTTCAATTAGCGGACTGTATTATCATAATCCCCTCGGCGAAAAATATAATGAGACAAGACTCGATTGTGAAGCAACAATTTCAGGAACAAGCCACGAAAATTTAAAAATAATTGATGTTATAAAGCCCATCATTTTTGCGAAGTCAGGCAACTCGCGGCTTGTTGTACAAAAGGGGGTAGTAATAGTTCAATCAGAAAATTAAAATTACATACAATGGAAAAGATGATAAATTATGGCATTGATTTAGGTACAACAAATTCCGCCATTGCTAAATTTGTAAAAGGTGAGGTAGAGGTCTTTAAAAACCCATTGGAAACTGGACGAGAAACCCTTCCATCCGTAGTCTATTACAAGAAAGATAAGGTGGTTGTAGGAACAAATGCACGAACCTATTTTGAAAGGGATGGAAAAAATGTATTTGGGAGTTTTAAAAGAAAAATGGGCACCACCGAGAGCTTTAAGGTGAAAAGTATTAACCAATCAAAAACTCCGGTAGAATTATCAGCAGAAATCCTAAAAGAACTTAAAGGATTTGTTCATTCTGGTGAAACAATTGAAGCCGCAGTTATAACTATTCCTGCCTCTTTCGATGTAATACAGTCAAACGCAACTAAAGAAGCTGGATATTTAGCTGGATTCAAACAAGTTATTCTCTTACAGGAACCAATTGCAGCCAGTTTAGCCTATGCTAATAAACGCAAAGAAAAAGAATTAGAAAATGGTCAATGGTTAGTTTATGATTTGGGTGGTGGCACTTTCGATGTTGCACTAATAAAAATCAAAGACGGGGAAATGAAAGTTCTTGACCACGAAGGAGATAATTATTTGGGTGGCGCAGATTTCGATAATTTAATAGTTGAAAAAATCGTAGTACCATACTTAAATAAAAACTTTCAATTTTCCGATCTGGAAAATGAATTAAAAAGTGCCTCTGGAAAGTTAAACAATGTTTACTATAGACTTTTAAAAGTTGCGGAAGATGCAAAATTATCATTGTCTAATCGAACTTCGTCTGAAATAGAAGTCCGTGATATTAGTGATGATAATGATGAAGAAATTGATATTAGTATTGATATTACACGTTCTGAATTTGAAGGACTTATCAAAGAGTCTATTGATAAAACAATAGACATGATAAAAAAAATCCTTGTACGCAATTCGCTAAAATCTTCTGACATTCAATTTACACTGATGGTTGGAGGCTCAACCTTTATACCCTATGTTAGAAAACGAGTTGAAGAATTATTGCAAATTCCTATTAACTGTAACATTGATCCCACAACTGCAATTGCTATCGGTGCTGCATATTATGCCGGAACAAAAGAAAAAATTTTTGAGGGTGATATAAAAAAGAAAAATATATCAGGTCTCAAAGTTAGGTTGGCATATCAAAAAACCACTAAAGAAGATGAGGAATTGTTAGCAGTTAGAATTGATGGAAACATAGATGGGTTATTTTACCAAATTACAAGAGACGATAAAGGATATGATACTGGCAGAAAACCTTTAATAAATAGAATTTCAGAAGATTTACCACTTTTAAAAGATTCATATAATTTTTTCCGCCTTACGATACTTGACAGCCAAAATAATGTAATCGAAACTGATTCGGAACTAATTGGAATAGCTCAGGGAAAATTTAATGTAGCGGGTCAGCCATTAGCGCATGACATTTGTCTTGAAAGGGACTCTGAGCCTGAAATGGAAAGCAAGATTACAAAGCTTGAATTGCTTTTCCAGAAAAATACATTACTCCGCAGAAAATCACTAAATCCTATGTTTTAAATAAGTCAATTATTAAAGGCGGCGAAGAAAAATTCATAGTGAACGTTTTAGAAGGTCCAGAAACTTCTTTGCCGGAGGCTAATCAAACCATTGGTTACATTGAAATTGACGGAAGAAAGGTCAGTAGAGATATTCTTAGGGGAGCGGATATAGAAGTTACCCTTGAAATGTCTGAAAGTAGAGATTTAAGAATAACCGTTTATATTCCTATGTCAGATCAACAGTTTACGGAGGTTTTCAATCCGTCGATGAGGCACTTGCCAGTTTCAAAGCTTCAGGAAGAAGTACAAACACTTAGCGGAAAGTTAGATAGTGAAATTAAAGAAGCTGTTGGACGGGAAGATTACGAAACAGCTGAAGAACTATCTACACTTAAAAAGCAAGTAGAAATACTTGTTATTAATTCCAATAATTTAACAGGTGATGATGTTACTGACAAAAAATTTCAATTCGAAGCCGACAAAAGAAAAATTGCACAAGAAATTGATAATGCAACAAGAGATAAACGAATCTCTTTACTGAAAATCAAATACAACGAAGAAAAAGAATGGTGTAAAGAAATTGTAGAAGAAAATGGGAATGACCATGACCATAAACTATTTCGCGAAATAGTTGGCCGGGAGCCTGCATTTTTAAATTCCATTACACCCATTAAAATATTGGAAGCAATTGAGGAAATGACAGATCTGGGATTTAACATTCTTTGGAAAACACCTTCATTTTTAGAAGGGCGATTTCAAAGGCTAATAGAGAAACCGCAATTATTTAATGATCAAGATCAAGGAAAAAGCTTAATAGAAGCGGGCAATTTGGCAATTCAAAATAAAAATTTCGATAGGTTACGAGAAATAAATTGGGGATTGATTAGTCTATTGCCAAAAAGTGCTCAACAAGATGCAAAAACAGGTAAAATTGGTTTCTAATGGAATTTTTCAGTATTAATGCTTTCTATTTAGGGGTTTTTATTTCTACAATTGCCAGTACTACGACCCTATGCTACGGTTTGATTTGTATGATTTGGAAAATAAAAATCATAGAAGTTAGTCAATTTGGAGATGCTTGGTTTTCAATATTCAAAGACAAAATATTTGGTATTGATTTTAAGCTTGGCTGGCTCCCGTTTGGAAGTTCAGTTAGGCCATTAGGATATCTGGATGATGTAGAGGAAAGAAATAAGATAAACCCTTCAGATATACCTAATGCTGTATTTTCTAAACCGAAATATGTTAAGCAACTAATTAATTTTACCCCCTTGTTGCTTTACATTGTTTCATTTTTTGTTGTTATTAATCTAAGCAAATTTGATTTATTGGCTGATACATCCACCATATTTAATTTTGCATGGAAGACAACAAAAGAAATCTTTTATAGTAATTCACACAGGGCAGAATTTGTACTTTATGCTAAAAGTGTTCTTTTAGATCGGAATCACATACTCTTTTCATTTTTAGTGGCAGATATACTTTTTGCAGCAATATCCATTCCCACCGTACTTATGAATCTTTTATATGCCTCAAACAAATTAAGCGAAAAAGCGAAAGAGCGGCTTCAAATCTTATCATTTCTTCCTCTCATCTGGCTTTTGTTTTGGGAAATACCAAAATTCATATTTTCTATTTTCGGATTTAAAAAAAGCTTGATCTATATTTTCAGCTGTTCATTAGGGGCGTTCGCACTTGGCGTGGTATTTTTCTTCATGATAATCTTTGTCCTAAAAAGCATTGAAAGGAATTTACAATATAATACGTACAAAAAGGATGATAAGTAAATCTATAAAAATCGCTTTATCAATTCTGTTGTTTCTTTGTTTGTTTAGGATGCAATATGGATATTATGAGTTTGTGAGATTTTCTGCATTTGTCGGTTTTGTGTTTTTGGCATACCAGGCCAACCAAGGCGGTTATAATAAATCGATTTTTATATACGGTACACTTGCTTTGCTATTTCAGCCATTTTTTAAAATACCTTTGGGGAGACAGATTTGGAATATTGTTGATATAGCAGTTGGAGTCGGATTGATAGTATCAATATTTATTAAAAAGGATAATCGTCAACTATAATAAATTTGACACATCGAAAGAAGACCTTTTGCCAGCATTGAAAGGTGGCCCGCGCAGAGGTAAAAGTAAAAAGGAGGCACTGTTTTTTGGTTTCGGCGGTTTACCTAATTTGATTTTTATACCGATTCAAACCAGCAAAAATCACAACTAATTTACTCGTGTGATATGAAAATTAATTGGAGTCTTATGATTAACGATGCATTTCGTGCTGTAATGATTAATAATATTAGTAAACATCATTTACCCTTTAAAAATTCATTCTTTTCTCTTTCAGCCAGTAACAAACGTTCGTAGAGCTTTTTATTTTCCTCTACTAATTCCATTAACTTGTCAAGCGGGTTAAATGTGCAGGTATTATTATGCCCAAAATTGCTGCTGGATACAGATTGATTAAAAGTGTTGAAGTAGTTAACCACGGCTTCTTCAGAAAAGTTTTTGATAGCGTCCGTTGTTACTCCTAATATTTTTGCAATGTTTTCTAAAACATCTTCTTCTAAAACCTCGCTTTGTTCCATTCGCGAAATACTTTGTTGACTAACCCCCAGCTCTGATGCTAAGGTTTCCTGCTTAATGCCGCGTAATTCCCGGATACGGCTGATTTTTCTACCGATGTGCGTATTTGATGGTTTAGTTGATGTTTCCATAATCCAAATATACAAAAGTTTATTATCGGTAAATATAACACCAATATAGGTAAAATACATGCCTGATTGGTTCAGTACCGCACAGCCTATAATTTAATTTGTTTCGCCATTCGGTTTGGCACACTTAAATAGTTTGTTATGAACAGGTTGTTATATGTTGCAAGGAAAGCAAAGGGACTGACAGAAGCGCAGATTGCCAAGGTTTTGCAGATTGAAGAAAGTGAGTACAAGGAACTGGAACATTCAATATCAGATGTTACGGCCAAGCAGGCTTTACAGCTGGCTAAACTTTACGAGATAGATGCCGAGCAATTTATTTATACTGAGGGGGGCAAGGAAAGATTGCTTAAATATGCGATGGACGAAATATCAAGGTATAAGCAAAACGGTATGCTGGAAAACCTACCGCCAAGTTACTATTTCAATATTGTAAGTTTGGGTAATACAGCCTTAACCTTGCAGGCTGAACTTAACCACTCCACCTACTGCCAATATGAACTGGAACAGGATAACCAGGCTTTAAGGCTATTATATGCTGAACTAAAGGAAAAGTACGAAGGCAAGGCGTAAAGCCTGCAGTTGCGGCAAGCGGTTCATTACATCACGCGTTATCACGCTACATTTCATTCTCCGCCAGCCTCCCTGCATTTGGCGGCAATGAAATTCGTACCTCATAATATAGCCGCCGTGGTTTTAAAAGAGAAGGCAACACACCGCAGTCACAAAATTAGCACCACAGAAAACAGTAAAGGGCATGTAAATGGTGCGGTGTTTGTTTTTTTTTGGGCAGCACCACCCTTGACAGTTTTCTGCTTGCTGCTGCCGGTTGTTTAAGCGGTGTAATGCCAGTTTATGTGTATAGCTTAGATCAGCGCAGGAACTTATCTTATTTTAGCAACGTTCTTAATGCTGATCTACAACTATACCGTATAATATAAAAAATTCATCTATCACTTTCAGATTGGCGGGAAAAATAGAAGCGAGGTTAGGGCTACTTTATCGTGATTTATGGTAGTTTATCGTACTTGTGATGTTACTTATTTGTTACTTTATGTTTTTAACTATTTGAAAATCAACGGATAATTACATTCCTGCCATTTGGCAAATGTAAGCGCAATTACGGGTTTCTGAATATTTATATTGACAAGGAATATTTTGTTCCGGGCACCTGGGGCACTGAGTCAGACAAAGATAATCTTAAGATCATGCACTTCGCAGTAAAATAGAGAACGAATTAAATTTTTCAGGCCACGGTTATACGCAGCCTGTCAAAGTAAATTATAACCTGTTAGACTAATTTGATCAATATTTGGTCAAGAATTTAATTATAAATTGAAGTGCTTTATTATTCACCTTAAACGATATTTCCCCAAAAGAGATGGCTTTAGTTCAGGACATAGATGAAGATTTGTTAGACAAACTATATGATAAGGACAAGTGGGTATTTCTTGACCTCAGGCTTTATCCCGTTTCCTATTGAATTACTTGTTGTTTTACCATGTCTTTAAGGATTAGTTGCCCGTACTCATGGCCAAGGGCCTCTGAATCAGATGGATTAAAAGACTGTGTTTGTACAGAGTAGATCAATTGTTGGGTGTCCATTTCATAGAGGTTACTTTCCCAAAAGTACCGGGTATTTGTCACATAGTATCCGGGCTCATAAATGCGGCGGTATATTGCTGTATGGTACCCCCAGAAATGATTGTAATAATAGCTATAGGGTGAATAGTAATAAATATGGCCCGGGACATAGCTTTTTTCTTTCTCCTTATTGAGCATTACGATAGTGACAACCGCGTCAATTCCGTCATTTTTAATTTTGTTCATTGCCGTTTGTTCGTCCATTTTGTCGAATGCTTTGGGGCCATATTCCTGTACTGATGCTACGGCATTATAACCCCGGGCCTTTAAATCGCCCGCCATATGGTTTTCCATGTTCTCTTGAAGAGTCCGGTCTGCGGCCCGGACAAGTCCTAATACCAGTATCTTATTATATTTATGGGGGGCAGCATTTTTGGCTTTCCAGGAGCTTGTAATTTTGGATGTGGCGCATCCGGCCACGATCAGTAACAGGGCTATGCCCGTCAATTTTATTCTTTTCATAACTTACAACTTTAAATAAACCACTGTAAATTATAAGTATTTAGTGTGATGCAAAATGATTGCGGTTATACTATGAAATGATAAAAATTACATTACAAACCTCGATGTGAATTTGGTATGGCAGTCATTTTTTGCTGAGCAAGCGCAAAAATATGAAGCGGTTAATCACCGGTGCTTTTTACGACTCAAGCTGAGTTTTTAAATTTTTGGCCCGCAGAGGTCTTCTCCTCGCGCACGTAAGGTATGAGATGCGTTAGGTATGCGTAAATTTAAAGATAGTAAAAGTGAGACCGGGCACTTGATTTGGTGGGGAGCATTTTAAAAATACTCTTACACCCGAACTTAGCATGAAATTGACTTTCCGGTTATGACGATTTTTTGCCAGGACTATGCGTACGGCCGATAGCGTATTGGCAATCGCAGCAAAACCGGGTGCCGATGTGGTGCTGGTAAATGCTTGTTTCATAGCCCTAAACCATTTCCCGGGCAACAACGATAGCGATTTTACGGTGAGTAACAAATGTTGAAAACGAAATGCTTTTATGGCCACGAGCTTTAAATGAAAAAAAAGGATAGCCTGAAATTCTTTGTTTTACAAAATTGAGAAAACAAGTAAGGAATTATGATTGCTTTAGGAAGGCGTCTGTTATACAGCGCCTCATTATGCTCTAAAAATGAAATTTGGTGGTTAATCAAAATCCATCGCGTATTATTCAATATTTAAAAGAATGATTATTATCATTCTTTTGTAATTAACTTCAGAATATCTTTATAAAAAGGGCTAACACAACTTAATTGATATAATTTATAGCTCTTTCATTTCGGGCCTATTGTAAGCACCAATTTAAATAAGGCATAACCATATGAGCGATTTTAAAAAAATATTAATAGCAACAGATGATGGCCCGACATCTGAAATTGTTGCACTAAAAGGATTTCAATTAGGAAAGAAACTCAATGCGGAAATCGCATTAGTAAGCGTTGTTGACACAACAGTTTTAGTAAGCGAAACCGGGGCAACAAGTCGGGAATTGGCAGAAATTATTAAAAGTAACCATGTTGATAATCAACAAATATTAATTGAAAAAGTATTTGGTGATTTTAAAATTTGGTCATTTGTGGAACAAGGAAATCCTTATGAGGCTATTCTGAGAGTTGCAAAAGAATGGGAAGCTGATTTAGTAGTACTTGGAACACATGGCAGAACCGCGTTATCCAGTTTATTGGTAGGTAGTGTATCGGAAAAAGTGATCAGGCATTCAACAATACCCATATTTATTGTACCGACAAAACATGATTGAAAAACTATTTCCCGGTACTCATCACGCAGAAGAAACTGTCCGCAGGTCTATTGTAAAAGCTATCAGTTATAGGGCCGCCATTTTAATTCTTGATTTCGCAGCCATCTATCTGTTTACCGGACAAATAAAAGTTGCGGTTGGTTTTATGATAATCAGTAATGTTTACACCATTGTCGGTTATTTTTTTTATGAAAGAATTTGGGATAAAATTAGATGGGGTAAAATTATTTATAAAACAACAGATCAATAATGGGGGTATAGTGCCTGTAGTTTTACCACCTATTTACCCGTATACAATGCTTTGATATGTATAGTGTCATCATTAATAATAAAGAGCATCACGGCGAAGCAGGTCAGACTATTCTGAACCTGCTTCATCGCATTGGCGTTGATGTGCCGGCTCTTTGCTATGATGAGCGCCTGCATCCTTTTTCTGTTTGTCGTTCATGCCTGGTGAAGGTAAAAGGCCAGGACCAATTGCAACCGGCCTGCCGCACCCTCGTTACTGATAAAATGGTAGTGGAAACACATACTTCTGAAATTGAGGATTACAGGAAAGGCATATTGCAAATGTTGGCAAGGGATTATCCTTTTTCTGAGGTAACAAGATTCCCGCAAAAGGAATTTCATCAATGGCTAAAACATTACGGCATAACAGAAGAAACTAAAAATACAACCACCCCGGTTATTGATAGTTCACATCCCTATATGCAAGTGGATATGGGACGTTGCATTAACTGTTCAAGATGCGTAAAGATATGTGATGAGCTACAGGGACAGTTTGTATGGCATATCATAAACCGTGGCGATAAGACTAAAATTATTTCCGATTCTAAGAGTTTGTTCGCCGAAAGCTCATGCGTAAGTTGCGGCGCATGTGCTGATGCATGCCCTACTGGGGCCATTGAAGACAAGCAGGCGATCAAATTGGGTACGCCCGACGAGATAACAAGATCAGTTTGTGCTTATTGCGGGGTGGGATGCGAAATAGAAATTGGAGTAAAAGAACAGAAAATTGTAGGGGTACATCCTGCCAAAAATGCCCTGGTTAATAAGGGGCATCTTTGTGTTAAAGGTCGTTATGCATGGGAATACATGTATGCCGGCGACCGGATCACACAACCTATGATACGATACGCCGGTAAATGGAAGAAGGCATCATGGGATGAAGCCATTAAGTATTGCGCGGAAAGATTAACATCGATCTCCAAAAAGCACGGAGCTGACAGCATAAGCATCATCGGCTCGGCAAGAGCCACTAATGAAGACAATTACTGTATACAAAAATTTGCGCGGGCTGTTATCGGGACAAATAATGTGGATAATTGCGCCAGGGTTTGTCACCAGCCTACAGCCAAAGCCATGAGCATGGTTTTGGGCATGGGCGCGTCCACAAATTCTTTTGATGACATTGAAAGGGCAAAAACAATACTGGTTGCAGGAGCTGATACCACCGAGAGCCATCCGGTAGTAGGTGCAAGAATTAAGCAAGCTGCAATTAAAGGCGCTAATCTCATCGTGATAGATCCACGGAGAACAGAACTGGCAGAATATGCCACCTTTCACCTTCAGTTAAAGCCGGGAACCAATATCCCTTTATTTCATGCAATGGCCCACGTTATCGTATCCGAAAAGTTGCATAACGAAGAATTTATTATAAACAGAACCGAAGGATGGGATGAGTTTAAAAAATTTATAGCAGAATGGACACCGGAAAGAGCAGCGAAAATCTGCGGTGTTCATCCACGCCTGATAAGAGAATCGGCCCGCCTGTTTGCGCAAAAATCCCCGTCCATGTGTTTTCACGGTCTTGGGTTAACGGAACATACGCAAGGGACGGAGAATGTTATGGCGCTCATAACAATTGCACTGCTTACCGGGAATATTGGTAAAGAAGGTGCTGGCATAAACCCTTTACGCGGGCAAAATAATGTGCAGGGATCGGCTGTTATGGGCTGCGACCCTGCGGTATATACCGGGATGGCCTCCGTAAAAACAGAACGAAAAAGATTTGAGGAGCTATGGAAGACATATCTTCCAGCCACCCGGGGATTAACTCTCCCTGAAATGCTTGATGCCGCTGTAGCGGGAGATTTAAAGGCAATGTGGATCATAGGGTATGATGTTTTTTTTACTATGCCCAACTCAAAGCATACCAAAGAAGCTTTTGATATGCTTGATTTTATTATTGTTCAGGATATGTTTATGAACGAAACGGCGAAAAAGTTTGCCGATGTTTTTTTACCCTGCGCTTCTTCTTTTGAAAAAGCGGGAACCTTCATGAATGCGGAAAGAAGGATTCAAAAAGTAAGAGCTGCAGTATCCCGGCCACAAGAAGTGAAAGCAGATTGGGAGGTTGTTTGCATTATGGCGGCTGCGATGAAAAAGAAGGAACTATTTAACTTCTCATCTGCACAGGACATATGGAATGAAATAAGAGATACCTGGAGTGCGGCCTATGGTATAACTTATGAGCGGTTGGATAATAATGGTATCCAATGGCCCTGTCCAACTACAGATCACCCCGGAACAACCATTCTTCATACCGAAACTTTTCCACGAGAAGGCGGCAGGGCAAAATTATCAATAATTGAATTTTGCCCTACTACTGAACAGGTAACACCCGCATATCCGTTTATCCTGATAACCGGCAGGACGCTTTATCATTTTAACGCAGGTAACATGACCTACAGAACGGCTAACAAAGATATTTGCCCTGCAGATTTGCTTCACTTAAACCCAAAAGATGCAAATATCATCGGCTTGCAAGATGGAGATACTGCAAGAGTGGTCAGCAAATATGGCGAGGCCTCCCTGACTGTATGTATTGATAAATCGTTAAATAAAGGTGAGGCATTCAGTACATTTAATGATGCCCGGGTTTTTATCAATAAAATAACCAGTCCGCTGCGTGACAAATATGTGCAAACACCCGAATACAAAATCACAGCGGTTAGAATCGAAAAATGTTCGGCGTGAAGTACGTATGCAGGAGAAAGGGGCGAATATATACTACCTTTTCTAATAAAATGATCTTTCTGCCTCATTCATATTGCGTTCAAAAATTCTGCCTGCCCGATCGTAAAGCTGTAATGCGGACTGTTATTGATCCCCTTGCCCAAGGCGGGCGTAAAAACTTTTTTGAATGCTGTATCTTTTGCAAACGTGCTTTTGAGGTACACGTTAACTTTCTCCTTGTTAACGGCCTCCGGTCTTTCCACCGCTTTGCGGTTTAATATGGTCATTTAAAGGTCTCCCGTACTTTTTCTATCAAGGGCGAAAGGATCACATATAGTAAGATAATGCCGTAACCCCAACCCAATTGAATGCAGGTTTGATTTAACAGTTTTTGGGGGTGCCGGCTGATCGGGTTTTTATAATTTAAAGATGGTCTGCATTCCGCCCGCAGAAAATGCGGTGGCATCTTTAAAATGTGATCTTAAACGAGTTCCGGGATCGATGACAAGCATCATTTGAGATTCTGATATTGATCATTTATAAACTGTGTGCTATTCAGGTACTTTGTTAATAAAATTCACCGATGAAAAATAAAAGAAACGATAGCAGGCCTGTACTGCCGGAAGCTCCCTCGGTGCCGCCACAACCGGAAGTAAAACCTTCTGCTGAACCCGTTGCGCCCGTCTCCCCGGCCGAAGCCCCTGCTACAAAGCCCCAAGAGCTGCCTCAGGAACCATCGCCCTATGATTTTCCCCCTCCTGGAGAAGGCCTTTTTCCGGAACTATTTTGAAAAAGTTTGAACCCAGCGATCATGAAGACAGCAACAGACAACGAAACCTTGAAAACGATCTTTAAAAGAAGAGCGGTGCGGCGATATCTGCCGGATATGCCCGATGACGATATCCTGGAAAAGGTAATAGATGCCGGACGAATGGCCCCTTCTGCCATGAACGGGCAACCCTGGAAGTTCTATATCGTGACCCACAGGGATACTATCACATCATTTTCTAAAGCGATTGGCAAGGTTGCGTTAAAAGCAGTTGCACATGCTGCGGTTAAACATCCAGTGAAAACGCTCAAAACAATGTTGCATTTTTCACCAGGGCCTGTTGGCCTGGAATCCGACGATCCGATCTTTCATGGCGCGCCGGTCGTTGTATTTATCACCTCGCCCAAAGGCAATGAATGGGCGGGCTTGGATATCGGTATGTGTGCGCAAAACATGATGCTGGCCGCCAAATCGCTGGGCCTGGATAGCTGCCCTGTAGGGTTTGGTAAATACATTGAACAAACACCGGTTTATCATAAGCTTGGGATACCATCCGCAGAAGAAGTTGAGTTGGCGATCATTTTCGGTTACGGCGCTGAAAAACCCGATCCGCATCCGCGGGCGAAAAATAATGCCATTTTTATTGACCGGATGGAATGCTGCTGAGGCCTTTGGTTATCAGGCGGGTAAGGTATATCTTTCCAATATCGCATTAAATATCTCGCTTCGTGACGCAATAGCGCTGAGCCCTGCATTTTCTATAATTTCCGCACACAGTGTAATACAGTTACTTAACTGCATGATGGGCGTCGTTCTTTGACGGGATACTTTTAGTGGCCTTTGAACGCGTTGACTCATCAGCTACCGCTTTGCGGATACTTTTTCAGTATGTGCCGAACCAGGCTATTTCGCGTTAAAAGGCCATTATAAAAGGGAAACGATATCGGCAAAACGTATCCTTATTTTACGTTGTCTATACGTTACAGCGTGGATCTCTGACGTTATGCCGCTCTTCAAAATTGTGATCAGGGTCATAAGGATTCATGACTAAAGACATGGGCGTTTTCGCTGCTTCCGGTATCTTTATCTTATACAAAAGAAGGTTTAATCAACAATAATTTAGATTGATAGTTATGAACAATTTAGCAAACAAGGTGGCTATTGTTACTGGCGCCGGTTCAGGAATTGGCAAGGCAATCGCCATTTTGTACGCCTCGGAGGCGCTAAAGTTGTGGTTTCCGATATCGATGAAAAAGGAGGAAAGGAAACACTTGCAACGATCAAAGCAAAAGGCGGAGATGCCATTTTTGTTAAAGCGGATACCTCTGTTCCGGATGAGCATAAAAAGCTGGTTGAACAAACTGTCCAGCAATTCGGTGGCCTTCATATCGCGGTTAACAACGCCGGGATTGGCGGTCCGTTAAATACTGTTAGTGAGTATCCGCTCGATGGCTGGGACAAAGTTATTTCAATTAACTTATCCGGCGTCTTTTATGGGATGCACTACCAAATCCCGGCCATGGCCCATTCTGGGGGAGGAAGCATTGTGAATATGGCTTCTATTTTGGGTAAGGTAGGTACCAAAAGTTCGCCGGCTTATGTGGCCGCTAAACATGGCGTGATTGGCTTAACAGAGGCCGCAGCATTGGAATACGCTGATCAGGGAATACGCATCAATGCTGTTGGTCCGGGCTATATTCAAACCCCGTTGCTGGATATCCTGGACGATACAACCATCAACCTGCTTAAGGGATTGCACCCGATGGGCCGGCTGGGCAAGCCTGAGGAAGTGGCCGAACTGGCGCTTTGGCTTAATTCTGACAAAGCGTCCTTCGTTACCGGGTCTTACTATAATGTCGACGGAGGTTATTTAGCGCAATGATCTGATCAGATAAAACGATCATGGCTGGCCCGAAAAAACAACAACTGTTCAGCCCTGCGCGTATCTTGTTTTACACGCTGTCCGTCGTGGTATTTTATCTTGTCATTCATTATATCGGTAAGCTGAGGGACATTCGTACGCTATTGCTGCAGATGAGCATGGTCTGGCTTTTGCTGGCCCTGGCGGCTCAACTAACAACATATCTGTTCAATGTACTGATTCTCCGCACACTTCTGAACGGTCAAACCGGGAACGCTGATATTCTGACCCTATTTAAGCTGTCAGTAGTGATCATGTTTGTTAACCAGGCGTTACCGACAGGGGGAATAAGCGGCAATAGCTACATATTCGGCCAGCTGGTCAAAAGAAAGGTTCCGGCATTGGCCGCATTTAAGGCCCTGGTCCTGGAGTCTATTTGCTATTATATGGCTATTTTGGTGCTGTTAGCTGCTTTTTATGGCTGGTACGCCTTTCATACCGTAAGGGTAAACCGTGTTATCAGTTATACGGTGGGCACCGGGATTGTATTTTTTACAGCGTTGAGCATACTGATGCTTATCGTCGCCGACAGGCGAGCACTCTCTTTTATTTTCCGGAAACTGAAACGGTATAAATGGCTTAGGCGGCATATTGCAAAAGCCAGTCTTTTGTCTTCAAGAAAAGGCGAACAAACCCACTGGCGGGCCTTATTCAAAAACAACGGCTCTGTCACCACTGCGGTCATGCTACAAATGGCTATCCTCACATTTGATGCCCTAACCGTCTTTGCAATCCTGCAGGGCTTTCATGTAACACTTGAGGGCTCCAAAATTATGCTCGGGTTACTTTTGACCCTGGTTATCGGTTCATTACCCATTTCGCCAGGTGCACTAATCGCTTACGAAAGCGCGATGACCTTCTTTTTTACGCTGCTGGGGGTACCGGTACACGCAGCGCTGGTCTTAACCCTGCTTTTTCGCTTTTTCACGTTCTGGCTGCCTATCCCGGTGGGGCTGTTCCTTTACCGGGACCTCCGACGCGGCTAAACCTGGCCCAGGATCATATTCCAATGTGCGCTCCGTCATTTACCAGCCACTGAACAATTGGTATTTTGCAGTAGTCATTAGTTGATATACTATTTATGAAAAGCATACTTGTATTGACAGACCTTTCAAAAAACGCTGCGCATGCGGCCGAATCTGCGGCCTGGCTCGCCGATCAACTGCATGCCGGGCTGGTGTTATGGCATTGTGAACCGAAGATTCCGGTCATGCCGGGCTACGCCGGGGGAGCCATGATCGCCCGCGCAATACTTGGACCCGATGAGGGCAAAGAAGCCGTTCACGATGCTTTATCGAAACTGGAAGACCATATTTCCGGCACGGGCGGCAAATATAAACCACAGCTCAGTGCCCGTTACTGTGAAGGTAGCCTTCAGGAAGAATTGCGGAAGGAAATTGCCGGGCAAGCATTTGAGATGATCGTGATAGGAGCCTCCACCGATTGTGCCGCCGATCATGTTTTTTTTGGTAGTGATACCTGGAAGGTTATAGAAACAGCAAATTGCCCGGTACTCGTCGTGCCACCGAAAGCTGGCCTGGACCAGCTATCTAAAATCGTTTTTGCCACCGATTTTGAACCTGAGGACTTGAAGGCGATCCTTTACCTGGAGGAATTAAGCAAAACCCTGGATTTCCAAAGTGAGATCGTTCACGTTACCCTGAACGGTGAGAACGATGAAGGAAAGATCGAAAAGGAAAATGCGTTCAGCCGTCAGTTGGTGGAGCTAAAACGCCCTGTTTCCATTAAAGGGATCAGGGGAAAGGAAGTGGTCGGTCGTTTGAATCGGCTCTGCGTGCAAACCCGCGCGGATCTGCTGGCCATGACCCATCATCAGTACACTTTTTTTAAACGGTTGTTCAATGACAGCGTAGCGAAAAAAGAACTCGCACATCAGAAGATACCGTTGTTGGTGTTCCCGGTTTATCAAAAAAAATCATGATCGTCATTGTATTTGGACTTTTTTCTATAAAAAAACGCTGAAGAATGCAGTCGGAGACGGGAAAATACCCCTATTGATCTGTGCTGAAAATTCACTTCGCCATGACAGAATTTAGCCGTCGTACCTTTACCGGCACAGGCCTGGTTATAGTAATCATGTCTGCCACTTGGTTTGGCCCTTATAGTTTTATGACGCTGTTGTTGCTGATCGACCTGCTCAGCCTCATGGAATTTTACCGCCTGCTGGAAATACCTGGTGCAAAGACTTCGAAGATAGGCGCCGCTTTGTTGTCTATGGTCCTGATGCTTTCAGGCTTTGGCGCCATAACCCATTTAACCAGTTGGAAATGGACGCTCATGGTGATACCCGTCGGTTTCAGCATTTTTGTCGCAGCGCTTTACCGCCACACCAAAAAGCCTTTCCAGGGGTTGGCCATAACCTTTTTAGGTGTCATTATAATCACGTTGCCCCTTTGTTGCTTCGCCGCGATTCCATTTTTAGCCAGGCCGCACGGCAGCTACCATTTCGCGCTGCCCGCGGGTTGTTTTTTGTTGTTATGGGCCAATGATACAGCTGCCTATCTGTCCGGACGCTGGCTGGGCAGGCATCCGCTGTTTTTGCGGATATCTCCAAAAAAAACCTGGGAGGGCAGTGTGGGGGGCCTGGCCGCGGCCTTAATCGCAGCATGTGTGCTTGCTCAGTTTTTCACGCTTTTAAGTCCAACGGAATTAGCTATATTGTCGGTCACGATCGTCATCACCGGCACTTTTGGCGACCTGGTTAAATCGCTGCTTAAACGAAGCCTCGATATCAAAGATTCCGGTACGATCCTGCCGGGCCATGGCGGGATGCTGGACCGGTTCGACAGCCTGTTAGGTTCGGCACCATTTATTTTTGCTTATTTAATCTTGTTGGCATGGTGAGCAACAAAGTCTACCGGGTGGTTAACCTGATCACTTTTTACCGACTGGTTGCCGCACCGCTGTTGTTGTTCTTGCTCCTGACAGGACAGTTCACTGTTTTTAAATGGTTGTTGGCCCTAAGCTTTTTTACAGATGCCATCGATGGCCGGCTGGCCCGCAGTTTTAAAGTGATTAGCCTGCCGGGGGCGCGCATCGATTCAGTTGCCGACGACCTGACCATACTGGTGGCGATCCTGGGTATCCTCCTGTATCGGCCCGGCTTTTTGCGCGGCGAATGGCTACTGGTTGGGGGCATGACCCTGCTCTATGTTATGCAGAACTGCATGGCGCTGATCCGTTATGGTAAACTGACCAGTTTTCATACGTACGCTGCAAAGGTCGCCGCTGTACTGCAGGGGGTATTCCTGGTTCTGGTCTTTTTCCTGCCCGAACCTGTGGCGTTCCTGTTTTACCTCACCGCCGGCTTAACTATCATTGACCTCGCCGAAGAAATCCTGCTCGTATTGATACTGCCGCAATGGCAAGCTAATGTCAAAGGCCTATACTGGATGCTCAGGCAGATTAAAAAGCGCGGCTCTGGAAGATAAAATGGAACACGATGAAGATCAGGGCCAGGATCACGGCCACCAGGAGCAGGAAGGGATACGGATTTATGTCTCCATTTACTTTTCGTGTTTTCAATAAACGTTTCATGACCGTTTTATATCATTCATTTTCCAATATCTTCTTTCTTTCCCTGTATTCCTCTTCGGTTATTTCGCCCGAGGCAAAGCGCTTCTTCAGGATATCAAGGGGCGAATCCTTTCTTTTCCGTTGACCTGGAAGATCATAGGGCGTTGCAAATATCCAAAATAATATAACTAACCAAAGGAGCCACCATAACAAGTGCATTCCCCAAAAATGGTAACCGTGATAAAAATAAAACATGGGTCGAAATTTTTTAATTTATAGTAAAGGCGTTTTGCGTAAGTTCCGCGGCGGAGGCTGGTTGCCAGGTTGTCCGTCATATTTAAGACCGGGCGGAAAAACTAAAATTGCCAATTGCTGACCGGAGATCATTGCCTGTGATTCACTATGACCAAAGAACCTGGAAATAAAGGAGTGTTGTCCATGGGTCATGGCTAAAATACTGGCACCGTTTTTATTACAGTAATTCTGCAGTCCTTTATGGATGTCATCAGCTTGCACATGGTTATAGTTGAGCCCGTGATGATCAAGGTATTTACGGAAGGCGACCTCGGCGCCGATATGGGTAACTACTTCTCCAGGTTGGATGATATGGACAATGTCAAGGCCAAAACTCATACGTGGCAACAGCTCTTGCAGGCAACTTATTGCGGCTATATCGGCGATGCCGAAGTCCGTGGCAAAAACAATTTTTCCAGAAAGGTTTATAGCTGCATCAGGAGGAATGATCAGTACCGGTTTGCGGGCTTTCCGGATGACCGCCGTTGTGTCGCTGCCGCCGAGCAGATGCTCCAGTGCGCCGCCAGACCTGCCACCCATGATCACCATTTCAATATCCGGCGCTGCAGTAAGTTCACCGATGACGTCGCCCAGGATTCCTTCGCCGTTTCTTTCCCCGATGTCCACATGGAAGCCCCGTGTCATGACGGCAGTCTCCCTGAGTTTGTCGGCCTCTTGTATCAGGCGTTCTTTGCTGTCTTCAAAGAGCATCCCGGCTGTTTCGGTCACATAGGGGCCGCCGCCATTGCCCGGTATCAACGGGACATAAGGTAGGGTATGATATAAGAGGATGCCCTCGCCCAGTTTGCGGGCCATATCCAGCGCTGCCACTTCGGCATGAGCCGCATTAGCTGAAAAATCGGTGAGTACAAGCAACTTTTTCATTTACATTTCTTTTTTAATGCGCGCCATAATTTTAGTGCTTCAGCTTGCAGCTTCCGCATCCGTTCCATGCATTGCGCCTGCTCGTCTTTTTCGCAGATCGGAAAATCCGTTTTTAGCAGATGCGCATCGGTTATAGTAGTCGGCTTATTGCTTTTTTGGGCCATTATACTGAATTTGAAATCAAAGTTACTCGGCGGGCCGGTACCGAAGAATGACTGCCGACACTGCAATGCCTGATCTCAAGCACTTTAAATCGCCAAGGTGATGAATATCAATTACCGACATGACAACCATCATCGCTATCCCGCTACCATAAGGGTAGTTTTGACCCATAAACTTTGCAATGGAAACGATGTCAACCACTTCCTCTCTCCGCCAACTCCTGTATGAGGATGTCAGCCGGATGATCAGTGCAGAAATGCTCTTGAAAAGCAGCGTACTTGGGTGGATAAACAAAGGTAACTCGGCCTCCTTGAAAATGCTGATGCTGGGCTACCAGGATGTTGTTGAAAAACATATCCGGCAATTGGGAGCATTCCGCCGGGAAGAACAGATCACCGCCTGCATACCGAGCAACGGTGTAATGAGCGCTTTTATCGCGGATGCGGATGACAGGCTTTTCGCATGTACCCGCCCCGAGGTAAGAGATGTTTGCCTGCTGTCGGCCATACAAAGCATTAATCATTTCAAGATCAGTGTTTATGGTACGATGGCTGCGTTTGCCGGGGCTGTCAGACTGGAAAAGGCCGGCCTGATGTTTCACCAGGCGGAGCTGGATGAGAAAGAAATTGACGAGCGGCTTTCATACCTGGCCGAACATGAACTAAATCGGAAGGCTATGTCGCCGGCCGCAGCGACCGAATAGGATATTAAGAAAAAAGAACCATGAAAACTCAACTTAGCCCGGATATCATTGAAGTGCTGAATGCCCTACATTACCGTCCTGCTTTATCGCTGATCCTGCCAATGGATGCGCAGGTTAGCCTTAAGGCAGAAATAGCACATAAGCTAAAGATAGCAGCCGATAACGCTGCGCGGGAATTGCGCCGCGATTATCCAGAAGAGCAATGTGCGCTCCTGACCAAAAAGCTGCAAAGCCTGTTGGAGGGGCTGATCCTGCCCGCTGACAAGAAAGGAATTGCTATTTATGTGTCGCCGGTATTTGAAAAGGTGCTGTACACTGATTGTTCCGTAACCGAAAAGCTGGTGATCGACGAATCTTTTGAGATCCGCGATCTGCTGTACGACGCCAAACAGCGCCATAAAGTTCTTTTGCTGGTGCTAAGCGGTCAGGAAACCAAGATTTTTCTCGGAGATCGCGGCACTTTGCAGCCATTGCCTTCTAACATACCACGGTCAATTTATGATTATGTGCCGGATGGCCCGGAAAGGGTTGGAAATTTTTCAGACGTCACCGAGCATAAGCAGGTATTTGTCGACAATTTTCTACGCCATATAGACGAGGAGCTGGGCAATTTGATCCATGAGTATTCTTTACCTGTTCTGCTGCTTGGTGCTGAAAGGATACTCGGCCATTTTGGAAAAATCAGCAAACATACTTCCGCGATCATCGGTCAGGAAGCGGGTAATTATGAACATGCTACCCTAACTGAATTACAGGAGGTGATTGCACCTTGTCTGGCCGGCCTGCAAAAGCAACGCGAATATGAATTATTGGAACGGCTGGATGAGGCCGCCGGCCAGCAGCGGCTGGCTAAAGGGGTTTACGATGTTTGGCGGGCCGCCGCCGAAGGCAAAGGCCAGTTGCTGGTCGTGGAAAGGAATTATAGTTTTCCGGCCAGGCATAGCGCTGAACCCGGGATGATTGAAGCGCTGACCGAACCCTATGATCATTTTTCGTACATCCGCGACGCAGTCGACGATGCGCTGGAAAAGGTGTTGAAGGGCGGCGGCGACGCAGAATTCGTGGCCGACGGTGTGCTTGAAGATTTTGGCCATGTCGCCCTGGTCAAATACTATGCGCCATGAATTCCTGATTCGGGTCATTTTTGGGGATGACCGGGATCCTATTTCTGGTGGCAAGCCGCCTTTAGATTTGAAAATTATTAATCATTTAAAATTTAATGTCATGAAAACACAAGTGGTAAGCAAATTTACCGACAAAGTACCCGCCTTATTTGAGGATATTTTCAAGCCCTGGACCGAATTATTCGATGGCGGTTTTTTGAGGAAGGAACTGCACGTTCCGGCAGTGAACATTATCGACCATAAGGGCCAATATATTTTATCGATGTCGGCACCGGGGCTAAAAAAAGAGGATTTTAAGATCGATGTGGATGGCGACGTGCTGACGATCAGCAGCGAAAAGGAGGAAAGCAAGGAAGAAAAAGAGGAAAAGTATACCCGTAAAGAGTACAATTATTCTTCCTTTAGCCGCAGCTTCACACTTCCGGAAGGAACCGATAAGGAAAAGGTAGTCGCCAAATATGAAGACGGCGTGCTGAAAATTACGGTTCCGCATAATCACCAGATTAAAAGCCCTTCCGCAAAACATATCGCGGTAAATTAAGCCTGATATTTAAAATGGCTTGTGCCCCGCCCAAAGGTGGCGGGGGCTATTTATCCGGTACCCCTGATAGGTACAGAGAGAATTTACCACTTTGCGTCATCATTTCTTCGATGAATGTATGTAAATTGGCTTTAACAGCATTCTGCAGATTATCACACAACTTATAAAACGCCAAGGCGGCTGGCTTGTAGCGTTCGGGCAATTTCACTTATACCAATGCTACATCGGCGAATAACATGTTCAACGATCCTGCCAAGGTGGGAATTTACATAGCATTTAGCAGGTTATATCTCGTTTTTACGTTCAAACTGATAACTGACTATTGATTAGAATATTCCCACCGTCTATGTTTTAAAATCAATAGCAAAAGCGCAAATCGAAGGGTAAATGACATTCAGATCCATCCCTTTTTAAATTCGGGCGTTCAGATTCAACAGAACCGGCGTTTAATAAATTTTCTGTATTGACGTGTAATAGCTTGTTAGTTAGTTATACATTCTATTCCGTCCATGCGGCAAAGGTAGCGCAATTATTTTTGGCCAACACGAATATTAATGCAATAAGGTTTTACACTTTCTGCTATCTTTAGTTACCAACTATCCTAATAATGAACTTTAAATACGCTATGTTTTTTATCATTCTGTTATCCAGTGCTGTGGCCAGTAGTCAGGGAGGTGATAAAGTTATCCAGATCAATATCAGTAAACTTTTAAACGCCCGTACTGTAACTACAGTTGCCGGTGGTAAACTACAAAGTTGGGTAACCGGTATTGATGGCGGTGGCAAAGGGGATGGTTACCTTACCATGGCGGCTGCATTATTAAACGGGGACAAAGCTGTACGTGCCTTGCCCGATGATCCATTAATTGCAGCAAATTCGGCTCACCCGGCTATATTGCTCCATTATAAAAACGGAAAGAAAGATAATCAAGCCCGCTGTATTGCGGGTGCTGATAGTTTTAGCTTTGATGTGCCTCAAAAAAAATATTCGGGTTTGTATCTTAGCCTTACCAGTTCCGAAGGGCCTTCGCAACTACATATTACACTAATTTATAGCGATGGTAGCGAGTTTAAAGGTTTTAAATTGCCCGATTATTATAATGATATACCTGAAGGTAACTCAAACCTGAGCTACTTAGTACATGGCCTGGCTAAATGGGGCCCGGGAAATAAGATAACAGAAAATGATCATCATAATATTGATGTATTGAATATTCATCCTGATCCCGGACGCATCCTTAAAAAGGTCACTGTAAGTAAAGATAAAGCCGGATACCTTGTTTTTTGGGCTGCTACAGGCGTTACGGAATAACATACTTATTAATTGATCATGTGTTTTGTGTTGATTTCGCATCGTTATACAAAACAAGTGCTTAACTGGCTTGGCTTGTGCCCGTGCGCGCCATATGCCATATAACGCCTTGTTTACTGTAACATAGCTGCAAAGCCGCCTCCCGGCGATAGCTTCATACTAATCGTATCCTTGGGACTAAGTAATCTTTCTTCGCGGTGAATAGATGCGTTGGTATCTTCTCCATCATATATCAATGTCCCTTTTGTTGAATGCTGCAGAAAGTTTAACGGAACCTTGATTTCGCGAGCATCGGCACCATTCATTATGCCAACCCACCAGGTGTTTCCTTTTTTACGCGCATAAGCAACAATTTCACCCATTCGGGTACAGCTTAAAACTTTTGTCTCATCCCAGGTTGTGGGTATCTTCTGAAATAAATCAAACATCGGGCTCTCCAGGTAAAATTTATATTCGTCCGCGAAGTGTGTAATAGGAGAAAGATATACGATGGATTGAGCAAATTCATGGGCCCAGGTGAATTTTTGCGATGTAAGTTGCTCCGGGTTGAGTATTACCGGAGTAAAATCTGCAGCACCGGCTGTAAAACGCGTAAATGGCACAGATACGTCATGGTCTAACGGCGCTGTCCTTTTATACCGGGTCATGTGATATTCGTTACCCCTAACTGCTTCTCTTGTAATATCCATGGGATAGGTTCTTGTCAATCCCGTTGGCTTAACACTTCCGTGAAAATTAAGCATCAACTTAAGGTCTGCGCAATCCTGCATGGTACCCATGTACCATTGCATAATAGATGACGTTGCAGGGGGGATGAAATCTATTTTAATGCCCGCTGCTCCCAGATCTTTGATTCGCTTTAGATAAGAATAGCGTGCCGCTGCAGATCGCATTTCTTTAGAGTCAACCCAAACAATTGATTTTACGCCAATACTTTTTCCGTATGCTATTACATCTCCCAAAAGCTGCCACTGATCTTTACCCGGCTCGCTCCAATTTCGCCATCCATCATCTACTAAATAATATTCCCATTTTAATTTAGCTGCCGCATCATACCAATTTCTTTGTTCGGCAAACCGGGGAGCCCCAACGCTCCACCATTGCCATAAGCAACGCCCGGGCATTACCCAACTAAAATCGCTACCCTTTTGTGGTGCCGGGCAAAGGTTAGTGAGTAGGTCTGAGTTTACAAGTTCAGTTAAATTTTTAGTTATGATGGTTGTCCTCCAGGGAGATACTTTTTGATTTTCATAAATGCCTTTAAGTACAGAATGTTCGGTATCGCTATCCGGTTGGACATCCCAGCCGTTAGGGGCAAAGGGGAAATTTGCTTTGAAAGAATTATCATGACGTATAAAAGACATGTCTGAAAAGTCTTCGCAATCAGCTTCGGAAACCGAGGCAAAAATCCCGTTTATATTAAAAGTTAAGGGCCCCATTATCGGTGTATTTTGTGGAACTGATGGCAATGGAGTTACATGGCTTAGGCCCTCATAACCTTCGTTATAACCCGACCAGGCAACCTGCGTTACTTTTTCGGCAAACTCCCATGAGGTCGAGTCGGCATTGATTTTTTTGGTATTGTAAGGTAATGTGTAACGTACAGCAATGCCGTCATTATAGGCACGCACAATCAAGTTGAATTTCTTCTCTGCTGTTAGCAAAGGAATTGTAGTTTCATTCGCTTCGTTACGTGCCGTTTTGTGAGCGCCGTTGATAGTATAGGTTTCTTTTATCTTTTTATTTGAAGTAGCACCTGCAAATTTGGTTTCAACTCCCAGATCGATACCATCAACAGTTAAACCCAGGCGCGATGGTGCTATTAACATTGTATTGTTAACTGCTGCGTTGTATAATAATTTGCCTTTGATGATGAATATGTGGGCATTGATTTGTTTGTCGGGGCTGCTAATTGTGATGGTCTTTTGCTGGGCGTACCCATTGTAATACAAACACAGTACAAGTAGTAATAAGCAGGTATTTATTTTCATAATTAGCGCTTTTGGCATTTAAATAAACAGTGCAAAGAATTTAAATATTCCAGATTGGTATTTAGCTTATTTGTTTAATTATCGGTTTAATGTCGGCGTTGAGCTGTTTGACTAACGGTTTGGCAAATAATTTACATAACTGCTTAATATTGCTAAATTTCAGCCATCCCTTAAACAGTTAACCACCCCGGCTTATCCTGCAACAAATATATTTTACCACCTTTTAACCAGATTGTATTAATTAGACTTTTCTTTATAAGAATCCGACTTTTTAATAAATAGCAAGTTTTTAAGGTTCAAATAAATTCAAAAAAATATTAATTGATAAAATTCTGGTTCAGATAATTACCCTACTTTTGCAAAAAATAATAAGCCCTTTTTAAGCTTTGAGGATCTGTTTGGTTATTTGGTGTTGCCTGCTGTTTTTATTGAATTGTACTGCTGCTTTTGCGCAACAGGATTCAATAGTGGCTGATACGCCTGTAAAATCACCAACACGCGCTTTTCGTCCTGGCAATTCGGTGCTTGATTCGGTAGCTTATGCCATGCAAAACAGAGATAAATTTATTGCAGACTCTATTGCTATGCGTTACCTCAGGGTGCCCGATGCAGCCATGCGTGCCGAATATGCCGATAGCGTTTTTGCCCGCGAATTATACCATGGCTACGGCTTTCTTGATCTTCATTCCAGGTCAAAGAGCAGGGTAATGGAGGGGCATAACCGCCCTTCGCGTGATCCCTGGGTTATTGTGCTCATTATTGCCATGCTGTTGTATACAGCTATTCTTAACCTTGCCCTGGGCAAAGATGTCAGTAACGTATTTGCCTCTTTTTACAGCAAACGCGTACTTTCGATAGCCGGTAAAGAAGAGAGTCCGGTTAGTTCGTGGGCTTTCCTGGGCTTGTTTTTGTTATTTTGTGCTACGTTCGGTTTGTTTTTATATCAACTGGCTGCATACAAAGGCGTTTACTATAAAATAGCAGGAAGCGGCCTGTTTACTTTTCTTACCATAGTCATTATTGTTTTATTTTCGCTCAAGTTTTTAATACTCAAGTTTTTAGGATTTGTGTTTGATATTAATAAACTGGTGACCGAATATCTTAATATTCTGCATCTTACCTATTTTAATATCGCGTTTGTTTTTTTGCCGGTGGTTATTTGTTTCAGCTTGCTTGGTGCACAATACATTCCTGTACTACTTACAGTTACGCTCATTATCATCATTGTAATTTTTATATGGCAATACATCAGGAGCAGCGTAAATATAATTTCTACCTTTCGATTTCATAAGTTTTATTTATTTACGTATCTTTGTGCCCTCGAAATTTGCCCTGTTTTGATTTTAATAAAGGCATTGAATATTAAAATTTAGGTTATTAAAAGCACTGAATTGGAAGATAGAAAGAAAAAGGTTAAAAGCATACTGGTTACTTTGCCTAAGCCCGAAAATGATAAAAATCCTTATGCCGAGCTGGCTAAAAAGCTTAACCTGAAAATTGATTTCAGATCATTTATTCATGTTGAGGGTGTGCCCGCAAAGGATTTCAGAAAAGAGAAGATTAACTTAGCTGATTTTAGCGCTGTGATCTTTACCAGTCGTAATTCTGCCGATCATTTTTTTCGCATATGCGAGGAGATGCGCTTTGAGGTGCCTGTTGAAATGAAATACTTTTGCCTTTCAGAAACCATAGCGCTTTACCTTCAAAAGTACATTCAGTACCGTAAACGTAAGATCTTTTTTGGCAAGCAAACCGCTGCTGACCTGGCAGAGGTTTTGAAAAAGCATTCGTCGGAAAAATTCCTTTACCCATGCTCGGATGTTGCTGCCGAAGAAACCCAGCGTTTTTTGCTGGAGAACGGTTATAACTTTACCCCAGCGGTGCTTTTCCGCACGGTTTGCAGCGATCTTTCTGACCTCGCCGATGTGTTTTATGATGTTATAGCATTTTTTAGCCCGTCAAGTATACAATCGCTGTATAAAAACTTTCCCGATTTTAAGCAAAACAATACACGCATCGCCGCTTTTGGGGCGACTACTCATAAGGCTGTGCTTGAGGCTGGCTTAATTTTGGATATACCAGCTCCAACCCCCGGCGCGCCGTCAATGACAATGGCTATTGAGCAGTATGTTAAGCTTGTAAACAAATAAATTGGAAATTTATTTAACCAGGCTGCAACTTTTTACCATATTTACACGTATAACCGCTAACTAATTGTCATGTTAACAATTGGTTAGCGGTTTGTTAATTATATAGCGTTTTGTATGGCATTGAGAAGATAAGTGCACAGTTTATCGGTTCAGGAAGCCAAATTATCGTTTTTTATAGCTTACATTGAGTAAAATGTAATATATTCGGACGTTGCATTGTGTTATAGTTATATAACTGATTTTGATTGTAAAATGAAGCAGATCTACTTTTTAATAATTGTTTTAGCAGGTGGTGTATTAAGTGGTTGTGGCCGCGGAGGCGGTGACCGGGGGGAAGTTGTGGGAGTTCCTGCAAGATCATTCAGGGCCGAGGTGCCTTACGGAATGGTTTATATTCCGGGTGGTAGTTTCCTTATGGGGCAAACTGATCAGGACGTAACCTTTGCCCAGATAGCCCAAACTAAACAGGTTACTGTTTCTCCTTTTTTTATGGATCAAACCGAAACCAGCAACAGTCAATACAAAATGTTTGTGAACTGGGTGCGCGATTCAATAGCTATTACCAATTATATCAACGATAATAAGTATTTCATTCAGCCCAAAGGTGGCGCCGGTAATAATAATGGCGGTAAAAAATTCATCAACTGGGAGTTTGTGAAGAAAAACCCTATCTGGAGCAGTAAAGGCAACCAGGCAAACAATGCTCAAAAATTGCAGGGTATGTACTACCAGGGTGATGACCGTGTGTTTGACCGTAATGAGGTTGACGTGCGCTTACTTAAATATAACTACGCTTTGTTTACCCTGCGCGATGCCGCAGATCATCATAACGATAAAACAAAACATCGTTCAGACTTCATTGTTCGTGATACTGTGGCGGTATATCCGGACACGCTTGTTTGGTTAAGCGATTTTTCATATGCCGCCAACGAGCCTATGGTTGAAAGTTATTTTTCACATCCTGCATTCCGTAATTACCCTGTTGTAGGGGTAACCTGGAGGCAGGCCAGAGCTTACAGTGTATGGCGTACGCGCTATAATGACGCTTATAAAGATAAGCGCCATTTACCTCACCGTGCACCTTACAGCTTACCTACGGAAGCCGAGTTTGAGTACGCGGCACGTGGCGGCAGGATAGGTACCGATTATCCGTGGGGAGGGCCTTACATTAAAAATGCAAAAGGTTGTTTATTGGCTAACTTTAAGCCGGGGCGTGGTAATTATACCGATGACGGCGGCGCGTATACTGTGCCGGTACGTTCATACTTTCCTAATGATTATGGTTTATACAATATGGCAGGTAACGTAGCTGAATGGACATTATCTGCTTTTGATGAATCAGCGTCAACATTTGTGCATGATCTTGCACCAACATTCAATTACGAAGCTAAGTCTACCGACCCCGAAATATTGAAGCGTAAAGTTGTACGCGGGGGCTCATGGAAAGATATTGGATACTTTCTTCAAAACTCAACCCGGACCTACGAATACCAGGACACTGCTAAATCATATATCGGTTTCCGCTGCGTCACCAAATATTTAGGGCGCGACATTACAGATAAACGCTAATCAAGAGTTAGTTAAACGCAAGCAAATCAAATTAAAAAATAAAAGTTTACTTCTGAATTATTATGGCTGGAAAGAAAAAACCTTACGGAATAGGCAACATCGTATCATGGGGTGCTACTGTGGTGATTATAGGGTTAATGTTTAAGATTTTGCATTGGCCCGGTGCCACTTACTGGATAGCAGGGGACTTATAACTGAGGCTATACTGTTTTTTATATTAGGATTTCAGAGAGAAGATAAAGAAATTAACTGGGCACGTGTGTATCCCGAATTAAATGAAGACTTTCAGGGAGAGCTTCCGAAAGCCACTGTAAGGGGCGGTGGTAATACAAGCCCTTCAACAACTGCTGCGCTGGATAAAATGATGGAAGACGCAAAAATTGGCCCTGAGCTGGTGCGCAGCCTTGGTGATGGTTTACGTACATTTGGCGATAAGGTAGCCGCTATATCACGTGTTACCGATGCAGGGGAAGCTACTATAGCTTTCACAAGCAAAGTTAAAGAGGCTACTGCAAGTTATGAAAAACTAAGTGTGTCATTTGACAAGGCATCGGCCAATTTGACCGAAATGGCAAACTCCAATGTTGATTCAAAGGCATATCACGATCAGGTTAACCAATTGGCTAAAAACTTATCGGCACTTAATGCGGTTTACGAGCTGGAATTGCAAGATTCAAGCGCGCACTTAAAATCAATGAATAAATTTTACCAGAACCTTTCGCTTACCATGAACAACTTTAATGAATCAATGGATGATTCAAAACAGTTTAAGGAAGAGGTAGGGCGATTGGCTAAGAACCTGGCATCATTAAACGCAATTTATGGTAACATGCTCACAGCTATGAACCAGCCGCGTGTTTAATATAATTAAATAATTGATTGATTACCAGAAAAGATTTATAATAAATGGCCGGAGGTAAGGAAACCCCAAGACAGCGAATGATAGGTATACTATACCTGGTACTATTGGGCCTCATTGCCCTTAACGTACCGGATAGCCTGTTGGACGCGTTTAAGAATATCACGAATAGTTTGGATGCATCAACCAGGAATGTTAATACTGGTTTGCAAAACACATACAGCGCTTTTGAGGCTACAAAGTTGAAAGAACAGGCTGAACGGGCGAAACCAATTTATGATAAGGCTAAACAGGCAAGTGCTATAGCTGCAGAACTAAATACCTACGTTGAACAGCTGAAAGCAAAGCTGATTCAGGAAGGCGGCGGCATTAACCCGGAAATTGATGACGTTGACGCACGGGATAACCTGGATATATCGCCCCGTATCATGATCAATCAAAAAAATGGGGAGAAACTGAAAGCTAAAATTGATGAAACCCGCCAAAGGTTAATGGTAGCTTTAGGTAAGGACAGTGTAGGCGTACAGTTTTCACTAAATACCGTAGCGCCTAAACCGCATGGGGATGTTAGAAAATCATGGCAGGAAGCTAACTTTGGTGATGGCATACCTTTAGGCGCGGCCCTCACTACTTTAGCCAAAATTGAAGCTGATAGCAAAAACGCCGAAAACGAAGTAGTTAAGAAATTATTAGGTAAAATTGACCAGGCCCAGGTTACGCTCGATAAGTTTAGCGCAGTAGTGGTAGCTCCAAGCAGCTATGTGATAGCCGGGCAGCCATATACCGCCCAGATCTTTTTAACTGCTTACGATTCAAAATCAAATCCTGATATTACTGTTAATGGGAGTAAGGTTTCTGTAACAGATGGCAAAGGTAATTATACAATTACAGCAAGCGGCGAAGGAAAACATACTATAGAAGGGGTTATTACGGTTAAAAATAATACAACCGGTAAAAATGATCCCTATCCTTTCAAGCAGGAATATACAGTTGCAAGGCCTTCGGCAGTTATTTCTCCTGATAAAATGAATGTACTTTATATCGGTGTACCGAATCCTATTTCGGTATCTGCGCCTGGCGTAGCAGCCAGCGACTTGAATGTACATTTTAGCGGCGCCGGCTCTTTGAGTGGTTCGGGTGGCCATTACACAGCAATTGTAAACAGCATAGGCAAAGCTACGATTTCTGTTAGTGGTGCAAAAGGAGCGGTGTTAGGTTCAACGGAGTTCCGTATCAAAAGGATCCCTGACCCTAAGCCACAGTTTGCAGGTAAAAGCGGAGGTAACACCAGTTCAGCCAATATCAGGGCACAAGACAGGCTTTTTGCTCAGCTGGATAACTTTGACTTTGACGCTAAATTTAACGTAACGCACTTTACTATGCTGGTTGTAAAACCGCGCCAGGATGCCATTATTTTATCAGGCTCGGGTGGTGAATTAACCGGCGCTATGCATAGTGCTTTGAATACGGTTACACCAGGAACTACTGTTATATTTAAGGATATCGTTGCGGTAGGCCCTGACCATTCACCGAGGTCACTTGACCCTATTGTATTATCCGCAAATTAAACGCGTATGAAAAAGAGAATTTTAGTTGTTATCCTGTGCCTGGCTTGTGTAAGCGCTTATGCGCAAAAAAAACGCACCAAGAGGCCGCCGGCAAAAAAGACAACTACCGCCAGGCAAACAACTCAGAAACCTGTACAGGTTCAGCCGGATAATGTTACCAGCCAGCAGCCCCTTGATACTGCAAGTAAAATTGCAGCAAAGCCTTTTGACAGGCCGCTTGACGGCTATTACAAAAAGAACAATATTTTAAACGCCAAGGTTACGCCGTATCCTAACTTGCGTGAAAATGATGTAGCATTTGCCAAACGCGTTTGGCGCGAAATTGATGTACGCGAAAAGATGAACCAGTACCTGGCTTCACCCAAAGGCCGTTTAATAGATGTATTACTTGACGCCATAGCCAAAGGCGAGCTTACCGCATACGACCCAACTCCGGGCAAAAAGGACGATCCCAATGGGGATGGTTTTACTACTCCTTTAACAGGTGCACAGGCCCGTGGTCGTTTAGCATCTGACAGCAGCGTGGTTGAAAAGCGCGATAAGGATAATAACGTTATATCATCTACGCTTGTTGCAGGTGAGTTTAATCCGGATAGCGTGCTTAAATTCCGCATTAAAGAAGATTGGATCTTTGATAAACAGCGCTCGGTATTTGAGCCCCGGATTATAGGTATTGCTCCTTTGGTTAAACCTAAAGGTACAGGTACACTCGACATCGATTTTCAGCCCGCTTTTTGGATTTATTTTCCTGAAGCACGCGCGGTACTTGCAACCAAAGAAGTGGTTAGCCGTAACAGTGATGCCACCGGCTTAAGCTTTGACGACGTGTTTATAAAACGCATCTTTACCAGTTATATCGTAAAAGAAAGTAACGACAAAGATGAGCGTATAAAAGATTATGCTCAGGGTATTGATAAGCTTTACGAATCAGAAAGGGTTAAAAAGTCCCTTCTTGACTGGGAGCTTAATCTTTGGCAGTACTAATACATTAAGATTAACAAGATTATAAAACAGGCGATGAATTTTCATCGCCTGTTTTGTTTTAAGATCTGTTTTATCGGGAAGGCGGCTAAGATTTTTCATCGCACCTGCTGCCGTGCTTATTTAGCCGGTAAACATTTAACAGGATAACAATTGCTTATCTCTTTTCATATGCGATTTTCACCCCACGCATGACCAATCGCTTACTCCTTTCTACCAACTCCCCCAAAATTCCGACCAACGCCTGAAATAATAGTAAACAAGGGCTTTTTAGGGTTTGCCGAGTGTTTTTGAGGCTTTGTCTATTTATATCTACAGCTGGTATAACACTTTTTAGCGATCAAAATATATGTTGTTCATTTGATCATTGAAAACAACAACACAACATATTTAAAACATTAAAACCTTACGATCATGAAAACCTCAATAAAATTATCAGCCTTATTTGTATTATTAACTGCAGGTGTATTTGCTACTACAGCAGCCAAAGCCGACGAAGACAAAATCGATGTTACCCCTAAAGCCAAAGAAGTTGTAAGCTTTAAAGCCCTTGATCATGATCGCGGTCTGAAAGTGAACTTTGCAAAAACTGAAAATGGAAAGTCAGTAGTAAAAGTTTACAATAAAGAAAATGAGCTTTTATTGAAAGACATTGTGCCAAGCAAAACCGATGTAAGCAAAGGTTATGTGTTAACCGGTTTAGAAGATGGTGAATACACTATGGAGATCACTACCGACAAACAGGTAGTTAAAAAATCAATCCATGTTTATCAGGATGGCGATCAAAAATCATTTTACATCGCCCAGTAATAAAAATCACAAACATCAATATATAAAGAAGGCCTGGTTGATTGAACCAGGCCTTTGTTATTTTAGGCGTAGTAATCTGGGAGCTATCCTTGCTTAATTTCTGCTCCTGTATTAAAATACGTCAATATGGCTTTGGCCTGTTTAAGATTTACTACTTCGAGTAGCATTTCCTCGTTAGCTTCGCGAATCTTCTTTACCGATTTAAAGTATTTAAGCAGCTTTTCGGCTGTGGTTTTGCCTATGCCCTCTATCAGCTCAAGTTCTGTTACCAATGTGCCCTTATCGCGCTTTTTACGGTGGAAGGTGATCCCAAAACGGTGTGCCTCATCACGCAGGTGCTGGATCACTTTAAGTGTTTCCGATTTTTTGTCGAGATACATGGGGTACTGATCGTTGGGATAATAAAGCTCCTCCAGGCGTTTGGCAATGCCTATCACGGTTACCTTTTTATCTATACCCAATAACTTAAGGCTATGCATGGCCGATGATAACTGGCCCTTACCTCCATCAATCACGATCAGCTGCGGTAATTCTGTTCCTTCATCCAGCATGCGGCGGTAACGGCGGTGTACAGCTTCTTCCATAGTGGCAAAGTCGTTAGGACCTTCAACGGTTTTTACGTTAAAATGCCGGTAATCTTTTTTGGAGGGCTTTCCATCCTTGAACACTACAATGGCCGATACCGGGTATTTGCCCTGGAAGTTAGAGTTATCGAAACATTCAATATGGCGTGGCAGCTGGTTCATGCGCAGATCTTTCATCATCTGCGTGAGCAACCGTTCGGTGCGGATCTCGGGGTTCAGTTTCTCGTACTGGTCAATCTTTTCCTTCTTAAAGAACTGTACATTCTTTTGCGAAAGGTCAAGCAATTTGCGTTTTTCGCCCAGTTTTGGTACCGTGAATTTGATGTTTGGATGGTCCTCAAGATCGATATCAAACGGTACGATGATTTCCTTGCTGTCGCTGTTATAACGGCTCCTGAACTCGGATATGGCCAGTGTAAGCAACTCTTCGTCACTTTCATCCAGTCGCTTTTTTAGTTCGATGGTTTGTGTTTGGATGATGGTACCATTCATCACCTTCAGGAAGTTTACGAATGCCAGTTTTTCCTCTGACGCAATGCTGAACACATCCACGTCGGTTATAGATGAGTTAACAACGGTTGATTTGCTTTGGTAGTTTTCAAGGAGTTCAAACTTACGTTTAAGCCGGTGGGCCAGCTCAAAATTCATTTCCATAGCAGCCGCTTCCATCTCATTTTTTAAGCGACGAAGAACTGCACCAATCTTCCCGTTCAGAATATCCTTAATTTCTTCGATGCTGTTATCATAGTCTTCTTCGGTTTGATAGTTTTGGCAGGGGCCTTTGCAATTACCCAATTGGTATTCCAAACAAACTTTAAACTTGCCCTTATCAATATTTTCGCGGGTAAGCTGCAGGTTGCAGGTACGTAGAGGATAAGTTTCCTTAATAAGCCCTAAAATGTTATGCATCATGCTTATCGATGCATAAGGGCCAAGGTATTTGGAGCCGTCTTTGATTATACGGCGGGTCCAGAAGATGCGTGGGTAATTTTCGTTTTTAATGATGATCCATGGATAGGTCTTATCATCCTTAAGCATGACATTGTAGCGAGGCTGATGCTTCTTGATCATGCTGTTTTCCAGCAACCAGGCATCTACCTCAGTGTCAACGATGGTAAAAGTAATAGCACGGATCTTGGATACTAATACCCTTGTTTTGGCATTAATATGGATATCCTGGTTAAAATACGAGCCAACGCGGTTACGCAAATCTTTTGCCTTACCAATATATATCAGTTCCTGCTCACTATCCCAGTATTGGTAAACCCCGGGTTTGTGAGGGATGTTTTTTAAAGCAGCTCTATAATCGAATTTCTCGCTCACTGAATTATTATTTTAAAACGTCAGAAATTTCCTCACTGAAAAGGAAACATTTCTTCTAAAACGTCATTGCGAGGAACGAAGCAATCCCAAACTATACAGAGAGGCTCTGCTAATCGGGGATTGCTTCGTTCCTCGCAATGACGATGGGCATTAACCCTGAACAAAAATAATTAAAATCCCAATTTCTTATCCACGTCGGTAGTCCCCTGTTGCTGCTGGTTATAGGCTCCGCAATCCAATATGATGCTAACTCCATTTGCAGGGGCATCAAAATCAACATTCTTTTTAATGCCTAAAGCTGCATTGGCATATACCTTTTTCATGTACATGGCAAATATCGGCAGGGCACTGTTGGCACCTTCGCCCAAACGGGTGCTCTGGAAGGCAATGTCACGATCTTCGCAACCTGTCCATAAGCCGGTAACCAGTTGTGGGGTTATACCTATAAACCAACCGTCGGAGTTATTTTGGGTTGTACCGGTTTTACCACCGATAGGGTTGCGTAAACCATATTTATAGGTTAATCTTGAACCGGTACCATCTTCAATAACACCTTTAAGCATATAGGTCATCACATAAGCCGTTTGCGGGTTCATGGCTTGCACCACGCGCGGAGTATGGGTATACAATACGTTGCCGTTTTTATCTTCAATGCGTAAAATATAAGTAGGCTCTGTCCACAGGCCGTGGTTGGCAAAAGCGGAGTAAGCGGCGGTCATCTCAAACACAGAAGCATCAAACGTACCCAGGCAAATTGAAGGATAAGGCGGAACATTGGTTGTAATACCCATCTTTTTGATCAGATCAACAACAGGTTCTGGTTTAACCTCGCCCATAACGTGGGCCGTAACCCAGTTTTGTGAGTGCGCCAGTGCCTGCCTTAAAGTAATAAAGCCCGGCAAAGTTTCGGATGGCGACGAGCGCGGGCACCACGGCGCGCCATAACCACGGATAGTATCAGGCACGTTATTGATTTTCATACATGGCGAGTAGCCGTTGTCGATAGCCACAGCATAAGTAAATGGTTTGGCTGTTGAACCTACCTGGCGGGTGCCATTCTTTACCTGGTCGTATTTAAAATGTTCAAAGTTGGTGCCGCCAACCCATGCCTTAACATAGCCGGTTGTGGGATCCATACTCATGAGAGCATTACGCAAAAGCATTTTACAGTAGATAATACTGTCAATTGGCCTCATCATGGTATCGATATTGCCGTGCCAGGTAAACAGGTTAAGCATGGTTTTGGTCTTGAAGTTTTCTTCAATTTCCTCGTCAGATTTTTCCTGTTGCTTCAGTTGCTTGTACCTGTCGGATTTTTGCATGCCCTGGTCAAGCAAAAATTTGAAGTTATGGATGCTTTTGTAAAGGTTACGGCCGCGCCAGTGATCATTGAACTGGGCCTGCAGATCTTTCATATAATCGCGCTGCGCATCCTCGGCATATTGCTGCATGGTAGCATCAATGGTGGTATATATTTTTAAGCCGTCGCGGTCAAGATCATAAGGTGAGCCATCAGGGCGGTTAATATTCTGTTCTTTAAAGATCTTTTGAAGCTCTTTTTTCAATACCGAACGGAAGTAAGGAGCAAGGCCGTCAAAGTGATTGTTTTGGTGAAAATCAAGGCCAAGTGGCTTGCGTTTATATTCTTCAACCTGGCCTTCGCTCAGGTAATTTTGTTCGGCCATACGGTTTAGTACCAGGTTACGCCTTTTAAGTGCATTATCCGGGTGACGGATAGGCGAATAAATGCCGGGGCCGTTAACCATGCCTATTAACAGGGCAGCCTGATCGGGTGTTAGTTTATCAGGCGTAGTGTTAAAATAAGTGCGCGCGGCCGATTTGATACCATAAGTGTTATAAGCACCAAAGTCGACCGTGTTAAGGTACATAGTGAGGATCTCTTCTTTGGTGTAATGACGTTCAAGCTTAACAGCTGTAACCCACTCCTGTAGTTTTTGAATGATCCGCTTGAATGGATTGGCAGATCGTTCTGAAAAAAGGTTAAGCGCCAGCTGTTGCGTTATGGTACTGCCACCCTGCTTTTGCCCGATGAGCAAATGCGCGAAAATGGTAAAGCTTCGGCCAAAGTCAATGCCTGAATGGTCATAAAAGCGTTTATCTTCGGTAGCAACCAAAGCGTTAATTACATTTGGTGACAGTTCGCGGTAAGTAACGTTTGAGCGGTTTTGGATATAGTAGGTCCCCAATACCTGTTTGTCGGACGAGATGATCTCTGTAGCCTGGTTGCTCTTGGGGTTTTCCAGGTCGCGGAACGAAGGCAGCTGACCGAACACATCAAAAATAGTGAGTGTTATCATCATAACAACAAAAGCAAAAAGGCCAAGCACAATTCGCCATATGTACCAGTTGTATCTTCTTATATCTGCAGGCTGGAGTTGATTTTTCGAGTTAAACCTTGTGTTAGTGGTTCTCATTTTCTAATAAAATTTCTGATAGTAGTCAAAATAACTATCCAATATACTTTGGGTTGCTAATTTATCCAGATTTTCTTTGGTAATGATAAAAATGCTGTATTTATCCTTTGGAACCTTCATAATATCGGGTAGCAGAGGTACTATGGTACGTGCATAATCTTTAGCATCGGCAAGGCTGTAAAAACGGCCAACATATATCAGCTGGTTATTTTGGCCAACGCTTTTAACGTGGTGGATTACTTCGCTGCGGGTGTATCGTGTACGGTTAAACTGCCCTACTCCAAAACGTGTAGAAGCCAGATTAGTTGTACCACTGGATACATTTATCACAAAGTAATAGTTGCTGCTATCGCGCTTGCTGAATATGTAGTTTACCGCAGGTGTATTGTTAAGGGCGGCCGGTTGAACAGTAGCCACAGTATCTTTTTGTTTTGGTGCCGGCTGCGTGGCTATATCCCTTGAAGTATCCGGCATTTGATGCTGCGGTAAAGGGATCTGGCCTACGGCAAGTTGTTTTGGTTGTTGAATTGCAGCCTGCTGAATTTGTGGTGCCGATGTTTTAGCCCCGGCTATTATATGCGTGTCCCGTTCGGGCAGGCGCTCCTGGGGAGTTACATTTTGTGCCGATGGGGTATATGGCGGACGGTATTCTGTTTGTTTTTGATATGCTACCGGTGGGGTAAAAGGGATCTCGTTAGGATCATCATTAAATAATACCACCGGACGCGCAGCTATTTCGGCCTTATTTGAATCGATATAGGCCAGGTGTTGGTTGACCAGTGGGACGATGAGCTTATCCTGCGGATATGTTGCAGCGATTAACTGCAGATCGGCCTGAAATGGGGGCAACTTTTCCATATGCCCGGCAGCAATAGCTTTTAGATAGTATAACTGCGCTGCATACCGGTTGTCAGGATATTTGTTAAGCAAATCATTTGCTTTCTCAATCACTTTTGCGTATTGCTTTTGAGCATACTGATCGTACACTTCGTTATAAAAGCCGTTAAATACAGCATCTACATCTGCCAGCTTGCGTGCATAATCCGGATCGAGAATTACTTTAGCAAATACACTTTCCGGATACTCTTTAAGCAGCCTGTTCTTGTAATCGTTTGATTTTGTCGCATCGATATCGGCATAAAGTCTGTAAAGGTTATAATAGATAGAAGGTTTATCGCTGCTTTGAGGAAAGCGGCTAAGCAAAGTTTCGTAAGTGGCAATGGCTTCCTTTTTATCTTCCAATACATCACGATAAAAATTGGCCATTTCAAAATAAGCGTTGTAGATCTTGAAATTGGATTGCTGCAAAAGGGCAGGGGTGAGAGGCAGGTTTTTGACCAAGTCCTGCCTGAAAGTACCGGCCGATACATTTGTGCTATTGTACGCTACGCTACCAACCGGAGCATCCGGATCATTAACCTGTGAGCCAATGCCGGTATTGGCTGTAGGAATACCAGTATTTGAACGACGGCTCCTACGCCAGTTGTCTTCAAGTTTGCGGTTGCCCCATAAACGCTTAAAGTCGTTATAGCCCTGGCTTATGGCGCTGTTATTGTAAAAGTAAAACGTACTGCCGCTGTTTTTATTTGAGGAAGATGAATTACTGTTCCTGTCGAGCGTATTTGACATAGTGCCGTTATTGACATTGGCAGCGGCACCGGTGGCTTCCAAAGCCGCTTGTTGCTGCTGGCGTGTTTTGCGGGCTACCATTTCATCTATATGGGCATCACGGGCTTTTTCATCCAAAGCGGCAAGCATTTGCAGGGTATCTTCGCGCGAGATGGTTTCAAGAAGCCGGGTAAGAATCTGCAGGTTATCGGCCTTTTTGCGGATGAGCTGATAACCGGGATAATTTGTCGACAGGTTATTGAGCGTACTGTCATAATAAAGCCTGGCGTTTGTGTAATCGGCCTTGTTTTTAAAGTTGATATCGGCAATGCGCAGGTATGACAGCCCTTTTTGGTTTTGATTTTTGGTGCTAACCCGTACCGATTGCTTGTAACTTTTCAGCGCGTTGTCGATTTCGCCGGCTTTGAACTGTTGTTCACCAATCTGGTAATAGATCTGGTCGTAAAAATCGGCATTGTCTTCATTCTTAAGCAGGGCACGTAATAGGCCGATCTTACTGGCCTTAACACCGTTTTGATTGTCGCGGATGCGGATCCGGTTAAGGTTGGCATTAAATGCCATTTCAAAACTGGCGTTGCTTTTAACTATGCGGGTATAGCTTTCATAGGCATCGGCCGGCTTGAGGTTGAGTTCCTGTAATTGGCCCAGGATAAATATCCAGCGGAGTTTGAGATTGCTGATATAACTGTATTTAATGGCCAGTTTAGCCATCTCTTCGGCTTCGGCATAGTTTTGGGTTAAGATATCATATTGCAGCTTGGTGGCGTAAACATCGGCAGTAACATTTTTTTTAGGGTTGATATCCTGTATGGCCGAATCAATTACCAGTTTAGCTAAAGGTAACTGGTTAAGGTACATAAGCCCGCGGGCTTTCCATACCAAAGCCTCCTGTTTTAAATTAGCTTGCTTGCCGAACGAACGGGTTACATAATTACAATACTCAACAGCATCGAAATAATTAGCTTCTAAATATCTTGCTTTGCCCAACACCAAATAGGCATCGCCCAAATAGTGGCTCTGTTCTTTTATACTGATGATCTTGTTGGCTTTTACAATGGCTTCTTCCAGGTCCTTGTCAGGTGTACCTGTTTGTACAGTAGTATCGGGGTACACATTTAATAGCTCGCTATAGGCATCGGGAAAGGATGCTGCGTAGCTTTCCTGCTTGAGCCTTAAAATTTCATTGGCATTAAATAGTATGTTGTAATGGGCAGTCAGGTTTTGCATGGTGCGGTTAAAGCCGCTTTGTTTTTCAAGCGAGCAACCGGCCGCTACCAGTATAACTGCAAACAGAAAAAAAAAGTGGGTGTTTGATTTATAGGATGATGATAATCGCCTCAATGCTATATGGTAGTTAAAAAAGCATTGCTAAAATACTAAAGATTATGCAATAGGTTTAATAAATTTGCGCATGCCCGAAGATGAACAAAATAACGAAGATGAGGTAGGTAAGCCTTTAAGCGCTTATGCTAAATACAGCAGCATCGGTTTTCAGATGGTTGTTATCATTGGCATTTTTACATTTGCCGGTTATAAAATTGATGAAGCCGGCAAACATGATGTAAAATGGGCTACTGCCATACTTGCCCTTATCGGGGTATTCATTGCTTTGTTTATCGTCATCAGATCTGTTAAAAATTGAAACTTCACACTGTTATTTTATCGTTCCTGCTGTTTGCAGTTATCATAGCTGTGCCGCCATTTCTGTTAAGCAAATCAACACATGCCGCCTGGCTCGATCCTCATTTCTGGATGACATATGCTTTTGTAACCGGGCTCACATTTATCACCATTGTTTCCATATTGATGGTAACCAAAATTAACAAGGAAATATATGCTCAAACCTTCCTTGGGGCAACCATGATCAAGCTTTTGACCTGCATGTTTTTTTGCCTGTTTTTTTTAGTTAAAATCAAAGTAAATGGGGTGATATTTGTTGCTAATTTTTTTTACGTATATTTCTTTAACCTCGCCTTTGAAATTTACGGTTTGTTACGTACCTTGCGCAACCAAAAATTAAAGTAAAAATCTCTCTGCTAATGGATTTTAGCCATATTTTGAACTCAAAAAAAATTACCTTAAGCATCATTTTAGGCGTTTTTTCGCTGTTTGTAACGTTAAATGCTAACGCTGTACAAGAAAAAAATGAGTCATCAACAACTGTTGAAAGTAAAGAAAAGGAAAAATTTGACCCTAATGAAGCCATTCTTGAACACATTGCCGATTCGCACTATTTTCACATAGGTGGTAAGGTTGCTATCGGTTTGCCTGTTATACTTTATACAGACGGCGGACTGGAAGTATTTTCGGCTTCTGAATTTGAGCATGGTGAGAAAGCCCACCAGGGTAAATACCACAATTATGCTTTAATTAAAGACAAAATTAAAGTTGTTGGCGCCGATGGTACAACCGTTGATGAAACCGCAAAGATTTTTGATTTGTCAATTACCCGCAACGTGTTTTCAATGTGGATGTCGGTAATATTGCTGATCATCATATTTGTTAGCGTAGCCGGCTCATATAAAAAGCGCGTAGGTAAAGCGCCTAAAGGTTTGCAATCATTATTGGAGCCGCTTATCCTGTTTATTCGTGACGAAGTAGCGCTGCCGAACATCGGTTACAAATACGCGCGCTTTATGCCGCTGCTGTTAACCATGTTTTTCTTTATCCTGATCAATAACCTGATTGGTATGGTGCCGTTTTTCCCCGGAGGTTCAAATCTTACAGGTAATATCGCAGTAACCATGGTGCTTGCTGTTATTACCCTTATCGTGGTTAACTTTAATGGTAACAAATATTACTGGAAACACATTTTTGCTCCTGACGTTCCGTTTTGGCTATATCCCATTATGTGGGTGGTTGAGCTTGCCGGTATCATTTCAAAGCCTTTTGCGTTAATGGTGCGTTTGTTCGCAAACATCATGGCGGGCCACGTTATCGTATTGGCATTGATTTCATTAATCTTTATATTCCAGACACTTTGGGTATCGCCGGTATCAATAGCCTTCGCTTTATTTATCGATGTGCTTGAGTTGCTGGTAGCTTTCTTACAGGCTTTTATTTTTACAATGCTTACCGCGTTGTTTATTGGCAGTGCTGTTGAGGAGCATCATCATTAATAATTTGTAATTAATAATAACACTATATTCATTTAAATTTAAAAACAATGGTTGGAAGTATTGCTGCATTAGGTGCAGGTTTAGCAGTTATCGGTGCTGGTATTGGTATCGGTCAAATCGGTGGTAAAGCGATGGAAGGTATTTCTCGTCAGCCGGAAGCTGCTTCAAAAATTCAGACTGCCATGATCATCGCTGCTGCACTTGTTGAAGGTGTTGCTCTTTTCGGTGTGATCGTTGCACTGTTGGGTAACAAATAATTTTACCCGAAAAAAATAAGAACCGGGTAGTGTAACGGTTGGTTACACACCGGTTTTTACTTGAATGAATAATGTTAATTGGAACTATAGTCACACAATAATATAAAAGATGGATTTAGTAATGCCTGATTGGGGTTTGGTTGTATGGACATCCGTAACCTTTTTATTCTTACTTATTTTACTAAGGGCATTTGCCTGGAAGCCGATCATGGCCGCTATTGGCGAGCGTGAACGTTCAATTGAAGATGCTTTATTAAAAGCAGAAGCCGCTAAAGAAGAAATGAGCCGTTTAACTAACGAAAATGAATCGTTAATTAAACAAGCCCGTGCAGAGCGCGACCTGATCCTGTCTGAAGCACGTAAAGCTAAAGATCAAATCGTAACTGATGCTAAAGAGGCTGCACACAAAGAAGGTGCACGTATGATTGAGCTTGCCCGTGTTGAAATTAACAACCAAAAAGCAATTGCTTTAGCTGATGTTAAAAACCAGGTAGCTACTTTATCTTTGGAGATTGCCGAGAAGATCCTTCGTAAGCAATTTGAAGATCAGCAGCAACAAGACGAATTGGTTAGCCAATTATTGAAAGAAGTGAAGTTATAAGATTTCGGATTTGGGGCGTAGGATTTCGGATTTAATCCGGTACTCGCTGACCTATTCAAAACCGAAATGAAAATTGAAAATTCCGAAATCGAAAATTCGAAATCCGAAATAAAAAAACATGTCAGAAATCACGGTAGCAACCAGGTACGCCAAATCGATCATTGATCTTGCACAGGAACAAGGAATTGTTGCAGAGGTCAAAGCCGATATGGACCTTTTCTTAAAAACCCTGAAGGGCAGCCCCGAACTGGTAGCAGTATTGGCTAATCCTATTATATCTCATTCAAAAAAGATCAAGATCCTTGACGAGATATTTTTAAATAAGGTTAGCAAAACTACTATCGCTTTCTTTAAGCTGATGGTTAACAAAGGCCGCGGCGAAGTATTATATTTTACCGCCGGCGAGTACATTAACCTGTACAATGTTAAAAACCATATCACCAAAGCTAAGGTAACATCAGCTACTGCGCTTTCTGAAGCTAATAAGAAGACATTGGTTGCCGAATTGCAACAATCAGTTGGCGGTACAGTAGTGCTGGAAACTAAAGTTGACCCGGCTTTGATAGGCGGTTTTGTGTTAACTATAGGTGACAGGCAGGTTGATACCAGTATTGCCGCAAGCCTGAGGAAAATGAAAAAGGAATTTGCTGTAAAGGCGTAATTAGTAAGTATTAAAAGTAAAACTCTAAATAAATTTTAAACAATGGTAGAGGTAAGACCAGACGAAGTATCAGCAATTTTGCGTCAGCAGTTGGCCGGCTTCAAGTCAGAATCTGAATTAGAAGAAGTGGGTACTGTACTCCAAGTGGGTGACGGTATCGCACGCGTTTATGGATTAACTAAAGTACAGTCGGGTGAGTTGGTTGAGTTTGGCACAGGATTGCAAGGCATCGTACTTAACCTTGAAGAAGATAACGTGGGTGTGGTATTGTTAGGTAAATCTGACGATATTAAAGAAGGTGATACCGTTAAACGTACCAATAGGATTGCATCAATCAACGTAGGCGAAGGCATGCTTGGCCGTGTTGTTGATACCTTGGGTGCCCCTATTGATGGTAAAGGCCCAATCACCGGTCAAACTTACGAGATGCCGCTTGAGCGTAAAGCTCCTGGTGTAATCTACCGTCAGCCGGTAACCGAGCCATTACAAACCGGTATCAAAGCTATCGACGCGATGATCCCTATCGGTCGTGGCCAGCGTGAGTTGGTTATCGGTGACCGTCAAACAGGTAAAACTGCGGTTTGTATCGATACCATCATCAACCAAAAAGAATTTTATGATGCAGGTAAACCTGTAATCTGTATATATGTAGCTTGCGGACAAAAAGCATCAACTGTTGCTAACATCGTTCGTACGCTTGAAGAGAACGGCGCTATGCCATACTCAATCGTAGTTGCTGCTAACGCTTCAGACTCTGCTACCATGCAGTTCTTTGCTCCGTTTGCAGGTGCAGCTATCGGCGAGTACTTCCGTGATACAGGCCGTCCGGCTTTAATCATCTATGATGACTTGTCAAAACAAGCTGTTGCTTACCGTGAGGTGTCATTGTTGTTACGTCGTCCACCGGGCCGTGAGGCTTATCCGGGTGACGTATTTTATCTGCACAGCCGTTTATTAGAGCGTGCCGCTAAGATCAACTCAAACGATTCTATCGCTCAGCAAATGAACGACCTTCCTGAGTCAATCAAAGGCATCGTTAAAGGTGGTGGTTCATTAACAGCTCTTCCAATCATTGAAACGCAAGCTGGTGACGTATCTGCATACATCCCAACCAACGTAATCTCTATCACCGACGGTCAGATCTTCCTTGAATCTAACTTGTTCAACGCAGGTGTTCGTCCGGCTATCAACGTAGGTATCTCTGTATCACGTGTAGGTGGTAACGCGCAGATCAAATCAATGAAGAAAGTTGCCGGTACTTTGAAACTTGACCAGGCCCAGTTCCGTGAGCTTGAGGCATTCTCAAAATTCGGTTCTGACCTTGACGCTTCAACCAAAAACGTGTTAGATAAAGGTATCCGTAACGTAGAGATCCTGAAACAAGGTCAATACTCACCGGTAACTGTAGAGAAACAGGTTGCTATCATTTACTTAGGTACTAAAAACTTAATGCGTAACGTACCGGTAAATAAAGTGAGGGAATTCGAAACCGAATTTACCGATCAGTTGGAAGTTCGTCACCCTGAAGTTTTAGCTGCCCTTAAAGCAGGTAAATTTGACGACCAGCTTACCGGCGTATTGGAAACAGTAGCTAAAGAACTGTCAGCAAGGTATTAATTTTTAGATTTGAGATGTTAGATGTGAGATATGAGACTGGTCTCTTCCACATCTGACATCTTTATATAAATTAGATAAACAGATTGAAAGTGCAGATGTGAGGCTATCTCAAATCTCATATCTCAAATCTCACATCTCAATAAAGAATGGCTAATTTAAAAGAAGTAAGAAACAGGATCAAATCTGTATCATCAACCCAGCAGATCACCAAAGCTATGAAAATGGTTTCGGCTGCTAAGTTGAAACGTGCTACCAACGCTATTGTTCAGCTGCGCCCTTACGCAAGTAAGTTGAAGGATCTGCTGGCTAACTTATCTGCAAGTTTGGAGGATAACACTTCTCCTTACCTTCAGGAGCGTGAGCCGGTACGTGTATTGGTAGTTGTGGTATCATCAAACCGTGGTTTGGCCGGTGCTTTCAATACTAACGTTATTAAAACTGCCAATAACCTTATAGCCGAAAAATATCCTAAGCAACTTGCCGCCGGTAATGTATCTATCGTTGCTATCGGTAAAAAAGCACAGGAGTTTTATCAAAGGCGTAAGTACAACGTAATTGGTAACAACAACGATCTGTACTCGGCCCTTAACTTCGAGAATGCTTCAAAAATTACCGAAGCTATCATGCAGGGCTTTGTTAACGGCGACTACGACCGTGTGGAACTGGTGTATAACCACTTCCGTAATGCTGCGGTACAATACCTGATCACTGAGCAGTTATTGCCTGTGCCAAAAGCCGAAAAGAAAGAGGAAGTAAAAGCAACTAATGTTGATTACATCCTTGAGCCATCACAACAGGAAATTGTTGAGCAATTGATCCCTAAAAATATCAAGATTCAACTTTACCGCGCGGTGTTGGATTCAAACGCTTCTGAACACGGCGCCCGTATGACAGCGATGGATAAAGCAACCGAGAACGCAGGTGAGCTTTTGAAATCATTAAAACTTTCATACAACCAGGCCCGTCAGGCAGCCATTACTACCGAACTTACCGAGATCGTGAGTGGCGCGGCAGCCCTTTCAGGCGGTAACTAAGTTTAAGAGTACTTTTATATAGAAAAGGCTTTCCGGAAGGAAGGCCTTTTTTGTTGAACCTTGATTTTTGGGATTGGAGGATTGTCTTGATAGCCCGTTACCCAAACGCTGATTAAAGTTACGCTATCGCTAAACTCAACCAGCACTTGTAAAAAAGCAAATCCCCAAATCAGTTTAATCCAAAAAATCCTGGTTCAGACAAAATCAGCGAAATCACCATAATCATAACAAAAATCAACGGTCAGGGTTACCTCTTGCTACTTACCGGTATCAATGCATACCAAAGAAAATTAAACAGTTATGAAAACAAAGTTATTCCTGGCGTTGCTGGCGGGCGTGTTGCTGCTGGGCGCTTGTAAGGGCTCAAATTATGAAGCCATCCGCGATGACAAAGCTTCTTCATCGAGCGCGGATACGGTGGCTAAGATGACCGACACATCAAAGGTGGATATCCCGACAACCAAACTGGTAAAAACTGCCGACATGCGTTTTAAAGTAAAAAGTGTTCAGCAAACAGGCGATGCCATAGCGGCGCTTACCGCCCGCGACGGTGGCATGGTAGTGCATCATCAAATGCAGGCTTATGTAGAGCGATCAGAAGATATCCGTGTGAGTAATGATTCGGTTAAACGAGTATCGGCGCTAAGAACTGATGCCGATATGACGGTTAAACTTCCTTCAGAGAAGCTTGAAAGCTTTATGACGGAAGTGGCACACATGGGTATGTATGTTACGCTGCGCAAAATGGATATTGAAGACCGTACGCTTGACTATCTTTTCGAAAAACTGAAATTGAAAAACCGTCAGGATTTAGTAGAGCAGCAAAAGAAAGGCAAAATTGTAATCAAAAATCCCGTAAATGTGATGTTATTGAAGGACGATATGGTTGATCAGCAAATTGGCAATATGCGCACAGATGAAGCGGTAAAATACAGCATTGTTACACTTAGCTTTTACCAAAGCAATTTTATAAATCAGGAAATGATAGCCAACGACGATCCTTCTGCCTATCAGTTGCCATTTTTTAACAGGCTGATGATAGCTTTGAGCAATGGCTGGCACTTGTTTGTTGAATTGCTGTTAGGCCTGGCAAACATTTGGGTATTTATAGTGCTGTCGGCAGTTTTATGGGTGCTGTACCGCTATTACAAGCGTAAACACCCTGCATGGTTTGCCAGCGGCATAAAATCATAAAAACTTTATAGCTTTTTCGGTAAACATTTCTATTTTTGCGCAAACATTAAAAATCGGTACCATGGAATCAATGGAAAATGCTAACGCAGAAGGTCATTACAAATTATTAACTGTAGCTATTGTTATCGGTATAGTAGGCGTGTTCCTGCGTTTTGCCGGCGATGCCAACACAGGCTTCATGTTTACTTCTATATCAAATATTATTTTGATCATTGGTATCCTGATCGCTTTGAAATGCGTTTTCGCAATTATGAAGTAATAAACCTGTAACAGGGAAATGATATAAAAAAGCGCTTTCAAATGAAAGCGCTTTTTTTGTGCCTTTTATTTGGGGTGATATCCCGATTCGTTCAGGAGCTTTTGGGCATCTTTATCGGCCATCAGCTGGGGTAGCGTTACATCAGGGTGCTTATCCATATATTTCCTTACTATCTGCCAGCCCGTCCACACAGCAAGTTTCGGTGCCGATTCATTCTTTTCGCCAAGGCCGGGAGTAAAAGGTGCTTCGGTAAGATATTTCTGGATTTTTTGATAATCAGTTTCGTACAGCAGGTTTTGTTCTAAAAAGTATCCCCAGATCTTACTTTCAAATTCATGGCACCATTTCAATTGTTCGGTACTATAACGGATCTTGGTGCTATCGGCCACATCCGGCAGTATCTTGTCCATAAAGTACATGATCTTGCCGTTATAGATCATTTTATTTAGGAGCGCTTTATCATTATCATCTTCCGGGAACATATCTTCTCGCGCTATGCCTTCAACCACGCGCGGCGTAATATTATCTGGGGTAAACCACCTGGAAAGATAATGCGGAAAAGCATTGGTGAGCGAAGGATAAAAACGCGAATCCGCACCCAGAAACAAATCTATCCCGACGCCGAAATAGCCATCGCCAATGGTAGTTTGGGCCTGGAAACCGGAAATATAAGCATATACCCGCGGAAGCGGTTTTTGGGGGTAATAGTATTTAATGTATTTAAAAGCTTCGGTAAGGCTGGCGTTATGCCGGTCCATATTAGGGAAGGCGGCATCGGCGTCGTGCTTGAGGTCGTTATAGGCTTTGCCCGCAAACACCTGGCGGAGGGCTTTAAAATAGGCGGTATCTTTAGTACTGCCAACCTGTAAAATACGTTCAATAAAATCAGGGTAAAAACTGCCGTATTGTTTTTGCAGGTAGGAAGCTTGCAAGGCCATCGGTTTATTGTGCATGGCATCAAAATCATGGTCGAACCGTTCAATTTTGACATTAACGTTGATATTGCTTACATCAATTTTTTTGTTGCGGGTACAGCTGCTTAATATCAGGCCGATGGAAAAAATTAAGTAAATTTGCTTTGCTATATACCGGGTAGGGTTCATCTTTATCCTTTAAGGCAAAAGTAAATTTATTTGCATTAATGTTGCTACTATTGTTAAGTCAATAGTCGGTAGTCCTAAATCGAAAGTCTCATTTTTTTGACTTTATACTAAAGACTTGCGACTGAAGACTAAAATATACATATACTATGAAAATCGCGTTAGCCCAGCTCAACTATCACGTAGGTAATTTTGAATCGAACACCAATAAAATCATTGATCATATTATTAAGGCGAAAAATAACGGGGCCGACCTGGTTGTATTTGCCGAACTATGTGTTTGCGGTTATCCTTCGCGCGATTTTTTAGAGTTTGATGAATTTATAGGCTTGTGCGATGAAGCTGCTAAAAAGATAGCTGAAGTATGTGTTGATATAGCCTGCATCATAGGCTTGCCAACACCCAACCATAAAACAGAGGGTAAAGATCTGAGCAATTCTGCTTATTTTATTGAGAATGGCGAGGTGAAAGCAGTGGTAAACAAAGCCTTGCTGCCTAATTACGATGTATTTGATGAATACCGTTACTTTGAGCCTTCAACCGAGTTTAATTGTATTGAGTTTAAAGGCAAGCGAATAGCGCTTACTATTTGCGAGGATCTGTGGAATACCATCGAAAACCCGCTGTATGTTACCCGACCGATGGATACCCTCATTCATCAAAACCCGCATGTGATGATCAACATCGCTGCATCGCCTTTTGCCTATAACCATGATGAAGAACGTATTGAGATATTGAGTGATAACGCCAGCCGTTATAAGTTGCCTCTGTTATATGTTAACCATGTGGGAGCGCAAACTGAACTGATATTTGACGGTGGTTCATTGGTGTTTGATAATACAGGTAAGCTAATTGATGAGATGCCTTATTTTGATGAAAGCATGGCTTACTATACATTGAATGAGGATAACACGCTAAGCTTTGATCATCCAACAACGATAAAAACCGAACGTCCGGGAGATATTGAGCAAATTTACCAGGCAGTAATCCTCGGCATCCGCGATTATTTTTATAAATCGGGCTTTAAGCAGGCAATTTTAGGCTTATCAGGCGGGATAGATTCAGCTGTGGTATGTGCTTTGGCTGCAGAGGCGCTGGGGCCGCAAAATGTGATGGCTGTATTACTGCCTTCACGCTTTTCAACAGATCATTCATTAAAAGATGCTCAGGATTTGGTTGATAACCTTGGTTGCAAACACGAAATAGTGCCCATTAAAAGCATTACAGAGGCCTTTGAAACAGCATTAAACCCACAGTTTGATGGTTTGCCTTTTAATATCGCGGAGGAAAATATCCAATCGCGCAGCAGGGCTGTTTTATTAATGGCGATGTGCAATAAGTTCGGGTATATTTTGCTGAACACCAGTAACAAAAGCGAAGCCGCTGTAGGTTATGGTACTTTATATGGAGATATGTGCGGCGGTATTTCTGTTATTGGCGACGTTTACAAAACCCAGGTTTTTGAGCTTGCGCGATACATTAATCGCGATAAGGAGATCATACCTATTAATTCCATCGTTAAACCGCCATCGGCCGAGTTAAGGCCCGATCAAAAAGATACCGATTCGCTGCCCGAATATGATGTGCTCGACAAGATCCTGGCGGAATATATCGAAAACCGTTGTTCATCGGCTGAGATTATCAGGATGGGGTATGATGAGGCGACTGTTCGTCGGGTGATTAAGCTTACCAATTTGGCCGAGCATAAGCGTTACCAAACTCCGCCTATTTTAAGGGTATCGCCAAAAGCATTTGGCATGGGGCGCAGAATGCCAATTGTGGGCAAATACCTGTCGTAACGGCTAATTTTTTCACTCTTTAATTGTCAAGTTTACGAATATTGTAAAGCATTGGTTGTTTTGTTTTAGTTGAGGTTGATTTTTCTTAAAATTGCCTATCTTTCAAACCAATGATCAAACTTTACACAATTGTTTCCTTTTGCTTTTTGCTGTTGTTTTCAGTAAGCGACGCTATGGCCCAACAGCCTTTGATCAGCGAAAAGAACAGGCTTCAGCTTAACGATATTTCACAGCAATCGCTCACAAACTATAAAGCATCTCACGACAAGGCAGTGTCATTAGCGGCCACGCATGGATGGACATTATCCCGCCGTACAAAAAACGGCAACCTGGTTACCTTACAGGGAGTTAATAAATTAGGTTTCCCTGTATATCTTATTACGCATAACAATACAACCGCGGCAGCCACCACAGGTACTAATACTTTGCAGCCCGGAGGTTCATTAGGTTTGAACTTGTCAGGATCTTCAGATTTTTTGACCAACAAGCTGGCCATATGGGATGGCGGCGCGGTTTACAAAGCGCACCAGGAATTTGCAGGTAAAACCATCACACTAAAAACAACCGAACCGGTAAATGATCATTCATCACACGTGGCAGGTACCATGATTGCCAAAGGCATTTATGCACCGGCTAAGGGCATGTCGTTTGGGGCAACAACGCTTCAGTCGTATGATTTTAATAATGATGAAACCACCATGAGTGCCACTGCTGCCAATCTTCTACTTTCCAATCACTCATACGGGGTAGTAACGGGTTGGGATTATAATGATTCGGCCGGACGCTGGGAATGGAATGGTTTACCAGGCGACACGGTAGATTATAACTTTGGCTTTTATGATACCAAAACAGCCAACTGGGATAAGATAGCTTATAATGCCCCATATTACCTCATTGTTGAATCGGCGGGTAATGAGCGTTCAAGTAATGGCCCTGCGGTAGGCGAAACCTACTATGGTTACAAAAGTAAAACCGATCAAACTTTTGTGAACAAAGGCGCCCGCCCTGCCGGGATCAGCAATAATGATAGTTATGATATTATAAGCACCAGCGGTAATGCCAAAAACATACTTACTGTAGGTGCAGTTTACCCGCTATTGTATGGGCCAAAAAACCGGAGTGATGTAGCCATAGCGCCTTTCAGTAGCTGGGGGCCAACGGACGATGGCCGTATCAAACCCGATATTGTGGGCGATGGTGTTAACGTACTTTCGGTAGGGGTTGATAACACTACCTCCTACGCTACTTTATCAGGCACCTCAATGGCTGCCCCTAATGTTACGGGCTCGCTTTATTTGCTGCAGGAATACTATGCTAAACAAAATGGAGGAACATTTATGCGGTCGGCCACATTGAAAGGGTTGGTTTGTCATACTGCCTTTGATGCCGGTAATATAGGGCCTGATTATATTTATGGCTGGGGATTGCTTAATATGACCGAGGCTGCACAAGCAATAACCAATAATGGTCGTAAAAGCATGGTAAGCGAAAAAACGCTTACACAGGGACAAACACAAACCTATAACGTAATAGCATCCGGTAACCGCTTACTGGCCGCAACCATATCATGGACCGATCTGCAAGGTACGCCAACCACCGAAGGCGTAATCAACAGCCGAACTCCTAAATTGGTGAATGACCTCGATATCAGGGTGAGCGACGGTACAACAACCTTTACCCCCTGGGTGCTTGACCCTAATAAGCCCGGATTTGCTGCAACTAAAGGGGACAATATCAGGGATAACATTGAACAGGTATATATCCCTAATTCGGTTCCCGGCAGGGCTTATACTATTACAGTATCGCATAAAGGAAGCTTGTCATCCGGGTCGCAGGCATACTCGCTTATTGTTACCGGGGTTGGGGGAACTGCTTACTGTGCTTCGGCTCCGCTTTCAAATGCCGACTCAAAGATTGATAATTTAAAACTCGCTAATATTGATAATAGCCCCGCTGCAGGCTGCACTGGCTACTCGGACTATACCAACCTTACCGTACAACTTGAGCAGGCTAAAACGTATCCCTTGAGCATCACCCTTGGCACTTGCGGCAACAGTTTTAATAAAGCTGCAAAAGTGTTTATAGACTGGAATGCTAACGGTGTGTTTGAAGATAATGAACTGGCAGCAACAACCGGGATCATTAATGGAACCGGTACCTATAATACCAACATTACCGTGCCGGGAACAGTAACTGCCGGGGCTTATAGCCTGATGCGGGTTGTGCTTACTGAAACCGGCGATGCATCAACCATTAAAGCTTGCGGCAGCTATACCAAAGGCGAAACCCAGGATTACCGGGTGCAATTTCTGCAAACCAGTATTGACGCAGGCGTTATTTCCATTGTTAGCCCGGGCAGCAGCGGTTCGTGCTCGGCGAGTACACCGGTTACTGTGAGGCTTAAAAATTTTGGCAACGCGGCTATAAACAATATCCCGGTAACAGTTACCATTACCAATGCCAATAATGTTACAACTACTTACAACGAGATCTATAAGGCATCATTGCCAGCATTGGCCGAGGATAACTTTACCTTTAGCCAGGAGTTTAATGCGGTTGCAGGGGCATCCTATACTATTACCGCTACCAGTAGACTTACCGGCGATCCGGTTAGCAGCAATAATTCGGTTACAGCCAATATCACCATTAATTCGCCGGCAACTATTGGCGATCTGAGTGCTTATTATTGCACCACTACCAATCAATACGAGTTATTTGGCACTGGTGACGGTACTGTACTATGGTATCAGAATGCAACTGATGAATTGCCCATAGCCGCCGGAAGCGAAGCGTTAACAACTCAGGCGCCGGTTAATAATACTTACTATGCAGGCGTTAATGATTTTAGCGGGACAATTGGTCCTGCTACTAAAAGTGTATTTACGGCTGGGGGGTATAACCAGTTTACCCCTTATGTAACTGTAAGCACTAAGGTGCCGGTATTAATTAAAAGCGCGCGTCTTTACATTGGCAATTCGGGGAAAATAACATTTAATGTATCCAATGCTAACGGGCAAATTGTATCGTCGGTTACTATAAATGCTGTTGCAACCCGTACCACTCCTCTGGCAGGCGCACAGCCCGATGACCCTAACGATCAGGGACAGGTGTATGATTTAAACCTGTCGTTACCAGGTGCCGGCAACTACCAGATATCGGTTGATTTTGCTGATCAGGCTACAATATATCGTAACAACGGAGGCGTAACAGGTTATCCGTTTAAGATCGGTAATATATTTAGTATTACCGGTAACAGCGCTACTGCAACCAATGGCGATACTACCGCCTACAAAGGGTACTACTATTATTTTTACGATATGAAGGTGCAAAGCCTGGGCTGTGCATCGGCTACGCGTAAAGCTGTAACGTTGAGCAGACCGCTTATTACCCAAACCAATAACACCCTTAACTCAAACTTTACCGATGGCAACCAATGGCTGTTAAATGGCAATGTAATAAGCGGGGCCACCGTTGCAACTTACAACCCTGTACAAAGTGGAAAATACCAGGTGCAGGTTACACTGGCCAATGGCTGCGTGGCGCAATCAGATAATTATGTTTACGCACGCGAAGGCAGGGCCGGAAATAAAAATGAAATTGGGTTGAGCGTGTTCCCGATACCGGTAAGTACTGATTTAAACGTGGTATTTGCGGCCAAAGAAGCCACCACCATGAAATTATCTCTCATTAATGCTTTAGGTGAAGCGGTTTACCAGGGTGGGCAGCAAAATATTGATCAGGGTAATTACAGCACTATTTTGAATGTGAGCAGGCAAACGCCTGGGGTATATGTGCTTAGGGTATTGCTTGGACAGAAGGTCTATTCGCAAAAAGTTATCATCACCCGTTAGGCAGGTGATGATAATCTCTTTTATTTTTTAGAAGGTATACTTTAATCCCAGTCCGGGTGCGATATCAAAAAATGGCCCTCTTGCCAGTTCAAGTCGCGGATTAAGGTCAAGGCTGATCGCAATTGGCGCATTAGGGATAACATATTCCAAACCGATAACAGCATCGGCACCTATCAGGATGTGTTTGCCGTTGTAGTATTCGTCGTCGCCGCCAAAACGTTTGTAGTAGCCATTGCCTACCGAACCAAGGTGACCGCCAAAGCCATAATAAAAGCTCAGTTTATCAACATTAAAAGCTTGCTGGTTTAATTCATACAAGCCGGTTAATACCACGCCGTGATCGCGGATACCCAGGATGCCTTCAAGCGCGGTGCCTTTATCCATAAAATATTTAACAGAGGGGCCAACCTCGTATGCGCCAAATTTTAAACCTACTGCTGTTTTATAGTCTTGGGCCTGTGAGTTTTTGCTGATCAATAAAAAGGATACGGAAAATAATAAAAGGTACGTTAGTTTTTTCATGCAGATGAATTTAATGATTGACAATAATGTAGCTGTAACAAAAAAGTGACCAGCTTGTTTAGCTCAATTTTGAGCTTTTTTATTTCATGCAAATAAACGCCAGAATTGCTTTTTTATGCTATTGGTGTTTAAAAAACATTGTGCTTTGATTGGTATTGAATTGGTTTTCAATAGAAAAGAATGGTTCCGAATTGTTAAATTAAGTGTCCAAATAAGTTATTTTAGTGAAAATTAAATTGCTGTAATGACTATAAATAGCCTTAAAATAAACAATCCGAAATGCCAGATCCTGTTTTTATCCGTAATATTTTTTATTTTGTCGGGATGTGCACCGGGGCAGCTCGGGCTCAATAACAGCGGTCAGTACCGTAACGGAATGGTAGTTTGCGCATATCCCGATGCCGCACAGGTGGGGCTTGATATATTGAAGAAAGGAGGTAATGCAGTTGATGCCGCTGTAGCAGTGCAATTTGCTTTGGCAGTAACTTTGCCCGAAGCCGGGAACATAGGTGGCGGCGGTTTCATGGTTTACCGTGCCGGTAACGGTAAAACAAGCACACTTGATTTTAGGGAAAAAGGCCCGGGGGTAGCCAATGTTAATATGTATCTTGATTCGGCCGGTAATGTAATCCCCAATATGAGTTTGTACACTCACAAAGCATCGGGCGTGCCGGGATCAGTTGATGGAATGATTGAGGCTCATCATAAGTACGGCAAACTGAAATGGGCCGATTTGATTGAACCGGCCATTAAACTTGCCCGCAATGGTTTTAAAATAACCAAACATTTGGCCAGCGATCTTAACCGTACCGCCGGACAATTTAAAAAACTAAACCCGGGTAAAAATTATTTGGTAAAGGAAGGGGAATGGAAGGAAGGCGATTTATTGATACAGGAAGATCTTGCCAAAACATTTGAGCAGATCCGGGATAAAGGCCGTGACGGTTTTTATGATGGACCTGTTGCGGATTTGATTGTTGATGAAATGAAACTGGGTAATGGCCTTATCACGAAAGCTGATCTCAAAAACTATCATGCTGTTTGGCGTGATGCAATCGTTGGTAAATACAAGGAATACAAGATCATTACCATGCCGCCGCCTTCAAGCGGGGGGATTGCTTTATTGCAATTGCTGAAATCGGTTGAGCCTTATCCGCTGAAAGGATGGGGCTACAATCAGGATTCTACCATCAGGCTTATCGTGGAGGCCGAACGCCGGGTATACGCAGACCGTTCTAAATACCTTGGCGACCCGGATTTTTATAAAGTGCCGGTTGATAGCCTGCTCCAGCCGGCTTATATTACATCGCGTATGAAAAGCTTTAGCTGGGATGCTGCTACGCCAAGTACCAGTATCCAACCAGGCTCATTTGTTGGTTATGAAAGCGACCAGACCACGCATTATTCCATTGTGGACAGGGAGGGCAACGCGGTATCTGTTACTACTACGTTGAATGATAGCTTTGGCTCAAAGATCTTTGTAAGCGGTGCGGGCTTTTTGCTGAATAATGAAATGGACGATTTTAGCTCCAAGCCTGGTGTGCCAAACATGTACGGGCTGGTTGGTGGCAAGGCTAACAGTATCCAGCCTGGCAAGCGGATGTTATCGTCCATGACACCCACCATTATTGAAAAGGACGGTAAACTGTTTATGGTAGTAGGAACCCCCGGCGGCTCAACTATTATTACTTCTGTTTTCCAAACCATACTCAATGTAATTGAATTTAATCAGAACATGCAGCAGGCTGTTGCATCAAAACGTTTCCACAGCCAGTGGCTGCCCGACGAAGTAACTATTGAGAAGGACGGTGTTGACAGTACTACAGTTGGCAAGCTACAAAGCAAAGGATATAAGATTGTAACCACCAAATCCATTGGCCGTGTTGACGCTATCCTCAAAACTAAATGGGGTTATTACGAAGGCGGAGCCGACCCGAGAGGGGATGATACTAAGATGGGTTGGTAGATTAGTTCACTGGTTCATTAGTTCATTGGTGTTTGGTGAGGATGCGCCTGCATAATTTTCAGCTGTACAGTACCAATGAACCAGTGAACAAATGAACAAATGAACAAATGAACAAAGCCCTTGCGTAATCAATAAGCATTTCTTACGTTTGGTATGCATGCATAATAATGTAAAACACCAGGAAACTATCGACTATTTTATAAAGATAGTGTGGCAAACCATGGCTAACCGTTACAACCAGTTGGTGACGGAGTTTGGCTTTACACAATCAATAGGTTACCTGCTCATTAATATCGACGAAAAAGAAGGTACCACCGTATCGCAGGCTGCTGCCTTGCTGGGGCTTAAATCAACCAGCTTGTCGCGCATGCTTAGTCAGTTGGAAACTACCGGGCTGATATATCGCGAAAGCAATGAGGGTGATAAGCGTTCGGTTAAAATTTACCTTACTGCATTAGGTAAAGAAAAACGACATCAGGCCCGTGTAATAGTACGCCAGTTCAATAATTACCTTGATGCTAACATCAGCGAAGCCGATAAACAACACCTCATCGAAACGCTTAAAAAGCTGAACAAGCTTACCGTTAACTATAAACCCTGATTGGTCATTTTGCTCCGCGTCATTGCGCTGCGCTGTCATTATGCTGCGCAGTCATTGGTCATTATGCTTCACGTCATTGCGCTGCGCTGTCATTGGGTCATTATGTTGCGCGTTATTATGCTACGCTTTCATTTTGCTTTGCAGTCATCGAGGCATTTACTTCGTGTCATTAGTCATTATGCTTGGAGTCGTTGAGTTATCGACAGTATGCCAGGCAATGACTTAATGACCAAATGATAAAATGACCGCGCAGCGCCCACACTTTTACTTAAAATCGAGCGTTTTACCTTCGAAATATCCCTTATCGGGTGTTTTAAACGGTGCCTGCTTTTTATTAATTGTTAAAAAGTGTTAAGCTGCCGTTTTTCTATTTTAAAAGAATAAATTTGCCTTTTGAATTGATGAACAGGATACTGTTAGTTTTACTGCTGTTAAGCACCATTGTTTTTGGATGTGTTAAATCATCTGTTGACCCTGCTATACAATACCGGGCACAGGCCGCTATTGATGATAAGATCATCAGCGACTACCTTGCTGCTAATACATCGCTAAAGGCGAAGCGGGTGGATACAACAGGTGTTTATTACATAGTAAACGATGGAGAAGGGGGAGCAGGTAATGTGCTTTACACCAGTTCGACACAGGTTACAGTTGGTTATACCGGTAAAATACTAACATCGGGCGTTGTATTTGCCCAAACGGATCAGTTTCATCCTACCTATATATTGGGGGGGGTAATTAAAGGCTGGCAGTTAGGTATCCCGCAGATCAAACCGGGAGGTAAGGTTCGGTTGCTGATTCCATCGCGTTATGCCTATGGGCCATATGCGCAGGATTCGATACATTTGCCGGCCAACTCGGTACTTGATTTTCAAATTCAGCTGTATAACGTAACCAATTGATAAAGCCAGATAAAAGGGACATATAGCCAGCGAGCAAAAGCTTTAGGCGGTTAAAAAGACAAATTATAATAAATGAAACAAACTATTTTTACGCTCTTAGTACTTATCTCTATAGGCCTTATATCATGCCGGAAAGACAGGAACGATCCGGACATTAAGCAATATGACGACACCCAGATCAAGAATTATATAGCGGCAAACAGCATCACAGGTATGTTGCGTGATACCACCGACGGTGATACAACCGGTATTTACTACAAGATCCTTTCACAAGGCCGCGGTACACCGATGGATTATTCAGATCAGATCTCATTTGTATTCACCGTCCGCACGCTCGATGGTAAGTTTGTATCTGTTGACTCGCTTAATACAAACCATTTTTACGGTTATCTGGGACATGTTAGCAACTCACTGCCCAAAGGTTTACAGACAGCTATCCACAACCTCATAAAATATAAAGGTACGGCGGCAAGGGTGATCATCCCATCACATTTGGCTTATGGCGTTAACGGTTACGGATCGGGCAGCTCAAGCAATGCAAATACTCATATCGGCGGTAACCAAAGTTTGGATTATTATATTAATGTGGTTTCAAACCAAGAGCTGTATGATGATGCTATTATTAAAAATTATATCAAAACCAAAGGGCTTACCGGGTTTACCAAAACAGCCGATGGGGTGTATATAAAAGTAGCTACACCTGGCACCGGTTCTGATTTAATAGACCTCGATTCATACATAACTTGTACCTATTCGGGCAAATATTTAAATGATACAGTGTTTGACAGTACCTCCCTGCAAGGGACAACCTCTTCATCTTTTACAGTTAGCGGTTTAGTTAAAGGTGCCCAGGAAGGTTTAACCGGGCAAACAGCCGGGTCTGCAGTATCTATCATAATACCTTCGAGATTTGGTTATGGCAACACTGGCAGTGGTTCATCAATAGCTGCAAATGTGGTGTTGTATTTTGACTTTACTGTAGCTACGGTTACCAATTAATATATCACTTAGCCAGCGCTTTTTTAAACGCTGCTAAACAACGGTCGCGGGCTTTGCTGTGATCAACAATGGGTTTTGGATATTTGCTGAAGTCGGCATATTCCGGAACCCATTTTTTTATGTATTTAAGTTCCGGGTCAAACTTTTTGGTTTGGGCATCGGGGTTAAAGATCCTGAAGTACGGCGCCGCATCGGTACCTGAACCTGCAGCCCATTGCCAGCCGCCTACATTGCTTGCCATTTCATAATCCAACAGTTTACGGGCAAAATAGCGTTCTCCCCATCGCCAGTCAATCAGCAGGTCTTTGCTTAAAAAGCTGGCCACTATCATACGCACGCGATTGTGCATAAAGCCGGTTGTATTCAGTTCGCGCATCCCTGCATCAATGATTGGGAAACCGGTTTCGCCTTTGCACCAGGCATCAAACTGTTTTTCATCGTTTATCCAATGGATGCGGTCATATTCCGGCCTGAAAGCATGGTCCATCGTATGAGGGAAATGATGTAATATCATCATATAAAATTCGCGCCAGATGAGCTCATTAAGCCAGGTTTTATCATCATGACTGTAGGCCGTAGCTGCCAACTCCCGGATGCTTACGGTACCAAAGCGTAAATGCATGCCAATATGTGAGGTGCCTTTAATGGCCGGAAAATCGCGCTGCTCTTTATAACCTTTAATTACACCTTCATAACTTTTGTCGGGCAGGGGTATATTGCTTTTTTCAAAGCCCATTTCTTTTAACGATGGGATAGGAAATGCTTCGGTTTGATAAAGATTTTTAAGATATTTTTTTGTTGGATAGGCCTTTAAATAAAATGGTTTTAGCGTACTGTACCATTTACGCTGATATGGAGTGTAAACGGTGTAAGGCTTGCCATCGTCTTTTATAACTTCATCCTTTTCAAAAATTACCTGGTCTTTATAGGTTTTAAATGGGATGCCATGCTCTTCAAGTTTTGCGCGTACCCTATCATCGCGTTTAGTGGCGTAGGGTTCATAGTCGTGATTGGTGTAAACCGCGGCAATGTTATGGTCTTTGATGAGCTTATCCCAGGCGTGTATTGCTTTATCATAAAGTATCAACATAGTGCTGCCATGCTTATGCAATGCTGTACTTAAGCTTTCAATAGTTTGATAGATGAACGTAACGCGGGCATCGTCCTTATCTTGAAGCTTGTCAAGAATTTCTCTATCAAAAATAAATACGGGTAAAACAGGATTGCCGCTTTTAAGGGCATAATAAAGGCCTGCATTATCATCAAGCCGTAAATCGCGGCGGAACCAGAATATGCTAACCGGTGTTTTATGATCCATAAATTTCACTTAATGCTGTATCTATATCAGCAAATTTAAATTTGAAACCGGCATCTTCAATTTTTTGTGCCGATACTTTGGTACTGCCCAGTACTATACTGCTCATCTCGCCCAATAAAAGTTTGAGCACAAATCCCGGCACATTTGGCGCCCACAGTGGTTTATGTAATTGTTTGGCAACTGCCTGGGTTAATTGCTTATTGGTGACAGGATTTGGTGCAACCATATTGTAAACGCCGCTAAGGTTCTTATTTTCGATCCCTAAAAGGTACATATCCACAACATCCTGCCAATGGATCCAGGGCACCCATTGTCTACCGCTGCCAATGGGCGAGCCAACATATAGTTTTATAGGTTTTGCAAGGGTTGGTAATGCACCGCCATCTTTATCCAGTACTACACCGGTACGGAATTTCAAAATTCGAATCCCAAACTTTTGGCCCTCATCAACGGCAGCTTCCCACAGTACACAGCATTGGGATATAAAATCCCTGGCCGGAGCGCTTGTTTCATACATCAGTTCATCCCCACGGTCGCTGTAATAACCAATGCCTGATGCGGAGATAACTGAAGTAACCTGATGCTGTTTGCGTTTCAGCAGATCATACACCAGCTCAATTGATTTTACGCGACTCTCGATCAGGTCTTTTTTACGGGCATCGGTCCAGTGCTTTTCAGCAATGCCCGAGCCGGCCAGATGCACGATGGTATCAATCCCGTCGATACAATGCTCATCAATGATGCCTTTGTTGATATCCCATACAAATGTCTTTACCTGCGGATTGTTACCGGCTTTTCTGCTTAAATGACTTACGGTATAACCCTTAGCCAATAATGCTTTAGTGAGATGTGTTCCCAGTAATCCCGATCCGCCGGTTAGTAGTATACTTTTCATTTTTGTTAGTTCATTAGTTCACTGGTTCATTAGTCATTGGTTGCCTGTTTGGTTATACAAGTGGTCATTAGCAGGTTTTAATAGCTACACAACAAGAATTTGCGCCTTACACCAATGAACAATTGAACTAATGAACCAATGAACATCATTCGCGGTAATTAACAATTTCCCTTGCCATACCGTTAAATATAAAGAGGTGGAAAGGCCACATGGCATACCAGTACAAGCGGCCCCACAGGCCGTTGGGCCTAAAGGTAGCTACCTGGCTTAAACTTTGCTTACCATGGCGTTCAATTATTTTAAATTCAAGCCATGCTTCGCCCGGTAATTTCATTTCAGCGTACAGGAGCAGGCGTTTGTTTTCGCGGTCGGCCAGCAAAACCCGCCAAAAATCAATTACATCACCCGGACTTATATTGATATTGCTTGTGCGCCCCCGGCGCGAGCCAACACCACCAAAGATCTTATCCAGGAAACCGCGGATGTTCCATATCCAGTCCCAATAATACCAGCCCCGGTTGCCGCCTATAGAAAGCACGTTGGTAAACACTTCGTTGGCCGGGCGTTCAAAAGGCATTTTTACTTTGTATTCCTGCGTGCCGTTTTGAGGTACCTTGATCTGGTCCATAAAACCGGGATTAAGGTAACCCTGGTTAAAAGCATCTTTCCAGCTGGAAACGATGGAGTTTTGCTCAATTTTAACAAAGGCAAGCTCAAGGCATTCTTTATAAGTAAGGCATTTACGTGGCACAACTTCATCAATGCCATGATCATGCATAATGGTTTCGTTCTTCATGCTGTTTACAAGGCTTTGAGCAAGTGTAAAGCTTGTAGAAGTAACAAAATACAGCCAATACGATGATATTTTAGGAGATAGGAAGGGTATGGTTATAATGTACCTTTTCAGCTTACGTACCTCAGCATAAGTAAGCATCATCTGCCTGAAAGAAAGGATATCCGGCCCGCCTATATCAAAGGCCCGGTTGTAAGATTTTTCATTTAGCATTACACCTTCCAGATAACCAAGTACATCACGGATGCCAATGGGTTGGGATTTTGTATTGACCCAACGAGGAACGGTCATCACAGGAAGCTTTTCGGTAAGGTCACGAATGATCTCGAACGAGGCACTACCCGAACCGATGATAATAGCCGCCCGCAAAACGGTTAAGGCGGCTTTGCCTTCTTTCAGTACATCCTCCACATGCCGCCGTGATTCCAGGTGGCGCGAAAGATGTTGATCGTTGGTTATCCCGCTTAAAAATATGGTTTGTTTGCACCTGGTTTTATCAAGTGCCTTTACAAAGTTATGGGCCGAAAGAGCCTCGAGCGCGGCAAAATCATGAGTTTGCGCCATGGAGTGCACCAGGTAATAAGCTGCATCGAGATCTTCAGGAAATGCTTCGATATTTGACTCTTTAAGCAGATCGCCGGTAATTAGGGTGACTTTACCGCTAAAATCGCTATGCTCGTGAAAACGACGTTTATCACGTACCAGGCAAACTACATCATGGCCTTTCTCCAGTAAAACCGGGATAAGCCGCGTACCTATATAGCCGTTAGCACCAGCAAGTAAAACCTTCATGCATAGTGAAACAACAAAAAAGGCAGGCTGTTTTAAGCTAAACGCCTGCCTTCATAATAAATTAATAAATAGTTATATCCTATATGTTTACACTATCAGTCACTACCACTTTGCTGCACAGTGGCTTAGCGTATTCTTCGGCAAATATCACATGGGTAGGGTCAACCTGGTAAGCTTCCTGCGCTTCGGGGGTATCAAATAAAATCAACAGCGATACATCGTAAGAGCGGTCAATTACATCGCGATTGGTATCGGCCGGCACGCCGATATGTATATCGCGGATATGCGGAATAGGCAGAAGGATATTAAGCCCTTCAATCAGTTTATCTTTATCGGCTTTGTTTTTAAGCCAGAAGTGTACATGGTGCACAAAAGTGTTTTGGAGTATTGGCATAAGGGTATTATGGATTTAATCAAATATAGATGAATAATTTGCTTGTAATGTTCGCTGTAAACTGTTTTAATACTCCAATACAACGTGCGGTTTAAAAGTATCCGTTTTAACTTTTGCCTTTAGCTCATGTAAAATATTATACAACCCAAAATTGGTGCGGTTTACGTAGATAAAATGTTTAACGCCCCGGGCTTGTTTAAATTCCGGCATTTTTGATATACGCTCGCCAAAACCATACAACTGATCAAAAAAAGCCGTCTGGCTAAAATCAAAAGTATCGGTAATATACGGCAGGGCGAACAGGCTTATCATCTCCTTATACTGGGTATAATAAAACTCGATCTGTGCCGGGGTATCTCCTTTATGGATCATATCCAGCTGGCGGAATGCCTTGATGGTTTCTTCCTTGTTATCCAGTAAATTGGTTGATGTAAGGGAAAAGAACGGATAATAAAAGTCCTCGGGCATTTCTTTAATGCAGCCAAAGTCAATGACGCCCAGTTTACCTTCCGGCGTGATCATAAAATTACCGGGATGCGGGTCGGCATGTACGGCGCGGAGCTCATGTTGTTGAAAGTTGTAAAAATCCCACAAAGCCTGACCTATCTGGTTGCGAAGATCCTGCGATGGATTGGTGGCCAAAAACTCTTTCAGGTGTTTGCCTTCCAGCCAGTCCATGGTAATGATACGCTTGCTGCTTAGCTCCGGGTAATATTTAGGGAAAACAACATTGTTAAGATTGGCACAGGCATTGGAAAACTCAACAGACCGGCGAACTTCAAGCTCGTAATCGGTTTCCTCGAGCAGGCGTTCTTCAACCTCTTTCATGTAAACATCCAGTTCCTTCTCGCTCATGCCCAGCATCCTGAAGGCAAAAGGCTTAACAAGTTTCAGGTCAGACGAGATAGAATCGCCTACACCAGGGTACTGGATCTTAACTGCAAGCTTTTTGCCATTTAGCTCGGCCTGGTGAACCTGGCCTATCGAAGCTGCATTGGTAGATCGGATATTGAACTTATCAAAAATCTGATCGGGGTTTTTGCCAAAATACTTCCTGAATGTTTGCACAATAAGAGGCCCGGAAAGCGGCGGAGCATTATATTGCGATTGGGTAAACTTATCAACATAAGCTTGCGGCAGCAGGTTTTTATCCATGCTGAGCATTTGCGCTACCTTGAGCGCGCTACCTTTAAGCTCACTTAATGATTGATAGATATCAGCGGCATTATCCTCGTTCAACTCCGATTTATCCAGATCAGGGTTGAATAGCTTTTTGGAGTAATGCTTAATATAGTTGCCGCCAATTTTAATACCTGTTTTTACAAATTTGGCCGACCGCTGTACTTTGGTAGTGGGTATGCTATTTTGTTCGGGAGTGGCTCCCGGAGTTTCATCTGCCATAATTTTAAAATCCCATCTTATCCTTTATCCCGCCGTTTTGCACCAAAAACTTACCATATTCAAAAAGGTTGTCGATAGGTGAGCGTTGAAAAAGATCAAAAGTTACATTAATGCCTTTTTCGATGGCCTCATCGGTTTTCTCAAAGCTGGCCGAGTTATCGTTGATCCAGAAGTTAAGTACGAAGACGAACTGGATCCATAAGGCGTCTTTATACTTTTTGGAGAAGTATTTACGATCGCTTAGTTCGGTGCTTTCAATTCCTTCCTTCAAAATCTCATCTGCAAAGCCCTCAAAAAGGTCTTTCAGCGGACTGAATACCCTGGGCGTAGTAAAACCTTTAGGCTGCTTTTTAATGCTGTAAACCGCGAAGCTGCGGCTGCTTTTCAACAACTCAAAAAAACCGTAAAAAAATGATAAAGCTTTTTCACGTGCTGTATAGCCTTCCCAAACTTCCTGGGCACGGATCTCGGCCAGTGTTTTGGTGGCAAAACCAGCCCAAATGCCCTGTTCAACCGCTTCAAATGAGCCATAGAACTGGTAAAATTCGGCTTCGCTCATTTCATTTTGCTTTGCGAAGATATAAACCGATTTAGGCTGTTCGCCTTCGGTTAACACATAATCGATATAGGCGTTCTGGATGTTTTCGATAGTTGCCATGTTGATTGGGATTAATTTAATTGTACTTGAAACTAACATCATGTCGACTCACCCCGACATCGCTGCGCATGCCACCCCTCTCTACGCAAGCGTAAAGAGGGGGCGTTTACCTTTTATATTTTTCCTTACCCTCTTTGCGGCGAAGCCGGAGAGAGGGTGGTCCAGCGAAGCGCAGATCGGGTGAGTAAACTGCGCCAGGCTGTTTATAATTACAAAAACTGCTCCACCACCTGTTGCAGCTGCCTGGCCTGCACCACGCCGCTTTGGCGCCATTTGCTTTGCCCTTTTTGAAAAATCATGAGGGTTGGTACGCTTTGTATGCGGTAAGCACTGGCTGCAGCAGGATTTTTGTCAATATCTATTTTGATGATCTTTACCTTATCACCTAACGCTGTTTTAACATCGTGCAGTATAGGCGGCATCATTTTACAAGGCCCGCACCATTCGGCCGAAAAATCGACCAGCACCGGTGTTTCTGATGCTATTATTTCCTGGAAATTTGCCATAAGTATTTTATTAGTTCATGGGTCATGGTTCATAGATCATAGAACGAATCGCTTTATAGATGACAGGATATCAAATTATTACCTGTCAATCCATGAACTATCATCTATGAACCACGAACTACTCAAATTTAACCATTAACTCGTGTAAAAGTTTAGGATATTAACTATGAACCCTCATCTATGAGTTATATTTACTTTATGCAAACAAAACTAAGCACTTACCTATTCTTGGCGGTCCTTGTATTGCCTTTTTCGGGTGTGGCCCAGGGCACTGTTATACCGCTTTGGCCAAACGGAGCGCCGGGATTTGAAAACCGCCGCAATGAGCCCGAACAGGCTAAAGACTATTGGGTTAAAAATATTCACAATCCATCACTTACTGTTTTTGCGCCGCCGAAGGATAAAGCCAATGGCGCCGCGGTGGTGATATGCCCCGGCGGCGGCCATCGTTTGCTGGTATATACTGCCGAGGGTATTGACCCTGCAAAATATCTTAATACTTTAGGTGTTACCGTTTTTGTACTGAAATATCGTTTAGGCAGAGATACACTATCACCATACAAAATTGATGTACATGCCAAACAGGACGGCTACCGGGCGATGCGGCTGGTACGCAGCAAAGCAGCTGAATATGGTTTGGATACAAACCGCATCGGGATGATGGGTTTTTCGGCAGGCGGCGAGGTAGTTGATATGGTTGCTTATGGCGAGGGTAAAGGTGACCCCGGAGCTGCTGACCCGGTCGACAGGTTAAATGCCCGTCCCTCGTTTTTGATCCAGATCTATCCGGGACCCCTTTATATTCCCGATAAACTACCTTATGACGCCCCGCCGGCGTTTTTGTTAGCCGCCAATGATGATGTTTGCTGCTCTCCATCGGTAGTAAAATTACTGCAGCGTTACCGGGAAGCGAAAATACCGGTTGAAGTACATATTTATACCCAGGGCGATCATGGCTTTAATATGGGTTATCGATCAAAGCTGCAAAGCATCAGCACATGGCCCCAGCGCATGGCCGACTGGTTGAGCGATAATAATTACCTGCACCCGGCAACAGCCAAAAGGATGAAACTTCATTAAGTACGGTAAAAAAATAGGATTATAAAAAGAGAGGCATATGCATAACTTAACAGCATAGCCTCTTCTTTTAACAATAGCCCTATTGTACCCCTACGTTCGGGACTAATGTATCTTGTACCAGCTTTTGGTAAAAGCTCTGCGTTTTGTAATGAATCTCCCCGGTTCGTATTAATTCATTTTTATACAATTTTCCACTACTTCGGTACGCCGGCTAAATGAATAAGTGGCGTCATTAACAAATTTGTAACTCAGCGTAGCTGTTTTTACTGTTGAAACCAATATTACGTCTGAAGCATTATCAACCACAAGTACACCATTCGTATTACTGTTTTGTTCAGGTGCTGATGATGTACTGGTAAGCATCAGGTTAGTATACTTTTCAGGCTGTGTTGATTGGCTTACTGTATAAGTAGTGTTTATCTTCTCATTACCCGAAGATATATTGCTCACCCAACTTGCACCCGTTTTTAATGCTTCCGAGTTATCTGCAACCAGGTTTAAGCGTGTGCCGGTTATAAACTGATCCTGTTTAAAACCTGCGAATAATAACAGCGTATCGGTAGCGTATCGCTCATCCGGATCATTTACATCGGTTATGATCCCATTTTTATCAATGCTGAGCGTTACCGATTTGCCTATAAGACTTTGCAGTGCCATCTGGATATATGAGCTGGTATCGGCAGGCCTGTCTGAGCTGTATTCCATTTTTTTACCAAAGGCATCCATTGTATCGTTGATGTGACTTGTGGTAACAGTTAAAACAAACCCGCTACGGGTAATACCTGTAACCTTATAGGTTTTTGACATTGATGATGTTGTATTGATATTGAATGTTTGCTTCCCCCGCTGCAATATACTTGCCGCACTTATATAGGTTGTTTTATTGTACTCATCGCCCTGCTTAAACGTAAGTTCGCGGCGTTGGGCTTTGCTGACGCAGGCTGTGAACAGCAATAAAGCCATTAATGCCGTTTTTATATTGAAGAGGTGTGTTTTCATTTTTTTAATCGATTTATATTATCCCCTGTTGGATTGAAAAACTAAATCTAAATCGCTGTTTACTAATGGTTTGGCATATGGGTGGGTGGCGGCATGTGCGTAGGCGGTGGCATATGCGTTGGGGGTGGCATATGCGTAGGCGGCGGCATATGAGTAGGCGGCGGCATATGGGTTGGCGGTGGCATATGTGGCCCCGGTCCCGGTGGCGGCGGAGTGGGCGGAATGTTAGGTGGTTTAATCGGTGGCACTGGTATTACCGGTTTATACGGCGGTGGAGGTAGTGGCGGCACTGTGGGTGGCGGAATTACCGGTGGCGGTGGTGTATAAGGAGGTATCGGTGGTGGTACATTCCAATCCGATTGATTGTTTCTGCTTTGGGCAGAAGTCCGCTTAATGCTTATAACTAAAGTTGCGGACACGACTAATGCTGCTATGATTATCTTTTTCATAGATTTTATATGTTTTAATGAAATAATTAATTTTTTGCTGAGAAGGAATTATCGTCGGCTTAGGGAGAGCGGATAACCAATAGAGAACACCATATTGGCCTTATCATTGGTATACCGGGTAAGGTTTGCAACCCCCACAGCTAAACTCAAAGGCACGGGGAACGGCCTGATGCCTGCTGAAATACCAAGGTTCATGCCGGTCCATTCGGCATTCACGTTCACATGCTGGATAAGCTCATAAGATATACTGCCAAATACAGCGGTGCCGTGTTTTCCTTTGCCTGCAGCTATATCTTTCGGACTTTTTTCATAAAACCTGCCGCTGCCAATACCAATTGTATAGCTGAGCCTTGAGCAGCCTGGCGTTAATGATTTAATAGTTTGTACAGCGTGGCTTACAGCCATATAAAAGGTCGAACCTGATGCGTCTGATTGCCTTACGTTGGCAAACATCTGCAAAGCCCCGGCCGAAATGCTTGTACCTGCAAATAATTTACGGCTTACAATGAAGTTACCTGAGAAATCCCTGAACCGGTGCACATCCGTTATATTTAAACTGGCGGCAAAGTTTATTGCTTTTACAGGGTTGCCAACACATGCACCCACCGAGGCAATCAGGTCGGCTTTGTTGTCCCTGTACACTTCAGGGTAGGTAGCGCCAAGGCCTCCAAACAGATAGGTGCCGTATCCCCCAAAGCCCGATGGAATTAATATGCCGCCGGGGGCATCACTTGGGTAAAGCTCATTTTGTGCTGATATTGTTTGCTGGTTGGTTTGAGGGACAGGGGCCAGAAAGTTGTCTATTTTTTGCATGAGTTCTTTTTCAAACTGGTTTTGGCTATAAGCAGCTTGTGTACTCAAACAAAATGCACCGGTAACACAGCAAATAATTGCCCATATTTTGGTTTTACAGATCATTTTAGTAAACGGATTAGGTGTGTTTTGATGATTGTGATGAACAGATCAACGCCAGCAGGCAATGATCTAATGTATGCAATTTACCTGCAAAAAAGCAACCGGTAATTTTTTGTTTTGGGGATAAAACGGCTGGTTTATTAACGGAGCTGCGGGGCTTGTCATAATAAAATTTAACGTGCTGCTGGCAGCGGGCGTTACACCAGAGGTACATGATTGTGGCTTTTTCATTGTGATTTGGATTGTTTTTATATCACAAGTTTACGGAGCCCGGGGAGGGCACACAATACAAAGTAGTTTGTATTTTGAGCTGATTGGGTTGGGAAAGCTTAACCGGGATGTTTTTACAAGAGATACAAAGCAATAACGCCTCCTTACATTTAGTGCAGGGAGGCGTTATGAAAATTTCTAAATAATGAGCCAGGTTACTTCTTTTCATCAAGTACAACCCACCTGTTCGCTGTATTATTCAATCCTTCAATAACAATCTTATAAAATTTAGAGGGCATATTTTTAACATCAACCAGCACATGCTCATTAGTAACCGGTACAGTAGCTAACAGCTTATAATCATCGGCCTTACCTTCTTTAAAAGTATTATCGGCTGCTACCCAAACCTTAACACTGCCTTTGGGATCCAGCGCTTTCCATGTGATATCCAATAAGCCCTGCACATAGTTAGCGGCAGGCTCTGCCACTGATAGCGGACCGATAAGCGAGATCCCATCCATCTCACGTTGTTGTGCTTCGGGTACTTTTACATTTAAAAAACTATTGATAGAGGGCGTTATATCAACAATACCCGGGGTATAGAATTTAGCATAGTTATTAAGCGGGCGGTAGCTGGTAACCATCCAGGTTGAGCGCTGGCGGGTGCTTTGACCACCGTGATTTTTACCGGTTGCTTCGTCGCGGCCATGATCTGTTGTGATAAAAATCAGCCAGTCTTCTTTAAAATGTTGCTTCCTGTATTGTATTGCTGCCCAGATCTTGCCTACCTGTGCATCCATTTTTTCAATAGCATCATAATATTGCGGGCTATCGCCGTATTTATGCCCCATATCATCGGTATATTCCAGATATACCCATGAAAGGTCGGGAGCTTTATCTTTAATACAATCCGCTGCCGCTGCTGCTACCTGCTCATCTATCAGGTGCATATAGTTCCCGGCTTTATCATGCGGAAATTTAACCGTATCCAGTTCATAACCATCATAAGCAAAATCAGGATGGATGTTACCTGCTGCGGATAACCGGTCCCCAATTAGCTTGGTGCGGTTATCTGTCCAACTGCTAAATACGGCTGTCTTTTTGTTGGGATAAGAATTTTTAAACATCCGGAATATATTCCAGTAATTATAGTTTGGAGCCTTGATGTCGTTGCCCCAAACGTTGTGTTTGTTAACCCAGGTAGCTGTAAGTAAGCTGTTGTAGCCATTTGCCGATATGGTTGGCGTTTGCGAATAACCACCTTTTTCGCCGCCAACATGCGCACGAAGGTAGGTACCCTGCTTAGCTATCAGTTTCAGGTTAGGGGTATTCAATTTTTCAATAACATCTGCCGGGATGCCATCAGCAATAATAAAGACTGCTTTGCGGGTTTGGGCGGTGGTATTTAGCCCGGCCGATATCAGGAGGAAAAAAGCTGCGGTTTTAAGTAGATTTCGCATCGATATAAGTAAGTGTTTTTAAAGGGCTAAATTACGGTGTTTTAAAAGTACAGGCGTTAAAAAATTGTTATGCTTTTTGGGCTGTTATATTTTTAACATGCTGTAGCGTAAATGATTTATAAGGCGTAATGTAATTATAAACCTATCAGCCATGACGCGCAAACTAACCTTACTTTGTTTTGGGATTTTAGCTATAACCGCCTGTAAAAAGGGAGGTATCAGCCCAGTTAATAAAGATCCGGGTAAAGACCTGGTGCTTTCCGCAACCGAACAGCAACAGATTGGGCCTGGTAATGCTTTTACCTTAAAGCTTTTCAGCGCTAATGTTAATAGCCTTAACGCGGATAAAAACCTCATCATTTCGCCATTAAGCGTAAGCTTTGCCATAGGTATGACCAGTAACGGTGCCAATGGGCAAACACTTACCGATATCCGCAAAACCATGGAGTTTAGCAGTTTTACCGAAGAACAGGTTAACAGTTACTATCATAACCTCATCACAAACCTCCCCGATCTCGATCCAAATACCACACTTAAAATAGCCAATTCCATTTGGTACGCTAATAATTTTACGGTGCTGCCGGCATTCCTGAAAACCAATACCGATTTTTATAATGCCGAGGTGAAAGCCCTCGATTTTAGCAATGAATCAGCATCCCTAACTACTATTAATGGTTGGGTAAGCCAGCAAACTAACAGCAAGATTCCAAAGATCCTGGATAAAATTTCGGATGGGGCCCGGATGTACCTCATTAATGCCATTTATTTTAAAAGCATATGGAAAACCCGTTTTGATGCAAAAGCAACCTTCAAGGCGCCATTTAGTTTGTCAAATGGAGGCACTGTACAAGCTGATTTTATGACCAATAGCCATGCTGAACTTAAAAGCGCGTATTATAACGGTACAAACGTGGTTGAACTGCCTTATAGCAACAGTAAATACAGCATGATATTGATGATGCCTGATGGAGATATAAAAAGCTTTGCACAGGGCCTCGATTCAGATAAATGGAATTTACTGATGGGTAAACTCACCGCCGGCAAATCGGACATTACCATGCCCAGGTTTAAATTTAGCTATGACATTACGCTGAATGATATTTTAAAATCATTAGGGATGAGCATTGCCTTTAGCGATATGGCTGATTTTAGTCGCATTAACGCGGGTGGTGGCCTTAGTATATCCGAGGTGAAACACAAAGCTTATATTGATGTGAATGAAGACGGTACCGAAGCCGCGGCAGTAACATCTGTTGGCATAGTGACTACGGCAGCTCCACCAACTCATGTTTTTAATAAACCTTTCATTTTTGCAATACGGGAAATGAAAACCGGGCTGATACTATTTGCAGGGATAGTGAGGAACCCCGCGCTGAGTGAATAAAATGCGCTCCGGGTTTATGCCAGGACCACAGCACCGCTCAATACATTTCTACAAAAGCCTTCAAAGGTTTTGATTGGGGAATGTTTTTACGATAGATGAGCACCGTCGACATAGTGCCCAGTTCTTTGTTTAAGGTATGTGTTTTTAGTTTGCGGCCTGCGTAGTATTGCTCAATCAGTTCGGCAGGAAGGATGCTGATCCCCAAACCCGCTTCCACAAAGTTAATTATCCCTTCCAATGAGTTCAGTACAATACTTTTATATTGGATAATACCTTTTGAATTTAACCACGCTTCTAATCGGGCCCGAAATACGCAGCCTTGGTCAAACACAATGATCTTGAGTGGCGAGGAAGTAAGGAGTTCTTTAAGTTCCAGGCCTTGTGCGGGGGCGAGGATCACCAGTTGTTCTTCTTTGATATGTACCTGTTCCAGTTCGGGCGAGTTGATAGGGGCTGATACAAAGGCCGCATCGAGTTTGTAATTGATTACATCGCTAATGAGGTCACTGCGCATTTGTGACCTAAATTCCAGGTCGACATCGGGATAAGTATCGGTAAAGCGGGTGAGGATATCCGGTACTTTAAAAGCCATGGTGGTCTCAATGCATCCTATTTTAAGGCTGCCGCTTACCCGGCTGAATTTTTTAATGTCCTGTTTGGCTTCATGCACTAAGTGATCTATCCGCTTGCTGTATTGCAACAGTGTTTCGCCGGCACTGGTTAGCGTTACTTTGCGCGATGTGCGGGTAAACAAATCGGCACCAAACTCTTCTTCCAGGTTTTTAATACGTGCCGTAACGTTAGACTGTACGGTAAACATCGCTTCGGCCGCTTTAGTAAAACTTCCGTTGGTAGCTACTGCTTCAAAAATCTTCAGATCGTTAGTATTCATAAATCTTTATTTATGATTTTATATATCGTTATTAATCGTTTTTAATAATCAAATGTCGATATTAATTTTGACTCATCAAACACAATAATGAAAACTAAAAATCTCATACTAAGCGCAATTATAGCTACTGTAATTACCAACGGGGCCAATGCACAATCAAAACCGAATTCAACTTTAAAAATTCAACCATGGAAAAAAATCAAATTCATTACCGTAATATCAAAGCCAGGGGCTTAAATATTTTTTATCGCGAAGCAGGGCCTGAAGGCGCCCCAACAATATTGTTATTGCACGGCTATCCTACATCTTCACACATGTTCAGGAACCTGATCCCGACGTTAAGCACAAAGTATCATGTACTGGCGCCCGACCTGCCCGGTTTTGGATATTCTGACGCGCCCGATCATACCCAATTTCAATATACTTTTGATAACCTGGCTAATACCATGCAATCGTTTATTGATGAACTTGGGCTTAAACGTTTTGCCATTTACATATTTGATTATGGTGCCCCTACCGGTTTAAGGCTGGCTGTTGCTAACCCCGAAAAAATAACCGGCATCATATCTCAAAATGGTAATGCATACGAAGAAGGCCTGAGCACAGGCTGGAATCCTATTCAAAAATATTGGCAATATCCAACCCAGGAAAACAGGGATGCATTGCAGGACTTCGTAACCGAAAAAGTAACTAAATTTCAATACTTTGAAGGCGTATCCGATCCGTCGCTGATAGCCCCTGAGTCATACGGCTTAGACCAGCACTTCCTCGATCGCCCGGGAAACGTGGAGATCCAGCTTGACCTGATGCTTGATTACCGTACCAACGTGGCTTTATATCCTAAATTCCAGGCTTATTTCCGCGAATATAAACCAAAGCTCTTAGCTGTCTGGGGTAACAAAGATCCTTTCTTTTTACCTGCCGGAGCCGAAGCCTACAAACGAGATAACCCCAATGCTACCGTTAAATTTTATAATACAGGCCACTTTGCGTTGGAAACACATGCCAGAGAAATAGGCCTGGATGTGCTGGGCTTTTTGGATGGATTGCCTAAGTAATTGAGTAATCAATGGCCTCACCCAACCCTCTCCATTGGAGGGGGGTGAAAAAGTTTCTTAAAATAGTCCTTCCGGGAAGATTTAGAAGGGCCTATTGCTTTGTCAACGTCCCTTTCTCCGCCAACAAAAAATCAGCAGTAGTAAAACCTTCCAGCTTTTTGGCCAGCGAACCATCGGCGTTGAAAAAGAACAGGGTAGGAGTGGCCCTAATAGGATATTGCTCCTTTAACTTTTTACCGTCCCCGCTATCTATATCAATAGCTACATTAACTAAACTTGGGTTATAAGCTTTACCTAATTCTTGTTTAATCAATACTTCCTGCTCCATTTGTTTACAGGTTGGGCACCATGACGCATGGGCAAATACAAACAGCGGTTTGTTTTCGGCTTTGGCCAATGCCTGCGCATCTGCAAGAGAAATAGTTTTAAAATTGATACCCTGCTGTGAGCTAAGTCTTGGTTTGTACCTGGGGGTACATGATGCAAGGCCAATTACCGAAGTAGCCAAAAACACCAATAATATTTGAGCTGATTTTTTCATTTGATTTCTAATTAGTTGCATTTGTGCTGCAATGAGTTTATAGGCCTGTACCAGGCCTGTCAATAAAAGAGTTAATCCTAATATCCAATTGATTAGGTTATGCTGTGCTTTAAGTATATTCATTAGGTAATTACCCACAACACCATAGATAATAAAAGAGAGTAGTGTTCCTGTGCCAATGGCAATTATAAAAATGTTGTAATCGCGGGTTTCATTGCTTAACACTTTGCGTTTTTTTAAAAAGGCTGTCCAGCCCATCCAAAAAGGTAAATGAAGCGGGTTGAGCAAGCTTAGCAATAAACCTGAATAAAAAGGGTTTATCTCTGCAAAGGGCAGTACATCCCGGAAATTATGCATGTGGAACGCGGCCCAGAGGGTTTTATAGGCCAGCATGAGTATAGCGATGCAAAATACTATACTTAATATTTTGAACAGTTTTTTTAAACGAACCAGGTGGTCAAACATCACAAGGCCAATGCGAACGATCACTACCTCAACCAAAATAGCGGCAAAGGCAAACCAGGCAGCCCCCGCAATATCATTGTTGAGGGCGAAGTTGGCTATGTTGGTATTTAATGTACCAATGGGCAGCGCACCAACAAAACTAATGCTGAATGCCACCCAAAATAGTTTTAATTGCTTTGTCATGGTCACGATACCAGCTTTAAATATTCGGTGTTATTTTTAAGCATGGTAATGCCTTGCTTATAAGTCATGTAATTAATACTTTTTTGTTGTTTATTAAGTTTGCTTACGCGATAAAGGAGCTTCCAATGCCTGATGATCTCGTACCAGGCGAAGAATATTGAATGTTTGGGATCGTAAATATGAGTTGGTTCGCTGCCGGCACCGTTCAGTTCTATGATGGATAGATTTTTGCCGCGGCATAGCTCATCCCAGGTGTTATACATTACATCCAGCCGGCCAAAATAAAACCCGGGGACCTGGCGGCATATGTCATCTATTGCCTCCGTCAATTCATCGGTAATAAGATGACTAAGGTCAATGAATTTAGCACCCCGGGCATGGTTACCATAAGGCACCAGCGTTTTTGATTTGCCAATAGGTAAAACCTGTTTCAGCTCTTCACCATAGGTGTCTATCAATACGGGCAGCTGCAGCAGGTAGCGGGGCTCTTTGATAATGAGCTCCATCATGGTATGTTTGCCATCGCCGGTTAGGGCTAAAAACTCCTTGCCAACTATACCGGTTACCTGGCCTTTGGCTTCGCCCGGTAAGCGGTAGTAAAATATGCCTACTTCGCTTTTGTACTTAATATATTCCTGCACCAGGAAATCAACCCTGATTTGTTGGGTATATTCCAGCAATTCTACTTCGTTATGTATCAGTTTAACCTGTACGCCTCTGCCACCAATATCCGGTTTGGCAATTAGGGGGAAGTCGAAATTTTTATCCTTTATGACCGATTTGATTTGCCTAAAGTCTGTTTTTGTTTTAAAGAGGATGGTTTTTGGATAATATTGTTGGGGGATGAGGTTATAGATACTGGCTTTGCTTTCCAATGTAAAACCACCATTTTCGATCAGTGGATTAGCTGTGCTGAAAAAGAAAAACGAACGCGCCTTAAAACTCAACCAAAACCAATAAAACATAACAGGTGCGTAAAACATATTGAGCGACCAATATTCCCAATTAAAAAGCCTGATTAAAAATCTTCTTAAGCCAAAAAAACGGGGCAATACAACAGGTCTGTTGCTATCAGCTTCTATAGCAAGATCATGCACATATTCATTGCCATCCCTCAAATCATGATAGGTCATGGTAATGTTTTGCAGACTGACGTTGATGTTGGTAACACTTACCGTTTTCATTTTACCGCTACGGTTTATTACCAATGCGTCGGTATCATCACCTTCGCCGGCATGGTGATGAAAATACATGATATCTTCCACCTGATCCGGATTGGCTGATTTGCACCAGTTATTAAACCAATTGACACGTTTGGCGGCTGCCACCTCATCATACAAAGTGGCCGACGACCAGATATGTGCGTCCTTGCCATCCAGCAATTTAATATGTTTCCGCTCGCCGTCCCAGCGGCACTCATATAAACTGCCTTGTGCATACAGCACTAAAGTGAAGGGCTCAACAGCTATAAGATCAATGTCCTGATAAAAAAGGAAAGGGTTCTGTGCATTGATAATCTCCATTAGTACCAGCCCACGGCTGGTTTTATAGGGAGGTACGGCCGTATGTTTTACAAAAGCTCCATTTAACAATACAACAGTGTCGCCATTGTTTTTGGTGGCTATCCAGCTGCCGTTGCGGTCGGCGTCTTTTGGGTACAATAGGGTGTAATTGCCATTTTGATATTTGCGTGGTGCTATGGCCTGCTTGCGGTTAACGTTTTCATCGCGGTTGGAGGTAAGCTGGAACCCGCTTTTTGTAGGGATATAGGTTACTGTGCACATGCCTTACGGTACTTAAGTGTTGACGCGGCAACGCCAAATTCATCAGGAATAACCACATCCGATACCGCGTTTACGCCAATACGGATCAGGGCCATATGATGAACGGTATGTTCCAGGTTATAAACCAGCTCGCGGTAGTAATTTGAAAATACCTGTGCCGAATGTTCTTCGCCTTCGCCGTATTCGGCTTGTAGCAATAATTCTTTATCAGGCTTTTGAACGTTTGCTTCTACCTGGCGAATGGTTGTGACGGCGAAATCTTTATCAGCTTCAATGGCTTTATTGCGGACGCGTTTATCATAATCAACCATGCCGGTTTCGTAACCTTTATTCAATTCAATAAAGAACTCAAGAATATGACGGGTATGCTGGCCGATACTTGATTGCGACAGCAGTTTTACCGGTTGGGTGTATTGTAAAGGACTTAATTCGTCAATTACATATTGTAGCTGCTCCAGCAGGTTGGAGATAGGTTCTTTCAATTGCATGATGCTAATTATTAGCAGTGGTTTTTAATTTTATTAATGAAGAAGAGGGATGAGGTTTAAAACCTCTTTCCTGAAAATGTAAAGCAGTATGGCTGATGTTGCGAACACGATAGTTGCCAGGATAAAAAGCTGACCGCCATCGCCCTGTACTACGATTCCCAGTTTGGTAAGATGAAAAAATATGGCGCCGGCCATTAACCCTACGGCTATCAAAGCGCCTATGCCGGTAGTGCGGGGGATAATGATCAGTATGGCGGCTACCAGTTCCATGCTGCCAAGGCCAATCCTGCCCCAGGGTTCCATACCCAGTTTGGCAAATATGTAAACCGACTCGGGGGCAGCGGTGAATTTGAAGAACAAGGTTTGCAGCATGATGATGGCTGCTACAAGGCGCAGGGCCCAAACAAGTATGTTAAATTGTGTGTAAGTCATGATATTGAGTGGTGTATTTGCTGAAAATATTTATGCTTGTACAGGCGCTTGCAGTCTTTGGCCCACTTTGATGGCGGCCATAACAATATCCCGGGCTACCTCTGCTTTGCTTTTAAGCGGGTATGCCTGGAACAGGAAATCGCGGTTGATGACCGTGATCTTGTTTGTGTCGTACCCAAATGTTGCGCCTTCGTCCTGTACAGAATTGAGCACCACCAAATCGAGGTTTTTACTGTATAGTTTTTTGAGCGCGTTTTGCTCCTCATCGTTAGTTTCAAGAGCGAAGCCGATTGATACCTGATCCTTGCGCTTGATCTTACCGAACTCAAAGGCGATGTCGACATTTTTAACCATTTGCAGGCTAAACTCCTGGGTCGATTTTTTCATTTTTTGAGCGTATATCTGTGCCGGTTTATAATCGGCCACTGCTGCGGCGAAGATTGCTATCCGGGCTACGGGGAAATATTGTTGACAGGCCGCATACATTTCATCAGCCGAATTAACATGGATAACTCTGAGGCTGCTGTGAGATAAACTGATATTTACCGGCCCCGAAACTAAAATCACCTCAAAGCCCTGATCTAAAAAGGCCCCGGCAATGGCATAACCCATTTTGCCCGACGAATAGTTACTAATGAAACGTACCGGATCAATAGCCTCGCGGGTGGGGCCGGCGGTGATTAGTACTATGGGTTTGTTGTGTGTGGTTTTCATCTTGTTTGATGTGGTTCTTGAAAGCATGGGCTTGCATGATTCTCCTCTTGAGAGGGGCTGAGGGAGCTGCCTTGAAAAGCGTACTGCATACCCCCCTGCCGTCGCACCTTGCCTTCGCGCCCCTCTCAAGAAGGGATTTTGAATTGCTTTTACTTTTGCCCCTTTACCTCAGGCCATTTTTCATCGGCCACTTTAATGAGGTTTGCCTGGTCTTTGATCCACAGTTCTTTTACCTTATCGTTGTAGTTGAAATAAAGCTTATCGTTCAGTACTGTCCAGGTATCAGTTTGGGTAGGGGCTTTGTGACCTTGTGAAGTGCCATAAGCGCAGTAACCGCCATACTGTGGGGCATACTTTTCAGGGTCGGCTTTAAACGCTTCGAGGTTTTCATTGCTGGAGAAGAGCCAGGTAGCTTCTTTCCATTTGTATTGAAATTTATCTGAGCCTTTTACCGGTTTCGATTCTTTGAAAAATGCAACCGGATCATAGCCTTTAATAGCCTTGCCGCCCGGAGCAAATATTTCTGATTGCTGGGCATAGGTTTGAACTGCGGTAACAAATGCGAGTGCCGCGATAATTAATAAACGTTTCATTTTTTTGATTTTAGATTGATTTATAATTGATTATTGAAAGCTGTTTATCGGATGGTTTTAGCCCAGTTGGCATCGGCTTTGGTTTTGAGGTTAGCCTCGTCCTTATCCCAGGACTTTTTTGTATTATTAAAAAACTTGTTGTAAAACAGGTACAGCTTGTTATTAACGAGTTTGAAGGTCTTGGGATCTATCTCTACTTTTTCGCCTTTGGCGCCCATGGCGTAAGCGCACCAGCCGCCGTATTGTGGTTCGTATTTAGCAGGATTGGCTTTAAATAAGTCCCTGTCCTGAGTGGAAGCGAAGTAATAAGTAACGCCATCGTTTGCAAGGGAGATTTCTTTTTTGCCCTCTACGGCTTTTTGCTGAGTGAAGTAGGCTACAGGATCATAGCCTTCGAGCGCCAAGTCTGTTTTATCTAAATTGAACTGCTTTTTACGAACGTTTGTCTGGCTTTGTGCCGAAGCCATGCTTACAACAAATACAGTAGCTAACAATAAATTGAATAATTTTTTCATGATTGTGTTAAACTTGATGTTTGGTTTTTCCTCCTTTGTCGGGGCGGACTATCAAACCTTACAGCGAATCAGAAAAATATTTAAACAGGGGAGCGAAGGGATTTGTAAAGGAAATGAAATAGGTTTAAATTTTGTTTATCGGCCTTTTTTTGCCGATCTGGGCTAATGTTAATTCTGAAGTTTATCTATTTTGCCTTGAATAATGGCGTTATCAGCAGGTGTTTTTATCAGCGTTAGTGCTTGTTCAAAGTTTAGTTTTGCCTGTTCATTGTCAATGCCGGTGTATAGTTCGCCAAGCAGGGTATAGTAAAACTGGTTGCCGGTGAGTTTCAATTTTTTGGCCTCACTAATGGCTTCTTCGGGGCTGTTGGCTTTGGCAAGCGCAAAGGTGCGGTTGAGTGCCGCTATAGGTGAGTATGCTATTTGCAGCAGGCGATTATAAAGCTGCAATATGTTTTCCCATTTTTGTTTGGAATCGGTTTTTTGGGTATGCCAATAGGCTATACTGGCTTCAATGTGATATTTTGATAATTGAGTGCCGGTAGTGGCTAGGTTTAAATAAAAGGCACCTTTGGCTACAAGGTCATAGTTCCAGAGGTTGGTGTCCTGATCTTCATATAAAATTAGTCCGCCGTTTTGATCTGTGCGGGCTTCAAACCTCGAGGCATGAAAATACATGAGCGAAAGCAATGCGTTAACCGGCGGTTTGTTGGTGCCTTCGTTTTCAATAAGCATGTGGCAAAGGCGCATGGCCTCAAAGCAAAGGTCTTTACGCAGAACCTGGTTATCACTAACAGAATAATAACCCTCGCTAAACAACAGATAAATAGTGGTGAGCACGTTTTCGAGCCGGTTATCAATTTCAGCCGGACCAGGCATTTGGATTTCTATTTTTTCATTGCGGATCTTTTCCTTGGCCCTGAATAAGCGTTTGTTAATGGTTTCTTTATTGGTCAGGAAGGCTTCGGCCACTTCATCAATTCCGAAACCGCAAAGAATGCGTAACGAAAGCCCGATCTGTGCCTCGGGTGGGATGGCAGGATGACAGATTGCAAACATCATTTGCAGCTGGCTGTCGGTGATGTTTTGGAGCGAAAGATCGATTTCCGGTTCATAGGTCTCCGCGGTTTGGATTTCCGTGGATATTTTGTTTTCAAAAATGCTATTACGTTGTAAATGATTTTTCGCCTTGTTTTTGGCTACGCTATACAGCCAGGCGGTTGGGTTAGGCGGGATGCCTTTATAACTCCAGGCCTGGGCTGCGGTAAGGAAGGTATCGCTGGCGATGTCCTCGGCAGTTTCCATCCGATCAAATCCAAAGCGGCGGCACAGCACCGATACTATTTTGCGGTACTCGGTGCGGAATAGATGGGGAATGATTTCGGGGTTTTGCATGGGGCAAATGGGAAAATGTCATTGCGAGCGATAGCGCGGCAATCTCATAGCTGTGCTTCGCCGCTTTGCATATCTCGCAGGCATAACTACGGGATTGCCACGTTGCGCCGGATACTCTTTTGCCGGAGCTGCTCCTCGCAATGACATGATTTATAAAATTATCCTTAATGTACCCCGTCATTTTTGGCAACCTTCCGTACTTCAACGGTATTACCATCGCCCTGCAAAACAGGGCAGCCTTTGGCAAACTCCACAGCTTCTTCAACCGATTCGGCTTTTACAGTGATTAAGCCGCCTATCGTTTCTTTGATCTCGCCAAAAGGGCCGTTGGTAACTACGCCACCGTGACCTACAATTTTGGCATCGGCAAAAGGCAAGCCAGTGCCACTCACAAATTTGTTTTGAGCAGCTATGCCGCCAATCCAGTCCATAGTTTGTTTCATCCAGATTTGGATCTGTTCGGGAGAAGCCACTTTGGTGCCGTCCTCGTGCCTGAAAATTAAAACGAATTCGTCCATCTTTTTAAATTTTAAAGGTTAATAAATATATGAATTACACCTCTATATCAAATGGGAATGGCTAAATAGGACAGGGCGGGTAATATTTATTTTGAATTTGAAATGTTCAATTTCGGGATTTTTCTGAACCGGGTAATTTCAAAAATCAGAAAGTTTATGTGATAGATAATCGTTTTTTAAATTCCAGGAAACTAACAGTTCGCCCTTCGGCAATGTCTGTCTGACTTTTAGCAATCCTTTCCAAAACCCACAATGGTAAAATCTCATCTGATTTATAGTCAAGCTGTTTGGCATCAGGAGACAATGCCCGGGCTTTATTTTCTTTACCTATTATATTTGTTGTGTTAGCTTTCATCGCTTTATTATTTGATTTTAGCAATTATCCCATAACATGTTTTCTTGATTGTACAATCGTATTTGAGATCGCCAATTGCTCCTGTTACTCCATCGGTTTCATAGGGACTCACAAGTACAGAATCGGAAGGGACAGTATTTTCAGTATAACACGGACCGTCTATGCGGATTGTATCAGTTTTATTAACAATGATTATGGTGTTGGCATGTACATGAAAATATCCGCAATATCCCTTTGTATGTAATATAACTACTCCTTTTATAGGTTGGGTTAATTTGAAGTATTGCCACTTTGCTTTACATTTACCAAAAGTTTCTGCCATTTTGTGTATTTTACGCTGTGTTGAACAGCTAAAACTTAATAGCATAATTGCCAATAAAAAAAGGAAACTTCGCATAACTAAATGTAAAATTTATAAACCAAAAAAGACCATCCGCTTACGCAAATGGTCTTTTTATTTTTTGATCCCACACCTTTCAGTGGGCCGGTCGTCTATCAAACTTTGATCTCAACCTCAACACCGCTTGGCAATTCAAGCTTCATCAGGGCATCTACAGTTTTTGAGTTAGAGCTGTAAATGTCTAATAAGCGTTTGTATGAGCAAAGTTGGAATTGCTCACGTGCTTTTTTGTTTACGTGTGGTGAACGTAATACGGTGAAAATTTTCTTTTCGGTTGGTAACGGAAGTGGTCCGCTAACTACAGCGCCTGTTGGCTTTACTGTTTTTACGATTTTCTCGGCAGATTTGTCTACCAGGTTGTAATCGTAAGATTTCAATTTGATCCTGATTCTTTGGCTCATTGTTATTTTGTTTTTGGGATTTCACCGATTGAATGGTGATTTCACCGATTTTTAATTGATCAACCTAAGAGCTATTTATTAGGTGAGATCATTGGTTATTTATTAATTACACCGATTATCTGTGGAATCACAAACAATCGGTGTAATCATTGAATTTAGTCGATAGCAACTTGTTTGCGACCTTTTGATTTGGCAACAACTTCGTCCTGTACGTTACGAGGTGCATCAGCGTAGTGGTCAAACTCCATAGTTGAAGTTGCACGGCCTGAAGTGATAGTACGTAATTGGGTTACATAACCAAACATTTCAGAAAGTGGTACCATAGCTTTGATTACCTGTGAGCCGTTACGGGTGTCCATACCTTGCAGCTGGCCACGACGACGGTTCATGTCACCGATAACGTCACCCATGTTTTCTTCAGGGGTTAGGATCTCGATTTTCATGATTGGCTCAAGCAATACCGGTTTACATTTTGGCAATGCTTCGCGGTAAGCAGAACGTGCAGCGATCTCGAATGATAACGCGTCCGAATCGACTGCGTGGAATGAACCATCAATCAAACGAACTTTTAAGCTTGTAAGTGGGTAACCTGCAAGTACACCATTGTCCATAGCGGCTTTGAAACCTTTCTCAACAGATGGGATAAACTCACGAGGGATTGAACCACCAACAATTTCGTTAACAAACTGCAAGCCTTCTTTGTTGTCGTCGGCTGGAGAGATAACAACCTGGATATCCGCGAATTTACCACGACCACCAGTTTGTTTCTTGTAAGTTTCACGGTGCTGGATAGTACCGGTGATAGCTTCTTTGTAAGCTACCTGAGGAGCACCCTGGTTAACTTCCACTTTAAACTCGCGTTTTAAGCGGTCCATCAAAATATCAAGGTGTAACTCACCCATACCAGAGATAACTGTTTGACCAGTATCTTGATCTGTTTGTACCCGGAAAGTTGGATCCTCTTCTGCCAGTTTACCTAAAGCGATGCCTAATTTATCAACGTCGGCCTGAGTTTTAGGCTCAATTGCCAAACCGATAACCGGCTCAGGGAATACCATCGACTCAAGAACCAACTGATGTTTCTCGTCGCAAAGGGTATCACCTGTTTTGATATCTTTAAAGCCTACTACCGCAGCAATATCACCTGCACCTACGTTAGGGATAGGGTTTTGCTTGTTAGCATGCATCTGGAAGATACGGCTAATACGCTCTTTGCTTTCTGAACGCATGTTGTACACGTATGAACCAGCATCAAGGTTACCAGAGTAAACACGGATGAAGCATAAACGGCCCACAAACGGGTCGGTAGCAATTTTAAATGCTAATGCTGCAAATGGTTCTTTAACATCTGGTTTAACCAAAATTTCGGCACCTGTGTCAGGGTTAGTACCAACAACACCTTTTGAATCAAGAGGTGAAGGCATTAACTCCATCACATAGTCGAGCATGGTTTGTACACCTTTGTTTTTGAAAGATGAACCGCAAGTCATCGGAACGATTTTACCGGCCAAAGTAGCCTGACGTAAAGCGTCTAATACTTCGCGCTCAGTGATGGTTGTAGGATCTTCAAAGAATTTCTCCATTAAAGAGTCGTCAAACTCAGCAACTGCTTCCAATAATTTCTCTCTCCACTCAGTCGCTTCGTCAAGCATATCGGCAGGGATAGGCACTTCGGTAAAGGTCATACCTTTATCGTGCTCATTCCAAACAATACCACGGAAGTTGATCAGATCAACTACACCTTTAAACTGGTCTTCAGCACCGATAGGTAACTGCAATGGGATAGCAACGCTGCCCAACATTTCTTTAACCTGTTTTACCACATTAAGGAAATCGGCACCAGAGCGGTCCATTTTGTTAACGAAACCAATACGCGGAACGTTGTAGTTGTTAGCCAAACGCCAGTTAGTTTCTGACTGAGGCTCAACACCGTCAACCGCGCTGAATAAGAACACCAAACCATCAAGTACACGTAATGAACGGTTTACCTCTACGGTAAAGTCCACGTGACCCGGGGTATCAATGATGTTCATGTGATAGTTGTGGTTGCGATATTTCCAGTTTACGGTTGTTGCAGCCGAAGTGATGGTGATACCACGTTCCTGCTCCTGGGCCATCCAGTCCATAGTAGCGGCACCTTCGTGTACCTCACCAATTTTGTGGCTTACACCAGCATAGTAAAGGATACGCTCGGTAGTGGTAGTTTTACCAGCATCAATGTGAGCGGCAATACCAATATTTCTTGTATATTTTAGATCTCTTGACATTTTATTTGTTTTGTGATTTCACTTGACCCTTTAATGATTACACCGATTAAAAAGTGTAAACGTAAATAATCGGTGTAATCTTATTATTAAATCGGTGTAATCTAAATCTTAGAACCTGAAGTGTGAGAACGCTTTGTTAGCCTCAGCCATTTTGTGCGTATCTTCTTTCTTCTTAACAGCGGCACCTTCGCCTTTAGCTGCTGAGATGATTTCGCCGGCTAATTTCTCCATCATGGTTTTTTCACCACGACGACGGGCATAGCTGATTAACCATTTCATACCTAAAGCTATTTTACGCTCAGGACGAACCTCTGTAGGTACCTGGAAGTTAGCACCACCTACACGGCGGCTTTTTACTTCAACAGCAGGCATTACATTGTTTAAAGCTTTTTTCCAGGTTTCTAAGCCGTTTTCGCTTGTTTTTTTCTCAACAATTTCAACAGCGTTGTAAAAAATAGAGTATGCGGTTGATTTTTTACCATCATACATCATGTTGTTTACAAACCTTGTTACCAAAGTATCATTGAACTTTGGATCAGGAAGGATAATTCTCTTTTTTGGTTTTGACTTTCTCATTGCTTTCTATCCTCCTTAATTATTTCTTTTTACCTTTTGTTGGCGCTGCTGCTACCTGACCTGGTTTAGGACGTTTGGTGCCATATTTTGAACGGCGTTGGTTACGGCCAGCTACACCTGATGTATCCAGTGCACCACGGATGATGTGGTAACGTACACCTGGTAAGTCTTTAACACGACCACCACGGATCAAAACGATAGAGTGCTCCTGTAAGTTGTGACCTTCACCAGGGATGTAAGCGTTTACTTCTTTACCGTTGGTTAAGCGCACACGGGCAACTTTACGCATTGCTGAGTTTGGTTTTTTAGGGGTAGTGGTGTACACACGGGTGCACACGCCTCTTCGCTGTGGACAGCTGTCCAACGCTGGCGACTTACTCTTGTCAACCAGAGCTACTCTACCTTTTCTAACTAATTGCTGAATAGTAGGCATTTCTTGCTTTTTTGTCTAATTATTTTATCCCGCATTTCGGGACTGCAAAAGTACGAACATTATTTTTGATTTTCAAGTAGTTGTGTGAAAGTTTTTTTGAGGGGAAGAAGTTGAGGATGTGGGCCACATAACTCATTTGTTTTGCTGATAAATACGATATTAGAATGAATTAGTAAGACGATGAAATATTACAAACGAAATTGGGACGAATCGGGAGGTGATGAATTTGATTTCTGGGGTACCTCATTATGGTACTTTGAATGTGGTGAAGATGATTATGCCTTGAGGCAGATAGAGGTATACGGTGATGGGACTGTTTTAAAATATGATGAAAATCACCCCGAGGATCAATACGGTAAATTATCCGAAGCGCCTTTGGAGGCAGACGAATTTGCGGAGTTTGAGATTACTAAAGAGGAGTTTGAAAATATATGGCTAAATGAACAGTGAAATACTAAAATTTCTTAAGCCTTTTTAGTTGTCTGAACTCGGATTAAACGAATTAAAGAATTTATAAAATTCGCTTGCATTTTGTTAATTCTTTAATCACTGTTCAGAAAAAGTAGTCAGCGAAATCAACGTAATCATAAATATCAACGGTAAAAAAAGGGCCGGACACCGATGTAACCAGGTTTAGGTGACAGCGGGCCGGCCCGTAATACTTTATATAATGGTTTAATCAGGGAGCTTATTCTTTTACCTTATTCCAGGTGTCGCGGTTAAAAGCCAATACTTTGGTTGGATTGCCGCTCGCGTCTTTAGTGAACTTTAAGGGAAAGCCCAAGGCTTGATTTAAAAATAACACTTCAGACAATGGTTTAAAATTGATTTCCTTGCCATCCCATGATTGTTTGAGCGTTAATCCGTCGGGTATCGCGGTTATAGTCAGAAAAAGATCAGCCCTCTCATCCGACTGATATTTGCCCGCCAAAACTTTTATTTGTTCGGGTTTCAGTTGTACCTCTTTAGGTGGGGTGTAGCTGTTTATCTTTGCCCATATTTGCCTGCCACCTAAAGTGATCTGGTTTATTTCGCCGGCTTCATTCTTTGAAAATACAACAGGGATTTTTTCATCGCCGTCATCATCTAAAAATTCAAATTCAAGATCTGATTTACGGGTTAAAGTTAGCTTTTGATCTCCGCCAAGCTGTTGGGCAATTAGTTTATCACCATCTGTCGTTACTTTATATGCTCTATACTCGTTATCCTTTTGCTGATAAATGCCTTCAAAAGCTTTGAGCTGTGTATCGGCAATAATTATTGTTGGCGACTTTGCAACTTTTGCGATAACCGGTGTAATGCCCGGGCCGGTCAAAGCAACTACAGCTATAAATGCAAACCTGCATATATAGCCCGTGATAATTTTAATGCTGGTCATTTTTGATAGGTTTATAATGTTGAACCAAATCTACGAAAAATGATTCTGAAAAATCAAATTTTACAGAATTAAATTTTGATCTGGTTTATTTTGATGGTTTTAAATTCTGATTTTTATCTATTTTTCATTTAAAACCATAATGAAATTCTGTGCTGAATAAATCAGATGGGCATAAAAAGAGCGCCGGTAAAACCAGCGCCCTCTTTCATCACTCACTAAACTACTTATGGAAAACTTAAATTAAAAACATTAATAACCGCGGTCGTGATAATGACCGTGATCGTCACCGTCATGGTAACCATTATTATACCCGTTGTTATAGCCGTTACGGTACCTGTGATGGTGACCATAATCTTCACGAACAACGCAACCTGAGGTTACAGATACTACCGCTGATATTAATAGTGCCAAAGCAACAAATTTCCTTTTCATGGTGTAAAATCTTTAATCATCATCTATATTGAAGATGTACACATATATGACTGATGGAAATGGAAAAGGATTAATCGGGGATTAATTTGGAGAGAAGCGAACTATTTGTTGTCAATGATGCTGGTTATAATCATCAAACCAACCCTATGCTTTCTCTATACTCTTGCTGAATAATGAGCAGGCAATTGGCGCACAAACACCCATCATACAGCTCGCTCAAATATTGCACCTCGTTAATAGTAAGCTGCACGGTACTGCACTGGCACTTGGTAAATGAATTAGCTTTACATTCAAAAGGTGTTTGGCAGCGTTCGCAACGGATGATTTCGTGTTTGTGCATTTTGTTTGGTCGATGGTTAATAGTCCATAGTCCATGGAAAAAGTTTACTAAGTTACCTAACCGCGGGATAGCTTGTAAAATATGAATGTCATTAAAATAAAAAGTCCATGAACTATAGCTTTTTGGCTATGGTCCATGGACTATCGTCTATCGACAAAAAAAACTTATGCAGAGCAAGTCACGCAGCCTTCTTCCATTGAGCAGGTTGGGCCTGCCGGAATTTCGTCGGCCACGGCGTCAACAACGGCCGGGATAACCGGATCCATGTTTTTACCGCCCTGGTTTTCAACTGTAAATTTAACAGCTTGCGATGCTGCTTGTGTACGCAGGTAGTACATACCTGTTTTCAAGCCTTTTTTCCATGCGTAGAAGTGCATTGAAGTCAGTTTAGAAGCATTTGGCGAGTTGATGAACAGGTTCAATGATTGCGACTGGCAAATGTACGCGCCCCTGTCGGCAGCCATGTCAATAATGCTGCGCATTTTGATCTCCCAAACAGTTTTGTACAATGCTTTGATATCAGCGGGGATCTCAGGAATTTCCTGGATTGAACCGTTTGCGCTGATGATCTTATCTTTCATGCTGGTGCTCCAAAGACCAAGGTTTACTAAGTCACGCAGCAAATATTTGTTTACTACAATGAATTCACCACTTAATACACGGCGGGTGTAAATGTTTGAAGTATAGGGTTCAAAGCATTCGTTGTTACCCAGTATTTGTGATGTTGAAGCAGTTGGCATTGGTGCAACCAATAACGAGTTACGTACGCCATGGTTCATTACATCTAAACGCAGGTTTTCCCAATCCCAACGGCCGCTTTCTGGTTTTACACCCCACAGGTCGAACTGGAATTTACCTTGTGACAATGGTGAGCCTTTGAATGTTTCATAAGCGCCATCTTTTATAGCCATATCTTTTGAAGCTGTCATTGCTGCAAAGTAGATGGTTTCGAAGATCTCGATGTTTAGTTTTTTAGCTTCATCGCTTTCAAACGGCATACGCAGTTGAATGAAAGTATCAGCCAGGCCCTGTACACCTAAACCAATAGGACGGTGACGCAGATTTGAGTATTCAGCTTCTTTAACCGGGTAGTAGTTACCATCAATGATCCTGTTAAGGTTGATAGTTGCCTGGTAAGTTACTTCGTACAGTTTATCATGATCAAAAGCACCATTGTTGATGTAACGTGGTAATGCTAATGAAGCCAGGTTACAAACAGCTACTTCGTTTGCATCGGTATACTCGATGATCTCGGTGCAAAGGTTTGAGCTTTTAATGGTACCCAGGTTTTGCTGGTTTGATTTACCGTTAGCCGCATCTTTATATAATAAGTATGGCGTACCGGTTTCAACCTGAGCATCAAGCACTGCAAACCAAAGTTCCTGTGCTTTTACTGTACGACGCTGACGGCCTTCTTTTTCGTATTTAATGTACAGCTCTTCAAATTCTTTGCCCCAGCAATCGGCTAAGCCCGGTGCTTCGTGCGGGCAAAATAAGCTCCAATCCTCATTGGCTTCAACGCGCTGCATGAACAGGTCTGATACCCAAAGGGCATAGAACAAGTCGCGGGCACGCATTTCTTCCTTGCCATGGTTTTTACGCAAATCCAAAAATTCAAAGATATCGGCATGCCAAGGCTCTAAGTACACAGCGAAGGCACCTTTACGTTTACCGCCGCCCTGATCAACATAACGTGCAGTATCATTAAATACACGCAGCATTGGGATGATACCGTTGCTGGTACCATTAGTGCCGCTGATGTATGAACCTGTAGCCCTTACGTTGTGGATACTTAAACCGATACCACCCGCGCTTTGCGAAATTTTAGCAGTTTGTTTTAATGTATCATAGATGCCCTCAATGCTATCATCTTTCATGGTTAACAAAAAGCATGATGACATTTGAGGTTTTGGTGTACCTGCATTAAACAAAGTTGGTGTAGCATGGGTAAACCAACGCTCGCTCATTAAATGGTAGGTTTTGATAGCGCTTTCGATATCGTTTTTGTGGATGCCTACAGATACACGCATAAATAAATGCTGCGGGCGCTCGGCAATTTTACCGTCTATTTTTAGCAGGTATGATTTTTCGAGGGTTTTAAAACCGAAGTAATCAAAACCAAAGTCGCGGTCATAAATGATGGTGCTGTCAAGCAGTTCCGCGTTTTCTTTAATCACTTCATAAACGTCGTCAGCGATAAGCGAGGCATCTTTACCTGTTTTCTTGTCAACATACTCATGCAGGAGGCGCATGGTTTCCGAAAACGATTTAATGGTGTTTTTGTGCAGGTTTGATACCGCGATACGCGAAGCCAGCAAAGCATAATCAGGGTGCTTGGTGGTTAATGAAGCGGCGGTTTCGGCAGCCAGGTTATCCAGCTCGGAGGTGGTTACGCCATCAAATAAACCTTCAATTACCTTTTTAGCCACATCAATGGGATCAACTAATTGAAACCCATAGCACAGTTTTTCAATACGTGCGGTGATCTTGTCAAATTTTACGGATTCTCTTCTTCCGTCTCTTTTTACTACGAACATTTTGCCCCTCCTTTTGCCCCGTTAAAAGCGAAGCTTTTTTAGTTAATATTATTGTGATTTGATTATTTTCTGAACCTTGATTTTTCTTGATTTTGGGATTGGCCTGAGACTACCTAACCTCTAATCACCAATCTCTAACCTCTTCAATTAAAAATCATCATCAAGCGAAAAGCTTTTGCTTTCGGCCGATGCATTTAGTACACCACTTTTTTGATAATCGCCTACACGCTTTTCAAAAAAGTTGGTTTTGCCCTGTAACGAGATCATTTCCATGAAATCGAACGGATTGGTTGCGTTATAGAATTTATCGTAACCAAGTTCGCTAAGCCACCTGTCGGCCACAAACTCAATGTACTGGCTCATTAGCTTGGCATTCATTCCTATCAGGTTAACCGGTAATGCCTCGGTTATAAATTCTTTTTCTATCTCTACCGCATCGGTAATGATCTTGGTAACCTGTTCCTGCGGTAGTTTGTTTTCAAGCATGCCATATAATAAGCACGCAAATTCGCAGTGCGAACCTTCATCGCGCGAGATCAGCTCATTGCTGAAAGTTAAGCCCGGCATCAGGCCGCGTTTTTTAAGCCAGAATATGGAGCAAAAGCTGCCTGAAAAGAAGATCCCTTCAACCGCCGCGAATGCAACCAAACGCTCGGCAAAGTTCCCGTTGTTGATCCATTTTAGCGCCCATTCGGCTTTTTTGCCAACACATGGTACGGTTTCAATAGCATGGAAAAGGCGGTCTTTTTCGGTCGGATCTTTTACGTAGGTGTCTATCAGCAGGGCATAGGTTTCAGAGTGGATGTTTTCCATCATGATCTGGAAACCGTAAAAGCAGCGTGCTTCGGGCAATTGTACTTCGCTCATGAAGTTTACCGCCAGGTTCTCGTTCACGATACCATCGCTTGCGGCAAAAAAAGCGAGTACATGCGAGATAAAATGTTTCTCGCCCGAATTAAGACTTTCCCAATGTTTGATATCGTCCGATAGGTCGATTTCCTCGGCGGTCCAGAAGCTGGCCTCCGCTTTTTTATACATCTCCCAAATTGCGGGATACTTAATGGGAAGGATAACAAACCGGTCCTTGTTTTCCCGTAGTAATAATTCGTTTTCCAAACTCATTGGTGTCTACTTTTTTAGTTTCTTTCTTTAATCAGGTATTCAGACACGAAAGCAAGCCCTACTTTTCAATAAAGCTTTAAATTTTGATGCCTTCGGGTTTACTCCTTAGCAACTGTATTGTGTAACTTTCTGACAGCCAGTTATTTAATTAGAAGTTGACGGATGCTTCTGGCTGCCGGCTGAATGCCTTTTTTATTACCTTGCTGAGCAAAGTTAATGTTTGAGTTGTGTAGTTGTGAATGATAGTTTTTCACAAACCCCCGAGTTATCCACACTTTATCGGCACTTGTTATATTGATGAAAAATTAATGGACTTGAAAACAGCCGATTAAAAATTTGATTGAAATTTGCAGGTCTTTATACTTGCAGATTACGATAATTTAACATTATAAATTACTTGACTTAACACCGACAATTATTGCCAATAATGAAATGCTTTTGCTTGCAGCAGGTATCAATATTTAAATGCGAAGTTAAAAGGTTGTTGCAAGCCGGTATGTGGAAAACAATTACGCCCGTTAATCATGAATCAACGGGCGTATTCCTGAAAGTTTTACGAATTATTTTGCGTCCTCAACCGGAACAAATTTCATCGACACTGAATTTACACAATGGCGGGTGTTTTTTGGCGTCATATATTCACCTTCAAACACATGGCCCAGGTGTGCGCCGCAATTTGCACACAGGATTTCTACCCTGCGGCCATCGGCGTCTACTTCGCGGCGAACAGCTCCTTCAATCTCATCGTCAAAACTCGGCCAGCCGCAAAACGACTCAAACTTATCTTCCGATCGATACAGCGGCGCATCGCAGCGTTTGCAAACGTATAAACCTTGCGCCTTATTGTTCAGTAAAGAGCCGGTGAACGGCCTTTCGGTGCCTTTGTATAATATTACCCTTTCTTCTTCGGGTGTTAATTGATTGTACTCCATATTTTTAATTACTCCGATTTTTTTGATTTCACCGATCAAGAATCCTTTTCGGTTTTTCATCTATATAAAGATACGACAACCCGGGAGGATATAATGTTTTACTGGTTGATGTTTACACTGATTTGACGGGATTTTAGATGGGCAGATGTGCAAATCTCAAATTACAAGCAACTTCCGCGGATTTTTCAGCTTGTGATTAAGCATAGTTTTGGCTTTCAGCTGAACTCACGTTAACTTAGTATTTATTAGTCTCTAACTATGCGCATTGCGATCTTATCCATATTCATTTTGCTGCAATCGGTTAACCCGCTTAGCAAACCTAACTCATTGTTTAAGTATCAGCACCTTCACGTTGTTGATATGTCGAAATACGCAGTCTTGCCTGTAAATCAGCAATTCATTGATTCGTGGTTTGGAAAAGAGTATTGTACTACACAATTGGCTGACGCAGATTTTGTAGAAATAGACAACATGTTGATCAAGGCTGTTGAAGATCACAATAAAAAGAAAGAATATGGTGCGATATATAACCCCGATAAATACTATAAACAAGTATTAGCCATGATAAATGGAAAGGGCGAAAAAGAAGTGTATCTAAATTGTTTATGCGCAATACGCTTTCCTGCAAACTGGAAGAAGCATTTGGTCAATGTTATGGACGGTGGCAACTGCTATTTTCAGGTAAGGATAAATCTTAAAACTAAACAAGTGATAAGTTTTTCAGTAAACGGCATTGCCTGATCTGCCGTCGTCGGCTTAATATCCCGCATCCAGCTTTTTTAACAGTTCGAGGCCTTCATTCCACTCTCCGTAACCCGCTGATACATTGATATGGCCGGCATCGCCAATATTCACAATTTCACTTCCCCAACTGTCTGCAAATAATGAGGCCCGTTCCCTGCTTACATAGAAATCATTGTTGCTAAATACGGTTATTGATTTGAATGGTAGCTTGCCTAATGGCATCGGGGTAAAACCACTTGTGCCGGTTGGATAACTATCTGCTTCGGTATCGCTCGGCGCAACCAGTAACGCACCCTTTATTCCAATGGCATATCGCTTTGCCCACGAGGCTATGGCAGCACAAGCCAGGCTATGACCAACTAAGATTACGTTTTCCGGATCATAGCGGTTTACATAATCATTTATAGTTTTTATCCAATCGCTGCAAATCGGCGTGTCCCAATCCTGTTGTTCAATACGGGTAAAATTGAACTGCTTTTCCCAAATACTTTGCCAGTGTTGTGAACCTGAATTACCCAATCCCGGGTGTATAAGAATATCAGCGTTGAAAACCATAGTTTAAATAACCTAATAAATGAAAGCTCAATATAGGGACTTTAACCCTCGGTCACGAGTTTGAACGACCTTCAGCCACCTGTTTAATCACTTTATTCCTCTTTACCAACAATTGTGTCATGTAGTTAGACAGGAACAGGAAGTTTACCGCTTCTCCCAATATTCCGCCGGGCGATTCGAACGTGAAAATATCCCGCATCATGGTTTGGTGAAGGATAGGATAAAAATAATGCTCATGCGTAAAGCTTTTGAAAGCACCCTCAACCTGGATATCGGTAAAGTAATTTGGATATTCCATTTCAGTGATCTTTGAGGTAAGGTTTTGCCATATGCCGAAATGCTTTGCCCGCCAGGTAACAGTTTCGCCGAGTTCAATCAAGCCGCTTGTACGACCGGCAATAGCTCGTTCGCCAGTATGTTTTGTTGACTCTACATGTACATCAATGTTACGGGAAATGTCAAACACTCTTTCAACAGGCGCATTAATATGGGTAACGAGTAAGATCTGTGAAGACATATGGTAAATAAAAAATGTCATTGCGAGGAGGAACGACGAAGCAATCTCGTAGCCATGCATATTCGCAACGCATTTGCTACGAGATTGCCGCGCTATCGCTCGCAATGACATAAATTTAAACAATTACATCAGCGTAATCATCAAAATCAAAAAACAATCAACGGTTAAAATTCCGCATTCTTGGGGAATCTCGGGAAGGGGATTACATCGCGGATGTTGCCCATGCCGGTAACAAACAGCACCAACCGCTCAAAACCCAAACCAAAGCCGGCATGCGGACAAGAGCCGAAACGGCGGGTATCCAAATACCACCAAAGTTCTTCGGTAGGGATGCCCATTTCGTTCATGCGTTGTTCTAACTTGTCTAAACGTTCTTCACGTTGTGAACCACCTACAATTTCGCCAATGCCCGGGAACAGGATGTCCATGGCGCGCACAGTTTTGCCATCGTCGTTCTGACGCATGTAAAACGCTTTGATCTCCTTTGGATAATCGGTCAGGATCACCGGCTTTTTAAAATGTTTTTCAACCAGATAACGCTCATGCTCACTTTGCAGGTCGGTACCCCAGCCTTCAACAGGATAAACAAACTTTTTCTTTTTGTTTGGGGGGGATTCTTTCAGGATGTCAATCGCCTCGGTATAGGTTAGGCGCTCGAAATCGTTATTTAAGCAAAACTGCAGTTTTTCAAGCAGCGTCATTTCTGAGCGCTCGTTTTGCGGTTTGGTTTTTTCCTCTTCAGTTAGGCGTTGGGTTAAAAATTCGATGTCATCGGCATTTTTATTCAACGCGTATTTGATCACATATTTCAGCATGTCCTCGGCAAGGTCCATGTTGTCAACCAGATCGTTAAAGGCTACTTCCGGCTCAATCATCCAAAACTCGGCCAGGTGGCGTGTGGTGTTTGAATTTTCGGCACGGAAAGTTGGGCCGAATGTATAAATATCACTCAAGGCCATAGCACCAAGCTCACCTTCCAGCTGTCCGGATACGGTTAAGTTAGTAGCACGACCAAAAAAGTCTTGTTTAAAGTCAATCTCGCCGGTATCTGTTTTTGGGATGTTATCCAAATCGAAGTTGGTAACGTGAAATGTTTCGCCTGCACCCTCTGCATCCGAAGCAGTGATAATTGGTGTGTGTAGGTAAACAAACCCGCGCTCCTGAAAAAACTGGTGCACCGCGAATGCCAGGCTGTTACGTACCCTGAATATCGCACCAAAGGTATTTGTACGAAAACGTAGGTGTGCTTTTTCCCGCAAAAATTCAAGGCTCGGCCTGTTTTTTAATTGGAGGGGATATGTTTCAGGATCGCAATCTCCCAATATCTCAATTGCATTTGCAACAACCTCAACGGTTTGGCCTTTACCTAAAGATGCTATCAGTTTACCCTGAACACTAAGTGCTGCACCAACGGTAATGCGTTTAAGTAATGCCGGGTCGGTATTTTCAAAATCAACAACTACCTGGATGTTATTATTAGTTGAGCCATCATTCAAAGCAATAAAACGATTTGAACGGAATGCGCGCACCCATCCTTTAACTGTTACATCAATTTCGGTTTGCTGGCTTTGCAGCAATGCTTTGATCTTAGTTCGCTGACTCATATCATGTATAATTTTTAGAGTCGCAAAAATACAATTAATTATGAAAGCGCACTTTGAAACATGAGCTAAAAAACATTAGCATGTTAACACGGAAAAGTATATCAGGAGAAAGGGGAAAAGGAAACCAGCGACTAAAAATGTAGCCGGGAACATGAAGTATCCCGGCTATTTCTTTTTGACGCTTACTTGTTTGTAACCATGATTGTGTCACGGAGTAACGTGTTTGTCGTCGCGCCGCCTACCATAATAGTGTCTTTGCTTTTATTCAATGACTGGTTGGTAATGCTTTTTTTTGCACTAACACTGTCTTGTTTTGGGGCTACGCCATTTTTTTGGCAGCCAGCAAATAACAGAAGTGATACTGAGGCGGTTAATAATAGAACTTTTTTCATAAAACAAATTTACAACTAATACGAATCATAATTAAGCTTAGTTACAATTAATATAAAAGTTAATATTTGAGTTTAGCTTTAAACTTGCCCTCGCTAAAAGTAACCTTGTCCGGATGACTTTCGGTTTGGCTATCAATTACTTTCAGAAAACGTAATTCGAACAATCCCTGCAGTATTTTATCGGCCTGGTTGTACGAAATTATAGTTACCGAACTAAGATGGGTAGGGTCAGGTTTGTATCTGGCTAACGAGGAGCCGTTTTTTGTAATGTGGTAATAGTTTTCGTTTGCTTTGAGGGTATAATACCCAACACCATCAAACACAATTTTAAAACCTACCTGCTCTTCTTCACCTCCAATGGTGGTTTTTGCTGATATGGTAATGGTATCACCCATTATATTCGAACCGGAAGGGTTAGCCTCCCATTTGATGTTGTTTTTTTGCGCAAGCATAAAATCGGGTATGACCGGAAAATTACAGCAGTCCTTTTTTTTGCAGGCTGAAAAAAGCAGGGCCACGGCTATGGCTAATATCAAACAGGGATATTTCATTGCTTTACTGATGATAGGTTAATAAATTGTACAGGAAATATAAAGATATTTAAAAGTAAGGCATATTATACGTGGTTTCAGTAAGTTTGCCGCTCATTTTGTTTTATTGCACATGAATCCTAAAGTGAGCCTTGTTATTGGTATTTTATGTATTTCCTTTTCGCCGATATTTGTAAAGCTTGCCGGGGTATCACCTATAGGATCGGCATTTTACCGGGTATTTATAGCCTGGATTTGCCTTGCCCCATTTTGTGTATTTAGGCAAAAACTTAAAATAGATAAAAAGCAATTGCTTATTTCCATAGCTGCGGGCATGGTTTTCGCCCTTGATATTGCGGTATGGAATATTTCGCTGTTAAAGATCAGCGCCACTGTATCAACCCTTATTGCCAACCTGGCCCCGGTTTGGGTGGGCCTGATGAGCTTCCTGTTTTTAAGAAAAGGATCAGGTCGGCTATTTTGGATAGGCACACTCATTGCCATCGCCGGCATGGTTGTTTTGGTAGGTTATGAACACATTTTGCACATGGAACTTAACGCCGGCATACTGCTGGCTATACTCGCCAGTTTTTTTTATGCTACCTATATCATGATCACCAAAAATATTATGGCCGGTATTGATGTGTTTAGTTTTATGTTTTACAGTATGCTGAGCGCCAGTATTTTTTTATTGGTGATCAATGGATCTATGCATAACGATATTGTTCATCTTTCATTAAAAGCATGGCTTTGCTTTATTGGTATGGGGCTTATTTGCCAGTTAGCAGGCTGGCTCACTATTAATTATTCGTTGCGCTATCTGGAACCAACGAGGGTTTCTATTGCTTTATTAAGCCAAACGGTTTTTGCCGGGCTGCTTGCCGCGTTTTTGCTGCATGAACGTTTAGGTTTTAATGAGATTGCCGGCAGCATAATTGTATTGGCGGGGATAGCGGTAACATTTTTAAAACCCCGAAATCAAAAAGCGAATACCTTGGTTTAAACGTTTAAGCGCAGTACAAATGAAGCTGTATCATATCACGATGTTAATATCTTTAGTTCGCTTCGGTAGCAACGATCGAAGTACGATTGTATAATTTTATTACTTTTCTAATACTTTAACAGTATTTAATGTAACCCTATTGCTTTATTAAGTAATTGATTATAAGTTTATTGTGTTTAGATTATTGAATTTCTGTTAACCCTGTTAACCCCTGTCATAGCAGTAATTAAATTGGTATATATCTCAGGATCTTAACTCAAAGCGTTAAATGGTAACTTGTCTCTTAAGGAGATTGAATTTTAAACAGCTCGTTATCAAACAAAACCGTATTTTAACGTTTTCGAATTACGGGCAACGATCTATCTTCCCTACATTTGCTTTAACTCATGATTCAAAAATCCACTATCGACCGTATTATGGAAGCCACCGACATTGTGGAGGTGATAGGGGAATTTGTGCAGTTAAAAAAACGCGGGGCTAACTACGTAGGCCTTTCGCCTTTTGCGAACGAGCGTACCCCTTCGTTCACGGTATCCCCGGCAAAAGGTATTTTTAAAGATTTCTCAACAGGAAAAGGCGGTTCGGCTGTTACGTTTTTAATGGAGCTGGAAAAGTTCAGTTATCCTGAGGCCTTGAAATGGCTTGCTAAAAAGTACGGCATCGAGGTTGAAGAAACTGTTGAAGCTCCCGAAAACCGCGAGGAGGATCTTCGCCGGGAAAGTCTCATGATCGTATCGGCATTTGCTGCTAAGTTTTTTCACGAGGCCATGCTCGAAACGGAGGAAGGGCAAAGCATCGGTCTCAGTTATTTTAAAGAACGCGGGTTCACCGCCGAAACTATCAAAAAGTTTGAGCTGGGCTATTCGCCCGATCAATGGGAAGCTTTTACAGGTGCCGCTATCAGGAACGGCTATAAAGAGCAGTTTCTGGTCGAGAGCGGTCTGTCGGTAAAGCGGGATAACGGGGCCTTGTTCGACAGGTACCGCGGTCGGGTAATGTTCCCGATCCATAGTTTTACCGGCAGGGTAATTGGTTTTGGCGGCCGTACACTAAAAAAAGATAAAAACGTAGCCAAGTATGTTAACTCGCCCGAGTCGGAGATCTACCATAAATCAAATGTACTTTACGGCCTCTACTTCGCTAAAAAGGCTATTCGTGAGCAGGATAACTGTTACCTGGTAGAAGGTTATGCCGATGTACTTTCTGTACATCAGACGGGGGTTGAAAACGTGGTGGCTTCATCAGGCACATCACTCACAACCGAGCAGATTAAGCTCATTGCCCGTTTTACTAAAAATATTACCATATTATATGATGGCGACGCAGCCGGGATCAAGGCTTCGCTGCGTGGTTTGGATATGATCCTGGAGGAAGGGCTTAATGTAAAAGTAGTGCTGTTTCCGGATGGACATGATCCTGATTCATTTGTACAATCGAAAGGGTCAAGTGCTTTTAAAAAGCACATCGAGGAAAATAAGAAGGACTTTATCCTGTATAAAACCCAGATCCTGCTTAAAGAAGTTGGAAACGACCCGATCAGGAAAGCCGACGTAATTCGTGAGGTGGTTGAAAGTATCGCCAAGATTCCGGATAACATCAAGGCATCAGTATTTATAAAAGAGTGTAGCGGCTTATTGCAGATAGACGAGCGCGCCCTTTTATCCGAGCTCAATAAAATGCGCACTGCCAAAGCCAAAAAGGAGGAGCAGCAGCGTCAGCAGCAAAACAACAGGTTTGCCGAAATGCCCGACGAACCCCACTTTTTTGATGAGCCTGTTGAACTTGAGCCACAAGTTGCTAAAGAAGATGCTTTTCAGGAAAAGGAAATTGTGCGTTTATTGCTGCATTATGGAAGCCGTATGATCGACTGGGATGGCATCGCCAATACCTATATAGGCCCGTTCATCATAGCTGAATTAAGTGATGTTACCTTTGATCATCCGGTTTGTAAGCAGATTACCGAAATTTACCGTCGCGAAGTAGAAAACGGCGTACTGCCGGATGAGGCTTATTTTATTCACCATAAGGACAAAGCTATAGTTGATTTAACTATTAACATGTTAGCCAGTAAATATTCGCTCAGTGAGAACTGGTACGAAATGCATAAGATCACGGTGAACGATGAGCAGGTTAATATGAAGGCAACTATTCTTGGTGCTATATTTCACCTTAAAAAGCACAAGGTTGGTAAGATGCTGGAAGACCTGCGCACCCAGCTTCAAAAAGCCGATACTGAGGCCGACCAGGAAATACTGCTTAACCAGTACATGCGTATGAAAAAGGTAGAAAAATCAATATCTGACTTTTTGGGTTCCGTAATCATAAAATAATGACCCAACACCTCGAACTTGGCCGCACCGGCGAAGCATTAGCCAAAACCCACCTCGAAAAAGCAGGCTACGAAATTCTTGATGAAAACTGGACTTACGGAAAAGCTGAGATAGATATAATTGCTTATAAAGACAAGGTTATTATATTTACCGAAGTAAAAACCCGTACAGGCAATGGTTTTGGCGAACCTGAGGATTTTGTTGATAACCGTAAACAAAAACTGCTGGCCGAAGCTGCCGATGAATACATCTACCTCATGAACCATCAGGGCGAAGTGCGGTTTGATATCATCGCTATTTTGTTTGACCGCAGTGGAAATTATATACTAAACCATATAGAAGATGCGTTTTGGCCTTCGGCCACATAACACTTATGAATAATAAACTAAAGCTATTTTTTGCCGCCCTTGCCCTAACGGCCTTCGGCTGCAGCTGTAACCATAAACCTGATAGCTCGGCTACAGATTATACCATCACTCCCGACGCCGGTGCAAACTATAAAGCCGGCGATAAGATCGATATCAAAGTAAGCTATCCTACAGGCAGTAAAGTCGATTCGGTAGTTTACCTGCTCGATTCGGTAAAGATTGCTTCCAGCAAAGATACTGCAGGCATCAGCCTTAAAACAGATACCATTGGCTTGGGTATCAGGATGATCACAGCTAAGGTTTATGAAGGCGGTAAAAGCAATGAGGTAACAACCAATATCCTGTTACTGGCAGCAAAAGCGCCGGCCAGGTACACTTATAAGGTTGAAAAAGTTTTCCCGCATGATACCGCCGCGTATACCGAGGGCTTGCAGTACGTTGATGGGGTTATGTTTGAAAGCACTGGTGAAAAAGGGTATTCAACAATCAGAAAGGTTGATCTCAATACAGGTAGGGTTTTACAGGAAACCAAACTTGATACGCAATATTTTGGTGAAGGCCTCTCGGTTATTGGTGATAAAGTAGTGCAGCTTACCTGGAAAGAAAAAGTAGGCTTTGTATATGATAAAAATACATTGAAGCTACTTAACAATTTTACCAACAACGTTGGCCCGGAAGGCTGGGGAATGTGTTTTGACGGAACCAAACTTTATATGGACGATAGCACCAACCGGATCTGGTTCCTGGATAAAAATGATTACCATCAGATAGGCCACATTGATGTATGTGACGATAAACAACAGATAGATTCAATAAACGAACTGGAATACATCAACGGTAAGATATACGCTAATGTTTATCAAACCGATAACATATTGGTGATCAATCCTAAAACCGGTGCGGTGGAGCAGATAATTGATATGAAAGAGATCTACCCGGTGGCAAGCCGTCCGCAGGACAGGGACTGGAATAATAACGTGCTAAACGGAATTGCCTGGGATGCCAAAGGTCAACGCCTGTTTGTTACCGGTAAAAAATGGCCGCACCTTTACCAGGTTAAGTTTGTGCCGGTTCCATAGCCTCGCCCCCCCAATCCCCTGAAGGGGAAACCATAGTTTGAAAGACTATTTTTATAAACATGAAACTCCCGGATTACCTGGGCGTTTCGTGTTTTAGTTATTGATCAGTTCCCAGCCATATCGGTTCATAAATTCTTCAACCTCATCACTGAATGATTTCTTTTGATGATGATTTTCCTGATTGTTAATATAGCTAATGACAGTTGATATCTGTGATTCACTTACCGATACTGCAAAGTAGTCGTCCTGCCAACCGAATTGTTGTTTTATTAGTTTGTTCTTATTTATCCAAAGAGATGATTCTCCTTTAATTAGCTGGCTTATTTTGGCAATATTTTGATCTTTTCCTAAAGAAATAAGGCAGTGGATATGATCGGTATAGCCATTAATCGCTTGTAAGAATATCCCTTTCTCTTTGCAGTTCTCTATGATGTGTTTATGTATCTGGTATCTTATGTTTTGAGTAAGCAAGGGCTGTCTGTCTTTAGTTGCAAATACCAAATGGATCCAGATTTTTACAAATGACATAGTTTAGGAGGTTGTTCTTTCCTTAAAGGTATGGTTTATTTTGGCTAAAGCCCTTTAAATGTTGATGATCTTACCCGTTGGTTAAAACCAACGGCAATGAAAAGTCATTTATTGGGGCTGTATTAACCATTGTTTGTTCCGGTTTAATTTACGACTATAAAATGTTAATCAACGAACTGTTAAAATTCATTGCCGTTGGTTTTAACCAACGGAATAATAGGGAATTGCAAACCGGCTTTAGCCGAAATCGCTGGAAAGGCTTCTGCTATAATTTAAAACTTTTTTCAAACGTGAAACGCCCGGATTTTTCGGGCGTTTCACGTTTGAAAAAAGAGCTCCCCCTTTAGGGGGGTGGAGCTATCGCCACGCTTTATATTGATTGATCAGGCCATTGGTTGATGAATCATGGCTGCTGATCTCGGCATTATCTTTCAGTTCAGGAAGGATTTTGCCGGCAAGTTGTTTGCCAAGCTCAACACCCCATTGGTCAAAGCTGTATATATTCCAGATAATACCTTGGGTGAAGATCTTGTGCTCATACATGGCAATTAAAGCACCTAAAGTGTATGGTGTGATCTTTTTAATCAGGAATGAGTTTGTTGGACGGTTGCCTTCAAATACCTTGAACGGAGCGATCTTAGCAATTTCTTCATCTGATTTTCCGGCAGCTTTTAGTTCTTCAATAACTACCTCTTCGGTTTTACCGTTCATTAAAGCTTCGGTTTGAGCAAAGAAGTTTGACAGCAGCATGTTGTGATGTTCGCCCAGTGGATTGTGCGATTGTGCCGGGGCGATAAAATCGGCAGGGATCAATTTAGTGCCCTGGTGAATCAATTGATAAAAAGCGTGCTGACCGTTTGTACCGGGTTCGCCCCAAATGATCGGACCGGTAGAGTAGTCAACATCTTTACCATTACGGTCAACATGTTTGCCATTACTTTCCATATCGCCTTGCTGGAAATAGGCAGAGAAACGGTGCAGGTATTGGTCGTAAGGTAAGATAACATTGGTTTCGGCCTCAAAGAAGTTGTTATACCATATACCGATCAGTCCCATAATAACCGGGATGTTTTGGGCAAATTCGGCATTTTTGAAATGATTGTCAGTCGCGTGGGCACCGGCAAGCAAATCGGCAAAGTTTTCAAACCCAATGCTCAGGGCAATTGACAAACCGATAGCGCTCCATAAAGAGTAACGGCCACCAACCCAATCCCAAAATTCAAACATGTTTTTAGTATCGATGCCAAATTTTTCAACAGCTGCTGCATTGGTTGAAAGGGCGGCAAAGTGTTTAGCTACATCGGCCTCAGTAGCACCGCTGGCCAGGAACCAGTCGCGGGCGCTGTGGGCGTTGCCCATAGTTTCCTGGGTAGTGAAAGTTTTTGAAGCCACCAGGAACAGCGTAGTTTCAGGATCAACTGCTTTCAGGGTTTCAACTATATGAGTACCATCCACGTTACTTACAAAGTGGAGGTTCAAATGATTTTTGTATGCTTTTAAAGCTTCAGTAACCATTACCGGGCCAAGGTCAGAGCCGCCGATACCGATATTAACCACATCAGTAATAGCTTTGCCGGTATAACCTTTCCACTCGCCCGAGATAATAGCTTCGCTGAAAGATTTCATCTGGTCAAGCACTTTATTTACATCGGGCATAACATCTTTACCATCAACATAAATAGGAGTGTTGCTGCGGTTACGTAATGCGATGTGCAGCACGGGCCGGCCTTCCGTAACATTGATTTTTTCGCCCGAATACATGGCGTCTATCGCCTCTTTTAGTGAACACTCTTTGGCCAGCTGTATTAATAAAGCGATGGTTTCATCGTCGATACGGTTCTTTGAATAATCAAGCAGGATATCCTCAAACTGGATCGAGAATTTATTAAAGCGCTGGTCATCAGCATCAAACATTTCCTTCAGGCTTTTTGATACAATATCGATGTAATGATCTGTAAGATATTTGTAAGCCTGGGTTGTTGTAAAATCAGTAGTTGGCAGCATAATTGTGTTGTTTTTCAACAAAAGTAAAAAGTTAATTGAAAGGTAACTGTTAAATAAAATAATAGTCTGGCATAGTGTTAATTAAACACGGCTGGCATAGTGTTTACTTTACACCAAAAAATTATGAGAATTACAAAGAAATTACAAATATATTTTGAAGTTTAAAATTTTTATTTAATATATTTGTATCGATGGTAATCAAATAAGGAATTTATCATCAATTTGTAAATTTACTTTAAAAACACGTATTACTATGTTCGAAAAACTGTTTTTGCTTGTAAAAGATAACGCCGGGACGGCTGTTATCAACAACCCGGTGATCCCTGCTAAATATCATGAAGCGGTGATCAATGAAGCTTCAAGTTCAATCATTGAAGTTTTAAAAGGCCAGCTTGAAAGCGGCAAGGTGAAGGAACTTATTAAGTACTTCCAGTTTTCGGGTAGTTACAACAATTCATTAGTATCGAGCATAACCAACCGCTTTGCAAATAAGCTTAACACTTTTTACAGTATTGATCCGGCACATGCGTTAACAGTTGCAAAGGCTTTGATCCCAACTGTAATGAATGAGCTGGTTAAGGAAACTAAAAGTGGTGAGGCTAAAGAATTTGCTTTGGGTACTATGTTAACTAAACTAAACGGTAACCGTACCGATCTGAACCCGCTTGTGAACAACCTGATGGTTGCCTAACATACTATTACATCTGCCTAATGAACGGGCCTGCTGATTGTTAAACAATTTGCAGGCCTTTTTATTTATAGCAATTTTTCAAATTATATATATTTGCCGCATGACTAAAGAACAAGTTCAGGATTTAAGGGATAGAGTAACTTCCCTGAGGAGGCATCTTTGACATTGATAAGAAGCTGGAACTATTAAAAGAGGAGCAGGAAATAACCATTGGTCCGCATTTTTGGGATCACCCCAAAGAGGCCGAAAAGGTATTGGCATCCATCAAAGTAAAAAAAGTATGGACGGATGCTTTTCAGAAGGTAGTATCGGTTGTTGATGACGCCGGCGTGCTTTTTGAATTTTACCAGGGCGGCGACGCCACCGAGGCTGAAATGCAGGAGCAATATAATGCAGCTATAAAAGCCGTTGAAGAGCTTGAGTTTAAAAACATGCTCTCGGCCGAAGAAGATCAACTAAATGCGGTGCTTCAGATTACGGCGGGTGCCGGCGGCACCGAAAGCTGCGACTGGGCCGGCATGCTCATGCGTATGTACATTATGTGGGGCGAAAAGAACGGCTATAAAGTAACCGAGCAGGATTACCAGGAAGGCGACGTGGCCGGCGTAAAAACCGTTACCCTGCAGTTGGAAGGCGAGTTTGCCTATGGCTATCTGAAAGGTGAAAATGGGGTACACCGCCTGGTGCGCGTATCGCCTTTTGATGCTAACGCCAAACGCCATACTTCGTTTGCTTCGGTATATGTTTATCCCCTGGTTGATGATACTATTGAAATTGAGGTAAACCCTGCCGATATTGAATTTGAAACCTTCCGCTCGGGCGGTGCCGGTGGTCAGAACGTGAACAAGGTAGAAACGGCCGTGCGTTTATATCACAAGCCATCGGGCATCATCATCAAAAACCAGGAATCGCGTTCGCAATTGCAAAATAAAGATAACGCCATCCGCTTGCTGAAATCACAATTATACGAAATTGAAATGCGCAAACGTATGGAATTAACCAATGCTATTGAGGGCAATAAAAAGAAGATAGAGTGGGGCTCACAGATTCGTAACTATGTTTTGCACCCATATAAACTGGTAAAAGACCTCCGTACCGATCACGAAACTTCCAACGCTGCGGCAGTGCTCGATGGTGATCTGAATGATTTCCTGAAAGCCTACCTGATGGAATTTGGCGGGCCAAAGAGTTAAAAATAAGAAAGTAAGGTCATGCCGAATTTATTTCGGTACCCCACATGCCGGTATACCGTCCGTATGGCGTAGGCCAAGTAAGTGGGGGCCTGAAACAAGTTCAGGATGACGGTATAGTATAAAAAACGGAGTATCATTTCTGATACTCCGTTTTGTTTTTGGAAGATTAATTGTATTTTGGACACATCCAATTTGCCTTTTAAAAATATGAAAACCTTCTTATCTGCCTTAGTCTTGACAGTTATAACATTTGTATCCTTCGCACAGGAAAAACCGATGCTGCTTTATCCTAAAGGTGTTCCCAATTCAAAAAAAGCCCCGGCAGCTTATGTTGAAAAAACAGACAACAGGAGCTGGATCACCATGGTAACTGAGCCAACGCTGACGCCTTACCTGCCCGAAAAAGGTAAAGCTAACGGCGCTGCCATTGTTGTTTGCCCTGGCGGTGGCTATTCAGGACTGGCTTCAGATCATGAAGGTAAAGCCGTAGCACAAGCCTTCGCTCAAATTGGGGTGACCGCTTTTGTGTTAAAATATCGTTTACCAAGTGATGATATTATGGCTGATAAATCTATTGGGCCGCTACAGGATGCGCAAATGGCCATATACACCGTACGTAAAAATGCCGCAGAATGGAATATCAACCCATCTAAAATAGGTATTATCGGTTTCTCGGCCGGGGGCCACCTAGTATCAACGGAAGGAACTCATTTTGATAAACCGGTTATTGAAGATAAAGAAAACATCAGCGTACGCCCTGATTTTATGATGCTGATCTATCCTGTAATTTCTTTTGGTGAATATGCCCATGTTGGCTCGAGGGAAAACCTAATAGGTAAAAACCCATCGGCAGCGCAGTTAGATCTGTATTCGAACGAAAAACAGGTTACTGCCAATACCCCGCCGACATTTTTAGTGCACGCCGAGGATGATAACGTAGTGCCTGTGCAAAACAGTCTGTTATTTTATGATGCCCTCTTAAAAAATAAAGTGAAGGCCGAAATGCATCTTTTCCAGGAAGGCGGTCATGGCTTCGGGATGAACAATTCTAAAAATAAAGGTAAGTGGTTTGAATGGGCTGCCGCGTGGCTGGAGGAGAACGGCTTTTTGAGCGGGAAGTAATCCCGCTGGAACGAAATTTTTCTGCTTTAAAAACAGTAAGCTAATTTTATTGTTGAGGTAAACAGTCTTTTTTTGAAAGCTTGAAGTTCGACCTTAATGATGATTTTATGTTGAAAAGAATACTGTTAGCAGCGTTGCTTGTTGCCGGTGCCTGCTTTAATGTTATCGCCCAATCCATCAAATACAAAAGCGTATCTAATCAGGACCTTACTTACGTTTTAAACAATCTGCAAAAGCGCTATGTGTATACCGATCATAAAACGCTGAACATAGCGGTGTACCTGGTAGCGGATCAGCAAGGAGATGTTGATGCCCCTGCAGATTGTAAAACGCCCGGTTCTATCTACATAGCAGTATCTGAAGTTAAGCCCCTGCCTCAACAGTATGTTTATAAACTGAACCCGGTTTGCGACCCGAAGTTTGTAAATTGGATCAAATCAAAAAAGATGTATAAGATAGCATTCAGCTACGGGGCGTCGGCTAAAAGGAAAACAGCTACGGTTGGGATTACGTTGAAGAAGCTGGTGGTGGAGTAAAACGTTGATGTTTAAAAACGGGTGTCATGCTCAGTGATTTAAATCCGGTGGCCTCTGAAGGTAAAATGACATTTGCGTCACACGTCATTGCTGTAAGGAATGAAGCAACCCCCGACAGGCTGGTAACGGGCTTCATTAGTATTTGACTTACATCGTCGCGCTCTTGGTCGCGCGGGGCCAGTTACTTTTGTCGCCACAAAAGTAACCAAAAAGGCTTGCAGCAGAGAGGCTTCTTTGCGCACAACCTGGCCTCATAGCCATCGGCGCGGCCTTCACCCTGCAAAACGAACAGAACCACGGGCTGCAATTATTTTGCCCCGATTCGCACGCAATGCCTCCGCTTCTGAAAAAACTTGCCATGCCCCTGCAGCCGCACCGCCCAGCATCGTTCTGCTCGTTTTCATCCGAAGCTGATCTGCTGCGAAAAACCACATTTTTTATCTTGTCATGGGTAGCCCGTAGGAGCATAGTGGGTAGGGCCTCTGCGCTCAAGTCTTCGACAGGCTCAAACTGATAGGCTTCTTTTGTAGTCACATCTTCATGTCCGCCGGACTTTCAAACTTAGCATGAGTTTTATCAACTAATATCCATTATCCCAACAATTTTATCTCCGTCAAAAGTGAAAATTGAATGCCCTTTCAGATTTAACTCATCACCTTTCTTTAAGCCATTTGGCAGGTCGGCGGCTAAAATTGCGTTATAGTCAATAGCTATTTCGGTTTTGTTGCCGGTGTGTTTAAAAGACCGGATAATTTGCTCGCGGCGTTCAAAAAGCTCAGTTGCGTGTTCGGCCTGGCTCCTGAATGCTGCTATACCATCAAGCTCCATATCCACATCACCGTTTGATATGTTTTGAAATTTAACGGATGGTGCGAGGTTTTTAAGCATGTCTTCAACATCAAAGTTGTTATAGGCCTTTACATAATTGCTGATGATAAGTTCGCGTTGCTGCATAAGCTAAAGATAATGATTATGCCAGCGTATAAACGATCTGTAAGGGATTATTTAATCATTCCCAAATTCGGCACATAAGCACCGCCTACAGGCAGCAAAAATCCATTTACTGTTACCTGATGGCGTTCTATCTTATCAATTTTATTTACAGCGGCAATAAACGACCGATGGATCCTGATAAACTTCTCAGTCGGAAGCAAGGCCTCAATTTCAGTGATGGTCATGCGGGTAAGCACTTTGCTATCCTTTAATATAAAATTTACATAATTACCTGTGGCTTCTAAATGATAAATGTCGTCGAAGTTAACGCGCACCTGCTCATAGCCGGTTTTCAGGAAAATGTAATCCTTAACCTCGGCCGTGTTCCTGAAACTGTAAAGTTCATAGGCTTTGTTGCAGGCTTTTATGAACCGGGTAAGCGCGAAGGGTTTCAATAAATAATCTACCGCGTCCAGTTCAAAGCTGGTAACAGCGTGTTCGGTGTAGGCGGTGGTAAATATCACCAGCGGTTTTTTATTGAGACATGTTAACAGATCGATGCCCGAAATATCGGGCATCTTAATATCCAGGAACAACAGGTCCACAGGTTCGCGCTGCAGATAATCCATCGCTTTAAAGGCATCGGTAAACTCGGCTTTGAGGTCAACAAAAGGCACTTTTGAAGCATGCGAGCGGATCACATCAAGTGCTATAGGTTCGTCATCAATGGCTATGGCAGTAATCAAAGCTTATTGCAGTTGTATAGTTAAATGTATGAAAAAATCTTTGGCGCTTTCGCGGATCACCAACTCGTGTTTGTTAGCATATAAAAGTGCCAGCCGCTGTTTAACATTCTCCAGTCCTACACCATTGTTGTATTTTTCGGTATCGTTAACCACTTTAGGACGGATGCTGTTGTGTACATCAAAGTAAAGCGTGTTTTCTTTGGTTTGCAGGCTAATGTTGATATGCGAAGGTTCGCGCAGGCTGATGCCGTGTTTAAAGGCGTTTTCAATAAAAGGGATCAACAGCATAGGTGCAATTTGCAGGGCAGTCATATGCTCCTCAATCTGCAATATGATGGTAATGTCTGGCGATGTTTGCGTGCGGAGCTTTTGCAGGGCAATGTAATTGTTCAGGTAATCGATCTCGCGTACCAGCAAGATCTTTTCCTGCATGTTTTCCTGTAACATAAAACGCATCATATCGCCCAGTCGCTGTACACCTTCGGCTGTACGTTCGGCATCTTCCTGTAAAGCTGTTCCGTAAAGTGTATTTAATGCGTTAAACAGGAAATGCGGGTTAATTTGTGAGCGAAGAAAATCCAGATCGGCAGTAGAGCGGCCCAGGGCTGTTTTTAGGTAGGTGATCTCCTGGTTACCCGCCAGTTTGCGTTTGTAAACTATCCAGGCAAAGGGGCCTGTAATCAGAATCTGTATACCGCAATTGAAGCCGAAAATAATGAGCACGGGATCTTTTTGATCAAAAATTAAAGCAGTTATAAAGCCTATCGGCACCCCGATAATGATCATAATGCCAATAATCTTTAACAGGTAATTAAATATTCCGCGGTTATTGCTTAATGTTTGTGGAATGAGACTGTAAAATGATAAGGCATAAATACCAATAGCTACCGGACCTACGATCACGAACGTGCTTATCAACTCAATCGGTGCATCAAAAAGCGCCATAAAAAACGCAATGATCATGAAAACCACAATTGCAATAATGCAATCGTGAGTAAGCACCCTGTATTTTGTCTGGATTTTTTCGACATTCCCTAACAGGAAACTTGCCGAATACTTGATCATGCTGTAAAAAGTAAGCATCATCATTACCCATAAAGCATATAATACATTTGTCTTAAAAACGATGTTATATACGTATTCGGCAGATTTATGGTAAAACAGGTAGCCCTTTAACCAGGTATCGGTTATACCGAATAAACCCCAGAGGGCAACAAGCAGGGCTGCCGCCAAAATAATGTTCCAGGCAATTCGTCTTTTTTCGGCAAGGGCAGGAACAATAACAAAGTTCCAAAGTAAAAAAGCACCATAGTAGCCGGTATATCTAAATACTTCGGGGAAAAAGTAAAATTTAGAATAGGAGTAGTGGAGGTGATAGTTGTTGAACATGTACCTGTATGGGGTCCATATTTCTTTATAATTGCTGTCGGCAACTTTGGTTAACAGCAGTATAACAGCAAAAGTATAAATAGTGCTTGCGGCCCAAAATTCAATTTTGCCAAGGTTAAGGTTTTTTTTCAGGAGATCGTTCATCGTATTTTGAATTATGCCAGCAAGGTATAATGCACAATACTACTGAATAAATAAATGGGATGAAACACAGTATCGGTGTGATGAAGAGCCCCTAACCCCTAAAGGGGGAACAAATAGCAGGTGAAAAGATGAAATCCTGCAAATCAAAAGCACCCCTTTAGGGGCGGGGGGGGCTTCCATGATATTTAGCAGCTCATTCAACTCCCTCACCTTTTCTGCCGAGCCAGATTTTCATAAGCGCTGATGAGGTTGCGGAGTACTCGTTTAATAATATCGGTATTAGAGCAGGGCTCGTAAAATTGCTTATCAAACTTAAGGTTAAGCTGTTTCAAGAACATATCCACATCGCGCCTGCCGAACAGGAAGCCTTTGTTAAAGGCGTTGATATAAAACAGGATCCCGCTTTCAAACTCGCTTTGCATACTCTCGTCAAGATAGGCGAGGATAAAATGCTGGGGAAGATTTACGCCGTAAACAGGGATATCCAGCTTTTGTGCAATGATAGAGTATATAATCGCCAATGAGATCTGGTTGCCTTTTTTAGTTTCCAATACCTGGCTCAGATAGCTGTTTTGCGGATCGAGGTGATTGGCTGTATTACCGCTAAAGCCGTAGATATTGTAAAACACATGGTTAATGAGCTTGATCTGCTCTTTTGGACTGGCCTCGTTCATCATCTGGATCCAGATATCTCGTTTAATAGCTTCTATCTGGTTAATTACCTTTTGCTCATCAAGGTCGGGATATTGGTATCGGTTAATGATGAGGATGCCCTGCAACAAATCGAATGCGCCGCTTTGGTTCCAAAGTTTTAAATCGTTTTTAAGATTACTGAACTGAATTTCATGTACCAGGTTGGCAATGCGTTCTTGTTGAATAGGGTCAAAAGCCTGTTCAAAGGCCGACTCGAGATAAGTAATAGCCTCTGCTCCATATGAAAACAATTTGTTATACACATGCTCAAAGATCTCGCTGTCCGGATCATCCAGCAGGCGGATCAATGAATTTACTTCAGTTGGATTTATCATACGCTGTAATGCTAAAATACTAAACCTTTTCTATTTTTACAGCAATGTATAATATAAGGTATGGGCTTAATTACCTGCGGCACCGTTTTTTGGCCAACAACAGGCACGGCATACACTCTCCATTTGTTTACAAGCTGATTGATACGGTTATCTACGATTATCGAGGCCAAAAAGTGTACCGCGATATTAAAAAAATCGCCCAAAAACAACATTCTGACAAGGGTGTGATAAATACACTGCCGTTAAAATTTTACCATCTGCTTTATAGGTTTTGTGTTTACCTTGAGCCACAAACGATATTGTTAGCTGATGCGGAGGATTACATCACCGAATTTGTTATTAAACAATCTAACCCCGAGGTTCAAAGTGTTTCATCAACAACATTAGGCATTCGCCAGGTTGACATGATACTGGCAGATGCCTTAAAACAAAGACCTGTTAGTTATCTTGAAAAGATTATTCCGTCTATCCATGATGACAGCGTTATAATATTTACAAACATCTATCGCAATGCATCCACCAGGCAATCATGGGAGCAGCTTAAACTAAACCAGCAGGTTAGGGTAACTATTGATCTCTTTTATATCGGCCTGGTATTTTTTAAGCCAGGAATGAGTAAGGAAGATTTTAGGGTGAGATATTGATATTTGTCTGAATCAGAATTTACAGAATTTTAGAATTTTCTGAATTTGACAGTTTAATCTTCGCTAAATATCAAGCCCCTATTTCTTACAATTCTGCGAATCCTGAAATTCTGTAAATTCTGATTCAGACAACCTTAAAACGACTGTCCCAACGCAATATAAAAGCCTGTTAGCCTTTTTTCGTTAGGGATCTTCTGGCCTACGCCATAGTCAATACGTACGGCAAGCCCTTTTTCTACATCAAAAAAGTAACGGATGCCGCCGCCATAGTTGGGTTTTAGTTCGGATGTGCTGAAGCTGCTTTTAAAAACTTCGCCCCCGCCAACAAAGCCGGCAAACCCAATGCGGTCGCTTAAACGGTAGCGTAGTTCGGCCTGGCCGGCAATCATGTTACGGTCGCGGAAACGGCCATTGTAATAACCGCGCATCAGTTCGTCGCTTCCCAGGCCGGGTAGTAAATAAAATGGCGAAGTGCTGCCGGTAAGGCTTTGTTCCTGCACATCGAGGCCGAGTACCCATTTAGGTGCCAGCAAAAAAAACTGCGAGTATTCGATATTAAAGAATCCGCCTTTATAGTCATTATTGCCAAACATGCCGTGTATAGCCTGGAAATAGGCGTTTACGATGAGCCCTTTGGTGGTGTATGTATTATTGTTTCTGTTATCGAATGTGATGGTTGGTCCTATATAGGCGCTTGGACCACCGCCATGGTCTTCAACGCGAGGATCGGTATAAAATATACCTGTCTTATCATCGTCTCTGAATTTGTAATCCCAGGCACCGCCTGTTATGCCGGCATACAGGTTATTGGATATTTTTTTTTCGGCGGTAAAATTAACCTTGAACCGCTTTTGACCAATCCTGTCGGAATTGGCCTCTAATGTATTGTTGCCGATACCATAAAAGTTGAAAGGGAAATTGATGTAACTGATGCCGGCTGTAAGGTGATAGTTGTTTCCGGGTGTCCAGTAGCTGGTAGTAAGGCTTAAGCGGCTCTGGCCTTTGGTAGTAATGGAGGCATAGCCAAAAACATTGGATACCCTTGTATTGAGTTTTGAAGTATCGGTATAAAAAGAAAGGAGGCCCGCACCGCCAACTTCAAGGCCGGTTTCCGGGGCGGAGCTTAATACAGGCAAAATAACAAAACTGCTTTTGCGGGTGGTATCTTTATCAAAATACATTCGCTTTACAATGCGGGAGATTTGTGAAAAGGCACTGGTTGAAAAAGCGCAGACCAATATTAAGGTAACAAGTTTCTTCATAGATGTTTGTCGTGGCTAATATAACCCATTTTGTTTTATAAGGTTCTGCGAACGGGCATTTTTAAAATTAGGATGACAATATGCTGAAGGGGTAGGGGACAGGAAGCTAACTTTAGGCATGAAATGGTTATAAAAAGATAAAGGTTCATTTAAAATTCAATTTAACTAAAATGTCTACTTTTGCGGCTGAAATTTTATTGAAATATTATGAGCACTACAAGAGGACCTATTTCGCAGTTTATTGAAAGAAATTATCTGCACTTTAACGCCGCGGCATTAATGGATGCAGCTAAAGGCTATGAAACACACCTTGAAGAAGGCGGTAAAATGATGGTAACCTTGGCCGGTGCCATGAGTACAGCCGAGCTGGGTATTTCACTGGCCGAAATGATCCGCCAGGATAAAATTGCTATTATATCATGTACAGGTGCTAACCTTGAAGAGGATATCATGAACCTTGTGGCACACTCACACTACAAAAGGGTGCCTAACTACCGCGACCTGAGCCCTCAGGAAGAATGGGACCTGCTCGAAAATCACTATAACCGTGTTACTGATACCTGTATTCCTGAAGAAGAAGCTTTCCGCCGTTTGCAAAAACACATTCATAAAATTTGGAAAGATGCTGATGACAGTGGCGAGCGCTATTTCCCACATGAATATATGTACAAAATATTGTTGAGCGGCGAGCTGGAGCAATACTATGAAATTGATCCTAAAAACTCATGGATGCTGGCTGCTGCCGAAAAGAACCTGCCTATCGTAGTACCAGGCTGGGAAGACTCAACCATGGGCAACATCTTTGCTTCATACGTAATTAAAGGTGAGCTTAAAGCTTCAACCATGAAAAGCGGTATCGAATACATGGCATGGCTGGCCGACTGGTATACTAAAAATTCATCTGGCAAAGGCATCGGCTTTTTCCAGATAGGTGGTGGTATAGCCGGCGACTTCCCGATATGTGTTGTGCCGATGCTTTACCAGGATATGGAAATGCATGACGTGCCATTCTGGAGCTATTTCTGCCAGATCTCAGATTCAACTACTTCGTATGGTTCGTACTCGGGCGCAGTTCCGAACGAAAAAATAACCTGGGGCAAGCTTGACATCCACACACCTAAGTTTATTGTAGAGAGCGATGCTACGATTGTTGCACCGCTTATTTTTGCCTGGTTATTAAAACAATAGATAAAATTTTATAATTAAAGTTGGATAATAATTATTCCCTAAAAATGTCAAATGACATTAATATGCATTTAGCAGCGTTTAAACGCAGTTTTTTGTCTATTTAGAACGATTATAAATTATAGGTTGGTGTCATTTATGTGTCACCGATAGTGTATAAAATTATACTTTTGTGCCTGTAATTATCCGATGAAACATACATCTTACAACAGTTTCAATCATTAATATAAAAATTATTTAGCATAAATACACTGTATGAGAAGTTTCTCATTGATTCTTAAACAATTCTCAAGGTCGGTTTTACTGATTGCCGGGTTTGCTTTTTGGAGTTTATCAACTGCGTACGCGCAAACTGACGCTGCTAAAGGCGAGGCCATTTTCAAATCAAAATGTACTACCTGTCACAAAATCGACACCCGTTTAATTGGTCCGGCATTAGGCCCGCAGCTTACTCAAGAAACCGACGATAAGTATCTTATCCAGTGGATTCAGAATAACCAGGCGCTGATTGCTGCTAAAAACCCTAAGGCACTCAAAATTTATAATGAGTATAACCAGTCGGGCATGACCGTATTCGCTGACCTTAGCGATGCCGACGTAGGCAACATTATTACCTACGTTCGTACTACCTGGAAAGACATGCAGGCTAAACCTGCAGGCGGTGCTACCGCTGCTCCGGGTGCGAAAGTTGAAAGCGGCCCGAGCGATATGGTTGTTTACGGTTTGATCGGTATTATCGTTATCGCTTTCATCGTTATCCTGGTACTAAACAGGGTAGTAGGTTCTTTAGAGCGCATTTTGCTTAAAAACAAAGATCTTATTATTGAAGACGAGGTTGTTACTCCGGAAGGTGCTGTAGCGGTTGATGCTAAAAAGGAATTTATCACTAAGATCCTTAAAAACAAAAAACTGGTATTCTTTATATTGGTTGCCGGTACCGTTGCAATGTGCAGCTGGGGTTGGGTTACTTTATGGAACACCAACGTTCACCAGGGTTACCAGCCGGTGCAACCTATTAAATACTCGCATGAGTTACACGCCGGTATCATGAAAATTGATTGCCAGTACTGTCACTCAGGTGCATACAAGTCAAAAAATGCCTCTATCCCTTCATTAAACGTGTGTATGAACTGCCACAAGGTTGTTAAAACCGAATCGGAAGAGATTCACAAGATTTATGACGCTCTGGGTTACGATCCAAAAACACAGAAGTATGACAGCACCGCGGCTAAACCAATTCAGTGGGTACGTATCCACAACCTGCCCGACCTGGCTTACTTTAACCACTCACAACACGTAAAAGTTGGCGGGATTAAATGTCAGCAGTGCCACGGCCCGGTACAGGAAATGAAAGAGGTTTACCAATACTCTCCGCTTACCATGAAATGGTGTATCCAATGCCACAAACGTACCGAAGTTAACGGTAAAGGCAATGCTTACTATGACAGCATCCTGGCTGCACACGATAAGATCAAGAAAGGTGAGAAAGTTACAGCCGCCGTATTGGGTGGTATCGAGTGCGGTAAGTGTCACTATTAATAAAAAGAATTTAGCATTACAGTTTATACAGCTTAAATGGACAGCAATAAAAAATACTGGAAAGGTTTAGAAGAACTAAACAGAACACCAGAATTTGTTGAGAAAAATAAGAACGAATTTGCAGAGCCAATTCCTATCGAGGAAGTGCTTAGTGGATCTGGTTTATCAGCTAAAACTCCCCGCCGCGACTTTTTAAAAGCGCTTGGCTTTGGTGTTGGTGCGGTTACATTGGCAGCTTGTCAGAAAGTGCCGGTGCATAAATCAATTCCGTACCTGATCAAACCTGAAGAGGTTACCCCGGGTGTGGCTAACTATTACTCTTCAAGCTATGAAGGTCAGGCTATTTTGGTTAAAACCCGAGAAGGTCGTCCTATCAAAGTAGAAGGTAACCCTAACGATGTGTTTTCAAAAGGTGGTTTAAGCGCCCAGGCCCAGGCTTCGGTACTTGACCTGTATGATGTTAACCGTTTAAAAGACCCTAAGTTAAAAGGTGTCGAAGCAGGTTGGGCCGAGGTTGATGCTTATGTAATGAAAGAGCTTGCAGCTGTTGCTGCATCAGGAAAAGGTATCCGTTTGGTTACTTCAACTGTATACAGCCCTTCAACCTTAGCAGTTATTGCCGAGTTCATCGCTAAATACCCTACTACAAAACATATCAATTATGATGCGGTTTCCTACACCGGTATCATTCAGGCTAATCAAAACAGTTTTGGTAAAGCAGTATTGCCTCACTACAATTTTGATAAAGCCGATGTAATTGTAAGCTTTGGTGCTGATTTCTTAGGCACATGGATCTCTGGCGAAGAATTTACCCGCCAGTACGTTTCAAACCGTAACAGCAAATCGCTGGCCAACAAAAAAATGTCTCGTCACATTCAGTTTGAAACTGGTATGAGCATGACCGGTACTAACGCCGATGCCCGTATCACTACCAAACCATCTGAAATTGGCGTTGCATTAATAAATCTTTACAATGCAATCTCTGGTACTACTTTACCTGGTTCAAAAGCAACCGGCAGCAAAAAAGTTGATACCGCTATCCAGTTAGCCGCTAAAGAATTAGTAGCAGCTAAAGGAAAAGCATTGGTTGTTTCAGGTTCAAACGATGTTGCTACACAAGTATTGGTAAACGCTATCAACTCATTGTTAGGTAGCTACGGTACTACTATCGATTTGGATAACCCATCAAAACAATACGCCGGTAACGACGCTGCATTTGTTGAATTTGTAAGCGAAGTAAAACGCGGTGATGTTGGCGCAGTGTTCTTCCTGAATGCTAACCCTGCTTATGATTACTATAAAAATGATGAGTTTAAAGCAGCGTTGAAAAACGTTCGTTTAACAGTATCATTTGCTGATCATGACGACGAGACAGCTTTATTAGCTACTGTTAATGCTCCAAACCACCATTATTTAGAGACATGGGGCGATGCTAACGCTGTTGAAGGTTACTACACAGTAGTTCAGCCAACAATTAATCCGGTTTACAACACCCGCCAGGCAGAGCACAGCTTACTGGTTTGGATGGAAAACCCAATAAAAGATTACTACACTTACGTACGCAAAACCTGGGATTCGGGTTTGTTGGCAAAAGGAGGCTTGTCTGGTCAAAAAGGATGGGAAACCTTATTGCAAACAGGTATGATTATAGCTGCTCCAGCAACCGCAGGCGCTTACAGCTTTAGTCTTGACCTTGCCGGTGTAACCCAAAAAATATTAACCCAAAGCAAAGCTGTTGCCGCTGAAGGTGACAAATTTGAATTACAGCTTTATGTAAGCCAGGCTATAGGTGATGGTAAACGTGCCAACAACCCATGGTTGCAGGAACTTCCTGATCCGGTTTCAAAAGTTACCTGGGATAACTTTGCTGCCATGTCAATTTCTGATATGAAGAAATTGAAACTGGAAGAAGGTGATGTGATCAAGATTGAAGCTAACGGTTACTCAGTTGAGTTACCGGTGTTAGCCCAGCCTGGTCAAACTCAGGGAACTTTATCTGTTGCTGTAGGCTATGGCCGTACAAATGCTGGCCCGGTTGGTAACAACGTTGGTAAAAATGCTTTCCCGTTCTTTAGCTTAAGTAATGGTACTTTCCAAACTGCAGCGGTAGCGTCATTTAAATCGGCCGGTTACAAATCGCCGCTTGCACAAACACAAACCCACCACTCGTACGAGGGCAGGAGCGTGATCCGCGAGGCTACTTTTGTTGAATACAAAAAGAACCCTGCTGCTGGAAGCGGTAATGAGCACGGTCGTAAAGATTACAATGCCGAATCGCTTTGGGATAACCATGATCGCCCTGTTTATGACTGGGTAATGGCTATCGACCTTAACGCTTGTACCGGTTGCGGTGCTTGTGTGGTTGCATGTTCTGCAGAAAATAACATCCCGGTTGTAGGTAAAGATGAGGTTTCACGTCGTCGTGAAATGCACTGGATCCGTATCGACCGCTACTATAGTTACAATGACCATGGCAACAGCGAAGAAGCAGTTACCAAAGAAAAGGAAATTGATAAGCTTGAGAACTTTGACAATGTATCGGTTGTTCACCAGCCAATGCTTTGTCAGCACTGTGACCACGCACCTTGTGAAACTGTGTGCCCGGTATTAGCTACCGTTCACTCGTCAGAAGGTTTAAACCACATGGCTTACAACCGTTGCGTAGGTACACGTTATTGCGCTAACAACTGTCCGTTCAAAGTACGTCGCTTTAACTGGTTCAACTACTGGAACGATGCACGTTTTGATAACTACCTGCAAGGTGAGCATACACAATTAGTGCTTAATCCGGATGTGGTTACACGTTTCCGTGGTGTTATGGAAAAATGCTCAATGTGTATCCAACGTATCCAAGCTGGTAAACTGAAAGCTAAAATTGAAAAACGCCCGCTTAAAGATGGCGAAATCAAAATGGCTTGTCAGCAAACATGTTCTGCCAACGCTATCGTATTCGGTAACAGGAATGATCCTAACTCTGAAGTTTCAAAAGCACTTGCAAGCGAAAGAACTTACTACGTGCTTGAAGAACTTAACGTACAACCAGGTATTGGTTACCAGACAAAAGTTAGAAATATAATAGAAACTGAAGCTCAGGCATAAATTTTTATATACAGAGATTAAGATATATGGCATCTCATAGTGAATCAATAATAAGGGAACCGTTAATTACGGGTAAGGACATCACGTATGCAAAAATTACGAATGATGTATTACGCCCTGTAGAAAATATGCCGGGTAGAGCCTGGTGGATCGGCTTTAGTGTAGCCTCGCTTGGCGCCTCGCTTTGGGTTTTCGCAATCAGCTGGACCTTCTGGTTCGGTTTGGGCGAATGGGGCCTGAACAAAACAGTAGGATGGGCCTGGGACATTACCGGTTTCGTATGGTGGGTAGGTATCGGTCACGCCGGTACGCTTATCTCGGCGGTATTGTTACTGTTCCGTCAAAACTGGCGTAACTCTATCAACCGCTCGGCCGAAGCGATGACAATCTTCGCGGTAATTTGTGCGGCTACTTATATCGCCGCTCACATGGGCCGTCCGTGGATGGCTGTCTATTCATTACCGTTGCCAAACCAATACGGCTCGTTATGGGTAAACTGGAACTCACCGCTTATCTGGGACGTATTTGCGATCTCAACATACTTCTCGGTTTCATTGGTATTCTGGTACACAGGTTTATTGCCTGATATCGCTACCATCCGTGACCGTGCACAAGGTATCCGCCGCCGTATCTACTCGGTATTGTCATTCGGCTGGACAGGTTCAGTTAAAACCTGGCAACGTTTTGAAACAGTATCATTGATCCTGGCAGGTGTTTCAACCCCACTGGTACTTTCGGTACACACCATCGTATCAATGGACTTTGCAACTTCATTGGAACCGGGATGGCACACTACCATCTTCCCTCCATACTTCGTTGCAGGTGCGATCTTCTCGGGTTTCGCCATGGTACAAACCCTGTTGCTTATTGCACGTAAGGTTTTAGGTCTGGAAAACTACATCACCATGTTCCACATCGAATCGATGAACAAAATCATCATGTTAACAGGTTCGATAGTAGGTGTGGCTTACTTAACAGAGTTGTTCATCGCTTTCTACTCTCAAAACGAGTATGAGCAATATGCTTTCGCAAACCGTATCGCTGGTCCGTACTGGTGGGCTTACTGGAGCATGATGACCTGTAACGTAATTACCCCTCAGCTGTTCTGGTTCAAAAAGATCCGTACCAACATTCCGTTGTCATGGGTACTGTCAATCGTGGTTAACATCGGTATGTGGTTTGAGCGTTTCGTAATTATAGTAACCTCACTGCACCGCGACTTTATACCATCAAGCTGGGCTATGTTCTATCCAACCTGGGTTGACGTAAGTGTGTTCATCGGTTCAATTGGTGTATTCTTTACCATGTTCCTGTTGTTCATCAGGGTATTACCTTCTGTGGCTATGGCCGAAGTGAAATTACTGCTGAAAAGCTCAAGCGAGCAGGCCAAGAAGAAACTTATGGACGAAGGCCATGTTGTACCGGCCGAAGCAGAATTTTACATCGCTTCGCTGGAGAAATTTGATAGTGTTGAACAGTCTGAATACTTAAAAGCATAATACTAATGAGTAGCACTAAATATATATTAGGCGTTTTTGATGATCCCGATGAAATGATGCACGGGATTGATAAGCTGCAAAAGAACAGCGTACCTATTTATGACGTTTATACGCCTATGCCTATCCACGGTATTGAGGCTAAATTGAACATTAAGGATTCGCGTTTAGGTTATGCAGCATTTATGTTCGGTTGTTTGGGCGGTACCATTATGTTCAGCATGGTTTATTATATGCTTGTTCATGATTGGCCTATCAATATCGGTGGTAAAAACTTCTTTGCTATCCCGGATTTTATCCCGGTTACATTTGAGTGGACGGTATTATGGACTTCATTTGGTATGACCTTTACTTTCTTCTTCGCAAGTCACCTTTTCCCGGGCCGTGCGCCAAGGGTAATGGACCTGCGTGCAACTGATGATAAGTTTGTAATAGCGATCAATGCTAAAGGAAACATTTCTCACGACGATATAACTAATTTACTAAAAGAAGCGGGCGCTACAGAAGTTAAGCATAACGACAGAAAATATGTTAGCTATGAATAAAATTAAAATATTAGGAACAATTGTTACTATTATCGCTGCTTCGATAATTTTTACATCGTGCAAGGATAAAAGGAGTACCGGCTGGGAGTATGCACCTAATATGTACGAGCATTTGGCATACGATCCGGATCAAAAAAATAACAATTTTAAAGATGGTAAAACTGCTCAGGTACCACCTGCCGGAACTATCCCGGTTGGCTTTACCAAATTTGATTATCCAAATACCAAAGAAGGTTATGAATTAGCCAGTGTTGAGGTTAAATCTGTACTGGCACAAACTCAGGCTAACTACGCCGAAGGTAAGATTTTGTTTGAGCACTTTTGCTCACCTTGCCATGGTGTTAACGGTCAGGGTGACGGTTTAGTGGTACAGCACGGTTATCCGGCCCCTCCATCATATTCGAAAGGCCAGTCATCACGCGGTGGTAACATGAAAGACCTTACAGACGGTAAAATTTATCATACCATTACTTACGGTGTAAATGCTATGGGTTCATACGCTTCTCAGCTTGCTCCCGAAGAACGCTGGAAAGTGATCATGTATGTTCACCATTTACAAACCTTATAAGAAAAAGATATTAATGAAGACTCATAATAATTTTGACGGGCAATACGAATTTGTCGGCAAAGCCAAAACATGGAGCTTAATATGCATCGTGATTGGTTTGGTTGCCATACTTGGTGGCTTTGCGCTTGGCTACGCTGAGCGTACCTTTGCCAACCTGTTGCTAATGACCTATTACTTTGCAGCGGTTTGTATGTGCGGTATTTTCTTTTGCGCCGTGCAATATGCAGCACAAGCTGGTTGGTCTGCATCAATGATCAGGATTCCACAAGCTTTTGGTAAAGTTTTGCCGATAGCAGCAATTACTCTTATTGTGGTAGTTATCGCAGGGTTTTCATTAACACATACAGTAACCAATGAAGAAGGTAAGCAGGTTGTAGCTCCTTACCTGTACAAAATTTGGGCTGCTGCCGGTGTTACTGATCCTCATAACGAAAATTACAACGCCATTATAGCTGGCAAAGCCGGTTACATGAATAAAGTTGGATTTATAATCCGTTTAATTTGCTTCCTTGGTTCATATTGCATATTTGGTCGTTTATTGGCTAAATATTCAGAAGCGGAAGATGATTTGGGCGGCATGTTCTACTACAAAAAGAGCTTTAACATGTCATGCTTATTCCTGGTGATCTTTGGTTTTACTACACCAATATACGCGTTCGATACCATCATGTCATTAGAAGCAGAATGGTTCTCAACTATGTTTGGTTGGTATAACTTCGCAGCAATGTGGGTTAGCGGTTTATCTGTTATTACACTTACATTAATCAGGTTAAAACGTATTGGTTACTTTGAATGGGTTTCAGAAGATCATATGCATAGCTTAACCAAGTTTATCTTCGGTTTCTCTATCTTCTGGACTTACGTATGGTTTGCTCAGTTCTTGCTGATTTACTATGCTAACATGCCTGAGGAAACAGTTTACTTCTTTAAACGCTGGGAGCCTGAGTTTAAACCTTGGTTCTGGATCAACATCGTAGTAAATTTCCTTACTCCTTTATTAGTGTTGATGTCACGTGACTCTAAACGTATCTATCGTACTGTTGAGATTATGTGTATTATCCTGATTGTTGGTCACTGGTTAGATTACTTTATGATGATCATGCCTGGTACAGTTGGCCCAACTTCATCATGGTTAACTGAGATTGGCCCGATTGAGATAGGCGTGTTCTTAGGTTTCGGAGGTTTATTTACCTTCACTGCGATGACAGCTTTAACCAAGTTCAAATCGTTGGTTCCTAAAAAACACCCGTTCTTACAGGAAAGCCTTCATCATCACATATAATAATTATTACATTTGCACCATATACAGAATACCAAACAGCTTACTAAAATGGGATTCAGAAAACTAATAAATTCTAAAAAACTACTATCGTTCTTCGCTGCGTTTATGCTCCTGGGCACAAACCTGCTGATGGCGCAAACTGCGGCAGGTGCTGCTCCGGGCCAGGAAGAGGCCCCTAAGGTTGACTGGACCGGGATTGCGTATTATGTGCTTATATTTTTCCTGATCTGCTTAGGCGTTGCCATTGTTGGTAAAATCCTCAAGATCTACGATCTTACTTTAAAGATGCAGGGCAAAAAAGGCATTAAGTGGAATACCGTGATGGCTGTAATTTGTATTGTTTTCCTTTTTGTAGGTTTATACGGTGCTTACTGGTCATTTACCGAACAGGGCAGTATGACATTGCCGGAAGCCGCTTCGGCTCATGGCGTTAAAATAGATGAGATGTTTACCGTCACTACTGTTTTAACAATGATAGTATTTTTTGTTACCCAGATCCTGCTGTTTACATTCCTGTTCCAATACCGTCATTCTGATAAACGTCGTGCACACTTCCTGCCTCACAATAATACCATCGAAAAAGTTTGGACAATTGCACCAGCCATCGTTCTGACTATCCTGGTTGTGTTTGGTTTCTTTACCTGGCAGAAGATCATGAACAGCGAAAATCTTAAAGATGATATCAATATAGATGTAACCGGTCACCAGTTTGCCTGGGAATTGCGTTACCCTGGTAAAGATGGTGTATTAGGCCCCAAAGATTTCCGTTTGGTTACAGGCGCTAACTTGTTAGGTGTTAACTTTAAAAAGAAAAGCAGTTTTGATGACTTGAAGGTTGATACTATGTATCTGCCGGTTAACAAATCAATCAGGCTGAATATTCTTGCACAGGACGTGATCCATAGCGTTTATATGCCTCACTTCAGGGTTCAGTTGAACGCGGTACCTGGTTTACCAACCTTCTTTAAATTTACCCCGACTATTACTACCGCAGAAATGCGTACCAAATTAGACGACCCTAAATTTGAATATACCCTTTACTGCAACAAAATATGCGGTGGAAGCCATTACAACATGCAAAAAGTTGTGCGTGTTGTTTCTGAAGCCGAATATCAGTCATGGCTGTCAAGGCAAAAACCTTACCTCAATGATGCTTTAAGAAAAGAGCTTCATTTTGCAGCAGCAAACAACGAGCAAAGCGGTGCTTCAACAAATAGGTTAGCGTTAAATAATTAATAAAGATAAGAAATAGAGATATGTCAACATTAGCAGTTCACGACCACGCAGGAGCCCACCACGACGAACACGGTCACGAACACCATCATGACCAATCATTCCTGTCTAAATATGTATTTAGCATGGACCACAAGATGATTGCCAAGCAATTCCTGATTACAGGTATTACGATGGCGGTTATCGCAATGATTTTGTCAATCCTGTTTAGGATCCAGCTTGCTTACCCTGATAAAACGTTCCCGCTGTTAACAACTTTGTTGGGTCGTTTTGCACCCAACGGTCGTATCAGCCCCGATTTTTACCTTGCTTTGGTTACCATACACGGTACTATCATGGTATTCTTCGTACTAACTGCCGGGTTGAGCGGTACTTTTGCCAACTTATTAATTCCATTGCAGGTAGGTGCACGTGATATGGCTTCGCCTTTCATGAACATGCTTTCATACTGGTTCTTCTTTTTAGCCAGCGTTATCATGTTGTCATCTTTCTTTGTACAAAAAGGCCCTGCCAGCGGTGGCTGGACAATCTATCCGCCATTATCTGCATTGCCAAAAGCAATGCCGGGTTCAGGCGAGGGTATGACCCTTTGGCTGATCAGTATGGTACTGTTCGTTGCATCATCATTAATGGGTGGTATCAACTACGTAAGTACTGTATTAAACATGCGTACAAAAGGCATGGATCTTTGGAAAATGCCATTAACTATCTGGGCTTTATTCCTTACTGCTATATTAGGTATCCTTGCTTTCCCGGTTTTAGTTGCCGGTGTAGTATTGTTGATATTTGACCGCAGCGTTGGTACAAGCTTCTATTTATCTGATATCGTATTAAACGGCGTACAGCAACCATTTGAAGGTGGTAGCCCGATCCTGTTCCAGCACTTGTTCTGGTTCCTTGGTCACCCGGAAGTATATATCGTTATTATGCCTGCGATGGGTATCTCATCTGAGGTAATGTCGGTAAACTCACGTAAACCAATCTTTGGTTACCACGCGATGGTTTACTCTCTGATCGGTATCACGGTATTATCGTTTATCGTATGGGGCCACCACATGTTTGTTACAGGTATGAATCCATTCCTGGGTGGTGTGTTCATGATCACTACGTTGATCATCGCGGTTCCATCGGCAGTAAAAACATTTAACTGGTTAGCTACGCTTTGGCGCGGTAACATCAGGTTTACACCTGCTATGCTGTTCGCTATCGGTATGGTATCGTTCTTTATCTCTGGTGGTTTAACAGGTATCTTCCTGGGTAACGCTACTTTGGATATCAACTTACATGATACTTACTTTGTGGTTGCCCACTTCCACCTGGTAATGGGTTCGGCTGCTATATTTGGTATGCTTGCAGGTGTTTACCACTGGTTCCCTAAAATGTTCGGCCGTATGATGGACGAGAAATTAGGCTACCTGCATTTCTGGTTAACATTTATCTGTGCTTACCTGGTATTCTTCCCAATGCACTTTATGGGTCTTGACGGTGTTCCACGTAGATATTATGCCTTCACCGAATTTGCTTCAATGCAAAAATGGTTAACCATCAATACATTTGTAACCTGGGCTGCTATTATCGCTGCACTTACCCAATTTGGTTTCCTTTATAACTTCTTTGTATCTATCTTCAAAGGACAAAAAGCAACTCAAAACCCATGGGAGTCAAATACACTTGAGTGGACTACTCCTGTTGAGCACTTACACGGCAACTGGCCGGGCGAAATTCCAACCGTTTATCGTTGGCCATATGATTACAGCAAACCAGGTGCAGAAGAGGATTATATCCCTCAAACTGTTCCTTACTCGCAAACTATGAGCTCAAACCTTCCGCACGATTTTGAAGATAATCCTGCAGGTTTGGAAGAACTTAATAAGTTTACAAGTACGCTGAAAGCAAACGAACAAGTAAAATAATTTATACTTATCTGATCTTTTAGGGTACCATCCTAATTTGAAGATTTGAAAATGTGGGAAATTTGAAAATCGATATTTTCAAATCAATAAATTTTTAAATCTTCAAATTCAGAATAGGTACCCTAAATTTTTAGAACTATTTAGATGAGCACAGCCGGAAAAAATAGGTTTCAAAAGATCAATATTACAACCATTGTTCTGCTCTTTGTTTTGATTCTTGCCGGTGGTGTTGTGCGTAGCTCAGGTTCAGGCATGGGATGTCCCGACTGGCCAAAATGTTTTGGAAGGTACATTCCGCCTACTGATATAAGTGATCTGCCTAAAGATTATAAACAGAAATACGTAGCCAAACGGGTTGAAAAGAACCAGCGTTTTGCAAAAACACTTGATGTATTTGGTTACAGTGATCTGGCAAAACGGATCCGCGAAGATCGTTCTATCCTTGTGCCTGAGGAGTTTAATGCAGGCAAAACATGGACTGAGTATATCAACCGCCTTATTGGTGCTTTATCTGGCTTTTTTCTTTTGCTTTCGGTTGTTTTTTCATTCAGCTACTGGAAAACGGATAAGAGGATAGCCATCCTGAGTATTTTTAATCTGGTGCTTGTGGGGTTTCAGGCGTGGTTAGGCTCAATCGTGGTATCTACCAATTTGATTGCTTGGATTGTTACCGTACACATGCTTTTAGCGCTGGCTATCTTAGCCATTTGTATTTACACTTATCATGTAGCGCGGACTTCGGGTAAAAGTACTTCAGGGTCGTCACCTTTGGTTTACGTTATAACGCTTGCTGCACTGTTTGTAAGTATTCTGCAAATTGCTTTCGGAACCGAGGTACGTGAGAAAATAGATGCGGTTGCCAATCATTTTCAGGGAGGTTACCGTAAAGATTGGATCACCAATGCCGGCGAGATATTTCAACATCACAGGGATATAGCCATTTTGGTGTTGATATTGAACGTTGCTCTGTTTGCTTTGATCCGTAAAGGCTTTAACAGGCATTCTATTCAGCAGCAGCTGATGAGTTTTACATTTTTAATGATCACGTTGCAGATAGTTACCGGGATCTTGTTATCATATCTCGCATTGCCGCCTGTTGCCCAGGCTGCACATATTGTATTGGCGAGTTTAATATTTGGGGCACAGTTTTATTTGCTTTTGAATTTATTTCAGGGTGTTAAGGGTAGGGAGGTAAGCAGATGAAATGGGCTGATTTTTCAAAATTGATCAAAACAAGACTTACTACCTTGGTGGTATTTTCGGCGTCGATATCATTTTTAATCGGATGTCGCGCAAATGGCCATATTGTTTGGATTGATTGGGTAAAGCTTATTATAGGTGGTTTCCTGGTTACATCGGCAGCCAATGCATTTAACGAAATCATCGAAAAAGATTTGGATAGGCTGATGAAGCGTACTATGGACAGGCCAATCCCTTCAGGCAAAATGACTACGGGGCAGGCATTGGTATTAGGTTTAGGCATGGGCATGGCCGGCACTTACTTGTTAGGCAGCTTAAACCTGTTAACCGGCTTACTATCTGTATTTTCGATTTTATTGTATGCATTTGCGTATACGCCTTTGAAACGCAAATCGGGTATTGCAGCAGTTTTTGTTGGCGCTATCCCCGGAGCATTGCCGCCGCTTATAGGCTATGTAGCTGCGCAGGTTCACGGTAGGATAGACGAAATAGCCTTAATCTTATTCTCTATACAGTTTATCTGGCAGTTTGTTCATTTTTGGGCTATTGCCTGGGTTTTGGATGATGATTACAAGCTCGCAGGTTTTCGCTTGTTGCCGTCAGGTAAAAGAGATTTAACAAGTGCGGTAATTACGTTTATATTTGCCATCGTTTTAGTACCCGTAAGTTTATTGCCAACCTTTTACGGTTATGGTGGTTACTGGGTAGGCGGTGTATCGCTGATATGCAGCTTAATATTTTTATATCAGTCATTTATGCTGTTACGTACCCGGCAAATACCCGAGGCTCGTAAATTAATGTTCGGCTCGTTTTTTTACCTGCCGGTAGTTCAGATAATGTTTTTAGTAGATTTTATAGTTAAGTGAGATGATGGCAAGGATGGAACAAGATAACGACAGGCTGAACCTTGGTGCCAAAAAGTTTAGTATGTGGATCTTCATATTCACATCGTTTATGCTTTTTGCAGCTTTTACCAGCGGCTTTATCGTTTATTCGGGAGGCAGCGGGCACGGTTTAAATGTGATCATGCCGCAGTCGTTTTTGTATAGCACTATTGTTATAGTGTTAAGCAGCGGCTCGTTGTTTTTAGCGTCAAAGGCTGCCAAGGCGTTGCAGTTTGACAAACAGAAGCTGTATTTATGGATCACATTGGGCTTAGGGCTGGCTTTTTTTGCCTTACAGATCTATGCCTGCTATGTGTTAACCTTCAAAATGCAGATCTATTTTGTTGATCCTAATGCTTCACGCTCCTTTGTTTATGTTTTTGTTGGCGCGCATTTGGTACACATTTTTGCGGCGCTGTTATTGCTAATAAATACACTTATAGGTACATACCGTAATATCCCCCAGGTAAGGAATATGTTTAAGATGGAATTAACTTCCATTTTCTGGCATTTTCTCGATATTATATGGATTTATCTCTATGTTTTTTTACTTTTGAATCATAATTAATACACCCATAGATTAGTACAGATGAGTACAACAGTTTCACAAATTGACGAAGTAAAAACTTCGCCCTGGTCGGGAGGAAGATCCCCGTTCAACGTGGAGTACGGAAAAATAATGATGTGGTTTTTCCTCCTTTCGGATGCATTTACCTTTTCATCGTTATTGATAGCTTACGGTTCATTGCGTTTCAGCGCAAGCGTATGGCCAGGTGCGGATAAGGTTTTTCAATCAGTACCCGGATTAGTTGATCACGGTGCACCATTGGTGTTTGTGGGTTTAATGACCTTCATCCTCATTGCAAGTTCTGTTACTATGGTATTGGCTGTAGAGGCGGGCCATCGTAATGCTAAAAAAGAGGTAGTAGGTTGGATGATAGCTACAGTGATAGGCGGTTTCATGTTCCTTGGTTGCCAGGCTTTGGAATGGGGACATTTACACCATGAAGGTTTCTGGTGGGGAAGTGTTCCGCCTGCCGAAGAACTTAAAAAGTTATTTACCGGCGGCACCGAAGCTGTGCAACATATGACTTCGCAGGAGTTTGCTAACTTGTTCTTTACTATCACAGGTTTCCACGGTTTCCACGTATTTACAGGTGTTATTATCAACATTATTATTACGGTAAACGTGTTAATGGGCACATACGAAAAACGAGGCAGTTATTTAATGGTTGAAAAGGTTGGTTTGTACTGGCACTTTGTAGACCTTGTTTGGGTATTCGTATTTACATTCTTTTACTTAGTTTAAAAATATTTATCATATGTCAGCAGAATCGCACGAAATTCATCACGATGGTGATCATGAAACCATGAGCAGACAGCGGATATGGCAGGTTGCAGGTATCTTAACTGTTATTACCTGTATCGAATTCTTTATCGCGCTTGTATGTGTGCCTAAAGGAATTCTTCCGATACAGTATGCCAATCCTGTATATATCGTTTTAACCTTGCTTAAAGCATTTTATATAGTTGCATATTTCATGCACTTGAAGTTTGAGAAAATGGGTCTCATATTGTCAATAGCAATTCCGGTAATATTTATAATCGGTTTAATCCTGGTACTTACAAACGAAAGTCACCACTGGGTTGACCTGAGGTAATGAACAAGGCTTCTATATTAAAAAAGATCCTGATCCTGGTACTCATATTAGCGGTACCGGGATTTTTATATTATTTACTTACCGCTAAAGGTAAAAACAGGTATAAGCCCCTCGCTGTTTTTGGGCCAAAGGTGGTTGCCAAAACAGGGCATAAATTTCACGGCAAGTACATTCCTGATACCATTTACCACACCATTCCTGATTTTAAACTTACCGATCAGGAAGGAAAGCCGGTTACACTGAACACACTGAAAGGAAAGATTTTTGTAGTTAATTTCTTTTACGCTAACTGCCCTACGGTTTGCCAAACCATCAACAAAAACATGAGCTGGCTGGTGGGTACGTATTACAAAAACAAGATGGTTTACTTTTTAACCATCACAGTTGATCCGGAACATGATACTCAGGAAGTATTAAACAAATACCTGCAAACATTTAAGCCCGAATCAAACCGCTGGCTGATGTGCAGTGGCGATACTTCATCGGTTTACAACTTTGCCCGTAATGGGCTGTTTGTAAATGCTGCAAAAGCCGGTAGCGACTTTGTTTACAGCGATGATTTTGTACTGGTTGATCAGGAACACCGGATTCGTGGATATTACAAAGCAGCGGTAACACTAGAGGTAAACCGCCTTAACGATGAGATAAAAGTGTTGATAGCCGAAGAGCTTCGTAAAGTTGATAAGCCGTTATATTAATTTGCCATGAGTGATAAATTTATAATCCGCTTTGTTGCGGGTGTTACCATATTTGTAATTGCAGTAGTTGTTTTGTTAAACAGGCACCTGATACCGGGCCCGGCTGTGGCTCCTGCTTTTACACCTTACCTGCCGATGCTTAATGCTGTACTTAACGGCACTTGTACCTTATTGCTTCTTTTGTCGTTATATCAAATTAAACAAGGGAATATAACACTGCATAAACGACTTAACATTGTTACGTTCTGTTTATCGTCGTTATTCCTTGTATCGTATATCCTGTTTCATTACCTGATGCGTAACGAGATCGTTTACGGAGATCTTAACGGCGATGGGCAATTGTCAGCAGCAGAAAGGACATCTGCCGGTTTTTTGAGGACAATATACTTAACCATTTTGACGCCTCATATTATACTTGCAGCAGCTGTTTTACCGTTGATATTATTGAGCTTTTACCGCGGGCTGCAAATGCAGGTTGAAAAGCACCGTAAGCTGGTGCGCTGGGCATTTCCGATATGGCTGTACGTTACCGCGAGCGGTGTGGTGGTTTATTTAATGATCCGCCCGTTTTATCATTTTTAATTTATAATTGGTTAAATTTGCACTTATGAAACAAGGTTTTAAAGTTATCCTTTTTGTAATGGCCCTCGGCCTTATGCTGATTGCCCGTGAACCTGTAAAAGCTCAGTGCGCACAATGCGCTGCTACTGTCGAAACCAACGCTCAAAGCGGTAGTTCAAAAACAAGGGGTTTAAATAACGGGATCCTGTTTTTATTGGGCGCTCCTTATTTTGCTGTCGCATTAGGTGGTTACATCTGGTATAAAAAATACCGCCGTAAAGATGTTAAGCTAGAGATGCGCGGCGAAAAACTTAATCTGAATTAATAAGCAGCTGCGGGTGTTATTTGCCGCTTTTGTAACCTTATAAGATACTTATCGTGTCTCAAACACCAAAGTCATGGGCTATGCTTAAATGTAAATGTCCGCGCTGCAGGCGCGGCGATATGTTTAAGGGTAGCCCTTACAGTTTCTCCAATAAAATAAATCTTAACTGCCCTCATTGCAACCTCTTTTTTGAGATAGAGCCTGGCTATTTTTATGCCGCCATGTACGTTAGTTATGCACTGAATGTGGGCGAGGCCCTCGGCATTGCCTGGCTTACTTATTTGGTTACCCATAACCAGGATTCGCCATGGTTATATCTTGGCGCTATAATTTTAGGCTGTTTTATACTTGCTCCTGTAAATTTCAGATATTCGCGTGTGTTTTTGTTGTATTGGTTATCACCCAAAATACATTACCAAAGCTATTTAGATACCGATGATATACCAGGAAAGTATTGAGTTTTTAAAAGATCTCGCCGAAAATAATAACCGTGAATGGTTTGCCGCCAATAAGGAGCGCTACGATAAGGCCCGCGAAAATGTAATTGATTTTACAGCGAAGGTGCTTGACAGCGTTCGTAAAATTGAAGCAGGCATGGACGAGAACCTCGATGCCAAAAAATGTGTGATGCGCATTTACCGCGACATCCGCTTCAGTAAAAATAAAGCGCCTTACAAAAATAACTTTGGGGTAAGCTTGCCAACCTCGGGCTTAAAAGGAGGTGGGGTTGAGTATTACCTGCATATCCAGCCGGGCAATTCATTTATTGGCGGCGGATACTGGATGCCTGAAGCGCCACATCTGAAAGCCATTCGCCAGGAAATTGATTACAACGCTGCCGATCTGAAAAGAATCATCGACCAAAAGGAGTTTGTTAAGCTATTTGGTGATTTCAGAAAGCAGGAGCAGCTTAAATCGATACCGAAGGGATACGAACCCGATAATGAAAATATCGACCTGCTAAAGCTTAAAAGCTTTGTAGCCTGGCATAAGCTGGAAGATAAAGAGCTAACGGCCCCTGGTGCGGAAAAGCTGGTTGCTGATGTATGCAGCATGATCCATCCGCTTAATGTATTTTTGAAGAACGCCCTTTCTTAATTCGATATAACCCCTTAATAACTATGAAAATTAGATATGCATTTTTAGCCGCTGTTGTATGTTTCACAATGTACTCATGCAAGGTAATGTCTCCAAAAGCATACAAAAGCCTTGTTGCCGAACGTGACTCTTTAGCTAACCGCACAACAAACCTTGAAGGAGAGCTTGCACAGCTGCAGGCAGATACAGCCCGCCTGCACAACCAGCTTGCCGATCTGCGCAAAAACAACAGTGTATTAAACAGCAACCTGGATGCAACATCATCAAAAGCTAACGAATTGGCCGCCCAAACCTCAAGACTGGCCGCTGATTTGAAAAAACGTGAAGCCCGTTTAAAGGAAGTAGAAGATATTTTAAAGAAACGCGATGAGGCTACTAATGCATTGAAAGATAAATTGCAGAAAGCGTTATTAGGCTTTCAGCAAAGCGGTTTAACGGTAGATATCAGAAATGGCAAGGTTTATGTATCATTAGCTGATAAGTTATTGTTCCCTTCGGGCAGTATCATTATTGATGAGAAGGGTAAGGCTGCGTTGAAGCAATTAGCGGTGGTAGTAAACAAGGAACCAGACATCAATATGGCGGTTGAAGGCCATACAGATGATAAGAAGGTGAAGAACCTTGGCCAGATCAAAGATAACTGGGATTTGAGCGTTTTACGCGCTACCTCGGTAACCCGCTACCTGACCGAAACTGAAGGTGTTGACCCGCACAGGCTCACGGCAACAGGTAAGAGTGAGTTTCAGCCGATAGATGCCAGTGGCACTGATGAAGCCCGCGCAAAGAACAGGCGAATAGAGATCGTGCTTACCCCTAAGCTCGATGAGTTATACAACCTGATCACTAAGTAATAAATGAAAAGCTCCCGGATAACCACCGGGAGCTTTTTTGTTTCAAGCAGATTCCTTCCCGCTCCTAAGAAGTTGTTTAAATTTTGGCGGAGAGCTTTCATGTGGAGACGCATAATTGCGTCTCCCATAGGTCAAGCAGCTTTGCATGTGTTTAACTACCTTAACTTGCATACTGTAGACGCAATTATGCGTCTCTACATTAAAAAGAACACAATTTTTTAACTGATTCTAACAAGCTCCAAATAAAATTTGCAATTATATAAGCGCTTATATAAATTGCATCATGAATTTATATCAAAGCCTCGGTCATTTGGTTTTGGGCAGCCGTTTGAGGCGGCTTAGTGAAGCTTTTTTGGCCGAAATTAATCGTGCTTATCAAACCGCAGGTATCGATTTTGATGCCAGCTGGTTTCCCGTGTTTTATTTACTGTCAAAGAATGATGCTTTGTCTATCAAAGAATTAAGTGAACAGATAGAAGTATCACATCCGGCTGCCAGTCAGCTGATCACCAACCTGAAAAAAAGAGGACTTGTAAGTACTGATACCTGTAGCGACGATGGCAGGCGGCAACTGGTTACCCTTACTGCCGAAGGGCGTGAGTTGCTAAAGCAGGTAGTACCGGTTTGGGATGCTATCAGCCTGTCGATGGCCGAACTTGTTGCTAAAGACGAAACTGCAAAACAATTATTGCCCGCAATAAGCGCGCTTGAAAATACTTTTCGCCAAACTAAACTGGCCGATAACATCGTTGAAAAACTGAATACCAATTTAAAACCCGCCGGCAATGACTGATATATTTAATTACGGCACCGACCATCTTACAATAGGTATTTGTCTTGATATAGCAGCAGGCAAAACCAAAGGCATCATTAACAAAGAAGCCGCCGATATGATCAAATCTTCATGGCGCGAGGTGGAAAAGATTGTGCATAGCCATCACCCGGTTTATGGCATTAACACCGGCTTTGGCCCACTGTGCGATACCCGGATCTCGGAGGAAGACACCAGTTTGCTGCAAAGTAATATCCTCAAAAGTCATAGCGTAGGTGTCGGGAAACCCATCCCGCAGGAAATTGCCAAACTCATGATGATTACTAAAGTGCAGGCTTTGGCACAGGGCTATTCGGGTATTGCGCTTGCAACGCTTGAACGGATCATCTGGCATATCGATAATGATATTATCCCGGTAGTTCCCGAAAAAGGTTCGGTTGGGGCTTCCGGCGACCTTGCGCCTTTATCGCACCTGTTTTTACCATTAATTGGTTTGGGGGAGGTATTTGAGAATGGCGGGAGGATACCGGCCGGTGAGCTTTTAAAAAGACACGGTTTACAGCCTTTATTGCTTGGCCCCAAAGAGGGTCTTGCTCTTATCAATGGCACACAGTTTATCCTGGCTTTTGCGGTTAAAGCTGTACAACGACTGGATGACACCCTGAACCGTGCCGACCTCATCGGTGCCATGTCATTAGAGGGATTGATGGGCTCTATCCGTCCTTTTGATGAGCGGCTGCACCAGATCAGGCCTTTTAAAGGTACAAGGATGGTAGCCCATCGCCTGTTTACTTTGCTTGACGGATCGGAAATCAATTCGTCGCACATCAGTTGTGATAGGATACAGGATCCATATTCGTTGCGTTGTATGCCGCAGGTACATGGTGCCTCACGTAACGCATGGCTGCACCTGAAAGAGCTTACGGAAATCGAACTCAATTCGGTTACCGATAACCCGGTTATTTTTAATGCCGATGATACCATTAGCGGGGGCAATTTTCATGGGCAACCACTTGCTTTGCCGCTTGATTATGCAACCACAGCAGCAGCCGAAATTGGTAACATTGCCGACAGGCGCTGCTACCTGATGAGCGAAGGTCGTTACGGTTTGCCCAAACTGCTTACGCATGATGCCGGGCTTAATTCGGGCTTGATGATTCCGCAGTATACTACTGCCGCCCTCGTTACCGAAAATAAAACCCTGTGTTTCCCCGCCAGTGCCGATAGTGTGCCAACCTCACTTGGGCAGGAAGACCACGTATCTATGGGTTCCATAAGCGGGCGCAAGTTACACCAGGTGATAGATAATATTGAATACATTCAGGCTATTGAACTGCTTTACGCGGCACAGGCTATGGATTTCCGCAGGCCGCTAAAATCGACGCCGGTTATTGAAGCTTGCCATCAGTTGGTAAGACAGCATGTGGCTTTTATACAGGATGACCGCGTTTTTGCTGTTGATATTAACAGTCTTCACAAACTGATTACGGATGGCTCCCTGCTGAAAACTGCAGGTGAAGCTGCCATTGCTCACCAAATAGATTTAAGTCATGACGAGTTCGGAATTTATTAAAACCTATGCTAATCATCCGGTGTATAAAGCACCGCGTGGTATGCAGCTTCATGCCAAAAGCTGGCAAACCGAGGCCCCGATCAGGATGCTGCTTAACAACCTCGATGGCCAGGTAGCCGAAAATCCTGATGAGTTAGTGGTTTACGGAGGTATCGGTCAGGCAGCCCGTAACCCGGAGGCGCTCCGCAAAATTATTGAGTTGCTGCTGGAATTGGACGAATATCACTCGCTGCTGATCCAGTCGGGCAAACCCGTAGGGATTATCCGTAGCCACCCCGAAGCGCCAAGGGTTTTGATTGCCAACAGTAACCTGGTACCTGCATGGGCCAACTGGGAGCATTTTAATGAGCTGCGCGAAAAAGGGTTGATGATGTACGGGCAGATGACAGCCGGTAGCTGGATCTATATTGGTACGCAGGGTATTTTACAGGGCACCTATGAAACTTTTGTGGAATGCGGTAATCAGCATTTTAATGGCGACCTGACAGGCAAACTTATTGTAAGTGCCGGTTTAGGTGGTATGGGCGGTGCTCAGCCGTTGGCAGCAACTATGGCGGGTGCTGTGTTTTTAGGTGCCGATGTAGATGCATCACGGATTCAAAAACGGGTTGATACGAAATATATTGACAGGATGACTTCATCATATGATGAAGCCATCGCCTGGATAAAAGAAGCTATCGCCAAAAAAGAAACACTTTCGGTAGGATTAGTGAGCGATGCCGGTGATTTGCTCGAAAAGTTATTGAAAGATAATATCGTTCCTGATATACTTACTGATCAAACTTCGGCACATGACCCTTTAAATGGTTATATTCCTAATGATCTGTCATTAAATGAGGCTGCTGCATTAAGAAAAAATGATGCAGTGGAGTATAAACGGCGTTCGCTGAAAAGTATGGCAAGGCATGTTGGGTTGATGCTGGCACTGCAAAAAATAGGTGCGGTAACTTTTGATTATGGTAACAACCTGCGCGAGTTTGCCCGGCAGGGCGGCGAGGTTGATGCTTTTAATTTTCCGGGTTTTACGCCTGCGTATATCCGCCCGCTGTTTTGCGAGGGGAAAGGGCCTTTCAGGTGGGTAGCGTTATCCGGCGATCCGGAGGATATTTATGCTACCGATCAGGCGTTAATCGAAGCTTTCCCCGAAAATAAGCCATTAATTACCTGGCTTAAAAAAGCAAGGGAGAAAATAGCATTTCAGGGCCTGCCTGCCCGCATTTGCTGGCTGGGCATGGGCGAGCGTGAAAAAGCTGGGCTGATATTCAATGAACTGGTGGCCTCCGGCAAGGTAAAAGGCCCTATAGTGATCGGTCGCGACCACCTTGATTGCGGCTCAGTGGCATCTCCCAACCGCGAAACAGAAGCTATGTTAGATGGCTCAGACGCTGTGTCCGACTGGCCGCTGCTTAACCTGATGGCCAATGCCTCGGGTGGAGCAACCTGGATTTCGTTCCACCACGGCGGCGGGGTAGGTATGGGGTATTCTCAACACGCCGGCATGGTGGTACTCGCCGACGGCAGCCATCGCGCAGCAACCTGTTTAAAAAGGGTGCTGTATAATGACCCGGCCATGGGTATCTTCAGACATACTGATGCCGGATATGATAAGGCTGCGGAGTGGGCGGATAAGTTTGGGTTGAAAGTGTGGTAAAGCATAATATGTAAAAAGGTCATTACGAGTAATTAAAATCCGCGGCCTTTGAAGGAAGATAACATATGCCTACCGTCATGCCGAATTTATTTCGGCATCCCATAGGACAGGTGGCCGCTTTGCTTAGTATGGCCGCTTAGCGAGTGGGGTGCTGAAACAAGTTCAGTATGACCTTGATTTTTATTATGTCATGGGTAGATACGAAGCAACCCCCGATCTAAGATAGAACGATGAAAAAACTAACAGGTCCATTTACACAAATACTGCCTTTAACAGGCTTGCCGATTAGAGGTGCCCTGAAAGATGAGCAATTGCACATAATTGCCAATGGGGGTGTGTTAATTGAAGATGGGCTGATACTTGCTGTTGATGATTTTGAAAAACTCCGCACAAACTATCCATCGGTACAAATAGAAGAAATTACCGGCGATCATGTATTACTGCCCGGGTTTGTGGATTGCCATACGCATCTTTGTTTTGCTGGTAGCAGGGCTAAGGATTATGCCATGCGCAATTCTGGCAAAAGTTATTTGGAAATTGCCGCATCGGGGGGCGGGATCTGGGATTCGGTAACTCAAACCCGTTTGGCTACAGAAACTGAATTAAGCAATTTACTGGCGAAACGGATAGCCCGTCATTTGGCAGAGGGGGTAACAACTATTGAAATCAAAAGCGGTTACGGATTGTCGGCCACTGAAGAACTCAAACAGCTAAAAGCTATTCATCAGGCTGCTAACAAAACTCATGCTCATATTGTGCCAACCTGCCTCGCTGCACACATTAAACCGAAAGATTTTGATGGTGAAGGAAATGAATACCTGAAATATTTGTTAAATGATCTGTTGCCGAAGATAAAGCAACAGGGTTTGGCCAAACGGGTGGATGTTTTTATTGAGCAAAGCGCTTTCAATACCAGCGATGCCCTATTTTATTTAAGCAGGGCCAAGCAAATGGGTTTCGAGGCCACTGTTCATGCCGATCAGTTTACAACCGGAGGCAGTGAAGTTGCAGTTAAAGCAAGGGCGGCTTCCGCCGATCATCTGGAAGCCAGCGGTGATTATGAAATAAAATTATTGGCCAATTCAGATACTGTTGCTGTAACTTTACCCGGTGCCTCGCTTGGTTTGGGAATGGGATATGCCCCTGCCCGGAAACTGCTTGATGCCGGAGCCTGCCTCGCTATTGCCAGCGATTGGAACCCCGGCTCGGCCCCAATGGGCGATTTGTTAATGCAGGCATCAGTAATGGCTGCGGCTGAGAAGTTAAGCACTATCGAAGTTTTCGCCGGTTTAACCTATCGCGCGGCACAGGCATTAAAATTAAATGATCGCGGTATATTAACTAAAGGCAAGCTTGCCGATATGCAAGACTACCCATGTAACGATTACCGCGAGATATTATATCACCAGGGAAAACTAAAACCGGCCCGCGTTTGGACGGCAGAAAATAACGATTAAGCAGATATTACGATTTGCTTAGCTACCAATGAACCATTGAACTAATGAACCAATGACCAAATTAATAGAATGCGTACCCAATTTTAGCGAAGGTGTTAACCTCGATATCATTAAAAATATAACAGATGCAGTTGAATCTGTTGAGGGGGTAAGATTACTCAATGTTGATCCGGGAAAGGCCACTAACCGAACCGTAGTAACTTTTGTGGGCGAACCGGAAAAAGTGATTGAAGCAGCGTATCGCGCCATAAAAAAAGCGGGCGAGGTGATTGATATGAGCAAACAAAAAGGCGAGCACCCAAGGATGGGCGCAACAGATGTGTGTCCGCTGATACCCATTAGTAATATCACCATGGAGGAAACTGCCGAATATGCTAAGCAGTTGGCCAAACGTGTGGGGGAGGAGTTACAGATCCCGGTTTATTTGTATGAGGCTGCACAGCCTAACAAAAGCCGGAGCAATCTATCGGTGATACGTGCCGGTGAATATGAAGGCTTCTTTAAGAAGATCAAACAACCTGAATGGGCACCCGATTTCGGTCCAGCGGAGAACGATGTTAAACGGGGGGCTACTGTGATTGGTGCCCGTGATTTTTTGGTGGCTTATAATGTTAACCTGAATACCACCTCTGTCCGCAGGGCAAATTCTATTGCTTTTGATGTACGTGAGGCTGGCCGTACCCTGCGCGAAGGAGATCCGATCAATGGTAAAATAGTATACGACGAAACCGGCAAAGCCAAAACCATCCCCGGTTCATTAAAGGCGGTAAAAGCTATCGGCTGGTATATTGAAGAATATGGTGTTGCCCAGATCTCGATGAATTTGACCAATATTAATATTACCCCGGTGCATAAGGCTTTTGATGAAGTGTGTGATAAAGCTGCTGCACGCGGTATCAGGGTAACAGGCAGTGAGCTGGTGGGCTTGATCCCCTTGAAGGCGATGCTTGATGCGGGTAAATATTTTTTGGAGAAGCAGCAACGCTCTACTGGAGTAAGCGAAAAAGAACTGATCAGGATAGCCATTAAATCAATGGGGCTTGATGAACTTTCACCTTTCAAGCCTGAAGAACGCATTATTGAATATTTACTGAAAGATAAAGCAGGCAGCAAGCTCATTAACATGAGCCTTGCCGATTTAGCCGATGAAACCGCGAGCGAAAGCCCGGCACCTGGCGGTGGTTCGATCTCAGCCGCTGTTGGCGCTTTGGGAGCCTCGCTGGCTACCATGGTGGCTAACCTAAGCTCACATAAAAAGGGCTGGGACAACCGCTGGCGGGAATTTAGCGACTGGGCACAAAAAGGTCAGCAATTTAAAAACGAACTTTTAGCATTAGTTGACCAGGATACAATAGCCTTTAACCAGATCATGCAAGCATTCTCCCTGCCCAAATCAAACAATGAGGAAAAAGCAGCCCGTGATAAAGCAATACAGGATGCTACCCGTTATGCTATTGAAATTCCTTTTAAAGTAATGGAGGCAGCTTTAGGTAGCATGGAAGTAATAAAAGCAATGGCGCTAAGCGGCAACCCCAATTCCATAACTGATGCCGGCGTAGCCGCCCTTTGTGCCCGTACCGCGGTATTGGGTGCATTTATGAATGTAAAGATCAATGCTTCGGGCTATAAGGATAAGAGCTATGTAGTTGACGTTATTTACCGCGGTAATGAAATTGAGCGGAAAGCGATTGCGCTGGAGGCGGAGATCATTGAACTGGTGAATGAGAAAATAGGGTTGGAGTAGTTGAAGGTCCTTACAAACGGCATTGCGGATTAATAAAGCAATCGCGAACTTTACAGGGCGAACCTGCTAATTGGTGATTGCTTTATTAATTCGCAATGACGCTTCTAAATAGTTAAGGCGGCTCCTTTGGAGAGGATTTCGCTGAGTTTCTATATCCTCTCGATATCTCCGCTCCCTGCTTTTGAGCTTGAAATATTTTTAGCACCGCCGGTATAATGCACATCGCCCGAGCCGCTTACCGATGCATCAATTTTACTGCTGGCATTGATGGTAGCGTCGCCTGAACCTGCTATGTGTACCTCGGTATTAATGGTGATCAAATCGCGGGCGGTAAAATCGCCCGAGCCTACAACATTTACTCTTGAATTATCGGCACGGCCCGAAAGTTTCATATCACCAGAGCCCGAAATGCTGCTATCCAGGTTTTTAGCATTCACTTTGCCCAGCATATCGCCCGAGCCAACAACTTTTAATTTTAATGAGGTAGTGCTGATGCCGTCTTTAAAATAAACATCGCCCGAACCGGCAACGTTAATGCTGGTCATATCTTTAGCTACAACATGTACAATCATTTTACGGCTGCGGCCAAAGCTCCAGCTATCCCAGTTAGTTCCTTTTTTGCTGTAGATCTTCAATACCCCGCCCTGCACTTCAGTAATGATCTTGTCGATAACATCCGAAGGTGCTTCAACTTTTACCGATTCGTTTGAGCCCTGTGTAAAGTAGACATCAAAAGAGCCTGCTAGGTCAATAGCGCTGAAGCCCGATAAATGGCGGTCTTGCGTGGTTTGGTCGGCGTGTTTAACAATTGGGTTTACTGTCTTTGCCGATGCGTAACCTGTAGTTCCTACTGCCAACACGGCGGCCAATAATATTTTTGAAATCGATTTCATGACGGTTGTTTTAGTTTCGTTTTCAAATTAGACGCCGGAAGGGGGAGGAAAGTTGCACAGGATTTGATTTTTTTGTGGGGGGGGGGACGGTGAGTAGTTGATTAGGTTGATTGGGTGAGTGGTTGTTTGGGGTTAAACCACTCACCCAATCAACCATTTAATCAACCTTAATATAATAATTGAAAGTATCCACCTCTACATTATCCTTCGTAATACCGTCAATTTTTACAGGGTTAAACTGTGTGGTTGGTTTAATAAATATATAGCCGCCGCCTTTTACGCGCATCCTTACCGGCATGTTGAAACCTTCGGCATCAGCAATCCATTTGGAATAAAGCTTACCATCTTTAACTACAAATTGCAGGGTTGGGATATCTTTATAATGTAGGTACTGGTCAAAAACAGGCGCCAGGTTCATGCCTGCCTGTTTGCAGATATAGCCTACAATATCGTCATAGGTAACGGTTTTATGGTAGAAGGTTTTGTTAAGCCCGCGGAGGATGCTGCGCCATTTGTCATCATTATTGATAATGGTGCGCACCATGTTTAACAGGTTACCACCTTTATAATACATATCACCTGAACCTTCCATGTTTACACCATACGGCCCTACAATTGGTTTGTCGTTACGGATATTTTTACGGGTTCCGTTCACGTATTCCTGCCCGGCTTGTTTACCGTAATAGGTTTCAATGAACAGCGATTCGGAATAGTTAGTAAAACTTTCGTGGATCCACATATCGGCAACATCTTTTGAGGTAATGTTATTGCCAAACCATTCGTGACCGCTTTCGTGTACCACGATGAAATCCCATTTTAGGCCCCAGCCGGTGCCTGAAAGGTCGCGGCCGAGGTAACCGTTTTTGTAGTGGTTGCCATAAGCAGTACCGCTTTGGTGCTCCATACCGAGGTGTGGGGTTTCAACCAGTTTATAGCCGTCTTCATAAAAAGGATAGGGGCCAAACCAGTATTCAAACGACTTGAGCATTCGTGGCGCATCAAGCTCCCATTGTTTTTTGGCTTTGTCAACATTGTAACTTAATGGCCAGTAGTCCAGCGTTAACGGGCCTTTTTCGCCCTGGTAAGCACCTTCAAAGTGGGCATAGTCGCCAATGTTGGCTTCTATGTCATAATTGTTGATAGGGTTAGCCACAAACCAATCGAAGCGGGTATAGCCGTTATTTAAGTCGGTTACTTTGCGTAATCTGCCGTTGGATACATCTTTTAAACCATTAGGTGCGCTGATACTGATCAGGGCGCTGTCCACCTCGTCATATTGATGATCTTTGGTTGGCCACCAGATGCTGGCGCCGATACCCTGGCAGGCAGTTGCCACCCATGGTTTGCCCAATGAGTCTGTAGTATATACCACGCCGCCATCCCATGGCGCACGTTTGGCAATAGTTGGGTTACCGGAATAATAAACAATAAACTCGTCCTTACTGCCTTTTTTTATGGTTTTAGGGAAGGTAACAAACACCGCATTAAACTCGCGTGTAAAGGGAATTTCGGCGCCCTCATACACCACTTTCTCTACTTTTAAATTGGAAAACAGATCAAACTGAAGTTTGGTGAAATTTTGAGTAGCCGTGAATTTGAACAGGTTGCTGCCGCTGATGAATTTTTTATCGATATCAAACTTCACATCCAGGTGATAGTAGTTAATATCATAACAGGTACGCAGCGGTGTTAAGCTCCCTCTGAGCGAATCGGCGCGGGTAAATGTTTGCCTGTTGGTGCCTAACTGTGCCTGAGTTGGCGTTATGCCAGCTACGGTAAGACCTAAGGCGACTGCAAAAATATTTAAGAACTTATTTTTCATGTATGTTGAGGGTTAATCCATGAGCGCACCCACGTAGTAGTTTAAATAATCAATTTCGATATTATCTTTAGTAGCACCTGCAATTTCAACCGGGCTCATTTGTTTTGTTGGGGTGATGAATTTGTATTCGCCGCCCTTTACACGTACCCTGATGGGCATATTGAAATCTTTGGCTTCGGCTATCCATCGGCAGTAAAGCTTGTTTTCATGGCTGGTAAATTCAAGCACCGGAAGGCTGCGGTAATGCAGGTATTGCTCAAAAACAGGCGAAAGGTTCACGCCCGATTGTTGGTTGATGAAGCCCACCACATCGTCATAGGTAACTGTTTTATGATAAAAAGTTTTGTTAAGCCCGCGCAGGATGCCGCGCCATTTTTCATCATCATTAATAACAGTGCGGATCATGTTCAGGAAAACAGCGCCTTTGGAGTACATATCGCCCGAGCCTTCTTTGTTTACATTGTAAACGCCAACTATAGGGCCGTCATTATTAATGGTGAGCCTTAAACCGTAGTTATATTCCTGTCCGGCTTTTTTACCCCAGTTATCCTCCACAAAAAGTGATTCGGAATAACAGGTAAAGCTTTCGTGGACCCACATATCGGCAAGGTCTTTATCGGTTATGTTATTGCCAAACCATTCGTGCCCGCTTTCGTGCACGATGATATAATCCCATTTGCTGCCCCAGCCTGTACCCGATAAATCATAGCCCATATAGCCATTCATGAAGTGATTGCCATAGGCTACTGCTCCCTGGTGTTCCATGCCCAGGTGCGGGGTTTCAACCAGTTTATAGCCATCTTCATAAAAAGGGTAAGGGCCAAACCAGTGCTCGAAGGCTTTCAACATAGGCTTAACATTGGCGGCAAATTGTTTTTTTGCTTTTTCCAGACTGGTTGGCAAAACCCAATAATCAAGCGTAAGCTTGCCTTTTTCGCCCATGTAGGTGTCTTCAAAATGAGTATAATCGGCAATGTTGGCAGCAACATCGTAATTGTTGATCGGGTTGGCCACAAACCAGTCGAACCGGGTATAGCCATCCTTAAGCTGCGTCACCTTGCGCAGGCGACCGTTGGATACATCTTTCAAACCTTTTGGCACACTGATGCTGATCATCATGCTGTCCACCTCATCGGCCAGCTGATCTTTATTGGGCCACCAGATGCTGGCACCAATCCCTTCGCAGGCGGTTGCTACAAAGGGTTTGCCTAATGAATCTTTTTTAAATACCAGTCCGCCATCCCAGGGGGCGTTTTTAGCTATAGTTGGGTTACCGGAATAGTAAACGGTAAACTCATCTTTGCTGTCTTTACTTATGGTTTGCGGAAAGTTGAGGAATACGGCGTTGCCATCGCGGGTATAGGCAAGTTCTTTCCCCTTATAAACAACTTTAGCAATGTTAAGGTTAGCAAACAGGTCGAACTGGAGTTTATTGAAATCCTGTGTGGCGGTGAATTTAAACTGATTGCTGCCGCTGATAAACTTTTTATCGATATCAATCTTAACGTCAAGGTGATAGTAATTGATATCATAACAGGTACGCAAAGGCGTAAGCATTCCACGCAATGAATCGGCATGGGTGAATTGCTCTTTTTCCTTCAGGAGCTGGGCCTTTGCCTGCTGGGTGATTGTTGCAGTGCTTAGTAAGGCAAGTGCTGCGAGATATAGTTGTTTTATTTTCATGTACTTAATTGTGTGGGGTAAAGGATCTATAAAACTAAGTTAAAGCTTATTTATAAAAAACAATTGGCCGGGATTGGACTGTCCGGCCAATTGTTTAAGGTAAGTGGAGAAAAACTAATCTCTTACCTCCAACCTCTAATCACTAACCTCTACTTCAACACCTGCACATCAATATAGCTATCGTTATAAACCGTTTCCGTTGCCTTGATGTAATCACTTTCATCAGCTTTATATGGGTTTTCCACAAATTTTTGTGGGTTGCGTGCTACTATCGGGAACCAGGTGCTTTGTACCTGGATCATGATACGGTGACCTTTTTTAAAGGTGTGCAATACGTCCTGCAGGCGGAAATTTACATCGGTTTTTTGATTGGCCACCAAGGCCTCCGGCTTTTCAAAACTATTGCGGAAACGTGCCGGCATTACTTCCGAACGTACCATTTGCCAGTAATTACTCAGGATGATGTTTTTGTTTGGCATATACGGGTTGTTCGGTTCATCGGCCGGATATACGTCAATCAGTTTAACAACAAAATCGGCGTCTGTACCTGTGGTGGCAATTTTAAGGTGCGCCATGATCTCGCCGCCAAGGGTAACATCATCATTTAATACTTCGCTCTGGTAAACCAACACATCCGGACGGCGACCTGCAAAACGCTGGTCTTCGCTCATGTAATTGTGCGGCGTAAAGCCCATGGTGGTGGTGTTATCTTCGGTATAAGGAACCGGTTTAAGCGGATCGCTGATGTATGATACAGAGCCCTGAGTTACAGGTTGGGTATTTACAAGCTTGCCATCGGCACCTAAAAACATTTTTTCGTGCACGGCATTGGCGGCAGGCCATTTATCAAATGTAGCCCATTTTTTTTTGCCGGTATTAAACATGTAAGCATTTGGTAAGCCGGATTTTTTATCGCCCTTACCTTTCAGGAAGTGGTTGAAGAATTTGGCTTCGATATTTTTTTGATAGAAGGTAGCAATGCTATCGCCAAAGTAAACATTGCTGTGCATGGTATGCCCTGTTTCGCGCGACCAGCGGCCGTGACCGAATGGCCCCATCACAATAGTATTGTAAGCATTTGGATCGGTTTTGTTGATGGTTTTATAAATAGCCAGCGGACCGGTTAAATCTTCGGCATCAAACCAGCCGCCAACCAGCATTACAGCAGGTTTTACTTTGCCGTAATGTTTTAGCAAGCCGCGCTTTTGCCAAAACTCATCGTAGTTAGGGTGGTTAATAGTTTCCTGCCAAAAGAAGTTATCATGATAAAATTTATCGGCATTTTTTAGCGGGCCAAGATCTAATAAATACTGGTAACCATCTTTGCTATCGGGTTTAAGCATGGAGTACCAGGCTTTGCTGGTTGTATCAGTTTTTTGAACACCAAATACCGGGAAGGTGAAAAAGTACCCCTCAATGAAAGCGCCGTTGTGGTGAAAATCGTCAAAAAAGAAATCGGAAATAGGGGCTTGCGGCGATGATGCCTTAAGTGCCGGGTGGTTTGACAGGATGCCCGCAGCAGTATAAAAGCCCGGGTAGGAGATACCATACTGGCCAACCTTGCCATTGTTGTTGGCTACGTTTTTAACCAGCCAGTCGATAGTATCATAGGTGTCAGAACCTTCGTCAACATCTTTTTTGCTTTTCTTGTTATCGATAACCGGCGTCATGTTGGTCCAGTTGCCTTCACTTTTCCAACGGCCGCGTACGTCCTGATAAACAAAAATATAACCTTCTTTCATCATAATTTCAGACGGGCCAAGCCTTTGAGGATATTTATCCTCGCCATAAGGGGCGATGCTGTAGCAGGTACGCATCATCATCATCGGGTACTTATTTTGCGATGAAGCATCCTTTGGGGTATAAATGGAAGTGAACAGTTTTACACCATCGCGCATGGTGATGTACACCTCTTTTTTGGTAAAATGCTCCTTTACATAGTTGCTTTGAGCATTAACGCCGGCATATAATAATACCAGCACAAAAAGTAAGTTAATTTTCTTCATAAGATCAGTCGTGTTAAATTGGGTTAAATTTAATAAAGAGTTAACGATAAACCGATTTATCAATAACTCTGTTACAAAATGGGATAAAATGCGGTTGGTATGGGGTAAATTTTATGTCGGATTTCGGATGTTCGATTTCGGATTTTTGTCTGAACCGGGATTAAATCCCTAAAATCATGGTTCAGAAAATAAATGCTAACCTCTAATCTCCAATCACTAATCTCTCAAAAGCAACTTTAAAATCCTTAACTTTGCCCACCATAAAATACACACTACTATGCAATATGATGTTATAGTTATAGGTTCGGGCCCTGGCGGTTATGTAGCCGCTATCCGCTGTGCCCAGCTTGGTTTAAAAACCGCAATTGTTGAAAAGTATAATACCCTTGGCGGTACCTGTCTTAATGTAGGCTGTATCCCGTCGAAGGCACTGTTGGATTCATCTGAGCATTACCACAATGCCGCCCATGCCTTTAAAACCCATGGCATCAACCTTAAAGATCTTTCGATAGATTTTGGACAGATGATTAAACGCAAGCAGGAAGTTGTTGATGCCAATACCAGCGGCATCAGCTACCTGATGAAGAAAAACAAGATTGACACCCACTTTGGTGTAGGATCATTTAAAGATAAAAACACCATCACTGTTAAAAAGAACGATGGTACCGTTACTGAGATTACCGGTAAAAATGTGATCATCGCTACAGGTTCAAAACCATCGGCATTGCCATTTTTGCCTATCGATAAAAAACGCATTATCACTTCAACAGAAGCATTGAGCCTGAGCGAAGTACCAAAACACCTGGTGTTGATTGGTGGCGGCGTTATCGGTTTGGAGTTGGGTTCGGTTTATGCCCGTTTAGGCGCCAAAGTATCTGTAATTGAATTTATGGACGGCATTATCCCAACTATGGATAAAGGCCTGGGTCGCGAATTACAAAAAGTACTGACCAAACTGGGTATGGAATTTTACCTGGGCCACAAAGTTACAGGTGCCACAGTAAAAGGTAAAGAAGTAACCGTTAGCTTTGATACCCCTAAAGGCGAAAAGAAAGAACTGAAAGGCGATTACTGCCTGGTAGCTGTTGGTCGTATAGCTTACACTGATGGTTTAGGTTTGGAAAACATTGGCATCACTGTTGAAGAGCGCGGCCGTAAAATTACGGTTGATGAGCACCTGGAAACCAAAGTAAAAGGTGTTTACGCTATTGGCGACGTAATTAAAGGCGCTATGCTTGCTCACAAAGCGGAGGACGAAGGTACGCTGGTTGCCGAAATTATTGCAGGTCAGAAACCGCATATTGATTACAACCTGATCCCCGGTGTAGTATATACCTGGCCAGAAGTTGCCGCTGTTGGTCAAACAGAAGAACAGCTGAAAGCAGCAGGTGTTAAATACAAAACAGGTTCGTTCCCGTTCAAGGCTAGTGGTCGTGCCCGTGCCAGCGGTGACCTGGACGGCTTTGTGAAAGTATTGGCTGATGCCACTACCGACGAAATTTTAGGTGTACACATGATTGGTCCGCGTGCTGCCGATATGATAGCCGAAGCTGTTGTGGCGATGGAATATCGCGCAAGTGCCGAAGACATTTCGCGCATGAGCCATGCCCACCCAACTTATACCGAAGCTATGCGTGAAGCATGTTTAGCTGCTACTGAAAACAGGGCGATACATATTTAATTTGGAATTCGGATTTCCGATGTCGGATTTTTAATTTCAAATATTTAAAAGCGGTTATCATTTGATAGCCGCTTTTTTAATTTTAAGTTAGCGGTAAATACTTCGGCTATGAAAGTAATAACCTGCTCCTTATTCGCATTTTTTATTTTGCTTGGCTGTGTAGTTAATGCACACCCCTCCAAAATTAAATCAATACCTGATATTGAGGTTTACGACATCAACGGAAAGCATACCACGCTAAAGCAATTAGGTCAAAACAAAGTGCTGTTTATTGATTGCTGGTTTGTGCCTTGTCCGCCTTGTTTTCGTGAAATGGGTATGCTGCACAAGCTTTACGCCCAGTATAAAGACAACAAAAAATTTTGTTTCATAACCCTATGCCAAACCGATAGCGGGATAGTTAAGCGTTTTATAGCACAGGATAAATCGATGGTTAACTTTGTTAACCTGTATAAACATTACAGTATGCGGGACGATTTTAAATTACCGGTTTACTTTATACCCGGCTGCAATGAAAAGATTTACACCGGCAAGGTATTGGCAAAATATATGCCCGATGATAAAACCAAATGCCCCGACAGACAGTTTGGTTTCAGAGGGTATCCAACAGTAGTTATCTTTAATAAAGGGAAGTTGATTTTCAAGAAAACCGGCTATGGTGATCACGAAGATGAAAACACCCAAGAGATGAAAAAACTGATAGCCCGAAGCATAGCCGCTAAATGATATGAAAGTATTGGCAGATATAGGAATTATGTTATTAACTATTTTGTTGATGGAACTCATCTCCTGGGCCATGCACAAATACCTTTTCCATGGGCCATTATGGTTTATTCACAAAACGCATCATCAACAAAGGCATGGCTGGTTTGAACTGAACGACCTGTTCAGCATTGGCTTCGCTGGTTTTGCTTTATGGCTGATGTGGATAGGGCATTTAACTCTGGACTACCGGTTTTGGATTGGTACTGGTATCAGCATTTACGGTATCATTTATTTTATTTTCCACGATTGGTTTATCCATAACCGGTTTAAGGCTTTCAAAAGTGATAACCGCTACCTGGCCGGCATCCGCCGGGCGCATAAAATTCATCATAAATCAACGGAGAAATACCCTTCAGAAGAGTTTGGGTTGTTGGTGGCGAGCAGAAAGTGGTTTAGGAAGTAAGATGCTGTAAAAAGATTATTTTTTTGCACCAGGCCATTGCTCTTTAAAAAGCTTATCGACAGCTTGATTAAACTCCTTACTAAAAACAGGTTCGGCAGGTCCGCCTTTTTTGAGGTCATACACGTATGGTACTATGTGATCTTTGTTGTTAAATAGCTTGTCGTTATTACTATCCGATTGAACTTCAATAAGCAGCTTATTTGTTTTAGCAACACGTTGCCAGCTAACAACATTGAGGTTTGCGGGCGAAATCTGTTTGAAGTTATTTCCGGCATCGTCGGATGTGAAAAGATATTTCGGATCAGCATAGGTGAGTTTTTGATCTTTGTTAAAATCCTCAATTATTACCGAATAACAAATCAACTTCCCATCAATATTCAAGCCTTGTGCTGGGTTAGGATCATGCACTTCTGATGAATATACATCTGGACCCGAACTCAACTCTTTCTGATCTTCATATTGGAGAATTATCATTTTACGGTTATCGAGTAAATGATATTTTTTGCTTAGCGAATTATAAAATGCAATATTCCAATAAGATACCTGTTCGCTCGATTTGAAACTCATTCTATCGTCATCAATTGGATTTGCCAACGGAAATAGCACATTTTGCGAACTGTCTAAAAGTACGGGATTGCTAAAGTCAGTTACAATAGGTTGGAAGTTAGCGGCTGTGTCTTTATAAGTAAGCTCATTATTCGCCGAATGATCAGAACTATTGCCACATCCTAATAAAAAAACAGAGCTGATAAGTAATAACTTGCTTGAAATACGCATTTGTGAACGGTTTAAATTATTGATATAAATATAGCCATTTACATCAGAGAGTTAACAGCCGTTAAGTTGCTATAACTATCGCCCTCAAACCTTACCTTTGCCCCAACATCTATGAACATCCTCATCGTAAACAACACCCCAATCCCGGCAACAAAATATGGCGGCACCGAGCGTATCATCTGGTGGCTTGGCCGGGAGCTAAACAGGCTTGGTCATAAAGTTACCTATTTAGTGGGGGAGGGCTCAACCTGTCCCTTTGCAAAGGTGCTGATCTACGATCCGGCTGTTGATATCAACCAACAGGTGCCTGATGATATTGATGTGGTACATTTCCAGTTCCAGGTGAGTGGTTTTACTAAAAAGCCTTATATCGTAACTGTTCATAATAACCCTGGTGGTGTGCAATTAGATGTTAACTCGGTATTTGTATCGGCTAATCACGCTCAACGACACGGCTCAACGGTTTTTGTACACAATGCTATAGACACTTCTGATTACCAGAAACCCAATCTCAACAATAAACGAAGCCATACCCATTTCCTCGCCAAAGCAGCCTGGCGGGTTAAAAATGTAAAAGGGGCTATTGATGTAGCTACCATGAGCGGTAATAAGCTGGTTGTACTTGGAGGTACCCGGCTTAACTTGAAAATGGGATTACGCTTTACACCCAACTTAAATGTGCGTTTTAAGGGAATGGTTGGTGATGAGGCAAAATCGGTAGTAATGAACGGTTCAAAAGCCCTGCTTTTCCCGGTACTGTGGCATGAGCCATTTGGAATAGCTATTGTTGAAAGCCTTTATTTTGGTTGCCCGGTTTTCGGTACGCCATATGGCTCACTGCCTGAATTGGTGCCCGCTGAAGTTGGCTTACTTTCGGCCAGTAAATCGGAATTAGCCGCCGGACTTAAAAACGTTGAAAGTTTTAATAAACAATATTGCCATCAATATGCTGCCGATAATTTCAGTATCGGCAAGATGGCAAAGGAATATTTAGCCCTGTACGAACGGGTTTTGAACGGTCAGGTGTTAAATTCAGTCAAGCCCGAACTGATCAACCATGATCAACCCAAATACCTGCCCTGGAATAATTAAAATTCAGCTATTTTTGGGCATAAATATTTTTAGTGGAGAGTACAGCAGCTTCAATTTTTTCATCGCAAAAACGGCCTTATTTTATTGTGCTGTTATTAGCTATCGTGCTTAATGTAGCCGGTATCGGCATCAAATTCTTTACTGATGATGGGGCCTTGTATTCGGCCCTGGCCCGGAGCATGGCACAAAGCAATAACTTTACCGACTTGATGTATCACGGTGCCGACTGGCTTGATAAACCGCATTTCCCCTTCTGGGTTATCGCTATCAGTTTTAAGATTTTCGGCATTAATACTTTTGCTTATAAATTGCCCGCCCTGCTGTTTTTTTTCATGTCGGTGGCGTACACTTACAAACTTGCCAAAAAGTTTTATGGCGATGAAACAGCTATTATCGCTATCCTGATCCTGCTTACCGCGCTGCACAGCGTGATGTCAAATACGGATGTACGTGCCGAACCTTATATTATGGGCTTGCTGATGGGCGCTGTTTATCACTTTTATAAGGTAAAAGAACGGTTCAGCATGGCCGATGTGCTGCTGGCATGCATATTTACTGCCTGCGCAGTGATGACTAAAGGCATCTATCTGCTCATCCCGATTGGAGCGGCTATCATTGGCGATTATTTATTTAAGGGAAATATCAAAGGCGTGTTCCATTGGAAATGGCTGTTCTCGTTTATATTGGTGGTGATATTTACTTTACCCGAAATTTATTCGGTATATACCCAGTTTGACCTTCACCCCGAAAAAGTTGTTTTCGGTCGCACCGGGATTTCAGGCATCCACTGGTTTTTGTGGGACAGCCAGTTCGGGCGTTTCAACAATAACGGTTACATTACGAATACACACGGCGACAAACTATTTTTTGTTCATACCCTGCTGTGGGCTTTCGCGCCATGGGCTATTCTCCTGTTCTATGCACTTTATGCTACCATCAGGAAAATGATTAAAGGTATAACCCAGCCCGAGTATCTATGTATCTCGGGAAGCGTATTAATGTTGCTGATCTTTTCAGCTTCCAAATTTCAGCTGCCATTTTACACTAATATCCTGTTCCCATTTTTTGCTATAATTACGGCGGTTTTTATTAGTTCATTAAAAGCTGGCGCCGAATTTAAGTTTTTCAAGATAACTCAATATATCATGACAGGGCTTTTATTGGTTGCTGTTATTGCGCTTAATTTCATTTTCGCGCCCGAATGCTGGCCTGTTTTTGTTTTGTTGATTGCAGGGTTTATTGGGTTGTCCATCTACATTTACAAAAAGCCGACTCAAATTTATCAGCCTGTGTTTTTATTTACCTGCTCCGTGTCTGTTTTAGTGAATGCTTACCTGGTGACCGTAGCTTATCCTATTATTGTTGATTACCGCGGGGATCTTTCGGCCGCCGAATACCTCAATCAAAACTATCCACGGGAAAAAGTGAGTGCCGCGGTTTTATCAAATACGTTCGATTTTTACTACAAAGGCGGCGTTACTTATAACAATATTGATGCTATCCTAAAAACCGATAGCCTGAAAAGCCGGATTATAGTAGCCGATAAAAAAGCGGTAGCCGAATTAAAAGACAAGGGGATTGCTTATACTATAATAAAAGCTTTCCATGATTTTCCTCATGAAAATCTGAGCTTGCCCTTTATCATCAAAAAGAAGAGGAGTACTACTTTGGATCAATTTTATCTGATCAGGATCAGGTAGAGTAATGCCCACTATAAATTGGCAATGCCCAAATTAACAACTACCTTCTTGTTTAAACGCCTTGATGGGAGCAACTGTTTAGGCCAGGTTTGTAATTATAGGGTGATAACACAAAACAATCAAAAGGCTGTCCCTGAGGCAGCCTTTTGATTGTTTTAAATAAATTTACCAGCCCGGATTTTGTGTTAATGCGGGATTAAGGGTAATTTGTTGTGCCGGAATCGGATATAAATAATTTTTTTCCGAAAAATTGCGCGCTGTATTGTCAAGGATCAGCTGGCCATTGGCATCTAACGCGTTGGTAGGGGCTGGCTTTAAAGCGTTTGGCCCAACATCGGCCTGTGTACCTTTAAATTTAATGCCTACCGGCCATGGGCTTACAAAAGCACTGAGGTTTCCATAGGCGGTACCGCCGGTGTTGCTAACCAGGTCGGTAGCGGCACTATGCCAGCGCTTAATATCGTCAAACCTGAAGTTTTCATAATAAAGCTCAATAAAGCGTTCCCTTCTGATCTCCGTACGCAGATCCAATCCGTTTGCACCTGCGAAACCATTTGTTAATGGCGGCATATTTTTATTAACACGCAGACGTACCAGGTTGAGCGATTTGTTGAGATCGGCATCTGTTATGGCACCGTCACGTTCATAAACCGCTTCAGCATAGTTCAGCAGTACTTCGGCATAGCGGATCACCGGGTAATCTTCCGACTCTTTGGTATCCGGGCAGTTGCGTTCGGTTACCCATTTTTGATTGGTATAACCGCCAATCTTAACAACTTTTCCCATAGATAAAGCAATATCAGCGGCGTCATTTAGCCAGGTTACCCGGTAATTGGCGTTACCGTACCAGTAGTACATATTGTTAACCTGGATAGTATACTTTAAACGATTATCGCGGTTTATAAATTCCGATCCGTAACTTTCAAAACCCTGGAACAGGGGCGATTTCTCAATAGGCAATCCATCCTGGCATAAAAATGCGTTCACGTATTTATGCTGAGGCCCAATCTGTGTTCCCTGCCTGCTGATATTTGTTCCGATTGTTTTGCTCACATCATCATAACGGTACGATAAAAGGTACTCATGATTAGCAGTTTTGGTAACTGAAGCCGGGTTTGATTTTGGATTTTCGAGGATAAAAAGGTACTTCTGCGCAGAGTCGCCCAATATGGTACTGTTACCACCCAGGGCATTTGAAGCTGCTGTACCAAAAAGTGCAAATTGATTGCTGGTTATCACCGCGTTAGAAGCCGCAGCCGATTTATCGAGCAGCATATTATAACGGGTTGCATCGCCGTTTCTGAATTTTTGCCATGTGCCTTCATAAAGTGCAACCCTGCCTAAAAACGCTTGCGCGGCAGGTTGGCTCACCCGGCCAAAATCCGCAGAATTGGCTAAGATGGATGCAGGCAGATTTGGTATGGCCGCTTCCAGATCGGCTACAATCTGATCAACTATCTGATCGCGAGATGTCCTGCTGCCATAAAGCTCTGGCGAATCAAGGTTCAGCGTTTTGGTGATCAGCGGAACCCCGCCATACAATTGCAGTAATTCAAAGTAGCAGTAAGCCCTGAAAAATTTAGCTTCCGCTACAAATTGGCTGATGCTGGCCTGGTCAGAAAAAGTGGCGGCCTTTTCAAGTAAATAATTACAATTCCTGATCCGGGAGTAGTTATTATTCCAGTACGAATCACTTGCCGGTACAGTATTGATACCGGCGCCATAAACGCCACCTCCGCCAAATACATCAGCACGCCCGTCATAATGAGGGTTATCTGCAAACGAATTGTTGAAATTACGGAGATAACCATAATATTGGTTAGCAAATGTTTTAAAATCACTGGCCGACTTAAAATATGCCGCATCCGATAGCTGGTCCTGTGGTTTAAGGTTAAGTGACTTGTTGCAGGCGAACAAGCCTGTAACAATAATTATTGAAAGGATACTGAAGATCCTCCGGTAAATATTTTTCATAATCATTTCAATTAAAAAGTGATGTTTGCGCCTACGGTTACATACCTGTAAAATGGATAACGCTCATTGCCTGCGGTGGTCCTGGTTATTTCAGGATCCCAGCCATCATGAATTTTGCTGTATTCCCACAGGTCGCTTCCCGAAATGTAAAACCTTAAACGGCTGATAGCTTTGGTGCGCTCTGTTAACGATTTTGGTAAGGTATAACCGATAACAAGGTTTTTCAGGCGTACATAAGCGCCGTTTTCAACAGACCAGCTGGAGATCTGGTAATTGTAACCATTAATTCCATTGCTATGCAGATTAGGGTAATAGGCATTCGTGTTTTCAGGGGTCCAGGTTTTACCAACCCATTGGGTGGTTTGCGCCTGATAAACGGCGGCAAAAGGTACGCGCCAGTTATTTGCACTACCATTGGCCCTGAATATTGTCCGTTTACCTACCCCTTGAAAAATGCTTGTGAAATCAAAACCTTTCCATTGCAGGCTTAATGTCAAACCAAAAGTATAGCGCGGAATGTCGCTGCCTAAATAAACAAGGTCGCCCATGTCTTTTGCCGATGTACCTGTAGTAAGTTTACCATCGCCGTTAACATCAACAAAATAATTATCTCCCGGACGTAAGCCTGAGTTTTGACCCGGCAGGTTGGTTAAAGGGGTAGCTACAGGGATGCCAATAGTATTGATCACACCGCCGGGGGCATAATAAGTGGAGTTATAGGTATCAACCTGTGCCTGTGTCTGGAAACGGCCTCCGTATTTAAGGCCGAAATATGATCCAAGCGGATACCCCTCAACAGTGGCGTTATAACCGGCACCTAACGCCGGAACGCCGTTAAAATATACCAATTTGTTTTGGCTGTTGGTAATATTACCCGAAATGCTGTAAGTTACCTGCCCAACGTGGTCTCTCCAGGTTAATTGCCCTTCCCATCCCCAGGTTTTCAGGTCGCCGTTATTTGACTGGGGTGCGCCAATACCCAAAACGGCCGGATAGGTAACACTCACCAGCATGTTTTTATTCTGATTACGGAACACTTCAAAAGTTCCGTTTAAGCGGCCGTTCAGCAAACCGAAATCAATACCAATGTTCCGTTTAATAACAGTTTCCCATGTCCTGTTAAGCGAAACCAGGTTTCCGGTGGTTGTAGTAGCGGTTGCGAGTGCTGAACCTAAAAGGGTATTGCTATTGCCGACATTAAGCGATTGCAGGTAATCATAAAGGCCGATGCCACCCTGGCTGCCCGACGTAGCGTAAGAGGCCCGTAGCTTTAACTCGCTAAAAATATTTGTTTTCTTGATGAAGCTTTCTTCGCCTAAGCGCCAGCCGCCCATGAGGCTGTAAAATGGTTTCCAGCGTTTATCTGCAATAAATTTTGAAGAACCATCATACCTGCCGGTTCCTTCAAACAGATATTTGCCTTTATACGCGTAGGTAGCTCTTGCAAAATATGAACCCAGGGCGTAGTGGTTGCGCTGTTCGTCGTTGGTTACAAAACCGGCCAACGAACTGCTCAGCCCCAAATTTAAAGAAGGCACATCATCGCTGCCCAAATTGTAGGTACGGGTATTAAACATATCATACTCATCCCTTTCGTAGGAGCTGCCGATCATTAATGATACGTCATGTACTTTGTTAAAGGTATTGGCATAGGTTACGCGGCCAATGAGGTTATAATATTTATCATTGATATTAGCACGGAAATAGTTTTGGCTCCCTCCTGAAGTACCACCGGCCGGTGCGGTAGTCCCGGTCAGGTATTTATCATCATATGAATAAAGGCGAACTGTTTTGGTTTGCACACGGTCATCCTGCCACCAAACGTTATATCCCGCTGTTCCGGTAAAGGTAAGGTGCTTCATGAAATTATAGGTAAGCGTTGAGTTTAACAGTGCCCGGCTATTATTTTCCAGGTTGTCGCCTCCATCCCTTAATAGTCCCGCGGGACTTGTTACTCCTCCCCACTGATATGGCCGGCCAGATTGCGTGAACATAGGCAAACCGATCTGAAATCCGTTTCCAAGCGCACTGTAACTTCCGGAAGTATACATGGTTGGCTGCTGGATGTTGTTTTGCTCAAGCGAAATATTGGTTTCCAGTTGCACTTTATCGCTGAATCTGTAGCTGTTATTAAGTCTGAGGTTATAACGTTGATTACCGTTATTGCCTATCCGGAGCTGGCTGCCGTCATTTAAATACCCTAACGAAACACGATAAGTGTTTTTTTCTGTTCCGCCTGATACCGAAAAATTGTGTTGTGTTGAAGTCGCCCTTCCCCATATGTACTGTTGTAGTGATACATCAATAAAGTCGAGTTCCTTTACATCGAGGAATGCCGGTACAGGCAAGCCGTTATAAAACGAATTTGCAGTGATACCTCCGGTGGTGTTTCCGGGAATCTGCGATGCCAGTACCACCGTGCCTTTATTGGCCAGCGCGAAGTTGGCCAGTTGGTACCAAAGGTCGGTTGTTGGCGCTACTCCATAGTTATCATTTGTTCGGGCCTGAAGCAGGCCATTTGCCCACTGATCAATGTTGGTCATCTTGGGCTGAAGGCCTAATAATTTCTGGGACACAGAAGGGTCATACTGGATCACCATTTTACCTGCTTTACCTTTTTTGGTAGTGATCAGTACAACACCATAAGCAGCGCGTGCACCATATATTGAAGCCGAGCCATCCTTCAAAACTGAGATATTGTCGATATCATTAGGGTTGATAGAGTTTAGCTCGTTGTTATTGTTAAGGGCAACCCCATCCAAAATGACCAAGGGATCCTGTCCGTTAACGGAGGTTGCACCGCGGATCTGGAAGTTCCAGTTTTCGCGACCCGGCTGCGCCGAACTCCTGGTTACCACCATGCCCGGAACCTGGCCCTGTAAATTGGCAATAGGGTTATTGGTTGGCCCGCGGTCTTCAAATACTTTTGCACTAACTGTGGCAATAGCACCTACCACCGACGGTTTCTTTTGTGTACCGTAAGCAACCACTACAACCTCTTCCAGATCGCTTCTTTTGTTTGATAACTGAATGTTGATAACAGGGTCATCGCCAACGGTCACTTTACGCGTGTTATAACCTATAAAAGCGAAAGATAACTTTGCTCCGGGATTAACGGTTAGTTTGTACTTGCCGTTTACATCAGTTTGAATGCCATTGGTAGTGCCAATAACCTGCACAGTTACACCAGGTAAAGGGTCCCTGGAGACAGAATCTGTTACAGTACCGCTGATTTGACGGCTTTGCGCCGCAGCATGATAGCCCATGCCTACCAGCAGCAAAAAAACTAAAAGGCACCTTGCCGAATACTTTTTTTGGTAAAAAAAACTCATAGTTTTTAAATTTTAGGTTTATGACTTAGTGTAATGATCGACGCTATCCGCTCAATCACTATAAAGACACACGCAGGATTTTATTATACTCATTAATGAATGAGATTCTTTTTGGCAGGGAGCTTTGCAGAATTGAAAGAGAGGGGATGTTTGAGTAGATTGCAAGAGGGATGGTGATTGGGGATTGTACTAAATCGACGCTTTAGATGGATTTATTTAAGTAGGGTTCGCGGTTTTCTTTAACAAAGAAGCGTAGCTTAACTGGCACGGAAATGCCAGGCAAATGCCAATGTTGCTTGCGTCCTCCTGACCCACAGGTCGGAGTTTAGCCTGCAGGTACCGGTGTACATAAAGCATCGTATCCTAAAGGTTTTATTAAACAGTCGGTTTATCCGTTCACAAAAAGTCTGTTTGATACGGATTTAAAAAATGGAGGAAAGGAGCGAGCTATAGTTTGCATCAGGAAAGGAAACTAAAAAGCTGCATTTTGTAAGGTAAATAATTTTATTACTTTAAGGGCTTTAATAGCCGCTATGTATTTAAAAAAACACTTTTCCATCGCAATTCTTTCAGTTCTTACATTTTTTTTGTCGCTGTTCAACACCGCTAAAGCCAGTGACGGCCCTAATATCCTTGAAGCTCAGGCTTTAATAAATCGGGTAACCCATGGCAGAGCGAGTGAATTTCATTTACAGCCTATAACAGCTACTGTTGATACTTTTTACCTCGCTAATGAGGATAACAAAATAGCTATTAAAGCAAGCAGCACCATTGCCATGGCTAAAGGGTTTAACTACTATCTGAAAAACATTTGCCATGTTTCCGTAACATGGTATGCTGCAGATTCAGTAATAATGCCCGCAGTTCTTCCAAAAGCATTCACTCCGGCAGGTGAGCGCTGCCGTTTTGATAACCGTTTCTTTTTAAACTATTGCACTTTTGGCTACACCACGGTTTGGTGGAAGTGGAGCGATTGGCAGTACTTTATAGACTGGATGGCCATGAACGGGATTAACATGCCGTTGGCTATAACCGGGCAGGAATACATCTGGCAACGCGTTTGGCATAAATTTGGAATGACGGATGAACAATCGCGCGCATTTTTTACCGGCCCCGTGCATTTACCCTGGCAGCGTATGGGTAACCTTGACCGCTGGCAGGGGCCACTTCCACAAAGCTTTATAGATGGACAGTTCGAGCTTCAGAAAAAAATACTGACACGCGAGAGGGCCTTAGGAATGCACCCCATTTTGCCGGCTTTTGCAGGGCATGTGCCAAAAGACCTGAAAAAGAAATATCCTAATATTAAACTCACTGATCTGGGCTCTTATGATACAGGCACAGAAAATGACGCTTATTTTCTTGACCCGATGGATCCGCTTTTTGTTAAGATACAAAAGGAATACTTGAGTGAACAGCAAAAACTTTTGGGTACAGACCATTATTACGGGGCAGATCCTTTTAATGAGATGGACCCACCAAGCTGGGAGCCATCATACCTGGCAAAAACAGCGGCAACCATTTACAGCGGTATGAAAAGCATAGACCCTAAAGCTGTTTGGATACAGATGGGCTGGACATTTTATTACGACCGTAAACACTGGACCAACCCAAGATTAGAAGCCATGATAAAGGCTGTTCCGCAAAATCACATGATGATACTGGACTATTTTTGCGAGCAAACCGAAGTATGGCGCGTGACGGACGGTTTTTTTAATGCACCATACATCTGGTGTTACCTCGGAAACTTTGGGGGCAATACACAGTTAGCCGCTCCGGTTTTAAAAACTGCAAAACTTTTAAGTGCAACAGAGGATGACCCAAACCACCGGCAAATGACAGGCATCGGCTCAACGCTTGAGGGTTTTGGCGTAAATGAATTTATGTTCGAGTGGCTATTTGATTACGCCTGGAATACCGATGCCAAAGACCCGGCCGATTGGATAAAAAAATATGCTGAAAGCCGCTGCGGGCATAATGATCCGGTTATTGCAGCTACCTGGACAAAGCTGCTCCCGGTAATTTATAATTCTGATGTTTCGGGTGTAGGGCTTGGTAATATCATACAATCAAAACCGATGTTAAAAGGGAACGGAGGGTTTACCTGGCTCGGAAAATACAATTACCAGGCATTGGCTAATATTTTTCCGCAATTCCTGCTTGCCGATTCAGCATCAAAGGCCAATCCTAACTATACACGAGACCTGGCTATGCTGGAGAAGCAGGTGCTGGTAAACCTCGCTGTGTCGTTAAGGGATTCTGTTGGCAGGGCATACCATTCAAAAAATCAGCAATTGTTTAATAAATACACCGGCTTGTTTCTTGATTTGTGCGACGATGTGGACCGTATAACAGCTACTCAGCACGAATTACTATTAGGTGCATGGATAAAAGAGGCCCGCGATTTTGGCTCGACGCAGGAAGAAAAAAACTATTACGAAAAAAACGCCCGCCTGCTGATAACCACCTGGGGAGGAGAAGGCAACGTTACAACCGATTATGCAGCAAAAGATTGGTCGGGAATGATCAGCACTTACTATAAAGGCCGCTGGACTTTGTTTTTTAATGAACTACGTAAAACCATTGATACCGGCAAAGAACCAGACATGGACGCCTTTGATAAGCAACGCGCCGCTTTTGACTGGAAATGGGTAAACACCAACCAAAGCCAGCAACCTTTTAAATGGAATACAACCGGAGATACTTATTCGGTAGCGCTGGGTATTTATAAAAAATGGGCACCTTATTTGTAATGAAATATAAGTTTAAAAACTATAGTTCAATTAGATAAAAGTAAAGCTTAAAATAAGCAAGGCCCGGCAGAGATGACGGGTTTTGTTATTTAAATGGAGTTTGCGTTTTGTTTAAAAAATGCCCCCAATTGGTGCGAGAGATGCTTCCGCTGGCCAAATGTGGAAAATGATAACACGGATGGTGGAATATAAACTTGTCAGTGTTCAATTTTTTAAAAAGCAGCTGTTCAACTTTTGGGAAGGCTATTTTGTAATAGCTTGATTATCAAAGATGACTTGTTCAAAACACGGTTTGATGTATTTTAAACCAAATGTAAGTTGTTGATTATTAGCGCTATTTTTTTGGCGAAAAATACCAGGTGTTCACACTTTTTAAAATTGAACACCTGTGAAATGAGTAATCATCCTTATGTTTTCGAACGCTCAACACAGGCCGCTAATACCAGCTCAAGCACCGGCCGTGAAACCGGTTTGCTAAAAAAGCCGGTGACATAGCTATAGCTAAGCGCCCGCTCACGGTCTGTTGGATCGATGGATGAGGAAAATACATAGAGGAGTGGTTTAACCGGCAATGCAGGGTACAGGTCCCTAAAGCCTTCAAGGAAATCCCAGCCATCAAACCTGGGCATTCTAATGTCCAGAAAAATAACATCCGGGCAGTCCGCCGGGTTGTCTATCAATGATTTTAACGCATCTTCACCGTCGTAACTATGTGACACAGGTTTAAAATCGTCAATTCCTGCAATAAGCTTATCCAGTATAATATGGTCAAGTTTACTGTCATCAATAAAGAGTAATCGGAACATAATTGGTAATTATGATATTGTTGCATAAGTTAAGATATATTATCCGCTTTTAAAAAAAAATGGATAGTATTACTACGGTCAACCTGCAATTGGGAAAAGTTATTGTAGTATTGATTAATTTATTTAATAAATTATGTGTGTTTCTATTTTTGAAAGTAATAGCTAAAAGGGCACGTATTTCGCTTTTGCGCATACATACCCTTTTTAGTTTTAATGAACCAGGAATATCGCCGGTACCGGAGAAGCAAGCTTATAATTTGGTTAAAGCTATAACGTAGCGCTTTTTTCAACAATTACATTCCTTGCGCGCATATAGGTGGTTCCGGTAGGACCGGGTGATCCTGACGACCCTTCCATTTGGTAATCAATAATAATATTCAGGTTTTTCCCGACAAAGTTAGCGCCCGTTTGGGTGCTTTTTAAAACACCATCTATCCAGTATTCGATGGACACGTCGGTTGCATTGGTCTTGGTCATATAAACCGAATAAGTGTGCCAGTTTCCGGGGCTGGAAATAGTTGTACCCACACTCGACCAACCTCCGCTTGCGTTTTTGTAGGTGTTTGTCCAGCAGGTTGCACTTCCTTTAAATTCCATAAAGTCGCTTTCTGGTGGCCATGAGTCAGCTCCTGTAACCCAAAAGGCAGGCCATGTGCCAGTTTGTGATTCGCACTGAAATTCACCTTTAAAATGCCACTTAGGCCAGGAGTCGGTTACTACAGGTACGGTCTTGGCATAAACTGTCCCGGAATAATAATGGATCGGTAAATATGGATCTTTATTGCTGTTGCCAACGCTGCCGCTGGGCGCACTGGTTAGTGTAAGCACGCCTCCGGAAACTGAAATATTTTGAGAGCGCATACGGGCAGACCCATTATGATCAGATCCCCAGGGATACAGGTCATTCCAATAAGTGCTGTACGAGCTAAAGGAGGTAGAAGGAATAACATTTACCCATGATACCGTATTAGTTGCAAGATGACTGGCTGAAGTATTTGCGGCGGAGTTGACGGTGGCTGCATTATCTTTTCTACATGCAAAAAACGATGTAATCACAATAAATGCAATTAAAACAAAAGTTAAATTTTTCATAATAAAGATTTTTTTTAGGTTAATAGGTGTGCTTCTCCCGATAGTTAATGAGAGTACTGGTTAATTGGTGACACAAATTAACATACTTAAAATTCCATGGATAGGGGGCAAAACTGGAATTTATGGGGGTTATTATATATTAATATTATAATATAACGATACGATAAAGCGATTGGAGAGAGTGCCCCGAAATGCCCGGAAATGAAAAAGGTTGTTTTCGGGATGAAAACAACCTTTCAGAGCTTACTGTCGCCGGTTATTTCCAGATAGATTTCAATCCGGAAATGCTGATATTATTAATGGCTAATTTTCCGGTGGTTTTAACTGCAAGGTTGTTGAAATCTTCGGTTGGGAAATAGATTGCAGTCATGGTGGTTAAACCTCCGTCGGCAAATAACTCTACCGATGATTTGTCGACTACCAAAATGACGTCGGAATTTTTAGCAGTGCTTAGTCTCGGAGCCGTAAAACGGCCCGAAAAATTCTTTTGGAAATCCATTTTTCCGGCTTTGGTACGATCTATATAGTATTCATCTTTTGCAGGGTCATAACCAATAAGCAGTTCTTCACCTTTAGTGTTTGACAGCCCGATGCTATAATCTTTTAAGGTAGCAAAACTCATTTTTAAGACATACCGGCTTTTGAGCTTATTAATTTTTGAAGTAAGATCAAGAGACCGGTTAACCAAGGGTTGCTTTAACACAATTGTTTTTTCTTCAATATTTTTTAGCTCAGTCACCGGTTTGGATACCAGTAAAATTTGGCCTTTGCTTTGTTTCAGGCTAAGCTCACGTGGAATGGTTGCAGCATTACGCCAGGCCTTTGTGGGTACCTGGTTGGCATATTGCCAGTTGCTCATCCAACCTAAAAATATTTTACGGCTGCCGGTATTGCTCCAGGTAATACCGGCATATTCGTCGGGGCCGTAATCAAGCCACCTGGTATTTGAATCAAGTGGACTAAATTTGTTCCCGTCAAAATCTCCTACAAAATATTGCGTTGCCGAACCGCCGTTAGGCCCGCCGGGATTAAGGTTTACGATCAAAATCCAGTAGGTTTTCCCGTTCATTTTTAGCGGGAACAGATCGGGGCATTCCCATACGCCACCGTGCGCACCTGCTTTGATACCGAATTCGCTTTCTTTTTTCCAGTTTTTCAGGTCAGGGGCCGAATAGAAGGAGATATGATCTTGCGTTGCAAGGGTCATTACCCATTTTTTCTCCGGGCCATACCACATGACTTTGGGGTCGCGGAAATCCCGGACTCCGGGGTTTTTCAAAACCGGGTTGCCGCTGTATTTAGTCCATGTGCCGCCGCCATCCAGGCTATAGGCAAGGCTTTGGTTTTGGAACTTATCGGTGCCCTCTTTTTCTCCTTTAGGATCATGATGGGTGAATATGGCCACCAAGGGTATTTTGCCATTTTTACCAAACCCGGTTGTATTATTGGAATCGACAACAGCGCTACCAGAAAAAATATATCCAAGGCTATCAGGATATAAAGCGATAGGTAACTGTTTCCAATGGACCAGGTCCTTACTTTCCGCATGCCCCCAGTGCATTGGTCCCCATACAATGTCTTTAGGATAATACTGGAAAAATAAATGATAAGTATGGTTATAATAAACCATACCGTTTGGATCATTCATCCAATGTTGGGCCGGTGAAAAGTGTACCTGGGGGCGATGCTCATCGGCATAAGGTTTTGGGGAGGAATCCTGGGCCTTACAAATACAGTTTAAAGCAATAAGGAGAGGCAGTATTAATGTGCCGCATTTTGTTTTCATAATTTAAGCTTTTAATAGGTTATACATTTGGCAGGGTATGCAAAAACTTATGGTATTTGGTATAAAAAAGGGAATCCCGGCCTGAGTTATCAGGCCAGGGTTCCGTTGTTTAATTATAGTTTAATAGCCAGGGTTTTGTTTATATAAACCGTTGGTGAACGTAATCTCCGATTGCGGAATCGGAAGATATTCATCTCTTCCGGCAGTAAATTTAGCCGTTGCTAAAAATGGTCTCCTAACTTTTTCCACGTTAATGTAGTCGTTTAAAGTTGTTTCTGCAATTCCCCATCTAACTAAGTCAAAGAAACGTGCCCCTTCGGTAGCAAATTCCAATCGCCTTTCCCATTGCAAAGCTTTACGGGCATATTCCTGTGTCCAGTTTGCCGGGCTGTATGGTTTTACATTGTAGGATGAAGGGAAAGTTCCATCCAGCTTTTTAAGCCGCCCTGTACTGGCTGCCGCCCTGTTTCTGATTTGATTAATTAATGGCAGCGCACTTGCCTGTTGCCCTAACTCAATATAAGCTTCGGCCTGCATTAATAAAACGTCATCATACCTGATGATATCATAATTTTTTGCCGAGCCCATAAACGGTCCCAGTTTAAAATAAGATGCGCTTGTAGCTAACTGCTGGTTACGCATGGTATGAAAGTTGCCATAAACTCCCGGGTCACGCACCCAACTGTTACTAAAAGGTTTGGTGTTATCATATTTATACGGATGCCCGTCTATACCAACAGTATGGTCTAACCTGGTATCTACAGTGACTTTTGACAGATCGGCTATGCTGTTATTGAATGTATCAAAGTTAGGTAAACCATTGGCATCAGTTGTATAGGCATTTACTAAATTCTGACTTGCAGCATGGAACCCGCAGCAGCCGTATTGAGGTGCCCCGTGCGGATAGTTTAAGCCATCTTCAAAATTTAAACGCCCGGTGGTAGTACCATCATTGATTGTAAATTGTATGGCAAATACCGATTCCGGTCCGTTCTCTGTTTCGGGTAAAAAATTATCAGCAATATCTGCACTTAAGGAATATTTACCGGATGCGATAACTGCTTGCGTAAGTGTAACAACCTCCTGTAACCTTGTTTTATTGATATTGATCACATGGTGTTTATCATCCTGCTCATAGGCCTGGTACAATCTTAATTTAGCTAAATAAGCCTGAGCGTTTAATTTATTGGCCCTGGCCAGATCGGGTTGCGTAGTTGGTAAATTATCAACTGCATATTGAAAATCAGCGGCAATTTTATTCCATGAATCGTCGTTTGATAAAGTATTTGAAACTTTCAGGATGTCGGCAGCAGTTGCGGTTTCGTCAAAAATGGGGATGTTTTTGTATAGCAATTTCATGGTAAAATAGCTATGTGCCCGCAAAAACCTCAGTTCGGCCAAACGGACCTTTTTGTTTGGGAATTCAGCATCCGAAAGTGAGTTAACTGCCCTAATCGCCACATTTGCCCTTGAAATAGATTTAAACAAATTTTTCCAGGTGCGTGACACAAACGAATCCATTGAGGGTGTTACCAGGTTGTAATGTTCCAAAGCGTCAACTTCGCCAACATCGCCTGTACCGCCGCCGCCCTTATAAGCGTCATCTGAACGAACGCTGCCATAAGCCCAGTCGCTGTATATAGGCCCTATCATATCACCGTTTCCAATAGCTGCATAAGCCGCGGTCACCAAACCTTCGACTGCCGTTGGTGACTTTAAATCTGAAGAAGATAACACGCCCTTTGGAGTATAATCTAATGCTTTTTTACAGGAGCTAAAAATTATTAGCCCCGATAAAATAGTTGTTACTAATATTTTCGATTTCATATTGAATGATTTTTATTGTTAAAAGGATGCATTGACGCCAAAACTGAAGATCCGCGGAATTGGGATAGGGTTGAGGTCAATCCGCTCTGGATCAGGGCTTAGGTACTTACTGCTTTTTACAGTAAATATGTTTTCGGCCATGGCAAACGCCCTTAGCCTGGTAAATACAGCTTTAGGTAAAATGGTATATCCAAGTTGAAGGTTCCTTAATTTAAAATAGGAGGTGTTTACAATGAAGTAATCGGAAGTACGGCCTTCGTTGTTATTGTCTTTTAGTGTTAATGCCGGTACGTTGGTGTTGGTATGCTGCGGTGTCCAGCCATCAAATACACCCGGGCCTACATTTTCCCGGCTATGCATCAAATTGTTAAACAGAGTATATACGTCAAACCCCTTTCGGCCGGCAACACCTGATCCGAATATGGATAGGTCGAATTTTTTATAGGTGAGATCAATTCTTGCGCCGTACTCTAAAGCTGGTAGTGTAGTGCCTATCCATGTTTGATCGTTGGCGTCAATTTTTCCGTCGTGATTGATATCAACGTAACGGATCCTGCCCGGCCCGGCGCCGATTTGCGTTGGGGCAGCATCAACTTCGGCCTGCGATTGGAAAAGGCCATTGGTTTTATAACCAAATATATCAAACTGTGAATGCCCTATGATGGTATTATCTATATTGCCCGGGTAGGCTGGTCTAACGTTCTCTGGTAAATCGGTGATCTTATCCCTGAAATGAGAGAAGTTTAAAGTTACATTGTAATTAAAATCTCCTGACCGTTGGCCATGATAGGTTACTAAAAACTCCCAGCCTCTATTGGTTTTTGATGCACCGTTAACAGTTTTAGATTGTCCTTCGCCCAGTGCCGATGCAACGGGAGGCGTAATCAGGATGCCGGTGGTTTTTCTGGTAAAATAATCGAATGAAACGGAGATCTTACCGTTTAATATAGCAAAGTCCAACCCGGTATTCAATTCGTCGGTTGTTTCCCATTTAAGAGCAGGGTTTTCTGCCTGGGTTTGAACGAAGCCCGATGGCAGTGATCCTGTATTGGCGCCGGATAATGAATATGCAGTGCCCACATTCATATATTGTTCCCAAAAGCCGGGTGTAAGTTGGTTTTGGGTAGTGCCATAGCGTGTATTGTAAAGCGCGTAACGCGACAGGTCGCCGATTTCCTGGTTACCTACCCGGCCTATGCCTGCCCTTAATTTCAGTTCAGAAAAAAGGGTGCCGTTTTTCATGAAATTTTCCTGGTCTATTTTCCAACCGACTGAAGCGGACGGGAAAATACCGTATTGATTATTGGCACCGAACCTTGATGAACCGTCACGACGAACGGTAGCCGATACTAAATATTTGCCTGCATAATTGTAATCAAAGCGGCCAAACTGCGAAAATAAACTGTTACCTGTTGATCTGCCGGTAACAATAGTATTTCCTGTGCCGGCATCTAAGGTAAAGTAATCTTCTGTTTGGATGGCGTATCCTTGTTTCAGGGTAGTTTGAAAATCAGTAAAGGTTTTAATATACTCTGTACCAACTAATATTTTAAAATGATGCTGGCTATTCAAATCATAGCTGTACCTCAAAGTGTTAGAAAGCGTGGTGCTCAGGTAGTGATTCTGATCAAAAAATAAGCTGTTGGTAGTGCGGTTTAATGCACCCTCCGAAAAAGTTGGCGTGATTACCTTGCTCAGGTAGTCTGCATTATCGGCACCATAATTTGATCTGAAAAATAAATTCTTAATTGGTTGTACCTCTAAAAATACGTTACCAAAAGTGTTTAACCTGTTGGCGTTATTCCATTTCGCGAGGTCCTGCATGTGCAATGGGTTGTTCCTGTCTGAGTAGCCAGCCCCTGATTCGCCGGCATAGGTTACACCATCTTTTTGATATACCGGGATGGTTGGTGCCAGCGTAACCGCCAGGAATGGAGTAGTAGCGCCACCCAGGTCTGTTGTGGTAAGAGTTTCGTTTGAGTTGGTGATTTTTATATTGACGCCGAAGGTAACTTTGCCATCAAAAGGCCGCGTTATGGCATTAATGCTACCGGTGGTACGGCCGTATTTGGTAAAGCGCACAAGGCCGGTGTTTTTGATGTTTCCAAAATTTATTTGGATAGAAGAGTTTTTGTTGCCTACCGAAGCCGTGAAATCATTATTGTAGACAAAGGCTGTTTTATATAATACACTTTGCCAGTCGGTATCGCCGGCGGGCGTGTTGGGGTCGCCGCCTACAAACGGTTTAGGCGTAACGCTGTTTAAAACAGGGTTACTGAAATTATTATTCCAATCAAAGTTATAGATCTCTCCATAACCCGCGGCGGGGTCCTGCCCGTCGTTAACTGAAGCTTGCCACAAGGCCCTGCCTCTGTCTACCGAGTTCAGCATTTTAAACCGTAACGATTTTTCGGACTGGATTGAAGTACTGTTATTGAACTGAAACTGTACCTTGCCCTCGGTGTTGCCACCGTTTTTTGTTGTAACGATGACAACGCCGTTAGATGCGCGTGAACCATAAATTGATTCGGATGAGGCATCTTTTAATACCTGAACTGATGCAATATTTGAAGGCGACAGGTTTTGAAATACTTCCGGCCTGGTGGTTGGGATTCCATCAATAATATACAGCGGGTTATTGTTGCCCAAAGTATTGGCGCCCCTGATCAGGATCCTGCTGGTTGCTCCATTTGCCGAGCCATCTTTTTCAATATATAAACCGGCAACACGCCCCTGTAAGGCCTGCATGGTATTTCCCGAACTATTGTTTTTTACCGGTGCCAAATCAACAACCGCAACTGCGCCTGTTAAATCCTTCTTTCTTTCAGAAGTGTAACCGGTTACAACTACTTCATTCAGCTTGTTTTCCGCGTCTTTAAATACTACGTCAAGTGTTTTGGTATCCGCAGTGATAGTAACCAGTATTGGTTTGGCGCCTACATAAGAAAACCGCACTGATTGACCATTTTTTACATTGATGCTAAACTTTCCGTTTGCATCTGATAGTGTTGATTTTTGGGTTTCAACAACCACTATAGTAACTCCATCTATAGGTTTCGAGGAGTTATCTAACACAGTCCCGGTAATGGTACGGGATTGCGCATATCCTTCACTTATGAGCAGTATAAGAAAGGAACAAATAAGTAATAATTTTCTCATTGATTTTTGTTTAAGAGTAATTGGTTTGATTAAAACATCTTGTTTATAAAGTCTTGGTATTCTTTGATTTTATAATCCGGACAACCTCCTTTCTTCGTTGCAATGAAGCCGCCCATCGCTATTGCATTTTTTAATAAAATTTCTGGTGATTCGCCACGGTAATGGTTGGCTATGAATGCCGCTAAAAAGGAATCGCCGCTGCCTATGGTATCGCTTACTTTTACCTCGCGCCCGGCAATGTGATAAGCTTTTTCTTCTTTGTAATAGGAAGCGCCAAACTCGCCTTTGGTAACTATGATTTCGGGTATGTTAAAATGATCCTGGATAAATTTGATCTGTTCCGATTCTTTCCAGAACGAACCTCTGAACAGGCCCTGCACCATCTCAAGCTCGGCCTGGTTAAATTTTACGATGTTGGCTTTGTGCAGCAGATCGGCCAGCAGGTCACGGCTTATAAAGGGCGGTCTCAAATTAATGTCGAATACTTTGATAGCATCGCTTTCCAGCAGCTCAAACAAGGTATTACGCGATACGTTGTTCCTTGACGCAAGGCTGCCGAAAACGAAATAGGTTGACGGCCTGATCTGTGTTTTAATATGCTCGCTGTCATTAATAAAGTCCCAGGCTACAGGAAAAATAATCTCGTAGGATACCTCGTTGCCATTATTCATTTTGGCGATTACCTGGCTGGTTGGGTGTTCGGTGTCAGTTTGCAGCAGGTGCTTTTTTATGCCCCAGTTATCGAGCAGGTTTTCAAGCTTTTGGCCATCGGCATCATTACCAATTTTACTTACCAGGCTGGCGGGCATACCCAGTTTATTAAGGTGGTACGATACATTCAGCAATGCCCCGCCGGGCTGCGGGCCATCCGGCAAAACATCCCAAAGTATTTCGCCGTAGCAAATGGCCGGTGTTAAGGTATTTGTATGTAAGTTCATCATTGCAGATCCTGATTAATGCATTACCATATTAGTTTCAATTTGCTCCAGCGATCTGCCTTTTGTTTCGGGCATCAACCTCCACACAAAAATTAGCTGGCATATCATCATGGTGCCGAAAAAGGAAAATGTTATTGTTCCGCCAAGCTTTTCGGCGAAATATGGAAAGGAGAAAGCGATCAATGCCGCCATGATCCAATGGGTTGAGCTGCCCAGTGTCTGGCCTTTTGCACGTACCTGGTTTGGGAATATCTCCGAGATAAATACCCAGATAACGGCACCCTGCGAAAACGCAAAGAATGCAATGAATAGCATCATATATGCAGGTATGGCAAAGCCGCTCATGTTTCCGGAATAAAAGGTGTAGGCAACCAGGAACAGGGAAATGATAAGGCCAACCGAACCAATAAGCATTAGGATCCGGCGCCCTACTTTATCAATAATATTAATGGCGGCAAGGGTGAATATAAAGTTGATTGCCCCAAGGCCAACTGTTGATAGTAATGATGAATGGGCGCCCAATCCGGCCATTTCAAATATGCGCGGCGCGTAATAAATGATAGCATTGATACCCGAAACCTGGTTGAAAAAGGCGAACAGCACAGCTAATATTATAGGTGTTTTATATTGACCCGAGAAGAGGTTGCCGCCGGAAGCAGTATCATTTAAAGTTGAGTGTTTGATAGATGCCAGCTCCTGTTCACAGTTAAGCGGATTAATGATCCGTAAGATCCCGAGGGCCTTTTCCATTTCGCCCTTTTTAAGAATAAGCCAGCGCGGGCTTTCAGGTATAAAGTAGATCAGTATTAAAAACAGAGCCGAAGGGAAAGCCTGTACGCCAAGCATCCATCGCCATGAAGTTTCGCCAACCTGGCTGATAAGGTAGTTGGACAGATATGATATCAGAATGCCAAGCACCACATTAAACTGAAACAGGCCCACCAGCCTGCCCCGGCGGTCAGCAGGTGAAACTTCTGAAATATAGATAGGCGCGGTAACCGATGAGATACCAACACCAAGACCGCCCAGCAGTCTGAAAACCAGAAATGCATACCAGCTATCGGCCAGTGCAGTGCCCAATGATGATAGTAAATATGCCGCAGCTACAAAATAAAGCGTGTTTTTACGGCCAAACAGATCTGAAGGCCGGGCTCCTAACAATGACCCGATGACTGTTCCTATTAGTGCGATAGAAATCGTGAACCCATGCTCCACTACGGATAGGTGCCAGAATTGCTGGATAGATTTTTCAGCGCCCGATATTACGGCAGTATCAAACCCGAAAAGGAAGCCACCAAGGGCCACGACCATGGACCAGGCCAGGACGGAGTGTTTTCTCATAATAATTATAAAAGGTGTTATATTGGATTTATTGAGGCCAAAGTAGGGTAATGGGCCATGTGAGGGTTATTGATTTTGTATCAATAAAGTATAAAAAACAATCTTGTTTTATCTTATTGGTTTTCAGTTAGATAAAATAAAAAATGCGAAATTTGAAATTGAAATATTCGTTTATGTTACCTGTTACTTTCAATTTGGTTACATCACTCCGGTTGTGAGGTAGGTTGCCCGGCCCTATAAATTTGTTTTTCAGGAACGTTTATAGATATCTTTACTTTGTTTAATCCTAAAAGGGAAAAAATAAACCAATAATTAACCCTGTTTTATTACCTTTTTCTTCCAAATAATCTGAGCTTATGACCTTGCTTAATAAGTGGCATGCAAAAAACATAAGGACCGGTATCCTACTGATCGGTTTTATGATGCTTATTGCTGCCGGTTGTAAGCGGGCTGATAAAACATCACAGTATACGATAGGGTTTTCGCAATGTATTGGTTCTGATCTCTGGCGTCGCACGATGCTTGATGAAATGAGGATGGAACTTTCATTACACCCTGACGCCCAGTTTATTTATGCCGATGCGGACGGTAACAGCAGCAAACAGGTTGAACAGGTGAAAAAAATGCTGGACGATGGCGTCGATCTGTTGATCATATCACCCAACGAAGCGCAGCCCCTCACCGGGATAGTGGAGCAAACGTACAATAAAGGTATCCCGGTAATTGTGATCGACCGTAAAACATCATCAGCTTTATATACAGCTTATGTTGGTGCGGATAATTACCAGATAGGTAAAATGGCGGGTGAATATGCAGGTGCCCTTTTAAAGGGAAGGGGGAACGTTGTAGAAGTTATGGGGCTGCCCGGCTCGTCTCCGGCTATTGAGAGGGACCGCGGCTTTTCCGACGGTTTAAGGAAATACACTGACATTAATATAACCGACAGGATATATGGCGATTGGTTAAAGGATAGCGCTAAAAAACAATTGACCAGGATAGCGCCTGTTATAAAAAATGCAGATGTAATATTTGCACATAACGACGTAATGGCCCTCGGGACCAGAGAGGTGCTTGACAAATTTAAAATTCATGGCACCAAAGTGTTGGGCGTTGATGCCTTGCCCGGGCATGGAGGTGGCTTGCAAATGGTTGCTTCAAAAACTATCAATGCCAGTATGCTATATCCTACGGGGGGTAAAGAAGCAATTATGACCGCTTTCAGGATCCTGAATAAAGAGTCGTTTGCCAGGGAAAACCTGCTACAGTCGGTTGTTATTGACTCTGCCAATGTACAGTTAATGAAAATGCAATGGAGCAAGATCAGCAGTCAGCAGAAAGATATTGAACGGCAACGAACATTATTGACTGAGCAGCGTGAGGTGTACAACAGCCAGCAATTGGTTTTAAATGTAATTGTAATGTCGCTGGTGTTAGCTATTGTTTTTGGCGGTCTTGCATTTTACTGGCTCATGGAAAACCGGAAGATCAACAAAAGCCTGGAGGCAAAAAATAATGAAATTCTGCAACAGCGTAACCAGCTGATCGAGATGTCGGCAAAGGCTGAAGTAGCTACGGAGGCTAAATTGCAATTTTTCACTAATATTTCTCACGAATTCCGTACGCCGCTCACACTTATCCTCTCGCCAGTAGAAGATATGATGAGTAATGAAAAGCTAAACCTGGTTGCAGGGAAAAGCCTGAAACTGATCCATAAAAACGTATACCGTTTGCTACGCCTGGTTAACCAATTGATCGAGTACCGTAAAATAGAATATGATAAACAACAGATCAATGTATCGCCCAATAATATTGTTGAGTTTGCCCGGGAGATCATCACCAGCTTTCAGGAAAATGCACAGAAACGCAATATCAGCCTGAGCCTGGTAAGCGATGAGCAACAGATAATTGTTTGGTATGATGTTAACCTGTTAGATAAGGTGTTTTTTAATATCATAGCTAATGCGCTGAAGTTCACCAGCGACAATGGCCGTATCCAGGTAAGTTTCAAAAACAGAGATGATAACTCCGTTGATATTGCCATCCAGGATAACGGGATAGGTATGGAGCCGCAGGACACCACCCATGTCTTTGAGCAGTTTTACCAGGCCGAAAACAGCTCTTCAGGAGGATCCGGATTAGGGCTTGCACTGTCAAAAGAAATCGTGTCCCTGCATCATGGCAGTATCGAAGTTAGGAGTAAAAAATGGGAAGGGACAACTTTTACCATTAACCTGCTGTTAGGAAATGGTCATTTTGGCCAAACTTTGCATGAGCATATAAACACAAAACAAACAGATCTTGAAGAGCGGGCAAAAATTTATGTTACAGACCTGGCTGCACCTGTTACATTAACGGATGAAGGGCAAATATTCGGCACTCCAAGGGAGCAATCCATATTGATCATCGAAGATAATAAGGACCTGCTGAACTACCTATGTGAAAAATTGGGAACTACTTATGAGATATTTACAGCGGATAATGGCACAAGCGGATTAAATGAAACCTTTGAGCGTGTTCCAGACCTGATCATATCTGATGTGGTGCTGCCGGGGATGTCTGGCAAAACGTTAACAGTAAAACTAAAAACTGATGTACGTACCTCGCACATCCCTATTATTCTTTTAACGGCACAAGGCAGTGTTGAACAACAGATAGATGGGATTACTTGCATGGCCGATGCCTACATTGTTAAGCCATTTAATTTTGATTATTTACTCGCGACCGTGAAGAATTTGATCAAAAGCCGGGCAACACTTAAAGAACATTTTACCAGCGATGTAAGTAAATCAACTGTACCTGTATCAAAAGCCCTTGACAAAAAATTCCTGAATGATTTTGCGGGTATTGTAGAACAGAATTTAGCGAATGAAAACTTTAGCGTTGATGAAATATGTAAACTGATAGGTGTTTCAAGGATCCAGCTTTACCGAAAGGTTAAAGCGTTGCTTGGCTGCAGCATCTCTGATTACATATTAAACCGCCGGCTAAAAAAAGCGAAATATTTGTTAATGAATGAAGGGTATCCGATATCCGAAATAACCTATATGGTGGGTTTCTCTACGCCAAACTATTTCTCCACGGTTTTTAAAGCAAAATATGGCTGTACGCCAAGTGAATACAAACGCAAGCAACAGCATTCATAGGTTTTATTTTCTGATCATTAACGAAGGAATAAACGTTAGCTATTGTATAACAAGATAACGCCGCATACACAGTTATTAAAACCTTTTTTGCCGATCCCTGTTAATTCTGCATCGAAACGGCCTGTTGAGTTTTCAATGATTTAATAAGATGTATAACCACACATCTACATAAGACAGATATTTACAGGCAGCGCAAAAAGAAGGTAGCTTTTCATGAAGAATAACTTATTACCTGACCTCTTCACACTAACCGCCATTTTTGAAGGAATGGAAGATGCGGTATTGAGCCATGATCTTGACTATATTATTTTAAATTGCAATACGGCTGCTGAAAAAATGTTTAGATGCCCGGCCCCGGTGTTGTTAGGGCAGAACATCCTTGGCCTGATCCCCGAAAGCGTCCGTCAGGAACAACTGGCTATTCTTGAACGTGTATGGTCAGGTGAAAGAGTAAACCACTTATATACTGTCCGCAACGACAAACTACATGTCGATTTTCCGGTATCACTTACCATTTCCCCAATAAAAAATGAAGAGGGGGAGGTTATTGGAGCATCACACATTATGCGTGATGTGACTGACGAAAGAGATACAGAAGAGAAACGGGGCATGCTGGCTGCAATTGTTGAAAATTCTGATGATGCCATTATTAGCAAAACCCTTAACGGGATCATCACTACCTGGAACGGTGGTGCCGAAAAGATTTTTGGTTACCAGGAAAGAGAGACTATCGGTAAACATATATCTATTCTCATTCCTCGTGACAGGCTGTCCGAAGAGGATATCATCATTGAAAACATCAGGAACGGTAATAAAGTTGATCATTTTCAAACAGTTAGGCTGCACAAAAATGGAAGCGCCATTGATATATCTCTTACAGTTTCACCGGTAAAGGACCGGCATGGAACCATTATTGGTGCATCAAAGATCGCCAGGGATATTACAGCCGCAAAAAAAGCCGAAACGGCTATCCGACACCAGGCGGAAAAATTGAAGATCCTGAATACTATAGGGAAAGCCATTTCGGAGAAACTTGATACCGAATCTATCCTGCAAAAAGTAACGGATGCCACTACACAAATTACCGGTGCCACTTTTGGCGTATTTTTTTATAATACCATCAATCAGGACGGCGAAGCCTATATGTTGTACTCTTTGTCGGGCGCACCAAAAGAGGCATTTGAAAATTTCGGAATGCCCCGGAATACGGCAGTTTTCCATCACACATTTAGCGTTGAAGGCGTACTAAGGGTAGATGATATAACGAAAGACCCCAGGTATGGACAAAATGCGCCGTATTTTGGAATGCCCGAGGGGCATCTGCCGGTGGTAAGCTACCTGGCCGTGCCGGTTATAAGCAGTTCAGGCAATGTTGTTGGTGGCTTATTCTTTGGTCACCCGGAAGCTGGGGTTTTCCTGCAGGAGCATGAAGACATCGTGGTTAGCCTGGCTTCCCAGGCGGCAGTGGCACTCGATAATTCCAGGCTGTTTACAGAAGTAAAGGAGCTGAGTCAGAAAAAAGATGAGTTTATCGCTTTGGCTTCCCATGAATTGCGAACCCCTCTCACTTCTATGAGCGGTTTTTTACAACTGCTGGAACGAAAGGTAATTGATGTAAACCGGCCTTTTGTTGCAAAAGCTATAACCCAGTTAAAAAAGCTGAATGCCCTGATCAATGACTTGTTTGATATCTCAAAAATACAATCGGGAAAATTGCAGTTTTATTTTGAAGAATTTGATTTTACGGGGCTTATCAAAGAAAACCTTGAAGCTATCCGGGAAGCATACACATCACATGAAATTTATTTCGAAGAAAGTGGAGAAATGATTTTAGAAGGGGATAAAATGAGGCTGGATCAGGTACTAACCAATTTGGTCACCAACGCGATCAAATATTCGCCGGAATCTGATAGAATTGAAGTATCAGCAAAAAGGTCAGAAACGGAAATTCAGGTATCTGTTAAAGATTACGGTATAGGCATCAATGAGGAAAATATCAGCCACATATTCAGCCAGTTTTATCGTGCAAAAGATGTAAACAGTAGCATTACTGGCCTGGGCTTGGGGTTATATATTACCAAAGAGATTATTGAACGGCATGGGGGCCGCATTTGGGTAGAAAGTGAGGCCCGAATGGGATCGACTTTTTTCTTCGTGTTACCGCTAAAAAAACGAAACAGCGTTAATAGCCATCTCCGAAAAAAAGAAGAAGAGAGGGTCTGAAGTTGTGCTTTTCCATCAATTAAGGCATCAGGCTTTGCACTCAATATATGCCAGCAGGCAAATGTTAACATACAACACCGATTTCTTAAGCCATTTGTATATGTCAACAGCCCGATTTTTATAGGTATCCTATAATAGGGTAATTCGAATTTGTACTTTTTTACATCTTTACGCTATAGTTAAATTGCGGCCGGTGGACTTGCCTGTTCGCGGAAATTCCGGGTGAGTGTGGTGAGTTGTCTTTTAAGCACGGTGGCCTGCTTCTTTAGTCCTTTGAGTGTCTCTTTGCTGTTCCGGGTATTCGCCGTGGTTGAAAGAAGTGCGATGGCCAGTTCATTGTCATGCCAGTCGCCGATGGCTGCCTGCACCAGGTCAAGATAAGGTTCATTAAAAGTGAGGTCCAGTTCCGGGCCAGCCAGGGGGTAATTATAAAGAAGTACCTTCAGTTGTTTACGGCAGGTATGCAATTCCTCATTAAAACGGGGGCGGCTTAAGGCTGTAGCAATAATTTCCAGTCGTTGCCTGTAATATAGGGAGAGGTGATGTTTACTGATCGGCCTGATCTGCTTCAGCAGTTTGCGGCGTGTTTTTCGGAGCCAAGCCCGGTGCTGATCCTTATCGGTGTTAAATGCCCGGGTGGTGATTTTCATGATTTGCTCTTGCTCCCGGATAAAATCGGTGTTTTCACCAACTGCTTTGCCCAATTCCTGGTTTATATAGGCATTCCTGATTTCGCCGGCCTGCTTAAATATCTTACGAACAGGTTTGAAGCGTTTCTCCAGCACAGCATCCTTTGCCGCGCTGTCTCCCAAGATCAAAAGCGCCCGTAGTTTTTTTACCCCGGTGCGAAAACGATGCAAATCTTCCTGTTCGCCGTTTTTGACAAAAGAGCGGAGATGGCGTTTCATGTTTCGCCATGTCTTAATTATATACTTCTTTTCCGTCTTCTTTTTCATAGCCGGCGGCATAAAAAGGATGCCACATATTCAAAAATACGCTAAAGCGACAAATTTGATGCTAAAAAGCGATCTAATTAATCCAATATTATTACATACAAATCACCGGCCGTACAACAGCATGGGATGCTTGGTGAGGCAATGATAGAATAACAATCATTGCTCACCTGCTATGTTTTGGATTGCCTGTGCCCGATGGCTGGATAGTTTTAACCGGAACTTTATCATATTGGGCCAGGCAACTGTCCATTGGTTTACCCAGGTTATGTACACAGTCGCAAAAAACCTTACAAGCTTCCGGCTTGGCATTTCCGGTACATCCATTATTGCATTCCATTAATGAATTGCCCGGACGGATATCATATATAAACTGGTTAATTACTATTACCGCGGCTATTGTTGCAAAAACGCCTCCAAAAAACACGAGCGGAAACTTGTTACTCCGTATTTCAGGTTGCGTTGTATAGCTGTTTTTTTGCTTGAATGGCAAAATGAATTTTAAACGGTCATAATCCCACCCCAGCAAATATAAGTTGGCAAATGCCATTAAGGTGGTGATGCGGGTGCCTTCAAACCTGACGGCATAGGCCAGTATGCAGATGTTCAGTATAATAGGAAAATAGATTAACGCCCCAGGAGTCGGGTACGGGGAATCAATAACAGGATAGCGGCTGCCACCTGCAAAATGCCAATAAAAGTGTAATAATAACCTGTATGGTGCAACGCTTCTAAATAATGGCCCATTGGTTGGTTGGACGATAAACCACTGGCGAACCGCTCACCCATAATTTTAACACTACCGGCAATAAAAAAACCGGCCGCCAGCATTATCCTGTTAAAAGTAGCAAAAAGCTGCATCCATTTATTTCCTTTTGCCAAAGAGTGCAATTGATCGAGTGTGGTAGAAACGCGCATGATTACCTGCAATTTATGTTTATAAAAGTACTTTGAAATACAAAGTTAATGAAAATAGATTGATATTTGCAAGAAGCAAAAAATCCCCTTAGCGTTAACTAAGAGGATTTCTTTTTCTGTGGCACCAACAGGGATCGAACCAGCGACACAAGGTTAAATAAAGAATTTTTATTTGACTCGCTTGTAGATTTCTACAGATTGGCCATTTGTAGCACTATTAATCACCTGGGTATATTGGTCATGACCATTCATCGTAACTTTAACAGTAAATTTGTTACCCTGAAGAAGCCGGTAATTTGATATTTGCTCTTCTTCCCTAAGCGTATCATTACTAAAAGTAAATACCCCGGTGCCAAACCCATTTTTAAAGATGGTTTTTTCCTTGTTTTGAGCGAGCCTGTGGACGAAAATAAAATGCCCTCCCCAAAATATTTTATACTGCGTTACATCAGTTGGGATTGTGTCTTTGCCTTTTATCGTGTAGGTTTTTTCCATTTTCCACAAGCCGTCAAGTACTGAGCTATCCGCCGGTGGGAGTTTTTTATAATCTTCCTTCAATGCATATTTTATACCTTTTACCGTGGCAAAGTCGGGAATCACTTGGCTATAACCATCAGGTTTTTTTGTAACCTCAAGATTATACGTTAGGGATGAGTCGAGCGCTCTGCTGGTGTAAATACTATGTTCTTTAAGTCGGTTAGCCGAGTCAAGTGTATAAGTGCCCACACCAAACCCAACAGATGAATCAGGAACTATACTGGCGTATAAATAGTTATGATCTGTGTAGATTTTAATTTGCGTTCGTTTAATAACAGAGTCTTTGCCTCCTCGATCAAGCACTTGTTTTTCAAGTTCATATACACCCGAGAGGCCTGCCTCGGACGGCTTCTCTTTTTTCTTACATCCAAAAATCAGGAAGCTAAATAAAGCTGCGAAAACTAAAATCTTATTCATAATGCTTAAGGTTTAATATGATATAAGGCTTTACTTCGTCTGGTAGCGGTTTTATTTGGCGGGCGACAACTTCTTGGTAAAAGAGCCAGGTAAGACAAAATAATGCCTAAAATTTTATCACCATAAATAATGCAATTGGTTACATAAACTTACAAATAATATATATCATAAACAATTTGTTAGTGAATTATTAATATATTGTTAATGAGGTATTTAAATGGAAGTAAGGCTGTTTAAATAAATACAGTGCAAAGAGAAAGTCAATCAATATTTAGTCGGAGAGAAAAAGATGCCTTTAAACAGAAAGAAGGCCATCTTCTTATCGAAAAATGACCTTCTTTTTTTGCTGTGGTACCAACTGGGATCGAACCAGTGACACAAGGATTTTCAGTCGGATGCTAATTAATCATAAGTAACTTAAAATCAGTTACTTTGCAGCAGATATTTTTAAACCGACAATTATCGGACAATTTTATCAAAAACATTTGCGGGCGACAATTTATAAGAACGGACAACGAATAATTTTATAACTGAAGCTTAACCAAATATCGCATAATTTGATGATAATCGCAAACTTTTAAATGCATGGGTTACTCTAACGAAACTGCGCTGGAAAGAACAGCTGTTTCTCGATAAAATCAAGAAAATATTTCCCATTATATTCAGAAAAGCAAATAACATGAGCGCGGCGCTTAAAACTTTTCATTGTTTGAAATTACCGATGCAGTGAATAAGGTTATGCAAAACACAATCCGTTCCAGAATAATTATGATGTTTCTGAAAGGCCGGAAAAGTTATGTTAAATAAAGTGATGTTCTTGAAAAGGGTTGAAAGGCGGCGGTGTAGCTTAAAATTAAAATTAAGAATTTGCTTATTTCCGTCCTGTGAGGTTTGAAAATTTCACTTGATTAGTCCGTAAATATTGGACAGTTATCCTCCGGATTAGCAGGCTCACAGCAATTAATACAGGTTGTTACCATATTAATCATTGAATTGCGCAGTTCCAGCAGTTCGGTTATTTTTTGCTCGATTTGCTTTACTTTCTCATTTACCTTATCGGTTACACTTGCGCAAGACGCGGCATTATTGTCAATTAATTCCAAATAATCTAAAGTTTCATTCAAGGTAAAGCCAAACCCCTTAAGTTTTTTAACCACCAGTAACTTTTGCAGAATTGCATCAGAGTATTCCTTGTAATTATTATTGCGCCGTTCTTTACGATCAATAATGATTAGCCCCTGCTTTTCGTAAAAGCGGATGGTATCCCGGCTAAAGCCTGTTTTTGCAACCAATTCTCCTATCAGCATTTTTTATAAAATAAACCTTGACAGTGGACTATACTCCACGGTTTATATTTGTAAATATAATTTAAAAGTTATGAATAAAATTAGCCTTATACTGCTATGTTGCCTTTGCATTTACGGTAACAGTTTCGCACAAACCAATAAACTCAAGATGCCTGTTACAATGACTAAAAAAACGATGATCTGTAAGCTTACAACACCTGAACTGCAAAAAAGGAAAACTACGGTCATTGCAACGATCAAAAAGCTGATTAAAGAAAAAAAAGAGCTAACCAATGGTTACGCATACCGTTTTGAAGGCAGTGACCATCAAATTGATCTACTAACCGATTTTATCAAGACCGAGCGCCAGTGCTGTGATTTTTTTAACTTTAGCATCGACGTTAGAAACGACCAAACAGCGTGGCTAAAGATCACCGGAGCAAAGGGTGTAAAAGGGTTTATTGCATCTGAATTGGAATTATGAATTATCTAAAATCACTATTTATCTTCATACTTGCCGGCGTTTTTGAAATCGGTGGTGGCTACCTTGTCTGGCAATGGCTAAAAGAAGGCAAACCTATATGGTGGGGCATCATTGGCGCCTTAATATTAGCATTGTACGGCGTTGTCGCTACCTGGCAAACCGCCAACTTTGGAAGGGTCTATGCAGCCTATGGCGGTATTTTCATTCTTATGGCGCTGATCTGGGCCTGGAAAGTCGATGAGTTCAAACCCGACCGTTGGGATGTGATCGGTGCACTGGTAGCCGTGATCGGCGCCTGCATCATTATATATATGCCCCGGAAATAATTTTTCTTCTACAGATTTAGCTTTAGTCAGTATTCCTTCAGACAATAAAGCACGTGATTGAATCTGAACTTTTATATTCAGTCACAAGTTTTTAAATAACCTAAATTACAATTATGAATCTGTTTGAAAAGCATCGCTGTTTTCAATATAATCAAGAAATTCATTAACCATTGTATCCAAAAATTTCGAGGGGCGGGTAGATTTACGCATTTTGATTTCTGCGAAACGATGTGAATATCTTGATAAGTTAACACCAAATGCATCTTCAAACCATTTAACCAGCATGGTAATTGTTATCAGTGCACCTCTTTTGCGCATATAGATATACATGGCATAAGCGAGTTCGATCAAATCAGACTTATCTGACGGCCATTTGGTAAGCCTTTTTTTATTGATAATTGAAGAAGGAGGAAGTTGTAGTGAATCTCTCATTTTGCCCTCTACCAGGTGACGCTTCATTTGTTTACGGACAAATTCCAAATCGACCCTAACCAGGTCAAGTAAATAGTTTATAATGGTTGAACTGCCAGAAAAAAGGGTTTCTGATGAAAGCAGATTTAAGTATTCGAAATGGCGTTGTTTTTCCATTAAGGATTTTTGCATTGCATATAATTGCTCCAATGTAGTTGGGTATTCGGCTATTTCGTAAAACTTAACAATATATTCTACAAGCTGAGGATGATTGAAGTTGATAAGGATTAGGTGTTCTATCAACTGATCTGCGGTCAACAAACGTTGACGGCTGATCCAAAATGAAAATGCTTGTAGGTAATCAGTAGTTCTTTTTGAAATGGGATAATTTCTGTTTATGTCATTAAACGCGAATTGCAAGATGTTAATCAAATCAATATTGATTTCCCTATATTTCATAGAAAAAATAATATTTCTCCCTTCGGCAGCGATTACTGATTTGAAATGGCTGACCTTAAACATAGTTGACTGATCCCGATCTTCAAGTAACGACTCTAAATCTGAAAGTATTTTACGTAAATAATCAGCGTCTGCATTTTTCCGATATACGATATATATCTGTTCACTTAACGCAGCTATCGCATTTATGTAAGCAGCTTTTTCAGCCGGTTCCAAAAGCATTTGAATTTGTATCCGCCAACATAACTTTGACCAATCATCAATCAGCTTTTCACGGCAGTCATTATCAAGATTAAGACTATGAGAATTTTCCCATAGTTTAAATAATTGTGTTAACAGTTCCACCATACACATTATAGTAATTTAAAACATAATATAATTGCGAATAGGCGTCACTTGCTTGTTAGGCACTTTTAGATTATTTTAACCGAAATGCTGGTATTTTAACCTTATAGTTAAGGCAAATGTGATTGTGGTAATTATTGTTTACAATAGGTGTTTTCCCTTATTTAGAAATAATAGGTGAAATCCACTATGAAAATTGTTAGCCGTTATGAGACAGTTTTTTAATTAAAGCAACTTTATTTTTTACCCGTGTTTTTTCATAAATGTTGTGGATATGATTCTCCACAGTTTTTAGCGCTATAAACAACTTATCCGAAATCTCTTTGTGACTTAAGCCCTGGCGAACCAACAACGCAATTTCAATTTCCCGACTTGTCAATTTGTAAAATCGACACATTGCCTCAAAAACCTCTGTGCTGGTTTGATGTTCTCCCAGTTGTAGCAGCCTTTCATATTCCTGTCTCGCACTTTTTACCGATCTCCAGATAAACAATATTGTGATTCCAATAATTCCGGTGTTAGTACATAAAACTTCAATTAATTGGCTGCTTTCCACCAAGCCAAAAAATGCCAGGGAAGCCCAGGGCGTAACCGCACCATACATAAATATTTCTTCGAAATATTTACTTTGATTTCTTTCTTTCCGATGCTTATTACGGATAGCCATGAACATAACCCATAGCAGAACGAGAGCGTAAATAAACGGGGCAATCATTCCATATTTAATATCTACGTTGAGATTGCCATTGATAGCGTATATGATGATAAAGAAGATAACATAAGGTAAAAACAAAAAGAGCGGAACGCCAAAATAGGCGTGCCAGCGGAGAGTGGGTAAATCAAAAGCTTTATAAAAGTAATAAGGAAAATAACAGGCCATTAAAAAACCACTACCATAAGCAACCATCTCCTGAATGCTTATATCGATATGAATGGTCGGGTCAGGAAAAAGTCCCCCTGTTATATTGTAAAATAACATTAACGCTAACAAGATCAGATAAAGTTTTCTTTGGAGATCTTGTGGCCGGAACAAATAATAAAAAAGCTGAAAAATAAACATACCCATTTCCAGCAGTATGAAGATAAACGTAACAATGTGGATCTGCGTCCCGAATACGAGCATCTTCTTATAAACTACGAGGTTTCCTTTGTAAAAAATATAGTTGATAGCCCAAATTCAACTTATCATAAACTTCAAATCCAAACTTTTCATACCAGGGCAAATTCTTCAACGTTGACGTTTCCAAGCAAACTGGCATTCCTTCTAAATCTGATTTTTCTAAAATCTCATTCAGCAAGTTGCTGCCTATTCCTCGATGCTGAAGAGTGGTATCAACACCTATAAACCACAAATATTGAATGTTACCTTTGAGTTGCTTTTCTTTAATAGCATTCTCACGCTTTAAGGCTATTCCAATTCGACTAACCCCAATAGCATTAAAGACTAACTTTATGTCTAACCACACCGATCTCATATCAGTACGCTTACATTTGGGAGGAAGTAATAATGCACAAGCTGACTTATCATCAGATAGGTAAATTTCACCATAATGAAAGCACATGTCAAATGAATATTCCATCAACGCTTGAATATGCGCTGCTTTGTCATTGTCCTCCCGAACAATATAATTCACACTTTGATTATCTTTAAAAGCTTTTGCTAACAAAGAAATGATGTGCGCCCTATCTTCAAATATTGCTTCAATCATAGCTATACGGTTTGTTTACCTGAAATATTTAGTTGCTGATCAACTATTTTGAATGCTTCTAACACTTTGGTTAATTGCTCTTTAGTATGACCAGCCATGATATTTAATCTAATGCGGGAGTTCTTTTTAGAAACCGCCGGGTACATAATCGGGTTAGCGTAGACACCGAGATTTAATAAAAGCCGGCCTGCTTCCAATGTTTTTGGAATATCGCCGACTTTAACAGGAATGACTGCAGAGGCCGTTGTGCCAACATCAAATCCTAATTCTATCAACCCGGCTTTAATAAACTGAATATTATCCCAAAGCTTTAAGCGCCACTCAGGTTCATTGTCCACCAAATCAATAGCCTTTAGAATACCCATGACTGCCGGTGTAGCTGTAGTAGAAAAAAGATGTTGCTTAGACTGAAATTTTAAATAAGTTACGATCTCAGAGCTGGCGACTACATAACCTCCGATGTTTCCCAGCGCCTTACTAAAAGTTCCGGTAATAATGTCCACTTTGTCGAAGGCGTTATACATCTCAATTACTCCTCGACCTGTATCACCTATTACACCTATGCCATGAGCATCGTCTATTACTAAATAAGCACCATATTTATGGGTCAAGTTAATAATTTCATTGAGTTCAGCGATATCACCGTCCTGACTGTAGACGCCATCGATGATCACCATTTTTGTCCGGTATTTATCCTGAGCGTTTTTAAGAACTTGTTCCAGCATCTGCATGTTGTTGTGCAAGAAGGTTTTTACATTGGTAGTCAGGCACCCCTCATAAACACTGGCGTGGACAGCCATATCTAAGATGGCCAAGTCTTCTTTATGTAATAAACATTGCAGGGTAGCGCTATTGGCCGTATAACCGGTTGTGTAAAGTATTGCATTGCTTTTTCTGTAAAAGGCAGCAATCTTTTCCTCCAGTTGTTGGTGGTAAACAAAATGCCCCCCAATCGCGGGCGATGCGCCAGATCCGGTTCCGAAGCGCTGGACACCATCTATCACAGCCGCCTTTATCTGAGGATGCTGACTGAAGCTGAGGTAGTCGTTTGATACCAGGCAAACGCAGCGTGTGGGCACATCATCACCAGGTAAAAGCAAATCCATTTCAGGACCACAAGGAGATAGTGATTCAATCCTGTAATTAAGATGTCCGTTAACTTTCAAGAAATCTAAATACTTTGTAAACTCTTCTGCAGTAGCATAAGCATCCAAACCCTCAATGTTCTCAAAATCCTTAAAACTGGCTTTTTCATATGGTATGTTCATAAGGTATAAGGTTTTATGCACCTAAAATAAGAGTACATTTTTTAAAAAGTTGGGACATGTAAAGTTTTATTTAATATTTTCTTAATTATTAGGCAATATTTTTCGCATGTCCCATTTTTTTATTTTTTGGGTACTTATTTTTGAAACGCTTTTGAGGATTTCGCCGAGGCGATAACCTAACCCTATTGCGAATTAAATTCTCTGTAAATGAATACAGAACCATTTATCAGCTTTTTAGAAAGTATTACTGATCTATCTGAAGGATTGCGCAGGGAGCTTTCAATAAATCTTTCAAGGGAGCATTATAAGCCCCACCAAATTATTCAGAGTGAAGATCAGACCGAGAACCGACTGTGGTTTCTAATTAGCGGTATGGCACGGGGCTATATTTATGATGAGCAACGTCAGCAACATACCCTTAGATTTTGGCATCCAGGCGAGGTGATTTTCTCTTATGCAGGATTTCTGAAGCAGCCTTCAAAAGAATATATTGAACTGTTAACTGATAGCGAACTATCATCTTGTAATTACTTAAAGATTGAACAGTTCATGCGTGAGTATCCTGAAACGATTAAGCTTGTCGGCATAATCAACCGGCGCTTTCTACAAAAAGAGTATAAAACGCATCAACTTCATGCCATGAAAGGAAAACACCGCTATCAACTTTTCCGGAAGGAGCACCCGGAGGTGTTCGCCCATGTTCCACAATGGATCATCGCCTCATATCTTCAGATGACCAGGGAAAACCTCACCCGTATTATCTCCAAAGAACAAAAAAAATCACAATAAAAAGTGATTTTATAACATTAATTAGTGATAAACTAACAGCAATTGGTGATATACTTACTATTAAAGTAAAGTAAGTAGACATAGATTTGGTCTATCATCTTTTGTCTATGAAACGCTTCTATTTTTTTGATATAATTATCTTTTTGCTAATACTTCTTTTTGTATATACTGCTATGAGCAAGTTGTTTGATTTTGAACAATTCAAAGGGCAGATGTATAATCAAGCCCTTCCGCATGCATTAGCCACGGTTCTGATATGGACATTACCGGGCATTGAAATAATTGCTGCCCTGCTGTTATTATTCGAGCAAACACGTTTAGCAGGCTTGTACCTATCAACGGTATTAATGATCCTATTTACCGGTTATATTGCCCTCGTACTTTTGGGTTACTACGGCCGTGTGCCCTGTTCGTGCGGAGGCGTCATTAAATCCCTTGGCTGGAAGAATCACCTATTTTTCAACCTCTTCTTTTTGCTGTTAAGTATCCTTGGCATATTCACTATTAGCAGAGAAAGGAGGATGGTGACCAAATATCGATGAATTTAAGATTGCTTATTTCGACAATAGTTTACCGTCGGGAGATAGCACAGGAGGAGCCGAAAACCCGAAAACAGAGTAGGCATTTAACATTATTTAAAAATTAAAGTTTTTATGGATGCTTTTTGATCAAATAAAGCATTAAACATTATGAAAAATTCAAGATTAAATATTTCAATGTTAGCTATCGTTTTAGGAACAGTTATAGCTTTTACTCAAAGCGCATTTAAACCTGTACATAAACACAAATTTGCGACAGCGCAGTGGATATTCAACGGCACCATGTTATCCCAGGATAAAAGCGCTGCCAATTACACAAAGGTTGATGCCACCCATCCTGTACCGACCAGCTGTTCCGGCTCTGCTGTTCCTTGTTATATTACAGTAGACGGTGACCTTCAAACTTATTTAAACGCCAATAGCAGTACTGCTATCCGGGATAACGCGGACGAAGTAAGAGACTAATTTAATTGAGAACGGCAATTCTTTGATTGCCGTTCTCAAATTATCTTGGATTTTGTTCCATTCCCGTAATTTGAATAATATCCTCCGGGATTGGCAATGCATACCTCAAGTCGTTAGGCTGTAAAGTATAAGTTTGCCCATTAACACGCCGTTTTAAAGTAATATTGGCACCATCCTTATTAAGCCGCTTGATATCCATCCAACGTAGTCCGCGCATAAGAAGTTCTTTACGCCTTTCAGCAAGGATAATACTCAATGCTGAAGATGAGTTTGCAGCCGTTAACGGAGTAAACGTACCAGTCTTAAACCTATTAATCAATAAGTTGTTCAGGTCTTTCATCGCATTAGTAATGCTGCCTGAACGTGCATAACATTCAGCCCTTATCAGGTAGATCTCATCCGTTGCTATTCCTGAAAAAAGATTGCTGCCACCTTCATAACTACCTTTGAAAACAAAAGTTCCGTTAGTGCTTGATTTGAAAAATAAAGTTTTTCGAAGATCATTGTTTGCATAAGATGAATACAATAAGGTATCTATTCTCGCGCGTGAGTTATTGAGAGGCATTGGAACGGGGGTTTTATTTTCGCGAATAACCTCAGGATTAAATTGTTTAAAAGGATAAGCTGCACTTGTGGAAAGTGTATTATAGTCAATTAATGTGTTATAAATTTGAAGGCATGAGTCAGCATATAGGCCAGCTTCGTTGTATTTCCTCATGGCCAAATAAACCCTTGCAAGTAACGCGTAAGCGGCGGGCTTAGAGGGCCGGATCACATGTGCTGGTGTAACCGGCAATAATTTAATTGAGGATCTAATATCGCTAATGATTTGATCATACGTTTCTTCCAATGTACTTCTCGTAGATTTCTCATTAAAATCTGTCCCTAATCTCAACGGTATCCCTAATTGTGAACCAGCTGTATTAACATCGTAGGCTTGCGCCCATAAATCGGCTGCCTGAAAAAATGCTTGAGCCCTTGTAAAGTACGCTTCTCCCTTAACATTATTATATGTACTTTGACTTGCAGAAGAATAGTTTGACAGGCTTAAATTCTGCAGGATGGTGTTACTGGTAAAAGCTGGCCTGTAGGTATTAAACCAATCATTATTACCAAGAATGGAAAACAGGTAGTCATTTTGCCATGTGTATTCCCTTTTATAGTTGTCTTGTGATAGAGAAGCATAATCTGCATCCGTTAAATAGTAATTGTCGGCAGACGTTTCTCCAGCACTTGGACCAAAATTCATAATTGAAACATTATCAATCAAAGCCTGAAAATCTGTTAAGCTGGTTGGAATTTCCAGCTTTGTATCGGGTTTTTCATTAAGGTACTTTTTACATCCCAGGCTAAATACAATGAGTGTAAGAGTTAAACAATATAAAATCTTTTTCATATTAATATTAAAATGATATAAAGTGATTAAAGAGATGATCTTAGTCCAACTGAAATGGTAAGTGGCGGCCTAAGGGTGTTATTACTATAGTAATAGTCGGGATCAATGTGATATTTATTGGCAGCCCAAATTATGCCGAGGTTACTTAAGTTAGCATATAATTGCAATGATTTCACCGGAAGCAATGGGAATCTCTTTCTGTTAAATTCGTACCCGGCAGTTATATACTGAAGCCTTACATGATCTCCTTTTTCAACCAGATCCTGGGAACCGTTATAAAAAAAATCACGTTCTGGAACATCCGGATAGACCATTGATGGTACTTTTTTCCGTAACTCATCGCCGGGCTTTTGCCAGCGTAGAGCATAGTCAGAATTTCCCTGACCATTAACAAATAAATTCGAGTAATCAATAGATGCTCGCCTGAAATAATAACCCAGTTTATAAGTTATAACAACTGATACAAATGCACTTTTATAGTTAAATGTATTTCCAATTGAGCCAAATTTTGTAGGTAAGGCAGAACCACTATATACTAAGTCACCAATTTTGCTGTTATAATACAACTCATTATAATCCTTACTAACAACTCCGTTGATATATCCTCTTGGATCACCCGTTTGTGGATCTAACCCCGCCGATCTAAACGACAAAATAGAATACACAGGTTTGCCTACAAGCCCGGACACAAAATAACCGGGACCGATAAATTCATTTGCCGCATCATCATCTAAATAGTATGATGTGATCTTGTCGTTATAAAAGCTTAAATTGAAACTGGTAGTCCATTTCAGATTGCCGGTAGTATTTACTGAGTTCAATACTAAATCAACTCCATGGCCTTTCATTGATGCTGCATTTTTTGTAATCGTAGTACCAATTCCTGATGTATAATCTATTAAAGAACTGCCGTATAAATTTGTGCCCTTCTTTTGATAGTACTCAACACTTCCACTTAGCCGTTCATTAATTATTTTAAAATCAACTCCTAAATTTAACATAGCTGTTCTTTCCCACTGAAGGTCAGGATTTGCATAATTACTGTAAACAGCTACAGGTGTTTGAGTATATGGTGAAGTCGAAGAGTATCGGATTGTTGTAACGGCTGTCCTGGATAGATCAACATTGCCACTAACACCATACGTTAACCTGGCTTTAAGATATGGCAACCAGGATATTTTATAAAATGACTCACTCGAAATATCCCATGCTAATCCAGCTGAACCAAGGGGATTCCATCGGTTATTTGTATTTACACCAAAAAGATTAGAAGCATCTCTGCGCCCGCTAATTGAAAAAGTATATTTGCCGTCATAGGTATATGCTCCGTTAGCAAAAACAGATACAAACCTATTGTGGGTGTCTGTAAGGCTTTTCATATCAGGTATATACGTGAGCGACCCATCTATAAAGGAGGGATAGGGGTTGGTTAAATCAACATTGCCATAAGTTAAATTCTGGCCATCATATCCATATAGGCGGTCTGCATTACCGTTCGTATTTACACTTCTGATTTCGGACCCGGCTATGGCATTGATCTCATGTTTTGACCAACTTTTATTCAAATTGAATTGCGCTCTAATATTATTTGATTCAATTAGCTGATTTGAAAAGTCAAGCAGCCCTCCGCGCGGAACTAAGTAAGTGACGGCTCCTGATGGATCGATTTGGATAAATTGATTAACGATTGAACGGGCCTGATAACTTTCCGCATCCTGATAATTGTTTGCGTTGTTGCTTTGCCGCTCGTATTGGTATTGAACATTCAGATTTAAAAAACTCAAAAATTGATAATTTGCAGAGAAATTTGCAATAATATCTTGAATAGTTGTTTTGTTATGTATATGCTTGTAATCATCTATTGGATAATAATTCCAGTCAAGTAATTTTCCATTACCGGCAGTATTGATGTAAGACTGATCATAACCGGTATTAATAGCCAAAGGATTCCCGTTATTGTCAGCCAATCTTGCGTATGGATATAAACTATTACCTTGTGACGTAATATCACCATAGCCGGGCCTGCCACTTGTTGCTAAACTTTTAGTGTAGTAGAAAGAACTATTAAGCTGTAATTTTTTTAAGACATTAACAGAATTTTGGAAATGTAGATTTAAGCGATCATAACCTGCTGCGAGATTATTTACGTTATTATCATAACCTGTCGAAAAGAGCCAGGATTGATTTATTGTTCCACCTTTAAGGCTAAGTGCATATTGCTGATTAACGCTTTCTCGATATAGATATTTATTAAAATCATTACGAACGTCTATATTCCGTAACGCATCTATCTGACTATTCGCTGATGCGCTGCTAATGGTTCCATTTCTTGCAGCTAACAATAAGTCAACAACCGGGCTTAAAGCAGGGTGCGACGAATCATTTATTTTACCATCGTAATAACCGTTGCTAAACAACATTTTTTCTACATCAATGTAGTCTGAAGACGATATTTGTTTTGTGTAAAATAAATCTGGCTTATTACCTAAAGTTATGCTTCCGTTTAAGTCAATCTGCAGTGGTTGATTGAAATGGCCTTTTTTTGTGGTAATTACAATTACACCATTTCCTGCACGCGTTCCCCAAATCGAAGCGGCGGCGGCATCTTTGAGCACAGTGATATTCTCTACATCATTAGGATTAATATTAGTTAGATCACCTTCATAGGGAAAATTATCAACAACAATTAATGGAGATGTCGGACCATTTATTGTACTTAAACCCCTAATGCTAATAGATGGGGTTTGAGTTGTTGTACGATTGAATGTCAAACCGCTTGTGATTGATTCTAATTTAGATAAAATGTCAGTACTGACCTGCTCATTTAATTTTTGATTGTTTATAACGGTAAAGGAACCGGTCGCTCTCTCTTTGGGAAGGGTTTGATAGCCAGTGGAAACCATTACTTCCTTTAAAGACATTGTTTCGGGACTTAATTGAATTAAAAGATCCTGCAGGTGCGTTTCCTTTATTATTGGTAAAACGAAAACTTTATAACCAATGCTGGTGAATTTAATAGTGTCAGGGATTACAGCAGTTCGGATAATGAACGACCCATCCCGGTCACTTAATGCCGTCGCTTTATTGTTTTGAAGTTTAACTGTTACTCCTAAAAGTGGCTCCCTGTTTGTTTCATCAACAACATGCCCGGTTATCGTGACTTGTGCTATCGTCTTTAACGTGCTTAAAATCAGCACAAAAAGAAGTGTGTAAATTATTTTCATTTGGATTCTTTGCTTAAGGTATTTTTTTTAATTACCAGCACAACTTGTGGTAATTTTGTGAAAGTTAATCGTAAGCCCTGAGCGGCTAATTGATCATTGACACCATCCAGTTTTGTGCTATTGTTATCGAATTGGATATCAATCATGCCCGTATATCCGGTTTCATCAATTACGGGTTGATTAGATGGAGTGAGGCTATTTAGCCATTCGCAAAGATCTCTTAATGGAGCATTTTTTAGTTGTCTGTTATTCGTTTCGAATAACGTATTCATATAACTGTTACTTTTCGTTGAAAACAAATCCCTTTGATTCGTTCTCTGAAGAACCCAGCACGATAATTCCCTTGTTTCGATTGTCCCCACATATCCTGAATAGCGATTCAGATCTTGCAACATATATTCGTAAAAATTCGCAAAACGTCCTGGCGGAACAATAATGTCTAAACTATAGAAATTTGTGCGCTGCCATTCCTTTAAGGATGTTGAATGAGGCTTAAAAAAAACGGACGAATCTGCAACCTCCAATATGATATTTTTAGGTGTGAAATTTTTGATAAGGCGATCTGCGGCCATTCCATACATTGTGAAAAGGCTACGATTGCTGAAAACCATTCCTCGAACTGTATCGTTTATTTTTCTTGGCCGTGATCCGCCACCCACACCATCAATTTTACCCTTGAGTAATATGCTGTATTCTATAAGGTTATTTAAGGGCAAATTCTCATCGGTGTATAGCAGTTTTTCAGGTGCTTCATCCGTCTTCCCGTATGTACTAATACCATTAGTTGACAATAAGAGGTCAATGTTTTTTGTAGTAACTTCTTCAGCAGATGTTATTGCTTTTACGATACCATCTTTTCCGATCCAAATAAGATGGGGAAGGAAAGTATGCGGAAATGTTTTAGCAAGTAGGGTATCGCCAATTATGCAAGGCAACGATAAGCCATTCTTGATTTCACTATTTTGAGATTTTAATAAACGAACAACTTTTTCTTTAGTATCTCCGGTATTATAAGAATTTACAAGAATTACGGCTAAGTCGTTTTTATATTTGACTTGCAGCGAATTTAACTCTGGAATATGCTCTATACACGAGCCACACCATGTAGCCCAAAAGTCGAGTATTATTACCTTTCCTTGATATTTTTCTAGAGATTGTACAGACTCTTTATTTGATTGTAGTATTTTTAAAGGAGCGCTCCATGTGTTTCCAGTTATAGCCTGTCCAACAGTTACAGGTTTTGATAACGTATCAGGTAAATCAGGGGCGTAATTATTATGGTGTGTGACGCTTGCCAGAGCCCGGAAATTTTGGCAAAGCGCAGCCAGTACTATTATGAGTATAGTTTTTTTCATAAATGAATTAGGTTTTCACCCGCAATCATTTATGAGATTTTGTATTTCACGCCTGATTACAGGCTATTAGATTAATAAGGAACTTTGAAGAAAAACGGCGACCGTTAATTAACTAAACTGATCTTGATCGCCGTTTGCGCTTAAATTAAACAGGGTGTTTAATAATTGATTTGAAACGAATTTTGAACAGTTTGCAGTTGTCTGCTGCGCGCGAAATATCCGAACATCGAAAGCCGTGCTGTACGGCACCTTTGGTGCCGCCAGCGCCAACTTCGACTACCAGTTGTCTATTTCGCGTGTAGACACTCTCTGGCAATAGTATATTATAATTCGATGAAAAAACTATTTGTGGGTTGCTGATTTGTGATTGTACTGCCTCAATAAAAACAAACGAGCTTATCTTTTTCTGTGTAAAAGAAAGCGATTTAGAAGAAAGGAAAGTGAATTTAGTTTGTTTTCGCATTTACTCGTTATAAATAACGAGTCTCGACCAATATATATACGGCTTACTATAGCGCGAGCCCTACGATACCGCCGTGCTTGGCTTCTGACGGCCCGTTCGGAACAGTATACAATAGGGCCCATGACGCTATAGAACGCACAAAAGTACGCAAAATTGAATCACGGGCATTAAACCTACTGTCTCCTCCGAATGCAATTGTCAGAATTTAGCACGAGAGACTCTTGAATAATACCAATATTCTAATCAATATAGAATAAGTAACTTTCTAATCAACAAAAAAATATAATAGCAATATGTATGTAAATAGCTATATATAGATTATTCAAATGTAATTACAATAATTCAAATTTCAAAATTTAATTCCTACTTTAATAGGATGATAAAACTTTCCGTATTCGCCAGATTTATATATGGCGAATACGAACAGAGGTAAGAAAGAAAACGATCCCAATACTGACGATGACTATTTTTTTCAACTAATTGGTGCTTATTTAAAATTCTTAAGAAATAAGGCAGGATTTCCTAATCCAGAGATATTTGCGAATATTATTGGCATGTCTCGATCTCAATATAGCGCTTACGAAGCGGGTAAAAACTTAAACTTAGTAACTTTTAAAAAAATACTTCTTCAATTTAATATCAAGGTTGAAACTTGGCTGAATTTAGATATTGTTGAACAGCAGGAAGGTAGTAATATGATTATTACCAAAATGAGGCAAGGCCGTATAGACCAAGTTATAGAAGAAGTAAAAAATATCGATGGGCCTTTGGTCGCTAATAAAATAGGCACAAAAGAAGCTCAACGTTATATCGATATACTCATCTATTGTACAACAGCAAAAAGTAGAAGCGAAATTTTGGTTAACCTATTAAAAATGGACGACAGCACGAATACTTTAAAACGAGTTGCTGGCAAACTTTTAGATTACAAATGGTTGGAATTGACTAATAAAACAAAGAAGAATAGCCCACAACAGAGATATGTTATCACAAAAGCTGGTAAGAATTTATTGAAATTGTGAAAATGAAATAGAGTTTGCAGACGCTCATCCTTTGAATGATTATCTTCTTTGATAGACCATTGCACCCATTTGATACATAACACGGGGGAGGCCACTATTTAAACATCGATAGAGCATTGGTAACAGCTTGTGCTCTTATCATCTTTATATTTTGATGGATCATCTTTTTATTCTGATTGATCATCTCATAATTCTGCTGAATTTGAACCCTTTGATTTTGCCTTTGTTGCATTTTTAACAATTCATCTTCATAAAGATTCAATCCTTCTTTGTGGTTATCAATGCGCTTATTGACAATGTAGCTTTCAAGGGTATCTGCGGCGTGAACTGTCCTGTATTTTGGCGGCAGAACGGTAAAGGCATCTAACTGATGAACCACATTATTCATTTTATCCATTAGGTTTAATAATTTTGGCTGATTCTCTTGCCACAATGCCTTGCGTTTAAAGCGTATTAATAAGTTAAAGAAGCCATATTTCAGCAAAACAAACGATATTACAGCGACGATTAAAAACATAAGCATATTGACCCTGAAATTTATAACAAGCTTAGGCAGATAAATCAAGATTAGCGTCGGGATTAAAGATAAAAAGGTAAACAATGATTTTTTATCATAATGCTGAATATAATATTTAAGCGTGTAAGCCGCATAATCTAAGTCAGCGTAACGCGCAATCAACTGTTTAGATTTTTGTAAATTATTAAGTAAGACATCTGATTCCATTAGTAATTAATTAAAGTATAAAGATACTCTCTTAGCCACTTACATACAAGGCATTATAGGGTAATCTATTCATTTCAAAATAACTAAAGTGCTTAGCATTACTCTATTGATGTCCTCATTTATGATCGACCTATTCATAATCCAGTGCCCGGATTTGAAATTTATTGACGAGATTTCTTAGTAAGTTTCTTGCATGTATCGGATAAGCTTTGACAAGTATAGGGCTTATGGAGAATCCCGGCAATCTTCATATTATAGGCTAAAATTGTTCTTTCCATTTCCGATGATATGATCACCACCTTTACGCTGGCGGGAACGTGCAAGATAAAGTCCGGAGCGATAATGCTACGTAAATTGAAATCCAGAAATAATACTTCAATTGTTCCTGTCGCCAATAATGTAACTGCTGCAAACGGGTCCGTAAATGTTTTAACCAAATTAACATTAGATATTTGATCACAGCATTCTTTTAAATACCTATTGCAATGTTCTTCATCGTCTATTCCAATGCATGTCAACATAATCTTTAATTTATACTTACTTATCGAATTTAAATGGCTTAGGTAAACTTTCCCATCACAGAATTAAATTTCAACTGGTTAGGATAGATATCCCGTGTTAAAAAAGTGTGCTGGCTCTTCTTCCAAACACACTTTAACTATATTAACTGATCTTAGAACAAAAAGAGCGATTGAAAAATGTCATTTGCCATTGCGGGCGTTGCTTTAATTTATATTGATGGATTGCTATTTTACCTTTAGCCGCTGATAGTCTGACGAATGCGCTTTATCTAAATCGGCCAGTAAATCATATTGGCGGTTTGCTGATGCTTTATAATATTCAAATTTTTGTCTTCGCGACGCCATTTGTGCCGTGTTAAATCTCCACGTATCAGCGGGTGCATACCTGAAAGTGAGTTCCTTGCACAGCTGGGCCCTTATAATTTTGAGATTTAAATTCTTCATACCCAAGCTATCTGCCCTGTCAGCTAATTTTTTGCCTGCCAATAGTTGATCGGTTACAATATTGGTAGTAAGGTCTGGTCTCGCTTTAAGACTATTAAACTGCAAATAAAGCATTGACCTGTAAAACAAACTTGTCGTGTCATTAGGATTTATTTTTAACTTCTGATCAAGACTGTCACTGATTGACTTATACTTAGCTTCATTCGGCACTAAATCCTTTAGATAAATTTGGCCTGCTTCAACACGGACGCGCAATTGTCCCCGAGCAATATTAATACCGACAAAAAGCAATAAAGCAGTTACCGCAGTCATCTTAATTTTTTTCATAATTCTTTATAGTTAATCCTACAAAATAAAAGCACATTTTTTTAAAATGTGGGGACATCGTTAACATATCGATTTACAGACGGATATAGAATATACTTCCTTTCCCTTCCGTGCTTTTAAAATAAATCTCGCCTCCGTGTTGTTCCAGACATTGTTTGGTAAAACAAAGGCCAAGACCGGTCGAAGGCTCACCTTTGGTACCAGACCTGCCCGCGACCGTAAATTTTTCAAAAATTTGATCATGATAGTGGTCGGGAATACCAATGCCTGCATCAACGATCGTTAAGATCATCTTACCATCTTCCATATTCGTCATTATTTTAATAGAAGAATCCGGGTAAGAAAACTTGATCGCGTTTGCAATTACATTTTGAACTGCGCGCTTGACTGTCACAGGGTCAATTACTTTTTGGTATTTTGTGTCGCAAAAATCAACGATGATCTTAATATTTTTTTGTACGCATAAACCGGTTTGCTCATCAAGACATTGCTTGTAAAATCCGTTCAATTCAGTTATTACCTTGCTTAAGGGCTTACTTTCTTCAATTTCAACGTATAAAAGATCATCTAAAATATTAAGGGCGTGTTTGCAGGATATATCGCATAATTTGAGTACATCGATATTCTCGTTATTATTTTCAGCATTATTAAAAAGGCCGATTAAGCCGTAGATATTGCTGATCGGATTTCTGAGATCATGAATAACTTTTTGATATTCCCGTTTGCTTTCCTCCAACACGGTAGCAAAGCAGCCTGTTATAGCAATGATTTCGATAACACCGACGAAATTTTGTTGATCATAAACAGGTAAATAATCAAAGCCTGATTCCCTCATCAGATGAAAAACTTCGTTAATGGTATGCTCGTAAGTGACGATTGGTTTATTAATGTCACAATCTATCAGATTCCGACTTTCCGGTTGAGCATTCAGATCTTTTAAGGTTACAATACCCAAAATCTGCGATTCCTCATCAGTCACAGCCAGGTATTCGCATTCCTGGAGAAATTGCAATACGTCACGGGTATCTTCAAGAACCGAAGTGGTTTGATAACTACGAGAAATTAAGCTATTAATTTTCATACGATACGGTTTAGCTCTGCCAAAAAAGAAATGGCGCAGGCAATACCTATTTGCTCATAGAGGTACTGGTATACCTGAAAACGAAATAAGTAGGCCCACACCATTGGCATGAGCGTTTCACTTATCCCTCGTTTTCGTTTGAAATTACCAGTTTCCTATGAACGAGTTTTGCGTAACGCAATATCTTCAATAAATATGTAGACTATCTCTAAGGGGTGAAACAGCCTGTTACAAATGTAATAATAACTTTTATCAATTTTAAAGGCGGATGCTTGTGAACAAACTGGTTAAGGTCTGCCTTCCAAATTTTTGTAGTTTAATAATTCTGATGGATGAACATCCAGTCCCAGCGATAATTCTTCGATGGTCAGCAGCGTGGGATTAACCTTCCCTTGTTCAATTCGCCTGATATTCGCATGATCAACATTACAAAGTAAAGACATCTGCCTGTATGACAAATTCTTAGAAACCCGGAGATTTCTGAGATGTTCGCCAAATTGTAACAGAGATTCTTTTCCTTTTTCGCTAATCATTAGTAGATTTTAATGAATAGGAAAAATGAATTAATATTCATAAAAAAATGTGGGCAAACTAACCCACATTTTTTTATGAAAAATTAGGATTATTGATTAAGATAAGTAAATTTGTGTTGTATAAATGAGCGTTGGTCATCACACCAAATTTTGGCATCGCTTAATTTGTGATAAGGTTTAGGTTAAAAGCCTGCGACAGCGATTGTCTTGCGGGCTTTTATTTTTTACTAAGTTTCTATTTCCTTGTCACATCGTTTGATTTGCTTAAGTGAAACCGATATAAATGCATTGTAAAATCGATGAACATAAGCGCCTATCTATTTCAGCGTCAAAATCTGAACAGATAAGGGCTATATAGTGAAATTCCGGAGACCACCCAATTAAAACAGTTTAGCAATGGCTGACCTAAATTTATATTCAGATGGAGAATTACTTCAATTGCTAAGTGTGGATAACCATCCTGCTTACCTGGAAATTTACAAGCGCTATTTTGAACTCATTTATGTTCATGCTTATAAGAAATTACGGAATGAAGATCAGGCCAAGGACGTTACGCAAGACATATTCACCTATTTGTGGTTCAAAAGAGAAAGAATTTCCCAGGTAAAAGACCTTGCCGCTTACCTGTTCACTTCAACTCGTAATAGAATATTTGATCTTTTTTCCCATGAGCAGGTCGAACAAAAACATATCGATTCGCTGGTTAGATTTTACAATAAAAACACGATTCTTCCTACAGATCATCAAACCCGTGAACGGGACTTTCGCGCTTATATTGATAAACAAATCGCTGAACTTCCTCCGAAGATGCGCATTATCTTTGAATTAAATCATAAAGACCAGTTATCTTATAAAGAGATAGCTGAACGTTTAAATACATCTGAAAACAATGTATCCAAGCAGGTCAATAAAGCACGAACAATTCTGAGACGAAAATTGGGACCGCTATTTTACCTCATCTAATTATGTGGATATTGTACTTGTGAGAGGAACAAAATTTACTGCTCCATATTATAGTGAATGCACTCTCATTTATTGGAAAATCGGTTATTGCTTGTCTATTATACTTTTGCATTCCTGAACAAGATCTGCTTGGGCAAACAAATCGTTCATCAGTTTCATAATTTGATCTCTGAATTTCACTAAATTAGCTTGTTGCAAATTTGACAGTTCCGGAGATGTGGCAGCAAGATTTTTTTCAAAATATTCATTCAATTCCCGCTGCAACTGGTCATAGGGAACCTCATGAAACCGCTTCATGATGCCAGTTAAAGATGAAAAGTCTGGTAATGCCGTCTTATCCGAAATTTTGTTAACCATAGCACTACAAATTTAAAATAGAGATATTATCTATAAATGTAGATAATAAACATTCAAATACAAATATTTTATCAATAAAGATATACGCGGAATACATTTAGCAAAAAAATAATTTTGCAAAAGGAAACGCTAACGAATTTAGGCCTTTATTTGGCTAAAAGATCGGTAAATAAAGCCGATGTAGCCAGAAAAACAGGCTTAAGTACGTACCGGTTAAGCCAACTGTCAATTAACTCAAGATCTCACCTGCGCGTAGAAGAACTTTATCTCATCGCGCTGGCTATAAATGTGCAGCCAAACGAGCTGTTGGAATTCGTTTGTAAAGATTTCAAATTACCTGAAAATTCCGGATCATAATAATTCTTTATCTGCAGCTTCGAATGCCCAGCCTACAATCTGTTCAAGTGCTTTCAAAATACTGTCCTGACCAACGTCAGTATTGATATCAATGTCACTGATCATACCGCCATTAAATCGCGCGTGTAATATAGTATAGTAAATTCCTCCTACTAACAATGCGGTCACAGCCCGGATATTGACAGACGTTCTCTGGAAATGCGTGTCGGTCATTGCCAGGAATTTTTGACCATAAGATTCTCTCGCATGATGAATACTGCGCATCAATGGATTTTCCTGCGATATTTCCCATAATATTAATTCCTGCATTTCTTTTCCTGAATAGAAATATCTGAACTGATTTTGCAGGATCGCAACAATGAGTCCTTTTACATTACTCGAAGGTGTTTCCTCGGCGACTTCTTTAAGAACATCTGAGAATAGCATCCAATAATCATTTTCTTTAACATAAGCCTCAATCAATCCATCAAGATTAGTGAAATAACGATAGATCAATTTACGGTCAACTTCGGCCAGGTTCGCTATTTTACTAATCTTAAGCCCGGCAAATCCCTTGCGTTTAATAATTTCACCCACTGCTTGAATGAGCTTTTGCTTGGTTTCTTTTTTGTTTTTCATAGGTAAAAATTTCATTCTGTATAATTCATAATTGGTTGGTTTTCCAGTGCTGACATTGTTTAGTCAGGAATCTCAACATTGATCCCGATCACAATTGTCTCCTTCCATCTCAATTTCCATCGTGAGGTGCTGAATATTTAAGTGTTCGAGGACATGCCTGACTTCATGCTTTACTTTTACAATCTCATCATTGGAAATCTCGTTTTTTAATACGAAATGAGCCGTCATTGCATTTTCAAGGGTGCTGATTGCCCATACATGAATATGATGAATAGCCATTACTGCGGGAATCTTCAGGACCTCTGCATGAATTTTCTTAATTTCAATTCCTTCAGGCATACCATCAATTGAAAGACGCATACTGGTTTTTAACAGATTCCACGTTGTGTACACGACAAAACTTACAAGCAGGATACTGACGATACTATCAACTAAATAAAAATGCGTGAAGTGAATAATCACACCGGCGATTACAATTCCAACAGACACCAAGGCGTCTGACATCAGGTGCAGGTAGGCACTCTTCACATTAATGTCCTTGTCTTTGTTCTTAACGAACATGATTCCGGTGACCGCATTGATGACAATCCCGATACCGGCAACAATAGATACGGTAATACCAGGTAATGGTGCCGGATGAAAGATATGACGGATCGCTTCGTATAAAATTACGCCCATGGAAATTAGCAGCACCACAGCATTGAATAACGACGCGAGTATTGACGCCTTCTTAAAGCCGTAGGAATGGCGATGATCTGCTTTCACCTTTAAAAGCCTGAACGCCAATAAGGACAAGGCCAGCGCGCCGACATCACCAAGATTATGTGCAGCGTCCGAAAGCAGCGACATGGAATGAATTGCTATTCCCACTATAACTTCGAGGATAACAAAAAGGAAATTAAATATAATTCCTATAATAAAAGCGGTGTTTACGTTCTCCAGTTTTATTGAATGATCGTGGTCGTGATGATCGTGTGCCATTTCGATTGTTTACTATAAATAAATGTTGATTAAATAAGAGACTCTAAACGCTCATTAAGCCCGTCAATCTGCTCTTTCAAATCCTGGTTGGCGGTATATCCGGACTGCACTTGTTGTTCCAATAAGTTTTGCATCATTTTGCCATATTGCAGCAGCAGGAAATTGAAGTTTTCGTTCGAAAGATGTTGAAAATTATGACGTCTCAGATGGTCGCGCTGAGTATCAAGTAAACCCTGCAGCCGGTCACGGGTTTCAAATAACGCTGCTTGTCTATAGCAATAAATGACATATAGCAACAGGCAGTAAGTAAAAACGTTAATAATTAAAATGCTTTTGACCAAAGCGAAAGTAACTGCCGCTGTTATTCCAACAATATTGATAAACAGATTAATTGCGATGATAAGAAAGTTGACTTTATAAGTGTTCGTTTTCATATTAATCTCTTTTAAATAATTGCCCTATCCATTGCACTGCATAGCAGATGTCCGATCAGGATGTGCATTTCCTGAATCCTTGCCGTAGTCCGACAATTCACATTTAGCATAACATCACACATTTCGACCATCCGGCCGCCCCCGTTGCCGGTTAAGCCAATCACACGACATCCCCACTCCCTGGCCGCGATGAGCCCATTGACCACATTGTCGCTATTGCCACTTGTGGAGATACCGATCACCAGGTCACCCTTCTGGGCTAATGCTTCTACCTGACGTGAGAATACGGCTGCAAATCCATAATCATTACCAATAGCTGTTAGCGCCGAAGTATCTGTAGTCAGTGCAATGGCAGGTAATCCCCGCCGCTCATTAAACTAGCGGCCCGTAAACTCCGCCGCAATGTGTTGGGCATCGCTTGCACTGCCACCGTTCCCGAAGAGCAGTAGCTTTTTACCGTTATTAATGGTAGCAATGACAATCCTGGCCGCCTGTTCTATTTTATTTAAAAATTCAGGTGTGGTGAGTGATTGGACGGCATTTATATGTTCGTCAATCTCGCCTATCATATATTCATTCTGGTTCATATTCAAGTTTGATTATTTTACAATTTATTTTTGTACAAGGCCAGCGATTACATTGATACTTAAGGCCACGATAACGGTATTAAATGAAAAGGCCAACAGACCGTGAAGCAGGGCCAGCCTCCGGATTCGCCTGGAGGTGATCTGTACATCAGAAACCTGAAAAGTCATCCCAATCACAAAGGAGAAATAGGCAAAATCCAGATAATCCGGTTTGGGTTCGTTCGGAAAATCCAGTCCACCAGGTTGGAAAGTCTTGCTGTCTGAACCGTCTTCGACGTCGCAATAATAAAAATGAGCATATCGAAAAGTGAATATTGTATGCACTAATAACCAGGAAGTGATTACGCAGGTTAGGGACAACAGCACATGAAGGGTCAATTGCTGCGCATCTCTATCTGAACCGCTTCTGAGCAATAAAACGATAGCAAATAAGCTGGTGACCGAGGCAAATATGGCGAACAGAAAAACCAATGTTTTACTGGAATCCTGTTCGTGGGCATCCTGGTGGAAATCAGCTGGATGTACGTTGAAGATCGTCAATACGGATAGTGTTAGTGAGGTCACCGAGTAAGTTAACCAGGACAACATAAACTGCGTGGGGGCTGACAATCCGCCACTCCGGGTCGCCAACCAGCAGACTACGGCCAAAGTAAGCGCGACATACAATTTATGGTGGGCGTCCAGGCGGGCAAAATTTATTTGCTTTGATTTCGTCATTTCCTATATTGATTTAGTTATAACTTGACCATAAATCCAACGGCGGCGGAGATATCGGTTGGATATAATAGCGGGTCACCCTGTAATTTCAGATTACTAAGACCCGTCGATGCATAAACCGATAATCGGCGATTGATTTCCAGGCTATACCTTATCCCGCCAATCAAATAATTAGCATTGCCTTTTAGTCCGGTATTTCTTTGATCATATCTGAAAAAATTATAGCCCACAAAAGGGGTAAGAAGGAACGCCTTTGGCTGTTGGGTTAGCTCGATATCATAGCCCAGATGCAAGCCATATTGCGAATAGTAAGTTCGGTTGGTACCAAAATTTTTTGAACCCTCGAACTGAATGAATAACTGGCGGTAAAACCGAAAATCAAAGCCTAACTGAAGGCCGTAATTAATCCAGGAAAGACGACCGTCAGATCTCAAAGTTGTTCTGACAGGAAAGGCGGCCATGGCGTAAGAAAGCCGGAATTTATCAGCCATCAAATAGGGTGATTTATGTTTTGGTCTCTGGTCAAACGCGGAATCTTGGGTTGTGTATATTTGTGTTTGTTTGAGATTATCGGCTGACTGATATCCTTTAAAATGTCTGGCATTGTCAGGCGGCTGTCCATTCGCCTGTAGAAACAGGCATAATAAAGCCATCAGGATAATTGGGCAAACCCCGCCCCATAGCCTGGCTATGGGGTTTCGGGGATATGCTTCGGGGATATTTACACGGTTAACCATGTCAGAAATTTTCATGGTTCATATTTTGATCTTAATTGAGCTGTAATTTGCTGCTGCACGTTCAGGCGTTGCCAAACGGCCTTTTTCTCTTCCGGTGTCAGGCCAGCCTGTAGATAACCGACATTGATCTGGTTGAGGTTTTCAAATACCTGGATCATCACCCAGAGATACTGCCGCTCGTGATTTAAACCTTCGGGCTGCTGATACCTTCCGAAATTTCCCAGCGCTGCATTAGTATTTCGCTGGATGAACGCTGATACCGGGATAGCTCCCTGCTGGTCAGGAAGGGCCTTCAGATCGCCATTGAGCTTTGTGATCAATTGAACGATAGTCCGCGCAAAAACCGCATTTTGAGTTCCGCTTTGCTGCGAAACTTCTGCTTTTGCTATGGTCAAGGCCTCACTGTAAATCGTACGTGTCACCTGGAAATAATATTGCCGCACGTCCTTTCCCACAGGTAAACGCAGTAAGGAGTCGGATGTATTTCGCAGTAAATGCAGATAATTTGACGATTGCCGTTTAACAGGCAACGCTTGGGCTTTCACACTGGCACCTGCTACTAACAGGAAGCCCGTTATGATAGTCAGCTTTAGCCAGCAAGCATGGTTTCGAAAACGTTGTATATTCATGAGGGGAAATTTTGGTCTATATCGTTTAACTTGTCCTGCAATAGGCTAATATTTTGTTGCTTTTCCGGCTCCCAATGAGTTTTAGCATGTATTGTGAAATAGGTATGACTCTTCATAAATTGTAAGTTTTGCCGGTCCCAGTCGGCATCCGAAAATTCTTTATGGAGCATCTGAAACCATTCTTTTCGAAGCCTGTCAGCGTGAGCGGCGTAGTCCGGCAGCGCCAGGTGACGCATATCAGCATCACACATAACCGCCTGGAAAATCGTATGCGGAGCTTGTGGCATCTGCGTTGCCCGGATGCAATCGTTAACCGGATTGATAAAAATCTCATTTTTGCCAAGCCCCCGCAGGAAATCGCCCGCCAATGTCATGCTAATGGCTTCATGGCCGTGGTAAGTATAACAATAACCGCTGTCATGAAACCACGCGGCGACGAGCAGAATCTCCTGTTCCCAATTGTTTAACAAGATGCTTTCTGTAAGCTCCTGCACAGCAGACACCATATCGCGCGTGTGAAGGAGGTTATGGTAAGCCATCCCCGCAGGCAATTTTTCAGCCAGCAGGGCGGTAACATATTGTTCACTTTTTTTGATCAGATCATTCATAGGGTGATGAGATTAAGTGCACGGATATCGTTTAAGAGGACGTAGCCTGAAAGCAGCATGATCGCAACTATACCGGCGAGATAAAAAAAGGCCAAAAACGATCGGTTGACAGGTCGGCGAGTAACAGCTTCATACACAAGTACGGCCATAACACCGCCATCCATTGGAGCCAGCGGAATGACGTTGATCAATGCCAACGCGGTTGAAAGCATGGCGACTAATTCCCAGAACCGCTTGGCTTCAAAATGACCGCTGAACAAAGTGGCGATGCGTACGGGGCCTACCAACCCATCTCTGGCTTTGACCTCACCTGAAACAAGCTGGCTGAGTCCTTTGGAGTTTTCAGCGATATTGTTCCACATTTTTGAGCCTCCCGCAGACAGAGATTGAACAAAGCTTACCCGTTCAGGCCGTAACAAAGGTGCTCTATTATCCAGGCTGAACCCGATATGACCGTCTTTATCGCGGTGCGCCAGCATCGTGCTGGTTTTGCCATCATGTATAACCGTCAGGTAAAGCTGACGTGCCTTGGTCTCTTTCAACCGGATAATAAAATCATTGAAAGAGTTGACGGAATCACCGTTAAGCGCCACGATATGGGCATTCTTAAACTCCTTGTTTTTTCGAAGATCAAGGTTGGTATATATTGAATCGACCTGGAAGCCGGCCTTAATAGAGAAAAACTGGGTCAGACCCTTATCTGCGACCAGTTGCATGATTTTCGGGGATACGGCGACATGCATATGTACCCTTTCTTTGCCCTGCCGGCGAACAATGGATAATATCGTATTGCCATGCATGAGATGCGTGCTGAGCAGTTCATCCTCATACAGTGAGGAATCGGCATTAATAGCCGTTACTTCATCCCCTGGCTGTAAGCCGGCTTGCATCCCCAATTGACCGGGTAAAATGATTAAATTCTTACCAAAAATAGTTACCTGGTTCCTGCCGTAATAAAGAAACATTACGCAGTAAACCAGCAGCGCTAAAAGCAGGTTCATGATGATGCCGGCAGACATGACGATCAACCGTTGCCATACCGGTTTATGGTCGTAACGCTGGTCGTAGGGAATTTCTGAATCTTCACCCGGATCACTTTCGTCGGTTCCGGTCATGGTTCCGGCCATACGGACATAACCTCCGACAGGCAGCCAACCGAGGCCGAATTCGGTGCCATTGTAGTTAAAGCGGCAGAGCCGCTTATCAAACGCATCGAAAAAAAGGTAGAATTTTTTGATCCGGATGCCGAATGCTTTTGCCGCAAGAAAATGACCTAATTCATGAAAAAAAACCAGCAGGCTCAGCCCGCAGAGGAATTGGCCGATCATCATCAATATGCTCATAGTAGCCCGGCAGTTTGGGTTAATTGGATTGCACCTTTGATTTGTACACTTATATCTGTAAGCGAATGGAGCAATAAACCGTCATAATAGCCAGGCTCCTTACCGCAGGTCAGATGTACAAAAAGTTCATTTTTCATTAGAAAAGTGGCTAAGTCAGGAAGATTTTCACCTTGCAGCAATGCTGTCAAAGCGGCTTCCCGCCCTGCGTGCACAAAAATGAGGGAAACCGAAGAGGCGCGGTCACCGAAGCAATCTTCTGGTATGCTACGTAAGGTCATCAGGTCTTTTAAGGCAAAAATTACCATCAATGGCGATCCATCTTTCAATCTTTGGAAGCCCTGATCAACGCCCAGACCGCTGAAATCGTTAGCCAGGAACCGATAGTTAAAATTGACCGGAATATAATCTGGCCACAGCTCGGCGATATCCGGTGAAAAAGGCAATAGTGCATAAGCATTCAAGCCAACCGACAACCTTTTAGCCAACGTGAGATACACCTGCATTTGCAGGTTACTGTCTTTTAGCGTTCGGAATTCCGGGCTGGCTTTGATATGTAAATACTGGTATAGGCCAGACTCCTCACTTATTTTAAACGGAAAGTTCATTGTCTATCCCTCCATATCTAAAAACCACTGCTGTGCGCGCTTAACCGCTTCTTCTTCACGGGTACAGCCTTCAGGGATATCAGTTTCTTTCAACTGCCTTTCAATTTCCAATGCTTTGGCCTTAACTTCCGGTTCCAGGTCTTTAAGCGGCGTTTGTTCGTTATTTGATTGATTAGTTTCCATTAGTATTTATTTATAGTATGATGCCCAACACCAGGAAGATCAGAAAGCCAGCAAAAAACAAGGCGGTGTAAACCGGCGAATCTTTTTCTTCATGCGCTTCGACAAGCAATTCTTCGGTCACCAAGTAAAGCAGAGCGGCGGCGCCAAAGGATAAGATAAATTCCATCATCTTTTCGGGCGCATTATGCAACAGGAATAGCCCGGCTACCGCGCCGAACAGAAAAACGATGCCTAAGCCGACGAGGACCATATACATTTTGCCCCGGTTGATCGAAGCGGTGCGGATTGTGGTAATAACTGCGATGCCTAATGAAAAACATTCCAGCGCCAGCGCAAAAGCCAGCAACGTTCCTTCTTTCTGGCCGGCTGCAAAGCCAATGCCCAGCAGGATACCGTCGATCAACAAGTCAATGCCAATGGCCGATAAGGCGGCCCAGGGCAATGTTCCTTGCTTTGCCGACCTTTCCTCGGAAGCTTCTATTTTTTCAGTGACCTGTTTGACGATCAGCATAGAACCGATACCCACAATAAACCCGATCACGATCATTAGTGGGTCGTGAATCTTGATCATGTCCGGCAGCAATTCCACCGCAACTACGGAGAACACCACCCCGGCCGCAAAGTGGAGCGTTATGCTTTTGAAAGCGCTGCTTGGCTTAGTGAAAATACTCAAAGTCCCACCGGCAATGAGCAGTATGACCGGGATCACCGTAAAAACAATTTCCTTTTCTAATTGGCTCATACCTTCAAATTCTTGTTAAAACCATAATAGTGTTCCTGGTTGGTCAGGGTAATCTGAACGTAACCGATCCCGGCGGCAACAGCTGCTATCCCTACAGCGATCAACAATTGTAGCGGAAAGAAACTGCCCTGCAAAAGCGCTGCAAACAACAGACAAATACTACTGATGGCGAGCATCACCTTGACTATCCATTGCCTGTTGCGTAGACAAAAAATGGCAAGCAGGCTTAAGCCCGTTACCACCGCTCCGCTAACGAAAAACAGCTGACAGTTTTCATAAGGTCTTGGATGCAGAAAATTTTCAGACCGGCCGCAGATTTCCGGCCAGAATTGTCGAACCGCCTGGTTCGAGATAAACAGCAAGCTTGTCAGGATCAGTCCGAACAGGGAAAATTTATTCAGCCAGAACATAAACCTGACACGCTCTTTATATAAGAACATCAGTATGATCGCGCACCAGTAAGGAATCCAGTAGGAGGCATTAACAAAATGCGGTGCCATAGCCCGAACTTGCTGCCATTTGATCCGCTGAACAGCTGTTTCCAACCAGTCATTGATTGTGCTGAGGTTTACGTGGAAAACCATCAGGCAAACAGCGGCCAGGAAGCAGCTCATCGCCAGTGTAGTTGACCAGCAGATGATCTGAAAAGTTTTCGACGTGTATTTACCAAGCCTCATTTACTAAAAAATTGGAGATAGACCAAAAAAATTGCTCCGGCTGTCATCACCAGCAAACAAAGGCCGCCTAAAACATTGGACCAGGTTTTATTCGTGTATTCGCCCATAATCTTTTTGTTATTGGCGATATGCAGTACAATACCGATGATAACCGGACAAGTCACGCCATAGAGGATGGCTGTGTAAAGCAGCGCATCCACCGGATTGATTCCGAAATAGTTAATACCTAAACCAAGCAATACCGAAATGATCAGGATCACATAAAAAGCTTTAGCCTGGTGAAATTTTTTATCCAGACTACCTTTCAGGCCAAAGGTTTCTGTTACGATATAAGATAAAGAACCGCTCAAAACCGGGATCGCTAAGAAACCGGTTCCGATAATCCCTACGGTAAACAGTAGGTAGGATAATTGACCCGCCACCGGCTCCAGTGCTTTGGCCGCCTGCTCGACAGTATCGATATTCCTGACGCCATGGCTAAATAAGGCTGTACCGGTCGCAAGGATGGTAAAGAACATGATGAGGTTGGATAAGAACATCCCCAGGTTTACATCAATACTCATTTTTTGAATGAGCAGGCCCAAAAGCTTTCTTTCCCGTTTTTCCCCGTTATCCGGAAAAGCATCACTCAGGGTTAGCATTCGTTTATTAACGATCAGCTGCCGCTTGACCGTCTTCACATCCTCGGCTTCCATAGCTGTCTGCCAGAAAAAAAGGTAGGGGGAAATGGTCGTACCCAAAATAGCAACCAGGACGCCGATAAAATCCTTGTCCAATCGGAAGGTTGGAATGAAAGTGTGTTTGAGCACCTGCGCCCAATCGGGTTTGGTGAAAAAAGGAACGACAATATAAAGCAGCAAGGTGAGACACAAATATTTCAATACTGCTACAAATTTTTGATAGGGCAGGTACACGATAAATATCAGTAACAAAAAAGTAAAGAACATGCTGAAATAAATGGGTGGTACAGATGGTATCATCAGGTTAGCGACGGCACCCATTGCAGCGATATCAGCCCCGATATTGAGAATAATCGCCGGGACGCTAAAGATAACCATCAGGTATAAGACCGCCTTACCGTAGTGCGCTTTAAGCGTTGTAGTCAATCCGACCGAGGTGATCAGCCCTATCCTCGCACACATTTCCTGAATAGCAGCCATTAAAGGAAAAGTGATGATCACCGTCCATAAAGTAGTTAAGCCATATTTGGCTCCGGCCTGAGAATAGGTGGCAATTCCCGACGGATCATCATCACTGGCACCGGTCACTATTCCGGGACCAAGCGCCCCTAAAAACTTTTTGATTTTTTTAAGCATCCTTTTTCTTTTTAGATTTTGAAACATTTTTATGGCCGCTGTCATAAGCCAACAGGCGTAGCGCGTTGAATACGACCAATAATGTAGAACCTTCGTGGGCTACTACTGCCGGGCCTATTGACGCAATACCCAATACGGTCAGCGGGATCAACACGGCAACCATACCCAAACTGATACATAGATTTTGTTTGATGATCCCACGAGATTTGCGGCTAAGTCCGATGGCGAAAGGCAGGCTTTCCAGTTTATCACCCATTAAAGCGATGTCAGCAGTTTCCAATGCCACATCAGAGCCGGCAGCGCCCATAGCGATACCAACCGTGCTTTTCGCCATAGCCGGTGCGTCATTGACGCCATCGCCGACCATAGCCACTTTTTTCTCGGACTTGTCCAGCTTCTTTACAGCTTCAACCTTATCTTCCGGCATGAGGTTACCCCAGGCATCGGTCACACCGACTTCTTTGGCCACGGCTTCAGCGACCTGCTGGTTATCACCGGTCAGCATGACCATTTTTTTAATGCCAAGTTCCTTTAATTCGGCGATCACATGCTTAGCTTCTTTTCGCGGGGTATCCATGAGCGCAATAATGCCCAGAAAGTCCTTACCGGATTTCACCATCATAGAAGTATTACCACCTTTCTCCAGCTCTTCGACTTGCTTTCTTAACTCGTCTGGCAGGGTTTTACCAAACAAGGCCAGGTTACCGATCAGGATCTCGTGACTGCCGATCTTGGCCTGAACGCCTTTCCCGGTGATACCTTTCACGCTCCCCGCTTCCGGTATTTTATGGTTTTTCTTTAATCGTTCCATGCCCCCAACGACGATAGCCTCGGCCAATGGGTGGTCGCTCAACTTTTCAACCGCGATGGCTGTTTCCAGCAATTGTTCTTCAGTAAAACCTTCAAAAGGAATGACCTGGGTCAGTTTTGGCTTACCTTCCGTTAAGGTCCCGGTCTTGTCGAAGGCGATTGCCTGAAGATTGCCAAGGTCTTCCAGCGGGCGGCCGCCTTTGATCAGCACGCCGCCACGGGCGGCACGGGCAACACCGCTCAATACCGCACTCGGTGTGCTGATGGCCAATGCACAGGGACTGGCAGCTACTAAAACAGACATAGCCCTGTAAAAGCTTTTGCTGAATGGTTCATCAATAACCAGGAAGGCAAAACATAAAGCAGTCACCAACACCAACACCGCGGGAACAAAGTATTTTTCAAATTTATCCGTGAATAACTGCGTCGGTGATTTTTGTTTCTCCGCTTCATTGACCATTTTAACCAGGCGGCTGATCGTTGAATCTTTCGCCTCGCGGATTACTTTAACCTCCAGTGCCGAACCGCCATTGATGGTGCCAGCAAATACCCGGTGTTCCGATTTGATCGTTTTTTCAGCGCTGTAATCTTTATTGGTGTCAGCAACCGGTCGTTTTTCTACAGGAACGCTTTCGCCGGTAATGGGAGCCTGGTTTACACTGCCTTCACCTTTAACCACCACACCATCAGCTGGTATCTTGCTATTGGGTTTGATCACGATCACGTCACCAAGTTTTAGTTCCTCGATCCGCACTTCCGATTGTTTGCCATCCCTGATGACATGGGCGGTCGGCGGGGCTAAGCTGGTCAGCGCTGCTATGGACTTCCGGGCTTTCCCCATCGCATAATGTTCCAGCGAATGGCCAAGGCTGAATAAGAACAACAGCAGCGCCCCTTCCAGCCAGGAACCCAGGATGGCGGCGCCGATAGCAGCGACAAGCATCAGGAAGTCAATTTCAAAGCCGCCTTTAAGAATGGTCTCCACTGCTTCTTTCGCAGTAAAAAAGCCCCCAAAGAAATAAGCAATGATATAACAGGAAAGGCTGACCCATTCAGGCAGCGTTTTTACAAAATGCAGGCCCCAACCGGCACCCAGGGCAACACCGCAAAGGATCGCAAAGATCAGTTCGGTATTCTTGCCGAAAATACCGCCATGCTCATGATCGTGGCCCTCCTCATGTTCATGGTCTTCTTCATCATGTTTATGACCTTTTTTCTCTTCCTTATCCTCCGGCTGGCTGATATCCACCCTCGGATGTTCGTGTGTGTGCCCTTTAGGGGACGCTGCAGTTTTGCTTTCCTGTTTTTTCATGGTTTTTAGAATTTATTCCTCTTCTTCGCTATTTTTCAATTTGCTTAACAAATCATAAGCTCCTTTGGTTACAATTTGACTATTTGCCGGTATGCTTGATGGCAGTTCAACCGCGATATAGCCCCCTTCGCTGACACCGGTCGTTATTTCAGCCATTCTAAAACGATAAACCTTTGTGGGCTCGCCTTCACCCTTTTCCCCGGCATCTTTCCTGTTTTCGTTCGCGGTGCCGGTCAGGATAAATATGTATTTTTTACCTTCAAAGTTGACCACCGCACTTTCAGGTAAAGCTGGGGTAGCATTTTTTCCGGTTTCTATGAATGCTTTTACGTAAGTTCCTGGAAGGAAATTGAAACTGCCTTTCGCGATACTATGTACGCGTATCGTCTTATCCGTATTGATCTCTTTACCGACTAAGGAAACTGTAGCCTGCCGCTCGGTAGAATCATTGGTCAGCGTGAACCGCACATTTTGACCAGGTTTAACCTTTTCCGCGTCACGCTCGAACACACTCAGCTCCACGTGAAGATTATTACTATTGACGATCTCCAGCATGATATCATTCGGATTAACGAATTTGCCCACATTAGTATTTACTTTGGTCACATAGCCGCCGATGGGTGCATAAATATTCACCGTGCTACGCATCGCGCCGGGCGTTAATTTTGATGGATCAATATTGATCAGCTTTAAGCGCTGGCGTAACGCCGCTTCCCGTGCCATAGAACTTTCGTAGTTAGCCTTAGCCTGCTGTAAAACTTTAGTAGCGGTTACGTTTTGCGAGGCCAGGGTTTGCTGACGCTTATATTCTTCCGAATTCAGGTCATGCTGGCTTTTACTGTCCAGGTAGTCCTGCTGCAATTGTACATAGTCCTGGTTTTCTAAAACAGCGATCACCTGACCTTTACTCACGACGGAGCCTTGCAGCACAGGAATAGATTTGACGATACCACCCATTTGCGTACTGATACTGACCAGGTCTTGTGGTGGCACATCGATAAAGCCATTTACTTTTAATACGCCGCTCAATGATTTCGGGCTAACATTTTCCAGTTTAACGCCGAGTGTATTGTATTGGGCTTCGCTGATCTCAGCGACGTTACTATCTTCTTTCTTTTTGGTCGTATCAGCCTGGGCAGGGGTTTCCTTTTTACCGCCGCCGCAGCTGCCGAACGTTAGGGCCAGTGATGCGATCATCATCAGCCCTGTAAATTTTATGATTTGTTTTTTCATCTTTTAATTATAAACCGGTAAGGTATTGCAAGTCGTAAACAGATTGATTGTATTGATTAAGTGCCTGTAAATAGGCCAGACGGATATCCGAGGCGGTTTTTAAAGCCTGGACAAATTCCACATAGCTGATCTCCCCGTTGCGGAAAGCGATCTGTGCCTGCTTCAGGATCAGGTCGGCATTAGGCAGCGCGCTGGTTTCGTAATAAGAAACAGAGCGGTCGTTTTTGAGCAACTGGTGATAAGCCTGTTCATACTGGCTGGAAAGGTTCTTCTCATACAATTGCAGCTGCGCCTGGGAAACCTCTTTCTGAATGCGGGCCGATTTAACGCGTGCCGCATAAGGCTTGAAAAACAACGGAATGGAAACCCCGGCCTGTACCCCCTGGAAGCGGTTCGCGCCGGTAAAATTCCGGTCAACACCATTCACATTCTGAATACCCATAATGGACTGGTTAAAATACCCGATGGTAAAATCGGGGCCTGACCGTGCTTTCTCCAGGTCTATGTTACGGTCGGCCAAAACGATCTGCTGACGCTGATAAGCCAGTTGCGGGTTCTGGTTGATCGCACTGTCAAGGTGCTTGAACTCCGCCACCGCCTTTTTCAGCGCCCCATGGGCCAGTGCTACGGAATCGGTCGTATTCATTAGCCGCTGTAATTCGGCACTGGCTGCCGCGATATCGCCGTTATTCCGGGTGGTCTGGTTGCGGATCTCGTTCAACTGGGTTTCTGCCGTGGTTTTTTCCAGGAGGTTACTTGCACCAGCTTTGTAACGCACTGAAGCCGCACGATAGAACTCGTTGTAGATCGAGTCCTGCCGCAGGTACAGGTCGCTTAAAGCAGTAAAATAGGATAACTGTCCATAAGCCTGGCGTACCTGGTAACGCAGTTGCGCCTGTGTCAAGGTCAATCCGATCTGGGCATTCTTTTCCTGGGCTTCAAATACCTGTCGCTGGCTTTTAAATAAGCCCGGAAAAGGAATGCTTTGTTGAACATTGATCTGGTTATCACGCTTGATGCTGTTGAACTGGCCGTATTGAACATTCACATTGGTCTTACCCAGGTCAAAGGCACTCCCTTTGAGTGCAGTTTGCTGACTGATCTGCAACTGGGACGACCGCACACCGAAATTGTTGGTGAGGGCAGTGGATACAGCCTGGTCCATACTGATGGGCTGACCCGGTGTAACCAGGGTCTGTGCTTTAGCTGATGATAGCCCGAATCCCAGGAATAACAATAGCGAAGCGATTACCTTCACCGCTTTACCACCCTTACGGTTTCTGCGGAAATTTTCGAAATAAGTATATAGCACCGGTAAAACGATTAGAGTTAAAATAGTAGAAGTGATCAAACCACCGATCACCACAGTCGCCAGCGGTTTTTGTACCTCGGCACCTGCGGCAGATGATATCGCCATCGGCATAAAACCCAACGAGGCCACCATAGCGGTCATCAGTACGGGCCGCAACCGTTCATGCGTACCTTCCAATACAATCTTTTTCACATCAGTCTGCCCCGCCTTTTTCAGGCGATTGAACTCGGTAATCAATACGATACCATTCAATACAGCTACACCGAACAAGGCTATAAAACCAACACCCGCAGAGATACTGAAAGGCATGCCCCGCAGCAGCAACGCGAATACGCCACCAATAGCTGCCATAGGAATAGCCGAAAAGATCAGGATGGACTGCTTGATGGAGCCAAAAGAGAAATACAATAATAATAGGATCAGTAGCAAGGCCACCGGTACGGCGACAGACAAGCGGGCGGTCGCCTCTTTCAGGTTCTCAAATTGTCCGCCATAGGTTACATAATAACCTGCTGGCATTTTGATCTGCTGATTGATCTTAGCTTGTATCTCGGTCACCACCGATTGAATATCCCTGCCGCGCACATTCAGGCCGACCACAATACGGCGTTTGGTATCCTCCCGCTGGATCTGGTTTGGCCCAACCTGGAACTGCACGCTGGCCAATTGTTCCAGCGGCACCTGGTTGCCATTAGGGGCGGTTACATACAGATTTTTTACATCGTCAATATTCTGTCGGTTCAGATCAGATAAACGAACCACCATATCATAACGGCGTTCACCTTCATATACCAGACCTGCTGACTGCCCCGCAAAGGCGGCATTGATCGCCTGGTTTACTGTCGCAACGCTTAGGCCGTACTGTGCTACTTTATCACGGTCAATCTTGACGACGATCTGCGGCAGGCCGGTAGCTTGTTCAACATACAAGTCTTTAGCGCCCGACACCGTACCCACAATCTTACCTATCTTTTGAGAAAGATCGGCCAGGGTTTGCAAGTCGTCACCAAATATCTTGATCCCGATATCCTGACGTACTCCGGAAATCAGTTCATTGGAACGTAGCTGAATTGGTTGTGAAAAACCAAAGGTCACGCCCGGCACGTTTTCCAGTTCTTTGGCCATCAGATTGGCCAGCTCCTCACGGTCATGTGTAGTCGTCCATTCTTTTTTGTCTTTCAGGATCACGGTCAGGTCGCAGGCATCCATCGGCATCGGATCGGTGGGTATTTCAGCTGCACCGATCTTACCGATCACCTCTTTGACTTCCGGGAATTTCTTCACAAGGATTTGCGAGGCCTGATTAACTTTATCAATAGTTTGGGAAAGGGAACTGCCGGTCAGCAAGCGGGTTTCAACCGCAAAATCACCTTCTTCCAGCGTCGGGATAAATTCACCACCCATACGTGTAAAAGTGAACACTGCTGCTGCCAGCAAGACCACCGAAACGATGATAATTGGCATCCGGCGGTTTAGCGCCCCTTTGATCATCGGCTCATAGCGTTTATGAACCGCATCCATCATTTTGTCCGAGAAGTTCTTGCCGTTTTTCGGCTTTTTGCTCAAAAACATGGAGGAGATCATCGGTACATAGGTCAGTGATAAAAGGAATGCGCCGATTATAGCGAAAGCCACAGTTTCTGCCATCGGCCGGAACATCTTACCTTCAATACCGACCAGTGCCAAAATTGGGAAATATACGATCAGGATAATGATCTGCCCGAAAGCGGCGGCACTCATCATACGCACTGCCGAAGTTTCAACCTGGGCATCCATTTCCTCCTGTGTATAAGCCTTGTTCCTTTGCTTCGCATACAAAATATGCATGGTCGCTTCTACGATAATAACTGCTCCGTCCACAATGAGTCCGAAGTCAATTGCCCCGAGGCTCATTAAATTACCGGAAACCCCGAAGAGATTCATCATACAAATAGCGAACAACATGGCCAAGGGTATGACCGAGGCCACGACCAAGCCTGCACGAAGATTGCCAAGGAATATGACTAAGACGAAGATAACGATCAACGCACCCTCGATCAGGTTTTTTTCTACTGTGCCTATGGCACGACTAACCAGCGCACTTCGGTCAAGGAACGGTTCTACAACAACACCCTCGGGCAAAGTATTATTGATGCGGGCAATTTTTTCCTTAACGGCGGTCACCACATTATTAGCATTCGCGCCCTTGAGCATCATCACGATACCACCCACGGCCTCACCGCTGTTTTCTCTGGAAGCACGTGTCAAAGCCCCAAAGCGGATAGAGTTACCGATCTTAACAATTGCAATATCGCGCACCAAGACAGGGGTGCCATCGGTATTATTCTTGACTACAATCTTTCCGATATCATCGATCGAACCAACGAGGCCTTCACTACGAATAAAATAGGCGTTGGGCTTTTTATCTATGTAAGCGCCACCGGTATTTTGATTGTTCTGCTCCAATGCCTCGAAAACATTGGTAATGCTCAGGTTAAAACTGCGCAGCTTGTCAGGGTCCAGGGCGATCTCGTATTGTTTCAGCAATCCGCCGAAGCTATTGACCTCGGCGATGCCAGGTGTGCCAAGCAATTGGCGGCGAACGATCCAGTCCTGGATACTTCGTAATTCACGCGCGTCATATTTTTTTTCATACCCCGGCTTGGCATGGATCACATATTGATAGATCTCGCCAAGACCAGTGGAGATTGGTGAGATTTCCGGATTGCCTAAACCCGCCGGGATATTATTTTTGGCCTCTGACAGTTTTTCATTGACCTGCTGGCGAGCCCAGTAAATGTCAACGTCATCGTGAAACACAATGGTGACAACGGAGAGACCGAACCTTGAAATCGAACGTACTTGTTCGATCTCCGGAATAGTCGCCATAGTCTGTTCGACGGGATAGGAAATAAGTCTTTCTACCTCCTGGGTGGCCAGCGAGGGGCTTAGGGTGATCACCTGAACCTGATTATTCGTAATATCAGGAACGGCATCTATGGGTAGCTTTTTGAGTGACCAGATCCCCCAGGCGACCAGCCCAAGCGTAAAGATCCCGATCACAAGCTTATTGTTGATGGAAAAATGAATAATCTTATTTAACATGTTGGGTTTGGGGTTTTGTTACCATACGGTAATACTTTCTAACCATACCGATCATTGCCAGGATCATAAACACCGTCAAAAAAATGATGCCTATGATTCTGGTAACCCGCATCCATGTTGGTTTAGGTGCAACCTTTCGGTTGTAGTAAACAACACGATGCTTGTTCGGACTGGCCCTTTTTTTTCGAGCCATAACAAAAAAATTAAAAAATAAACAGGATTTTATTTCATGCGGGAACGCATGAATTCAAAAGGATTAAGCAACAAATTTAGGAGGTTGCCAAATAGTTAGTTCCCTGTTCTTTAATTGTAGGGGAGCTAATTCGGGATAGGAATTATTTAATTGAAATGAGATAAAATACAGTTGCACTCTCATCGTTACTACAGAAGGAGCATTACAGCAAGAGCAATGACAGAATGGCGAGCATTGATCCTGTAAAGGTGAAGAATGTTGATTTCTGGCTTCTATTGATAACTTAGTCAGCGGTTTAGACAGCGCATTACTATCCTTGCAGGGAACTAATCCCAGCACGAGTATAATAAAGCACATAAAAAAACTGCCAAATTTCATTGCCGACAAAGCTATATAAATAATCTTTAAATATCAAATGACACCATCCGGCCCCTAATAAGATAACACATTTACTAACTGAATTTTAATTCAAAATACAACTATGATTCATGGTTATTTTTACACCACAATCTTTCTTAATTAAAGCTGCGCAAAGATATTAAATCAATTTTTAAAACAATATATCAGAAGTTTGACTTTTGTCTTTACAAAATCCTCAACAGCGATTAATTAAGCTTGTTTTAAGACTTTTAAATTTATCGTTTGTTAAACTTTTAACATTTTTTAACAGAACAGATGACCTATCAAAACGAATTGATCGTCTTATTGAAAATTATAATAGCGGCCATCCTGGGGGCCGCCATCGGCTATGACCGTGAAAAACACGGGCGCGACGCTGGAATCCGAACTTATTCGGCAGTATGCGTCGGAGCAGCTATTTTTACATCGTTAGCAGCACATTTGGGTGATACGGCAGCGATTTCACGCGTCGTAGCCAATATTGTTGTCGGCATCGGCTTTCTTGGCGCCGGGATCATATCGCGGGATAATGGCGGAAGAAATTCCAATGGACTGACGACCTCTGCGACGGTTTGGTGCACCGCAGCAGTAGGCGTCACCATTGGTTTAAATGAATATATCATTGCTGCCGGAACTACAGCTGTACTCTATTTCATTTTGGCGCTGCATCATCAGCCCTGGTATGTTAAATGGAAGAAATCAATCCATCATGATGGCAATGAATAAGAATACCTAACATGGAAAAATCTTCAAAACCCGGAGCGAGTGATCATCTCGCCAATGAACGTACCTTTTTGGCCTGGATCAGGACAAGCATAGCTCTAATGGGATTTGGGTTTGTGGTTGTTAAGTTTTCCTTGTTTCTAAAGCAGCTATCAATCGCTGTTTATAGTATAAAAACCGTTCCTACAAGAGGTTTCTCCGCAGTTATCGGAATTGTACTTGTTATTATAGGAGCACTTACAGCGTTGATCGGTTTTCTCCGATATAGCCATATCGAAAAACAGTTATTAAGCCAATCATTCGTTCCTAATTCAAAACTATTAGCCCTACTTACCGCGCTGATAATTGGCGGCGCTTTGATTTTGTTATATTATTTGCTGCCGAATTTATAACTTGAGCCGCGTAATTTTTGTTGGTAATTACTAAATCCGGCAGGAGCCCGAAAAACGTCGTAAGGATGACTACGCCAGCTAACCCGGTCAGCGTTCCAATAAATCCAGTGGTAAATTATCCAACTAAAATTAAAATGATAAGGTGTAGCATTATGAGATGTAAAAGATCAATATTTTATTTCACCTGTTACACGCTTCGATCTCAAAATCAAGATTGCGGTTCCGGTGAGAAATAGCGTTAATGAAATCAGTTCTGCCTGTGTGAATCGTAAAGAACCAAATTGATATTTATTGTTGACGCGGATCATTTCTACCAGAAATCGTTCCACGCCATTCATTACCACGTAAATGCCGAATAGCCAACCGGCTGTTTTAATTTTTTTACGGATTATCCATAACACAAAAAATAACAAGGCGCAAATCATAAATTCATAAAATGCGATGGGATAAACAGGGTGCGGTAGGACAAAACAGCGCTTCCCCTCGCATCCGGGAATTAAAATTCCCTGATCACTTATATTGTGCGGATAAGTATAGCTCCACAACCAATCCGGCAGACCGTGAAATGGTTTTGAATCAGGATTTTCAATACCCCAGTCACCGTCGCCGGACATGTGGCACCCGATCCTGCCAATGGCATAACCTATCATTAAAGCAGGCGCGGCGCTGTCGGCAAGCTGCCATTGGTTGATCATTTTTCGGTGGGCATATATCATTATTCCAGTAGTTGCCACGATTAATCCTCCATAGAAGGTCAGCCCACTAAAGGCTATAAAGTTCTCGGGATGCGTCATGTAGCTGTTCCAGTTTTCCAGCCCATCGAAAAGTTTCGCCCCGGCAAGGCCTCCTATGGCTGCAATAACCAACATCGTATCTACCCGTTCATGGGGCCAGACCAACTTTCCCTGGTTAACAGTCCGCCCGGTCCGGCTTGCAAAAAACCAATGTCGTGCAGACGGAAACTCTTTCTGCGGCAATAACTGTCCTGCCAACTCTTTCCTTTTTAATTCCTTTTTCAACAGGTAGGTTGCAGCTACAAAAGCAATAGCGACAAAAAAGCCGAAAGTTTGAAATGGAAGTGGAATATTGAATCCAAAGAGATCATATAAGAGGTCGGAAATGGTCGGATACATATCAGATTAAGGATTGGTTAAGGTTCCGTTCCATTTTTACCATGGTAAGGTGGAAGGCGTTAATTTTTTCGGTATCCAGTCCATTACAAAGCCTAACATTGACCTTTTCAATAGCATCTTTGATAACCGGAACCAGTTCTAAGCCTTTTTCTGTTAGGAAAACAAAGTGCGCCCGTCTATCCAAAGGGTCTTTTTCAGTGAAAATGTATCCCTGGACTTTCAGTTCATCGACAAGGGTGGCGACGCGCGATTTGTCGACTTGTAATATATCAGCTATTTCCTTTTGTGTAAAAGGTTTGCTTCTCGTAGAAAATAGCTGTAGCACCTCGATAAAGCATTCACTGGTTAACTCGGGTAATTCCCTTGCGATGGCGCGAATATACAGCCTGCTCAATCGGCGCAGGCTTTTTGAAAATAACAATTGCATAATAAAGATTTGATAAAACAAAGTGTCGTGAAAATCGAACCCCGGTTGCGGGATTGTTAACACATATCGAGACTTCACTTATATCAAATACGCATGGAAGAAAGATATAATTGGTAAGGGGGAGAATAGAGATTTTTATATCGTCGTAATAAAATCGGGTGTAAAGACGGAAGAAGTTTAAAATAGCAGACAAAAAATAATCTGGTGGAAAATAAGATCAGGCTACCCCCATCCTTTTTATTATTGAGCACAGTTTTGTCAGTGCGATGCAGCAACGATGGTTTACCAGCATTCCGGCTTTCTACTTTTCTCTTGAAAATAGAATTATAGCAACTGGTGGCTTTAACTTGGGTCCTGGTATGACAGGGAATAAAGAAGATATGGGTCAGAACCACGAACAGGTAAGCAGTAAGCAGCAGCACTATTTTCAACTGTTTAATTTCACAACCTGTCATATACAAATGTAGTAATTCTGTATAACTGATAAACGGCTTCCATATAAAACTTCAGCGATGAGCAAGGGTTGTTATGCGCTGATGTCGAATGGTATCCTCAATTTCCTCTTATTTATAAATTAAATGGGTGTACTATTTTAATATAAAGTAAATAGCCAAGAGATTGGATTCTTGACTATTTACTTTATATTAAATTATCTTATTTCTTGACCGAGTGATGTTCATCTTCCTGATGATGTTCAGCTTCAGGATGTTGTTCTTGCTCTGCCGTTTGATCGGCACCTTTATCATGCTCTGGGTGGCCATGATGTTCCAAATGTTCATGGTGCTCCGGTTCTTGATGGTGCTCTAATTCGTTTTCATGTCCTGGGCCTTCATGGTGTTCCGGATGAGGATGATGCTCCTGTTCCTGATGATGCTCTTGTTCAACGTGTTGTTCTTGTTGATCGTTGTTGGCATCGCCATGATGTTCCTGGTGTGCATGATGTTCTGTGTGTGGATGTTGTTCCTCGTTCTGTCCCGGTTGTCCCGGATTTTGATTTTGTGTTTCCATAATTGTAGATTATATAATTAATAAAAAAATAAGCGACATGATAAGCCACGATAAATCCGTTATGCGGCAGGAAATGATAAACAAGAGAAAAAATTTGATCAGATCAGCAATGCTTGCTGTCGCAAATAGCTCGGGAGCCAAACGCTAAATTGTTCGACATCTAAGCGCACATATAAGTTTTTTGACAGGTTCAGGGAGGTTAAGTCAAAAAATTTAAAGGAAAAACCAAGTGTAGCTTTTTTTAGTAAAGTTATTTCATGACGCACTTGTTCAGATGTCATATTAAAGGAGTCAACTGCCTGACAATCTTTACAAATTTTGCTCACATAAAAACATGTGGAAGAATTTTTCATAGTTGCGGAACTATAGTGGTCATGCGATGCGAAAAGCATCGTCAGCATCATATTGAGTCCACAGAAAACAATGAGAAAAACTTGTTTCATTTTATACAGATTATAAGTACAAGTCGCATAAACGCATTTTGTTTGAAATAATTTGATTGCCTTGCGAAATTACCGTTTTTGTATCCTGACCATTCTAACCTTCCCTGTAGCATCTTTAACCCGAAGGGTTGCGGAGGTTTTTCCGGCCAAGATGGAAGGGTTAATAAGTAAGTTACACAAATCTACTGTTGAGAAATCTTTCCCGTCAATATTGATAATTTGCTCTCCCGGTTTAACCAACTTTTGCGCATTATCCCAGATCAGACTAACGACTAATTTATTATCCTGCACCGTAGGTTGGAACGGCCACTGAGGTTCATTCATATTGAAATCCTTTTTTTTAGGTTTAAAGTAAAATTTATGGTGAATGTAGTCCAATGTGATATTCCCGTAGTCGAGAATTCCGGAACCTATTGCCGGGCGTCCCTCATTATTGGGTATAGTAATAACCTGATCAAAGCGGGCGTCCCCTATTTTTAAAGTATTCAGTTTTAACAGATATTTATCCGCCGCACCCTCCAACCCAAATAATCCCATGGACATCGCTCCATAACCTTTAGCCATCACTTTAAAGCAATCATAAGGTTCTATTGATTTCATAGTTTGATCAGTAAAGCGCAAGAAATCACTGTCCCCGGTATCAAATTCCAGCCATAAACGTATGTTGTTGTTTAAATAGATCGGAATTACAGGCATACTTTGCGAGGTGCCTGAGCTATCTAACCTCATGGGGATTGCGTCCTGCTCATTGAGTTTAACTTTCTCCGCATTATCAGTAAGAATAAGGACCTTTTTTTGATTATCCATCGAAACGATAGAATTACGCAGTAGATTGCTTCCAATTACGCCTTCGGTATTCCAGCAATCGTAAAAGCCTGCTATTCCCGAAACTGCCGGAATTCCCGAAAATGAGAGTTCGCCTAATTTCAGGTCATTTAACTCTACGAAATTTAGTGAATCTGCATTCCCGTTCACATCCTTTATCTTGTTACGATGCAAGACTTTAGGGTTAATCTCCCTCGTCAGTTTATTATTAATAGCAACCGGAGCACCCGTATCAAATATGAAGCGGCGTGTTTTACCGTTTAAGACGACATTGACAAAAATTTTACCATTTATTATTTCATATGGGATCTCCACATAATAATTATGCTTAGCTGTGCCGCCCTGGTTAAATGAAAATTGCTGAGCAGAACAAGTGGTATTGTACACGCTAAAAAGCAGAAAAATGAGGACAGATGTTTTGATGTGTATGAACGGTGTCATGTCGTCTGATTTTAAAAATTAAATTTTCAACAGTCTTTTGGCTGAATAAAACGGTTGATAAAAAAAGTATCAATTGATCATATCAAGAGTCGGTCAAACATTAAATCTTAAAGTTGATCGGAGTCCTACGAATCACGAAGAATTTTAATAAGATGGAAATTTAAATAGCGTCGAGCTTAAGTGACCTGTAACGGTCAGCCGGACTTTCGTCAAGCAGGCTATTCGCACTTATGGTCTGACAGACTGATTTTTTTAGATAAGTTAAGCGATTAGCTTTGGAGGATGCCAGAAATGAGAGGTCCGGGTTATGATATAATGAATAGCGGTGTAGCCTTTTACGTTAAAAAGGCTTAATTCTGAAATTTGTAAACCATAATTAACAGGAACAATTACCGTCCGGCAGCAGCAACACCCGCAACAACAAAACGGTGAACATAAATCCTGTTTGGATGGGGATGAAAATTGGCTCTTAGTTAAAGTCAGCATCGCTACGCCGGGTTTGACATTTATCCTATCCTGGCAAGGCTCAAAGCTACCTTGCAGAATAATTAGCGCTATCAAAATGCTGATCCACTTCATGACAGCCAAAGATATAGAATAGCCAAATCAAATTGTGCCATTTAAAAAATAACGATAATTTCAATCGTAATGGTTTGCTGGTTCCAGTGATCAATATAACTGCTTCACACGAATATCAGGACATGCGTGACCCAATGCAGACAAAAATGATTATTAGATAAAGGCTTTTCTGATTTCCTGGCGATCTTAATTCGAGGGTAGGCGGTATATCTCGTTAATACCAGCCTGGTTAATCACAGCTATCCCTTAATCTGCTTCCTGATTTGGGCCAAACTTTTCGGTGTTAATTGCATGCCCCCGCTATTCATGTAATATTTTATCAAAATAAAATCAACTCGTTTACAGCTATTTAAAAAAAATATATTTAAAAATCGTTGGTGCCCCCTGTAGTGCCTCTTGAGAGAAAAATTCCACGTCCGGCAACCTTTGTCCTGTCATCCTCAGGCTATGAAACCAAACGAACTGATCGGATTATTTACAGCGGCTGCGGTCGCCGGTGCCAGTGAGGTACTGGCGACGGAACGCCTCCTGCCAGAAACGATCAGTAAGTCGGAAGCCTACCGGCGCTATGGCCGCACCTGTGTGGACCGCTGGCTCGCCGAAAGGCTCATTATCCCTGATGGAAAGACGCTTAGCCGCGCTGCTTTGGAGGCCGTAAGTGCCCATAGTAACCGGCTGACCTACCTGCCCGTGGCAGAAAGGTAACGGACGTTATTTGACATCTGGGGACGAAACATTATCCGCCGCTAAAGCGGAAATCGGGCGAAGGTGAGCGTAAAGCCGCAACATGCTGAAAGCGCCCGGGCAGGCTGAGAGGCCCGTATTGTAGAATACGACGCAAGTATGTCCCGAACATGTCTTTAAGGGGGCCCTGGTGGCCCCCTTTTTTATTGGCTCAACTTATGGAAAATCTTTTAAGCGCTCACCAGCTGCGTACCATCGTACGCCAGGCCGCCGAACTCGGCGCCATTATCGCGCTCATCCGGACCGGAAAGCTGCCGCCATACCTGAAGAAACGGGAAGCGTACCGCCGTTATGGCAGGCGCTATATCGAGCAGTTACTGGCAAGCGGTGAGCTCAGTATACGAAGCGACGGCAATAACTCCGCAGCCTGGCGTATAGACCGCATAGAGATAGAGGCTATCGTCAGAGGCCTGGAAATCTGGCGCCAACTATAATTTAATTTTTTATGGAATTGACAATGAACCCCACTGCCATTCGGGAACAGGTATCCCTAACCGGGCTGCTGGCCAGGCTGGGATACCAGCCAGCGCATAACTCCGGACGCGAGATCCTGTACAGAAATGTGCTGCACGAAGACGGCAAAAAACCATCCCTTTGCGTAAACGATAACCTTGGCATGTGGTATGACCACGGCACCGGAAAAGGAGGCAATGTGATCGATTTTGGCTTAGCCTTCTGGCCCGGACTGGAGATCAAAGAGGTATGCGGCAAGCTGCATGAGATCATGGAGCAGGCCATCCCTGCGGCGGTTTCCATTCTAAAACCATCACGTCGTAAACGGCATAAAACCCTGATCCAACCTTATTATCGCGTGGATAAGGTTTGTGACCTTGGCAAAACACCTTCAATCCGGTTATTCCTGGAAAAGCGTGGAATATGGGAAGAAGCGCAGGGCATTTTGCAGGAGGTTCATTATCACAGTGTCCATGCCAAGCTACAACCCCGGCAATTTTTTGCTGCCGGTCACCGGAATGACTCCGGCAGCTGGCAGGTGCGGAACAAATATTTTAAAGGATGCCTGGGTAACAAAGGGCTTACCCTGCTGACGGGCGATAGCCGCCGCCTTTGCGTGTTCAAGGATATCTTTGATTACCTCAGCTGGAAGCATGATCATCCCGAACTGCCGGACAGCGCGTTGATCATTAATAGTTACAGCTTGCTTGCCGCCGCCATCAAGACCGCCATGCGTTATCCGGCGATCTCCGTTTATTTCGACCACACGCCAGAAGGACACCAGTCACTGCGCCAGTTTATCACAGAATTACCTTATGCTGCCGACGGGACGCCTGCATTCAGCGGGCATCACGATTACAGTGAAAAGCGCCGCACTGAAGCGCGCGCCGCTTACGAGGCTCAAAAGCCCAAAGACCTTTTCAAAAACATCGAAATTCCTTTTATACGTTAAGGTTTCTTTTTTGCAAAAAGTGCCGTTTTATTAATGCAGGGGCCCTCTTGTTTTTCACCCTGCAAGATGTCTTTTTGTCCGACGGAAACCCTTCGGGATTTCCGGTCTGCCAAAAAGAATCTTGCCCGGCTGATGCCGGGGGAAGAAATTTCGCGACTCAATTTCTTTGCTTATGACCAGGAACAAAGGCGGCAGGCCGCCGGTGGGTGACGACAGGCGATCCTTTAAGATCGATGTCCGGTTTACGGAAGCCGAATACCGCCAGGTGGAGCGATTGGAAAAGGAACTTGGTTTGAAGAAGACCGAATTGGTCCGCAGGAAATTACTTTCTGAGGGCAAGGGTCTTGCTGTCAATGCCGCTGAACTGATGAAACGTCTGGATGCCGTCAGCCTGGAATTATCCCGGAGCGGAAATAATATCAATCAACTGGCCCGGTATGCAAACCGGCTTCAAAAACGTGGGCTATTATCAGTTGCAATCATTGACGAATACCTTCATTTACTTCGTCGTCATCAAAATGAACAAAACGAACTGGCCATGTTGTTCCGGAAACTGATCAGGTCTTTGATACCCTGATCGGCTGATACAAGGCATGTTTGATACACTGCTATGGTGTTACAGGGCATTAATGTTAGCAAGTTCGGGTGTTCCGGCGATGATTGGATATTTGGCTATTTTATTACGTTGTTCTGTTGATGCACGATTACCTTGTTGGTCTGATACATAATTATAGTGCTCATCAGTTGAATTGATAGCTGGTTCTTTTGTAATCCCTATCCATTGTTACAGGGTTCCATAGCTCCTTAATTACCGTGAGCTGTTGTTCGGTCGCTGTCAAGCTGCGCCGTTATATTACTGCCAGGCTATACCGTGCTAAAGTTCCATTGTTCGCTTGCCCTATTGATACCTGGTTCTTTTGTTATTTGAGTACTATGTTCCATGATAATTAAAATCTTCCGGGCCCGCGCCTCCTTCAAAGCGATCCCCTATAATTTCGATAAGATCGCAAAGGGGCAGGCTACGCTGATGAAAGTATCCGGCTTTGGAGCGTTGCGCAATTTGCATGAAGTACGGCCTGAAGATTACCGGAATTACCTGGAAGCGTTGTCAGGCCTTAACCGCAATGTGAAGCTTCCCCAGTTTCATGCCATGCTGTCGGCACCCGATCATTCAGTTGATAAGGACAAGCTTGCAAATTTGGCTGTGCAGTGGCTGGAAAAGATGGGGTATAAGGATCAGCCCTATATATTGGTGCATCACCGGGATACCGACCAGTCGCACGTGCACATCGTCACCACGCGGGTTGACCGCCAGGGTAACAAAATCGACAGCGCCTTTGAACATAACCGCGCGGTAAGCCAGCTTAATCGCCTGCTGCAAAAAGACGAAGCCCACCAGGCCCAATTAGATGCAGGTAAAGCCCTGCAATATCAGTGCTCTACCAAAGCGCAGCTATTGCTTTTACTGGAAGGAATGGGCTACAACATCCGGGAAAAAGAAGGTCATCTGTTACTTTACAAATTCGGGCGGCAGCTTTTTACAATCAACGAAAAACGTGTGGAAGAACGCCTGGCAGCATTTATACCGGACAAAAGACAGGCCGTTCGGTGGAAGGCGATCTTTAATAAATACAGGGCTGTTTATAATCCTTTACCCGAACGCGGGATCGTAAACCTTACTGGCGGCAGAACAGCCCAAACGGGGCCGTACCGGTCGGAGCTCGGCGATTTTTTGAAGCAGGAATTCGGTATTGAACTGATCTTTCATGCTTCCGGGGAGAAGGAGCCGTACGGTTACACCATCATTGATCATCCGCAGCACCGTGTATTCAAAGGCAGCGAAATCATGCGACTGGCACAATTGGTAAGTGCAGACTTCGACTTTTCAGACGGTTTTTCGGCCGGTAATACCATTAGCCAAACGGAAGAGCATAGTTTGAAAAATGCCCACCTTACCTATTTCCGTCCGTATCTGGCCAACGACGTGGATGATCAGCAGATCCATGGGCCACGCAGGCGCAGGCAGAAAAAAGCGCGCACCAATACCCGTTAACTTAAAATCAAAATTTCATGAACATTCTAATCGGCAACCAGAAAGGCGGGTGCGGAAAGAGCACGATTGCCCTTTTGCTTGCGAACTACCTGACCATGGTCAAGCACCAGAAGGTGACGCTGATCGATATGGATTATCAGCAGTCTATCGCGCAGAAGTTTGAAAAAGCAAAAGTGCTTGAAAACAAACCGCCATATGATGTAGTCGCCGCTCAACTGGCTCATTACCCGGTATTACAGAGCGCCATCCTGCAAACCCCAAATGAAGCGGTTATTATTGACCTGCCCGGAAAACTGGATGATGACGGGTTGTTACCTGTCTTTGGTTGGGCAGACCTGTTGATCTGCCCCTTTTCTTATGACGAGTTCAGCTTCGACTCCACAGTTCTGTTTGCAATCGTTTTGCTTAAGCTCAACCCGGAAATCCCGATCATATTCATTCCCAACCGGGTAAAAGCTAATGTACGCTACGAAACGATGCAGGAAGTAAACAAGCAACTTTCCAAACTCGGCATCATGGCTCCGATGATCCCGGACAGGATCGATTTTCAACGGGTTACCACTTTTATGACACCACTGCCGGTCATCCCTGTGATCCTCCCGGTTTTTGACCAGATCTACCGCGTTATTGAGGAAAAACTGTCGATGGATGCAAATGGCTAATGCGATGACAAAGATCACCTCATTGGCTGATGAGATACGTAACCGTATCGCACAGCCGCCAGCCAAAACCCAGGAGCAACCAAAGGTTGAGAAGAACAAAAAACCGAAAACAGCAGAAGCGGAAATCCTTCAGCTGATCAGGGCTTATGACAATTCGGACCACAAAAGCCTGGTACACGTACGGTTCGATGAAAAGACGGTTAAGACACTCAACCATTTTAAAATGGCTACCGGCGTTGATGTTACACGCCTGGTAGCTTTCGCCGTCAAACAGCTATTCGAGGGCAACCCCGAACTTAAAGCGATCATTAAACAATTTATTCAAAACATGACTTTATGACCTGGATCAAATTTATTTCCTGGTTAGCCGCCCTGTATGCGTTTTATTATTTACTGAACATTGCCTGGGACTTTTTTCGCAATAAAAAGAAGGGCGGCAACGATGCGGGACCCGAGCTCCATTTTGAGGAAGCCACTGCACCCCTTCAGGTAGTCCCGGAAACACTGGAAGAAAAAAAGGTGGAACCCAAAAAAGGCAGCAATGAAGCGGCTGCCTCGGCCCTTGGCGGGGTTAGGGTAAAAGACCTTTTCCAGCTTGCTAAACTGGAGCTGATCGCCTACAACCAGTCCGTAACTTTCTGAATGAAAAAGCTGCTGGTAGTATTCCTGCTGATACCGGCCACAGCAATCTGTCAGCCCGGTATCACCGAAATGCAGGAAGCGCGTTCAGATCTAACACAATCCTTTTTCTCGGCGCGTGACCTGTCGCTCGTCATAGCCGCCATATTGGGCATTATCGGCGCGGTACGTATTTACCACAATTTACAAATGGGCCGCGAACGCTTCACTTCAGAGGTGGCTGCCTGGTTCTTTTCCGCCTTGTTTATGGTTTTACTCGGCGCGTTCTGCCAGGCAGTTTTTGGTATTTAAAACCATTGATTTTCATGATAGCCGCACAAAATCCTTAAGACGGCTCAAAAAAACTCTTTTATGCTTTTTTCATGCTTAAAAACATCCGGCGCAAGCTGGCCTGGGTACTGGCGCTTATCGTCAGCCCAATCTTCGTATTTGCCCAAAGCGGCGTCAACGGCCTTAATGCCGCTACTTCCAACCTGAAAACCTATGTAGACCCTGTTACCGACATCACCCTGGTAATCGGCGGTATAGTCGGCATTGTCGGCGGTATCCGCGTCTATTCGAAATGGAACAGCGGTGACCAGGATATTAACAAGGAGTTAATGGGATGGGGAGGTTCGTGTCTCTTTTTAGTCCTCTCATCGCTGATCATCAAAGCCTTCTTTGGTTTATGACAGCTCGGAAATTTACAGTTTATAAGGGGCTTTCGCGGCCCCTTATTTACAAGGGTTTCCGGGGCAAATTTATTTACTGGGGGATCGGCGCAGTGCTTACCGGCCTCGTTCTGGGTTCTGTCACGATGGCCGTGATCAACATGTGGCTCGGAACCGTCGTATTGATAGGCTGCATCGTCGGCGGCCTCCTTTACATCGCCTCCCGCCAGAAAAAGGGCTTATATAACAAGACCAGGCACAGAGGCATCTTTATCGTCACCCCATTTATTTATGAACGCCCGGAAGTTTGAAACACCTTATATCGGTGTTGACACCGGTAAAGAGTTCGATATCCTCTATGGTGCAAGCGGCGAATTTTCCGTCGTGGTCGCCATGAAAAACCCGGTCATCCAGCATTCTGCGGCCGCAGCGGATTACGATGAATTCCAGAATATGCTGACCGGCATTATCAAAATTCTCGGTGATGGTTATTTGCTGCAAAAACAGGATATTTTATATAAAGCACCCTTCGACCCGCCGACAGCAACCGAATATCTGCAACAAAAGTTTAATGCGCATTTTGCAGGAAGGGCGGCACTGCGCATCGATACTTACCTGACCATTACAAGGCAGGTAAAAAAAGGCCGTTTCTATGTTTATGATGCCAAGCAGCTAAGAGACTTCCGCATAGCAATTATCAAGGTTACCGATGTGTTAAAAGCGGCGAAATGCGAACCTATCCTATTAAATGAGACGCAGATCAGTGACCTTATCCGCCGGGTACTGGCCATGCGCTTTGGCAAAGGGTCCTTTTCACTGAATAACTTTAAACCGACCGATACCGAGATATTGATGGGCGACCGTGCTATCCGATGTATTCCACTCGTCAACAGCGAAAATGTGGATATGCCTTCCGAAATAGGCACGTTTACCGAACTTAATGAAAACGAAGCTGTGCGCGGATTTCCGGTGGACATGCTTTCCTTTCTGAATAGCGTACCGGCCTTTGAGGCGATCCTTTATAACCAGGTGATCGAGATCCCGGCGCAGCAGTTTTTACTCAATAAGCTGGAAGTCAAACGCAAGCGTCACTCCGGTATCCCTGACCCTGCCAACTTACTTTGCGTAGAGGACATCGATCAATTACTGAAAGATGTTGCCCGTAATGGCCAGTTGCTGGTTAACGTGCATTACAGCATTGTCTTGTCGGCACCCGCTTCGGACATACAGCGCTCAGTGAATTTTATTGAAAGCGCATTGTTTCAGTTAGGCATCATTCCGAACCAGAACGCTTATAACCAACTGGAATTATTTCGCGCTGCAATGCCGGGCAACGGGGTTGAATTAAAGAACTATGATTGGTTTCTGACCACCAGCGACGCTGCGCTATGCCTTTTTTTTAAAGAACGCCAGATGGAGGATGAACCATCGTCGTTTCGCATCCGCCTGACCGACCGTAAAGGCATCCCGGTCGCTATAGACCCAGCCGACCTTCCCATGCGTACAGGGCGCATTAATAACCGAAATAAGTTCGTTTTAGGCCCGAGCGGATCAGGTAAGTCATTCTTTATGAACTCGTTAGTAGAGCAGTACCTCCTCTTTAACGTAGATGTGGTGATCGTTGACGTCGGGCATTCTTATTCAGGTCTTTGCGCTTACTATGGCGGGAAATATATCACCTGGTCGGACGAAAGACCGATCACGATGAACCCTTTCCTGATCACTGAAGACGAGTACAATCTGGAAAAGAAAGATAACCTGGTCACCCTGATCGCCCTGCTCTGGAAAGGGGCCGGCGGTTCTGTTTCTACCATTGAGCGGGATGTACTGACCGCTGCCGTAAGCGGATATTATGCCCTTGCTTTTTCCGAAGGACCGAATGTTGATCTGTCTTTCAATGGTTTTTACGAATTCGCGCTTAACAAAATTCCGGAGATCAAAAACGAAGAGCGGATTCCCTTTGATCTTGATGAGTTTCGTTATGTGCTGAAAAAGTTTTACCGGGGCGGTGAATATGAAAGCATCCTCAATGAAGCCAGTGACCAGTCGCTGCTGACCGAGCCGTTCGTGGTCTATGAAATTGATGCCTTACAGGATAATGCCGTATTGCTCCCCATCGTGACGCTGATCATTATGGATGTTTTTATCCAGAAGATGCGTAACCGCAAGAATCAGCGAAAAGTGCTGATCCTCGAAGAAGCCTGGCGGGCGCTGATGTCACCCATCATGAGTTCATTTTTATTATACCTGAACAAAACCGTCCGCAAATTCTGGGGAGAGGTCATCGAAGTAACGCAGGAACTTTCCGATATTATCAGCAACCCCGTTGTTAAAGACAGTATCATCAACAACTCTGATACGGTCATCCTGCTGGACCAAAGAAAATTCAGGGATAATTACGGCGAGATCGCCAAAGTGCTTTCGATATCCCCGACAGAACAACGGAAGATCTTCACCATTAATCAGTTGGACAATAAGGACAACCGGGCACGCTTTAATGAGGTTTACATCCGCCGGGGTTCAGTAGGTGAAGTGTACGGGGTTGAAGTGAGCCGTCATCAGTATTATGTATATACTACGGAAAAACCGGAAAAGAACGCGGTTCAGGTCTATGTACATTACTTCGGCACTTATCCGGCCGCACTGGACGCCTTTTTGATGGATATGGACAGGAGCGGAACTGCTCCCGGTGACTTCATTAACAAGATCAACCAGCACAACAAACCATTAACTTTTTTTACATGAAAACAGTCCTGCTTTTAATATCCGGCCTTTTTTTCGCCCTGGCATTGCATGCCCAGGAACTGGTCGTTGACCCGGTGACTTCGGGCGCCATGCTGGCGAACAGCGCCATCATTAATAATCAACTGAACAATACCAACAATAAATTAACGGCGATACAAACTGCACAGCTTGCCGTCAGCGGGCAGTTGGTTATTGTCAATGATTTGCAGAATAAGATCTATAAAGGGCTGTCCGAAGTAGCATCGGTAATCAATAACCTTTATTCGATCAAGGATATCGCAGAAACCGGTTCAGACATTGTTAGCGATGTCGGGAAGGCGGTACAGACCGCCCGCAGCAACCCGGTGCTGCTTTTATTCGCGCAGCAGGGTGCCCAGGATTTCGAAAAACGGGCCGTAGCCCTTGCAACCGATGTATCCGCCTATGTACTGCGCGGCGGTAGCGATAACTTAATGGACAGCTCCGAACGCGGGAAACTGCTCAATCATATCGTTACCGAAATGCATGCGCTGCGCGGACTGGCCTATGGCATGCAGCGGGCCATGTACTGGGCACAGTTGCGCGGCATCTGGGCGTCCCTCAACCCGTGGTCTACGTGGCAGAGCGAGGATGTTCGTATCGCCAACTCGGTTATCAGTGAAGCCAAGTACCTGCATCGCTAAACCGTACGGGGTGTTGCTGATCGACCCGCCCTGGCCCCAGCTTAAGGGCGGCCTGCGCAAGGTCCGCCCGAACCAGGGACGGCATCTGGATTACGGCACGCTATCGGTTACGGCCATTTTCGATTTGCTGGACAAGGATGTTTTCAGCCGCGCCGCAACACCGCATTCCTTATTTATCTGGACGGTCGAAAGCTTTTTGTCTCCCTGTGAACAGTTGGTGAACGAAAGGGGCTACCGCCGCCATTGCCGGTTGATCTGGGACAAAGGCAATGGCATGGCACCCTGCCATAGCATCCGCTTTGCGCACGAATACCTGATCTGGTATTACAAGGGCGGTTTTATCCCGGTGGCACCTGCTGTTCGCGGCAAATTCCTGTCGGTTTTTCATGAGGCGTCCAGGGAACACAGCCGAAAACCTGAAATCGCTTATCAGCTGATTGAACAACTGTACCCGGATGCCCGACGCTTTGACGTTTTTAGCCGGCAATCACGGCAAGGCTGGGACCAGTATGGTGACCAGCCCGGTTTTTTTAACCTCTGATTTTTATGATCAAAAAATATGTGCTGCTAACGTTCTTATGCAGCCTACTTTCGGTTTTGTCTTACGGCCAGGGAAAGGTGCTCAATATTCCCGAGCTTTTACAACTTGTTTCCTATTCCAAATCGGAACATACACTTCAAACCGATGCACGGGATAAGCAGGCTACCGTCACGACTACGGAAACGGCCAATAAGACCCTGCTTGGCAAGTTCAAGGATATGTATCGTACACTGCAAAACAGATACTCTACTTTGGGTACGGCGATCACCGCTGCCAACATAGGAATCGAAGCCGAACCAATGGTGAACAGTATTATCCGTTCGCAGTCGCAATTGGTTCAGCTTGCCCAAAAGAACCCGGCGATCATCGCCCTGGCTTACCAGACGGAGATCGACTTTGCCGAGCATTCACAAATGCTGATCCGCTACCTGGCCGGTTTGATCATCTCTATCGGAGATGTTAACCAAATGAAGTCTTCCGACCGCAAGCTGCTCTTTGATTATGTCATCACGGAACTCAGCAATATAGAAGATATGAGCAACCGCCTGGTACGTAATGTTCAGTTCGGAACCCTGGCCTCGCTCTTACATCACGTTGACCCGTTCGACGATTTCGTCTATGAAGATCAGCACATGATCAGCGACATCCTGACCAATGCGAAATACTTAAAGCAATGAAAGGCTTGCCCCTGATAATTTTAAGTTTTTTGTCCACGGTCGCGCTGGCGCAGGAAATGGTTGTTGATCCGCAGCATTTATTGGTCGTTCAGGAAAACCAGGCCGTGCGCATGGCTGCGGAAGGTACACACCAGGATTATCTGAAAAAGATAAACGACAACGTGAATACCATTAACGCCAACGAATCATCCGTCGTTGCGGCGCAGACCATGATCTATAATTCGCTGGCCAATGTGAATTCAGCATTAAAAGACGGCCTGATGGTGAAACAGATCTCCCGGACGACTACCGACATCATTTATTACCTGAACGAAAGCATGATGCTGGCCAAGGATGATCCATTGTTGTTTTTGGTCACGATGAAGATCCAGAATGAATTCGGCCCTAAGGCAACCGCCATGGTCAGCGATATTTCCGGATTTATCCTTAAGTCGGACGGAAATGTGCTTGCCGATTACAATGGGCGTGATCAATTGCTGCGCAAGGTCGTTCAACAGCTCCAAATTTTGGACGGCATGGCTTACGGCACCTGGAAGGCCATGTACTGGGCGAAAGAGCGGGGCGTACTTAAAACACTGAATCCTTTCGCCAGCTATATCAATAAAGATCGCGCCTTTGCGGCGCAAATCATTCAAAACGCAAAGTTTTTGCGGCAATAATTCAACAATGCAAAATCCTTGAATGCCGATAAAAAACAATTAACTCATTCAAAATTTTAAACAAATGAGATTTATCTTATTAATGATCCTAACACCGCTTATTACCCTGCGCGCCTGTGCCCAACGGGTAGTAGCCGATGAAAGTGTCCGCTACCAGGAAGAAAGAATGGTCTATCTTCAGTGGGACCAGAACAAATTTACACCCAAAGCCGGCTTCCTTAGCCTGAACCCATATTACTGGCTGACCTGGGGTTTGTTTGAACCGAATTACCATAAGAACGACCTGCGGCCATTATCGGCTACTGGACCGCAAACGCAGCGCCTGGCGCTGGTGGGCACGATGAATTCGACTGATAACAGCTATAAACTAAATTCCGATACGATCAGGAATACGGCCCTGACCTCCATTGCCGAGCAATCGGGGTTGCTCTCCGATGCCGATCCGCTTTGGCTGTTATATTACAGCCAGGAACTGGCTCCCGTTCTCAATTATACAGACGCCTCGATCCTGGCTCCCCTGCCCGCACAGGTCAGGACGGCCGTTGTTGCCGAAGGACTGCTGCCCTGGTACGAAAATGAACTGGCCATGCTGAAAGAACGCGTTAATGCCGCCCGGACAACAGATATGGACCGGGGTTCACGCATTATGGCTTATTACCGTTACCTGAAGGAATACCGGACACTGGCAGCGACCTGGGCAACACGGGTCGCCACCGCACAAAAAAATATCCGCATGGTGAGCCAGCAGGCCAAAGCCAAAAGTACGCCGGTCATTACCACGGACTGGACGCCGGATACCGATGTACAACTGGCCAAAAAAGTATTGGCAGAAAGGCAGTATTGATGAAAAAGAAAATATTATTGATGATTATCCTCTGCATAATAGGCGTTAGCTGCTTTGCACAGGATAGCACATACGGAAAGTCCCTTGAATTTTTACAGGGGGACGGCGTTTATGAGTCGGGAATGATGACCTTTCTGACGGGACTGAAAGATTCGATATGGTCGAATTTCGACATTTTTATCACCGATGCGAAAGCACTGGCCGCCATCTTTATGATCATCTTCTTTGCGATCAAGAGCTATGAGATGATGGCGGGGGATAAAAAACTGGAGATCATGCCATTGTTAAGGCCCTTCGGCCTGGCCATGGTCATTCTCTGGTGGGGCGGTTTTGCGAAAATGGTAGCCTTTCCCACTGACCTGGTAGCCAATGAAACCCAGCAAATGTTTGCCTCCGAGCAGGATAACGTCAACCAGCTTCGATTTCAGCGGGCGGACCTCATGAAACAGGTAGCAGATTCACTCTATAACTTTCAGGCTCAGACCGAGGTCGCAGCCAAAGAGTCGGATACCTGGTATGGCAAAGCCTGGGACGCCGTTACATCGACCGTCAAAGAAGGTATTTCAACAGTTGTCGCTCCGTTAATGGAGCTCAAAGCCCGGCTGCAGATCAGCATCCAACTGCTCATGACGCAGATTTTGGAACTGGCCGGTATCTGGATATTAAGGATTGCGACCTACATCATTTTTATGATCCAGATCATTTATTCGAGTATACTGATCATCCTCGGGCCCTTTGCCGTGGCGGTCAGTATTCTCCCGGCCTTCAGGGATAGCTTTTCAACCTGGGTCGCGAGGTTCGTTTCTGTCAATCTTTACAGTGGGATTGCCTACCTGATCATGTATCTCTGCGCCTTGATGCAGAAGTACGCGCTTTCTTCGGAGATCAGCAAATACCAGGAACTGCTCCGGCCGGGAGCAAGCGGCCTCATGACCAAGTTCGCAGTTTTTGCCGGAAACGGCGTACTGTCTTTCGGCGAAGTGATCGTCGTATTTTTTATCGGTGCCGTCTGTATGTTCACGGTTCCATCGATCTCAACCTGGATTATCTCCACGTCAGGGATCAGCTCAGCTTCTTCAGCATTTGGCCGCAACGCCTCGATGGTAGTTATGGCTGCCCGCAAGGCCGGCGGTGCCATGCTGTAAAACAATTCGTTTCATGCTTATTAAAAATATCGAAGCCAAGATCCGGCTCGCGACGGTGGTTGCTTTGGGAAGCCTCATCTGTTCGGTGGTTATCAGCGGTATCGTATCGGTTTTTGCCTTCAGGCAGGTAGCGAATGCGCGCCAGAGCGTTTATATCCTGGATAACAATATTCCGATACTTGCCAGGCAGACCGACATTCAAGTTAACCGTCCCGCAGAATACCGGGCACACGTTGACCTGTTTCATTCGCTGTTCTTTTCGCTGACGCCGGATGACAAATACATTGAATACCAGCTAAAACGGGCCATGTACCTGATCGACGAATCCGGTGCACGGGAATATGATGACCTGAAAGAAAAAGGTTTTTTCACCTCTATTCTGTCCTCCAGTTCGGTACTGACCCTGCAAACGGACTCTATTGTACTGGATATGCCAAGACATTATTTCCGTTATTATGGCAAATTGCGGATCGACAGGCGCAGCTCCACGCTGACACGCTCCCTGATCACCGAAGGCTCCCTGAAAGATATTCCGCGTAGCGACAATAATCCGCATGGTGTGCTGATCACCGGCTGGAAGACCCTTGAAAATAAAGACCTTTCCGATGTTCAAAAGAATTCATTCTAACAGAGATCCCGGCGAGACGCTTTGGAGATCGCTGCGGCAGGAATTCGGCAGCTACTTTGAGCAGGCCGGAACAAGCTTCGGACAATTTTGTACGAACTACCCCAAGACCATTTTTGGTAGCATGGTCGTACTGCTGTTGCTGTCGGTATTCCTGTCTTTTACCATATTTCATCATCCCACCCAAGGGCGTGGTCCAGGTTCGGCTGCGCCTCACCACAACCCCGCCAAAGTAAAAAGCCCGCATCCGCTGGATGACGGCTTTTCCAGGATACTGAAAACAGGGACGGCACTGAAACATACGCTGGGACTGAAGCAGGAAGTGGAAGACATCCTGGCTAAAGGGAAGATATCCCCTGTGGATAGTTTGCGGCTTGAAAGAGCCCTGGATTCCCTTGCCGCTATTCAACATCAAATTCATTAATTATGCAAATCAACTTCAAACAGCCGCGCTATATCGTGCCCCTGATATTGCTGCCCTTTCTATGCCTGTTCTTTTATGTATTTCATGGAAAGGCAAAGGAAAAAGTGCCGGTTAATCAGGCTGCGGCTATACAAAGCAATGTGGGCGACGTTTCGGCCCATGTCAAGAAAAGTGCGCTTTCCGATAAGCTGGATGCCTTTCGTAACACTTATAAAGAAAGCGACGGGCTCACAGCGGTAACGCCTGTAACCAATGACGAAACCGCAGCCACCAAATTATCGGCAGGCTATTCCGATAAACAACGGATGCAGCTGGATTCCATAGACCGTGCCATGAAAGCGCGCTTCAGTTCCGGCATGGTCGGTCCGCCGCCTAAACAAAGTGCATCTGTACAGGACCGGCAGGTTTCCGCAGCACTGAACGCCCTTGCCGCACAACGCAAAACAAAAACAGCTCCGGCTGACTATGCCGGGAATACCGCAACGCAAAGGGATAAAGATCCTATGGCAGTTTTCAAGCAGCAGATGGCCTATGTGGACAGCATGCAAAAAGCGAATGACCCTGCCCTTAAAGCTGAACTGCAAAAACAACAGGCGAAAGCTAAAGCACTTGCCAATCAGCCGGTAGCCCTCGAAGTGCGCAAAGCTCCGGAAGGCAGCGTCGATTTCAACACCATCAGGCCGGAGGGGCACAGTGAGCTGATCTCGGCGATCATCGACGAAGAGGTAACTGCCTATGCCGGTTCGCGCATCCGCCTGCGCTTGATGGAAGATATTTGGGCTGGTAAAAACCTGATCCCTAAAGGAAGCACGCTCTATGGCCTGGTCAATGGATTTACCCAGCAACGGGTGACCTTCGTGATCAACTCGGTACTATCCGGTGGTCAGATCCTGCCGGTAAAATTATCGGTATACGACCAGGATGGGATTTTAGGGCTGTATGTTCCCGCATCTGCCTTCCGCGATTTCACCAAAGACCTGAGCGGTAATACGATGCAGGGCGTAAGCATCGAATCCGGCAGCGCCGGGAACCAACTGCTTATGAGCTCCGTGGATAAAATATTTCAATCCACTTCTTCGGCCATTGCCGGTGCTATCCGCAAAAATAAGGCAAAGATCAAATACGGGACCTATGTGTACCTGGTCGATCCGCAAACCATTCAAAATACCCATTAACATGAAAAAATATTTGTTATTGCTTGCTGCATTCATTACCATGGAAGGGCAAAGTTTTGCCCAGCTAAAAAAACGCGACCTCCCGGTCGTTTATTTGCCTGAAAACGTGTCCGTCCATTTTGTTTCACCGGAACCGATCCGCTTTGTGGATATTTCCGTTAAAGCCATTTCAGGTGATCTTCCGGTGCCGAACATCCTGCGCATACATACCCGCGATTCCATCACGCGCTTTAACGATGCCGTGGTTACGATCACCGGCGAAAAATTTATCGCACAATATCGCGTTGTACTCTGCCAGGATGATCACGACGGTACCGTACAGACGGAAATAGCCGTGGAATCATCGGATTGCCGGCCGCTGGATAATCCCGAAGTTGGCCTTTCACAGCCGGAGCTGAAAGCTAACGCGCTGCGGTTGCTGGCCATGCGGCCTGATGATAAGGTAGAAAAAGCAAAAGGGTTTGGCTTGCAGGGCTTTTTATACCATATCTACACGCTTGGCGACTATATTTTTCTGGATATCGGCTTTCGTAATCAAACCAGGCTTCCTTACACGATTGACCAGTTGCACTTCAGTATCGAGGACAAGAAAGTAACCAAGGCCAGTACGATACAGTCCGTCGAGGTTAAACCCGTTTTTGTATTACAGGACATTCCTTCCTTTGATCGGTATTACCGGAATATCTTCGCATTTAAAAAACTAACCTTTCCGGGCAATAAAGTATTTGCCATTGGCCTTAGTGAAAAACAGCTTTCGGGGCGCACCCTGACCCTGAAAGCTGATTATAAGGATCTGCTTCACGCCGATGTCTTTCCAAGATAGCCGGGCCTAATTCCAACAAATTATGGCAGAACCTACATTTCGCCTCGCAGAAGCGCTGGTGCGGCTTGACCCTGCCTTGTATGTCCGCCTGCAGGATGGAAACGCGTTAACGGAATACCTTGCAGACTTTGACGGTATTGACAGCCTTGCCGAAAGCCTGCCATCATCGCCGCTCGATTTTCTGGAAGATGTCCTGGAAGAGGACTTTCATGGGCATTGGCTCCGCTTTCATGAGTCAGGTATTATCCGTTATGAACTGCTCAATATCTGCGCAGCCTGCGAAATTACCTTAAAGGAATTCGGCTGGCCGGAAGCGGACGACAGCCGCCTGTTACGATATGCGGTGATCACCGCCATTGACGATTATTTACTGGAAGGAGGCGGTGATGGCCTATAATGCACGTGAGAAACTGGCGGCCAATATCGCCGCCCTGCGCATCGTGTTAGACTGGGACGGCAAACGCAGGCTCAACAGCGATGAGCTTGACTCACTCAAAGCCTATTCCGGTTTCGGCGGTCTGAAGGCGGTGCTTTATCCTGACGCGGAGCGCGAGGAATGGGTAAAAATGAAAGCCTCGGAAGCCGACCTTCGGCTTTATCCGCAGGTAATGGAACTGCACGCATTATTAAAAGACAAGTTGAGCAGCTACGGTTATAAACGGGCATTCGACGACCTGCAGGATAGTTCGCTTACCGCTTATTATACACCAGACCTCGTACCCAGGGCGATCTATACTGCACTCGGTGACCGGGGATTGTTTCCCAAACGCGTATATGAGCCAAGCGCCGGAGCCGGCATATTTATTACGGAAGCAGTGCGCCTCTTACCGGAACTGCAAAACATCACGGCGGTAGAAAAAGATTCACTGACCGGAAAACTCCTTTCCGCCATCTGTTCAACGCTTTCAGTACCCTCGGATGTTCAGATAAAAGGTTTTGAAGAAACGGCCGCCGATGAAAAGGGGCAGTTTGACCTGATCGCTTCTAACATCCCGTTCGGCAATATCTCTGTATTTGACAAGGCATTTCAAAACAACAGTATCACCGATCGCATCCATAACTACTTTTTTGCAAAAGGATTGGATAAGATTGGTCACGGCGGCCTGCTGGCATTTCTTACCACGGATGCATTTTTAAACACGCCCGGTAATGTTATGGCCCGCAAATACCTGTTTACGCAGGCGGATTTTGTCAGTCTGCTGATACTGCCGGATAACCTGATGAAGGATAATGCCAATGTGGAAGCACCTTCACACTTGTTACTGGTGCAAAAGAATGACCATAAGGACAGTTTTACAGAAGCGGAGGAACTGTTATTATCCACCGTCGAGCAGACAGGTGAAAACGGAAACTATTTATTAAACGCTTATGTCCACCGTCACCATGAACTGATCATGGCGGACGAAATTGCGGAAGGCACCAATCAATACGGCAAACCCGCGCGGGTCGTCTGGCATAACGGTGATATGGAAGCCCTGTTTCCGGCCATGGTCGAACAACTGGCCAATGACCTGGACGCCCGGTTCGATAAAATACGGTTTGAGACCTTGCAGCAACAGTTAGGGTTTGAAAAAGGGGAATTGTTACACCGCAATGAAGCGGTAAAAACAGAAACCAAAAAGTTTACCTTTCTGGATGTTCCCATTCCAAAAGAAACTAAGGTTGTTGCCCAGCTCGGACTTTTTGATACCGCACCCCAACCGGTGGGTAAGGCGCAGGCTTATTTGTCCGATACCGATGAAGCGACGGTAGTACCATCGTCCGCCCGTATCATCAGCACGATTCGTACCACCGACAGGCCCGAGCATGATACGGTAGTATTGCTGACCGCCCGTTCAAAGGCAACCGGACGATATGTATATAAGCAGTATTCCAATGCCGCGGAAGTTAAATTATCAGCCAAATGGTTAAGTGGTAATGCCTTATCTGATGAGCTGAAGGTGCTCTCCGCAAAACTAAAGGGTTTTGGATATAATTATGTCTATGAAGGCGACCGCAGCCTGGAACCTGCCTTCGGACTGGTAGCCGAAAAGCCAAGGGGCTTTCGTAACCTCAAACCATTTTATGTAAAGGATACGCTCGTGATACATGGCGATAAAGCCGGGCTGATCGGTCCACCGGGTGAGACGGAAGCTGAATTTTTTCCTTTCGAGGACCAGCACCAACGCGCCTTTTATAAGGCTTATGTTGCCGTCCGGGATGCTTATGTCGATCTTTTTGATACAGAAATGCAATCGCTCACAGAGCAACCCGGATTACGCGCAACCCTCAACGGGCATTATCAGTCCTTTACGGAAACCTATGGTGAATTGAACAAAACACTCAATCGCTCGCGTATCCTGAACGACCCTCCCTTTGGTTTTACCATTTTGTATTCGCTGGAAAAACAGCAGGAAGGGCGCATTGTGCGCTCGGATATTCTCAACGGGCCGGTGTTTCCACGGCAGGAAGCGCTCAAAACTGACGACCCCGCCGATGCGTTGGCCCGCTGTCTGAATGACAAAGGAAAAGTCGATCTGCCCTATATCAGCGAGATGACCGGGCTGCCGGAGGGCGAACTGGTCGCCGCGCTTGAAAAACACATTTATCTGAACCCTAAAGGTATGGCCTGGGAAACCAGCGACCATTACCTGTCGGGGAACGTCGTGCAGAAACTCGCCGAGGCCGAAGCCGTAGCTACGGAACTGCCGGACGACCTGCAGGTCGCGCGGAGCCTCGCTGCCATTACCAGGGTACAACCCGAGCCGATCCCTTTTGAGTTGCTGGATTTTAACCTGGGGGAACGCTGGATACCGGCTGACTACTATCAGCGTTTTGCCACTTCGCTGTTCGGCCTGAAAACGCAGGTAGCGTATTTCCCGTCGATGGATATGTTCAAGGTCGGCTATTCCGGCGGCAATGCCGTGACCGATGGGGAGTTCAGCGTGACACCGCGTTCCGGCCAGAAAATGAAAGGCCATACGCTGCTGGAATACGCACTGGAAAACACCTCGCCTTTTTTTACCTATAAGACAAAGCGCAACGGTGAGGAAGTGAAAGTTCCGGACAACGAGGCGACCCAGGCCGCGCATCAGAAGATCGAAACCATCCGCGAACGTTTCCTGGTCTGGCTGCAGGCGCTGCCGGACCACGAGAAATCAGCGTTGGAAAAAAAATATAACGATACCTATAATTGTTATGTACTGCGCGAGTATGACGGCAGCCACCTGACGTTCCCCGGTCTGGACCTGCAGGCGCTGCGTATCCCCGCGCTTTACGATTCGCAGAAAAACGCCGCCTGGCGGATCATTCAGAACCGCGGCGCCCTGATCGACCATGAGGTGGGCCTTGGCAAAACGCTGACAATGATCATTGCCGCCATGGAAATGAAACGGCTGGGCATTGTTTTCAAACCCTCAATTTTAGGGCTAAAAGCCAATGCCGTACAAGTCGCAGATACCTTCAGAAGAGCCTACCCGGCCGCGCGGGTGCTGGCTCCCGGTGAAAATGATTTTACACCGGGCAAAAGGCAGCAGCTTTTCCGTCAGATCGCCAACAACCAATGGGATTGCGTCGTGATGACGCACGACCAGTTCGGCAAAATCCCGCAGGCGCCCGAGATCGTGCGTGAGATCACGCAGATCGAGCTGAACAACGTGGAACTGGATTTAGATACCGCGCGGGAACTCGGCGGGGAGATCACCCGCAAGATGCTTAAAGGTCTTCAGATCCAGCAGAGGAACCTTCAGGCGAAACTGGATGCCGCCGTGTATGCCATTGAAAACAACCAGGATACCGGCATCACCTTTGAAACGATGGGCATCGACCACCTGTTCGTGGACGAATCGCATAAGTTCAAGAACCTGACCTTTACCACCCGGCACAACAAGGTTGCCGGACTCGGTAATCCCCAGGGCAGCCAACGCGCACTGAACATGCTCTTTGCCGTCCGCTCTTTGCAGCAGAAGTTTGACCAGGACCTGGCCGTGACCTTTTTATCCGGTACGCCGATCTCGAACAGCCTGACCGAAATGTACTTAATATTTAAGTATTTACGGCCGCGTGAACTGGAACGGCAGCAGATCAGCAACTTTGATGCCTGGGCAGCCGTCTATGCGCGAAAAACCGTAGACTTTGAGTTTTCGGTTACCAACGAGATCATCCAGAAAGAGCGCTTCCGGCATTTTATTAAGGTGCCTGAGCTGGCGCTGTTCTACAACGAGATCACGGACTACAAGACCGCCGAGCAGATCCAACAGGACAGGCCGCAGATCGAGGAACGGCTGATCAACCTCAAGCCAACGCCTGACCAGGTGGATTTTATCCAGCGGCTCATGGCCTTTGCAAAAACCGGCGATGCCACCCTGATCGGGCGGGCGCCGCTGACCGAGGAAGAAGATAATGCCCGGATGCTCATCGCGACCAATTATGCAAAGAAAATGTCCGCCGATATGCGCCTGATCGACGCGGAAAAATACGGCGACCACCCGGACAACAAGGTCAACACCTGCGCACGTCTGATCAATGAATACTATCATAAGAGCCAGGAATGGCGGGGTACGCAGCTGGTCTTTTGCGACATCGGCACCCCTAAGAAGGACCAATTCGATATTTACAATGCGCTAAAAGACAAGCTCGTGCAGGATTTTAATATCCCGGCCCACGAGATATCCTTTATCCACGACTGGCCGGAAAAGAAACGCCCGGAAATGTTCCGCCTGATGAACGAGGGCCATATCCGCGCCATGTTCGGCAGCACGGATATGCTGGGTACCGGTAATAACATTCAGAACCGCGTGGTCGCCATGTGGGACCTGGACCTGCCCTGGCGTCCTGCCGACCTCAACCAGCGCGGCGGGCGCGGCGCACGCCCCGGCAACTGGGTCGCCAAGCAGCATTTTAATAATAGAGTGTACCGAGGCATCCTGGCAACCGAGCAATCACTCGACACTTACAAGTTCAACCTGCTGAAAAATAAGCAGACCTTTATTTCGCAGATCAAAAACAGCCAGCTCAGCGTGCGCTCCATCGATGAGGGCGCTCTGGACGAGCAGGGCGGTATGAACTTCGCCGAGTATATTGCCATCCTGTCGGGCGACACTTCGCTGCTGGACAAAACCCGTATCGATAAAAAGATCGCGGTACTGGAAGGTTCCAAATCCACGCATTTTAAAGAAGTGTCAAAAGCGCGATACCGCATTGAAACCATTGACCGGGATACGGAAAAAACGCGCGGGACACTGGAAAAACTGGCCGGCGACGAGAAAAGCTATCAAGGCCAGCTTACCCATGACGCCGAGGGCACCAAGCACAACCCGATCCAGCTCTTTGAATTGCAAGCCGCAGATCCCGAAGTCATTGGCCGCCACATCATCGACCTGTACCAGAACTGGAAACCTGCAAAAGGAGAAAGTGAGGACAAGCAGATCGGCACCTTATACGGCTTTGAACTGTATGTGCGGCAGCAGCGCGAAGGCATTGAACGGAACGGCATTATGGAATACAGCTATCACAACAGCCTCTATGCCGAAAGCCCGGCCTCAGGTATCAAGTATTTATATAACAGCGGGCATCCCAACATCGACAACGCGAAACTGGCCGCACGCTATTACATCAGTGCCATTGACCGTGTAACCAGCCTGCGCGAGAAGTACCAGAAGGACCTGAAGATCGCCGACGAAGAAAAGGCCGTACTCATCAAGATCATGGGCCGTACCTTTGATAAGGAAGAGGAACTGGCCGAACTCAAAGCTGAATCTGCCCGCCTGCAGGAACAGATCGCCGGCACTATCCGCGATAACCAGATGAAGATCGTGGATATTGATGCCGATGAGGTTGAGGATATTGATGAGGACAACGTGTTATCGCTTAACAATGACGAAGCAAAAGAGGAGGAAGAGGAAGAAAAACCGCAGCTACGAAAATTTGGCGGAAGATAAGATGGCCTTTTCTCCTTCGGCGAACCGCATTAGCCGCATTCAAGCGGTTCTAACTCTAAATGATTTGTATGCGTAACTCTTTTGCGCTCCATGAACTGAGCGATTCCGAAATGAGGTCCCTGGGATTATATGATCAATACGGCGATTTAAGGATCGAACCGGAGGACCTGGATGTATTACTTTCCGGCCGCCGGACTTCCCTGATGCGTCTGCACGATCTCACCTCCAATGGCATGAATATCGCACAAATGGATGCAAAATTATCATTGCACCGGGATAGCGAGGGGCAGGCATTTATTCGTGTTCATCCCGTTTATCATCAACCGAAACTTCCATTTGCAGGAGAAGATGACAGCATTCAGGCACTTTTAGACGGCCGGGAATTGCACGCCCGTTATAGGATGGCGACTGCCGTGATTGCTCCTGAGGTGTCGAAGGAATATGAGTATATCTATGAATACGATGCGGAAACCCGTGAATTTATTTCCTATGCACCTGAAAAAGTACCCGTGCCGGACCGTATTAATGGTTTTGAATTAAGTCCGGCCCAAAAGCTCGACTTCAGTCGTGCGATCCCCTTAACCCTGCCGGATGGAACCAGCCTGGTTTATAAAGCTACGGACAGCAACGGTTTGTTAGCGAACCGGTGGTCGCTTATTCTTTCGAAAGACACCGAAGATGGAAGGGCCTATGAACTTCTTGAAGGTATCAGGCCATTGGGAACAGCACAGATCGCTGAGGAAAGCCCGGCTTTTAAAAAAGAAAATGATGCCATGAATGCGGCAATCCAACCAACCTTTCAGGAGAATTTAAAAGTTTCAGGCAGGAAACGCTGAGCATCTTAAATGCTGGAAAACGCCGAAGCATTCCTTCAAGCCCAAAAAGCAAGTCACTTATGGAAGAACGGCAAAGCCCTCCTGACTGCCTTTAAAAAACAATCAAATGGAAGAAACACGCGAACAGCAGAAGCTGCATGGCTTCCTGCAATGTCTGATCTATATCATGGTCGCCCTGGAAGCGGCCATTTTTATTTATATCCGGGCGCCGATCTGGGGAATCTTTCACCACGCGCTGTACCGGATCAGCCTGCTTCCTTTCTACCAGAACCTCATTTACAGCAAGCTGGCTACTTTAGCCCTCATTTGTCTGGTCAGTATCGGTACAGTTGCAAAAAAGGAAGTTGATCTTGAACCAAAAAAACATATTGTTTACCCGCTCACATTAGGGCTGCTGTTATTTTTCGGCAGCCTTTTTTGTTACGGGCGTGACGGGCCCCTGGTATTTGCCTATACCCGCTGGTGGGATCTGATCTATTTTATGCTATCGGTGACCGGGGCATTGCTGACCAGTATCGCCATGGACAATATTTCCAAGCTGATACGATCAGGTTTAGGTAAAGATGTCTGGAATATAGAGGGTGAAAGTTTCCAGCAACCGGAAACGATCATAGCGACGGAATATTCCGTGAATATCCCGATGCTCTTCTATTACAAACGTAAGGTCCGGCGGGGCTGGATAAACCTGACGAACCCCTTTCGCGGGACGCTCCTGATCGGGACGCCAGGCTCCGGTAAATCCTTTTCAGTCGTGAATCCGTTCATACGCCAACTGACCGCAAAGGGTTTTTGTATCGCACTCTATGATTTCAAATTCCCAGATCTCGGCCAGATCGCCTATTACCATTACCTGCTGGCCAAACAGCAAGGCAAGCTGAAGGGATACGATTTTCATGTCGTGAACCTTAACGAGGTAGAAAAAAGCCGGCGTATCAATCCCTGGAAAAGGGAATATATCCGGACGCTGGCGGATGCCGGTGAAACAGCCGAAGCCTTAGTGGAAGCAATGAAAAAAGGCGATAAATCGGGTGGTTCCGACCAATTCTTCACCCAGTCCGCCATCAACTTTTTATCTGCCTGTATTTATTTTATGAGCCGTTATGAGGACGGCAAATATTCATCGTTCCCGCACGTGCTGGCCCTGCTAAACCGCAGTTATGAGGAAATATTTCAAACGCTGTTTAAACAGGCAGAACTGACATCGTTGTTATCTCCCTTTGTTTCTGCTTTTAAGAACAAGGCCTTTGACCAACTGGAAGGCCAGGTCGGTACCTTGAAGATCTTTTTATCACGTCTGGCAACAAAAGAAACGTATTGGGTATTCTCCGGGGATGATTTTGATCTGAAGATATCGGACAAAAAGCATCCTGCAATGCTGGTTCTGGCTAATGACCCTGCCACACAAAATATCAATTCCGCCTGCTATTCGGTCATCATCAACCGGCTGACCAAGCTTATTAATAGCAAGGGCAATCAGCCCTCAGCTTTGATCATTGACGAGTTGCCGACGCTTTTTGTCCATAAGGTGGAAAACCTGATCGCAACCGCCCGATCCAATAAGGTCGCCGTACTCATGGGGTTACAGGAGTTGCCACAATTCCAGCAGCAATATGGTAAAGAAACCGCCGCAACCATTACCTCGGTAACCGGCAATGTACTCTCCGGCTCTGTGCGCAGTAAGGATACACTGGACTGGCTCGAAAAATTGTTAGGCCGTAACAAACAGATCAGTGAGAGCCTTTCTATTGACCGCAACAAGACTTCCACCTCACTCAATGAAAAGCTGGAAATACTGGTACCCGCCGGAAAAATCGCGACACTGAAAGCCGGTGAGCTCGTCGGTGTGATCGCCGCTGATGTCAAGGAACAGTACAACGGTGATTATGAATCCTCATCGATCAATTGCCGGGTAAACCTCGACCTCGATGAACTGAAAAAGGAAGAGGCGGGCTACAGGCCCCTGCCCGTTTACTATGATTTCGGCGACCACAGAGAAACTGTACTAACGGAAAACTTTAAACGGATCAACCGCGAGATCGCCCATATCATTCAGAAACATCAGCCGCCGAAAGTAAATACGCCTAAGGCAGCTATGAAGGAACAATTAAAAAATAACAGAAAATGAACCAAACAGATGACCTGACCGGCACCCTGGTGCTGGTCCATCCCGATCTGACAGATGACCCGGTTAATAAACAGGGGCAAATGGGCATGATCATGTTCGCCGAACCTGAAAAGGATGATATCTATGTCACGTTCGGTAAGAATGAACGGGCGCTTTATAGTACTGATGCACTCCTCATTTTTAAAAAACCTAACGAGATCTATCAGCAATTGATGACGAACGTTAAGGACATTCCTGTTGCAGATCTAAAGGCACTTTATCGCATTGGAATGTTGCTGGACAATGGCACGAGCAAGGGTGCAAGGGAAGCCATGCAGCTTGCTGTTGACAACCCAGGTATACTCAACAGGGCGATGGAAACCTTGCAAAGCAAGCTCGGACTTGATATCGGAAACTCCGTTGAACAGGAACAAACGAATACACACAGCTATGGCCGTTAAACTTTTTGGAGTTTTATTGCTTTGCAGCCTCCCTTTACGGCAGGTGCGCCTCACCTCCGGCTTTGGCTACCGGCTGCATCCCATTTATCACCGGGTAAAATTGCACGCAGGGATCGATCTTGCTGCCCGTAGCGATACCGTTTTTTCCATTTTGGATGGTGTTGTGCAAAGCTGCCGCTATAACAGCAAGCTTGGCCTGTACGTCACCATAGACCACGGCAGTTCATTGCGCAGCATCTATGGCCATTTATCACAATGGTTCGTTATGCAGGGCGATACGGTAGAAGCCGGTGAACCGATCGCTGTTACTGGTGCGACAGGTACGGTAACCGGTGAGCATTTACATTTCGGCGTCACTTATAGAAGCCGGTGGCTCGACCCGCTGAAGTTTCTTTACCAGACCATCTACCCGAACCCTGGCCCATGAAAAGCCTTGACGATTTTTTAGGCAAAGTGTCCGAGGGGGACTGCCTGGAAATTATGGCCGAAATGCCGGACAACTGTATCGACATGGTATTGACCGATCTTCCTTATGGCACGACCCAAAATCCCTGGGATATATCCATAGACCTACAGAAGCTTTGGAAGCAGTACCGTCGTTTATTAAAGCCAAATGGAATCGTTATTCTGACGGCTCACGGCAGGTTCACGGGGGAACTGATCATGAGCAATCCGGGATGGTACAAGTATAAACTCGTCTGGATCAAATCAAAAGCGCCGAATTTTTTACAGGCGAAACGACAGCCACTAAAAAAGCATGAGGATATTCTGGTATTCTATCCCGGTAGCCCGGTTTACCATCCCCAAATGACAACCGGTAAGCCGTACGGAGCACGTACGCGATCAACCACTAAAAGCGGATGTTATGGGCCTTATGGTAATAAAGAAAATGCCAACAACGGCGCGCGTTATCCTATTGACGTAATTTTTTTGGAACTCGACGACTGGATATATTTTAAAACGGCAGAATGCGAGGGCAAAGCCGTGCATCCTTCTCAAAAACCGGTTGCACTTGGTCAATACCTTATCCGTACCTATTCTAACCCTGGCGCTGTCGTGCTGGATAACGCCTGCGGCAGCGGAACATTTCCGGTTGCCGCCATTCGCGAAGGCCGTCAGTTTATTGCCATCGAACAAAACAAAAACATCTTTTATCTGAAAGATCAGCCCCTGGACCTGATCAGCTATTGTCGCGCAAGGTTTGCGCAGGAACAAGTCATTTACCAACAATCCATACAAAATCATGAGTGAACTATCAAATCAACAAACTGCGGCCCGCCTGGTCGAAAAAATGAACGACAGGCAAAGCCCTTTTGATCTGCCCGGCTTTGAAATGCCGGTCAATCCCACCACAGGAAAAGCCTATCGCGGCATGAATGCCCTTTGGCTGGCCATGCAGGGCCCGCGCGACCCGCGCTGGATGACCCTGAAACAAGCTTCAAATAAAAACGGCTGGAAAATACAGACCGGTTCCAAGGGAACTTTGATCAGCTTCCTGAAAACGACCGACCGCGTGCAGCTTTTAGACGATCAGGGCAAGCCACAGCTGAACAGCCGCCGAAACCCTAAAACAGAACTGATCAAGCTGGCCAATCCCGTTGATGTTGATGCCTACGTATTTAACGCCTCACAGGTTGAGGGCATTCCTTCCTTAAAGGAATATGAAGAACGCAGGGCTGCTTCAAGGCCCGACCCCATGGAACAACTGGGTAAGCTTATTGAACTCACCAACGCCAAAGTAGAAACAACCATCGGCGAGCCTGGTTACGACCCTTCCGACCGCATTATTTACATGCCGGAACCCGACAGCTTTGGAACCCCAAGGGAATACCAGGCCGCGCTACTGTATGAAGTGGTGAAATTCGCCGGACAGGATAAAGAACTGTTCGATCCGATGGATATTTCCCCTGCGGAACAGGCTAAGCCTGCTTTGGCAGCCCTTTTTATCGGCAACGATATCGGCGTTTATTCCCAACTGGCGCCACAGATCAACCTGGATGATGTTTACGAAACCGCGTTGAATGCGCCGGACGAGTTAGAAAAGGCCGCTAACAACGCGCAGTACATCACCGATTACCTGCATGGACTGATCAATTCACCTGAACAACGGCAGGCAGCCAGGCAGGACAGGGTACTTATTGTAGGCGATGTGATCGACTATAACGAGAAACAGTACGAAGTGATGAGTAAATTGCGCGGCAAGGACCTGCAGGTAATGGATAAATCCACCGGCAACCGCTTTAAGGCCAGTCCTGGTGACGGCATCTATGCTTCCTTGCTGAATGCCAAGATCGAAGGTCTGAAAGGACAGCGTGAACAAAACAGGACCGCAGCCCCGGAAAAATCTGAAAATGTTAGTGAAGAGCAGGATAACAGCATGCAGTATGAGCACGAAAACGAACTTGAACAAGAGGCAGACAACGTGGTCAGCTTCAGACAACAGGAAGATTTCGGCGAGGATGAAGGAGAGGGCAATATCCTTGATTTCAGCGAATCCTATGAGGAAACGCCTGAGCTGAACCTCAATGAGGAAGCCGGTGAAAAACAAAAAAGCGGGAGGAAACGTTGAAGCCGCTAATTTTTAATGAGGCTGATCTGCCGCTGGATGACCTGGCGGAGATCGGCCTTGTAGCTGACGGAAGGGTCTTGCTCGAAGAGGAAGATCTTAAAGCCCTGCTTTCCGGACGCCGGACGCAAATGCTGTCCCTGAAAGACCTGGAATATGCGGACATCCGGATCGCTTCGCTGAATGCTAAGATCTCGCTGGTCAGCGGTGCGGATGGAAAACCCGAACTGATGATCTATCCAACTTATCTGCGCAGTAATCCTCCCGAATACCTTTCGGAGGAAGAATCCTGGGCGTTGGAAACCGGTGAAGAAACAAGCTTCGAAAAGGAGATTGTCGATAAAAAGGGTCAGAAAAAACGCGTGCTGGTAGAATTTGACCGGGAAACAAACCGGTTTCTTGAAACCGACGAGGAAGAAGTGGAAGCCCCCGAAGAGATCAACGGCCATCCGCTTACGCCGGAACAAAAAGCCAAATTTAAACGCGGCCAGGAAGTTGAAGTACCCGACGGTACGAAAGTTCAGTACACCGCAACGAATCGTAACGGCATACGTGCAAACCGTATCGCATTGATCGCCTCCATCGTATTTGACGGTGGTATTTCATACCTTTTATTCCACGGCATTAAGTCGCTGATGGGACAGAAACACAATGCGGCCTCTGCGGAACTGAGCCAGGACTATCAGGATACAGTTCTGAAAATGAAGCAACAGCAGGAAGCGGCGCCGGCGCCGGTCCTCGATTTGACCGGGGATGAAAAAAACCGCACCCATAGCCGCCGTTCACGATAGATGGCAGCCTTTTTAAAAAAGCTGGGCGTTCCACGGAACGTTCAGCTTTTTTTCGAACCCTGGTACGAGGTACAGGCCGACGGTAGTATCCTGTTTCCTTTTGGCGACGAGTTTGAGCACGTGTCACCCGGCTTTCACCGCGTACCGACTGCCGTCAATCCCTGGACAGCAGGCAGCGGCCCACTGGTTTTTTTCAGTTTTTCAGCTATAGAAGCCATTTGTTTTTTAACCTGTTATGCCCATTCCTTTGCCGATCTCAACCTGCTTCAATTTATAGCTATCGGCAACCATTGGGAAAACGTTCAAAGCTGTACCGGAAAAATCACCTTGTTATTCGGGCAGGATGTCCTCGGGAGGCTTACCGATATTAAGTTATCTATGGCGCTTCGTAACAAAAGGTTGGCCATACGCTATTGCGCCGATGCCACTTTTGACATTGATAGGCACCGTTTTACTGAATCTGAAATAACCTTAAGCTCTTTTGAAAAAACACTCGGCTTGCGCTCCGGCATCCGCACCGTGAAACCCAGGAACTTTAACACATTTTTTGAACAATTAAAACATCAGAATTTATGACACTGATCTCTTTTCAACATTCGATCAAGTACATCTATCTGCAATTAGCGCCTTACACGGTACTTACAATTGCAAGTGGTTGTATGGCTTACTCAATGAGTATCCTTTGGTTAATGATTTACTTAACCCTATCTGCCGTATTGATTTGGCGATTGATTGCATTGACCGCTGTACAATACTTCTTTACGCCTGACATGCTGGTTGTGAGTAAGGGTGTAATCTGTAAAACAGTGGAATGCCGTGCAATCTGGCAACTTAAGGGAACCGACATCCGCTTTAACACGCCGTTAAGCTGGCTTCATGTCTCACATATTCACTGCGGGCTTGAAGGGCCGCCGGCAGATCGTATCCGGATCATAGGTGTCGATAACCATTCCATGCTACAGGTCCTCCAGCAGCTGAAGGAAGGGATAGCCGCCAACAAGGAAATGTGGCGAAATTATTTTCAACCGGAAAACATATGAATATGATAAGCATCCGGCCATCGGCGATCTACGCCTTGCTGATGGTCATTCCTTTTATCCTGCTGGCCTTACTTTTTTTCGCCCTCGCAGCCCGATTGGTGCCGGCCCTGATCTTGATCAGCGTCCTTTGCAGCGCCATCGGTTTTTACCGTTACTGGAAGGTTCGCCGGACCATCTACAACCTCGACGCTGAAGTGCTGCACATCTCCACCGGCATATTTCTGCGCCGGACGGACAGCTTAGAGCTGTACAGGGTTAAGGACTACGTTGTTACCCGCAATTTATTGATGCAACTGTTTGGTTTGATGAACCTCACATTGCTGACAACCGATCTGACCGGGCCGGTCATTATTTTACGTGGCATTCCCCAGTCTGATCTCCCTGAGGTCATTCGTGAACGCGTTCAGCGTGCCCGCGGGAACAGTAAGATCGTAGAACTTAATTGAGATGCATATATTAGTAATGGACAATCGTCCCTTTATCATCGATCCGGAAAAACAGGAGCTCAGACAGTACAACAAGCCGGATAATACCATCGACTTCGAGGCATTAGGTTATTCTTTAGCGAAAGATTACTTCTGGGCAGATATCAATGGCAACAGCTATAAAATGCCCGTTGAACTAATTTTAAACCCCGGAGGGATCTCCGCGCTTTCGCGCACAAGTATTAACCTGCGCAGCCATGATGAAAACTGGGGGATCTACTTTGGAGACGAGGCAACAGCCCGCCGTCTTTCGGGAGAACTTCCGCACATTGATATCGCCGGGACCGATTTTACCGTTGACTGGCGGCTGCGCGAAATGCGCGAAACGGCCGAACCGTGGAAACACATCAGCTTTAATGATCTCGACATGTCTGATGACGGTTTAAATTATGTATTCTTTTACAACACCGGGGAACATAACGTTTTCGATTTTAATGAAACCGTCACCGAAATGCCTGAAAATGTCTGTATAGCCGAAATACCCAATGAATATGGCCTTGACCCCGTAGCCTTGGCGCGGGAATGCGGTTTAGGTGAGGCAGGGCTATTAGCTCATAATCCGGTGCTGCTAAAGCATTCAGCGAATTTAAAACCTATTACCGGTATCGGTCTTGAAGAATTTGTCGAAGAAAACAGGCAGCGTTTAGATCAGGGGACCGGGCGCCGGAACCACCGTTAAATTAAGGGTCATGGCAAATTATTGTGCCAACACCGTAGAATTCACAGGCCAGCTTCCCGGACTGCTGCGCCTGCGCGCCATGTTTGCAGCGGCGGAGTATGGCAAGGCCTTCCGGCCCGATGTCCTGCCGGAAGAGCCTGACAGCAGCTATTTTTTGGGGGCCAGCCTGGAAGGTAACAAGCTTTTTTATGAGACACGCTGGGTGCCGAACCTGGAAGGCGTACTCCGGCTGGCGGAACATTTGGGGCTCGATTATGTACATTGGTACGAGGAGCCCGCTAACATGGTCTACGGCGAGGCCTGGTACAAGGATGGCGAATTTGAGCATGTATGGCTGGATACACCGGAGGTCGCCGGTCACGACTATGGTTCCTGGGAAGGGTTGCTGGAAGACAAGAAGCGCGTACTGGCGGAAACACCCGCCATGTTCCGGGACACCAGTTCCGTTACCGCCGCTGATTTGGAAGAAACCTACGGCCCTTTACTCACGGGCGATCTCTTTATGAAACTCGCCGAACACCAGAACTTTACGGCAGCGAAAACCCTGTCTGACAGCTGGGACGAAGAAACCGTCTGGGCAATGGAAACTTACCTGGACGGGGAAATGGAACTGGTGAACCCCAAAACAGACCGGGGGGAAGTCGTGGCGTTACTGTTTCTCCGGGATTGTCTGAACAAATGGCAGCCGGGACCGCAGCACCAAACGGGCCGAAACCGTTAGCCGATCAATTAAATCAAAAGAATTACCTATGGCAAACACCTGCTTTAATGAAGTAAGTTTCGGCGGAAACCATGCCGCCGCAATGAAAGCCTATCAGTCTTTTTATGATATAGTTGTCGTCGGGAAGACCGATCTGCCAGGATTCCAAGGCATTGACCGCCCGGTAGTTTGGGATGTGAGCCTGGAAAACAACCGGGTTTACTGCTACCGAAGTGTCGGGAAAGCGAATACCGATCGCATCAGCGCCTTTGCCGCGCATTTCGGCGCCGATCATCACCATTATTATATCGAGCCTGTCACGGGGCTTTGCGGAGAAGTGAGTAACCAAAATGGCAAAACGATGCATATTAAACTGGTGGAGGATGATTTCGGCCTGACCCTGTACGATCCGCTCAGTGATCAGTTCTATTTCAGGGATACCTTTGCGGATCATGAATATGAGCTATGGCCGGTATTGTTAAATGAAAAGAAAATACTGGCATCAGGCGACGCTGTGGAACGCCGCATACAAGGACAATTACCTCTCATCGACCTGGGCGGTACGAATTTTATCATGGACTGGCCGCACAAAGAGTTTCGGCAGGCCGATGATGAAAGGAACCACATCCCGGCAGATAGCCTGATGCTGAACAATGAAGGGGACGGATATATCTGCCTGTATGACCGGAAAACCGGGAAAGTGGTAGAACCCCCGCGACTTTTCCACTTTACCACCGGAGGTCTGCCTGCTCGACCTGCCAAATGAGTTTGTACTTGACCCCGTAGCCCTTGCCCGTGAAAACGGGCTTGACGACACGGATCTGCTCCTTGCTTATCCCTACAAGGAACACCGGACGGCCGAGGTAAATGAGTTGAACGAGCTGATCGGATGGCAAAGGAGTTACGGTAAAAGCCGCTAAAATTTATTTTCCGTTTAACATTTTAAAATTTACTGATCATGGCAAATCTTTGCTGGAACATGGTAACCTTCCGGGGTGCGGAAGCAAACCTTTCGCAGATGCGCACCTGTTTTTCAGAATTGGCCCAAAAAGGCTATGGCCTGCCCGAGTTCGTTGGCAAAGAATGCGGTGTTTTCTTTGATCTGAGCCAAAAGAACGATACCATTACCTATCACAGCCGTTACAATCCGAACTTAAATGCGGTGGCACAAACGGCCGAACACTTTGGCCTGGATTACACGCACAGTTTTAATGAATTTAATATGGGTGTGATGGGCGAGGCGAACCGCGTCAACGGCGATTATAGCATAACCCGGTTAATTGGACAGGATATCAATCTTGGTATTTATGACCCTGCCTGCGATCACATTACTTATAACGGCCAATTTTATGATACGATCTACGATTTGATGCCTGTATTATTAGCCGATAAAAAGGCCCTCGCTGAAAGTGAGCCTGTGAAAGAAAGGCTTTCCGGTAAATTACCTCATTTAGATATTGCAGGAATTGATTTTACCATTGACTGGCAAAACAAAAGATTGATTAAAACTGATTCACCGGATAATATTTTGGAGATCGGTGAGGACGCTCTGAAAAAAAATGGTAATGAGTTATTCTTTCTCTATGACCGTAATACGCACAAGCTGATCAATGGCAACCCTGCCATCCACTCATTACCACAAGAAGCCTGTATGCTCGACCTTCCTTATCAGGGCTATCTCGATCCGGTAGCGCTGGCCAGGGAGACAGATATGTATGATACCGATTTTCTATTGGTCTATCCTTACCATAAGCATCAGGTTGCCGGTATAGTGGAAATCTCTGAAATTCTCAATCAGCAAGCATCCCGGCAACGGGGTGTTTAATTTAAAAACGGGGCCGCCTCGGCCTTAATTTTTTGGGCGCTTCATCCGCGCTTTTCACCCGCTCATATTTTACCGGACGCACAACGGCCTGCTTCATATCGGCAGGCCTCACGTCCAATACTTTCTCACCCAATCCGGTTTGGTTCAGCGCCTCAATCACTGCAGCCGCTCCCACTTCATTAACCATCTCTACAAAGGCATAACCTTTGCCTTTCCTGGTCTGTTAGTCTCTTACTATCGTTATCGTAGTGATATCTCCATGCATTGCTACCATTTGTGCCAGGCTCCTTTCATCCATTTCACCTGGTATTCCCCCGATGTAAATTTTCTTTGCCAATCAAATATACAGGGCTGGCAGCACCCTTTAACTTCAAAATTAAAATAACTGTCTCAAGGCTTTATAATATCTATTCCCTTTTTTAAATTTCTTTCCCGCCAAAACTAATCTTACATTCGTTGTGAAGCCAAGCCAGTTCACATGAACTTCAACCGCAAACTTGTTATTAACTATAGCCGGGTCTACGGCGAAAACAAAGCCATCAATGCAGAAAGCCTGTCGGCTCTGAATAAGGTAACCTGGTCGAAAGTGCTTGCGCGTCTGAATTATTTGGCACGGCATCATAAGCATGACGGTATAATTGATGTAATCAATGATTGGTTCAGCAAGGATAACCGTGATCATGCAAACCAGCTTTTAAACCTTATCGTTAACGGGTATAAAGATACCAATGTCCATCCACGTGAACTGTTGACCATCAACCTGTGGTCAAACCTCCACCTCCTCGATGAAATTTTAAGTACACAGAATGATCCTGAAAAACATTTGGACAATAATGAATCGGAAAAAGAGCTTTTTGACATCTACCTTGCAGTCAACGGTTTATTTGGCTCTAAAACAGATGGTATTTTTGATTCTGTACCGGCAAATGAATACCCGGAAGTTGTAGACCGGCTTGCAAGGGTCACCCTTACTAACCTGTTGCCTTATCATGACCTGAATCATTTTAAGCCGTTAGAATTATTGGTAGCAGGGACGATAAAGGCCTATTACCTGTTCTCGTTTCTCGAACCTGAGCATGGTGAGTTGCTGGCACTATTCCTGAAACCTTACGGCATCGACAACTGGCGCGATTACCTTAAAGGGATCTTGCCCATTGCCGCGCATGCGACAAGCGAGGGCGACGGCTCCGGACTGAACTACATGAACATTGAACATTCAGAAAATAAGGACCAGAGTAAAGCTTTCCTCGACCATCTGGCACTTGTCGACGAAACCGAGTACCAGGTCAAGACGGATTTCCTGAATGCCAGGGCGAAGCCATTGTTCCGGACAGGTGAAGATAACTACCTTATCCTGGATTCAGTATTGCTGGTAAACAGGATATACAATTCAATATTTTTTGAATTGCTACGCCTGGCCGAACGCAACAAAAAACTACATGCATCCTATAAGGATTTTTTCGGTTTGTATACCTACGACTTTATCGAGAAATATCTCAGCTATACATTACTCGACAAAATATTCGGAAAAACAAGTTACTACCGGCTTTCAGGCAAGCAGATTAAAGACAAATTCGGTTTAGACACCGAACCGGACTATTATGTCCGGAACGGGCACAAGGTGTTCCTGTTCGAAGTCAAAGGGAGCATGCTGACCGGGGAAGCCAAACAATCATTTCATTTTCCAACCATCGCTAACGAACTATGGCAAAAATATGTCCATGACGATAAGGACGAAGGCAATAAGGCTGTCCAACAGCTGGCCGAAAGGATCGACTATCTGTTCAGCGAAAACGAAGGTTATGACAAAAACCGTCATCCCGATAAATTACGAATTTATCCGGTACTGATCGTTTCTGAACTTGCGCTGACCGCTCCAGGTATCAATGTGGTTTTGAACGATTGGTTTCAGAATGAGATCAGCAAGCGTGACCGACTTCATCACAATCGCTACCGGATATTTCCGCTGGTTATCATCGATCTGGATACGCTGATCCTATATAGTGAAGCATTTGAACTGAATCGAGGCATGTTTGAAGCGAGTTTGGGGGGCTATTTTGCAGCCATCGACAGGGGTAAGATCAAACCCAAAAAGGGCGTTCCACCGACAACTGGCTATATCGAAGACTTGATGATGAGGTCCTACCAACCTTACAATGGCTTCCTGCACGACTTTAAAAAACTTACGACGCCAAAGCTGTTCATGGAGTTTGGCACCGAGTTGGTTAGCCCTCAAAAAAAATGAATCTTATCTTTATACAATGATTACCAGCGGACAATTTTTTGACAGCATCAATGAAAAAATAGCCATTCTTAGAAATGAGATCAATCAGGCCGGCAAGGTGGGTATCCTGAACATTCACAAACAATGTGAAAACCTCGTCAAGAAACTGCTTAACCTCAGTTATGATTATGCCCTGGTTAATCTGAACGAGCCCGTAACCAATTATCCGGGCATCGATATTGGCGATGAAAGCAACGGCATCGCCTACCAGGTTACCTCCGAGAAAATCAGTTTGAAGGTGGACGATACCCTGGAAAAGGTTATCCGATTCAAGCATTACGTAAAATTTCCTTCGATAAAGGTTTTTATGCTGAGCGCAAAGCAGGGAAGCTATACTCTAAATACAAACCTCAAGAGCTTATTCATATTCGACCCAAGTAACGACATTGTGGATTTTGACGACTGGTTGAAATATGTACAGCACTTACCGGCTGATAAGCTACAGGCCATTAAATCCTATCTCGATATGGAACTGCCCTATACCATTCAGAAGCTTAAAAGCGAGGAAGCGGCAGCAGAACAAAAATTAAACACGCTCATCGACGCGGAAGCCAGCCTGCAAAATTCCGGTATGACCTATTTTCAGCATTCCGTGATCCGGGTGCGTTTCCTCAGTAAGTCTTTTTCTACACCGACGCTTTATCAAAAGATGAATAAGTTCTATGAAGGCGTAAAAAAGAACAATCTCTATTTGTTTAACAACATTTATCTGCGTAGCCAAACTGCGCAGCAGATGGACTATTACGAAAAATTAAATCATGGTCAGGTAGTGAACTATTTTGGTGAGGGAGCCTTACGCATCCAAGCCAACAGTATCATTTTTGAAAAAGCCAGTTATACTACTGAACAAACCATACTGACAAATCTTACAACAGAGTTTCTGGCAATTTTTACCTTGCTGATCATGGCAAAGGAACTTTACGGTGCCCAAACCATGCAGGTGGAATTAGATGTTGATATTGCCAGCAACGGCAAGCTTTGCTTTATGATGCAAAACTCTTACCTGCATGTGAATAATTACTTTTCCTCGCCGGTACTAAATCCCTCGCCTTTATCATTCTCTAAAGTTGTTCATAATGTCGAAAATCCAACGCTAAACGATATTTATACCGAACTCATACACGGCTTCGTAACTGAGGGCCAGCCGGGTTATTTTTTTCAGCCATTCCTTGAACTAAATGATACGGAGCAGAACAGGACGAATGCAGGTCTTAAAGGTGTCTTTTCACCTGCTTTGAAGGATTTAGATGAATAGAAAATTTCATAATTAAGGAAAACTTTTTCGCCGGATTTCCAGGTATCAGGTGTTTAGTTAGGTAACCAAAAGTTTTGCTGATGGGCAAATCTATAAATACATCTTATTTTTGTAGTAATCCGGTTTCAATCAATGGCCAAAAAGAAAAACAAACACAAAATTCAGGAAGACCCGCGCAAGTTGCAGGCGAGGCACAAACGCGATTATCTTTCGCGCCTGAAAATGGTTTGTGACAAGCTGGTTGGCCCCGGCTGGTTTGAATTGATTCCTGCGGTTGATATGGATATCATATACGAAAAACGTTACCCCTCGCTAACCATTAAAATGGCGCCGGGTACGGTCATCGATGAAGTCCGCTGGCAAACCTACCGCCAGACACTCTCGGCTTTACTGGACGCTCCCGCATTCGAGGTTACCGAGCACAACATTCCGCTCAAAACTATACTCAGCGAGGGCCTGGCGCTGATCCATTTTGTATCGATGATGGCGGAAAACAGATTCCCACGATCAGAAGAACTTCGTGCGATATTCAAACCCTTCTTGATCACCACCGATGGATATTACGGCTATATAGCCGACCAGGTGGCTTTCCTGCTGTTTTTGATGGATGTGCGCAATGGAAATTTCCGTGATGGCTTTCTGCATGCCGACCGTACACAGACCAATATCGGGATAGTTCGGGCAACTGCGAATACGATCTTTATTCACCTATTTAAGCCGATTACCGGCAGTATCGTCATCAATGACCGAAAGCGCGAAATTATAGCAGTAAACAGGTTCGTTCCGCGTGGAATTAGTTTGCAAGTTAAGTTCCATCCTTCGGCTATCGGTTTGCAAGCCGTGGTTGACGACCCTTTACCTGTTTATATACAGCGCCATGCCCTTAACCGCTTGGATGAGCGTCTGGGTTTGCAAGCCAATAATGTCCATTCCCACTTATTTTTCAGCCTCTATGAACAGCCTGTAAATTATGTGCCTGGCAATGGCTGTACCCTGATCGAGTTTAATATGTATGAGTACAAGGTCGGTTATCTGCTAACTACACTTCACGAGGATAAACTCATTATTCGCTCCTTTCTTTTCCTGACTAACGACGGCACACCGGAAGGCCGAAAGCTTCGTCAGCTTACCGGATTGATTAAACATGATAAAAAGTATTTAGGCATCGACAAACTTTCCACCTTTACCGCATATAAGATCCACGAAGATGAAGAATTAAGTACGCTTTTTCACGATGCAGGTTGCGGTTCGTTGCTTGATGCTAAAAACCTCCAGGCCATCGCCGCCGAATACACGCCGGACCGCAATAAGTCAACATTGCATAAATATATGAACCTCGATAATTAAATGCTATATAAAACAAAAAGGCAGGCTCAATCTATCGTATATCTTGCTATCCTTGACCATTACTATGGTCATTGGGTACCTATACTTAATAACATTTATCCACCCAGTCGTCGAGGTCTCTTTTTTGAGAATTCCTGTATTACCTATCTGAGCGGCTAAGGGGCAATCCCTAATGAATTGCGTAACGCTTATTTTTTTAAAGAAATTTACACAAAACCCAGGCCGCTGCGCAACAGGGCTTTCAAAACAGCGAAAGCGTGGCTTAGGTGACAATTTGCATTTTCTTACCCTGCTAAAAGCTGCCCTCTCTTAAATATAGCGCCAATTGCTCACCACTCTTCGTACTGGTCCAGGATTTTCCTGATTTTTTGAACCCCCTGTTTTCAAGAAGATTGATCATTCTGTTACCTTCACGAACCTCAGTACTCGCCATCAAATTTCTCGACCCACATATTTTGAGCAGACCATCAATAATACTTGATGATATTTTTCGGCCTTCAAAAGCCGGCTCCGTAAAAAAGTATCCGATTTCCCAATGATATTGTTTGCTCAATGCGGCTAAATCCGCCTTATGGGTTTGAAAATCACTATGGGTTTTGGGTTTGACAGCACCTATTGCAACCACCTCGGTTCCATTTATGGCTATTGCCAGCAACTTGCAACGTGATAACTTCTCTGCCGATGGATCATGCACCTTATCCTGTTTAATCAGTAAACGCAGGAAAGCACTGATTTCAGCTGCCGAGAATTCACGGGGATCACCAATTTTATAGTTCATCTGCTTCTTCATGGATTACCGCTTTAAATAACACCGGGTTAGTACAAAACTCCTTGAGTGGACCTTTACGCTCATAAAACTTTGCAGAATGCGTTGCTGCATCATACTGGTAAAGCCGGTATAAATGGTAATACTCACTATATTCATTACTGCAAAGTAATTCATTAGCAGTGATATAAAAGGAAGCATTCGAGTCACTTCGGGTGGTCTTGACTTCGATATACTTGTAATTTCCCTCCTCATCAAACGATCTGATATCGTAGCCAAGTCCGTCCCCCCATACTTTGGAGGCATGGATCACTTCACCCCGTACCGGATAGTTACTCGTAATTTCCCGTTCGTATTCAAGCACTAATTCTTCTCCCACCGTACCCAACCAATGCCTTTCTTTTGCAGTTATTTCATAGTCTGTTATTGTACCGGAAAGCTTGGGTTGTGCCTTCACCGGCGTGATTCGAATAGTCTCCATCCGAAGCCTGTCCGATGCTTTAAGCACATTAGTACTTTGTTCGAACCGGTCAATATGCCTTACCGCAGCATAGATAATATCTTGTGTCAATAAGTGAAACGCTTGCTCAGCAAACTCCCGGTCATTTATCCGCTGAGAGTGTAACGCCAATAATTCCTGATCATGCTCCACAAAGCCTTTTATGTTCAGGCACATATCGTGATAACTCTGTAGGTTTCCGCCATTGCCTCTGATCACCGCAACGTCATGATCGACCAGTGTTACAAATCCCCGGTACATTTCGTACTTATAAAAGAAATATTGCTCAGGGTATCTAAGACACAGATACACCATAACAGCCCGGTCATCCTGGTAATGATTTTTTCCGGGAAAGTTGATACTGTTGATCTCTTTTATCTCTCTTTGGAACTGCGCCACCCTGTCAATAAACCTAAGATCCTCATCAAACAGCCTTTTGAATAGACCCCTTATGGCTTCAGGGGACCGATATGCATTATTGACGATCATCCTTTTGGGATAATAATAACCGGATGCCAACAGGTTTGCTGCTCCCCGCAGGGATTGTTCAAGCATCCCGGCAAAATCTTCTGCATCCATATTCCAGTTGTCCTGGAATATCTTAACTGCCCGCCATTTATAGATCTCCTCTTCATTGATCTGCGCAAAATGTTGTTTATAACGCTGAATGATGCCAGTTAATTTTTGATAATTCATGATAATCTCTCTTCCTGTTGACCGCTAAGCATCTCGTTCACAATTAATAGGAGCACTTGCTGGCTGTTGTTCAACTTAACTTCTGTAATCAAGCTCTTAAAAGAATTAGTGACTAACCATTTATTTAAAAATACAATGATCAATGCCACCCCAGCAGGTTCAAAAGGAATGATGGAACCTTGCAAATGCTTCCAGTGATAGTCCGCTGCCTGAGAAAGTTCCGTGAACTCGGAAATCCGCTTTACAAGCTCTGTGAAGTTGACCAGATAATCATATTTCTCACTACTGCTCCAATGTTGGCTGTCATATAATGTCTGTGTAACAAGGCTGTAGGGTACATTGAGCTTCGGTACTTTTCCGGCAAATTTGACATTAACCCATTCCATCCACGGTACGCTGTCAGGATATACTTTAGCACGGCGCCGTTCCTTGTCAACGGTAAAATGATCCTGCAATAACTTGTAAAATTGCTCTTCGTCGCTAATCGAGGACTCCAATACATTAGGGTTTAAATTTTGACGTTGATTACCTAACGCGCAGATTGCACACAGCCGCCATATCGGTAAATTAAGCCGCTGATAGGCCGAAGCAGCATAGGCAAAAGCTTCGGTGGCTTTCGCCGGTTCTGTCGTTAAACGAAATAACGCACTGATCAGCCATGAACTGGCAACCCAGGGAAGCTGTTCGTTTTTATCTTCCAGCAATTCAAGTGCACCCGCATATCCCTCGTACACATCAGCAAGGCTATCTGCATCGCCGGCATCAATACCTAATATTTCAGTAAAGTTACTCATCTCAATAGCTCTCTGATGTTTGAAAATTTTTGCGGGTCAAGGTAGGCAGGGTTGGAAATCTGGTATACGGGCGTTGGCAGCACCTTTCTTTTGAGGTCACGCTTCGCCTGCGGACCATCGAATTCCCAGGCTTTTTCAATCTGGACCGATGGAATGATGATCTTTGCCATGATCTCACCCTGAGAGTGATAGGGCAGGAAATCTTTATAGATGTGCAGCTCCCGGACTTCCTCGGAAAATTGTTCCATCTCGACAGCTACTTTGCCAATGGTCATCAAATAAGCATAAAATATAAAACCCCTCGACCGAAAGTTTCGGGTAGCAAACTTCAACGCAGTAATAAAAGGGTCAAATAATATATTGTCTTTTAAAATATGATCCCTTTGAATGGCGCCAGCGGTAGTCGAGATGAATGGCGTCACTGCTCCAAAGGTAGGCGCCAGCCCGGCCAGCGGATTTCCCGCAGGAACGGGTTCGTGATAGTGATTTAAATGAAGATCGGCATTGCTCAGCGTCAGATGTAATTTTCTGCCGGCGGGAGAAATCGTGCCAACCGCGCGCCACCAATTACAGGTAATACCATTATCAACATTTTCCTGGGCAGAGGCGTGGTCTAATCCGTTGATGCCTTTTAAAACTTTTTGATAAAACATATTCGATAAGGTTAAGATGCCCTGACAAGCTAAATTAAACATTTTAATACGTCCTAACAATGATGATCCAGCACTCATATTATAATTAGGTTGATTAATTATTATTAAAGTCTGAGATATGTCATAACTGGTTCGATTCGCACCAATTTCTCAACACACCGTCAGGGCCGTTCCGCCGGAAAGCGGACGCGCTCTCCGCTCTATCTGCCGGGTACAGGCAGGATAATGCTTCCGATCGCTAACGGATTACTCCGCTGATAACTTCGCTTAGGCAGGCGGCGGCGGGGCAGCCTTCGGCCGGAGCAACCACCGCAGGGCATGCCCCGCCGCCGCTTCCTGCCCAGGTGCCTTTCTTTTTCCTGTTGCTGAATGCTTTGAGGTTTAGGAACCTCCAAGGGTTTTCCGCTTTTGACCTCTGCTTGAGGCAAATTTACCCCTCTTCAGCGCGCAAGGCCAAGTGAATGCCGTCAAATTTTTTTGCGTTGAGCCCGCAAAAATTTTTGTATGGCGGCAGCCTTGACGCGCTCTCCCCCCGCGCAAGTGATTTGCCTCTATCAGAGGCCAAAAGCTAAGGACTGCCAAAGACGCCTTTGAAAAAAAATAAAAGGAAAAAAAGCAAAACAAAAAAAAGCAACAAAATGGAAAAGCAACAATTCACGTACAGCATTCAATCGCTCTTAGAAAAAAAAGAAGGGAGCATTTCAGGGCCAATGTCCCCGATGGAGTTCGCAAAAGAAGTCGCCCAACAGGTCGGCTTTAAATTCAACCGTTTGGCGAGGCTATGGTTTGCAGACGAACGCATTAATCAGCGCCATGAGGATGGGGGACTAACAGGACATGACACGCTGATTATCGGCACCGTCTACACCAATGATATTTGGCTGAGCCTGTGGGTAGATTCGGGCGTTGGTGCAGTCGCCATCGCAATGGCCTACCGTTCGGACGGTAGTATTGACTTTACCGACCTGTACCGTCAGCAACATTACGTGTGCAAGCTGAGCCGACAGCAGGTTAAGGACATCTTCCAGTCCGTATTTGACGACCCCACCCAAATCAACATCAAAGCAGCTTAACCAAAAACCTAAAGCCATGACACGTTCAAATATGCACATTAAATTAACCAACGGCCATATCGTTCAATGTGTTGCCGACAGCAGTAGCGCACCGGAACAGGGATGGATAGTAGAAACACTCCTAATCCCCTTGCTTGCAATGAATGATGCGGAAAAGGAACTTGCCCTTATCACCGAATGGTGTACCCTGAACGAACAACGGGTAAATGCGGTGTACCGCTATATCATCAGCCTGCCAAGCAAAACCGTTCATTTTTTCGAGGAAAATTACAGCTACAGCGAGGACAGGTTCTATTTAGGCGACAACATTACCCATCGCTATTATGCCTACATCGCAAGCCATAACGCATTAGGCGAATTGCTAAACGACATCAATGAAAACCCCCTTTAAAACCTGAGCCATGAAAACGATACAGTTAAAACTCTACCAATTCGAAGAATTATCCGAACAGGGCAGGGAAAAGGCGATTACCGACAATGCCGACTTCAATGTGAGTTACAATTGGTGGGATATGACCTACGAGGATGCCCGAAATATCGGGCTGAAAATTACAGGCTTCGACCTTGACAGGGCGCACTACTGTAATGCGGAATTTATCAATGATGCCATATATACTGCAAGGCAGATAACCATCGACCACGGTGAGCAATGCGATACCTACCGCATCGCTACTGACTTTCAGCAGAGCCGTGACCTGATTGTAAGCACATGGCCAAAAGAGGAAACAGGCGAATTTGAGCAGGCAGACGAACTGGACGAAGCCCTTGATAACTGCGAGAACAGGTTTTTGAAATCCCTTGCCCATGCCTACCTGCGCATACTGGATAATGAACACGACCACCTGACCAGTGACGAGGCGATAGCCGATGCGCTGACAGCCAATGAATATTGGTTTACCGCAGACGGCAAGATGGCGACCCACTTAGAAAAATTAGCATTAACCGCATAAAACCCAATAACCATGAAAACGAACTTTTTTGAAAATATAGCAGGGCTGAACGCCCCCGGCATGTGGACAATCGGCATCCAAAACGACGAGAATGGCAATTTTACCGTATCCGCATTATACGCCCCTTTCAAATCCAATGAACCTGCCACCAAGATGATTACGCCCCTTATTCACAGGGGTACGGCATCCGATATGGACGAGGGATTTTTTGAAGCTACGCTAACACAGGTGGACAGCCTGAAAGGACTGTACAGCAATATCAAAGCCGTTAACGCAAGCGTGGATGCAGCCAAAAAGAAAATAGGACAAGGCAATAAGCCCCAACCTGCCAAACCCAAAGCCGAAGGCAGTGCAGACCAAATCGAAGTAGGTGAGCCAAAAGTGTCCGCCGAAGAAAAGCGGAAAACCTACACCGATACCATCCGCAAAGTGGTAGAACTGAACGACCTGTGCAAATATGAGGATGCACTAAACATCCTGCCATCGGTGGAAGATTATCCCGAAAAAAAGGAAGAACTGGAAAAAAGGCGTGCAGATTTGGAGCGCAAGAAAACGCAGTACGCCCAAGCTCTCACATTATTTAACGAAGCCTAAAACCACGCACCATGTTACAGACAACACAATTAGAAAGGATTTTTATCCATAAGGAAAACGGGCAGGAAGTCCGTTTGACCGACCCCAACGAAGCCATGAACCCCGATACGGTGCTGAACTTTTACACGGCTACCTATCCCATCCTGACCAATGCCCGTATTGTCGGGCCTGAGATAAAAGACGATATGATACAGTATCGTTTTGAAAGCACGATGGGCACTAAAGGTTAAACCGCAGCATCATGGAAACCAAGAGAATTAACAGGAAAGTAACCGTCATAGAAGATAGCACACAATGGAAACTACATCAATTATTCGGGGAGTTCGTCAGCAAATTAGACCGCTTGCCCGATGCAAGAGAAGTACAGCAAAACCCCCTAAGAAGCGCACCAAAGGAACGCACCGTAATGGTTTTCTGACCCATTCCTTTAAGCCATTCCAAAGCCTGCCCTTTTCAGGCTTCGGGCAGGGCGAAAGGGAGTTTTTCCGGTCATTGGATAACCTCTGCCAGTTATACGGATGGCAAGCCCCCGAAACTTCGGGCTTGCCCTTTCCGCAGAACATTTCGGCGGTACTTGAAAAATTATCGTCACAACGGTTTGACGGTGCTTCGGTGATGCTGTTGCAGGACAAGGGAAACCCCGCAAGACTGGCCACCGTCAAGACATTTGATACGAACTTCTGTCTGTATTACGTGCCTGTCCGCCCTTTGTGGCTGATGAAAAACAGGCCATGCAAACAGCCCTACTATGAACTGACCCGAACATTGTTCGCCTACCTGTACCAAACTATCGGCATTCCCTTTTTTCGTGAGCCGGGTTATATAGATAATTCTTATGACAGCTTGGAGAACTGGATACGGGAGATTGACGACGAAAACTACGCAGACGATAAGGAAGAAGCGGAATACCGCAAACGCCAGTTCGCAGAAATGGACTTGATGAAGATGGCGGGTGATACGCTGTTACCCGAAATCAAATCGCCTTATGATTTGGAAACGTGGGAACAGCAATTACAGCAAATTTCCGTAACGGACAAGCAAGGCAGGGAATTGAGAGAGGTCGCAGGCGAACTGCTGAAACTGGCCAAGGACTATCCCGAACGTGCCATTAAAGACACCATGCACTACGAATTGCACGAAGCCAGTGAGGACGATTACAGCATCTATTGGGAGAACTACATCTCCTTTTACTGGAGCGGAAGCGACACCTTACAGCATATGCTGTTCGAGATGGTGAACAACGAATTTCAGGAAATGGGCTATCAGGAAGAACCCGTTGCCATCCAGTGGTTTGACACGCCACAGGACAAACCACAGCACGATTTTGATTTTGAAACGAGACTATTTTTCCTGTTGGATGAACTGACAGGCGTACTAAACTATTTCGACGATGAAGAACCTAACGCATAATTTCAGCAACCTTTATCAGCCCGTAAAATCCCTGCTGATCTATACCAAGCAGACCGAAGAAGATAAGGACACGAGCAGTGTTTACGTGGAAAGTTACGACATCGGTAGGTTGGGCAACCCCATAAACGCCCATCCGCTAAGCGTAAAGGAAATGCTTGCCCTGAGCAGTATCTTCCAGTCGGCACAGGAATTTAAAACGGGTTTCCTGCGCTGTAAAGGCGTCATGCCGAACAAGGTATTGTACGTCAATGCCGAGCAGGAGGGCTACGCCATTTGGTTCAGCCCGCCACAGGAAGTCCCCCTTTATTTTTCCAATGCTTTAGGCATCCAGTCGGGCAAAGGCAAAGTACCTGCAATGGTGTGGAAAGCAGGCAGGGACAGTCTTTCGGTGTACGCCCTGAAAGGTCACCGCAAACCCGTAGGCAACACCGCCCTCTACCATGCCCCTTTCTTTAATGTGTCAACCGATGGGAAGGTGTGCATGGGCAACGTGCGCATTAATATCGGTAAGACCGTCCGACTGGAAGATTTTATGGAACAATGGGAGAAATACTTTTGGAACAGCTATTTCAGCCACCTGATGGGCGAGTTCAACCCTGTTACCGAAAACATCGTCCAATTATGGCAGAAACAGGTCGCCACCGACCGTGTATTCCCCTGCGAAAGCCTTAAAGCCAATCAGCGTACCCTTAAAACCCTGTTTATATGAAAACGCCAAAACTGAAAGCGGTAAAGACCGCCGTACATATCGTAGAAAAAACCCTACTGAACCCTTATAACCCCATCGTGGTCAACCTCATTGGTGCAGGAGGTACGGGAAGCCAGTTCTTAACGGCTTTGGGCAGGATAAATCATGCGCTTATCGCCCTGAACCATCCCGGCCTTTCGGTACGGGTATTCGATGATGATAAAGTAGAGGAAGCCAACTTGGGCAGGCAGCTATTTTCAACGGCTGAACTTGGCTTACACAAGGCCGTAGCACTCGTTAATCGTATCAACCTCTTTTTCGGCACGAACTGGAAAGCCATACCTGAAAAGTACGACCTGAAAACCATGCAGGATGAACCCGAACTGGCGATGGCAGAGATTACCATCACCTGTGTAGATACCGTAAAGGCAAGGTTTGAGATTGCCGACCTGCTATCCAAAGTCTATGCAAGCAGACGACATAGCTATCACCATCCGCTATACTGGATGGACTTTGGCAACAGCAGGGACATCGGGCAGTGTATCATTTCAACCGTTGCCGAAATTGAGCAACCTGCGTCCCGAAAGTTTGAGGTGGTCAGCCGTTTGCCTTTGGTGACCGATGAATTTAAGGAACTGCTGAAAAGTTCCGAAAAGGGCGACCGCACGCCAAGCTGTTCCTTAGCCGAAGCCATCACCCAACAGGATTTGTTCATCAACTCCGCACTGGCAAATTTAGGCGCATCCCTCTTATGGCAGCTATTCAGCGAGGGCATGTTATTCAACAGGGGATTTTTCCTGAACCTCAAAGACTTCAGGACGCAACCGATCAAGGTAACGCCAAACGAGGTTAACAACGTGAAAGTACTGAAGCCGAAACGCCTGAAAGCCCAAACCCCTAAAGCAGCCTGATATGAAAATAGTCGATTTAAACGGCAAGGTCATCGAGGTGGAAAACCTCGACCTTGCTTTTCAGCAAGCGGATGCCTGCCGCCATTACAGGCATACCGATAGCGCATTCGCCCAACAGGATGAAAAACTGCAAACCTATTGGGAAGATGTGTACCAAAAGCTATTAAAACTCAAAACCGAACAGCCATGAGAACATTCATCTATTTCATCGTCACCTGCTTTATCTCCACAGGTATCTATTTCGCCGCACTGAACAGCAGGCATCCCGAATATGGTATTGCCATAGCCATAGGGTTGTGGGCATGGTTTTTATGGTGCTATGACCGCCGAATGAGGAAGGCCGAAGAAAAACGGAGCAGATACCGCAGGTAAATACGGAAACGATCTTAAAACATTAATCGCTAAGCTATGGTAAAGATTAAAGAGGGCTACGTCATGTCCCCACGCGAACGTGCGGAATTTGAAAGGCAGGACGCCCTGCCCCGAAAAAAATTGGGATTGGTTGCCTATTATTTCAAACCGCAGACCAAGTACCCGCCACGCATTTATGCGTTTATCCATGCCGAAACATGGTGCGACCGCAACCGCAGGCCGATGGGATTGCATACTGCAATCCCATTCCTCACACGGCCTATGAGTACCGCCGAAATAGAATATCATCATTTTGACTGGCGGCTTTGCTATCACCAATACGAGGATTGGGACAAGCTCATGCGTGCCTCAGCGCAGGAAGCGGAAGAACTGGACACAGACGAGGACGGAACAGGAACGGATTTCTTAAATCAGTTGAGCGCCTTTGGTTCAAAATTTCCGCTGAAAGCGGATTTGGGCGGATGCCCGCCCGACCCGCCCGAATTACCGGCGGACGAGGAAACCTTGTATCTGAGGGAACTGATCGCGACCGGGGATGCCCTGAACGCCGCCGAGGTCGCTAAAATGTTTGGCGATGAACTGCAAGCGCAAAAGCGGCCTGCGGTATTAATTGCCTTACGGCAGCTTTACCAAAATTTTGAAAAGCCTGAAGAAAAGAGAAATGCGCTTACCGAAGAACGAATAAAACGGAAGGTAGCATTACAGCAGCAGCGCAAGCGCCGCAACCTTGCGCGGCGTGTCTGGCAAAAAAACAAGCTGTTCGCCTTGCAGGAGATCAGGGTGAAATATCCTGATTATACCGAGGAAATGCTTTTGGCAGACTTGCATATCAAAAAGAAAAAGGAGAAAAGGAAGAAGCATAAACCCGTAACCGACCTGCGGGGCTGCCAGTTGCAGAAACTGGCACACAGGCTGAAATATGTTCCACTGGATGAAAAGGAGTATCATAATACCTGCAACCGTATCGCCATACTCCAACAGGCGCACAGCCTGCGCCTGCCCGTACCGCTGGTGGTCAATCTCGAAAAGGAAACGTTGGTTTACAGCTTTCCGTGGCGCATACGCGAGGGGGTGGTAAAAGACTTCGTTGCCTTAGCCAATAAAGCCGGGATGACCCATCAGGCGTTACAGGAGCGCCATAAAGAAATGGTCAGTTCTAATTACAGTTATTAAATCAAAAATCAATCAGTCATGAATATTGCATACGAAAACATAATGAGAGTCGCTGACATTCCCGCCAGTGAACTGCCCGAAGATTTTATCAGCTTTTTATCCGGCCTGAATCCGGCCTACCGTGACCAGGTATTGGAAGAACATTTATACTGCCCCGATACGCTTTTTGAAGAAGAACCGGAGGGCGCACCTTATCCCAAAGATTTCGCAGACATGCTGTCCCGCCTCAGGCAATTGCTGTTTGATTTGGACTGCGCTTATTTCCGTTTGGTCAATCCTTAACCGATATATTACTGACATGAGAACAATTACACTAAAAACCGCAAAAGCCATAGCTGCTGACTGGCATGGCGGGCAATGGAGCGCCTTATATGCTTTCGCTTCCGGTGGCGTGTTAAACGGCGCACAGGAACCCCGCTGCCTGTCTGAAATAACAAACGAACTGAACAACACCAATCTGGCAGCAAAACAGCGCAGGCGTCTGGAAAGGCTTAAAGAATTTATAAACCATCAAATACTGGAAAATGGAAAATCAACTCAATGAACTCATTATGCGCCTTTCGGAGGAGGGGCTGAAAGAAACCCGTGAAATTGCCCATCATTCAGACGATATACGGGATTTTATTTCCTACATGGAAGCGGACATCGCTGAAAGGGAAAAAGCGCTACAAATAGCGCATGAACTACTAACAGGCGACAAAGCCGGGTAAGACCATCAACATCATGAACGTACAAGCAAATACCATTACGGTCATAAATGGCCATCTGACCGCCAAAGATAAAGCGGCCATCAAAGCACTTTTGGCAGCAGGTCTAACCATTGGCAAAGTCGGCAGAAAAACCTACTCAATTGCCGAAAATAATGGGCTATATGCGGTTAGCTACAAAATAAGAGACAAAGGATTGGTGCCTGTTCCGGGAAGTGCGTATAGGTTAAGTACCTATTCGGCCACTTTTAAACTCAAATAGGCATGCCATAGCCGGAAGCGGTAACGACCCTACTATTTCCTGATCGATCATTTCGTGCGCCAGAATTATGACTGACATGAACGAAATCTGATTGCATCCGTATTCGGCGTTAAAAACAAGGACGATAACGATGCGCGGCACCGGGGCATACCATATCCTAATCGGGTAGCATCTTTTGTTTTTAACTTTTAGTTATTAGATTTGCGACTCCCCACATCCCCTCCAGGCTATTGATTGCACAGACTATCAACTATTCAATGTAAATTTTGTTGTTATGGATTATACTATGCACGATGCCATCAAATGTATGCTGGCCGGAAAAAATGTAATTGAACCGATTTGGTTTGGCGAAAAAGAGGACATGACATCCTATCGACCGTATATCCCGGCACTCTGCGACCTGTTAAGGGCTGATCCCCGCAAGTTTGAGCTATTTGATCCCGCTATGATCCTGATGCAGATCATGCCCCCCGATCCGGACGCGGCAATCCTGACTAAACTGCTTGAACAGCTGCCCGGTAACCACCACCGGGGGACCAGCATTCTTAAGATGCTGTCCAATTACCGGATTCCCGCTGAAGTGGATATCAGCCCGGTATTAGCGCTGATTGGCGACGACTATTTTTCCACTACCGCCATCTTCGCGCTACGAAAGACCTTTCACCCGGAAGCCGAAGAAAAAATATTGCCGCTGCTCCGTGAGGAATTGCGGCATGACATCGGGCTAATGAAAATCTATTGTGATACCCTTGCGGTCAACGGCAGCATCTTATCAATGCCGGTGCTCATGGCCGTCAGCCTGGATTTCGAACGGCCGGAAGATAAAGAATATTTTACCGATGCCATCAAGTCCATTTGCAGTCGCTTACAAATGCCCGAAGATATACGGGCGCAGTTTGAAGATCCTGCGTTTTGGAAGCTCAAATGGGAAGGCTCACCAGAGCATTTTGCCGGATTCATCGAATTTCTCGCGCTCTTTATGGTCAGCGGCGAAACAGAGGGCGGCAAAAAGGAAGATATGATCGCTGGCATCTTTATGCAGGAAATGGATGTTGATCTTTCCCCTTACCAGAGCTTTGAAGCTGTACGGTTATGCAGTTCGCCGGAGATGATGATGGAAGGGCTGCAAAACCTGAAGAACAACCTGGAGTGCAATGTTTTGATGAATGCGCTGACAGAAGGGACTAACATTCTGCCGAGTACCTATACGCTGGCACAGGACCTCTATTTCGACCTGATGAACGACTACCTGATGACGCGCCTGCGGCGGCATATTTCCTTTGCAGCAGAAAGCTGATGACTTAAACCAGTCCATTCTCATCACAGCAGGGCCCAGGGTTACAATGTGCATTAGCTATGAGCAGAGGGTGGCCCAACGCCGATTACAATAAGAATAACGATCTGTACAATGACCGGAACATATATTCGCGAAAGCGGTGGATAAGGGATTTATTTACGCTAACATTAGTCGCGGTTTGCTTTTTTGTGAGGCTGGCGGCCTAAGGATGGAGCCGCCTGCCGGAATTGATAATTACCCATGTCAAATTACACATTTAAAAAGCAAGCTTCCACAATACTACTGCCTTAATTAATAAACGATCAACAATTTGTCTGCTAATACTCAGATTATCACGAATAACCAGTAAATTCAGGACACCTGAGCTACCATTCTGACCATTTACTTACTCCAATAGCATCGTGACCAATTCCTGTTCAAGATCATTCCGGTTGGCTAAACTATTGGTCAGGATGACCAAACCTGAGTTTAACTGGGGTAAACAATCAAGTGAACTTCGAGAACCACCAGTACCGCCGCCGTGCTCCAATATACGATAGCCATTCGGGCTGCTATGAATAAACCAGTTCAGCCCCATACCTTCCTGATCGGTGCCAAAGGTGCGTTGATGGGAAAGTTTGATAGCCGGGTTCGCCTCGGCGTTGTTGGCATTGATATAATTGACCAGATCAGCAGTAGTAGATCGTAAAGCCCCCATAGCAGGTACTTCTCCTAAATCCCAAAGCGGCACCGATTGTCTTTGTGCGCTGTGCGGCCAGGCAACCCGGTCAGGCGGAACTGATCTGATATCTATTCGGGTATCGGTCATCTGGTAAGGTTTCAGGATGTTTTTGGACACCAGCGAAAAGTAAGCCTGCCCGTAGGTGTCTTCCAATATTGTACCCAATAAAGCAACAGCCATGTTAGAGTAAGCATAAATCTTGCCGGGATACGAATCCAACTTTATTTGATGTAGTCCTTCATACAAGAGCTTCCTGGAGTAATTGGACAAGGGATTAAGGGAATCATAGGTGGGACGTTCCCACATATTGGGAAATATCCTCGTGATCCTTGAGGTATGATTGGCCAGGTCCTTAATACGTATGGGCGTACCTTTATAGTTTAAATTGGGGTAGGAACCTTGAAGATATTTCCGGATATCATCTTCTAAGCCGATCTTCTTATCCAATATGGCCTGGGCCAGGATGATCCCGGTAAAGGATTTGGTCATGGACCCGATCTCATAGATGGTCTTGTTATCGGGACGCTGCCCGTTGCCGGCCTTCGTCTCCCCATAATTGTAAAAATGCGGCTTGCCGTGTTGCACCAGGGCTATAGAAAGTCCCACCGCTCTTTTATCCTGAAAATATCGCTGAACGCACTTGTCGACCAGCGAGTCCAGCCGGGAACGAAGCGGGTTATCTGATGCTACCGGCCGGATCTGCCCGGCACAGATAAGACTGTTCAGGCAAAAGGCCGGAATCAGGAATACGAAACTAAAATGTTTACTTATACGCAGTGTTGGTATTGTCATAGCTACTTGGCTTTTTTATTAATAAATATTCCCGCATCTATTTCTCTACCTGCGGAGCTGCCCGAAAGATTTAGATAATCCCGTGGTACGCCCTCAGCGGTAATCTCACTTAAGAAGACCTTCCCCGATTTGTCTATATTTTTTTCGGTAGGTTTATTGACCTGATCGGGTTTTATGGTGTCGCCGTTGATGCCTAAATAGTTCGCATTACCGGAAATAACCGAATTGCTGAACAGGTAATTTTTATGGATGCCTTTATCCCCGACCCAGAAATAATTGCCATTGGCAACGATGTTGTCGTGAAAAGTAAACGGCAAGTCTGTATCGGGCCCGTAACCCAGCCATATGGCAGCTTCGTAAGCGCCGTAAATAATGGAGTGCGTAATAGAAAAGTCCTTTACATTGAGGAATGATAACACGGCATTCTTGCAGTTGTAAAATATACAGTGATCGATATGGATGCCTTCGCCCTGGGCAAAGATGCCTCCCTGGATGGGTGCCGAATTCTTTTCTCCGATAAAATAGCATTGTGAGATTTCCAGGCCCTTTAAAGCATTATTCCTTCGTTCTATAGCGTAAAAATACACCGACGCCGGGTTAGGGTTGCCTAAGAACTTTAATCCTTTCAGTGCCACATGATTTCGTTCCACCTGAAAGGCGACACTTGCATGCGATAGTTTACCTATCCGGTTGGCATCTGCTGTTACCTGGATAACCGGCATTTTAGCAGGTGTCCATTCCGGATCATCCGGCATCACCAATGCCCCGATGGTGAATTTACCTGAAACAGCCTGCGTATTGGATTCAATTTTCAATGACTGCGTGACTACGTACAAACCGGGGGCAAGCTTAATATCGATGTTGTTATTCCCGGTAAAATCTTTTGCGAGGCTTACCGCTTTATCGAGGCTCGCCAGCGGCTCCGTTAATGTGCCCGTTGCCTGATCGTTTCCTTTCAGCGGATCTACATAAAGGGATTGTGCCTCTGCGGAACAGACTGAAAAAATGAATAGTATCGCGAAGCAATAGTTGTACACTATTTTTTTTGCAATGGGTCTGAAATAAGCTATAGACATTAGATGACTTTTAAGGGATATATCGGGTTAATTTTTGCACTTTTTTACTTGAAAATATTTGAATAACCGGCTGGGCCTTTGTTAAAGCTTGTTCGTTTCATGAAGTAAAGTTTTTGGTTTCTTTAGCCCTTTGTAATAGGCCCGATCTCCAGATAAAAAACATCATGATGGCGGTAATGCCAAGATACGGCAGCAGCACATATAAAGGGTGATAAAGCTGTCCATCCTGTATAAGAGTAAAAAGCATCGTATTGCATTCCGCCGGCGAGCGGGGAACAAGCGCTTGGGCCAAATTCCATCCGAAATGTAAACCGATGGACAATATCAATTTGCCAGTCTTGAGGTAACAAAGCCCGTAAAGCAAAGAACCCATGCCTGTAGTAAGCCACGTCATGAAAAACTGCTGCCAGGTGATGCCGGTATTCAGTTTCAGGTGCATGATTGCAAATGGCAAGGTCACCGCCAGTTGGGCCACCCATGGCCCGTATGAGGTCAGCAAACGTTGAAAGGGATAGCCCCGGTAGGTGAACTCCTGCGCGAAGGACGACCAGAGATGAATAAAGATCAGTATCAGCAAAAATACAGGATCAGCATGGCCGGTAAATACCAGCCGGCCGCCGTTCAGCCAGATCGTAAGCCCGGCGCTTGTCAATAAGGCCGACAGGCCGATGAGCAGTCCGAGGAAGAAGTTTTTCCAATCGGTAGCACAGGCAGGCACAAAGCCCAGGCTGGTTAACGGTCTACCTTCAGCTTTGAGGAACAAAAAACTCAATAACAAGGCGATCCCGAAATAAAAGAAGATACTGTCAAGCGCGGGGACGGCTCCGGCGATATAGGCGGCTACAATAATAACAGTAAAATAAACGCTTACCCTTAGCCAAGCGGGCAACTGGTCAATTAATTTTTTCCTTTCCATTTTTCATCCTGTCTATTCACAAAAAGACATCATTCAGGCGAGGCCGGAAAATAAAATCGACGAACCCATGGGAATTGGCAACCAAACGGCCCGCTCAAGGTACGAAAGATCTTAACCGAGCTAAAAGGAAATGCGGGCTGGTCATCCACTGCCGCCAATTAAGATAACGTTTTAAATGACCAAATGAGTCAGCTTTGGGACTTTATAAGTCGGTTTACCTGATTCAGAGCTGCAATCTTTGAAACAGTTCTTCCCGGTTACTTGCCCCAATGGGTACCTCGGTATTTTCCAGTTCAATCATATTGCCTTTGATCGCGCGGATCGCTTTAAGATTGACGATATATGACCGGTGCACGCGGAGAAACTGCTTAAGCGGAAGCAGATCTTCGAATAGCTTCAGGTGCATGCCTGCGAGCAATCTTGTTTCCTTTAAATAAACCGAACTGAAATCTCTTTCGGCCTGTATATATAAAATTTGGTCATGCTCCACACGCACCAGCCTGTTATCCTGACGGATGAACAGGTAATCCGGCTGATGTTCTGCTTCTGGTGGCGGGATCTGTTTGATAGCCATTCGTTCGCTTACTTTTTGCACGGCTTGATAAAAACGTTCAAAAGTGATCGGTTTTAAGAGGTAATCCACAGAATTGAGCTCAAATCCTTCCACCGCATAGCTGGAATAAGCTGTAGTAAAAGTCACCAGCGGTGGCTTACGCAGCGAGCGCATAAATTCTGTACCGGTAATGACCGGCATCTGGATGTCCAGGAAAATAAGATCGACCTGCTGTCCGTAAAGCCCTTCATAAGCTTCGGTGGCGTTGCGGCAGCTTTTGACGAGTTCCAATTCGGGAACGCGCTGGATATAAGTTTGCAGGATATCCCGTGCGATCGGCTCATCATCAACGATCATGCAATTGATCTTTTTCATAGGCTCAGACATAAATTCACCAAATAATTATTTCCGTTGTTGCTGACTTCGTAACGATAGCGACCGGGATAATATAATCCGAGCCGCTTCCGCATATTGACCAGGCCGATACCGCCGGACGGACCATTCGGCTTGGCGGTGTTAACGCTATTCTCTATTTTAAAATTAATCGCATCAGGCGCGATGGCTAATACAATATCGATAAAAGCGCCCCGTTCGTCCGGCGTGAATTTAAACGCGTTTTCAATCAGCGGTATAAGCAGTAAAGGGGCAATCCCGATGTCGGCCGGAATTATTGGCGGGTTAAACGTCACCCTTGTAAAATTCAACCTTACTTTTTCCAGTTCAATATAATCGGCCAAGAGCTTCACCTCTTTGCTTAGTGGCATCGTGTCGCCTTCGGACTCATAAAGCATATAGCGCAACAATTCTGACAGACGGGAGACCAGGCCGGCCGATCGTTCCGTATCGCCGGCGATGATCAGCCCGTAAATATTATTCATGGAATTAAATAAAAAATGCGGGTTCAGCTGCGCTCTGAGAAAGTTAAGTTCCAGTTCAAGCTTTTCTTTCCCCAGGGTTACACTCCTCATATTGCTGCGGTAGGCATTCAGGGCGGTCTTGATACTGATCGGAATGGTTAAGGTGAGCAGCAGAAAAAATGGCGTACCAAAAGTGACCAGGCGAACGAGAACGATATTGCTCAAATCGGATTTTATAAGCTGGAAGTAGCCGGATTCCGTCTTAGCTAACCTTGCCATACAAGGTGCGCAACTGCTGATCAGAAATTTCTCGGCGATAGCATCAGCGATAGTATAAACCACCAAAAGTAACAAGATCAGCAATACACCCTTAACGTGCTGATTTTTGGCGAGATATTTTGGCCATAGGTAGTAAACGAGGGTATAATAGACCAGGGCAATTACGCCGGTGCTACAGGTGTTGAGTAAAAGCATACTGCTTACAGGAAAACCGCCGTACACGTTATACGAGATATTTGTAAGATAAAAGCGCAATCCGAGCAGCACGAGCCAGAACAGAACATGCTGCAACCAGCGCAAGCCCTTGCCCGGGTGAAGAAAAAAATTGGATTGAAACAATGACATACCTAAAATTGCTTTTTTTAAGCGGTCTTATCAATATAAAACGACCAACGCGAAAAAAAAGCTGATAAACAGAGGTTTTTTTCCAACCTACAATAGACCATCAGAAATCCCAACAAGTTTCTGGTGAGTTGAGTTATAAATGAGTTTAAAATCCAATTAAACCAATACTTATAATTTACATTTATAGGTTCCTGCGTTAATTACTTATAACATTTTAAGATGTTTATAACGATTTAGGCTATCTTTGCGCCGGATGTTTAAACGGTTGACCGCCATATTTCTGCTTATTGGTATGATCAGTTCCAACTGCTCACGTTTTTTCGTATATGCGGGTTTTAAGGTCAATCATAAATACATAGCGGAGAATCTTTGTATTAATCGCAACAAACCCTGGCTTCATTGTAACGGTAAATGCTATTTTATGCGTAAGATCAAGCAGGCTGAAGAAAATGAAAAAAAACAGCAAGCCAAAGATAATCTAAGCCATTTAGAAATTTCTTTCTTTCACAGACCCGATCAAATATTATTTATAGCCCCGGTAATTTCAACAGCGAATGAAATTGCTGTACCCCGCTACGCATACCAATACAGCAGTCGCTATATTGAAACCATTTTTCGACCGCCCAAATCAATAGCTTAATTCCTATCGCCCGTTCCGGGCTCTCTTAATTTATTTATTTGTTTACAACAAAACGGGCGATATCGCCTGGTTTGTCTTTATATTTATTATGAAAAAAATTTTATTACTGATCTTTTTTTTATTGATCTGTGGCGATCTTTTTGCCCAAATTATTCACGGTAAAGTATTTGATGCTGTCACCCAAGAACCTATACCAGCCGCTACTATTGCTGACACCAGCGGGTACGCCGTAACTTCTAAATCCAATGGCAGCTTTAACATAAAAACCAATTTTAAAGTCCTCAAAATTACTTCAATAGGTTATCAAACCCGGATGGTTACTGTTGACGGCAGTTCGTTAGCTATTGCATTGCAACCCCCAACAAGCCAGCTTAACCAGGTCGTGGTGAGCGCGAACCGTACGGCTGAAAAACGAACCGAAGCCCCAATAGCCATTGCGACCGTTTCCAGTAAGGTAATCCAGGACACAAAAGCTCAAGGGCTCGACCAACTGGTCAATAAAGTGAGCGGCGTCAATATGGTGAGCCTTGGTAACGAGCAACATGCTATGAGCATCCGTCAGCCGATGAATACCAATAACCTGTTTTTATATTTAGAAGACGGCCTGCCCTTACGAACCTCGGCAGTATTTAACCACAATGCGCTTGTGGAGATGAATATGACCGCGGCTAAGAATATCGAGGTCATTAAAGGCCCTTCATCGGCGCTTTACGGCGCGGAAGCTATCGGCGGGGTGATCAACCTGATCACCCAGGCACCACCGGCGTACACTTCAGGCTACCTGAGCGGTCAGACCAGCAACCGGGGTTATAAACGCGTGGACGGTCAGATCGGTACGACTGCCGGAAAGCTGGGTTTTATCGTGAGCGGCTATTATGCCAACCAGACCAACGGCCCGATCCAATACAGTGATTTTCATAAAACGGCTATAACAAGCAGGTTAGATTATCATATCGATAGCGCCACCACCTGGACCAACAGCGTGTCGTATATCAACTATTATAGCGATATGTACGGCAGTCTGGACAGCGCACATTTTGCCGGCAAAATTTATTCGGCGCAGTCTTTCTTTACCTATCGTAAAGTGACCGCTTTACGCGCCCGTTCAACCATCACCCATAGGTGGAGCGAGAACGGTACCACCAACGCCACATTTTTATTTAGAAATAACTCAGTAGCGCAAAATCCATCGTATTCGATAGCCACTTACCGCACCGGTGGCAAAGCCAGTAACCCGGTTTCACCTGATACCGCCAGCGGTAATATCAATACCAATGCCTTTAAATCTTATGGCTTGTTCCTGCAACACGTACAACGTTTTAAGTTTTTGAACAGTAAGCTGATCATCGGTACCAGTGCCGAACTGGACCCGCAGTCGTTTTTCCAGGATTTTATATGGATCAAAAAACAAACCCAGAACGGTGTTACCAATTATGTGAGCTATACCAAGCTTAACCCGGATTCGGTGATGGCCAATTACCATACTGTGATCAGCAATTTCGGCTCTTATGTCAATTATGATTTCACCATAGCGCCGGGCCTCCGCATCTCGGCAGCCTTGCGTTATGATGCTTTTCAATATGCTTTTGTGAATTCCCTGCCCGGCTCGAAGGTGACCGGCGGCCCGTCAGCCATCACCAATTATGGCAAGTTAGCGCCTAAGATCGGCTTTACCTATAACTATCACGGCATAGGTTTCTACGGAACCTATAGTGAGGGTTATGTACCTCCGCAGATCACCGATGTGTTCGGTAAGACAACCAATAACGCTTACCTGCTGCCACAGACTTTCAAGAATTACGAACTCGGCGGCTGGCTGTCACTGGTGCAAAACAAGCTGTATGTCGACTACAGCTTTTACCTCATGAATGGTACCAACGAGATCATTAATGTCAGGTTACCTGATAATACCACTGCGCCGCAGAATGCCGGGGCTACCCGCCATCAAGGCGTAGAATATGGTATCAGCTACAGACCGACCGACGAACTCTATCTTCGCCTGAGCGGAACCAATGCCCTGCACAAATTTGTGAACTATGTGGCCAGCGGCGTAACCTACAACGGTTACGAAATGCCGGATGCACCGCACTTTATCGGCAATGCCGAAATAATGTATAAGCCGCATTATCTCAAAGGTTTTCGTATCGGGGCCGAGGAACAGATCATGGGCAAATATTTTGAGGACAATCAGCAACTGCGCACCTATAACGGTTTTAAAGTGAGCAATATCCGCGCGGGTTATGAGATCGGCCCGGCTGAGATATGGGTGAACGCACTAAACGTCTTTAACACCTATTATGCAACACTGGCTACGGCAACGGTGACCGGTGGCAAAGCCTCCTACAGCTATAACCTCGGCGATCCACGCGCTTTCACGCTTGGCTTGGCCTGGCATTTCGGCAAACATTAAAGAATAAGATTATGATTCGTAAAAACATTTATAAATGGCACCGCATCTGTTCGCTCATTATCGCGATACCGGTTTTGCTTTGGGCATTAAGCGGGTTTATGCACCCGATCATGACAAATCTGCGCCCGGCGATGAAGACGCAGAGCATACCCGCGGAACCTATAGAAAGCAGCAAGATCAGACTGACCCTGCAGCAGGTACTCAAACAAAACAAGATTGACAGTATTTACAGTGTCCGGTTGGTACATATCGATACCAACTGGTTTTACCAGGTAAAAACCAGCCGGAAATATGAACTGCAATACTTCAGCGCCAAAAACGGCAATTTGCTGACTAAAGGCGACTGGCTCTACGCACAATACCTTGCTCGTATTTTTTTAGAAGGCACGCCAAAACATAAAGGTAAAATGCCCGCGATGGAAATGCCGATGGCGATGCCCATGAGCGAGGGCATGGATTGTTGCGGTGAGGCGGCCAGTACGGTCTTAAATAATAAAACAGGAGCACCCATCGAGGGCGCTTCTCTGATCACACAATTCGATGAGGAATATAAGCCGATCTATTGCCTTTTGCCGGTTTATAAAGTACAGTTCAAAAGGGCTGATGGTATCCGCTTGTATGTGGAAACCGGGCAGGACCGTTTTTCGGTAGCAGTAGACAAGAACCGGGCGAGTTTTACCCAGTTCTTTGATATCGTACACACCTGGGGTTGGATCGACTTTTTAGGCAAAGGGCGTTTACTGGTAGTAATGGTGGTTGCTGCTTTAGGTTTCTTTACGGCGGTCATGGGCCTATATATCTTTTTCAGTACGAAAAGCAAAAAAGTACCAGGGAATCAATTAGTCAAAGCCAGGCGTAATCATCGCTATACTGCGGTAGTGGCTTCCATCTTTACGCTGATGTTCACCTTTAGCGGCTGTTACCGGGCATTCACAGAATTTAAAGAGCCGGATAAGGAAGTATTTTCCATTCAGCATGGCTTTGCCGGTTCCGCGATCGATCTTAATCTTAGTAAACTGCAAAGTATCGTTAAAAGGCCTATCGCAAATATCGGCCTGATCTGGCTGGATGAAAAAACCTACTGGCAGGTCTATTTACAAAGCGGCAGCAAAAACCACAAAAGCAAAGACCTGATGAAAGATATGAGCGCCGAGGCCATAGCGGTAAAATATATTAATGCTGATGATTATTCGGTATTAGCCAAAGGTGACGAAAGCTATGCGAAAAGCCTGGCTACACAGTTAAGCGGGCATTCGCCAAGCGAGATCGTATCTACCGAACTGATCACCAAGTTTACAGATGAATATAATTTTACCGACAAACGCCTGCCAGTATGGAAAGTTAATTTCCCATTCAATCATAAAGAACGCTTTTATATTGAAACCTCAACCGGCGTCTTGGCGAAAAATACGAATGATATTGATTTAGTGGAAGGCTATAGTTTTGCTTTGTTTCATAAACACCATTACATGGATTTTGGCGGAAAAACTACACGGGACATCAGTACAATGCTTGGGGCGGCTTTGCAGATTTGCATGGTAGTTATCGGCCTTGTATTCTACTTTAAATGGAGAAAAAGGAAGGCAAAGCCATAAATATGGATTAAGCGGCATTTTTAGACTTAACTTCATATGACTTTCTAATTGCTGCCTTATGTTGAACTGTTCGGGATTTCCGAACAGTTCAACATTTCAAACATAATTTATCTATTCAAAGTTATTTGGCAAAAGCCTCTGATAGGCGCTAGAATATTTACGTATTGCAGACTTAAAAAAGCTTCAATTTACGACAGAAGCTAACATACGACCCAGATGTTTGCTTTATCAGTCATACCTGCAATTTTAAAATTTGACTTTAATTATTAGGGTTTATTAGATTTACAACAACTTTTACCATCATATCTTTTTCATCAGGCCTGCTTTCGGCGATCATCAAGGTTAATGCTACTAAAGCATTATCCGCTATGCGCTTCGTTCCATTTGTATGATATAAAATATTATTTTTTTCCAGAAACCATACAAATAAGTAAGCTGCGATACGCTTGTTACCATCTGAAAAAGAATGATTTTTAACAATAAAGTAAAGCAAGTTTGCCGCTTTTTCTTCAATCGTCGGATAAAATTCTACACCGCCGAAGGACTGATAAATAGTACCGATAGATCCTTTAAATGACTGATCTTTTTCATTTCCAAATAAAGAACTACCACCAAATTTATCCTTCAAATCCTTTATAGCCTGTATGGCTTCCTCATAAGTAACGATAAATAGTTGCTGATCGGCGGTCCCCTCAATCTTTAATTGCTGATGATCATATTGATCAAGAATATCCAAAGCGTAGCTATAATCCGTAATGACCTTTAAAAGGCCGGTTGCCTCATCTGAATTGAGATGTTCCTTATTCTGTAGCACGTTACCTAACAGGGCAACGGTTTGTTTTAAAGATTGATATTGCTCGGACCGTTCTTTTAATTTGAGTTCGTTAACGGCGAACCCTTTGACTAAATATTCCTTCAGCACCTTATTCGCCCATATCCTGAATTGTGTGCCACGTTTAGAATTTACTCTGTATCCAACTGATATAACCAGGTCAAGATTGTAATGCAAAATATCACGTTTGATATTCCTTTTTCCTTCCTGTTGAACTTGTGCAAATCTTGCACAAGTTGAATCTTCCACCAGTTCACCCGTTGAATAAATATTCTTGATATGTTTCAGTAATGAGGTTCGGTCAGTATTAAATAGCTCTGCTAATTGATATTGGTTAAGCCAAATACTTTCATTTACAAGTTTAACATCAATGGTTGTTTCTCCATTTGGGTCTTGATATATAATAATTTGATCGTTAGTCATAATACTTAAAATTAAGATTTATAATTCATTATCGCCGTGATAGGCTATGATGCCTTTGCAAACTCCTTATCTTTATTACTTAAATCAAAAGGACTCTCCATATCATCACCGTTTAAAGTAAGTAGTTTTTCCGAATCAAGGCTGGGTAATAGGCTAATCACTTTTGATTGAACTTCATCGATGATGTCCCAGTTTTTAGAAACATAAATGTCTGTGACGCGATTTGATTGGTCTTTATGATTCATAGCCAAACCCACGTCATCCATACTAAAACGGCATCGGTTTCTGGCGAAGTCGCCAAAAGCATGACGTGCATCATAAAACTCGGGGTCATTATGGCCCAGTGCAGCCCCAATCTTTTTAATACCAAAGGCCAGCGCATGATCCAGCCCACTATGGCTGGCATAACGTTTCTGCAAAGTACCTGCATATTTCGTGTAAAGCGATCTTGCTTCTTCAGGAATGAAAATACTAATATACGCCTGATCACGCCTTCTGCTTGCTGTTTTTGACCGGTTGTAGCTGATTCGTAAGTTAGAGTCATCTGCCGGCGGCAGTTTATACATATCGACCGCATTCATACCACACAGGTAAAAACTCAACATAAAAAGATCACGGGCAAGTTCGATACGGGAGCCAGGCTCAGCCTCAAAATCTCTTATGGCCACAACTTGGGCTATCGTAAGCTTTGGCTTGTCTTTCGGTAATACCTGGGGTAATTTATATTTCTTGAAAGGATAGTGTTTCACAACAATCACTTCATCATCCTCATCATTATAAAATTCCTTGATACAGTTAAATAATATTCGCAGATCGCGTATGTGATTATGCAAGCCATTATTGCTTAGCCCGTCTATTGCCCGCGTTTGGGGACGCTGAAACTGGTCAGGCCGTATCTGGATACGCGGCTTTAGCAGGAATGCTTCATATTTATAAAGCATTTTGGAGCGAATATCAGTTATGAATACATTCTCCGTGCGAAAAAAATCGACTAAACTATTCACCACCGTTTGCATATTCTTTGCGCTGCCTAAACGGTTTGCTTGCATTAGTTCCTCGATACGTTTGCGGCCGAAATCAATAACATTGATTTCTTCGGCTTTGATCTCTTTTTTACCAACCAGGTAATCGACGAGCTTTGCGGATGAATAACTATCGAGTTTTGCACCAAGTTCTCCGATCTTCTTTCTGTATTGGGTCAATACCGGTTCGACCATCGCGAGTATGCCTGGGTCTTTTATCTGGTTCTTTTTCCAGACCTGTTTTGAATTTACAAAATGGGTTGTTTCAATGTAAGATGAACTGCCGTCTTTGTTCACCCTGATCTTTACATTCCAGGTCCCATCTTTTCTTTTTTTGATAGGAAGGATAACGGCGTTTACTGTAGCCATGATTTTGACTTTTACCGGCCTTTAAAAATGATCCCAATTCGTTGGACAATTTTGGGACAATTTTTTTGGACCGAATTCGACAATTTTTTTTGCTGAATTGCAAAGACACCCGACCGGGTTACCATGGAATAATTAGACAAATATAGCCTAATTAACGAAAAAAGGCCATTTTCCGCTTGAAAATGACCTTTTTGATTTAGTGGTACCACCTGGATTCGAACCAGGGACACAAGGATTTTCAGTCCTTTGCTCTACCATCTGAGCTATGGTACCAAACCGTTCCCGTGTTTGGGGAGTGCAAATGTAGCCTTTTTTTTATGTTTGAAAACTTTTTTTTGAAAAAAGTTTCTGTTCGCCTGCTGGTTTTAAATAATTGTGCAGGTAATCAGCTAATTAATTTTCAAATATTTTTTCGATCTCAAAACATTTTGCGCTTTAAACAATTCATTTAACTTTGAGAAAAATACTATGCACGCATAATGATTGCTCAGCTTATATTTATTATCATCCTGGCGGTTGCCGTTTACTTCTTCGGCAAGAACGTGTCTAAAATCAGGCGCAATATTTTGCTGGGTAAAGACACGGATCGTAACGACCAGCTGGCCCTGCGCTGGAAAGTGATGGCCAAAATTGCCCTTGGCCAAACCAAAATGGTTAAACGCCCCGTAGCGGCGGTAATGCACTTTTTTATTTATATTGGTTTTATTATCATCAATCTTGAAGTGCTGGAGATCATGATTGATGGGATCTTTGGCTCGCACCGCATTTTTGCGCACCCGCTTGGTGGCTTGTATGGTTTTTTAATAGGCGGTTTCGAGATGCTTGCAGTGTTGGTACTTACGGCATGTATCGTTTTCCTGTGCAGGCGCAATGTTGTGCATCTGAAACGCTTTACGGGTACAGAAATGACTCAATGGCCAAAATCCGATGCGAATTACATCCTCATTACCGAAATATTGCTCATGACCGCTTTCCTGACCATGAATGCGGCCGATTATAAATTACAACTGCTGCATTTTGGCCACTATATTACAGCCGGAAGCTTTCCGGTGAGTTCATTGCTGGCGCCGTTACTGCCTGGTAGCGCTTCGGCATTGGTAATTACCGAACGGGTTTGCTGGTGGTTTCATATTGTAGGAATCTTGTGTTTCTTAAATTACCTGCCATATTCAAAGCATTTTCATATCCTGCTGGCTTTCCCCAATACGTACTATTCAAACTTGAACCCTAAAGGGAAATTTACCAATATGGCATCGGTTACTAATGAGGTTAAGGCCATGCTTGATCCTTCATTCGTCCCTGAAAATAATGGCGAGCCCGCCCGTTTTGGTGCAAAGGATGTAACTGACCTTACCTGGAAAAACCTGATGGAGGCATATACCTGCACCGAATGCGGCAGGTGCACCTCGGTTTGCCCGGCTAACATTACCGGCAAATTGCTATCGCCGCGTAAGATCATGATGGATACCCGCGACCGGATTACGGAAGTCGGCAATAACATCGATAAGCACGGTAAAGACCACCAGGATAATAAATCATTGCTTGACAATTACATTACCCGCGAAGAGCTCTGGGCCTGTACCAGTTGCAATGCCTGTGTGGAAGCTTGCCCGGTGAACATCAATCCGCTGGAGATCATAACAGAAATGCGCCGTTATATTGTAATGGAAGAATCGCAAGCCCCGGCAAGCCTCAATAATATGTTTGGCAACGTAGAAAACAATGGCGCTCCATGGAAATACAGCCAGGCCGACAGGTTTAACTGGGCGGAGGAATAGTTTTACAGATCATAGTTAATGGTTTATAGATCATGGCTGTGAAGGGAAATAAAAATAATTAACAATGGTCCATGGACTATCGACCATAAATAAAACCATGAGCTATGAACAATGAACCATTGGCCATCCCAACCATGGCCGAAATGGCTGCACAGGGAAGGGAACCTGAAATATTGTTTTGGGTAGGGTGTGCCGGCAGCTTTGATGAGCGTGCCCGTAAAATTACCCGCGATATTTGTAAGATCCTGCATCATGTAGGCATTAGTTATGCTGTGTTGGGTACGGAAGAAAACTGCACCGGCGACCCCGCCAAACGGGCCGGTAACGAGTTTCTGTTTCAGATGCAGGCCATGATGAATATCCAGGTGCTGGATGGGTATAACATTAAAAAAATAGTTACCGGTTGCCCGCATTGTTTCAATACTATAAAAAACGAATATCCTGGTTTGGGGGGTAATTATGAGGTGATTCATCATACACAACTTATTCAACAGTTAATTGATGCCGGTAAGCTTAAGGCAGAGGGCGGTGAAAGTTTTAAGGGGAAAAGGATCACTTATCATGACCCCTGTTATTTGGGCCGGGGAAATGATGTTTACGAGGCTCCGCGTGCAGCGTTAGAGATATTGGATGCCGAATTGGTAGAAATGAAACGCTGCAAGTCAAACGGCTTGTGTTGTGGTGCGGGCGGCGCGCAAATGTTTAAGGAACCTGAACCAGGTAAGAAGGATATCAATATAGAGCGTATTGCTGATGTTATAGAAGCTAAAGCACAGTTGGTAGCCGCTGCCTGTCCGTTTTGTATGACCATGCTAACTGATGGCGTAAAAAACCAGGATAAGGAACAGGAGATAAAAGTTTTGGATATTGCCGAGATCACGGTTAGGGCTAACGGGTTATAAACCTTTTGTCCTGAAATAATGCAACGCATTCTTCAGGCTGTCAAATTTGGTGGCGCTCATGTTATGAACCGGTAAATCAAATGTAGTGGCCATTGAGTCGATATTGCCATTAGGGTCTTCGTAGGTTTGTACAATGATATCATCGGTTTGGGTATTGAATTTTACTGCACCTGTGGTGTCGCTGCCCACATAATCAACATTGGTTAAACGGTGCAGGTTGAAAGAAAAATATTCCTGTTTGCCATGTTGATAAGTTTTTCGCAAACGTAAAAAATAGTCGCTGGTGAGGGTTATCTCCCACTTTTTGAGGTTGATATCAGGTGTTGGGTTAAATGAGCTATTTAGGCATCTATTGCTCCAGTTTAACCATTCCTGTTCGCTCATTTCGGCTTTAAAACCGTAATTTAGCGCAATAAGGGCTAAAATTGATGTAATGAGCGCAGTTTTTCCAATTGATGGCAGAATTGATATTTTCATGACAACAAAATGTAACCCGAAGTTAATAAATTGATAATTTTGGAAATGAAATTTTCTCCACAGTCAAGAGTTTGGATCTATCAGTCGGACAGGAAATTAACCGACCAGGAAGTACAACAGATTCAGCCTGAGCTGGACAAGTTTGCTACCGGGTGGACAGCTCACAATAACCAGCTGAAAGCCAAAGGCGAGGTTAGGTACAACCGTTTTTTTATTTTGATAGTTGATGAAAGCCAGGCAGGCGCCAGCGGCTGTTCTATTGATAAATCGGTTCACTTTATGCAACAGGTGCAGCAGCACTTAGGGATTAATCTTTTCGATAGGTTTAATTTGGCTTATCGCGAGGGTGAGGAAGTGCTTTCTTTGCCAAGGCATGATTTTGAGGCTAAACTAAAAGAGGGTAGCATCAATAAGGAAACGGTTGTTTACAATAACCTGGTTCAAAATTTAACCGAGCTGGAAACTAAATGGGAGGTGCCGTTTAAAGATAGCTGGCATATTCAGTTATTTCGCGACCTGGTAGCCAGTTAATTAACCGGCTATCCAAATTTTTTAAATTTACTGTGCTTAAGCCATGCAAATGTTTACCTTTGGCACAAAATTTAGATATAAATCATTTATACTGATACTTTATAAATAAGCTATAAAAATGAAAGGCTTCATCTCAACCAAAACTTACGGATTTTTAAACTACGTTGTAGCCCTGTTAATGATCTCAACTTTGTGGACTTTTGGTGGTACCCTGCATGTTGGTGGCGCGGCTTTATTCCTGCCTCTGATAATTGGCTGGCTGCAGTTGATCATGGCTATCTTCGCTAAAAACGAAATGGGTTTTATCAAACAATTCCCGATGGTTATGCACAATGTAGGTGACGTAATTATGGGCTCGTTCCTGTTTTGCTCGCCTTGGGTTTATGCTTTTTCTGATAAAATGGTTTTACCTCAATTAGTTTTTGGTGCTTACCTTTTAATTGTTGGTTGCTTTACCAAAGGTTCACCATTCATTAACCCACAGGTAGAAGAAGATCACGGCGTAAGCTATAATGCTTAATCCTTTTTCCCGAAAAGATATAAAACAAAAGAGGTGCTCATTTGAGCACCTCTTTTGTTTTATATGCCAAGCTCTTTTGATCGCTGCTCTTCCCGTTGATTACGCATGATTTTAGTGAAACCACGATGATTGTGCTGTTCATCAAACAGCGGAAAAACCAACCCGCTGCCCCAGAAACGTGTGCCGTCCTTGCGTACATGATAACGCTCATCAATAGCCCTGCCCCGGCTAAGCGCTTTTTTTAATTCGGCTTCGGGTTTACCTTCAGCAATATCTTCGGGAGTAAAAAAAATCCGGGCGCTTAGGCCTAATACTTCCTGTTCGGTGTAGCCAAGCACTTTTTGGGCGCCGGTATTCCAGCTGTTAATGTCACCATTTTTATCTGTAGTGATCACCGCGTAATCTTCCAGGCTGTCCAGCACCTGCCTGAAAAAGTCCTCGCTCATCCTAAAATAAGTGTCATCGAAAAGGTCCTGGCTGGTTATAGTGTCATCAAAGGTTTGATATTCGATGAAAATACTGGTATTGTCGACACCGCAAACCAGTTGCATGGGCTCGCGGGTGATGCGGTAAAAAGTTTCAAAACCCGCTGGTAATTTATTTAATTCCGGTTTTTCTTTTATTGGTACAAGTGTTATGTCGACAGCCTCATCTTGTTGTGGGTTCAGGTTGATCTTTACCAATACATATTCGTAGCCTTTTTCAATCAGGTCGCCAAGTAGTTGTGAGGTTAACGGAGTGCGCATTTTTAAGGTAGATTGCTTGTTCAGACGATTCCAGCACAAAAATGACACCAGTTATAACAGTGTACTTATCATCGCAGCCTGTTTACAGCTAAAATACCTCGTTAAGTCCCAAAAAGAACCCACTTGAACCATAAGTTCCCCTGGCATAATCAATACATAGATTGGAACGGGTGTATTTATTAAACAACAGTCGCAGCCCTGCGCCGCCGCCGGGTTCCCAATACCTGAATAGTTTTATGCGTTGCTGATTGTTTGCTGTTTCTGCATTGATAAAGGCAACGCCACTAAGTAATTTGTTGCTTGTTAGCGGAAAACGGTATTCGGCCTCGTTATATACAAATGACATGCCTTTAAACCTACCTATAATAAATGCTCTGCCAATGCGGCCATAAGCATCGCTGCCGGTGCCGGGCAATTCAAGGTAGGGCAGCGTCCCGCTCAACAAATAGTTTGACCAGTGCCACAACGCAAAAACATGTTCGGGGTGGGTTGATGACAGGCTCCAGTATTTCCTGAATTCAAACTTTACCTGCATGGCATTGCGGTTGCTGCCCAGCCAGGTTTGGTTGCTCCGCAAAACAATATCGGCATAAATACCCCTGAACGGTCGGTTGGGCTGGTCGCGGTTATTAAACTGGAAATTGAACAGCAGTCCATTAGCTTGGTACGAGTTAACAGGAAAACCGTTACGGATACTATAGCGATAATTATGAGTTTTTGATAGGGGAATGTCTTTGCGGTCATCATCTATATGGCTGTAATAATTAAAGCTTAGCCCGGCACCCACATATATATGATGTGCCAGTTTACGGTAGATGCGCTCATTGGCTTTGATATAAACATAACGGATAGGGAATGCATCAGGATTATTTTCAAAATGGGTGTTGTTCATGAAAAAGCTGCCTTCGCCAAAACTGCGCCTGCCGGTGCCGAGGCCGTTGTCCATGGCAACGGTTTTCCCAATTTGTACAGTGCCCTGCAGGTTCCACTTGTTTTCGGCCGAGAAAGCGTTTTGTTTAAACTCAAAAGTAGAGAGCCCGCTTGTTGACAGGTAAAAGCCCGCATTAATTACCGAAAGGGTTGTAGTTGAAGGATCGCCAAAGTATTTTCCTCCTGATGAGATAACCCCAACGGCAAAACCCACGCTTGGGTTGTAAGCTGCCGATGGTAATACCGACCAATAAGTACGATTTTGTGTTTGTGTGGTCGCTACTGATGGTTTACTGCTCTTGCCACTGAAAAAGGCTGCCAAAATACCATTGGCGTCTACCTGTGTTTGTAACGAATCAACCGGATCGGCCATGGTTTGGGCAAACAACTTGCAGGTACTTAAAAGTACAATCAAGGTTAAGGTGAGCCGGTAAACAGCGGGAGCCAATTATTCAGGGATTAATTAGTGTTCCTGCTAATATATTTATATCATCTGAATGTAAAAAACTTATTACAAAATAAACCGAGTTTAATGGAACACGGATTTGCGTTAGAGATAGAAGCGTAAAGCCCGGAGCGCGTGGAGGTTTCTGAGCGTAGGAAAAGCGAGGACTTGCTGCGTATAGCCCGGGCCGCAGGCAACGCCCAATCCATCATAATGATCAGGTTACTTTTTTAAATAACCGGTATTAAATAGAAAAACAGGTATGGGACGCTCTTTAAATTTCAATACACGTTTACTGCTGTTGGCTATTTTGACGAATGTGATGCTTATAACTGGATGTAGTTCGTCGGATAAAAAGGAGTATGCCGCAATAAGCTTGAACACCGCGCAAATGATCGAGGCTGATAGCAGTGTGATAGATACTTCTTTTAATGGTCCAGGAATATTAGCAGCATATTTGCACGATACTACGAAACGCTCCCAAAATGATACTATACCTGCTGTAGATGTATTTATTTGCAAATCACATAAACGAGACACTGCTTTGGGCGATACCATTGTTATTTTTGATACACAACTACGAGGGGAAATCCCGGCAAGTATAACCAACTACTGGACTAATTTGCACTACACAAAAAACTGGAGAAATTGCGAGGTTGCTGTATCTGCTAATGAGTTAAGCACAATTAAAAAGTACAAATATAAATATGCAAAAGTTACGCTTGTAACAGATGATTGAACGCCTTTAACTCAGCATCTGGTCGGTGTTTTCACCGCACCAGATAATTTGGGGCATGATACGATAATTGAAGCAACTGTAAAAGTGGTACGGTGAAAACACCGACCAAAAGCTGCATTCGAGTCCAGAAAAGCCGTAACCCTGCTCATCCCGAAAATCAACTCAAATCCCGGTTCAGACAGGAATCAGGGAAATTCACAAATCCTAAAAACCATGGTTCAGATATTTCCTTAAAAACTATTTGCTAATAAAGTAATTAACCCTATCTTTGCAGTCCCGAAAATACGGGGTATAATAAACGTTTAAACAATTTAATTTAAAGCAAGTGAATACGTTAAGTTACAAAACTGTCTCAGCCAACAAAAAAACCGTTAACAAACAATGGGTTGTTGTTGACGCCGAAGGCGAGATTTTGGGGCGCTTGTCTACGAAGATCGCAATGATCATTCGCGGTAAAACCAAGCCTGATTTCACCCCAAACGTAGACTGTGGTGATAATGTGATCGTTATCAACGCAGACAAGGTAAAACTGACCGGCAACAAACTAAGCGACAAAGTTTATGTTCGTTACACTGGATATCCAGGTGGTCAGCGTTTTATTTCTCCTAAGGAGTTATTGGCGAAACATCCAACCCGCATCATCGAGAAAGCGGTACGTGGTATGTTACCTAAAAATCGTTTGGGTAAAGCATTGTTCGGCAATTTGCATGTATACGCAGGTGCTGAGCATCCTCATGCAGCGCAAAACCCAACAGCCATTTAATTTTTAATTTTTAAGGAGAAAAAAAATGCCAACAACTAACACTTCAGGCAGAAGAAAAACAGCCGTTGCCCGCATCTACCTTACAGAAGGAAATGGTGCGATCATCGTTAACGGTAAAGATTACAAAGAGTATTTCCCTACTTTGCCATTGCAATATATCGTAACTCAGAGCACTGAGGTTTCTGGTAGCACCGGAAAATATGATGTTAAAGCAAACGTTGCAGGTGGTGGTGTAAAAGGACAGGCAGAAGCCGTTCGTTTAGCTATCGCTAAAGCTATTGTTGAACTTGATGCTGAAAAGAAACCGGCATTACGTGCTAAAGGCTTAATGACCCGCGATGACCGTATGGTTGAGCGTAAAAAACCAGGTCGCAGGAAAGCACGTAAGAGATTCCAATTCAGTAAACGTTAATCAAAGGAGGACAACAAAATGGCAAGAACAACTTATCAGGATTTACTGGACGCTGGTGTACACTTTGGTCACCTTACCCGCAAATGGGATCCGAAAATGTCACAGTACATTTTCATGGAGCGTAACGGTATCCACATTATCGATTTAAATAAAACCTTAACTAAGGTTGAAGAAGCTGCTGCAGCTATAAAACAAATTGTAAAATCAGGCCGTAAGGTATTATTCGTAGCTACAAAGAAACAAGCGAAAGATATCGTTGCTGATTATGCAAAAAGCGTAAACATGCCATACATCACCGAGCGTTGGTTAGGTGGTATGTTAACCAACTTTGCTACTGTACGTAAGTCAATCAAAAAGATGTCAAACATCGATAAATTGACTAAAGACGGTACTTACAGCAACCTTTCTAAAAAAGAGCGTCTGATGATTCAGCGTGAGCGTATCAAATTAGAAACCCTTTTAGGTGGTATTTCTGACTTGAACCGTTTACCGGCTGCTTTATTCCTGATCGACGTTAAAAAAGAGCATATCGCGGTTTCAGAAGCATTAAAGTTGAACATCCCTACATTTGCTATGGTTGATACCAACTCTGACCCTTCAAACATCGACTTCCCGATCCCTGCGAATGACGACGCTACAAAATCAATCTCTTTGATCACCAGCATCATCATCAAAGCTATCGAAGAAGGTTTAGATGAGCGCAAACGCGAGAAAGAAGACGAAGCTGAAAAAGAAGCAGTAGCTGCAAAAGCTAAAGCTGATGCTCCTGAAGTTAACGAAGGCGGTAAAAGAACCCGTAAAGTTGCTGAAGTAGCTGCTGAAGGCGAAGCTGAAGCTCCGGCTGCTGAAACAGAAGAATAATCTTCCTTGTTAACCCTTTAAGGGAACAACAAAAAATATATTAATTCTCTCACCTCAGCAAGGGGTGGGAGATTTTTAATATTAAAAATAGTTGCAGGTTACAATAGCATAATACCATTACGGTAACTTGTAACCCGATATAAAAAATCTTAAAACTCAAAAAAACATGTCTACAGTACAAATTTCTGCAGCCGACGTAAACAAACTGCGCCAGCAAACCGGTGCCGGTATGATGGATTGCAAAAAAGCATTAACCGAAACTAACGGTGATTTTGAAGCAGCTATCGATTTTTTAAGGAAAAAAGGTGCTAAAGTTGCAGCAAGCCGTCAGGACAGGGAATCAAACGAAGGTGTTGTTATTGCACGTACTTCTGAAGATTTTAAAACCGGTGTTATCATCGAGCTTAACTGCGAAACTGACTTCGTAGCTAAAAACGCTGAGTTCATCGCTTTTGCAAATGAAATTGCTAACAAAGCTGTTGAAGCAAAACCAGCTTCAATTGAAGAGCTTTACGCACTTGAAATCGACGTTGAAACTGCCCGCGTTAAAATAGGTGATGCAATCATCGAAAAAACAGGTAAAATCGGCGAGAAAATCGGCGTATCTAAATATGAAGTTGTTAACGGCGAAAAAGTTGTTGCTTACATCCACGGTAACTTCCGTTTAGGTGTATTGGTAGCTTTAAGCGCTGACGGTGCAGGTGCAGAAGATGCAGGTAAAGACGTAGCTATGCAAATTGCTGCTATGAACCCTATCGCTTTGGATAAAGATGGTGTTGACGCTTCAGTAATTGAGCGTGAGCTTGAAATTGCTAAAGAGCAGATCCGTGCAGAAGGTAAACCAGAAGCAATGGTTGAAAAAATTGCTGCAGGTAAACTGAATAAATTCTACAAAGACTCAACCCTGTTAAACCAGGAGTTTGTGAAAGATTCGTCTAAGAGCATTTCACAATTCCTTGACTCAGTTGAAAAAGGCCTTACAGTAACCGCCTTCAAGCGAGTAGCTTTAGGAGCTTAATCATATTATCCCCCGATGAAAATCGGGGGATTTTTTTTGCCCTGTTGATTCGCCCTCAAAATCATGTCATTGCGAGGAGGGACGACGAAGCAATCGCACGCTATACAGGGCGGTCATGCACAGTTCGCGATTGCCACGCTACGCTCGCAATGACATAATGGTTGAATACGTAATTATTAAATCATGTCTATCCTCGCCCTCCACAACCTCAAACTCATCTCCACCGGCACTATTGCCGAGGGCAAAGCCGTTTTAATTTCAAACGGTACCATTACCGATGTAATTGATGAAAGCGCTATCCCAGCGGATGCGGTAAAGAAAAACCTGAACGGCGCATACCTTGGCCCGGGATTTATCGATCTGCAGATCTACGGGAGCGGCGGTAAGCTTTTTGCCGGTACACCTACCGTTGAGGCGCTTGTACAATTGGAGAATGACCTGCTGAACCAGGGAACTATAGGCGTGTTTGCCACTATCGGCACCAACACCAATGATATTGTGGAAACCGGTATTGAAGCGGCTAAGATCTATCGCCAAAAAAGCAGGGGTGCTTTCTGGGGATTGCACCTGGAAGGGCCTTATTTAAACCCTGCCAAAAAGGGCGCACACCCCGAAAAATTTATTAAGAAAGCTACCCTTGTCGAAGTTAAAAGCTGGCTTGAAAAGGCCGATGGTGTTATCAAGATGATCACCATAGCGCCCGAACTGCAGGATCAGGAGGTGATAGATTATTTATATGAGCAGGGTGTTATCATATCATCCGGCCATAGTAATGCTACCTATGCCGAAGGCAAATCATTTTTAAAGAAACCGGTGCAGGCAGTAACCCACCTGTTTAATGCTATGCCATCCATGCACCATCGTGAGCCCGGTTATATCCCTGCAATTTTTGAAGAAAGGCCATATACCAGTATTGTAGCAGATGGTATCCACGTTGATTTTGCTATGATCCGCCTCGCCAAACGTGAGTTAGGTGACAAGCTTTTTCTGATCACCGATGCCGTTACCTCAACCAAAGAAGGAGCTTATCAACATGAACTAAGGGGCGACAGGTATACCATGCCCGACGGTACTTTATCAGGTTCAAACCTTACGATGCTTAAAGCAGTTGAAAATTGCGTTAAATTGGCCGGTATTGACCTTGCTGAGGCCGTAAATATGGCTTCACTATATCCCGCCGAGTTAGCATCGCAAACAAAAAAGGGTAAAATAGAGAAGGGCTTTGATGCTGATCTCGTTATTTTTAATGCTGATTTTGAAGTGCTTGGGACTATACTAAAGGGTGATTTTTTAACAAAGACAACATAAAATTTTAACACTGAAATTTATTCGCTATTTTTGGCGAACTACTCCCGTATGAACAGAGCTTTATCAATTCTTGATATAAACAAAAGCAGGTTTCATCTTTTTCTATTATTAGCAAATCACACCAAATGAAATACAAAAGAATATTACTGAAACTTTCGGGCGAATCGCTGATGGGCGCAAGGCAATATGGTATTGATAACAACCAGGTTTTGCAGTATGCTCATGACATTAAAAACGTTTATGATGCCGGTATCGAGATTGCGGTAGTTGTTGGAGGCGGTAATATTTTCAGGGGATTAAGTGCTGAAAAATCGGGTATGGAACGTGCGCAGGCCGATTATATGGGTATGCTTGCAACGGTGATTAACTGTATGGCGCTGCAAAATGCTTTAGAAAGCATTGGTGTGGAAACCCGCCTGCAATCGGCCATTAAAATGGAACAGATCTGTGAGCCGTACATCCGTCGTCGTGCTATGCACCACCTGGAAATGGGCAAGATCGTGATCTTCGGAGCCGGTACAGGTAATCCTTACTTTACTACTGATACTGCCGCTTCATTACGCGCTATTGAAATTAAAGCTGATGTGGTATTGAAAGGTACCCGCGTTGACGGCATCTACACTGCCGACCCGGAAAAAGACCCAAGTGCAACCCGTTACGACGAGATCACTTTCCAGGAAGTATATGATAAAGGCCTGAATGTAATGGATATGACCGCCATAACCCTTTGCCAGGAAAATAAGCTGCCTATCATCGTATTTGATATGAACAAGGAAGGTAACTTTATGAAAATTGCCAAAGGCGAAGATATTGGTACACTGGTAAAATAAAGAGCGAAAAGCCGAAGGCTCAAAGCTTAAGGCCGAACGCAAAAGCTGAAAGCTAAATAATGCTAACAGTCAAAAAGCTTTAGGCCTTAAGCTGTCAGCTCAATCACATCGCTTTAAACTAAAAATAAAAGGACGCCCGATAAAAGGCGTCCTTTTATTTTTAGATGCTTATATATTATTTAGCATCATTAACAGCCTTGATAGCATCGTCAGCAGCTTTTGCCGAGGCATCGTCTTTCATAGTAGTACGCGAGGTTTTGATACCTTCCAGTTGGGTTACTATAAATGGTGCTGCTCCGTAAACCTTAAATTTAATGCCGGCGTTTTTAAGCTCTTCAATACCTTGTTGAGCGTACTCAGGCTTATTCACTTTGGCCGTCATGTCAGCAAAGTTTTTAAGGGAATTGAACTTTTCCTGAATCCCAGCCTCGGTAAACGCATGGTAAACAAATGGCCATTCAGCATCATTACCATTAGTTGTATATAAAGTCATGATAGCGGCAGTTAACGCGCCTTTGTTGTCTTTTTCAAGGCCTTTGGCTAAGCTTAATGCCTTGGCCGGGTCAAGTTGTGCTATGGCGTTTAAGGCAGCGCCCTGTACAGCGTATGATTCGCTCGATATGGATTGGGTAAACAAAGTCATATTACCGCTTGCTTTCAATTTGCCTAATGCAGTAATAGCAGCAGCTTTTACAAGCGTGTTATTATCGGTTTGAGCTAATGAGATTAATATTGGCTGGGCTGCATTACGCACGTCATCTTTAGTGAGATTTAATGCCCTGATGGTTTTAATGCGGAGGCCATAATACTTATCCTTTAAAGCCGCGATTAGGATTTTTTGCGCTTGCGGACGGGTTTGATCTGATGCAGCAGCTTCTATAGCTTCGTAACGGTCGAGGTAATTAGGAGCGTTAAAATACTGGAATGAAAACTCGTCAATTGTTTTATTGTCAGTTTTCTTGGTTAACAGGATTTTATCGGCATCAACATTCACCAAATCAGGTTTGCCGGTCAGTTGGTAGCTGATAGAATCTACCTTATCATTCATCCACTCTTTATGACGCACTTTTTTACCGCCCTGGTAAATATCAATAGCCATTGGCAGTTTAAAGGTTTGGCCATCCTGTGTTTGTTTCAGGTAAACGGTTTCGGTTTTAGTTGCCTCGTCCCATTTGTAGCTGATATTCAGTACAGGGTGACCTGCGCCATAATACCATTGGTTAAAATACCAGTTAAGGTCCTGGCCGCTGGCCTCTTCAAATGCCAAACGTAATTGCTGGGCTTCGCCATTTTTGAACGCGTTTGTTTTCAGATAAATGTTAAGTCCTTTATAAAATGCAGCGTCGCCTAAATAATTGCGGAGCATGTTAAGGATGCGGCCGCCTTTTTGATAAGTTACAGCATCAAAAACGTCCTCTTTATCAGCATAGTAAAAACGCACCAGGTTTTTGGTGCTGGCCCCTTGCGAACGGAGATAGCTTTGCATATCTGCATAGTTATGGGCATCGGCTTCATCCTTGCCGTATTTATGCTCGGCCCAAATGGTTTCGCTGAAGTTGGCAAACGATTCGTTTACGGTAAGGTTGCTCCAGCTTTCGGCAGTAACATAATCGCCAAACCATTGGTGAAACAATTCGTGAACGATAGTGCTGCGACCGTTATTATAGTTGGCGTCTATCAGCTCACGGTGGGTAGTCTGTACGTAATCGCCATGAAGGGTAGCCGAGGTATTTTCCATAGCGCCGCTCACATAATCGCGCACTACAATCTGCGAGTACTTAGCCCATGGAAAATCGACCCCTAAAGTTTTTGAATAAAAGTCGATAGCTTCAGGTGTAAAGCCAAAGATCTCTTTGGCGTAAGGAGCGTATTTAGGCTCCAGGTAGTAGCTTACCTCTTTATCTTTCCACTTGTCTTTATAGATCTTGAAATCGCCAACGGCCATCATAAACAGATATGGCGAGTGCGGCAACTCCTGTTTCCAGGTATCGGTACGGGTACCGTCGGCATTTGTTTTTTGAGCAGTCAGTTTACCGTTTGACAGGGTTACGTACTTTGCAGGCACGGTCATCGTGATCTCTTCGGTAGTTTTTTGGCTTGGCTTATCAATGGTAGGGAACCAGGCTGATGAACTTTCGGTTTCACCCTGGGTCCAGATCTGGGTTGGCTTATCTTTTTCCGTGCCGTCGGGATTGATGAAATATAAGCCTTTGGCATCGTTAATAGCTGCGCTGCCTTTAGCTTTCAGCTCATTGGGCTTGGCAGTATAATCAATGTAAATGGTATAGCTTTCGTTGTTGCGGTAAACCTTGTCCAGTTTAATGGCTACCGAAAGGCTATCCTGGTAAGTAAATTTAAGCGGGACGTTTTTGCCATTTTTTACCACCGAGATGTTTTTAAGGTCCATGCCTTTAGCGTCGAGCCTTAAGCTGTCGGTTGGATAAAAGTGGGGTTTCAAAGTAACCCATTCTTTGCCATACAGGTAACGTTTTTTGTAATCGAAACGAACATCAAGTTTGGTGTGGATGAGATCGTTGATTTTAGTTGGTACGGCGCGGTAAATTTTTAGTGCCGGGTTTTCCGGTGGAGGGGTTTGCTGCCCGTAAGCAGTTGCCATAGCTGTGGTAAGCACACACGACAGCATGAGTTTTGTAATTAATTTGCGATCAGTCATATATGGTACAAAAAGTTTGCTTTTTACAAGCTGTTAAGGATAGTTAATTTTCAAATATACACCCCGCCAGCCAAAATGTTTTGTGCGTAAATCACCTATGACGCACGGGACGGGATTATGTTACGGGGAGTGACTGATTTTTGAAGGGAAGGCACAAGTAAGCCCGGCACTGGTCGCCGCACAATACTTGCGCCAGCCGAGGGTAGGGGGTTAACAGGGTTAACATAAATTTGAATTTTGTTAAATAAATTACTGGATTTCAAGTTGTTGAAAAAAACAGGGGTTACGCCAATGATTGGTTAAAGACGTTCTGTTTGCAGCTGGTGTTATCATACTTGTTCAGGAAGGAAATGACTCTGCTTAAAACCGAACACCAGATGTACGCTATCGTACAGTAATAACGACGATTTTTATATAAATTATTGATTTTTAGTTATTTATATAAATGGCATGGCTTTTATCTACCAAAACAGTAGTGTACTGCCTATCAATAAACTGACAACCTGTGAGATATGAACTTAGATGACCACGTTTGGAACCTGGCTTCAAAGAAGTTAGCCCGCGAAGCTTCGGAAAGGGAGTTGGCTGAGCTAAATGCGTTGCTGGCTCAACATCCTGAATTGCATAGCCAGCTAAAGCTCATGTCGAAATGGTGGGATGATGGAGAAGAAAAGCCGGCAGACAATGGTTCGGCCTTGTTCAGTAAAATCCAGGCAAAAATTAAAGATATTGAAGGTGTAAAGGCACCGGAACTTGCAGCGGAGGGCCCGGCTAAGCAAGTGAAAGTACTACAGCGTAATTATAAGACTGAAAAACTACAACAACATAAGCCATTTTTAAACAGCATAGCCATGATCAAAAATTACCTGAAGGTTGCCTTAAGACAGTTGCGCAAGCAAAAAATGTATACTGCTATTAAAATTGGTGGCTTTGCGTTTAGTATTGCGGCCTGTTTGCTAATTGCCCTCTACATTCGCGATGAGTTGAGTTTTGATAAAAGTTACCCTAATGCCGCTAATATTTATCGCTTGCTTGGGCACTACCACGATGGCTCGGTAGATGAAAAAGGTGTTGATTGGCCTTCGGTGATGGCTAAGGTGACCAAACAGGACTATCCGGAAGTAGAGAAATCAGGGCGTTTAATGCCAAACTCGCTGTTTTGGGGTGCCGGTGCAAATGAGTTAAAGCGTGCCGACCAGGCCGATAATACCCACGAAGAAGGGTTTGCCTATGCAGATCAGGGGCTGATTGATATTTTAAACCTGCCCATGGTTTACGGCGACCCAAAACGTGCCTTAAGCGAGCCCTTGAGTATGGTGATCTCAAAAAGCAAGGCCGATAAATACTTTCCCGGTCAAAACCCGGTAGGTAAGGTAATGTACCTAAACAATAACAAAACCAAACCTTTTAAAATAGCCGCAGTAATGCAGGATATCCCCAATAATTCGCATTTGCACGATTTTAAGTTTTTCATCACCCTTGCCGGTGTCGAGTTCTGGAATGGCGAACAGGCAACCTGGGATGCCAATAATTATCATATATATATGGCGCTGAAACCCGGCACCAACATAGCACAGTTTAATAAAAAGGTAAATGATGGCATCCTGAAAAATTATTACATCCCCAGCATGACACGCAATGGCGATAAACGGGCCAGCAGGGTAATGAGTATGTTTAACTTGATGGTACAGAATGTACAGGACATCAATTTACGCTCGTACGATATTCATGATGGCATGTCGCACGGGGATATCCGTTTCGTGTGGTTGTTTGGGGCGGTGGCCGGTTTTATTTTGGTGATTGCCTGTATCAATTTTATTAACCTTTCTACAGCCAAATCGGCTAACAGGGCCAAAGAGGTTGGGTTACGTAAAGTAGTTGGCTCGCAGCGAAGTGGTTTGATCAGGCAGTTTTTGGCCGAATCATTATTGTATAGCTTTTTCTCGTTTGTATTAGGCCTGATCCTGGCCTGGATACTACTGCCATATTTTAATACGCTGGCGTCCAAATCGCTTATTATGCCGTGGGCGGTTTGGTGGTTAGTGCCGGTAGTGTTGGCAGCGGCATTCTTAATTGGCATTGTGGCGGGCATTTATCCTGCGTTTTACCTCTCGGGCTTTAAACCAGCCGAAGTGCTTAAAGGCAATTTAAGTACCGGAAGTAAAAGTTCGGTATTGCGTAATGTGCTGGTGGTTTTCCAGTTTGCTACATCTATTATCCTCATCATCAGTACGGTAGTTATTTATAACCAGATGCAATACCTGCTTAACAAAAAAGTAGGTTTTGAGAAAGACCAGGTGGTGATGATACAGGGTACCAATACGCTTGATAACCAGGTGAAACCATTTAAAAGCGACTTGTTGAAACTATCCACAGTTAAAAGTGCATCTATCAGCGATTTTTTACCGGTTTCGGGCACTAAGCGTAATGGCAACCAATTTGTTATTGAGGGAAGAGAAAAGATTGATCCTACTGTAGGTGGTCAGTTTTGGGATGTGGATCATGATTATCTCAAAACACTGGGCATTAAACTGGTAGCCGGCCGCGATTTTATCCCCGATATGAAAACCGACTCACAGGCGGTGATCATTAACCAAATGATGGCCAACAAACTCGGACTTAAAAATCCGATAGGGAAAAAGATAGTTAACTATGGTCCGGGTAAAACCATTATCGGAGTGGTGCAGGATTTTAATTTTAACTCGATGCGCGATGGCATTGAACCATTGGTGATGCACTTAAGCCCAAGCGAATCGATAGTATCCGTGAAAATAAAAGCCGGTGATGTAAAAAAAGCGCTCGACCAAATCACTGCGACCTGGAAACAGTTTGCACCAAACCAGCCCATCCGCTATACTTTTATGGACGAGCGTTTTGCCAGTATGTATGCCGATGTGCAACGGATGGGGCGTATTTTCACAAGTTTCGCGGTATTGGCCATTATTATAGCCTGTCTTGGCCTGTTTGCTTTAGCCGCCTTTATGGCCGAGCAGCGCAGCAAGGAAATAGGGATTCGCAAGGTACTGGGCGCAACCGTTGGTAATATCACCACTATGCTATCTGTGAATTTTGTAAAGCTGGTGTTTGTTGCCATCGTGGTTGCAACACCGATAGCCTATTATGCAATGACCCAATGGCTGCAGGATTTTACCTATCGCGTACAGCTTAGCTGGTGGATGTTTGCCCTTGCAGGTGTGGCAGCAATTATGATAGCACTGGTTACAGTAAGCTATCAAAGCATTAAAGCCGCGTTGATGAACCCGGTAAAGAGTTTGAAAGCGGAGTAGTTTTGATTTCGGATGTCAGATGTTCGATTTCGGAATTAAGAAAATAATAATTCATGTCATTGCGAGGCACGAAGCAATCGCATGCTATACAGAGCTGCTCTGCTTCCGTGCGATTGCCACGCTATCGCTCGCAATGACATATTTGAATGAACCATTGAACCAACTAAAATGTTAAAAAGTTATTTAAAAACAGCATGGCGGTTTTTGTTGAAAAACAAAACCTTTAGTTTAATTAATATAGTGGGATTGGCTACAGGCACACTGTGCTGCCTTTATATTTTGCTGTATGTGCAGGATCAGTATAGCTATGATAAGCAGCATAAAGATGTTAAGGATATTTATCGTATCACAACTACGCTCGAGCTAACCGGCGATAAACATGACGGCGCTGCAAGTTCGCCGCCTATTGCGCCGGCTATGAAAAACGATTTCGGCGAAGTTTTGCAGTTTACCCGGTTGGTTACTACCGAGGGTTTTGGGGCCAAGCAGCACCTGTTACGCTACAAAGAAAAATCATTTTATCAGCAGGATGCTGCTTATGTCGATTCTACCTTTTTTGATGTGTTTAACTTTCATTTTGTTAGCGGCAACGTTAGTAAAGTGCTGGCTGAGCCTTACAGCCTTGTATTAATGAAGCCGGTTGCTGATAAACTTTTCGGTACTGAGGATCCAATAGGGAGGATGATCTCTATCGATAATTCATTCGGCAAGCATGATTTTAAGGTTATGGGGGTTGTTGACGAAAGTGCCGGCCGGTCGCACATTCATGCCAGCATGTTTATGGCCATGAACAGCGGTGGCTTGGGCGAGTATGTAAGGCGGAATACCGCCTGGGCCGGTAATAACTTTTTATATGCCTATGTAAAGCTGCGCCCTAATGCCAGTGCGGCAGCCCTTGAAAAAAAGCTTCCTGACTTTTTAAATAAATATGGTGCCGACCAACTGAAGGCCATCGGCATGAAAAAGGCGCTGCACCTGCAGCCTGTAACTACCATTCATACAACGCCAGGACATGAGCATGAGCTAACCAAAACGCTCGACCCTGCATTCCTATACATTATGATACTGGTGGCTGTGTTGATACAGGTAGTGGCTTGTATTAACTTTATGAACCTTTCAACGGCGCGGGCATCCAATCGTGCCAAAGAAGTTGGTGTACGTAAAGTGATAGGTGCCGGCCAGGGTGATTTGATGAAACAGTTTTTAGGCGAATCATTTATGCTCACGCTCATTGGTGTGGCAATAGCCTTACCAATGCTTATAATTCTGCTGCCTTATTTAAACCAGGTAACGCATACAGATATTCATTTATCGTTTTTTAGCAATTATAAGCTTTGGCTAATGCTGGTGTGTATAGTTGTGGTTACCGGTTTTGTGGCAGGGAGCTATCCGGCTTTTTATTTATCGGCGTTTAAGGCTATCAAGGTGATCAAAGGGAATTTTACCAGTCATATTTCGGCAGCAGGGATCCGTAAATCATTGGTAGTGTTTCAGTTTGTGCTGTCGATAGTACTTATAACAGGTATTATTGTTATTTACAGTCAGCTCAATTTCGTAAAGAATAAAGACCTTGGCTTCGACCAAAATCAAAAGCTCATCTTTAATTTTTATACCGGTACTACTCAAGGCAAAATGAAAAATTTTGCAAATGATTTAAGGCAACTGGCCGAGGTTAAAACCGTAAGCAACGCTGATAATTACCTGAGCCAGTTTGTACCACATGATCATGGGGTTTACCCAGCCGGTGGCAACATGACTACCGCTATCGACGCACAAAATATTAATACCGATGAGTTTTTTGCCAAAGCCAACGGTATTAAAATAATTGCCGGCCGGGACTTCCGGATAGGGGATACCACCCGGGTACTCATTAATGAAACCTTATGTAAGCGACTGGGACTAAACCCGCAGACTGCTCCGGGTACACGATTATATACCCAATATGATCCGGACCCGGTAACCTTTGTTGAAGTGGCCGGGGTAATGAAGGACTTTAATTACAACTCCCTGCATATGGAAGTAAAGCCGTTTATGCTGGTTTACCGTAATGATCCGCGGCAGTTTAATGTGATGGTGGTATCAACAGATAGCAAAAACTATAAATCGTTACTGAGCAAAATGGAAGCTCTATGGCGCAAGGACATTGCTGATGCACCGTTTGAATATTCTTTCTTAGATACCGAGGTGCAAAAGCAGTATGAAACTGAAGTTACCTTGTCGCAAATTATTAATGCCTTTACGCTGATGGCGATAGTGATATCCTGCCTTGGCCTGTTTGGCCTGGCAGCTTTCAGTGCCGAACAACGCAGTAAGGAAATAGGTGTACGTAAGGTGCTCGGCGCCAGTGTAACGGGTATTGTGCAGTTACTGTCGAAAGATTTTATACAACTGGTGCTGATAGCCCTTGTAATATCCACGCCAATAGCATGGTGGGGCATGAGCAAATGGCTGCAGGCATTTGAATACCGGGTAACTATAAGCTGGTGGATGTTTGCCCTGGCCGGTGTGCTGGCCATGGTTATAGCACTGCTAACGGTAAGCACTCAAGCTATAAAGGCTGCACGGATGAATCCGGTGAAGAGTTTGAAGGCGGAATAGAGTGGTTAGAGGTTGGAGATTAGAGGTTAGGAAGATTTCGGAATTCGGATGTTCGATTTCGGAATTAAAGAAATAATATAATCTATGTCATTGCGAAGAGCAGGCTGGGTAACGAGTAGGCGCGACGCGGCAATCTCGTAACAAATGCATAAACGCCATGCAACGCGGTCGAGTTAAGTACGACGAGGTTGCTACGCTGCAATGACATGATTGCAAATAGCAATGAACAAGTGAACCAATGAACTAAGTCATGTTAAAGAATTACATCAAAATCGCGTTTCGCAACATTGTTAAAAACAAGGTACATGCCTTTATTAACATTGCGGGCTTATCAGTAGGGATGGCGGTGGCCATGCTTATCGGTCTTTGGATCTGGGACGAGTTGTCGTTTGATAAGTACCATAGCACCTACAACCGCATGGGGCAGATTATGGTTACACAAACGGCAAATGGAGAAACGCCTACTTTTCGATCGACCGTGGTGCCGCTGAGTGCCGAATTGCGCACTAAGTATGCCAGCGATTTTAAACATACTTCGCTCTTTTGGGGTGGGCGCATATTCTTTCGGTAGGTGATAAAAAGATCTCACAAATTGGGGCCTGGGCCGAGGGTGATTTGCCGGCCATGCTTGCATTGAATATGGTAAGAGGCAGTTATACCGAGTTTAGGGATCCTTCATCAATAGTTATATCTCAATCAATTGCCAAAGCGCTGTTTGGCAATGCCGATCCGGTCAATAAAACTATCAAAGCTGATAATAAAACAAGCTTAAAAGTTATCGGCGTATATGAAGACCTGCCACGCAATACTTCATTTTATGAAACAAAGTTCCTGATGCCTTTTTTTAATAAAAACAACTGGTGGGGCACGCAAACGGGAGCATGGGATAATCATGGCTGCTCATTGTTTGTTCAGCTGGCCGATAACGTGGATTTTGATAAAGTATCGGCTAAGATCAGAAACATTACCAAGCCACATTTCAAGATGAATGATGAAAGTATACAGGTGCACCCCATGAGCAAATGGCACCTGTACAGCGATTTTAAAAACAGCAAACCTGTTGGCGGACTTATTGAAATGGTTTGGCTGTTTGGTATTATTGGGGTATTTGTGTTGTTGCTGGCCTGTATCAATTTCATGAACCTGAGTACCGCCCGAAGTGAGAAACGTGCTAAGGAAGTGGGGATCAGAAAGTCTATCGGCTCTATGCGCTCACAGCTCATTAACCAGTTTTTAAGCGAATCGGTAATATTTGCCTGTTTGGCGCTGGTGGTTACGGTGGGTATAGTTTTGATTGCGCTGCCATCATTTAATCATATTGCTGATAAACAAATAGGTATGCCATTTGGCAATGTTTGGTTTTGGCTCCTGGCTTTGGGTTTTACTTTATTTACAGGCGTCATAGCAGGCAGTTATCCGGCATTTTACCTTTCATCATTTGAGCCGGTGAAGGTTTTAAAGGGCACTTTCAAGGTCGGCCGTTTTGCGTCTCTGCCGCGTAAGGTTTTGGTTGTTGTGCAGTTTACGGTATCCATAGCGCTGATTATAGGTACCATTATCGTATTCAGGCAAATCCAGTATGCTAAAGACAGGCCGGTCGGTTATTCGCGTGCGGGCTTACTTTCTTTCGAGATGAAGACTCCTGAAATTTACGGACATTATGAAACCATGCGTAACGACCTGATCCAAACCGGCGCGGTTGAGGATATGGCCGAATCAAACAGTACCACCACAGAGATTTGGGCAAATAACGGAGGCTTCGATTGGGAGGGCAAGCCCGCAGGCTTCGATCCAACTTTTGGTACCGTTGCTACAACCTATGATTTTGGGCATACCGTAGGCTGGAAAATTATCCAGGGCCGCGATTTTTCAAGAAACTTCCCAACGGATACCGGTGCCTTTATCCTCAACGAATCGGCAGTGAAAATGAGCGGCATTAAAAACCCGGTGGGCAAAGTGATCAGGTGGAACAAACAGAATCATGTTGTTACGGGCGTGGTGAAGGATATGGTGATGGAATCGCCTTACAAAAACCTGTAGCTACTGTATTTATGATGTTGCCCGGCTGGGTTAATTTCATAACGTTGAGGGTTAAACCAACCATGCCCATGCAGGAAGCCTTAAAAAAGATAGAACCCGTGTTCAAAAAATATAACCCGGAAGTCCGTTTGATTTTAAGTTTAATGATGATGAGTACGCGAGCAAGTTTTCGGACGAACAGCGGATCGGCAACCTCGCTACCATATTTGCGGTGCTGGCTATATTTATATCGTGCCTTGGCTTATTCGGCCTGGCTTCATTTGTTGCCGAACAACGTATCAAGGAGATAGGGGTGCGCAAAGTATTGGGAGCATCGGTAGCCAATTTGTGGCGGTTGCTCTCCACCGAGTTTGTGGTTTTAGTTACCATATCACTCTTTATAGCTATTCCGGCAACATACTATTATATGAACAACTGGCTGCATAAGTATGAATACCGGTCGACCATAACCTGGTGGATCTTTGCGGCATCAGGAGTTGGCGCTGTGGTAATCACTTTGCTAACGGTAAGCTATCATGCCATAAAAGCGGCACTGGCTAACCCGGTGAAGAATTTGCGATCGGAATAAGTGGTTAGAGGTTGGAGATTAGAGGTTAGGAGAAGCGAGACACCAATGAACTAATGAACAAGTGAACCAATGAACCATGTTTAAAAACTATTTAACCGTTGCGTGGCGAAACCTTGTTAAGAACAAGGCGCATACGCTTATCAATATTACAGGCCTGTCGGTAGGTATGGCGGTAGCTATGCTTATTGGCCTGTGGATCTGGGACGAGTTATCTTACAATAAAAACTTCGATAATTATGACCGGATAGTTCAGGTTTGGCAAAATCAAACTTTTAATGGTGTAACAGGTTCGCAAACGGCTATGCCTATACCTTTAGGTTATAAATTGCGGAATGACTACAAGCACGATTTTAAATACGTGGTGCTTTCTTCCTGGAACTATGGACATATTATGGCCTATGGCGATAAAAAACTCACGAAGGAGGGAAGTTACATGCAGGCCGAAGCGCCTGATCTGCTTACGTTGAGAATGCTGAAGGGTACACGTGATGGTTTGAAAGATCCATCATCAGTTTTACTTTCGGCAACACTGGCCAAGGCCTTGTTTGGTGATACCGATCCGATGCTTAAAACCATCAAAATAGATAATGTATGGAATGTTAAAGTGACCGGCGTTTATGAAGACATGCCGCATAATTCCGAGTTTCGCGAGCTGGGTTTCATAGCGCCATGGGATTTATATATGACTACCGCCGCCTGGTTAAAACGGGCCGAAACCCGCTGGGGTAACAACTCCTGGCAAATTTTTGCGCAACTGAAGCCTGGCATCAACGCCCAAAAAGTATCTGCCGAGATCAAAGATCTTAAACTGCATGCGATTAAAGCGCAGGGCGACGATGTTGGCGCCAGCTTTAAACCGGTAGTGTTTTTGCATCCAATGAGTAAATGGCACCTTTACTCGAGCTTTAAAGATGGCTTTAATGTTGGCGGCGATATCAAATTTGTGTGGATGTTTGGTATTATCGGCGTGTTTGTGCTGATGCTGGCCTGTATCAATTTCATGAACCTGAGTACCGCCCGCAGTGAGAAACGTGCCAAGGAAGTGGGGATTCGTAAAACGGTAGGCTCGTTAAGGAGCCAGCTGATCAGCCAGTTCTTTATCGAGTCGGTAATATTAGCGTTGTTCGCATTTTTAATTTCGGTTTTACTGGCGCAGCTCACGCTATCGTGGTTCAATGGCGTGGCCGATAAAACCATGCACATCCTTTGGGGCAACGCGGTTTTCTGGCTGCTGGGTTTAAGTTTCAGCATTATCACAGGGCTAATTGCCGGTAGTTACCCGGCATTTTATCTGTCGTCCTTTCAACCGGTTAGGGTTTTGAAGGGTACATTCAAGGCCGGCCGCTATGCAGCAGTGCCGCGTAAAATACTGGTGGTACTGCAGTTTGCTGTGTCGGTTACGCTAATCATCGGCACCATCATCGTGTTCAGGCAGGTGCAGTTCACCAAAAACAGGCCTATCGGTTATGAGCGTACGGGGTTGGTACAGATAGATATGCGTACCGATGAAATTCATAAGCATTTTGAAGCCGTAAGGAACGATCTGCTTAAATCGGGGGCCATTATTGAAATTGCCGAGTCTGGTAGCCCGCTTACTGCTGTGTACTCCAATAACAGTGGCTTAAACTGGCGGGGAAAACCTGCAGGTTTACAGGATGACTTCGCCACGATAACCCTTAGTCCGGAGTTTGGCAAGGTTGCCCAGTGGAAGTTAATTGAAGGCCGCGATTTTGAACGCAACAATGCAGGCGATTCGTCAAGCATGATCGTGAACGAAACTGCCGCCCGTTTCATGAACTTTAAGCACGCGGTAGGTGAAATAATCGACTGGGGTAAAAAATTCAAGATCATAGGCGTGGTAAAGGATATGGTGATGTCGTCGCCGTATGAACCGGTTAAATCGTCAATATTTATACTGGATAATGACCCGGGTGGCCTTGTCGATATCCGCTTAAACCCCAAAATGAGCGCCCATGATGCTATTGCCAAAATTGAGTTAATTTTTAAACAATATGCCCCCGGCAGCCCGTTCGAATATAAGTTTACCGACGAAGAGTATGCCCGTAAATTCACCAACGAAGAGCGCATAGGCAAACTGGCCGGCTTCTTTACTTTGCTGGCCATCTTTATCAGCTGTATGGGCTTATTCGGTATGGCATCGTTCATGGCCGAACAACGTACTAAGGAGATTGGTGTACGCAAAGTGCTGGGTGCTTCAATATTCAGCCTATGGCAATTAATGTCGAAAGAATTTGTGGTCCTTGTATCTGTATCATTATTGATAGCCATACCAACGGCTTATTACTTTATGCAGGGCTGGCTGCAGGATTATAAATACCGGGCCGATTTATCCTGGTGGATATTTGGCCTCACCGCAGTAGGAGCTATCGCCATAACGCTGCTCACGGTAAGTTATCAAAGTATAAAAGCAGCTTCAATGAACCCGGTAAAAAGTTTGAAAACGGAATAGAGAGGTTAGTGATTAAAAATTAAAGATCAGTTTTACCCCCGTTGTCGTGCCCTCACGACAGTGGGGTGGGAGTTTTCTGAACCTAAATTTATAGAATTTAATGAATTAACCGGATGCCAGGCAAATTCCAAAAATTCTTTAATTCGTTTAATTCGAGTTCAGACATTCTGAGTCAGGCAACAACAAATACAAACACCGTAATGTCAATCTTACATCCCTGCATAACGCTTTAAAGCATTATCCTTTCGTCATTCGGCACAAAACCTTACATTTGCCTGTCAATTTGGCTCTAACGGCTGCTATGGCGCAATTGTTGAGCCAGGTTGTATCATAATAAAATAATATGTTAAATTTTATCAGTAAGCTTTTCGGAAGCAAATCAGAACGGGATGTAAAAAGTATACAGCCTATAGTTGAGAAAATTAAGGCTGAATATGCTAAGCTTGGCTCCCTGAGTAATGATGAGCTTAGGGCTAAGACCATATATTTTAAAGAAACCATTGCCGAAGGCCTTTCTGGTATCGACAGTGAAATACAAGCCATTAAAGATCGTACAGAAAACGAGCTTGATATGGATGTAGCCGAAAAAGTTGAGCTTTATACTCAGCTTGATAAGCTTGAAAAAGACCGTAATAAAGAGCTTGAAGATATATTGATGAATATATTGCCCGAGGCATTTGCTGTAGTTAAAGAAACAGCAAGCCGCCTGGCTGCCAATAGTTCATTAGAAGTTACCGCTACCGAGTTTGACCGCACGCTGGCTGCCCGCAAACCAAACGTTACTATTAAAGGCGATAAAGCTTTTCACAGTAGCACATGGATAGCAGCGGGTAACGAGGTTACCTGGAACATGGTTCATTATGATGTGCAGCTTATCGGTGGTACCGTATTGCACCAGGGTAAAATATCGGAGATGGCAACGGGCGAAGGTAAAACGCTGGTAGCCACGCTGCCTGCATATCTTAACGCTTTAGCCGGACAAGGCGTTCACATCGTAACGGTGAACGATTACCTGGCCCGACGAGATAGTGAGTGGATGGGCCCGTTGTATGAATTCCACGGTTTATCTGTTGATTGTATCGATAAGCATGAGCCGAACTCTGAGCAGCGCCGTGCCGCTTATTTGGCTGATATTACTTTTGGTACCAACAACGAATTTGGTTTTGATTACCTGCGTGACAATATGACACGCAGCCCGGAAGAGCTGGTACAACGCAAATTGCACTATGCCATGGTGGATGAGGTTGACTCCGTTTTAATTGACGATGCCCGTACACCTTTAATTATATCAGGCCCTATACCACGTGGCGATGAGCATGAGTTTTATGAGCTTAAACCACGCATCGAGCGTTTGGTTAATGCGCAGAAAAACTATGTCAACAGCGTATTGAACGAAGCTAAGAAAGCGATTAACGACGGTAATACCGATGTTGATGGTGGTGGCTTAGCTTTGTTACGGGCTTTCCGTGGTTTGCCCAAAAGCAAAGCATTAATTAAATTTTTGAGCGAAGGTGGTAACCGTACCATCCTGCAAAAAGTAGAAAATCACTACATGCAGGATCAGGGAAAAGAAATGCCAAAGGTTGACTCTGAATTATTCTTTGTTATTGACGAGAAAAATAACCAGGTTGAACTTTCTGAAAAAGGCATCGAGCTGATCACCGCATCCGGCGAAGATCCACATTTCTTTGTAATGCCTGACGTAGGTACCGAAATAGCTGAAATTGAAAAATCAGCCTTAAGCACCGAAGAAAAGATTGCCCGTAAGGACGAGTTGATGCGCGATTTCTCGATCAAATCTGAACGTATCCATTCGGTTAACCAGTTACTGAAAGCTTATACCCTGTTTGAAAAAGACACTGAATACATTCTTGACGAAGGCAAGGTAAAGATAGTTGACGAACAAACCGGTCGTGTATTGGACGGCCGCCGTTACTCTGATGGCTTACACCAGGCTATTGAGGCTAAAGAAAACGTAAAAGTTGAGGATGCTACCCAAACTTTTGCAACCATTACCCTGCAAAACTACTTCAGGATGTACCATAAGCTTTGCGGCATGACTGGTACCGCTGTTACCGAAGCAGGCGAGTTTTGGGAGATCTACAAACTGGATGTGGTTGAAATACCAACCAACACCCCAATTACCCGTGATGACAAGCAAGACCTTGTTTACCGTACTGTACGTGAAAAATACAATGCGGTGGCCGAGGAAATTGTTAGTCTTACTCAGGCTGGTCGCCCGGTACTGGTTGGTACAACGTCGGTTGAGATCTCGGAGTTATTGAGCCGTATGCTTAAACTGCGCGGTATCAAACATAACGTACTGAATGCCAAAATGCACCAGAAAGAGGCCGATATTGTGGCCGAAGCTGGTAAAGCCGGCACTGTGACTATTGCTACCAACATGGCTGGTCGTGGTACGGATATTAAATTGGGCCCGGGCGTTAAAGAAGCCGGTGGTTTAGCCATTGTGGGTACCGAGCGTCACGAATCGCGCCGTGTTGACAGGCAGTTGCGCGGTCGTTCTGGTCGTCAGGGTGACCCGGGTTCTTCACAATTCTTTGTATCGTTAGAAGATAACCTGATGCGTTTATTCGGATCAGAGCGGATTTCCAGCCTGATGGTACGTATGGGTATTGAAGAAGGAGAAGTGATCCAACACTCCATGATCTCCAAATCAATTGAGCGTGCACAGAAAAAAGTGGAAGAAAACAACTTCGGCATTCGTAAACGTTTGCTGGAATATGACGACGTGATGAACTCACAGCGTACGGTTATCTACACCAAACGTAAAAACGCCCTGTTTGGTGAGCGTTTGGACGTTGACCTGAGCAACACCATTTTTGATGTGGTTGAGGACATTGTTACCGAATATAAAGAAAGTGCCAACTACGAAGGCTTTACCTTAGAAGTGATTCGTTTGTTCTCGGTTGATATTGAGCTTAGCGCTGACGAATTTACTGCAAAAACAATTCCGGCGTTAACTGATCTGACCTTCCAAACGGTAATGGACTTTTATAAACGTAAACAGGAAGCAGTTGCACAACAGGCTTACCCGGTTATTAAAGACGTTTATGAAACCCGCGGCCAGTATGTTGAAAACATTGTTGTTCCGTTCAGCGACGGGATCCACGGTATCCAGGTAGCCGTTCCGCTTAAAAAAGCGGTTGAAAACCACGGTCATGAGGTATTTAAATCTTTCGAGAAAAACGTTACCCTGTACCTGATCGACGATGCATGGAAAGAGCACCTGCGCGAAATGGACGAGTTAAAACAATCGGTACAAAACGCGGTTTACGAACAAAAGGACCCGCTGTTGGTTTACAAGTTTGAGGCCTTTGAATTATTCCGCGGCATGCTGGCCAATGTGAACAAGGAAATTGTAAGCTTCCTGTTCCGCGGTGGCATCCCGGTTCAGCAACAGGCCGAAGAGGTAAGGGAAGCGAGGCCCGAGCCGAAGCTTGACCTGCGCAAGATGAAAACAACCAAGGCCGAAGTGGTGAGCGAAAGCAACGGCGTGCCTATGGATGATTTTCCGCAGGAGCAGCAAAAGATCACCCCGGTAAGGGTTGAAAACAAAATTGGCCGTAATGACCCTTGCCCTTGCGGTAGCGGTAAAAAATACAAAAACTGCCACGGCGTAGGGCAGAATTAAGCCTTTGAAAATGTCATCCCGAACTTGTTTCGGGATCCCATAGGATAAGTTGCCAGCATGATGCCAACCATGCTCGTGGGGTGCCGAAACAAGTTCGGCATGACAACATTTATTAAAAAATAAAAAGAATGAAAAAAGCAGTATTTGATCATCAAGCTAAATCAGCCATTATCAGATACTGCTTTCTTGTTTTATTACTGCTTGCATCAACCCAATCCTTTGCCCAAACACGCGGCAAGGTTGAAGTGATCAAAGACCCGCTGGTTGACAGCCTGATAGCTAAAAGATTTACGCTGAACAGTACAGCGGGTACCGATGCCGCCGGTTATTCATCCTACGGTTACCGGGTGCAATTCTTCAGTGGCTCAAACCGAAAGGATGCCTACAATGCGCAAAACCGGTTGCAGCAGCAATACCCCGAACTGCGTACTTATATCAGCTACCGCGAGCCCAACTTTAAAGTAAAAGCAGGCGATTTCCGTAGCCGGCTTGAAGCCGAAAAACTGGTACAAGAGCTGCGCTCGTTGTTTTCGAGCATATTCATCATTTCCGAAAAAATAAATCTTCCTAAAACGGATCCTAATAATGATTAAAGAGCAAATACAGGAGTTATCCGCAAAAATATTCAATGAGGTAGTGGCTAACCGTCGTCACCTGCATGCCAACCCCGAGCTTTCATTTCATGAACTGCAAACCTCGGTTTTTGTAGCCAACAAGCTTGAAGAACTTGGTTTGGAATACCATAAAATGGCTGATACAGGCTTGGTAGCTCTCATTAAAGGCGAAAAACCATCTGACGCCGGCAATGTTGTTGCATTGCGTGCCGATATGGATGCGCTTCCGATATTGGAAGCCAATGATGTTCCGTATAAATCGCAAAACCCGGGCGTAATGCATGCCTGTGGCCACGATGCGCACACATCATCATTATTAGGTACAGCTAAAATATTAACCGAATTGAAAAGCCAGTTTGCTGGCACCGTTAAGTTGATCTTTCAGCCGGCCGAAGAAAAACTGCCCGGCGGTGCCAGCCTCATGATTAAAGAGGGCGTTTTGGAAAACCCAAAACCGGCTGCCGTATTGGGCCAGCATGTAATGCCTTTGATTGATGCCGGTAAAGTTGGTTTCCGTGCAGGTAAATATATGGCCTCAACTGATGAACTTTATGTTACTGTTAAAGGTAAAGGCGGTCACGGTGCTCAGCCGCAGCAAAATATCGATCCGGTTATCATCACCGCACATATATTAACCGCGCTACAGCAGGTGGTGAGCCGCTTTGCCGATCCTAAAAGTCCGTCGGTATTATCATTTGGTAAGGTAATAGCCAATGGGGCTACCAACGTGATCCCGAACGAGGTTTACCTGGAAGGTACTTTCCGCACCATGGATGAGAAATGGCGCGAGGAAGCTCACAAACGCATGAAAAAAATGGCCGAAGGCATTGCCGAAAGCATGGGCGGAAGCTGCGATTTCAATATCATGCGCGGTTATCCATTCCTGATTAACGAAGAAAAATTAACCCATGCCACCCGTGGCCATGCCGAAGCTTACCTGGGGAAAGAAAACGTGCTCGACCTGGATATTTGGATGGCTGCCGAAGATTTTGCTTATTACTCGCAGGCTGCCAGCAGCTGTTTCTACCGCCTCGGTACCCGTAACGAAGCCCGGGGAATAACTTCATCTGTGCACACACCTACTTTTGATGTGGAAGAAGATGCATTTAAAATAAGTACCGGTTTGATGGCTTATTTGGCGGTTAAACAGTTAGGTAACTAAAAACCATGTCATTGCGAGGTACGAAGCAATCGCGAACTCTGCAGATCCGCTCTGTATTGCATGCGATTGCCGCGCTACGCTCGCAATGACATGCTGTAAAAAGCAATCAATGAAAAAAATCTTCCTGATCCTTATCCTTACTACTGCCGGCCTGCTAACCAAAGCTCAGCAAATCAATCGCTTTAACCCGGATACTATCCGTACCATCGTTATCGATTCACTGGTTGATATCCGCTCACATAAACTCAACGCGCAGGATTTCATAGATGCCGTATTGGCCGATACAGGCTTTTATAAGGCCTTCCAGAATATGAAAGGCTTTGGCTTTACTGCCGAAAACCGAATTTTTACTTACGACAGCAAGAACCGGGTAAACGGGCGGATCTACCGTAAAATACTCCACAGCAACGCAGCCGGTAAACATAAAATAGAATATGTTGCTAAAAAGGACAGTGGCGATGTTTACAAAAAAAACGGCAAGTACCAACTGTACACGGTTGAGATGTTCGACTTTATTTTCATGAACGCGTATAATTCCGATTTTACCAAGGGTGATGCCCTGCCGGGATCGGGAGGTAAAAATGAATCGTACAAAAGCAAACTCAAAACGCTGATCTTTACGCCGGGCCGCAAAGTAAGCGGAATCCCTTTCATTAGCAGCAAAACGGAAATTTTCTCTGACGATATGCGCCAGTATTATTATTACGAATTTGCGCGCGGTAAATACCTCGACACCATCCCTGTTTATCGCTTTAAGGTGAGGTGCAAGCCGAGCACATCCAACAGCGATACCATGATTAAGGAAATGACCACCATTTTTGATGAGCGTACCTTTCAGATCCTTGGCCGCTATATCGATATGAAATTCAGCAACATGTTCTTTGATTTTAATGTGCAGATGGACATCGAGCTTAATAATTTCCAGGGCGAACCGCTACCTGCAAAAATTACCTACCAGGGTAATTGGAATATTCCTTTTCATAAGGAAGAGCGTGCGAGTTTCTTGATTGTACATAAGGATTATGAGAAAGAGTAGAAACTCTTAACCACCTGAAAGGGGCATTAAGAAAAAGCCCTTAGCCAGCGCTCAACCGGAGCCGGGCGTAGCAGCCTTTTTTGTGCTTGCAGACCATAAGCATGACATCTGCAACACAAAGAAATATGATTAGCTTGTTTTTCATATTATCAGGCTTTTGTATACTAATAGTTAACTTTTGGTGAATAAAGATTGTTTAGTATAAGTGGCTGTTTTGCAGTGATTAATATATTCATGATTTAATTGCTTTTATACGCCGGGGTAACCAAAAAAATATATTTTTGATGGTTCGATGTTTATATCCTTCAACCGGTTAATGCCTTTTAATTTCATTAAATTATTTCTATTGATCTTGTTTGCTTTTACTTTTCCAAAAGTTAAAGTGAAAACGGCTGTTTGTAATGGCAGTTACGGCGACCCGGTAGTAAAACTTGATTTTGGATCGGGAGTTAGTCATACTGGTCCTCCACTGGCTACAGGTATTACAACCATGTTCTATGCTCCTGATTGCCCGGATGATAGGTATTATTCAATTGTAAGCAGTCAAACTTCGTGTCATGATACCTGGCATACTGTACTTCATGATCATACAGGAAATTCTGGTGGTTATATGATGCTCGTGAATGCATCGTACGAACCAAGTGTTTTTTTTACCGAAACGAAGGAGCTTAATCTTTGCGAAAACACAACCTACGAGTTTTCAGCTTATGTACTCAATCTCATGAAACTTTCATCAAGTGATGCCAGTACTAAACAGCCTGATTTATTATTTACCATAAAAAAGCCCGATGGCACAATCTTAACCCAGTACGATACCAATACCATACAGCCCACCGCAGATCCTCAGTGGAATAAATATAGTGTGCCATTTTCAACAGGGGCGGGCGTTACGCAAATTGTATTGGAAATCAGCAATAGTGGGCCGGGAGGTAATGGAAACGATTTGCTGCTTGATGATATTGAATTCAGGGCTTGCGGACCTAACATTAAAGTTGGATTTACAAATGTTGACAACACCGAACCGCAAAATGTCTGCAAGGGGCAGGTGCAAAACTATAAACTTATTGCCGATCTGAATAACGGCTATAGCAACCCTAAAGTACAATGGCAAAGCAGTACTGATGGTAGCGGTAGCTGGACTAACATTCCGGGTGCTACTGATCTTAGCTATGCTTTTCAATTTGCTGCGGATAAACCGGTAGGTACCTACCAATACAGGATGGCTGCAGCTGAAGGAGATAATATCAATTCGCCAACTTGCCGCGTTTACTCAGACGTGCGCACCATAACGGTTAATGCTTACCTGGCCAAACCTTCTATTACCGCACCGGCTGTATGCGAAGGGGATGCGCTTACACTTACTGCAAATGCGCCGGGAGCAATCAGGTACGAATGGACCGGGCCGGGCGTTACCGCTAATAATAAAGCTCAAAATCCTCTGGTAATTGACAATGCCACTGTTGCTGCTAATGGCGATTATCAGGTTACTGTGTTCTCGGCTGGTGATTGTCCTACTTTATCAGATAAAGTTACAGTAACTGTTAACTTAAAACCCGTTATACCTGTTCTCACCCCAGCTCCAATTTGTAAGGGCGACCTAATCATTCTCAATGAAACTACGCCCAACGCCAAAAGCTATAGCTGGTCGCCGGTTACAGGATTATCCGATCCAACTGCGGCAAACCCTACTGTCATGCCAACCGAAACAACCACTTATATAGTAACAGTAACAAGCAATGGGGATTGTACTGCAACCCAAACAGTAACTGTAACAGTTATGCCTGCACCCGAAGCAAGTATAAGTCCACAGAAAAAAATCTTTGAAGGGCAATCGGTAGTACTGGATGCCGAGGCAAAATATGCAGATACTTATTTATGGAGCCCCGCGGATGGACTCGACGATCCTACCAAATTGAACCCTGTTGCCAGCCCTACCGATGATGTTACTTATACCCTGAAAGCCTCATCAGGTATTGGTTGAGGATATGTTAATGCCTCAGTTTTTGTACGGGTTTATAAAAAGATCGTTATTTCATCAACGTTTTCGCCCAATGGAGATGGTTTAAATGATAACTGGGATATTGAGGCTTTATCAACCTATCCGCAATGTTCACTGAATGTTTTTAACCGAAACGGGCAAAAAGTATATGCCTCTACAGGTTATGATAAACCGTGGAACGGCGCTTATAAAGGATATGCTTTACCACCCGGGACTTACTACTATGTGATTGATCTTAAAAGTGGGGCGCCGCTATTATCGGGCTGGGTGCTTATAGTGCGCTGATTACATAAAGCTAAAAGCAGAGTGCGCAAAGCCTAAAACAAAATTGATTACATAGGTTTAAGTTATTGCTGAAGCTAATTTTTAGGCTTCATATAATTGCTTCTTTTTATGTTATCATTAACTGCGGTGCTTGTGCCCGGAATTAATCCAACAGGTAGCTCAAGCAAAAATCAAAACTTAATGATCTTTTCTATCTGCTCGTTTACAAACTTTATGGTATCGGGCTTAAATAGGTTCCCTTCTTCATCAAACTCTTTGTGTATGGCCGCTATGTGTAATTTAAGCGCCATAATGTTGAGGTGCAGGTAATGGCAAACGCCTGTAAAATGGTCAACCCCGCGGATATTACCATATTTGCCCGATGATAAGCCTACCAATGCCGCTTTTTTATCATAAAAACTTTCGGGGAAACTACAGGCATCAATGAAAACCTTAAGTACACCCGGAAAGCTGCCGTTATATTCGGGGATAAGGAATATGAATTTATCTGTATTGGTAACTATTTGCTGGATAGGCTCAAATGCTGCGCTGCGTTTGTTGTAGAGGTCGGTTTCAATAACGTTTGGAGGCAGCTGAGCAAGTGATAAGATACCTGCTTCAACGCCCTTTTCCTGCAGTTTTTGCTGATAAACCTTAGCAAGTTTGAGCGTTGAGCTTCCCGGTCTGTTGGTTGACGATATTATGGTTATCATTTATTATTTGTAAATTTCTGACTGATCTGATTAGTAATATTGTTGTTGAGTAATTTGTAATATTTTGTTAATGAATGCTTTAATAATAAATATGATTAAGTAATAATATTTATTAGTTGCCGCGATGATAATTCACTAATTGATCAATTTTGTTTGTAAATAGGCAAAAGCTGTGGAATTCTGCATTATTTAATTCCGTATCTTTATCACCGGATAAAAACTTTACGAAAGTAGAAATTTCTGTTTCTATTTAACGTTGTTATAAATCACAGAACTATAAATTTTTTTAAACTATAGAATGAGTAAAATTATTGCTTTAGCCAACCAGAAAGGCGGCGTAGGGAAAACTACATCATCTATAAATCTGGCTGCAAGTTTAGCTGTATTAGATTATAAAACCTTGTTGGTTGACGCCGACCCGCAGGCTAATTCAACTTCGGGTATTGGTTTCGATCCCCGCAATATAAAAAACAGTATCTATGAATGTATCATCAATGAGGTTGATCCTCATGAGGCCATTCAGAAAACTGAAACTCCTAATCTTGATTTATTACCCGCACATATTGATCTGGTAGGTGCCGAAATTGAAATGATCAATTTAACCGGCCGCGAGTTTAAAATGAAACAGGTATTTGAAAAAGTGAGGGATGAATATGATTTTATTATTATCGATTGTTCGCCGTCATTAGGTTTGATCACCATTAACGCTTTAACCGCTGCCGATTCGGTAATTGTACCGGTACAGTGCGAGTATTTCGCATTAGAGGGTTTGGGCAAATTGTTAAATACCATCAAAATTGTTCAGTCGCGCCTTAACCCCCAACTTGAAATTGAGGGGATTTTGTTAACCATGTACGATGTGCGTTTGCGTTTGAGCAATCAGGTGGTTGATGAAGTTAGGACCCATTTTGAAGACATGGTTTTTGATACCATTATACAGCGTAATACCCGTTTAAGCGAGGCCCCAAGCTTTGGCGTATCGGTAATTATGCATGATGCTACCTGTAAGGGTGCAATAAATTATTTAAACCTTGCCCGCGAAATTCTGGAGAAAAACGGGTTGGTTAAGGGTGAACAGGCAACAGCTACAGCAACAGTATAGTAAATGAGTGGTGAAAAGAGAAATGCCCTGGGAAAGGGACTGAGTGCGCTATTGAACGACACGCCTAACGTACAACCATACCAAAACAGAAGTAGAGAAACAGCAAGCCCTGCCGAGGTAAATGACCTTGGCTCGGTTAATGAAATAAAACTGGCCGAAATTGAGGTTAACCCGTTTCAGCCCCGTACCGATTTTGATGAGCAGGCACTGGCCGAGCTTTCAGAATCGATCAAGCTGCAAGGTTTAATTCAGCCGATAACGCTCAGGAAAATTGGGGCACATAAATATCAGCTGATATCAGGCGAGCGTCGTTTTCGGGCATCAAAGCTGGCCGGCCTAACCCAGATCCCGGCTTATGTACGCACCGCCAATGATCAGCAAATGCTGGAGATGGCACTTATCGAAAACATTCAGCGCGAAAACCTGAATGCTATTGAGGTTGCCCTGAGTTTTCAGCGCATGATTGAGGAATGTAACCTGAAGCAGGAAGAACTGGGTGATAGAGTAAGCAAAAACCGCTCGACGGTGACCAACTACCTTCGTTTGTTAAGGTTGCCGCCGATTATCCAGGCCTCCATTCGTGATGGCGAGCTTTCAATGGGGCATGCAAAAGCTATTTTAACGCTAACCGATCCTGCCAAACAATTATTTATACATCAGCATATTATAAAGGAAGGTTTATCCGTTCGTAAGGTTGAAGAACTGGTAAGAGAGATGCAAAAGTCGCCGGTAAAAAAGGAAGGCAAACAGCCCGAGCCGGTATCATACCAGTTGCAGAAGATCCAGGATGACCTGGCTTCAAAATTTAGTACAAGGGTAAAGCTAAAAGTCGGCAGCCGTGGAAGCGGTGTTATCGAGATCCCTTTCCTTTCGGAAGATGACCTTGGCCGCATCCTTGAAATGCTTGATTGGTAATTGTTAATTTAAAAAATGTATAAATTCCTGTTTTTTTTAGCCGTATCAGCTTTTTTTATTTCTGCCGCGCAAGGTCAGGTGATTGATAGTACGGGGAGTAAAAAAAGTGATACGCTGAAAGTAAAGCATCCTGTCAAAACCCCGTCAGGCTCATTTGCTCCCAAAATTGATCCTGCCAAAGAAAAAATCTATCATCCCGATAGTACCCATATCCCGCATAAAGCAGTAATGCATTCATTGATCATACCTGGTTGGGGCCAGGTGTACAACCACAGGTGGTGGAAAGTGCCGTTAATTTACGGAGGTTTAGGTTTGCTAACCTCGGCCATTATATATAACCAGCATTATTACAAAGAATATTTAACATTATCAAGATACCGCCAGGGCACTCCTCCTAATCCCGGCGATCCTTATTATACAGAATATAACCTTTATAAAGACGTACCCGATGCCAACCTGAGTGATGCCCGTGAAAATTCAAGGCGTAACCGTGATTTGAGCATACTGGGCTTTTTAGCTGTATGGGGTATCCAGGCTATTGATGCTTATATCGATGCCAAGTTCATCCACTCATACACGGTGGATAATAATTTGTCGTTCAAAGTAGCTCCGGGTATAATTAATCAGCCGGTTTATGCGCAGGGCGCTAATAATGCTTATATTCCGGGCATAAAAGTTACCTTTACGTTTTAATAAGGAAAACCATAATACCTGAAATGAAGATAGCGTTACTTGGCTACGGAAAAATGGGCAAAATCATCGAAAAGATAGCCCTTAGCCGCAAGCATGAAATTGTACTTACCATTGATCATGAAACCCTTCATGACCTTACAACCGAAAACCTGCAAAAAGCAGATGTGGTAATTGAATTTACTACCCCGGCATCCGTATTATCAAATATCGAGCATTGCTTTAATGCCAATGTACCTGTTGTTATTGGTACTACAGGCTGGTACGAGAAATTACCGGAGGTAAAACAGCAATGTATTGAGGGGAATAAATCATTATTGTGGGCTTCAAACTTTAGCGTTGGCGTTAACGTGTTTTTTTACGTAAATAAGCTGTTGGCTAAAGTCATGAACAAGTACCCTTATTACGAAGTACAGGTTGAAGAGATCCATCATACCCAAAAAATGGATTCGCCAAGCGGTACGGCAATAACCATCGCCGAAGGGATCATTAATAATACCGATACCAAAAACGAGTGGGTTAACGTATTAACTACCGACGACAGCGATGACGATGCGAATGTTGCACCTAACCAATTGCTTATAGAGTCATTAAGGATAGACAGCGTACCGGGCACTCATACCGTTATTTATGATTCGGAAGTGGATAGCATCGAATTTAAGCATACTGCCCATAACCGTAATGGGTTTGCTTTAGGCGCCGTACTGGCTGCCGAGTGGCTGCACGATAAAAAGGGTTTTTACTCTGTTGAAGCCATGTTTGATTTTAACAGCTAATAGCTTTTTAATATAAATGGCAATAGCGGGCTATATAGGGTTTTATATCATTACAGGCCCGCTATTGATTTTAATACTGGCCGGATACTGGAAACTTTTTGAAAAAGCTGGTCGCCGGGGGTGGGAAGCACTGATCCCGGTTTACCATCTTTACATTATGCTTAAGTTGAGCCAACGGCCGTTGTGGCTCCTTTTGTTGCTTTTAATACCGGGCGTAAACTTTATTATAAGCATCGGCATCCTCATTGATTTTATTAAATCGTTTGGCAAGGTGGGCATAGGGCAAATCACCATGTCGGTGTTGTTGCCTTTTATTTTTATCCCCAAATGGGGCTTTGATAAAAACACCCGTTATGTTGGCCCGTCGGCAAGTGACGATTTCAGGGAAAAATACCGTGACCTTGATAAATCCCCACTAAGGGAATGGACGGAAGCTATTCTTTTCGCTATAATAGCGGCAACGGTTATTCGCGGGCTTTTCCTCGAGGCTTTCACCATCCCTTCGTCATCTATGGAGAGCTCACTAATGGTAGGCGATTTTTTATTTGTGAGCAAGATCAATTACGGTGCACGCCTGCCCATTACCCCCATAGCATTTCCATTTGCACACCACACTATGCCGCTCACCGGTACTAAAGCCTATTGGGATGGTATTAAGCTGCCCTACTATCGGCTGCCGGGTTTCAGCGAAGTGAAAAAGGGTGATGCAGTAGTATTTAACTATCCAATGGATGCCGATTCGCCGTTTTACCGCCCTGTAGATAAGCAGGAAAATTATATCAAACGGTGCCAGGGCACGCCTGGCGATACCATAAAGCTGGAGTACGGCCAGGTATACGTAAATAACCGTTTGATAGCCACCCCACCCAACGGAGAAATGGAATACCGGGTACGTACAAATGGTTCGGGAAGGGGTTTTGGCCCCCATACGCGATATAACCTTCATCTGTCGGATATTCAACAGTTTACCTGGGTTGATTTTACAGCGAATATGACTGCACAATCGGCCGAAAAGCTAAAAACATATCCCTATATCAAGGCGGTGAAGCCCGATGTTAAGTTAAGAGGGGTGTATGATCATGAGGTTTTTCCGCATGATCCGCGCTTTAGGTGGAACGAGGATAACCTGGGGCCAATTATTATTCCGCGAAGAGGCTGGACCGTAAAGCTGGATAGCATGACCATGCCTTTTTATCGCCGGGCCATTGAGGTGTATGAAAATAATAAAGTGCAGGTTAAAGGGAACGCAGTTTTTATTAATGGGAGCAAGGCCGATAGTTATACTTTTAAAATGGATTACTATTGGATGATGGGCGATAACCGCCATAACTCTGAAGATTCGCGTTTTTGGGGCTTTGTGCCCGAAGACCATATTGTAGGTAAAGCCGTATTGGTATGGATGAGCTGGGATGCCAATTCGCCTTCATTTTGTAAAATAAGATGGGACAGGGTATTTAGAAGGATTAATTAGAGAAATATGCAGATGTGCAAATTCCGGATGTGCAGATGAGAGATTAAATAATTATCAATTTGTGCCCTAATAATAGGAATCTATAATTTAATATGAGGGAGCGTAACATATAACGTGTAACATATATCTTATACATAAAATATAAACATTAAAAAATCTGCACATTTGCACATCTGAAATTTGCACATTCGATACATCATATGAACTGGAAATTCTGGAAAAGGAAAGATTCAACTAAAGTAAAAAAGAAAAAAAGTGCGCTTCGTGAATGGGGCGACGCTATCATATTTGCAGTAATAGCCGCTACCCTTATCCGTACGCTGTTTATCGAAGCCTACGTTATCCCCAGCGGCTCGATGGAAAACTCACTTTTAATTGGCGACTACCTGTTTGTAAGCAAGGTTAACTATGGCGCAAGGATGCCTATAACGCCTGTTTCGTTTCCTTTTATGCACCATACCACTCCTTTTGGTACCAAAGCATATTGGGATGGTGTAAAATTGCCGTATTACCGTTTGCCGGGCTTGAGTGATATAAAAAAGCAGGACATCGTGGTTTTTAACGCGCCGATAGAGGCCGATTCTCCTTATTTCAGGCCGGTGGATAAGCGCGAAAACATTATCAAACGCTGCCAGGGTACTCCCGGGGATACTTTGAGTGTAGTTAACGCGCAGGTTTACATAAACAGGAAGGCTGCCCCCAACCCTGAAAGGGGAAAGGAAGGTTATTTTGTTGAGACCAACGGGCAGGAATTTAACCCGGCTATTTTGAACGAGCTTAAGATAGAGATCAGGGGCAATACCGGCAACCGTTATGAAATGATGATGTCTAAGGAATCCGCAGCTACTTTGAAAACTTATTCAAATGTAAAATCAATTGTGCCGGCGGTAACACTAAGAGGCACCAGCGACCCGCTGAACCCGGTTTACCCTGCCAAGTACCCGCGTTATAAGATCACACCTAATTTTCCTGACTTTAAATGGAATGTTGACAACTACGGCCCAATCATTATCCCTAAAAAAGGCTGGACAGTTAAATTGGATAGCCTGACTTTCCCGGTTTATGGCCGCGCTATCGAGATTTATGAAAATAATAAAGTAAATGTTGTGGGTAAGGATATCATGATTAACGGAAAAAAAGCCGATACTTATACCTTTAAGCTTAACTACTATTTTATGATGGGTGATAATCGTCATAATTCGGAAGATTCGCGCTTTTGGGGTTTTGTTCCGGAAGATCACGTAGTAGGCAAAGCTTTATTTACCTGGATGAGTATTGACAGTACAGCCAGCTTCTTTAATAAAATAAGGTGGAACCGGTTGTTCAGGGGCATACATTAATTGAAAATATAAAAACACCAAAGTGAACGGAATAGGATTAATAATAGTATTTGTTCTTTTTATAGTACTGCCATTTGCAGGTTTATGGAAACTGTTTGAAAAGGCAGGGCGGCCAGGGTGGGAAGGCATTGTGCCACTCTACAACTTTTTCATCATCATTAAGTTAACCGGTAGGCCGGCGTGGTGGTTTATTATGCTGCTAATACCCGGCTTAAACTTTTTGATAGCGCTGGGCTTGATTGTTGATTTTTTAAAATCGTACGGAAAGTTCACTTTTGTTGAACATGTGCAGGGTGTGATCCTTCCGTTTATATATTTCCCTAAATGGGGCGGTGATAAGGATACCAAATATTTAGGCCAGTCGGCGAGCCCCGAGTTCAGGACTAAGTATAAGATTGCCCTAAAGAAAACCCAGGCACGTGAGTGGGCTGATGCCATCATTTTTGCGGTAATTGCTGCCACACTGATCCGCACGCTATTTATCGAGGCTTATGTGATCCCCAGTGCTTCCATGGAAAGTTCATTGCTTATTGGCGATTACCTGTTTGTAAGCAAAGTGAACTATGGAGCGCGTTTACCTATGACCCCCGTTGCATTTCCTTTCGCACACCATACCATGCCGCTTATCAATACCAAAGCCTATTGGGACGGTTTGGAATTACCATACTACCGCTTGCCTGGTTTAAGTGATATTAAAAAAGGCGATGTGGTAGTGTTCAATTATCCTATGGATGCCGATTCGCCTTATTTCAGGCCGGTTGATAAACGCGAAAACTATATCAAACGCTGTCAGGGTACCCCGGGCGATACGCTGAGCGTAGTTAAGGCCCAGGTATTTATAAATGGGAAAGCTGCTATTACACCACCAAAAGGCGAGATTACTTATGATGTTAAAACAGATGGGAATGAGCTTAACCCGCAGATAGCTACAGATTTGCATTTGTCGGATATTTCATCGGTAAATAATACTGAGTTTATTACCAATACCACCGAGGAATCGGCAAAGGCACTGAGGGGATATTCAAACATCAAGTCAGTTACACCGCGGTTAACTTCGCCGGGGGCGTCTGATCCGATGAACCCGGTTTACCCTGCCATTTTCTCCAACTACAAAATAGGAGCTAACACTCCCGACTATAAATGGAATGTAGACAATTTCGGGCCTGTCATTGTACCTAAAGAGGGCTGGACAGTAAAGCTGGATAGTTTAACCTTCCCAATCTACGGTCGTGCGATAGCCGTATATGAAGGCAACAAGGTTGAAGTGAACGGTAAAGACATCCTGATCAATGGCAAAAAAGCTGATAGCTATACCTTTAAACTCAACTACTATTTTATGATGGGCGATAACCGTCATAACTCAGAAGATTCACGTTTTTGGGGCTTTGTTCCTGAAGATCATATTGTGGGTAAAGCACTGTTCATTTGGATGAGTGTTGACGACAATGCATCGTTCATCCACAAGATCCGCTGGAGCAGGCTGTTTAATCTGATCCATTAGCCCCCTAACCCCCTAAAGGGGGAACTTTAGCGCAAGGCCTGTTTTGCGGAGCAAAACAGGCCTTGCGCTTTTTTTATTCTGCTCTCACTGCCGCGGGCTTTCAGCCCGTGGTTTAGTATGGTTTCAGCTTTCAGCTGAAGCTCGGTAAGCTGAAGCTTACTTTGTGGTTGCCACGGGTTACGCTGCGCTAAACCCGCGGCAGTTCTGAGATTTCAAACCGCTCCGCCAATTTATTCAAATCTTCTACAACGGCATCAACTAATGGTATGCCGTTGGCTATCCTGTCAGCTTCTGCTTCCAGTTCTGGCTCACCTGGAATAATTACTTTTTGATCAGGATCAACTGTAGCCGATGATTTAAAACGCTCTATCCAATTATCTAAATGATTTTTAAACTCATTTACCGGCCGGAACCCATCCACGCGCATTGCGCCTAAAAAATGCCCTATACCCGCGCCAACGGGATCATTCGGCGGATCAAGAAAAGCTACAAAGGGCGGTACCCAGGGGCCGTAATTGGCACCTGATAATACTGCGGATAAAATATCAACGGTAGCACTCAAACCAAAGCCTTTATGACTGCCATGGTCGCGGTCGCTGCCAAGGGGGAGGAGAGAGCCCCCGGTCTTTAGCGCGTGAGGATCTGTAGTATAGTTGCCTTCTTTATCCTGGATCCAGCCTTCGGGAACCTGCATGCCTAAGCGCTGAGCTATTTCCAGTTTTCCGTTAGCAGCAGCTGAAGTGGCAATATCAACTATTACCGGTGGATATTTACCAGCCGGAAAAGCGTAACACATAGGGTTGGTACCCAAAAGCCGTTCACTGGAAAATGTGGGCGCAACCAGCGGACTGGCATTGGTCATGGCAAAGCCGATCATATCTTTCTCCACAGCCATTAATGCGTGATACCCGGCAATGCCAAAATGGTTGGAGTTGCGTACCGATATCCAACCCGAGCCGTATAGCTCAGCTTTTTTAATGGCTACCTCCATGGCAAACGGAGCTACTACTAAACCAAGGCCTGCATCGCCATCTACAGTGGCAGTTGTTGGTGTTTCATGCACTATCCGGATGTTGGGCGTGGGATTAATGCGTTTCTTCTCCCACAAGCGTACGTACCCGCTCAGGCGGGCCACGCCATGCGAGTCGATACCACGGAGATCGGATTTAAGCAATACGTCGGCTGCTAAAACCGCATGTTCATGGCTGCAGCCAATAGCTTTGAATATATTTTCGGTAAATGTGCGTAGAGTGGATGGCGATATCAGCATACGGCAAAGATAACCGTTGATTTTTAAAATGATTACGTTGATTTCGCTGATAAGGTACCTTTATGCACTTGATTTGAGTATTGCCTGATATCGGTTTCCTAATGGTAATATCTGCTGTTAAATTTGCGTTAGGGATAGAAGCGGATACCGGCCAAGTGGCTAAGGCCCTGTGTAGTATGAGCGGATAGCCCGGGCCGAAGGTAACGCCTAATTAGTAAAAAAACCTTTTGAGTTAGGCACAAGTGAGCCATATCCCATAGGCAGCCAAGCAACACTTGCGCCAAAAGAAAGATATGAAACGAACTTCTTCTAATCTCCAATCACCAACCTCTAATCTCTACCCTCAAGCCATCGCAAACTCGGGCTTTACTTCGCTCAGGTGTTTGTTATACCAGTTGGTACTGTTATAGCGGGCGTTTATTTCGTAGATTTCGGGTTTTAGTTTCAGCAGGTTAAGGATATCCTGGCATGAAAAACGGTTACAAACCGGGTACAGCTCTTTAAATACACGCTCGATGAAATAAAAATCCTCGGGGTGATCAAGCGCAAAACGGTGCGACATGGAATAATCCAGGCCAGTTTCCCAGGTTACGTTGCCGATGTTAAAAATAAGCGGATTTTCATAGATGTAGGGCGAGGTATGCTCCAGATCATGGGGGCGGCCGGCATTTTCCCAGGCTTGTTTGAGGCAGGCCGTGGTCATTACCTCTACATCGTTGCCGTCGGGATAGGTGGCCGGGTACAGGTTGCTTACATAATCAAACTTTTGCCTGTTGCTGAAAAAGTATTCAAGCACTTTATCAATGATCCGCGGATCGATTAGCGGGCAGTCGACCGGAATTTTGACAACCACATCGGCATTGAATAGTTTTGCTGCCTGGTAATGCCTGTCAAGCAGGTTGCCAAGGCTGCCCCGGTAACATTGAACGTTAAGATTTTCGGCCTCCTTTGCAATAACATCATCTTCAGCGCCTTCGGAAGTGGCAATAACAATATTGGCCTGGTGCTGGATCATACCTATCCGCTCCACCATGCGTGCTAACAAACTTTTACCCAATATTGGCAGTATTACCTTGCCATATAAACGACTTGATGCCATGCGGGCCGGCACAATGATCACTACACGCTCATCCATCTTTTCCGGAAATTTGAGGTTTATCAAAAAACATTAACCGGGTTAAATGTAGAATGGTAAGGTTTAAATATGGCGAAGTTTATATTATCAAATTGTTAACCTGATGGTTGATCTGCAAAAAATAAAACCCGGCACAATGGCCGGGCCTTACAACACAGGTATAGGTTATTTAATAATAGTAAACGTTGGTTTGAATATCTGCACTTAGTTTTTTGTCGTCGGTTGCTGCTTTAATACCTTGCAGCCACACGGTATATACTGAACCAGCCCGAAGGTTAACATTAGTAAGGCTGGCTAATACCGTAGTGGTGCCTTTTTGGCGAATGTTAAGTGTGTAGGTAACATTGCCTTTAATAGTCACAAAATCAGATACTTGTTTGTAAGCTTTGTTTGATGCCAGAACCGAATCTTTTGAAGTAACCAGGTCAACCGTACCGGCGTCAGCGCTGAGGTTTGCCAAACGGATACTGGCCATCCCGGCGGCCGGCTGAACGATAGAATCGGCAACAAAAATTACATCGCGTTTACTTGCTGTGTTGGCAAGGTAGACCGAGTAAAGTTTTTTAGCTACGAGGGTGATGGTATCGTCTGCAACTTTTTGCTTGGTGCCCGAAATATAAAAGGTCGCTGTTCTTTTACCGGGATAAGCATTAATGTAATCTATGCCATGACCGTAACGAATTGGAAAATTGTTCGCCCTGTTGGGCTCAAGATAAAAATCAACCGGATCAGAATCGGGTGAGGCATTGATGACTGAAACAAGTGCCACCGGCGGCTGAACGTAGTTGTTGTGATCTTTTAAACACGAGCTGAGTGTTGCTGCCAGCAAACACACCATCCCGATAATGCCTGCCCGCCTTGTTAATTTTTGCTGAACTGTTTTCATAAAATAAAATATTGGTAGTAAACTGATATTTTAACTTTACGTAACCAGCAGGCATTACGCTACTTTGGATTAAAAATTTTAACCCCGGTGTGATTAGCATAAATACGTTTGTGTTTTTGTTTTAGTATAATGTTTTACATAAAAGCTAAAAGCGGAATGCTAAAAGCTTAAAGCCAAGTCGATAATTATTTAACTATTGAATGTTTGTTATAAAAGAGGTTGCTAAGTATAGTTTTATCTATAGCGCTTACTTTTCCAGTTGTTCATTAATCAGGTGCTGTAGTTCATCCTTGAATTTGTCATCAAGCTTGATGTTTTCGGCAACAGGCTGATGGAACATATTTTTGATCATGCGGTTAATAGCGGTACTTTGTTGCTGAAATACCCTGCAAACGTGGCATCCCGCCAGGTGGATCTTTAATTCCAGTTTTTCTCGCAGGGAGATCTTTCCTATTTCCTGCTTTTCAATCAGGTAAGTAGCCTTTTTGCAGTTGTAGGCTATTTTAGTTAATTCGTCCATAATCCATTAGTTTAAATCCAGTTTTTTTGAAGGCACTCTCTTAGGCTTAGCTTGGCGCGGTGAATAATTACCCAAAAGTTGGATGATGATATTCTCAAATCGCCGCAAATGGTGTCGGTGGTTTCATCATCAAGGTGTTTCATAGTAAAAACCGAGAGCCATAATGAGGGCAATTTTCTCATGCATCTTTGCAGTATCAACTCAAATTCTTTGCTTTCGAGGGGATCGGGTTGTTCAATGCCAAACTCCGCTGGCCTGTGATCGGTTTTCCAGTTATGGGCATCAGGTTCAAAAAAATCGTCTGTTTCATATTCGGCAAATGTTACCGCAGGTTCCTTAACAAAAGCGGATGCTTTTTTGCGGTAAATATCAATAATCTTGTTTTTTAGTATGGCGGTAAGCCATGTACGTTCGGTGCTTTTGCCCTCAAATTTTTGCAAGCGCTCGAGTGCAGCCAAAAAAGTTTCCTGTACAAGATCGTGGGCTAATTCTTCGTCGTTAATGCGGGTAAGGGCATACCTGTAAAGATAGTCGGCATGGCGCGTTACCCAGGCACGGGGTTCGGTGCTGTTATCAAGGCTAAGATTGGTGCTGTTTTGGCTTTGCATAAAATCAATGTAGTGGTAATGGTTTGTGTAAAAGTTTATAGCCCTTATCGTATTAATGTTTTGATTTGTGCATTCGTCGGGTAGGAGAAGGAATCCTTACAAGATTTTTTTATTTTTTCTGAAACCAGGGCTTAATGAAATGGGATGTTTTGGAAGAGTCGTTAATATCTAATATTCCGGTTCAAACTAAATGCAGACAAATAAATGACAGAATAATCGGCTATCGACTGTAAGGTTCTTCGTATATCTACGACAAAGGGGTATGAAAAAGATAAATCTGTTTATTATACCATTGATATTATTGGCCTTTAATGCCTGCAGTCAAAGTACTCCGCATGCCGATAAAACCGTTGATACCAAAACATATCCGCAAGCTAAGCCGGCGAGCTACTGGAAACAGGTATTAACGCCCGAAGCTTACGAGATACTGGTAAATAAGGGCACGGAACAACCCTATCATAACCCTTATTGGAATAACCACGAAAAAGGGATATATGTAAGTGCAGCTACCGGTAAGCCATTATTTAGTTCGGATTCTAAATTTGAATCGGGCACAGGCTGGCCAAGTTTTTTTAAACCTATCGATCCAAAAGCGATTAAAATTGTTAAAGATACATCGTACGGAATGGTACGTGAAGAGGTTGTTGAAGCCAGCACGGGTTTACATCTTGGCCACGTTTTTAATGATGGTCCGGCACCTACCGGTAAACGTTATTGTATGGATTCATACGCTTTCAAGTTTGTTCCGGCTAAATAATAAACCATTAAATTAAAAAGATCATGTTAACAAAAAAGTTAAATATATGCCTGCTTGGCCTGCTGATATTATCTGGTTGTGCCAATGCGCAAACTGGCGGAAATGGTTTTGCAAGCCTGCCTGCCCCAAAAAACGGCGAAAAGGTTGCTACTTTTGCGGGGGGGTGCTTCTGGAGTCTTTCGGAAGGTTTGTATGAATTGAAGGGCGTTAATAAAGTGGTAGCCGGATATGCCGGCGGTACAACTAAAAATCCATCGTACGAAGATGTTTGCGGTAAAAATACCGGCCACGCCGAATCGGTACAGGTTTACTATAACCCGGCCGAAATAAGTTACGCTGCTTTAGCCGAAGCTTTCTTTTATGCACACGACCCCACTACTGTAGACAGGCAGGGCCCGGATGTGGGCGACGACTACCGCTCAGTAGCCTTTTACCGTACGCCCGAAGAAAAGAAAACTTTAGAAAGTGTAATAGCTAAAGTTAACGCTACACATCATTACAGCAGCCCTATTGTTACACAGGTTGTTCCGTTTAAAGTATTGTATCCAGCTGAAAATTATCACCAGGGATATTACAGGCTGCATATGGATAACCCATATATCACCCATGTTTCGGTACCTAAAGTATTGAAACTGCGTAAAGCAATGAATAGCTTGCTTAAGCCAGAGTTTCAGCATAAAGATCTGAATTAAGGGTGAATGTTGTATTTGACTGTTCGGTTGTCTCTACACCACGTTGTTGCGAGTAATCATCAGGGAAGTCTTTTCATCCGCCGGTTGTTTAAGAATAAAGCATTGGTCACCAGCAAAAAAAAGGCGAAAGGTTTTGTTACTTTTCGCCTTTTCCCTTTAACCTTTCCCCTATCTATTGATTACAGATCGTTTTTAATTTTTGATTATAATCAGGATTTAGCGGTTCATTGGTTTGAGCCAGGCGCTGCGAACCTACATTGGCCGGACAGGCAATGCCATTAGGTCCGTCATAAACCAAATCGGGTTTTGTGCTGAGGAGTTCTTTCGGTACGTAGATCTGTACCGTGGTTTTTGAATAGCTATGCGGATAAAACCTGATGTAATATCCATCAGGGTGTAATGACCATATGCCTGACGGTACCGCCGGATCAGGCGCTGGAGCCAAACCGGCTAACATGGCATACTTTTCCATCTCTTCGTAAGATGAATTACCAGAGGCTGCTAATCGGCGGATATTGTTTTCAGCCTCAAAAACGCTTTGAACCGCAGGCGGCAATTGGCTTTTAGCTTTATCCATTACACTGGCGGGCAATACACCCAGGGCACCGCCTTCCAGCATTAACAGTTCATTAGCTGATAGCAGCCTGGTCGCGGTAAGCTTAATATCGGACCCCATATCAACAAACCTGGTGCGTGCAATAATCGACCATAATAATATCTGGATGCTATGCTGGTCAACCTCGGGATGAGTTTCAGCATGTTTTAATATCAGTATCACCACATCGCGCTTTGGCCCAAGCACCGGGGCAAGCATATACCCATCGCCTGTACTGGGGCCGCGGGTACCAGCATGAAGACAATAGCTTTTGCTGGTCATTTCATAAAAACCGGCGCAAAGCTTAAAACCGCCCCCGGGTGCTTTGGGCAAAAGGTATAAAGGCTCGGCTACCTGACCTTCCATAAACGATGGTGGTTTGGAGCCTGTCTTGTTAACGTCATTAAAACTGGTGGTAATGGCCTGCGGCTGTTTCAGCAATTTATTAAGGCTGCCGCCCGATACCATATCGGCTCCTTTATCCAATATGGCTTTCCCAAAACCGCCAAACTGGGCTTGTACAGCAGTGCTGCAAAATAGGCAGATACCCAGACAAATGATAAGATGTTTTTTGAAGTTTTTTAAAGATAATAGGTATATTAGTGTAGGGAGCAGGAGTTTATTATGTTTCATATAGATATAGTGTTTAAGTTTCAATTGCAATAAACAAAAAATACTATAAACTGTTTGTTGATTTTATTCACAATTGTTATACAATAGTTAATATATCTATTGATGGAAGCAATAAACCCGTTAACTGGCTATTTATTTCAACTCAAGCTCCATTTGGATATTAGCACGTTCGTATGGTGAAGGCCTGCCTGCTACCTTAACAAAGCCCAATTTATGATACAGGCTGATGGCCGGTTTTAAAATGGTGTTACTCTCCAGGTAAAGTTTATGGCTGCCAAGGGCTTTGGCCTTTTCGATAATAGCCTGTCCGAGCAAAAAGCCTATATTTTTTCCCTGCGCCTTTGGCGAAACGGCCATTTTAGCAAGCTCATAGTCATAATCAGGATCGTCCATTTTCAGTAGGGCACATACACCAACGGGTTCGTTATTATAAAGCGCGACCAGGATATGGCCGCCGTTGTTGATAATGTAACTGTTGGCGTTATCAAGGGCCTTATAATCGGCATCTTCCATTACGAAGTATTTGGAGATCCATTCTTCATTCAATGCTTTAAAAGCCCGGGCATATTTAGGTTCATAAGGCACGATGTGTACTTTATTGCTCTCCCTTATTTTTTGATGTGCCTGTACCCGGCGCAACAATGATTTTTGTTCCAGCAGGTATTCCCATTCTTCAATAGCCTTCCATAGGTCATGATTCGCCTGTGCTAAAAGTTCTTCAACGGCGTTAGTCACATCTGCATACTGATCCTGGATTTTTTTTCCAACCTCAACCCCTTTAGCCGACAGGCTTACCATGTTGCGCCTGCCATCAGCCTTATCCTTTTTCTCAATAACAAAACCGTTCTTCACCATTTCGGCAGTGATCTTACTTACAGAAGGGTGCGAGTGGCCGATCTCTCTGGCGATAGCAGTGATGGTAAATTCGCCACCATTCTGTAATACATAAAAAACCGGGAACCATTTAGGCTGAAAGTCGATATCATATAACTTGTAAATGCGTGCCGCGTCTTCGCTGATAGCTTCGGTTAGCATCCTTAATCTGCTACCTATGGCCATCTTACCTACTTTATTAAAAAATTCCATATTAATAAGTAATTAATTATGTAACTGATTACACAAATGTATAGTGTTGTTTTAATAAGTGCAATAGTGGGTTACAAAATCAATGTCATCGGCAATTCATAAAACCGGAGCTGCTGGCGATTAAAAGAAGTTTTATCTGAACCGTTTCTGAAAGATTGCTTAAATTTTTTTCGAATGTAGAGACGCATAATTGCGTCTCCCGCTTGCAATTTACGGCGATTGGGGCACTTTTAAATCGACTTGTCCTCCGGGTGACGCAATTATGCGCCTCTACATTTTTTGTATTTTAGTAAGTTTAAATATTATGCTAATGCTTTTCCCATTAACGGATCGCTGAAGCTTGATTTACCTGTTTCAACCCGACCTGCAAAGCGTTTACCGAATTTATTAAAACCGTCAACTTTTGTACTGAAATCATACCAGTTATGGCTTTTGCTTAAGTTTAATGCAATGGTTGTGCTGGCTCCTGCTTTTACAGCAACTTTATGGTCACCGGTTTTATAACCGTTATCTGTTACTGCAATGGTTTGGGCTTTATTGGTATGGTTTGTTATTTTCAGCGCGATATTACCTGTCAGCTTACCGGCAAGCTGCTCATATTCGCAAATAATATCAACTAACGGATCGGTTACGTTACCCCGGTACTCTCGGAAGAAGCCGTTAGGGCCATAGATGCGCAAATGGTATTCGCTGTTTTCAAACTCATGTAAAGGCCAAACATCCGCCAGGGAATCACCGGCTTTAACGGTATAGGCCCAGGTACGTAGGTCTTCCATTTTTTGCGGATCATTCATCGTTGCGTATTTGCCGGGAGCATACACGTTAAATGGTGAACCTAATGCCTTAGCGCCAAACGCCTTATTGCTGGCAGTAAATTTAATTTCGAACGATTTTTTATCGGCGCTTAGTTTGCCATCGACATACAACTGGTAGGGCAGGGCTGATGATGGTTTGATCCCTTTTTCCTGTTGCGGCATGTGCGGTGACAAGTGCGGATCTTTATTGATCTGCGCAATTTCATCGGCAGTCAGCAACTTATAGTCCGAAGGGAGTTTTTTGAATTGAGCTTTATGAATACTCTCCAAAAATGCTTCCCTTGCAACAAACTCAGGATTCTCGATCTTCTCGCCGTTATATGGGCGGAAAACGCTCGAAAGATCACCGCAAACTGTACGGCGCCATTGGCTGATATTAGTTTCGGTTACTTTTTTACCGGTTTTGTGGCTTAAAAAGTTCTCTAAAAATTGCAGGGTTGAAGTATGGTCAAACACTTCTGAATTTACCCAGCCGCCGCGGCTCCATGGTGAAGCAATTACCAACGGCACACGGAAGCCTAAACCGATCGGGCTTTCACGATCAAATACTTCCGGGAAGTTGTTGCGTGCTTTTTCCTGTTCTAAAGTAACGAATTCAACGCTTGGGTCTATACCTGCTGATACTTTACCGGTGCCTGGTTTATGTGGGTTTGGCGCGGTGAAAGGAGGGACGTGGTCAAAGTAGCCATCATTTTCATCATAAGCTAAAATGAAAACAGTCTTTTTCCAAACTTCGGGGTTTTGGGTAAGGATGTCCAGCACTTCAGATACGTACCATGCACCGTACCAGGCCGAGCTTGGATGGTCAGAAAAATGCTCGGGCGCCGATAGCCAGCTTACAGTTGGTAATTGACCTCCTTTTACATCGGCACGGAACTGGTGTAATACATCTCCTTTAGGTACTAAAACTTCGCGTTCGGTGCCTTCGTCATTATATTTCAGCGGACTTAAAGTGCGATAGTGCGGATCATTGCTATTGGTTACGAAACCTTTCTGGTGAAGGCTTTTTTCGCGCTGCGACAGGCTTGCAAATTTCCCAGGATCAAGGTTTGCCATATCCTTTTTGATGTTGTCCTGGTCGCGTTGTTTTTGTTTAAGCTGCTTTTGTAAATGATCTATATGTGCATCGCCGGCAGGCAAAGCAGCAATTTGTTTTTCAAGGGCAGTTATCTCATCAGGTAAAGCTGTTGATCTTTTTTGCAAATGGGCGATGTGCTTATCGTACAATTTAATATTGTACTGGCCAAAAAATTCCAGCGGGTTATCCTGGAAATTTGATAACCACGGATTTTCTTCACCCTGTAAACCGGTATCAATGGCAATTTCGTTTTGGTAATGTTTCCATGATATATTATGATCTTCCAAACGCTCGGGGAAGGTAGCCCAGTTCAGGGTACCATAATCCATATCATCGTTCCATACGTGTGCAAGAGAGTTTTCATGCTGTTTGGCACGGATAGTACCGCTCCAAAAATATAGCCTGTTGGGGTTGGTGCCTGTCAGGGATGAGCAAAAGTTCTGATCGCAAACGGTAAAGGCATCGGCCAGGGCATAGTAAAACGGGATATCCTCGCGGTTATGGAAACCCATGGTTAAAGGCATGTTGGAGTATTCCTTAATGCCGTTACGCTTAACGTTAAGCCATTGGTCAAACTTGCCGTCGTTACGGGCATTAACCTGGTTGCTCCATGAATGCGGCAAAGAGCTCATCCAGGTTGCTTTGGTGTTTTTTATATCAAGGTGGAAGGGTGCATAAGTTTCGCCTTTTTTATTTGATTGCAGCCAAACCTTGTTTTTGTTCGGTAGGTCGATAGCGCGCGGGTCGTTGTAGCCGCGTACTCCCTTAAGCATCCCGTAAGTATGGTCAAACGAGCGGTTTTCCTGCATCAGGATCACGATGTGCTCAGCATCCAGGTAGGTGCTGCCCGGTGCCGGGTTAATGGCCATTGCTTTTTGAATAGATTCGGGTAAAATACTGGCGAGGCCGGCTGCACCGGTTAATAGGGCTGCTTTTTTAAGAAAATCTCTCCTTGAATCAGACATGTGTATTTCAGTTTAGTTCATGGCCTATGATGATAGATCATGGTTGATGTTAGTAAGTGGGCAATATCAGGATTTATGCTTGATTTTTAAAAGTCTATGATCTATGAACCATCAACTATGCCCCCCGTCTTTCCGCTTGGCAATCTCCTGCTCGCATAGGCCAAATGACAGGGTCATGCCGTTACCGCCGAGGCCATTGATGAGGGTTACCCCGGGCTCAATATCAACAATAAGCTCATACGCGCCATTGGTCATTTTGGGGTAGATGCCGTGCCATGACTGCAGCATTTTCCAGTCTTTAAAATTGGCGAATGTATGTAAGTACTCAATTATCAAATTATTAATAAATTCCTTATCAAACGGGTCATGAACCAAACCGTATTCGTGCGAATCGCCTATGGTAAGCTCGCCGCTGCCATTTTGGGATACCATTACGTGGATGCCCCATTTCAAATGTGTGGCATATTGTTCTTCATAGCGTTTGCGCAAAGCTGGCAATGAAGCTGCGGCCTGGAACCCCGGGTAATGAATCATAGACAAGCCACCACATAGCGACGGACCTATGCGCCATTCATCGGGCTGGGTAACTAAACGCATCATTTGGAGCTTACATTTGGTGATCTGCGTTTGCGCGAATAGCTCGGGATATAAAGTTTCAAAATCGGCACCGCTGCAAACATAGATCTCGTCGGCTTCCCAGCTTTGGGTGCCTGAACTTACCTTTGGATGTTCAATGCGGCTGATAGCAGTGTTCCAGTGAAATTCGACACCAAATTTTTCGGCAAGATAAGCTGCCACCTGCTCGATGGCTACCCGCGATTCAACAATCATTTCCTCGCCGCTCCACAGGGCGCCTTTCAAGCCATCGGTATTAATTGCCGGCGATTTTGAAACAGCTTCGCCCGGAGTTAGCACAGCGCAATCACGGTATTGCTTGTTTACATCTACATACTCTTCAATTACCTGTAGTTCATCATCGTGATAAACAAGGTGTAGCGAGCCAACCTCATTATGCCAGATCTTAGCCTCGGTACAAACTGTTTTCCAAATGCTTTTTGATAGCATGGCGCGCTCAAACATCGGTCCGGTAGCCTGTCCTATAGGCCATACCATACCAAAGTTCCGGATGGAAGCACCCACCGCGCGTTCGTTACGTTCAAATACGGTTACCTGATAGCCGCGAACGGCCAAAGCGCGGGCTGTAGCCAAACCTACAATGCCTGCGCCTATGATTATTGCACTTTTGTTATTGTTCATTGGTTCAATAGTTCATTGGTTCATCGGTTTGAATTGTTCAAACCTCAATTGATTTAATTGGCTGGATTGAAAGTTAGAGTTTGTTGCTCATCAGTTTCATCTGCAATTATCTTTTTTTTATCACGGGCAGCGCTTTGCAAAAAGTAAATGAGCGATAATGCGCCGCAAATTCCGCCAACAATGGCTACAGTCATTACATTTTCCTGAAAAAAGGTTCCCCAGCTTATTGAGGGGCGACCAAGTTCTTTTACCAGCAAAACACTAACACTGCCAAGGTAGCCCATCGAATCAGCAATGTACATGATAAAGCCCACGTTGCTTTTATAGTGGAACGAGGCTATCATCCGCTCAAAAAATATAGCATTGTAGGGAACGTAGCCCATGTATAAGCCAAGGCCTACCAGGGTCATCCATAAGGTTGGGCTTACCATTTTAAGGGTAAACAGGATGGTTGATATACCTACCAGCGCGCAACCGGCAATGATCATTAAATGGATGATACTAAAAGCACGAAGGTTTTTTCGTACAAGGATCAGTAAACTCATGGCGACTAAAACCACCAGCGAAATTTTAATATCGGTAGTAGTAAAAATGCTGTTATCCTTAATGCCCAGGCTGGCCCAGATCTCTACTTCAAAATTGTCGCGCACGTCGCGCATAATGGTGAGTAATACATAAACAATAAGCGTGAGGATAATACCCGGCAAGAAACGGATGACGAATAGTTTACGCTCTGCTGCATTCATCGGTGTACGTTCCGAACGCAGACGTTTATCTTCGGCGGTAGGGGCGGGGATAAGCTCCATACAACCTACAAAAAATAACAACGGCAGTGCAAATACAGCCCCCGTTAAAAAAGGCATGTAGTATTCGTTTACATGAAAACTGCTTATAAGCGTGCGCCCTGTGGTTTTTACAAAACCCGAGGCAAAAATGAGGCTGATGGATAATACCGAGGCCATGAACTCTGTTGAGCGGCGGCCTTCCAAATAACCAAAAACCAGTCCCCAGATAAGGCCAAGCGGGAAACCGTTGATGAAAAGAAACGCAATATTCCACGGGGCCGGTACAAAAGCAAAGGCCAGCAGCGCCGCCCAGGCAATGCCGATAAGGGTTAAAATATATCGTGCACGGGTTTTGCCGTTTACTTCGGCTATAAATTTTATGCCGTAAAACTTGCTGCTCATATAGCCGATAACCTGCGCTATAACCAGCCAAACCTTATAATCAACATGAAAGTACTCGTGACCAGTGAAAGTTGCCGCTGCAAATGCCTTACGGAAAGCATACATGGATGTATACGTTCCAAAAGCCGAAACCGCCGCCAAAACTGAAATCAGCGCATAAGGCAATTGGGCTACTTTTGCACGTAAACTTTCAATCAGCCTCATTATACTATTGGTTTATGATCTCAACTACTTGTGCAATATCGTCAATAATATGGGTAGGATTATAGGTTTCCAGCTCGGCACGGGTAAAAATACCAGTGGTTACACCTATGGTGTATTTGCAGCCGGTGTTTTGCCCTTCGCGTACATCAACCTCGGTATCCCCCACTTTAGCAACTTCCAAAGCATCAGTTATGCCGGCCTCAAGCATCATTTTTTGGATCATAAAGGGGTGCGGACGACCAAGTTCTACCTCGTCTGATCCAACAACGTAATCGATCAGCCCTTTCTCGTGCCATTGCAGGCGGTTTACAATAGTATCGGCAATATCGCGCGAGAAGCCGGTATTGATACCAACTTTAACGCCCTGCTCATGCAGTTTAGCAAACGTTTCCTCTACGTTTGGCAGGGGTTCAATACCCGGCTCAAACTGGTAAAAGTTAATCATTTGCTGTACAAATTCTTTATGGATAGTGGTTACAAGCTCATCGGTAATCAATGATTGGTCGGCTTCATGTTCAACAAGCATTTTACGAATGGCCAGGGTTTTTTCATAGCCCATCAAAGGATCTATTTTCTCCAGTTCAACCTCGTAACCAGACTTTTGCATGGCAGCCCTGAAAGCCTTGCTAACTTCATGATCATCTTTAACCGTAGTGCCGGCTATATCAAATACCACTAATTTTATGCTCATAATAACAAATATAATTGTTTAGCAATACTAAACTTTTTTTATTAAAATTAAACTAAATTAGTGTTAAAGTTTGGTTAAGGGAATTTGTGGTTGGTTTTGTTTCCTTAATTTTCAAACGGGAAACGTATGTACGGCGTTTCTACAAAAGAACTATTGTGAAAATTTGAGCCATACAGACAAGTAAATTGAGCCATGCAAGAAATTCCGTCATGAACAAGATACCTGATATTTGTTTTAAATTAAATATCAACTATGGGGAACATAACGAAAATAAATTTGGGCAAAAAAGGCCCGCTGGTTTCAAAACTGGGCCTGGGCTGTATGCGCATGTCATCAGTTTGGGGCAGCAAAGCCAATGATGAAAACGAAAGTATCGCTACCATACAGGCGGCTTTAGATAATGGTATCAACTTTTTAAACACCGGCGATTTTTATGGCGCCGGTCATAATGAATTGTTAGTAGGCAAGGCCATTAAAGGCCGCCGGGATGACGCGTTTATCAGCGTAAAATTTGGCGCTATTTTTTATAATGGTCAATGGCTTGGCTTAGACCTTCGCCCTATAGCCATTAAAAACTTCATCAATTATTCGTTAGTGCGATTAGGTATCGACACTATCGACCTGTATCAGCCTTGCCGCCTGGATAATAGCGTACCTGTAGAAGATGTAATAGGTACCGTTGCCGACCTGATTAAGGAAGGAAAAGTACGCCACCTTGGTGTTTCTGAAATTACTGCGGAGCAATTGCGTAAAGCCAACAGCATACACCCGGTAACCGCGTTGGAAATTGGCTACTCATTAGCCGACAGGCAAATTGAAAACGATCTGCTGCCTGCTGCTAATAAACTGGGCATTGGCGTAGTAGCATTTGCCAATACCGCCGAAGGTTTACTTACGGGCGATATGAAAGCGCCGCTTCCGGCAGATAGCTATCATAATCACTTTTCACGTTTTCAGGGAGACAACCTGGTAAAGAACCTTGAAAAAGTTGAAGTATTAAAGCAAATGGCCAGCGACAAAGGCTATACGCCTACCCAACTTGCTATTGCATGGGTAAACGCCCAGGGCGATAACATTATGCCACTGGTGAGCATGAGCCGCAGATCGCGCCTGCCTGAAAATATACAGGCGATGCAAATTGAATTTAGTGCCGATGAAATGAATACACTTAAAACTGCTTTTGCCCAGGGGGCAATATTAGGTGGTACATATCTTCAACGATAAATGGACGGGGCTGCATAAGCCCCTCTTATTTTATATATTTACATAGTGACCAATCCAACCGAAATAATTCCAGGCGTAATCTTTTATTCTTTTTTCTCAAGGATGAGAAAGGAAAAGGTAGGTTTTTTTGAGCATAGCACCCTGGTATTACAGGTTTCAGGACAATTCAGCATCGAAACCGCTAATCAAAAAATTTCGATGAAAGGCGGCGAAATGATGTTGATCCGCAAAAATCAATTGGGCGAACTCGTCAAAATGCCCGTTGATGGCGGTGACTATCAAACCATCATCATTTGCCTGAAAGAAGATATGCTGCGGCAGCTTGCCCTGGAAGAACAGATAGAGCCAGGACGGAAATACACTGGTCAGCCCAATATCAAAATCCCCGAAAGTGAATTTCTGCGGGGCTTTTTTCAATCGGTGATTCCTTATGTGCACCATCCCAACGAAAAAATAACCAAACAACTGGGCATGCTGAAAGTAAGGGAAGCCGTACACTTATTACTACATACTATGCCCGAGCTTAAAGATTTCCTGTTCGATTTTTCGGAGCCTCATAAAATCGACCTTGAAAAATTTATGCTTAGCAATTTTCATTTCAACGTACCTGTCGAGAAATTCGCGCAACTTACCGGCCGGAGCCTTGCGGGGTTTAAACGCGATTTTCAAAAAACTTTTGATACTTCGCCCCGGCATTGGCTGCAAACCAGGCGGCTTGCAGAGGCGCGCCATCTCATCGAAAACAAAAACCGTAAACCATCTGAAATTTACCTCGATTTAGGGTTTGAAAGCCTGGCCCATTTTTCCCATTCGTTTAAAAAGGAATTTGGCAAAGCACCTACAGAGTGGGCGCTTTAACCGGAGTTTTTTTGTTGATAAGGATTGGATTTGTTATAGCCTCTGAAACAAAAGTGGCACCCTCCACTCAATTAACCATTCATTTAATCAACCCAATCAAACTACTTCTTCTCTTCAAAAAAGTATACCACCAGCATACTGGCCGTGGTATCGCCCATGTTTTTTGGGGTATGGGGGATGCGCCCGTCAAAGAGCATGCTATCGCCTTGGTTAAGAGTTACGGTATCCTCATTAAACTGGTAAGCAACCTGCCCGGATAGGATATACTTATATTCAAACGCTTCGGTTTCAACAAGCGGACGGGTTGCATCGGGCTCAAGCTCCAATATCACAATATCAACAGTACTTTGACTTATCGATTGCGTAAAGATGCGCTGGTAATGAAAGCCATCGGCATATTCTTTTTCAAAATGATCGTATTCGTGTTTGCGCTTTACCAAAACTGGGAGATGATCGCTTTTTGAACGCATATCTTTAAAAAACTCGTTCAGGTCTATCTCCAGTGCTTTAATAATATCTATCAGTACGATAAGCGATGGGATAGTGCGGCTATTTTCAATTTGGGATATCAGGCCTTTGCTAACGTTAGCCCTCATGGCAAGTTCCTGTACGGTTATATTTTTTTCCCGGCGGCGTTCTTTTATGCGGTTACTGATCTGTATCAGTATGTCTTCTTCCATTTAAAACTGGTTATTTGGTGCGCAAAGTAATTAATCAGGCTATTATCCAAAATGATTTTTTTGTTACGCTTTGAACAGCATAGTGTAAATGTTAACGGATATCTATGTAATATTGTTGTATTAGTTAAGTTTCAATAAACAGTAAGTGAGCTTTGAAATTATCTGTGGAAGCGTTCTGTAAGAAATTAATGTTAAATATGGGTTCTGATAATATATTTCATGAATATTTAATAATTACCTAACCTGTATGCTGTTTATTTGCAACTAAAAATTTTAATAACATGGTACCATCTCATTATAATCCGAAAGCTGTAGTTGCTGAAGTGTTTTCTTTATACGAAAAATTTGGCGATGCAGATTATATAGGGGAGCCTGTTTCTCAACTGGAGCATATGTCGCAGGCAGCTTCGCTTGCTGAGGCTGAGGGCTATGACGATGAGGTTGTACTTGCTGCGTTTTTTCATGATATAGGGCATCTTTGTGCTGATGCTGAAGAAGCAGGAAGTATGGATGGCATGGGCAATGTTGACCATGAGCGCCTGGGTGCCGATTACCTGTTGGAGCGTGGGTTTTCTGAAAGGGTTGCCAATCTGGTGCAGGGCCATGTAATTGCCAAAAGATATCTTACCTATAAATACCCCGAATATTATAACCGTTTATCGGATGCCAGTAAAGCTACCCTCGAATTTCAGGGAGGCGTGATGACTGAGGCCGAGGCTGCAGAATTTGAATTAAACCAGGATGCTGAACTTATCATCAGGTTGCGGTACTGGGACGACATGGCCAAGGAAATGCATGTACCCGTAAATAACCTTGATCATTTAAAAGCTATTGCCCTGGCGCATCTGCAAGTGGTAAATGAATAATATAATATTAAGTTTTTGTGATTAATATATAATCTGCCTGTTACAAAAATCACCTGCTTAACACAGGGTGAACATCAAGTTAAGTATAGCTTAATACTAAATTAGTTTACTAATAATAAACAAAGTTTAGTATTGCTGTATGAAAAATTTGACTGTTTCACCCTTAAACTTTAGCAGATGAACAAGATTTACCAGAGATTAAAAACCGTAATAACGGTTTTGTTATTTTGCGTAGCTCCATCTATTTTATTCGGACAAACCAAAATAAACGGTACTGTTACCGATGACAAACACTTGCCCCTGCCGGGTGTAAGTGTGAGAATTAAAGACCAGAATAAAGGCACTGTTACCGATATTGATGGCCGTTATAGTATTACTGCAAATGGAGGTCAAACACTTGTTTACTCATTTGTAGGTTACGCCCCGGTTTATGTGGTAGTTGATAACAAAACAACTATAAACGTAAGCCTGATTGGTGATAGTAAAGCACTAAACGAGGTTGTTGTAACCGCGTTAGGCGTTAAGAAAGAAACCCGCCGCATTGGCTACTCAACCCAATCAGTAAATGGTGCCGATGTTACCCTGGCCCGTGACCCTAACCCTATTACAGGTTTAACAGGTAAGGTAGCCGGTTTATCTGTAGGCCCATCGGCCGAGTTATTGGGTAATCCATCTGTATTGATCAGGGGTAACTCAGTTACATTATACGTAGTTGACGGTTTTCCTATTAATACTGATACCTATAACATCAGCCCTGATGACATCGAAACTTATACCGTGTTAAAAGGCCCGTCGGCAGCTGCACTATACGGTAGCCGCGCACAAAACGGTGCGATTTTGATCACAACCAAAAAAGGCGAAAAAAATAAAAGGGGCCTGACTGTGGACATAAACAGCAGCACGGTTATGAATACGGGTTTCCTTGCATTCCCTCGTACTCAAAACACATTTGGCCCGGGCGAAAACACTTTTTATACCTTCGTAGATGGTAAAGGTGGTGCACCGGGTGGCGTGGATAGCGATTATGACGTTTGGGGACCCTACTTTGCAGGCCAACTGATCCCTCAATATGACAGCCCTGTTGTTAACGGCGTTCGCCAGGGTACTCCATGGGTTGCGCGTGGTAAAGACAACCTGAAAAACTTTTTGAAAACCGGTTACCAAACCAACAATAACGTTTCATTAGGTTCTGTTGGCGAAACTTATGTAACCCGTTTTTCGGTTTCACAACAACATCAAACAAGCTATATCCCTTCTCAATATCTTGATATAGCCAACGCTAACTTCTACGGTCAGTTCACTCCGTCAAAACGTTGGAGATTTGAAGCAAACGTTGATTTCAACAGGCAATCAACTGATAACTTCCCAGATGTACAGTACGGCCCTAACAGTATCATCTACAACATTTCTGTATGGACCGGCGCCGACTGGAATATCAACGCACCGGATATCAAAGCCATTTGGCAGCCAGGTAAAGAAGGCGTACAATCGGTATTTGCCGAGTATACCCGTTACCATAACCCTTACCTGTTAACTCAAAAATGGACCCGCGGCCATTACAAAAACGACGTTTACGGTTACTTGTCAGGTAACTTCAAAATCAACGATAACTTAAACGTTACTTTACGTTCACAAATTGATACGTATAACATCCTTCGTACCGAAGACCTGCCATTCTCGGCTCACCCTTATGGTCGTGAAGGTAACCAGGGCGATTACCGGGAAGACCGTCGTAACCTGTTTGATAACAACACTGAGTTATTTGTTAACTATAACTATACTATCAAAAACTTCGTTAACTTATCGGGTTTAGTTGGTTCAAACCTGCGCAGCTTTAACTACAACTCAAGCTGGACATCAACAGATTATTTGAACGTACCTGAAGTGTACGCTTTCAGCAACTCAAAAAATGCTGTACAGTCAACTAACTTCTCATCACAGGAGCGTGTATTAAGCGGTTACTACTCAATCGACGCAACATTTGGTAAATATGCTACCTTATCAAGCACCGGCCGTATCGATAAATCATCGGCTTTCCAAAACGTAACCACTTACTATTATCCAAGTATATCGGCAGCAACCGTGATCTCTGATTATGTTAAACTGCCCGAGGTTATCTCATTCTTAAAAGCAAGGGCATCATACTCAACTGTAAAAGCTGATGCTTCAAGCGCAACAATTGGTCCGGCTCCTTTTAACGCTATTTCGGTTTACGGTGGCTCAACAACTACCAGCAGCCCTAATTCAAATCCGTTATTCTTAAACCCGCTTGGTTACGGCAGTACTTATAACTCACCTTATAATGGCCCGAGCTATCAGCTTAATCCGTTTTACTTAACCAGCAAGCCATATAACAGCCAGCCGGCAGCTTCTGCTTCTGACTTTTTGTATCAGCCCAACATTAAAACCTCAACCCGTGTTAACTACGAAGAAGGTTTCGATATCAAGTTCTTACAAAACCGCTTAGGTTTATCGGCCACCACTTTCCAATATATTGATGGTCCGCAGATTTTGGCTAACTCTATTTCAACTGCTACCGGTTACACTACTTTATATCTTAATGCTTTAAAAACCAAGAAGACCGGTTACGAGTTTTCATTGGAAGGCACCCCTATTAAAAACCTTGGTGGTTTTGGCTGGAATGTGTTGCTTAACGTAGCCACCTTTAAAGATGTTTACGAAGAATTGCCTCCGGGTCAACAGAGTTACAAAACCTTCTTCAAAAAAGGAGACCGTACCGATAAACTATATGGTACCGCTTTTGCAAGAACTCCTCAGGGCCAAATCATCAATGATGCTGCGGGTAAACCATTAGCATTACCTGTTGCCCAGTACTTAGGTAACGAAAATGCTAAATACCAGTGGAGCTTTGCCAACAAACTGCACTACAAAAATATCAATTTCGGTTTCCAGTTTGACGGTTCGGTTGGTGGCGTGATCATCGACTACATGCACAATAAAACCATGCGTGGCGGTGCAAACATTGAAACAGCTACTGGTGCTTTGGGTGATGCCCGTTATAAAGACTGGCAAAACTTTGGTAAAGCAGGCTATAACGGCAGCTATGTAGGCCAGGGCGTAACTGTATCAAACGGTGCCGCTATAAACTATGACCCTGCTACCGGTAAAATTATTAACTACGGTGCTTTGCAATATGCCCCTAACGGCAAAACAGTATTGGTTCAGGATTATGTAAGTAAATATTACAATGTTGATGAGTCAAACCTGATGAGCAAAACCTTCTCAAAACTTCGTGAAGTAACAGTTGGGTATGATTTCCCTAAAGCATGGCTTGATAAATCATTCATCAAAAAGGCATCGGTATCGGTTTATGGCCGTAACCTGCTATACTTCTACGGAGACAAACGCTTCAAGGATGTGGATTTAGATCAGTATAACTATGCTACTTCTTCAACAGTATTGCAGTCGCCTACAGTACGTAGCTATGGTTTTAACTTAAATGTATCATTCTAACCAAACCGAAAGACGATCATGAAAAAGATATTAAAAGCTCTTGTATTACCCGCACTTGCACTTGCAACCACTACAGGCTGTAAGAAAAGTTTCGAGGATCTTACAAAAAACACAAATGTACCAAGTACAGTACCAGCTTCGCTGTTATTCAATGGTATATTGAATAAAATGGCAGATCTGCCGCAGTCAGAAAACGAGATTTACGGCCAGTACTACCTTTATAACTATGACTACTACGGCAACAATCGCTATGACGGTTTTGCAAGTGGTGGCGACAATTATTACAACGCATTAAAAAACGTTATCGTGATGGAGCAGCGTGCCGCAGCAACTGGTGGCGCAGCTGTAAACCCTTACGAAGCCGTAGGTAAATTTTTCAGAGCATATTTCTTTAGCAAGATGAGCCTTGAAGAAGGTGATATCCCAATGACCGATGCATTAAAAGGTTTGGATAATCTTACTCCAAAATATGATGCACAGAAAGATGTGATGGTACAGTGTTTAGCATGGCTTGAGTCGGCAAATGCTGATATGAGCACTTTGATCGCCAATCCCTCGGTTGGCGGTACAGGTGTTGGCGCTGCTCTATCAAATGACATCTATTTAGGCAACGACCTTGCAAGGTGGCAAAAAGTTGTAAATACTTTCAGGGTAAGGTTGCTTATTGAATTAAGCAAAAAAACGGCTGATATTGATGTTAAAGCTCAGTTTGCAAACATCATTGGTAATCCTGCCAAATATCCGCTGATGGCCAGTAATGATGATAACCTGCAATATACTTTTGTTGCTCCAAGTAACTATTACCCTCAAAACCCTGACAACTTTGGTCAAAACGGTTCGAGGCAAAATACTTCGGCAACTTATATCAGCTTGCTTACACAGTTGCAAGACCCACGTGTATTCGTAACTGCTGAGCCGGCCCGTTATAATGTTGATGGATTGAAACAAAGCCCAACTGCATTTTCCTCATTCATAGGTGCCGATCCTGGTTTAGACCTTGGTGTGATGTACAATAATGCTACACTGCAGAAATATTCATTCTTGAATAGGAAACGTTATTATTCAACCTATGTTGGTGAACCAAGCATCCAGATTGGTTATCCCGAACTGATGTTCAATATAGCCGAAGGCTTGAACCTTGGCTGGGCAACCGGTAATGCAGAAACCTATTACATTAAAGGTATCCAGGCGTCATTTCAGGCATATTCAATCCCGGTTGGTAAAGCAGCATTTACTGCTTATTTCTATAAGCCAACCGGTTCTGATGCAAGCCCTGCTAAACCAACTAACTACGAAACTTATACTATTAACGTTGACTGGGATGCTTATTACGCTCAAGCCAGTGTAAAATACGCAACCGGAGCCACTGGTTTAACCCAGATCCTGCAACAAAAATATCTTGCTATGTTCCGTCACTCTGGTTTAGAGGCTTATTTTAACTATCGCCGTACGGGTGTACCAACCTTTACGACCGGTCCGGGTACAGGTAACAGTAGCCGTATCCCTAAACGTTTTGAATATCCTCAATCAGAGCGTACTGTTAACGCTACTAATTACAACGCTGCATTAACCGCTCAGTTTGGTGGCAGCGATGATATTAACGGTGTTATGTGGTTGCTTAAATAACCTCAGCTTATACGTTTTAATTAATCTGCATAAAGGCCCCGCTAATCAGGGGCCTTTATCATTAAATACAAAAGCCATGAAAAAAGTTATCTTATTTGCATTATTCGCTTTGTCGTTTTCGGCCTTAAGCGCCCAGCATAAAACCCAAAACGTAGTTATCGTCACTATCGATGGTTTACGCTGGCAGGAAGTTTTCCGTGGTGCCGATTCGGCCATTATCAACTCAAATGATACGCATGATAAGAATGATGTGCGTAAGAATTTCTGGACGGAGGCCGCAGCCGATCGTCGAAAACTGCTGATGCCTTTCTTTTGGAGCACGGTAGTTGAAAAAGGACAACTGTATGGAAACCGTGATCTGGGCAGCAAGGATGAAATAGCCAACCCGTATCATTTTTCATACCCGGGATACAATGAAATATTTACCGGTTTCCCCGATAAGCGGATGAACACCAACGATGGTATCTATAACCCAAACATGAATGTGCTTGAGTTTTTGAACAAACAAAAAGGTTTTGAAAACAAGGTGGCTGCATTTGCATCATGGGAACGCTTTTCACAGATCCTGAGCCCTCAGCGTGCCGGTATTTTAGTTAACGCGGGTTTTATGCCTTTAGAAATTGCGGGGATGAATGACCGCCTGAAACACCTGAATGAACTGCAATTGGAAGCACCCCGTTATATCAGCGATTCAACGCGGATCGACTTCCTGACATTTGAGTTTGCCAAAAACTATATGATGCAGTACAAGCCGCGTGCATTGTATATTTCATTTGATGAACCGGATGATATGGCCCATGCAGGCAATTATAAGTTTTACCTTGATCGTATTAAACAGGATGATGGCTTTATAAAACAACTTTGGGATTATATCCAGTCAGAGCCTGCTTATAAAAACAAAACTATCCTGATCATCACCTGCGACCACGGCAGGGGGGATGAGCCAATGAAAAAATGGCATGACCATGGGTCGGACGTGTTGCATTCAGAGCAAACCTGGTTTGCCGTTATTGGCCCGGATACCCCGGCATCAGGAGAAATGAAACAAGGTGAAACAACTTATCATAAGCAACTGGCTCAAACCATAGCCAATTTATTGGGCTTTGATTTTAAAGCCGCGGCAAGTCATGAAGTGGGGGAGGCGATAAATAGTGTTACAGGTAAAAAATAAATAACGATGCGTTTTCAATTATTAACAATTTTAGGGTTACTATGGCTGTTGCCCGGTGATGGGTGGCAGGCCAACCCGGCTCCCGTTTCAAGGCATAAGTTTATAGTCGCTGCCCACCGCGGCGATCATGTCGTTTATCCGGAGAACACACTTGAAGCGTATAAGGAGGCAATAAAAAATGAGGCTGATTATGTAGAGATAGACCTGCGTACTACCAAAGATGGTGAACTGGTAAGTATGCATGACGGCAGTATTAACCGCATGACTGATGGTAAAGGGCAACTGAAGGATTTTACTCTTGCCGAGTTGCTGCAGTTAAAGGTTGAAAGCAAAGATACAGCAAGTAAACAGGCATTCCGGATCCCAACCTTTAAGCAGATCCTGCAATTGTGTAAAAACCGGATAGGCATCTACCTTGATTTTAAAGCCGCCGATCCCGAACAGGCCTATCAGATGATCAAAGAGTATGGTATGGAAAAACAGGTATTGGTTTATATCAACAGCGCCGCTCAATTTACAGGTTGGCGAAAAGCTGCCCCCAAAATGCCGCTAATGCTGAGCCTGCCCGATAGTGTTAAAAATACCGGAGATATGAAAAAATTCATTGATCAGTATCATCCCGATATTCTTGACGGGTCTTATAATCAATACACTACTGATATGGTAGCCTTGGCCGGAGAATATCACATCCCGGTTTGGCCTGATATCCAAAGTGCAGGTGAAGGCCCTGCGGATTGGAATAAAGCTCTTGCAGTGGGCCTGAAAGGTTTGCAAACTGATCATCCTGCGGCACTGGTGAAGTTTTTAAAAGAAAAGGGGTTGAGGTAAATTGTCTGAATCAGAATTTTCAGAATGTCCGGAATGTGATATGTTTAATTCTGAAAATTCAAGCATTCTGAAATTCTGATTCAAATAGTTTCTTAACTTTTATTTAACATCACAAGGCAACGTTTATAAATAAAATAATATCCTATGACCTCGGCCCCCGAGCTTTTCGGTATATGCCCATCTAACCAGTGAATGTTTGCGGGCAATATTAAAGCCCTCAAATATATATCAACTAAAACGGCACTCCAATTACGTAAGAATACTTAGGGATTAGCGTAACTGAATAATTATAACTACTTTTATATCAATAAGGTAAGATATTAACGAGTTTCTTTTTATAAACCGATATAAAAGCGCTTCGCCATGAAAAGAAATAATTTCATTACTGCCATGTTAGCTTTTGCTGCAATGCCTTTAACATCCTTTTCTACAGGTGTAAAGAGATTTATGCGGGTAAACAAAGGATTTAAAATAAGTGCGGGAGAAGGTCGTATACATGGGCATATTAAATTAAAAGGGGTCAATTCAAATATAATGGATGTGAAAGTATCTGGCAGTGATACCGACGGCGACCTGGCTATTTTTGAACAAACAAGTTTATCGCAAGGCCGGGGTACTCCATTGCATGTGCATCCCTTGCAAGACGAGATATTTTATGTTTTAGATGGCGCCTACTACTTCCAGGTTGGTGAAGATAAGTTCCATTTAAGTACAGGCGATAGTGTTTTTTTACCCCGAAATGTACCACATGCATGGACGCAAGTATCTGAAAAAGGAAAAATGACGGTTACGTTTCAACCTGCTGGTAAGCTTGAAGATTTTTTTGTAACAATGCAAGCATTGGATCATGAACCAACAAAACAGGAACTCGCCAAAATTTTTAACGACCATGATATGCAAATAGTGGGTCCGCCGTTAAAACTGGAGTAAACTTCTTACGGTATATTACAATACACTTCAAATTCGATGTTTTCTTAACTTTCATTTAACACCCCAAGCCTACCTTTGCCGTAAAATAATAACCTATGACTTCGCGCCGCGAATTTTTTGGCACTGCCTTAACAGGTGTTGCCGCTTTAAGTCTTTTACCTGCTGTTAACAGTTTTGCTGCCGAAAATAACCGGTATAGCCGTGCCACTAAAGCCAAACTAAAATTAAGGTTTGCTTTAGCATCTGATATTCACTACGGGCAGCCGGAAACTGACTTTGCTTTACACACCGGCAACATGGTTAAATGGCTAAACGAGGATCATAGCAAAAACCACCTTGATTTTGTTATCGTGAACGGCGACCTGGTACACAATCGCCCGGACCTGCTCCCGGAGATCAAAACAAAATACCTTGATAAATTAAATGTCCCCTACCATACCATCCCCGGCAATCATGATTTTGCTGATGCCACAGTTTGGAAGAATGCTTTTGGTTATGAAGATAAATACACGGTAGAGTTTGGCGATATAGGCCTCGTACTGGCCCACACTGCCGATACCAAAGGCGTTTATACCTGCCCCAATAATGCTTTTCTGAAAGCATCATTAGACAAATTTGCAGATAAAAAGATAGTTTTTGTGATACTGCACATCCCGCCTACCAAATGGGTTAAGAATGATGTATTTGTCGACTGTCCCGAAACTATCCAATTGCTGCATGCTTATCCTAAGGTAAAAGCCGTTTTTCATGGTCATGATCACCTGCTGGATGGCGTACGTTATACTGATAAACTTCCTCATTTTTTCGACTCGCATATAGGCGGTGATTGGGGAACCGATTACAAAGGGTATCGTATTGTTGAAGTTGATGAGCAGAATGCTATTTATACTTACCAGGTAAACGCGAGCCAGAATCCGGTGCTAAACTCAGCGAAACTGTAAATAGAATTTCGGATTTTATTATGGAGTATTTTTAGCGCAAGTCTTGAGCCCTGGGTATGTGGGTGGCTGACTTGTGCTTTTCCTGCTTTGTCCCTTTGCATGACGTAGAAGGCACAAGTTAGCCGTGCTCAGGCTATCGCACAAAACTTGCGCCAGCAAAGTTTATTATAGATTCTACTTTTCCACCGGAAATTTTAACCCTATTTGCTCCCTCGCCTGATCTATCATAGCAATCATCTGCCTGGATAGTTCATGTGGTAGTACCGGGCTTTCTGTTTGGCTTTGCCTTATAAGCTCGCAAAAATGGATGATCTCATAATTTAACCCTCCGGCGGTAAATGGTTCATCCAGTTCTATGGTACGGCCATCAAGGTAGCTGATAGTTGCCTTTGCCGGGTTCCACCAGTTTTTGTGGATGGTTATGTGGCCTAATGTTCCTACTATCAGCGCATCGCCTTTGCCGTGCATATCAAAACCGCAATACAATTGGGCATATCCATTTTGATGCAAAGTTTGAAAAATGGCAAACATATCAATCCCGGTTTCACCAAACCTGCCCATGGTTTGGATGTCCTGCATGGGGCCGAGCCAGTCGAGTGCTAAAAAAGCTTCATAAATAGCAATCCCCATGAGGCTACCGCCGACAAGTTCAAGATTGTAATTTGGATGATCGGGCGGACAATCGGCCACGGCCGATCCGGCGCGTATATAGCCAACAGGGCCTATAGGATCATTAGCAATATGTTCTTTTAATTTGCTGTATAAAGGGTAGAAGGGTGGTTTCATGCCTTCCATGAAAAGCAAGCCGGTTTGTTTGGCAACAACAAGTACCTCCTCCAGTTCGGCAAGATTAACAGTGACCGGTTTTTCACAAAGCACATGCTTGCCCGCTTTAAGTGCGGCAATGCTGTAAGCGGCATGGCTATCAGGCAAGGTAGCTATATAAACTGCATCAATATCGCTCGCAAGCAATTCATTAATACTTTGGCAAGCAATACCGCCGTATCGCGCAACAAAAGCGTTAACAGTTTCGGGCCTGCGCGAGTACGAAGCTACAAGTTTGATACCCGGAACGGCAGCAAAGCCCTGCATAAACCTGTGTGCAATACGCCCGCATCCAATAATGCCCCATTTTATCATAGTTCTTAGTCTGAAGTCTTAAGTTCGGAGTTCTAAGTCAAAATTGATTTTTCAAGTATATAGCTTTAAATGCAAAAGTCCCGGGTAAATAAATTTTATTACTTACCCAGGACTTCTGACTTAGAACTTAAGACTCTCGACTTATTGATACTGGATATAAATCGGGTATGGTTTGTATCTTGATAAAACCTCCTCAGGGGTTAACATGTGGTGAGGTGGTTTTTTGATGTCGTTTTTGTAAAACAATTTAAAGCCTGTAAACTGTACCGGCTCCTGGTTAATGAAGTAGCGGTAAGTGCCGGTTTTTAGGTCAGGTTCGCCCCAGCCATCCATGTTCATTACCAGTTGAATTTCCGGGTGCAATTTGATACTCTTATAATTGGTCACCATCTTTTTAGTAAAGCGGTGAACTATCAGGATTTTTGGCGGCAGTCCATTTTTCTTAACAATTTTGGCAAGATAGTCTGATACGTAGTTGATGTCATCGGCATCATAAGTGCCAATCTTTTTACCCGGATGAGTTCCGTCTTTCATTGAAAACTCAGGGTCCATACCAAAATGTACTTGTGGCAATTCCAGGTATTTTTCAAGTAGTGGTAATTCTGCGCGGATGTTGCTTAAAGCTACCTGTACATCTAAAAATACAATAGCATGGGCTTTTTTAGCCAGTACCAATACGCTGTCGATCTGTTTAAATGGCATACGGTAACGGAATTTGCCGTCTTTACCACCATCGCCCTGGGCTACAACGGCAATGTAATGCAACGCGGGTTGAACAGGAGTTTTAGGATCTGCCTTTTCCCAATGTTTTACTTCGCCTTTTAATTTGGCAAGCATTTCGTTTGGCGGTAATTCGCCCAAAATGCCCATTCTTTTTGAGTATAAGTTACCGTAATAAGCAACTACACGTTTGAACGGTAAAATAGCTCCACCAATTGGATAAGGCGTATTTTTTACTGGCCACCTGCCTGTAGTATCACCATGCGCATTGAATTTCATCAACGAATCGTACAGCTTTTTATCGATAGGAGGGTAGGTAGATTTTTTAACGCTTAAGGTATCTGCTGTTTCAGCCTGGGCCGAATCACCTTTAACTGCAGCGGCGGTTTTTTTACCGTCGATTTTGGCACTGTTGCCATTTTGAGAGCAGCTGTTTAAAAGCAAAGCTGCCGATGCCACAAATGTAGCGGATAGTACAAGCGTTTTTAATTTCATTGTTTTAACGTTCAATATAATGCAGGTGTATGTAAGGCGTATTTAGTTAATTTAATCTCCAGCCACTTATATAGCGGCAATTGTGTTGGTTCGGTCGCCGCCAAAGATAGATATTGGAAATTAATTACTTTTAATTTTATGAAACTTTCCAAAAACCCCTAAAGGTAGTTTTGGCCCGGCTGTTGCCTGCAGGTAAAGCTCGCCAATTTCGAGGTTTTGCACCTGCGGGAACGAACTTTTAATGAGGTTTTCGACTATTACAGATGAAAATCCAAGGGAGTAAGTGTTCAGGATCAGGAAGTGCTCTTCAGGTTCGAGCAGTTGGGTTACATCACGCATCATTTCGGTGATATTATCTTCCAGTTTCCATTTCTCGCCGTTAGGGCCATTGCCGTATGCCGGCGGATCGAGAATGATGCCGTTATATTTTTTACCGCGTTTCAATTCACGTTTAACAAACTTCAGGGCATCCTCAACAACCCAGCGTATATCTTTGAGTCCTGAAATTTCCTGGTTTTCATTGGCCCATGTAACTACTTGTTTAATAGAGTCAACGTGAGTGGTATCGGCACCTGCGGCGCGGGCAATTAATGAAGCACCACCGGTATAGGCAAACAGGTTAAGTACTTTAGGATCTGGCGTTTTAAAGCGTTTAATGTTTTGGCTAATGTAATCCCAGTTTACAGCCTGTTCCGGGAAGATACCAACATGTTTAAACGAGGTAAGGCCCAGCCTGAATTTAATGGCGGCTTCCTTGTTTTTATATTCGATATGCCAGCGGTCGGGAGTTTTAGGATCTTTTTTCAACCACTCGCCTGATGTTGCCGAACGGCCTTTAAATTTAATATGGTGTAAACGCTGCCACTCTGAAGCGGGCAGGGTTTTGTTCCAAACCGCCTGAGGCTCGGGGCGGATGAGTATGATATTCCCAAAACGTTCCAGCTTTTCAAAGTCGCCGCAATCAATCAGTTCGTAATCTTTCCAGTGCGTTGGGGTAAGTAATTGGATCATTCTTATTCAGTTTGCAGTATGCTGTTGGCAGTTTGCATGCCCCAGTCAATAAATTGGTTGCAAATATAGTTATTATAAAAATACATGCAGATAACTCTGCACACACTGCTTACTGCCACTGAAAACGGCCAACTACAAAGTAGCCTTCGCTGCCCGCATAAACGGACTGGCAAATACAAATTCGTTGAGCTCTTTGTTGTCGGTTTTGGCTATTTCCTTATTCGATCCTTCCCACCATTTTTTACCCTGGTGAAGGAAAATGATGTGATCGCCAATCCCCATTACCGAGTTCATATCGTGGGTTACCACTACGGTAGTAATGCTGTACTCTGCTGTAAGTTCGGCAATCAGTTCATCTATCAGGATAGATGTTACCGGGTCAAGACCCGAGTTAGGTTCGTCAACAAACAGATATTTAGGTTGCATGGAAATGGCGCGGGCGATACCCACACGTTTTTTCATACCTCCTGATAGTTCGGATGGATATAATTTGTTTTTGCCGGCAAGGTTAACCCTTTCGAGACAAAAGTTGGCGCGGTCAAGTTTTTCGCTTTTTGATTGATCGGTGAACAGGTTAAGCGGAAACATGATATTTTGCTCAACCGTCATGGAGTCAAAAAGGGCCGAGTTCTGAAAAAGCATCCCTATTTGAGTACGGATGGGCACGCGTTGCTCAAAATTCATATTGGTAAAATTCTCGCCATCAAAAATCACATCGCCCTTAGTAGGTTCATGCAGCCCAACAATGCATTTAAGCAAAGTGGTTTTACCAGAACCAGACCCACCGATGATCAGGTTGTTTTTTCCGGGATGGAAAATTGCGGTGATGCCCTTCAGTACTTCGTTTTCGCCGAAGCTTTTATATACGTCTTGTATTTCGATCATAGTAACAGGCGTGAAATGATAAGGTCACAAAACAGGATCATGATACAGCTCCACACCACTCCGCGTGTTGCAGATTGGCCAACCTCAAGTGATCCGCCGTTAACATAAAAGCCCTGGTATGAACATATGGAGGTAATTACGAAGCCGAATGATATCGCTTTAACGGCGCAAACGGTGACAATAACCGGGTTAAATCCGTCGGTCAGGCCTCTCAAATAATCGTTGGTTGATACATCATTTGATGCCCAGCAGGCAATATAGCCGCCGGTTAATCCTAAACCTACAGAAACAATAACCAATAAGGGGATCATGGTAACACCGGAAATGATTTTGGGCGATATCAAATAACCAGGGGCATTTACACCCATAATCTCCAGGGCGTCTATCTGTTCGGTAACGCGCATCGTGCCAATTTGCGATGCCATGGCCGAGCCTACACGGCCGGCCAAAACCAGTGCCGATATGGTTGGGCTAAACTCCAGGATAGTTGAATCGCGGGTAATACCGCCTACCACTGTTTTGGGGATAAAATCGCTTATAAGCTGGAAAGCCGTTTGGATGGTAGCTACCGCGCCAATAAAAAGCGAAATAATAGCAACAATGCCCAAAGAGCCAATACCCACCGAAACCATCTCACGCATGATTTCGGCCCAGTATACACTGAATTTTTCGGGTTTCCTGAAACTTAAACGCAGTAAGAGTATATATTTTCCTAAGCTATGAAACATGTAGATGCATAAAAAATCGGTTAAAAATACGCTTTTTACCTTTAAGCCTAAATGGTCAGGTGTTAAAACCAGTCATTTAAATTCAATTTTATAAGCGTTTCAATTACTCTGCTTACGTAAATTGCGGGCATAAAGCTTCACTAACTATAAAAATTAATTTAAACAATATGAAAAACGTACTCATCACCGGTTCAACTAAAGGCATGGGCCGCTCAATTGCAATTGCTTTTGCTAATGAAGGATTGAACGTGGCAATTTGTTCGCGGAACGAGCAGGAATTATTGAATTTTAAAGATGAGCTTGAACAATTTGATGCCGGGGTAAAGGTTTTTGCTATGAAGGCCGATGGCAGCAATAAAGCCGAACTCCTGAAATTTGCAGCTGCAGCAGAAGCAGAATTTGGCTTTATTGATGTTGTAGTAAATAATTTAGGCACGTTCATCCCCGCAAGTATATTGGATGATAACGAGGATACCCTTCCAATTCAGATGAATACCAACCTGATGCCGACCTATGAGTTGTACCGTTATTTTGGTAAAACCATGGCAAAGGCACGTAACGGACACTTTTTTAATATATGTTCGGTAGCCGCAATAAACCCTGTACCACAAGCGGGGAGTTACAGTGTAACAAAGTATGCGTTGTTAGGTCTAACAAGAGTAATGAGGCTCGAGATGCAGGAGCATGGTGTAAAAGTTACCGCCGTAATTCCGGGATCAACGTTAACGGATTCATGGAAAGACGCGGTGGTTGACCCAAATACTATGGTGCTGCCCGAAGACATAGCATCGGCAATCATCAATATTTACAGGATGAGCACAGGTGCCAATGTCGACGAAATCATCATCAAACCTGCGCCGGGCCAGTTATGATAAATCAACTTAAAACATAAACGAACATAAATTATGGAAAAGAAACTTCATCGCGATGAACACCGAAAGGTAATAGGCGGTGTTTGCGCGGGCCTTGCCGAGCATTTTGGCACGGACGTGGCAGTTATCAGGGCGATATTTTTGGTAACCCTTATTTTAAAAGGCTTTAGCTTACCTATATATATAGTACTATGGATAGTATTGCCCAAGAAAGGCTTTGACTTTACCCCCGGCGTTGATTACAGGGTGCCTCCGCAGGATAATCCTTTTACAAATGCATCGCAATCGGGGCCATTTTACGACCCGAAATTTGCCAACCGGCCTTTTAATCCTCCGCCATTTGTAAATCCTCCTAAAAAGCAGGCTTCAACAGTTGGGTTAATATTTGGCGTGGCGATGATCTTTTTGGGTTCGATATTCCTGCTTAACGAGCTTGACCTGATGCCCGACTGGGATTTTGAAAGCCTTTGGCCCGTAATGCTGGTAGGCGCCGGTATTGCCCTGATAATTTCAGGAGTAAAAAAACAGCCATGGGAAAAACAAAGCTGGCATGCTAACGAGGTAACCAATGCCCCCGAAACAGAGCTTGCTAAAGAAGAAACAGAAACAAAAGATACACCTCCAACTATATAATATTATGAGAAGCGATAAACTTGTTCCGGGCGCGATCCTGGTGTTGTTGGGAGTGGTATTCCTGCTGGATAACTTCCACGTAATAAATTTCGACTGGATGAACCTCCTGTACCTATGGCCTATATTTTTAATAATGGGGGGTATCAGCCTGGTATTTGCAGGCAACCGGTCGCCATTAGCTACTATCCTGAAGCTGGCGGTTGTAGTAGGCTGCTTTGCATTGCTGGTATTTGGCAACTTTGGCAAACGCTACCATTTTTGGCCAAATGCATGGACCTTCCACAGCGATGATTATAACAACGACGATGACGATGATAGCGATACTACCAACACCGATCAGGGTGTGGTTAAAATAGGCGGCGATAAAACTTTTAAACAGGAGTATACTGCGGATATTAAACATGCCCGCCTTAACATCAGCGGCGGCGGTACCATTTATAATTTAAGCGATAGCACTGCCGATTTGTTCAATGCCCAAACGCAGGAACTTTACGGTAAGTATACCTTTAACCATAGTAAGGATGATTCGGTATATGTGCTTAACCTTAATTTGAAAAATAATAAAGGTTTTCATTTTGACTCCGACGACCGCAAAAACAATAAGGCCGACATCAAATTAAACACCAATCCGGTTTGGGATATTGACGTAACTACAGGTGCAACAGATTTAAATTTTGATCTTTCAAAATTTAAAATAAAAAGCTTATCTTTAAAGGGCGGTGCAGCATCGTTTGATGTGAAGCTTGGAGCCCCTCTTGCCAATACTAATATAGAGGTTTCAACCGGCGCGTCTGAGGTTACTATAAGGGTACCAAAAGGTGCTGCATGCCGTATCACCTCCAATACCGGCCTCTCATCAAACGAGTTTGAGGGCTTTAGTAAAAAGAGTGATAACGACTACGAAACCGATGGCTTTGATGCCGCAAAAAACAGGATCCTGATCCATATGAGTGGTGGGATCTCTGATTTTAAAGTTAACCGATATTAACCTAAATCCTGAGTAAAACGATACCGGGACATATACAACAATAATGACTTGCCATCCGCTCCATCAATTTGATGGGGCGTTTTTTTTGCACTATATTATAAGCTGATTCAGTGTTTTGTCATTTAAGTTAACGCAGCGGTGAAAAAGTGTTAAAATGAAAACCTTTGGAACAAAAAATAAGTTTAATTTACAGCACAAATAATCTGCTATGAAATACCCATACCTTATATTATCTGCATTTCTATTTTGGGCTTATACCGTAAATGCTCAAACCACTGTAAAAGGGACTGTTGTTGAGTCGGGCAAAAACAATAAAATGAGCGATGTTTTTGTGCGAGACAACCAAAACAGGCAAATGACACTTACCGATAGTAAAGGTAATTTCAGTATCCGTACAGAAACAGGGCACACCCTGATTTTTAGCTCTCCGGGTTATGTGTCAGATACCTTATATGTAACCGATTTTACCAACAAGAAAATAGAGATGGTTGCCCAAACCATAGCCCTGAGGCAGGTTAATATCAGCGCCAAACGCCAAACATTTGACGCTCACAAAGAATATCCGGAAGTGTATACCCGCGCTAAAGTTTATCCGCTATCACCTACATCGTGGTTTAGCAAGGAGGCAAAAGATGCCCGCCGCCTTAAAAAGTACTTTAAACACGAGGAAGAAGAACGCCATGTTGACGAAGTGTTTACCATGAATTACGTACAAAGCATTATCCCGCTGCGCGGACAGGAGCTGGAGAACTTCATGACTATTTACAGGCCTTCATACGAGTTTGTCAAAAATAACAACGGCCCTTCCATGGCGGTTTATATCAATGATTCGTACAAGAAGTATCTGGCACTACCGGCTGATAAACGTACGCTGCCTGATTTGAAGGAGTAGTTTTTTTAGTAGCAGCGACAGTTGCAGTAACAGTTTGGGTTAGATATGAGTTGGCGCAGTTAGCATTAATCAATCTGCCCAAACGCTGATATCGTTAGTAATGATCTTTTGATAGAGCAGTTCGATTTGGCTTTTCAGGATCCGGTCTTCCGATAGTGGGGGCAGATTGTTGATGTCAAAATACTGCACGTCCAGCACATCAAAGCCTTTATTAAATTCTGTGGTTATGGCTTTACAGTAGAAAACCATTTTATACACATAAAAAGGCTGTGGCGGGTGTGGGTGCATTTTTTTATCAAATACGGCCAGCAGCCTGTCGGCAGTAACCTGCAAGCCGGTTTCCTCCCAAAACTCTTTTACTATGGTTTCCTTAGGTGTATAGCCTATATCGCCCCATCCACCGGGTAACGACCATTTTCCATCCCCGCTCTCCCTGGCCAGCAGGATCTTGTTATCCGGCGATATCAGGATGCCGCGTAAATCAACTTTGGCAGTAGGGTAATCCGTTGCCTGTGGAAATAGCAGGTTGATGGTCTCCGCACCATAGCCGCTTACCTTATCAAACATTTTAGTGCTCAGTTGTTGCAGTTCCTGGTAACGTTCAATATCGTATTCGTTTTTGGCGTATAGCAGACCTGTATCGGCAATGGAACGCAGTTGGGTTATAAGGGAAAGGAGATTGGTGTTGGGCATGATGTTTATAAAATTATGTCATTGCGAGGAGCGGGGCTGCCTGTGTGTATGGCGCGACGCGGCAATCTCGTAGCAAGGCATATCAGCCCCTGTATAGTATGCGATTGCCACGCTTCGCTCGCAATGACATGAAGTGTGTGTAATTCCGAAATCAAAAAAAATTACCCTCTGCCTAACAGCTCATCAAGCTTATTGCGTTCGGTTTGAAGTTCGCGCGCAAGTTTCTTCTCTTTTTCGTTGGCTTTAGCTTTATAGGCTTTGTATTCTTCGTCAAGCTCTTCGTAAAGCTTGATGCGGTATTTGGCTTCGCGGCTGTGTGCGCCCGAGCGGGCTATCACGATAACGGCAACCACTCCAAAAACAATAACCAAGCCCCACATTACCAGGTTGTATGTTGCTTTAGTAAACGGAATGCCTAATAGGCTTATCTCATCGCGTTTGGCATTTGATTCATTAAGGGCTTGCTCCTTACTGCTTGCGTCAGATTTAAGGCTTTCAACATTTTTACCCTGTTCGGCAAGTTTGGCCCTGGCCTCTTTAAGCTGGCGGCGCTCGGTGTTGAGGGTATCCTTCATGTTTTTCCACAGGGCGGCAACCAGCGGCTGCTGATAGTGGTATAGTTTGCTGAGCAGGTATTTGTACTGGCCATTAAGGCTTTTATCTTTTTGCAGGGCCGAATCGGCAGCAGCACTGATTTTGGGCAGGGTATAAGCAGATTTAGCCGGTTGTTGCGGCGTTGCAGCCGGATTTTTAAGCGCTGCCGGGCTCGATCTTACAATGGGCGGAATAGCATTGGGTTTTAAGGTAGCGGTTTTTTTCCTGGTGCTGTCCTGTGCAAAAGTTGCCGCAACACTCCCCGTTATCATCGCTATTAAAACCGTTATCGTAAGTAGTAAATGCTTGTTCATCAAATGTAAAATTAGGTATATGCTATTAACAAAACAGGATGTTTACGGTTTTTATTATATGCACCCTGCGTTTTTGAGGCTAAAATAAGCTTTCGTACGTAATTAACCTACTCATAGTTATATTAGCGGCATGAATATAGGTATTATTGGGTTAGGCGACATGGGCCGCCTGTACGCAAAGGCTTTCGCAAAGGCTGGTTACACCGTTTCGGGCTGCGACCTGCCGGCCAACCGTGAAAAGCTTGAAGAAGAGCTTACGCCCCACGGCATCACCGTTATGGATCACGGCAGCGACGTTGCCCGCATCAACGACCTGATCATCTATTCGGTTGAGGCCGATAGCATGGAGCGTGTGGTTGCCGAGTATGGCCCTTCAACCAAGTACGGTGCCATTGTGGCCGGGCAAACTTCGGTTAAGTCCCCGGAGATTGCCACCTTTGAAAAGCACCTGCCTGCCGATGCCCAGATAGTTACCTTTCATGGGATGCACGGCCCGGGGTTTGAACCCGCCGGGCAAACGCTCATCCTGATCCCGCACCGCTCAACGCCCGATGCCTACCAGCGCATGTATGACCTGTTTACAGCCATTGGCAGCAATATAGTTGAAATTGCCGACTACCACGAGCACGACCGTATTGTAGCCGATACCCAGGCCGTTACCCACGTTGGTTTTGAGAGCATGGGCACCGCCTGGAAATCGGCCGGGTTTTTCCCCTGGGAAAACGCCTCATATATTGGGGGGATAGATAATGTGAAGATCCTGACCACGCTCCGGATCTTCAGTTACAAGGCCCACGTTTATGCCGGGCTGGCTATCCTCAACCCGTATGCCCGGCAACAGGTGAAGCGATATGCCGAATCGGAGTCGGAGTTGTTTAAGCTGATGATCAAGGAAGAGGCCGATGCATTTAAGCAACGCCTTTATCGCGCACGCGACTTTGTTTTTCACGAAAGCCGCAAGCCTATTATGCTTAATGATACCGTGATGAAGGAGTTTTCGCTGTCACAGCATGCCGATCATCAAAAGCCAAACTCGCACCTCAGTATCCTGAGCATGGTTGATGCCTGGTACCACCTCGGCGTTAACCCGTATGATAACCTTATTTGCCAAACCCCGCCTTTCCGCCTGCGTTTGGGCATTGCCGAATACCTTTTCAAGAACGAAGAGCTGCTGGAAGAATCATTGGAAACAGCGCTGTACGATAAAACCATCCGCGGCGACGACCTGGAGTTTCACTCGGCGGTGAGGGAATGGTCGGCTATTATCGGATATGGGGATATGGAGGGTTATAAGAAACACTTTAACGATACACAGGCATTCTTTAGCCACCGGCTTGAAGAGGGCAAAGCCCAAAGCGCGGAGCTGATCCGCAGGTTGATGATGGAGTAGTTTGGTATTAGTGATTAGAGGTTGGAGATTGATTGGCAGGTGTTCAATTTTTTAAGGTGTGAACACTTGTTGTTTTTTGTAATTTGATTATTGTTGATAATCAGTTGTTTATAAAATCCGTAAAATCATCTATTCGCTGTTTTGAACAGGTTGGTATTGATAGTCAGTTAGTTGTAATTTTGGCTCGTAAAATGTTGAACACCCTGTTTTTCAAAAATTGAACACTGACATTGGTTGTGAGCTTTCAGAAAAGTTAGGGTCATTTCAAATATTCTGATATTATATCAAATTTTTCAGAGACTGCGAAGACATCTCTTCTATCTTGATTTTTGTCATGGAATGCATAGAATATCTCGATGCTTTCAGGATTCAAAATTTTTTAAGATAGAGCATTTCAAACCTTCGTTTTGATTGATGGATCTCATTATCATTAACCGAAAAGTAATTCAAAGTAAAGAAGTTATCCGCTTTCCATTTTGAGATACGATGATATTTAATGAAATATACTCTTTGGTGATAAGTATCTTCCAAAATATTGTCGATAACACAATGGTCTGAAATTAAATGGTTTTCGAGGTATATAGAGCAAATCCATGGGCCGCCCATGTTAATGATCTGCTCTATATTCTCTATATTAAATTCTAAGCCACAAAGTTTTTTCTTCATTGTATCAAGGAATATATCGCCAATGGCTAACTATAGGATTCGAGAAACTCATCTATGGTATCTTCACTATCCATATTCAGAATAGCATTTGCCAACTTTACTTGCCCCTTAGCTAATGCAATAGCTGTTAACGCCGTTGCTGCTAAATCCAAATCCCAATATTGATTCATAGCAAGCTTCGCAAGATCTGCTAAATCTTCAATCGCTTTGTTGTAGTTTGGTTTTAGCGAGTTTGGTATTTGTGGATTGTTCTTGTGCCTTTGTATTTCGATAACCGAAACCAGCCCAAGTATATTATAGTCTACAATTTGTTTTTGCAGCGATATCCGAACCAAATGAGGAACCGAATAATATGATGCCAAGCCGACATCTCCTTGGTGATGTAATTCGTTCCACAATTCCTGATAAATAAGGTTTACAGTTTGTTTATTGTCTGCAAGTTCAAGTTGCTTCAAAGCTCTTGAAGCATCATATAATGTTCCTCTGTAACCGCCTTCTAACGTCGACCATCTTGGGTCGTCAAGTTCCAATAGTGGTTCATCTACTGATTTTTTGGGGAAGAAGTTGCCCAACTTTATTGTCATAAGGTTATTTGTTTCTCAAAGATATATAAACGGGTATAGCTTTTTCCATCGATATTGATTGTTATTACGCACAATGCCCATCATACGAATGAATCAGCAAGCTGGGTTAAACTAAAAGCTTAACTCCTTTTAAGACGAAGTTGCGCTGTCTCTAAACTTCGACCAGTGGATAATACAGAAGTATAAATTTACTCACTGTATAAAAAAACATATCATTGGCTTGCCACATGTGCGAGCCAATGATATGAAAACAGATATACCAAATCACGCATTACTGCGCCGCTGACATTGTTTTGCTTGCCGTAGCTGTATTTATCCAGTTTAACAACCGCTCCTGTATGTATTGTGTCCATGCCGGTGCGCAGGCGTGATAACATTCAAATTCTGGTACCAGTCCAACGTGGGTAAATACAATTTTTGTGGCATCGCCCTCGGCAGAAATGTCAAAGCAAAGTTTGGTGCCGGTCCACTCGGTTTGGTTTTGTGTAAAAGTTAGCTTGCTATCGGTAATCAACCAGGCTATTTTCTTGTTGGGGACCAATTCAACAAGTTTTTGTTTGGTGTAGTGCGCCCCGTCGCCGGCAAAGAATGAAAACTCGTCGCCAGGTTTTTCCGACTCGCCTTCAAATATTTCCGAATGCAAGCCTGACCACCATCCCCGGACATTTTTTAACGCATCAAAAACTTCTTCAGGGCTTTGGTTTACCAATAAGGTTGTTGTGAAATCTGTAGTTGTCATTTTTTTGATCTTTAAGTTGAATAATTCATTATTTAACAGGCCTTGTTAAAATGTGTAACTTTAAAGTTACGTAAATGTATGGGTAACTTCTGAGTTACGCAATTTTTTCTGAAAATTTTTTATTGCCTTATTTTAAAGGGATAGGCGTGTGCCGCGGCTACGCTACCGCGAGCGTTTCATAAATCAGAACAATTTTTTGCCTGTAATTTTTCGTTCAGTATATTTAAAACTTATTGATCACAACCTGAACTTTACATGCGCCAGTTCAAAGCCAAGTTTAAGTATATTTTTTTACCCTTTGTTTTTATAGGCCTTTGCACCATAATTATTTATACCTTTTTGCATTGGCTGCTGCTTATCAGGTTTAATGTTTTTACGCTGAAAGATAAAGATGCCGATTTTCTTATCCCCGGTATTGTAGGTCTTGTTTTGCCACAGCTTTTGCTTTTTCCTAAGTTGAGGCAATTAAAGGCATATAAAGCAACCAGTCGTGATCCAATAACTATTTTGTTAATGGTAGGCGGTTTTACATTTGCTGTACCTATCTGTATCGCACAAAATTATTTGGAATCAGCTACCGGTAAGCTAACCCGTCTGGATAGCATAAGCGAGGTTCATTATGTGCCGGCGACTAAGTATTATACCGTTAAACAGAAGTATCCTAACAAGCATATGGCCCACTTTAAGGTGATATTTTCTGTTAGTGGTAAAAATAATGTAGATTTTAATATGGATGCTTATGCCGCGGTTCCGGTTTTTGACCATGTTTTCCCCGATACCAGCAAGATAGCTGTCATGCGAAATAGGGTAAACCCTAAAACACTGGTGATCATTAATGATACGCTGCGCAATATGTTGTTTTTAAAAAAATTACCTGCCGACTCGATAATGATGATGCGTTATGTCAATCCTACTATGGTGATGCCTAAATACGGGGAGGCCGGTAAGTACGGCGCGCTAGCGGTTGTAACCCGGAGTTATAAATTTAAGATAAAGCCTATAATCCCCAAAATAGAGCCCGCCGCGTGGTTTGTTTTTAAATACCACAAAACCATCAGCAATAGTTTATCCACGAGTGAAAAGAATTTCTATTTCAGTCAGTTTGCAAAAGATTGCGACACAGCTTTCAAATACAAACCGTTAAACAAATTTATATACCTGGCCCGCTTACCTAATGATGATGAGGTAGCCAACTACGAGGCGGCCATAAACTCGCGCGATGATGTTGCTGAAGGAGAGCAAACAATGCTTTCGCCGGTTTATGAGTCGTTTGAAAAACGGAATGGCAATAAGCTTGCATGGATTGGCGGATCATTTACCATCGGAGCAACGCTGTTTTTACTCCTGCTTGGGTTATTCAGAATTAAAGGTTTGGATAATTTTGAGAAGAGGATGTTTGAAAAATGGGAGAAAGATGTGATAAATAGGCGTTGAGTTTATAGAGCTGAATTTCGACGGAGGTAATGGTTTGTTACCAGCACTGTGATTTAGTATGATAAATTGAACAACAAGCCACTTCAAAACACTTGACAATCTCCTGATAATCCTCCATTACAATTTTAACCCAGGTTAAAATTTCATGCGATTGACAACGGTACTTTTGTTCTGTCGGAAGACACAACAACAAAAAACAAAATCATGAAACGTACAGCAAATGCACATTGGAACGGCACCTTACAGGATGGTAAGGGCGAGATCACTACTCAAAGCACCGTATTAAATAAAACACAATATTCTTTCAAAACCCGTTTTGCCGAGGGCGTAGGTACCAATCCTGAAGAACTGATTGCAGCGGCCCACGCCGGTTGTTTTACCATGGCGACGGGCGCAGCATTAACACAGGCCGGTTATACCCCTGGCGATCTGACTACCGACGCCATTCTTGACCTGGATATGCAGGCATTAAGTATAACAGCTATAGCTTTAAACCTGAAAGCCACCGCTATTGAAGGTGTCAGTGAGCAACGGTTTAGAGAAATTGCTGAAGGTGCAAAAGCAAATTGCATCATCTCCAAAGCTTTGAATGTGCCTATTTCACTGGATGTAATTTACGCTTAAGTAAATTTTGCTTGGGTATGCTATTCAGAGGACCGGTGAAGCCGGTCCTTTGTTTTTATGATGGATGCCGTCATTTTTAATACCCTTCACTGATTGAGATTAGGAATAATACAAATTTCACCGCTACTTCTTAATTTACATTTATCTGCTTTCGGCTCAACAAAATAGACTACCCAACCCAATTCAATTCCCTCATCCATTCCTGCCTATAATACCTTATATTAGTATAGGTTTTCATACCTGCCAATTATAGTCCTCATTTAAAAAAGTCGAACATGAAAAAGGCATCGCTGTTATTTGTGTTCCCTGTGGTGTTGTTTGCTACCTATTTGTTTGCGTTCCAGGGAAAAAAATTTAAAGTATCGGGCAAAACAAAACCGGTAGTTCCGGTAATGTGCGGATCGGGTGTAGTTCAGGATGCAGATACAGCGGGGAATGGCAAATTTATACAGCGCTTACCCGGCTGGGGGCATCACAGCTATGCCATTGCTGCCCGTAATGACAGCGCCCGGTTTTACTTTAACCAGGGCTTAACCATGTATTACAGCTATCACATGAAGGAAGCATTCGCGTCGTTTAAAGAAGCGTCGCGTTTTGACCCCTCGGCCGCTATGACTTACTGGGGGCAGGCTTTAAGCCTGGGCCCTTACTATAACGCCGGCGGACCTTATGTTGCTCCTGCCGGTTTGCCTGCTGTTTTGAAACAAATGAACGCCGTTGCCGGCAGCGCCCCCGAAAAGGAAAAAGCCTTGATAGCGGCGATGAACCTTCGTTACCCGCAGGGGGGCACCAACGCAAGCGATAATGAAGCTTATGCACAGGATCTGAAGAAGCTGATGCTCGCCTACCCAACCGATGCCGACCTTAAAATGCTGTATATCGACGCGGTAATGCTCATTCACCCCTGGGATTTTTGGGCGCCCGACGGTACCGATAAACCCTGGACAGCCGAACTGGTTACCTTGTGCAAAGGCGTTTTAAATACCAATCCGGAGCACCCGGCGGCGCTGCATTATTATATCCACTTAACCGAGGCTTCGCGTAACCCCGGCGCCGCGCTGGCCAATGCCGGGGCTTTAAAAAGGTTGTTCCCCGGTATCGGGCATATGGTACATATGGCCAGTCATGTTTATCAGCGCAATGGTTTATATTTTCAGGGCGTTGACGTTAATGAAAAAGCAGCAAAATGTATTGTTACTTATGCCGCCCTGGCGCCCAATTTAAAGCTCACAAAAATAAACTCTCATTTTTACGCTGTCGAAACACTTTGTGCCTTTAACGGGGCAATGTACGAGCGGGGGATGGAAGCGGCCCAACGCTGCCGCAATGCGGTAAAACCTTCGGCAGGTGATACTTATTCGCAATACCTGTACATGATGCCCGTATTTACCATGATGCGCCTTGGCAAATGGCACGAACTGCTGAAAGACAGCGTTGGCCCCAATGGCGACTGGGCCTATGCGCGGGTGTTATACCATTTTGCCCGCGGAATGGCATTTCTATATACGGGCGGGCAGGATTCGGCCGTGGCCCAGCTTGCTTTATTGCGTGGCAGGCTTGATGACGCGTCTTTAAAACAGCGGCATATTCCTTTTAATATCGCGCTGGATGGCGCCACCGTTGCTGAAAATATATTGGATGGTGCTATTTTGCTTGGCCGCAATAAGTTTGATGATGGTATGGCGGCATTAAAAAAAGCAGTGCAGACAGAAGATAACATGATTTATTCAGAACCGGCCGAGTGGCCTATCCCGGCAAGGCAGTTTCTGGGGGCTTACCTGCTCAAAACCGATTATAACCCGCAGGCCGAAAAAGTTTTCCGCGAAGACCTGGAACGTAACCCGGGTAACGGCTGGTCGATGCTGGGCATGTACCAAAGTTTAAAGGCGCAAAACCGTACCGAAAAGTTGCCTTATTACAAGGCGGGCTTCACGCGCTCGTTTTCGCATGCTGATGAGGTGCCCGTAAGTTCGGTGGTTATGAATTAGGGCAATGTTCGGGGCGACAGGTGCGGTGCCGGTTTTTGTTGGTTAGCTTTCGGGGAAAAATCTAAATACTTTTGTAGTTTAGGCTCAAATCTAAAAGCCTTAACCCGGAATGTAAGTGAACAGATACCTAACCCAAAGATTTGTTTTATACGCCCTTTTTATAATTGCAATAGTATTAGCGGGGATTCAATTTTTAAGCGACCGGGGCGTATGGCTTGATGAAGCTGTATTAACCCTTAATTTAATACACCGTAATACTGTTGGTCTGTTCCGGCCTCTTGATTATAATGGGGTTGCGCCTGTGTTGTTCCTGCTTATTCAAAAAGCATTTATATCGCTGGTGCCCAAATCAGATTATGCGCTTAAGGTATTTCCGCTTATTTGCTATTTGGCGTTCCTGCCCCTGTTTGCCCGGATACTAAGCAGGCTTTTCAAAAGCATTTACAGCATTATTTTAGGATTGAGCTTGGTTGTTTTTAATCAAACTATAATTTATTACTCAAGCGAGGCCAAGCAGTATATTGTCGATCTTCTGGTAATTACCATATTCTATTATCTGTTGATTCAAGAGAAGGCATTAAAGGGGTTTTACTATAAGCTTTTGGTACTGGGCTTAATCTGCATATATCTCTCCAACATCACACCAATTATCCTGCTTACGGTTGATGTATACCTGTTTTATAAATCAAGATCGGAAAATAGGCCCCTGGGCAGGCATTTTATAATCACCAATTTGTGTTGGGGTGTTTTCTTTGCTTTATATTATTTTGTGTTTATCTACAGCCATCCAACACAACATAAAATGGTTGGGTACTGGTCAAACGCGGGTGCTTTTATGCCCTTTGATTCGTCGTTTTGGGGCTGGATAGCAGGTCGTTTTCACGGCATTTTTTATTTTCTTTTTTACTTCGGGCAACTTATCGGGAGCTGTATTATGGCACTATTCGGTCTGGGTGTCATACTGTTGGTTAGGTACAGAAGATACGATCTCATGATATTAACATTACTGCCGGTTTGCGTCCATCTTGCTTTATCCGGGCTTAAATTATACCCATTCGAAACCCGCTTATATTTGTACTTAACCCCCGGCCTGGTCATTACGTGCGTATTTAGCTATGAGTTTTTAACCACCGGGCTATCTCATCTGAGATTTGGAAAAGTTATCGGTTTTATCTTTTTACTGCTTCCTGCATTAATGGCAAGGGTTGTACTTATACACCAACCGCCTTACACGCAGCATGATGATATTAAAAGGGGGATTGAAACCATCAATAAAAAATTTGAAAAAGGCGATGCCCTTTATACCGGCAACTTAACAGGCTTGCCGGTAAAATACTATAAAGATTTAGGTGTTATAGATGGGCGGTTCGATGTAATCTATAAGGATAGCCTTTTAAATACGAGCTGTCCCAATGCCGTTAAGCGTTTGTGGGTACTTACATATTCCGTTGAAGATCAACCCCAGGAACTTTCTGAACTATTGAAAAGCAGGCAATTAATAAAAAAAGACAGTTTTGAAACCCGGGGCGGCGTACGCTTTAGCTTGTTTTCGCAAGGTAATGCACTTGTTCAAAAAAAACAGTTGCGATAAAATAGAACTGAATATTTATAAAAGCTTTAATAGAGACAGCAGGAAGATTTCATTTTTCGGAATGCTGGCTTATGGTTCAAGTGTCCGCCTGTTGACTTGTTTGCATTTAATATTGCTGCTCAGATAATCAATTATAGCGTTGCTATTAATCAAATATCCCATTTTTTACGGCTTTGTTTAATGTGTTCCTGGAGTTTCTCAGCATCAGCGATTGGTAATTTGCCAGCAAATTTATCTGATAACTTTATTTTAGGAGAGGAAGTGTTTTTGAGAACTTTGATCAAATGCAACTTTTCAAGCTCCCTGAGCAGGTTATATGCGTTTTGATTAGTTACTTCTATAAGTAAAGTATCCATTATCTGAAGTTTAAATTCAAATTTATGAAATTCCAATCATTAAATTTAAGCCCTGATCATTAGGGTGGCAATTATTGTAGTTGGCATAGCGGCTATGGGCTATAGTAACCTTCCCCTTAATCCCCCCAATCTTTAAAAATTTCCCCGGCCCATCTTCAGTTTTACGCCGTCAACCGGGTGATGTTGTAACATACCTTCCAAAATGGCTGCGAAAAGTCAAAAAATCAAACCGGCTAATGCTTAGCCAAATACCTTTCAAACATATGTTAAAACGCGGATGCAAAAATTATAAAAAAATAACTTACTAACTATTTGATAATTAATACAAAGTTTCTATCTTTGCCGTCCCTTTCGGGGGAGAAATATGCCTTGAACGAAGCCCTACTGCTTCGATGGGCACAAAAACAATTAAAAAAATGTCAGGAATTATTGGTAAAAAAGTAGGAATGACCAGCATTTTCGACGAAACAGGGAAAAACATTCCCTGCACAGTAATCGAAGCTGGCCCTTGCGTGGTAACACAAGTTAAGTCTGTGGATACAGACGGATACGCTGCTGTTCAGTTAGCGTATGGCGACAAAAAGGAAAAAAACACTTCTGCCCCTCTAAAAGGACACTTCCAGAAAGCCGGTAGCGCTCCAAAGCGTAAACTGGTTGAATTCAAAACTTTCGAAGATCAAAAAGCATTAGGCGACACCGTTACTGTCGACATTTTTGCTGCGGGAGATTTTGTTGACGTGGTAGGTACCTCAAAAGGTAAGGGTTTTCAGGGTGTGGTAAAACGTCATGGTTTTGGCGGCGTGGGTATGCAAACTCACGGTCAGCACAACCGTTTACGTGCGCCAGGTTCTTTGGGTGCGTCATCATGGCCATCACGTGTATTTAAAGGTATGCGCATGGCAGGTCAAACCGGAAACGCCCGTGTTAAAATACAAAACCTTGAAGTAGTTAAGGTTTTCGCGGAGCAGAATCTGTTAGTAGTTAAAGGTTCCATCCCCGGAGCTAAGGGTTCATTCGTAATAGTGGATAAATAAGATGGAAGTTAACGTATTAAACGTATCAGGTAAAGAAACAGGTGCCAAGGTGCAGCTTCCTGAGTCGGTTTTCGGTATTGAGCCAAATGATCACGCTATCTATCTTGATGTTAAGCAATTTCTTGCTAACCAGCGTCAGGGTACACACAAATCAAAACAGCGTAATGAAATTGCAGGTTCAACCCGCAAATTATACAAACAAAAAGGTACAGGCGGTGCCCGTGCCGGTGGTATTAAATCACCATTATTTAACGGTGGTGGCCGTGTATTCGGCCCGCAGCCACGCGATTATAGCTTCAAATTAAACAAAAAGCTTAAATCACTGGCCCGTAAATCAGCTTTATCATACAAAGCAAAAGATAACAATATTTTAGTGTTAGAGGATTTTAGCTTTGATAGCATCAAAACTAAAAACTACATTAAGCTTGAGGCCGATCTGAATGTTACTAATGAAAAAACATTATTAGTAGTAGCATCTGCCGAAAATAACAATGTGTATTTATCAAGCAGGAACCTGAAGAAAAGCAAAGTAATTTCAGTTGAGCAGCTTAACACTTATGATGTGTTAAACGCAGGCAAGCTGTTGTTAACTACAGGTGCTGTTAAAACTTTGGAGGAAGCATTAGCTAAGTAATTATGGAAATTTTAAAACAACCCCTACTTACTGAAAAAGTTACTCAGTTAACTGACAAGCTTAACCGTTATGCTTTCAAAGTTGATCACAGGGCTAACAAAATTCAGATCAAGAGTGCCATTGAGGCAATGTACGGTGTAAACGTTACGGCGGTAAACACCATGAAATACGTCGGCAAACTTAAAACTCGCAATACTAAGGCAGGCGCCGTTCAGGGCCGTTCAGCTACTTACAAAAAAGCGATCATTACGTTGAAGGACGGAGAAGTAATTGATTTTTACAGCAATATATAATTATAGAAATGGCAGTAAAGAGATTTAAACCGGTTACCCCGGGTACCCGCTTCAGAGTTGATGTATCTAATTCAGATATCACAACAAACGTTCCTGAAAAATCGTTGGTTGTAGCATCAAACAAAAGATCGGGCGGTCGTAACAACAGCGGTAAAATGACTATGCGCTACTTAGGTGGTGGTCATAAACAAGCATACAGGTTAATTGATTTTAAACGTAATAAGTTTGATATCCCGGCAAAAGTTGCAACTATCGAGTACGATCCTAACCGTTCGGCACGTATAGCCCTGCTACACTTTGCTGATGGCGAGAAAAGGTACATGATTGCTCCGGAAGGCTTAACAGTTGGTACAATTGTAACAGCAGGCGAAACAGCAGCTCCCGAAGTAGGTAATACCTTACCATTAAAGAATATCCCTCTTGGTTCGATCATTCACAACATTGAGTTAAACCCTGGCCAGGGTGGTGTAATTGCCCGCAGCGCCGGTACTTACGCTCAATTATCAGCACGTGATGGCAAATATGCTATCATCAAATTGCCTTCAGGCGAAACCCGCATGATCCTGTCAACTTGTTTGGCAACTATCGGTACCGTTTCAAATGGCGAAAGAGCAAACGCTGTGTTGGGTAAAGCCGGCCGCAAACGCTGGTTAGGCCGCAGGCCAAGGGTACGTGGTGTAGCTATGAACCCGGTAGATCACCCTATGGGTGGTGGTGAAGGCCGTGCCTCAGGTGGTCACCCACGTTCACGTAAAGGTTTATTGGCTAAAGGCTACAAAACCCGTGACAAGAAGAAAACATCGGATCGTTACATCATTGAAAGAAGGAAGAAATAATGGCTCGTTCAATAAAAAAAGGACCTTACATCGATCATAACTTAGATAAGAAAGTTATGGTACTGAATGATGCAAATAAAAAATCAGTTGTAAAAACATGGTCACGTCGTTCCATGATCTCTCCTGATTTCGTTGGTCATACATTCGCAGTACACAACGGTAACAAGTTTATCCCTGTGTACGTAACAGAAAACATGGTTGGACACAAGCTGGGAGAGTTTGCCCCAACCCGTACATTCCGCGGACACGCAGAAAAGAAAAAATAACAGGCAATGGAAGCAACAACAAAAATTAAAAAGTCTGTACTGATCAGGCAACAAAAAGAAGCTGCGAAAGCTCTTGTAGGCGGCGCTTCTGTTGCTAAGTTACAGGACTGCCCAACTTCACCACGCAAAATGCGTTTGGTGGTTGACTTGATCCGCGGTGAAAACGTTGAGAAAGCGTTATACATATTGAAATTTACTAACAAAGAAGCTGCTATTCGTGTAGAGAAACTTTTGTTATCAGCTATCAAAAACTGGGAAGCAAAAAACGAAGGCAAACGTGTTGAAGACAGCAACCTTTTTGTTAAGGAAGTATCTGTAGGCGGTGGCCGTCAGTTAAAAAGGTTACGTCCTGCTCCGCAAGGAAGGGGATACCGTATCCGCAAACGCTCAAACCACGTAACACTTGTTGTGGATAGTAAAAACGAAAACAATTAATTTGAAATGGGACAGAAAGCACATCCAATAGGTAACAGGTTAGGAATCATCAGAGGTTGGGATTCTAACTGGTTCGGTGGCAACAACTACTCCGATAAATTAGTTGAAGACGAAAAAATCCGCAAATACCTTTCAGCTCGTATTGCTAAAGGTGGTGTATCTAAAGTAGTTATCGAGCGTACTTTAAAACGCATTACCGTAACTATCCACACTGCCCGTCCGGGTATTGTGATCGGTAAAGGCGGTCAGGAAGTTGACAAGATCAAAGAAGAGTTGAAAAAACTTACTAAAAAAGAAGTTCAGATCAATATTTTCGAGATCAAACGTCCTGAGCTTGATGCACAATTAGTAGCAGAAGGCATTGCAAAACAATTAGAAGCACGTATCTCTTTCCGTCGTGCCATGAAAACCACAATCGCTGCAACCATGCGTATGGGTGCCGAAGGTATCAAGGTAATGACTTCAGGCCGTTTAGGTGGCGCTGAGATGGCACGTAGCGAGCAATATAAAGAAGGCAGGATTCCTTTGCACACTTTCCGTGCTGACATTGACTACGCATTGGCAGAAGCATTAACTACCTATGGTAAAATAGGTGTTAAAGTTTGGATCTGTAAAGGCGAGGTTTATGGCAAACGCGATCTTTCTCCAAACATTGGCGGTACCAGCAGCGCAAGCGGCAAAGGTGGCAGGCCAGAGGGCGGTGCACCAGGCTTTGGTGGCCGTGGTAACGAAAGAGGCGGCGAGCGCGGCGGTGAGCGTCGTGGCGACAGGAAACCAGGTGGCGATCGTCGTGGCGGTGGTAACCGTCCGGGCGGACAAGGTGGAAACCGTCCGGGTGGACAAGGTGGAAACCGTCCGGGTGGCCCAGGTAAGAGATAATAATTAAAGTACAAGACAAATATCGAATAACGATATAAAAGCTTAAGAAAATGCTACAGCCAAAAAGAACGAAGTTCAGAAAGATGCAAAAAGGCAGGATGAAAGGTTTAGCCACCCGTGGTGCTGAACTTTCATTCGGATCTTTTGGTGTTAAATCACTCGAAGCGGCATGGATCACCAGCCGTCAGATCGAGGCTGCACGTATCGCTGTAACACGTTTTATGAAACGTGAAGGACAGGTTTGGATCAGGATATTTCCTGACAAACCTGTAACCAAGAAACCTGCAGAGGTACGTATGGGTAAAGGTAAAGGTGCTCCTGAATACTGGGTTGCGGTAGTACGCCCCGGAAGGATCATTTTTGAAGCCGAAGGCGTGCCTTTGGAAGTTGCTAAAGAGGCTTTACGCCTTGCAGCACAGAAATTACCGGTGCAAACTAAATTTATTGTACGTAGGGATTACGTAGAAGCATAAATTGAGGAGTTAGTTGAAGAGTTGTAAAGTTTTAATGTTGTGAAGTTAGATGCCGAATTTCACCATTCAAATAAAAACAATACAACGTTTAAACTTACCAACAGACAACAAATAACAAAGAAAAATGAAGAACTCAGAAATTTTGGGCCTATCAACTGAAGAGATTGTTGCTAAGATCAGCGAGGAAAGGGCTACCCTAACCAAATTGAAATTCGCTCATGCAGTTTCAGCTATTGAGAACCCGTCCCGTATAACCAAAGTACGCAAAGGAATTGCTCAGTTAAATACTGAATTAACAAAACGTAAAGCGGCGGCCGCTTCTGAAAAGAATTAATTTTTTAAACATTAGTAAAAATGGAAAGAAATTTAAGAAAAACACGTACCGGCCTTGTAGTAAGCAATAAGATGGAAAAATCTATTGTTGTGGCCGTTGAGCGTAAGGTGAAACACCCTATCTATGGTAAATTCGTAAAGAAAACTACCAAATTCAAGGCTCATGATGAAAACAATACCTGTGGCGTAGGCGATACAGTATTGATCATGGAAACCCGCCCGCTGAGCAAAACCAAAAACTGGCGATTAGTTGAAATTTTAGAAAGGGCTAAATAAGATGGTACAACAGGAATCAAGATTAACAGTAGCCGACAATAGCGGCGCTAAAGAAGTTTTAGTGATCCGTGTATTGGGTGGTACCGGTAAAAGGTATGCATCAATCGGCGATAAAATTGTGGTTACCGTAAAAAGCGCTTTACCATCAGGTAACGTGAAAAAAGGTACCGTATCAAAAGCCGTAGTTGTGCGTACTAAAAAAGAGATCCGCAGAAAAGACGGTTCATATATCCGTTTCGACGATAACGCAGCTGTGTTGTTAAACAACCAGGATGAGCCGAGAGGTACACGTATCTTCGGCCCTGTTGCAAGGGAACTGCGCGAGAAACAATTTATGAAAATTGTATCATTAGCACCGGAGGTATTGTAACATGGAAAAGAAAGTAAAATTAAAGATCCGTAAAGGCGACCTGGTTAAAGTTATCGCCGGCGATTCAAAAGGATCACAAGGCAAAATCGTTGAGGTTTTGGTAGATAAGAACAGGGCTATTGTTGAAGGTGCCAATATGGTATCAAAACATACTAAACCTAATGCTGCTAACCCTAACGGCGGAATTGTTAAACAAGAAGCTGCTATACATATTTCAAACCTAATGCTGGTTGATCCTAAAACAGGTAATACAACCCGTGTTGGCCGTCAAAAAAATGACGCCGGCAAATTAGTAAGGGTAGCAAAAAAATCAGGGGAGGAAATTAAGTAATGACTTACGTACCAAGATTAAAATCAAAATACAAGGACGAAATCCGCACCGCACTGAAAGATAAATTTCAGTACAAAAGCGTAATGCAGGTTCCTAAATTGGAGAAAATTGCCATTAACCAGGGTGTAGGTGGTGCAACTACCGACAAGAAATTGATCGAAAACACCATCACCGAGTTAACTACCATCACTGGTCAGCAGGCAGTATCTTCAAAATCTAAAAAAGATATCTCAAACTTTAAATTGCGTAAAAATATGCCGGTTGGCGTACGTGTTACCCTGCGTGACAACACAATGTACGAGTTTTTGGATCGTTTAATCGCTGTAGCCCTGCCACGTATCCGTGACTTCAAAGGCATCAACGATAAAGGTTTTGATGGCCGCGGCAACTATACATTAGGTATTACTGAGCAAATTATCTTCCCTGAGATAAATATTGACAAAATCAATAAAATCCAAGGTATGGATATTACCTTTGTAACCTCCGCAACAAACGATGTTGAAGCATTGGAGTTGTTGAAACAATTTGGTTTACCATTTAAAAATCAAAATAGCAATGGCTAAAGAAGGTGTAAAAGCACGTGAAGTAAAGCGCGCAAAATTAGTAGCTAAATACGCTGAAAAAAGAGCTGCTTTAAAAGAAGCTGGCGATTACGCTGCTTTAGATAAATTACCAAAAGCATCATCACCGGTAAAACTGCACAACCGTTGCAAATTAACCGGCCGCCCTCGTGGTTATATGCGTCAGTTTGGCATCTCACGTGTTACATTCCGTGAAATGGCTCTTGAAGGCAAGATTCCGGGAGTAAAAAAAGCAAGCTGGTAAGCAAAAGCTGAAAGCAAAAGGCGAAAAGCGTAAGGCATAAAAGCTTTAGGCTTTTTGCTTTATGCATTGAGCTTAAAATAAATGAATTAACCGATGGAAGGTCGCCCGGGATGTTACCGGAAGGAAACCACCGTCATAACACAATAAAATGAATACAGATCCAATCGCAGATTATCTTACAAGAGTAAGGAATGCTATTAAAGCCAACCACCGGGTTGTTGAAATTCCTGCATCAAATCTGAAGAAGGAAATCACTAAGGTGCTTTTCGACAAAGGTTACATTGCAAATTATAAGTTTGAGGATAATGGTCCTCAGGGCACTATCAAAGTTGCTTTGAAATACCACCCGATAACTAAAATTTCTGCTATCCGCAGCATTTCGCGCATCAGCAAACCAGGTTTGAGGAAATACGCAGGTATGGAAAACATGCCACGTGTATTAAATGGTTTAGGTATCGCCATCCTGTCAACTTCTAAAGGCGTTATGTCTGATAAAGAAGCTCGTCAGCAAAATGTTGGTGGTGAGGTTTTATGCTACGTTTATTAACAGAAGAAATTTAAGCAATGTCAAGAGTAGGAAAAGCACCGATAGCACTGCCACAGGGAGTAACCGTTACAGTTTCAGCAGATAATGTTGTTACCGTAAAAGGTCCTAAAGGCCAGTTGCAACAGGCAATTGATAGCGATATCACTATTGCACAGGAAGACGGTCAGTTACTGGTTCAACGCCCGTCTGATCAGAAACGTCATAAAGCGTTACATGGTTTATACCGCGCGCTTTTAAATAACATGGTAATTGGTGTAACCGAAGGTTACAAAGTAACCCAGGAATTAGTGGGTGTAGGTTACCGTGCCACCAATACCGGTAATACATTAGATTTAGTGTTGGGTTTCTCTCACCACTATGTATTTGAATTACCTCAAGAAATTAAAGTTACAACCACTGCTGATAAGGGTAAAAACCCAACCATCATCCTTGAATCAATTGACAAACAGTTAATTGGCCAGGTAGCAGCTAAAATCCGTTCATTACGTGCACCAGAGCCTTACAAAGGTAAAGGTATCAAGTTCCAGGGCGAGATTTTGAGAAGAAAAGCAGGTAAATCAGCATCTAAAAAATAATCGTCATGGGAGCTAAACTATCAAGAAGAGACAGGATTAAAAAAGGCATCAGGAAACGCCTTTCAGGGTCAACAGAACGTCCCCGCCTGTCAGTATTTAGAAGTAATAAAGGTATTTATGCGCAGATCATTGACGATGTAACCGGTAAAACTTTAGTTTCAGCATCATCTTTATCAAAAGATTTTGCCGCTGAAGGTACAAAATCAGATCAATCAGTAGCTGTTGGTAAATTAGTAGCTTCAAAAGCTATCGCTGCAGGTATTAAAGATGTGGTTTTCGACAGGAACGGTTACCTGTACCATGGCCGTGTTAAGTCATTGGCCGAAGGTGCACGTGAAGGTGGTTTAAACTTTTAATCGAAAAGAGAAATGTCAACAATCAACATAAAAAGAGTAAAAACAAGCGAGATCGAATTAAAAGACCGCTTGGTAAGCATACAGCGTGTTGCCAAAGTAACCAAAGGCGGCCGTACTTTCAGCTTCTCTGCTATTGTAGTAGTAGGTGATGAAAACGGTGTTGTAGGTTACGGTTTAGGTAAAGCTAAAGAGGTAACTGAGGCTATTGCTAAAGGCATTGATGATGCTAAAAAGAACCTGGTAAAAGTTCCAATCATTAACGGAACTGTACCTCATGAGCAAATTGGTAAATTTAGCGGTGGTTTTGTTTTCATTAAACCAGCTGCTAACGGTACCGGTGTAATTGCAGGTGGTGCTATGCGTGCCGTATTAGAGTCGGCAGGTGTACACAACGTATTGGCAAAATCAAAAGGTTCATCAAACCCGCACAACGTGGTAAAAGCAACCGTATCGGCATTAGCCCAATTACGTGATGCAAATACAGTAGCACAACAGCGCGGAATTAGTTTAGGTAAAGTATTTAACGGATAATCAGTCATGGCTAAGATCAAAATAACACAGATTAAGAGCGTGATCGACAGAACGGAACGCCAGAAAAAAACAATCGAGGCTTTAGGCTTGCGTAAAATTAACCACAGTGTGGAAGTTGAGGCTACACCTGCTATAGTTGGGATGGTTAGGAAAGTGAACCACCTGGTAGCGGTTGAAAATATTTAATATCATGAATTTAAGTAATTTAAAACCTGCAGAAGGTTCAACCAAAAATAGAAAAAGAATTGGCCGTGGTACAGGTTCTGGCCGTGGCGGTACGTCAACCCGTGGCCACAAAGGCGCCGGTTCACGTTCAGGTACCAGCACCAAGGTAGGCTTTGAAGGCGGTCAGATGCCTTTACAGCGCCGTGTGCCTAAAGTGGGCTTTAAAAACCCTAACCGTGTTGAGTACACAGGTGTAAACCTTGACGTACTTCAGGAATTAGTAACAAAGTTTTCGCTTACTGCTGTTGATTTTGATACTTTGAAAGAGCACGGTTTGGTATCACGTAACGACCTGGTTAAGATCCTGGGCCGTGGTGAGCTTACTGCCAAATTAGAAGTTAAAGCACATGCATTTACTGCTACAGCTCAAAAAGCTATTGAAGCTGCAGGTGGTACCATAGTTAAGTTATAATTTCGATGAAGAAATTTTTCACCACATTATCCAATATCTGGAAAATCGAAGATTTGAGAGTGCGTATTACTAACACACTCTTATTTCTTTTAATATATCGTGTAGGCTCATTCGTGGTTTTACCTGGCGTTAACGCCGCGGTAGCATCAACCCAAAAAGCAGAAGGATTAGTAGGATTGCTGAATATGTTTGCAGGAGGATCGTTTTCACGTTCCTCTATTTTTGCGTTAGGTGTTATGCCTTACATTTCGGCTTCAATTGTGGTGCAACTGCTGGGTATTGCCGTTCCGTATTTTACCAAATTGCAAAAAGAAGGTGAAAGCGGTCGCAACAAGCTTAACCAATGGACCCGTTACCTGACAATAGGTATTACCTTTTTACAGGCTATAGGTTACCTTAAATCGCAGGTTGCTGCCGATGCAAGGACTATTGCCGATCCTTTTACCTTCATCTTCCTTAATACTTTTGTATTAACGGCAGGTACGTTATTTGTAATGTGGTTAGGCGAAAAGATCACCGATAAAGGTATCGGTAATGGTATCTCACTCATCATCATGGTGGGTATCATAGCCCAATTACCAGGCGCTTTTGCAACCGAGTTTATTTCGCGTAATGGCGGTGCCGGTGGTTTGATCGCTTTCATTGTGGAGATTGTAGGTCTTATTGGTGTGGTAATGTTTACTATACTGATAGTACAGGGAACACGTAAAATTTCGGTACAATACGCTAAACGTATTGTGGGGAACAAACAATATGGCGGTGTACGCCAGTATATACCTTTAAAGGTAAATGCTGCCGGTGTAATGCCAATCATATTTGCGCAGGCATTGATGTTTATCCCGCAAACTGTATCGCAGTTTTTCCCTAACGTATCATCAAACGGTATATTGATAGCTTTAGCTAACTATAACTCATGGGAGCATAACCTGTTGTTTGGGATCCTGATCATCCTGTTTACTTACTTCTATACCGCCATTACGGTTAACCCTAACCAAATGGCCGATGATATGAAGAAGAACGGTGGCTTTATCCCGGGCATCAAACCAGGCCGTACTACTGCCGAGTTTATTGATGGCGTTATCTCAAAGATCACTTTACCAGGATCAGTATTCCTGGCTATTATAGCAATCATCCCGGCATTGGCCAGTTTGGTTGGTGTATCTCCAATATTCGCAAGGTTCTTCGGCGGTACATCGCTGATCATCCTGGTGGGTGTTGTGCTGGATACATTGCAGCAAATAGAAAGTCACCTGTTGATGCGCCATTATGATGGTTTAATGAAAACCGGACGGATTAAGGGACGTACAGCTATGCCTGCCGCTGCCGGTACCAGTCCGACAGCGATTTAATAAGCAATGTCAAAAATCAATTATAAGTCTGTCGAAGAGATAGAACTCATAAGAGAAAGTTCTTTACTTGTTTCAAAAACACTCGGAGAAATAGCTAAGGTTATTGCTCCGGGTGTTAAAACAATTGAACTGGATAAGCTTGCCGAAACCTTTATACGGGACAACGGCGGTGTTCCTGCCTTTTTAAACTATCACGGATTTCCTTATTCACTGTGTATCTCCCTGAATGACCAGGTTGTACACGGCTTCCCCGGATCGCATGTTTTAACTGAAGGCGACCTGGTATCAGTTGATTGCGGCGTTGTTTTAAATAAATACTACGGCGACTCGGCTTATACCTTTGCCATTGGTGAGGTTAACGACCAGGTTAAAAAGCTGATGCGTGTAACGCAGGAATGCTTAAAGCTGGGTGTTGAAAAAGCGGTTGTAGGGATGCGTATAGGTGATATAGGATACGCGGTACAGGAGCATGCCGAAAAGAACGGCTTTGGTGTAGTAAAGGAACTTGTTGGCCATGGTGTGGGATTAAAACTGCACGAAAAACCCGAAGTACCTAACTATGGCAAACGCGGTGCCGGTATCAAACTGGAAGAAGGCATGGTGATAGCCATTGAGCCCATGATCAATGCCGGCCGTGCCGGTGTTAAGTTTTGGGATGATGGCTGGACAGTTTCAACATCTGACAAGAAACCTTCGGCACATTATGAGCATACTGTAGCGGTACGCAAAGGTACTCCAGACATTTTATCGACGTTTGATTACGTAGAAAATGTTTTAAAAGAAAAAAATAATAATTAAATAATTTTTTATTAATTTTGCATCCCGGTTTTAGGGCGGATAATTAAGTAATAATCAACAAAATATGGCTAAACAATCTTCGATTGAGCAAGACGGTACAATTAGAGAGGCATTGTCAAATGCAATGTTCAGAGTTGAACTTGAAAATGGTCATGAGATTATAGCGCACATATCGGGCAAAATGCGTATGCACTACATCAAAATTCTTCCTGGCGACAGGGTGAAACTGGAAATGAGTCCATATGATTTAACAAAGGGTAGAATAACCTATAGATATAAATAAAAAGATGAAAGTTAGAGCATCCATCAAAAAGCGCAGCGCTGATTGCAAGATCATTCGCCGTAACGGGAAACTTTACGTTATTAACAAAAAGAACCCGAAGTTTAAACAACGCCAGGGCTAAGAAAAAATTACTGAATTGGAGAATGATTGAATTACTGATGATAGCGATTCGATAATTCAATAATTCGATAACTCAATAAATTACAAGAAATATGGCAAGGATATCAGGTATTGATTTACCAAAGAATAAAAGAGGAGAAATCGGACTTACTTACATTTTCGGTATTGGCCGCTCAACAGCTCAAAGAATTTTGACTGAGGCTGGTATTGATTTTAATATCAAAGTACAAGACTGGACCGATGAGCAATTAGCCGCTATACGTGGAATCATTAACGAGCAAATTAAAGTTGAAGGCGCATTACGTTCAGAAGTGCAGCTTAACATTAAACGCTTGATGGATATCGGTTGCTACCGCGGTACACGTCACCGTAAAGGTTTACCATTACGTGGTCAGCGTACTAAAAACAACTCACGTACCCGTAAAGGAAAACGTAAAACAGTTGCTAACAAGAAAAAAGCTACTAAATAGTGATTGGTGCTTAGAGGTTAGAGATTGGTCAGTGGCCGCTTGATAACCTTTAGATCATCAGGAATACCTCATTTTGACAGTATAATTAATGGGTCCGGATTATTCGTTAATTCAGTAATTCATTAATTCAAAAATTAAAAAAAATGGCTAAAGCTAAAAAAGTAACCAAGAAACGCATTGTGATTGTTGAGCCGGTTGGCGAAGCACACATCAATGCTACTTTCAACAACATCATCATCACCCTTACCAACAAAACCGGCCAGGCAGTTTCTTGGTCATCAGCTGGTAAAATGGGTTTCAAAGGTTCAAAAAAGAATACTCCTTACGCTGCCTCACAAGCTGCTGCCGATTGCGGTAAAGTTGCTTATGACTTAGGTTTACGTAAAGTTGAAGTATTTGTAAAAGGCCCAGGTGCCGGTCGTGAGTCAGCTATCCGTACTTTGCAAACTGCAGGTATCGAAGTAACTACGATTAAAGATATTACACCGCTTCCACACAACGGTTGCCGTCCTTCAAAAAGAAGAAGAGTTTAATTAACATATTTTTTAAAGCTAAGATTCGGCAGCTGCAGGCTGCATGATACTTTAAGAACACACAAAAATGGCCAGATATACAGGACCAAAATCCAAAATTGCCCGTCGTTTCCGTGAGCCGATCTTCGGTCCGGACAAAGCGTTAGAACGTAAAAACTACCCGCCGGGAATGCACGGTGCTTCAAAACGCCGTGGAAAGCAATCAGAGTACTCTACTCAGTTGCAAGAGAAACAAAAAGTTAAATACACTTATGGTGTATTAGAGCGTCAGTTCGAGAACTTGTTTCACCGCGCTTCAGCTAAAGAAGGTATCACAGGCGAAAACCTGTTGAAATTCCTGGAAGCTCGTTTAGATAACGCTGTTTTCCGTTTAGGTATTGCTCCTACACGTTCGGCAGCACGTCAGTTGGTTAACCACAAACACATCACAGTTAACGGTGCTGTTGTAAACATCGCTTCATATGCATTGAAAGCTGGTGATGTGGTTGCAGTACGTGAAAAATCTAAATCATTAGAGGCTATCACTACTTCAGTAGCCGGTAGAAGAATCAACAAATACAGCTGGTTAGAGTGGGATGCGAACAACCTTACAGGTAAATTCCTTAACTATCCTAACCGCGATGAGATCCCTGAAAACATCAAGGAAAACCTGATCGTCGAGTTGTACTCTAAATAAGATATGAGATATCAGATGTGAGATTTGAGAGTTTTTTCAAATCTCATTTCTGGTTTTCGTATATATGCAAATCACAAACAAAAGATTTGAATAAGCGTTTGAACAGCAGAGTAAATCTCACATCTCAAATCCCATATCTCAAATCAATTATCAAGTAAACAATAAATAAAGGATATAAATGGCAATTTTAGCATTTCAAAAACCAGACAAGGTTATCATGCAAAAAGCAAATGATTTTGATGGTACGTTTGAATTTCGTCCGTTAGAACCAGGTTTTGGTGTAACCATTGGTAATGCTCTGCGTCGTATCTTACTTTCATCACTTGAAGGTTATGCAATTACTTCTGTTCGTTTTTCGGGAGTAACTCATGAATTTTCAACCATCAAAGGTGTTGTTGAGGACGTAACCGAGATCATCCTGAACCTTAAACAAGTTCGTTTTAAGAAAACAGGTGAATCTGGCGACAGCGAGAAAATATTTGTTATTGTAAATGGCCAGGATGCATTTAAAGCAGGAGATATCACCAAATTCTCTAACAACTTTACTGTATTAAATCCTGATTTGGTACTTTGCAATATGGACCCGGCTGTAACGCTTGAAGTTGAGCTTACTGTAGGCAAGGGCCGTGGTTATGTACCAAGCGAGGAAAATAAAAATCCTGACGCTAACGTAGGTGTGATCGCTATCGACTCGATCTATACGCCGATCAAAAACGTAAAATATACTATCGAAAACTATCGTGTTGAGCAAAAAACCGACTATGAGAAATTAGTATTGGATATTGCTACCGATGGTTCGATCCATCCTGAAGATGCTTTGAAAGAAGCAGCTAAAATCCTGATCCAGCACTTTATGCTGTTCAGTGATGAAAACATGATGCTTGAAGCACAGGCTAAAGAAGAAACCAAAGAAGTGGATGAAGAGATCCTGCATATGCGCAAGATCCTTAAAACCGAACTGGTTGATCTTGACCTTTCTGTACGTGCCCTTAACTGCCTTAAAGCTGCTGATATCCGCAGCCTGGCCGACCTGGTATCGTACGATGTTGCTGACATGTTGAAATTCAGGAACTTTGGTAAAAAATCGTTAACTGAAATCCAGGACCTGGTTAAATCAAAAGGTTTGTCTTTTGGTATGAACCTGTCTAAATTTAAGTTAGACGAAGAATAATAAGAGATTAGAGGTTTGAGATAAGAGATTAGTCTTAGCTCAAACCTCTCTTTTTTTGCACGAATATTAATTAAGCGAAAGCATAATTCCGAGGGCTTGAGCCTATCGCCCAACGGTATGCACGTGAAATATATAAAACAATGAGACACGGAAACAAAAACAATCACTTAGGCCGTACTACCAGCCACCGCAAAGCGATGCTGGCTAACATGGCATCTTCGCTTATTTTACACAAGCGTATCACTACAACATTAGCAAAAGCAAAAGTTTTACGCGGTTATGTTGAGCCACTTTTAACAAAATCAAAAAACGATACTACGCACTCACGTCGTACAGTATTCAGCTACCTGCAGGATAAAGACGCTACATCAATCGTTTTCCGCGAAATCGCTGAAAAAATTGCTAACCGTCCGGGTGGTTACACCCGTATCATCAAGTTAGAAAACCGTTTAGGCGATAATGCTGAAATGGCAATCATCGAGCTTGTTGATTACAACACTGTTTACGGTGCTGACGCTGCTGCTCCTGCTAAGAAATCAACCCGTCGTCGTGGTGGTTCTGGTGCAAAAGCTAAAACTGCTGTTCCTGTAGCTGCAGAAGAAGCTGTAGTAGTTGAAGACGTTAAAGAAGAGCCGGCTGCTGAAGCACCTGCACCTTCTGAAAACGAAGAAAACGCTGAAAAAGGCGAATAATTAATTATTCGGTTTAACAGATACTAAAAACGGCCCGCTCATTTGAGTGGGCCGTTTTTTATGTAATTGACTGCCGGTTTTCGGTAAAATCATGGTGATTCCCTGATCTGTTTACTCGCGGTTCAGGCTGTAAGTCAATAGGCATTCAACTTCATTCATCAAAGTGAAACCGCACTTTTCCAATATCCTTCGCGATGGCAGGTTATCTGCATAAGTATGCACTATGATAGCTTTCACAAATTCATGTGTAAATGCCCATTGCGAAAGTAATTGTAAAGCTTCTGTAGCATAACCTTTGTTATGCTGGTTGGCGTCGATCATATAGCCAATCTCCGCTTCGCCGGCATCATTAGGATAACCGGCAAAGCCCATGCCGCCGATGACGGTATTGGTGCTTTTAAGAACGATCTCCCAGCCGGTATACCATAGGTATTTATCGGGGAAGGCGAGCGTATTTGGCAGCCAGAAACTATCGAAGGCATCATCAATTTCTTTGATATATAACGGATCGATCAGCATAGCTGAAGGAGTTAAGCCTAATGATAGCTCCAGCAGCTTACGGTTTTGTTTAAGCAATAATAATTGCGCGTGTGTTAACGGTATCATTTTTAACCGTTGTGATTTGATAAAAAACATTTAATGTTGGAATTAAATAACAATAAAAAACCAGTTCGCTTTTTTAAAGTAAAGGTACAGCCGTTAAATAAGGCTGTTTGTTATGCAATTCCAGGCAATGTGGTGAGCCTGTTTGGTTTGTTAAGTAACAGAGGCGATTGTTTGATTAGGATAAATATAAGGGATTTTAATTGGAAATCCACGACATTTTATAAAAACCGAAAGTGCGTTAGGGATAGGAGCGGATACCGGCCATGAGCGTAAGGCCTGCAGGCGTATGAGCATATAGCCAGGGCCGAAGGCAACGCCCATATCAGTTGGCAGTTTTGAGTAGGCAGTTTGCAGGTGATTTTGTCTGAACCCGAATTAAACGAATTTTAAGAATTTGCCTGTCATTCTGATAATTCTTTAATTCTATAAATTCTGATTCAGACAAATAATTTTCCCATCACTCATCAATATAAAACTTGATATCACCAAACCGGCTGCGGCCTTCCCGCACAAAATTTCCGTCGATATTATACAGCACATCGCCAAAGAGGCTACGGCCTTTCCTGATCAGGTTATCGTCAAGGTTACAAACCACATCGCCAAACATTCCCTGCCCCTTTTTTACAATTTTGCCATCTATGGTATATAATATGTCGCCAAACCGGCCCTGACCTTTTCGCACATAGCTGCCATCGATAGTGTATAGTACGGTACCGAATTTATTATTGCCCTCCCTGATGTATTTCATGATTGATACCTGTGAATTAAAGTTTCAAGTTAGTCGATCTCCTGCCAATTAGCAAACCACACAATAATCTTTTGCCTTTAACCTTTCGCCTTTAACCTCAAACGGTCCTGCCAACCTGTCATCACAAAGTAAGCTATTCTGCCGCCTTGTTCATGAACTGACAATTACAGGCAATTTTTACTGCCATTGGCATATTGGCACAGGCATTGATAAACAGCAATGGTAAGTAAACAATAAATCAAAAAGAAAAAACAATCATATATGTCTAAAATAATTGGAATCGACTTAGGAACAACAAACTCCTGCGTTGCTGTAATGGAAGGTAACGAGCCTGTTGTTATAGCTAACAGCGAGGGTAAACGTACTACGCCGTCTGTAGTAGCTTTTATTGATAATGGCGAACGTAAAGTTGGTGATCCTGCAAAACGTCAGGCTATCACAAACCCTACAAAAACCATTTCGTCAATTAAACGCTTTATGGGTAACCAGTTTAGCGAAGTTACAAGTGAAGCGGCACGTGTACCTTATAAAGTAGTTAAAGGCGACAATAACACTCCTCGTGTTGAAATTGGCGACCGTAAATATACCCCGCAAGAAATTTCTGCAATGATTCTTCAGAAAATGAAGAAAACTGCTGAAGATTTCTTAGGTACCGAAGTAACCGAAGCGGTTATTACCGTTCCTGCTTACTTTAACGACGCTCAACGCCAGGCAACTAAAGAAGCCGGTGAAATTGCCGGTTTAAAAGTACGCCGTATCATTAACGAACCTACTGCTGCTGCATTAGCTTACGGTTTTGATAAAGCTCATAAAGATATGAAGATTGTTGTGTTTGACTGCGGTGGCGGTACTCATGACGTATCTGTATTGGAATTGGGCGACGGTGTATTTGAAGTAAAAGCTACCGATGGTGATACTCACTTAGGTGGTGACGACTTTGATCAGGTAATTATTGACTGGTTAGCTGACGAGTTTAAAAACGACGAAGGTTTAGACCTGCGTAAAGACCCAATGGCTTTACAACGTTTAAAAGAATCGGCTGAGAAAGCTAAAATTGAGTTATCAAGCTCTGCTCAAACTGAAGTTAACCTGCCATACATTACTGCAGTTGACGGTATGCCTAAGCACTTAGTTAAAACATTAACCCGTGCTAAATTTGAGCAATTAGCTGATAGCCTGATCAAACGTACTATTGAGCCTTGTAAATCGGCTTTGAAAAATGCCGGTTTAAGCACTTCTGATATCGACGAAGTGATTTTGGTAGGTGGTTCAACTCGTATCCCTGCTATCCAGGAAGCTGTACAAAAATTCTTTGGTAAAGCTCCTTCAAAAGGTGTTAACCCTGATGAAGTTGTTGCTATCGGTGCTGCTATTCAGGGTGGTGTATTAACCGGTGAGGTTAAGGATGTGTTATTGCTTGACGTTACCCCGCTTTCATTAGGTATCGAAACTATGGGTGGTGTAATGACCAAATTAATTGAGTCGAACACTACTATCCCTACTAAAAAATCTGAAACATTCTCAACCGCCAGCGACAGCCAGCCTTCAGTTGAGATCCACATATTACAAGGTGAGCGCCCAATGGCTGCGGGTAACCGTACTATCGGTCGTTTCCACCTGGATGGCATTCCGCCAGCACCTCGTGGCGTACCACAGATCGAAGTTACTTTCGATATTGATGCTAACGGTATCCTGCACGTATCTGCAAAAGATAAAGCTACAGGTAAAGAGCAAAAAATCCGTATCGAAGCTTCTTCAGGTTTAACCGATGCCGAGATCAAAAAGATGAAGGATGAAGCTGAAGCTAATGCTGATGCTGACAAAAAGGCAAAAGAGGAAGTTGAAAAGCTGAACGCTGCTGATGCCCTGATCTTCTCGACAGAAAAACAACTGAAAGAGTACGGCGATAAGATCCCTGCTGATAAAAAAGCACCTATCGAAGCTGGTTTAGCTAAATTGAAAGAGGCTTATTCAGCTAAAAACTTTGATGCTATCGAAGCTGCACAAACAGAGCTTAACACTGCCTGGACTGCTGCATCTGAAGATATGTACAAAGCTTCTGCCGAAGGTGCTCAAGGCGCACCAGGTGCCGGTGATAACGGCGCAGGCGCGCAAGACAACTCTGACACTGTAACAGATGTTGATTTTGAAGAAGTGAAATAATTAATTTTGTTTCGATAATATTTAAGCCCGGTTTGGTTAATTCCCGACCGGGCTTTTTTTGTGGGGAGATATTGCCTGGTTGCAGAGTAGGAGGGACCTGCGGAGCTATAACTGATCATAATATAAAGCAACGTAAGCCCCAGCTGCACTACGTATTTATAGCCCCGTAAATATCTAAGAGCACTACACTAAAAGCTGTAAACTTTTTTAGGACGAGACATAAAGAGCGGTTTTAACTCCGGAGATTCATCCTGTTAAAATTTTAGATTGATTAATTTGTGCCTTAACCTAAATCTGCAAAAAGCTCCTGATAGGTTAAACTCCATAGCAAATTGTTTAAAAAGACACCATTAACCGTCAACTAATCCATTAATAACTACTAAACTAATAGGGAAATGCTTAATTTCGCAACCTCATACGCGTAAAACATCAAATGGACTACCAATTTAAAGAGATAGAGCAAAAATGGCAGCAGTTTTGGGCACAAAACCAAACCTTCAAAGCCGAAGACAAAAGCAGTAAGCCCAAATATTATGTGCTGGATATGTTCCCTTACCCGTCTGGGGCCGGCCTGCACGTTGGGCACCCGCTGGGCTATATCGCTTCTGATATTTTTGCACGCTACAAACGCTTAAAAGGCTTTAACGTATTGCACCCTATGGGCTATGATAGCTTTGGCTTACCCGCCGAGCAATACGCCATACAAACCGGTCAGCACCCCGCTATAACTACCGAAGATAATATTGCAACCTATCGTCGCCAGTTGGACCAGATCGGCTTTTCGTTCGACTGGAGCCGCGAGGTGCGTACAAGCTCTCCCGATTATTATAAATGGACCCAATGGATCTTCATGCAGTTGTTTAACAGCTGGTATAATAAAGATGCCGACAAGGCCCAGTCAATTGATCAGCTGGTTGCACATTTTGAAACAAAAGGTTCTGCCGGTATTAATGCCGTTTGTGATGATGAAATTTTAAGTTTTACTGCCGATGAGTGGAAAGCGTTCAGCAACCAGCAACAGCAGGACGAACTGTTAAAATACCGCCTTACCTACCTGCGCGAAAGTACCGTAAACTGGTGCCCCGCTCTTGGTACCGTATTGGCCAATGATGAGGTAAAAGACGGCTTTAGCGAGCGCGGCGGCTACCCCGTTGAACAAAAGAAAATGACCCAATGGAGCATGCGCATTACCGCATACGCAGAAAGGTTATTACAAGGCCTTGATACTATCGACTGGCCAGAGCCTTTGAAAGAAATGCAAAGGAACTGGATCGGTAAAAGTACTGGTGCTTCGGTTAAATTCCCGATAGATAAATCAGGTCATAACGCAGCTTTGGGTACCGATTTTATCGAAGTGTTTACCACAAGGGTTGATACTATTTTCGGTGTTACCTTCTTGGTAATTGCTCCTGAGCATGAATTAGTTTCTGCATTAACTACTCCTGAGCAAAAGGCAGAAATCGAAGCTTACATTACTCAAACCAAAAAGAAATCGGAGCTTGACAGGATGGCTGATGCCAAGACTGTATCAGGTGCATTTACCGGCAGCTATGTGCTTAACCCGTTAAATGGGCAGCCGATCCCAATCTGGATTGCCGATTATGTTTTGGCAGGATACGGAACCGGCGCGGTTATGGCCGTACCATCAGGCGATCAGCGAGATTACCTTTTCGCGAAGCATTTTAATTTGCCGATAGTGCCGATCATCGATATTCAAAATATCGAAACTGAAGCCGACCCAACTAAAGAAGGCACCTACATCAACTCTGATTTTATCAACGGCTTAGCTTACAAAGAAGCAACTGCCGCGGTGGTTGCCAAACTGGAAGAGATCAATGCCGGTAAAGCCAAAGTTAACTTCAGGATGCGTGACGCCATTTTCGGCCGTCAACGTTACTGGGGCGAGCCGGTGCCGGTTTACTTTAAAGAGGGTTTACCTCATTTAATTAATGAAAGCCACTTGCCATTACTATTGCCCGAAATTGATAAATATCTCCCTACCGAAACCGGCGAACCGCCGTTAGGTCGTGCAGAGGATTGGAAATATGAAGGCGGTTTGCCTTACGAGCTAAGCACCATGCCGGGCTGGGCCGGTTCCAGCTGGTACTGGTACCGTTATATGGATGCCCAAAACGATAAGGAGTTTGCATCGCGCGAGGCTATTGAATACTGGAAAGACGTTGATTTGTACATCGGCGGCAGTGAGCATGCGACTGGTCACCTGTTGTACAGCCGTTTCTGGAACAAGTTTTTGAAAGACCTTGACCTGGTTGTTGAGGAAGAACCCTTCAAGAAATTGATCAACCAGGGCATGATCCAGGGCCGCAGTAATTTTGTTTACAGGCTGATAAAGTCTGGGAAACTTATTTCTTACAATAAACTGCAACAACTGAAAAAATATGGTGGTATTTTAAAGCCCAATCCAGATCTATCGGAAGAACTTAATATTAAAGCATTCCAAGCTCTTGGATTGGAATATGACCTTGATATTATTAATCTTTGGGATGAAAATAGCGTCCCAACTGAAAGCGGAGTTCGTACAACTATCCAATATCAGTCTACACATGTTGATGTAAACATAGTGGAAAACGACATTTTGAACATCGAAAAATTCAAACAATGGCGACCGGAATTTGCTGATGCCGAATTTATACTTGAAGGCGGCAAATATATCTGCGGTGTTGAAGTTGAAAAGATGTCGAAATCTAAGTTCAATGTGGTGAACCCGGATGATATCATCAGCCGCTTCGGTGCCGATACCTTGCGCATGTATGAGATGTTCTTAGGTCCGCTGGAGCAAAGCAAACCGTGGAATACCAATGGTATTGAGGGTGTTTTCAAATTCCTGCGTAAATTCTGGAGGTTATTCCATAATGATGCCTGGGAGTTTGGCGTAAACAATGCCGCTCCGTCAAAAGCTGAGTTGAAATCATTGCATAAGATCATTAAAAAGGTTGAGGAAGATATCGAACGTTTCTCATTCAATACTTCGGTATCCAGCTTCATGATCGCTGTTAATGAATTAACCGATTTGAAATGCAACAACCGTGCGATATTGCAGGATATGGTGATCATCCTGTCGCCTTATGCGCCGCACATTTGCGAGGAGCTATGGTCGTTATTGGGTAATGCTGATGGTACTTTATCATACGCACCATTCCCTAAATTTAACGCGGAATATTTGGTTGAAGATGAGTTTGCTTACCCAATCTCAATCAACGGTAAAATGAAAATGAACCTAAGCATCTCGTTAAGCCTTGATGTTAAAGAAATAGAAGCCTTTGTTTTGGCTAATGCCGATGTACAAAAATACCTGGATGGTAAAACCCCTAAAAAACTGATTGTAGTAAAAGGCAGGATTGTGAATATGGTGGTTTAAACCCCTCCACCCCTTAAAGGGATACTTTTAGAAATCCCAACCCTGGTTTTGCAACGCAAGGCCAGGGCTTTTTTATTACCTAAAATAAAGATGTCAAATCCGAAATACTTCGAAAGGCGGAAACGGGCGATGAAGGGGAGGAAATCTTATCTGCCCCGTATAGCCCTTGGCAGGGTATAGGACTTCTCTGTGGCCCCAACGCACAATCATTCTGTGCACCTTCGATGATATCCTGAAAATTCTAATCACATTCTAATTTCTTTCTTAAACCGTTTTAATGCCTGGTACCGACTATTGTATCAACAAACAGTAGTAAACACAAAGAGGTATCATCATGAAAACATTAAACATTATCATCCCATCTGATTTCACCTTATCATCATTAAACATTATACCTGTTTTGGCAGAGCGCTATCCGGATCAAAAGCTCAACATATCGCTCGTTCATTTCCTCCAATTGTCCGACTCTATATCCGATCTGCTATTATTATCCCGCAGAAGCAGGGAATACCAGCTCATCAGCGATGAATTTTACGCCGGTTGTACTATGCTGAAGAATGACTATGCAGACCGGATAGAAAACATCACCCCCGATTTTTTTTATGGCAACACGGTGGCTGTATTTAAAAACTATCTCGAAGAAAAAGAGACAGGCCTGATTGCCATGCCCGAAAACCACAGCTATGCAAGGTTAACACCCAACAGTTTTGACCCTACCATATTGATGCAACGGAGCGGGTATAAAATAATTACCCTTAAAGCTAAAGTTAAACAGCCTTTGACCATAGTTAATGCCGAAGCAGAACATGAACTGCTGGAGGTTTAATATTTACTAAAATCATTTAAAACAACTATCTATGTTACTAAAAGAAAATATCCCGGTAAAATATGTGGTAGGCAAAATAAAGAATGAATTGTTACTGGTTGCCGTGTATGCTGTAGCTATAGCCTTATTCCATCGTTTTTTGCCTGAGTACCGCATTTCAATCCCAATTGCTGTGCCGGCAATATTGGCTACCATCATATCCTTGTTACTGGCATTTCGCTCAAACCAGGCCTACGACCGCTGGTGGGAAGCCCGGAGCATTTGGGGAGCTATAGTGAACGATTCAAGATCGCTGGTGCGCGAGTTGATCACGTTTTTAGATGGCGATAACGCTGTATGTGAAGAAATAGAAGGTTTCAAAAAACGGTTTGTTTACAGGCAGATAGCATGGTGCCATGGCTTAAGCCAATCATTACGTAAGCAAGATCCCTATGCTAAAAACGCCCACCTGCTGGTTGACGAAGAGGTGAAATTTACTCATCGTTTTACAAACATGCCCAACAGCTTGTTAAAACTGCACGGGCTTGACCTAAAACTGGCTTATAAAAATGGGTGGCTTAATGATTACCAACAAGTGCAGATAGATGGCACGCTTAACCGCCTTTGCGATGCTATGGGCAAATGCGAGCGGATCAAGAACACGGTATTTCCGGTTACATACAGCTTATACATCCATTTTTGCCTGTACCTGTTTATCATATTGCTGCCATTTGGCCTCATCGAATTCTTCGGTATGTTTGAAGTACCGCTGATCATAGCTATAGCGGCAGCATTTTTACTGGTAGAGAAAATGGCCATCCACCTGCAGGACCCATTTGAGAACAAACCGACAGACACCCCAACAACTGCTATATCGCAAACCATTGAACGCGACTTAAAGCAGATGCTTAACGATAAACATGAGAGTGAAAAGGCGCCGGTGCAAACTGCCGCCGCTAAAGCAAACGTATATTATATACTGTAAGCTTTACACCCCTGTGCGGGAAGGCACAGGGGTTCACTTATTTTATTCCCTAAAGCCTAAACCTTCTTCTTTCATTTTCTCCTTCACTATCGGCACCGAACTTTTGCCGACACCGTGCAAATGCAAAAACTCTTTCTCGGTAAGTTTTGATAATTCAAGCAATGACGTGATACCGGCATTAGCCAGCGCTCGCCGTGCAGGATTACCCAGTTTACCAAAAGGACTATTTGATTCTTCAGTCTTCATAATGAATGCTTTAATTGATGATCAAATTTAACATCAAACTACCTTTTGCGTGCGGGGCATTTGCGACTATTGAGGGGGGATTCTTAAGCTTATTCCTTGCGCTCGTTTGCAACTTTATAAAACAGAGAAAAACATGTCATTGCGAGCGCAGCGCGGCAATCGCACGGAAGCATAGCGGCCCTGTATAGCATGCGATTGCTTCGTCGTTCCTCCTTATAATGACGTGCCTGTAAGACATTCATAATCAAGCTGCATTTTGGAGAGTAAGACCAAGTTTTTGAGCTTCTTTTTGCAGACGGCTGATCTTTCTTGCCTTTTGTAATTCGATATCCTGTTGAACTTTACTGCTATCGTAAGCCTGTTGTTTGAGTATCATATTATAGAATATCACGGCTATTTTCCTGGCCACTGCTTTAATAGCTTTAGCCTTTCCTTTGGTTGCAGCTAATTTTCGGTATTGCTGTCCTAACGGGCCCTTGCTTTGCCATAGGCAGTTTGCCGCAAGCCTGAAAGCCTGGGTAGCCGGGTTGTGTGTGATCCGTTTTTCATAGCCTACCAGCTTGCCTCCTGTTATTTTAGGACGGGGCGACAGGTTTAACCAGCTTGTAAAATGGCCTGCGGTAGGCCATTTGCTCATATCGGGCCCTGTTACTGCCAGTATCGTTAGCAGGCCGATCTCATCCAGGCCTTCCACTGCTGTCAGGTCTACGCCTAATATGGCTATTAGGTAATCTTTTAAGTTGATATGATATTGATTCTTGCGGACCATGCTCTGCTTCTTTGAGCTTTTTATCTCCGGTGCCAATAGTTTAAGCGTTTGTTCGATGTGCTGCTCATAATAAAGCATCTGCTCTTTAAAAAAGTCGTATGCCTTTAGGCTGCCCCTGAGTGTATTGATCCGGCTGTCCCGGTAGTCTCCTTCAAGAGAATGGAGCAATTCCTGCTGACTTGCTTTTAGCCGTTTATGATCGATGCTACAAAGCAGTTTTTCGGGATCTGAGATCCCTGAGCAGATCATCCGCAAAAGCTTCATACCGCATACACCTTCAATATCGCTGATCAGGTGCTGGAACTTGATATTCATTTTGGTCAGGGTGTTTTGGATACGGTTGAGTGTATCGCTTTTCTGGTCCTGGCAGATCTGCCTTTCATGGATATATTGCCGCAGGTCCTGGTAAAAGGCCGGCGCAATATGTGATTCGCGTAAAAGGCCATGGGTAAGCAGCTTATGCAACCACTGCGCATCATTAATATCCGTTTTTCGTGCCGATACATTCCGATAATGGCTTGGGTTGATCATCACCACCTTTATGCCCCGGGACTCAAGGATACTATGCAGGGGCATCCAATAGTTGGCGGTTGATTCCATCGTTACGATCTCCACCTTTTCCCCCTGTAGCAAGTCGGCCAGTTTATTAAGACTGGAGGTAAAACTGTCAAACTGTTTCAGGTGGATCTGATCCCTGGAATCAGTGTAAGATACGACCATGAGCATACTCCCTACATCGATCCCGGCTGATCTGGGGTAAAGAATCCCAAATCGTTCCATCTTTTTTGAACCTGCAGGAGTTCCTGCCCCCTTCTTCTTTTTGTTTTGTTTAGCTTTGCCCATATTTTTAAAAAACAGGGCAAACTCTGTCGCTTTAAAAAGTCTAAGCTTAAAAGCGCGGTAAACCACCAGTTGGTCAGAACTGGTGGTTCCCTATAATGTTTTTTGCAAAAAGCGACAGTCCCAAACTCGCAAGCGGGCTCTTAAAGGCCCCAAGGGTTATACGGGGTGTGTAGTTTGCCCGATGTTCAAGACAAATATCTTACTTCTCATCGCAATGCATGTCATTTCATTTTTTTTCAGGGCTCCCCTGATGGTTACTCGCAATGACATGGAGGTGATGTAAAACAACAAGAGCCGCCTTTTCGGGCAGCTCTTGCTATCAACAAATGGATTGAATATTATTCATTAACCACACCCATTGAGCAGAATTTATCAATACGCTCGGCCACAAGCTCATCAATATTGCGCTCTTTAAGAGTTTTCAGGTCTTTTAATAATTGTTTTTTCAGAATACCGGCCATAGCAACCGGATCTTGATGGGCACCACCAAGTGGTTCTTTAATCACCCCGTCAATCAGCTTGTTCTTAAACATTTCTGTCGAGGTTAGTTTAAGTACTTCAGCGGCACGCTCTTTATTTTCCCAGGTTTTCCAAAGAATGGTTGAGCAGTTTTCGGGAGAGATCACTGAATACCATGAGTTATCCAGCATCAATACCCTATCGCCAATACCAATACCCAATGCGCCGCCCGATGCGCCTTCGCCAATAATAACACAGATCACCGGCACTTTCAGCACTGCCATTTCGAGCAGGTTACGGGCAATGGCTTCACCTTGTCCGCGCTCTTCGGCCTCTAAACCCGGATAAGCTCCCGGAGTATCAATTAAAGTAACAACGGGCTTGTTGAATTTTTCGGCCATTTTCATCAGCCTTAAGGCTTTACGATAACCTTCCGGATTAGCCATGCCGAAGTTACGGTATTGGCGCTCTTTAGTGTTACGGCCCTTTTGATGGCCGATAAACATTACTGTTTGGCCATTCAGCGTACCAAAACCACCAATTATTGCTTTATCATCACCTACGGTACGGTCGCCATGCAGTTCAATAAAATCATCACACATCAGCTCAATGTACTGCAAGGTGTAAGGCCTTTCGGGATGACGCGAAATTTGTACTTTTTGCCAGCCTGTGAGGTTGCTGTATATATCTTTTTTGGCTTCTTCCAGCTTTCCTTCCAGCTCGGCAACAGTTGCCGACATGTCGAGTTTGTTTTTTTCCTCAACCTGCTTTACCTTCTCTATTTGCTGCTGTAACTCAGCCAGTGGTTTTTCAAAATCAAACGTAATCTTCATACACTTTATTTGGAGGCGCTAAATTAAGCAAATCAAACGGGATATTTTCAATTATGAGCAGTGAGTGTTTCCAACTTCGTGATTTGCTGAGGGGCCAATGCATTGCCGGTGCTTAAACAGGCCTGCAAAATGGCATTCCTGAGCTCTCCGTAATACAAACCCGAGCGGTTGGCGTAAAAGATAATGCTGCCATTATCCGTCCCTTTTCTCATCAGTTTATCAAGTGTGGTTTCGTTGGTAACTATAAAATTGCCCATCTCCACCCGTTTGCGGTGCAGTTCGGCAGCAATGGCCGTAATTTTGGTCAGCTGAACCGGGCTCAGGCTTAGTTCTTTTTTAAACTTCAGCGCTGCATCGGGCATGGGATAATGGTTAAGCCGGGCGACCTGCTCAATATCGTCAAACAAATACTCACCGGTAATCAGTTGGGTGAACTTTTTGTCGCTCAGGGTTTTTATGGGCGATTTTTTCAGCGTACTGTCGGTTTGCTGGGCTTTGGCAGCAATGCTGAGCATTAAGGTTATAAGGAGGGGGAGGATGGTTTTTAGCATAGATAAATTATGGTAAGCTTTTGAATTATGATATCGCGTTGCTGTTTATAACGTTAGTTAATTAAATTGCATATTCATACCACAAAATGAAATATAATACACCCGGTAATCAAAATGAGGTATTACCTAACATTCAAGAATTAAAATTCCTCGAAGATATTGCAATATCGGAATTCGAGGGCTTTCTAAAAACCGAAATTTTATTAACCGAAGCTTTAACTAAACGAACTAAGTTTAATGCAAAATACATACTCAAAATACACAAGTTGGCTTTAAGCCATCTATACTCATTTGCCGGAAAGTACAGGGATGTTAATCTATCAAAGGGTGGGTTTCCTTTTGCTGCCGCCCGGTTTCTGCCGTCGACTATGGCCTTATTTGAAAATGAGATACTTTTAAAGTTGCCTCATAATTATGCTAATACGGATGAATTGATAAAGGATATCGCAACTGTACACGGCGAGCTTTTATTTATTCATCCTTTTAGAGAGGGCAACGGTCGCACAGCCCGTATTCTTGCAAACTTAATGGCGAGAAAACAAGGCTATGGGCCATTGATGTTTGACAAAATAGGCGAAAAGGAATTTGAATTATATGTTTTGGCTGTTCAAGCAGCGGCAAATAAAGATTACCAAAAGATGGAGCAGCTTATCCGGTTTATTTTTCCAGGTTAAGCTCTACTTTTTTTAAAGTAGTTGAAGCTTTTTCGGCAGATATATCTATCCCTTCAATTTTAAATGATGCTATCATCGATTTTAAAATTTCCTGTCGCAATGCATTATTTTGCTTGGGGCTTTTATCTGCTTTATTTTTCATTTGATTAAAGATACAATAATTATTCCACCTTTACAACCTTGGTTTTTGCCGAAATTCCATTTTCATTAAACGCTTCTATTTGAAAATAGTATGGCAGGCTTTTATCCATCCCATTAAAATAGTATTCGTTACGGCCGTAAACCATCATGTTGTTGTACAATTTATCGGGCGCTATGCCGAAGTAAATGGTGTAGCCGGTGGCATTATCGTTTGGCTTCCATTTAAGCCAGGCATTGCGGCGTTCGCTGTCGCCACGCAGTATAATCAGGTTTTGCACGGTATCGGGTTTTGCACCTGCACCTTTACCAAATACCCTTAAGCCAGATATTGCAAATTTGCCTGTAGGCATGTGCAGATTAACCATTTTTATGTAACGCGCTTTGACAGGGTTTTTAAGCTCGATATAATCGTGCGGCACATCTTTACGGTTTTTGCTTTTGTCGATAAGCGGCTGCCATGTTTTGCCGTTAACCGACGAATAAACGATATACTGATGATACACACCTAATGATTTGCCCATAAACGTGGCATCCTGATCAGCATAGTTAATTTGGATGGCATTTACAGTGCTGACCCCGCCGAGATCAGTTTTAAGCCATTCGCTTTTATTGGCTGTTTTGGCGCTCCAGTAAGTTTTAATATCCTCATCAACCGCGTTGTTGGCTGCATAAGCACCGAGGGTTGATGAAACTTCGACGGGCTTATTATAGTTAAGGATCATCCAGCCGGTAAAATTACTTTTCAGATGGTCTTCGGGGCCATTGGATAAATAATGCGGATAGTCGCCATAAGCGGTATTACTGTACAGAACCCCGTCTTGATCAAACCCGGCAGGCCAGAAGCCAATGCGGCGTTCAAAGTTGTTTTTCACCGAGATGCCCATCGTGCTGATATGCCAGTAATTGCCATATTTATCGGCCCAGGTAGCGCCATGCCCTGCACCTTTGGCAAAGCCTCCCGGCTTGTATGAAAAAGGGTTATGCTTTTGATAGGTGAAAGGCCCCAGCGGGTGATCGCCTACAAAAACACCATCGCCATAGCCACTTTGCTCGGTACCCGGCGCACCGAACTGCAAATAGTATTTGCCTTTATACTTGTTCATCCACGAACCTTCTATAAATGGCAGCAGAAACACATTATCGTTATGCTCGCCAAAACGTTCCCAGCCATGCTCTTCGGGGTTAAGCTTAACCATTTCTTTTTTTGGGCCGATGGGTTCGAAGGTATGCCTGTCAATCTCCTGCCCGTAAAGCGGCAGTGTATTGCTGGAGCCATGGTAAATATAAACCCGGCCGTCATCGTCAGCAAACATACCCGGGTCCCAGGCGCCAACTTTAAAATAGTCTTTGGCGGCTTTCCAGTCGTCGTGCGTTGGGTTGGTGCTCATCCACAGGGTAAAATCCTTATTATAGGTCGATCCGATCACCAGCAGGGTATCACCCAAAACCAATGTAGCGGGTGCACAAAGTTCATCGCCTTTAACTTCATTGTACGGACGGACAAATTTGCGGTACACAAAATTCCAGTTCAGCATGTCGTCGCTCCACCAGTAGCCAAACTGATTGGTGGAGAACAAATAATACTTACCTTTAAACAACGTCATGGTTGGGTCGGCTGTGGCGCGGTGTTTACCCCAGCTCGCGAATGTTTCGAAGGGGGTGTAACCATAATCGAGGTTAAGCGGGTTACAGTAGGTAAGGCGTCTTTGTTGCGCATGGGCGCTCATTGAGCAGCAACATATCAGGATGAGCAGATAACGGGTAACTGTTTTCATAAGGAAATACTAACAGGTTATAATGGTATTACAACGGGGGGCTAATATCAGTTTTTAAATGGCAATAAAAGTTTTGTGTACTACTACATCTGTTTCACATCATAAAATATTTTGTTATTGTGTGTTGAAAACACAATTAATTCGTACTTTCATCAGCACAAGCCAGTTGTCCTAAATATCGCTTTTATGAACAAGAAATTCCTGCTGTTCTTCGTCATGCAATTACTTTTTATTGCATCTGCTTTCGCGCAATATCCTAAAATGGATAAACTGCTTTACGGCGTAGCTTATTATGACGAGTACATGCCTTATGAAAGGCTGGATAAGGACGTGCAAATGATGAAAGCCTGCGGCATTAACGTGGTGCGCATTGCCGAATCAACCTGGAGTACGGAAGAGCCACAGGATGGCGTTTTCGATTTTACGCATATCGACAGGGTATTGAACGCTATGCAAAAAGCGGGGATCCATGTTATTATAGGCACGCCAACCTATGCTGTGCCTACCTGGATGGTAAAAAAACATCCCGAGATCTTAGCTATCACCCCATCGGGCCAAAACCAGTACGGGCCGCGACAAAACATGGATATCACCAATAAAGATTACCGTTTTTATGCCGAGCGTGTGATCCGCAAAATAATGGAGCATGTGAAAGATAACAAGGCGGTGATAGGTTACCAGGTAGATAACGAAACCAAATCGTACGGTACGGCGGGGCCAAACGTGCAGGCGCTGTTTGTTAATTACATGAAGGCTAAGTATAAAACACTTGATAACATCAACCATATTTTCGGGCTCGATTACTGGAGCAACCGCATCAATAACTGGGACGATTTTCCGTCGATGGTGAATACCATTAATGGTAGTCTTTCGTCGGATTTTGCCAAATTTCAGCGGCAGCTGGTTACTGATTATTTAGCATGGCAGGCCGCCATAGTGCGCGAATATAAACGTCCCGATCAGTTCATTACCCAAAACTTCGACCTGGAATGGCACGGCTATTCATTCGGTATCCAACCTGATGTTGATCATTTTGCAGCAGCCAAAGCTTTAGACATTGCAGGTATAGATATTTATCACCCCAGCCAGGACAAGCTTACCGGCGTGGAGATCTCCTTTGGGGGCGATGTAGCCCGATCAATGAAAGGCGGCAAAAACTACCTTACTATCGAAACCGAAGCACAGGGCTTTCCGCAATGGGTACCGTATCCCGGTCAGCTGAGGTTGCAGGCTTTTAGTCACCTGGCATCGGGTGCCAATATGGTGAGCTACTGGCCATGGCATTCCATCCATAACTCGGCCGAAACATACTGGAAAGGTTTGTTAAGCCATGATTTTGAGCCCAACCCGGTTTATGACGAGGCTAAAACCATCGGCAAAGATTTCGACAGGCTAAGCAGCAAGCTCATAAACCTGAAAAAGAAAAACGACGTAGCCATCCTATTCAGTAACGAAGCCCTTACCGGCTTTAAAGCTTTTGGCTTTGGCTGGGGTGTGCGTACCGGCTATAATGATGTATTGCGCCAGTTTTACGATGGGCTGTACCATATGAACGTAGGCTGTGATTTTGTTGACCCGACAAGTAAGAATATTGAAGATTATAAACTGCTGATAGTTCCCCTGCTATACGCGGCACCGGATAGTTTGTTAAAGCGCTTAAACACTTATGTTAAAAACGGCGGTCATATCATTTATACTTTCAAAAGCGGTTTCGCCGACGAAAATGTGAAAGTACGCACTACCCATCAGCCGGGAATTATTGAACAAGCCTGCGGAATTTACTACAGCCAGTTCACCGAACCCAGCAATGTATCATTAAAAGCTGATGACTGGAACCTGAAACCCGAAGATAAAAAGCTGAATACCTGGATGGAGCTCATTACTCCTACTACCGCTAAAGTATTAGCTTACTATGATCACCCGGTTTGGGGCAAGTATGCCGCCATTACCGAAAACACTTACGGCAAGGGCCTGGCAACATACATAGGCAGCTTAACCACCAGCGCCGTTACCGACAAATTATTGGCCGATGCCGTAAAAAAAGTTGGCCTCTGGGGTACCGATCAGCAGATAGCCTGGCCTGTTATCACCAAACAAGGTGTAAATCAGGGCGGCAAAACGGTTCATTATTATTTTAATTATTCGGCAAAAGAAACCAACCTGACTTATCCTTATAATAACGGCAAAGAGTTGTTATCAGGCGATAATGTCAGTAAAAACAGCGATTTAAAACTGGAGCCATGGGCCGTTAAGATTATTGAGGTTAATTAATTATGATTGGTCTTCCTGGTTCTTCGTAGAAGGATGAGCGCTATAAGACCGATAAAGCTGAATACCCCAAGGATCCAATACCCGTTTATCTGCGATGGGTTTACTGCTTTCTGATCGGTGCTTTGCTTTACACCGGCATCGCCACTGGGCACGCTGGCTTTGTCACTGTCCTGCAAAGTACCTGTTCCGGTACCTGATACGGTAGCTGTGCCCGGAGCACCCTGGCTCGACCCGTTCCCGGCGCCCGCCCCATTAGCCTTGGTAGTTGATGATGAAGTATCTTTAGATGATTGTGCCAGCAAGGGCTCGGTAGCGCCCAATGTTAATCCCAGTAACATGATGGCCAGTTTTATTTTAAATGCTTTCATGGTGTTTAGTTTTGATGCAGGTTGATTAAAACAATAGCTGTGCCAGTGATGGATTAATGCTAATAAAATACAATGTTGAAATAAATGATAAACAAACGGTTGAGAGCTGGCGGGAAAAAGAAATCTCCTACGCCATGCTTAATTCGCTTTGCAAAGCCTATAAAACACACAATACCCTCACGGGTACGTTCGTGGCAAAACGTGTTATTGGGTTTTATAAACCGGCAGCATTACCCTGATCTCGGTACCTTCGCCCTCTTTAGAAACGATACCGATATTGCCCTTATGCAGCCTTACAATGTTTAGTGCAAGAGGGAGGCCTACGCCGTGCCCCTCATATTTGCCGGTATTTGAAGCGCGGAAGAATGGCTCAAATATGTGTTGGACATCACTTTCCGGAATACCTATCCCCTGGTCCTTTACACTAAAAATGACGCTGTGATTTTCGGCATATACTTTAAGAATTACCGGCTTGTTTTCGGAATATTTACAGGCGTTAAGGCCAATATTACTTATGGCCAGTTTGAGCAGGTTGATGTTGCCCTGTGTAACCAGGCTATCCACATCATCGGGTAGTGATGAAAAATCAATGCTGAGGTTATTTGTCGGGATAATATGATCAACAGCTTCTTTAACCATAAACGCCAGCTCATCGGCCCTAATTTGTTCCCAGTTTTGTTTTTTACCGTCGAACCCGCTTTGTGCCAGTCCCAATAAGCTGGTAATAATATCCTGCAGGCTTTGTGTACCGGTTAGGATCTCTTTAAGGTTTTTATGCAGATCGGCCCCCGGTTGATCCAGATTTTTGAGGGAAAGTTCGGCTTCGCCTTTAATGATGGCCAGGGGGGTGCGTAACTCGTGCGACGCGTTACTGATAAAGTTGTTCTGCGTTTCAAAGGCTGTTTCCAGCCTGTCCAGCATGTTGTTGAAAGTTTGGGTAAGTTCGGCTATTTCGTCTTTCCCGTTGTAATCCTCCAAACGCAAATGCAGGTTGCTGGCGGTAATGGTATTTACCTTTTTAATGATGCTGCGTACCGGCTTAAAGGTATGGTATGAAAACCGGCGACCAATAATATACACGATCAATATCGAGATCAGGAAACTGATTATCAGCACCTGCTCAAGATCATTAAGTTCACTAAGGCCCGATGGATTGGTTGCCGAAACTACAATAATGGCATCCCCCTCCGGAAAGTGGAAGATATTGCCGGCGTAAAATACATTATCGGCTTTAAACCTCGATTTACCGTTGGCGATGATGTTATTAATTAGCTGGCGCGGAACGCCTTTCACCGTTTTGCCTTTTGTGTAAATATCAGGTTTAATGATGTATTGCTTTTCGGCTATGAGGCGTTCCAGATAGCGCTGGCGTATTTCCCGGTACACGCCGAGGCTATCGCGATCATTAAGGTGATGGATTTGGGAGGAGATGTTTACACGGGTCTCAAGCCGTTTATAAAAATCATCGAAGGTAAACTGGTGTACAAAATAAAAAATAGCGCTGCTGAATATCAATATTACCGACACTGTTAGCACCACGAACAACAGCGCTACTTTTTTCTGGATGCTCATGCCGCGTTGTTTTTTAAAATATAGCCCATGCCAATAACTGTATGGATGAGCTTGGGCTCAAAATCTTTATCCACCTTTTTGCGCAGGTAGTTAATGTATACATCAACCACGTTGGTGCCCATATTAAAATCAATGTTCCAAACGTGCTCCAATATCTCAATGCGACTGAGCATGTGGTTTTTATTTTTAGCCAGAAACTCCAGCAGGCGATATTCCGTAGCTGTCAGGTCGATGGTTTTACCACCGCGTTTAACCGATTTTTCGTCGCCGTTAATTACCAGATCGGCAATTTGTATCACGTTTGCCGGTTGTGTAAGATTTGAATTACGACGGGCCAGCGTGCGGATGCGGGCGTTAAGCTCGGCCAAACTGAAAGGTTTAACCATGTAGTCGTCGGCACCGCTATCGAGCCCTACTACCACGTTTTCGGTAGTACCGAGTGCGGTAAGCATTAATATGGCTGCGTTTTGGTTGGCCTGCCGTAAACGACGGCAAACTTCAATGCCGTTAATGCCGGGCAACATGATATCCAGTATAATGAGTTGAAAATCCATCTTCATGGCCATGTCCAGTCCGGTTGTACCATCAAGGGCAACACTTATTTCGTGACCTTCGGCAGTAAGGTCGCGCTGGATGATGGATACCAGTTTGGGTTCATCTTCTATGAGCAGGATCTTCATTATGGCAAATATATATTACGCTTAGTATAAACAATAAATAACGGCGATGTTTTAGTTAAACTCATCCGGAATATTGGTAAATTAAAGCAATAATAATAGTAAGCCAGATTATGCCTAATCCTTTCAAAATAGTCAGTAACGCAGCTTGCCTTATGCTACTTTTAGGCGTATTGGGCTGCCATCATGTAACCAAGGAACCTGATAAAAAAGTTGTAAAAAAGACGCAGAAAGTAAAGCCGAAAGAATATAAGGAGATCATATACACGGAGCCTCAGCTTTTAGCCTTTTTTGATAGCGTTGGGAGGTTACCGGTACAGCCGCTTGCCGATAAAGCTGCTTTTTGGGCTGATTCTGTTTTTGAAAATTTTACAGTGCCAATGAGCCGAGAGTTATCTGCCGCTGATTTTTCGGTATTGAAAAGCTGCATACGGAAAGGAATGATAAAAACGGCAGATGTGAGGCGCATATTTGGAGAAATAAAAACTGATAGTACATGTACAGCGAAAGGGTTGTTGGATTCGGTTAAAAAAGGCAACGTTTATTTAGGATATTATCCTTTCGGTGGTAATAAAAGCAAGTTCGACGAATTTGGGATTTTAATAGGCGACGCCGGACATTGCGACAGCTCGGAGCTTTATTTTTTTAAGGGGAATAAAATAATAGCAAAACAAGACGGCTATAGCCGGTACACTGATAATGTACAATATTTCAAAAACAGTGACGGTGAGAGTATAGTTTACCGGCGAATGGAATTTAACAAGGGTTCGGGCATTTGGTGGTTTAATTCTTTCTTTTATAAATATGACGGGGATAAGATAATACCGGTATTAAATGAATTAAAAAACTCGAACCTGTTGCAGCCATCTCCCTGGGGGATACGCGAGATATGGCTGGAATCGACCATTCAAAGTACAAACCCTTTAATTATGAAAGTGGTTTATCATCAGCAATTTCAGGATACTGCCGAATTTGATCATTACGAAGCCGATCCTAAACGGGGGCCTATGATAGTTAATGATTCAACATTGGTAAAATATACGTGGAATGCGAAAACGAAAAAGCTGGAAGCTCAATTTAGCTCATCTAAAATAAGCCGACCTCAAATTTTATCGTACTATCTGTTAGATAATGAGCTTTTATTTATAAATACCCATCATCAAAGATTAAAAAAGATGTTGCTCAATAAAAAGAAGAAGATATATATACTTCATTATTTGAATAACATAAAGAATTATCAAAACGAACCTCCTGAACACCTAAGCATAAGTGATCCTGTGTAAAGACCACTGAAAACAAAAAATGCCCGCTCAACGGCGGGCATTTGCAAATATTAAGGGTTAATTTACTTCTTCCCTGTCACCCCAAATTTCTTTTCAAAGCCGCTCAACTGTGCGCTGAACTTATTAAACAATTGCGGCTGCTTGTATTGCTTGCTAAACTCAACCAGCCCTCCTAAAATCTGCATTGAATATTGCAGGTCACGATTTTCGAGGTTGGTTTCACCTTTTTGGAATAGGGCGTAGCTGTAATCAAGTTGATTATTTACATAATCGTCAACCAGGTTAGCCAGTTTATTCCCTAATTGAATGTCGTTTAAGCGGTAGGCGTTCTCGATCATATAATATTTACGTACCGCTATTTCTAACGAGTTAATAGTTGTCGGCATTACCTCATCATATTTTTTAAGCACCTTACGGGCCGAATCAGGTTTACCTGCTTTGGCCAGGTCATCGGCCAGGGTTGAGTACAGCCTGGTGATAAGCGGGTAAAACATGGTCATTGATTCGTGATCAAGATAGCTGGCGTTTTTCATGTTGCCCCATTTGTATTTGGTCATCATGTTTTCGTACATCTTACCGGTGTTGCTGGCTTCAAGTGGTCCGACAGCTGTATCCGGTTTTAATGGCAGTAAACGGTAAGCGAAGCCCTCGTTGTACATGTATTTGTCCAAACCGATCATATTACTGTTAGGTACAGTAACCGAAAAATAAATTGGTCGCTTCCAGTTGTTATGGCTCAGGATATCCATCATCGCCAGTACATCCTTGGTAACGTAACGACCGTTAAATGTCCAGTCCATTTCCGGGGCTATTTTATCTTTATCGGCAGTTGGTACAGTGCCGGTTTTAATTACCTCGTCGGGGTTAACTGTCAATTTGAATTTATTGGTTGGCAGGTAATTGGCAACGTCTCCGTTGTTATACTCAACCATGGCTTCTTTTTTATCAGAGGTAATGAAATCGAAAACATCTTTCAGCTCGGTAGCCCCCGCAATTTTCTGATCGCTAAAGTAGATCACATCACGTACGCCCGGTTTAAATTTATCATTCGGCATACTGATCGGCAACGGTTCCGATTCGTTCATCTTGTTTTTCATTCCGCGGATGTACCAGTCGGTGCCCAGCAGGCTCAGGTTCACGATACGCACATCCGGGCGTACATTTTCCACCTCCTGGATGTACCAGAGCGGGTAGGTATCATTATCGCCATAAGTAAACAAAATGGCATTTGGTGCGCATGAGTTCAGGTAGTTATAAGCCATATCATGCGGGGTAAGCTTGGTTGAGCGGTCATGATCGTCCCATTCCTGGTTGGCCATTAATAAAGGAGCGGCTAACAAGCAAACCACTGTAGAGATAATGGCGCTAACCTTTGCATTCAGCTTTTTGCTTAAAACATCGGCAATGCCTATCACGCCCAAACCTATCCATATGGCAAAGGCATAAAAGGAGCCTGCATAAGCATAATCACGCTCACGGGGTTGCAGCGGATCCTGGTTTAGGTAAAGCACAATGGCTAAACCGGTACAAACAAACAGGATCGCTACAACACCGGCTTCGCGCTGGTTGCGCGCAAAATGAAATACAGCACCAAACAAGCCAATGATAAGCGGTAAAAAGAACAGGCGGTTATAGCTTTTGCTTTGGGTAACCGAATAGGGCAGGGGTTTACTGAAATTCCATCCGCTGATCCATTCGCCATCGACTCCCGAATTTAAACTTTGGCCGTCAAGATCGTTAGACCGGCCTGCAAAGTTCCACAGGAAATAGCGGGTATACATTTGGTTGATCTGCCATTTGGCAAAAAAGCTAATGTTTGAGCCAAAGGTTGGGTGTTCGCTTTCGCCAAGACCAGTCCACTCGCGGTAAAACTCCGGGTGACCAGGTTTATCGCTAAACATCCGCGGGAATATGGTATTACGGTCATAAACGGTATTAAGTTTTTTACCGGCAACTTCATATTTGGTTGCGCCGCGGCGGTAAATATTAGCGCCTTCGGTTTGAGCCGTGGCTTCCGAATCAAAAAACTGGCCGTATAATAAAGGGGTATCGCCGTACTGATCGCGGTTAAGGTAGCTATTCAGGGCGAAGGCATTTTCGGGATCGCTGTTATTCAGGTTAGGGTTAGCTTTTGCCCTTACAACAATCATCACAAACGAGCTGTAGCCAAACAGGATAAACAGCAGGCAAATCAAAAAGCTGTTGAGCGCGAAGCGTTTTTCGCGGATCTTTACCACATACTCTAACAAGGCTAAAACTGCTCCGCTTACTATCAGGCCAATAATGCCGCCGCTTATGCCTAATATCAGTACAAAGCATACGGCCGCTAAAATAATGGCAGGTTTAACAGGATTTATAGTATAGTAAATGCCTGCAACAATGGTAATAATGAGCAGTACAAAAAACACTACTGCCCCGCTGCCAAAACCCATGCCCAGGGTGTTTACAAAAAGCAGGTCGGAAAAAGCCGCGCCTTTTACAGTATATTGTATAACGCCCCACAGTACAAATGCCAAAGCCACAACGCTTGCCAAAAAGGTAAGCAGTGTGCCTTTAGTAGTAACATTTTTTACCCTGCGGAAGTAGATCACCAAACCGATAGCCGGGATCACCAGCAGGTTTAACAAGTGGATCCCTATAGAAAGGCCCATCACATAGGCAATAAAAACTATCCACCTGTCGGCATGGGGCTCCTCGGCATGGGCATCCCATTTTAATATCGCCCAAAATACTACGGCAGTACAAAGTGATGATTGTGCGTAAACCTCTGATTCAACAGCCGAAAACCAGAAGGTATCCGACCATGCATAGGCTAAAGCGCCAACAAGGCCAGAGCCAATGATCAGGATTAAGTTTGTTGAATTGAGTTGCTCCTCTGTTTTAACCAATAGTTTTTTGGCGAGGGCGGTAATGGTCCAAAACAGGAACATGATGGTGGCACCGCTGGCCAGTGCCGATGCCATATTGGCCCAATAAGCTACTTTAGTGTTATCGCCCATGGATAGCAGGGTAAATACCTTGCCAATGATGGTAAACAGGGGCGCGCCGGGCTGGTGGGCTACCTGTAAGCGGTAAATACAGGCTATAAATTCGCCGCAATCCCAAAAGCTTGATGATGGCTCAAGGGTTAAAATGTAGGTTACTGTGGCAATAATAAAGGCTACCCAGCCAAATATATTGTTGAGTTTTTTATAATTCATGATCGAACACTATGTAAAAAAACAGGATTAATGCAGCCGAAAATAATAAAACTATTGGGATGTTGCCATCAAAAACGGGCTTTTGAAGCGTATTTGTATTTTATTTTGCTGTGTTTGAGTTAATAATGACTTTTTTTAAAATTCTATTTTGAGAATCAAATATTCGCGCTATATTTGCATTCCTTTTCGGGGAGTAAAACAAACCAAAGGAGATTGCCTGATAGTATAATGGTAGTACGACGGTTTTTGGTACCGTTTGTCTAGGTTCGAATCCTGGTCGGGCAACAATAAAATTCGGATTTCGGATTTTCAATTTCGGATTTATTCTGATTGGAAAACTTGAAATCCGAATTGTGTTTTATAACGGTTGTATTTGTAAAAGATCAACGGTGAAGGACAGGTAAAATCCGAAATCGAACATCCCAAATTCAAAATCAAAATGCCCTTACAATTTAACCCGGTTAAATTATTTTCAGGATCAGGTTCGCAGGAACTTGCGCATCTTATAGCTGATGCTTATGGTCGTGAGTTAGGTGAAGTTGTGATATCGCGTTTCAGCGATGGCGAATACCAGCCGCATTTTAATGAATCTGTAAGGGGATGCGATGTTTTCCTGATCCAGTCAACCCACCAGCCTACCGATAATTTAATGGAGTTACTCATGATGATTGATGCCGCCCGCCGCGCTTCAGCACATTATGTAAACGCCGTTATACCTTATTTTGGTTTGGCCCGGCAAGACAGGAAAGATAAACCACGTGTTGCCATTGGTGCAAAACTGGTAGCCAACCTGTTAGTTGCAGCCGGCATTAACCGTATCATGACCATGGATTTGCACGCAGCGCAGATCCAGGGATTTTTTGATGTTCCGGTTGATCACCTGGATGCTTCTATCATTTTTGTGCCTTATATTAAAAGCCTCGGTTTAGGTCACCTTACCATTGCATCGCCTGATATGGGCGGTTCATACAGGGCCCGGAGCTTTGCCAAGTTCTTTAATGCCGAAGTGGTAATTTGCGATAAACGCCGTAAACGTGCCAACGAAATTGAAGCCATGACGCTGATAGGGGACGTTACCGATCAGGACATCGTACTGATTGATGACATTTGCGATACCGCGGGTACGTTAGCAAAAGCAGCCGGACTGATCATGGAGCGTGGTGCACGCAGCGTTCGCGCGGTTTGTACACACCCGGTATTATCAGGTAAAGCTTATGAAACTATCGAAAATTCGGCTTTAACCGAACTGATAGTTACCGATACGATCCCGCTTAAACAAAGCAGCCCTAAAATAAGGGTACTTTCAACCGCCGAACTGTTTGCAAAAGCGATAAGCAACGTAAACGAACACGGTTCGATTAGTACCTTGTTTAAGGTGGACTAAGAAACCTCTCCTAAATCCTCTCCAAAGGAGAGGACTTGAAAAGGTTAAAGTAGAATTAAAATATCCTTATGTAGCCCTCTCCTTTGGAGAGGGTTGGGTGAGGTTTAAATAAATAAACAAATAAATAAAAATGAAATCAATTGCTATTAGCGGTTCTCTAAGAGAGAACGTAGGGAAAAGAGACGCAAAAGAGCTGCGTTACAATGGCCAGGTGCCTGCAGTTCTTTATGGTGGTGCTACCCAGACCCACTTTTCTGTGTCCGCAGCTGATTTGAGAGCCGTAGTTTACACTCCGGTTGTTCATTTCATCGATCTGGAAATCGCCGGTGTTAAATCACAAGCTATCATCAAAGATATCCAGTTCCACCCACTAACTGAAAAAATCACTCACATTGACTTTTTATTGTTAGATGAGAAAAAACCTATCACCATCGAGATCCCAGTTAAATTAACCGGTACTTCTCCAGGTGTTAAAGTAGGTGGTAAGCTGGTTCAAAAATTAAGGAAACTGCGTATCAAAGCGCTTCCTAAAGATCATCTTGATGCTATTGAAGTAAGCATCGAGTCTTTAGAAGTTGGTAAATCAGTAAAAGTATCTGATATTAAATTAGAAAACTTAACTATCACCAACGCTAAAGAAGATACCATTGTTTCTGTAACTACCTCACGTGCATTACGTCAGGCAGAGCAGGAAGCAGCTCAAGGTAAAAAGTAAGCCCCCTAACCCCCTGAAGGGGGAACAAGCGGTGAAATTTAAAACAGCGGTAGAGTAATTTCTATCGCTGTTTTTGTTTGAGCAATAAATAATATCTTCGCATAAAAATTTAAGCTAATCAAAAATTCCCCCTTTAGGGGGCCAGGGGGCATGAAATATTTAATTGTAGGTTTAGGAAATATTGGTCCGGAGTATGCGGATACCAGGCATAATATAGGTTTTATGGTTTTGGATGAACTGGCCAGGCAAGAGGGAGCGAGGTTCCAAAACTCGCGGCTGGCTTATTATACCGAGGTATCGTTCAAAAGCCGTACGCTTTGCCTCATTAAACCTACTACCTATATGAACCTGAGCGGAAAAGCCCTGAGCTATTGGATGAAAGACCTGAAAATTCCGGTGGGGAATGTTTTAGTTATCGTGGATGACCTTGCCCTGCCGCTGGGTACCTTACGCTTAAAACCCAAAGGCAGTGCCGCCGGGCATAACGGCCTTAAAAATATTGAAGAGGTGCTTGGCAACAATAACTACGCACGCCTGCGTTTTGGCATTGGTGATAATTACCCCAAAGGCCGCCAGGTTGATTTTGTGCTGAGCCCGTTTGATAAAGACGAACAGCCCGAACTGCCTGCATTGATCGATCGTTCGATAGAGATGGTGAAGAGTTTTGCAACTATTGGAACCGAACTTACCATGACCCGTTATAATAAGTAACAACGTCGTTACAAACTAATATTTTAGTTAAAATTCCGTTCAAATCGTAATTCGTGTTGTAACGCACGGGTGTGTACTTACGTCTTGTAAACCTAAATAACCTTATGAAACAAATCCTGCTAACGGTACTTTGCTGTTGCTTTTCTACCTTCTTATTTGCTCAAACAAAAGCTCCCATCGCTCCGGCAGTTCCTAATATTATTGTAAAAGGTATTGTCATTGATTCGGCTAATAACAAACCTATGGGGTACGTTACTGTTGCGCTCCAGGATGCCGCAACCAAAGCCCCGGTAAAAAGTACGCTTGCTAAAGACGATGGCAGTTTTGAACTAAAAGCGCCAGAAGGTAAAACTTACCAGTTAGTTGCTGTTTTTATTGGTTACGCCACCAAAACTATTCCGGTAAAACTTACAAATAATACATTTATTGCAGGCCGGATCCTGCTTTCGGCATCGAGCAAACAATTGAAAGAAGTTACCGTTACCGCGGTAAGGCCGGTAATGAAACAAGAGGTCGACCGCCTGAGCTATGATGTAACTGCCGACCCGGAAAGTAAGTCTATCACCGCGCTGGATATGATCCGGAAAGTACCTTTGTTATCTGTTGATGGCAACGACGCTATCAAGCTACGGGGTAATGATAATTACAAGATCCTGATCAATGGAAAGGAATCGGCCATGATGGCCAAGAACCCATCGGACGTGCTGAAATCCATGCCGGCTGCCAATATCGAAAAGATAGAAGTAATCACCACGCCGCCCGCAAAATATGATGCCGAAGGCCTTGCGGGGATCATCAATATAATCACCAAAAAAAATGCCGACCAGGGGTATAACGTAAGTATCAATACGGGGTACAATAGTGTTTATGGTGAACGGGGCAATGTTAACCTTACCTTGAAGCAAGGGAAGTTTGGTTTTAGCGGCTATGCCGGTTATAACTACAGGCCCTTGCGTACGTCATCGTTCGAGAACATGACCACTTTTTTTAAGCCACAGTCAACCGATCCGCAGTCAACACTTAGTCAAACAGGTACAAGGGGCAACACTGGCAAAAACCTGTATGGCAGCGGTGAGTTAAGTTATGAGGTAGATACCCTGAACCTGATTACCGGCATGTTTGATTTTTATCATGGCAAAAGCAATCAGCATAATTATCAGGTTACTACCCAACGCGATAGCGCCGATGCTGTTACGCAATTTTACCGTTTGTTTAACAATGGCACGGGCGAATTTAAAGGATCGGATATGGGGCTGAATTACCAGTTAGGCTTTAAAAAAAACAAGGAGCAGCTGCTTACCGTATCCTACAAATACAATTATAATAACAATCTTCAAACCAGCGAAGCCACAAAAGGTAATGACTTTAGCGGCGAAGGTGTCCCTAAAGATTACAGGCAATACAATAACTCAGGTTCAAAGCAGCATGCTTTTCAGTTAGACTATATCCAGCCTTCAAAAATTCTTACCGTTGAGGCCGGTGGTAAAGCAACTCTGCGTAATAACTATAGCCAGTTTAATACTGATGTAAAAAGTGACGTGGATAATGAGTATCACGCCGATACAGCGCAGGTGAATAATTTTACCTATAAACAAAATATTTACGGTGTGTACAACTCCTATTCGGTTAAGTTAACCAAATGGGCTTTTAAAGGCGGTATGCGGTTGGAACATACCACGGTTAACGCCGATTTCGCGGTAGGGAAACCAACCGTTAACCAAAACTATGATAATTTTGTACCCTCGGTATCGGTACAACGGAGCCTGAAAAGCAGCAGTCTTACACTTGGTTTTACCCAACGCATTCAACGCCCCGGTATTTACCAGCTTAACCCATATACTGACCAATCCAACCCGCAATACCGTAACGTTGGTAACCCTAACCTAAGGGCCGCGGTAACCAATAATTTTGAATTAGGCTACAGCAATTTTGCCAAAGGCTCCATCAACCTGAGCACCAATTACTCGTTTGCCAATAACACGGTGCAAAATTTAGCCTCGGTTGATACAGCAGGAGTTACTACTACCACTTACGCTAACGTAGGCTCGAACAAAAACTGGGGCTTTGATTTGAATGTGAATTATCCCATCACCAAAAAACTGAACGTGAATATAAATGCCGAATTACTGTTTGTTTGGCTGAAGGGCTATTACAACGGCTCGCTTTTCAGCAACAGTGGTAACCAGGGGCACATTTTTACTTATACCAGCTACAAATTTGATGGCGGCTATCGCGCCGGCTTAAACATTGGGTATGACAGCCGTTATGTATTGTTGCAGGGAAAGGACAATTATTTCTTCTTCAGTTCCATCAGCGGAACCAAAACGATGTTTACGGAAAAGGTATCATTATCATTAAATGTCAACAACCCATTTAAAAAGTTCAACAAGCTCGACTTTTATACCAAAGGTGATGGCTTTGAAACTTACACCGCCAACAACAATTTTTATCGCACTATTAATGTGAGCCTGAGCTACAAGTTCGGCAGGCTTAACAGCAGCATAAAGAAAAATCAACGTGGTATTAACAATGATGACACCAGCAGCGGAAGCCGCAATTAACAACTTTAGTAACTAACCCGTTACCTGGCAGTGGCAAACGTTAAAAAGTGTTAAACGCATATTTTTTGGTGTCACGCCCGGGTATCTTAAACGTCTTATGACCAAAATCGCAATTATGAAACAATTTCTACTAACAGTGCTATGCTGTTTTGTCACGGGCATGGCTATGGCCCAGGCTGCCGCACCGGTTCCTGTTCAAAATATAACCGTTAAAGGCACCGTGATCGATTCGGCAACTAATAAGCCATTGGGGTATGGCACTGTCGCGCTACAGGATGCCGCTACCAAAACTCCGGTGAAAAGTACGCTCGCCAAAGATGACGGCAGCTTTGAGCTGAAAGCTCCCGAAGGTAAAACGTATCAGTTAGTAGTAGCTTCAGTAGGATATGCAACCAAAGTGCTCCCGGTGAAAATAGATGGTAAAACGTTTGATGCAGGGCGGATCCTGGTGGCAGCATCAAGTAAACAATTGAACGAAGTAACTGTTACCGCCGTTCGGCCGGTTATGAAACAGGAGGTTGACCGCCTCAGCTATGATGTTACTGCAGATCCGGAAAGTAAAGCGGTATCTGCATTGGATATGATGCGGAAAGTACCGCTTTTGGCTGTGGATGGCGATGATAACATTAAATTAAAAGGCAGCGGTAAATACAAGATCCTGATCAACGGAAAAGAATCGGCGTTGATGGCTAAAAACCCATCAGACGTGTTAAAAGCAATGCCGGCTACCAACATCGAAAAGATTGAAGTGATCACCACGCCGCCTGCAAAATACGATGCCGAGGGTTTAGCGGGTATTATCAATATCATTACTAAAAAGAACGCGGATCAGGGGTATAACGGCAGTATCAATATGCGCTATAATAGTGTATGGGGCCCTGGCTATAACCTGAACATGACTGCCAAGCAAGGTAAGTTCGGAGTTTCGGGTTATGCAGGTTTTGGTAACCAGAAGCGTAATACCAATACATCAACCACCAAACAAACTTTTTTTGATCCTGAATCAAGCATCCTACAAACAGGCAATAATTCATTTGGCGGCAAGTATCGTTACGCCAATGCCGAGCTAAGCTATGAGATAGACACGCTAAACCTGCTTACCGGTTCATTTGAGTTTTTTCATGGCGAATTTAATCAGGACGGATCACAGAGATCGGCTCAGACAAATGCCCTTGGCGACCTCACACAGGGTTATAACCTGTCAAGCAACGGTTACAATCATGATCAGGGTCTCGACGCGTCTATCAACTATCAGTTAGGGTTTAAAGGGCATAAAGATGAGTTGCTTACTTTATCCTACAAATACAGCTACGGGCCGAGCAAAAATTTTACTGATAACCAGTTTTCGGACAGGGTTAATTATTACAATGCCCTTCAGCCCGATTTCAGGCAATATAATAATGCAGGTAACCGTGAGCATACTTTCCAGTTAGATTATGCTTATCCATTGAAGAAAATCAGTATTGAGGCCGGCGGTAAAGTGATCCTGCGTAATAATTTCAGCGATTACAGGCGCGAAGACAAAGATTCAACCAGTTCGGTATATAATGTAAATGCAGGACAAACTGGTGCGTTTGATTATCACCAGGATGTGTACAGTGCTTATAACTCATACCAGTTAAAGATGGATAAATGGACAGGCAAGGCGGGCTTGCGTTTAGAGCATACGCAGGTAAATGCCGTGTTTACAGGTACACCGCTCGATAAAAATTATAATAATTTTATCCCTTCGGTATCTATCCAGCGGTCGATGAAAAGCAGCAGCATCAGTTTGGGCTTTACCCAGCGCATCCAAAGGCCGGGCATTTACCAGTTAAACCCATTTATTGATAAATCCAACCCTAAATTCATCAGCACCGGTAATCCCGATCTGAAGCCGGAGCTGAACAATACTTTTGAGTTGAACTATAGTAATTTCTCAAAAGGATCAATCAATGTCGGTTTGAGCTATGCGTTCTCCAACAATGCTATCCAAAACGTAACCAGCCTGATTCAAAACAACATGGGCGATCATATTGATACCGTTACGTTTACTACGTACCAAAATTTGGGCAGCAACCGATCACTTGGCTTAAACTTGAATACCAATTACTCAATCACTAAAAAGTTTACGGTTAATATCAACGGGCAAATTTCGCACGTGTGGTTAAAGGGAACTTATAACGGCCAGTTTTATAAAAATGACGGTTACACCGGCAACGCTTTTGCCAATATTGGCTACAAATTTGATGGCGGCTATCGCATTGGCCTCGATGCCGGTTTCTTTAGCGGGGATGTTACCTTACAAGGCAAGTCAAGCAATTTTATTTTTAACTCTTACGTACTCTCTAAAGAGTTCCTGAACAAAAAGCTAACCATATCAGCGGTAGCCAACAACCCATACAGCAAGTACCGCACCTTCAGGTCAACTACGCACACAGTTGACTTTGACCAGGAATCGTTGTATCATAACCGCTACAGGAATTTTGCCGTGAGGTTAAACTTTAAGTTTGGTAAACTGAATGGCGATATCAAAAAGAACCAGCGTGGCATTAATAACGATGATACCAAAGGCGGAGGAAAAAGCAATGGCGGCGGCAATGGTTAATTGCTGATAGATATTTGTTAGGAGAGGCGCGTAATGGCGCCTCTTTTTGTTTTTTATCGCCATATTACATAACAACAGGCGAGTTGAAAATAGTGCCTGCTCATCATATATCGAAATCCGTAAATTTACCCCCATGAAAGTTTATGGAATTACCAATTGCAATACAGTAAAAAAAGCCCTCGATTGGCTTAAAGAAAATAAAGTAGCTTACGATTTTCAGGATTTTAAAAAGCTTGGAGTAAGTACCGAAAAACTGCAGGAATGGGACACCAAAGCAGGTTACGAAAGATTTTTGAACAAACAGGGCCTTACCTGGAAACAGCTTGACCCCGCGGTTAAAGAAAGCATCAAAACCAATACCGACGCGCTACAATTATTGCAGCAAAAAACCAGTATGATCAAACGCCCGGTTATTGAGGATAATGGTTTCCTTTTCTTCGGCTTTGATGAGAAGGTTTATGCCGATCATTTTTTGGGGAAATAAGGGGAGGAAGATGAAATTATCTCGTTAAAAAAAAAGAATGTCATTGCGAGCGCAGCGTGGCAATCTCGTAGCCAATGCATGTCCGATCTGCATAGCTACGAGATTGCTTCGTCGCCCCGATTGCTTCTGCCCATGCCGCTCCTCGCAATGACATTGCTTTTTGTCAACTTTCCGACAGATCATCATCTTCCGAACACCTATGGTGACAACACCAACAACGGCGTAGTATCTAACGCGTCCCTAATTTTTTAGCAATTGTCGGTGTTGTCACCAACAATAACCAATTCACCTGATAAGCAGCCTTTAAGCACGAAATCAATTCCTTAATAAATCGGTAACAATCGTTTTACCAACCTTTTGCTTCTGCTTAATTTGTAGTATACTTGTTCCTTTACGCAATTTATTTGACTGAACATGAAACTAAAACTGATGGCAGGTTGCAGCCTTGCCTTTATGTTGGCCGCAGGGGTGAGTTATGCCCAGCAGCCAGCGCCTACCACCACTACTCCCCCCGCCGGTTCTGTTTACGATTATCACGAAACTTTTGGTCCGGGCTTTTACACTAAAAACGGTACCGAATTTCGCGCAGCCAGCGGCGAACCAGGATATAAATACTGGCAAAACCGTGCCGACTACCAGTTGGCTGCCAAACTGAATGATCAAACCAACGAAATTACCGGCTCGGAAGTTTTAACGTATACCAATAACAGTCCGCAAACATTGGGCTTTATGTGGATGCAGTTGGATCAGAACCTGTTTAAGCTTGATTCACGAGGTACAGCCATTGTTCCCCCGGCAGGTAGCCGTAACTGGGGCCGCGGCGAGGCGTTTGATGCCGGTTATAAAATTAAATCGGTAAAAGTTGCCGGCGCGAAAGGCGAATACGTTGATGCTAAATTCCTGATCACCGATACGCGGATGCAGGTTTTCCTTCCAAAGGAAATTGCGGCCAACGGCGGACAGGCTAAACTGAAAATTGAATACTCTTTCGTTTCTCCAAATTACGGGTCGGACCGTATGGGCTATCTGCAAACCAAAAATGGTAAAGTTTATACTATTGCGCAATGGTATCCACGCGTATGTGTGTATGACGACGTAATGGGCTGGAACACCCTGCCGTATAGCGGCCCGGGTGAGTTTTACCTGGAATACGGTGATTTTGACCTGAACATTACTGCTCCTGCAAACCATATCGTAGTAGCATCCGGCGAATTATTAAACCCGCAGGAAGTATATACCCCTGAGCAATTGAAACGCTGGGCAGCTGCCGAAAAAAGCGAAAGCACAGTGATCATCCGTTCGGCTGCTGAGGTTACCGATCCCAAATCGCGCCCTGCCGGTAAAACCCAGTTAACCTGGCACTTTAAAATCAAGAATGCCCGCGACGCTTCATGGGCTTCATCTGCAGCATTTATTATCGATGCTGCCAAGATGGACCTGCCAAGCGGTAAAAAATCAACTGCTATATCTGCCTACCCGGTTGAAAGCGACGGCAACGATGCCTGGGGCCGTTCAACAGAGTACGTTAAAAAATCTATTGAGTATAACTCATCAAAATGGTTCGAGTTCCCTTATCCTGCTGCTACTGCGGTTGCAGGTATAGTGGGTGGTATGGAATATCCAGGCATTGTTTTCTGCGGAGCGAAAGCAAAAAAGGCAAGCCTTTGGGGTGTAAACGATCATGAATTTGGTCATACCTGGTTCCCGATGATCGTAGGCTCAAACGAGCGCATGTACGGCTGGATGGACGAGGGTTTTAATACGTTCATCAATACGCTTTCTACCGCTAACTTTAACAATGGCGAGTACAAAAACACGAGGGTGCCGGATATGCATACTATCGGTGCTTTCTTTACCAGGCCCGATCTTGAGCCTGTTATGAGCCAGCCGGCTAACTTAAAAGAGAGAAACACTGGAACCCTGCTTTACTCAAAGCCAAGTGCCGGTTTAGTATTGCTGCGCGAGCAGATCTTAGGCCCGGAGCGTTTTGATTTCGCCTTTAAAACCTACATTAACCGCTGGGCATTTAAACACCCAACTCCCGACGACTTTTTCCGCACGATGGAAAATGCAAGCGGCGAAAACCTGCAATGGTTTTGGAGAGGCTGGTTCCTGAACGACTGGCGTTTGGATGTTGCTGTGAGCGATGTAAAATATGTTGATAACGATCCAACCAAAGGCTCGCTGATCACTTTAGATAACCTGGGTAAAATGGCAATGCCGGTTATCCTGGAAGTTAAAACCAAAGATGGTAAAGTTGACCGCGTAAAACTGCCGGTTGAAATTTGGGAGCGTTATGCGTCATGGACATTTAAATATCCATCAACCGAAGAAATTGAATCGGTTACTTACGATCCTGATAAAGTATTACCGGATTACAATCCCGAAAATAACGTTTGGAAAAAATAACCTCTCTGGATCTCCCCTCTAAAAGGGAAAACTAAAAAAACGGCGATGAGTGTTAATTCATCGCCGTTTTTGGTTGGTTACTGTTGATGGGAAATGAAAGACGGGTGTAAAAAAGATGTCATTGCGAGCGAAGCGCGGCAATCTCGTAGCTATGTTCAGCGGCTTTGCATATCGTAGAGGCATAACGACGAGATTGCCACGTCGCCCGGATGCTCTTTTGCCCTTGCTGCTTATAATGACGTGCCTGTAAGACATTCATAATCAAGCTGCATTTTGGAGAGTAAGACCAAGTTTTTGAGCTTCTTTTTGCAGACGGCTGATCTTTCTTGCCTTTTGTAATTCGATATCCTGTTGAACTTTACTGCTATCGTAAGCCTGTTGTTTGAGTATCATATTATAGAATATCACGGCTATTTTCCTGGCCACTGCTTTAATAGCTTTAGCCTTTCCTTTGGTTGCAGCTAATTTTCGGTATTGCTGTCCTAACGGGCCCTTGCTTTGCCATAGGCAGTTTGCCGCAAGCCTGAAAGCCTGGGTAGCCGGGTTGTGTGTGATCCGTTTTTCATAGCCTACCAGCTTGCCTCCTGTTATTTTAGGACGGGGCGACAGGTTTAACCAGCTTGTAAAATGGCCTGCGGTAGGCCATTTGCTCATATCGGGCCCTGTTACTGCCAGTATCGTTAGCAGGCCGATCTCATCCAGGCCTTCCACTGCTGTCAGGTCTACGCCTAATATGGCTATTAGGTAATCTTTTAAGTTGATATGATATTGATTCTTGCGGACCATGCTCTGCTTCTTTGAGCTTTTTATCTCCGGTGCCAATAGTTTAAGCGTTTGTTCGATGTGCTGCTCATAATAAAGCATCTGCTCTTTAAAAAAGTCGTATGCCTTTAGGCTGCCCCTGAGTGTATTGATCCGGCTGTCCCGGTAGTCTCCTTCAAGAGAATGGAGCAATTCCTGCTGACTTGCTTTTAGCCGTTTATGATCGATGCTACAAAGCAGTTTTTCGGGATCTGAGATCCCTGAGCAGATCATCCGCAAAAGCTTCATACCGCATACACCTTCAATATCGCTGATCAGGTGCTGGAACTTGATATTCATTTTGGTCAGGGTGTTTTGGATACGGTTGAGTGTATCGCTTTTCTGGTCCTGGCAGATCTGCCTTTCATGGATATATTGCCGCAGGTCCTGGTAAAAGGCCGGCGCAATATGTGATTCGCGTAAAAGGCCATGGGTAAGCAGCTTATGCAACCACTGCGCATCATTAATATCCGTTTTTCGTGCCGATACATTCCGATAATGGCTTGGGTTGATCATCACCACCTTTATGCCCCGGGACTCAAGGATACTATGCAGGGGCATCCAATAGTTGGCGGTTGATTCCATCGTTACGATCTCCACCTTTTCCCCCTGTAGCAAGTCGGCCAGTTTATTAAGACTGGAGGTAAAACTGTCAAACTGTTTCAGGTGGATCTGATCCCTGGAATCAGTGTAAGATACGACCATGAGCATACTCCCTACATCGATCCCGGCTGATCTGGGGTAAAGAATCCCAAATCGTTCCATCTTTTTTGAACCTGCAGGAGTTCCTGCCCCCTTCTTCTTTTTGTTTTGTTTAGCTTTGCCCATATTTTTAAAAAACAGGGCAAACTCTGCCGCTTTAAAAAGTCTAAGCTTAAAAGCGCGGTAAACCACCAGTTGGTCAGAACTGGTGGTTCCCTATAATGTTTTTTGCAAAAAGCGACAGTCCCAAACTCGCAAGCGGGCTCTTAAAGGCCCCAAGGGTTATACGGGGTGTGTAGTTTGCCCGATGTTCAAGACAAATATCTTACTTCTCATCGCAATGCATGTCATTTCATTTTTTTTCAGGGCTCCCCTGATGGTTACTCGCAATGACATGGTTTATTTTCTAATCCTTCTCCTTTATGCCGTTATTGGTTAAAGCCCTCTCCTTTGGAGTTGGTTAGGTAAAGGCAGCTTTTGCAACAATGAACTTCAACTGACAAACAATTGAATACAACACCGTTATTTTACAATATCAAACACAAACTATCATGAAAAATAAAGTATGGTTAATAACTGGTTGCTCAACCGGTTTTGGCAGGGAATTGGCAAAGCTTGTTTTGCAATTAGGTTATAGAGCCGGTGTTGCAGCGCGCAATACAGATGACATAAAAGATATCGTTGACGGTTATCCTGAAACAGCAATAGCTCTGAAGCTTGATGTCACAAAAGCTGATGATATCAAAGCGGGTGTTGATACTATAACACAAAAATTCGGCACTGTTGATGTATTGGTTAACAATGCAGGTATCGGCTATTTTGGCGCTATTGAGGAGAGCGAAGAGGAGGAAGTAAGGCGCATGTTCGAGATTAACTTCTTCGGTCTTGCCAACACGACCAAAGCTGTTTTGCCAATTATGCGTGCGCAGAAAAGCGGCCATGTGGTTAATATCGCCTCTATAGGCGGATTAGTGGCTTTTCCCGCAGTAGGTTTCTATAATGCAACCAAATTTGCTGTCGACGGTTATTCCGAAGCGCTATCTAAAGAAACCAAACATCTTGGTATTAAAGTTACGGTGATTGCACCGAGTGGTTTCCGTACCGACTGGGCCAGCCGTTCGGCTAATAACAGTAAGATCGTTATTGACGACTATAAAGAAACAGCAGGTACAAACAAAAATAATATCCGCGGCTACAGCGGCAAGCAGCCGGGAGATCCGGAACGTGCTGCCAAAGCTATTGTTGACGCTGTAGAAGCAGAAAACCCGCCCTTGCGTTTATTATTAGGTAAAGCAGCATTGAAAGGGGCGCGCAATAAGCTGCAGGAGTTACAAAAGGATTTTGATACCTGGGAGGCGACTACCGTAGGCGCCGATTTTCCGGAGGGGGAGTAATCACATTCAAAGAAAATGTCATTTCGACGAGGTACGAGGAGAAATCTTGTACACCTGTTATGGCGGACATGCAAGTTCGCTAAACCGGCGTATAAGATTTCTCCCTGTAGTCGAAATGACATAATTATTTAAATCTTCTTCGTTTTCGTAAATTGCATCCACAATAAACGGAAGCCTATGGGACAGATTGTAATTGTTGCCTATAAACCCAAACCGGGCAAACAGGAGGCATTGAAGCAACTCATGAAAACGCATGTATCCCGCCTTCAACAGGAGGGGCTGGTAACCGATCGTGAATCAATCATCATGGAAGCAGCCGATGGCACCATTATTGAAGTTTTTGAATGGCTGAGTGCCGAAGCCATTGCAAATGCCCATCATAATAAAGCCGTACAGCAAATGTGGGGCGAATATGCTGAGGTATGTGATTACGTTCCGCTAAATACATTGAAGGAGACCGGAGATTTGTTTGCCGGTTTTATGCCCGTTAGTTAAAAAAGATTCCTGTGCCTGTTACTTTAAATACAGATCAAAAAGCCGCTTTCAAGGCAATCCAAAAATTTCTTGATCATCCTGCTGCCGATGTTTTTGTGCTAAAGGGTTATGCCGGCACGGGTAAAACCTTTTTGATGCAGCACATTGCACAATGGCTGAAAGAAAAAGAAAGGAAGTTTTGTATGCTGGCAGCAACAGGCAGGGCCGCCACGGTTTTAAGGGGTAAAACGGGGTTCTCCGCCTCAACAGTTCATGGCGAGTTATATAATTTTGATAAGATAGACGGCCTTGACGAGGAAACACTGGCCGAAAATTCGGCATCTGGCATGGCCGGACAGATGACCATGCAGTTTTCAACCCGCTCTGCAGATGCCGAAACCACCATTTATATAGTTGATGAGGCTTCGATGCTTTCAGGTACGCTGACTGATGGCAATGGCTTTGCTGTTTTTGGTTCGGGGATCCTGCTCCAGGATTTTTTTCAGGTGGCTAATAAAAGCAAGATTATTTTTGTCGGCGACCCCTGCCAGTTGCCACCCGTAGGGCAAAGCTTTAGCCCAGCGCTTGATACAGACTGGCTGGCTAAAAATCAGCGTTTCCCGGTATCTGTTAAACTCTCAAAAATAGAACGTAATAAAGATGACAATGATATTTTGGTTTTGGCAGGAGCTATCCGCACCATGAGCGAAAGCCGGGAGCGCATCAAATTTCCAAAGATCCCGGCATCAAATCTTAATAACGTAAAACTTCACCCTACAGATGATGTTATGTTTAACCTGTACGCGGCAAATTATAAGGCGGCCGGCCCCAATAGCTGCCTGGCTATAGCACGCAGCAATAAAAAAGTTCAAATGATAAACCGGGATATGCGACGCGAACTTTTTGGTTCGGGATATGTGCCTTTACAGGTTGGTGATGTGTTGCTGGTGACACAAAATAATTATTCGGTACCGCTAACCAACGGCGATTTTGTAATTGTAAATGAGCTTGAAAAAACCGAACAAAAGCTTGGCATGAAATTTCAAAAAGTGTTGGTTACCGCGCTGGCTTCGGGGAAGGAGTTTAAGATGCTGCTTTCTTTAGATGCGCTTGAAAGCTTAAAGGGAAATCTCACTAACGATCAATCCAAAGTGCTGATCATCGATTTTAATGACCAGATGAAGGCAAAAGGCATTTCTCAAAAAAGTGAACAGTATAGGGAAGCCATGCGCGAAGACCCTTATCTCAACTGCCTTAAAGTTTCGTACGGCTATGCCGTAACCTGTCATAAAGCCCAGGGTGGCGAGTGGAACAATGTTTACCTCTTTTTAGATAAAAGCATGTACGGTTCACCATACTATGAACTTTGCAAATGGTGGTACACTGCCGTTACCCGTGCAAAAGATGAATTGAATTTGGTAAATGACTGGTGGGTTGCGTAGGAATAGCTGTTCAAAAGGAATAAGAAAAAGCGTGGGATTGGTGCGATTCCCTCCCCTGGGAGGGTGCAGGGAGGGGTTTCATAAATAGTGCCTATTAAATAGCAAAGCGTATAAACCCCTCCCTGCCACTACGCTTACCAGCCGCACCCCTCCCCGGGGGAGGGAATGAAAAAAAGCGAACATTTGTAACATTCTAAGGTTTTATCACCCCATCTGCAACCGTTCACTCTTCAGCTTTTTCTGTACATCCTGCTTATAGTTGCGACCGATAGGCAGCTCATGCCCGGCAACATCCATGCTATAGGCATAGAAAGAATCTATTTTGTTTAACGCAACTATAAATGACCGGTGGATGCGTACAAACCTGTTCTCAGGAAGCATCTCTTCGAGCAAGCTGATCTTTTGCCTGGTAATGTGGACGTGGTTATTTACGGCCACTACTTTAACATAATCGCGCAGGCTTTCTATCCATAAAACATCATTGATATTAACCTTAATTGTTTTGCGGTCTACTTTAAGATAAATGAACGTATGGGTATCACTTACAGGTTCTTCATGGGAAATCAGGAGTTTGCCCTTATGCTCGTTTAGCTGATAAATCTTGTCGACCGCCCGCAGGAAACGCTCAAAAGAGATTGGCTTTAAAAGGTAATCAACCGCGTTGAGCTCAAAGCCATCAAGTGCGTATTCGCTGTAGGCGGTGGTGAAAATTACTTTAGGCGGGTTTTTAAGGCTTTTCAGCAGATCGGTACCTTTTATTCCCGGCATCTGAATATCCAGGAACATCAAATCGATAGGTTTTTGTTGCAAGAGGCGAAAAGCTTCAATACCATCATTGCAGGTAGCGGTAACCTCCATCTCGCTGAAGCGCGCAAGGTAGTTTTTCAATACCTCAATGGCATGTGGCTCATCATCGACTATAAGTGTGCGGATTTTCATGCGGTTACCATTTGTTGTGCAGCAGATTGTTTTATGATTTTCAGGTCGAGATCAAGCGCTACAAAAAAGGTATCTTCTTCGTTCACGATCTTCAGGCGTGAGGTATGAGGGTACAGCAGGTTGAGCCTCTTGGTCACATTCTTTAGCCCGATATGCCCCGGCGTATAGCCTTCTTCAACAGGATGTTCGGGTTTGCTGTTGGCTACTTTTAACTTGAAGTGGTTTAGTGTAACACTTATATCAATATTGATCCAGGTAGCGCCTACCTGCTCGCTGGTGCCGTGTTTAAAAGCATTTTCGATAAAAGGTAAAATGAGCAGCGGGGCTATAGTTTTATCTTTCAAATTACCGGTAATGGTAAAGTTAATGTCGATGCGTTCTTCATAGCGAAGTTTTTCGAGCTTTACATATTGCTGCATCATAAATACTTCCTTCTCCAAAAGCACTTCGTTATCTGAGCATTCATAGAGCATATAGCGCAGCAGGTCCGACAGGCCAATTATAGCCTGCGGCGATTTGGGCGAATTATTAAGACTTAACGAATAAAGGTTATTAAGGGTATTAAATAAAAAATGCGGATGTACCTGGGCTTTCAACGCGTTGAGTTCGGCTTCTAATGCCGCCTGCTTGCGCTCATACCACATTTTAAAAAGTTTAATAGCAAGTACAAACCCGGTAAACAGGTTAGTCCCTTTAAATGAATTTACCAGGCTTTGCCCATCTGTTAACTGCTCAAAAAACGGACGTTGGGTTGAGGCGATATAACCGGCATCTGTTACGTGCATCACCCTGATCAGGTAGGGCGCAACAAAAAGGATTCCGATGGTACGGCTAATAAACATACATGCAAACACAAGCGGTATCAGCATCATGAAAAACATCACATATCGTTTTTCAAAAACATATTTGGGCACCAGCCAGTAAGCAATGGCATAGTAATACGCTATTTGTATGGGCATGTACAAAAGGTTATTGCGTAAGGATACCCAAAAATTGGTCTGGAACGAATAAAGCGTCGTGATGAAAAACGATACAATTACCCAAAATATCACGTGCTGCCAAAAGCGCGGCAGCTTTATATTATTGAGCAGGAGATCGAAGCCGGTATTCATATAGCTAATTTACTGTAAAACAGTTTAATTGGGCGGATTTTAGGATAAAAGTGCGACAAACTGCAGTCATTTGATGACGAACTACCTGGAGTAAGGCTGCTTCGGTGCGTTTTTCAGGTCGGATGTTTATTTGTCGTATTAAAATGCAGTTAATCGTAACTGGCGGGTTGTGTGCCTATGCTATTTTCATGCCATTTTACGGGCCCTTATTTTTAGTTTATATTAAAAATAACACCATGAAAAAGTTAATTATCACAGTTTGTATCCTGGCATTTGCAGCAGCTGCGGTGCAGGCTCAAAATAAAATAACAAACGTACGCGGTTTTTGGGTAGTTGAACACAATATTAATTTGCCCGCGTGCAAACCATTAAGTTTTATAACGATAACAATAAGCTGATATACGAAGAAACAGTTTATAGTAAGCTCAACATTAAAAAGAAAAAGACCCGCCTGGCGCTTGACCAGGTCCTTGACAGGTTGAACGAGCGCACCGCCTATGTTGAAAGTAAAAACCTGGTAATGCTTAGCCTTAATTTAAGGCATTAAGATCTTTTTTAAATATACGTTTAAAAACCGGTAGCCAACGCGAGGTATGGCGCCGGTTTATTTTTTGAATCCTTTTTTCTTAAATCTAACCGTCTTGTGTCTTCAGTTCCCCGTCAGCAGGTAAGCTTCGGGCGAAACCGGGCAGAACAATGCCGGCCTGTGCTGCTGTAGGGGCATAGCAAGTTTTTGCAGAAGCGGGGACAACGAGCGAGCGAAGCAGGGCAAAATAATTGCAGCCCGTGGTTATGCCCGGTTTGCAAGGCAAAGGCCTTGAGCGCAAAGAAGCCTATCTGCTGACTTGATTTTTGGTTCTTTTTATCAAGAAAAAGAACAAAGCCAACCCGCGGCGAATGAGCAGGCCGATATCAGTTAACTACAACTAAATATCTTGCTTGCCTTGTAAGCCTAATCGTAGGATTAATACTCCAAATACTTCTCAACCCGTACTGCTACCAAATCTCCCTCGGCATACTTTCCGGTTTCCTCGCTCAAAACCCGTAGGGTAATATCTTCATGCCTAAGGATCAGATCCTCATAAAAACCTTTAAATAACACCTGCTTAACAACCCAGCTTTTGGTTGCCGCTATCAATTTAATTTTGATTTGCTCAGGATAAACAACCGCATATTCTTTGGTTATGTCAATGCCGCAAAAACGGGCCTCATGAGCGGTTAGTACGTTGCAATTGGTGAGCAATTGGGCGGTGTAAAGAAATTTAGGGTGTTTGTACAGTGCCTTGGGATTGCCATGCTCAACAATTTCTCCTTTGTTTATAACAATGAGCTCATCTGCCATCGATAGTACTTCGGCCGGGTCATGGGATACCATGATCACCGTTAATCCGGTTTCTTTAACTATCTGCCTGATATCATGCTGCAGGCCTTCCCTGAACGAAGTATCAACCTGGTTAAAAGGTTCATCGAGCAATAATACCTGGGGGTGGGTAACGATGGCGCGGGCAATGGCTACGCGTTGCTTTTCGCCACCGCTCAGGTCGGCCACCCGCTTATCAGCCATGTTGAACATATTGAGCTGTTTGAGCACCCTTTCAGTTTTCTCCTGTTTGGCTTTGAGATCTGTTGCCGGCAGCATAGCCGCCACGTTATCCCAAACTTTGGCAAACAGGTTAAGATCATCGGTATGCTGGGTTACCATTTTCATGGCATCATGACCGGGGATCAGCTTTTCTTCAGGGCCCCAAATGCGTTCACCTTTAAAGTAAACGGTGCCTTCATCGGGTGAGAGCAATCCATATAACAAGCGTAGTAAAGTGCTTTTACCGCTGCCACTTTCGCCAATAATGGCGGTGATTTTGCCCGGCTCAATAATGAGCCCGGTTTTTTTTACACCGGCCTGCTGTTTTCCCGGGTATATTTTACTTATGGCAACTGCCTGCAAAAAAGGAATCTCTGACATCAGGGGCAAAGATAAACGTTTGAACCATGATTCTGAACCATGATTTGCCTGATTTAAGGATTACAGGATGGCAAGTCATCCATCTATCATGGTCATCTTGTAATCCTTAAAATCATGGTTCTGTTTAAAAGCCGAATGTCAACCCAAACGAAAAGTTTCTCAAACCTTTTTGATCAGGGCTGTTTTCAAACATATCGTTGAAGTAATATTTGGCGTAAAGACCCATGATGCCATAACCCATGCGTACAAATACACCTTTACGCAGTTTGGCAAAGTGATAATCATCGTTAAATTTCTGCTTGCCGTTTTCCTCGCTGATCTGTTTTACGCGGCCGTTAAGCAAGATGCCAATCTCCGGACCGGCAACTAACCTGAAATAATTCCCCCGGTCATCCTCATGGCTGCGGTAATAGAACGATAGCGGTATGCGAAGGTAGGTTGATGAAAAACGGTTTTTGCTGAAGTGGATACTGTCCTGAACGTAGGTGAGCACCGGCGCGTTACGCTGTATGGTGATATCATTACGTAAGCGGATATGGGTCCAGTCGAAACCACCGGATACATAAATTTTGAAAGCACTGTTAAAGCGATAACCAAATTGCAGCACATCAAAACCAAAGTTGCTTGTTTTCCACTGGCGGTAGCTTAAAAATTTGTTTTTGTCAGATAGGGTAAAACTGCCATTGTCAATCAGCGTAGCAAAACCGAGGTCGATCCTTGAAAAGGTTACCCCAAAAGAAAACCCCGGCGCCTTGTGTGCATGGTAGGCAGTATCAGGCTCATCATTATTAATATTAACCTGCGTTACATCATCACCAAAGCCAAGTTTTACTTTAACGTGCTTTTTATGTGTAGTGGTGTCGGTAGCATTTTGGGTAGAATCGGCAGGTGTGCTTTGAGCAAAAACAAAACTCGTGGCAAGGCATATCGTGATGGTAAAAATAAGGCGTTTCATATAGTTGTGGTATAATTGTCGTTCGCTAAGATATTATTTGTCTTTCTCTTTTTTTACTTTAATAAAGCCCAGGTTAAGGCCTGTAATAGTGGCATCGTCTTCATCGGTATTACTGAATTCAATTACTTTGTCTTTACGTTTATCAACAGCGGCTATCACCACGTTAAAAACATCGCCAAGGCTGCGGATGCGGTGCCTTTTTACAGATTTTGCTGTAGCAGGAACGGCATGCGGTACCTGGGCTATCAATACCGGCTGTGTGTTGTCGCTGGCAATGATGGTTGATTTCGGGCTGATCCTGGCTGCTGTATCCGGGGCTGCGGCGTTAACAACAGGATAATCTGCGGCAGGGGCATTTGCTAATAATGGTTCATCTGTATGGGCGGTTACAGGTGAGGGGATAGGATTTACCGGCTGTGATACAGATGGTGTCAAATTGCTTTTTATTTTGGTTTTATTAAGTTGCGCTATAGTATTAACAGGTGCTATAACCGGATTTGCGGGTACTTTGTTTTGCGCCGGGGTTGGAGGTACCACAGGCTCAACTGTAACTGCAACGGATTGTTTTACCGGTTGATGGGTTTTAACTATTTCTGTTGGATGGTCATTATGTTTAACTCTTTGTTTAGGGATAAACTGGATACCTGCGGTGATCAGTAATATAACACCTGCTGCTGCGCTTAGCAAAGGCAATAATATTCCTTTACGCCTGCCGGCGTTTAATTCGGCGTTGATGCCCTGCCATACATGGGCCGATGGTTGTATTTCCAGGTCATCAAGCTTTTGTTGAAACAGCCTGTCCAGTTCCTTATCCTGCATATCCATAACTTTTGCCCTCCATTTTAGCAATTTGTTCTTTCAATATTGTACGAGCCCTTGACAGCTGCGATTTAGAGGCACCCTCGGTAATGCCTACAATCTCCGCTATCTCTTTGTGCGAATAGCCTTCCAGCGCGTAAAGGTTAAATACTATCCGGTAACCCGGGGCCAGTTGCTGTATCATGCCCATCAGCACCTTTGCATCAAGATTGGCCGCAGCCAGTGGATTAACCGATGGTTCATGTCCTGCTTCTTCAATATCAATTAACTGCATCATTTTATGATGTTTGCGATAGTATTCAATTGAACTGTGAACCATGATGCGCCTAACCCAGCCCTCAAATGATCCCTCGCCCCGGTAATCATCCATTTTCTGGAAAACCCTTATAAAGCCATTCTGCAACATGTCTTCGGCCTCCATGCGATCAGTGGCATAGCGCATACACACCCCCAGCATTTTTGAGGCAAACTGCTTATAAAGCAGTTCCTGTGCCTTGCGCTCACCGGCCCGGCAGCGGTCTATCAGTTGGTGAATGGTATATTTAGGTTCCAAAAACATCATTTATAAGTAAGATGGCAAAGTGATGTAAATGGTTGCATGGTGATGTAAATATTTTGATGAATAGTTTTAACGCAAGAATGAGGTATAAAGAGAATGTAAGAATAGATATTTTATTTGATGGTTTTTGTGTATATTTATTAAAATTTATGTGTATGAGAACGAATGTAGATATTAATGATGAGCTAATCGCTAAAGCTCAGAAATTGGGTAATATAAAAACAAAGAAAGCAGTAATTGAAGAAGCTTTGAAGTTATATGTTACAATTGAAAATCAAAAGAAGCTTGCTGAATTATGGGGGAAGGTTGAACTCGATGATAAGGCTTTTGAATAATGGATATTATTTTGGTAGATACATCCGTATGGGTCAATTTTTTCAAAGGAATTGAAACAGATTCAAGTAAATTTTTAAGGAATAATTTGGCAAATATGGTAGTGGCAACTTGTCCTACAATAATGCAAGAGATTTTACAAGGTGTAGTCTCAGAAGCCGAAGTAAAGAAGATTAAATCTTATTTTGATAGCATGACTAAACTAAAAGGAGATCCTTATGTAGCCGCTACTGAAGCCGCAAGCTTATACCGTGATTTAAGAAAAAGAGGCATTACTGTACGTAAACCAAACGATTGTCTCATTGCTGTTTACGCTATAAAAAATAAAGTAATCCTTTTAAATGACGATAGGGATTTTTATTTCATCGCAGCACATTCATCTTTAAAAGTAATGAACTTCACTTAAGAGTTACTTCTTCTCCCTATATCTTTTATAAATCTTAACCGCTATCATTAATATCACAGCCAGCGATACCAAGCCAAGAACACCAAAGATCCAATTCAAAGCGCTCTTAAGCACCACAAGGAAAACAATGGCGAACAGAAAAATGGTAGCAACTTCATTCCACAAGCGGAGCTGAATGGATGTCCATTTGAATACGCCGTTACGCATCTGTTTTATTTTATTTTGGCAGATGAAATGATAGATCACTAAAGCCACAACAAAGGTCAGTTTGATATGCATCCATCCAAATTGAAGCCAAATTGGCTTGAGGATAAGCATCGTTGTGCCAGCTGCTATAGTAAGGTACATTGAGGGGATAGTTATGATATTCCACAACTTGCGTTCAATGATTTCGAATTGTTTAGACAATATAGTACGATCCGGCTCGGGCTTATCCTGGGCTTCAGTATGATAAATAAATAAACGTACGCTATAAAATAACCCCGCCATCCAGCAGACCACAAAAATGATATGTATAGCTTTTACGTAATCGTACATGTCAATTAATACATGTCATTGCGAGGAACGAAGCAATCGCGAACTTTACAGAGCGACTTGCATAGTTCGGGATTGCCACGCTATCGCTCGCAATGACATGTTGGCTTTATTATTAGTTTCTGTATTCTTTTATCACTTCTACCGCGTACTTCACATTATCAAACGGGATATCAGGCATAATGCCATGGCCCAGGTTAAAGATGAAGCCGTTTTCGCCTTTCATTCGGTCGAACAGGCGGTAGATGCGTTCTTTAATTACTTTTTTATCGGCATAAAGGATATGCGGATCAAGGTTACCCTGTACCGCAATACCTGCCGGTAAACGTTTTTTGATATCTAACAGATCGACATTCCAATCGATAGAAATTACATCCGGCTTAGCCTCTGCCATTAGCGGTGCAAAAACCGAGCTGCCTTTACAGAAGGAAATCACCGGGATATCTTTACGGTTTAGTTTGCTGATGATCTCCGCAATGTAACGGTGACTAAATTCTTTATAATCATCCCATGCCAAAGCTTGCGCCCAACTGTCAAAGATTTGTACTGCGTTTACACCTGCTGCAATCTGCATGTTCAGATAATCTGCTGTGACAGTGGCAATTTTTGATAACAGTTGATGGGCCATTTCGGGCTCATTGTGCAGCATCAGTTTGGTGCGTTTAAAATCTTTTGAAGATCCGCCTTCAACAAGGTAGCTCATTACGGTAAATGGCGCACCGGCAAAACCGATAAGCGGAATACGGCCGCCAAGGCGCTGTTGAATCACCTTAATAGCATCGGCAACATATTGCAGCTTATCAATAACATCAGTTTGCAGGTTATCGATATCGGCTTGTGTACGTACGGGATTGGCGAACAGCGGACCAACACCTGCGTTAAAACTCAGGTCGCCGCCCATGGCTTCGCCGGTTACCAGGATATCTGAAAATAAAATCGCACCGTCAATCCCTAACAAATCAACCGGTAGCATGGTAACATCGGCAGCAATCTCCGGTGTTTTACACATTTCAAGGAACGAGTATTTATTTTTAATGTCCCAATACTCTTTCATAAAGCGGCCTGCCTGCCTCATCATCCAAACCGGCGGGCGTTCTGTTTGCTCCGAAAATGCCGCTTTTATTAATAACGAATCTCTCATATTTTATGTTAGAAGCAAGAAATCAAGAGTCAAGATGCAAGAAAAAAAGAATCAAGAAGCAAGAAATCAAGAAGAGAACCGTTCTCTTTTTTTTTATTTTCTCGCCTGATAGCTCTTTTTGTCTTGTCTCCTTACTCTTTCCTCTCGTCTCTTTATCTTATTTCTTGTAACTCGACTCTTATAGTCTTGATTCTTGTTCCTTACTGTCTTGATTCTTTCTGAAGCTCCTGCTGAAGGCGGCTTATCACTTCCCTCATTTTGGCTGTTACTTTTTCTTTATGCTGTTCGGTTAACTGCAGGTAAGCTTTCGCCTTTTCAAAATTACCACGCCTGATGCTGATATTGGCTACACTAACCAAAGCGGCTACGTGGTCATTAACCGAACGCAAAGGGTATTGTGCCGCTATTTCATAGTGCATTTCTGCCCCTTCAAAATCCTGCCTTTGCAGGCATAAACCGCCGTATATAAACTCATAATACCCCCTGCGGTTTTTGCTGAGCCATTCGGGTTTCATGATTTCGTTTAACGAAGCCGCGGTTTTATCATAATCCTTTACATGAAAATGTTTGGATGCTACAACCAACGTACCCTTTCTGAAATAATCCCAGATAAGCAGGATAATCATCATAGCTGCAACTGCCGCAAGCTCATAAATATGAAAATATACCAATATACCTAACGACAGCAGAAATATAAACGCAATAAATATACGTGTCCTGTTACTGAACATTAATGCTGGTTATCGGTAAATTTATACCCAACGCCACGAATGGAATGGAAATAAACCGGGTTTTTAGGATCTGGTTCAAAGTACTTACGGAAGGTTAGGATAAAATTGTCGATAGTACGGGTTGACGGATAAACGTCATAATTCCAAACGGTTTCCAGGATCTGCTCGCGCGATACGGCGTCATTACGGCGCTCAATCAACAATTTAAGCAGCATGGTTTCCTTTTTGGTAAGGGCGGTAATTGAGCCATCTTCGTTAACCAGCTCAAATGAGTTAAAATGGATGGTTTTATCACCTATTTTATAGCTGTTAAACTCTTTCAGGTCTTCACCTTTCAGGCTGCGTTTCACCAGGTTGTTCACCCTTAAAATAAGCTCCTCGAGATTAAACGGTTTGGTAAGATAATCATCAGCGCCTTTTTTTAAGCCCGAGATCTTGTCCTCATTGGTGTTTTTAGCCGTAAGGAACATGATAGGTACTTCTGTATTTTCAAGCCTGATGGTTTCGGCAACAACAAAGCCGTCAATTTCGGGCATCATTACGTCCAATATCACCAGGTTAAAGCGTTCCTCTTTAAATAGCTGTAAAGCTTTTTTGCCGTTTTTGGCCGGAGAAACCTTGTACCCTTCCAGCTCAAGGTTAAGCTTAATTGCTTCTAACAAATGCTCTTCGTCTTCGGCCAATAAAATTCTTTTTTTGTTTGGCATATTCATGTCTTAAATTTAGGTTAGTCCAAATGTAACTTCAAAAATACTACCAGCAGGGCGGTTATCTTTAACCCTGATGCTGGCCTGGTGTTTATCCAACACCTCCTTAACAATATAAAGGCCCAGTCCGGTGCCTTTGGTGTTACGGGTTTCTTCACTGCCTACGCGGTAAAAACGGTCGAAAATACGGGTTTTCTCCTCGTCGGCTATGCCGATACCATGATCAGATACCTGCAAATAAACTTTATCATCTTTCGAAAACAGCTTTACCCCGACCGATGAGCAGGGGCTCGAATATTTTACAGCGTTTTCTATCAAATTGGTCACTACTGATGTAAGGGCAAATTTATCGCCCACAATCTCCACCTTAGGCTCAATCTCGGCCTCTATGATCTGCTGGTTGCAATCGCATTTGGAGATCTGCAGGCGGTTAACAATGCTATCAACCAAAACCGAAAGGTTAAAGCTGGCCTTAGGGAAACTGTATGAGCGGTTTTCGATCTTAGATGCAAGCAGCATATTCTCAACCATATCATCCAAACGCTCAACATCGTTCAATGATTTTTCAATAAAATCAAGCAGTTGTTCTTTGGTTAGATGACGTTTCTGAATAGTTTGCAGCAGGATTTTTATAGATGCCAGCGGCGACTTCAGCTCATGCGTTACCGAAAGCAGGAAATTCTTTTTCTGCTCCTGTAACCTCCGTTCTTTATTAAACGAGCGGTGCAGGTTAATGGCGCCAATTAAAAATACGGCCACAAACATGGCCCCTTCGCCCAGTATCATACCGGTACGGCGCGGTTGCAGCGTAACCAGCATATAGCCCCACCATACCAGTTCGGCAACGGCATAGGTGATAAGTGCGTAAAAAATAACAAATGACTTTTTCATAACAACCTCCTCTAAATCTCCTCCAAAGGAGGAGACTTCAAGATTTTATTTTTTTAGGCCCTCTCCTTTGGGGAGGGTTTGGGTGGGGTTATTTCCCACTAAATACCAAATCCAAACTATCAAATATAGCACGTTTTGTTTTCTCCAGATCGGTTTTGGTATGGGCTGATGATATAAAGCCAACCTCATACCCCGACGGGCCTAAATAAATGCCCCTGTTCAACAATTCGCGGTGGAACTTTTTGAATTTTTCCATGCTTGATGCATCAATATCTTCGGCTTTACGAATATACTCTTTATCTGTAAAAGCAAACCAAAATATGGAGCCTATGCCAAACACCTTAAACTTATAATTGCGGGCGGTAGCAAAACGCTGAATGGCTTCTACGAACCCTTCTGTTTTATTGTTCAGGTCGCGGTAAAAGCCCATACGCAGTAATTCGCTCAGTTGAGCAATACCGGCACCCATGGCAACCGGATTACCTGACAAAGTGCCTGCCTGGTAAACCGAACCTTCCGGCGAGATATTGCTCATGATTGCTGCCGATGAGCCATAAGCACCAACAGGCATACCGCCACCGATAATTTTACCGTAAGTAATAATATCAGGCTTGATCTGGTAGTAACCGGCAGCACCTTCAAAGCCAACACGGAAGCCGGAGATCACCTCATCAAATATCAGCATGGTGCCGTTTTGTGTACAGATGTCGCGCAGGTATTGCAGGTATTCTTTTTCCTGCAGCAGCAAACCGTTATTTGCCGGTACCGGCTCAATGATTACCGCGGCAATCTGGCCTTTAAATTCTTCAAAAGCTTTAGCTAATGCTTCTTTATCATTAAGTGCTACAACGATAGTTTCGTCGGCAACTGATTTTGGCACACCGGCTGATGAAGTTTCGCCGAAGGTAACCAGACCCGAACCGGCTTTCACCAGTAAAGCATCGGCATGGCCGTGATAGCAGCCTTCAAATTTCAGAATCTTATCGCGTTTAGTGTAACCTCTTGCCAACCTGATTGCTGACATTACAGCCTCGGTACCCGAGCTTACAAAGCGGATTTTTTCAATAAACTTATTGTTTTTCAGGATCAGTTCGGCCAGTTCATTTTCTAATGCGGTAGGGGCGCCGAAGCTCATGCCGTTTTGCATTACCTCGATAACTTTTTCCCTTACTTTTGCATTGTTGTGGCCAAGGATCAGTGGCCCCCATGAGCAGCAGTAATCGATAAATTCGTTACCGTCGGCATCCCAGATATGACTCCCATCACCTTTTTGAATAAACAGCGGCGTGCCATAAACAGATTTGAAAGCCCTTACCGGTGAGTTAACCCCACCCGGAAAATAGGTTTGCGCCTTAGCATACAATTCGGCCGATTTTTCACGACTGATATCGGGCTTGCCCGTAGTATTTACCGGTTCATCCTCTGCAGAAAACATCTTTTTTATTGAATCGAACATTTTTATTTATAAGCTTAAAGCAGAAAGCCAAAGGCTTAAAGCTGTTTTATCAAGTTATAGGGCCTAAGGCCTTTCTTAAATAATTAAAATCACAGTCATGCTGAACTTGTTTCAGTACCCCACTCGCTAAGCAATCATGCTAAGCAAAGCGGCTACCTGTCCTGAGGGATGCCGAAATAAATTCGGCATGACGGTGGTGGTGATAGTGCTTAACTTCTACCTTTCGCCTTTAACCTTTTCCCTTTCACCTCAAAACCTACAACCACTTATTCTCCAAAACCTCTTTGGCATGGTAGGTTAAAATAGCAGTTGCACCTGCACGACGAATGCTGGTAAGCACCTCGGTAATGGCGCGCTGTTCGTTTAACCAGCCGCGTTGTATGGCGGCTTTAATCATGGCATATTCGCCGCTTACGTTATAGGCAGCAACGGGCAGTTCGGTATTATCTTTTATCAGTTTAATAACATCCAGGTAGGGCAAGGCCGGTTTTACCATTAGGAAATCTGCACCTTCCAGTTCATCAAGTCCGGCCTCTATCAGGGCTTCACGCTGATTGGCCGGGTTCATCTGGTAAGTTTTTTTATCGCCGAACTTTGGTGCCGAGTTCAATGCATCCCTGAATGGGCCATAAAAAGCGCTGGCGTATTTAGCCGAGTATGACATGATAGACACATTAGTAAAACCACTATCATCAAGCACATTGCGGATGTAACCCACGCGACCGTCCATCATATCCGAAGGGGCGATGATATCGGCACCTGACTGTGCATGAGCCAAAGCCATTTTGCCTAAAATGTCAAGCGTTTCGTCGTTCAGGATCACGCCGTTTTCCACAATGCCGTCGTGGCCGTCGCTACTGTATGGATCCATAGCAACGTCGGTAATTACACAGGCTTCATGGAAGTTTTTCTTTACCTCGCGGATAGCACGCAGATACAAACTTTCATCGCGGTAGCTTTCCGTAGCAAATTTGTCCTTCAGCTCCTCGGCAATATTAGGGAACAGGTCGAAAGAGTTTAAGCCCAGTTTAAGGCAGCTTTCAATTTCGCGCAGCAGGTTATCGATAGAATAACGGAAAATGCCTGGCATTGACGCCACTTCGCTTTTCTGGTTTACGCCATCAATAATAAACAGCGGGAAAATCAGGTTAGCAGCGCTAACATGCGTTTCCTGCACCATCTGGCGGATCACTTCACTTTTGCGGTTCCTTCTTGGTCGTTGTAACATTTTTTAGTTCATTAGTTCAATGATTCATTCGTTCATTGGTCTTTTCTCAATTGCAAGGCTTATGAAAGCGATACTAATGAACCATTGAACAAGTGAACCAATGAACGTTTATAATCCAAACACTGCCTCTGCCAGCCCAACTTCGTCGGGCGAGTAGGGGAGCGTGTATTTTACACCCATTTCGTCAAATTTTTTGCCGGTTGATTTGCCTATGGCCACTACCTTTTGGTAAGGGTCGAGCAGATTATCGGCAAAGTAGGCTTCCACGTTCGATGGACTGGTAAACACCAACACATCGGCGCCGCTGGCTTCTACGTCTTCTTCCAAAACGGTTTCGTAAACCGGCAGGTCGATGATTTTGGTATCGGCAGATAAGCCTTGCTGGATACTCCTCATCGGACTTTCAGCTCCCGGGAACAGCACTATTTTTCCGTTTGCCAGTTTGGCAAATTCTTCGGCTACCTCGGCGGTATCTGTACCTTCGCCAACATAGTCGGTAAAGTGACCTTTGCGGCGCAGCATTTCTTCGCTGCCGCTGCCCATTACCCCAAATTTTACCTTTTTAGGGAATTGTGGGTTTAACTGGAAAAAGTATTCAACAGCGTTTTTGCTGGAGAAGAATACCCAGTCAATATTTTTTAATATGTATGAGTCAAAGCGGGTGATCACGGGTACAGTACGGATCAGCGAACGATCTTCTATCTGGATGCCATGTTTTTCAAGCGCTTTGCGGAAGTAACTTTGTTCGCCAAGTTCGCGCGAAATGAATACACTTGACGGGTGCTTGCGGTCTTTTGCAAACTTGGCTACTACTTTCTCAGCCAAACCTTCGGTAGTTGGCGCTTCTAAAAACAACCTGTCCGGAAACTCATCGCCTTCGTTAGCTTTAGAGGTAAACACCTGGAAAAGGCCATCTTCCTTGCGGCAGTAACAGCCCAAAGGCAGGTGGCAACCACCGCCAAATAATTTCAGTACGGTACGTTCAACAGCCAGCTCTTCGGCCACATCAGTATGGTGTAACGCCTGTAGTGCTTCAAAAAGCTCATGATCAGTTTCACGGATCTGGATCGCCAGCGCACCTTGTGCCGGGGCCGGGATCAATTCAACCGGGGTGATCTCTTCTACATGAAACTCGCTCAAGTCGAGGCCTAAACGGGTAACGCCGGCTTTAGCCAGCATAATGGCATCATATTTTTCATCGCGCAGCTTACCAATACGGGTAGGCACGTTACCGCGAAGTTCTTCAATTTCAAGATCGGGACGGTGGGCCAGGAGCTGGGCTTTGCGCCGGTTTGATGAGGTGCCTACAATAGCGCCGTATTTAACAGATAGCTTTTGGTGCACGTCAACGCAATCCTTCAGGATCAGCAACAGTTCGGCAGGATCTTCCCGTTCTGAAACTGCTGCAATGATGAGTCCCGGAGGATTTTCTGTTGGCAGGTCCTTATGTGAGTGGACCGCGATATCAATGGTACCGGCTATTAATTCTTCTTCTAATTCTTTGGTAAAAAAGCCTTTACCCTCCAGCTTATCAAAGCTGAGGTTCAGGATGCGGTCGCCCTGGGTTTTAATGATCTTTAACTCGGCTGTAATGTTAATGGCAGCAAGGCTGTCTTTAACGAAATTGGCCTGCCATAAAGCCAATTCACTGCCACGGGTTCCTATAATCAGTTTTCTGTCCAAAAGAATGAATGTTTGCAGCTGCAAATTTAATTTTTTATGCCGATGATAAGGTACAACAACTTAATGAATTATTGTTAATTGCAACAAAATGACTGTAATGTGTGGGTTTTGATAGTTGAACAAATTTCCCCCACATATCACCTGCTTAACATATTTGCCACAGCGCACAGCCTTGCAGCAGCGGACTTAACTTTGTAACAAAGCGGGTGTCCCAATTTTTTGATTCCCGAAAAAAAATGGAAAAACTCCGCCGCCTCTTTTTTTTAAAAATAGCTATGTTCCATTTTTTAAGAGTGAAACGGTGAAACGGGTTAATGGCATTATTGCTTGATAATCAGCATTTTAGATTTTTATGTGAAACATTGATAAATTACTGATAATCAGCACTTGAAACTTTAAGGCGTGTTTGTTTGGTGTTTCATGATTGTTGAATATAGGAGCTGATTTTTTGAGTTGATTTTTATCGTTTTTGAGATTTTTTTAGATCGGTGCAGCTGTTTGAATTGGCTGGTGACAAAGTACTGCCACCATTGGTTAAAGCAGGGATGCTTAGTTTGTGTGTTCTCTGTATATGGCGAAGCTACGCTTCGTCACGGGGCTATTGCGGGCCGATTTCAAATACAACGGTTCAAATCCGTACAACCAAACGTCCGTTTTTATTACAACAATTCCTGCTTAAGAAACCTTATTTCCTATATATCAAAAAGTTATAAATTTGGAATAGCCTTTGAAACAATACTTAACTTGACCGCGTATAGTTTCCATATCACCCTTTATGACCTGGCGTTTTTGGCTGCGATATTTATCGGCCTCACGTTTAGCCTGCTGTTATGGTTTACCAGAAGCATTAACCGCTCTGCAAATCGTTTTTTGGCCCTTGCTATGCTAACCATTGTTTTATGGATGGCCCGGGTGTTGGGAGAAAGCATTGGGCTGGGTACTTACTTCCCGGATTGGAGCCGGTTGCCACTTCAATTTTCGCTGGCACTTGGGCCTCTCCTCTATTTTTATGTACTTAAGATAACCCGGCCGGGATATAAATTACATGGTACGGATCTGCTGCACTTTATCCCCTTGTTGCTGCAACAGGGCATTTTTGTATTGGAGATTGGGCAAAGCATCAGCACCGACGTGGCAACTTTCCACACACCGGTCTTTCAGCAAACGGGCCTGGCACTGAATATGGCAGCATTCATTTCGGTAGTTGCCTATTTGTATATTTCTTTCAGGCTGATTGAAAGCTATTATCAACAGTTGAAATTCAATCACATAAATGACCGCTACCGCACTCAAATGCGCTGGCTGGTCCGGTTAATCAAAGCCTTTGGTTTTTTATGGTTATTATGGCTGCCATATGCCGTTGCAGATTTTTTTTATTTCCACTGGTTAGGAACCCACGTGTACTACCCTTTGTATTTGCTGTTAGCGGGAATGATGATTTGGATAGCGGCGATAGTTCATTCAAAACCGGGGGCCTTAGTTACGGAGCAAGCCTACCCGGTTTTGAAAGCACCGGTTTCGGCGGATCTCAGGCAAAAGGGAACCTGGCTCAGGAAGGCAATGGAAGCTAACCTGTATCACCAGGACGCAGAGTTGAATTTGACCTCGCTTGCCGAAAAATTGGGCTTCACCGTTCATGAGCTATCCCGGATCATCAATGTGGCACTCAAAAAAAACTTTAACGATTTTATCAATGAATACCGCGTTACGGAAGTGATCCGGAGAATGCGGGATCCCGCTTTTGGCCATATAACCCTGCTTGGCATAGCACTTGAGTCGGGGTTTAATTCAAAATCTTCTTTTAACCGCATTTTTAAACAGATGACGGGTAAAAGTCCGGCGGAATATAAAAACGCGGCCCAAAAAGAGTTCCCAAGTTATAACTTAAGACGACACACCCAGTTTGCAGGGGTAATTTCGAAGCATGAAACCACAATTATGTGGCCTTCCCGGAAATTAAACTGCAGCTATATGTTCAAAAATTATTTTAAGATCGCGTGGCGTAATATCACCCGTCACAAAAGTTACTCGGCCATTAATGTAGCCGGGCTGGCGGTGGGCATTGCGGCCTGCCTGCTGATATTTGTAGTTGTTCAATATGAGTTGAGCTTTGATACCTATCAACCCGGTTATAAAAGCACTTATCGCATCGTTACAAAAAAAGACAGGGAAGGCAATATCAGGTATAGTGCCGGGATCTCAACACCCGCTGTAGATGCTTTTCGTCTTTATTTCCCACAGGCTACCATTGCAGGTATCAACGCCATTTATGGCAGCCAGATCGTAGCCCCGGCGGCTAACGGGAACGCCGCCGGCGATAAAAAGTTTGTTGAGAACACCGGCATCATGTTTGCCGAACCCCAGCTTTTCGATATTTTTTCAGCAACCTGGCTTGCCGGCAGCGCGTTAGCTTTAAAAGATCCTAACATGGTGGTGATTGATAAAAGCAGCGCCATAAAATATTTTGGTAACTGGCAGTTGGCCGTAGGAAAAACACTGAGGATGGACAACCTGCTAACGCTGAAGGTTGCTGGTGTGATACAGGATTTACCTCCAAATACCGACCTGCCGTTTAAAGTGCTGGTTTCGTACATCACCTGGAAGAAGAACCTAAAAAGCTACCATTACGCATATACCTGGGATGAAACCAGCAGCGATTGCCAGGTATATATAAAATTTCCTGCAAATGTATTGCAAAGCAGCATCGAAAGTCAAATGCTTAGTTTTTCCGAAAAGCAATTTAATAGTGACAGTAAACGCGCTGCCAGGAAAAGATATGCTGTAGCGCAACCCTTATCGGCAATCCATTTTGACACCAGCTTTGGCGGCACGCTGGGCGATCATGTAACCGGCAAGTCCACGCTGCGTACCTTGTCGCTTATCGCGGTGCTGATCATCGTTATGGCATCCATCAATTTCATTAACCTTTCAACCGCGCAATCCGTTGGCCGCTCCAAAGAGGTAGGCATCCGCAAAGTGCTGGGCAGCAGCCGCGGGCAATTGGTAGGCCTGGTAATGTGCGAAACGGCCATTATCGTACTAATTTCGGCCGGCCTTGCAATTTGCATAGCCGAAATTGCTTTACCGTTACTCAAACATATCGCCAGCGTTCCGGATACCATTGGTTTGTTCAATCCCGGCATATTGCTTTGCCTGGCCTGTGTAATAGTTGCAGTGATACTGCTTTCGGGAGTATATCCGGCAATTATCGTATCGGGATTTAAACCTGTTGAGGCGTTGAAAAATAAGATTAATTCGGCGGTTGTCGGTGGTATATCGCTCCGCCGTGTGCTGGTAGTTACCCAGTTTACCATTTCACAGTTGCTGATTATCGGAACAGCTATCGCCGTTAAACAAATGGATTTTGTAAACAATGCCGACCTCGGGTTTAATAAAGAAGCCATATTGGCCATACCATGCCCTGCCGATAGCATCGGTTTATCACGAATGAACAGCTTTAAACAGCAGGTGCTTACCTTGCAGGGCGTAAAGGCAGCCAGTTTTTCGGCCGACGCGCCATCGTCATCGCATAATAATTCAAGCAATTTCTACTTCAATCATTCAGATAAAGATCCTGGCTTTGATATTTTCATGAAAGTTGCCGACGCGGATTACTTTAAAACTTTTGGCCTCAGGTTTATAGCAGGCAAAAGCTATGAACCCAGCGATACCGCACGCGAACTGGTGGTTAATGAAACTTTTATACGCAAATTGGGTATTAAACGTGCAAATGAAGCTTTGGGCAAAACCCTTACCTTTGATAGTTACGGAAACCTGCCCATAGCAGGTGTTGTTGCCGACTTTAAAACAAACTCCATGCGTGAGGAAGTTAAACCGCTGGTGATGTTCCCCTCAAAACAATCGGAACAGCAAATAGCGGTAAAAATTGAAAGCCGGAGACTTGCAAAAACGGCAGCATTGGTGCAAAGTGCCTGGGAAAAGAAATATCCCGAATATGCCTACACCGGCTTTTTTGTTGACGATAGCATAGCCAAATTTTACGAACAGGAAAACCAGCTTGAACTGATCTATAAAGTATTCGCGCTCATCGCTATTTTTATCTCCTGCCTTGGTTTGTACGGCCTGGTGTCATTTATGGCGGTACAGCGCACAAGAGAGGTAGGGATCCGAAAGATTTTAGGCGCATCAGTAAGCAGCATTGTGTATCTGTTTTCGAAGGAATTTTTAGCTCTTATCGTGGTGGCATTTATGATTGGCGCGCCCCTTGCCTGGTACCTGATGAACGGATGGCTGCAAACTTTCGCCTATCGTATTTCGCCGGGCTTATGGGTTTTTGTGGCAGCCATTATAAGTTCGTTATTGATAGGCTGGTTTACGGTAGGTTACAAAGCTTTAAAAGCCGCGCTGGCAAACCCTGTAAAAAGTTTGAGGACAGAATGATCAGGAAGATTATTGTGAGACTACCTTCTCATCAGGGTCTCTCGTAGAGGGCCCTGATGTATACGCCATGCTGATTCGCTGTTCAGAGTATCCCTTGGGATTATTCAGAGCCCGGTGACCTCAGGAAACATAAAGCGAAGCTTCGTCATATGCGGTATTTCTAATCAGTTTTTGCTTTATCACTCCGTGAGCGAAACAGTTTTAACGTTGATTCTATTTGTTGGGCCGAATGCGTCAGGTCATTTCCTATTGCCAGTTTTTCGTAGCCGTTAGGTGAGGCATAAGTAAAATAGGTTACAACGCTTCTGTCGGCCTGTTCGGTAAACACCTCTTCCTGGTAAATATCTTTCCATTCATAAAAAGGAGTATTTACTGTTTCAATGCCTTTATCGCTAATAATAATTCGCGGAATGGTATTTAACGCTTTTTTTAAGGAGATAAATGCTATTACTCCGGCGGCTATAAACACCATTGTCACAAAAACATATTGTTGAGGATTGTTTAAAATAACAGCAATCCCTGTGGTTAAACCAACAACAACGGCTGCCCCTGCGAATAAATAGTTTTTCCTTTTTGAAAAATAGACCCTTACTTCGTTGGCCACAGTATAATCATCGATAAATACATCTGGTAGGGCAAATTTTTTTGATAGCTCTTCAAGCCTTGCCTTGTCGGCTTTACTTTTGAACTCAGGGAAAAACCATTGGCGATTTTGGTTAGGAATAAGCCCGGCCTTAATTGCACGCGCTTCCAGTTCATGCACATTACGAACGTTTTCAAAAGCCCATAAACGCCAGCGGGTAGTCATAAAGCCTCGAAAAATAATGGCTATAACTGAGCCTGCGATTATTGTGGGTAATATGATTATGGGAGAGTACCCTATTACTGATTTTAGATATATTGATACAGCCACCGTTACAACTGTAATTGCATGGATTGGATATATTATCATGAACTTTCCTCTGTTCAGCGCCTCGTCAATGGTGGTGGTGTCAAGCATGATGTAGTATAAGATTTAAACAGGGGCTAATTTACAATTTTGTTAAGGATTGCGTACCGGAGAAGTTAAAGCACGCTCAAAGCGCTATGCCAGGCAAAAACGCACACCCGTTGTAACGTTTCCGAACGGTATTATAAATAAAATAACATTAATGTGCTGTTTGTCAGTATCTTAAATAGGTGGCATGGGTTTTAGGCACTACCAGCGTATCAAATAGTTTATTTAAGTTTAACAACGTCTACAATCAGCATACCTATGTTCAAAACATATTTTAAACTGGCTTACCGGAATATCATAAAGGATAAAGCTTATTCCATTATCAATATATCGGGTTTAGCGATAGGCCTTGCCTCAAGTATCCTGATTTTGCTTTGGGTGCAAAATGAATTGAGCTATGATAAGTTTAATAAAAATGCCGGGCAGATCTATCGTATCGACAGCGATTTTGGAGATTCTAAAACGGCGGCAAGCTCGGCCGGGATGCCTTTTGGATTAAAATCGGAGATACCTGCTGTTAAAAATGCGGCCCGTTTATATCCCGGTTTTCCATCTGTTTTATTTGAAATTGGAGCCCGGAAATTTCAGGAAGAACAGGTGTTTTACGCCGACCCTGAATTTATAGATATGTTTTCATATCCTTTATTAAAAGGCGACCGCACTACGGCCTTAAATCAGGCAAATGGTGTTTTATTAACAGAAGATATCGCCACCAAATACTTCGGAAAAGAAAACCCGATTGGCAAGGTAATACGAAAAGATAACAAGGAGAACCTGGTAGTAACAGGGGTTATGGCCAATATTCCTGCTAACTCCGATCTTCGGTTTGATATCCTGCTTCCGATGGCTTTAATAGCACAAACCAATAATGATCTAAAAAATAATATCTGGGATAATTTTAATTTTTTTGGTTACGTACAGTTCGATAAAAGTTTTGACCCTTCCGCCGTTAATATTGCCAAATTAGAAACACAAATAGGTCAGATTTTTCACAAACACAGTCCCGATACCAAGGCTGCCTTCAAATTACAGTCTCTAACCAAAATACACCTGGATCCCGAAAGATTAGGAGATTCGCCGGGGCATGGGAATGCGCAGTATGTAAGCATCTTTTTTGCGATCGCCATATTGATATTGATTGTGGCCTGCATCAATTTCATGAACCTGGCTACCGCACGTTCGGCACGCAGGGCTAAAGAAATAGGCTTACGTAAAGTTGCCGGTGCTGTTCGCGGGCAATTGGTGCTTCAGTTTTTAAGCGAGTCGGTATTTATCTCTTTTCTTTCCCTGCTACTTGCGCTTGTTATTGTCAGGATGTTTTTGCCGGTGTTTAATGATCTGGCTAACAGGAAACTTGTTATTGATCTGTCGGATGCCAGGCTTTGGTTAAGTCTTACCGGTATTGCTTTAATAACTGGTCTTACCTCGGGGAGTTATCCGGCGTTATTTCTCTCTGGTTTTAACCCGGTTAAAGTGCTTAAAGGTAACGTGAAATCAATGGGAGGCAATTTGCTGTTCCGTAATGCTTTAGTTGTGGTTCAGTTTATGGTTTCCATTGTATTGTTAGTGGGTACGGTGGTGATCTATAATCAGCTTAAATTTATCAGGGACAGGAATCCCGGTTTCGAGAAAGCCAATCTTTTATACGTGCCAATGACGGGCGAGATCTGGCATAAGCAGGAGGCTTTGAAAAACATGTTAAGGCAAACCTCGCTGACGAGCGATTTTACAACGATTACAGATTTGCCAACTGAACTTGGCGGCTGGACACTTAATGTGCAGTGGAGCGGTAAGGATCCACGTTCGCAATTGTCTATCCCTGTAATGGCCGCCGATGAGGATTTTACGCGCACATTCAGAATGAAGTTAGCAGCCGGCCGAAGCTTTTCGGCAGGTTTTAAAACCGACTCGAATAATTACATGATCAACGAAAAAATGGCCAGCGTAATGGGCCTTACCGCCAGTACTGCAGTAGGCAAGCCATTAGCGGTTTGGGGTAACAAGGGTACTATTGTAGGGGTTATAAAAGACTTTAATTTTAAGCCCGTTCAGCAAAGCATTGAGCCGTTGGTTATACCTTTCAATAAAATAGGCGGTTATGTGGTGATCAGGACCTTGCCCGGAAAAACTAATGCTACAATAAAGGCACTGGCGGCTATGAGCCAGGCGCTCAATCCGGCTTATCCCTTCAAATTTGATTTTATTGACCAGGAGTTATCCAAACTTCACAAAGGCGAACAACAAATGGGCAATATTTTTAATCTTTTTGCCGCTTTGGGAATCTTTATTTCGTGCCTGGGTTTATATGGTTTATCTGCATTTATGGCCGAGCAGCGTACCAGGGAAATTGGCGTACGCAAAGTGTTAGGGGCATCTGTAGTAAACCTCGTTTACTTACTGTCATCAGGTATCACCAGGCTTATTTTGATTGCTATAGTTATCGCTATCCCACTTTCGTGGTATGCGGTTAACAGCTGGCTGTCGGGTTTTGCTTATCATATCAATGCTGGCTGGCTGGTGTTCTTTATTGCATCTGTAGCTGCACTGGGTATAGCCTGGATTACGGTTAGTTATGAATCTCTAAAAGCCGCGACAGTTAACCCTATTAAGAGTTTGAGAACGGAGTGATTGAATGTTTGTGTTACAAGAAGAATAAGCCCCAATAATAACCCAATAGGTTTAGTTAACAAAAATACCTGCGTTAGGATGGGACCGGATATCGGCCAGCGAACGTAATGCCTGCAGGCGTATGAGTGTACAGTCCGGACCGGAGGTAACGCCCATATCCAGTTAGCAATTATGAGTAGGCAGTTTGCAGCATAAATGTGATATTTTGCATGCTGATGATATGGTGTTCGGTTAAGCTGAAAGCTTAGCTAATTTTGGGACGATGTTGGTGTTGTCACCAACAACCTTTCCTAACCATAGGTTCTTGTAAATTACCGAAATCTTTCGTTACTTATGGGATAGGCAGTCGCCGGGTGAGGAGTTGTTGGTGACAACACTAACAACGGCGAGAGTAGTTGTAATTATGGTAAGAAAAGCTAAATTAGCTTTAAACATTATAGATGAATAATATTTTAACATCAAAATTAATTTTTCAACTTTCGGTAGGCTGTTCTGTTTTTATCCCCCTTTTTTTAATAGTGAAAATTTATTTGACCATTAAGACATCTGATTGGTCAATGAGTAATATCACCTATATTTCTTTGTCATTTTTAGCGCTTGTATCGATTTTTAGTTTTGTTTTTTCGGAGCGTCAACGACTTGGTATAGCTGTATTGGAGGGAGGGTTGATCATTATTCTTGGAGTCCTGTTAGCCATAAACGCAATTGTTAGAAAATAATGATTTTCAATGTCCCACCAGGGTTCTCTGCGAGAGGATCCTGATGTATACGCTACGCTGATTCGAAGTACCGTAAATACATAACAGGATTATCTCAAAATCTGTGAACTTTTTTTAGAACGAGACAGTTTCGGCGAGCCTCAGGGTCCTCTGCGAGAGACCCTGAGGGAACGGGAAAATCTATAGACTTTTTTAGGACGAGACAGGTTGAAGTTTAGCAAGCGTGCTTAGCATGCGGACCACAAGGCACAGCCTTGCGGTAGCGATGGGAACCTCAGAGTTCTCTGCGAGAGACTCTGGGGGACATAAAGCTGCTGTACAAATTCGGCAATGTTTTGCTCAATGATAGCTCCGGCGTGTACCCGTGCCGTTGTTGGTGTCGTCACCAACAACCTTTCCTAACCATAGGTTCTTGTAAATTACCGAAATTTTTCGTTACTTATAGGATAGGCAATCGCCGGGTGAGGAGTTGTTGGTGACAACACCAACAACGGCGAGAATAAATTTGAGTTCAGACAAAAGCAAACATTCTGCCAATCCTCAAATTCTGCAATTTCTGATTCAGACGGTTTTAGTTTTCATTGATCAATATATCCTTCGCCATAACCATGGGTACGCTGATATATTTTTTCTCCATGTAGTTGATCACCTTTTCCAGGATTTCGCGCGATTGCTCGTCCAGGCCCTGTACCTCATCGGCAAAAACCGAGTTGATGGCGGTATTGCGGATCTCCTTGATCTTTTCAGGAACCTGGCGCATAGCTACCTCAATACGGCGCTGTTTAAGCTGCTGTATAAATTCGGCAATGTTTTGCTCAATGATAGCTTCGGCGTGTACCAGTTCGTGGTAACGTTCCTGCAGGTTCTTTTTTGCAACTTCGTTAAGCGAGTGCACTTCGATAAAGTTAACCGGAAATTGCTCCAGCACTTCGGGGGCTGTATCGTTAGGGATAGCAAGGTCCACAATAGTTTTGCGGCCGGTTTCGCCGTTGAGCAGCGATTGGTAAATTTCGGTTGTGATGATGGGCTCAACTGCCGATGTGCAGGTGATAATGGCATCAAAACCTTTTTTATAGGTTTTCAAAGCTTCGAGGTCAAACGCTTCTCCGCCCAAATCGGCAGCTAATTTTTCGGCATTGGCCACGGTACGGTTAAATACCGCGAAGTTTGAAAATTTATGTTTTTGAAGATATTTGGAAATGTTACGGTTAGTTTCGCCTGCGCCGATGATCAATACACGGGCATTTGAACAAAGATTAAGGTCTTTAAGCTTGCGGTAAGCCAGCGATACTACCGAGATTGGGTTTTTGGAGATGTTGGTATGCGTATAAACTTCCTTGGCTGTTTTTACCACGCAGTTCATGATCATGCGCATGGCATCGCCGGTTAGGCCGGCCTCTTTGCAATGTTCATATGCTTTGCGTAACTGGGCCAGGATTTCCTTTTCGCCCACGATCAAACTCTCCAGCGAACATGAAGTACGCAATAAGTGCACCATGGCTTCCTGGTCTTCATAAATAGACGCGCTATCCATAAAAGTACTCAGCGAATCATGGCAAAGCTCTGTGTTAAAGGCCTCTATGAATTTTTTGGCAAAATCTTTGTCAACGGATTGTGGGGTTGTCATTACAAATTCCACACGGTTACAGGTAGCCAGGTAGAAGATCTCCGGGATGTTGAACTGCTTTTTAACTTGTGCAAGTTTATCTGTCAGATTTTCCTGGCAAACCACCAATCTACCCAATTCCTTCAGTTCAATCTGTTTGTGCGTAAAAGCTATTACCTTTAGATACTTCAAAGCAGTTTTAAAATTTGACCGAACAAAAGTATCACTATTCGGCACATGCAATGTCAACACTTTGTCAAACAGGCTTATTTGGAATGGTTATAAATTGCAAAAACGGCTTGTTTTGCAGTATTTAAACTGTTTTACAATACGTATCACAAAATATTTGTAAATTAAAACATGGATAAGTATAAAAAAATAAGCCTGGTAATACTCATAGCGTTTTACGTGCTTGCAGGCCTTAATCACTTCCGCGATCCGGACTTTTACTACGCCGTAATGCCTAATAACCTGCTTTACCCCGAGACAGTTAACCTCCTTGCCGGGATTGCCGAAATTTCATTAGGGTTGTTACTTATACCATCCAAGACGCGATACTGGGCTGCCTGGGGGATTGTTTTAATGTTGATTGCCTTTTTGCAGATCCACGTGAGCATGGCATTTAAAGCGCCGATGAAGTTAAATTCCATAACAGTAACGCCTTTTTTGGCATGGTTGCGCCTAATCCTGCAATTTGTGCTGATCTACTGGGCCTGGTGGCATACAACCGATACTAAAAAAGCTTAAACCAAAACAGCGTTTGGCTGTTGCTATCGAAGCAAAATAAAAATATGGATCTGCAAAGTATTGAAATGCGCAACCTGGAAGTACAGGACTACCAGGAGCTAAAAAAGTCAATGAAATCGGCCTATATGGATATGGACGAGGACTATTGGGATGCCAATTCTATTCGCCGGCTCATCAAAATATTCCCCGAAGGGCAGATCTGCATCACCGTTAACGATACGGTTGTTGGCTGTGCACTGGCTATTATAGTCGATTACCAAAAATTTGGCGACAATCACACCTACAAGCAAATTACCGGCGACAGTACCTTTAAAACCCATAATGACAAAGGGGATGTACTGTACGGTATTGATGTGTTTATCCATCCTAAATATCGTGGATTGCGCCTTGCACGCCGCTTGTACGATGCCCGCAAGGCCCTTTGCGAAAAACTGAACCTGAAAAGCATTATAGCAGGTGGCCGGATCCCCAACTATCAAAAATTTCAGAACGAGCTTACACCCCGTCAGTATATTGATAAAGTAAAATATAAGGAGATCTATGATCCAACATTATCATTTCAGTTGTCAAATGATTTCCATGTGCGCAAGGTATTGCGTAACTACCTGCCCGAGGATAGTCGCTCAAAAGGCTTTGCTACACTTATTGAGTGGAATAATGTTTATTACGAAGAGGTAAGCGATGTTATTAATCATAAAACGGTGGTACGCATTGGCCTTGTGCAATGGCAGATGCGTTCGTACAGTAACATCAGCGAGCTGATGAAGCATGCCGAATATTTTGTTGATGCCGTAAGCGATTACCAGGCCGATTTTATCCTTTTCCCCGAGCTGTTCAATACACCGCTTATGGCCGATTATAATCACATGGATTCGGCCAAGGCTATGCGTGAGCTGGCTAAATATACCCAGCCCATTATCGAGGAATTTTCAAAACTTGCGGTTTCCTATAATGTGAACATTATAGCAGGCAGTATGCCTTATATTTTTGAGGAGTCGTTATATAACGTTTCCTATCTGTTCAGGCGGAACGGCAGCATGGAGGAGGTATACAAAATTCACCCAACCCCGGCCGAGATTAGCTCATGGGGGATGCGCGGCGGCGATGAGGTGAAGGTTTTTGATACCGATTGCGGCAAAGTTGGCATCCTGATTTGCTATGATGTGGAATTTCCCGAATTATCACGCATTCTTGCCGGTCAGGATATGCAGATCTTGTTTGTTCCCTTCCTTACCGATACGCAAAATGGCTATAACCGGGTTAAATTTTGCGCCCAGGCCCGTGCCGTTGAAAACGAATGCTATGTGGCTATTGCCGGCTGCGTTGGTAACCTGCCTAATGTAAATAATATGGGTATCAGCTATGCACAGTCGGCGGTGTTTACACCTTCAGATTTTGGTTTCCCTACAAACGGAATCCAATCTGAGGCTACGCCAAATACCGAGATGATTGTTATTGCTGATGTTGACCTTTCATTGCTGGATGAGTTGCATGAATATGGCAGCGTGCAAAATATTAAAGACAGGCGCACCGATTTGTATAATATTACTTTTAACGGGAAGAGGGTGTAGGTAGTATTTTTTATATATTGCGATGCTGTATTCATTGTAATGAAAATCGTTGATATTAAACCTAAACCGTATATTAAACTCCGTATCATAGCCACATTAATAGATTACGGAATTTATTTCGCTTTTTTCTATACCTACGTAACCGTATTTGATCAAAATCCCGCACCTGATGTTTCCGGGGTAGATGGTATATTGGCTTTACCGATATTTATTATGTGGTTTCTATATTTTGTTGTTGTTGAATCCTTTAATGGCGCTACGCCCGGGCATGATATATGTAAATTGAAAGTAATCACAACAGACGGCAACAAATTGACCTTAGGGGATGCTTTTAAACGCAGGATATGTGATTGCGTTGATATTCTTTTTTATGGATTACCCGCGATAATTTGTATCATAAAAACAGAGAAGCATCAACGGATAGGTGACCTTTTTGCAGGAGCCCTTGTTGTAAAACGCTCGGATATTATCGAAACTGAGATAGTATTTTAATATGATGAGGAAAGATATTTTCACTCTTTCCTGCACCAAAGAGAGGCCAATGCTTATCAACGTTATTTATGATGGTGCCGCTTGTTTTAAATTTTGTGGTTGCTGTTAAATGAATCCCTGAATATTTTCCAGCCGGCTTTCGTGAGCTTCCACAACTTTAAATACTTTCCATCATCAATCACTTTGCCGCTTTGGTCAAAAACCTGCCAGGTACCTTCCTCGGTGACGAATGCCTTTCCATCACCATAAATATTGGCCGTTTGGAATTTTACCCCTTTAACTTTACCTGCAACAAAAGTGTCATTAAAATCTTTTTTCAGTGCCTTTTTGCCATTTATAGGCAGCATATTTGGCGCTAATAATATGGCATCATCGGTATAAAGGTTGATGATTGAAGCGTCACTTTTTGCAAATAGCTCATAATAAAGTGTATTTATTTTTTGAATTGAGCTTTTGATCTGCTGTAAGCCGGGATTATTTGCCTGGGCGATGCTGCTTTTGTACGTTAAGAAAAGACACAGGCATATAATTGCTGTAGTTAAGGTTTTTTGTTTCATGATCCTTTAAATATTGAATGAATAATTAAAGCGAAATTATATCCATAAAATGGGCCGAAATTGTAAAAATCGGAACAGCTTAATTATTGAGCGCGGCAGAAAAATCGGTTGAACTTTCGGGCGAGAACCGGGAAGGGAGCGACCCGGTAAAGAATTTAAAATCCTTTATAAAATGCGACTGATCAAAGTACCCGCATTCATAAGCGATGGAGGTGAGCGATAGTTTGTTTTCGGCAACCCGGTAAAGGCTTTTCTGAAACCGTGCTATCTTAGTGTACAAGTTCGGGCTCAGCCCGGAGTAGTTTAAAAATATTTTCTGAAGGTAACGGGAGGAAAGACCGTATTTAGCTGCCACTGTATTGATATTCTCCAGAAAATCTTCTCGGCTTAAGTCAAGCATGATGTTGTTAATCAGCTTTAGCCTACTGAATTTAGGCCCCGATGCTAACAGTCTTTTCATCAGAAACTCTTCCACTAAATCTATTCTCCGGTCCGGCGTTTTGGCCTCCATTAATCTCAAATGTAACAAAGCAGCTTCCTTTCCACCCAGCTCTTTGAAATCAATGACCCGGTCATTAAATTCTTCTATCCGTTCATTAAAAAAACAGGCGGCGGTATGGGTGAAAAAACGGATCCCAAACATACAGTGCTTACCGTAAGAGGTAAAAGTAAATGGCTGTATAGTTTGCCCCCACAATTGTATCTCGGGACAGGTTACCATTTCGCCATTTTTTATTTGCTGCGGGCCATCCGCTCCCAGGTTGAATAAGATCTCGATAGCGCCTGTAGCAAACACCTTGTCATCCGTCATAACAGGAATATCTGTTTCGCACACAAAATAACATTGTATGAAATCTTTTAGTATGCCATTAGGACGATATTCGGTATAGCGCATGTCGACTGCAAGCTAATATATTCAAATTTAATATAACTGTTTCGATGATTTTGCTTTTCAAGGTTAAATAAAATCTACGAAAGGCCTGAAAGGGACGGGAAGAGAAGGCTTCAGTCCAATTGCACTTACTTATTTCAATAATATTTTCGGCCTTTAATACTAAATTAGCCTCCATGATCAGGAAAGATAGTTTTACCCTTCCCGGCGCTAAAGGGCGGCCAATGCTTATCGACGTTACTTACGATGATGCTTTTAAAAACCCGCCGCTGGTAATTTTTGCACATGGCTTTAAGGGATTTAAAGATTGGGGTACCCATGATCTGTTAGCCCGGTATTTTGCCGAAAAGGGTTTTCGTTTCCTGAAATTTAACTTTTCGCATAATGGCACAACGCCCGCCAATCCCTTGGATTTTGCCGATCTGACGGCCTTTGCTGATAATACAGTCTCTATTGAACTGGAAGATTTGGATACCATCATTGATTTTGCCTGCAGCGGGGCAAGTATGCCTATGACTAATGGTGTATACCTCATTGGGCACAGCATGGGCGGCGGCGTAAGTATTATCAAAACTGCCGAAGATAGCCGGATTAAAAAGCTGGTAACTATGGCTTCCATATCCGGTTTTCGGAACCTGTGGCCAAAACAAATGGAACAGCAATGGCGTTTGCAAAGCGTTTTTTACTTTGAAAATAAACGTACCGGGCAGCAAATGCCTGTTAAATCAACCCTGCTTGATGATCTGGATAGTCATCCGCTCAGGCTGGATATCATCAGGCAGGCAAGCTTTGTAACGCAACCTTGGCTCATTGTTCATGGTGATGCCGACCCTACCGTACCTGCAAGCCACTCACAGCAATTGTATGAAGCTAATCCTGCTGCTCAATACATAGTGCAAAAAGGGGCAGATCATACTTTTGGTGGCGAACATCCTTTTACCGGAGATGCTTTGCCGGCCCCGCTTGTTGAGTTTTGTGATACGGCAATATCATTCTTAAGTAAATAAAGGTTGAGCCGCTTCAACCATTCGTAACTTTTTTGCGTTAGTTATATCATACCTGATATAAGTACTATAATTGCTGTTATGAGTTTACCCGCATCGCGAAAAAGAGGACGAAAATATCTCAATACCATACCTACTGATGAGGCCGGCTTTGGTAAAATGATTCCCATTTTAAGGGAGTACATGAACAACAAGGCCGAAAATACGCCTAAGAAAACTTTAGGCCCTTTTAAAACAGATCTATCGGTTTACAGTACCCCGCCCGAATCGGGTTTGCGCATTACCTGGGTTGGTCATTCCAGTATCCTGATTGAGATTGATGGCAAACGCATCCTTACCGACCCGGTTTGGAGCGAGCGGGTTTCGTTTTCGCAATCATTTGGGCCGAAGCGTTTTTTTCAACCGCCGATAGCTTTGGAAAATCTGCCTCCGCTGGATGCCGTGATCCAATCGCACGATCATTACGACCATCTGGATAAGGCTACCATTAATTTTTTTGCGGATAAGAACATCCCTTTTTTCTGTTCGATAGGAGTAGCACAATATTTAACCCGCTGGGGAATGGCTGCCAACTTTATCACAGAAATGGATTGGGGCGATAGCGCCATGATCGGTAACGAAATTGTACTTACGGCAACGCCCTCACGCCATTTTTCGGGCAGGGGCATTGTTGGGCGGAACGAAACACTGTGGTCGTCGTTCGTGATTAAAGGTCCGCAGCATAATATTTATTTTGGTGCCGATTCGGGTTACTCGCCCGAATTTAAGGCGATAGGAGAGGCTTTTGGTCCGTTTGATTTGACTATGCTGGAGATAGGAGCTTATGGTAAATTTTGGCCGGATATTCATATGGGGCCTGATAATGCTTCAAATGCCCATCTCGATCTGAAAGGCAAACTGATGATGCCCATCCATTACGGTACGTTTAACCTGGCCCCGCATGCCTGGTATGAGCCTATTGAATGGCTAACCGCTATGGCAAACCAAAAACACATCGATTTATTTGTACCCAAACCCGGTGAGCCAACCGAAGTAAAAGGTGCCTGTAATTCTGATTGGTGGAAGGAATATTTATCTTAGAGGGATAAAAAACAAAAAAATATGTCATTGCGAGCGTAGCGTGGCAATCGCACGGAGGCAGGTCCGCCCTGTATAGTTATGCGATTGCTTCGTCGTGCCTCCTCGCAATGACATGGTTATGTAATCGACCATTCCATGTCCCAATCCTACATATTAGTCATCAACGGTAAACCGGAAGGCCCCTTCACTATTCCCGAACTAAAAAGCCGAGGCATTAAACCCGGTGATTTTGTTAAAACGGATGACATGGTAGATTATAAAGAAGCCCAGGAAATAGCCGAGCTACGGGAGCTATTTGGCTTCGCTCGGCCTAAATTACTGATGCAATACTACGGCAGTTTTGACCAGCGCTGGCTGGCCTCGGCACTGGATTGGTTTATAGTGTTTGGCATATTTGTTTTACTGGCAGCAATGGCGGTGTTCCTGTTTATTACAGATAAGCAGGCGCGGATATATACTTCTATTGGTATTGTCGCTTTTACGCCCATAGGTAAATTTATTTATCATGTGGTAATGGAAAGCTCTGGTAAGCAGGCAACCTATGGTAAGCAAATGCTTAAGATAAAAGTAGTTGATATGGATGGCAACCGGATCACTGTTGGCAAAGCTATCGGCCGTAACCTGGCCAAAATATTTTCGGTATTAACCTTTTTTATCGGCTACCTGATGGCTTTTTTTAATAAACAGCAGCAATGTTTACATGATATGATAGCGGGGACACTGGTAATTAAGGATAGGTTGGTGTGAGTGAAGGCATTACTTTTGCCTCACCAATTTATGCCTCAACTTATCTAAAATCAGTAGCGATGAATCAGCATTTGGTTTGGTATCATAAAGCTTCAGCGTATCGGCATCGAACTTAAAAGAATATGATTTGTGATGTCGGGCATCATTATTAAACCGAATCTCATCAAGATTGTCCATTACGTCTGAATTAAGATCGATGTTAATCGCATAATTTTTAAAGTTTTCAAATCCTTTTACTTTTCCATCGATACCAAACATTACTACTGAATTTGCCGTGGTATTTTGTAAGTTATAGGATCCGGCAATAAGTACTTTATTGATTAAGCGGTACATCCCTTCTGCAACTTGCATTGTCTTTTTGGAATTTGCCCTGATAAATTGAGTGGCTTTTACCTGGCCTTTATCATAAGGATAATAAACATTGACAATAGTATCACCATGATTCACAGCGACACTGAGTTCGCCCGCTCCAAATATTAATGAAGATGGCCGTTTACCACTTTTAAATGATAATGTAAGGTTGCTTCCGTCGTGATTATCCCAGCCAACAGGTACAATAATACTATCTTCTTTCATCTCTGAGGTGTTGATGCTAAAAGATGACATACCTTCGGCTTCGTTCACCGCAGCCAATGGCGATTTTGTTTTTGCCACTTTATCAATATAGATTTTGTTTACCCAGGTGCCTTGTAGTAGCGGCGTGAATTTTTTAATAAGTAAATCAGAGTTTTCGGTGTTAGCGGCTATCGAAGAGCTGTCTTTATACGATTGTTTGGTATTGCTCTTGCACGAAAAAATCAAACAAAGTATGGCAAGTGAAATATAGTTTCTCATGTGAAGAGATAAAGGTTTTCTTTAGCGAAAGTATATAATTTCTCATTTGATGACGGGTTGATGTCACAATAATTTATCATTCACGCGCAGATAGCCTAATCCCAACATATTCACTAAATTTGCATCATATTAATTTCCATCATTGATGAATACTGATGCTGTTAAAGTGCTGCCCGGCCGTTATTGTAACTCGTTAACCGAATATTCACGCTTTATTACCCGCGAGGTTAATATTGGCGACGTGCCTATGGGCGGGAATAATCCAATCCGGATCCAAAGCATGACCACTACCGATACCATGGATACCATTGGTACGGTTGAGCAATCCATCCGCATGGTTGATGCCGGTTGCGAATATGTGCGTATCACGGCCCCCAGCATCAAAGAGGCCCAAAACCTGGCCGAAATTAAAAAGCAGCTTCGCGCCCGTGGCTACACGGTGCCTTTGGTTGCTGATATTCACTTTACCCCCAATGCAGCTGAGGTAGCTGCGCGTATAGTTGAAAAAGTGCGCGTGAACCCCGGCAACTACGCCGATAAGAAGAAATTCGATCAGATTGATTACACCGACCTGGAATACCAGGGCGAACTTGAACGCATCTTTCAGAAATTTACGCCACTTGTAAAAGTTTGTAAAGAGTATGGCACCGCTATGCGCATAGGCACCAACCATGGTTCACTGAGCGACAGGATCATGAGCCGTTATGGTGATACCCCGCAGGGCATGGTTGAATCGGCCATGGAATTTATGCGGATGTGCGAGCAGCTCAATTTTTATAACCTCGTGATCTCCATGAAATCGAGCAATCCACAGGTAATGGTTCAGGCCTACCGTTTGTTGGTTGAAACCATGGTTGCCGAGGGTATGAACTATCCGTTGCACTTAGGTGTAACCGAGGCCGGCGATGGTGAAGACGGTCGCATCAAATCTGCCGTGGGCATTGGTACCTTGTTGGAAGACGGCCTTGGTGATACCGTACGCGTATCCCTTACCGAAGAGCCCGAAGCTGAAGCACCTGTCGCTATTGAACTGGTTCGCCGTTACACTGAGCGGAAAGCAAAAAGCGAAAAGCAGAAAGCCAAAGAGCAGGAGCTTTCAGCTTTCAGCCTTCAGCCTTCGGCTTCGCACAGCCCCTACGAATACAAAAAACGCGAAACCTACGAGGCTAACGCATTTATCGGTGGGCATTTAGTGCCGAGGGTTGTTGTTGATTTATCTAAAAAGAACCTGAAAGATCCGGCTGTGCTGAATGAAGCGGGATACCTGTATTCGCCGCTGCTGGATAAATACAACATGGCCGAGCAATCGGTTGATTTTGTTTACCTGGCTAATGAATTACCTTCATTTACTTTACCGGGCAATTTAAAGCAGTTATATAATTATAACACATGGCTTAAACTGGCTGATAAAACAAATTGTCATCCCGTATTCACATTGCAGGAATACATTGCGGATGTAGACCGTTCATCAAAACTGAACCTGGTACATTTAAAACCCGCTGATATTGATTCGGAAGATTTCGGCTCAATTCAACTGGATAAATCGCTGGTATTGGTACTGGAAACAGATGCGCTACATGGCATGGCCGAACAGCGTTCTTTCTTCTTCAAAATGGAAGAACTGGGTTTGGATGTACCGGTGATTGTAAAGAGAAGCTATTTGTTTGAGTCCGAAAGTGCGGAAGTCGGGAAGTCCGAAAGTGAGGCTGATCTCACATCTAAATTACAGTTATACGCATCAACCGATCTTGGCGCTTTATTAGTTGATGGTTTTGGCGATGGTATCTGGATAGATGCACCTGAATTACCTACAAGTGTAATTACTTCTACTTCTTTTGGTATTTTGCAGGCTACCCGGTCAAGGATTTCTAAAACGGAATATATCTCCTGCCCAAGCTGTGGGCGTACCCTGTTCGATCTGATGGTTACTACCCAAATGATCCGCAGTCGTACCAGTCACCTTAAAGGGTTAAAGATTGGCATTATGGGCTGTATTGTAAATGGCCCCGGTGAAATGGCTGATGCCGATTACGGTTACGTAGGCTCTGGTACCGATAAAATTACCCTTTACCGTGGTAAAGAAGCGGTAAAGAAAAACATCAGTTCGGCCAATGCGCTTGATGAGCTCATTAATATCATTAAAGGTGATGGCAACTGGATTGATGCGGTGCAGGAATAATTGTCTGAACCGGGATTAAACCGACTTGTCGGATTCAAGGATTTTTAACGTCCCCTGAAATCTCTCCCAGAGGGATTTCAGGGACATTCTTTTAGATTACCCACCATTTATCCGGGAAGTCCCTAAATCCTAAAAATCACGGTTCAGAAACTTTTGCCCCTCAGGGTCTCTCGCAGAGGATCCTGAGGGAACGAGAAGCAAGGCAAAAATGACTCAATGACTTAATGCCCCAATGGCCTCTTAAAGAAGGTCAAAGCCAATATCTTTCCTAAAGTACATGCCATCATAATAAATCCGGCTTGCATCGGCAGTAGCCTGTTGCAGGGCGCTGAACATATCATCCTGTACGGTGGTAATAGCTAATACACGGCCGCCCGTGGTTATTACATCATTGCCATCCATTGAAGTACCTGCGTGGAACACGATCGAGTCGCGCACGTTTTCGGTACCTGTGATCACCTTGTTTTTCAGGTATTCGCCGGGATAACCGCCTGCAACCATTACTACGGTGGCAGCTGTTTTAGGGCTAATGATGATCTCTTTTTCGTTCAGGTTCCCTTCGGCAACACCTAACAGCAAATCAACAAAGTCCGAATCGATACGGCGCATCACACTTTCCGTTTCTGGGTCGCCCATACGGCAGTTGTATTCAATAACCCAGGGTTCACCATTGCTGTTCATCAGGCCAATAAAAATGAAGCCTTTATAAAGGATGCCATCTTTCTTCAAACCTTCAATGGTAGGGATGATCACGCGCTCCTCTACCTTTTTCATGTAAGCAGCGTCGGCAAACGGAACGGGAGAGATAGAGCCCATACCACCGGTATTTAAGCCAGTGTCACCTTCGCCAATACGTTTATAATCTTTAGCCTCGGGTAAAATTTTATAGCTGTTGCCATCGGTCATCACAAAAACTGATAGTTCAATGCCTGTTAAAAATTGTTCAACAACCACGCGTGAGCTTGCTTCGCCAAATTTGGCATCAGCCAGCATGGCAGTAAGCTCGGTTTGTGCTTCCTCTAAACTAAGGCAGATCAGTACGCCCTTGCCGGCTGCAAGTCCGTCGGCTTTCAATACCACCGGTAAACCGGCAGTAGCTAAATAGGTTAGGCCATCCTGCAGGGTATCTTTGGTGAACGTTCTGTAAGCAGCAGTAGGGATGTTATGTCTCTCCATAAACTGCTTGGAAAAATCTTTACTGCCTTCCAGCTGTGCGCCTTCTTGCTGCGGGCCAACAACCGGGATGTTTTTCAATTGTTCATCGGCCAGGAAAAAATCATGAACGCCTTTTACCAGGGGTTCTTCGGGGCCAACCAATACCAGGTTGATATCCTCTTTTAAAACCAGCGCTTTAATGCCTTCAAAGTCGGTAACTTTAATATTTACGTTTGTACCGTATTGGGTGGTGCCGGCATTGCCGGGAGCAATAAAAAGTTTGTCGCAATGAGCGCTTTGGGCTACTTTCCAGGCGAAGGCACTTTCCCTTCCGCCCGAACCAAGAATCAGGATGTTCATGCGGCAAAGATAGTTTTTTTAATAAGCCTTTAATACTATATATGAGGCTACTTGTGTTATAAGTAGTAAATTTACCCCATGGCCGTAGACTCGAAAAGTTTGAAAAGCTCCCGGTATACCAAAAATCGCAGGAATTATTTGACCTGGCGGATGTAATTGCCGAATCATTAAAGGAAGATAGCATGAAAGAACATCTGGCCATACAGATGTGCAGTAATGCCGCTCTGATCCAGGCAAAAATTGCCGGCGCCGAAGGTGGTAGCCTGTATTCGCTGCGGATGCAAAATGCTGTGCTCATTAAACTTGCGGTACAGGATATGTTTAATGCCGTATCTTTTGCATCAATGGTGAAAATTAATGAAGAGGACTATGTACAGTTGATGAGGGAAAAGGTAGAGGAGTTTCGCCTGGTTTTTGTAGAATGGATCAGGGGATTTGATAAAAGCTATGATATCCCCGACAATTGGGCCATCCGCTTTGACACCAGTACGCCCGAACAAGAAAAGATGGAAGAACTGATGTTTGATGAAGACCGCTTTTTTGGCGAATTTAATGAGGATGACGAAGACATGGGCAGCTTCGATGATTTTGACGATGATGAAGATGATGAGGACAAAAACGACGACGATAAATAAAGCAGAACGACATCGATTTGATTTCGGTTATCTAATTTTTGATTTCGGATTTTGAATAACAAAACAAAAGAGCTGAAGGATTTTCCCTCAGCTCTTTTATGTTTTTTAGCTTTCTGCTTTAAGCCTTCGGCTTTCAGCTCAATTAGCAGTATTGTTCAAACGCATCAATCAGGTTATCGGCAATCATTTGTGCCGGGCGGCCTTCTATCTGGTAGCGCTCAATTATATGCACCAGCTTGCCATCTTTAAACAGCGCCATGGCAGGTGACGATGGCGGGTAAGGCAACATATAGTTACGCGCGGTATCAACAGCTTCTTTTTCCATGCCTGCAAAAACGGTTACCAGTTTATCTGGATGTTTGCCGTTTGCGGCGGCAATTTTAGCAGCTGGGCGTGCGTTTGCCGCAGCACAGCCACATACCGAGTTAACCATTACAAATACTGTACCTTCGCTTTCAATAGCGTTTTTTACAGCATCGGCATCTTTTAATTCTTCAAAACCAACCCTGGTCAGATCTTCCCGCATCGGGGCTACTAAATATTCCGGATACATCATTTTTTTTTGCTTTACAATAAAATCAGTGTTACAAAAATAAGAAATGATACTTGGTTTACGTTTATAAAAACTCAATAATAACAATTGGTTGACGATTAACGTAGAAGGCTATTTCATTGATAACCTGTTTACATACATTTAATATTGTTTTATTAACAGTAATTTTTAACTTGCGTATCCCTAATTTATTTTGAATTTGATGAAACTTAAAACACCTGATATTAGCACTGTTGTTATCATCAACAAAAATCAACAGCATACAAAATCATTACAAGTAAAAACCAAGCACCTTAACAGGCTTAAACACTACGCGTGGAGCATAGCTGCTATTGTTGCCGTACTTGGTGGTTTGGTGTTTTACCTGCATCATAAAAGCACTGTACAGGAGGCCGAAAACCAGCAGTTACAGGCGCAGATAGCTAAACTTAAAGGCACCATGCCGGTTGTTAAAGCAGAGGTAAATACGCAGGGTACTGCCCAGTCGTACATTCAATCTATCGAGGGTAAACTTAAAACTATAAATGAGTATTTAAAAAGGCGCGGCCTTAAAGGTTTCACTGTAAAAGGTACCGGGGGCGATGGCAACAGGGAAGGGGTAAAACTACCCGATACTGAAGCTTACAGCCTGTATGACGATTACCTCAAGCGTTTAACAAGCACTATTGCGTTTACCCCGATGGGCTATCCGAGGATCAGCTCGTTTACTTCATTTTTTGGTTACAGGAGCGACCCTTTTGATTCGGAGCATGCCGAGTTTCACCCTGGTATTGATTTTAAAGGTAACCGCGGCGATGCTGTAAAATGCACAGCCAGCGGCAAAGTTGTTTTTGCAGGATGGGCCGGTGGTTATGGTAAATGTGTCAGGATTCAGCATATTAACAACCTGGAGACCTTGTACGGACATCTTTCAAAAATTGAAGTGAAGGTAGGGCAGCAGGTTACCGTTGGTGATAACATAGGCAAGGTAGGTTCAACCGGGCACTCAACGGGTGCACACCTGCATTATGAAGTACGTAAAAATGGGAAGCCGATTAACCCGGTAAATTTTTTAACCCTGAATAAATAAGTTCTAAGTAGGAAGTTTGTTAAGTCGGAAGTCTTAAGTCCTGAGTCGGAAGTTGACCATGGATTATTATGATGCAGATTTAGAACTATCGACTTCGGACTTAGAAGTTAAGACTTTAAAAACATGGCTATTTTTTCTAAAAAAGATAAAGTTGCGCTTGATTTACAGGCAATCTCGACCCTCATTAGCGAAGGCAGTGTATTAGAAGGTAACCTGAAAGCCCCGGCTTTTGCACGGATCGACGGACTTGTTAACGGCGATGTAATGGTTGATGAGGGCCTGATCCTTGGCGAAAAGGGAGAGGTTAAGGGAAATATAAGTACCAAAGAGATCTTTGTTTATGGCACGGTAAGGGGCGATATTAATACCTCCTCGCTTGAAATAAAAGCTACAGGCCGCATAACCGGCGACATCAAAACACAGAACCTGGCCGTTGAAAATGGCGGGGTTTATAATGGTAACCTGACCATGCAGCAGGGAGAGGTGCAAAAGCAGTTACAGGCATAGATAGCTTTTTTAAGTTCTTGCTGCTAAATAGCACAATTGCCCGTTCTTGTCAATGAAAACCAAACATTTCATTTTCACAAGGATATCAGTTAACTTTGCACTCTCAAAATAAAATCGATATGTCATCAGTAGAAACTGCATTCGTTAAATACAAAGTAAAAGATCTGTCGCTGGCAGAGTGGGGCCGGAAGGAAATTGAACTGGCTGAGGCTGAGATGCCCGGCTTAATGGCTTTACGTAAAGAGTACGGCCCAAGCCAGCCGCTTAAAGGCGCAAGGATTGCCGGTTGTTTGCACATGACCATCCAAACCGCTGTTTTAATTGAAACCCTGATTGCCCTTGGTGCCGAAGTTACCTGGTCGTCATGTAATATATTCTCAACCCAGGATCATGCCGCTGCTGCTATTGCTGCCGCCGGTATTTCTGTTTACGCCTGGAAAGGCATGAATGCCGAAGAATTTGACTGGTGCATTGAACAAACTTTATTTTTTGGCGAAGACCGCCAGCCGCTTAACATGATCCTTGATGATGGCGGTGATTTAACCAACATGGTATTGGATAAATACCCTGAGCTGGTTGCTGCTATCAAAGGCTTATCAGAAGAAACTACCACCGGCGTACACCGTTTATATGAGCGCATGAAAGCAGGAACCCTGCCAATGCCTGCTATTAACGTTAACGATTCGGTTACCAAATCAAAATTTGATAACAAATACGGTTGCCGCGAATCATTGGTTGACGCTATCCGTCGCGCTACCGACGTGATGATGGCCGGTAAAGTGGCCGTTGTTTGCGGTTATGGCGATGTTGGTAAAGGTTCGGCCGATTCTTTACGCAATTCCGGCGTACGTGTTATTGTTACCGAGATCGACCCGATCTGTGCTTTACAGGCTGCAATGGAAGGTTTTGAAGTTAAAAAACTAAGCACTGCTATCACTGAAGCTGATATCGTGGTTACTGCTACAGGCAACAAGAACATTGTTCGCGAGCAGCACTTCCGCGCGTTGAAAGATAAAGCAATCGTTTGTAACATCGGTCACTTTGATAACGAGATTGACATGGCCTGGTTAAACGGTGTTTATGGCAATACCAAAGTGGAAATTAAACCACAGGTTGATAAATATACCATTGAAGGTAAAGACGTTATTGTGTTAGCCGAAGGCCGTTTGGTTAACTTAGGTTGCGCTACCGGTCACCCAAGCTTTGTAATGAGTAACTCGTTCACCAACCAAACTTTAGCTCAATTAGAGCTTTGGACAAATGGCGCGGCTTACGAAAACAAAGTTTACACCCTGCCAAAACACCTGGACGAAAAAGTAGCCCGCCTGCACCTTGCAAAAATCGGTGTTGAGCTGGAAGTACTTGACCAGGACCAGGCTGAGTACATCGGCGTAACGGTTGAAGGTCCGTTTAAACCGGAATATTACCGTTATTAATCTTTTTAAGGTTAAAGCATAAAGGCGAAAGCTGAAAGGTTTTTGCTTTGAAAATATGAGAGGCTGTATCACAAATTGTGATGCGGCCTTTTTTGATTTATATGATTTGATGTTTTTCATGAGTTAAGCCCGATGAACTATCCCGGGCATAATATGATCAACCGTTTTAGAAGTCGCGGTTGAGACGTGATTTTACACTTGAATAACCGCGCGCAGGACCTGAGAGCGTAACTACAATTACACAATATATTTTTTACATAATTAAGTAATATTTATGTGTCCGTAACTGTTAATTGTTTGTCATTTGCTAATATTGACAATCGATTACAATGTGTGATCTGTACACATTTATACCTGTTTTATGCATAAATTATTTACTTTATTATTTGTTGTTATTGCATTTTCGGCCCGGAGCCAAACCAGGGGCGACTTTTCGGGCACCGTTACCGATAGAAAGAACCAGCCTATCGCGGGCGCTACGGTGTATTTGCTCAATACCAACTACCAAACCAGTGCCGACAGAAGCGGGAAATTTATTTTAAAAAGCATAACTGCCGGGAAATATACCCTGCATATCAGCGCTATTGGCTATGCGGCTAAAAATATCCCGGTAATTATAATCGGTACCAGTCGCCCAATAACAATTCAGTTGAATGATGCCAGCAACCAGTTGGATGAGGTTACAGTATCAGCGCAAAAAACCGAAGAGCAGGCACAACGTGTGCCATTCAGCATTTCAACGCTATCAGCTAAACAAATCCAGGATTACAGGCTTTGGGATTTAAAGGATCTTACTGCCATTGTACCTAACTTAAACTCAGGCGCTCCCGGCGATGGCCGTACCGTTACCGGCATCCGCGGAATTGTTACCACATCATATGACCCCGCCGTTGCAACCTATGTTGATGGTGTAAACCAATACGGACTGGATACTTACATTCCGCAATTACTGGATGTGGATAGGATAGAAGTGCTTCGTGGCCCGCAGGGAACGCTTTATGGCCGTAATGCTACCGGCGGTGTTATCAATGTGATAACCAGGCAGCCATCAAATACCCTGAGCGGTTTTGCAGGTGTTGATGTGGGTAATTATAATCAGCAACGTTATACCCTCGGCATCAAAGCCCCTCTGGTAAAAGATAAATTGTATTTAGGCGTAGCAGGAATTTATTCAGGCTTTAATGGTTTTTATACCAATACCTTTAACAATACCCATTTTGATAAACAGCACTACTTTTTGGGTAACTACTACCTGAAGTTTTTGGCTACCTCCAAACTGGCCTTTACGCTGAATGTAAAAAATTACAACAACCGCAACAACGGCGCGTTCACCTTGGCAGGTTCGCCTGATGATGCTTTAAGTCATCCTTTCGAGGTTAACCAGAACGCTACGACTAAAATGGTTGATAATACTTTCCAGTCATCATTAACGGCCAACTACAGCGGCAATGATTTTAATTTCACTTCGCAAACATCCTACCAGGTAAACAACCGTTATTATACCACACCTATCGATGGCGATTTTTCTCCTATCGACGCCGTATCTATCATAAATAATTATGGCGGCAAATGGAACAAGGTAAAAACCACCATCCAGGAGTTCCGCTTTACTTCGCCGGCATCATCAACCTCAAAATTGAAATGGGCAGCCGGTACTTATGGCTTTTATCACTATGCGCCAAACAGGCAGGGTACTTACTTTGGTGACGATGCCGGCGCTGTTGGCTCACCGGTGACTGATTTTACCAGTATCAATACCAATACCGACCGAAACTATGGCATAGCTGTTTACGGACAGGCTACTTATGCCGTGAATGAGCAGTTTGATATCACAGCTGGTTTGCGTTATGACTACGAGCATAAAAAGGAAAACGTAATGGGCGAGTTCCTGCCAAAGGGCGGCGAGTCGGTTGTTACCCGCTCGGATACTTCATCAACGGCGCACTATAAAGCATTTACGCCTAAGGTTAGCCTGGCTTATCATGTATCAGCACATAATAACCTGTTTGCTACTTACAGCCGCGGTTTTCGCGCGGGGGCATTACCGAGTTGGGTTCTGATCCTTCGTCTCCGCCGCTTTACTCCTTCAAGCCCGAGTACAGTAATAATTTTGAAGTAGGATCAAAAAACGACTTTTTAGATAACCGCCTGCGTGTAAATGTAACCGCGTTTTATACCCGCGTTACCGATGCCAGGTACCAACACTGGTATTGCCTGATGCCATCACCGTTACCAAAAATGCGGGTAAATTAAGCAGCAAAGGTATTGAAGCCGAAATTACCGCAACCCCAATTAAAGGCCTGGAGTTTGATTACAATTTCGGTTATACTCACGCCCGTTATACTACTTTAGTAGTTGGCAGCAATGGTGAAGAAGTGAATTTAAAAGGCAACAAGCAAATTTATACGCCTAACATCACCAGCATGCTGGCCCTGCAATATGGCTATGATTTGGGCGGTCTGCTGAAAACTAAACTGATTGCCCGTGGCGAGTGGCGCTATCTTGGCGATCAATATTTCGACCTGGCAAACCAGATAGAACAAAAAGGCTATAACAAGTTCAACGCGAGGGTAGGTGTAAGCACCAAAAGGTTTGGGCTGTTCTTTTGGGAAAGCAATATCGCCAACAAAAAATACATTGATTATGCCTATGATTTCGGCGCGACACACTTAGGCAACCCGCGGACCTATGGAGTGTCGCTGAATACTACTTTTTAAGTTAAACTTCTTATAGAAAAATGTCATTTCGACGAGCATAAAGGACATAAGCGGTGGCTGCGAGGAGAAATCTTCTACGCTATGCTTAAAGCTGGTTTAGGCGTATAAGATTTCTCTTTCGCCCCGACGCACTGATCTCTACCGCTCCGTCGAAATGACATTTTTATTTTAAAACTTTCAGTTATTCTGGCCTATATTATCCGGGATATTTTTCGTTAATTCAATCAAAATCTGACTGTTAATAAACCCTGAATTATCATGAAAAAGAATATCCTGCCTCTGCTTATCGCTATAATTACCATTGCTATCACTTTTCCTGCGCACTCGCAGGTTATTACCAAATACGGAGATAATGTAAGTACGCTTGACGGTATCATGAAAGCCTATTATGGCGTAGTTACTGTTAAGAAAGGCGAAAAGGTAAGCTATGAGCGCGACAGCCTGCTGCATATTGCCAATGCCCATGTTGGTGCAGGCTATACCGATAAGCAAGGCAAACAGCAGTTTAGCTATATGACGCTGAAGGAATACCACAAACTGGCCGACCCATCATTGTCAAAAAATGGTTTTGATGAGCGGGAGATAGCCCGCCGCGTTGAAAAATTTGGCAGTATTTACCACGTATGGAGCACCTACGAATCGCGTAATACAGCCGACGGGCCGGTAACCGAACGCGGCATCAACAGCATCGAATTGTTTAACGACGGCACTCGCTTCTGGATCCTCGCCTGGTTTTATGATGGCGAGCGTAAGGATAACCCGATACCGGCGGAGTATTTGAAATGATTTTTTGGGTTCATGGTTTTAATTCATAGTTGATAGATCATGGTTCATGGTTTTTTGCTTAGGGCATTTTTTACTATGATCTATGAACCATCAACTATGAACTCATTTGAACAGAAACAAAAAACTCCTAACTTCACCGCCCTGAAATCATATACTGTAATTATGAAATTATTAGAAGGAAAAACCGCGTTGGTTACCGGCGCGTCAAAAGGAATAGGCCGCAAGATTGCCGAAAAATTTGCCGAGCATGGCGCTAACGTAGCTTTCACTTATTTGTCGTCTGTTGAAAAAGGCCAGGCCCTTGAGCAGGAGCTGCAAAGTTTTGGCACTAAAGTAAAAGGTTACCGTTCTGATGCTTCCAAATTTGACGAGGCTGATAAACTGATTACTGATATTGTTGCTGATTTCGGTACGCTTGATATTGTTGTCAACAATGCCGGTATCACTAAAGACGGTTTGCTGATGCGCATGACCGAAGAAAACTGGGACGAAGTGCTTGACGTTAACCTGAAATCGATATTTAATGTTACCAAGGCTGCCTCAAAAATCATGATGAAAAACCGTAAAGGTGTATTCATTAACATGAGCTCGGTTGTTGGTGTGCAGGGCAATGCCGGCCAGGCCAACTATGCTGCCTCAAAAGCGGGTATCATTGGTTTCTCTAAATCAGTAGCTAAAGAACTGGGTTCACGTAACATCCGTACCAACGTGGTTGCCCCGGGCTTTATCCGCACCGAAATGACCGAAGTGCTCGACCCTAAAGTTGTTGAAGGCTGGGCAGCAGGTATTCCGCTTAAACGCGCGGGTGAAACTGAGGACGTAGCTAATGCCTGTGTATTCCTTGCGTCGGATATGGCCGCTTACATCACCGGACAGGTTATCCCTGTTGATGGTGGTATGTTGTAAGAATGCACCCCCTCTAAATCTCCTCCAAAAGGGGAGACTTGAAAAAGCTTTTAAGCCCTCTCCTTTGGAGAGGGTTGGGTGAGGTTTAAAACTTATTCCCCTCCTTTCACAATAATTTCGCATTTTGCAGGTAATGTTTATTGGGCCGGATGATCTGCGCCCTGACGATACTATAGCTACAAATGTTTTCACTTACATGGGGTTCTGTTTCGGGATGGTGGTTGCCTGCCGGCTTATTGCTTGGTTTGGCATATGCCTGGCTCATGTACCGCAAGCCGGTTGACCTAAGTAAAAACTTACGCTATGTGCTTGCCGCTATCCGGGCGGTAACCGTGTTTTTTATAACGGTGCTGCTCATATCTCCCCTGGTGAAAACGGTTAAATACGAGCCGCAAAAGCCTTTAGTGCTTATAGCGCAGGATAATTCGTCGTCCGTGAATGCTTTTAAACCTGCAGGCTTTAATTCATCTGCTTTTGTTGATGGTCTGGCTAAACTAAAACAGGAACTTGGCGACAAGTATGATGTGCAGGAAGTTAATTTTGACAAAGCCCTGCATCCCGGTCTTTCAAAAAAATTTAATGGTAAGCAAACCGATATAGCAGGTGCGTTGCACCAACTTAACGACAGGTTCACTAATCAAAACATCGGTGCGCTGATATTGGCAACTGACGGTTTATATAACCAGGGTAATGATCCGCAATATGAGGCCAGGAATATCAAAACCAGTATTTACACCATAGCCCTTGGCGATACTACGGCTAAGCGCGATCTGCTTATCGGCAATGTAAACTATAACAAAACGGCCTTTTTAGGAAATGATTTTGTGATAGAAGTGCTTGCCACCGCCTACCAAAGCAAGGGCGAAAGTATGAACCTGTCGGTTAGTGAAGATGGTAAACAGGTGTATGCCCAAAGCATTGCGGTAACCGCAAACGATTTTAAAAAGATCGTACCCATAAAACTGAACGCTGCTAAAAAAGGCATCAGAAAATATACTATCAGCATTGCTCCTGTTAAGAACGAGCTGTCCATCCAAAACAATACCGAAACTATTTATGTGGAAGTGCTTGATGCCCGGCAAAAGGTGCTGCTGTTATACAACGGTCCGCATCCCGATTTAACGGTGATTAAGCAGGCTATCGAAACCAATAAGAACTTTGAGGTAAAGGCAAGTTCACTTGCTGATGCTGCAAGCATTAAACCGGCAGATTATAGCCTGGTGATCCTGTACCAGCTTTCGGCAGGCGAATACCCGCCGGTAAAAAGCTTTATTGCTAAGAGCAAAACGCCGGTTTGGTATATCGTTGGTTCACAAAGTAACCTGCAGGCCGTTAACAATGAGCAAAGCACGGTACGCATAAGCGCAGGCCGTGCTGAAACGCAGGAAGTGATGCCCCTGCCAACTAATGATTTTACGGCTTTCACCCTCTCCGATTCAGCGCGAAAAAAGATTACCGCCCTTCCGCCATTAATAGCGCCGTTCGGCAGTTATGGAACCGCTGCAGGTGCTTCAGTTTTATTGAAACAAAAAATTGGGACTGTAGCTACTATCTATCCTTTACTGGCCTTTGGCGATGAGGCCGGCCGGCGTATCGCCGTATTAACCGGTGAAGGTCTGTGGCGCTGGCAACTGGCCGAATATCAAAACTATGGTAACCGCAACGCTATCGATGAGCTGCTGAGCCAAACGGTACAATATTTAACTGCCAACGCAAACCGTCAGCGTTTTCGTGTTTATCCGGCCCGTAATGTATTTGATGAAGGGGAAAACGTGATCCTTAATGCCGAGTTGTATAATGAAGCCCTTGAGTTGATTAACGTCCCTGATGTAAAGATAGAGCTGAAAAGCACTGCCGGAAAAAACTATAGCTTCCTGTTTACACGTACCGGGCAAAGCTATCAACTTGATGCGGGTACCCTCCCCATGGGCGAATACACCTACAATGCATCAACCCAAAACGGCAAACAGGAGTTTAAAGCTACCGGGCAATTCACCATAAAACCGCTTAACCTCGAAACCCGCCAAAGCGCTGCTAATCATACATTGCTTAATACCCTGGCCAAACAAAGCGGCGGGCAAATGATCAAACCATCGCAGCTAAGCCAGCTTGCCGACCTGATCCGCAAAAATGAGAACATCAAAACGGTGGTTTATGAAGATAAGCATTACAGCGATTTGATAGATCTAAAATGGCTGTTTGGGTTGATCCTGCTGCTATTATCAACCGAGTGGTTTTTGAGGAAGCGGGAAGGGGAAGTGTAGGATAGTAGAGTCAAGACGGCAAGAAGTAAGAGGCAGGAGGTTGTGGAAAGAAGATACATAGATAGGTAAAAAGCCTGGGATGTGCGATTCCCTCCCCCGGGAGGGTGAAGGGAGGGTTTCAGCGAGATGTAAGGTCATTGCAATAGCGTATAACCCTCCCTGCCAATGCGCAATCCCACCGCACCCTCCCAAGGGAGGGAATTAAAAAGACTCGAATAATTATCATAAAACGATAAAAAAATGGTTAAAATCATCCCATACAACCCCAAACTAAAAGCAATCGCCAGAAAACTTCGAAAAGAGATGACTTTTGGCGAGGTTCTCCTATGGAATGAGTTAAAAGAAAATAAGCTACTGGGTTTCGACTTTGATCGTCAGCGTTGTATGGATAATTATATAGTCGACTTTTATTGCAAGGAACTAATGCTGGCAATTGAAGTAGATGGGCGGTATCATAATTATGAAGATGTTTTGATTAAGGATGATGTCAGGCAAGCGAAATTAGAAAGCTTCGGTGTCCGGTTTTTGAGATTTGCTGAAGCAGACGTGAAAGAGGACTTGGATAATGTGTTGAGAGCTATTGAGGGAACGGTAATAACTATTTTGAAGGACGATTCTTCTATTAAGTTACCTAAAGGATTTGATAGTAATTTGTTGGATTGACGTATAAACCCCTCCCTTCACCCTCCCAAGGGAGGGAATCGCACAAGACCCAGCTTTTTTGCATTTTCTTACTTCTCCTTCGTCTCCGGCACCACCACGTAAACATCCTCATTGGCTTTTTTCATGAGGTACTTTTCACGGGCAAATTTTTCCATTTGCTGGGGTTGGTGGTCAATTCTTTAAGCTCTTTGGTCACCTGGTCGGTTTGGGCTTTGTAGAAATCGCGCTCGAGCCTTAGTTTTTTAACCTGCTGGTGGTATTGGTATTGCGAAAAAAGATCGTTCCTGTCAAAAAATATCATCCACACCACAAAAGCAATGGTAACCAGGAAAAACTTGTTCTTGAAAAGATCTATAAGGCGTTTCATTGATACCGGCTGGATAATTTTCATTTAAAGCTATTTAATTTTTTCGACCGTTACAAATATGCTTATTAACTTATTAACAGGAAAGTTTTTTGCGGTGAATGGTTGATTGAGTTGATTATGTGAGTGGTTGGTTTTCGGAGATTATAACTACTCACTTAATCAATCATTCACTTAATCAACTTAATATTTATCCTCTTTTAGCTCCACTCATACCGCTGGCCCCGCCGCGACCAGCCTCTGAACGGCTGCCGCCTGATCTTTTATTGCCGCCTGAGCGGCCGTTACCGCCCGGACGGTTATTGCCGCCACCTCCTGACCTGCGGTGGCCGCCCCGGCCGCCACCGCCGCCACGCTGGCCGCCGCCGGAGCCACCTTTTTTAGGCGCTTCGTTTATTTTAGCTGCCATAGCTGCTGGACTAAGCGGGTATGGATGACCTTCCTCAATCGGAATTTGTTTGGCTATTAGCTTGTGGATATCTTTCAAAAATTCCAGCTCTTCAGCATCGCAAAATGAAAATGCTATGCCATTGGCACCAGCCCGGCCCGTACGGCCAATACGGTGTACATAAGTTTCGGGTACGTTTGGCAACTCATAGTTGATAACATGGGTAAGGTCATCAATATCAATACCACGGGCAGCGATATCTGTAGCTATTAATACTCGGGTTGTGCGGTTTTTAAAGTTAGTTAAAGCACGCTGCCTTGCATTTTGTGATTTGTTGCCGTGAATGGCTTCGGCAGTGATACCTACACGGTTCAGGTCTTTAACCACTTTATCGGCGCCATGTTTGGTACGGGTAAATACCAAAACGGTTTTAATGCTTTTATCTTTCAGGATATGGATCAGCAATGATTTTTTATTTCCCTTATCCACATAATAAACTGCTTGCTGAATGGTATCCGCAGTTGATGAAACCGGGGTAACTTCAACCTTTTCGGGATTATTCAGTATACTATCTGCCAGGCTCTGGATCTCTTTTGGCATAGTGGCCGAAAAGAACAGGGTTTGCCTTTTTGCCGGTACTTTAGCTATGATCTTTTTAACATCGTTAACAAAGCCCATATCTAACATACGGTCGGCTTCATCCAGTATCAGGAATTTAACATGCTCCAGGTGAACATAACGCTGGTTCATTAAATCCAGCAAACGGCCCGGTGTTGCCACTAAAATATCAACACCGCGGCGCAAAGCATCAACCTGTGGGTTTTGTGATACGCCACCAAATATAACCAGGTTTTTAAGGCCGGTATGTTTGCCATAATTGGTAAAACTTTCGCCAATTTGAAGGGCAAGCTCGCGGGTTGGGGTTAAAACCAATGCTTTAATGGTTTTTTGCTCTTTGTGGGCTATCCTGTCCTGGTGTAATAATTGCAGGGTGGGGATAGCAAAGGCCGCTGTTTTGCCTGTACCGGTTTGAGCACAGCCCAATAAGTCCCGGTGTTGTAATATGATAGGAATGGCTTGTGCCTGTATTGGAGTAGGTGTGGTATATCCCTCTGTTTTTAAAGCCTTGAGGATGGGCTCAATTAAATTTAAATTTTCGAATGACATTCTGATTGTTTGTAATATATAATGTGCTAACGCGAAAGCATAAGCGGATCTGAAGAGTTTGCTGGGCTCAAAACCGTAAGCGAACGGGTAATTAGCTGCAAAGATACGCTTTTTATTGTTAAGAAATTTTTAAGAGCAATAACTGCACCGGATTAGGCTGCCAGCGTTTCGGTATCAGGAGTTCCTTGTTCCTTTTTGGCCTTACGGTCTTTTTGCCATGATTCCAACAGGATTAAGCCCATACCTATCATAATGGATACGTCGGCCACATTAAATACGCCTGTTTGGAAGATTCCGAAGTTCATGTGCATAAAGTCAGTTACGCTGCCGTATAGCATCCTGTCGTATAAATTACCTGCACCACCGGCAATAACCAAAACTATGCCTGTGGTGGTTAATTTGCCTATTGATGGTTTTAACATGACATAAAAAACGCCAAAGGCAAGGGCCAGTAAAGGCAGCAACGATAGCAGGATGAATTTCCATGGGTTTTGCAGCGAATCGCCAAGACTTAAAAAAGCTCCCGTGTTTTCGGCATGCAGAATGGTGAAAAAGTTTTTGATAACAAAAATGTTATCGCTGATGTGAATATGCTCCCTAACGTAAATTTTAGTAACCCTGTCAAGCCCGATGCTTAAAACTAATACCAGCACTATACCCAATATCCTCAAAATCCCTTTTTTGTTCATTAGTTTATTTTAACAAGTTATTATAACGTGGTTGCCTTAGTTTAATTATATGGCTTTAGTTGCAGGAGGCAAAGGTATAAAAAAATAGGTGATTGAGATAGATAACTATAACAATGCACATCTATCAGGGTGTCATGCTGAGGTACTCGAAGCATGTGGGTAGGCCTCTGCGCGCGACCCTTCGACGGGCTCAGGGTGACGGCCCTCTTTTTTTAGCTAAAACAAAAAAGACCACCTGCTTTACACAGATGGCCTTCCATATTATTATCAAAAGATTACTTTTTAAAGTATTTGAAATCTTTACCGATGAATTTAGCGTTAGCGCCTAATTCTTCTTCGATACGTAATAACTGGTTGTATTTAGCAATCCTGTCTGAACGTGAAGCCGAACCAGTTTTGATTTGACCGCAGTTTAATGCAACAGCAAGGTCAGCAATGGTTGAGTCTTCAGTTTCGCCAGAGCGGTGGCTCATTACTGAGGTGAAGCCGTTGGTTTGAGCTAAAGTAACCGCATTGATAGTTTCGGTTAATGAACCAATTTGGTTTACTTTTACCAGGATTGAGTTAGCAATACCTTCGCTAACACCTCTTTGTAAACGTTTAGTGTTGGTTACAAACAAATCGTCACCTACTAACTGTACTTTTTTACCAATTTTGTCGGTTAAGATTTTCCAGCCTTCCCAATCGTCTTCGGCCATACCGTCTTCGATAGAGATAACAGGATATTTTGCTACTAATTCGGCAAGGTAATCAGCCTGCTCAGCGCTGGTGCGGATAGCACCTTTTTCGCCTTCAAATTTAGTATAGTCGTATTTACCGTCTTTGTAAAATTCAGACGCAGCACAGTCAAAAGCGATGAAGATATCTTCGCCGGCTTTGTACCCTGCTTTTTCAATAGCTTTTAAAATGGTTTCAACACCATCTTCAGTGCCTTCAAAAGTTGGAGCAAAACCACCTTCATCACCTACTGCAGTTGACAAACCGCGGTCGTGAAGGATTTTTTTCAGGTTGTGGAATACTTCGGTACCCCAACGTAAAGCCTCAGAGAATGAAGGAGCGCCAACCGGCATGATCATAAATTCCTGGAAAGCGATAGGGGCATCAGAGTGTGAACCACCGTTAACGATGTTCATCATAGGTATTGGCAGCGTGTTAGCGTTTACACCACCAATGTAGCGGTATAAAGGCTGGCGGCTTTCCTGGGCAGCAGCTTTAGCTACGGCTAATGAAACACCTAATATAGCGTTGGCACCAATTTTACCTTTGTTTTCGGTACCGTCAATTTCAATCATTAAAGCGTCGATAGCATTTTGTTCAAACACATCGATACCTTTTAATTCAGGAGCCAAAACTTCGTTTACATTTTCAACGGCTTTTAAAACGCCTTTGCCCATGTATTTTGATTTGTCGTTATCGCGAAGCTCAACAGCTTCGTGAACGCCGGTTGATGCACCTGAAGGTACAGCAGCGCGACCAAATGCGCCGTTCTCGGTTAAAACTTCTACCTCAATAGTAGGGTTACCGCGCGAATCTAAGATCTGGCGGGCATGCACATCAATTATTATGCTCATAGTGAATTGTCAGAGTGTGGTTTGAATGAATACTATTAATAACGGCGGCTAAGTTAATGCCTAAATAAGGAAAACGCAATTGAAATTTTGTATTTGTAACGATTATAGGCAATTAATGATGCGATTTAACATGAAATTAATATAGAATGAGTGGTTTTTTCATGAAAACGGATGTCTGAACCGGGATTTGGGTGGATTTTTATGATTTATAGGATTTTTCTTTCCTTGCTTCCCCGGTTGCCGTGTCTGCACGGCAACATGTAAGGTTTGAAATTTGGTTGCCGTGGAGACACGACAACGTGGGGGAGGGTAATTCAGTTTAAAAAAAATCGGTGTAATCAGAAAAAGAATCCGTGTAATCCCAGAAATAAAATCAACGTAATCATCCCACTCAATAGTGATTAATCGCTCGTAGTAGGGACGTGCTCACGCTGCACGGCATTTTTACGCTGGATGCGGTACATCAGGATGAGCATAATATTGTCCTTATCGCTTTTAGCGGCAGCCGAATAATTATATTGGTTGATCCAGCCAGCCTGTAAGATCCACGATTTATCAAACTGATAACCTACTGCGGCCGATATCCGATTACGTTCAAAGTTAGGTACCTTATTATTAAGGAATACTTCGTCGAAAACAGAAATGAACCAGGTTTTGGCTTCAATTTTGGTACTGTTTAAAGGCACAAATACGTTAAGTCTATAGCGGAAACGGTTACGGTAATCGCCGTTAACCCAGCGCTGCTCTACCCGATAGCGGTGTTCCAATTTTATGCGGTACAGGAACTGGTTGCTGGTGATCTGTTCCCAAAAACGGGTTTCGGTAGTTGTAGGGCCTTTACCAATATCCATATAATCAAAAGTAGTGTAGCGGCCGGTACCTAAAAGCGCGGTAAAGTTTCTGTCTATATCATAACTTACGCCAGCCTTTACCTCATAGTATTGAAACTGGCTGAATACATTATTAGTACGGGTTTGAAACTCGGTATAACCACCCCATTTGTGGGAACTATCGCCCGGCAAAACTACGGTTACTATGCCCCAGGTGCCTACTTTTGAATCTTGCGCCTTAACAGTAATTGAACATATAGTTAATAAAAAGAGCACTAAAGCGATGGAATTGACGGACTTGATTGTCATTGCAGAGATTATTTCTGCAAATATATTTCCTAAATGTTATCTTAATGTTAATATTAACACCGTTAATGTTAAAGTAATGTTAAGTGTTTGGGTTTGGATTCTGTTGGTAATATGGTTGAGACTTACAAAGTTTCTAAAACTTCGTAAGTCTGGATTTTAAAATTTGGGGTAGTACGAAGCAAAAAGGCATCAAGCGCGGTTATTCGGAAATCTCAAATGCCTGCATCTTTCCTGCTATTCCCACTTAAACGTTTTTACCGCTACCGCATAAATTCCGATAAACCAGGCAAAAAGAATCAGTAACTGGTGTGTAACATCACCTAAGCCCGCGCCCTCAAAAGCCACTTTACGCATAGCATCGTTTAAATGGGTTAGCGGTAACACCTTGCTGATATATTGCAGCCAATTTGGAAAGGCGGTGATTGAAAAAAAAGTACCCGAAAGCAGGAACTGCGGCAGCGTGATAATATTGGAAAGCGGTGGCACCGAACTTTCGTTTTTGGCGATGCCAGATACAGTAAAGCCGAATCCCATGAAAATGATCAACCCGATGGCCGAAAGTACCAGCATATTTAATACAGTTGTTACACCGTGGATCAGCGTAAAACCAAACATGTAATGCCCGACCAGTATAATAAATAACGAACCTAACAGGGAAAAGGCCAGCCTCGCAATAGCCTCGCCCAAAACAATGCTGTAACGTTTAACCGGGGTTGCAAAAAAGCGTTTGATAACCAATGTTAACCGTAAGCTCAGAAATACGAAAGCTGTACCAAAAACACCACTGCTTAACAACGAAAAACCCAATTGTCCGGGTAATATAAAGTCGATATATTTATACGGACGGCCGCTTATGGTTTCTTCTTTCAGGTCGATCAGGTTGGGGACTTTAACTGTGGTGTACGACTGAATGCGCTTCAATTCTTCCGACTGGATACGATAAAAAATGTTGTTCAGGGCTGATTTTAATACACTTCCTTTATCGCCCGATGCCTGGCTGTACTGTACATGAACGGTCATTGACGCTGGTGGAGCAAAAGGTTTAAGATCAAGTATTGCATCAAGGTTACCTTTTGCCAGGTTTTTGCTCATTTCATCAGCTGTTTGATCATGGATAAGGTGCATGATCTTGTTTTTTTTAAGCGCAGTGTAAACCGGGTTATTGGCGGATGTATCGCTGCCTTTGGCTACGCCCACATCTATCGACATGCCGCCACCCCCAATATTGGCAAAAACAATGATAAATATCAAGGGGAAAGCCAGTGTAAACACCACCGCCGAAGGGCTGCGTAATATCGACCGGAAACTGGCTTTGGCAATGGCCAGGGTTGCTTTTGTATTGCTGTATTTATTGTTCATTAGTTCAATGGTTCATTAGTTCATTGGTGCTTAGCACTCTCGATGGCATTGGGAATGTAGGCGTGTTGTAATTACTGCAACTGGAAACTCAAAACTGCCAACTGCACTATCCTTCCCGCCATTCCTTGCCGGTTAAATTAATGAATACATCCTCCAGGTTGGCCAGTTTTACCTGCTTTTTGCGTTCAAAGCCTGTGGCTACAAGCTCGTCGATAAAATGGTCGGGGGTGTCAATACCGATGATGTAGCCGCCGTCGACAAAGGCAACACGGTCGCATAGTACTTCGGCTTCATCCATATAGTGGGTAGTTATCACTACAGTGGTTCCCTGGTCGCGGATCTCGCGGATCAAATCCCAAAGGTTACGGCGGGCCTGCGGGTCGAGGCCGGTTGTGGGCTCATCCAGAAATATGATCCTTGGGTTATTGATTAATGTAGTAGCGATAGAAAAACGCTGTTTTTGCCCCCCGGAAAGATCTTTATATTTAGCCTTTGCCTTATCGGTAAGGGCAACTTTTTCCAGCATCTCCATCGGTGTTTTGTCGATACCGTACAGGCCCGAAAACAGTACGATCAACTCCGACAAGTTGAGGTTGGGGTAATAACCGGCGGCTTGTAGCTGCACGCCTATACGTTTTTTGATGCTATCAGCGTCGGTTTCAATGTCGAAGCCATCAACAATGATGCTGCCGGATGTTTTATCGCGAAGGGTTTCAATAATTTCGAGGGTAGTGGTTTTACCGGCACCGTTGGGGCCAAGCAGGCCGAAGATCTCGCCTTCGTAAACTTCAAAACTAATGCCTTTAACGGCTGCAAAATCGCCATAGTTTTTTACCAGGTTGTTTACAGTGATGATAGGTTGTTTTGTCATAGGGTAAAAATGCATCACATTCATGAAATAACCATGAGTTTTTCGGCGAAGTGCGCAATTTTTACGGTGAAAGCAGAGCTTTTTAAGAAACGTCATTGTCATCTCACGCTTGTTTGTAACCATGGATGTTGGGAAGACGATGGATTACAGGGAGTATTAGTGTAAAAAGCTATGTCATTGCGAGGAGGAACGACGAAGCAATCTCGTAGCTATGTAAATCGGACATGCATTGGCTACGAGATTGCCACGCTACGCTCGCAATGATATGGTTTTTATTTGTTTTCGAAGCAACTTTAATCTTCCCAACACCTGTGGTTTGTAACGAGTGCGTAACTCGGGTTTGCGTTTATAACGCAAAGGCGATACAATCGCCAAACCATATTAAGCGCTCGTTACAAACCAGCGTAAGGTGACTATATATGGCAAGTTTAAATAGCCTCTCTGTAAGTAGGGGATTGCTTCGTTCCTCGCAATGACGTTTTTTATAATTTAATATAGGTTGCGTAGAAGTATTAAGCAAAAAAGCCCGAATGCTTATCATTCAGGCTTTTAATTTCATGTGCAAAGGTTTAACGTTTCTTGCTTATTTCGCTTTCAGATTTCAGCACTTTGCTGCCGTTTTTCTGTTCAATTTCATAAGCCGGCTCTTGTTTGCTGGCGTTGCGTTTAACTTTTGCGCCTTTTATAGTTTTGCTTACCGGCTTATCATGCTTTTTAACGATATGGCCTTCAGCTTGGGATTTTCCCCATTTCCAGGTTACTTCATCTCCTTTTTTCATACGCTGTACCTTTTTAAGATAACATGCGTTTTGGGTTATTGATTTATCAAAGATGAAATAACCACCCCTCGGGGTGCCGGGACATTATTTTATTAAATGACCTATAGAATGAACGATAACAACGGCATGTTCCGCGGCTTTCATAACTAAATGGATCAATTGAATTGCAAGTAAAGTTTTCATGGCATTTATTTGTTGTTGTTTAGTGATCCAAAATTGCACACAAAAGGCACCCTGCCGTTAGGTTTATTAGGCGAAGCAAGTGCGGTTATCGGTGAACGGCAGTAAAACATCGGAGAAATACCGGTAAAAAAGTGATATCGTCGGTAAAACTTTGGAGAGTAAAAAGCAAAAACCTCAGAAGGATATTAACTTTGAGAGTAGGTGTTAACAATTTAACTTATATGGATTACTATTTAGATGAGCTTATAATAAATTTAAACGGTATAAATGCTGCCGGCTTAATGGATACCTGGTTATGGTTGATAAAAGATTTTAAGGAAATTTTAATGATATCAAAGCTCGGCGATCTGTTCTTTATAGGATATGATGACTGTATTTACTGGCTTGCAACGGATATGTGTGATTTATCGAAAGTTGCTGATAATAAACAAGAGTTTTACAGTTTTTTAAATGACGATGAAAAAGTGGATAACTGGTTCATGCCTCAATTGTTAAAGGAACTTGAAGATGCCTGTATTTATTTAGGTGATCACCAGGTTTACAGCTATAAGAAAATGCCGGTTTTAGGAGGAGAATATACAGTTAACAATCTTAAGCCTGTCGCTGTTAAAATTCATTTCGAATTCACCGGTATTATTGGTGAGCAAATTAAAGATCTGCCCAATGGAACAAACGTCAAAATTAAAATAGTCGACTAATTGAGGTTTTAAATAAATTTTGAATATTAAAAAGCCGCTTTGCAATCTTGCAAAGCGGCTTTGTTTTTCATAGGCAGATGAATATATCAACTGATGAGGTTAGCCAGAGCCTGGATAACGGTTACCGTACGCTCCTGCAGGGAGATCATCACAGCTATAAGTGGATTGTAAAATGTTTTCATAATAATGTTATTTGCCGCAAAGATGTGCCGTTAGCTCATTGTTGAACAGTTATTTTAGGTGAAACGGCATAAAATGTCGGTGAACGAGTTTCAGGTAAGGGAGAAGCGCTTTTAAACAAGCTTCTACGACCAAAAACCCTGTATCCTGATCTGGCTTGACGGGTACCCCTGCAGTTTTAACAATTTGCGTAATTCGCCTACCATGGTATGGTTGCCGGCAATGTAAAATACCGAGTGTTCCAGGTTATACTGTTGTTCCATTACCCACTGGATGAGGCTGTGGTGGCCGTATACATCATTACGTTCAATAGGCTTTAACGGCGATTTGAAATATTCGCCAAATAAACCCCTGTGATTTTCATCGGCCATAACTATAGCGCCCGAAAAACGCGTTGCGGGTAATACCATTTGCTGTAAGGCCAGCATATGCCCCATGCTGCTTTCATCGCCAAGGCCTATTATGGCCGGGGTGCCGGCCGGTGCGTGCCGGGTAGAACGGATTTTTAAATAGCGTACGATATCGTTTTTTTGAAGTTGTTTAGCCCATTTACTGCCGGGGCCGCTATGGGCTGCATCAATATACAGGGTGCAGGTGCTGGTTTCGGCATCCCAGCCGGCTGGGGTATAATCGCGGTAGGTGAGGTTATCAACTTTTATTTTTATGTAGGGTATTTCGTGCCAGTTTTGCATATCGGCCTGTGGTAAGTGCAGGTCGATCTCAATCATGGTCGACGGCTCCCAGTGCCTTACTTCAAGCACCCTGCCGCTTTGTAAAAGTTGGTTTTCAAACAAGCTGCCAGCCTTTCTTTTTAATTTATGAAGAGTGGATGTTTCCATGGTGTAGTGTTTTAATACTACAAAGAAACATTGAATTTTAGCCTCCTGAAATAGTAATTTCGGGGTAAATATTGGATTATTTACGGTGTTTGTCCCTGAACTCAAGTGGGGTGATGCATGCCGCTTTTTTAAACAGCCGGGAAAAATAGGTATGGTCATCATAGCCCAGTGCATGCGCAATCTCCTTTACGTTGAGGCCGCTGTAATACAGTAATCTTTTTGCTTCCAGCATTACTTCCTGAGTTATCCAGTAACTTACCGGGAAACCGGTGGTTTTCTTTAAAACCTCGTTAAGATATGATTCGGAAACATTAAGCATACCGGCGTATGCCGAAGGGCCTTTAATTGTGCGTACATGCCTCAACAACAACTTTTTAAACTGATGTGAAATTTGTGCCGGCCTTGAAAGCTGCTTTTCGGGCGTATAAACATTACTGAAAGTGGCTGCTGCCATGCCGGTAAATGATTGTATGAGCGATTGCAAAACCGGCAAAAAGAAAGCGCTGTTATCATCCTCACTGTTTTTTTCACGTAACAGGCAAAGGAGCTGCTGGTATTGCTTTAATTCAATATCGTTGAGTTGATAAGGCTGTTGCAAAAAAAGCTGGTTTTCAAAAATATTGCGGAAGTCGGCCGGAATATGCTGTGAATCGATGGCTACATACCAGCCACCGGCAAGTGCATTATTTATCCGGTGATGTACCTGCCCCGGCAGAATATAATAAAATGTGTTTTGGCAAAAATGAACTTCGTTAAAATCTATCATCAGCGATGCTGATCCGTTTTCAATCAAAAAAAACAGGTAGTGATCGTCGCGATGGGCGCCCATCGGCACTTTTTTTGAATCTTCGCCGCTTTCAAAGTGCCTGATCTCAAATCCCGAATTTGTTCGTTCATGTAGCTGGTGTACAGGGATATCTTTCATTTTGCAGGGTAGTTATTGTATTATGGTAACGCGATCTTTAACCGTGAGGTACATTTTCTGCAGGTTAAGGAATTTATTTTATATAGAATCTGTTAATTTGTTCAGCTGAATTAACTTTTGGCTCTGTACATTCTGCTTTCAGCTATATAATTATAGTAATTCCTGAGATTTATTTACCGCCATCAACCAGTGCATAAATCTCCTGCATGTAAATGGCTTCATCCATCGCAACGTGAAAGTCTTCCCATTCATCAACAGTAAAGGTAAGCTGGATATCATTGACCGGTGTACGCATCACCACGCGCTCCTGTCCGTCGGGAAATGGGAAAGAATGATCACCGAAATCAAGATCGATAGCGAAATTTTTAAACTGGATAAATTGATCGGGTGTAAAGCTAAGGATCAGGTTATGGTGCCATATAAATAGGCATTGGCATTCGGAGCAACGGCTTACTACCGATGTTCCCTTTTGGCTGAGTATTTTAGCATCGCACATAAATTCCGGTAATTAAAAATGAATTGGTGCCTGCTCTGCTGATTAAATGTTTGATATAAACAATTAAACTACAGAACAGGACTTTATATTTTAAGCATTAATAATCAAATAATTGTTAATGGGCTTGCGACTTCCTGTTTTGCGCATAGTGTATTAACAGCAACAAAGAAATACGTTATTTAGAATAAATCCAAATAAAAATAAAGAAAACTCCAAAAAGTATTCAGAATTAATTACTTTGAGTTTATTTTTTTTAATATATGACCTATTATATCCCTAAAATTTGTGTAGCATTGCTGTTGTTTAGACTGATTATTGATTGAAAAAGACCTTTGCCATTGTAATGTTAGTTACCCATATGCTCAATTTGCTGGGGTACATGGCGCTTAATCAGTATTTTTTTAACAGATTAAACAAAGTAATTGCCCGGCAAATTGCCAGGGGTAAATATGATTCGCGCGATCTCATTGAAATTAAGATTGGCCAAAACCTGCCCTTTATACATGATTGGGACAGCTATGTGAATGTTTCGGGGCAGTTACAGTTGGATGGTGTTTCGTACAACTATGTAAAACTAAGGGTTACCCGCGATACGCTGTACGTGCAGTGCATCCCCAACTATGAAACTACCAGGTTGCTGAATGAAAATGTGATCTGCGCTAAAAAGCTATATAGTAAGCCTATCAGCAAACGCACACATGAATCATCAGAAAAAAAATTGGGCAGCGATGCTAAATATAATTACCCTGAAATTTCATACGCTTTTATAAAACCGGCAGAGCTTGTTCAGCCTCCCGGCACATTTATCTATATCAGTATACCTGACGGTGTTGTATCTGTCGGCGGTCGGCCTCCGGAAGTGGCACTTGCCTAAATTATATCCGGTAATTAACTTGTTCCCTCAATCTTGATAACTCGCATTGATATGCCTGTAATACGCTGCGCGTATGCATTGCCCGTTCATCATTATTGTGCCTGAGCAGCATCCCCCAAAATCTTTTTATTTGAATAAATGAATACCCTTTATAAAATTTCATTACCCGTGCTATTTATGTGTTGCGCGGGCTTTGCCCGGGCACAGCATAAAAGCGTTAAAGATACCCTGCAACTTGACAGTGTTATTATTAAAGAAAGCAGGCCAAAACATTTGCCCAATGTATCCGGTATCAACATTTTTGCCGGAAAAAAAACCTTTGATATTTTTCTTGACGCCGGAAAAGCAAATTTAGTTAATAATAATGCCCGTATGACCTTTGCAAAAGTTCCCGGCGTTAACATCTGGGAAATGGACGGAGCCGGTTTACAGCTCAATATCGGTACCCGGGGTACGGACACCCACCGCTCTATCGAAACCAACATCAGGCAAAATGGCTATAACACCAACTCGGATATGTTTGGCTATCCCGAAAATCATTATAATGTGCCATTCCAGGCGGTAAGCGAAATTCAGATAGTGCGCGGTTCGGCGGCATTGCAATTTGGCAGCCAGTTTGGCGGCATGGTTAACTTCAAACTTAAAGAAGGCGACAGTACTAAGGTGCTGGGTTTTGAAAGCGAACAATCGGCCGGTTCAAACAGGTTTTTCAATTCGTATAACGCCATTGGCGGCAAAGTGGGTAAGGTTAGTTATTATGCTTTTTACACCGCCCGTACCGGCGACGGCTGGCGGCCTGATGCCGCTTTTAACTCCCGCGCTTACTACGCCAGCCTCAAATACCAGTTTAATGATCAGGGCAGCATAGCTTTCCAGTTTTCAAGATCAGACTACAGGCAGCAAATAGCCGGTGGTTTAACCGACACACAATTTGAAGCAAACAATCGTCAGTCGACCCGTGCGCGTAATTTTTTTAATCCTGAAATTAATATCCCGGCATTGTTGTTCAATTACCGGTTTGATAAAAATACCAGGCTGGAAGTTACCTCGCATGTACTGTTTGGTCAGCGTAATAGTGTGCAGTTCATTAACACGGCCAATATACCTGATACAGTTAATACAAGTTTGAAAACGTTTAATCCGCGCCAGGTCGACCGTGATTATTATGCCGGTTTCACTACCGAAGCCCGCTTGCTGCATACGTACAAACTCGGTAATCTCAGCAGCTCGTTTACCGCAGGTATAAGGTATTTTGAAGAAACTACCAAACGTAAGCAAAAAGGCACAGGCACGGCAGCATCTGATTTTGACCTGCGCCTGGTTAAAGATTATGGCATCGACCTGAGATTGCATACTTTAAACTATGCAGCCTTTGCCGAAAATATGTTCCAGGTAACTCAGGCATTTACAGTTACCCCCGGTATGCGTTTTGAGCAGATCAATACCACTACTTCGGGTGTTATTGTAAACCGTACGGTGCCTGTAAAGTATAAGGATAATCGCAACTTTCCGCTGTTTGGTACTGGTTTGCAATACCAGTTTGCCGGCGGAAACCAGCTTTACGGTAATATTGCACAGGCTTACCGCCCTTATATTTATGCTGCCGTTACCCCGGCAGACCAGTTGACCATTATCGATCCGAACATCAAGGATAGCAAAGGTTATGATGCCGACCTGGGTTACCGCGGTCATATCAGCACATTATTTAGTTTTGATGTTAATGCTTTTTACGTTTACTACGGAAACAGGGCAGGTACATTAACCCAAACTGATGCCAATAACGTAGCCCATCTTTACATGACCAACATTGGTAATGGCGTGGCTAAAGGTATTGAGGCCTTTACCGAAGTTTCGCTGATCCGCTCGTTTGATAAATCTTCGGGGAGTGATCTCCGTGTGTTCAACTCGCTATCGTACACGCATGGTCGTTACACCAGTGGTTCTATCAATCAAAATGGTAAAAATGTAAGTTTGAAGGATAACAACCTGGAAGGCACTCCCGATTGCATAGACCGTGCAGGTTTAACGTTTTTAAGCGGCCATGTAAGCAGCACACTGCAATACAGCTATGTAGGGAAAAGCTTTAGTGATGCCAATAATACTGCTTTTAATGCCACCGGCGCTACCGGTATAGTACCCGCGTATCATTTGTTCGACTGGGCTTTCAATTATGGTTTTCTAAAAAACTACCATCTCACGGCCAATGTGAACAACTTATTTAACGCTAAATATTTTACACGCCGTATTAACATGTACCCCGGACCGGGCATTTTACCGGCCGACGGGCGTACGTTTAATATTGGGTTTGGCGTGAAAATATAGCCCCGGCTCCAAAATCTCTCCAGAGAGGGGGAGTGCTTAAAGTGTTCAACGGCATTCCTTCAAAGCTCTGTCCTTTTGGAGAGGATTTAGGTGAGGCCTAACAAAACGGCCCTTCAAATTAATGGAGGGCCGTTTTATTTATACTGATAAGGATTGCTTACTTGATATGCTTTTTTACGATCTCTGAAAGTGATGTCAGATCAAATGGCTTGGCAAGGTACCCATCGGCGTTACCGGCTTTGGCAATTTCTTTGATATTGCTCACGGCCGAAATAATGATCACGGGGATGTGGCTGGTAGCCGGATTGTCTTTTATACTTTTACTTAGCTGCTGCCCGTTGGCGTCACTGCTCCAATCGGTAAGCCAGTTATCAAGCAAAATAAGGTCGGGGTTAATAGTAGTAAGGGTACGCAGGATTCGGGCATTGTCGGATTGTATTACTTCGTAACCTTCTTCCTCCAACACATACACTACTGTATCGCGGATATCTTTATCGTCCTCTATAACTAAAACCTTTTTGGCCATAAGCTTGATTGCTTTATACTTTATTAAAGCACCTTCTTTTTGAAGCTGCTGTGTTTAAGTACATAACAATCAAATACCCGGTATTTGTTTTAGTTATAGTATTAAATAAAAAATATATTATTTAATTAAATGTTAACCCGCAACGGTATTATAGCATGCCCTGCAGCGGGGCTCATAGCTTTCCTTTTCGCCTAATAATATTTTTGAATTATCATGTACCAGGCGGTACGAGTATTGGGCCGGATTACCACACCTTACGCAAACGGCCTGCAGCTTGGTTACCGACTCGGCAATGGCCATAATGTTGGGCATTGAGCCAAATGGGCGGCCTTTAAAATCCATATCCAAACCGGCTACAATTACACGTACACCGCGGTTGGCCAGTACGGTACATACCTCGGGGAGTTCATCGTCAAAAAATTGCGCTTCATCAACACCTATTACATGGGCATCACTGGCCAGCAGTAAAATAGCCGAAGCGCTATCAACCGGGGTAGAAGTTATTTTGCTGGCATTGTGCGAAATGATGGCATCCTCGCCATAACGGGTATCGGCTTTAGGGCTAAAAATCTCAACCTTAAGCTTGGCAATGCGGGCACGGTTAAGCCTCCTGATCAGCTCTTCGGTTTTGCCCGAGAACATTGATCCGCAGATAACCTCAATACTGCCGCCTACTTCGCTTTTACGCCTGAAAACCTCTTCGTGATATACCATTTATGACTTTTATAGTCGGCAAATATCAGAATTTAATCCTATTTTTGGTAAGCATTTTCCTAACATTGAGGCCATGAAGCAAATGGATGTATTTAAAAAGATAGGTGGGATTTTAAAAGAGCTTAATGATCAATACGACTACCTTGCAGCTGATCCCAGCGAACTTAACGAGCTTGAATTAGAACTTTTTGTAGCCAATGCCCATTTTTTAAAAGACCATGCCGAAATATTGCGCCGCATCAACGAGCGCACGGTAGCTCCTTCACTGCTTGCAGAAAAAAACCAGCCGGCAGCTGAAGAACATACACCGGTAACCCTGGTATTACCTCCCGCTCCGGTGCCGGTAACGGCTCCGCCTGCAAAGGAGGAAGCCTTGCATGAGCAGCGCTTTTTTGAACCGGTAGTACAACAGCACGTCCCTGTGCCGGTTGATAAGATAGAACTTACCAGCGATGCTGAACCACCGGCCCCTGTGCCGTTTAACCCGGTAAAAATAGAAGTGATCAACACGGTTCCCGAAATAAAGGAAACGCCCGAACCGCAAATAAATATTGCTGCCGAAAAAGATACAGATACTTATTCATTTCAACAGGAAATTCCTGAAGGAAGCAGCTTTGAACTAAATTTAAACGAGGCTGATACCTGGGATGATGAAGCTGACAGGTTTGAGCAGGAAGAGCTGATTGGTGAACTTCCCGAAAAGCCGGTGGAGGTAATACCCATAGCCGAACAGCCAAAGCCCGTGCCGGTAATTGAGCCCGTAAAACCCGCAGCAGAGCCTGTTGTTGCTACAGCCCCTTCGGCAGATACAGGTAGCAGCCAGCAGGTACTCACCTTTAATCAAAGGATCATGGCCCAAAAGGCCGAGAAAGCTAACAACGCGGCAAGCACCACTGCCGAGCTGCCGGTTACCGATCTTAAATCGGCCATAAACCTGAATGATAAGCTGCTTTATATAAAAGATCTGTTTAATGGTTACAGCCTGGCCTATAGTGAAGCTATTGAGATAGTAAACCGTTTTAACACCTTTGAAGAAGCCGAACGCTTCCTGAAAACAAACTACGTAGTTAAAAACAACTGGGAAAGTAAAGCGTCAACAGCCGATAAGTTTTATGCTTTGTTACGACGGAGATATCCTGCTTCGTAGCGGTTTAGTTCATAGTTGATGGTTCATGGTGAAGACGATTTTAGAGGTACCCCAACTTTCTGACTTACGGACTTCTGACTAAAATTATCAAACATTCGATTTCCTGTTTGAATCGAGTTTGATAAGCGTGAACAGGAGCATGGTAAAACTTAGTAATGACGAGCCTCCATAGCTGATAAACGGTAGGGGGATTCCAATAACGGGCACTACGCCAATTGTCATACCGATATTGATTACTACGTGAAAAAACAGCACTGAAGCTACACCGTAACCGTAAATACGCGTAAAAGGCGATCGCTGCCGTTCGGCAATGAGAATTACCCGTAATATCAGGAACATAAAAAGGCTTATTACCGTTAATGAACCTGCAAAGCCCCATTCTTCGCCGACGGTGCAGAAAATAAAGTCGGTACTTTGCTCGGGTACAAACGAGTATTGGGTTTGTGTACCATGTAAATAACCTTTACCCCACATTTTTCCGGAGCCTATAGCTATTTTCGACTGGTTTACATTATAACCTTTTCCCTTTAAATCGGTGGTGATACCCAGTAGTATGTTAATACGCTCTGTTTGATGTTTCTTTAAAACGTGGGTATAAATAAACTTTACACTGAATATAAACGCTATCGAGATTGCAAGGCCGATGATCACGGTTTTGATCAGCTGCCTGTTACGCTTAAATAAAAAGATAATAAAAGCGGTTATTACAGCCAGGATCAGGATAATATACAGCGGATTGTATAATAGCGACGTAACGAAAAGGGTGATGAACAACCCCGCTATCACCAGGAAATAAGGAGAAAGCCCTTCGCGGTATAAAACAAATATCAAAGAGCAAAATACCAGTGTTGAACCGGTATCGGGCTGCAGCATGATCAGCAACATCGGGAACCCGATAATCACGGCGGCCGTTAAAAATGATTTGGGTTCGGTAACCCGGATGTTGGTGCCGCTTAAATATCGCGCAAGCAATAAACAGGTTGCAAACTTGGCAAACTCCGAAGGCTGCAGCCGGAAACCGCCGCCCATGTTGATCCAGGCCTGGTTACCGCCTACGTTTCGGCCTATTACCAACACCAGTATCAGCAGCAAAACTATTACTACATAAAATGCTGGGGCCAGGGCAGCAATGAACCGGCTTTCGAGTAGCAGGATAACAATACCAATCACTACAGATACGCAAATAAAGATGAACTGCTTACCGTAATTGGTTGAGGCATCAACTATGCTGGGGTGATTGACGTCAAAAACTGCAGCATGAATATTGAACCAACCAATGGTGCAAAGTACCAGGTACAAAAAAACTGTAAGCCAATCTACATTGAAAAAGAAACTCCGCTGCTGAGTGCTCATGACTTGCCCGGCCTCCCGCCCGTTAATGATTTAATCCAGTTCGCCGGTTTATTGTTATAAGCTGATTCGCGCCTTTCTTTTTTTATCGAATCGGCCTTGAATTTTTTTATTGAATCAGCTTTGAATTTTTTGATAGAATCAACCTTTGCCGCCCTGATACTGTCACGCCTGCGTTCTTTTTGCAGGTCTTGAGCATAAAGGCTAAGATCGGGCAGGCGGTTGGCATTTGCATAATAATCAACTGTAATTCCCGATTCGCGCGGGCTGATCTTACCTTTTAGATATTTTTCAACTATGAAGCTTGCAATAGGAGCGGCCCAATGCGCACCCTCGCCCGAGTTTTCAACTACAACAGCAATCGCTATCTTAGGATTATCGCGTGGGGCGAAAGCCACAAATACCGAGTTATCCTCACCATGCGGATTTTGCGCGGTACCGGTTTTACCGCACATAATAATATCGGGTATCTTTGATCTGCGGGCTGTACCGTTTTCAACTACTGCCTGCATTCCGTTAATAACAGGCTCAAAATATCCCGAATCTATCCCAACGTAGTTTTTTTCAACGTATTCTTTTTTAATTACGTTTTTGGTACCTATAGCTTTAATTAAATGCGGTTTATAATAAAACCCGCGATTGGCAATAGTACACTCCAGGTTAGCCATTTGCAATGGGGTTGCCAAAAGCTCGCCCTGGCCAATAGCCAATGAAATGATGGTGCTTGAACGCCAGCCGCCTTTGCGATAAACGTTGTCGTAATGCAAAGGTGTGGGTACGTTGCCCCGGCTTTCGGCAGGCATGTCAAGATCCAATCTGGCACCGAGGCCAAATTTCATCACATTGGCCCGCCATGCTGCAAAATTGGCTTCAGTCCGTTTCACGCCGTACCGGTCAACAATACGCTGAAATACCATCGAAAAATAACCGTTACATGATTCGGCCACCGCCCTGCTCATGTTTACCGAACCATGTGCTTCACCTTTATTACACGGGACCAACCTGTTGCCCGCCCGGTAGTGCCCGGTGCAATAGTAGGTTTCGCCCGGGTTAACGATGCCCTCCTGCAGCGCGATAAGGGCACTTAATGGTTTAAATGATGAGCCGGGAGGATATTGCGCCTGGATAGGCCGGATGAAAAATGGCTTATACGGGTTATTGTACATTTTGGCAAGGTTATTACCGCGCTGACGGCCTACCATGAGGTTAGGGTCATAGGTAGGGCTGCTCACATAACATAAAATCTCGCCCGATGATGGCTCTATGGCCACAATACTGCCCAGTTTGTTTTGCATCAGTTTTTCACCGAGCCTTTGCAGGTCAACGTCTAACGACGAGGTCAAACGTTCGCCCGAACGGGGTACGGTATCAAGCGCGCCATTGGCAAATGAACCTTTGGGTACACCATGCGAGTCTACCATTTGTACCTGTACCCCGCGTTGACCGCGCAGCACATTTTCGTATGCCTTTTCAACGCCGGTAACGCCGATATAATCGCCAAGGCGGTAATATCCGTTTGAGCGTTTGATATCCCTGTCGGTGACCTCGCCAATAAAACCTAAAAACTGTGCGGCTACCGAGTCGGGATACGTGCGTATGGTGCGGGGCACTATAGCGAAGCCCGGAAACTCAAACAGCTTTTCCTGCAATGAAGCATACAACTGAACAGAGAGTTGTTTTTCAAATACGGATGCTGTATTAGGCGATTGTTTTTTAGCCTTGGTAAAGCGCTTGTCGAAACCCTCTTTGTCGATACCTATCATTTTGCAAAATAACATGGTATCAAAAGGTTTTACTTCCTTGGGGTTAACGGTAACATCATAAATGGGTTCGTTTTGTACAAGGATTTTGCCGTTACGGTCAAGTATAGGCCCGCGGGCAGGGTAAAGTATGGTAGTACGCCTTACGTTACTGTTGGCATAGATCTCGTACTTATCATCAACTATCTGGATATAGTACAGCCTTCCCAGCAGGGCTAATATGATAGCTATAAAAATACCGGTAACAACGTAGCGGCGTTCAAAAAACTTATTCATTTACGTTCTTTCCTTCTGAAAAATAGCAGGCCCGAAATTAGTATTAAAAATACGGTAAACAATGAACTCAAAACAACACGGCTTAGTGTGTATTGTATTTCAGAAAAACTAAAAACCTCTAAATTAAGCAGGAAAAAGTGGTGGAATAAAGTAAGTATCAACACATAAGTAAAAAACCACCTGAAACCCATGATACTCAAAGTAGGTTCGGGCTCGTTATCAAAGCCATCCTTTTGTACCGTGATGCTGATGAAAAGTACACGTACCAATGCCAGCACAACGCAGGCCGCAGCATGAAGCCCCGGTGTATCATAAAAAGCATCAATAGTGAGGCCTGTCAGGAACGAGAGTACAAACAGCAGTGGATTAGGTACTTCAAAGGGAAGCAACAAAATGAAAAGGATATAGAAATAAGGGGTGGCAAGATTATAAAACGTTATGTTTTTTAACAGGAAAACCTGCATAAAAACCAAAACTATAAACCTAACAAGGTTAACAAGGATAGTTCTACTCATTTTTGTTTTGTACGGCCTCCAGTACCGTTTGTTCACCGGCAAATTTGTTATTTACCACGTAAACGTATTGAAGCTTTGTAAAATCAACAGCTAAGGCTACCTCAACGTTGATGAGTAAACCGCCGCCTTTGGCATGCAGGTTGGTAACTTTGCCAAACGGTATACCGGTAGGGAAAAGCGAATAGCCCGAGGTAACCACCGTATCGCCAATTTTGGGCTGAGCATTATTCTGGATATCTATCAATACCCCCCTGTGCGGATCAAGATCGTTACCCCATACAAACGAGCCTATATCTTTAGTACCTGCAAGCATGGCGCTAAAACGCGTGTTTTTATGCAAAACCGATTGGATAATAGCTAAATGCTCGGTTACGGCAATAACCTGCCCCACAACGCCTGTACCTGTTATTACACCCATATCCTTTTGGATCCCATCCCTGCTGCCCCGGTTAATAGTAATGTAGTTGCTGCGTTTATTGAATGAATTATTGATTACCTTGGCTACAATATAAGTATATTGTTGTTTGTAAACGGTATCATTAACCTTGTGTTTTTCAACAGTATCAACATACATAGAAGCTTTGAGCTGGCCGCGAAGTTTGGCATTTTCGCGGGCAAGGCTATCGTTGGTTTCTTTTAATGACAGGTATTCTTTTAAAGCATCAACCTGGCTGTACAAGGTACCGGTTACTTTATTGGTTGAGTTAATAAAAGACGCTTTTTGAAACGAGTTGTATTTGATATATATAAGCAGCGAACTAATCTCAAAAATCAGGAATAAAAAAAACGCGTTATACTTAGTAATAAATATCCAAAGGTTACGCATTGTTGGAGATTAGTTAATTGGAGATCAGAGATTAGTTGTCTATAGCAAAATTAGAAATTAGGAATCGGAGATAAGTATTTTAATAATAACTAATCTCCAATCCCTAACCTCTAATCACTAACTCAGTTACTGCATTAAAAATTTAAAATTGCCAATGTTTTTAAGGGCGGTGCCGGTTCCGCGTACTACGGCGCGAAGAGGGTCTTCGGCAACGTGAACGGGTAGTTTGGTTTTGGCAGCCACGCGCTTATCCAAACCGCGCAATAACGCACCTCCACCGGTTAAGTAGATGCCGGTTTGATAAATATCGGCCGAAAGCTCGGGAGGGGTAATTTCCAACGCTTTTAATATCGCTTCCTCAATTTTTGAAATTGATTTATCAAGGCAATGCGCAATCTCGGTATATGATACCATAATTTGTTTTGGAACACCGGTCATCAGGTCACGGCCTTGTACGGCAAAATCACCCGGTGGCTCGCTTAGTTCAGGAAGCGCGGCGCCAACCTCAATTTTAATTTTTTCGGCAGTACGGTCACCAATCATGATGTTATGCTGACGACGGATATATTGTACAATGTCCGAATCAAAGTTATCACCCGCAACACGGATTGACTGGTCGCAAACAATACCTGATAAAGCAATAACGGCAATTTCGGTAGTACCACCACCAATATCGATGATCATGTTGCCCATAGGCTCTTCCACGTCGATGCCGATACCTACAGCAGCAGCCATTGGTTCGTGGATGAGGTAAACCTCCTTGGCGCCGGCAATCTCGGCCGAGTCGCGCACGGCGCGTTTCTCAACCTCGGTAATGCCCGAAGGGATACAGATCACCATACGCAGTGATGGAAAGAACCATCCCTTACCCTGGTTAATCATTTTGATCATCCCGCGGATCATGTGCTCGGCAGCGTTAAAGTCGGCAATTACACCGTCTTTAAGCGGGCGCACGGTACGGATATTATCGTGCGTTTTACCTTCCATTTGCATGGCCTGCCTGCCAATGGCAATCACTTTATTGGTTGTTCTGTCAAACGCCACGATCGAGGGTTCGTCAACAACAACTTTGTCGTTATGTATAATGAGGGTATTTGCTGTACCTAAATCGATAGCAATTTCTTGTGTAAAAAAGTTAAATAAACCCATCTGGTATTTCTTTCAGTATGTTATGCAAAGTTTATAAAAATACGCTTAAATAGTTTAGCATTTTGCAAACTTAAGCGTTAAAAAATCACATTTATTGTGTTGGGGTTGGGTTGATAGAGCTTATTTATTAGATGGTTGACCGGATTTACAGGTAAATTAAGTTAAAACAGGTTAAAAACATTTTTCCTTTTCACCAAATCAATCTCTACTCTTCAATCAAACGTTTTTAACCTAATAAACTACTCACCAAATCAACCCGGTCAACCTTAAATGTTAGTGTTTAAAGTGACGTACGCCGGTAGTAACCATAGCCAGGCCTTTTTCATTGCACATGGCAACCGAAAGCTTGTCATTAATTGATCCGCCCGGTTGTAATATGGCGGTGATCCCGGCTTCGGCAGCCAGTTCGGCACAATCAGGGAAGGGGAAGAAAGCGTCGGACGCCATTACCGCACCGTTCAGATCGAAACCAAAGCTTTGAGCTTTAATAATGGCTTGCTTAAGTGCATCAACCCTTGATGTTTGACCAACGCCACTCGCCATTAGCTGGTTATTTTTAGCAAACACAATGGTGTTTGATTTGGTATGCTTCACAATTTTATTAGCAAAGAACAGGTCTTTCAATTCCGCCTCGGTAGGTGCTTTTTCGGTAACAGTTGTCATTTGGGCCGGGCCTTCAATAACGGCGTCTTTATCCTGCTCAATTACACCATTCAATAAGGTTTTGAAATGTTTAACAGGCAACTCAACCGGCTGGCGAACCAACAGGATGCGGTTCTTTTTGCCTGATAGTATCTGTACGGCTTCATCAGTGAAAGCAGGCGCGATCAGTACTTCATAAAATATCTTGTCGATCTCGGTAGCTGTTTCTGCGTCGATTTCGGCATTGGCAATAATTACGCCACCAAAGGCAGATACCGGGTCGCAGGCTAAAGCATCGATCCATGCTTCTTTAATAAATGAACGTGAAGCTACACCGCAGGCATTGGTATGCTTAAGGATAGCGATAGTAGGCTCGGTAAACTCATCAATAATAGCAACGGCAGCATCAACATCAACCAGGTTGTTGTATGAAAGCTCTTTGCCGTTCAGTTTGTTGAACATGGCATCAAGGTTACCATAAAAAGTTCCTTTTTGGTGAGGGTTTTCGCCGTAACGCAGAACCTGGCTGGTTTGGATACTTTGTTTAAATACCGGGAGTGGTTCTGCCTCGTTAAAGTAGTTGAAAATATGTGTATCGTAGTTTGACGATATGTTGAATGCTTTTTGAGCGAATGAACGGCGCTGATCAATTGTGGTAGCACCATCCTGTGTTTTTAGGATATTTTCCAGGCCTGCGTAGTCATCTTTTGAAGCTACGATCACTACATCTTTAAAGTTTTTTGCAGCTGCGCGGATCAAAGAGATCCCACCGATATCGATCTTTTCGATCACATCTTCGGCACCGGCGCCTGATTGTACAGTTTCTTCAAAGGGGTACAGGTCAACAATTACCAAATCAATTTCAGGGATTTCATATTGCTCTAATTGCTGTTTATCTCCACCAAAACTCCTGCGGGCCAAAATACCACCGAAAACCTTAGGGTGCAGGGTTTTAACACGGCCACCAAGGATTGAAGGGTAAGAGGTAAGGTCCTCAACCGGGATCACATTTACCCCTAAATTGCGGATAAAAGTTTCGGTCCCTCCGGTTGAATAGATATTTACACCAAGGCGGTTTAACTCATGAATGATGGGCTCTAAGTTATCTTTGTAATAAACAGAAATTAAAGCATTTTTTATTTGAACTGACTGGCTCATGTACACACTGTTTTTTGAGCCGCAAAGGTAGTGATTAGTGATTAGAGATTTGAGGTTAGAGATTAGTTTTTTTTAATCCTTGTTTTTAGAAGATATTGGAGGTTAGAGATTTGAGAATACGCTGTTTGAAAAAAGACAATTTTAGCTATGTTAATTCTCAAGTTGCTTCTTTAGATAGGAAATATAGCCATTAATCATTCGCATACATTCTTCGCAATCTTGTTTAAGATTGTCCATTGTTTGCTGATCTATGAGATTATTGTCAAAGGCTATGATCAAATGATCGATGGTTTCAGCTGCAGAGCCTCGTGCATTTACCAGGAATTTGGATGCATCTAAATAATGAAATCTACCATGACCCTCGGCAATATTATTTCCGATAGAACGGGATGAGCGGATGATTTGGTCAGTTAAACGATATTTTTCCTCGGCGGGAAACGCCTTCACTAATTCTGTGATGTTATTTCGTAATAAACGGGCCTTTTTCCAAACCTCTAAATCTGTAAAAGCTCCCATTAATCTAATCGTAGAACTTAAATATATGTAAAAAACTTTTTAACCCTCAAGAAAGACCTAATCTCTAACCTCCAACCTCTAATCTCTATAGATTAAAATCAACTCTTCATTTTCTTTAAAAGCGCTTCAACAACTTTCGGGAAATGGTTATGCTCGAGTTGCTGGCCTTTAAATTTTACGATTTCAAGCGTATCGCCAGGTTCAATTTTAAATTTCGACTGGTGGATAATCTCGCCTTCGTCAAAGTTTTCGTTAACAAAGTGAATGGTGATGCCGCTTTCCTCTTCTTTGTCTTCCAATATTTTGCGGTGTACGTTATCGCCGTACATGCCTTTGCCGCCATATTTGGGTAACAGGGCAGGATGCAGATTAATAATCTTATTGGGGAATGCTTTTAACAATGATTGGGGTACGAGCCATAAAAAGCCGGCAAGTACAATCAGATCAACCTGTAAATTTTTTAGCAGGCGGATAACGCCATCGGTTTCATAAAACTCATGGCGACTGAAAATATGCGAGGGTACTTCAAAGTTATCAGCACGCTGCAAAACGTAAGCTTGAGGATTATTGGTAAGTATCAGCACAACTTCGGCCTCGGCATTGCGTTTAAAATGCTCCATTAACTTTTGAGCGTTTGAGCCGGAACCTGAAGCGAAAATGGCAATTCTTTTTTTCATCGATAATTTGTTTTTCAACGAAGATGAAGCTACAATAGTTTCATCGGGCTGACTGTTTACTTGGCATTGAAACTATTAAAACCATTTTACAATTAAAAATATTAAAACTATTGGGTGGCAGTTACTTTTTGCCTGATAAACCCGTAACGCATAATGCGTCGTTTTTTTGTTGCCGAATAGTTTGGTTCAACATCCCCTGTTTCTAATACCAGCGAATAATTACCCAAGGTAACTATTTTAGTGTTTTCAAATGGCTTTGAGGTACCGCCCGATGCTTTGGTGGTATCTTTACAAACCATATCCGAAATTAAAAATAATTTATTTGCAGTAAGCGACCAGCGGCCCTTCGCGGTATCTGATCTGCATTGAAAATTAGTGTAGCTGCAGGAATTGTCGGCATTGAAGGTAAAAAGTTGGGTATCCTGGCAAGTTTGGTTTAAGGTATCTAAAGAAACCTGGGCATCACCCACATAATTGGTAACGGTTATAGAAGCCAATTGCCAGTTACCTGCTAATAATCCGGGTATATGGCTTAAGTTATCTTTCTTGCATGAATTAACAATCAGCGCAATACTTATTAAAAACAGGAAAAACAACAGCGGGGTTCTTTTCATTTATTAAAGGCAAAATTATAAAATATGGTTGATTACCTTGCATCAGTACACTGTAATAAACGCTATAAATTAAATTTATTTCAAAACCTATGCGCGTTCCATACCAAAAACTTGAAGCCGAATTTGAAAGAGTACTATTAAGTATTGATCTGCCGCTTGAAAAGGCCCGGCAATGCGCCGCCATTTTTGCCGCCAACAGCAGGGATGGTGTTTACAGTCATGGCCTTAACCGGTTTCCTGCTTTTGTACAAACTATAAAGGAAGACTTGTTTAAACCGGATGCGGAAGCTGTAATGGTAAACAATCTGGGTGCAATTGAGCAATGGAACGGCAATTTTGGTCTTGGTATGTTAAACGCAAACAGGTGCATGAGCCGGGCTATTGAACTGGCCGGGGAGTACGGCATAGGCTGCGTGGCTATCAAAAATACCAACCACTGGATGCGTGGCGGTACTTATGGCTTGCAGGCGGCTGATGCCGGATTTATAGGCATTTGTTTTACAAACACCATTGCTAACCTGCCGCCCTGGGGTGGGCTCGACCCGCGGCTTGGTAATAATCCGTTGGTTATAGCGGTGCCGCGTAAGGGTGGGCATATCCTGCTGGACATGGCTATTTCACAATACTCGGTAGGTAAGCTAATGGAAAGCAAATCGCAAAATAAACGTTTGACATTGCCCGGCGGCTATGACCAAGAAGGGAATTTAAGTACTGATGCCGATGCCATTTTGCAGTCAAAGCGGATGCTGCCCATTGGCTTTTGGAAAGGGTCGGGTTTATCGCTGATGCTTGATCTGCTGGCGACCTTATTAAGCGGAGGAAAATCTACCTCAAAAATCAGCGAACACGAAAAGGAGTGGGGCGTATCGCAAGTGTTTATCTGCCTGAAAACAGATACTGAGCAAAATGAGCGTTTGATAAATGAAATCCTGAGCTACACCAAAAGCAGCAATCCTGTTGATGGTGAACAGGTTTCATACCCTGGCGAAAATATGCTGAAAACCAGAGAACGGAATTCATTGGAAGGCATTCCGGTTGATGAGGAGATCTGGGAAAGGGTTTTGGCGATGTGAACCGATAGATTGACATCAATAGATTCACCCTACCATCATTCCCTCAAATTTTTCCCAAAAGCCATCCCGTGGTACAGGAGCGATAATAGCAACTGGTTCGTTTTTTACCGGGTGTACAAAAGTAAGCTTGCGAGCATGCAGGCAAATGCTTTTACGCAGGCTGCCGCGGGGGTAGCCATATTTATTATCGCCCACAATAGGGCAACCCAAAGTTGAAAGCTGTACCCTGATCTGGTGCGGGCGGCCGGTTATCGGGTCTACTTCAATTAAATAATACCCGTTTAGTTCGCCAACTAATTTATAGCTCAGTTCAGATCGTAAGCTACCCTGAACTTCTCTGTCATGGGCTTTGGTTACATTTTTTTGTGAGTTTTTTACCAGCCAGTGTACCAGGGTGCCTTCTTCGGGGAATGGTTTTTTGCGCACTACTGCATAATAGGTTTTATGCATTTCACGGGCTTTAAACATTTTGTTGATCCGGTCGAGCGCTTTACTGGTTTTGGCAAACAGGATCACGCCGCTTACCGGTCTGTCCAGCCGGTGCACTACGCCTAAAAACGCACCGTTGGGCTTGCTGTATTTTTTGGCGATGTATTTTTTTACTTTTTCGTCCAAGGGCTCATCGCCGGTTTCATCAACCTGTACAATGTCTCCCGCGCGTTTATTTATGGCAATAAGGTGGTTGTCCTCATAAAGAACATCTTTATCGGTAATATCATTGCTGCTGTAATTAAATTCAGGACGGGCCATTGTTTAGTTCATGGTTCATGGTTGATAGTTCATAGTTAAGCAGCATTTAGCCATGATCTATGAACCATCAACTATAAGCTAATTAATACTGTTCCTTTTCGTTAGGGAAACTGTTACTTTTTACGTCGGTATTGTAATTTTTGATCGCGTCGTGCATGATATCATACAGGTTGGAATACTGGCGTAAAAAGCGGGGTTTAAAGCCTTTGTTAATCCCCAGCATATCATGGATCACCAGTACCTGGCCGTCGCAATGCTGACCGGCGCCGATACCTATTGTAGGGATCTGCAGACTTTCAGATACCTCCTGCGCCAGTTTGGCCGGGATTTTTTCCAATACAATACCAAAGCAGCCAAGCTCCTGTAGTTTAAGGGCATCCTCGCGCAGCTTTTGCGCTTCGGCTTCATGTTTGGCGCGTACAGTGTACGTTCCAAACTTGTATATGGATTGCGGTGTAAGGCCAAGGTGCCCCATTACCGGGATGCCGGCGGTCAAGATCCGGCTAACTGATTCGGCTATTTCAACGCCGCCTTCAATTTTAACGGCGTGTGCCCCGGCTTCCTTCATAATGCGGATGGCTGAGTTCAGCGCTTCCTTTGAGTTGCCCTGGTATGATCCAAAAGGCAGATCGACAACCACCAATGCACGTTTGGCCGCACGTACCACAGATGATGCATGATAGATCATCTGGTCGAGCGTTATAGGCAGCGTAGTTTCGTGACCGGCCATCACATTGGAGGCCGAATCGCCAACGAGGATGATATCAGTACCGGCATCGTCAACTATGGTAGCCATCGAATAGTCATATGCGGTAAGCATAGAGATCTTTTCGCCACGAACCTTCATCTCCTGGATGGTGTTGGTGGTGATACGCTTTATTTCTTTATTTACAGACATTGATAAATGTGTTATCGCACTGCAAAGGTAAGCATGATTTCGGATTTTGGAATTTCGATTTCGGATGTGATTTTTTGATTTCGGATTTCGGAATTTCGATTTCGGATTTTTCTATTTTTTGATTGGCAGGGAGCGTATTCATTACTAATAAATCCGAAATCCCACATTCGAAATCCGAAATCAAAATAAATCCGAAATCTCACATTCAAAATCCGAAATTATTTTCTACTTTTGCGCCGTGAATCCGGAAGTTCCTTACTTCAATATTTCTATCAGTTTTCACGGGGCTTTGAACCAGGCAATCCGATCATTTAACCCTTTCAATTTTTTTAAGCAATGAATTATTTCACCAAATTACCGGCTATATTGCTGCTTGCCGACGGCACCGTTTTTTACGGTAAAGCTGCGGGCAAAATGGGTACTACCACCGGCGAGATTTGTTTTAATACCGGCATGACCGGCTACCAGGAAATTTTTACCGACCCTTCATACTTTGGGCAAATTATGGTAACCACCAATGCGCACATTGGTAATTACGGTATTGCTAATGAAGAGGTGGAATCGGGCAGGATCCAGATTGCAGGCCTGGTTTGCAAAAATTATAACATCGCCTACAGCCGTAAACAGGCCGATGAATCGATACAGGATTATTTCCAGGAGCAAAATATTGTAGGTATTTCTGATATCGATACCCGTCAGCTTGTTCGTCACATTCGTGATAAGGGCGCTATGAACGCAATCATCTCTTCAGAAATATTAGATCTGGATGAGTTGAAAGCAAAGCTTGACCTGGTACCTTCAATGGATGGCCTTGAGCTTTCATCGCAGGTAACAACTACCGAAACTTATACTTTTGGCAGCGAGGATGCTCCTTACCGTGTAGCGGTACTTGATCTTGGTGTAAAGAAAAACATCCTTCGCAATTTTGATTCGCGCGATGTTTACGCCAAAGTGTTCCCGGCAAAAACAACCTACGCCGAAATGGAAAAAGATTTTGCCCCTACAGGCTATTTCATTTCAAACGGCCCCGGCGATCCTGCTGCCATGCCTTACGCAGTTGAAACCGTAAAGGAAATTTTAGCTGCTGATAAGCCGATGTTCGGGATTTGCTTAGGCCACCAGTTGCTGGCTTTGGCTAACGATATCCCAACTCAAAAAATGTTTAACGGTCACCGTGGATTAAACCACCCGGTAAAAAATATCATTATTAACCATTGCGAGGTTACTTCACAAAACCACGGTTTTGGTGTAGTGCCGGAAGCTGTACGCGCTTCGGATAAGGTAGAGATCACCCACGTTAACCTGAACGACCAATCCATAGAAGGTATTCGTGTAAAAGGCAAAAAAGCTTTCTCGGTACAATATCACCCTGAATCGTCACCTGGCCCGCATGATTCAAGGTATTTGTTTGATGACTTTATCAAGCTGATGAAATAAATTTTGATTGTACCTGTACAGATTTTAACTGCGCAGATGTCCGAAAGCCTTTCAATTTAGTTTGGAAGGCTTTTTTATTTTTCATAATTCCTTTCTAAATTAGTTGTTATATCCGCCTGAATTATGAAGAAATCCATTAATCTGCTCCTTACAGCAGAAGAAAAAGCTATTCTCCGGGCTCAAAAAACCAAGATTGCCGATCTCGTTACCTTCGCCCCGGATGAAGTTGCAATGATATTAAATGCAGATGCCGAACGCGCCAGGGAGATCAATGCATTGATTGAATTTCAAAGTATCCCATCATTAGGGATCAATTTTGCGACTGAGCTGATACAGCAAGGCTATTATTCTTTAGAACAATTAAAAGGTAAAGATCCTGTTGAACTTTTCAATGCATTTGAACGCCACGTAGGCGCCTGGGCCGATCCATGTGTGGAGGATTCATACCGATTATTATCACACTATATTAAGCATGGCGACACCGGCAAAAGCTGGTGGAATTTTACTGCCGAACGAAAAGCTTACCGGGCGAAACATGGTTTCCCGGCAAACCGACCGGCTAAGGCATGGTATGAGCTGCCGCAATATCGTAAGGGGAAGGAGTTTGTTGGGAGTAAGTAATTGAGATGCATTGTATTCAAAAAAGATGTCATTGCGAGCGTAGCGCGGCAATCGCACGGAAGCTTAGCAGCTCTGTATAGCATGCGATTGCCACGTCGCTCCCGGCGCTTTACCCATGCGACTCCTCGCAATGACATCGTTTTTATGTAAAATCAAGCCCACAAAAAAACGCGAATGATTTTCTCATTCGCGTTTTTATTATAAAAACTCAGGCGGATATAACCTGGATTAGTTTAAGTACGATTGCAATAGGTTTGATTTTGAATTGTGGCGTAAACGCATCAAAGCCTTGTCTTTCAACTGGCGAACACGCTCACGGGTTAAATCAAATTTTTCACCTATTTCCTCTAATGAGTGAGGTGCATGACCACCAAGGCCAAAGAATAACATCAGCACTTCACGGTCACGTTCGGCAAGGATGCCTAACGAGCGTTTAATTTCCTGTGATAATGAATCGGCCATTACTTCAGTATCAGTTGCAGCATCAGAGCTGGCCAATACGTCAAGCAAGGTGTTTTCTTCACCCTGGATGAAAGGCGCGTCCATTGAAATCTGGCGACCCGCGTTATTCATCGAATCGGCAATTTTATCAACCGAAATTTCCAGATTGTCTGCAAGTTCTTCGGGTGTTGGCTGTCTTTCAAATTCCTGCTCCAGTTTTGAAGCTGCTTTGTGTATTTTGCTCAATGAACCAATTTGGTTCAATGGTAAACGCACAATACGCGATTGCTCGGCAATGGCCGACAGGATTGACTGACGGATCCACCATACGGCATATGAAATAAATTTAAAGCCTTTGGTTTCGTCAAAGCGTTTTGCCGCTTTAATTAAACCAAGGTTTCCTTCGTTTATTAAGTCGCCCAGGGTAAGGCCCTGGTTTTGGTACTGCTTAGCAACCGATACCACAAAGCGAAGGTTTGTTTTTGTCAAACGTTCTAACGCTACCTGGTCGCCCTCACGGATCTTTTGCGCCAGGATCACTTCCTCCTCAGCTGTGATCAAATCTACCTTGCCAATATCATGCAGGTATTTTTCGAGCGATGCCGATTCGCGGTTAGTGATTGATTGGGATATTTTAAGTTGTCTCATTTTTTAATACAGATTATTAAGCTAAAAACGGTTCAATAAGATACATGTGCCGGGTTAAACAACCGGAGGTAAAACAGATTACATTAAACTTTGCTTCCTTCTTTATTTGTGAACCCGGGATAGTATTTATTTAAAACGAGGGTTTGCTACTGATATTATTGCTGTAAGGAGCGAGCGGTTTAAAAGTTTTTTAAATAATGTGCTAACCAATTAAATGTTTAATCAACATATTACCCTATAATGAACAGCACAAAGGTAAGCATTTATTTGCTATTATAGTGTCATTTAAACACCATGAAAATAAGGTTAATGTGAAGATTTTTGAACTTAAACTAATCTTGTTTAGGTTCGGGCGCTTGCTGGGTGTCATCTGTCTTCTGCTCATCATCATCTGTTTTTGTTTTTTTATGGTTTTTGTTCCACTTAATTTTTATTTTACCTTCATCACCATCGGTGGCAAGGATGTGTAAAACAATGCCTTTCATACGTTTTTTATTACGTTCGGTTTCATCTGCTATTTTGCTGTCATTCTTCGGGTTTCGTAGCGGTACATCAAGTGCAATGTTAGTACCTCGCGATAGCGAATAGGTGCCTTCCACATCCATGTTGAGTACGCTCGAGTTAATTTGCATGGGCGCAATTTTTATTTTATCACCATCAAGGTCAAACCGGGCTTTTAAATCGCCAAATGTTATGTTATCGAGATCGCGAAAAGGGAAGGCAAATTTGCCTACGCTTTTTATGGGCGCAAAGTTTACCAATGCACCATCGGTTAAATTAACCTGTGCAAATCCTTTTATTGATTTCGGTACCAGGTCGCCGGTGTTTTTGATCCCGCCTTTAATATCAACCCTTGCCGAAAGAAAACCCCGCAAGTTATCGCTGGTAAAATCCTTGAGACCGAAGTTGTTAAACGATGCAAAGAAAGTATTAGTATTTACGTGATTAATAGTTGTGCTAATGGCAAAATTATTGGTTGGCCCCTGCAGTACCAGGCCGCTTAAACTCAATGATCCTCCCGAACTTTTAAGGCTTACATTGCGCATTTTCATGGTATTGTCGGCCAGTAAAATATCGGCATTAACGTCTGTCGCCAAAAACTTTTTATAATATACTTTGGCTAAGCGCAGGTGAAGTTCGGCCTGCCCTTTATCAAAGGCGGTATTAAGTTGATTGGTAATTTTGGCATTGGACATCCTTTTGCCCGTTCCTCCGCTGCTTTTACTGCTTTGGTATCCGCGGTTGTTCAGGAAGCCTAAAAACTCGCCAAGATGTATCTGCGGACTGGTGATCTGCCATACAATCAAAATCTTTTGTGGATCGGTATAATACAGGTTGAGGAAATTGCTCACCTTACCCTGCATATACACTACGCTACTGCCATTTTGCAGGCGGATATTATTTATATAAAGATCTTTATCGGTAAATTTTAAGGCAATGGAGTTGTTTTTGAATACGAGTCCGCGAGGGCGGTAATTTACATCCGCATTTTTTATATCTACATTACCGGTAACGAAGGGTTTGGTGAATTTGAAATTTACAATATCGGCTTTATAGGCCAGTTTTAAATCAACAATGCCTTTGGTAAATTTCAGGCTTTCATCGCCAATAACCGGGTTAAGTTTGGTAACGGGAAAGCGCGATCTGAAAATCCCTGTAGCCACCGGCGTGTTCAGGTTGTTGATAAATGCGGTATCAATAGTAAATGGAATATTCTTATAGCTGCCGTTAAAATGATAAAGCTTTATAACCGAGTTATCGTCATTTAAACCTTTGCCATTGATATAGTTATTACTGAATACGCCATTAAAACTACAATTTTCAACAGTGCCCCCAAGGGTTTTCAATATGTTATCTTTTACTTTAGCCGTAACATAAATGGATGGATCGCCCCCGCCGCCAAAGCTTCCCTTCAGGTCGCAGGTAACATCAATTGGCTTTTTAAGATCGAACATTTTGAGGCTTTTGGTAATGTTGTCAGCCAGTAGGTTTGCAGCATCGTTCCACAAAATTTCATCCACTTTGAGGTTGATGGTGAAATCGGTTTCGGGCGATTTAAGATTAAACTGTGCACCTACAGTAAATGGGTTATCGCCAATGTTTAATGTATTGGGAGCAAGGTTAATGACCTGCGATGCATAATCATAACTGATATCAAAATGGCCTTTTAAAAGCCTGTTTTTCATAAAGCTTCCCTTTTTTGTATTGAAGGAAAAGCTATTTGCCATGGTATTTAAGTCGATATCGGCGTTCCACCCTTTAGCAGGATACTCCATTCTACCCTGAATATCGTTAACTGCAAATTTGAACAGTTTGTAAGCATGACGGTCGTCAACAACAAAGTTTACCTTGTTCAACGAAAACCTGCCAATTTGCGTGGAAGAGCTGGTTTGTTGCTCTTTAGGGTCTTTTTCAACTTTGGGTTTTGCTTTAAATATCGATGTATTGCTGTAGCCGGTACTATCGGTAAACAGGTCGATATCGGCATTGCTGATATCTATTTTATTGATCACCACTTCGCCCTTTAAAAGGGCCGAGGCATTTACGGATACTTCAAGGTCTTTGGCGGTAAGCAATGTATGGTGATGTTCGGCCCAGCGGTTATCTTTCAGTACTACATCTTTCAGCTCGACAGACACCCCCGGAAAACCTTTAAATAATGTTGGATCAATCGTGCCGATAGTTAGCGTGCCGTTCAGGTTTTTATTAAGCTCGGAGGTGATCATAGTAATCACCTTGTGCTTATTATTATTAACATACACAGTAAGGGCAATAAACATAATTATAATTAAACCAACAAGCGCTCCGGCGATCTTTAAGGTTATCTTTAACCATTTCGGCATCTTCAACTAATTTATTGTTAAAGCGTTATGGTTATATAATTGTTTGTATTGTAACATATAATTAACACACGGTATAGGAATAGGTAAATAAATCTGCAATAAGATACAATATTTTAAATGTATAATCGGCTACATCAGTATCATGGAAACAACTAATAAAATAAAAGTAATTGTCACAGGTGCTACCGGCATGGTAGGCGAGGGTGTATTGCACCAATGCTTATTGAGCGATAAGGTTGAAGCAGTATTAGTTATTAACCGTAAACCCTGCGGTGTAACACATCCTAAACTAAAGGAAATTATACATGCTGATTTTTTTAACCTCAAACCCATTCAGGATCAGTTAGAAGGTTACAATGCCTGCTTTTTTTGTTTAGGCGTTTCATCGGTAGGGATGAGCGAAGAAGCTTATTATAAAGTAACTTACCTGCTCACTATGCACGTGGCCGAAATTTTGAGCCGCATAAATCCGGATATGACCTTTTGTTATGTATCTGGTGCCGGTACAGACAGTACAGAAAAAGGCCGCAGTATGTGGGCCCGGGTAAAAGGCAAAACCGAAAATGATTTGATGAAGCTGCCCTTCAAACAGGTATTCAACTTCAGGCCGGGATTTATGAAAAGCTTTAATGGGGCAAAAAATACATTGCCGTTTTATAAATACATCAGTTGGATGTACCCTATAGGCCGCCTTATTTATCCTAAAGGTTTTATTACGCTTGAGGAAGTTGGCAAAGCCATGATCAATACGGTAAACCGCGGTGCTGGTCGCTGGATATTAGATGGAAAAGATATTGTTGCCATGGCGAATAGCTAATAGCGGGTAATGATATATGGAGGAGGCCATCGTGTAAAACCCGATATATCGTAAATGTTGGGTAGTTGTATTTTGATTAATATATTGATTAATAGTGTTTTGTGTTTTTGGAGCAAGCTTTGAAATGGTACTGTCAACAGTATTATTTATGAAACTTAAACTCCAGCAAAAATGAACACAAAATTCATGAAAGGCCGCTTAAAAGCACATTTAATAGCGGCGACTATTTTATTAGGCAGCTTGTTTGCCTTTACTTTTAAGGCCGCTGCCCAGGCACAGCCCGTTAAAAACATTGTATTAGTGCACGGGGCCTTTGCCGATGGCTCGGGCTTTCAGGCTGTGTACAATATCCTTACCAAAAAAGGTTATAATGTTACCGTAGTGCAAAATCCGCTTACTTCTTTAAAGGACGACGTTGACGCCGCCAATCGGATCCTGGATAAACAGGATGGCCCGACAGTATTGGTAGGCCACTCTTATGGCGGTACGGTAATTACCGAAGCCGGGAATAATTCAAAAGTAGTAGCGTTGGTTTATATAGCCGCGTTTATGCCCGATAAAGGGGAAAATACGATAAAATGGGTACAGTCGGCTCCTCCGGCTCCCGAAAACGGTATTTTGCCGCCGGATGATAAAGGTTTTGTTTACTATGATAAATCCAAATTTCATGGCGGCTTTGCCGGCGACTTAAGTAAAGCCGAAGCTGACTTTATGTTTGCATCGCAGGGGCCAACGTCTGTTCAGTGTTTTGTTACGCCTGTTGCCGAAGCGGCATGGAAAACCAAACCAAGCTATGCTATAGTGGCCACCGAAGATAAAAGCATTGTGCCCGACGTTGAGCGCACGATGTATAAACGTGCCGGTGCAAAAGTAACAGAGGTAAAAGGCAGCCACGTGATCTTCATTTCGCAGCCTGAGGCAGTTGCCAAAGTGATCATGGACGCGGCAAATGGCGTTAAATAATCAGATAGTTTTTGATACAGTTTTAAGCGGAATTGGTCGTGATTGACTGCTCCGCTTTTTTATTGGTTTGCCGGAAAAGTGCTGTCAAAGGGTAAAAAAGTGCTTAGACTTTCACAGCCGCCGAAGCCATTTTTAGTAGGGATAATTCTATATATTTTAATAACAAATTAAACGTTTTACCACCCCAAAACAGCCAATCCGTTGTGCAAAGCTTATTTTATATTGTTAAAACAACACTAATTATTACCTGGCTGAATAGACGTAACGGCAATTTTTTTAACAGGCGCTTGAACTATGTAATGACTTTTTTACAGGCCAAAAGGTTCCTTTAAGTAAATAATGCATTTTATCTGAATAAAATTTTAAATAAAATTTTTCTTTGTCAAAAATTAAGTGTTATTTCGACAATAATTATAAATCTTTATATGAGCAATAACCAATTAGTGATCGGGGTTGATTACGGGTCTGATTCCGTGCGCTCCGTGATAGTGAACGCGGCCAACGGAGAAGAAATAGCTTCATCAGTATTTAATTATCCACGCTGGCGCGATGGCAAGTATTGCGTACCTGCCGAAAACCAGTTCCGCCAGCATCCGCAGGATTATATCGACGGACTTAAAGCCACCATTAAAGATTGTATTGCACAGGCCGGCGGTGAAGCCATTGCAAAAAATATAAAAGGCATTTCTGTTGATACCACCGGCTCAACCCCCGTTGCCGTTGATGCTGCCGGTACTCCGCTTGCCTTAACCCCCGGTTTTGAAACTAACCCCAATGCTATGTTTGTATTGTGGAAAGATCATACTTCGGTTAAAGAAGCAGCACAGATCAATGAGCATGCTACAAAATTTGATACCAATTATTTGAAATATGTTGGCGGTATCTACTCATCAGAGTGGTTTTGGGCTAAGCTGCTGCATGTGCTAAGGGTTGATAAAAGTGTACGTGATGCCGCTGCTTCATGGGTAGAGCATTGCGACTGGGTTCCGTTCCTGTTAACCGGCGGTAATGATGTTAAAGCTATCAAACGCGGCCGTTGTTCTGCGGGGCATAAAGCCCTTTGGGCCGAAGAATTTAATGGCCTGCCTCCTGAAGAATTTTTTGTTTCCCTTGATCCGATACTGGCTGGTTTCAGGGATAAATTATATGAAGATACATACACGGCCGATGAAGCAGCCGGAAACCTCAGCGCGGAGTGGGCGGAGATATTGGGACTCTCAACCGATGTGATTGTAGGTACCGGCGCTTTTGACGCACACATGGGTGCTGTTGGCGGCCAGATTGAGCCTTATTACCTGAGCAAGGTAATGGGCACATCAACCTGCGATATCCTGGTTGCCCCAACATCTGAGATGGAAGGCAAACTGGTACGCGGAATCTGCGGACAGGTAAATGGCTCGGTTATTCCAGGGATGGCAGGTTTAGAGGCTGGTCAATCGGCTTTTGGCGATACTTATGCCTGGTTTAAAAATATCCTGGCCTGGCCATTGAATAACCTGCTTTCGCAATCGCAGGTAATTGACGCGGCTACTGCTGAAGCGTTGAAAGAGGAGATTTCAGAAATGATCATCCCTGAATTGAGTAGGCAGGCAGCATTGTTACCCATCGAAGAAAGCAATGAGCTGGCTATCGACTGGTTTAACGGCCGACGTACACCAGATGCTAACCAGGAATTGAAGGGCGCTATAACCGGTTTAGGTTTGGGCAGCGATGCACCACGGGTATTCCGTGCGCTGGCCGAGGCTACCTGCTTTGGTGCCAAGAGCATTGTTGATCGTTTTATCAGCGAGGGTATCCCGGTTAAAGGGATCATCGGTATCGGCGGCGTAGCTAAAAAGTCACCTTTCGTGATGCAAATGATGGCCGATGTTTTGGGAATGCCTATCCGCATTCACCAGTTTAAACATACCTGTGCTTTGGGCGCTGCGATGTTTGCTGCGGTAGTTGCCGGTATCTACCCAACTATTGAAGAAGCTATGACAGCCATGGGCCGCGGCTTTGACGTGGTTTATGAGCCAAACATCGCGCTAAAAGAAGTTTATCAGCAACGCTATAACCAATACAGCATACTGGGCAAGTTTGTAGCTGCCGAAGTTGCTTTGAAAAATAATCCTGAACTGCAAAACGCATAATCACAATGAGTAAATATGATCATATAAGGCTTAGTGCCTATAATGCCAATATGCAGCTGCCCAAACTGGGCCTGGTACTGTTCACTTTTGGTAACGTAAGCGCCGCCGACAGGGAATTAGGTGTATTCGCCATTAAACCAAGCGGTGTACCTTACGAGGATTTGTCGCCGGAGAAAATGGTAATCGTTGACTTTGATGGTAACACCGTTGAAGGTGACCTTCGCCCGTCAAGTGACACCAAAACACACGCCGTACTTTACAAACACTGGGAAGGCATCAACGGTATTGTGCATACACACTCCACCTACGGAACGGCCTGGGCACAATCGCAGCGGGATATTCCGATCTTCGGTACTACCCATGCCGATCATTTAACGGTTGACATTCCCTGTGCACCACCTATGAACGATGAAATGATTAAAGGGAATTACGAGTACCAAACCGGTTTCCAGATCATGGAATGTTTTAAGGAAAAAGGCCTGGATTATAAGGAGGTTGAAATGGTGTTGGTTGGTAACCACGCACCATTTACCTGGGGTAAAACTGCCGAAAAGGCGGTTTACAACAGTGCTGTGCTGGAAGCCGTAGCCCAAATGGCCTACCTTACCGAGCAAATTGACAGAAGCGCCCCCCGTTTAAAAGATGCGCTGATCAAAAAACATTACGAGCGCAAACACGGACCTGATTCATATTACGGACAATAACCTGATGAAAAAAATAAACCTGTTTTTCCTGCTGCTTTGTTTTTTTGCGTGCACCCGTTTATCAGCACAGGTGGCAGCTACACCGCCTATGGGCTGGAACAGTTATAACTGTTTTGGTTCGGCGGTACACGAAGATGAAGTAAAAGCTAATGCCGATTACATGGCTGAGCATTTGAAGCAACATGGCTGGGAGTATGTGGTAGTCGACTTTTTATGGTCGTACGATAACCCTCCGGGCAGCAATATCGGCAATCCGTTCCAATTACGTTTGCAGGATGGCTCATATGTGCCATGGTTAACTATGGATAAATGGGGAAGGTTAGCTCCGCAACCCACTAAATTTCCATCAGCATTTGGCGGTAACGGTTTTAAACCGCTGGGCGATTATATTCACAGCAAGGGTTTGAAATTTGGCATCCACGTAATGCGCGGGATCCCGAGACAAGCTGTTTGGTCAAAATCGCCGGTAAAAGGCACTAATGGCATTACTGCCGATATGGTGGCCGATACCAACTCAAAATGCCCATGGATGAACCACATGTATGGCTTGGACATGAAAAAGCCCGGTGCACAGGAATACCTGAATTCGCTGCTGGAGCTGTATGCTTCATGGGGAGTTGATTTTATTAAGGTAGATGATCTTTCGCGTCCGTACAGCAACGCCGAGGTTGAAGGTTACCAAAAAGCCATTCAGCAATGCGGCAGGCCGGTTGTGCTGAGCCTTTCGCCCGGTGAAACCCCGGTTGCGCAAGCTGCGCATGCTACCAAATATGCCAATATGTGGCGCATGGCTGATGACTTTTGGGATAACTGGAAAGAGATCCTGCACATGTTTGAGTATGCCAAAAGCTGGGAAGGTGTAAGTGGTCCCGGTCATTGGCCCGATTGTGATATGATCCAGATTGGTAAGCTAAGTAAACGCGGCCCGGTAGGGCAGGAGCGCTTCAGCCGCTTTACCGAGGACGAGGAATATACCCACATGACCTTCTGGAGCATCTTCCGTTCGCCGCTGATGATAGGTGGTAACCTGCCAGAAAATCGTGATTTTGAGTTAAAGCTTTTTACCAATGATGAGGTAATTGCCGTAAACCAAAAAGGATCGAACCCTAAGCAGTTATACAAAAAAAATGGCTCCATGATCTGGTATTCGCAGATCCCCGGCAGCAAGGATATTTATGCCGCCTTTTTCAATATTGGCGATGATGATAAATCTGTATCCCTCAATTTCAAAGACCTGGGCCTGAAAGGCAAAGTAACTGTACGTGACCTGTGGAAAAAACAGGATGTTGGCCAGTACAAAACAAGCTATCAGCAAAAAATAAACAAACACGGCGCAGCATTATTCAGGCTGTCACCCAAAAACTAAGACAATCAATAAATCAAAATTCAACAATTCACTAACTCAATAATTCACTAATTGACATATATGATCGATCTGAAAACATTTGAAGTATGGTTCATAACCGGGAGCCAGAATTTATACGGAGAAGAAACACTGAAAAAAGTTGCCGAGCACTCGCAGGAAATTGCTAAAGGTATTGATGGCGCTGCCAATATCCCTGTGCGGGTAGTGTACAAACCAGTTGTTAAATCAACCGAAGAAATCTACAACACCTTACAGCAGGCTAACGTTGCCGAAAACTGTATCGGTGTTATTGCCTGGATGCATACTTTTTCGCCTGCCAAAATGTGGATCAGGGGCTTAAGTATCCTTAAAAAACCGATGCTGCACCTGCACACCCAATACAACCGCGATATTCCATGGAGTTCAATTGATATGGATTTCATGAACCTGAACCAAAGCGCCCACGGCGACAGGGAATTCGGCTTCATGGTATCACGTATGCGCATTAACCGCAAAGTGGTTGTTGGCCACTGGCAGGATAGCGAAGTGTTGAAAGACATTGAAAGCTGGAGCCGTGCGGCAGCAGGCTGGTACGACTGGCAGGGCGCCAAATTTGTTCGCTTTGGTGATAACATGCGCTTTGTAGCTGTTACCGATGGTGATAAAGTTGAAGCCGAATTGAAATTTGGTTTCGCTGTAAATACTTATGGCATTGGCGATCTGGTTGCTGTTGTTAACGGCATCAGCGATGCTGAGGTTAAAGCACTTACTGATGAGTATGAAGCTACTTATACCATGGCCGATGACCTTAAGCAAGGCGGTGCAAGGTATCAGTCGGTTTATGACGCTGCTAAAATTGAACTTGGCTTACGTAAGTTTTTACAGGATGGCGGCTACAAAGGTTTTAGTGATACGTTTGAAGACCTGCATGGCATGATCCAGTTACCGGGCATTGCTTCACAGCGCTTAATGGCCGATGGTTACGGTTTTGCCGGCGAAGGCGACTGGAAAACTGCTGCTTTAGTACGTGCTTTCAAAGTAATGGGTGCAGGCTTGCCAGGCGGTAACGCTTTTATGGAAGATTATACTTATCACTTCGACCCGAACAATGCTTTGGTTTTAGGCTCACACATGCTTGAGGTAGATAGCAGCCTGGCTAATGGTAAAGCAGCATTAGAGGTGCATGCCTTAGGTATTGGTGGCAAAGCCGATCCTGCCCGTTTGGTATTTAACGTAGCCGGCGGTGCCGCGCTTAATGCTTCAATTGTGGATATGGGCAACCGTTTCCGTTTAATTGTTAACGAGGTTGAAGCCATTGAGCCGGTAGAAGACCTGCCAAAACTGCCTGTTGCGAGAGTACTTTGGAAGCCTCTGCCTGATATGAAAACCGGCTGCGCGGCCTGGATCTATGCCGGTGGTGCACACCATACCGCATACAGCCAAAACCTGTCGGCCGAGCTGATCAACGATTTTGCTGATATGGCCGGTATCGAGTTTTTACGCATTGGTAAAGACACCAAGCTTGATCAGTTCAGAAACGAGATCAGGTGGAATGACGCGGCTTATAAATAGCCCCCTCTAAATCTCCCCTGAAGGGGAGACTTGGAAAAAAATATAAGATGGTCGCCACTCGACTCCGGCCGAGTGGCGGCAGATGAGGATGACGTAAAAAATAAAATGTCATTGCGAGGAGCGGTAAGGGATTGTACAAACGGGGCGACGTGGAAATCTCTTAGCAATATATAGTCGCCTTACAGGGCTAAGAGCATGGCTACGAGATTGCCGTGCTACGCTCGCAATGACATAAGTAATAAAACGCGTTAGGGATAGCAGCGGATACCGGCCAGTGAATAAGGCCTTGTGCAGTATGGGCGGATAGCCCGGCCGCAGGTAACGCCCTGATGAATTTGAGATTTCGGATGTGCGATTTCGGAATTGTCTGAACTCGAATTCATGGAATTAAAGAATTTGTCGAATTAGATTAGCATTCTGTTAATCCTTTAATTCGGCCAATTCAGGTTCAGACAAAAATGAGAAGAATATAAACTTAACCAATGCTTTAAAAAGCCCTCACCCTTTAGGGGAGGGTTGGGTGGGGCGCTAAACTAAATTTTAAACCAAATAATGAACAAATTTTCCACTATCGATTACGTGATCTTCGTAATCTATTTTATTGTAGTTACGAGCTACGGGTACTGGGTTTACAGCCGTAAAAAGATCAAAGGCGTATCTGATAGTCACGACTTTTTCCTGGCCGAGGGTTCGCTTACCTGGTGGGCCATTGGTGCGTCACTGATCGCGTCAAACATATCTGCCGAGCAATTTATAGGCACCAGCGGACAGGGTTTTGCCGTAGGTTTGGCCGTTGCCGCTTACGAATGGGTTGCTGCTATTGCGCTGATCATTGTGGCAGTGTGGTTCATCCCGGTATACCTTAAAAACAAGATTTTCACCATGCCGCAGTTTTTACATACTCGGTATAACGAAACGGTGAGTTTTATCATGGCCATTTTCTGGCTGTTGTTGTATGTGTTAGTTAACCTAACTTCTATACTTTACCTGGGTGCATTGGCCATTAATAACTTAATGGGCGGCGGATATCTGCATGAGATCATCATTGCGTTATCCATTTTCGCGCTGTTTATTACCCTTGGTGGTATGAAGGTTATCGGCTTTACCGATGTTATACAGGTATTGGTACTGGTTGTAGGTGGTTTAGCTACTACTTACATAGCACTTACTTTGGTGAGCGAGCATTTTGGCTTGGGCAAAGATGCCATGGCAGGCCTAAATAAAATGATGAGCGATGCACCAGATCACTTTAAGATGATGATGGCTAAACCCAAGCCGGGCGCTCCGCAGGCAGAGATCAACAAATACCTTGCGCTGCCTGGTATTGCCATGTATTTTGCCGGTCAGTGGATCGTGAACCTAAACTACTGGGGATGTAACCAATACATCACACAAAGGGCTTTGGGTGCTAACCTGAAAACTGCCCGTACAGGGATCCTTTTTGCAGGTTTAATGAAACTGGCTATGCCTGTTATAGTGGTATTACCGGGTATTGCTGCTTACGTATTGTACAAAAACGGTGGCTTGCAACAAGAAATGGCATCAGGTGGGCATTTTAATTCGGATAATGCTTACTCGGCTATATTGGGCTTTTTACCAACCGGGTTAAAAGGTCTTTCGGTTGCAGCTTTAACTGCTGCTATCGTGGCTTCGCTGGCAGGTAAGGCTAATAGTATCAGTACCATCTTTACGCTTGATATCTACAAAAAACATATCAGCAAAGAAGCCAGCGAAAAGAACATGGTGCTTATAGGCAGGCTTACCATTTTGGCTGCTTTGGTGTTCTCGATCATACTTACCTGGAAAGATCTTTTAGGCATAGGCGGTGAAGGCGGCTTTACCTTTATCCAGAAATACACAGGCTTTATCAGCCCGGGGATCTTCGCCATTTTCATTTTAGGTTTCTTTTGGAAACGTACCACCGGAGCCGCGGCCATTGCAGGTATTTTAACAGGCTTTGGTATGTCGGTGCTGTTCAATAACTATGCACCAAAATTGTTTGGTAACGAAACTTTGTTGTATACAGCTTTTCCTAATGGTAAGGGAGGTTATGAAATTCCGTTCCTGATTTGTATGGGGCTGTCATTCATGTTCACCATTATTGTGATGGTGGCTATCAGCCTTGCCGGACCAAAAGTTAATCCGAAAGCATTTGAAATTCCGCGCAGTATGTTCAAGGTTGAAAAATCAACCATGGCATTAATTGTAGTTACACTTATCCTGCTTACCATGCTTTATGCTAAATTCTGGTAAGTACAATAATTTATAAAATGAAGTTTTTTATCGACACGGCCAACCTGGCACAAATTAAAGAAGCCCATGATTTGGGTGTATTAGACGGCGTTACCACCAACCCATCATTGATGGCTAAAGAAGGTATTACCGGCCATGAAAATATCATTAACCACTACAAAGCCATTTGTGAAATTACCGATGGCGATGTAAGTGCCGAAGTTATATCAACCACTTTTGACGAGATGGTTGCCGAAGGGGAAGCGCTGGCTGCCCTTCACGAGCGCATTGTGGTAAAGCTGCCCATGATAAAAGATGGCGTAAAAGCTTTAAAATATTTTAAGCAAAAAGGAATTAAAACCAATTGCACGCTGGTGTTTTCAGCGGGTCAGGCCCTGTTGGCGGCTAAGGCTGGTGCTACTTATGTATCACCATTTATTGGCCGTTTAGATGATATCTCGACAGATGGTTTACAACTGATTGAAGATATTAGGCTGATTTATGATAACTACGGTTATGAAACACAGATCCTGGCAGCTTCGGTACGCCATGCTATGCACATTGTTAACTGCGCTAAGCTGGGTGCAGATGTGATAACCGGTCCGCTGAGTGCTATTACCGCATTACTAAAACATCCGCTTACAGATAACGGACTTGCGCAGTTCCTGGCCGACCATGCCAAGGCTGCAGGTGTTTAGTTGAAATATTTGATTTTTGAATAAGAAAGTCCCGCGCGAGGCGGGCTTTTTTAAATTAAATATTTTAAGTGTTTTTTTAACAATTATAAATTAATTTTTATACATTGGTCTCACTGATTCCCAAACCATTAGTTAAACCAATTTATTTGTTCCGGAAATTATAATAGTTAAACGGCAAGTGCTTTAAAAAGCAAGCTAACAACCTCAAATTATGAAGAATAACAAGAATTTATTAATGATGTTAAGCTGTTCGGCAGCGCTTTTTGCAGCTTGTAACAGCAATCCAAAAGCAACTGATTCAACCGTGAAAGATTCGACCTCGGTAACTACCCAGTCAATACCCGATTCGGCCAATTTTGAGGCCGATGTACAGGGGCAAAAAGTGAAACTCTTTACCCTGAAAAATAACAGCGGTGCAACAGTGGCCGTTACCAATTATGGCGGCAGGCTGGTAAGCTTACTGGTACCTGATAAAGACGGTAAGGCTACCGATGTTATTTTAGGTTACGATTCATTGAAAAGCTATCAAAAACCAAAGGAGCCGTATTTCGGCGCCATTATAGGCCGCTATGGTAACCGCATTGCCAAAGGTAAATTTACTCTTGATGGCAAAGCTTACCAGTTGGATATTAACGATGGCGTAAATACCCTGCATGGCGGTTTTAACGGCTTTTACGGAAAAGTGTTTGCGGCTAAACAACTGAGCGCATCACAACTGGAACTTACCTATGTTTCAAAGGATGGCGAAGGCGGTTATCCGGGCAATTTAACTGCAACAGTGGTTTATACTTTGGGTGATGATAATGCGCTTAAAATAGAATACAAAGCTACTACCGATAAAACTACCATTGTTAACTTAACCAATCACGCTTATTTTAACCTCAATGGCGCCGGTAATCCAACCATTACTGATAACGTACTGCAAATAAATGCCGACGCTTTTTTGCCTGTGGATACCACGCTTATCCCAACCGGAAAACTGCAGCCTGTTAAAGGTACTCCGTTTGATTTTACTACATCAAAAACCATTGGTAAAGACATTGATGTGGCCGACGAGCAATTGAAAAACGGTAAAGGCTATGACCATAATTTTGTTTTGAACAAACATGATCTTACTACTCCTGTTGCTACAGTAAAAAGTACGGTAACTGGTATCACTTTAGAAGTGTTTACCGAAGAGCCCGGACTGCAATTTTACTCAGGCAACTTTTTAACCGGCGAAACTAAAGATGGAAAAGGCGGCAAAGCTTACCCGCACCGGTCGGCGTTTTGTTTGGAAACCCAGCATTTTCCGGATGCGCCAAACCAGCCGGCGTTTGCTTCAACGGTGTTAAAGCCAGGGCAAACTTACCATACGGTCACCATTTACAAATTCTCCAAATAAATAAGCGATGCTAAAAAGAGCTTTTTTAATGCTGTGTGCTGCCGGTACTTTTACCGCGGTGCATGCGCAAACGCAATATACTATAGCGGCTGATAAGGTGAAGGCACACATTCAGCCTACCATGTATGGGATATTTTTTGAGGATATTAACCTTGCTGCCGATGGCGGTGTTTATGCCGAGTTGGTAAAAAACCGTTCGTTTGAGTTTAACATGCCTTTGATGGGATGGAAAGAGCAGAAAAAGGATGGAGGTGACGGTCGTACTGAAGTAATAAACCGTGCTGTTGAACGTCCGGAGAATGCGCACTTTATAAAAAGCTACATCACAAGTGATGCGGGTTTCTATGGTTTCTCTAACGAGGGTTTCCGCGGGATGGGTGTTAAGGAAGGCGAGGAATACAGCTTTTCGGTAATGGCCAAACAAGATGGCGATACCAATGTAAAACTGAACATAGAGCTGCATGGCGATAATGGTGACATTATAGGTAAAGCCGAGCTTACACCAACTGATAAAGAATGGAACCGCTACAGCGTAAAGTTTAAATCGAGTGCTACAACACCCAAAGCACAACTGTATGTTTGGATGAGCGGCAAGGGTGTTATTGATCTGGATATGATTTCTATGTTCCCTGAACATACCTGGAAAAACCGTCCGGGTGGTTTACGTGCCGATTTGGTACAACGACTGGCTGACCTTAAGCCAGGCTTTTTACGCTTTCCCGGCGGATGTATTGTTGAGGGACGTGAGCTAAACAACCGTTATCAGTGGAAAAAAACCATCGGCCCGGTTGATAAACGCGAGAACATCATTAACCGCTGGAATACCGAATTTAAGCACCGTCCAACGCCTGATTATTACCAAACTTTCGGTCTGGGCTTTATGGAGTATTTCATGACTGCCGAGGATATTGGCGCTTCGCCCCTGCCTATCCTGAATTGCGGTATGGCCTGCGAATTCAACACCGGCGAACTGGTGCCTTTGGATAAGCTTGATCCTTATGTGCAGGACGCGCTCGACCTGATTGAGTTTGCTAATGGCGATGCCAGCACCAAATGGGGTAAGCTGCGTACCGATCTCGGTCACCCGGCACCGTTTAATTTAAAAATGATCGGCGTAGGTAACGAGCAATGGGGCCCGCAATATATCGATCGCTGGAAAATTTTCACTAAAGCTATCAAAACTAAATACCCGGATATCAAAATCGTATCGGCTTTAGGCCCATCGCCTGATGGTAAAGAGTTTGATCTGTTAAATAAAACTTTCCGCGGTTTAGGTGCCGATATTTTGGATGAGCATTATTATGCGCCTGCAAAATGGTTCAGGGATAATGCCCGTCGTTATGATAATTATGATCGTAAAGGTCCTAAGATTTTCGCTGGTGAATATGCTGCGCAAAGCAAATCAACCGTAAACCCCGATAACAAAAACAATTGGGAGTGCGCATTATCTGAAGCGGCCTTCATGACCGGTTTGGAGCGTAATGCCGATGTGGTGAACATGGCTTCATACGCCCCGCTTTTTGCTCATGTTGAAGGCTGGCAGTGGACACCGAACCTTATCTGGTTTGATAACCTGAAAAGCTATGCCACACCAAATTACTATGTGCAGCAATTGTTTTCGCTTAACAAAGGTACCGATGTAGTGCCGCTTACCTTAAACAACGAGGCCGTAGCCGGCCAAAATGATAGCTATGCTACTGCCAGTTTAGATAAGAATACCAATGAACTGGTGATCAAGTTTGTGAATACAAGCACATCAGCGCAAAACGTGAGCTTTAAAATTACCGGCTCAAAAGGTTATCAAAAACAGGCCACGGTTACTACAATAAAAGCGGATGACAAGGATGCTGAAAATTCATTGACCGCACCTACAGCAGTTAGCCCTGTTGAAAGCAAGATTAATATTTCGGGCAATACCTTGAAGATGGCAGTTGAACCGTACTCATTCAAAATAGTAAGGCTGAAAAACAAATAACCCTTGAAAAAGATCTTACTGATCATATCCTTATTGTTCCCGGGCATTTTCAGTAATGCCCAGGAACTAAGGACTGATATATCGGTACACGACCCGGTAATGACCCGGCAGGATAGTACATATTATATCTTTTGTACGGGTAATGGTATCGCCATGTGGTCGTCAGGAGATAGGATACACTGGAAGGCCGAGAAACCGGTATTTGCAACGCCCCCGCAATGGGCTCTTGACGCTATTCCTGGTTTTAAAGGCCATATCTGGGCCCCGGATATTTCGTTTTACAACGGATTGTACTACCTGTTTTACTCGGTATCGGCCTTTGGCAAAAACACTTCGGCCATAGGTGTTGCAACTAATACTACATTACATGCCAATGATCCGGCATATAAATGGGTTGATCATGGCAAGGTAATTCAATCAATCCCCGGCAAAACCAACTGGAATGCCATCGACCCTAATTTAATTACCGACAAAGACGGTACGTCATATTTAATCTTCGGATCGTTTTGGGACGGATTAAAACTGGTGAAACTGAATAAAGACAGGTTAAGTGTTGCCGAGGATATTAACAATATCCCAACCATCGCTACCCGCAGAAAGGTTGCGACAGAAAACCTGCCAGCCGTTGATGGTAACCCTATTGATGCCGGAGGTAATGCCATTGAAGCGCCGTTTATATTTAAGCACGATAAATATTTTTACCTGTTTGCCTCGATAGATTATTGCTGCAAAGGACCGAAGAGCACTTACAAAATGATCATCGGTCGTTCAAAAACACTGAAAGGGCCATACCTGGATAAAGATGGTATCGCCATGAATAAAGGCGGCGGCAGTATCCTATTGGCCGGCGATGAGGATTGGTACGGTGTTGGACATAACGGTGTAAGCACCTTTGACGGCGCGGATTACATTATTTTCCACGGCTATGATGCAGCTGATAGAGGGATTTCGAAGTTGAGGATAGAGAGACTGGATTGGATTGATGGATGGCCGGTGATAAGGAAATAACTTCTGGATGATGTTACCCGTGAGGACACGGGACGGGGAAGAATAGAAATAAGAGGGCTGGGAAGTGCGATTCCCTCCCTTGAGAGGGTGTAGGGAGGGGTTTCTTCGCCGCGCAAATTCCATGGTAAAGCGTACAAACCCCTCCCAGCTACCACACTCACCAATCGCACCCCTCCCGAGGGAGGGAATTGAAAAGACTCGTAGGCTTAATGCCCATGATTTAAAATTGACTAATATGAAAATATCACAATACCTCATCGCATTAGGCCTAACACTTGGCAACCTGACATACGCCAATGCCACAACCCGCGATACCACTTTCCATTCGGATGGTAATCCCATTATCAGGCACAAGTATACCGCCGATCCGGCGGCTATGGTTTATAAGGATAAGGTATACCTGTACACCGGACATGATGAAGCTGCGCCCGGTCATAACGGCTATACCATGCACGATTGGACCTGCTTCACTACAACCGATATGGTGAACTGGACAGAGCATCCCTCACCGATGAATGTTAAGGCTTTTCAATGGGCCAGGGACGATGCGTGGGCTTCACAGGTGATTGAACGGAACGGCAAGTTTTACTGGTATGTGGCTGTTGAACATGGCACTATTCATGGCAAAGCTATCGGTGTAGCGGTGTCTGATAGTCCGCTGGGGCCGTTTAAGGATGCCCGTGGCAGCACTTTGGTTACCAACGATATGACCAAGGCCGTAAAGCATTCATGGGATGATATTGACCCAACAGTTATTATTGATAAAGACGGGCAGGCTTACCTGTTTTGGGGCAATGGCATTTGCTATTATGCCAAGCTAAAAAGCAACATGACCGAGCTTGACGGTGAGATTAAAACCATCACCCTGCCGCATTACACCGAAGCGCCGTGGATCCACGAGCGTAACGGCTGGTATTACCTTTCATACGCCTATGAATTTCCTGAAAAAATAGCGTATGCTATGAGCAGGAATATCAACGGGCCATGGGAATATAAGGGGATCATTAACGAAATAGCTGGAAATTCTAATACCAATCACCAGGCTATTATTGAGTTTAAAGGCAAATGGTATTTTATATATCATAACGGGGCGTTAGTGCCTGATGCGGGCAGTTTCCACCGTTCCGTTTGCATCGATTATTTGTATTACAATAAAGATGGAAGTATTAAGCGGGTGGTAATGACCAGCGAAGGGGTTAGGCCGGCGAAATAATTAGTCCCACTCAAACCTTCTCCACCGGGGAGGGAGGGCTTGAAGGTTGTCCTGACAGATAGTACAAAGGGCGAATGATTCCGGTTGATAAATACATAATTTAATGAAAGGTAACTTTACCAATTATTTTACTGATATTGCGTTGCGTACGTTTGGCCTGTAAACCAACCGGCTACCAGCTGTTTTACCGCAAAAAACCAATTATAATAAAATATGATCATTAAAAATGTTTACTTATTAATTGCCGGACTTTTATTGGCCGGTTTTACTTCATGCAAAAAGAAGGAAGTTTTGCCGGGCAATTCCGGGAACGTTCCCGGTGATACGGTGGTAAACACCGGAAAGGCGTTGCCGGCTGGTGCAAAAGATGGGGTTACCTTTATCAATTCGGGTAAATCGGTAATTTTTAACCTGTATGCGCCGGGCAAAAAATCCGTATCAGTAATAGGTGATTTTAACGGTTGGGATGTAAATGATACCAAGGCCGTGATGAATAACACACCCGATGGCAAACGCTGGTGGGTACAAATTGATAACATCGATCCCGCTGCTGAATATGGTTACCAGTTTTATATTGATAAATCATTGAAGGTAGCTGATCCATATACCGAAAAGGTGCTTGATCCCGATAATGATTCATACATTTCTTCAGATACCTATCCCAACTTAAAAAAGTATCCAACCGCGAAAACTACCGGTAATGTAAGCGTTTTTCAGGCCAGTCAGCCTGCGTACAGCTGGAAAAACACCAGCTTTACCCGCCCCGATAAAAAGAACCTGGTTATTTATGAGTTATTGCTACGCGATTTTATTGATGCCCATAACTATCAAACCCTTACAGATACGCTGAAGTATCTCTCAAACCTGGGAGTTAATGCTATTGAACTGATGCCTTTTAATGAGTTTGAAGGCAATCTTTCATGGGGCTATAATCCGTCTTTTTATTTTGCACCTGATAAATACTACGGTACCAAAAACGCCTTGAAAGCTTTTATTGATGAGTGCCACTCGCGGGGTATAGCGGTTATCCAGGATATAGTGCTTAATCACTCCTTTGGCCAATCGCCAATGGTACAAATGTATTTTAATACAACAGCGGGCAAACCTGCGGCCAACAATCCCTGGTATAATGTGGATCCAACGCATCCTTACAATGTAGGTTACCAGTTCAACCATGAAAGCGCCGACACTAAATATTTTGTAAAAAACGTGCTCAAATTCTGGATGACGGAGTATAAGATAGATGGTTTCCGCTTCGATCTTTCAAAAGGTTTTACCCAGGTTAACTATGGCACGTCTGATGCAGCCGTGAACGCATGGAGCCAATATGATGCCAGTCGTGTAGCCATCTGGAAAGATTATAACAACTATATCAAAAGCATCGATAATAATAACTTCTACGTAATACTGGAACATTTTGCGGCAAACCAGGAAGAAAAAGAACTGGCCGGCGAAGGCATGATGCTTTGGAACAACCTGAACTATAATGCCAACGAAGCTACTATGGGCTGGCTAACCAACTCCAATTTTCAGGGTTTGTTTTATGATCAGCATACGTTTACGCAGCCGTATAACCTGGTAGGCTATTTTGAAAGCCATGATGAGGAACGCTTGCAGTTTAAAAATGAAAGTTATGGCAATGCGGTTGGCAGCTACAATGTAAAAGATAAAAACACAGGTTTGGCGCGCGAAGAAATGGCAGCCGCGTTCCTGTTTTCGGTTCCGGGGCCTAAGATGCTATGGCAGTTTGGGGAGCTTGGTTATGATGTAAGTATTAACCAGGGAGGCCGCACCAGTAATAAACCCATCTACTGGAACTATAATACCGATCCTGACAGGAGGCATTTATATGGCATTTATGCTAAAATGATCAAGATGAAGGAAAAGAACGCTGTATTTGCCTCAACCAATTCTACTTATGATCTTGCCGGTCCCATTAAAACAATCCAACTAAAAGATGCCAGCGCGAATGTTGAGGTGGTAGGCAATTTTGACGTGGTGCCGCAAACCGGCAGCATCAGCTTCCCGGCTGCCGGAACCTGGTATGATAACATTACCAAAACCAGTATAAGTGTAACATCATTGACATATTCCATGACGCTAAAACCCGGCGAATATCATGTTTACAGCAGTGTTCCTTTACAGCAATAACGAGGTTAAAATACTAAGTGTTAAGGCTTCCGGGAGTTGATAAATGCTGTTTTTACGACGTAGTTTTCAACAGGGAATTACACTTCCGAAAACTATAAACGTGTAATGTCCTTATTTTTAATTGATTGTTAATAATTAATGTTACCTTTGTAGTAATTAAATAAAAATATAATGCAAGGAACAGTAAAATTCTTTAATGAAACCAAAGGTTTCGGATTTATTACACCAACTAATGGTGGTGCCGAAGTTTTTGTACACGTCTCAGGCCTGATCGACACTATCCGTGAAAACGATAGCGTTACCTACGATGTAGAGCAAGGCAAAAAAGGCTTAAATGCGGTAAATGTAAAAGTAGGTTAAACTATCAATTATATAAAAATCGTACAGCATCTGTTCAGCAATGGGCAGATGCTTTTTTTATGCAATAAAAAAGCCTAACGCATGCATTCCGTTAGGCTATGATTATCTTTCGACCCGATGTACACTTAAGATGGGTTTACCATCTGCACTAAAGCATCTATAAACTTAGGGGCATCATTCAAACTCTCAACCAGTTGCACATGCTCACCGCCAAGCGCTCTAAACTCGTCACCGTATTCGGTAGTTACTTCATATACGGTTTCAAGGCAGTCGGCTACAAAGGCGGGGCAAAATACCAGGAGGCGCTTTTTACCTTCGCTGGCCAGCTTAGCTACGATTTCGCTGGTGTAAGGCTGCACCCATGGGTCGTTGCCCAGGCGCGATTGAAAGCAGATAGTATATTTCTCTTTCGGAATGCCCATTTTTTCAGCTATCAGTTTCGCGGTATGATGTGATTGTGCCGAATAACAAAAGCGATTGGCATCGGTAAGCGTTTCACAGCAGCCGGCCGATTTAAGGCAGTGGTTATGCGTATGGTCGGCTTTAATCAGCTGCCTTTGCGGCAGTCCGTGAAAGCTAAATAAAATGTGATCGTAGGTATCCGGGTTGTATTTTTGAGCGTTATCAGCAAAAGTTTCAATCATGAGCTCGTTATCATGAAACGAGTTGATGAAGCTGATATTCGGCGATGTTGGCCATTTTCCAACAATGTCCATCACCTTTTCATAAACAGACCCGGTACTGGCCGAAGCATATTGCGGAAACAAAGGGATTACCTGGATACTTTCAACAAGGGCTGCTTTCAGTTTCTCCAAAGCCGATTCGATAGAAGGGTTTTGGTAACGCATAGCCAGCTCAACCATATAGCCATCGCCAAGGCGCTGTTGTAAAGCCTGCTGTTGCAAAATACTGTAATGTAACAAGGGTGAGCCTGTTTTAGGGTCCCAGATGGCCTGGTACAATTTGGCCGATTTAGGTGCCCTGAACGGAACAATAAGGCCTTTGACTAAAAGAGTGCGTGAAATGGCCCCGATATCAATAACCCGCGGATCCATCAAAAACTCATTCAAATAACGCTTTACATCTGCTGTGCTGGGGCTATCCGGGGTGCCCAGGTTAACCAGTAAAATTCCTTTTTTAGCCATAACTGTAGGCGCAAAAATAGCAAAAAATGCTCCGTAAGTTATGACGTCGGTCACAATTTACAAATAAATGAGGTGTAAGATAAGTGAATGTTTGAAAGTAGAAATTGAATTTAGGAATTGTGTTATTTGTTTTTCAGGAAATATGTTGATAAGTAATTTAACGTATCAGCTATTTTTATATGATTAGGGCGTTACCTGCGGCCGGGCTCTACGCTCATACTGCACGGGCATTAGCCACAGGCCGGTATCCGCTCCGATCCCTAACGCGGGTTGGATTTAACAACTTTCCACAATCTCCACCAGGGTACACCCGGCGATTCATGGTGCTCATAATGATAGCCAAAAAAATAGCAACTAAAAAATGCAGCCAAATGATTGCGGCGCTGGCTCCGGGCAAAGTGCTGGTTATTGTGTTCGCCTTTATGGGGTTGGTATGTACCGAAGTAAAATAACTGTAATGTGCTTAGTAATGAGGGCGCAACCCAAAACATGATCAGGTTTGGCTGCGGGATCCAGATCTTCAGGATATTGAATACAACAGCCATCACCACAATTTGCCATATGGACAGGTAATTGCGGATAAATTGTACATACCATGCAAAAAAACTGCCCTGATGATAATCCGGATCTTCATGGGTATGTACGTGGCTATGGTGCTTGTGGTGTTTTGTGTACAATTGGGGGTACCAGAACGAGGCATATAGGAAAGTGCTGAGGTAACCCACAAAGTTATTTAAGCCCTTATCGGGCGAAACTGTACCATGCATAGCATCGTGAGCGGTGATGAACAGCCCGGTATAAAGGTGCATTTGCACCAGCATCAGTACATAAACAAGAGGATTGCTGAAACTGAAATGCCATTGCATCAGTAATGTAATACTTGTTGCCCAGCAGCCAATTACCAGCGCGGCCACAAATAAACCAATATTTGATGGACTTTTTTGCATGTTACCTATTACAGCAAAAAGCGTGCTGTTAAAAGCTTTCTATAGCGGCTTTTACTTTCTGCATCAGCCACATGGGGGTTGATGTTGCACCGGCAATACCTATGGTATCATTTGGCGCAAACATGTTTTTATCCAGTTCGTCGGTTGAGGATATGAAGTAAGTATTGGGGTTGTGCTTGCGGCATACTTCATACAGTACCTTACCGTTTGATGATTTTTTGCCCGATACAAAAACAATCTTATCAAAGCGCGTTGCAAATTTGGGCAGGTCTTTATCCCGGTTACTTACCTGACGGCAAATAGTATCATTAGCCTTAAGGGCGTAGCCGCGTGAAATAAGCTCATCTTTAACCGAGTAGAATTTATCCATACTCTTGGTGGTTTGGCTATACAGCGTAATGTTGTGCGGCAGTTCTACATTGTCCAGCTCGGCAATATCCTGGAAAACTATTGCTTCATCATTAGTTTGTCCCTGCAGGCCAACCACTTCTGCATGACCGTGCTTGCCAAAAATCAGGATCTTCTCGTTCGAGTCGTATGAGGTTTTGATGCGGTTTTGCAGTTTAAGCACTACCGGGCATGAGGCATCAATAAGGGTGATGTTATTCTCTAAAGCCGTACGGTAGGTGTCGGGAGCTTCGCCATGGGCACGGATGAGCACCTTTTCATTATGGAGATCTTTAAGCTGGTCGTGTTCAATGATGCGCAGGCCTTTTGCTTTCAGGCGTTCAACCTCTTCGTCATTATGCACAATATCGCCAAGGCAGTACAGGTAGCCGTCTTCTTCTAAAATCTCCTCGGCCATATCAATGGCATAAACCACCCCAAAGCAAAAGCCCGAATCCTGGTCAATAGTAACTTTTAACTGATAATCTCCCATGGTGCTGCAAATTTACGGCAAAAATAACCGTTGATTGTAATGATTGCGTTGATTTTGATGATTATTATATCACTAAATAGTTGATCACTTAGCTCAATATACCAAATTCAAAACAGCAAAAAATAAAAACTGCGCAATCAGTAATGTTGGGCCAACAATGTTTTGCCGTTTAAATTTAAACTGCTCAAATATAAAAAGCAACAATGCACTCAGCACAAACCAGCAAACATAGTTTTTAAACGGAACGCCTGCATCCAGCCAATGCCAGTAATCAAAATGTATGGCAATAGGCTCAATCAGCACATCGAGCAGGGTAAGGACCATAGCTCCTGAAAGTATTCTTACCAAGGTACTTTTTAGGCGGCTTCGCTGCAGGGTAATGCCCGCGGCATAGACCAGCAGGAACCAATTTACCCCAATCATCAGGGGGATTTCAAATAGTTTAATGCCAAGTGTTCTGCCATATTGATAATGCCCGAAGAGCCAACCGGTATGTACACCGATGTATTCGGCCATGAAGCCGATGCCGAAGGCGGTCGTTGCAAACAGCAGAAACCTGCTGTCGAAATTGTCATAACTATAAATGATAATCCCAAGCATCAATAGTAAATGCCAAGGTACCAGGGTTATAAATAATACGGTTAATGAGGGGATAATAAAGCCTATCAACCCTACCAGGTGAAACAGGAAAATAACTATGATACAGATCCTGTTTTTTGTCTGGACAGCATTATCGGATGCTATGGGTTTCAAATTTTTCGCCCTTTCCACATCGTGGTTTTGGTGAGATACCTTTGGATGGATAAAACAGCTACGACAAGCAGGCTAAACATTTGAGCAGGATGTAAAAGGATGTTATACTCCGCTTTTTGACCGGCCGAAAGGGAGATCATGATCCGCGTAAGAAAAATAAGGCCTGCGGTAAAAAGTATCAGCGGCATGTTCAGGGTTGTCAGGATAATCAGCGGACCGGCAATAGTGATGGTAATGTACACCAAAAAACCAATGATGCTGTAGTTAAAAGCCGCCAGGAAATTTTTACTGAACCCGTTTATAGCTTCGCCATATCCCCGGTACATACGGCAGCTGATCATGCCGTTGGCCAGCAGGGCCTCGCCATTATAACGCTCCGCTTTTATGAGGCGCATGATCTCCACGTCTTCCACCACCTTGTTTTTTACCGCTTTGTGCCATTGGTGTTTATGATAAATGGCAGCATCAAACAACATAAACTGACCGCTGGCGGCCGCTACTGAGGCGTTTTTTAATATATATACCAGGCGTAAAGGCAGCAGGTTTAGCAATATGAAATGCATAAGAGGCACTACCAGGTTCTCGCCGAGGGTAAGCATGGTTTGATTGCTGAAAAGGCTTAATAAACCCAGTTGGTGCAAATGCATACGGTGCACAGCACTGTTGATAAGTCGGTTACTAACTTGTTCGTCGGCATCCAAAAACAGCAGATATTTACCATCGGCCTGTTTAGCCATTTGGTGGCAGGCGTAATTTTTCCCCATCCAGCCATCAGGTAATTTATCTCCCTTTAACACCCTGAAATGAGGGCGCCCGGCGGCAAATTCAGTACAAACCTGGTAAGTATCATCGCTTGAATCATCGTCATAAATAATAACCTCGTAGTTGTTATAGTCCTGCCGATGGATGGAATTTAACAGGGTTAATATGTTTTCGGCCTCGTTACGTGCAGGGATCAGGATAGAAACTTTATCCGAATAATACCGCCCTATATGGGGCAGTTTAGGGTTGGAGATATAATTGAATAGCGTTACCGCAAACCTGAGTATGATAAAAAAGAGGGTTATTAATATAGCTATGGTCACTTTTTATATATCAAATTCGGTTTGCAGTAATTTGGAGGCTTCATAATGCCTTTGGTAAGCTTCCTGTAATTTACTTATGCTTTTACCGGTGTAATTTTCTGGTTCGCTTTTTAAATAAACGGTTGCCGTTGCCTTTTTATGTTTAAAGTACTGAATAAAAGTTGAAGCAAACACGAGCTGGAAATTCCCGTTTGCTTTTTCAATGATCCTCATAATCCCTTTTTCAAAGTTTATGCAGGTAACAAAGTTAGCATACAGTTTGCCCTGTGGAAATATCAAAACCAAATTTGCCGGATCGGTAAGCAATCCGGCCGCATAGTCAAGGGACTGGATGATACTTTTTGAATCTTTTTTTACCGAAAAAGCACCGGCAAATTTCAGGAAGCGCTCGCTACGGGCAGTCTCTTCCAGGATCATGACATGTAACTTTTTCTTTAGCAATTTATCGTTTACGCAGTATAATATCAACCCATCCCAAAAACTAAAGTGGTTGCCTATCAGCAGCACCGATTTATTTTTATCAATTACAATGTCGTTAAACAACAGTTCATGAAACGTTTTGCCAACTATCCATTTAACATAGTAATGGACAATACGGGTCATGAAAAAGTTTTCTTTATTGCGGATCATATTTTACACGAATGTATTGCATGTCGGCGACAATTTTATCGAATTACACGAAATTTGCTGATGGCTTATCAAATGAAATTAGTGTCAATTTGATATAATTCGGGAAATTAGTGTCAATTAATTAGTGTTCCATATTGATCTGGTTTTTTAACGCTTGCTGATGTGCGTTATTAATGTTCTCCTTCAACTGCTCAAAACTAAGTTCGCCGGCAACACCTAAATCAAACAAATGGACATAGGCACGGGGCTTCAGGCTTTCAAAGTAATCGATCAGGGTACAATGATAAACCACCTGGCAGGGGCCTTTTATCTGTCGCATCAGTTTATAAACACCGGTTTCAACACGTATATGCGTTTCATGGTTTGAATAGAGCTCGCCCTGCGGAAATATCACGATGAGATTATCAGGATCATTTAATATCCCGGCCGAATAACTGAGCGAGTCGAGTATCGCCCTTGAACCCTTTTGAATGGAGTAAGCACCAATGTACCGGAAATAACGATGTTGATCGAACTGGTCCTGCTGCATCATGATGTAAAATTGCTTTTTGAGATCATAAACAGCTGTCCGGTTAGCAATGAAACCATCCCACCAGCTAAAATGATTGGTCAAAAGCAATATTGAATGGCCCGGGCGTGGCTCAAAGGGCTGTACATTAACCTCTTTAAAATTACGGCCGATCCACCATTTTACGCAACGGATGAATAATTTACTCCAAAATTTCTTTTTACGCGAAGGTACCATGTTTATTTAACTAAATACTCGTCAAGTGCCTTTGTAACCAACCAGTGCCCAAGTTCAATTTCATGCACTTCGGCATTATGGAGCATTCCTAAAAATGGCATTGCCGCCGATTTAGGGAATAGTTTATCATGCCTGCCAAATATCAGCAAACATTTAATTTTATGCTGATTGATTAGTTGTGCTACTTTCTGCACATCAGGCTTTAACTGCCTGATCAAATTTAGGGTATAATAGGTGTCAAGCCGTTTTTGTTCGGTATCAATTTCATTATAAGCTATGCGGTAAAGGCTTTCGTCAATAGCGCCAACGGTTTTCATGCTTTTAACTAAAAAAGGCGCCAGCCATTTGCTTTTTGTGGCCGTACGGAAAATTGCGCGTCCAAGCGTATTATGCAATATAAAATGAAAGCCTTTAAATACAGCCAGGCCATCAGGGGCCATTAAAATGATGTCATCAATCATATCGGCATATTCTTCAACCAATATCAGGGCCAGGTTGGCGCCTATAGAATAGCCCATTACCGAAAAACGTTGCCGGCCGTGAAGCTTAAACCATTCTTCCATGTAGCCGCGTACCATGGTTTTGGGCATCCCGGCCACGATTTGTTGTTCTGTCCAGCCATCCAGCCTGCTCTCGCCGTGAAAAAAGTGATCGAAACCATAGATGTGATATTGGGGTAGGATAGACTGATCAAGTACATGAAACTGTTTCCCAGTCATGCCATAACCATGAAAGGCCAGCAGCGGTTTTTGACCGGTACCATACTCGTGAAAATGTGCTTTGCCCAAGCCGGGCAGATGTAAAAACCCCATTAAGGCAATATTAAGAATTTATGGCTTTTGTACAGTAAACAACCATGTTTTGTTTTGAATGATGAAATAGTCTTTTTATAAAATTGTCATTTCGATGAACGGCGAAGGGCGCGAAGCTGGGCGTGAAGAGAAATCTTCTGCTTCCTGCAAATCCACCATACATGGTTTACTTACCGGGTGTACAAATTCTCAATCGTTCCTCATATCATTAATGGCATTTTTTATTTATCGATATACTTCATGATCATGTCCGTAGCCCCTACATTTTCCTTCACATAATTAAATACCTTTTTACGGGTAATATTATAAAACGCCTCGTCATTAACCAGTGTGTCAACAATATCTTTTAATTCTGTTTCATTGCTGATGCTAAAACCGGCTTTAATAGCTATAAGTTCCCTGGCTTCGTTAAATTTCTGATAATTAGGGCCAAAAATAACCGGCAGACCGAACGCGGCTGCCTCCAGGGTATTATGAATTCCCACACCAAAGCCGCCACCTATGTAAGCAACGTCGGCATAAGCATAAAGCGATGAAAGCATGCCAATATTATCTATCACCAGCGATTGAAGATTGTTAGATGTAAGCGATTGGTTAATAAAATCTCCTGACTTTAAGCCTTCTGCCTCAGTTCTTAGCTGAGAAAAAGTGATCGCCTTTCCCTGCGGAAGCAACTCTATCAAGTTATTAATCTTTTCTTCCGGTATTTCATGCGGAGCGAAGATGAATTTCCAGTCGGGATACTGGCTTACTAATTTGGTTAATATATTCTCATCCTGTGGCCAGGTGCTGCCTGCTATAAATAACTTGTGACCGTTTTTAAATTGTTGTATCAAAGGCAGCACTTTAGGGTTTTGCGCATTTGCCCAAACGCGATCAAACCGGGTATCGCCGCTAACTGATGTGTTGGTAATACCAATACCTTTCAATAACTGCACAGATGCCTCATCCTGTAAAAAGAAGTGCGATACCAGACTTAGGATTCTGCGGTTAAAACCGCCATACCATTTAAAAAATACCTGTGTGAGCCTGAAGATGCCTGATACGATATACAGGGGGATATTACGCTTGTTTGCTTCATTAAAAAAATGGAACCAGTACTCGTATTTAGTAAAAATGACAATCTCAGGGTTAATGGCATCAATAAACCTGCGGGCGTTTCGGGCAGTATCCAAAGGCAGGTAGTAAACGTAGTCGGCAAGCGGTGTGTTTTTCCTGATCTCATATCCAGAAGGAGAAAAAAAAGTGACTACTATTTTCTTTTTGGGGTGTAAATTTCTCATTGCTTCCAGTATCGGCCTTCCTTGTTCAAATTCGCCAAGTGAAGCAAAATGAAACCAAATACTGCTTTCTATACGTACAAAGACAGGATTTTTACGCCCTGCAACCCAAAGTTTTGCTTTGTTGTTAAACAATGCGGCAAAACGGATAAAAAGGGAATATAATTTGATACCTATATTATATAATAACATCAATTTTAACGCTGAATGATTATCTTAGCCGGGCATAAAAGTAATAACAATAATTACAATATTAGTTTATGGCCCGCCCGGTGCTATAATAAGTCGGTTATATGATTGATCATACAAATATTGCTTACTTAAATTTAAAACACATTTAACACTATGAAAATTGCAGTAATTGGTACGGGCTATGTAGGCCTGGTAACGGGAACTTGTTTAGCCGAAACCGGAAATGAAGTAACCTGTGTGGATATCGTGGAAGAAAAAGTAAACAAGATGCGGAATGGCGAGATGCCGATCTATGAACCGGGTCTTGATATTTTATTTCTGCGTAACATTAAACAGGAAAGACTAACCTTTACCACTAATCTTGCCGAAGCAATAGCCCCGGCCAAAGTGATCTTTTTGGCGTTACCAACGCCTCCGGGAGCCGATGGAGCAGCCGATTTGAGTTATGTGCTTGGCGCGGCAAAAGATATCGCCAAACTGATCACCGAATATAAAGTGATCGTAACCAAATCAACGGTACCTGTAGGTACGGCAGATAAGGTAACCGCAGTGATGAAAGCCAATACCGATGTTCCCTTCGCTGTGGTATCCAACCCCGAGTTTTTACGCGAAGGCGTAGCCGTAGAAGACTTCATGAAACCGGATAGGGTAGTGATTGGTACAACAGATGAAAAAGCCCGCCAGGTAATGGGTGATTTATATGCACCTTACGTGCGCCAGGGCAACCCTATATTATACATGGACGAACGCTCATCCGAGCTAACCAAATATGCAGCCAACTCATTTTTAGCCACTAAGATCACGTTCATGAACGAGATTGCAAACATGTGCGAGCTGGTAGGGGCGGATGTAGATATGGTACGCAAGGGGGTAGGAGCAGATGGCCGCATTGGCAAACGCTTCCTGTTCCCAGGTGTGGGGTATGGGGGCAGCTGTTTTCCTAAAGATGTGCAGGCCCTGTCAAAAGCAGCCGAAGAAAATAAATACGACTTCAAGATCCTCAACTCGGTGATGGAAGTGAACGAAACTCAGAAGAAGCGACTGGTAGTTAAAATGCGTGAATATTATGGTGAAGGCGGACTGAAAGGAAAACATTTTGCCCTTTGGGGACTGGCTTTTAAACCGGAGACCGACGATATCCGCGAAGCACCGGCACTGTACATTATCGATGAGCTGTTAGCAGCTGGGGCGACAGTAACCGCCTACGACCCGGAAGGCATGCCAAACGTTAAAAAACTACTTGGCGATAAGATAAGCTATGCCACCAATCGGTACAATGCCCTTGATGATGCAGATGCTTTGCTGATTGTGACCGAATGGCCGGTATTCCGTACTCCAGACTTTGACTTTATGAAAGAAAAGCTGAAGTCGCCCGTAATCTTTGACGGGCGTAACCTGTATGATCTGGACAGGATGAAAGAATATGGGTTTTATTATAACAGTATAGGCCGTAAAACAGTAGCAATATGACAGAAAGAAAAAGAATCCTGATTACAGGAGCGGCCGGTTTTTTAGGCTCGCACCTGTGCGACAGGTTTATTAAGGAAGATTATCATGTGATCGGGATGGATAACCTGATCACCGGCGATTTGAGGAATATAGAACATTTGTTCAAACTGGAGAACTTTGAGTTTTATAACCATGACGTATCCAAGTTTGTTTATGTGCCGGGTGAACTGCATTATATCCTGCATTTTGCCTCACCGGCCAGCCCGATAGATTATCTGAAAATTCCGATCCAAACATTGAAAGTAGGCTCACTGGGAACCCATAACCTGTTGGGACTGGCCCGGAATAAGAAAGCACGGATGCTGATCGCCTCCACATCGGAAGTATACGGCGACCCGAACATCAACCCTCAGCCAGAGGAATATTGGGGTAATGTAAACCCGGTAGGCCCGAGAGGGGTGTATGATGAAGCCAAAAGATTCCAGGAAGCTATTACCATGGCTTACCATACCTTCCACGGGTTGGAAACCAGGATCGTTAGGATTTTCAATACTTATGGCCCAAGGATGCGACTGAATGATGGAAGGGTGTTACCGGCTTTTATAGGGCAGGCACTGCGGGGCGAACCGCTGACCATGTTTGGCGACGGCTCACAAACGCGGTCGTTTTGCTATGTAGATGACCTGATAGAAGGGATCTACAGATTATTGCACAGCGATTACGCCCAGCCGGTGAATATCGGCAACCCTGATGAAATCACGATAAAACAATTTGGCGAGGAGATCATTAAGCTGACGGGCACCAATCAGGAGCTGATCAGCCTGCCTTTGCCAACGGACGATCCGAAGCAACGCCGCCCGGATATCACCAAGGCCAAAGCTATATTAGGTTGGGAGCCAAAAGTATCCCGGAGTGAAGGTTTGAAGATCACCTTAGAATACTTCAAGTCGTTGCCCGAACATGAAATAAACCATAAAGACTTTACCTATTACAATAAGTAAAGGTAACCAGGCCGGAAATTAATTTTTTTGGCCTTTTTTATAATATAAAAGCGGATGAATTGTCACAATCTGCTTACTTTGCCAAACATTCAAACATACTCTCTATTTAAACCATGAAAATATTAGTAACAGGCGGTTTGGGTTTTATTGGTTCGCACACCGTTGTTGAGCTGGTTAACGCGGGGTATGACCCCATTATCGTTGACGACCTGTCGAACTCGGACCCTAAAATATTAGATCAGCTTACAAAGATCTTAGGCTTTACCCCGGTATTTCATAAGCTTGATCTTTGCGATGAAGCCGCCGTTAGATCACTTGCACTTGCCGAACCCGAAATAGGTGGTATCATCCACTTCGCAGCCTTTAAAGCGGTGGGCGAATCGGTAAAAAAACCAATGAAATATTACCGGAATAATTTTTATTCTCTTATCAATCTGCTCGAAGCTTATTACGGTAAGGCTATCAATTTTGTATTTTCATCAAGCTGCACAGTTTACGGACAGCCCGAAAAATTACCCGTTACTGAGAATGCCCCGGTACAGCCTGCACAATCGCCATATGGTAATACCAAGCAAATAGCCGAAGAAATTTTGATTGATATGGTAAATTCCGGCAGCGATTATAAAGTGATTTCGTTGCGTTATTTTAACCCTGTAGGTGCCCATGAGTCTGCTTTGATCGGGGAGTTACCAATAGGTGTACCACAAAACCTGGTACCTTTTATTACACAAACTGCCATAGGTAAACGCGAAAAAATAACCGTTTTTGGTAATGATTATAACACGCCTGATGGTAGCTGCATCCGCGATTATATTCACGTAGTTGATTTAGCAAAAGCTCACGTTGCCGCGTTAAGGCTTGCCGAAAAAGACGAATTTAAAGGTTATGATGTGTTTAACCTGGGCACAGGCAACGGCACTTCAGTGTTGGAAGTAATTCACGCTTTTGAAAGCACAACAGGCGAAAAACTGAACTATGAAATTGGCCCGCGCCGTGAAGGTGACGTAGAGCAGGTTTGGGGCGATGTTACCAAATCATCAACCAAACTTGGCTGGACAGCAAAACTGGGTATTGGCGAAATGATGTCGTCGGCCTGGGAGTGGGAAAAATATATTGCTCAAAATCCGTTCAATTAATATCAACAGCAGGGAATGAAAAAGATCATTATAACAGGGGGCGCTGGTTTTATTGGTTCGCATGTAGTGCGCAGGTTTGTGAAAAACTATCCTGATTACAGCATTGTTAATTTAGATAAGCTTACTTATGCGGGTAACCTGGCCAATTTAAAGGATATTGAAAATGAACCTAATTATAAGTTCGTAAAGGGAGATATTGTTGATATTGCTTTTATTAATGAACTTTTTGCGGCTGAAAATCCAGATGCGGTGATCCATCTTGCTGCCGAGTCGCACGTAGACCGGTCGATCACTAACCCCCTTGATTTTGTGATGACCAATGTGGTAGGCACGGTAAATTTATTGAATACCGCCCGCGAGCATTGGAAAGGCAAATATGATCAAACCCGTTTTTATCATGTTTCTACCGACGAGGTATACGGTACGCTTGGTGAAGACGGCATGTTTACCGAAGAAACCGCCTATGATCCGCATTCACCATATTCGGCTTCAAAGGCGGGTTCTGATCATTTTGTGCGGGCCTACCAGGATACTTATGGTATGGATACCGTTATATCAAATTGCTCAAACAATTATGGATCATTCCATTTTCCGGAAAAACTTATTCCGCTGGCAATTAATAATATCAAGCAAAGTAAACCTGTACCGGTATATGGTAAGGGCGAAAATATCCGCGACTGGCTTTGGGTTGAAGACCATGCGCGGGCAATTGATGTAATATTTCATAATGCCAAATCGGGCTCAACCTATAATATAGGCGGGCATAACGAATGGAAAAATATCGACCTGATCAAATTGCTTTGCAGTATATTGGACAAAAAATTAGGCAGAGCTGAGGGAGAATCGGCTAAGTTGATCACTTTTGTGACAGACAGGGCCGGGCATGACCTGAGATATGCTATCGATGCAACCAAATTAAAAAATGATTTAGGTTGGGTGCCGGGTATAACTTTTGAGGAAGGTTTGGAAAAAACAGTTGATTGGTACCTGACTAATGAAGATTGGCTTAATGATGTAACGTCAGGACATTACCAGCAATATTACAGCAGTCAGTATAACGATAGATAAAAAATGTTCGGGCTTTTTAAGAAGAAGAAGGTAATAAGGGAATCAAAATTCAATTATGAGGGAATCATGGTTGATATGCACTCGCATGTGTTAGCTGGGATTGATGATGGTGCTAAAACACCCGAAGATTCGGTAGAGTTGATAAAAAAGATGATGGAATTGGGGATAAAAAAAGTTATCGCTACGCCACACATCATGATAGATTTTTATCGCAACACGCCCGAAACCATAGGGAACGCGCTTACTATATTAAAAGCCGAGTTGGTTAAACAAGGGATTGATATACCTGTTGAAGCCGCTGCCGAACACTATTTTGATGAAACGTTTGAAGCACGTGTAGAGAACGGCCCGATCATGACAATGGGCGACAACCACGTATTATTTGAATTTTCATTTATAAATCAACCGCCAAATACTTACAGTGTAATTCAAAAGCTTCATGATAAAGGGTATAAACCTATTTTGGCCCACCCGAGCGCTATCAATACCTTGATTTAGAGAAATTGAAAAATTTGCACAGTTGGGGTGTCGACTTTCAGCTTAACACCATATCTCTTACCGGTATTACGGCAAGGAGATAAAGAAGATGGCCGAAGACCTGGTTGATAATAGTTTGATAGATTTTATTTCAAGTGATATGCACCACTTAAGGCACGCCGCAGCATTTGGCGATGCACTAAGAACAACCTATATTGAAAAATTGCTTGTCGACTATCCGCTTAAGAATAAGATGTTGTTTTAGCAAAAGCAGTATTGCAAAAAATGATATGGCCTAAAAAATCGTTGTTGTGGTACGAAGCAATAACGATTTTTTATTTGTTTTAAATGCTAACATCCCATAAGTGTCTCTCGCAGAGGACCCTGATGTATACGCTATACAAGATTCGCTGTTCTGAATATTGTATGGCGTATTTATAGAAATACATAGAGATGTTGTTAAAAAAAACATCCCGAAGAAGGTAAGTTTAATGTACCTTCTTCATTTATAAATATTAATATAGTTTATAGTTGGAGTTTGGCGATAGCGTATTTTCGCGCTGAATGAAGGAAATATCCTGTTTACGAGTTATTTCAAAACCTTTAGGGGGAAAAGGTACGGTGTTGTTTTTATTAACATTTGTTATTTTTGTAAAATAATAAGTTGGTATTTTGCTTGTATTTTATATATAATAAATATAACTTTATATCAAAAGCTATATTATTATGAAAAATAGACAACTCTTTAAAGTGGTGTTAATTGTTTTATTGGCAATTGGCAGTCAAGTATTATTCGGGTTTTCACCCGCTAAGTCAAAAAATGCCTATAAATTAAAATCAGTTCACATTACCAGGCTAAATGCCAGGTTGGTGCAATATGATTTTTATTTTAGCAATGGCAATAATAGTGTTACATTAAGCGGGCGCGGGCAAACGAATAGCGGTAACATTAACACATTTTTGGTTGAGTATTTTGGGACTAGCCCTGATAACGCGGTAGGTGCCGGTACAGCAAGTGGTACTTACTCTATCGATGCAAACGGGAATTGTACAATAAACGTAACCTATACCGCATATGGCCACGCCCAGGAATGGTATAGTGGAGTGGCAAATTATTCCGTCGTTTAAATTATAAACGTTTTCTATAAGGAGGTCATCTAAAAGTTTAAGGGTGACCTCTTTCTTTTAAATTGCACTTTGCTGTTTCTGTAGTGCTTTGGTAATAATTTTTGTAAATATAATCGTTGCGTTTTTTAGTTCGGCATTTATTGCTATTCGTACCTCAAAGCTTCAACCGGATCCAGTTTTGCTGCTTTTTTTGCCGGGTAGTAACCCGATATCAAACCAATAAACGTACACAACACCACTGCAAAGAACAGCCATCCCCATGGCACTACAAATGCGCCGCTTATTTGTACGGCAATGAGGTTTCCGGCAGCCATGCCCAGTATCATACCTGCTGCACCGCCTATAAGACAGATCACTATAGCCTCTATTAAAAATTGTTTACGAATGATTGCCGGGGTTGCTCCTATAGCTTTTCGCACACCAATTTCGCGGGTGCGTTCTGTTACTGATACCAGCATGATATTCATAAGCCCTATGGCGGCGCCGATGAGCGTGATAATACCTACAGCAAAACCGGCGGCTGTAATACCTGCAAGTTGACCTGAAAGCTCTTTTTGAATGGAATCGCTTCGGCTTATTTCAAAGTTATCCTGGTTAATTACATTAAGCCCCCTTACGTTTCTGAATAAGGAGGTAGCTTCGCCAATGGTAGCGTCAAGGGCGCCGGGACTGGCTACTTTAATAGTTACCGTGAACGACGCATTCTTGGTACTGTCTATCTGTTTAGCTTTCAATACAGGGATCACGCAAAATTTATCGCCTCCGAATGAACTTGAGCCTTTTGATGCAAATACACCAACTATCCTGAACCTATCGGTACCAAGATATATCGATTTATTTATCGGGTCTTCGGTTTTAAACAGTTTCTTTTTAATCTCATCGCCAATAATGACCACGTTCGATCCATGTTCCAGTTCAGAAGCTGAAAAATTACGCCCGAAAGCCAGCTTTTTACCTGCTGTAACCAGGTAATTTTCGTTTGAGCCGGAGATAGATATGTTTGGATTGGTTTTTTGATTGCCGTATTTGGCTACTGCGGTACCATTTACCTCTAAATTAATGGCTACAGCTACCGGCAATTTAAAAGTATTTTTAAAGCGTACAGCTTGGTCATAAGTAATGGCCGGATACACTTTACGATGCCCGCCGTTGCCGAAGTTCAACCCCTCGCCGCGGTTTTGCAGGGTGAATGTGTTGGCGCCAAGATCGGCAAAAGCATCGTTGGTGAACTGCCTGATGCCTTCAATGGCCGTTAAAATACCCACCAACGCCATGATACCAATAGCTATGATGAGCGCGGTTAACGAGGTGCGCAGCCTGTTGCCGGCTATAGACTGTAATGCAATGGAAATGTTTTCTTTGTAAGAGGTTTTTACCGGCATGGTATAAATATAAAAAACTTGCTGTATGACTAAGCATTATACCAGTTTGTTACATGCTGATTTAACTTAATTTTTGTGATTGGTGTGGCTAAAGCCCCGATTTGGTAACGTGCTATTTATGTTATAATTTTCCGTTGAATTTAAACCTTAAAATGAAAAATTATTATATCCTGTTTGCTATCTCATCGCTTGTTTTTAGTATTTCAAGCGCATATGGTCAGATTGAAATAACACGGCCGATAGAACAATATGGTTTCAATCAAAAAACGGTAGTTACCAATGCCAAAAGCGAAAAATATACGTATGCTAAATGGCGTGAATTGATGGCAACCGGCTATTATATGTTGAAGCCCGTACAGCATGATAGTGATAGCTCTGCTTTTATATTAACCAAACGTGATCCGCTTGCCGATGGTATTTTGCCGGCTAATTCTATTAAGCCGCCCGAAACCAGGTTTTTTAAAACGGGCAATACCTTTAGCTTTTTCAATATGAGAGATGTTAACGGTAATGTAATTACCGCTGCGGACCTGAAAGGGAAAATAGTTGTGCTCAATTTTTGGTTTATTGCCTGCCCACCATGCAGATATGAAATGCCCGAACTGAACCGCCTTGTCGACGCTTATCAGGATAATAAGGATGTTGTATTTATTGCAATTTCGTTAGATAAAACTGAACAGGTGGAGCGATTCCTGAAGGTGTCGCCATTTAAATACCATGTGGTTAGCGATTCGATGCCTTTGTTTTCTTACTATGGAGTTGATGAGTGCCCGGTGAGCCTGGTTATTGACAGGGACGGGGTTATACGGTTTAACAGCCAGGGCTATGGCGATGGAACGGTGCCAGATTGGATCAGGAAAACGATATCTGATATTAAATAGTGGGTTTAAATATCACTCGTTAACTAAATATATATACCGCTTAATGATTTACCGTATTATTGTTGTAGCCCTTCAAAAACAAAAGCCACTTCATGTTTTACAATGAAACGGCTTCCTATATTTTAACCGGGGGTAATTAAACCGAGAATGAAGAACCACAGCCGCAGGTGCTGGCAGCATTAGGGTTGTTGAAAGTGAAACCACGGGCATTTAATCCGTCCTGGTAATCGATTTGCATACCGGCCAGGTATAAACCGTGCGCTTTGTGCATGAAAACTTTAATACCATCAATAATATATTCCTGGTCGCCGTCTTTTTTCATGTCGAAGCCTAAAATATAATTCATGCCCGAACAGCCACCACCCTCAACACCAACACGTAAACCAAATTCGTCGTTTATTTCTTGCTGGTCTTTTAATTTAAAAAGTTCCTTTACTGCGCCCGGTGTAAAAGAAACCGGAGCAGCTTCAACAGCTATACTCATCTTTATTTTATTTATTCAACACAAATATAACGTAAAATGCAGATTTTTGTTAGTGTCATAATTTTATGACCCTGTATAACATTTATAAACATGCCCACTCTACCTTTTTTGTTTGATATTTTAAAATATACTATTTCGGGCTTAGGCGTTGTGTATATCGCTTTTTACCTGTTTAAACCATATCTTGATAAATCAGAAAGTATCCAGTTATTGGAATTAAAACGTACCATCAGTAATCAAACCCTGCCATTACGTTTACAGGCCTATGAAAGGGTTGTACTTTTTATTGAAAGGGTTAATCCTGCAAGTTTACTTATCCGCCTTAACGGATCGGCCGATACCGCCGCCGAATTGCAGGCTATTATTGTTAACGAGGTGCGCAACGAGTTTCAGCATAACATTACGCAGCAAATTTATGTAAGCGCCCGGGTTTGGAACGTGGTAAAAAGGGTGAAGGACGATACCATTAACATGATCAATAATGCTGTAAAGGCTTTACCTCCTGATACCTCGGCACTTGAGTTAAGTAAGGTTATCCTGGTACATTTAAGTAAGCTTGAAGATAACCCTTATGATGTGGCGCTTGGGCTCATCAGGCAGGACATGGAAGAATTATACTAAGCTTATGGCCAGGGATAAAAAAATTACCACTACATCGGGTATCGAAATTAAGGAGGTTTATACCGAACCTTCAAATATGAGTGAATTGCCCGGTGAGTTCCCCTTTACCCGCGGTATCCAAAAAGATATGTACCGGGGCAAACCCTGGACCATGCGTCAATACGCCGGTTTTTCAACCGCCGAAGAATCAAACAAGCGCTACCACTATTTATTAAGCCAGGGAACAAACGGACTTTCGGTAGCCTTCGATCTTCCTACGCAAATAGGTTATGATTCCGATCATGCCCTTGCCGAAGGTGAGGTGGGCAAGGTAGGGGTAGCTATTGATTCGTTAAAGGATATGGAGATCCTGTTTGCAGGTATCGCGTTGAAGGATATCACCACCTCAATGACCATCAACGCAACCGCTCCTGTTTTGCTGGCCATGTACATTGCCCTGGCAAAAAAGCAGGGTGCTGATCTGAAACAGATTTCGGGTACTATTCAAAACGATATATTAAAAGAGTATGCTGCCCGTGGTACCTATATATATCCCCCTGCGCCATCCATGCGGCTCATTACCGATGTATTTGAATACTGCAGTAAAGAGGTGCCCAAATGGAATACTATCTCCATATCGGGTTATCACATCCGCGAAGCAGGCTCAACCGCCGTGCAGGAGCTTGCATTTACATTGGCCAATGGCAAAGCTTATTTAAAGGCCGCGTTGGATAAAGGGCTTGATATTAATGTGTTTGCCAAGCGGCTTTCCTTCTTTTTTAACTGTCATAGCAATTTTTTTGAGGAGATAGCCAAGTTTCGGGCCGCCAGGCGTATGTGGGCGCATATTACTAAACAATTGGGAGCTACCGATGCCGGCGCTCAAAAGCTTCGCTTTCATACGCAAACGGGCGGCTCAACATTAACAGCACAACAACCTCTTAATAATATTATAAGGGTAAGCAACCAGGCAATGGCTGCCGTGCTGGGTGGCACGCAATCATTGCATACTAACGGGTATGATGAAGCCTTGTCGTTACCGACAGAAGCCGCAGCCAAAATAGCCTTGCGCACTCAGCAGGTCATCGCGTTTGAAAGCGGTGTTACCGATACGGTTGATCCGCTTGCCGGTTCATACTTTATCGAAGCTTTGACAGATGAGATAGAAGCAGCAGCCCAATTATATATAAATAAGATAGATGCGATGGGTGGCGCGGTAAAAGCCATAGAGCAGGATTATATCCAGCAGGAAATAGCAGCCTCTGCTTATCAGTACCAACAGGAGATTGAAACCGGCGAAAAAGTGATTGTAGGTGTTAACAGGTTTACCCAGCAGGGGGAAGCTCCCGTTAACGTGTTTAGGGTGGATGATGCGATCAGAAAAATGCAATCGGAAAAAATTGCAGAGCTAAAAAAGGCGCGTAATAGCGAAGAAGTTGAGAAAAGTTTACATCTTTTGAGAATGGCTGCTGCCGGTGCTGAAAACTTAATGCCGTTTATAGTAACTTCGGTAGAGAGCTATGCAACCCTGGGAGAGATTGCCGACGTATTGCGCGGCGTTTTTGGGGAATATTAGGATCGGGTGAGGCTTTTAGGTATGTGTTTATTGCGTGCCGCAAATCAAAAAAAGTTAATTTTTAATTTTATAAAACACTAAACCAGCGCATTATTTTTTAGTTTATAATAATAGCTGAAACGGCTCAACAATTACCCCTGTTTTGACGTATAATTAAGGGTTGTAACTGGCGGTTTTATTATTCTTTTTTTTGAAATTTCAAAAAAAGAAAAAAACAATTGAGAAATATTTGGATTGTGATTTTTATACCAAAAATTATGTTATCCATACAAAAATTTCATTAAAAAATCGAATTTGTTAGTAAAAAGCCAAATGTTAAAAAAGTGAAAATTTAATTTTTTTATAAGCTTTTTTTGGCAATATTCGATGTTCCGTAGCAAGGCCAAAAGTTGTTTCGCTGGGGTTGGAAATCAATATTTTACTTTTATTTATATGGAAAAAACTTGTACGAACGTTTGGAATAGCTGCCTTCAGATCATCAAAGACAACATACCGGCCCAGAGTTTTAAAACCTGGTTTGAGCCGATTAAAGCTTTGAGA